>CAWBFD010000004.1:0-1525000 GCA_963788115.1 uncultured Actinomycetes bacterium
CCACCGCCCCGCAGGATGTAGCGGTCGGTTTGGTAGTCCTCGCTCACGTGGCCCAGGACGTCGTCGTTGTTGACGGTGCCGTCGCCGCGCAGCTTCTCGCCGTAGCGCATGACCACCTCGTCGCCGGCATCGCCGTCGAACTCGGCCTCGATCCATCCGGCGATGTTCTGGCCGAGGTTGACGACGTAGACGTCGGGCTGCGGCGTCGTGACCTCCACGGGCGTGATCTCCTGGGTGACCCGGATCGGCTCCATGTCCTGCGCCTGCAGCGGCACCCCCGGGTCGGCGGCCGGGTCGGCGGCGTCCCAGCCGCTGTCGTCGAACCCCGGCGAGTCCCAGCCGGGCTGCTCGAGCCGGGCGTCGTAGACCTCGCCGGCCAGCTGGGAGTCGGAGCGCAGCGGACCGGCGGCCGTGCGCCACGTGGTGTCGGAGACGAACGTCGCGCTGGCGCCACTCTCGTACCTGACCTCGAGCTGGAGCTTCAGCTTCGGGTTATCCCACCAGTTCGCCACGTGCCAGTTCCAGACGCTTCCCGAGGTCATGCCGTAGAAGCCGCGGCCGAGGATCGCGCCGAGCGTGTTCGCGCCGGGCTCTAGCTGGTCGGTGACATCGTGCGTCACGTACATCGCCCGCTTCGAGTAGTCGACGAACACCGGGTCCATGCGGTGGTCGCCGACCGGCTCGCCGTTGAGCGAAACGTCCGCATAGGCCAGCCCGGCCACGTAGAGGCGCGCCTTCTCAACGGGGCCGGACAGGGTGAAGTCCTTGCGCAGCAGCGGAGCGGCGTTGCCGGCCGGGGCCGTCAGGAAGACCTCGGTGGTTCCCGTGATGTCGAGGCCGTTCGGCGTGAACACCCCGCTGCCCGTCCACTGGCCGACGTCGAGGCCGAAGTCGTCCTCGAAGATGGTGCTCTCATCCTCCGAGACCTCGACACGGTGGATCACGGCGCGCTCCGGGCCGAGCCCGCTGTCGCTCACGTTGGCGCGGAACCCGATCGTGCCCGACGATAAGGCGGCGTGGTTGGCCGAGTCGACGAGGACGCCGTCGACGTACGTGTCTATCTGGGTGCCGTTCGCCTCGATGACGAGCTCGTGCGGTTGGTCGAAGAACTCTCCCGCCGGGATCACGTGGCCGAGCGGGATGTTCCCGAGCACGGATACCGACCCGTTCACCCATTGGTGCTTGCGCAGGACCGGCGCCTCCGGCGGACCGGCCCCGATCAGCTGCCACATGAAGTTGTTGCCCGGGCCGTCGGCCCGGAAGAACACGCCCATCGCGGCGTTCAAGGGCGTCATCTCGACCTCGAGCCGGAAGTCCGAAAAGACGGGGGCTGCCGGCGGGTCCCTCCCGATCCACTCGGCGTTCCAGTCGCTCGGGGCGAGGAGCCCCATCTCCCAGGTGGCGACGTCGCTCCAGGGGCCCGGCTCCTCGTCGGCGTCCCAGGTGCGTACCTGCCAGTGGAACCGTTCACGCGACTCGGGCTCGGGCCCGCCATACGTGATCGCCTGGTGGTCGGAGATGACCTTGCCGCTGTCCCAGACATCGGGCGTGCCGGCCGCGAGCAGGGCGGCCGAGGAGGCCACCCTCACCTGGTAGGCGGTCTGCCTCGCGCCGCGCTCCCCCGCCGGAGCCTCCAGCTTCCAGCGGAGCGATGGCTGGGTGATGTCGATGCCGAGCGGCGCGGTGGCGTTCTCGGTCTCGAGCTCGACCGGGGTGAGAGCGTGGGCTACAGCCGGTCCGGCGCCGGCCATGCAGGCGAAAGCGAGGGCCAGGACGGCAAGCACGATCGTCGCCGACCCGCCCCCGCTCCGCGCCACCCTCCTCTGGGCGGTGACGGCGCGGGTCGGCTCGCCGCGTCGAGCTGGAACGGGATCAGCGCCAGGGCGGTGGCCAGCGCCTCCAGGGGCCGGGCCGGGCGATGCCACAACGTCGATCGTCATACGCGCGTCTCCATTTCTTCGAGTCTCAGCGCCTCACGGTCAGCGTCGCGATCGCCGTGTGCTTGTCCACGCCCGGGCCGCGGGCGGTGAATGTGATCCTGGTCCGCTTGCCACCGGCCTTGGGCTTCACCTCGAGCTTGAACCTCTGGGTCCTGGCGGCGCCGGGGGCCAGACTGGCGTACGCGCGGCAGCCCGTGCCGGTGACCTCCACCCGCTTCCTGGGCGCCTCGGCGCAGAGCGTGACCTTGCCCGAGGGCCCGGCGCCGACATTGGCGGCGCGGAACCGGAAGCTGACCCGCTTCCTTCTCGGGCCGATCTTCATCCGGCTCGGGCTCACCGAGGCGGAGAGGCGGGGGGTGCCGCTTACCAGCTCGAAGTACTGGTCGCCGCGGACGACCTCGTACTCGGGTCCGAGCGAGTCGGCGACGGCGGCAAGGTCGGTCGGCGTCGTGTTCCACGCCAGGGCGCCGATCGACAAGAACAGTGGCGACTCGCCGTCCCAGCCGACCGACGCCTCGGCAATGGCGCGCTCGAGTTCGTCCGCTCCGCCCGCGCCACGCACGGTCGACAGGGGCACCTTGCCGTCCAGCACCCGCGTCTGCGTCGTGTTGCCCCAGTTGAGCAGGATCCCGCGCGGTTCGACGTCGTCCACGTACGCGGTCGCTTCGTCCGGCGTGAGATCGACGTCACGGCCGTCGACACGGTTGAGCACGTAGACGACGTCCATGCCGGTGGCCTTCATGTACCTGCGGGTCTGCGCCGTGAACGTGTCGAAGGTCTCGTCCGGCCATGGAGTCGGGTAGATGTAGCCGGCGCCAGACGGCCCGGCGACGAGCAGGTCGTTGCGGGTCGCCGTTTGCTGGTAGTGGTTCAGGAAGTTCCGCGCCGCGTCGGCGAGCAACGGCGAGGTAGTCCAGTTGATCGGCACGGATCCACGCCCAGGGTCATCCCACAACCTACGCAGCCGATGCTCGTTGTACTGGAGGTTGTCGCCCTCCGACATCGTGAACGTGACGTAGATCTTGTTCTCCAACGGCGGGCTTGGGGGTTGCGGTTGCCGATCGGAGACCCGCGCCCTCGAGCCCGAGTGCACGCTCATGTTCTCGAACCAGTCGGCCGCCAGCACGTACACGCCGTGTCGGGACGCCAGCTCGGTGCCGCCGAACTCACCGGCAACGTCCTGGGGGAACCAGCCGAGGTACGGCGTCGGCGGCTCCGTCTCCGCCATGATCCGCTCGAACAGCGCACGCTCCGCCGGGATGTTTGGGTCGAGCCAGAACGTCATCGCCCTGTTGGCCACGGCATAGTCACGCAGGTAGGCGAACTCCTCCTGGAAGGGCCGCTCCGGCTCGGTGCCGGTGACGGAGAGGGTGTACTCGTTCCACATCTCCACCGACAGCGTGAGCTCCTGCGTGCCGGCCGGGGGAGCGAATCGGTAGACGAAGTAGCGCTCGCCGTCGGCGAACCGGTGCTGCGGCGGACCGCCAGCGATCTGGGAGTTGTCGGCATCGAAGAGATACGGACCCTCCTCGGCCGTTCCCGGCACGAACTGCGCGATGATCTGATCGTCGGCGCGCACGGTGACCTGCCCGACCGCCGGACCCCAGCCGTCGTTCGTGAACGCGTCGTCGAAGCGAACCCACACCCCGTCGCCTCCGAGCCGGTCGGACAAGTCGAAGTCGTAGGTTGCGCGGTTGGACGCGTCGTGGACGTGCTCGCTGACCTTGGCGGTGGTCGTGTAGATGTCCGGGATGCCCGGAGGCAAGCCAACGTCGCGCTGCGGTGGAAGCCCGATCAGCATGCGGTGGGTCGTCTGCGGCCAGAGCTGCTCGAACTGCCATTCGTACGCCTCCAGCCGATCGGCGAACCGACCGCGCAGATCGTCGAGGACGCGCAGTCCGTACACCCGCTGCAGTCGCTCGGCCAGGGCCGGGCTCGCCACCACGGCGTTCTTCAGCCCGGCCAGGGTCGTCGCGACGTTCACGGTGTCGGGCACCTCGGGATCGAACACGACGATGCCGCGAACGGCCTTCCTGTACTTCGATACCAGCTTCCACGGACCCGGATGGATCGTGTACGGCACCCGCAGGCTCCGGAGCCAGGTCAACCGGCCCTCGCCGCTGGTGGCGTCGTCCCCGATGAGGTAGATCCTCGGCTCGGTCCGGTTCACGACGCCCTGCAGCGTGCCGAGGAGGAGCTTTAGATCGCCAGGCAGCTCGGGGAGATCGACGACATCGAGCCGAGTCGGCTCGGCAAACCGCGGCAGTGCCCGGCCGTCGGGCCAGTTGATGCCACCGTCATCGGTCCCTGACCTCGCCGAGGCCCGTTGCCGCGACAGGCTAAGGGCGTCAAGCTCGGCGGCGATCTTCGCCGCCGACCCACCGGGGGCCGACGGTAGCGCAGTCGAGACCATGGCACCCGCGTCCCGAGGTGCCCCCACCGCGCTCCCGATCGCGAGCACGACGAGCGCGAGCGCTACCGCGAGCGGCAGCCTGAGCGCGGGCAAGCCGACCTCCTGACCGAAGCGCGCGGGATCGCCGATGCCGCAACGAGCAGCACCTTTCTCGCGCCTACCCACGCGAGCCCCCACCACCCGGTGTCGCTCTGGGAGTTGAGCTCGACGGCCGCAGACGCCATCGCGCTCATCATCGCGACTGAGGCGAGCGCGACCCCCATGATCACGGCCGGTCCCGCCACGCGAGCCCGTTCCCTGCTCGAGTCCACCTCTCTCAGCGCCGCCTGACGCGCTTCACCTTCAGCGTCGCGGTCGCCGTCTCCTTGTCCGCGTTGGCGGCGTCGGCGGTGAACCTGAGCGTGATCCGGTCCCCGGCGGCGGAGCGCTTCGGCTTCAGCGTGAACCGCTCCCGGGTAGTTTCGCCCGACCCGAGGCTCCCGGCCCCGCGGCAGGGCCTGCCGACCACCTGCACCTTGTTGTTCGGCGCCTTGGCGCAGAGCTGCAGGTTGTTCGCCGCCGCGGTGCCCTCGTTGGTCACGCCGAAGCTGAACCGGGCCTGCTGGCCGGGCTTCACCGTCTTGCGCCTCGGATCGACCGAGCCGTCGAGGCTCGCGCCGACGATCACCGACTGGATCTCCTCGACGTTGCCGGCCGCGTCGGTCGAGCGGAACCGGACCGTGTGCGTGCCCGCGGGGACCACGATCGGGCCCTCGACCGAGCCCTCGTCCAGGGGCAGGATGCGCACGTTCCGGAAGTCGATCACGTCGGGGGTGCCGTGGTTCTGGAGCCCGATGTAGCCGCGATCGAACTGGCGCGCATCGGTCGGGGGGTCGCCGCCGCGGGAGGACTCGAGCGGGATCGAGTTGTCGAACTCGGTCAGCACCGTGCCGTTGCGGATCACCGTGTACTGCTGGCCCTCGACCCGGACCTCGTAGTCGACCCAGGTGCCCTTCGGCTGGATCCCGGGGTCGGGAGGCGGGACCGGGTCGAAGTTGTAGATCGAGCCGGTCTTCTGGGTAGTCGCCCTGGTGGTCGTTGATCTGGATCTCCTGGCCGCAGTAGATCGCGACCCAGGCCTGCTGGGTGGCGGCGGCGCCGGTGCGACCGCAGTAGGTCCCGTCCCAGTCGCCGGGACCGGAGGTCGGGCGCTCGGCCAGCGGGATCCGCGGGTCGGGGAAGCGGACGAACACGCCCGAGTTGCCGTTGGCGCCCTCGGACGAGTCGCGCCACTCCATCTTCAGCGAGAAGTCGCCGTAGTCCTTCACCGGGTACCACGGCATCCCGAGCCCGCCCTGGGTGCGGGCGAAGCCGCTGGTGCCGTCCGAGAGCTCGACATCGGCGAGCTGCAGGAGGTCGTCGCCGCTGTTGGCCGTGAAGTCGAGCCGGTAGTAGCCGTAGGCGGTCTCGTTCTCGAACTCGTAGACGTTCGTCTGGAAGCGGTCGGCGAAGTCCTGCCCGGACTGCTGATCGAGCTCCGTCCAGGTCTCGCCGTCGTCGGAGCCCTGAAGGGTCCAGTCGCTGGGGTCGCGCCCGGGGGCGTCGTTGGCGGAGGTCAGCGAATACCGGACAACCGCGGAGGGCTCGGAGAGCTCGAACTCGACCCAGCCGGTGCTCTCGAACGCGAGCCACTTGGTCTCGGCATCGCCGTCGACCAGGTTCCCCGCGACCTCGTCCGGGGGATTCTCGGCGCTCGCCGTGACCGCTGCGACCGTGTCGGTGACCTCGAGCCAGTTGAGGCCTCCGGGCCCCGCCTGGGCCCATCGCCCGAGATCGGACTCGGAGCCGAGGATCGTCTCCTCGTCGACGTACGTCTGCCAGGGGCCGTCGTCGATCCGGAACCGGGTCTCCGCGACACCGGAGCCGTTCGGGCCGTCGTCGGCCTCGAGCGTGACCTCGCGCCCGTCGACGGTCGCCTCGGTCTCGGGCGGAGTCCCGTCGATCTTGATCGCCAGCGACTTGGTCGCCTCGAGGTTGCCCTCTGCATCTGTGGAGCGGAATTCGACCTCGTGCTCGCCGTCGCCGGAGACGGTGAACGGCTCCTCGTAGTCGGTGAAGTCGCCGCCGTCGATCGCGTACAGGGTCGACTCGACCCCGGAGCCGCCCTCGTTGTCGGTCGCCGCCAGGGTGACCTCGACAGGCGTCGTGAACCAGCCGTTCTCGCCGTCCGGTTCGGCCGGGTCGAGCGTCGCCGTGGTCGTCGGCGGGGTGTTGTCGCCGCCGCCGCCCGCGTTGCACTCGTCCGGCGGGGTCTGCGGATCGGCGCTTCCGAGGACGACGTTGAAGGCGTCGATCTGGACGACGTCGTCGCCGGAGCCATCGTGCTTGGCGAACAGGCCGGCGCGCAGGCCGCCCGGCTCGCTCAGGTACTCGTCGACCGGCATGTTCTGGCCGAAGTTGACGAACGTCTCGCCGTCGGTCGAGGTCCAGGTTCCGATCTCCTGGGCCACGGCGTCGTGCACGAACCGCACCCAGCCGTAGTCGCCCTCGAAATCGAGCGCGCCGGAGTTCGGGTAGGGCAGCGGCTCCGGCGGCAGCGTCACCGCCTGGCTGTCGGCGGTCAGGACCCGCTCGGCCCACACACCTGGCTGATCGCCGGGCTCATCCGGGTCGGTGTCGTTCTTGAACTGGAGCGCGGTCTTGGCGAAGTGGTTATCGGTGCTGGGCGGGCTGAGCGTGTTGACCAGCGCCAGACCCGCGGCCTCGCCGTTGGTGTCGATGTTGGCGTGGGCGATCTTCGCCGTCAGCACCCACGACTGATCGGCTGGCACGCCCTGCAGGACCATTTGTGCGGTGCCGTTGTCGCCGAAGAGGTCGCCCTGGATGATCGGCAGGTTGAGGTGGCCGTCGCCGACCGTCGGCGGGTTCGTCGGGCTCGGGTTGACGATCTCCCACTTCGGGTCGAGCTCGGTGCCCTCGAACTCGTCGCAGCTGTCCCCTCCGCCACCGCCGCCGCAGTCGATCGGTCCGCCGGGGTCGCTCCCGGCGTGGACGCGGAACCAGTCGAACGACGCGGTGCCGCCGCCGCCGAAGGCGGTGAGGCCCACCCGCAGCGGGGGGTCGAAGGGCGCCGCGTGGCCCTCCTGGCCGATCAGCGTCCAGCTCTGCCCGTTGTCGGCCGAGAACTCGGCGATCACGGCGCTGCCGTCGTAGCGGGCCCGCAGCAGGACGTCATCCGGGAGCTGGCCGCCGGGGGCCGGGGTGATGCTCTCCGGGATCGGCGGGTCGACGCCGCCGTCCTGGGTGACGATGTGCTCGAACCGATTGTTGTCCGACTGGATGACGACGATCTTGCTGAACGTGTTGGGGTTCTCCGACTTCCAGATCACGAGCCCGGCCTGCCCGTTGAAGCCGATCTCGCTCGTGTCGAGCCTCGCTGTGGCAGTCCACTCCCCGCTCGGCGCGTCCTGGAGCAGGGCGTCGGAGGCCAGCGGGTCGTTGGCGATCCAGTCGCCCGCGTTGATCGGAATCGAAAGCCGCCCGTCTGAGACCGTGACCCCGCCCGTCGGGCGCAGCACGTCCCATTTCGGATCGAGCGCGGTGCCGTCGAACTCGTCGGATTGCGGCAGGCAGCTGCTGGGGGGAGCGCACTCAACCGGGCCCTCCCGATCAGCGCCGGCGTGGAGGCGGATCCAGTCGAACTCCGCGTGACGCGCCGGTCCGCCGGGTGAGACCGACTGGAACGAGGTCAACCCGATTCGAAGCTGCCCCTCCCCGCCGGGTTGGAAGGGCGCCTGGACGTCGCTCCACGTCGCACCGTCAAGGGAATAGTGGGCGGTGAGAGTCGGGTTCGGGGTCGCCCCGTTGGAGGTGATCCGCAGGAAGATCACGGTCGGGCCGCCGGGGAGGTTGCCGGTGTTGCCGTTGCCCTGACCTTCGCTTCCGTCGACGGCGTTAGAGCGCTCGATCCAGAACTCGCCGCTGGCCCCCAGCGAGAGGTAGACCAGCTTCGCGAAGTTGTTCGGGTCCTCGCCCCGCCAAACCATCAGGCCCGCCTGGTCGGTCAGCTGATCGAGCGCCGAGACATCGATGCTCGTCGTCAGCGTCCACGGCCCGTCGGGGGCGTCCGTGAGGACCACGTTCTGGGCCGAGTTCTCGGAGGGCGACATGTCTCCGGGGAGCGTCTGGATGCGCAGGGCACCGCCCGTGACGTCGAGGCTGCCGGCCGGGCCCGGACGCAGCACGTCCCACTTCGGATCGAGGGCGCTCCCGTCGAACTCGTCCGACTGCGACAGGCAGTCACCGCCGCCGCCGCCCCGGTCTCGATCGTGAACGTGACCGACTTCGTCTCCTCGACGTTGCCGGCGACGTCGCGCGAGCGGTACTCGACCGTGTGCTCGCCGTCGCCGGAGACCGTGAACGGCGCGGTGTAGTCGGTGAAGGCGCCGGCGTCGACGCGGTACTGGGAGAGCTCGACCCCGGAGCCGCCGGCATCGGTGGCCGCCAGGGCGACCTCGACCGGCCCGTCGTAGGTGGGGAGCGGGTCGGCGCCGTCGAGCTGGATCGTGGTCACCGGCGGGACCGTGTCGCCGCCCTGGACGTTGACCGTGATCGTCGCAGAGTCGGTCTCCTCGTCGGCGTAGGTGACGGTCAGGGTGACCTCGTGGGGACCGTCGGTGGCGAACGTGTGGACCGGGTTCTCCTCGGTCGAGGTCTCGCCGTCGCCGAAGTCCCACTCGTAGGCGACGCCGCCGGAGGCGCCGATGTCGAACTGGACCTCGCGCGGGTTGCCGGTCGCCTGCCACTCGGGGTCGGCGCCCGGGGTGTCGGGGCCGCCGGTGTAGGTAAAGCGCCAGAGCCCGGCGTTGGGGCCGGTGGTGAAGAAGCCGTCGTAGACCTGGACGTAGAGGGAGCCGTCGGGGGCGAACTTCGAGTCCATGTAGCTGGGCGACCAGTTGAGCGCGAGGCCGCCGTTGCGGAGGCTGTCGGCGTAGACCGGCTGGCCGCCGTCCTGGTCGGTGGCCGGGTCGAGCAAGAGCGCGTGCTTGGCGCTGTTGTTGCCGAAGTCCTGCAGGAACCAGCGCCCGTCCCAGTACTCGGGGAAGGCGACCGAGGGGTCGGCGGTGTCGGGGTAGCGGTAGACCGGGCCGCTGAACACGGTCGCCCCGGAGGCGATCAGGTAGGGGCAGAGCGGGGTCGGGGCGGCGCCGTAGTTGGGGGCTCCCTGGGCCCCCTGCTCGCGGGGGAAGTCGGGGCAGCCGTTGGCGCCGCCCGGGTTGCCGCGGCTGTACCAGAGGTTGAGCGGGCGCGCCGTGCCCGCGTCCATCCCGGTGGCGGTCTCGTGGGGAAGCACGGTGAGCCCGGTGTTGTTGGGCGAGTCGTTGACCAGGTTGTCGCAGTCATAAAAGCCCTGGATCGGGGCCCCGGCGGGACCGCCCGAGACGTAGCCGGCGCGCGTTGGTCGTCCGCAGGGCGCCGTCGGCGAGCCGGTCGCGGTAGGCCTGCTGGTTGCCCATGCAGTAGGGCCAGCCGTAGTTGCCGGCCTCGGAGATCTGGGCGGCGCTCTCGTAGGTCGAGGGCCCCTGCTGGGCGTTCGGGGCGCCGGCGTCGGGGCCGACCCAGGCCGCGTAGGGGACGTCGGTCTCGGGGTCGATCGCGAGCCGCGAGGGGTTGCGCAGGCCCATCGCGTAGATCTCGGGCTTGGTCTGGTTGCCGTTGCCCTCGGTCCCGGAGAACAGGTTGGGCCCGTTGGGCGAGTCCGCGTCGGGGAGCGTGTAGGTGGTGTCGACGCCGATCGCGCGGCTGGGTCCCGTCGGGGATCTCGTCGATCGGGTTGAAGCGCAGCATCTTGCCGTTGTAGTCGTTGGTCGAGCCGGCGGTCCGCCGGGCGTCCTGGTAGGAGAAGTTGAGCTCGCCGCAGTCGGTGTTGTTGGCGGGGGCGCCGGGGCCGGGGATCGGGGTCCGCTGGGGGCACTTCGGCGGCGGGTTGTTGCCGGAGTACCCGCCGGTGCCCTCGGAGGAGTTCGAGTCGCCGGTGGTCACGTAGAGGTTGCCCTCCGAGTCCCAGCCCATGCCGCCGCCGCGGTGACAGCAGCTGTAGATCTGCGACGCGTACTCGAAGATCACGACCTCGGAGTCGAGCTCGAGCTCCTTGGTCTCGAGGTCGATCGTGAACCGCGAGACCCGCCCCCTGGTCATCTTGTGTCGGCGGATCTCGTTCCCGTCGGCGAGCCCCGGGTGGTTCGGGTTGTTCGGGTTGAGGGTGGGGAAGTACTGGAGGTAGATGTGCCCGGTCTCGGTGAAGTCGGGGGCGACCGTGACCCCGAGCATCCCGGCCTCGATCTTGCCGTTTCGCTCGGGGCCGCCGCCGCGGTCGCCGTAGACGGGCACGATCCCGGCCAGGTCGACGCCGCTGTTGACGGTGCCGTCGTGCTCGGCCGGGTCGAAGATGTGGACGTTGCCGCAGCCGATCCCGACGTTGGGGTTGGCGAAGTCGAGGATCCGCCCGGTGGGGCCGGGGAGGCCGGCGATCTGGCCGCGCTGGGCGTCGGTGCGGCAGTCGCCGCGGCCGATGTAGATCACCCAGCCGTTGGGGGCGATCGAGAGCCCGTGCGACTCGCCGCTGAAGGCGATCCCCTGATCGGAGGGGCCGGCGGCGACCACCCGCTCGCCCTCGTAGTTGGCGGCGATCGTCGCCTTGCAGTTGGCGCGGACGAGCCCCGCGGACCACTGGATCGCGCCGAGCAGGTGTGCCTGGAAGGAGGGCTCTGCGTAGCTCCCCGCGGTCCGGCCCATGCCGGTGTAGAACGAGCGCCCGCCCTGGAAGTCGCGACACCAGGAGATCGGCCAGTCGGTGCCGCCGACGGCGGTGCCGTCGCCGGCGGGAGCGCCCGGAGCGTGATAGCGGGCGACGGTGTGGACCTGGCCGGTGGGGCGGGTCTGCCACTGATACCAGACGTCCGAGCGGGTCAGCTCGAGCGGCAGCCCGGCGGTCGCCGGGTGGACCCGGTCGCCGGAGGCGAGCACCTGCTGGGTGACCGCGGTCGGGCTTCCGGGGTCGGGGCGGGCGCCGATCAGGCCGTCGAAGAAGCTCGAGCCGGCCTGGGCGGTGGCGCTGGTGCCGATGCCGAAGAACCCGTTGCCGTCCTGGACGTAGTTCTGAAGCGCGCTCAGCTGGGCGGCGTTCAGGGGCGAGCCGTCGACCCCGAGGAAGATCACGGCCGCGTACTGGTCGAGGATCGGGGCGCTGAACTGGGCGGGATCCTGGCTCGCGAGGACGTCGAACTCGTTGTCGGCGCCGAGGTCCTCGATCGCGGCGATCCCGGCGTCGGTGACCGGATCGGGGCCGTCGTGGAAGAGGAGCACCGTGGTCAGCGGGCCCTGCGCCGAGGCCGGGGCTCCGATCAGCGCCAGGGCGCCGAGGATGCCGGCGAAGGCGAGCGCGATCAGCGGCCGGTGTCGGGTGGCGGTTCGCTCGGAGAGGGACGTCGTGTCCGGGGCTCCGCGAGCGTTCTCCGTCTCCCTCGCCTGAGCCGACAGCTCGCCTGGCTTCCGCATCCTGACTCTCCTCCCGCCGCGAGCCCCCCTGCCGGCGCATCCAGGTTATGTACTGGTGAACAAGCCGAAGTTAGCTCGTTTCGGATCCCTTGTCAAGAGCTTTTGCCTGTCAGCGAAGCAAAAGTGGTAGCCTCTGCGCGACACCGAACCTTAGGGGTGCCGCCCTGAGCCACGGAGGAGCATCCACACGGTCCGCAATGCGACAAGACCCATACAGGGTCGACCGCCCTTGGGTGCGATCGGCGGGGTTCGTCTCGCGGGTGGCGATATGGGTCTGGTGATCGGATGGCTCGGCCTTTGGTGGGGGCCGGATGGGGAGGTCTCGCGACCCGCCATTCCGCTTCGGCCCGGGCGCTGGTCTTCGCCCCGCACGAGGTCAGGCATGGTCGCTCCGGGCGGGCGCCGCTCGTCCGGCCGACGTCTCACACCTGCGCATACGGCGCCGGGGGAGAAGGGTCCTGACGGGATGAGCGCAATGAAACGGACTCTCTTCTTGCTACCTGCTGCCCTGATCGCGATGCTCTGCCTGGTGGTCGGCGCGTCCGGTGTGTCCGCTCCGACGCGTGAATGGCAGCCGGGGACGCCGCCGATCACGACGCCCTGGACGCATGAGGTCGGCCCGGACAACGCCCTGCCCGAGTACCCGCGCCCGCAGCTGGTCCGTAAGCGCTGGCGGAGCCTCAACGGCGTCTGGCAGTTCGCCGGCGCGGCCGAGGGAGAGGCGCCTCCGTTCGCCGAACAGCTGTCCGAACGGGTGCTCGTCCCGTACCCGATCGAGTCGGCGCTGTCCGGCATTCAGCGGCACGAGGATCGGATGTGGTACCGGCGACCTTCAGCGTTCCATCGAGCTGGCAGGTCGGCGGCCACCAGCGGCTGCAGGTGAACTTCGGGGCGGTCGACTACGACGCGACCGTGTGGGTGAACGGGACGATGGTTGCGACCCACCGCGGCGGCTACGACGCGTTCAGCGTCGACGTCACCGACGCCCTGAAGCGTCGCGGGCAATCCAGCCGCGTGTTTCTGCCGGGCGAGCTCAAGCCGTTCGTCAAGCGGCTTGAACGCGGGGAACGGCGCCGACTGCGCCGCGCGATGCGGCCGGGATCCCCTGCCGGCCCGGCGCTCACCGGGCGCGAGGTACGCCGGCTCGGCCTCGGTGGCGCCGACCGCCGAGCGCTCCGCCGGGCGACCGAGCGCGTCCGGCTGCCGGGAGGGCCACAGGAGCTGGTGATCGGCGTCACCGACCTGACCGACAAGACCTGGCAGCCCATCGGCAAGCAGCGCAACGTGCCGGATCGGGGCATCTTCTACACCTCGAGCTCCGGCATCTGGCAGAGCGTGTGGATGGAGCCGGTGGCGGCCAGCCACGTCGAGCGGCTCCAGATGACGCCGGACATCGACGACGGGAGCTTGCGTCTCGCGGCCGAAACCTCCGGCAGTAACGGCGGCCTCACGATCAAGGCGGTCGCCTACGCGGGCCGCAATGCGGTCGGTCGCGCCTCGGGACCGGTCGGCTCGGAGCTGCGCGTGCCCGTGCCGAACGCGAAGCTGTGGTCCCCAGACTCGCCCTACCTGTACGACCTGAGGGTCCAGCTGCTCGATCGCGGCACCCCCGTAGACCAGGTCGGCTCCTACTTCGGCATGCGCGAGGTCGGTACCACGGAGGGCGCCGACGGCAAGCTCTACATGACGCTAAACGGCAGGATCCTTTTCAACCTTGCCACGCTCGACCAAGGGTTCTGGCCCGACGGCATCCACACGGCACCGACTGACGAGGCCCTTCGCTTCGACCTGGCCGAGCACAAGCGGCTGGGTTTCAACACCGTTCGCAAGCACATCAAGGTGGAGCCCGACCGTTGGTACTACTGGGCCGACCGGCTCGGGTTGCTGGTGTGGCAGGACATGCCCGCGATGAGGACCGGTGGCACTCCCCCGGAGGACGCCCGGCAGGAATTCGAGCGGCAGCTGCACGAGATCATCGAGGAGCACCAGAGCTGGACATCGATCACGGTCTGGGTGCCCTTCAACGAGGGCTGGGGTGAGTGGGACCGTGAGGCGACCGGCCGGATCGCGGACGAGGTCGCCGCCCAGGATCCGAGCCGGCTCGTCAACACTCACAGCGGGGTCAACTGCTGCGACTCCCACGGCGACTCCGGTCGCGGCGACATCATTGATTACCACCAGTACGTCGGCCCTGCTTCGCCAACACCGACTGAGGATCGGGTGGCCGTTGACGGCGAGCATGGCGGCTTCGGCCTTGAGGTCCCGGGTCACATGTGGTTCGGCGAAGGCCACGCCTACGAGATGACGCCCGACAGCGCCACGCTGACCCGTCGCTACGTCGAGAACCAGCGCGACCTGCTGGAGATCGCCAACAGGTGCGGGCTGTCCGGCAGTGTTTACACCCAGATCACCGACGTCGAGCACGAGGTGAACGGGTTCTACACCTACGACCGCAGGGTCGAGAAAATGGACTTCGGGCAGGTGCGCGACATCAACCAGACGATCGTTGGATCCGTCGACGGCACGGGCGGGAACGCGCCGCCGCTGCCGCCGGGCACGCCGGGACTCACCGGCGTCGGCTATTGGCCGTTGGACGAGGGCAGCGGCGAGACAACCGAAGACCTCGCCGGTGACCACGACGGCACCCTGGTGAACGGGCCGACCTGGACCACGGGCACGTCCGGGGGAGCTCTGCAGTTCAACGGTTCCAATCAGTTCGTCGACACCGGGGCGGCGATCCTCGACACGACGGCCAACTACACCGCGGCCGCGTGGGTGAAGCTCGATAGCCTGAACGGCTTCGCCACCGCGGTTAGCCAGGACGGCGCCAGCAACAGCGCCTTCTTCCTGCAGTACTCCGGCGTCGACGACCGGTTCGCGTTCAGCTTCGCCGGGCTGCGTGCGCTCGCGCCCACCGCCCCGGAGACCGGTCGGTGGTACCACCTGGTCGGCGTGCGCGACGCCTCCGCGGGGACGCTGACGCTCTACGTCGACGGGCAAAGGGCCGGCACCGCCAGCGCCTGCCTCGGTGATACCTCAAGCGGGCACACCGTGATCGGCCGGGCCAAGTTCGGCGGAAACCCCGTCGACTACTGGCGCGGCGCGATCGACCAGGTGCACGTCTACGATCGTGCCCTATCGGCGACCGAGGTCGCCCAGCTGTACGCGTCCGGCATGTGATCGAGTGGTGAGGACGCTTCGTTCCTAAAGCTCGACCTCCCCCTCCACACAGGTGACCGTATCTCCGCCGACCCAGATCGTGCCGTCGTCCGCGCGGGCGACGTGGACCCGCCCGGAGCGCCCCAGCGCGGTTCCCTGGCTCGCGATGTACGGGACCTTCGCCCGCTCGGTGCGAAGCAGCCACTCGGCGAGCGAGGCGTTGAGGCTTCCGGTCACGGGATCCTCCACCGTCTCCTCGCCCTTGGGGAAGAACGCCCGTACCTCGAACGCCGCCGGCGACCCTTCGGGATAGGGGCCCACCACGCCCACCGAGAGGTCGACCTTTCCCGGCCGAAGCGCGAGCACCGCGTCCGCGTTCTCGAGGAGGACGGCCACATAGCCCGGGCCGTTGTCGGCCCACTGCGCATCGAGGATCTCGTCGCGGTCGATGCGCAGCGCCGATGCGATCTGCTCGACCAGCGACTCTTCCACCGGCCCCGACCGCAGGAGCGGGGGCGCCGCGAATGCGAGGCGCTCGGGCGTGCGGCGCACTGTGACCAAGCCCGCGCCGCACTCCTGGACCGCGGCGTCCGCTTGCCGCGGCGTCCCGCCGTCGGCGAGCCAGGCGTGACAGGTCCCGAGCGTGGGGTGGCCGGCGAACGGCAGCTCGACGCTCGGGCTGAAGATGCGCACCCGGTAGTCCGCATCGGGGTCCTCGGGCGGCAGCACGAAGGTGGTCTCGGACAGGTTCGTCCAGTTCGCGAACCGCTGCATCTCCTCGGTGCTGAGACCACCTGAGTCGAGCACGACGGCGACCGGATTCCCGGCGTAGGGGGTGGCGGTGAAGACGTCGACCTGGCGGAAGGGGCGCCGCACGCGCGCGAGTCTGCCAGAGGGCGAAACCTTCCGTTCGACCAGCTCAGGTGCGGATGACGTCGAGCAGCCGCCGCTCCATCGCCGCCTGCGAGGCGCCGAACAACTCGCACATCTCAGCGAACTCGAGGATGTCGGGGCGGTAGTGGCGGCGGACGAGATCGGTGGGCATCAGGAGCGCCGCCGCGAACGTGCTCGCCTCGTCCTCGATGTCGGGGGCCGGTGGCGCATCGGGCCGGGCGCGCTCCTCGGGCTGGACCGTGGTCGAGCGGCAGAACAGCGAGCGCTCCGCGTCGCGGTGAAGCACCCAGTGACCGAGCTCGTGGCCGATCGTGAACCGGCGGCGGGGCGGCCAGCGGCGCGCCTCCGTCGCGTTCACCCAGATCTCCGCGGGGCCGGCGAGCAGCAGGCCCGAGAACGCCTGGCCCGGCGAGAGCGTGGGACTGCCAGGAAGCTCCGCCATCTCCTCGGCCTCGACGTCGACCACCTGAAGCGCGAACCAGGTGGAGGCGATCTCCTCCACCGGCACCGGCAGGCTCTCGCCGTCCCACACGTACGGCGGCACCGACTCCAGGACTCGCTCGGCCCGCGCCTCGATCGGGTCCATCAGGGGCCCCCGGTGAACAGCTCGTCGACCTCGTCGCGGGCCTGCGCCGAACGAGCTGCCGGTTCCGCGGCTGAATCGGCGGCCTCGCCATCCACTGCGGGTGCACCCGGCCTGCTCGCCCTGGCATAGACCTCTCCCGGCGAAGGTGCCTCGCCCGTCCCCAACGGCTCACCGGCGCGCCGAAGGAACTCCCCGGTCGCGCCGACTATCTCTCCCAGCGCCTCCAGCACCCTGGTCGAGACCCCGGCGGACGGGAGCAGGCCGCGCTCCATCTCGTGGTAGTAGCCGCCCACCTTCGCCTCGCGGTCGCTGGCTTCGAGCGTCGCCGCCAGCCGCCGGACCAGCTCGCCGCGGGTCACCTGCGCCCGGTGCCGGAGCCGCGGGAGCACCACGGGCCAGGTGCCCGAGACGCCCTGGAGCGATTGAGCGACGGCGTCGCTCAATCGCTCCGCCGCCGAGCCCGCGAACGCCTCGCGGTCCCACGGTCGCCCTGGTGCCCTCGCCAGGTAGGCGTCGATCAGCGCCGCCAACTCGCGGCGCTCGGCCTCCTCGGCCCGGTCCAGGTAGGCAACCGGGTCGGCCTCGCCGCCACCGCGATGCTCGGCGACGTAGTCGGTGAACAGTCGCTCGACCTCAGCCATCGTGCCTGCCCGAATCGCTTGTCCGCTCGGCGGCGCCACCTTCGGCCTCTTGGTTCAAGTCGTGTAGAGCGAGCCGAAACCGACGGACGATCTGATCGACGTTGTCGACGGTCATCGGGGTGGCAAGCTCGCCGGCGAAATGGTTGTTGACCAGCTCGGCGGCCTCCTTCGAGGAATAGCCCTCGAACAGCCGGTGCTCGATCACCGCGCGATGCGCCGCTGAGCTTGGCATCGCCTTCTCGACCAGATCCATTCCCCAGACCTCGCTGACCTCCTCGGGGGCGGTCAGGACCGCGCCGTGCACGTCCTCCTCGTCCTCGACGTCCTCGGCGATCGGGACCAGCCACGCGTCCGCCTTGGCCGAGCGCAGGAGATCCGCGACGCGGCGCTCGAGGATCCTGTTCAGCAGCGACCTGAACTCGCCCACGCTGCTCCCGCGGAAAGCGGTGTCCATCGCCCCGTGGATCACCAGGTCGGTGACCACATCGACGTCGGAGGTCGGGCGCTTGGGAAGCCGCAGGCGCACCCTGCGCCGGACGTTGTCGTAGTAGCGGTACGCGAGGATCTGGATCCCCTCCCGCATCGCCTCGTCCTCACCGCGCTCGCGGGCGGCGCAGATGTATTCGACCAGCGCCTCGTCCGAGAGCGCGTCGAGCTCGTGGTCCTTGAGCCGTCGGAAGCGCGACAGGTTTCCTCTCCCTCGTATCGAGCAGACCTGGGCGCGACGGCAGCGAACATAGCGCGTAGCGAGATCGCTGCCGTGTCAGGGCGCGGGGGCTTACCCGATCCAGCGTCAGGGCCGCAGCCGGACAGGCAGCGTCTTCAGCTGGTTGATGAACGCCGACTCGACATAGCCGGGCGTGCCATCCAGTTCCATCTCCGGGAAGCGCGCGAGCGACTCCTCGAACAGGATCCGCAGCTCGAGCCGCGCGAGCGCGGCGCCCAGACAGAAGTGCCGACCGCCAGCCCCGAAGGCTTGGTGCTCGGGGTTTCGGGTGACGTCGAAGCGGTCGGGATCCTCGTAGCGGGACTCGTCGCGGTTCGACGACAGGTACCACATGACCACCTTCTCGCCCTTGCGGATCGACTCCCCGCCGAGCTCCGTGTCGCGTGTCGCGGTTCGGCGAAAGTGGGCGAAGGCGGGGAACATCCGGAGCGACTCCTCGACCGCGCTGGGGATCAGCGACGGGTCGGCGAGCAGGAGCCGCCGCTGGTCGGGGTGCTCCAGGAGCGCCCGCATGCCGCTGCAATAGGTGGCCTTGGTGCTGTCGTTGCCGGCGGCGACCAGGAGGAAGAAGCCCATCACGATCTCGTGCTCCTCGAGCCTCTGTCCGTCGATCTCCGCGTCCACCAGCACGCTCGTGAGGTCGTCGGTTGGGCGCTCGCGGCGCTCGGCGATCAGTCGCCGGCAGCGGTCGAAGATCTCAGGCACGTCACGCTCCATCACCGACTGGACCCCCTCGGGATTCAGGTCTGGGTCGCCGGCCCCCAGTGTGGTGTTCATCAGCCGGGCCCAGATCTCGTCGTCCTCCGGCGGGATCCCCATGAAGCTCCCGATCACCCGGGAGACGACCGGTTGGGCGACGTCCGTGACCAGATCGCAGGTGTCCCGGTCGGAGAGCCTGTCGAGGACGCCGACAGCGATCGCCCGGATCGCGTCCTCGTGCTCGGCGATCCGCTTTGGGGTGAACCCACGCTGGAACAGCATCTTCAGGCGGTCGTGCTTGGGCGGGTCCATCCCGATGAACATCGCCCGGGTCAGCTCAAGCGGCATGATCGAGTCGGTCAGCGCGGTCACCCCGCCGAGCTCCGAGGAATAGGTCTCCCAGTCGAGGCTGACCTCGTGGATGTGGTCGGCCGTGGTGGCCGACCAGTACCCGGCCTCCTCGGGGTGCTCAGTGATCCGCGCGGTCCAGTGCACCGGACACTCCGCTCGGATTCGCTTGAACAGCGGGTACGGTGGCCCGTCCTCCCAGACATCGCGCTCGGTCAAGAGAACGTCTTCGAGCGGTGCTTCCTCGGCGGACATGTGAGACGGACAGCCTACGGAGCAAGCACGACCTTGGTCGCCTCGCGTCGGTCGAACAGCTCGTAGGCCCGCGGCGCCTCCTCCAGGCCGAGCCGGTGGCTGATCAGCTCGGCGGGGTGGACCTCGCCCGCCGCGATCATCGCCAGCAGGAGCTCGCGGTCGTTGATCGGGTCGCCCATCGCGAAGCGGAGCGTGAGCTCGCCCTCGAACATCCGTCCCGCATCGAGCGGGTAGTCGGGCTCGAAGTGAGCGCCGACCACCGTGACCACGCCGCGGCCGCGGGCGAGGCCGAAGGCGGCATCGAGGGCCGGCTTCGCCCCGGCGGCCTCGATCACCACGTCGGCGCCCAAGCCGCCGGTCGCATCTGCGACCGCGTCGGCGGCGGAGTCGGGGTCCACCGCCTCGGCGCCGAGGCCGGCGGCAAGCTCGCGGCGGGCCTCGATCCCGTCGACCGCGATCACCCGCCGCGCCACCCGGCGGGCCAGCAGGATCGCCATCAGCCCCACCGTTCCGCAGCCGAGCACCGCGACGACATCCCCCACGTCGACGCCACCGCGCCGCACCGCGGACAGCCCCGTGGGGAGCATGTCGGCGACGAACACCGCGTCGTCGTCGGCGACATCGTCCGGGATCGGCCACAGCGAGCGCTCCGCGTTCGGCGCGCGGACCAGGTCGGCTTGGCCGCCGTCGAGCCGCTCGTAGACCCCGCTGTAGCCGAACAGCGCCCGGTTCTCGCACTGCATCGGGCGACCGGAGCGACAGTGCGTGCAGGTGCCGTCGGAGACCATGCTCGCGTTCACGACCCGTTGTCCGGGCCGCAGCGCCCGCACCCCCTCGCCGACCTCGCGCACGACGCCGACCCACTCGTGGCCGGGAATCGTCCCCGCCTCGAAGCCCGGTGTGTGGCCGTGGTAGGGAAAGAGGTCGGCCCCGCAGATCGCCGTCTTCGTGACCTCGACCACGGCGTCGGTCGGCTCCTGGACGCCGGGCTCGGGCGCCTCGTCGAGCTCGATCCGCTCCGGTCCCTGGATCCTGACCGCCTTCATGCCGGCTGCTCCAGCTCGACCAGGTAGCGGTCGGGGTCGATCGCGAAGCAGCGGGCGCCGCCCCACGGCGGCGAGAACGGCTCGGCGAGGAACCCAACCCCCTCGGCACTGCAGCTCCTCGTAGGAGCGGCGGCAGTCGGTCACCTCGAGCACGAGCACGACCTGAAGCCGCGACGAGTCCTCCGGCGCCGTCATCAGCACCCCCGGCCGGTCCTCGGCGGGATGGCTCTGCTCGGCCAGCGAGAGGCGTGCGCCGGCCAGGGTGAGGGTGGCGTAGGGCGGGTCGTCGTAGCTCGCCTCGAGCTCGAACCCGAGCCGGTCGCGATACCAGGCGACCGAGGCCTCGACGTCGGCGACGGCGAGGATCGCGCCCGCCCGGGTGGTGACTGGGGCGGCCATCAATGACGGGTGTGGCCGCCGTCGACCACGACCATCTGGCCCGTCACCCACTCCGCCTCCTCCGAGCACAGAAAGGCGACCATGGGGGCGATGTCGGCCGACTCGGCCCGGCGGGGGATCGCCTGCAGGGTCTGCACGAACTCGAACGCCTCCTTGTGGGGGCTGTCGAGGACCCCCTCGGTCGCGGTCAACCCCGGTGCGACGGCGTTGACGGTGATCCCGCGGGGCCCCAGCTCGGTGGCGAGGGCTCGGGTGAACCCCCAGACGCCGCCCTTCGCCGCCACGTAGGCGGCCATGTTCGGCGTCCCCGCGAGGATCGTGTTCGAGACGATGTTGACGATCCGGCCGTACCCGGCGTCGCGCATCGGCGCGTCGACCGCGCGGGCGCAGAGGTAGACGCCGGTGAGGTTGGTGTCGATGATCTTTCGCCAGTGGTCGAGGTCGACCTCGTCCCAGGAGATGAACGGGACGATCGCCGCGTTGTTGACCAGGGCGTCGACCTTGCCATGCTCTTCGAGCACCGCGCTGACCATGGCGTTCACCGATTCCTCGGATGACACGTCGCATTCGATCGCCTGTCCGCGCTCGAGCGAATCGGCCGCCTCCTCGGCGCCCTCCGCGTTGACGTCGGCGACCGCGACGGTGGCGCCCTCGGCGTCGAGCTTCTCTGCGATCGCCCGGCCGATGCCCTGGGCGGCTCCCGTGACGATCGCGACCCGGTCCTCGAGATTCATCTCATGCCTCCTGTCTGGCGTTAGCGGTCCCGTCCACTAGTAGTGGTCCGGCGCGTGCTTGTAGGACTCCCACTCCTCCATGTCGTGGGTGAGGAAGACCTCCGCGTCGAGTCGCTCGGCGAGGTGCTTCATCTTGCGCAGTGAGGCGAAGTTCGCCGTCGGGTCGTTGTGGAACCCGGAGATCAGCTCCTTCTCCCACGTCTCCTTCGTGTACGTGACGTCGGCTGGGAAGAGCATGGGGGCCCGTCCCTCCTTCTCGAGGATCAGCGAGTAGTGGCCGACCGTGTGGCCGGGGGTGAACAGGAGCCTGATCCCGTCGGCGAAGTCGACCTCGTCTCCCTCGAGCCAGCGGTAGGCGGAGTCAGGACGATGGAAGACCTTGTCCGCGTAGCCGAGGCGCTCGAACGGCTCCGGGACCAGGCAGTGGCGGAGGTCCTCCTTTGCCACCCAGGTCACGGCATCCGGGAGGTGGCGCTGGCCCCCGCAGTGGTCGAAGTGAAGGTGCGAGTTGATCACGGCGGTCACGTCGGACGGCCCGAAGCCGCACCTCTCGAGCTGCGCCGGCAGGGTCTGCTCCTCGGTCTGATCGGGTTGCTCGAAGGCCAGGAACTCCTCCACCGTCCCCCGGTCGTAGCCGGAGTCGAACAGGAAGAGCCCGTCCGTGTGCTCGATCAGCACGCTGTAGACGGGGAAGCGGATCGGATTCCCGGCGTCGATGTTCCACATGATGTGGGAGCGATCGATGACCAGGCTCCCGGAGTCCAGCAGCCACACTCGGTCCACACCCATCTTTCTCCTCCTCAGACGTCCTGTTGGTCGAGTGTCTTGCGGACCGCGACCAGCGCCGCCGCCCGCTTCTTGGGCAGCTCGGCGAGCTGATCTTCCGAGTAATCGAACAAGCCGCCACCCGTCTTCAGCCCGAGCTTGCCCTCACCGGTCAACCTGGTGATCGTCTCCGAGACCCCCGACTCGGTCGAGAGGTCGGAGTTGAGGTAGCTGCCGACGCTCTCGTAGATGTCGAGCCCGGCGACGTCGAGGAGCTGCATCGGCGGGATCACGGCGAGCTTGTAGCCGATGCCCCACTTGACGTTTAGGTCGAGCTCCTCCGGGTCGATGACGCCCTCGTCGACGAGGGCAAGGCACTCGCGCATGATCGCGTAGAGGACGCGGTTCTCGACGAACCCGGGGACCTCCTTGCGGAGCAGGCTGGGGTAGTAGCCGAGGCGCTCGATCAGCGCGCTCGCCGCCGCGACCGTCTCCTCGCTCGTCCGCGTCGCCGGGGATCACCTCGATCATCGGGATCAGGTGCGGCGGGTTCGACCAGTGCATGCCGATCACCCGCTCTGGGTGATCGAGACCCTCGGCGATCTTGGTGATCGGGATGCCGGAGGTGTTCGAGCTGAGCACGGCATCGTCGCTCACGTGCTGCTCGAACTGGCCGAACATCTCCTGCTTCAGCTCGAGCTTCTCGGGAACGGCCTCGAGCACCACGTCCACCCCGTCCAGCGCCGCCGCCAGGTCGCCCTCGAAGCGGATCCCCCCGCCGTCCGCTCGCTCGCCGCCGAGGCGCTCGAGGACGCCGCGCGCGAGCTCCACGCCCTGCTTCGCCCGCTCGAGCGCCTCCTCGGAGACGTCATAGAGAGTCACCTCGAGGCCGGCGCGCTCAAGCACCGCGCCCATCCCCGGCCCCATGGTCCCGGTGCCGATCACCGCGGCGCTCCTCAACTCGCTCATCTCAGGCGTGCCTCCTTGGTCTCGTTGATTCGCCGCCACACCCGCTCGGGCGTGAACGGAAGCTCGGTCATGGGGACGCCGGCGTCGGCGAGCGCGGTCGCGATCGCGGCCGGCGTCGCCGCCTGGGCGCCCTCCCCGCAGCCCTTCGCCCCGTAGGGGCCCGGGCCGTCGGCGTTCTCGACCAGGATCCCCTCCATCCGCGCCGGCATGTCCTCGACCCTCGGGACGCGGTAGTCGAGGAGGGTGTCGTTGGTGAGGAACCCGTCCCGGTAGACCATCTCCTCGAACAGGGCCATGCCGATCCCCTGCAGGACGGCCCCCTCGTCCTGGCGCTCCACCAGCAGGGGATTGATCGCCTTCCCCACGTCCGCGATCGTCGCCACCCGCTCGATGCCGACGCGACCGGTTTCGGGGTCGACGCCGACCTCGGCGGCGGCGACGCACACCTCCCAGAACACCGGGCCCTCGGCGTATGAGCCGCTGCCCTGCTCGGGACGGACCTCACCCTCGCCGACCAGCTCGCCGCCGACAAAGCCGAAGCGCTCGGCGATGAGCTCCACGTAGGTGGCTTCGCGCCCGGACCCGCGCACGGCCCCGTCCCCGACCTCGAGGCCGGCGCGGCCGACCGCCCATGCGGCCGCGGCGGTCTCGAGGAGGCGCTCGCGAAGGTCGGCCGCCGCGCGCTGGACGGCGAGGCCGGCGAGCGTGGTCGAGCGGCTCGCCCCGGTCGAGCGGTCATACGGCGTGAACCGGGTATCGGCCCCCTGCACCGTCACCCGCTCGACGTCGATCGCGAGCTCCTGGGCGGCGATCTGGGCCATCACCGTGCGGGCTCCCTGGCCCATCTCGGTGGTGCCGACGTTGACCTCGACGGTGCCGTCGGCCTCCATGCGCACGCCGGCCCGTGAGACCGGATGCGCGCCCGCCGCCAGCAGGCCGACCGCGACGCCGCGCCCGGTCCACTCGCCCTTGGGCTCCCCCCAGCCGACCGCCGCCGCTGCCTTCTCCACGTCACCGACGAGGTCGGCGTCGAGCGGCTTGCCGGTGCCATCCGGGCGCACCGGCTGACCCGGGCGGAGCAGATTCCGCCGCCGGAGCTCGAGCGGGTCCAGCCCGGCCTGGCGGGCCAGCTCGTCGACCTGCATCTCTCCGATCCATTGCAGGTGGGCGGCGCCGAACGCTCGGTAGGAGCCGGCCGGAGCGGTGTTCGAGTAGACGCAGCTGGCGTCGACGTGAACGGCCTCCCACGCATAGGGGCCCGGGGCCGCGTCGCCGGCCGTCGCGCAGACACGCGGGCCGTTGTCGGCGTAGGCGCCCGTGTCGAGCCACAGCCGCACGCTTCGGGACACCAAGTTGCCCTCGGCGGTCGCCGTGGTCTTCATCCGGCAGCGCATGCCGTGACGCCGGGTCGTCACCATCGACTCGTCGACCCGGTTCTGGATCCGCACCGGGCGCCCCGCCTTCCAGGAGAGCGCCGCCGTGATCGGCTCCATCTTCGTGTAGCTCTTCGAGCCGAAGCCGCCGCCGAGGTAGGGGACGATCACCCGCACTCTGCCGATCGGCAGGTTGAACAGGTCCGCGATCTCGGCCCTGACCAGGAAGGGGTGCTGGCATGAGGCCCAGAGCGTGATCTCCCCGTCGCCGAAGTCGGCGATCACGGTGTGGGTCTCCATCGCGTACTGGTAGACCGCCGGGTAGTCGTACTCGCCCTCCACGGTGAGCTCGGCCTCCGCCTCGGCGAGCTCGACCGAGCCGGCATCGAGGCGATAGCGGTAACACACGTTTCCCTCCCGCTCGGGCAGCTTGCCGAGCCCGTGGAAGAGCCCGGGACGGAGCTCGCCGTCGTGGATCAGCGGCGCGTCGTCGGCGATTGCGTCGGCAATCGTGCCGAGCACCGGCCGGTCCTCGTACTCGACCACGATCTCGTGAATCGCCGCCTCCGCCGTGGCCTCGTCCTCCGCCGCCACGGCGGCGAGCGGCTCGCCCTGAAAGCGCACGCGGTCCATTGCCAGGACGGGCCGGTCCTTGATCGCGTGGCCCCAGTACGGATCGAAGTCCGCGAGGTCGGGCCCGACCAGGACCGCGAGCACGCCGGGCATCTCCTCGGCCGCCGAGGTGTCGATCGAGGCGATTCGCGCGTGCGGCACCCCGGCGCGGAGCACCTTGCCGTGGAGCATCCGGGGCACGTTGATGTCGCCGCTGAACTGCGCGCGGCCGCGGATCTTCTCGGCGGCGTCCTTTCTTCTCTCCGAGCGCCCGATCCGATCGGCGGTCTCGGTGGGCGCGGCGGTCCCCGGCGGGCTCATCGCCCGTCCTCGACCAGTGCTTCGGCGGCCTCCACGATCGCCTTGTACCCGGTACAGCGGCAGACGCTGCCGTCGAGCCCCGCCAGCACGTCCTCGCGGCCGCGCAGCTCGCCGGCGTCGCGGAGCGCCTTCAGGGTGAGCACGAAGCCTGGTGTGCAGAATCCGCACTGAAGCGCCGCGCGGTCGGTGAACGCGCGCTCGAACTCGTCGAACTCCGGGCTCTCGGCGAAACCCTCGATCGTCAGCACCTCGCGCCCGTCCGCGTCGCAGGTCAGGAACGTGCACGAGCTCACCGGCTCGCCGTCGACCAGCACCGTGCAGGTCCCGCACACCTGGACGTCGCAGGACCGCTTCGCCCCAGTGAGGCCGAGCCGCTCCCGCAGAGTGTCGAGCAGGAGTTCCTGCGGGGGAGTCGAGAGCTCTCGCGGGGCGCCGTTGACGACGATCCGCGTCGCCACCATCTATCTCTCCATCCCGTCGTCGAGGCCGCGCCGGCGCATCTCGCGAAGCCACGCCTGCCAGTACTCGGCGACCAGCCCGTCGTTGTACTTGTGCCGGTTGAGCTCGCCGATCAGCACCGGCTCGATCGGGCGGGCGCTGCCCAGCGTGGCCGCGATCGACTGCACCATCACCGCTCGCTCGAGGGTGACGGCCGCCAGCACCATCCACGGCAGGTCGCGGTGCGCGACCAGCACGCCGTGGTTTCGCAGCAGGACCACGGAGCGCTGGTCGCCCAATGCCTCCGCCACCTCGGAGCCCTGCTCGGCCTCGGTGATCAGGTCCGGGCTGCCGTCATAGACGGCGACGCCATGGTCGAACATCACCGCGTCATGGGTGAGGTGGATGAGCTCTGCGTCTGTCGAGGCGAAGGCGGTGGCGTAGGGCGGGTGGCCGTGGACGATCGCGCCGACATCGTCGCGGCGGCGGTAGACCTCGGTGTGGAGCACGGCCTCCAGGTGCATGTCGTCGGAGGCGTCGCGGAGGTCGGCGCCGATCTCGAACTCGATCACGTCGGCGGGCGTGACCTCGGCCAGCGTCACCCCGCGGCGCTTGATCCACATGCGCTCGGGATGGTCGCGGTCGCGCGCGCTCACGTGCCCGAGCGTCAGGTCCTGGTAGCCCTCGCTGGCCAGGATCCGGCAGGCCCATGCCACCCGGGCGCGGAGGTCGTCCCTGGGGCCGGCTCCGCCCCGGTTGGCCTCGGTGGCCGTCTCCGGCGGAGCCATCCGCTCAGCGCCGCTCGGTCGGCGGGTAGTCCGGATGGGGGAACCCGAACACCATCACGACGTCCTCGTCGGAGTCGTTGACCACCGCATGCCATGTTCCGGGTTGGATGTGGAGGGCATCCCCCATCTCGAAGCGGACCCCGCCGCCGTCGGTGTCGAGGCGCCCGGCGCCGCTCACCACATATGCGACCTCCTCGGTCTCGTGCGAGACGCTCGCCGTCGCCGAGCCCGGCTTGAACACCGAGTACCCGATCGAGCTCGCGTTGCCGCCCACCCGCCCCTCGGTCACCAGCATCCGACTCCAGCTCCCGCCAGGAAGCTCGATCGGCTCGACGGTCTCGAGGGGGACGACACTCACTTGGCTCATCGATACCTCGCTTGGGCTAGCGACGAAGTCGCGCGTCACAGCGCCCACTCCCCGTCCTTCACGATCCAGCTGCCGTCGTCGACGATCTGCAGGCTGGCGTTGAGGATCACCCCGTCGAGGTGCAGCTTGGAGACGTTCTGGCCGCCCGGGTAGGCGAGGTGGTTGTCGCCGAGCGCGAAGTGCACGGTGCCAACCCGGCCCTTCTCCGACGGGGTGCCGAACGGCGCCACCTCCGAGACCCCGAACGCGAACTCGCCCGCGACGTCCGCGTTCTCGACCCCGTCGATCACCTCACGGAGACGGCCGGCCTCGTCGCCACCCTCGATCGAGACGGCGCGACCCTTCTCCATCTTCCAGGTGATCGGCTCTGCGACCTGGCCCTCGAGGCCGATCCCGAGCATCACTCCGTCGACGACGATGGTGCCCTCGGTGCGGTCCTCGACCGCGGCGAAGGCCACCTCCGCCCACAGCGGCAGCGGACCCATCATCTGCCCGCGCCTCTTGATCGAGGTCACCTCGAGCGACGGCCGCCCCTCGATCGAGACCCTGACGTCGGTCCCGGCGGGAGAGGTGACGTGGCATTCCTTCTTGCCCTCGAGCGCAGCCATCGCGTCCTTCGCCCGCTGCGTCGCCGCGTGGATCTTCTCCACCGTCAGCCCCCACTCCCCCATCCCCGGCTCGACCGAGCAGATCTTGGCGTTGTTCTCAACGGACTGCTTGACGGCCGGGACGTGCGCGAACCGGTTCGCCCACTCGAGGTTGGTGACGATGATGATCTCGTCGGAGTTGACCATCGCCTCGTGCAGGTTGCGAGGGGGCTCCATCGGGAAGTGGGTGTCGGCGCGACCCCGCTTCACCTGAGCCTCGTTGTCCATGATCACCGGCCAGGCGCCGCGGTCGAGCGCGACCGAGGCCAGGGCGTCGGCCTCCCCCCGGTGCTCGTTGTCGCAGATGACGGTCACGACGTCGTCGTCCTCGACGGACATGCAGACGTCGACGACCAGCTCTGCGTCCTTGCGGATCTCCTCGGGACTGGGCATCTCGATCACCTCGCGATCTGGGGCTGGAACTCCGGTAGGACCTCGCGCGCGAACCGCTCGACCTGGGCGAACTGGTCGAGGTCCCCGAACCGGCAGATGAAGTGGGTGACGCCGCGGTCGGCGAACTCGCGCAGCCAGGCGCCGATCTGCTCGGGGGTCCCGACCGGCCCCCAGTTGGAGAGGTCCATCGCCTTCGAGAGCTCGGGGTAGTACTTGGAGATGTACCCGTCGAAGGCCGAGCGCGCCTCCTCCTCGGAGTCCCCGATGTTCATCGTCACCTGGTAGGCGATCGTGTAGTCGGCGAAGTCGCGGCCGTGCTCCCGTGCGGCCTCCTCCAGGTAGCCGATCTGCTCGGTGAGCTCCTCGGGGTGCTCGGCGCGACAGCAGGTCATCCATCCGTCGCCATAGAGGATGATGCGCCGGCATGCCCGCTTCATCCTCCGAATCATGTGCTCGCCGGAGGAATCGTCGACGAGGCGCGGGTTGGAGACGACCCACATCGGGGGCGGCTTCTGGAGCGGCGAGAGCGGCGCCATCTCGGTGCCGGAGTGGAAGCTGACGCCCTCGTAGTCGTAGTAGTCGCCGTGGAAGGTGACCTCGCCCTCGGTCCAGAGGGTGCGGACGACCTCGAGCACCTCCTCGAGCACGGACCCTCGCTTCTTGAACGGCAGCCCGAGCGCCTCGAACTCGCGCTCCACGCCCTTCTCCGGGTTGCCCATGCAGGGGCCGAGGATCGTCCGTCCGCCCGAGAGCACGTCGAGCGTCGCCCACTCCATCGCCAGATAGAGGGGGTCGCGGGTCGCGGCGACGAGGCACGCCGTCCCCAGCCGCACCCGCTCCGTCCGCTGGGAGATCGCCGACAGCAGCGAGATCGGCTCGTACCGGGGCTTCGAGAACAGGCTGTCGCCGACCCAGACCGAGGCGAACCCGAGCTCCTCGACTCGCTCCGACAGGTCGAGCAGGTCGGCCAGCGTGTAGTCAGGCGCGATCAGCGGCTCGCGGTTGTTGAGGTTGACCCCGAACTGGAGGTCGGCGGAGTTGTCGTCGGTGGCGCTCAGTGCTCCCTCCCTTGAGTCGTGATCCGCTGCTTCGTCGCCGCCGGTTGCTCCTCGGTCTCCTCCTCGACCCGCTGGGGAACCTCGATGTGGTCGGCCAAGAGGCGCGCGGCGCGTTCGGCGTCGCCCGCCTCGACTGCCTCGAGGATCGCCGAGTGCTCGGCGTTCGACTTCTCGAGCGTGCCTCGCAGCTCGAGCGACCGCGGGAGGTAGCGGCCCATCTGGTCCATCAGCAGGCCGTAGACCTCGTTGAGCTTGCTGTTGCCCGACCCGCGCGCGAAGGTGTCATGAAATGCGGCGTTGGCCTCGAAGAACGCGTTGACCTCCCCGCGCTCCGCGTGCTGGATCATCTCCTCGTGAAGCTCGCGAAGGCGGGCGAGATCGGAATCCTCAAGGCGCGGCACCGCGAGACGGATCGCGAAGGTCTCCAGTGCTTCGCGCACCTGGTAGGCCTCGACGAACTCGTGCGCGCTCAGCTCGGTGACGATCGCGCCCCGCCGCGGGGTGATCGTCACCAACCCCTCGGTGGCGAGCCGGCCCAGCGCCTCGCGGACCGGGCCGCGGCTGACTCCGAAGGAGTCGGCGAGCGCCGCCTCGCTGAGCACGGTGCCGGCGGGTAGGTCGCCGCCGAGAATGTCTTCGCGGAGCCGCTCGCGCACCTGCTCCCAGAGCGTCCGGTTATCGACTCGCGGGTCGTCGGCCAAGTTTGCTAACCCTCGGTTAACTGTCGGTTGTCAACAGTTAGCAATTAAATTATCATCGCATCCGGTGATCGGCAACGCCGTTGACACCGAAACGCCCTGCCCCGCGCCAGGGAAACTGAGTGCGTCGTGATTGTCGATCCCCACATGCACGTCGGGGAGTTCCCGCTCTTCGACGTCTCGCTCGACGAGGCGGGGCTGGTGGAGCTGTTCGACGAGTTCGACTACGACGCCGGGATCGTCTTCCATCCGGACAACGACCTCGTCCGCGAGATCGTCGAGCGGGTGCCCAATGCCTGGGCGCTCTTCTGGGCCAACCCGCGCGAGGCCGACTGCGCCGAGCGGTGCGCTGAGCTCCTCGATCACCCGAAGTTCCTCGGGGTGAAGATGCACCCGCTGCTCGACGGCTACCACCCCAACGACCCGATGGTCCACCCCGTCGCCCGCCTGCTGGTCGAGCGGGAGATGCCGGCCCTGATCCACTGCGGGCACCCGATCTTCACCCTGCCGTGGTCGATCGAGGAGCTGGCCGTGGAGTTTCCCGATCTCCGAGTCGTGCTCGGCCACATGGGCCATGGGAACATCGTCTACATCAACGGCGCGATCGACGTTGCCGTGCGCAACCCCAACGTCTACCTGGAGACCTCGGGCATGCCGATGCACTCGAAGATCAGGACCGCGTTCGAGCGGGTGGGCGCGGACCGAGTCATGTACGGCTCCGACGCGCCGTTTCACGATCCCGGGGTGGAGATCCGGAAGGTCGACGTCAGCGGCCTCGACGAGGCGGCGCGGCGACGGGTGCTCGGGCTCAACGCCCGCAAGCTTTTTTTCGGCAATGAGAACGCGCCGGTCTCGGCGCCAGGCAACCACGCGCGAAGCGAGGGAGAGGGTCATGCAACCAGAGCAAGCTGAAGTGCAACGGGGACGGGGTGGACATTGGCGGAGGGGTCCGAGGCTCCTCCTCCTGGCCGTCGCCCCGTTGCTCGCCGCCGGCGCGATCGCCGGCTGCGGCGGTGACGACGACGATGACGGGGGCGACGGCGGCGGCGAGGAGGCGGCGGTCTCGAGCTTCGCGATCGTCGCCCCGGAGCGGGGCAACGACTACGGCTGGAACCAGCAGGGGGTCGAGGGTGCCGAGAAGGTCGCGAATGAGATCGGGGCGGACCTCGAGGTCGCGGACAACGCCGGATACGAGGACATCTCCCCGATCCTGCGCGAGCTGTCGACCACCGGCGGCGCCGAGTTCATAATCGCCCAGGCGTCCGGCTACAACACGACCGCGCCCGACGTGGCCGCCCAGACGGGCGTACCGGAGTTGGTCTGGGACAACCCGGAGGCGAATCAGCCCGAGATCTCGGCGAACGCGGGTACCGCCAGCCAGGAGGGCGCCTACCTCGCCGGGGTGCTCGCCGCGGACACCACCCAGACCGGCACGCTCGGGATCGTGATCTCCGCCGACGACACGAACTGGAACAAGCAGGCCGGTGGCTTCGTGGCCGGGGCCCGTTCGGTCGATCCGCAGATCGAGATCGAGTTCGCCCAGATCGGGCCGGCCGGATACGCCGACGCCGCGGGCGGCCGGCGGGTCACCGAGGCCGTGATCGCTGACGGCGCCGACGTCATCTTCGGGATGGGAGACGGATCGTCCTTCGGGATGCTCGAGGCCGTCGAGCGCGCGGATGACGTCTTCTTCATCGACGTGATCGGCGACAAGACCTCGATTGACGACCAAGGGGTGCTGCTCTCATCGGTGCTCTGGAGCTTCGACGGTCTCTATCGCGACGCGATCGACGACATCGGCAACGGGACGTTCGGTGAGCAGGGCTACGAGCTCGACCTCGAGAACGGCGGGATCTCGCTGCTGCAGACCGATCAGATCGACGATCAGACCTGGAACGAGATCCAGGACATCCAGGAGCAGATCATCGCCGGCGACATCAAGGTTCCACTGACCGAGGACAAGGCCCAGGTCGAGAATCTGATTCAACAGGGCTAGATCAACAACGGACCGGGCCGGCGCACCGAGCGCCGGCCCGGCCGCAGAACTGAAGTGGCCGAGAACGACAACCAGCGCCGGGGGCGCTCGCCGACGCTCTGTGAGCTGCGCGGGATGACCAAGACCTTCCCCGGTGTGGTCGCCAACGACCACATCGACCTCGACGTCCACGCCGGTGAGGTCCACGCGCTGCTCGGCGAGAACGGGGCCGGGAAGTCGACCCTGATCAACATCCTCTCGGGGATGTACCGGCCGGACGCGGGTGAGATCCGCTTCGAGGGCAGGCCGGTGGAGATTCACTCGCCGCGGGCGGCGATCGAGCTGGGGATCGGGACCGTCTACCAGCACCTGACGCTCGTTCCGACGCTCAGCGTGCTCGAGAACCTGATGCTCGGCTCGCACGGGGGCAGGGGCAGGCTCGACCTCGAGGCGGGCCGCGACCGCTTCGATGAGCTCGCCGGCCTCCTGGGGGTCGATTTCGGCGCCGGCGCCCGCGTCGGGGCGCTGGCGCTTGGCCAGCAGCAGCAGGTGGAGATCATGAAGGCGCTCTGGCGGCAGAACTCTCGGGTGCTCATCCTCGACGAGCCCACCTCGATGCTGACGCCTCAGGGTTATGAGGAGCTGCGCAGCGTGCTCCAGAACCTGAAGGCCGAGGGTCTCGCGGTGATCCTGATCACCCACAAGCTGCACGAGGCGATCGAGCTCGGAGACCGGGTGACGGTTCTGCGGGCCGGGCGTAAGGTCGGCTCGCTGGCTCCGCGTGACCTCGCGGGGCGCAGCGAGGATGAGCTCTCGGCCCGGATCGTCGACATGATGTTCGGCGAGGAGGCCTCCGAGCTCGCCGAGGCGGTCGAGGTCGAGGCGGCACCCGTGCCACGCAAGCGGACGGGGCGCGACCTCGGCCCGGTCGCGCTCGAGGTGCGGGGGCTGGCGCTCGACGGCCACGCGGACGCGGTCGGGCTTCGTGACGTCAGCCTCGAGGTGCGATCCGCGGAGATCGTCGGGTGTCGCCGGGGTCGACGGCAACGGCCAGCGCGAGCTCGCGGAGGTGATCGCCGGGCAGCGCCGCGCCCGCGCCGGCGAGGTGCTGCTGCTTGGGCGAGGACGTGACCCGGCTCGGGGTCCGCGAGCGCGAGCACCGCGGACTCCGCTACGTCACCGACGATCGGCTCGGCGAGGGCATGGTCGCCGACCTCGACGTGGCGACGAACTCGGTGCTGAAGCGAATCGGTGCCCCGCCGTTCTGGCGCGCCGGCGCCGAGCGGCGCAACGAGGTGGAGCGGTTCGCGCAGGGCCTCGTCGATGGCTTCGACGTCCGCACGCCGAGCGTGCGCAGTCGGGTGGCGACGCTCTCGGGCGGCAACGCGCAGAAGCTCCTCCTGGCGCGCGAGCTCGCCGGTGAGCCGCGGGTGGTGATCTTCAGCAAGCCCACGCACGGCCTCGACGTGCGCACGGCGGAATTCGTGCGGGACCAGATCCGCGAGGGAGCCGCGGCCGGCCACGCCGCGCTCGTGATCTCGACCGGGATCGAGGAGCTTGTCGATCTGTGCGACCGGATCCTCGTCATGTCGCGGGGCGAGCTCACCGGTGAGGTCGAGAGCGCCGCCGGGGCCGAGGAGCGGATCGGTGCGCTGATGGTGGCGCGGGGAGGAGACCGCCCGTGAGGGCGCGGGCGATCGGGCTCGGGCAGGCGATCCTGATCGCCGCCGTGCCGATCCTGCTCGCGCTGGTCGCCAACGGGATCCTGCTCGCGCTGCTGGGGCGCGATCCGTTCACGTTCTACGGCGACATGTTCGAGCGCGGGCTGATCAACTGGGACGGCTTCCAGGAGAGCATCATCCGCAGCGCCCCGCTGCTCTTGATCGCCGCAGGGCTGATCGTCGCCTTCCGGGCCAACCTCTGGAATCTGGGCGGCGACGGGCAGTTCCTGCTCGGCGCCGCGCTCACCGCGGGCCTGGGCCCGTCCCTGCTCTCGTCGCTCGGCGTCTGGCCGATGCTGGTGATCACGATGACCGTCGCGGTGATCATCGGCGCCGCCTGGACGATCATCCCCGCGGTCCTGCGCGGCCGCTACGGGGTGAACGAGATCATCACCACGCTGATGATGTCCTTCATCGGCATCGGCGTCGCCAACGTGCTCGTCAAGGGACCGTTCAAGACCGACGTCGGCGGCGTGGCGCGCACCGACGTGCTCCCGTTCGACGAGCGCCTGCCCCTTCTCTTCGACACTCGGATCCACCTCGGTTTCGTGATCGCGGTCGTCGCCATCTTGGGCGTCCACCTGCTGATGACCCGGAACTCGCTGGGCCTGCGTCTGCGGGTGCTGGGGGCGAACCCGAGGGCGGCGTTGCACGCTGGGCTCCATCCGGCGTGGCTGACGGTGATCGCGTTCGCGATCTCGGGCGGTCTGATCGGCCTCTCGGGGTCGGTCGAGATCCTCGGCGTGCAGGGATCGTTCCGCGCCGACTTCAACCCGGCCTACGGGCTTCTGGTGATCCCCCTGGTATTTCTGGCGCGGCTGAACGCGATCGGGTCGCTGGTCCTGGTGATCCTCTTCTCCGTGATCCAGATCGGCGGGGAGTCCGCCGCGCGCGAGGCCGAGATCACCAGCGACGTCCTCTTCGTCCTGGTCGGGCTGATGCTGCTGTTCATGGCGGTGATCGAATACCTGCGCGCCCGCCGCGGGTTTGGGACGGCCTATGTGCCGCCAGAGCTCGCTGAGCGGGTGCGGGCCCCCACGGGTGAGGGGCCCCCTGCCGGCGAGCCCCGGCCGGCGGTGGGGGCGGGCGAGGGGAGCTCGCGATGAGCGACCTGCTGAGCCAGGAGTTCCTCACCGCGCTGATCTCCGGAGGGCTCGTGGCGGCGATGCCGTTCCTGTTCGCCAGCCTGGGCGAGCTGGTCTCCGAGCAGGCGGGGGTCCTGAACGTGGGGCTCGAGGGCTACATGCTGTTCGGCGCGTTCCTCGCCTTCGTCATCGCCTACAACACGGGCTCGGAGACGCTGGGCCTGCTCGCCGGGATCGTCGCGGGGGGCGCGGCCTCGCTCCTGATGATCCTGCTCTGCGTGCGAATGGGCCTCGACCAGATCGTGATCGGGATCGCGATCATTCTCCTCGCCGAGGGGGCGACCAGCCTGATCTTCGACGCCTCGTATGCGGAGTCGCGCCCCAGCCTCGGAACGCCCTCGGAGCTCGGCATCCCGCTGCTGAAGGAGATCCCGATCGTGGGTGAGAGCGTGTTCAGCCAGCACGTGACGGTCTACATCGGGATCGTCCTGGCGTTCGTGGTCGGCTGGATCCTGCGGCGCACCTCCGCCGGGCTCAGCATCAGGGCGGCCGGCGAGCGCCCGGAGGCGCTCGATGCCGCGGGGGTCAGCGTGGCCGCGACCCGCTCCTGGGCGACCCTGTGCGCCGGCGCCCTCGGCGGCCTCGGCGGCGGCTACCTGGCGATCGTGAGCGCCGGGACGTTCACCCCGTTCATCACCCAGGGGGCGGGCTTCATCGCAATCGTGATCGCGATGCTCTCGCGCGGCAAGGGCCCGTGGACGATCGTCGGCGCCGTGCTCTTCGGGATGTCGCTCTCGATTGCCACCGCCCTGCAGCTGATCGGGGTCGACATCCAGACGGACTACGTCCAGATGCTCCCGTTCATCACCGTCATCGTGGTCCTGGTCCTGTTCGCGCGGCGCTCGTACCTGCCCTCGGCGCTTGCGCTGCCATACGTGCGGGGAGAAAAATAGGCGGGCGGACTTGCGATCAGCCACTTGGTCCAACATTTCGACGCGGAGGAGGCGAGAGCCATGCATGAGCCCGACTTCACGCTGAGCGCCGGACCGACGATGTCGTCGCTCCGGGTCCAGCAGGCCCAGGGGCGGCCGATGATCTTCGACTACGACCCGGTCTTCCAGGAGCGGTTCCGCGAGACCGAGCGGATGGTCGCCGAGCTGTTTCGCACCGAGAAGGACGTGGTGCTGATGCAGGGCGAGGCGGTGCTCGGGATCGAGGCGGCGGCGCGCGGCATCGTCAAGCCGGGGATGAAGTGCCTCAACCTCGTCTCCGGCGTGTACGCGAAGTGGTTCGGCGACTGGCTTCGCTCATACGGCGGCGAGGTCATCGAGGTCGAAGTCCCCTACGACGAGGCGCTCGATCCCGCCCAGGTGCGCGAGGAGCTCGAACGCCACGGCGACTTCGAGTTCGTCGCCCTGGTCCACTCCGAGACCCCTTCAGGGGTCGAGAATCCGCTCGCCGAGATCGGCCCGATGGCCAAGGACGCCGGCGCGCTGATGTTCGCCGACGTCGTCTCGGCGGTCGGCGGTACAGAGCTCCGCACGGACGAGTGGGGGGTCGACGTCGCCATCGGCGGGCCCCAGAAGTGCCTCGCCGGCCCGCCCGGGATGTCCCTTTGCACGGTCAGCGAGGAGGCCTGGGCGGCGATCGAGGCGAACCCGAACGCGCCCCGGAGCACGTTCCTGTCGCTGCTCGACTGGCGCGAGACCTGGATCCGGGGCGGGCGGGTCAAGTACCCCTACACCCCCTCGGTCTCGGACGTGAACGGCGTCCACGCCGCGGTCGGGGAGTGCCTCGACGACGGCCTCGACGCGGTCATCGCTCGTCACGCAACCGCCGCCCGGGCCGCCCGCGAGGGCGTCAAGGCGATGGGCCTCGAGCTGTGGCCGCGGAGCGAGGCCTACGCCGCCAACTGCGTCACCGCGATCCGGTGCCCGGAGGGGGTCGAGGTGAAGCCCACCCTGGCCCACATCCGCGAGCGCTACGGCGTGATGCTCTCCGGCGGCTACGGTGAGCTCACCGAGAAGCTGTTCCGGCTGGGGCACATGGGTCCGGGCTCGCGCTCGCTCTACCCGGTGGTCGCTGTCTCGGCGTTCGGCCGCGGCCTCCTCGACTTGGGGGTGGACGTCGACCTCGGTGCGGGCGTCGACGCCGCGCTGCAGGCGCTCTCCGAAAGCAAGGAGGCCGTGCCCGTGTGACGAGGCTCCCTCCCTTCGAGCGTCACCGGCCGGCGACGGTCGAGGAGGCCACCGAGCTCCTCGAGGAATACGGCGATGACGCGGCGGTCTACGTCGGCGGCAGCGAGCTCTTCCTGCTGTTCAAGCTCGGATTCGCCGAGTACCCCCATCTGATCGACCTCAAGGCGATCGAGGAGCTGCGTGGGATCGAGCGCAGGGACGGCGGGCTGCGGATCGGCGCCGCGGAGACCCACCGGGCGATCGAGCGCGACCCGACCGTTCGCGCCGAGTGGCCGGCACTTGCCGCGATGGAGCGCAAGGTCGGGAACCTCCGGGTGCGGACACAGGGCTCGATCGGCGGCAACCTCTGCTTCGCCGACCCTCATTCCGACCCGGCGACGTTCCTGCTCGCCGTCGACGGGCAGGTCGAAGCGCGCAGCGGCGGGGGCGAGGCACGCCGGATCCCGGTCGAGCAGCTCGTCAAGGGTCCGTTCGAGAACACGCTCGCCCACGGCGAGGTCCTGACCGCGGTGCTGGTCCCGGCGCCGGCTCCCGGAACCGCGATCGCGCATCGAAAGTTCGTCCTCCACGAGCGCCCCGCGATCACCGTGACGTGCCAGCTGAGGCTCGAGGACGAGCGGCTGGCGGACGTGCGCCTCGCGGTCGGCTCCGCCGGGGTGGTCGCGGCCCGAGCATCGGACGCGGAGGGCCTCCTGACCGGCACCCGGGCGGCGGAGGTCGACGGGACGCTCGAGGAGGCGGGCGCGCTCGCCGCGGACGCCGCGGATCCGGTCGAGGACGCGAACGGATCGGTCGAATACAAGCGCCATCTCGTGGGCGTGCTCAGCGGCCGCGCGGTGCGCGCCGCGATCGCCGAGGCCCAGGGCCGCTGAGCCCCGCAAATTGCGCATAGTGGCTCCCGATCCGGGTAGCCGATCCTCGACAGCTTCTATCAGGAGGAGTCGGGATGGCCCAGCAAACAAAGAGCAAGGGCAGTCGGGGTTCGACCCGCAGTCGGTCGAACTCGCGCAGCTCGTCGACCAAGGCGCGGACCTCGAAGGCGCGATCCAGCGGCAGCCGTTCCCGGAACGCGAGCAAGACACGGAATACGTCGCGTTCACGGTCGTCGACGGCGCGCGGGGGATCGAGCTCGTCGAACGGCAAGAGTCCGGTCGCGACGGCGAAGGATGCCGTCGGGTCCGCCGCCAAGAGCTTGAAGACTCCGGCGCTCGCTGCCGGAGCCGGACTTGCGGGCATCGCGGGTGGCGTCGCGCTCACTCGCGACAGGCACAGGAAGGTGCTCGGCGTCCCGCTGCCGAGCCAGAGGACGGCGCGCGCGACGTCGAAGAACCTGGCCGAGGCGGCGAAGAACGCCGGCGCGCTCGCTGAGCGCACCGGCCAGGTGGCCGAGCAGGTGCGAGTCGTGAGCGAGGCGCTCTCCCAGAAGGGCAGCCATCGCCGATCCCCGATCGAGGTCGTCCTCGAGGGTCTTACGAGACGTTCGCAAGCAGCAAAGCCCGAGTGAACTGCCGTCACCGACGGCCCATCAGAAAGAGAGAAACCTGACAATGGCGCAAGCAGGCAAGTCATCGACCACGAAGCGGCGGTCGAGCTCGAACAGCCGGAACTCGAAGAGCCGGGGCACCAACAACCGCAGCTCGAACAGCCGCAGCACGAAGAGCAGGAGCGCGAACGGCAAGGCCGCAGCGAGCCGGAACGGCGCGTCGGCGAAGCTCAGCTCCGCGGGTCAGACGGTCGGCGAAGCGGTCTCCAAGGCCAAGACGCCGCTGATCGCGGGTGGCGCCGTGCTCGCGGGGGCGGCAGCGGGCGCCCTGGCCAAGAGCCGTGTCGATGCCTCGAAGGGGCCGATGCGGAAGCTCCCGAGCATGCCGAGCCTCAACCTGAGCAAGGTCGACCTCGAGACGGTGAAGTCGGCCGCCGAGCGCGTGGGCTCACTCAGCCGGCAGGCCGCCGACATCGCTGACGCGGCCGAGAAGACGCGCAAGAAGAACGGCTAGCTACCGCGAGTAGTAGTGCACGAGCTGCAGCTCCACCCGCTCTGAGGGACCCGACAGCAGCGGCCCGATCCTGTCGTTGAAGGAGGCGAACTCGGGGTCGCTGTTGACGTCGTCTGCGGCCTCCCGATCCGTGAACACCCCCACGCCGCGCACCACACCGCTCGCCTCGTCACCGAGGATCAGCACCGTCTGGAGTGCGGGATGCTCGCTGAGGAAGCCGGCGGCGAACTCGGAGTAAATCTCCGCGACCTGCTCGTAATGGCCGGGCTTGGCGTGCAAGGTGAATTCGGCGACGTGCATGGCGCGAGACCTCCTCTGCGTTGTCCCGCTTCCGGTGTGAAAGCGGAGCGCCATCGTAGTTGCGCCTGTCCCCCGGGAAGGGGTGGCAGTAGTAGATGAGCAGTGGTTCTAGGTCCAGAACGGCTGCCGTCAGTGCCGCGTCTCGGCGCTCCGATGCCTCAACCGCTACTCCGCAGCCCGGCGGCTTCGAGGGCCTTCGAGCGGTCCAGAAAGTCCTCCTGCTGTACCACCAAGCCCCGTCGGAGCTTGAAGAGCTGAAATACAGGTTCACTCACTGACACGCCGCTGCCCGAGCCATGTCCCCTCTGCTGAGCGGTGACGAGAAACGTGTCTCCGAGGTAGAGAATCTCCTCGGGGTCCCACCGGATGTCCTTGAAAGCATCGAGCCAATAGCGCCAGAGCTGGCGCATCCCGTCGTGGCCGTAGAAAACCGGCTCCACGTCCGGAGGCATCAGGTCGGCGCTGGGGCGATACTCGCTTCCGGGGTCCCAGCCCAGTAGGACCGACTCGAAGTCCCGACGGTTAGCTGCCGCGTATGCCTGCCATACACGACGGGCGACCATCAACCGCCGAAGCCGAGATCGCGGCGGCAGGCGCATGGAGGCGTCGGCGAGCAGGCGGTAAAGGGCGGGAAAGCGGACGAACAGCCCCTCATCCGGGCTCCGACGCTGCCCCGCTCTCTCCTTGCGAGGAGGGAGCGCGATTCGGGTCCCACGGAGGACCTCAGCGTTCTCCTGCGACATCGCCCGCGCAGTATCTCGCTCTGGCCGTGACCTAGATGAGTGAGGTGCTATCGCTGCGTGCGCCCCGGATCATCCAGCCCACCTATGAAGTGCGCCGCCGCGACGCACGCCTCAGGCGCTCTCGACGACCTCTCCCACGGCGACGTCGTCGAGTGTGACTGCGCTACCCGGGTTTTGCTGGATTTGCTCTGCGACAGCGCGAGCGGCGTCCTCAGACTCAAACACGATGGTGCCCCTGCCCTGGTCCCCGTTCTCGATTCTGGTCCAGTAGCCAGCGACGAAACCGGGTGCCTGCTTCACGCGCGGCACAATCTCGCCGCGCAGGTACTTCGTCGCCTCCTCGCCGTCACTGATCGTGACGCTGACGAACACTGCATGCATGGTGGCTCCCTTCAGATCGACGTGGACCGACCCTATCGCTCATTCGGGAGTCGCCGAAGGTCCCCGCCCTCTCCTGATCACAGATCCCAGTTGAGGGTCTGGTTCCGCGTCGTGAGGGGGATGCCCGCGAGGAGCGCGGGCGAGAGCCTACGCGGGTTGTACTTCGTGGCCGCGTTCGTCGCCACCTGTGGGCTGGCGCTCATCTCGGTGTAGAAGAGCAGGTAGCGGGTGCCGTTGCCGGGTATCGTCAGGTTCTCGAAGTCCACGGTGAGCTCCCCGTCTCCCGGGCCGCTGATGACGGTGTCGACCCTCTCCCGGGCGCCCGTGCCGTAGAGGACGAAGCTCACGGTGGGGTCGTCGCCGAACCCGTTCGCCCCCGGCTCGCTCGAGACCACCCAGCGGTCCGCGGTGGTGAAGCTCTGGTCACCGCTGCTCGACGCCTGGGTCACCTCGGCGCCGTCCGAGCCCATGTTCGAGGACCAGGTAATGGTGCCGGTGAACGGGCTCGCGGAGGGGTTCCTGAGCCGGATCAGAGAGCGCAGGTAGGGGCCCTTGGCCACCTCGGTGCGGGCCACCGTGAGCGCGCCGGTGGGGTCCGGGCCGACCGCAAACGCGTTCGTCGTCGTATTGAAGTCTCCCTCGCCGTCGCCGTCGACGAAGTCCATGCCGTTGACCCTGACGGTGAGGCCCCCGTCGAAGGCGTCGATGCCCAATCGCCCGGCGAACAGCACTCCCTCGTCAACGGGACTAAAGACGCTCGCGTCGTTGGTGAAGTCCCAAGCGCGCCCGGCGCCGAACAGCCCGGAGTCGTTGATGTCCCGGGTCACGGCCTGCGCGACCCCGGCCGCGATCAAGACCGAGAGCGCAACCAGCGCCGGGATCAGGACCCGCCAAGCCTCGTTGCGGTGGCGTCCGTGCACTTCAGACCTCCCTTGCCGGTATCGAGCATTTGGAGGCTACCAGTCATGCGGCGGCAGTCAGCAACCGCGTGCGGGCGCCCCTGTGCCTTCAGCCGCTACTCCGACAGCCCGGCTGCTTCGAGGGCTTCGGCCCGCTCATGGTCAAGAAAGAGCTCCAACCGCGTCGCGAGGCCGTCCGCGTTCAAGGTCCACACGGTCCAGCCTTCGATATCGACCTCGATGCCGCTTCCTGCTCCTCGCACCCGGACGTGGTTGCGGACCAGCACCCTGTTCCCATTGACGGTGAACTCGGATGGCTCAATCTGTTGCTCTTCGAAGGCGTCAGGCCGCATCCACCCGCGCAGCGCGTCCGCGCCGTGGAGCGAGCCCATGGGGCGCACGAGCTCGATCGTGGGATGAGCGACCTCCATTGCCGCCTCGAAGTCGCGGCGATTGAACGCCTCGTAGAAGCGCCGCAGTCGGGCGATGATCTCCTCGTCTCGCTCGCCCATCGCCGCCCAGTATCTCGCTTGAGGCGCGGCTATCGGAACCGTCAGAACGGCCGTCGTCTGTTAGAGCGCCCCGGCGCCCATACACCAGCCGCTACCCTCGCTGCCCGGCAGCCTCGAGGGCTTCGGCCTCCGTCCTCACAGCGCACCACCGGACGATCTTTCCGTTGCGCGCGTGGGCGACCTGCCACACCGTCAGCTCGATGGGCGCGTCGCTCTCTCTGCCATGGCCGTGTTGGCGCAAGCGCGAGATCGTCGCGTCTCCGAGCTCGCGCACCTCCTCGACCTCGCTGACGAAGTCGGGGTAGACGTCGAGGAGGCTCCCATACCAGCTCCGGAGACCGTCGTGGCCCCGGAAGGGGTGGCCGCCCTCGAGGCCCGTGCGCAACGAGACGACCTCCACTTCGGGATCGTGGAGCGCGAGAAGGGCGTCGAGGTCGCGACGATTGAAGGCGGCATGGAAGCGGTGGAGAAGCTCCACGTTCTCGTCCGACATCGCCCGCTCAGTATCTCGCTCTGGCCGTGGCTTAGCCGAGTAGGTCCCCCCAGCCCATAACGCGCGAAGCAGCGGTATGGAGGGCCCAGGGCGGCCCTACACCTCAACCACCGGGTTCCGCAGCGTCCCGATCCCCTCGACCCCGACTTCCACGACGTCGCCGTCCTGAAGCGAGCGGGGCGGGTCCATGTACTCGCCGCAGCCCCATGGCGTGCCGGTGAGCAGCACGTCGCCGGGATCGAGCGGGAAGCTTCGTGAGCAGAAGGCGAGCAGCTCCGCGACACCGAACACCATCTCCGCGGTGGAGGAGTCCTGGACGAGCTCGCCGTTGACGCGGGTGCGGAGCGGGAGCGCGGAGACGTCTCCGATCTCGTCCGGCGTCACGATCATGGGGCCGAGGGGGCAGAAGGTGTCGAGGCTCTTCGCGCGCACCCACTGGCGGTCCTTCCTCTGGAGGTCGCGCGCGGAGACGTCGTTCGCGACGGTGTAGCCGAATACGTACGAGAGCGCGTCCTCGGCCGGCACCGAGCGCATCCGGCGCCCGACCACCACCGCCAGCTCGACCTCCCAATCGGCGCGCTCGGTCAGCGAGCGGTCGAGTTCGATCCGCTCGCCGTCGCCGATCACGCTCGAGGGGAGCTTCGCGAACACGATCGGCTGCTCGGGGGCGGACTCGAGTCCCTGCTCGCGAATGTGGTCGAGGTAGTTGAGGCCGATCCCGATGACCTTGTCCGGGCGAAGCGGTGCGGTGAGGCGGGCGCGCTCGAGGGGCTCGGCATCCCCTGGCGGGGCGGGCGGCGGCTCGCCGGCGCGGATCAGGTCAAGGATCGACGGCGCCCTGAGCGGGAGCAATGCATCGCCCTCGACCGCAACCGGGACGAGCCGATCCGCGAGCTTGGCGGTGCCGAAACGCACGGCCCGGCTCAGTCGAGCGCCTCGTAGACCTCGCGGCGCCGGTCGGCGAGCCGCGGAATCGCCTCCTCGAGGCCCCAGCGCTTGAAGTGCTCGCTGCCTGTGTGGGCCTTGCTGGCGGCCTCGTCGTCGTAGCGCTCGTACATGAAGAAGACGGCCGGGTCCTCGGGGTCACGGTGCGGCTGGTACTGCTGCACTCCCGGCTCGGCGCTCGAGGCCTCGGCCAGCTGCTCGACCGCGGCCGCCACCGCCTCCTCCTCGCCTTCCTTCGCGACCCACCTCACCGACACCACGTAGCTCATCCGCATTCCTTTCCTTGCGTCTTCGACTGGTCAGCGCTCGACGTGCTCCGCCCCACGCTCGGGCCCGAGCACGAGGTCGCGCTCGCGATCGGGGACGTGGTCGAGCGGCACAGGGGAGAGCGCCTCGATGAAGCTGCATCCCGGCTCCGAGTACAGCTCGTGCTCGAGCCCACGGTTGATGACCACCGTGTCGCCGGCGCGGAGAGTCTGGGCCTGCTCATCGACGGTCATCGTCAGCTCGCCGTCGAGCATCACCATCACCTGCTCGGTGTGATCGTGGCTGTGACGGAGGACCCGCTTGCCGGGCTCATACCTCACCCGGCAGACGAGCACCTTCTCGCCGCCGACCGCCTGGATGTGGACCCCGGGCGCGAACTCATAGGTCTCGACCCCGTTGAACGTGCGAAACGGCGACTCGCTCACCTCGCCCACCCGTCGATTGTCGGGTTCCATACCCATGCGGTGCCTAACCCGACAACCGCTGGGGCGGGGGTTGGGATGCGCCGTCCGCGGTCCGCTCCTCGAGCGCGCGCAGCACCTTCTCCGGGGTTATCGGCAGCTCGGTGATCTGGACGCCGATCGCATCGGTGATCGCGTTCGCGATCGCGGGGATCGGCGGGTTCGCGGTCATTTCGCCGACCCCCTTCATTCCGAACGGCCCGTTGGCGGAAGGCATCTCGAGCACGGTCGAGGAGATCTCAGGCAGCTCGGCGGCCCCGGGCATCAGGTAGTGGCTGAAGTCAGCGGGGCCGTGGTCGATCTCCGGGTAGTAGGGCGCGGTGGTCTCGTACAGCGCGTGCGACATGCCCATCCACGACCCGCCCGTGATCTGGCCCTGGACCAGCGCTGGGTTGATCGCTCGGCCCACCTCGTAGGCGCTCCTCAGGCTGAGCACCCGCACCTGGCCGGTCTCGGTGTCGACCTCGACCTCGGCAACCGTGCAGGCGTGCGCCTCGGTCGAGTCCGGGTCCATGGCGCCCGTCTCGGGCTCGACCTCGCTCTTCGGCTTGATCGACATCCCCCGCCCCGAGATCGTGCGCCCGTGCTTGAAGTGGGCGGCGAGGGCGACGTCCATGATCGAGATGCTGCGGTCGGGCGTGCCGACCACCCTGATGTTGCCGCCCCCGTCCGTCTCGAGATCCTCGGGCGCCGCCTCCAGCTCGTCGGCGGCGACGTCGAAGAGCGCCTCCTTGGCCTCGTTCGCGGCCTGGATGATCGCGTTCCCGACCCGGTGCGTGGCCCGGCTGGCGAAGGTGCCCATGCAATGCGGGCCGGTGTCGGAGTCGGCGGTGTCGACGTGCACGGTCTCGAGCGGCACGCCCAGGGTCTCGGCCCCGATCTGGGCCATCACGGTGCGGAGACCCTGCCCGAGGTCGGTGCTCGACAGCGTGATCATGAACGCGCCGGTAGGGGTCGAGTGGATCAGCGCCTGGCTCGGATCGCCGCCCAGGTTCATCCCGGTGGGGTAGTTGACCGCGGCGACGCCGCGGCCGCGCAGCAGCGTCACCCGGCCACCTCCTGGCGGTCGTCGGATGACATCGCGCGCAGCTCGGCCGAGAGCTCCACGCCCGCGAGCTCGGCCGCCGCCTGGATCGTCTCGACCAGGGACGCGTCCTCGGTCGTCTTGCGGTAGGGGCGCTCGTCGCCGTTTCGGTACGCATGCCGCAGGCGCAGCTCCCACGGGTCGATCCCCAGCTCCCGCGCGATGCGGTCCATCTGCATCTCGAGAGCGAACGACGCCTCGGTGACCCCGAAGCCGCGCATCGCGCTCGACGGCGTGCGGTTGGTGTAGACGCAGTGGACGTCCACCGAGACGTTCGGGATCGTGTACGGCCCGGCTGCGTTGGCGGCGTGCTTGGTGCAGCCGTAGGGACTGTGGCGGCTGTACGCGCCGGCGTCATGGTAGGTGGTCACGTCGCGCGAGACGATGGTCCCGTCGTCCATGACCCCGTCGGTGATGTAGACGCGGGAGGCGCTGCGGGTGGAGGAGACCTGCATCTCCTCCTGGCGCGTGTAGACGTACTTCACCGGTCGTCCCGTGCGGAGCGCGCCGAGCGTCGCCAGGGGCTCGACGATCACGTCGACCTTGCCGCCGAAGCCGCCGCCGACCGTGCCGCCGACGAAGCGGAGCCTGTGGGGCTGGATCTGGAGGATGATCGCGGTGTTGTCGAGGCTGAAGAAGATCGCCTGGGTGTTGGTGTGCACGGTGACCCGCCCATCGGCCTCCGGCTTGGCGACGCAGCCGGTCGGCTCGACCGGGGCATGCTCGATCGGGCTCAGCTGGTAGCGGCCGGAGATCACCCGGTCGGCAGCCTCGCGCGCCGCGGCCGCGTCGCCGTACCGGATCCGGCGGCAGTGGTGGCCCTCGTAGACGAAGTGGTTGGTACCCCAGTGGGTGACGACGGGCGCCTCGGGCTCGAGCGCCTCCTCGACGTCGAACACCGCCGGCAGCTCCTCCAGGTCCAGCTTCACCTTAGCCGCGGCTTCGAACGCCGTGTCCTCGGTCTCGGCGATGACCGCGGCGATCGGCTCGCCCACGTAGCGCGCCCGCTCGGCTGCCAGGACCTGCTCCTCGTCGGGTTCGACCCCGATCAGGCAGAGGATCGTGTAGACGTTCTTCGGGATGTCCTCGGCGGTCAGGTAGGCGACGAAGCCCGGGACCTTCTCCGCCTCGGTGAAGTCGATCCCGCGGATCCGAGCGTGGGGTAGGGGGCTTCGCACCGCCTTCAGATGGCACATGCGGGGGAAGCTCACGTCGTCGATGAACGTGGTCGAGCCGGTGACGTGGCCGCGGGCGTCGCGGCGCTCGTGAGCGCGCCCGATCACGTCGAACGGCTTCGCGTCGTTCACGCGGGGGCCCCCTCGCGTTCGCGCAGCCGTGCCGCGGCGTCCTCTACCGCGGCGATGATCGGGGCGAGGCCGGTGCACCGGCAGACGTTGCCGGCCAGCGCCTCGTCGATCTCCTCCCGCGAGGGATCGGGGTTGCGCTCGAGCAGCGCGGTGACAACGGCGATCATCCCCGGGCTGCAGAATCCGCACTGGCTCGCGAAGCCCTCGTGGAAGGCGGCCTGGACGGGGCTCGGGTCCTCGGGCGTGCCGAGGCCCTCGATCGTGGTCACCGCCCTGCCCTCGACGTGCTCGGCCGGCACCAGGCAGGAGAGCGTCGGCTCGCCGTCGAGATGGACCGTGCAGCTTCCGCAGCCGCCCTGGCGGCACCCCGCCTTGGTCCCGGTCATCCCGAGTTGGGTGCGGAGCACCGACTGCAGCGACTCGAGCGGGGTGGCGAGCGCCGCCACCGGCTCGCCGTTGAGCTCGAAGGCGATCGCCCGCGCGCTCAACTCCCGCCCTCCGAGGTCGCGGCCTCGAGCGCGCGGCGAACGTGAAGCTCGGTCATCCGGCGGCGATACCAGGCGCTCGCCACCGAGTCGTCGGCGGGGTCGGTGGCAGCGACAGCGGCCGCGACCGCCTCGTCGAGCGCGGCCGCATCGCCGGCCGAGCCGACCAGCGTCTCCTCGGCCTCGGTCGCGCGGATCGCCCGGCTGCCGACGGCGCCGATCGCGATCCGCGCCTCGGCAACCGCGTCGCCCTCGCGCCGCACCCGCGCGGCGACGGTGACGACAGCGGGCGCGCCGGCGGCCCGCCGCGCGCAGCGCTGGAAGCTCGTGGTCCCGTCGGTCGCGGGGATCACGACCTCGGTCAGCAGCTCGCCCGGCCCGAGGACGCCGCCGTCCTCGAGCGCCTCGGCGAACGCGACTTTCCGTTCCTCCTTCGCGCCCGCCACTCCGATCTCAGCGTCGAGCGCCAGGAGCGCGGGCGCCAGGTCGCCGTAGGGGCCGTCGACGAGCAGGTTCCCCCCGACGGTCGCGGTCGTGCGCAGGGCCCAGCTCCCGATCGAGCCCGCCGCGGCAGCGAGAACGGGGACCTCGTCGAGCTCGACGGCGGCGCCCAGGGGCGCCATCGCGCCCAGCGTCGTCGCCCCGTTCCGGCGCACGTAGTCGAGCCCCGCTCGAGCGAGCCCGATCACCCTGCGGCCGTTGAGCTCGCCCATCGTCACCCGCGGCATCACGGTGGTGCCGCCGCCCATCACGATCGCCGCCGGGTCCTCGGCGACGAGCTGCGCAGCCTCCTCGGGGGTGGCTGGCAGGGCGTATTCGGTAACCAAAGCTGATCTCTCCTGCCGTCAGTGGGCGAGTGGCCCGACCGGCGCGAACCTATCAGGGAGCTTCGCTTCGGGCGAGGCTCGCCGCTTGCACCGCGCGGCCCGACCGCGCCCGCTCAGATCTCGACCTCCTCGGCGGTCCGCTCCCCGCCCGCGTCGCCGGTGTTGCGCGTGCCCCTGGGCTCGATCAGGAGCACGTGTGCCTCCTCATCCGCCTTGGGACAATGCTCAACGCCGCGCGGGACCACGAACAGCTCTCCCTCGCTCAGCTCCACGTCGCGATCGCGCAGCTGGATCGTGAGGCGGCCCCGGAGGACGAGGAAGAAGTCATCGGTGTCGTCGTGCTTGTGCCAGACGAACTCGCCCTTGACCTTCACCACCACGAGCTTGTAGTCGTTCAGATAGCCGACGATGCCGGGGCTGTAGGGCTGCTCGAGCAGCCCGATCTTCTCCGCGAGGTTGGCCTTGTCGTCCATGCCCGCAGTCTTACCGACCCCGCGTCAGACTCGCGGCGCCGCGCCGCGCCTGCGGTGAGCGAGCGGGAGAAATGCATCCATACGATGAATAACCGCTCGTTCGTCGCGGAGGCGACCCGGCGACGGCCGCGACCTCAGTCCTCGACCGCCACCATCACATCCGAGGCCTTGATCACGGCGACCACGTCCTTGCCCTCGGCGATGCCCAACTCGCCGGCCGCCTCCACCGTGATCGAGGCGACGATCCGCTGGCCGTTCGCGTCCATCTCCACGTTCGCGATCGCCTCCCCCTGCGTGACCCGTGTGACCCTCGCCGGGATCCGGTTTCGTGCGCTGAGCTTCAAGGCTCCTCCTGAGGTCGCTGGTCGAATGCGGGCGGAATCTACCGGCGGTCAAGTCCTTGGGCCAACCTGCCGATTACAGGAGAGGTGAGGAAGCTTGCGCAAGAGCTTGCATCCACTTGGGGGGATCGGATTGAGCCGAGTAGGGAGGTGACGCGGCGACGGCACTGAGGCCGTCGCCGCGTCCTCGGCGCGCCCACGAACACGTGCGAGAGGCCTCCGGACCCGTCGAAGGCCTCCCGCGCCAGCGCTGGCCCACCGTCAGGGGGCGGTCGGCGTCGACGACATCGAAGCCTGCGGGTAGGGACGCGGGTTGACTTCCGATGCCGCCGCGCGTTAGCCTGGGCTTGCTCTAACGAATCGAGCTTCCGGGAGGGGGGTCGAGATGCTGGCTCATATCGGTGGGGTTCCGCTGGAGGAGATGGCGTTGAGCCTCGCACCCGTTGCAGCCGCCGCCGCGACTCTAGCCGGCCTCTGGATCCGGCGGACGCTCGCTCGTCCCCAGTCCCCGAGGGAACGAGCCCCGTGAGCCCGGCGACCCAGCCCACCGCCCGCCAGGCCCCTCGGGCGCTTCGCCACCGCCGCAACGCTCGCGAGCTGACCGACGGCCAGCTGCGCGATCTGCGCCGCGCGATCACCGAGGCCCAGGGGATCCGCGACGATCGCGGCTACCAGTACTGGGCGGGCATCCACGGCCTGCCGCTGCCCGAGTCCTGTACGCACCACACCAACCTCTTCCTCCCTTGGCATCGCGCCTATCTCTACCTGTTCGAGAAGGAGCTCCAGGACCGCGTGCCCGGCGTCACCCTCCCCTGGTGGGACTGGACTCGCCACCACGACGAGGGCATCCCGGACTCCTACCGGAGGCGGCGAACAGCCGAGGGACGCGTGAATTCGCTTTATGACTCCCCGATTCAGCGGTCGGGGAGGGAGACTCCACGTCAGAGCCGAACCAGCCGCCGCCCTGGCCGGCCGGGCTGGCTCCCCGATCCGCGCGATGTCGATCGGGTCCTCGACAACAGCGACTTCTTCAACTTCTCGACCCAGCTCGAGAGCATCCATGACGGCGTCCACATCTGGGTCGGCGGGACGATGAGCGCGATCACGACCGCCGCCTACGACCCCGTCTTCTGGGCCCATCACTGCATGATCGATCGGCTCTGGTACCTGTGGCAGCTCCGGCACTCCGGCGCCTCGCTCCCCGCCAACCTGCGGGGTCGCCCCCTGCGGCCGTTCGCGATGACCGTCGCGGACACACTGGACATCACCCAGCTGGGCTACGACTATGCCGCCGCCACGGCGGCGGCCCCGGGAGGTGGCGGCGGTGGTTGACCGCTTCACCAGCAGGCCGATCGAGCTCCCACCCCCCGAGGAGCCGTTCAAGCGCGCCGATCTCATCTTCTACGGACTCGACCACTCGGGCCCCTCGTTCGAGGGCAGGGTGTTCATGGCGGCTCCGCGGAACCTCGATCGCGATGCCGACCGCGACCACCCCGACTACGTCGGCTCCTTCTTCATCTTCGGCCACGGGGGCTGCTTCGGCGACGTCGGCCACTGCGACGTGCCGACCGAGCGCGACCCCTTCGACCTGCGGCCGCCGCATCCGCTGGAGCCGGCGGTTCGCATCCTGACCGTGACCGACGCCATCCGAAGCCTGTTACAGGCGGGCAAGGGCAAGGCCACGGTCACGATCATCATCCACACCGAGCCGGGACAGCGCGAGGACGTGCTCTCCTTCGACACGGTGCGGCTCGCGACCTACGCCTAGCCTGCCCTCGCCGCTGAGTTTCCGGCCCCGCGCCGGTCGTATAGGAGCAGGAGGGCAACCATGGCAAGCAATTCCGGTTCCGAGCACGAGCGTCTGGAGGTACTGGTCGGCAGGTGGAGGACGGAGGGATGGACCAGGGAGACTCCGGAAGCCCCGGCCGTCAGGATCGACGCGCTGGATACGTACGAGTGGCTGGACGGCGGGTTTGCCCTGCTCCACCGCGTCGACGCCCGCGTGGGCGACCAGCACGTCCAGGGTGCCGAGATCATCGGCTACGACCCGGAACGGGAGGCATACATCACCCGGTACTTCGGCAGCGACGGGCCGAGCTCCTACGAGGCTGAGCTCAGCGATGAGCAGGGGGTCCTTGTGTGGCGGATGCGCAGCAAAGCGGATCGGTTCACGGGCACGTTCAGCGCCGACGGGGACACCATCACGGGCCATTGGGAGTCGCTCGATCAGGACTCGAACTGGCAGCCCTGGATGGACATCACCCTGACCAGGCAAGCGCGCTGAGACCGAGTACCCCGCGGCCTACCGCAGCACCGGCTCCCCGGTCGTCGCCACCCGCTCGACGAGGTCGGCGGCGCGGACGTTCCCGCGATTCGCCTGCAAGCGGGCCGACAGGGCCCCGAGGCGCCGGCCCAGCTCCGCGTCTCCCAGCAGGCGCTCGATCGCCTCGGACACCTCCTCGTCGCTGAACGAGTAGGTCCCGAGGCGGACGCCGAAGCCCGTCTCGTCGATCCGCTGCGCGTTGTCGTGCTGATCCCAGAAGATCGGCAGGGCGATCATCGGCTTGCCGTGATGGAGCGCCTCGGTGGTCGTGTTGTTGCCGGCGTGGGTGATCACGAGGTCGACGTGGGGAAGCACCGAGACCTGCGGCAGGAACTCCTCGCCGACCATGTTCTCGGCGAGGTCGTACCGGTCGTGCTGAGGCCCCTTCGAGACGACGTAGCGATGCTCCGTCCGCGCGAGCGCCTCGACCAGGCGCTCCATCAGCGGCACGTCGCCGGAAGCCAAGGGAGCCGAGGCTGACGTAGATCAGCGCGCCATCGCCCTCGGCGATCTCCGCGGGCGGGCTCCAGGGCGCGTCGGATGTGCGCACGCTCGACTCGAGGTTGTGCCAGGTACGCGGAAGCGGGCGCGACCGTGGGTAGTCGAGCTCACGGGGATAGAGGTAGAGGTTGAGCCAATCGGACTCATGGATCAGCTCGCCCTCGGGGAGGGGAGGCGCCCCGCGCCCCGTGCAGAACTCGCTGAAGTCGCGCTGCATCCCCGCGGTGGCTCCCCGGTACTCGGCGCGGTAGTCCTCCCACTGATCGCGGTCGGCGAGGGCCAGGCCCGAGAACGGCGGGGGCAGCTCCGGGTCCTTGAGCTCGAGCGGATTGCAGGAGACGATCCTCACCCAGGGCCGCCCGCTGGCGAGGATGGCCGGGAAGGCGCAGACGTTGTCCTCGACGATCGCGTCGGGCTCCACCTCGGCGAGGATCTCGGCGAGCCGCTGGTCGACATAGCGCGAGCCGTCGAGCAGCGCCTGCCAGGTCGGCGCGATGAACTCGCCGAGCTGCTCGAAGGTGGACTTGCGGAAGACGGGGGCGGTCTCGCGGATGAAGTCCTTCCAGAACTGCCCCGGCTCCTCGGGCCGCTCGGGTGGCGGCGCCAGCCGCATCAGTCGCTCCTCGAAGCCCCTCGCCTCGAGCGTCCCGGCGAACGATTCCTCGAGCACGAAGACGACGCGGTGGCCGCGCTCGACGAGCACCTCGCCGATCCCCACGCAGTTGTTCGTCGGCCCGAAGGCGCTCTCCGGGAAGAAGACGATCGTGCCGGGGGTCACGAACGGGCCCTGCGCTCGGCCTCGGCCTTGAGCAGGGGCATGGAGGAGTCGACGTCGTCCTGAAGCATCCTGGCCATTCGGCCCCGAAGCACTCGAACGATCAGTCCTTCCCAGGACTCCTCGGTATGGACGAGCGTGCTGCCGTCGCGCGGCTCGAAGCGCCAGACGTGGATCGCGCTGATGCCCATCGTCTTGCCGGTCCAGGCGATGAGGGTCGGCCGCTCCACCCGCTCGAGAGTCGAGGTGATGGTGCCCGGCCCCGCCTTCCACTTGAACCGAGTGCCCTCGGCCACGGGTCCCTCGATCGACATCGACTTGACGTCCGGGTTCCAATCGGGCCAACGCTCGAAGTCGGCGAGCACGTCCCAGACGACCTCGGCCGGCGCGGCGACCTCGATCTCGCTCGATGCCACCGCCGGCGCGCTCCTGTTGACCTCCATGTCCGGCGATGGTAGTCGCGAGCGCGGGTCGGCTCCGCCGCTGGCAGACTTCCGCGCGATGGCCAAGCAAGCCGGTCGCCGGCGGCGGGAGCCCCCGGCGACCTCCGATTACACCGACGCCCACGGCAACGTCCTCACCCTGCGCCAGTCCCTGAGCAGGGGGACGGTCGCGAAGATCCGCCGGACCGGTCGCGGGGCGGCCGCCACCTCCGAAGACGTCTGGCGCCGCCGCTCGGAGCTGCTGTTCGAGCGCTTGGCCGTCCGCTGGGAGATCGCCGACCTGCCGCTGACGGACCAGAAGCTCCTGCTCGGCCGCTACCGGATGGCCGACTCCGAGACGCAGCGCTGGGTACGCCAGACGATCGCGACTCACGTCGAGCGCCACATGCCCGAGCTGCGCGACTGAGGGGACGGCGCAAGCTTGAACGATCCTGACGTGCAAGCGATCCCGCTGTCTCCCGAGGACAGGGAGATCCTCGCGATGGAGAGCGACACGGTTGCGGGTCACGTCTGCAAGATCGTGCTGCTCGGCGAAGGCGGCCCGGACGAGGCGGCGCTTCGTGCCCTTGTCGCCGAAAGGATCTCCGACACCCCGGCCCTGACGCGGCGCCTGGGCGGCGCCGAGGATTCCCCAGCGTGGGTCCCCGACACGGGCTTCGACCTCTCCCGACACGTCGGCGACGCGCCCCTGGACGAGCCGATCGATCGTGACGAGGTGCCGGGGGCCGTGGCGGCCCTCTTCGAGCGGCGGCTCGATCGGGACCGTCCACTGTGGCGGATCGACCGGCTCTCGGTGCGGGACGGCGGCGCGGTGCTCGTCTGGCGTATTCATCACGCGATCGCCGACGGGACGACGGCGATGCGCTTCGCGGGCGAGCTGCTTTGGGACCCCGACCCGGGGGGCGGGGCGAGCCCCGATCGCCGCGCCCGTGCCCACGCCGCCGCCGACGCCCGCCGGCGCGGGCATCTCGCCGGCTTCCTTCACCGCGAGTTCGCCCGCGCGCGAGACGCGTCCCCGTTCGACGCGGAGATCGGGACGCGGCGCCGGGTCGCGATGGTGAGCGTGCCCATGAGCGAGCTCCACGATGCGGCGAAGGAGCTCGCAGGCGCCACGGTCAACGATGCCGTGCTGAGCGCTGTCGCCGGATCGATCCGGCGCTGGATCGAACGCCATCACGGAGCGCTGGGGGCGATCCGCGTCAAGGTCCCCGTGAGCCTTCACCACGAGGGGGACGACGCTGCCAATCGCGACTCCTTCTTCTGTCTGGAGCTGCCGCTGAACGAGCCGGACCCGGTGGCGCGGCTGCACGCGGTGCGCGAGGCCACCGCGGTGCGCAAGGCCGACCACGACGCCGAGACCATGGACGCGGTGCTGCGCGACCTGAGCCGCGTGTCGCCGCGCCTGGAGCGCTTTTGTCAGACCGTCGAGGCCAGCCCGCGAAGCTTCGCCCTCAACGTCTCCAATGTCCCAGGCCCGCGACGACCCGTGAGCGTTCTGGGAGCGCCGGTCGAAGCGCTGTACTCGATCGCCGAGATCCGCGAGCGTCACGCGCTGCGGATCTCCGTGGTCTCGCTCGCCGACCGGCTCGGCTTCGGCCTCTGTGCCGACCCGGCGATCGTGGACGACCTCGTCGCGATGCGCGACGGCCTCGAGGTCGAGGCCGCCGCGCTCATCGCTGCCGCGGATGTCTAGAGGGCTGCGGCCTACGCCGCCTCCATGGCCGGCTCCGCCGTCGGCCTGATCTCCTGCTCGGCGCCCGTGGGGCGTCCGGGCACGAGCAGCGCCAGCAAGGCGCCGATGGCGAGCACGACCACCGCCAGCGGCAGCGCTGCCACGACGCCGTCGGTGAAGGCCTGCGGGCTCTCGTAGCCGCCGTTGGCAGTGAACACCGAGGCCAGGACCGCGACGCCCATGACCCCGCCGACCTCACGGATGGCGTTGGTTGCGCCGGAGGCCTTGCCTGCCTCCTGCGGGCGGACCGAGGCGAGCGCCGCGGCCGCCGCCGTCGGGAAGACCAGCGCCATCCCGATACCCGCGAGCATGAACGGGGCGATCAGGTCGACGAACGGAGTCGTCGGCTCGAACACCATCGCCATCCACGCCAGGGCCACCGCCTGCAGCGCCAGGCCCGCCCCCATCAGCGGTCGGGTTCCGATCCGGTCGGACAGGGCGCCCGCGATTGGCGCCACGAACATCGGCATCGCGGTCCAGGGGAGCGTCCGCAGTCCGGCCTCGAACGGCCCGTATCCCTGCGCCACCTGGAAGAACTGGCTGAGCAGGAAGATCGCGCCGAACATTCCGAAGAACATCGCGAACGACAATCCGTTGGTGGCACTGAACGTGCGCGAGCGGAAGAACCGCATCGGGAGCATCGGCTCGGCCGTGCGCAGCTCCCAGCGGACGAACGCCGCCAGGAGCGCCAGCCCGACGCCAAGCGAGGTCAGCACCGTGGCGCTCGTCCAGCCCAGCGACCCGCCGCGGATGATCCCGAAGGTGACGCCGAACAGGCCGGCGCCCACCAGGGCCAGACCGCCGAGGTCGAGCGCGCGGTCCGCCCCGTGCGACTCGGTCAGGCGGCGGGCCGCAAGCGGGATCAGGGCCGCCCCGATCGGGACGTTGAGCCAGAAGATCCATTGCCACGCGATCCCCTCGACCACCGCGCCGCCGACGAACGGACCGAGGGCGACGCCGAGTCCGCTGATTCCGCCCCAGATTCCGAGCGCGACACCGCGCCGGTCTGTCGGGAACGCCTCACTGATCAGCGTCAGGGTCAGCGGGGTGACGATCGCGGCGCCCAGGCCCTGGAGGGCGCGGGCGGCGACCAGCGCGTCGAGCGAGGGGGCGACCGCGGCCAATGCGCTGGCACCCGTGAAGATGCCGACGCCGACCACGAACATCCGCTTGCGCCCGAAGCGGTCGCCGAGCGCGGCGCCGGTGATCAGGAGCACGGCGAACGCCAGCGTGTAGGCGTTGACGGTCCATTCGAGCGACTCGATCGAGCCGCCGAGGTCGGCGCGGATCGACGGCAGGGCGACGCCGACGACGAGGTTGTCCAGCGCGGTCATGAACAGCGCGGCACCGGCCAGGGCCACGGTCCACCAGGCCCGCGTGGTGCCTGCCGAGGGGTTGGTCGATGACATGCGGGTCGCCTCCTTCGGGCTTGTGTGTGATTGGTCACTCACTATGATCTCCTTAAAAAAGCGGCCGGCGGCCGCGATGTGAAGCCTTCTCTTCGCCTACTCCATCTGGTGCGTCAGGGCACGGGCCCAGGGCTCATCCACCTGCTCCGCGTCGATCGCCGCCATCACGTTGCAGAGCATCCCCTTCGCGAACCAGAGCTGGAGCTCCTCGGGGCCGGCCCCGGAGCGCTCTGCGACCACCTCGTAGATGTCGCTGAAGCACCGGCGCAGCGCCCGGCGGATCTTCGGCTCGCCCGAGGCGCCGACCTGGGCAGCGAGCTGCATCAGGAGGACGTCGCGATCGGTGCCGAGCAGCGCGTCGTAGGCCCTTCCCATCGCCTCGAGTGGCTCGGCGCCCTCGCGCTCGGCGTCATCCGCGGCCTCGCGGAATGCCCCGACCATGCGCCTGCTCGCGTCGTCGTACGCGGCGACGAACAGGTCGACCTTGGTCGGGAACAGACGGAACAGGTACGCCTGCGAGATCCCGGCCGCCTTCGCGATCTCCATCGTCGATGCCGCGTGAAACCCGTGCTCGCCGAATACCGGCATCGCCGCGGCGATCAAGGTCTCACGCCGCTCCTCGGCGGTGGAGAGGGTGCGTGTCTTGCTTGCGACAGCCATTTCCAAGAGAGTAAGTTAGCACTCACTCACTCCCTTGTCAAGTGCGGTCCGGCATCGGTCGCCGGGCGCCCCCGCGCGGCGCCGCGGCCCCAACGGGGGGCGCCGCCGGGGGCCGCTCTACAGTCGCCGGAACGGCAGCCTCGCCGTCGGGATCCAGATGCGCAATGCCTTCGACAAGCTCGGGCCGGCCGAGGTCGAACGGATCGTGGAGCTGCGGCGCCGAGGGGAATTCCTCTGGATCGACCTGACCATCCCAGGCTCCGATGGCGCCCTCGTCGGCGAGGTCGGCGAGCGGCTCGGGATACCTGAGCGCGCCTTGATCGCCCTCGGCGATTTCGACCCCGCCCGGCCGATGTCGCGCAAATTCCACGCCGACGCGGATCAGGTCGTGTTCCCGTTCTTCTGCGTGGGCCGGCCCGAGGCGGCGATCGAGGACCCCGCACCGGCGCTCGAGCCCATCGAGGTCCACGTCCTCGTTCACGGCGACTACGTGCTCACCCTGCACCGCGAGCCCTGCGAGGCGCTCGAGGTTCTGCGAGGCCAGGAGCTGCCGGAGGGGCGCGACGAGCAGTACCTCGTCTATCTCGTTCTCGACGCGATGACCGACACCGTGTTCGAGGCGCTGTCGGGCATCCAGCGGGCCGTGGAGGATCTCGTGGACGAGCTCACCGGAGTGTCCGAGCAGACTCGACGCAGACGCCGACGGGCGGTGGTCTCGAGCGCCCGGGTGCGCCTGACGGTCCTGCGCAGGCGGATCGGGCGGACGCGGGCGATGTTCGAGCGGGTTGTGGAGGCGGTCGAGCACGTGCCGGGGCTCGAGGGCGGCAGGGCGCACCTCGAGCGGATCGACCGTCAGCTCGATCGGGCGGTGGAGGAGATCGACGCTGCCAGCGGATCGCTGTCGGGCCTGCTCGACCTGTTCCTTAGCGAGACGATCTTCAAGCTCACCGTGATCGCCACGATCTTCCTGCCGCTGACGTTCGTCACGGGATTCTTCGGGATGAACTTCGGCTGGATGGTCGGCGAGGTCGACACCCTCGCAGCCTTCCTCGTGTTCGGGATCGGCTCGCTGATCGTCGCTGCCGTGTTGATCGGGTACGTGGTCTCCCGCCAGACGGCGTTGCCGACCGAGATCAGTGATGAACAGCGGGATCGCGGACGCGGATACCGCGGCCGCGATCCCTCGAGAGCTAGCTAGGCGACCGGCTGGACGTTGACCGCCCGGGGCCCCTTGTCGCTCGACTCGGTCTCGAAGCTGACCTTGCTCCCCTCGCTCAGCGAGCGGAACCCGTCGCTGACGATCGAGCTCTGGTGGACGAACACGTCCTTCGAGCCGTCATCGGGCGTGATGAAGCCGTAGCCCTTCTCGTCGCTGAACCACTTCACGGTTCCTGTTGCCATTTTCTTCCCTCCACGGGGTTGTGTGCTGCGACCGCGGAGGTTGCGAAGAACCACGAACGACGAGCGCTTGCACGAATTCGCCGAGCCGTTGCTCGGCCCATGTGAGCACGGTAGCAGCCTGGGGCTATTCTCGGTCGGGGGCCGAAACGAATCTCCGGAGGTAGGAATGGATTGGAAGAGACTCGCCAACCGGGCCAAGGAGCAGATCGACAAGCGCGGGGGCCCCGAGGGGCTGAAGAGGGACGCGACGAACGTGAAGGACATCGCCCGGAGCCCGGGCAGCCTCACCGACAAGGCGAAGCAGGCGGCGGAGGCGCTCAAGCAGCCGACGGGAGCCGAGAAGACCTCGGAAGCCGCCAAGGACCAGGGTGGCTCGGAGAAGCCAGCGGAAGCCGCGCCCGCCGAGGCGGGCTCGGAGAAGGCGCCGGCGGGCGCGCAGCCCACGGAGGCGCAGCGTTCGAAGTAGCGCCGCTCCCGTTACGTGACGGACGCCTGCGGCGCCGCCATGTCCGGCGCCGCCAGCGCTGCCTCGATTGCCCTGTCCCAGCGCCGGCCGATTCGATCCGCGGCCGCTCTCTCCTCGGCCAGGATCGATCCGGCCACCTCGGCCGTGTCCATGTCCCCGGCGCGAAGCGCGACGCGGCACAGCAGTTCATAGGCGGCGATCTCCAGGTGCTCGAAGGCGAACGCGAATCCGGCGAGTTTCGCCGGGGTGTCCGGCTGGACGCCGAAGAAGCCGCCGATGTTGAACCCGCCGGTGCGCATGATCACGTCCTTGAGCATCGAGGGATTCGCGTCACGCGCGGCCAGGCGCTCGTCGATGCGGCGCCCGTGCTCCCGCGCCTCGGCCAGGTGATCCGTGAACAGGGCGGCGAGCTGGTCGTCGCCGACGATATGGGGCGCGGTCTGGAGGAGCTGCATGCTCTGTTCCTCGATCGCGTGGGCATCGCCCAGGTACCGGTCTAGCGGCTGGGCCTCGTCGTCGTCGGCGAGCTCCCGCAGCGAGGCGTCGACCGCGCAATCGAAGTTGTCGGCAAGCCGGCCGGCCATTCGCTGCTCCTCGCCGGCAATCTCGCCCGCGACCTCGGCGGTCTCCTTGTCGCCGGCCCGCTCGGCGATCCGGCGGAGCATCTCGTAGGCGGCCAGCTCGAGGTGCTCGAACGAGTACGCGTGCGCGGTCAGCTTCCCCGGCGTGTCCGGCTGGGCGCGGGCGAAGAACACCATGCCGAGGCCGCCGGCCCTACCGGCGGCATCCTTGACTGCGGACGGAGCCTCACCGTGGGCCTGAAGCCTCGCCCTTACGAGGCTCTCCTGGCGCTCGGTCTCGACCAGGTGCTCCCTGAAGAGGTCGGCCAACTGGGGGTCGCCGACGATCCCCGGGGCGCGCTTGAGCTGGGTCAGCGCCTGCTCCTCGATCGAGTGGGCGTCGGCCAGGTACCTGGCGAGCTGCTGTTCGATCGGTCGCTGGGTGATCGCCCCTACCCTCCTCGTCCTATAAATACCCGGTTCGGCATGTGCCGAATCGTCCAACCGAGCGTCGAGGCCACCGAGGCCGAGAGCGAAGCGCCAGAGGCCGGCGAGACCGAGTCCGAGCAGATCGACGAGGAGCCCGGCCTTACCGATACCGAGTAGTACCTCGGGTTCAGCAGGCGCTGCTCGCGCCTGGTGCGGATCAGGGCTCCGGGGCCGCCATCAGCACCTGCTCGATCGAGCGGGCGAGGCCGTCGCCGCCGAGCTCCACGAGCACGGCGTTGATCCACACGTCCTCGCTGGCGGTCTCGAACTTGATCGGCATCTGGGTGCGGAAGTGCTCGACCGCCTGTTCCCAGCGGACCCCGAGGACGCTCTCGCGGGAGCCGGTCATGCCCACGTCGCAGATGAACGCGGTGCCGCGGGGCAGCACCCGCGCGTCCGCGGTGGGGACATGGGTATGGGTGCCGAACACGGCCCCGACGCGGCCGTCGAGGTGCCAGCCCATCGCGATCTTCTCGCTGGTCACCTCGGCGTGGAAATCGACCACGAACGCGTCCGCCTCGGCGCCGAGCCGGTCGAGCAGAGCGTCCACCTCTGCGAAGGGCGAGCGCGCGGCGCGCATCTGCACCTGGCCCGAGAGGTTGATCACCCCGATGCGCCCGTCGCCGGCGTCGGCGACGGTCCAGCCGCGGCCGGGGTTGCCGCTCATGTAGTTCGCAGGGCGCACGACGCGGTCCGACGAGTCGAGGAACCCGCAGGCCTCCTTGTGGCGGTAGACGTGGTTTCCGGTGGTGATCACGTCGACCCCGGCGCCGAAGATGTCGTTCGCAGTCTTCTCGGTGATCCCGAGGCCACCGGCGGAGTTCTCCCCGTTGGCGATCACGAGGTTGGGCGCGTGGCGCTCGCGCAGCTCCGGCATCGCTCGATGCAGGGCGGCCCTCCCGGGCTTGCCGACGATGTCCCCGATGAACAGGATCCGCACGGTGCGCAGAGCGTAGCCCTACGGCCCAACGCCGCCTAGCCGATCCGGTGACACCCTGTCCGGCGTGACCTCGGATGACGCCCGGCTCGCACGCCTGACCGAGATCGCGCTCGCGCTCCCCCAGGCGACCCGGGAGGACAGCGGGCGCCACGCCACCTTCCGGGTCCGGAAGAGGGTGTTCGCGTACTTCCTCGACGATCACCATGACGACGGGATCGTCGGCCTCGTCTGCAAGCCTCGATGGGAGAACGAGGCCCTGATCGCGGCCGACCCCGGTCGGTTCTACATGCCCGCCTACCTGGGTCCGCGGGGTTGGATCGGGGTTCGTCTGGACACGGGCGACATCGACTGGGCCGAGGTCGAGGACTTCGTCGCCGACAGCTATCTGCTTACGGCGCCCAAGCGGCTCGCGGCCCAGGTCGAGGACGTGCGCCCCGACGCGGATCGCTGAGCGGAGCAACCGGCCCGGCCCGGGGGCGGGAGCTGCGCCGCCGGGGTTTGTCGGGGAGAGATCCCCAACCCCGAGAGGAGACGAGATGGCAGCGAAAGCGACCACGTCGCGCTGGAGTCGGCGCGTCAGGCTGGCGGTGGCCGCGGGCACGGCCGTGGCGGTAGGAGGAGCAGGCGCCGCGCTCGGCGCCGGGTTCGAGCCCGCGCCGGAGCACGCACCTTGGACGAAGCGGTGCGGGGTTCAGATCAGGGCCTACGAGGACGGCTCCGCAAACCTCTTCTGCGACAACCGGCGCCAGCCGTTCGGCAGCGTGGACGCCGAGACCGGCCGGGTCCGATTCTTCCTCCCCCGCTGAGAGGAGCGGCGGCCGGGCGCCTCCGCGTCCGGCCGCCGCAGCGGTCCGCCGCGGCTGCGGCCAGATCCGAAGCGCCTACCCGTCCGGCGAAGGCTCCACCCGCCGGGCGAGCTCCGGATAGACCTGGATGAGCCCGTGTGAGCCGAGCTCGAGATCGGCGGTGAAGCCCACGAACAGCCCGAGGTCGATGAAGCGAACCACGGAGCCGTGGTCGTCCACGCGCAGGTGCTCGTAGCGCTGGCGGGAAGCGCGAACCGTCAGCTCCGGCACCGTTACCCACGCCATCATGAACTCCGCGCTCCCCGGCTGCTCATTGAGCCGATGGCGGCGGATCGGCATCAGGTTGGTCATCGGGGAGAAGGCGAGATCGCAGTCGAGCGCTTCGTCCAGCTGGCCCACCTCGGCCGATGGGGACGGCATCTCCGTACTCCCCTCGTGGTCGTACGTCGCTCGCCACACCCCGCCGCCGTCGCGCGTGAGGTCGAGGCCGCGCGCCCAGGCGGCGCCCTCGCACCGGACCCGCAGGCTGCGGGTAACGAAGCCGTCGGCGGCGTCCAGCTCGTACTCGAGGCGGTAGGGAACGGGGTCGACCCCGATCTGCGTGCCGGTGGCCTGCACCCCATCCTCGGTGAGATTCACCCTGGCCACCTCGGTGCGCCACTCATCGAGCCCGGTCCAGACGATCAGCTGCTCCATCATCGAGTTGGTGGGTGACGGGGCGGACCCGTTACGCCGACTCGGGCGGGGCGAACAGCACCAGCACCTCGAGATCCTCGCGGATGTCGGTGAACCGGTGCTCGATCCGCTTGGCGACGAACACCACCGATCCCCGGGTGACCGGCAGGCGCTCGCCCGCCACATCGAGCACGGCGCGCCCCGACAGCACCAGGTAGATCTCGTCTTCTGAGTGCGGGTCCTGAGGATCGGTCGCACCCTCGGCGAGTCGATAGATCCCGGCGCTGAACATCCCGGCACGCAGGAACTCCTGCCAAGCATCCCCGGAGCGGCGCGTCTCCTCGACGAGGGCGTCCAGGTCGAGGAGCTGGTGGCTCGGCTCGTCCATGAGCCCAACGCTACCTGCACGGGCATGCCGCCGCCGTCAACCATCTAGCGTTCGGCCGCATGTCAGGCGAGGTCGTGATCGAGGCGCGCGGGCTGCGCAAGAGCTTCGACGGGCATCCGGCGCTCAAGGACGTCTCGTTCGACGCGCACCGCGGTGAATTGCTCGCGGTGATCGGACCCAACGGCGCCGGCAAGACCACCCTGCTCTCGATCCTGGCCGGCATCCGCCGCGCCGACGGCGGCTCGGTGTCGCGCGGCCGCGGGGAGCTTGGGTGGGTTCCGCAGCAGCCGGCGCTCTACCGGCGGCTGACCGTGGCTGAGAACCTGCGGCTGTTCGCCCATCTCGAGGGAGTCGCCGACCCGGGGTCCTCGGTGGAGGAGATGCTCGAGCTGACCGGCCTCGGCGACCGGCGGGACGACCAGGTGGCCACGCTGTCGGGGGGCAACCAGCAACGCGTGAACATCGCGATCGGCCTGCTCGCCCGGCCGGCGGTGCTGCTGCTCGACGAGCCCAGCTCAGGCCTCGACCCGCGCCAGCGCGAGCGCCTGTGGGAGTTCGTGCAAGGTCTCGCCACGGGCGGCACCACGGTGGTCTTCTCCACCCACTACATCCAGGAGGCCGAGCGCTACGGGGACCGGCTGCTGGTGCTGGCCGACGGCGAGCGGGTCTTCGACGGCACCTCGCGGGACCTCCACCGGGCCGTGCCGGAGTCCGGCGCTCGGGACTTCGAGGAGGCGTTCGTGTTCTTCCTGCGCGACCGGGGGCACTGATGCAGGCCCGCGGGCGCTGAGCACCTTGCGCTGGCTGCTCCTCAAGGACCTGCAGATCCTGCGACGCTCGCCGCTGGTCGCCGCGCTGCTCGTGATCTATCCGATCGCGATTGCGGTGCTGATCGGCTTCGCGCTCTCGCGCGGGCCGGAGAAGCCCCGGGTCGCGTTCGTGAACGAGGTGCCGGCCGGCGAGGAGTTCACCCTGGGTGGCGACGAGGGATCGTTCGGCGAGACCGAGGCCAGGGAGGAGCTGTGTGAGCGGGTCGAGTGCATCGACGTCGACTCCCGCGAGGACGCGGAGCAGATGGTTGAGGACGGCGACGTCCTGGGGGCCCTGATCCTGCCTCCCGACCTGGTCGACAAGCTCGAGTCGCTGACCACGCTCGAGCCCGAGCAGCCGACGGTCGAGGTCCTCGTGAACGAGGAGGACCCGGTCAAGGCGCAACTGGTCGACGACCGGATCGAGTCGCTGATCACGGAGGCGAACCTGCTGATCTCCCAGCGTGTCTCCACCGCGGCCGCCGACTACCTCGACGTGCTCATCGACGGAGGCACCTTCACCGTGCCGTTGCTGGGCGACGAGATCGAGATTCTCGGGCTGCGGCGCGCGGGCGAGGTGATCGACTCGATTGAGGATCAGCTGCCCCCCGGGAGCGCATCCCGTGAGGCCCTCGACCAGGTGAGCCGGTTCGCCGAGCTCGCCCGCGAGAACCTCGACCTGGCGCTCCCGCTGCTGGGCGCGGTGGCCCAGCCGATCGCGGTGGAGAAGCAATCGGTGACCGGCGATGCCCCCTCGCTCGACGCGTTCGCGATCAGCGTCGCGGCAACCGTCACCCTGATGTTCGTGACCGTGCTCCTGGTGGCGGGGTCGCTGGCGCTCGAGCGGGAGGAGAACGCCTACCCGCGGCTGACCCGGGGACTGGTCGGGCCGACCCCGCTGCTGGCGGAGAAGGTGATCCTGGGGATCGGGCTGTCGCTGCTGGTGACCCTGCTCATGCTCGTCGGCCTCGACCTGTTCGTCGACATCGACTGGAGCCGGTTCCCGTTGCTCCTGGCGGCGATCGTCGCCGGCGGCGCCGGCTTCGCCGCGTTCGGCGCTGCGATCGGCGGCGTTGCCCGCGAGGTCCGGGCGGCCTCGCTGTTGGCGCTGATGATCTCGCTGCCGATCGCGTTTCTCTCGCTGGTCCCCTCGGGCACGGTCAGCCCGGGCCTCTTCGACGTCATTCAGGTGGTGCGGGTGCTGTTCCCGTTTCACGCTGCCTATGACGCGATCACTCGCGGCCTCGACGCAGCCGGCCCGGCGTTCGGGCTGGCGCTGCTCAACCTGGCGCTGCTCGTGCTCGCATACGGACTCCTTGCCCGGGTCGCGCTGCGGCGATTCGTCTAGCGCCGCACGAGCCGGGGGAAAGTCATCCACACGATGAATAAGGCCCTGCTCACCCGTATGTCTCCCTTTGCTTCACTAGGAGCCAGTGCCCACCACCGAGACACTGCTGCTGTTCGCGGGCGCCAGCGTCGCGGTCCTGCTGTTCCCGGGGCCCGCTGTGATCTACATCGTCAGTCGCAGCGCCGTGCATGGCCGGCGCGCGGGGATGGTCTCGGTGCTGGGGGTGGAGACCGGAAACCTCGTGCATGTCGCCGCCGCCGCGGTTGGCGTCTCGGCGGTGATCGCCTCCTCGGCCACCGCGTTCACCGTGGTCAAGTACGCGGGGGCCGCCTATCTCGTCTACCTCGGCGCCCGGGCGCTGCTCGCCCGTGATCCCGACGAGTCCGAGGTGAGCGCCGGCCCGACGCGTGACCCGCGGCTCTTCCGCGACGGCGTCGTGGTCGCCGTCCTCAACCCGAAGACCGCGCTCTTCTTCCTCGCGTTCCTGCCCCAGTTCGTCCAGGCTGGCCATGGTCCGGCCTGGCTCCAGATGACCGCGTTGGGGGTCATGTTCGTCGCGATCGCCGTGATCACCGACGGTCTGTACGCGCTGGTCTCCGGCTCGATCGGCAGTGCCCTCCGGTCCCGCCGCGCTCGCGGCGGCCGGCGGCTCGCCCGCGCCAGCGGCGTCGTCTACGTCGCCCTCGGGGTATCGGCGGCGCTCGCCGACGACCCCCGCCCTACCTGAGCGATCGGATCGCCGTGAGTTGACTTTGCTCCGTCGCGCGAAGGAGCAGCGACGAAGCCATCCCACGTCGTGACGCGTGTCGAGGGTTCGAATCTCCGCTTCAGGCGGGATTCCTAATGGTCAGGCGACTGCATCATCGCGCTCTCACTGGTAGGTTTGCGTTCGCACGAGCAGGGCAAGGGGGGGATCAGGAGGTGGGTAATGAGCGAGATCCGGTTGAACCGGCGGCGATTTCTGGGGGCGACTGCAGGGGGCGCCGCGGCGCTCGCGACATCCGGCGCCTGGGCTCCCAGCGCGGCCTTGGGCGGTCAAGTCCCGAAGGGGCACATCTCGATTCAGATGTGGTCAATTCGCGACATGTTCGCCGCCGACGCCGAGGGCACGCTGCGCGCCCTTTACGACATCGGCTATCGCCAGATCGAGCTGGCCGGCATCCCGCCGGGCCACACGGCCGAGAGCCTGCGCGCGCTCCTCGACGAGGTCGGGATCCGCGCCTACTCCGCCCATGACGGGTGGGACGTGAACAATTTCGACGAGGCGAGCTACCGCGCGCAGCTGGAGCGGGCGGTGACGCTGGGCCAGGCGCAGACGGGCTTCCCGTGGTTCCCCGGTCCCTACACCGAGGACTTTTTCGGGGTCCTCGCCGGGCAGCTCACCCGGGCGGCGGCGATCGCGCGCGAGTACGGGCTGCGGTTCTTCTACCACAACCACGACTTCGAGTTCACGAACCGGCGCGCCGACGGCCGACCCATCTTCACCGTGCTCCTCGAGGAGACCGATCCGAAGCGCGTGTTCTTCGAGATGGATCTCATGTGGATCAGCTTCGGCGGCGGGCCATGGCGCGAGCTGCTGACCGCGATGCCGGAACGGTTCATCAACTTCCACGTCAAGGACCAGTCCCCAGAGGCCGCTCCGGACTGCAACTGCGACCTCTTCACCGACCCCGGCCTGGGAGTGACGCCGCTCGAGGAGATGATCGCCACAGCGGGCAAGACACGCAACAAGCGCTTCATCGTCGAGCGCGACTCCCAACCACACCCCCTGACCACGGCCAGGATCGGCTACGAGTTCCTGCGCGGCCTATGACATAGTCGCCCGGCTCGATCACGAGGGGAGCGACTCACGATCGCGTCGCGATCTCGACATGGCTGAGCCTCTACGGCACCACTCTCCACGACGGCAGGAGGAACGACGATGAGGAACCGCCGGCTGGGGAGCGCAGGGGCAGAGGTCTCCGCGATGGGGCTCGGCTGCATGGGAATGTCTGCCTACTACGGCAGAACCGACGAGGGCGAGGCGATCGCGACGGTCCATCGGGCGCTGGAGCTGGGGGTGAACTTCCTCGATACGGCGGAGATGTACGGGCCGTACACGAACGAGGAGCTGGTCGGCCGCGCGGTGGCCGGCCATCGCGACGAGTACGTGATCGCGACCAAGTTCGGGGTCCGCCTCGAGCCCACCGACGAAGGGCCGGTGAACCGGGTCCTTGACGGCACCCCGGAGAACGTGCGCCGCTCGGCCGAGGCCTCGCTCGGGCGCCTCGGCACCGACCGGATCGACCTCTACTTCCAGCACCGGATCGATCCCGAGACACCGATCGAGGAGACGGTCGGGGCGCTGGCCGAGCTGGTGGCCGAGGGGAAGGTGCTCCACATCGGCCTCAGTGAGGCCTCGGCGGAGACCATCCGCCGAGCACACGCGGTGCACCCGATCGCCGCGGTGCAAACGGAGTACTCGATGTGGACGCGCGATCTCGAGGCCGAGATCCTGCCGACGCTGCGCGAGCTCGGCATCGGGCTGGTCGCCTACTCGCCGCTCGGGCGCGGGTTCCTGGCGAGGCGCTTCGAGTCGCCGGATGAGCTCGCCCCCGACGACTTCCGGCGTATCGTCCCTCGCTGGCAGGGCGAGAACTTCGATCGGAACCTCGAGCTGGTGCGAGCGGTCGAGGAGTTGGCGGCGGAGAAGGGGATCACCGCCGCGCAGCTCGCGCTCGCCTGGGTGCTTGCACAGGGCGACGACGTCGTCCCGATCCCGGGAACGAAGCGGCGCAGCTATCTTGAGCAGAACGTGGCCGCGAGCGAGGTCGAGCTGTCGCCCGACGATCTCGCCAGGATTGAGTCCGAGCTGCCCGAGGCGGTGGGCAATCGCTACGACGCGGCCGGGATGAGCACCTTGAACAGGTGACGGCCAGGGGTTAGTCGCCGGCGGGACCCGAGCGGCGCACGCTGCGCGCGAGCAGCGCGTCCAGGAGGCGGTCGGGCAAGAAGCGTGCCACTCGGGCCGCGACCTTGGCGTCGCGCCCCACCAGGTACCGCGCACGCGGGCGCCGGGCCCGGATCGCGCGCACGATCACGGAGGCCGCCGCCTCGGGCGGGATTCCGCCCCGGGCCATCGCCTCGGCCTGCTCGAGCATCGCCGCCTCCAGGTCGGCGTAGCGTTCGCGCAGCGCCGGATCGGTGCTCTCCGCCAGGTCCACCGCGGTCGACGTGCCCTTGTCCCAGATCGGGGTCGCGACGGACCCGGGCTCGATCACGATCACGTCGACGCCCAGCGGCGCGACCTCCCGGCGCAGCGCGTCGCTCATCGCCTCGAGCGCGAACTTGGATGCGGCGTACGCGCCGAACGTCGGGCCCGCGACCCGGCCGCCGATCGAGCTGACGTTGACGACCCGTCCGCTGCCGCCGAGCAGCGCCGGCAGGAGCGCCTGGGTCACCGCCACTTGGCCGAAGAAGTTGACCTCGAACTGGCGCCGCCACTCGGCCATCGGAAGCGTCTCGACCGGCGCGTTCACCGCGATCCCGGCGTTGTTGACGAGCGCGCTGAGCCCGCGCACGCCGGCCAGCTCGCCGACCCGCTCGGCCAGCGCCGACACGTCGTCCGGTCTGGTGATGTCGACGATCACCGGCTCGACCCCTACCGCCCCGCCCACGCGGTCGCCGTCGGCATCGCTGCGAACGCCGGCAAGGACGTGGAAGCCCGTGGCGCCGAGCGCCTCCGCGGTCGCTCGCCCGATGCCGGAGGAGGCGCCGGTGACCACCACCAGCCCACCGCGGTGGCGCCTTATGGGCCCATATGACCCCATAACGCGCCACCGCCCCACGCTCGCGCCTCGACCTGCGCTGCGCTCCGCCACGCCGCCGAGCCTAAGTGAGCGGGGCGCGGCATGCACGTGTCCGAGGGGCCCATGGCGGGAAGGGGGTAACCATGGACACTCGTTCCTCCACCCCCGAGGAGGTGCCGCCGCTCGAGCTTCGAAGGCTCCGCGATCTCGATCTGGAGCGGCCGTCCGAGCGAAGCCGCCCGGCTCACCTCTCGGCGGCCTCAGGCATCGTGCGCCGCGGCGACTACGCCTATGTGATCGGCGACGACGAGCTCGATCTCGCCGTCTTTCGCCTCTCCAGCGATGAGCCCGGCGAGCTTCGCAGGGCGATGGCCGGCGAGCTCCCCGATGACCCGGGGGAGCGCAAGGGGGAGAAGCCCGACCTCGAGGCGCTGACAGCGTTGCCCCCGTTCGAGGGAGCCCCGCACGGCGGTCTGCTCGGACTCGGCTCGGGATCGAGTCCCAGCCGCGACCGCTCGTTCTTCTGGGCTCTCGATGGACACGGCGCACTCACCGGCGAGCCTCGGGCGATCGACTTCAAGCCGGTCTACGAGCGCCTGCGCGCCGAGCTCGGCGCGATCAACATCGAGGGCGCCGCGGTGTTCGGCGAGTGCCTATGGCTCGTCCATCGCGGCAACGAGGGCGACGCCCCGAACGCGGTCGCCGAATTCGCGCTCACGGATCTATCCGCCTCCCTGGCCGGCGACCTGATCGTCGACCCTGAGGAGCTCGCCGGCGTTCGCGCCTACGAGCTCGGCGAACTCGACGGCGTCCCGCTTTGCTTCAGCGACGCGACGCCGCTGTTCGATCGCCTGGTCGTGTTCACCGCCTCGGCCGAGAGCGAGGACGGCGCCATCCGCGGATCGGTCGTCGGCGCGATCGACGCCGAGGGGCGGGTACGGCGCCTGCGAACCATCGACCGCCGGTGGAAAGTCGAGGGCGTCCACGCCGCGGTGGACACCGGCGTCGTCGATTTCGTCTTCGTCTGCGACCAGGACGACCCTGACACTCCGTCGCCGCTGCTGAGCGCGACGATGCCCCTCGAGGAACGGTTCGAGCGCCCCGCCTAGTGCCGGGACCGGAAGCGAAGCGCTGAGATCACATCACCTCGCGGCCGAGGAGCTTGCCCTGGTAGCTGATGGGCTCCTCGCGGAGGGCCCGCGAGAAGTCGGGCAGGATCTCGCGGCGCAGGCTGCCGCCGTGCATCCCGTGAACCCACTCGGGGTCGAGGGCTTCGATCCGGTCCACGACCTGACGGACGGGTTCCTCGTGCGCGAAGATCCCCACCTCCCGGTAGAACCCGCACATCTCCGAGCCGAGGTTTTCGCTCACGGTCGGCGGCTGGTCGCCCGCCTGGATGAAGAGGTCCGAGGGGAAGAGGCTCTTGGTGGTCTCCTCGAACAGCATCATCGAGTCCCAGTGGTGCACGTGCGGCGTCTCCAGGAAGCGGAGCTTGCGCTTACCGAGGTCGATCACCTCACCGTCGCGGCGTCCCTCCACTCGCCCCTGATAGTTCCAGCCGCTCAGATTCAGGGCATTGCTCATGTCGCTGCAAGCGAGGGTGGAATCCGGGGCACCCTCGAGGAAGCGGTCCATGCCTCCGCACTCGTCCGCCTCGAAGTGCAGGAGGACCACGTGGGAGAGCCTGCTGGGGTCGAGCACCTCACTGACCGCCGCTCGCACGCTCTCGTACATCTGGTGCATGCCCGTGTGGATCAGCGCCGGCCGCTCGTCGTCGATCAGGAACTGGTTGAACTGAAAGACCAGGCCGTCCTCGTAGCCGATCGTCGTCGAGATCCGGTGGATGCCGTCGACGATCTCGTCGACGCGTGTCGGCGCTTGGGTTGGGCTCATTGTCGCTCTCCCTTCAATTAACCCTGCGATCGACCGCCTCTCCGGTGACCGAAACCGTACCGGCCGTAAACTTGAGCCGTGAGCTTCCCCGCCACGCGCATGCGCCGCCTGCGCCGGACGAAGGCGCTCCGCGACCTCGTCCGGGAGACCGAGCTCTCCGCGGCCCACCTGGTTCAGCCCCTGTTCGTCGTCGCCGGCGAGGAGGTGCGCGAGCCCGTGGGCTCGATGCCCGGGATCGAGCGGTTCTCGATCAACGAGGCGGTGGCCGAGGCCACCGAGCTTCAGGCCGCCGGAGTCGGAGCCGTGATCCTGTTCGGGATCCCGGCGGAGAAGGACGAAGCGGGGTCCGGCGCCTACGACGACGAGGGCGTGGTCCAGCTCGCGATCCGGGCGCTCAAGGAGGCCCATCCCGACCTCGTGGTGGTCACCGACGTTTGCCTCTGCGAGTACACCTCGCACGGCCATTGCGGGTTCGTCCGCGACGGGGAGGTCGACAACGACATCACGGTCGAGTTGCTGGCGCGCACCGCCGTCTCCCACGCCGAAGCCGGCGCGGACGCGGTGGCCCCCAGCGACATGATGGACGGCCGCATCGGCGCGATCCGCTATCAGCTCGACGAGGAGGGCCACCCGAACACCCCGATCATCGCCTACTCGGCCAAGTTCGCCTCGGCGTTCTACGGTCCGTTTCGCGAGGCGGCCGAGTCGACCCCCGACTTCGGCGATCGCCGCGGCTACCAGATGGACCCGGCGAACGCGCGCGAGGCGCTGCGCGAGGTCGCCCTCGACGTCGAAGAGGGGGCCGACATGGTGATGGTGAAGCCGGCGCTCCCCTATCTCGACCTGATCCAACGGGTGAAGCAGGAGACGAACCTCCCGGTCGCCGCCTACCAGGTCTCGGGCGAGTACTCGATGCTGAAGGCGGCCGCCGCCAACGGCTGGATCGACGAGCGCGCCGCCGCCACGGAGGCGTTGACGGCGATTCGCCGAGCCGGCGCTGACGTGATCATCACCTATTACGCGAAGGAATTCGCCGAGTGGCGGTAGCTCGGCCCAAGCTGCGCGCGCGGCAGGGCGGGGCGGCGGTTCCGCTCGACGAAACCGACAAGCGCCTGGCGAATCTGCTCCAGTCGAGCTTTCCCCTCGAGGCGCAGCCGTTCGTGCTGATCGCGGAGGAGGCGGAGCTGCCGGCCGACGAGGTCACGGCCCGGACGCAGCGCCTGCTCGACGAGCGAATCATCCGCGAGATCACCCCGATTTTCGATACCCGCGCGCTCGGGTACTCCTCGATGCTGGTCGCGGCCCGGGTCGACGCCGAGCACCCCCACCGGGCCGCCGCGATCATCAACTCGCATCCCGGCGTCTCGCACAACTATCTGCGCACCCACGAGTTCAACCTGTGGTTCACGATCGCGACCCCGCCCGATTCGCGGCTGGGCCTGGAGGGCACCCTCGAGGTGCTCCAGCGGCTGACCGGCGCCGAGTCGATCCGCCAGCTCCCGACCCTGCGGCTGTTCAAGATCAACATGAACCTCGAGATGGAGAAGGGGACGGACGCGCTGGCGGCCGCCGTCGACGACTCGCCGCCGCGCGAGCTCGAGCGCCAGCCGTACGACGAGCGGGACATCGCGGTGATCCGGGCGCTCCAGGGGCCGATGGCGGTGGCCGACCGGCCGTATGACGAGGCGGCTGCCGAGGTCGGCATGGGCACGCAGGACTTCCTCGAGCACCTGCGCGGCATGGTCGACCGCAAGCTCCTGCGGCGCGTCGCGGCGATCCTCTACCACCGCCGAGCGGGCTTCTCCGCCAACGGCATGGGCGTGTGGAGGGTCCCCGAGGTGGACATCCTCGAGGTCGGGGCGCGGATGGCGGCGGTGCGCGGCATCTCCCACTGCTACCAGCGCCCGACCTATCGCGACTGGCCCTACTCGGTCTTCACCATGGCCCACGGCCGCTCGAAGCAGGAGTGCGACGCGGTCCTCGACGCGATCGCGAACGAGCACGACCTCCACGGCTCAAACCGCGCCGTGCTCTACTCGTCCACCGAGTTCAAGAAGGTGCGGCTGCACTACTTCACTGACGAGTACGCACGGTGGGAAGACGAGCACGCCCCGCAGGCGTGACCGATCAGACGGTTTCAGAGCTCGACACGAGGGCCTCCGAGGTGCTCTATGCACGCGCGGTGGGGTTGATGCCCGGCGGCGTGAACTCACCGGTGCGGGCGATGGGCTCGATCGGTCGAGAGCACCCGATCTTCATCGAGCGGGGCGAGGGGTTCGAGCTCATCGACGTCGACGGGCACCGCTATATCGACTGGGTCTGCTCCTGGGGGCCGCTGATCCTCGGCCACGCCCATCCCGACGTCGTCGAGGCGGTGCAGGCGGCGGCGGCCCGCGGCACGAGCTTCGGCGCGCCGACCGAGGCCGAGGTCGAGCTCGCGGCCGAGGTGACCGACCGGTTCCCGTCGGTGGAGATGGTGCGCATGACCAGCTCGGGGACCGAGGCGTCGATGAGCGCGATTCGCCTGGCCCGGGCCGCGACCGGGCGCGACCGGGTCCTGAAGTTCGCCGGGGCCTATCACGGCCATGTCGACGGGCTGCTGGCCGAGGCGGGCTCGGGACTCGCCACTCACGGCATTCCGGCGAGCCCAGGGGTCACGCCGGCGGCCGCCTCGGACACGGTGGTGGTCCCCTGGAACGACCGCGACGCGGTCACCGCGGCGCTCGCAGCGGACGAGTTCGCCGCGATCATCTGCGAGCCGATCGCGGCCAACATGGGAGTGGTGCCGCCGGCCCTCGGCCACCTCGCCTTCCTGCGCGAGCAGACCGAGGCCGCCGGGGTGTTGCTGATATTCGACGAGGTGATCACCGGATTCCGCGTCGCCCGCGGCGGCGCCCAGGAGCTCTACGGGGTCGATCCCGACCTGACCGTGATCGGCAAGGTGCTGGGCGGCGGCCTGCCCGCCGCGGCCTACGGGGGGCGGGCCGATCTGATGGAGCAGGTCGCTCCGGCCGGCGACGTCTATCAGGCGGGCACCCTGTCCGGGAACCCCCTGGCCACGGCCGCGGGCCTCGCGACCCTCCAGCTGCTCGACGCGGATGCCTACCTGCGCCTGCGGACGCTCACGGCGCGGCTGGCCGCCGGCCTGCGCGACGCGGCCGGCGATCGCCCGGTGCAGGTCGTGGCGGCGCCGGGCCTGGTGACCCCGTTCTTCAGCGAGGGTCCGGTCGAGGACTTCGCGGCCGCCTCCGCCTGTGATCTCGAGGCCTACGGCATCTTCTGCCGGGCGCTGCTCGAGCGCGGCGTCTACCCGCCCGCCTCGCAGTTCGAGGCGTGGTTCGTCTCCCTCGTCCACGACGACGCGGCGATCGAGCGCACGATCAGCGCCGCAGCCGAGGCGTTCGCGGAGGCGCTGGGCTAGGCGGAATAACCGATCGCCCTAGGGGGCCCGCGACTCCCGCCACTCGCGGTCGAGGATCGCGTAGTCGAGCTCGCTCTGCCACTCGCCCTTGACGAACTCGTTCTCGATCAGATGCGCTTCGAGGCGCATGCCCAATCGCTCCATCAGGCGAGCCGACGGAGCGTTTCTTGCCTCGCAGCTGCCGAAGATCCGATGCAGCCCGAGGTCCTCGAATCCCAGGGCGAGCATCTTCTCGGCGGCCTCGGTTGCGAAGCCGTGGCCACCGTGGTCGGGATGAATGATGAACCCGAGCTCGCCCTGGCGATGCCCTTCGCTTCGCCAGCCCAGGCTGACCTCGCCGAGCAGGGCGCCACCGTCGCGATGCACGACGGCGAGGCTGAGGGCGTCACCCTCGGCCTCGATCGCCGACATCCCGGACTTCTCCTCGAGCACGCGGCGGACCTCCTCGGGCCCCCGGGGTTCCCAGTAGAGGTACCGGACGACGTCGGGGCGCGAGTGGATGGCCAGCATTCCCTCGAAGTCGTCCTCCGAGAACGGCCGGATCAAGAGGCGCTCGGTCTCGATCGGATAGGACGGGCGCAGCACGGCGGCACAGGCTAGACGTCCTCACGGAGCGATGGCCGAGTTACTCACCCTATGTGAGGGTAAGTCGGCCATCGCTGCAAATACGTCGCGGGTAATCTCGCCCGCGGATGACGGTGAGCCCGGCCACAACTCCGGAGAACGCCCTGGGCGACCTCGCGATGCGCCTCCGCGCAGAGGACACGGTCATCTCCCCTCACGTGCGCGAGCCGGACGAGGAGCCCGCGCTCGGCTTGCTCGCCGCGGTCGGGCCACGCGCCGCGCAGTCCCCGGCCGAGTACGCCTTCGTGATCGAGGCGATGTACGAGGGCTATCTGCTCCACTACGGCCAGCCACGGGTCCTCGACGCCGTCGACGGCGATCTCTCGCTGCTCGCCGGCGACTATCTGTACGCCCTCGGCCTCGAGCGGCTGGCCGCGCTCGGCGACACGGACGCCGTGCGCGAGCTCGCCGACTTGATCTCGCTGCAGGCGCAGGTCCACCCGGGCGCGCGGGACGGCGCCGGGGAGGCGATCGAAGGCGCCGGCTCATCCGGTTCCGAGCTCGCGGCGGCCCTCTGGCTGGCGTCGACGGTCGCCGTCGCGGTGGGAGGGGGCGAGGCCCACGACGCGGCCAAGGACGCGCTCCGCCGGCGGCATCCCGACGCCGCCCGGCGGCTGCGTCAAGTGGCATCCGATACCGCCGCCGACGCGGCGATCGAGGGCGCCTTCCGGCGCTGCGCTGCGGCCATGGATACCTAGCGGCTCCAATAAACTTCTCTTCGGAGACTCCTGAGCGTGGCCGAGGCGGATCAGAAGACCGGAGGCGGAAGCGGTTCCGAGAGAGCCGGGTCGCTACCGCAACAGGATCCGCCCGGCTACTTCGAGGGCGAGTCGATGACTCGGCGGACCGCGCTCAACATCGGCGTGCAGGCCGTCGGCGGCATCGCCGGCCTCGCAATCGTGCTGCCCGCCGTCGGGTTCTCGCTCGCGCCGATCTTCGAGAGTCCCGAGGAGACCTGGGAGAGTGTGGGCCCGCTCGACCAGTTCAAGCCGGACTCCTACAAGCAGGCGGTGATCACCCAGGTCGACGGAGTGGGCGAGATCGGCAAGACCACCGTCTACATCCGCAAGGGGAACCCCGCCTTCGACGAGGACCCGGATGAGTACATCGCGATCTCCAACCGGTGCGCGCACCTCGGCTGTCCCGTCCGGTTCGTCTCCGCCTCGAACAGCTTCATCTGTCCCTGCCACGGAGGGGTCTACGACTTCGAGGGCCAGGTGATCGGCGGGCCACCGGTGCGGCCGCTCGACCGGTTCCAGACTCGTGTCTCGGGCGACCAGCTCGACATCGGCCCTCGCTACAGCGTCACCTCACAGCTCGAGCCGGTACGTGCCCGCGACCCGGGTGAGTTCACCGGCGGCATCTGGGAGTACCTCTACCCGCCGCGTCCGACCACGGCCCCGCCGCCGTGAGCGAGGTGGGCTGAGCGATGCAGCTGATCCCCGGAGCCCTCAGGAAGCCGCAGAAGCCGGGTCAGGGCGACGGCCTGGGCCCGGCGGACCGCGCCAAGGAGGCGCCCGCCGATCTCCTCGGGTGGGTCGACGAGCGAACCGGGAGCACCGGCTTCATCAACTACCTGCTGTGGCGCAAGGTCCCGAAGGGCACGAACTGGTTCTACACGCTCGGCTCGGCGACCCTGATCGCGTTCGTGGTCCAGGCCGTGACCGGCGTCTTCCTGGCGATGTACTACACGCCGTCGGCCACCGAGGCCTACGCCTCGATCACCCACCTCACGAACGACGTCTGGCTAGGCGAGTTCGTCCGCGGAATGCACAAGTGGGGCGCCTCGGTGATGATCATCCTGATCTTCCTCCACATGGGCAGGGTGTTCTTCTTCGGCGCCTACAAGTACCCGCGCGAGCTCAACTGGGTGATCGGCGTAACGCTCCTGATCCTCGTCATGATCATGGGGCTGACCGGCTACCTGCTGCCGTTCGACCAGCGCTCCTATTGGGCCACGATCGTCGCCATGAACATCACTGCCACGGGGCCGGTGGTCGGCCCGTATCTGGCCGACTTCCTGCGGGCGGGCGCCGAGTTCGAGTCGTCGACGCTGGCGCGGTTCTATGCGATCCACATGTTGTTCGTGCCCGGCGCGATCATCGCCCTGATTGGCGCGCACCTGTACCTGGTGGTGAAGCTGGGGACGACGGCGCCGCCGTGGCTGCGGACCGAGCCGTCGCCGAAGTCGGTGCGCGAGCGGGCGGTTGCGGCTGCGGGGGCGACCAACGGCGTGGGCACGGAGCGCAGGGGGTAGGCCATGAATCCCGCCGAGAAGGAGGCCTACCTCCGCGAGTACGAGCTGCTGAAGAAGAAGGGGAAGCCGTTCTTCCCGTACGCGGTGATGAAGGACTCGGTGATGGCCCTCATCACGGTCGTGGTGATCGTGGTCATGGCGCTCCTTCTCGGGGCGGAGCAGGGACCGAAGCCCGACCCGACGACCACCACCTACGTCCCGCGGCCTGAGTGGTACTTCTTCTGGCCGTTCGAGATCCTGCGCGTGATCAAGCCGCCGGAGCTGGTGCCGATCGCCACCGTGGGCATCCCCACGCTCGCGGCAGTCCTGCTGCTCCTGCTGCCGTTCTACGACCGCAACCCCGAGCGGCGGCCGGAGCGGCGGCCGGTCGCCACCATCGCCGGGATCCTCACGATCGTCTCGCTGGCGTTCCTGACCTACCTCGGCGCGTCGGCCGGCTCCCCGACGGAGATCAACGAGGACATCGTCCCCGCCGGGCAGGAGGCCGGCGCGCAGGTCGCGGCCCAGTCCGGTTGCCTCGCCTGCCACAAGTTCGGCGACAACGGGAACGACGGCCCGGGACCGGAGCTGACCGAGATCGGGGCGAAGCTGCCGCGGGCGGCGATCTCGCGCAGCCTGGTCAATCCGGCGGGCATCATGCCCTCGTTCGAGGGCCTGTCCGAGGGCAAGTTCAACGACCTGGTCGACTTCCTCGCATCGCTGCAATAGTGGATCCGGCTCGCCCGTCGCGCTCCTCGGCCGAGTTCTCGTCCCAGATCCGGTCGATGTTCGATCGGATCGCTGGTGTCTACGACGTGATGAACCGCCTGATGAGCGCCGGCCTCGACAGCCGCTGGCGGGAGCGCACGGCCGAGCGCGCCGTGGTCGGCGCCGGGGACTCCGCGCTAGACGTGTGCTGCGGCACCGGCGAGCTTGCGTTCGAGCTGGCCAGGCGGATCGGCCCCAGCGGGCGGGTCGTCGGCTGCGACTTCTCGGAGCGGATGCTCGAGCTGGCCCGGGAGAAGGAGGATCGGCTCCGGCTGGGACACGCCCGCGACCTCGCCGGCAACGGCGCCGGGGCCGGGCTGGCGCCGGTGGAGTTCGAGTGGGCCGACGCGCTCGAGCTGCCCTACAGCGACGCGTCGTTCGATGCCGTCACCGTTGGCTTCGGCGTCCGCAACCTGGCCGACGTCGAAGGCGGCGTGCGCGAGATGGCCCGGGTGCTCCGGCCCGGCGGCCGGTTGGCGGTCCTCGAGATCACCCAGCCGCAGCGCCCGCCGCTGAGCACGTTCTTCTCGCTCTGGTTCGACCGGGCCGTGCCCCTGCTCGGCACGTTCGCCGGCGATCGCGACGCGTACAGCTACCTCCCCGACTCGGTTCGGACCTTCCCGGGGCCGGGTGAGCTGGCCGCGATCATGGATCGTGCCGGGCTCGAGCGGATCCGTTATCTGATCCTCGCCGGGGGGATCATCGCGATCCACTCCGGAGTGCGGTCGTGAGCCCGCACGGCTCCGCCGTCTCGCCGCCGGTGACGATGGTGATGGAGGCCGCCGAGATGTGGCTGCCTCAGCTGATGGGTGGGGTCGAGGAGCGGCTCGCCGGGGCGGTGGCGGCTCACGGCGAGGCGCTCGGCGGGGACGCCGGGGCGACGCTCGAGGCGGGCGGCAAGCGGCTGCGTCCGATGCTGGTCCTGCTGTGCGCCGGCCCGGACGCCGGTGCGGCCGCGACCCGCGCGGCGAGCGCGGTGGAGCTGGTCCACATGGCCACCCTGGTCCACGACGACGTGCTGGATGAGGCGCCGATTCGGCGCGGGCGCCCGACGGTGCTCGCCAGCTCGGGCCGCGAGCGGGCGACCGCGGTCGGCGACCTGTTGCTGTCTCGGGCGTTCGCCGAGCTCACCGACAGCGATCACGGCGGCAGCGTGAGCGCCGACGCCGGGGGTCAGGAGAGACGGGTCGCTCTGCTTGCGACCGCCTCGGTCGCCCTGGCGCGTGGGGAGCTCGCCCAGCGGCGGGACGCCTTCGATCTCTCGATCCCTCCGGCGCGCTACCTGGAGCGCTGTCGGCTGAAGACCGCGCGGCTGTTCGAATGCGCGTGCGTGATCGGGCGAGACGACCCGGCGGCCGACGACGAGCTGAAGGCGTTCGGGCGAGAGATCGGTCTCTCGTTTCAGCTGCTCGACGACGTCCTCGACGTCTCCGGGCCGGTCGAGCGCACCGGCAAGGCGCGCGGGACCGACCTGCTGGACGGCACCGTCACCCTGCCGCTGATCGTTGCCCGCGAGCGTGATCTCGGGCTGGCGCAGCTTGACCTGCGCTCACTCGACGAGGACTCGGCGGCGGCCGTCTGCGACCGGATCGCGGCCACCTCGGCGCTCGAGCAGGTCCGTGAGGGCGCGCGCCGGAGGGTCGAGCTGGCGAAGCACATCCTCACGAAGGCGCCGATCGATGCGGAGCAACGCGAGCTGCTCGGCTTGGTAGCCGACGGGGTCGTCGAACGGTATTCGTAGCCGCGAGCGGGGGCGCAGCCCCCAGCGCTCAGAAGTACAACTTGCGGCGCCTTCGGCGCCTGACACGCCTCTGCCGGCACACTCTGTGTGCCGGTTAGAAGTCTTCCGGCAGGATGTGGTCGTTCTCGAGCGCGGATACGAACGCTTCCGCCTGGTCCTCCATGTTCGCTCTGACGAGCAGATGGAGGTCGGCGAGCAGCGACTCAGTGGCCGCGTCCAGCGCATGGTCGAACCGGTCGACGACCGACTGTGGGTAGATCCCGCAGCCGGTCCAGTCGCACTCGGGACAGCGAAGCTCAACCCGCCAGCGACGAGGCGCCGCCGGCACCCAGTTGGTGGGATAGACCAGCTCGGACCTGCAGCACGGACAGAGGTCGAGGTCGATGCCGTGGCCGGCTGCGCGCTCCGGAACCGATTGGGAGGCGAGGAAGGCTTCAGGCGCGATCGAGCGGCTCACTCCGAGCCGCTCGCCGCTGTTTGTGGTTCTCCGCCAGTCCGCCATCCTGCCCGCGTTATCGGCGCGAGGGGAGGCGTGCTTTAGCGGGCGATCCCGGAAATCTGGTACGGGTTTACCGCACTTCACGAAGGCTCAACAATTCCGCGGGCGGGTTCACCGCTGCCGACTGACGCGCTTCAGACCCGCTAGCCGTCCTCTTCGAAATTGCGGTAGTAGCGCGAGGGCGTCGGCCCTCGCTGGCCCTGGTATTTGGATCCGGCCGCGTCGCTGCCGTAGGGATGCTCGGCCGCCGTCGTCATCCGGAGGAACGAGATCTGGCCGATCTTCATCCCCGGATAGATCGCGATCGGGAGGTTGGCGACGTTCGAGAGCTCGAGGGTGAGGTGGCCGTTGAAGCCACTATCGACGAATCCCGCGGTATTCGAGGCAAACACGCCGCCGTGGCCCGCAAGGAAGTTCTCGATCGTGCGGCCTTTCGGCCTCACCTCGAGGTCGAAGATCGGCTCGGCACGGCCCGTGTCGCGGACCTCCACGACCTTGTCCCAAAGCAGATGTCCGTCGACGAGGCGGTCGAGCCGCGCGATAGCCGGTGGGCACTCGGGCCTGCGGGCATAGGCGGAGCGAAGACGGCGGAGCGTCGCTAGCCAAACGGCGTCGCGCCCGGTCCGTCTCTCGAGGCGGGAGAGACTCCCAGGAGCTCGGTATCCGGCGAGCCTGCCCGCCGCTGCCCGGCTCAAGCCCGCTTGTTCGCGGATCTCGGCAAGGAGGCGATCCGGATTGGGCACCGACGTGAGCAACTGATGCTCCTTGATTGGGAGGTAGACCTGCCACAGTCGCCGGCCGTCCTCTTCGCGGAACCAGGTCCCGGCCCGCCGGCCGAGTCGCTGGGCGAGCAGCAGGAGGTCGGCCACCAGTCCTTCGGACGAGGTCCACACCGAGGTGCGCGTTGAATCGCTCGAGCCGTCCCCATCGACGAGACCGTCGAGGAACCCGTGCATGCGGGCGTACGGCCAGCCAAACACGATCGGCGGAATGCGCTTCGAGTGAGCGTCTACGCCGGTGCCCAGCCACTTCAGGAGAAGCGAGAAGAAGGCGGAGCACCCTGTGATCTCGCGGCCGTCGCAGCGGTAGACCGGGATGCCCAGTCGGGTGAGGATGCTCTCCACGCGGTCGAGGATGCTCCGGTCGGTGTTCGAGATCGTGAACTGCCTATCCCGGCGCGATCCCTCCGCGATGTAGAGACCCAGCAGCCAGGCGAAGTCCGGGTCGATGGTGAGATAGCGCGGGAACCCCTGCTTGGCCTGCCTTACCTCGAGGTGGTCGTGCTCAGTCAGTCGCTCCAACAGGCCCGGAACGCCGGCCGCCACCTGCATGGGGAGGCGGGAACGGGAGCGGTAATGGTCGTAACGGGCGCCTCCGGCACGCCGAATGCCGCTGCGGATCTCTGGCTCATGCTGCTCAAACGCCGCCGCCACGGTCGGCCCCGTACACCTCAGCCCCTCGTACTCATCCCGAGGGATCACCGCGAGCAGGTCGAGGCTCAGCGACCAATCGGGCGGGTCCGGTACGAACTCAGGGATCGCCACACGAGCCCCAGGGCGAAGCTCCAGGGTTCGCCGCTTCGCCAGCCTGCCGTGCTCGTCGAGAGTGAAGAGGTTGTGGCCCGCGGTGATCCGGATGCGGCGCCCCGACGCCAGCTTCACCTCGTAGATCCGATCGGGGCCTCCCTCGTACCAGCCGGTGATCTCGTGATAGCCGACCTCGAACGTCTCGGGATCGAACGAAACCACCGATCCCGGCAGTCGCTTGCGCACGATCTCGCCGATCGAACGCGGCTCGAGCTTGCCGTCGAGCAACAGCATCACCGGCTCCGAAGCGGGCAGACTCGAATGAATCAAGAGGCCGAGCCGGCCGAGGCTCGATTTTCCCTCTAGCCGAGCAACCAGATCGGGACCCAGGGCGACTCGCTCCAACGTCGACCCGAGCACAAACTCGCCCGGGTGGAGGATGAACGCCTTTCCCTCCTCCACCTCGACGAGTTCGGTGAGGTCGTCCTGGGGCCGCTTCGGATCGATATACGGCGTCGTGTCGTTGCGGAAGACCCGAAAGAGATGGTCCACGTGGAGATCCACGGAGGAGGGTTGGATCGCGTTCTCCCCCAGCGGCTCGATCACGATGCCGCCCGCCTCGAGCTCCTCACGGATCGTCCTGTCGGACAGGATCATGGGCGGCAGCGTATAGCCGGTCGTGGCGGCATTACACAGGCTTCACCCGGCCGGAGGGCGGTCCCCGGTACCATCAGGTCGATGCCCAACGTTGGACCACTCGAGCTGGCGATCGTTCTGATCATCGCGCTGGTGATCTTCGGCCCCAAGCGGCTTCCCGAGCTGGGGCGCTCGGTGGGGCACGGGATCCGGGAGTTCAGGAGCTCGATCTCGGGCAAGGATGACGACGAGGAGAAGCGCGAGCTTCAGGACCCGCCGGATGCGGCTGAGCAGGTCGAGGGCGAGGTCGTCACTCACAACCGCTCCTGAGGTGAGCGGGGACCGGGCGGAGGCCACAGCACCGTGGCCCGACTGAAGGCCGCCCAGTTCGACGAGCGGATGACGCTCGTCGAACATCTCGACGAACTGCGCTCGCGGATCCTCGTCTCCGTTTTCGTGCTGCTGATCGCGTGCTCCCTCTGCTTCTGGCAGAACGACCTGCTGCTCGACATCGCCAACGAGCCGTTGCCCGCCGAGGTCGAGAACCGCGCCACGACCTTCAGCCCGACGGGGCCCAACGAGCCGGCCACGGCCGAGGAGGACATTCAACCCACCACGTTGAGCCCCACCGAGCCGTTCTTCACCACGGTCAAGCTCTCGATCTACGCCGGCCTCCTCATCGCCCTCCCGATCCTGCTCTATCAGGCGTATGCGTTCGTGCTGCCGGCGCTGGCCCCGCACGAGAAGCGGGTGATCCTGCCGTTCCTGCTGATGGTCCCTGTCCTGTTCATCGGCGGCATCGTCTTCGCCTACTTCGTCGTCGTCCCCGCGGCCGCCAACTTCCTCCTCAACTTCAACGCCGATGCGTTCGACATCCAGCTGCGAGCGAACGAGTGGTACAGCTTCGTCATCCTCACACTGATCGCGGTCGGGATCTTGTTCCAGATCCCGGTCGGGGTGCTGGCGGTGACCCGCCTGGGGATCGTGACGCCCGAGCAGCTCACCCACAACCGCGGCTACGCAGTGCTGATCATCGCGGTCCTCGCGATGCTGCTCCCCGGGACCGACCCGGTGACGATGGTGATCTCGATGCTTCCGCTGCTGGTCCTGTACGAGGCCTCGATCCAGCTTTCGAAGGTGTTCGGGCATCCGCCGGCCGAGGCCGACGCCGAGCTCGCCGACGCCGACGCGGCCGCGCGGGAGACCGGCTAGGCGCCAGGCAAGTCGCATTCAGGCCCTAAGCTGAGGACCAACTGATGCTCTTCGACCTGCAGAGCGGCAAGCGCCGCAATGTCGTCCGGATCGTCTACGGGACGCTCGCGGCGCTGTTCCTGTTCGGGTTCGTCCTGTTCGGGATCGGCAGCAGCGTCACCCTCGATCCGGCTCAGCTCTTCGGAGGCGGCGACGATGCCGACCCGGTGACGCAATTCGACTCACAGGTGGACGAGGCCCAGCAGCGTCTCGCGAACAACCCCGACAACCCGGATGCGCTGCTCGACGTCGCCCGCTACGGCTTTCTAGCCGGGAACACGGTCGCGGACCAGGACGAGACCACCGGGGTCCCGGTGGCCAACGAGGAAGCCCGCAGCTACTGGAACCCGGCGCTGGATGCCTGGGAGCGGTACCTGCGGACCAATCCCAAGGAGCTGGAAACGACCACCGCCTCGCAGATGGTCCTCGTCTACCAGGTTCTCGGCGATGCCTCCGGTGCGGCGCGGACGCAGGCCGAGCTTGCCAAGGCGGAGCCTAACCCCGAGACCTACGGGGCACTCGCCTATCTCCATTACGTCGCGGGCGACGTCGCCGCCGGCGACGAGGCAGCCGACAAGGCCGTTGCGCAAGCGAACGGCAAGGAGGCCGACCAGCTCGAGCGCCGGCTCGACAAGCTCTCCGAGCAGGCGCGCAAGATCAACAAGCAGGCTCCCCAGAGCGGGGGCGAGGAGCCGCAGCTCCAGAGCCCATTCGGTGGTTTCGGCGGGACGCTTCCACCGGCCTCGCCGTAGCGCTCGCGGATTCTTATCCCGTTCCAAGGTTCCCTTTAGGTCGGAGTGGTTCCCTTGGTGCACTCACCAAGCGCATCCAGGAGGATCGCCATGGGACGCAAACTGTCCGGACCGTTACCAGCCCAGACAGAAGCGGGGGTTCGGATCGAGGAGGAGCCCATCCCGCGGTCCGACCGGATCGCGGCGGACCGGACCGCCACCTACGTCGGCGAGGAGACCCAGCTCGGCCGGATCGTCTGGGTCGAAACCCAGGGCGAACGCCGCCCGCTCGAGCTCGGGGACGGTGACGGCTCGGCCCTGCGCCTGTACCGCTGGGGCCGTCCCGGCCCAGCGGCGAAAGCGCTGGCGCGCGCGATCCTCCGCGACGCGACCGGAAACCCATTCCTCGCGGAGCGCCTCTGCCGACCGTTCACCTGGGAGGTCCTGGCGCGCCTCTCCCCGCGGAGCTTTCGCCTCACCCGCCCCCAGGTGCTCCGCTGGGTCGAGGCGGTCTAGCCGGCGGCGACGCCGGCCGGGTGGCGATGGCCAGGCGATGCCGCGCCCGGGTGGCGATGGCCAGGCGATGCCGCGCCCGCGTGGCGCCTTAGTTCGGAATAGGCGAACAAAAGCGCCAGACCTGAGGCGATCTGGGGCATGCGCCCGCCGCTAATCTCACGGCCGAGGGCCGTTAGCTCAACTGGTAGAGCAGGAGACTCTTAATCTCAAGGTTGAAGGTTCGAGTCCTTCACGGCCCACTCGTTTCGCCAGCAAATAGGCGGCGGTCAGCGCCGGTCGCCGGAGCGTCGAACGGCATAATCGCGGACGCTGTCAGCCACCGACCACCTGTCCGATGCTGATGACGCGCCACTCACCCTGGGTGTTTCGCCGCAGTGACGGCCGACGCGACCGGCAAAGCCTGCCTCGCTCGCGGCCGCGCAGGCCGTGGCCCGCGAGCACGGCGTGGCCTGCGACGAGGCAGTGCGGATCGCGGCGGGCAGCAACGTACTGGTGCATCTGAAGCCCGCACCGGTTGTGGCGCGGGTGATGACCGGGACGGATCTTGCACGATGACGTCGAGCACGAACGCGCGTGTAGCCGGGTGGTAGCCTGCGTGCTCGAGCGGAGTGACGTGGTCCGCCTAGCGATCTGCCGCCGGGTCCCCACGAGCGAGACGGTTGTGGATGACGCTGCGCACGTGGCGTCCTCGCGCGCAGGGTCTGCAGGTGGACTGCTCCGTGAGCGGCCGCTCGTCCCGGACGAGCGAGAAGCTGTAGTCCGGGCCGGACAGCTGCACGCGGCCGGGCTGGTCATGCGCCAGGCGGAGCCCGGCGTGCGGGGCGATCGTCGTGTTCAAGCGGCGGGAGGCCTGCGGGTCGCGGACGCGGATCCACAGGTGGTCGACGCGGCCTCGGGCACGGCGTCCTCGCGGTCGCCGTGGACCGCCTCGACGCTGTTGCCGTCGGGGTCGAGCAGGAACCCGCCGTAGTACGTCGGGCCGTACTGCGTGCGCGGCCCGGGCGCGCCGTCGTCGCGGTACCCCGCGTCGACGCCCGCCTGCCAGAACGCGTCGACCTGCGCGCGGTCGCGGGCGCGGAAGCCGACGTGGAGCCCGCGGGTCACCAGGTGCTCGCGGTCTGGTCGCGCAGACTGCGCTCGCTCATCTCTTGAAAGGCCAGAGGCACCGAGCCAGAGGACGCCGCTGCAGATAAGGGCGCCCGTGCCAAGTCCCGCAACCAGGAGGAAGAAGTCGCGCGTGCGGGCGCCGGGTCTTCAAACCACGTGTCGTCACCGAGCAACCACCACGGCAGCGCGATCCCGAGCAGGACGAGGAGAACGTTGAAGAGCCACGCGACGGCAAGCAGGAACCAGAGCCGCTTGTTCACTTGTCACCCCCCATCGAGTTCGAATGCTTCGGGCGAGGCTACTCCGGGGCCAGGGGCAGCGCAATGCGCACTACCCGGAATCCAGTATGCGATCGACAAGGGGGAGGGTCGCGAGCCGGTGAGCCTCGTTACCCGCCGCTGCGCCTCCCGTACCCGATCCACGGAAGCGGGCTACTGGTTACCGGGTACGTCCCTTCAAGTGCCCGCCGGGACCGGGCGATAACAGTGCTACTGCCACAGGTTTAACCGGCGTGGGCCGCGGAATAGACCGCGCCTGGACTGAGCGTATACCGGCCTGTCGGAACCTCCGCGTCGACACCGGACCGGAGGCTCGCCTCGTCGAGGACCAGGCTCCGGGCCAAGACCAAGGGAGGCCCATGATGCGGGCTCAGACCATCACCACTATGACCCGGCGGATAGCCGCCGTTGTGTTCGGCGTGACATGAGGATGGGCAGCAACATGACGAAGCGCGAGCTCCTGGATTTCGAGATTCTCCATTTGGAGACGGCGTTGGCCGCGCTAAAGGCCAGGCCCGGCATGGGCGACCTCGTCGAGCGAGCCGGGATTGAGATCGACCTCCTGGCGCTCTACAAGCGCCGGGGCGACGGCCCCGCACCGAGCCTCCAATAGGACTCGGCCGGGCGCGCTGACTCTCTGCTGCACCAGCGCGTGAGCTGAGCCGTCCGGAGGGGCGCGCACCCCCTCTCACCCCTGGGGGGTCGGGGAAGGGATCCCTCGGCAGCGCCTCTCCGGACGGTTCGCTACGCGCCAACGTCGGCGGCGACGCTCACGGCGCAGGATCCTGCTCATCAGGCTGGCGTCCGTACGTGCCTGGAGACACTCCCCGGAACTTCGCCAGCTCGCGTTGGACTCCGGCAAGCATCGGCATCAGATCGACCCGCGGACGGGCCAGTGGATCTCAGGGCGACCGGAGTGGCCGCCGCCCTTGTCGCCGCCGGGGTCGGCCAGTGGCGGCGATGAAAGTCGAAGGGGCGTGGCGTCTAGCGCAGCTGGTCGAGCTCGTCGCGGAGGATCACCCGCCGGCCCCCGGGCCAAGGGATCGAAATAGCGGCCTGACTGACAGACCGTAGATATCCGCAAAGCTCAGCGGCAGACCACGGGCACGGGGTCGAGCTCAGCGGCCGATCTCATATGCAGGCGGGGGTCGACGCCCCCTTGTCTAGGGGGTTTGGTGCGAGAGGGGGATCCACCTCCCTGGCCTCCATGCCCCGCAGGTCTATCCGACCGGCGCGACATGACCTTGGAGCCTGGTAGATCCGGCTGATATGCGCTTCGTATCATCGTCCCAACCCTATGCATATTCTTGACAACTTACAGTCAATATGATACAACGTCTACCGCAAGGACGCCGACGAGGCACGCATCCGGTGACGGGGTCGAAGGTCACCGGAGATAGAGAGCCTCGGCGGGCACCTGTTGCGCCACGTTCACCCCCCGCTGCGCAATCAACCCAATCAACCACCAGAGGAGCACATGTTCAAGACAGCGAAAATGAAGCATTGGCCGGCACTCACGGCCGTAGCGGTCGCCGCCGTCGGCCTGTTCGCAACCATCGGCGCGAGCCAGGCCTTGTCGAAGCCGGGTGGCGGCACAGCGGGTGGCGGCACCACCTCCGCCCCCTGCCCGACCCCGAAGGGCACCGCGGACCTCCCGATCGACAACAACGTCGAGGCCTCCGCCGTGACCGACGGGCAAACCACGACGTACGAGCTCGTCTCGAACGACCAGGACGCGGTCAACGGAGTGCCGGGCCTGGTCAAGTACTGCGTCTACCCAACCGGCGCCAACCATGCGCCAGCGGTCGCAGTGACCGCGGAGGGTGGCCAGGCTGAGGACATTGACTGGACCAAGACCACGTCCAGCAAGTCCCCTTACACCTTCTCGTTCCAGCGACCTGGGGGCAACGCCACCAACATCTGGTTCGACGAGGACAACGAGACCACGGAGATGGGCACCGCGACGTGGACTGGCAACGTTCCGGATACCCAGAAGATCGTTCTTCACGTCGCCGACCCGAGCCTCTGCGGCACCAGCCCGACCTGCTTCGTGAAGCCGAACCCGGACACGGGGCCGATTTGTGACGCCGGCACTGGCAATACCGGCGCCGCCTACAACGCGATCCCAACCGACTTCCCGGAGTGCTTCCGGGCTCCGTCGTTTGCCTTCGAGGGCAACTTCGCGGGCGAGTTCGGAGACGGAGTGGTGCTTGACACGACCGCGGGGACCAAGCTCAAGTCGATGACCGTGGACTTCCAGAGCTACGGTTGTGGCACCAGCGGGCATTGGAACACCGCCGTCGACGGTGATCCGAACGAGCCGGGCAACCGAGCAGACCGTGCGTGACGGCTCCGAAGCGGACGTTCACGGTGCCTGGGGGGATCACGGCCCGCATCTACGCGCTACCGAACGGGGACGGCGGCGACACGTCCGCTGAGGTCGGCCCACAGATCGCCGAAGCGACGATCAACCCCGACATCCCCTACCGGCCGTCGGCGGACAGCACGAACTGACGGGCGCTGACACAGGCAGGTTCGTCGGTCCCAACGGGGTGTGCGTGAATTCGCTCCCCGTGCTGCTCACGTTCAACTTCAAAGATGAGCAGCTTGCGCCTGGTCAAGAGGTGATCTGGACGGTCTCGTTCAACACGAGCAACGCGGGCTACGCCCCGATCGGGAACGGCACGGAATGCCGGAGCACCTCCGGCGTGCCTCCGGTGCCGACAAAGCCCGGATGCGGCTATGACTCGCTCAACGTCGGGACCTACACCTATCCGGGTGCGCCATATGCGGGAACCAACGTGACCGCAGCCGACCCGGACGGGGACGAGTGGTTTGCCAACTACTCGGATCCCGAGCTCACTCCCATGACCGGGGCCGGACTCCTCGCGGAAAGCGGCGGGACGTGCGACGGCTGTGGTCCTGGTGGCGCCGACCTCGGCCCCGCCGACCTCACGCCGCTGGCCCAGATCGTCACGGGACCCTAGGTGCTGAGTCGAGTCACCTAGGCCGACAAGTAAGCCGTATCGGAAAGGGGCCGCGCGGGAAACCGCGCGGCCCCCGTTCGAGCGCTGGCTCGCTGACGGCAAGGTCCGCCGCCCAGAGCGCCCTGCGCCGCCCGAGGACGACGAGAGCTGGCGGGCCGTGTCCGCGCTTCTGGAGCGTGGCTTCCCGGAGCGCTGGGGACGCCGCGGGCGGAACGGGCCGGCGGCGGGCGACTGTCCACGCTGAACTGCGAAGAGGGAGCCAAAAGCACGCGTAACAATCGTCTCGAACGGGTAGAGCGCCTCGGTGGGCGTGCTTACGCCAGTCGTATCCGCTTCAGGCGGGAAGGAGAGAGGGTTGAATTCCAAGCAATTGTCCGCTCGGCCCAGGGGCAGCGACTTGACCGCGTCGCGGAGGGCCATGCTCGGCATCGCTGCCGTCGCGATCGCCTTGTCCATCGCACCCGTGGCTGCCGGCCAAGGGCGTCCGAGTCTTGAGGAGTACACGCTAAAGGGGAGCGCCGAGAAGATCGCTCAGGCGGTCGGCGGCGTCGAGCTCGCCGGGGTGGAGCAAACGCGATCGGGACTCAAGGCCGACGCCGTTTTGACCGCGAGCCAACGTGCAAAGCTCGCCGCGTCCGGCGTCCGGGTCAAGTTGACGCGCAACAAGAAGGGCCAGACGGTGACCGAGCAGGCCGCGGCCCAGGCGGCCAATGGCTTCAACGTCTGGCGGTCCTGGGACGAACCAGGGGGAATCCGCGACGAGCTCTTCGCCGTGGCCCGGCAGAACCCTCAGCTCGTAAAGCTCGAGGTCCTCGGGCGCACACATCAGGGCCGTGACCTGATCGCCCTCAAGCTCACGCAGGGCGCCCGCGGCATACGCGACGGATCGCGCCCGGCGGTCCTGTACTCGTCGAACCAGCATGCACGCGAGTGGATCAGCCTCGAGGTGAACCGCCGCCTCATGCATTACTTCATCGACCACTGGCGCGCCAATGACCGGGAGATCAGGGGCCTGCTCAAGCGCACCGAGCTCTGGTTCGTGATCTCCGCGAACCCCGACGGATACCAATACACGTTCGACCACGAGCGGCTGTGGCGAAAGAACCTGCGCGACAACAACGGCGACGGCCAGATCACGGTCGGCGACGGGGTGGATCCAAACCGTAACTTCAGGGAGCACTGGGGCTACGACAACGAAGGATCGTCCCCGGACCCGGCGGACGAGACCTATCGGGGTCCCAGCGCCACCTCGGAACCGGAGACCCAGGCGATGCAGGGGCTGATCGACCGGATCAAGCCGAAGTTCCAGTCGAACCTGCACTCGTTCGGCGAATGGCTCTTGTATCCGCAGGGCTGGCAGGTCGGCACGCTCGATGCGGACTATCCGATCTATGTTGCCACCGGGGGCACCGATGACGCGGGCACCGGGGGTACGGATGGCAACTCCGCGATCCCGGGGTTCAACCCGGGGCAGTCGGCGGACACGCTCTACGTCACCAACGGTGAGACGACCGACTACGCCGACACCAGTGCGGGCACGGTGGCCTTCACACCCGAGCTGGGCGAGGGGATCCCGGGATCGGGGTTCGTGTTCCCCGATAACGAGCAGCTGATCCAGGCGGAGTTCGAGAAGACGCTTGACTTCCACCTGGGCCTCGCCAGGTCCGCGGCGCACCCCGCGGATCCGGACTCCCCGGTCGGCATCGAGGTCGAGCCGTTCTACCTCGACCCCGACGACATCGACCCACAGAACGGGCAGACCTCCCTCTTCGACTTCAAGTTCGGCGAGTCCTACGGCGATCCGCAGGAGGTGCGCGTGCTCGCCAAGCGCAACCTTGGGGACGTCACCCTGCACTACCAGGTCAACGGCGGTCCGGTTCAGAGCGCGGACACGAGCGAATGGGAAGGCGGCGAGCGCTACGGGGTCGGCAACGGCACCTACTACCACGTCGTCCGAGGGGAGGTGACCGGCACCGACCCGGGCGACAGTGTGGAGGTGTGGTTCGCCGGCGGAGGTGAGACGAGCGACTCGTTCACCTACGAGGCCGTCTCCGAGAGCGGCAGGCGCGTGCTGGTGCTCTCGGCCGAGGACTACACGGGAGCGTCGCCCGTCCAGCCGCCCGGCGGCCCCTTCTACCTGTCCTTCTACGCGGATGCGCTGGCGGCGAACGGCGTCGCCTTCGACGTCTATGACGTCGATGCTCACGGCCGCACCGCGCCGGACAACCTCGGCGTGCTCAGCCACTACGACGCAGTCGTCTGGTACACCGGCGACGACGTCGTGACGCGCGAGCCCGGCTGGGCTGGCGGCAACGCGTCGCGGCTGGCGATGCAGGAGCTGCTCGAGGTGCGCGACTACGTGAACGAGGGCGGGCGCGTGCTCTACACCGGCCAGCGTGCCGGACAGCAGTACACGACCGGTCTCGGCGCCCAGCTCTACGACCCGTTCGAGAACGAGCAGTGCCGGGCCGACCCGGCCGTGCTGGCAGGGTGCTTGGCCCTGTCGGGGTCCGGCGACTCGCAGGGCGATCCGATCGAGTACGTCTTCGGCGCGGCGGTCACGACCCCGTTTGGCGGAAGCGATCCAAACACCGGGGATCCGTTCGACGTCGCTGGGATCGACGAGCCGCTTGAGGGCCTCTCGTGGGGGTTCAACGGCGCGGACAGCGCTCAGAATCAGGCGTCCAATTCGTCGTTCATCGCGACCGGCGACTTCCTCCAGGTGACCGACCCGGCGGACAGCTTCCCGCAGTTCGAGAGCTGGCCGGCGGCGGAGTACCTGAGTGGCCTCTCGGGTCCGTTCGATCCGCACACCGGGCAGTCCTTCATGTGGTCGAATCGCGCCGACGAGGCCTACAAGCGCCTGACACGGACCATCACGGTCCCGGCGGGCGGCGCGACGCTGTCGTTCTGGACGAGCTACAACCTCGAGCTGGACTTCGACTACCTGATTGTCGAGGCCCACACCGTCGGCCAGGACAACTGGACGACGCTGCCGGACCAGAACGGTCACACGACGAGTGACCTGAGCACGGATATGTCCTGTACGGGCGGTTGGAGCAATCCCGACGACGAGGCCAACGTGCTGCACCCGTTCCTGAGGCATTACCAGACGTTCGATCCGGCGACGGGCGAATGCAGCCCGACGGGCTCGATCGGGACGCCCCCGGGCCAGTGGAACGCGGCAAACGGCAGCTCCAGCGGCTGGCAGCAGTTCCAGGTCAACATCCCGGCCGACCTGGGGCCACAGGTCGAGATCTCGATCACCTCGCTCAGCGACTGGGGCTTCCAGCAGTTCCCGGGCGTGTTCATCGACGACATCGAGGTCTCGACGGGTGAGGGCAGCACGTCGTTCGAGGAGGACGGCGATCCGACGGACGGGTGGACCGTCCCCGGCGCGCCGCAGGATCCCGAGGGAATCGAGGGAGCCAACCTCAACGACTGGGGCCGCCGTGGCGGCCTTGGAATCAAGGAAGGGGCGGCCGTAGCGACCGACGACACGCTCTACATGGGCTACGGCCTCGAGGGCATCACGGACGCCGCTACACGCAACCAGGTCATGGATCGCGCGATCGACTATCTCCTTCGCTGACGAGCGCCCGAGCCCAAGAGCAGGCGGAATGTGGCTCCCGGCCCATCGAGAGTGGTGATCGAGCCGATCGCGGCGGAGCACCAGGACGAGTTCCTCTCTGCGGTCCGGGCGAGCCGTAGGCTTCACCGGCCCTGGATCTATGGCCCGCTCACGCCGGAGGCGTTCGGGGACTGGCTGGACAGACAGGCGACCGGCGAGTTCGACGGATCGCTCATCCGGCGGAGCGACGACGGCGTGCTGGTCGGAGCGTGTCAGCTGAGCCAGATCATCCGGGGAAACCTGCAGGGCGCGTTCATCGGCTTTGCGGCGTTTCGCGGGTTCGAGGGGAAGGGCTACATGCACGAGGGCGTCGGCTTTGTTCTGGACCGAGCGTTCGGGCCGCTTGGGCTACGGCGGGTCGAGGCGAACATCCAGCCTGGGAACCATGCGTCGAAGGCGTTGGTCTCACGCCTCGGCTTCGTCAAGGAGGGCTACTCCCAGCGCTACCTCAAGGTCGGCGGGCGCTGGCGCGACCACGAGCGCTGGGCCATCCGTAGGGAACTGTGGACTGGCCGTCAGACCGTCCGCGCCTGACGCTCGTGATCATGCGGATTGCGGCAATTGCGTGAGGATGCGCGAGGGCGTCTGCGTCAGCTGACCGAGTCGTAGCGTGCATCCGCACCGCGTGCCTCCAGCGCCGCTCGCCTATGCTCGCGGGGGTGGCGGCCGGCACGAGCCCGATCATCCCGGACCTGCCGATCATTCGCAGTCGCGGCGAGGGCGAGCAGCGGGCGACGTTCTTCGAGCTGTTCTTCGACCTCGTCTACGTCTTCGCGGTCACCCAGCTCTCGCACCACCTGGTCGCGGACCTCAGCTGGTCCGGCGCGGCCGAGACGGCGTTCATGCTCGTCGCGCTGTACTGGGCCTGGAACTACACCACGTGGATGACGAACTGGTTCGATCCCGACACGGTGCCCGTTCGGCTCGTGCTGGTGTTCGTGATGCTGGCAAGCCTCCTGATGGCGGTCGCGATCCCCGAGGGGTTCGGCGAGCAGGCGCTCTTGTTCGCGTGCGCCTACTCGGGCCTGCAGATCGGACGCAACGCGTTCGTGGTCGCAGTCACGCCGCGCGGTTGGTTTCAGCAGAACTTCCGCCAGATCTTGGCCTGGAGCGTCCTCTCGGCGCCACTTTGGGTCGCGGGCGGCATCGTCGACGCCGGAGGGCTGCGTTGGGTGCTGTGGCTGGGTGCTCTGGGGCTTGACCTGGCGGCGCCGCTCGTGACCTATTGGCTGCCGGGCTTGGGCACCACACCAATGAGCCAGTGGCAGATCGAGGGCGCCCATTTCGGCGAGCGCTTCCAGTTGTTCGTGATCATCGCGCTCGGGGAGAGCATCGTGCTGGCGGGGGCGACCGCCTCGGACACGGGGCTGAGCCTCGAGGTCGTGGCCGCGCTGCTGTTCGCCTTCCTCTCCTCGACCGCGCTCTGGTGGCTGTATTTCGGCCAGGCCGCCCGCACCGTCTTCGAACGGATCCGCGCGGCAACCGCCGACGAGCGGGGCCAGATCGGTCGCGACATCTACACCTACCTCCACCTCCCGATCGTCGCCGGGATCGTTCTTGTCGCGGTCGGTGACGAGCTCGTGATCTCGCATCCCACCGACGACCTCCACGCCGCGGGAGCGCTCGTCACGCTCGGCGGCCCCGCCCTCTTCCTCGGCGGTCTCATGACCATCTCCGCCAGGCTCGCGAACGCCCAGAGCCTGCCGCGCGCGGTGGCCGTCAGCGCGCTGCTCGCCGCCGTGCCGCTCGCCGCCGGTGCCGAGGGTCTGGTCGTGTTGGCGCTGCTCACCGCGCTGCTGACCGTGCTGGTGGTCGCGGAGCAGTTGCGCGGCGCGCACTGAGGCGAGCGGCCGGGCTCGCGGCGACCGCGCGATCGAGCGGCGCCGGGAAGCCAGCAGTAGCATCGAGCGCTGCTCTTATCGGAACCGGAAGGAGATCATCATGGAAGCTAGCTCGGAAGCGGGGACCGTCGTTCTCGTTCACGGCGGTTTCGTGGACGGCTCGGGCTGGCAGGGCGTCTATAGCATCCTGAGAAGGGACGGCTACAACGTCAGCGTCGTCCAGAATCCGACGCTCTCGCTCGAAGGGGATGCCGCGGCCACCAAGCGGGTCATCGACGCGCAGAGCGAACCGGTGATTCTCGTTGGCCACTCCTACGGCGGAGCGGTGATCACCGAGGCCGGTAACGATCCCAACGTGGCGGCGCTGGTATATATCGCGGCCTTCGCGCCGGACAAGGACGAGTCGGTGGAGACGCTCATTGCCGATCCGCCGCCCGACGCGCCCGTGCCGCCAATTCTGCCGCCGCAGGACGGCTTCCTGTTCCTTGACCGGGAGAAGTTTCCCGCTTCGTTCGCGGCCGACGTGGATGCCGAACTGGCAGGGTTCATGGCCGACTCGCAGGTCCCGTGGGGCGTTGAAGCCCTGAGCGGCAAGATCACAGAGCCGGCGTGGCGGAACAAGCCGAGCTGGTACCTCGTCACGACCGAGGACCGGATGATCCCGCCGCCGGCCCAGCGCTCGATGTCTGAGCGGGCGGGTTCGACCGTTGACGAAGTCGCGGCCAGCCATTCCGTCTATGTGTCGCAGCCGGCGGCCGTGGTCGCACTCATTGAGAAGGCAGCTTCCGAAGTGAGATCGGCCGCGCGCTAAGGCCAGGCAACCCAGCAGGGGGGTGAACGCAACCGAGTCGGGGCTGTTTCGATCCCCTCAGCCTGGTCGAGGATCGAGGATGACGACCGGGAGCTTCCGACCCTTGGAGTTGCGCTGGTAGAGCTCGTATGCCGGGAAGTTGGCAACGAGCTTCGGCCACAGTTGCTCGCGCTCCTCGTCGGTCGCGAGGCGCGCACGGACCCTGCGAATGTCCGCGCCGATCTGGATCGTGGTGTCCGGGTTCGCCCTCAAGTTGTGAAACCAGGCTGGATTCGTCGGCTGGCCGGCCTTCGAACCTACGACGGCAAGGGCATCGCCATGGTCGTGGTAGATCACCGGCGACGTCCGCTCGGTCCCGCTCTTGGCGCCGATGTGGTCGACGAGGAGAATTCGGGCCTCGCGCCAGCCGGGGAGACGCCCGCCGAGCCTGCCGCTGGACCTGCGGTAGAGCGCGACGTGGATCTTCGTCGAGCGCCTGCCGAGGTAGATACCGCGCCTACTGAGGACGTCGAGGATCGAGAGCTGGATCCGGTCGCGAACCGTGAGCGAGGGCATAGACTTTCGCATTCCTTCGGCCCCGGGTCGGCGGGTTGCCGCTACCTCTCAAGCCGTTTCTTCAGCTCCCGCACGTTTCGTGCCAACGTCTTGCGGGCCCGCCGGACGACCAGGCCAACGAGCAGCTTGCCTATCCCGTGCGCCTCCTCGAACTCTAGGGAGATCGTCACCCGCGAGCTCTCGCCCTCCTGCAGGGGCTGGATTGCCCCCTTGGCGATCGCGACGAAGGGGCCGCTGACGCCGCGTACGGTCCAGCTCCTCGGAGGATCGAGCTCGGTTATCTCTTCGGTGCCCGCCAACTTCCGAGGACCGACCCGTCGGGTGACCGCGGCTGTCGAGCCCACCGCCGGCGGGCCACCGCCCTCCGCACGCGCAGACACGACAGCCGGCTGCCACTCTGCGTAGCGCGAAAGGTCGGTCGCGTATGAGAAGACCTCGTTGGGACGACGGGATATGTCGATGCTGCACTCCACTATCGCGACCACCTCGCCCCTTCGTCGATTCGGACACGCGAGTCGCCGGCGTCGTCGCGGGGTGACTGGCGGCCTCGGGCGCCCATCAGGCTGCGGCCCTCAGCGCCGGGAACTCGCAGCTCGCAGCCTCTCGGGTCATCTCGACGCCTCCTTGTCACATCCGGTGAATTCCGTCTGTCTACTCCTATGACAGAACGCGACGGCTGAATGTGACCGTGGATACGAGAGAGCTTCTGGCGAAGGAATTCGAGTCGCACCGCCCCCGCCTGCGGGCTGTGGCCTATCGAATGCTCGGCTCGTTGAGCGAGGCCGATGACGCCGTCCAGGAATCCTGGCTCAATCTGAGCCGGTCCGACGCCAGCGAGATCGAGAATCTGGGTGGATGGCTTACGACCGTCGTCGCCCGGGTGTGCCTGAACATCTTGCAATCGCGCCGGTCGAGGCGCGAGGTGGCCCTGGGCCCGCGTCTCCCGGAGCCGATCGTGAGCGCCGAGGATGGCGTCGACCCCGAGCACGAGGCCCTGATCGCCGACTCGGTGGGGCTCGCGCTTCTCGTCGTGCTCGACACGCTCGCTCCCGCCGAGCGCCTCGCCGTCGTCCTCCACGACATGTTCGCAGTGCCCTTCGACGAGATCGCCCCCATCGTGGGGCGCTCCCCGACCGCGGCGCGGCACCTCGCGAGCCGCGCACGCCGCCGGCTACAGGGGCAAGACCACGGTTCCAGATACCGATCTCGCCCGCCAGCGAGAGGTTGTCGACGCCTTCCTCGCCGCCTCTCGCGAAGGCGACTTCGATGCCCTTGTAGAGATCCTCGACCCGGACGTCGTCCTCCGGGCCGACCGCGGGGCCGTTCCCCCGGGCGCACTCATGGTGATCCGCGGGGCGAGCGCCGTCGCCGAGGGCGCGCTCAGCTTCTCACGGGCGGCCCCGTTCGCAAGACCGGCCCTCGTGAACGGAGCCGCGGGACTGGTTGCGGCCCCGGACGGGCAGCCGTTCGCGGTGCTGGGCTTCACGGTAGCGGGCGGGAGGATCGTCGAGATCGACATCCTCGCCGACCGCGAGCGCCTCAGCCAGCTGGACCTTGCGATGCTCGACGACTGAGGGGCGCGAACACGGGGTGGCCACGTCACGTTTCGTGCCAACGTCTTGCGGGCCCGCCGGACGACCAGGCCAACGAGCAGCTTGCCTATCCCGTGCGCCTCCTCGAACTCTAGGGAGATCGTCACCCGCGAGCTCTCGCCCTCCTGCAGGGGCTGGATTGCCCCCTTGGCGATCGCGACGAAGGGGCCGCTGACGCCGCGTACGGTCCAGCTCCTCGGAGGATCGAGCTGATGCGCCGCGGGGCCGCGGACCAGCACCGCTCAGGTGGGCGTGCCGGGCCTGATCGCCACGACGTTGGACGGCTGCGTGGATCAAAGCGCAGGTGGGGAGCTTCAGAGGTCGAGCACCTGCGAGGAAGATGGAGGCGTGGCCTTGGACCCGGCCGGTGGGTGGGCTCCAGGGGCCGCGGGCATGCCGGGAATGAACGCCGAGGCCACCGCCAGAATCGTGACCACGATGACGATGGTCCCCGTGCCGATTGCCGACACGGCGCAGCGCCTGATGCGGTTCGCGGCCCGACGTCATGCGTTGGCGGACGATCACACCTTGCGTGGTAACTTCGCGCCCTGCCCCTACCGTTCTCCCTAGTCCCCAAGGACCGCGCTTTCTTCGACCTGTTCTCCGAGGCCGGTGCGAACTCCGTCCGAGCGGCGAAGCTGCTCCAGGAGATGCTCGCGGGCTGGCCCGAGAGCGCCGAACTCGCACGCGAGATTCTGCTTGCCGAGCAGGAGGGAGACCGGATCACCCACAACATCGCCCAGCGTGCCAACGCCACCTTCGTCACGCCGATCGACCCTGAGGACATTTACAACCTGGCGGGGAAGGTCGACGACGTCGTCGACCACATCGAGGAGGCCGCCGACTTCATGGGGCTCTACGGGATCGAGGCGCCGATGGACCAGTCGCTGGCGATGGCCGACGTCCTCGTCAAGGCCTGCGAGCAGCTCGCCATGCTGCTCGAAGATCTGCGCGGGTTCAAGAACCTCGACAAGTACTGGATCGAGATCCACCGGCTCGAGAACGACGGCGATCGGCTCTTCCGCGGAGCCCTCGCATCGTTGTTCCGTGGTGGGGTCGATCCGATGATGGTGATCCGCTGGAGGGACATCTTTCTCAGACTCGAGCGGGCGATCGACGCAACCGAGAACGCCGCAACCGTCGTCGAGGGCATGGCGATGAAGAACGCCTAGGGCTTGAGCGAAGCCGACATCATCCTCGCGATCGTCGTCGCCACGGCGCTCGCCTTCGACTTCACCAATGGCTTTCACGACACCGCCAACGTTGTCGCGACGTCGATCTCGACCCGGGCGATGCCGCCGCGGGTCGCGGTCACCTTCGCCGCGGTCCTGAACTTCGTGGGCGCGTTCATCTCGCTCGAGGTCGCCGCCACGATCGCGTCCGACGTCGTGGAGGCCGGCGCGATCACCCCGACGGTCGTGTTCGCGGGACTGATGGGGGCGATCTTGTGGAACCTGATCACGTGGTACTACGGGCTGCCCTCCAGCTCGTCGCATGCGCTGATCGGGGGAGTGGTGGGCTCGTCGTTCGCCGCCGCGGGCGCCGACGCCGTCCTCGGCGAGGAAATCCTCGGCAAGGTGCTGATCCCGGCGGTGGTCGCGCCGGTGGTCGCGTTCGTCGCGGGAGGCCTGGCGATAGTCATCTGCTACCGGGTGGTCGGCGGCCAGCGGCCGGGCCTCGTGACCCGCGGGTTCCGGCTCGGCCAGATCGTCTCCGGCGGCATGCTGGCCCTCGCCCACGGCACCAACGACGCCCAGAAGACGATGGGCGTGATCACGCTGGCGCTGATCGCGAACGGCAATCTCGCCGAGGGCTCCGCTCCGCCGGACTGGGTCGTGGTCGCCGCTGCGAGCGCGATCGCCCTCGGCACGTACTCGGGCGGCTGGCGGATCATCAGGACGATGGGAATGCGGATCATCAAGATGGACGCCGCGCAGGGGTTCTCCGCACAGGGCGCCGGAGCGGCGGTGATCCTCGCGTCGTCGCACTTCGGCTATCCGCTGTCGACGACCCAGGTGATCTCGGGCGCGGTGGTGGGCGCGGGGGCCGGCAAGCGCCTTTCGGCGGTCCGCTGGGGCGTCGCCGGCGACATCGTCACGGCCTGGCTGCTCACGCTTCCCGCAGCGGCCGCGCTCGGCGCGGCCGTATACAGCTTCTGCAGCATCTTCGGCGACGACGCGGTGGGGCCGCTGATCGTCAGCGCGATCGGGCTTGGCCTGGTCGTCGCCTTCCTCGCGCGCCGCGTGCGCGCGGCAGCTCCGGCGCCGGCGGTCTGAGATGGCGACGATCGTCGACACCAAGGCGCTTTTGGAGACCGTTGTCTACTCGCTCGCGGCCGGCGTGGGGGTGACGCTGATCTTCTCCGTCGCGATCTTCGGGATGGCGCGATTCGCCGAGCTCGGGCGTGAGGGCCGCAACCCGACCGCGCTCGTATTCGGGACCCTGGCGATGGTCGCGATCGTCGCGTTCTGCGCCGCGATCACGCTCGGCATAATCGTCATGACCTCGAAGTAACCGCCCCATGAGAGCCGCCATCAACATCGCAATCATCGCCGCCCTGGCGTTCGCCGTCGCCGCGTTCCCGGCGGCGGCAAACGCGGCCGACGCCATCGTCACCGCGATCTCGATCGCGTTCCTGGCGACCATCGCCCTCGCCGGCTACCAGATCTACCGCTCCCGGCAGATGACGATCCACTCGCTCACCGATCGCCAGCGCGGCGTCCTCGCCGCCGCCGTCTGCACACCGAGCGCCATCACGCCAGCCAGACGGTGAAGATCGATTCCAGGGTCACGCTGGCGGTCGGCTGCGCGCACCACCACCCAGAGGGGGGCCGTCTACCTGATGGTCACCAAGACGGGCCTCTGAGCCGGATTACGGCCGCCGCGGTCAGCGGTCGAGCGCAAGCTCGCCGCGCAGGGCGAGGCGGCATACAAGCGCACGGTCTCAGACTGGCAGCGCACCCAAGCGAAGAGGACGAAGAAGGGCGCCGGCGCGACACCGGGGCGCCCATCTCTGTCCGTGCCGTTGCCCAGTTCGCCCTTCCTATCGAACGGCGGATTCCTCGCGCCGGGTTCCGAACAGGTTGTACGAGCCGACGACGTCGAGCTGCTCGATCACCGGAGGTCCGTCCACCCAGCCCTTGAGCTGCTCCAGGAACCGCTGGTACTCGGGAATCGCGAACCGCGGGTCCTCGATGCCCTCCTCCAGCTCGAACAGGATCACGAACGTCGAGCCGTCCACCACCCGCGTCGACGCGTAGCGCACGCCCTCGAGACCCACGCGATCGAACGTCGCGAACAGGTCGCGCACCGCCGCTTCGCCCTCTTCGATGCTCCCGTCCTTGATCTTCTGGCGCACCATCGTCACGCTCATCTGGTCCTCCTTCGGTTCGGCCGCCGCGCGGCGGCTCTGTCACACCGACCCCAGTTGGTCGGTCACATGGATGACACGTCGCGACGGGAGGATGTGACGGGTGGATGCCGACGAGGCGCTGGGCGAGCGCACCGGACGATCGCCGGGAAAGGCGTCAAGTCAGCTCCCGCTCGAGCGCGGCGCCCGCGGCGATCACCCGGGCGTCTTCGCCGACCGGCGCCACGAGCTGGACCGAGGCGGGAAGCCCGTGCTCGGCCGGGCCGCATGGCATCGCGAGGGCCGGCCAGCCGAGCGCGTTGAACGGGTAGGTGAAGCGGATCACAGCCTCGCGGATCTCGAGGTCGTCCTTGACGGCGGGTGGGGCGACGAAGGCGAGCGTCGGCGTGACGAGCAGGTCGAGTCCCTCCATTGTCTCGGCCGCGCGCTCCCTGTACTCCTCGAGTCCGCGCCGAGCGGCCTCGAACTCGGCGTCCGTCACCGCCAGGCAGCGCTCGAGCTTCGTCCGCACGTTCTCGCCATAGGAGTCGGCGTGCTCGGGGAAGAGCCCGCGGTGCGACTCGGCCACCTCTCTCATGAAGACCGCCCCGATCCCTTCGGGAAGCGGGAAAGCGACATCCCGACGGCGTGGGAAGAGCTCCGCGGCGGCCTCGACGCGGGCCCGCACGAGCGGCTCGGCGAGCTCGAGCCAGGCAACCCCGACCTCGAGCTCCTCCAGAGAGCCCGGCTCGACGCCGTCAAAGCCGGGCGCGAGCGCCTCCAGCATGCGTGTGCAGGTTTGGACGTCGCGCCCCATCGGCCCCGCGTGGTCGAAGCTGGGGGCGAGCGGAAAGCAGCCCTCGAGCGGTACCAGTCCGCGGCTGGGCTTGAAGCCGACGATGCCGCAGCAGGCGGCCGGGATCCGGATCGAGCCGCCCGAGTCCGAGCCGAGCGCTGCGTCGGCGAGGCCCGCGGCGACCGCGGCCCCCGAGCCCGAGCTCGACCCGCCGGCCGTGCGGGAAAGGTCGAGCGGGTTCGCGACATCGCCGAAGTGCGGGTTGTAGCTCGTGATGCCGTAGGCGAACTCATGCAGGTTCGTCTTTCCGACGTTCACGTACCCGGCCGCCTCGAGCCGGGAGACTGCCTCGGCGGTGCGCTCGGGCACGTGATCGGAGAAGAGGATCGAGCCGTAGGTGGTGCGCAGGCCGGCCGTGTCGAACAGGTCCTTCACGGCCAGCGGGATCCCCTCCCCGATCGGCTCCGGCCGGGCCAGGAAGATCGTCACGGCGGCGACTCTAGCTCCCTGGTCACCGCGCTCTCCGTCCATCGAGGATCGACCGCAATGGTCGGGTGTTGACAACGACGGAGGCGGTCGCCCAGCCGCGGCGCGCCGTCGCGACCGAGAGCGTCATGTTCTGAAGGCCGGCCACCGAGTGCGCGTCGGTGGAGCAGATGATCTGCACTCCGGCTCCTAGCGCGTCGCGGACGTGCTCGCCGCTGAGGTCGAGCCGGTCGGGGAGGCCATTGACCTCGAGCGCGACCCCTTCCTCGAGCGCGACATCGAAGACGCGCTCCAGGTCGAGGGCGTTCTCCGCCCGCCGGTTGATGTAGCGGCCTGTCGGGTGGCTGAGGCAGCGCACGTACGGGTTGCGCAGCGCCTCCTCGACACGCTTCGTCAGCTGCCTCCGCGGCATTCGCTGACCCCCGTGCACGCTTGCCTGAACCCAGTCGAGTTCGGCCAGGACGTCGTCGGGAAGGTCGAGCCGCCCGTCGGAGAGGATGTCGCACTCGATCCCGCGCAGGACGCGAAACGGCGCAAGCAGGTCATTCGCGGCCGCGATCTCCTCGGCCTGCCGGCGGACGTCGTCCGGGGTGAGCCCGCGGACGGCTCCCACCGCGGGCGTGTGGTCGCAGATCGCGAGGTAGTCGTAGCTGCGCTCCTGTGCGGCGCGGGCCATCTCCTCGACGCTCGCCCTTCCGTCCGACCAGGTCGTGTGGCAATGGAGATCGCCGCGGATCTCCTCCACCTCGACGAGCGGCGGCGGCTCGGCGTTGAACGGCTCCTCGCGCAGCTCCGGTGGACACCACGGCAGGTCGAGCGCGCGAAAGACCGCATCCTCATCGGGCGCATCCGGTAGCGGCTCGAGCGCCGCAACGTAGTCCTCCGAGCCCGTCGCGCGCACGAGGGCGGTCCCGAACCGCTCCGGCTCGGCGACAACGAGCTCGACCGGCACACCCTCGACCGTCACCCCCACCGCGCGCCGCTCGTCCTCCTGAACCAGCGCGACGACCTGAGGCAGCTCGGGGAAGCGCGCCAGCAAGGGGCGCGGATCCTGCGCCCGGCAGACCACGGAAAGCAGCTCGCAGGAGTCCCGCCACCGCCGCACGTCGCCGGCCACCTCGCCGCCGAGCGCCTCCGCGACGGCTCCGACCAGCTCCCGGGCGCGGTTGAGCAGAAGGCCACGTCGCGCACGCGACTCGCCCTCGCGCGCGAGCGCCTCGAGAAGCTGCGCCTCGGTCTTCGGCCCGATCCCCGGCACCGTTCGCAGCCGGCCGCCGGCGGCAGCCTCGCGGAGCTCGTCGGCGGTGCGGACGTCGAGCGCCCGCGCCAGCTCGACCGAGCGCTTCGCTCCCAGCCCGAGGTAGCGGCCGAGGCCAACGAGATCGGGCGCGAGCTCGCGCTCGAGCGCGGCCAGCTCGGCGATTTCGCCCGTGTCGACGAGCTCGCGGAGGCGCTTCTCGATCCCCGGGCCGATCCCCCGGAGCTCGCGCGCCCGCCCGGACTCCACAAGCTCCGCGACCGGCACGCCCGCGCCACGGATCGTCTCGGCGGCGCGGCGGTAGGCGCGGGTGGTGTACGGGTTTGCCTCGGCGAGCTCGAGCACCGACGCGAGGGCCTCGAGGCGATCCGCGATCTCCGGATTGTCCATCGGCCGTAGTGTCCAGCAGTCACACTGCTCGCATGGCCGAGTCCATCCACGAGATCCTCCCGGGCGTTCTGCACTGGGCGGCGCGCCACCCCACCGCCGGGATCGAGTCCGCCTCGCACTACCTCGTCGAGGAGGGCATCCTGATCGATCCGATCGCCCCGCCCGAGGGCCTGGACTGGTTCGACGGCAAGGGGATCGGTGAGATCCTGCTCACGAACCGCCACCACACGCGCTCGGCAGTCGATCTCCAGGACCGTCTGGGCGCGACGATCCGCGCGCCCCGGACCGGGATGCACGATCTGCCGGCCGACCGCGTGCAGCCGTACGACTTCGGCGACGAGCTCAGCGCAGGCATCCGTCCCCACGCGATCTCCGAGAGCTGGCCCGACGAGACGGCGCTCGAGATTCCCGGCCACTCGGCGGTCGCGACCGCGGACGGCGTCATCAATTACGACGGCCTGGGGTTCTTCCCCGACTCCCTGCTCGGCGACGACCCCGAGGCGGAGAAGCAGCGCCTCCGCGATGGGTTCGCGAGGCTCGCGGCAGAGGTTGACTTCGACCACCTCCTGTTCGCTCACGGGACGCCCGTCATCGGCGAGGGCCGCGGGCAGCTCAGGCGTTTCGCCGCTGCCGGCTAGCGCGGATGCGGCGAACCCAGCTCACGCTATTGAGGGGTGCCGAGCGGGCCGGCCTCAGGATGCGGCTGAAGCCGGCGAGTCGTCCCCGGAGTCCGTCTCGCCGAAGTAATAGTCCACGCCGCTCGAGCGGGTGGTGATCAGGTCGTCGGCCTTGTTGCCGGTCCAGACCGCGATCTTGTCGCTGTCCGGGTAGACCGTCGCCGCCGGGTGCGTCACGGTCGAGAACATCAGCACGCGAACCGTCTCATCGGTTTCGTTTCGCACGGCGTGCGCGCCCTCGGGGCCCGGCGTGAAGCAAACGGCGTCCCACGGCTCGAGCTGGTCGGTGCCCTCGGGATGGCGAAGTGCTGGCCGCCCCTCGAGCACGAGCAGCCATTCCTCCTCCGCGTACTCGTAGTGATAGGGACAGATGGCCTGCCCGGGCGGCAGCTCATAGACGGTTGCGCCCAGCTGTGAGGCCCCGACCAGCGGACCGAAGCGGAACATCCCCGCTCGGAATCCGGGGGGGTCGTCGGAGTCATAGTGAAACTCCGGGGAGGCGATGTTGATCCGGCGCATGGCGGAACTGATTATCAGACCTACACCAGCAGGGTGCGTCGGGGACGGCTCCGGCCCCCGGAGCACCGTCCGGACCGCGAACGCGAGCGAGGTGACGCCGACCGCGAGATGGATCGCGGCGGCCATGCCCTGATGGGCGATAGGCTCACGGGCGAGGAGGGAAGCGTGCGAGAGGACAGGGGCGGTCGAGATCGGGCGGCTTGGGCAGTGGCGGCTTGCGTTGTGCTCGCGGGCCTGCTGATCGCCGCATTCGCGGCCGGGCACGGCGGCCCGCCGCCGCCGACGTCGGGGGTGAAGCTCCGCACGGCCAGCCAGCAGGAGATCCTCAGACACGACGGGCTCACGGTCAGGGTTGATGCTCCCGGCGCTGTGCGCGTCCGTACTCAGTCGAGCACCTTCGACCGCCCCCGGTTCCAGCGGCTGACGAAGACCACGCGAGCGCGCACTCACGGCGACCCGATCAAGGCCTTCCTCGCCCTGACCAATTCCGGGCGCAAGGCGATCCGAAGCTGCGAGGCGCGGACGCTGCGAGTCGTCGCGGGCGGCGCCCGGGAGACCGCGCAGCTCGTCCGGGACACCGCAGCCTGCCGCCCGAGGCCAATCGACCTTACGAACGCCGATCGGTGTGAGTTCATCGGCGAGCAGCGGGGATCGCTCTGCCTGCTGCCGTTCCCCAACGACCACTACACGGTCGCCGATCCCACCACCGCCACCGGTCGTCGCGTCGACCTCCAGACCGAGTCGCTGCCCGCGAACGCCAGCGGCACCCACATCGACGCGACGCCCTACAACCTCTCAGACGGCTTCAGCCCCGGTCCGGCGATCGTGCTGCGGGTGCCGGGGCTGACGAGCGAGGCCGCGCTCGAGGAGACCGGCGCGGTCCCGATCAACCACATCGGCGAATACGCGCGGCCGAGCCAGCCGGTGGTCTTGATCGACGCCGACACCGGCGAGCGCTGGCCGATCTGGGCGGAGATCGACTCGAACGCCACCGAGCCGGGCGAGGTCGCGCTGCTGATTCACCCGGCGACCAACCTCGCGGCCGGCCACCGCTACATCGTCGCCCTGCGCCACCTTCGGACCGCCGCCGCAAAGCTGATCCCGGCGCCGGAGGGCTTCCGCTACTACCGCGACGATCTCCCCTCGGGGAGGGCGGCGATCAACTCCCGCCGCGTCCACTTCGAGCGCATCTTCGAGACCCTGCGGGATGCCGGGATCGAGCGGCGGAGCCTCTACCTCGCCTGGGACTTCACCGTCGCCAGCGACGAGAACATCGCCGCGCGCGCCCTGCACATGCGCGACGACGCCTTCGCCGAGCTGGGCGACACCGACCTCGCCGACCTGACCGTCGAGGGAACCGCGCCCGACTTCGCGATCAGCCAGGTGACCGAGTTCACGGCCGAGCAGAACCCTCGGGTGGCGCGCCGGATCATCGGCACCTATGAGGTGCCGTGCTACCTCCAGCCGAGCTGCGCTCCGGGCGGGCGTTTCGCCCTCGACGCGAACGGGCTCCCGACCCGCAACGGCACCTGGACCGCGAACTTCGACTGCATCGTCCCGCGGGTCGCCGTCGACCAGCCGGGTGCCACGCCCCAGCGCCCGTCGCTCTACGGGCACGGACTGTTCGGAACCGCCTCGCAGGTCGCCTCCGGGACGCAGCCGCAGCTGGCCAACGACCACGGCTTCGTCCTCTGCGCTACCGACGAGATCGGCATGTCGTCAAGCGACGTCGGGAACACGATTGGCATCCTGGCCGATCTCTCGGCCTTTCCCGAGCTGGCCGACCGCCTCCAGCAGGGACTCCTGAACGAGCTCTTCCTGGGGCGGCTGATGATCCATCCCGACGGGTTCCTCATCGACCCCGCCTTCCACGTCGACCCGGAAGACGTGGAGAGCCCGCCGGTGATCGACGACCAGGAGCTCTACTACGACGGCAACAGCCAGGGCGGGATCATGGGCGGGGCGCTCACCGCGATCGCGCCCGACTTCACGAGGGCCACGCTGGGGGTGCCGGCGATGCGCTACTCGATGCTGCTGCCGCGCTCGATCGACTACGACCCGTTTGCCGCGATCCTCAACCCGACCTATCCCGACGAGCTGTCCCGGCCGCTGATCCTGTCGCTGATTCAGATGCTCTGGGACCGCGGCGAGCCCAACGGCTACGCGCACCGGATGACGGACGACCCGCTGCCGAACACGCCGGCGCACGAAGTGCTGATGATGGTCGCCTTCGGCGACCACCAGGTGACCAACTTCGCCGCGGACATCGAGGCGCGCACCATCGGCGCCGCCACCCATGCCCCGGTGCTCGACCCCGGCCGGTGGCCGGGCGTGGACGTGCTCTGGAACGTCCCGCGGATCGAGAGTTACCCCTACGACGGCTCGGGCGTCGTCTACGGCGACATCGGCCCGGTCAGGCCAAACCCGGCGAACCCGGCCCAGACGATCGGGGTACCGCCGCCACCGCTTGAGAACCTCCCCAACCGCGAGGGCGAGGATCCCCACGGCGCGCCGCGCGGCGCCGCCTCGGCGCTCCAGCTCAAGTCCGACTTCCTCGCGCCCGACGGCGCGGTCACCAACGCCTGCGGCGACTCCCCCTGCTACGCGGGCGGCTGGACCGGGCCGGGGTAGTCGTTTCGGGACGCGACCCCAGCGCACGCCTACGCGTCGGGCGCCAGATCGGCCGCCTCGCGCGCGGTGCCACGATCCCGCAGCCAGCGGACCTCGAAGACTCGCTCGCCATCGAACGTCCACACGGCGAAGATCTCCATCCCGACCCGGGCGCCGCTGCACTTGCCAATCCCCGAGCACGCCCTCCGGGCCGCGAACGGTCAGGTCCTCGTCCTCGAACGTGTCGAACGCCCGGAACACCATGTCGTCCGCGAACAGCTCCCCGCCGACGCCGAAGTTGCCCCTCGCCCACTCGGCATAGACCTTGAGCCCAGCGCGCGGAGGGTTGACCACCATATGGGTGGCGAACTCTCCGCGGAGATGACCATCGCCTGATTCGGATCGCGAACAAGCCGGTGACGGCGACCCACTATGCTGCCCGGTGACGCGTGTTCATCACGGAGGAGGATGCGTTCATGGATGCGGACCACTGGGCAGGCGGGCGGAGATAACCGCGAGCTGAGCGCCCGATGCGAGTCGGCATCCGGGCCACAGGGTCGTTCCTACTCGAACGTGGGTTCCTCGCCGAATGGGCGGGCGATGCGGGGGGAAAACCCGAATATGTAGGAGGTGCGATGGCTGAGCCATCGAACGGCCCCACCGGATGGGGCCGGATAAGGAGAGGCGTGGTCGCGCTTGGCGCCACGGCCTTGGCCGCGTTCGCGGTCTCGGCAGTGTCGGCTGGTGCGGCGCAGGCGCAGGAAGACATCCGGTTCACGTTCGACGAGGTGAGGGGCAATCTCGGGGACGCCGAGGGTCTCGCCTTGATCGATCCCGCGGTTGATGATCCAGCGACGATGTTGGGGGAGTTCGATCCGGCGACCGGGGACTTCACGATCCCGGCCAACGGCTTCGATTTCCCAACGAAGGTCATCCCAAGTGTCGTAACCGATCCGATTGTGGCTGACGCCCACATCGACCTCACGGCGAATGACCCGATCACCGGTAACTTCGACACCGCTACCGGCGTGCTCGATGTCGACACGATGAACGTGAAGGCGACGGTTTCGGTCTTCATTGGCGGGACCACGACGAACCCGCTCGGCATCTGTGGAATTTCGCCGGTGTCGCTGCCGTTGCAGACGACCGGTGAGATCGTCGACGACGACGGGGATCCGCCGACGCCCGTGACGTACAGCGCGGCTCCATTCGCGCCGCCCTCGGGCGAGGGCGCTGGTGTCGCCACCTGGGCGAGCCTTCCGGCCTCGACCCAGGATGGGGGATCCCTCCCTGGAACCGTATGTCCCCTGGTCGACGGACTGGTCGCCGGTCCGGGCGGCATCTGGACGTCGGGCATCGTGGAAACCGGTGACCTCGGTCCCCCGCCTGCTCCCGAGCTGGCTCTCTCGGTCATGCCGAGGAGCAAGACGGTGAAGCAGGGCAACGGCGCCACCTTCACGGCAACGGTCCGCAACACCGGCGATGCCGATGCGACCGGCGTCAAGGTGTGCATGAAGGCGCCGAGGAAGGCGGTCAAGCCGAGCATGAAGTGCACGAACGTGGGCATGCTCGCCGCGGGCGAGTTGGAAAAGCCCAGGTTCGTGGTGAAGGCAAAGAGGGACGCTAAGCCCAGGTCGTACACGCTCAGGTTCACGGCCACCGGGACCGGCGGTCCTGACAACGCCACGGCGACGCTCAAGGTGAAGCGGAAGTAGCACCCGCGGCGTAGTACCGACAGTAAGGCGACGCGCCCCGGTCCCGAACGGACCGGGGCGCGTCGCGCTTTTGTAGGTCAAGGTTCCGCTGCGACGGGATCGACGAGCTGAGCGCGAAGAGTCGTTCGCGATCGAGCTCGGGCCTTACGCCACCAGCGGCGCGGTGATCGTTCGCGAATCGCACACGGTGCGGATCGTGGACAACGACTAAACCGGGCAGGGCGCTGATTGTCCGACAGTGAAGGCGCCTACGAGGACGCCCGACCGGGGCGCCGCATTTTCGTGCTGGGACCGATCAGAGCCCCGGCTTGGTCACCATCATGTAAATGACGATGATCAGCAGCAGGCCCGTGATCGCTCCGACGATCCCCTCGATGCGTCCCTGCCGCTGGTACTCGTCGGAGAGGTCCGAGAGCTTGATCTCACCTCCGCCCGCGGCCGCGATGTCACGTTCGACCATCGGCCCCAGGCGGCGATCGGCGGGGATGAAGTAGGCGCCGTTGATCGCGCCGAGAAGGATCACGATCGCGAGCGATGCACTGATCCAGAACTGGTCGAACTCCCACCTCTCGGACGTCTGGTAGATGCCGGTGATCAGGACCACGAGCAGCGCCGGCCCGGCCATGTACTGGTTGATCGCGAGCTGGAGGCGGTGGACGTAGGGGAGGTGCCGGACCCCGGCCTTGAGCGCGACCGGGAACATGATCGCCTCAGCGAACGTCGCGCCGAAGCCGACCACCACCACGGTGATGTGGATGAACAGCGAGACGTCGTAGGTGCTGACCGCGAGGAGGGGCATCGGCGACTCCTTTCCCTTACGGATCGAGCCAAGGGCACCCCCCGAAGACGGGGCGGACTCTAGCCGACCGACGCGCGCCGGAGCAGGGCTCGGTCCTCAGCCCCGCGAGACCGCCGCCGTCGCCAGCGCGTCGGAGGCACGCGCCTCGGCCAGGGCTCGATCCTGCCCCACGTAGGGGACGAGGACGGGATAGAGCAGGTCCGGGAGGAGCCGGGGAAGGTCGTTGGTCCGGCCGGCGCGGATCTCGTCGCGGATCACCAGCGCGACGCCGCCGACCAGCGAGGTCGCCACCCCCGCTGGCACATGCTCGCCGTCGGGAGCCTGGGCGCGGCCGGAGTCGACGAACGAGGCGAGCACCCGAAGCCCCGAGCGGTAGCGCTCACGAGCAGCCGGACCGGCGCTGAGCATGTCGATCTGGCACATCCGGGTGAACAGGGGTTCGGCGGCGCCGAACGAGAGGATCGTCTCGAGCCCGATTCGGATCTGCTCGGGCCAGCTGAGCCCCGGGCGCAGGCAAGCGCTGCTCACGTCCCCGAGGAACCTGGCGAGGACCGCGTCATACGCGGCGAGGAAGCACGCCTCCGTGTCGCCGAAGAGCCCGTAGAACGTGGTCCGGGAGGTGTGCGCGCGGGCGACGATGTCGGCGACGGTCACCGCCGGGTAGCCCTTCTCGGCGCAGAGCTCGGCGAGCGCATCGAAGATCCGAGCCTGCTGCCGGGAGCGCTCCCCCGGACCCTGCGAATGGTTGCCCTCCGACTCGAGCCGGAGCGGGATCACCGAAGCGGTGTCTTCCACATCTCCTCCAACGCTTGCCGATGACCCACGTAGGGGACCAGGGCGGTGTAGGTGAGCTCCGGCAGCAGCCGGGGAAGGGACGCGGCGTGACCCGCGACGACCTCCTCGAACAGGGTCGTCGCAATCCCGCCGACGACGATCCTCGGAACGCTGTCCGGCAGCTCGCTGCCACGCCCGGAGTAGCGCCGGCCCCGCTCGAGGAAGGGCACGAATCCCCGGATCGCGAGGCGATAGCGCTCCTGGGCGCGCGAGCCCGCGGCGAGCACCTCGACCATCGCCACACGCGCGGCATCCGGGTTCGCCGCCAGGAAGTGGAGCAGCGCGGCGATCGTCGCTCGCGCCTGATCCGGCCACTCGTTCTCGGCCTCGAAGGCGCTGGTCACGTACTGCATCAACCGTCCGATCAGCTCGTCGTGAGCGGCGATGAAGCAGTCTTCCTTGTCGCCGTACAGCTCGTAGAAGGTCGCGCGCGAGACGCCGGCGCCCGCGATCACGTCGGCGACGGTCGTCGCCCCATACCCCTTCTCGGCGACGGCGGCGATCATCGCCTCGAGCAGGCGGTCGCGCTGCGAGCCGATCACCACCTCTCGCGGCAGTCCGTGACGGCCGCTGGGCAGGCGAATCGGGCGTGTCCCGGTCAGCGGTCCCACCGGCCGATGGTAGAAGCGTGGTCAGGAGTGGACAAACGGCCGAGGCGATGCGGGCGCCCTGCCGCGCTCCCACTCCCGCCCGACCTCGGGATACATCCCCGTTTCTCGCACACGGTGCGTGTTTATCACCTTCGCGCGCGCGTTGCAACCACAAATTCGGGCACTCTTCCCTCCCACGCTTCAACGCCCACCATGAGCTTCGCTGCGCCAGCCGAGAGCTATGACCGCTACATGGGCCGCTACTCGCGGCGGCTCGCGCCGCTGTTCGCCGACTTCGCCGGCGTGCGGTCGGGCATGCGTGTGATCGACGTCGGCTGCGGCCCCGGGGCGCTCACGGAGGTGCTGGCCGAGCGCACCGGAGCTGAGCGAGTTTCGGCCGCGGACCCATCCGAGTCGTTCGTCGAGTCCTGCGCGGAGCGAGTACCGGGTGCGGACATCCGCCGGGCAACGGCCGAGCGCCTGCCGTGGGGCGACGGGACCTTCGACGCGGTACTCGCCCAGCTCGTCGTCAACTTCATCGAGGACCCGGTCGAGGGAGTTGGGGAGATGCGTCGTGTCGCCAGGGCGCCGGGCGTGATCGCGGCCTGCACGTGGGATTACCGGGACGGGATGGAGATGCTGGGGATCTTCTGGGACGCGGCGCTGGCGCTCGACCCCGACGCCCCCGCCGAGGGGAGGCGGATGCGGTTCGGCAAGCCCGACGAGCTGCGGGCCCTGTGGCGGGAGGCGGAGCTGGTCGACATTCGGACCGACGCGCTCGAGGTCGCCCAGGACTACGAGGGCTTCGACGACTACTGGGAGCCGTTCACGGCGGGGGTGGGCCCGGGCGGCGCCTACTGCGCCTCGCTCCCATCCGAAGCACAGGACGCCCTGGGTGAGGAGTGCCGGCGCCGCCTCGAGAATCCCGAGCGCCCCTTTCGGCTGCACGCGCGCGCCTGGGCGGTACGCGGCCGGGCACGTGGGAGGGCGGCCAGCGCTCGCAAACGCAGCTGACTATGATCCGGTGCCACTGGGAGTGCGGGAGATCGACCCTGCGGTCAGATGCAAACGAGGAGGAGTGGCGATGCATGAGGCATCGGATGGCCAGGCGACCGTAGGTCGCATCGGAAGCAGGCTGGTGGGGCTGGGTGTCGCGGCGCTGGCGGTATTCGCGATCTCGGGCGCTCTGGCCCGCGACGCGGAGGCCCAGGAGCCGTTCAGCTTCGAGCTCAATCACGGTCTGATCGACATCGGGTTCTTCAATGGAATCGTGTTCCTGACCCCGACCACTCCGGCCACCTTCGCGAACGGGACGATCGAGCCGAACGGCGCGTTCGCGATTCCGGCATCCGGGATCTCCCTACCGCCGACTACGCAGACGTTCCCGTTCCCGGGCGCGCCGGGTGGGGTAGTGATCCTGGAGCTCTCGATGACCCCGGAATCGGACCTCACGGGGGCCTTCGACAGCGCCACCGGCGAGGTCAACGCGGATTCGACCATCACCTCCAGGGTCGACGTGTTCATCCCCGCGGATCCCGAGCCGTTCCAGGTCGGCGCGTGCGAGATGACGCCGATCCCGCTGGCGTTCTCGACCTCCGGGACCAACCCGTATCTCGGCGTCCCGTTCACCGAGGGCGTCGACGGACCCGGCGCGGTGTCCGCGGCGTGGGACGCGCTGCCTGTCCCCGTCCCGGTCCCTCCGCTGGAAGACGACCCGTTCGACGTCTGCAACATCGTGGCCGGCTTCGTCGACGGCCCCGGAGGCGTCTGGCTCTCGCACGACATCGCATCGCCGCCGATCCCGCCGCTGCCGCCCGAGCTGACGATCACGGTCAGGCCGAGACGAGAGGTGGTGAAGCCGGGGCGCTCGGCACGCTTCGAGGTCAGGAGCCGAAACGTCGGCGAGCTGGTGGCCGAGGGCGTCGAGCTGTGCGCGCGCGTGCCCAACGCGCTGCGGGTCAACGCCAAGCGCGGCCAGGTGTGCGAGCAGGCCGGCGACCTCCAGCCCGGCCCCGCGATCACGCACTCGTTCAGGGTGAGGACGACCCGGAAGTCCGCCGGCAAGACCTACAACCTGCGCTTCACCGCCCGGGGCACCGGAGTGAGCCCGAGCACGGCGTTCGCCACGCTCAAGGTCAAGAGGAAGCCGCGCCGCTAGATAGACCCCTCCTCGCCCTAGAGTGTGAGCGATGCGCGTCGCCGAGGGCGTCTACAGCATCGGGCAGAAAAAGGGGGGGCGCGTCCACGCCTACCTCTTCGAGCACGGCACGGAGCTCACCCTGGTGGACACGCTCTTCGACGCCCCGGCCGAGCCCGTGCTCGATTGCATCCGGCAAATCGGCCGGTCTCCCAGCGAGCTCAAGAACATCGCCCTGACTCACGCTCATCGCTCCCATCTCGGCGGGCTGGCAACGCTGAAGCGGCTCAGCGGGGCCGTCGTGTGCGCCCACGAGTGGGAGGCGGACATCATCGCCGGTGAGCGCCTGGCCCAGCCCGTCAGCATGCGGCCCAGCGGACCACTCTCCACCTACCCAATGCGAATCGGACTCGCCATGGGGCGGCCGAAACACCTGCCGTGCCCGGTCGACCGCGGCCTACTTGAGGGGGATCAGGTCGGCCCGCTTCGGGTCGTGCACATCCCCGGGCACACTCCGGGGCATCTGGCGTTCCATTGGGAGGAGCGCGACGTCCTCGCGGTCGGTGACGCTGTCGCGACCTGGCCGCGCATCGATGCCGGCTGGCCGGGCTTCAATCTCAACGAGGGGCAGTACCGCGACTCCCTCGGGCGCCTCGCGGAGATCGAGGCCAGCGTGATCGCGGTCGGCCACGGCGAGCCTCTGACGGAGCGCGCCGCCGAGCGCGTCGCCGCGCTGGCCGAGGGTTGAGGCTGGCTCTCCTCCTAGGCCACGTGGGCCCAGGGCGCAAACGCGTTCTGGATTCCCTGCAGCGCGGGCGCAAGGCCGGGATAGTGGCGCAGCAGGACGGTGGCCATGGTCGAGTCGTTGATCCAGTCGAGTCCCGCCTGGGTGTACATGTCCGCCGTGTAGTCGCGCGTGAAGAAGCGGTCGCTCTTCAACCGCCGCGAGGCCATCAGGATGAAGATTCGAAACGCGGTATCGCTGAAGCCGAATCCCTCCGGTTTGGGCTCGGCGTATAGCCCGACCATGAGGTCCACACGCTCGATCTCGCCGTCGTACACGCGCCGGATCCGCTCGGCGTCCTTCTGGTTATCGGTCAGCTCCTCGAAGGACTCGGCGGGCCTCAGCCGGAACAGGCGGCGGAACTGGTTGTAGCGGGGGACCCCGCGCTCGCGGATGCGCAGGATGTCGGTCGCGGCGAGGTCCAGGCGGGTCCCATCGGGGCGGTCGAAATGCTGGAGGAAGCGCGGGTAGTTGTGGAGCGAGATCGCTCCGGGATTGGCGATCCCCACCGAGTAGAGCGCGTTCTCGACCCCGATCTCCTCGAGCCGCTGGCGAACGTGCAGCGCCCCCAGCTCCGGGAGCGGTCGCTCCTCGAGCAGCTCGCCGTTGGACGCCGAGTGGAACGAGAACTCATCCGGAATCAGCGGGTGCAGCCGGTAGACGGCGACGAACTCCTCGGTCAGCGAGTAGGGGACTCCGTGGTGGTCGGTCTCGGACCCGGGGATGCCGCTGAGCACCTCGCCCGATCCCACGTGGCCGAGCCGCCGGCGCAGTCGCTCGCCGAGCACCCCGGACCACGTGGCGCGCATCGCGTACCTGGTGGTGGGATGGGCGATGATCGCGGGAGTCCACTCGGTCGTGTGGATCTTCGCCATCAGGGCCGCGTTGATCAGGCGGGCCTTGTCATACAGGCGGTCGTCGGACCAACCCGGGAACTCCCGGCGCAGACGGTCGCAGATGGCGTTGTGCTCGAGCGTGAACAGGATGTGGAGGAGAGCCAGGCCGACCCAGAGGTTCCCCGCCACCCCGGTGAGGTCGACGAACTGCTCGAGGTCGCGTGGGGGCAGCCCGTCCGGTTCGATCCGGAGCTTCCCGTCCTCCCCGGCGCGGATTGCAGCGGCGAAGCGCTCCTCGGAGCCGTAGATCTGCGAGCCGTCCCACCAGTGGCTGTCGTCGGTGACGAACGTGTCCGGGGTCGAGGGGTCCTGGTCCGACGTCGGGTCGGGTCGGGTGCGCGGGATCGCCATCGGTCGCTCGGGCCAGTCGTCGTCCTCCGCGAGCGCCAGCTCCCACGGGTTCGTCTCCTCGTTCTTCCCATGGCTGAACCAGTCGTGAACCTCGAACTGGATCCAGGCGGCGGCCAGGACGTTGAGCGTCGTCGCCGGCAGGAACCGCTCGCGCGTCATCAGCTCGCGGCTGACCGTCCGCGGATTCGGGGCCAGCATCGCCTCGGGCGGCTCGCGGAAGGTCTCTGGGAGGGGCACGTTCCGGCCGAAGCGGGTCTGGGTGGCGCCCATGAGCGGCCGCCCGAGATCGTTGAGGGTCCCGTCGAGGCTCCGCCGCGACTGGTTGGCGGGGTCGGCGGCCCTCTCCATCAGCGCCTGATCGGCGTCGGGCAGCCCTGTGTCGTGGAGGTTTCGCTGACGAAGCCGGTTGCGGACGCCGATCAGCGTCACGATGCCCAGCGGCCGCGGCAGCCGGTCCCAGCCAAAGCGGCGATCCACCCTGTCGGTCAGCGCCATGAAGGCGCGGGAGAGCACCCCGGAACCCCGGCTCTAGCCCCGCTGAGCCCCGGCCTCGACGAGCGCCGCCTCCTTGGCCTCGTCCCAGCTCGTGTATCCGCGGGCCCGCCGGATGAGACCGTCGGCAAACGAGAACAGATGCCCCCAGTCGTGCTCGACGACGATCCCGTCGCGGCCCTCCACCCGCTGGTGTACCGCGGCCAGGACCTGGTCGCCGACCGCCTCGACCTGCCCGATCCTGATGGAGAACGCATCCCACAGCCCGCGGGCCGCCTTCCAGTACTCGACGGCGCCCTCGTGGCCGCGGTAGGAGGGGCTGAAGTCCGGGTAGATGCCCGAGGTCGTGAACTCGACCTCGGGATGCAGGAGGGCGAGGAACGCGGGCAGGTCATCGTCGTTCACCGCGCGGTAAACGCTCCTGACCAGGTCGACATTTTGCTCTGACACCCCCAGGCTCCTGATCCGTGCGGGATCGTATCCGCTGCCGGGAGCGGCATCAAGGCTTTGGCCCGCCCTCACTGGCTGACCTGCCGGCGAAGGTTCTCGAGGAGCGGCCCAACCTCGGTCAGCTGGGGCTCCTCCTCATCGAGAATCGCGGCGAAGGCCTCGCGGCACAGCCCGGGCGCGTCCCCGAGCAGCAGGCCCATGATGCGCTCGGCCGCGTCCAGCCGGCCCCAGAGGTAGTCGTTCTCCCGTTTCTCGCGGCTGAAGAAGGCGGCGAAGTGGCCGGCGGCCACCCCCTTCAGCTTCTCCCGGGCGGTCGGCCGCTCACCCTTCTGCCCCGGGACGCGAAGCAGCCTCACGTCCTCGGGGCTGAACCTCACGACCTCGATCGGGTTGAGCTCTCCGAGGTCCGCGACGGCCTGGAGGGGGAAGACCAGGACGTCCCAGAGCGGGAAGCCGATGTAGCGGGCGAGCACCTCGCGCCTCACCTCCTCGTCCCAACCCTCGGTGATGTCCAGGAGGGTCGCGTACACGCTCTCGCCGAAGCCCGAGAGGCGCCGCGTCAGCGCGCCGCGCAGGCCCGACTGGATCTCGTCGATCGCGCCGCCGAACTCCTCGACGAAGGCGTTCACCGCCTCGTCCGGGGAGTCCTCTCCGTCGAGGTAGGTGTGAAGCCGCTCGGGGTCGAACAGTGCCCGGACCGACTCGCCGAGTTCGCCTGCGCCACCCGCGATCGCCGCCTCGGCGAGTTGCGCGACATGCTCGTACAGCCGCTTCTTGGCGACGTTCAGCTCCCCCCGCGGGGGCCGCTCGCCGTCGCCGCGGTAGAGCCCGCTGACGTACTTGATCACGAACCGGATCCGGCGCTCGGCGTAGTCGAGGTCGAGGTCCCGCAGGAACGCTCTCTGGAGGTCGGTGGGCTCGACCGCCGGGATCAGGATCTCGCGCCTGCGCGCCCACTCGATCAGCGCGTCCCGGACGAAGAACGCCTGGTTGGAGTCGAGCGGGAATCCGCGAATCTCGCAGATGAGCGCGGCGAAGCGCTCGACCACCGAGTGAAGCTTGAGCTGGAGATAGGTGGCGTAGGCGAGGCCGGCGTTCTCTCCCGCCGCCTCGTGGGCGGCGGCGTTCGCGGTCTCGTAGGCCGCGGGCGTTCCGTGGAGCAGCTCGGGCCTCGGCACCTCGTCGAGGATCGCGCGGACGATCTCCCGCACCCGCTCGACCCGATCGTTCAGCTCCCGCACCGCGAGCAGGTCGTCGAGCACCGGCTCGCTGCGTGGAATGCGCGAGAGCCCGGCCCAGACGGTGCTACGCATCGTGGGCGGCTTGGCGGTGGGCGGCTGGACCTGTCCCTCGGGGTGCGGCTCGATATAGACCAGGCGGCGGTCGACCTCGAGTGCAGCCGGGCGCGTCCGGATCGCGTCGATCGCGTGCCTGAACGGGAAGTTGTCGAGCACGCCCCCGTCCACGAAGTAGGCGCGCTCGACCTGGGCGTTGGAGAGCGCGTAGATGCTCCAGGACTCCCGCCGGAAGCGCTCGCCGCCCTCCCAGCCCGGCACGTTCTTCTCGATGCTCGCGAGGCTGATCGGCGCGAACGCGCCCGGGAACGAGGACGTCGCGCGGGCCGCGAAGGCCAGCTCGGGATTGTGATCGCTGTCGAGGTGGTCCCCCTTCGGTCCGTAGGAGAAGACCAACGCGTGGCGGTGGCGCAGGTCGCTGACACGCTTCGGGTCGTAGATCGGCACGCGGCGGCTGTAGCCGTGGAGGTCGGTGACCGTCACGAACAGCTCGAGCGTGTGCATCTCTGGCATCAGCGTTCCCCCGCTCTCTCCCTGCGCGTCCATGGACCCGAGCGCTTCGAGGATCCACTTGAACATGAGGTCGCCGTCGAGCGGCGGGGTCGCGCGCCTCTTCAACGCGCTCCATGCGATCCAGGTCCCGAGCTTCAGCGGCAGGAACGGGACCCTCCGAGCCGCCGCCGGAGTCATCACCCTGCGGACATCACTGCGCTCGAGCCAGACGCTCCGCAGCGCATCCTGCGGCAGGTCGTGGGCGAGGGCCTTCGCCAGGGCGATTCCGTTGATCCCGCCGGCCGAGGTCCCGGCGATGATGTCGATCACCACCCGCGTCCGAACGCGCTGCGGGTCCTCCTGCTCCCGTTGCTTCAGCGCCTGCCAGTAGACGCGCTCGGTGCGGTGACCCTCCCACGGGCAGTTCGTCTGATCCTTCGCGTACGCGGCCGACGCCGCCACGAGCTTCTGCAGCTCCTTGGCGACCCCGTGCATGTAGATCGCCAGCGAGACGCCGCCGTAGCAGACCAGCGCCAGCCGCAGCTCGCGGATGTCCGCGTCGCGCGGCGGCTCCGGCACGGGCGCGAGCTCGACCGCGCCACCGCCGACCCGTGCCGCCGCCGGCGTGCTCACGTCTCCATGTGGGGGCTCGGTGCCGTCACCTGGCGAGTCTCGCACCGGGCCGGAGCACCTTGGTGTGACGCCCGTCACGAACGACAGGGTTCGCCCACACCTGCGCTGTCAGTGCTCTAGGTTGCGCGTAAGCGACTTCCGGGCTTATCGGCGCCCGGTTGAGAGGATGGTTTTGGATGCATCTCAATGAGGACCATGGAAGGACCCGGGTCAGGCTCGGGTCGCTCGCGATCGCGGTGGCCGTGGTGGCGCTCGCGGTCCCCGCGGCGTTGCTCGCGGGCGGTCGCTCGGGCAATCTGGATTCCCGGATGACCGGAGCCCAGGTCGTCCCGCACGGCGACGGCGCCCCAAGGGGCATCGGACACGCCAGGTTCAGGGTTCGCGTGGCGCAGGAGAAGCTCTGCTTCGACACGACCTTCCATCGCACCGGCGGCGCGGTGCGCGGCTACATCTTCCGCGGCAGGCGCGGGCGAGGAGCCGCCGAACCCGCAGCGGCCCACGGTTACGCTGTTCGGGTCGCTGGAGACCAGCCCAGAGGCGGGATGCGTCAGGGACATGGCGAAGAAGAAGCTGCGGCGAATCAAGGACATGCCGCGCGCGTTCCACGTCGTGCTGGTGAACAACCGCTACGACAACGGGGCCGTTCGCGGTCAGTTGACGCGATAGCGGGCCGGGCTCTGCGTCGGGGCCGGCACGAGCGCGGGCGCCCGCGATACTCGGCGTGCCCGCCTCGACGCGCGCGACCCTCGGGCGGCTGAGGTCCTCCGGCGCGTGCGGGCGATCCCGGAGGGGTTCGTCAGCACCTATGGAGACCTCAGTCCCGGCGCGCCCCGGTTCGCCGGGACCGTGCTGGCCAAGTGCCACGATCCGAGCGTGCCGTGGCAGCGCGTGGTCCGCGCCGACGGCTCGCTCGCCCAGGGCGCGCGCCAGCGTCGCCTGCTCGACCGCGAGGGGGTGCCATTCCGCGGGGCGCGGGTGGAGATGGACCTGGCGCGCGTGGCGCCCGAGGCCTTGGATGAGTGATCCCCTCCGGATAGTGCTTCGCCTGTAGGGGCTCGCCGCCGAAGCGGACGGTTGCGGGCGCACAATCGATTATCTAGGGTCCTCGGCGGAGTCGAGCGAGGAGGAGAGATGGCCGTTACCGAGGAGGTCCTGGGGACGTTTCACGGATCCGACGAGTTCCCGATCGACTGGCAGGCGGGCGAGCGGGACCTGTTCTGGATCTACGACGACCTCCACATTCCGAACCCGGTCTCGCCGATGTTCTTCGACATCGGTGGGTGGTGGCTCACCTGCGACCACATGTTCCGCCGCTTCGGCACGCCGTTCGCCTGCGACTGGATCGCCAAAGAGATCAATGGCTACGTCTACACGGCCGCCGTGCCGTGTGACCCCGACCTGCACGCCGAGGCCACCGAATACCAGGCACGCTACGTCCCGCGCGTGCCCCGCGACCCCGATCACGCGGCTCAGATCGGCACCTATCTGGGCTGGGTACTGCCCGAGTACGCCGGCAACTTCCTCGCCTGGTGGCGCGAGCGTCTGCGTCCCGAGATCGAGGGTAACTTCGCCTACCTCGACGGCATCGACTACGACGCCGCGACCATGCGCGAGCTCGCCGTGTACTTCGAGGACGCGATCGACGTCCACGACCGCCATTGGAAGATCCACTGGATGCTCAACTTCGCCCAGTTTGCCTCCACGCAGGACCTCAACGCGGTGATCACGGAGGTTCGAGGCGAGGAGGACCCCGGGTTGATGGGCCGCCTTCAATCGAGCCTCGAGGACCGCAATTGGGACTCGATCGAGGACCTCTGGAAGATCAAGGAGGAGATCAAGGAGGACGGCGAGCTTGCGGCGGCTTTCGAGGGCGAGACGGCCGTGGACGTGCAGCGGGCCCTCCAGGGCTCCGAGCGCGGCCGCAGGCTGATCGAGGAGCGCATCGCTCCGCACCAGCGTGCGTTCGGCTACAAGTCGATCTGGTCCCACGAGTTTGCCTTCAGGACTTGGCGCGAGGACCCGGCGCCGATCCTCGAAGCGGTCCGTGGCTATCTGGCCACGGATTACGACTATCCATCGAATATCGCGTCAGTCCGCGACGACCTCGAGGCAGCCAAGCGCGAGGTGACGGCGGGTGTCGAGGGCGAGGCTGCCGAGCGTCTGCAGACGGCGCTCGACCTCTCGCTGGGCATGAACTCGCTGACCCCCGACCACCACTTCTACGTCGACCAGGGCACCAACGCGCGCCTCCGGCTCGTTCTGATCGCGATCGGCGGCAAGCTCGTCGACCTCGGGGGGCTCAACGACCCCGAGGACGTGATGTACCTCCGGTACAACGAACTGCGACGCCTGATGGCTGATGAGGCCGCCTTCGATGCGCAGGAGCTGGTGTCCGACCGCCGTGACGCTCGCGAGGTGGCCGCCGAGCGGCGCCCGCCCTCGTGGGTCGGAACGGCCACGAAGACCGCGCTGGAGTTCCCATACAACGCCCTCTGGGGCTTCCCTGAGAAGTTCTACGCCGGGGAGCCGTCGAGCACCGGGGAGGTACGGGGTCTCGCCGCCTCCCCCGGGGTCGTCGAGGGGCCCGCGCGCTTCGTCGCCTCGTTGGACGAGTTCGACGAGGTCCGTGACGGCGAGATCCTCGTCTGCCGCATGACCAACCCCGCATGGGTTGTGCTCTTCACCAAGATCACCGGCCTGGTGACCGAGGCAGGCGGCGTCGTCTCGCATCCCGCGGTGGTGGCCCGCGAGTTTGGGATCCCGGCGGTGGTCGGGACCACGAACGCGGGCGAGCGGATCAAGACCGGGGACCGAATCCGCGTCAACGGCACCTCGGGCGTGGTCGAGATCCTCGCGTGAGCGAGCCGGCTTGGATGAGCCCGTCCTCCCTCGAGGAGGCGCTGGCTCTGCGCGCCGAGCACGGCGATGACGCAACGGTGCTTGCCGGGGGGACGTTTCTGGGCATTCTCATCAACCAGGGCTTCCTCGCCCCCACGGCGCTGCTCTGGCTCGGCGCCGTGCGTGAGCTGGGCGGCATCGAGGTCACCGACGGCGAGCTGCGGCTGGGGGCGATGGTGACGCACCGCGCGGTCGAGCACGAGCCGGCCGTTGCCGAGGGCTGGCCGGTGCTCGCGCACGCGTTCTCGCTGGTCGCGAGCCCGCGGGTTCGCAACCAGGCCACGGTCGGCGGCGTCCTGGCTGACGCCGACTACGCCTCCGACCCGCCGGCCGTGCTCGCCGCCCTCGACGCGCGCGCGATGCTGTGCTCGTCGCGCGGCCAGCGCGAGGTCCGCGTGGGCGAGCTGATCCTGGGCCACTACGAGACCTGCATCGAGCCGGACGAGCTGCTCGTCGGGGTGCGCGTTCCGCCGCAACCTGCGCAGGCGGCCTACCGCAAGTTCAGATCGCGCTCGTGCGAGGATCGGCCGTGCGTGGCGGTGGCGGCCACGCGGGACCGCGAGGGCCTTCGCGTAGTGGTTGGAGCGGTGGCGGAGGTTCCGCAGCACTTCCCCGACCTCTGCGAGGGCGAGGCGGACGAGGTTGCCGCGCGCTATGCCCAGCGGATCGAACCGCTCGCGGACGCCCGCGGCTCCGCTGCTTACCGCCGCCGGGTGATCGCCGCCGAGGTCCGGCGTGCGGTGGAGCAGGTGTCGTGACCGAAGGGGGGTGCTGATGGATCCGCGGGTCAGCGGGGCGGCGCGATACGCGCACGACGTCGAGCGGCCGGGCATGCTTCATGCGGCACTGGTGCGGTCGCCCTATCCCCACGCCCGAGTGCTGTCCGTGGAGGCGTCGGCCGTGCCGCCCGCCTGCGTCGTGCTGCTGCCGGACGACGTTGCCGGGCTCGGCACCTACGGCTGCCAGGTAAAGGATCAGCGCGTGCTGGCCGAAACCGCGCGGCACGCCGGCGACGTGGTGGCCGCGGTGGCGGCGGTGACGCCAGGGGGCGCACGCGACGCCGCCCGCCAGGTCGAGGTCGCATACGAAGAGTTGCCTGCGGTCTTCGACCCCCTGGACGCGCTGGCGCCCGGTGCGCCCCTCGTTCACGAGGACACGGGCGCCTCGGCCGAGGACGCCGTCTCGATCGACGTGCGGCCGATCGCCGGCTCGAATGCGTGCCACCGGTTCCGCATCCGGCACGGCGACGTGGCGCAGGGATTCGCCGCCGCCGACGTCGTGGTCGAGGAGGAGTTCCGCACTGCGGGCGCCGCCCACGCGCCAATGGAGCCCCACGTGGCCATGGCCGAGTGGGACGGCGCACGGCTGACGCTGTGGACCGCCACGCAGACGCCGTTCAACACGCGCGCCGACCTTGCCGGGCTGTTCTCCATTCCTGAGCGGGACATCCGCGTGATCGCACCGCCCATGGGCGGCTCGTTCGGGGCGAAGACATTCGTGCGGCTCGAGGCGCTGGCCGCGTGTCTGGCGCGCAAGGCGGGACGGCCGGTGAGGGTGGCGCTCGATCGCGACGAGGAGTTCGTCACGCTCAACCGTCACCCGGCGGTGGTGCGGGTGCGGATCGGCGCGCGGCGGGACGGCACCCTGACGGCGAAGGAGATGGACTGCTGGGCCGACACCGGCGCCTACGCGGACTGCGGCCCCGGGGTGGCGACGAAGATGGGTTACGCCGGCGTCGGGCCCTACCGGATCCCTCATGTGCGGGTCGACTCGATGGCGATCTACACGAACCTGCCGCCCAACGGCGCCTTTCGCGGCTATGGGGCGATGCAGTCCGTGTGGGCGTCCGAGCGAACCATGGACCTGCTCGCGGCCGAGCTCGCCATCAGCCCCCTGGACCTGCGGCGCATCAACCTTCTGCGCGATGGCGATACGTTCGCCACGGGCGAGGTGATGCACGACGTGCACTTCGAGGATTGCCTGGAAGCAGCCGCAGAGGCCGTCGACTACGAGGCCGATCCGCGCGGCAAGGGCCTATGCGTGCTGCTCAAGGGCATGCAGACGCCGAGCCGCGCCGCGATCACAGTGGAGCGCACCCCCGTCGGCTACATCGTGCACTGCGCTTCCTGCGAGATGGGACAGGGGGTGCGGCGCTCGGTGCAGCTGATGGCGGCAAGCCTGTTGGCCTGCGAACCCGGTCAGGTAGTGGTGCCCGACCCCGACACCGACTCGTCGCCGTTTGACACCCGCACGACCTCCAGCCGCTCGACCTACATGATGGGCCGGGCGCTCGGCGAGGCGGTGCGCGATCTGCACCAGAGCGGCGGCGAGCGCGGCTTCGGGGAGATCCACAACGAGGGCGGGCTCGATCCCGACACCGGGCAGGGGACCGCCTCCACCCACTGGCACCAGGGCGCGGCGGCGGCGAGGGTGGCGGTGGACGCGGAGACCGGTCAGGTCGCCGTGGAGCATCTGCACGCCGCCGTCTACGCCGGCCGCGTCGTCAACCGCCCGGGGGCTGAGCTGCAGAACGAGGGCGCGATGCTCATGGGCCTCGGCACGGCGCTGTTCGAGGCGATCGAGTTCGCCGACGGTCGCGTCGCCAACGCGAACCTCTCGGACTACAGCGTGCCGGCGGCGGGAGACGTGCCGCGGCTCACGCACGATCTGATCGAGCGCAACGGTGCCGACGTCCACGGGCTCGGCGAGACGGCCCTGCCGCCGGTGCCGGCGGCGATCGGCAACGCGCTCGCGTCGCTCGGCGTGCATGTGACCGAGCTGCCGATCACGGCCGAGCGGGTGCTCGATGCCATCGATGCCCGCGCGGCCGATTCGCGGGAAGTGGAGGCAGCATGAAGGTGGAGCTGTTGCTCAACGGCCGTGCCTCGGCGCTGGAGGCTCGCACCGACGAGATGCTGCTCGACGCCCTGCACCGGGAAGGACTCCTGTCCGTGCGAGCCACGTGCGGCATCGGTGTCTGCGGCGCGTGCACGGTACTGCTCGACGGCCAGGCGGTCTCGTCCTGTCTCACGCTTGCGGCGACAGCGGCGGCGCGGGAGGTCACGACCGCCGAGGGGCTCGAGGCCTCCGATCCGGTAGCCCGGGCTTTCAGCGAGGCGCACGCGTTCCAGTGCGGGTGGTGCACGCCCGGCTTCGTGCTGACCGCGAAGGCGCTGCTGGCTGAGGATCCCCATCCGAGCGACGACGCGATCGCCCGGGCGTTGGGCGGCAACCTTTGCCGCTGCGGCTCCTACCTGAAGATCGCGGAGGCAGTGCGTCGATGCGGCTCGTGACCTACGACGGCGGTGCGGGTCCCCGGGTGGGCGCGCTGGAAAGCGGGGGCGTGTTCGACCTCGGCTTCGACGGCGACATGGTTGCGTTCATCGCTGGGGGAGCGGCAGCCGGTCAGCGGCGAGCGGTCGACGGCGCCCGGCTGCTGGCCCCTCTGCGCCCCCGCTCGCTGCGTGACTTCCTCGCGTTCGAGGGGCACCTCAAGGGTGCGCTCTCTCGGCTCGGGCGGCCGATCCCACGGGAGTGGTACGACGTGCCCGCCTACTACAAGGGCATGCCCGACACGGTGATCGGGCCGGACGAGGAGATCCCATGGCCGGCGTGGACGGATCACCTTGACCATGAGCTCGAGCTGGCCGCCGTGATCGGGCGCGAGGCGCGCGACGCGCCGGCGGAGGAAGCGGGAAGCTGCATCTTCGGCTACACGATCTGGAACGACGTCTCCGCGCGCGACGTGCAGGCGCGCGAGCTGCCTGTCGGCATGGGTCCCGGCAAGGCGAAGGACTGGGACGGTTCGAACGTGCTCGGCCCGTGCCTGGTCACCGCCGACGAGCTCGATGCCCACGCCCTGGCGATGCGCGTGCGCGTCAACGGGGAGCTGTGGGGCGAGGACAGCTCGGCGAACATGCACCACACGTTTGCCGACATGATCGCCTATGCCTCCCGCTCCCAGACCGTGTACCCCGGGGAGGTGATCGGATCAGGCACAGCCACAGCCGGGTCGGGCCTCGAGCTCGATCGCCGGCTGGCGCCCGGCGACCTGGTCGAGCTCGAGATCGAGGGAATCGGCGTGCTGCGCAACCGCATCGGCGAGAAGGGAGCGGCGTGAGATGACGTTTGTGGTGACCGCCAAGTGGACCGCCAAGCCGGGCGAGGAGGACAGGATCGCGCGGATCTGCTCGGAGATGACAGAGCCCTCGCGCGCCGAGCCCGCGAACCGCTTCTACCAGGCCCATCGCTCGGGGGAGGACCCCCGGCTCTTCTACCTCTACGAGCAATACGACGACGAGGCGGGCTACGAGGCCCACATGGCCTCTGAGCACTTCACCCGCCTGGTCCAGGGCGAGGCGATCCCCAACCTCACGTCGCGCGAGCGCGAGTTCTACGAGACCCTGCCATGAGGCGGATCGTCGACCTCTCGATGCCTGTGCATGCGGACATGTTGACCTTCCCCCGGGTCCCCCCGCCCGCCCTGTGCGTCTACGAGAGCCACGAGGAGTTCGCGGAGCGCATCGGCGCGGCCGCCTACGGCGTGACCTCGCTCACCGCGAGCAATCTCGTCGTAGTCAACGACCACATCGGCACGCACTGCGACTCCCGCCGCCACATCGTGCCGGACGCGGGCGGGGCCGACACGATCCCGCTCGAATACTGCATGTCCGACGGGGTGCTGCTCGACTTCACCGATCGCGAGAAGGGGCATGTGATCTCCGCCGCCGAGGTCGAGGCCGAGCTCGAGCGCATCGGTTACGCGCTCAAGGAGCGGGACATCGTCCTCATCCACACCGGCGCGGGCGCCTACAACACGGAGGAGCGCTACCGGACCGACCACCCTGGCATGAGCGCCGAGGCCACGCGCTGGCTGATCGAGCGGGGCGTCCGGATGATGGGATGCGACGCGATCACGTTCGACCCGCCGGTATGGGCGATGTTCGAGAGAAAGCAGTTCTGGGAGGCCCACCGGGTGATGTGGGACGAGGAGTATTGGCACCTGGAGAACCTGATGAACCTCGAGCACATTGGCCGCCCGTATGGCTTCCAGCTCTCCGTGCTGCCGATCAAGTGGGTCGGGACCACCGCCGCTCCGGTACGGGCGGTGGCCACGATGGACGAGGCGTCGCAGTGACTACGGGATCGGTTTCACCGGAGGGCACGGCGTCCGGGGCGGCGCCCGGCGGACCGGCCGTGATCCCCTTCGCGCATCCGGACTGCTCGCAGGTTGCCCGGGCGGGTGGCAAGGGGGCTGCGCTGGCGCGCCTCAGCGCTCTCGGCATGCCGGTGCCGCCGGGCTTCGTGGTCCCCGCCGATCGCCTGCTCGGGTCGCTCCCGGACGGCGGGGCCGCTCTACGTTCCGCGCTCCCGGACCCGGCCCGAGCTCGCGCCGCCGTGGCGCTCGCCGAGCCGCCAGCGGAGATCGGCGCCGCCTACGAGGCGCTCGGGGAGGAGGTGCCCGTGGCGGTGCGCTCGAGCGCCTGCGCGGAGGATTCCGAGACCGCCTCCTATGCCGGCCAGCAGGAGACCTTCCTCAACGTCCGCGGCGCCGATGCGGTGCGGGACCGCGTGCGCGACTGCTGGGCATCGTTCTTCTCCGAGCACGCCCTGTTCTACCGGCAACGCCAGGGCTCGCTCGGCGACCTCGGGATGGCCGTGGTCGTTCAGCGCATGGTGCAGGCCGACGTCGCCGGAGTCCTCTTCACCTGCCACCCGGTCCAGCGGCGCCGGGACCGGATGGTGGTCGAGGCGGTGCTCGGCCTCGGAGAGGCAGCGGTGTCAGGGCGAATCACGCCGGACCACTACGTGATCACGCGCGACGGCACCACGAAGCGTGCGCAGGTCGCCGTGCAGCCGTTCGCGAGCGTCGCCGCCCCGGACGGCGGCACCGAGGAGCGTCGGCTGCCGCCCGCGGAGGGCGGAGCGCCCAAGCTCGGCGAGGACGAGCTGCGCGAGCTCGCGCGGGTCGGCGACGAGCTCGAGCGCCGGCTCGGTCGCCCCCAGGACATCGAGTGGGCGATCGAGGACGGCAGGCTCTACGTGCTCCAATCGCGCCCGGTGACAACGAGATGACCGATCCGGCGCGCGCGACAGCGGGCGACGCGGACGCGCCCATCCAAGGCGAGGGCACCACGGCGGTGCTCGAGCGCTCGCGTGCCTGGGTCGCGGAGATGCACCCGCACGCCCGCCACCTCGAGCGCACGCTCGACTGGCTGCTCGTGCTCGAGCCCGGGGCCTCCGAGGCCATGCGGATCGCGGCGGTCACGCACGACATCGAGCGGGCATACCCCGATCCCGACTCTCGCTGGGACTCAGCCCGCGACTGGGACAACCCGGAGTACAACCGCTGGCACCAGGACCGCTGCGCCGAGATCGTGGCAACTGGCCTGCGCGAGCGGGGCGCCGGCGAGGGCCTGACGAGGGAGGTGGAGGCGCTGGTCCGGGCGCATGAGGACGGCGGCTGGCCGGAGGCCGATCTGGTCCAGGCGGCGGACTCGCTCTCGTTCCTGGAGACGATGGTTCCCTTGATCGTCGGCTGGGTCGAGACCGGCAAGGCGCCGCCAGAGCGCGCCCAGGGCAAGCTGCGTCACTCGCTCGCCCGGATCAGCCCGAATCTGCCACGGGCTCGTGAGCTCGGGGAGCGGCTCCTGGTGCCGGCGCTCTCGAGGCTTCGGGCCGCGAACGCGCCCGGCCGGGTGCGCGACCTCGCCCGGCTGGTTCGTACCGGCCGCGTCTTCCGGCTGGCGCGGGATCGCTTTCCGAAGATGCCGCTGTTTCCCGGTCACCCGTCGTTCGAGGTGGTCACCTACCGCACCCCGCAGGGAATCCGCGCCACGGGGGAGGAGCCCTGGGGGGCCCCGAACGAGGCCCGGCTCGGCTACATGAGCGAGCTGGTGATGGGCACCACCCACACCGGCGCGCACATCGACGCACACGCCCACATGACGGTCGGTCCCGACGATCGCTGGCACGGCGGCTCGGCCCGCACCGACCTCGGAGACTTCGGCCCGCTCAAGGGGGACGCCACGGAGATCCCGCCGCTCTGGCGCCGGGGCGTGCTCTACGACGTCCCGGGCTTCCGCGGGGTCGAGTCGTTGGGCCCTGGGGAGGCCGTCTCCGCCGACGAGCTCGAGGCGATCGAGCGCGAGCATGGCGTCGCCGCCGCCGGCGGCGACGTTGCGCTCGTGCGCACCGGCTACTTGGCTCACTGGCCCGACCCCGAGCGCCTGGCAGCCCATCGCGGCGCGGGCCCCGATCTGTCGGCGGCGGACCTGCTGGCGGGGCGCGGGGTGATCGCCACCGGTTCGGACACCGAGACTTACGAGGTCCAACCGGCCCCCGACCGCGGCGCGCCCGCCAATCCACAGCCGGTCCACACGCTGTTGCTGATCGAGCAGGGGATCTGGATCATGGAGAGCCTGGACCTCGAGGCCCTGGCCGGCGCCGGCGTGCACGAGTTCCTCTTCGTTGCTCTGCCGCTCGCGATCCGGGGTGCCACCGGCTCGATGATCGATCCCGTGGCGGTGACGTGATGCGCGCCCTCGTGGTCCAGCAGCCCAACGTGTTCGCGGTGGAGGACGTGCCACGGCCACAGCCGGGCCCGCACGAGGTGCTCTGCCGCGTACGGGCGATCGCGATCTGCGGAACCGACCCCCACATCATCCAGGGCCACTACCCGGGCTTCTGGCCGAAGTCGTTCCCGTTCATCCCCGGACACGAGTGGTGCGGCGAGGTGGTCGAGCTCGGTCCGGGCGCCGCCGACTTCGACTGGGCCGTGGGGACCCGGGTCGCCGGCACCTCCCACGCCGGCTGCGGCTTCTGCCGCAAGTGCGTAGAGGGTCGCTACAACCTCTGTGAGCGCTTCGGTGACGAGCGCGTGCACCGCCAGTACGGCCACTACACGCAGGGCGCCTACGCCGAGTATGTCGTGCACTCGATCAAGAGCGTGTTCGAGGTGCCGGAGACGCTGTCCGACGAGGAGGCGGCCATGCTCGACCCGGCCGCGATCGCGTTGCATACGGTGAAGCGCGGCGGCCACGCCCCAGGGGACGCGGTGGTCGTCGTTGGTCCGGGCGTCATGGGCCTGCTGGTGGCCGAGTGTGCCACCGCGCTGGGTGCCGGCCGGGTGATCGTGGTCGGGCGCGGAGAGCGGTTGGCGAAGGCGGCCGCGCTCGGCCATGAGACGATCGATTTCACCGGCGAGGACCCGGTCGAGGCGGTGCGCGAGCGCACCGGGGGCCTTGGAGCCGAGGTCGCGCTCGAGTGCTCGGGCGATCCGGCCGCGCTACGCCAGTGCGCCGCGCTGCTGCGCAAAGGCGGCCGAGTAGCGGTCATCGGCATCCCGCTGGAGGACGCCCGGGTGCCGCTTCAGCGGATTGTGCTCGATGAGATCGAGGTCGTGGGCGTGCGGGCGGCCGCGGGGGAGATGCCCGAGGCGATTGCGCTCGCCGCGGCCGGGCGGATCCGGCTCGGGGAGCTGATCACGCACCGCTACCCGCTGGAGGATTTCGCGGAGGCGTACGCCACGTTCACCCAGCGCCGGGACGGCGCCTTGAAGGTCATCGTCCGCCCGTGACGGAGCGCCGCGTCTTCTGCTCATGTGCGCTGACGGGCGGGATGAGCGTCCCGGGCCAAAGCCCCGCGATCCCGGTCACACCCGCCGAGATCGTGGACGCCGGCGTGGCGGCCCGCGCCGCCGGTGCGGCGATCCTGCACATCCACGTCCGCGATCCGAACACCGGCAGGCCGGTGTCGGATCTCGGGCTCTTCCGGGAGGTGCTCACCGGCCTCGGCGAGCGCTGCGACGCGATCCTGCAGCCCACCTCGGGCGGCGGGGTGGGGATGACGATTGCCGAGCGCGCCCGGGTCGTAACCGAGTGCCGGCCCGAGATGGCGACCTTCAACTGTGGCTCGTTCAACTTCGGGATCTTTCGCGTCCGCCACAGCCCCGAGATGGCGCCCTGGGAGACGGAGTACCTCGAGTCCACGCGTGACTACGTGTTCCGGAACACGTTCGCCGACATCCACCGGCTATCCGAGCTGTTCCGCGAGGCCGGCACCAAGCCCGAGTACGAGGTCTACGACGTGGGGCACCTCTACAACCTCCACCATCTCGCGGAGCAGGGGCTCGTCGACTTCCCGATCCACGTGCAGTTCGTGCTCGGCGTGCTCGGCGCCAACGCCGCCACCGTCGAGCAGCTCGTGCACATGCGCCACACGGCGATAGCCCTGTTCGGCGAGGACGCCTTCAGCTGGTCCGCGGCCGGCGTGGGCTACCCCGGCGAGTTCCACCTCGCGGCGGCCGCGCTGATGATGGGCGGGCACATGCGCGTCGGGCTCGAGGACAACCTCCGCGTGGCGCTCGACCGGCGCGCGGCATCCAACGCCGAACTTGTGACGAAGGCGATGACGCTCGCGTCATTGCTCGACCGGGAGCCCGCCAGCCCCGCCGCGGCGCGGGAGCTCCTCGGGCTTTCACCGCCCCGCGTGGACCCTCCGGCCGCCTAAGGGGTCGGGCCGCCGCCCGTAAGGGGTGCGCGCCCCGAGGAATGGGCGAACGCCCGTTGTGAGCCCCGGCCCTCAGCCGTAGGTTCCGCGGTGCAAGCGGAGTCGAGGAAGGTTGATGATGCACCCGGATGTGATCGCAGTCGTGGCGAGGGAGCGTGAGGCCGAGATTCAGCGCGCCGCCGAGCGGTCCCGTCGTCTTCGGGGTCTCGCGACCGGTGGGGGCGCCGAAGGTTGGCGCGGCACGTTCAGGCTCCGCAGGCTCGCCGATCTGGTCGGGGGGCGATACTTGAGGGGTGGCAATGCGGGTCACCAGCAGCCGTTTCATCGGACGGGGCACCGAGCTCGCCGAGCTTGAGATGGCCCTCGCCGAAGCGGGCGACGGCCGCCCGTCACTGGCGTTCATCGCCGGTGAGTCGGGGGTCGGCAAGTCCCGGCTCCTCACCGAGTTCGCCGAGCGGGCTGCGGACGAGGCCCAAGCCCTCGGGGGTGAGTGCCTCGAGCTTGGCGACGACGAGCTTCCCTACGCACCCCTGGTCGCAGCCCTGCGGCCCATGGCGCGCTCCGGCGACCCGGTAATTGATTCCCTGCCCCCGCCGGTCCGCGCCGAGCTCGCGCGCCTCGCGCCCGAGCTCGGCGAACCGGCTCCCGCCAAGAACGGCGACGGTGCTCCGGAGCGTGGAGGGGAGACACAGCGCCGCCTGTTCGAGGCGCTGCTCACGCTGCTCGCTGGCCTCGGCGAGGAGGAGCCGGTGCTGTTCTGGCTCGAGGACGCCCACTGGGCGGATCGATCGACGCGGTCGTTCCTCACCTTCCTCGCCTCGAGCCTGCGCGACGAGAAGGTGCTCGCGGTGGTCAGCTATCGCTCGGACGAGCTTCATCGGCGCCACCCAATGCGCCCCATCCTGGCGGAGCTGGAACGCTCCCCCCGGGCCCGGCGGATCGAGCTGCCGCGATTCGAGCGGGACGAGGTGGCGGTCCAGCTCGAGGACATCCTCGGCGAGGCGCCGACGCCCGAGGTGGTCGACCGGATGTTCAGCCGCAGCGAGGGCAACCCGCTGTTCACCGAGGAGCTGATCGCGACCGGACCCGACGGCCGCGGTGCGCTCCCTCCGACCCTGCGCGACGCGCTCCTCCTTCGGCTCGAGCGGCTGCCCGCCGAGGGTCAAAGCGCACTCCGCGCGCTGGCGGTGGCCGGGCGGGCAGACCACGCGTTGCTCGGCGAGACGAGCGGCCTTGAGTCGCGTGCGCTCGACGAGGCGATGCGCGAGGCCGTCGCCGCGAACATCGTGGTCCGCGACGACGAGGACCGCTACGGGTTCCGGCATGCGCTGCTGCGGGAGGTCCTCTACGACGACCTGCTCCCAGGCGAGCGCTCCGACCTGCACCTCGCGGTCGCCACCGCCCTGGAGCAGCGCTGCGCCGACGGTAAGGAGGGGGTCGGGCTGTCTGCGGCGATCGCCCACCATTTCCGGGCCGCCGGTGATCAGCCCCGGGCCCTGCGCGCGCTGGTGGTCGCCATCGTGGCCGCCAAGCGCGTTGGTGCCTACGCCGGCGCGGCCTCGCTCCTCGACCGGGCGCTCGAGCTCTGGGACAGGGTCGAGGATCCCGAGGAGCTGACCGGGACCGATCGCGCGGAGCTGCTCGTCTGGGCGGCCCGCGCCCACTACCAGGACGGCGACGAGGCTCGTGCGGTCCCGTTGCTCGAGCACGCGATCGGCGCCATGGATGAGGGGCGCGAGCCCGCCCGCGTCGCGTCCGCGCTGGGCGAGCTGTCCAGGGCGGAGTGGTGCATTGCCGAGGCCGAGCGCGGCCGAGCCACGCTCCAGCGTGCGCTCGAGCTGCTGCCGGAGGACGAGGCGAGCCCCGTGCGCGCCCAGCTGATCACGCACAAGGTGACGCTCCTCCTGCTCCAGGGCCGGTTCCAGGACGTGGTCGAGACCGCCGACGAGGCCCTTGAGGCCGCCCGGGCCGCCGGCCGCGAAGACCTCCGGGCCCCGATCCTCAACCGGCTGGGTCACGCTCTGTTCGCGCTCGGGGAGGAGGCCGCCGGGGAGGGAGCGCTCCGCGACGCGATCGAGATCGCGCGGCGAAGCGGCGACAACGATGACCTCGCAACCGGTTTCGTCAACTGGGCGGACTGCCTGCACTGGGCGGGTCGCAGCCGCGAGGGTGCCGAGCTGGCGGCCACGGGCGCGCGCGAGATCACTCCCGGGGATCGCTCCGCGCGCTGGCTCGCGCTGACCCGTGCGGAAATCCTGTTCGACCTCGGGCAATGGGATCAGGCCCAGCGCTTGATCCCGGCGCGGCGGCTGGCGCCGAGCGGCTCGATCTGGGTCAACGCCAGCCTCCGTCGAGCCGAGCTGGCGCTGGGGCGTGGCGACGTGGAGACGGCACGTCCGCTGATCGAGGATGTCCAGGAGGCTTTGGTCAACTCGCTCGAGCCCCAGCTCCTGGCTCCCGTCGGGACGCTCCGGGCCGAGCTCGAGCGCCGCGCCGGCGATCTCGCCGCGGCTCGCTCGGCGGTCGACCAGGGGCTCGACCGGCTCCAGTACTGCAGCGACGATGCTGTCCGAATCTCCCAGCTTGCGCTCGCCGGCGTCTCGATCGAGGCCGACGCCGCTCAGCGCGCGCGTGACGTCGGCGACGCCCGCGCCGAGGAGAACGCGCTCGCGCGCGCGGAGCTGATGCAGGCGCAGGTCGAGGCGGCGGCGGAGCAGACCCCCGGCCGCCCGGTCGAGGCCGCCTACCTCGCCAGCGCCAATGCCGAGCTCGCCCGGGCCAGGGGCGCCCAAGCGGCCGAGGCCTTCGCCGCCGAGGCCGAGGCCTGGGACTCGCTCGAGCGGCCATATCCGGCCGCGATCGCTCGCTGGCGCGAGGCCGAGGCTCAGGTTGCCGCCGGCGACCGCCGGGCAGCGACCCCGGTTGCGGCCGCGGCCCTGGCAACCGCCCGCAGGCTCGGCTCGCTGTGGCTGACCGAGGAGGTGAGCGGACTGGCGGCCCGCGCTCGCCTGCGGCTCGACGAAGCCGGCGTTCACGAGGACGGCGCCGGCCCCGCCACCGAGGAGGAGGAGCCGTTCGGCCTCACCCCGCGCGAGCGCCAGGTGCTGGCGCTGGTGGCGTCGGGGGCCACCAACCGCGAGATCGGGGTGGAGCTCTTCATGGCCGAGAAGACGGCCAGTGTGCACGTCTCCCGCATCCTCCGCAAGCTCGAGGTGCGGAGTCGCACCGAGGCGGCGGCGGTCGCGCACCGACATGGGCTGGCGGACGCGAGCGGGGTGGAGGCGTGACGCGCTGAGCGGCTAGCGCGGGGGCGTCTTCACGGTCCTCCGCTGAGGGGCCGCCTCCACGGAGGCCGCTCCTCGTCTGGCATGTAGAGCACCTCGGTATCGGCGATGCGGTCGGGGAGGCCGCGGCGCCGGGACGACAGCAGGATTCCGAGAAAGCCGAGCCCGAGCATGAGCGTTGAGAGAATGAAGCCCAGGAGCCGGCGCCACGCGACCGGCCATCCGACCTTGCGGGACCCTTCCGAGTCGAGGCGGATGTTGAGGAAGCGCATCCCCGGAGTCTGCCCCTCCAAGGCCCAGAAGCCCGCGAGGTAGAGGGAGCCCGCGAGGATCCAGAGGACGGCGCCGACCGCGGCCACGAGGGCCGAGGAGCTGTCCTCGAAGAACAGGCCCGAGAGGACCAGTCCGAGGAGGGCCGAGACGATGAAGAACAGCCCGCTGAGCAGCCCCACGTCGATCGCGAAGGCGAGCAGCCGGGTGACCGCACCGGCCTGAGGGGCCGGCGTCTCGCGCCGCCCGCGGCGGGCGATCCACCAGAAGACCCTCTCGACCAGATCGTCCAGGCGCCTCGTGGTCTCGCTGACCTCGTCCCCCAGGTCGTCGATCAGCCCGACCCCCTGAGAGGCGATCGCCGCGCGCAGCTCCGGCGCCTCGGCGATGCGCTCGATCAGCTTCTGGGTTTCGTCGCTGCTCAGGAACCGCGCCCAGATGCGGTCGACCATCTCGCTGTCGAGTGTCTCGACCAGGGCCCTCTCGACCGCACGGCTCTGGATCGCGTCCTCGGTGGCCTGCTGAACCACCGGCCCGTTCAGGACCCTTGCCAGCGCCCCCTCGACCGCCGGGCTCTGGACCGCTCGCACGATCGCCTCCTCGGCGGCGAGCTCGAGTGTCCGGTCGATTCCGGTCACCTCCGCAGCCCGCTGGGCCCTGCTCGCCCCGAACCCCAGCAAGCGGGCGGGGAGCGAGCGGCGTCGTTGCGCCGCCCCGGATGCTTCCGGTCGCTGGGGGGGTTCCTCCGTCGTCACCCGGCGAAGCATGGGGGGGGCGCCGGACGGTCCCGCTCGCCGATGCCGGTGAGGCTCAGTAGGCGCGCGGCAGGGCGTCGACCCGCTCGATCCAGGCGGCCAGACGGGGGCGGCCCGCGAGCTGCTGATGCTCGTTCAAGAGGCTGTGAAAGAGCTCGTCGTCGGCGGGATCGCGCGAGCGGGCGTACTTGATGAAGGGGAAGACGATGAAGTCGACGGCCGAGACCTCGTCGCCCATCAGGTGGTCGCGGCCAGCGAGCAGGCGCTCGAACAGGTCGAGACGTGCATCGAGAGTCTCAGCCAGGGCATCGACGGTGTCGGCGTCCGGCCTCGAGCGCTCCATCTCCTCCTCGAGCGCGTTCGCGGTGCTCTTCCAAACCTCGTTGAACCAGTCGATGAACACGTCGACCTCCGCCCGGCGAGCCGGATCGGAGGGATAGAGCGGTGGCTCGGGATGGCGCTCTTCAAGCCAGCGCAGGATGGCGGTCGAGTCATGGACCACCTCCCCGTCGGCGTCGATCACAGGAACGAGGCCCTGGCCGCTGACGCGCTCCACCTCGCTGCGATCGGAGTAGTCGATGACCACCGATTCGGCCTCGACGCCCTTGACCGCGAGCGCGAGGCCGACCCGCTCGCAGTTGGTCGACCAGTGGGCCCGATAGAGGCGAATCACCGACGGGCGGCGGACCGGCTGCCCTTAGCGGCGGGACCCGATGATCGCCTGCAGGATCACGAGCAGGATCAGCGAGCCGCCGATCGCGATCAGCCAGGTGCCGAGGTCGAAGAAGTCGTCGATCTCGCCGATGTCCAGCGCGGAGGCGATGAAGCCGCCGAGCACAGCTCCGAGGATCCCGACGGCCGTGGTGCCGATGCAGCCGCCCGGCTCGGTCTGCCCGGGGATGATGGCCCGGGCGATCGCTCCCGCGAACAGGCCCAGCACGATCCAGGCGATGATTCCCACGCCGCCACCCTATCCGCTGGCGCGGCCGCTTGCGCCTAGTCGCCCTCGCGAGCCTCGCCGGTCATCTGGTAGCTCAGATACCAGGCGAGATGGCGGGCGACGCACAGGCTCGCTGCCCAGGGCGCGAGTAAACGCTTCATCAATTCCAACCGTAGACCCCGCCTCGGCTGCATCTTCCGTCCGCTCCCTGCGCCTGCCCTGTCTCGTAAACGCAAGCGTACCGCGTGACCCCCACGTTAGAGTCATCGCGCCGATGACCCTCGACGGCGTCACCACGAGTCCCAGGCTCGGCGGCTTTCCCCGGATCGCCGATTACGCGCCTACCATTCCCGGATCATGAAGATCGGCATCATCGGCCTCGGGTACGTGGGCCTGCCCCTGGCGGTCGCCTTCGCCGAGGCGGGACATGACGTGGTGGGAGTGGACACGGACTCTCGGCGGCTGGAGCGCCTGAGGCGAAGCGAGTCGGACGTCGAGGACATTCCCTCCGAGCGCGTGCGCGGGGTCGCTCCGCGATTCACCGCCACCAGCGAGCACGAGCAGCTCGGCGCGTGCGATGCGGTGCTGATCTGCGTCCCCACCCCGCTCGCGAACCAGCGGGAGCCTGACCTCAGCTATGTGCTCGACGCAACCCGCTCGGTCTACCGGATCCTGAGAGAGGGTCACCTGGTGGTGCTCGAGTCCACCACCTATCCGGGCACGACTCGGGAGCGCCTCCGTCCGATCCTCGAGGAGTCCGGACTGACTGCGGGGCGGGATTTCAACCTCGCCTTCTCGCCGGAGCGGACCGATCCGGGACGTACCGACTACACGGTGCGGACGACGCCCAAAGTCGTCGGTGGCCTGACCGAGGCCTGCACGCGGCGGGCGGCCGAGGTCTACGGGCTGATCTGCGACGAGGTCGTCGAGGTCTCCTCGCCCGAGGCCGCCGAGCTGGAGAAGCTGCTCGAGAACATCTTCCGCTCGGTCAACATCGCGCTCGTCAACGAGCTGGCGATCCTCTGCGACCGGATGGGGATCGACATCTGGGAGGTGGTCGACGCGGCCGCGACCAAGCCATTCGGGTTCATGCGGTTCGAACCCGGCCCGGGGATGGGCGGTCACTGCCTACCCGTCGATCCCTTCTACCTGGCGTTCAAGGCACGCGAGTACGACTTCCCGACCGAGTTCATCGAGCTCGCCGGGAAGATCAATCAGAACCAGCCTCACTTCTGTGTCGAGAAGGTGCAGCGGGCGCTGAACGACGCCGGCAAGCCGGTGAACGGCTCGCGGGTGTTGCTGCTGGGCGTCGCCTACAAGGCCGGAGTGGGCGACCTCCGCGAGTCGCCGGCGCTCAAGATAGCCCGACTACTCCGCGATCTCGGGGCCGACGTCTCCTACCACGATCCACATGTTCCGGAGGTATCCGACCTGGGCCTCAGCTCGGTGTCGCTCGACGACGAGCTGGAGCGCTGCGACGTCGCCTGCATCATCACCGCGCACGCGGAGATCGATCCCAGGGAGGTGGTGGCCTCGGCGCCGCTGGTCGTCGACTTCCGCGGCGTCACCCACGGGATCGAGGCCCCGAACCTGGTGCGGCTCTAGAGCTCGGCCTCCCGGGATGCGACGCTTGCGTGGCCTGATCCCGTCTCGGTCGGCCCGGCGCGCCGATCGGCTCACGCTGGCCTTGGCCATGGTTGCTGCGGCGACGGCGGGCACGGTCATGATCGGCGAGGCGGTGCGCCTCGCCAAGCGCCGGACTGAGGCCGCGCCGGCGGGGGACTCGGTCCTGGAGTCGGCCGAGCATGCGCTCGAGACCGCGGGGCGGGCGACGCAGGACGCCGTCGCCGTGGCGGTCGAGGGCTACGAGGCGGCGCCGAGGAGGGAGACCGTTCTGTTCAACATCCTCGCCGGCTTCACGGGCGGGTTCGCGCTGATGCGACTCTCCACCGCCGGCATCCGTCGAGGCTGGTGGCCGCTTGGAAACGTGCGCGTGGGCGGCCGGCACATCCACCACTTCGTCCCGGGCATCCTGATCGCGTTCGCCGCCGGCGGGGCCGCCCTCCTGACGCAGAACGACCGCCTCGAACAGACCCTTGCGTTCCCGTTCGGCGGCGGCATCGGCCTCACCTTCGACGAGGCGGCGCTGCTGCTGGACCTCCGCGACGTCTACTGGACCCGCGAGGGCATCCTCAGCGTCCAGGTCAGCTTCGGTGCAGCGGCGATCCTCGGCGCCACGATCGTCGGGCTGAGGATGCTCCGCCGAGGCGAGCGCAGGGTCGAGGAGGCCGGCCTGATCCCGACCGAGGCCGGGGAGTTCATGGCCGGAGGCGTCTAGCGCGGGCGCTCCGTCAACCGGTAGCGGCCGAACAGCTCCCCCGCCTCCTCCAGCAGCCAGATCAGCTCGACCGGGCGCTCGGCCTCGGGCAGCCCGGCGACCAGGGTAGGCCCTCCGCCGCCCCCGAGCTTCGGCGCATGGGTGATGAACAGCTCGTCCACCAGCCCCTCGGCGAGCAGGTGTGCATGGAGATGCGGCCCACCCTCGCAGACGAGGGCACGGACCCCACGCTCCTGGCGCAGGAAGCGCATCGCCTCGGTCAGGTCCACTGCCCCTTGATGGCGCTCGACCCGGACCGGTGTCGCCGTCCGCGGGGCCCCCGCCGGGGCGGCGGTGCCCGCGGCCTCGCCGGTGAAGATCAGCACGCGGCCCTGGCCGCAGGTGAAGAGCCCCGCGTCCCAAGGCAGATCGAGGCTGGTGCTGACGATCACCGCCAGCGGGTCGTGTGGCAGCCCGATCCGCTCACGCCACGCGCGCGTCTCGGGGTCGCCGATGATCCTCCCGTACCGCTCCACCCTCATCGTGCCGGCGCCGATCATCAGCGCATCGACGCGGGTGCGCAGGCCAACCAACATCGCGGTGTCGGTATCGCTCCCGATCGGCCCCGAGCGACCCCCGAGCGTGGCCCTTCCGTCGAGGGTGATAACGAAGTTGGTGACCGTATAGGGCCGGTCGTCGTGGGCCAGCGCCAGCAGGTCGAGCCCGTCGATCTGCTGCTCGACCGTGGTCTCGGCGAAGTCGGGGAGGAGGCGGCGCACGGCGACCGGTTGTATACCGGGCCGTGACCGCCAAGAGCCAGCCGGACCGGATCCCGGGTCGCGAACTGCGCGGCGCGCTCGGGGCCTGCGGAGCGTTCACGGCCGTCGGCTCGCTGGTCGCAGCGGCATCGCTGATCGACGACTATCCGATCGCCTGGGGGCAGGCGATCCGCTACGCGATCGCGGCAGCGGCGCTCGCCCTGCTCGGCTGGCGCACGGGTGTGCCGCGCCCGACGGTGCGCGAGCTGGTCGGGCTGGCAGCGCTCGCCGCGACCGGGCTGGCACTGTTCAACGTCTTCCTGATCGCCGGCGTGCGCGAGGGCGACGCGGGCACGGTAGGCGTGATCGTCTCGTGCGTGCCGGTCGTGCTGGCGATCGCCGCCCCCTTGATGGAGAGGCGAGCGATCAGCCTGCGCCTGCTCGCGGCAGCGGCGGTGGTCGCGGCTGGCGCAGCCGCCGTCGAATACACGGGCGGAGAGCTCTCAGCCGCCGGCGTGGGCTTTGCCCTCGGGGCACTCGCCTGCGAGGCGGCGTTCTCGCTGCTGGCCGTTCCCTACCTGGCGCGTCTGCGGCCAGTGGGCGTCTCGGTCTGGGCTTGCATCCTGGCGACGCCGATGCTGCTCGTTTGGGGCATCGTCGCCGGGGGCGCTCCCCCGGCGATCGACGCAGGCCAGCTCGCCGCGCTCACCTACATGGCTCTGGTCGTCACCGTCGGCGGCTTCCTCATGTGGTATTCGTCCCTGACCCTGATCGGGGTCGAGCGGGCGGGGCTGTTCGCCGGGGTCCTCCCGGTGACGGCTCTGCTGTTCTCGGTCGCGATCGGAGCGGCCGAGTTCACCGTCACCCGGCTCGCCGGTGCGCTGGTCGTCGCCGTCGGGATCACCATCGGCGTCAGGGTCAGCGCGCCGCCCGGCCCGCTTCAGGAGTGACGCGCGGCCCACGGTTTTGGCGGTACCGTCGCGGCGCCCGTCCATCGCCCCGCCCCGCCCCCGCCCCGCCCCCGCCCCGCTGGCATCCAACTGCGAATTCCCCCCGGGGCTGGGTCAATGCTGCAGCCCGTTCGGGGAACAGTTGCCCGGTCCATACCCCGGGCAGTCATCCCGCGCGCGATCGCCGCTCTGAGGTCGCGGGCGACGGCCGCATCCTGGTAATCGACCTGCTCGGAGCTGTAGCGGATCACCTCCAACCCCACCCCGCGCAGCGCCAGCTCGCGACGGCGGTCCCGGACCATGGCCGCGGGAGTCCCGTGGACCTCGCGCCCGTCCAACTCCACCGCCAGCCGCGCGGCCGGCCAGAGCGCGTCGACGACGTACCCGGCGATCTCGACGTTCAGCTCCGGCAGTGGCAAGCCGTGACGCTCGCAGAGCAGCAGAAAGCGATCCTCGAGCACGCTCTCGGTGTCGGCGAGGGACGGCAGGTGTTGCTCGAGGGCTCGGCGGAGCACGGTCGCGCCACGCGGCTGCCCGCCGAGCCAGCGATCAAGCGCAGCGCGATCGAGTCCTCCCCGCCTGTCCGCCTGGGCTAGTGCCCGGCGTAAGGCGGCGGCTGAGCACATGGGAGCGACCTGGATCAAGGCCTGGCTGATGCTGACCACCGGCAGGCCGCGATGCCACCGCCGTTCGATCCTGCTCGGACGGTGCACGCGGACAGCGCCGGTGGAAGCTCGCCGGCTCGGGGCACTCAAATGTGTGCGGTTCGGGCGATAGCGGAGAAGCTCCCACCACCAGGCGGCGGTCAAGTGGCTGAGCGCCGCGCCGGGCCCCGCCTGCAGCAGAGCCACCGACAGCTCTCCCTCGAGGCTCAGCTTCCGATGCCCCACGGCGTAGACGCCTCGGGCCACGCGGTGCAGCCGGCCCCGCTTGGTCCAGCGAGCGATACTTGCGGGGCTCACGCCGCAGCGGAGCAGCTGAGCTCGGCTGATCACCCCGAACTGCTGCTCCGCGAGCGCGACGATCCGGCGAGTTGCGGATTCCATCCAGGGGGTGGATGGAACTTGCCGTTCGCTAGTCATGCCGGAAGCGTGGGGTTACGGCTGCAACATGTGGCGCGCAGGGTGTGGAGTTAGGCCGGCGACAACGCACCGACTTGCGCGCCCGGGGTCGGAGCTAGTCGCGCGCGGGCGCCGGGGCCACCGCGGGATGCTCGCCGGTGTCCTCACGGACGACGCCGCGGGTCTGGGCGGTCGACGGCCACCAGATCTTGTCCCCGATCAGCTCGACCGCGGCCGGGACCATGATCGTGCGCACGATGAAGGTGTCGAGGAGGATGCCGAGGGCGACCATGAACCCGAGGTCGAACGTGTAGGTCACGGGGAGGGTCATCAGCACGGAGAAGGTGCCCGCGAGGATGATCCCGGCGCTGGTGATCACCGGGCCGGTTGCGGATAGCGCCCGCAACATGCCCTCCCGGGTGCCGTGTCGGCGCGCCTCCTCCCGCACCCGGGCCATGAGGAAGATCGTGTAGTCGATCCCGAGCGCGACCAGGAAGATGAAGGCGAACGTCGGGATCGACGCGTCGAAGCCGGCATCACCGACGACGAAGCGGATGAAGAGCACCGAGAGCCCGAGCGTGCACAGGAACGAGAGGATCACGCTCGCGATCAGCACGAGTGGGGCGACCAAGGCCCGCAGCAGGATGGCCAGAATGATCGCGATCACGAGCAGCGCGACCGGCGCGATCAGCAGCAGGTCGCTCTCGATCGCCTGGTCGAAGTCGTACTGGATCGCCGAGCCACCGCCGACCAGGGCGGTGAGGCCCGGACCGAGGTCCTCGACGCTCGCCCGGATGTCCGGGACCACGTCGAACGCGTCCTGGGTGTAGGGGTCGCCCTCGAGGATCACGTTGATCGTGGCCATGGTCCCGTCGTTGGAGACCGTCCCGGTGGGTCTCGCCGAGGCCACGCCGTTCACCCCCTGCACCCGCCGCGCCGCCTCCGCGACATCCGCATCGGTGATCTGGCCGCCCTCGCGCTCGACCAGCACCGTGGTCGGGGCCAGCGTGCCGGCCGGGAACGACCGCTCCAGGATCTGGAACCCCTCGACGCTCTCGACCGACTTCTTGAAGAAGTTCGTGGTCGAGTAGTCGACCTTGTAGGCGATCAGGCCGAGCGCCCCGGCCAGGAACGCGATCACGGTGACGGCCAGCGCCGGTCCGGGGCGCTGCAGGACGCGGTCGCCGATACGGCGCCAGATCCCCTGGCGGGTCGCCGCGGGATGCTCTGGATCGCACTCCACCACGGCCGCCCGCGGCCAGAAGCCGCGGCGACCGAAGATGGTGAGGAGCGCCGGCAACAGGGTCAGCCCGGCGACCATCCCGCAGGCGACGCCGATCGCCGCCACGGGGCCGAGCGTCGCGGTGAGCTGCGCGTCGGCCAGCGCCAGGGTCAGCATCGCCAGCGAGACCGTGAGGCCGCTCGCGAGGATTGTCGGGCCGGTGCGGGTGAGCGCTCGCTCCATCGCGTCGTGCTTGTCCTGGATCCGCCGCAGCTCCTCCCGGTAGCGGGAGACCAATAAGAGGCAGTAGTCGGTTCCCACCCCGAACATGAGCACGACGAGGATCGTGGTCCCGTTGGAGGAGACCGTCGCCCCCGCGTTCGCGTAGAGGTAGACGAAGGCGGTCGCCGCCGTGTAGGCGAGGAAGACGACGATCAGCGGCGTCAGCGCGACCAGCACCGCCCGGTAGATCGCGCCGAGAAGGAAGAGCACGAGCAGGACCGTGGCCAGCAGCAGGGAGGTGTCGAGGTTCTCGAAGACCTCCTCGGAGTCGACCGAGAACCCGAGGTCGCCGGTGAGGATGATCCGCATCCCGTTCGCCTCGTCGCCGGTCACATCGCGCACGTTCTTGCCCCAGTCGGCGGCATTCTCGAAGTCGGTCGGCACCGTGAGCACCGTGTAAGCGACGTCCCCGTTGGGAGAGACGAGGCCGGGCGGGGCGCCCGACGTGAACGGGACGGTCGGCGGCTGGGTGAGGGGAAGCTCGTCGTCCGGGAGCGCCTCCACCGCCTGGGCGTCCTCGGCGATCTTCTGCTTATCGGTGGCGGTCAGTCCGCCCGGGCGCTCGTAGACGATCAGGCCCTGAGTGGTCTCGCCGCCGGGGAAGTCCTCGTCGAGGATCTCGACCACCTGGGTCGACTCGGCGCTCTCGGGGAGGAAGGATGCGGTGTCGTCCTCGGTCTCGTCAGAGAGCTTCGAGCCCAAGGGCTGGAGCGCCACGAAGGCGAGGACCCAAAGCCCCAGCACCACCCACTTGGTGCGCCTGCCGGTTACGAAGGATGCGAGTCGCCGCAAGCGGACCAGCCTAGCTAGATCTCATCCAGATGCGCGACGTTTGCGCGGTCGTCGGCGTCGCCGCTGGGGTCGGTCCCGAACCAGGCGTCGAGGATCTCATCCAGTTCCGCCGCCGAGGTGGCGCGCAGGCTGAGCGCAAGGCAGTTGGCGTCGTTCCACCGCCGGGCGCCCGCCGCAGTCTGCGCGTCGCCGCACAGGGCGGCCCGGATGCCGTCGACCTTGTTGGCCGCGATCGAGGCACCAGTTCCGGTCCAACAGCAGACGATGGCCTGGTCCGCGCGGTCCTCGGTGACGTCCCGGGCGGCGGCCTCGCTGGCCCATGCCCAGTCGTCCCGCTCGGCCTCGTTCAGGGCCCCGTGCGGAACCGGCTCGTGCCCGCGGCGCCGAAGCTCCTCGACCAGCGCCTCGGCGATCCCGGTGCGTTCGTCGGCGGCGACCGCGACCCTCATGGCGTTGAGCGTAAAGCTCCCTAGCCACGGCTGGATATCTGCTGCACGCCCCAGCCGTTGCCGTCGGGGTCGTTGAAGTAGACGAATCCGACGTTGTCGAGGTCGTCTCCTTCGCGGCTCGGGCGAAACGAGCCGCCGTCGAAGACCTGGATCTCGCTCGCCTCCACGCCTCGCTCGACGAGCTGGGCATGCGCGGCAGGCAGGTCCGCGACGACGAGCTGCAGGCCCTGGAGCGAGCCCGGGGCCATGTCCAGGTCCGGGACCCCCACGACGATCGAGCAGCCGGACCCGGGGGGCGTCAGCTGAACGAAGCGGACGTCAGTACCGCTGATGAGGGTGTCGTGGTCCACGACGAATCCGAGCTGCTCGGCGTAGAACCTTGTTGCGCGCTCCACGTCGGAAACGGGAACCGCGACCACTTCGAGCGTCCAGTTCATCTGCGGCTCACTTTCATTCGAATTATTCCCGCCGTCGTCTGACCAGACCTCCATGCACCCGGGAACTCATCGGTCCCGCTCCTGGGGAGCCTCGGCCCGCCTGGCGATCGCCCGCAGCCACTCGTGCCTGATCGCTCCGCTGCCCGCGCGAATCGCCAGCCAGTAGAAGCGGAAGCGCCGGCGGCTCCGCTCGTCGGTGGCGAGCACTCGCGTTTCCGTCAGAAGCTCTGTGCCTCCGGGGATGGGAATCAGGAGGAAGTTCATCGCCGCCTTGACCAGTCCGGGCCGGTCGAGAGCCGCGAACCGGCTTCCGTCCTCGACCCCCTCGATGTCGCCCGATCCCTTCGAGGTCCGCCCGACCACGCCGGCCACCAGCTCATGCGCGGGGTCCTCCCCGAGCGAGACGAAGCCGATCTCGAGCATCTGCTCCAGCAGCGGCCGATCTCGGTCCGTGGGCAGGCCCCGGCGACCCGCGAGCCGGTCGGGCACCGAGCGCACGGCGAAGAGCGCCCGGGTCAGCGGCATCTCGCGGAGGGTGACGGCATGGATCGCCTCCCACACGCGTTCCGGCGCAGCGGCGACGGTGCGCTGGTGGCGCTCGGCGAAGTCGAAGCGTGGGAGAAACCGGTCGAGCAGGGTCAAGCTCCGGCCGCCAACAGCTACGCGAACCAGCCGAAACGCCTCCCGCTGACCGACTCGAGGCGCTCGAGGTCCGGGCCGAACCGCTGCTCGAGCCGAGAGCGCAGCGCGCCCGGCAGCTCGGGCTTGCGCCCCTCGCCGGACTGCGGATCGTGTACCACCCGCTCCACGGCCCAGCGCAGGCGCTCTGGCAGGCGGTCGAAGTTGCGGTCGAGGCCGCGCAGCCCGGGCAGCCGCACGGCGCGGTCCAGCACGCGGAAGCGCTGGCCGCCTTTGCCGCCGCCCGTCTCCCACTCGCGTTCGAACTGCTCTGAGGTGAACTCCGGATCGACCCCGAGAAAGGCGAACACGCGGTGAATCGTTGCCCCACGGTCGCTGAGGAGCTCCTCGCGAGAGACGACCTCGATCCGCTCCGGGCCGAAGGCCTCCAGGTACGGCTCGAGCTGAAACGCATAGCGGCTGCGATCGACGTAGGCCGAGCGCTCCTCGGCCAGCGCCTCTTCGGGCGGGCGGGCCTCGTAGCCGCCACCGACGTTGTGCAGGTAGTGCGAGAGCATGCGATCGATCGGATCGCGGACCATGTAGATCAGGCGGGCGTCGCTGGGGAGGACCGACCGCATCCGCTCCGCGACACCGTCAAAGCGCGGTCGGTTCGTGTAGTGCGGCGAGCTCTCGCCTCGGATCCGCGCGGCGGGCTGGAAGTGCCCCGTGTACCACTCGCTCCCCAGCTGCCAGTTGAGCTCCTCGACGAAGAAGTTCAGCTCCTTCGGGCGCGACATCTGAATCTCCGGATGCAGGTTGAGGTAGTGGTGCAGGCTGGTGGTCCCGCACTTGAGCCCGCCGATCACGACCAGGTTGGGCAGGACGGCGGTCGAGCCCCGCCCGGCCGCACGGCTGGCGCGGCGCCGCTCCGCCGCGAAGCGCTCGTGGGCACGGGCGACCATCGCCTCGTCGGCGGGGTCCTGGGGCGGCGCGTCCGCGGGCGCCACGGGCGGCCTACTTGGCGCCGAGCCTGGCCGCGGCGTCGCGCAGGTTCTTGACCTCGGCGTCGGGTTTCTTGCGTCCCTCGCCCTTCTCGCCGCGGCGGTTCACCCAGATCACCGGCACGTTCATCTTCAGCAGAGGGGCAACGTCCGCGTCGTAGCCCGTGCCGATGTGGATCCACCCCTTCTTGCCGCCGATACGGCGGGCGCACTCCCTGAAGTGAGCCGGATCAGGTTTGTAGGAGCGGACCTGCTGCGCGGTCACGACCAGGTCGAGATCCGTGCGCAGGTGCCGCCGCGAGATCCCGAGGAGCTTGTCGTCGACGTTCGAGACGATCCCAATCTGGTAGCGCTTGCCGAGGCGGTCCATGGCGGCATTGGTCTCCCGGAACGGGAGCCAGCGCCCAACGCTGTCAGGGAGGAACTGGGCGCGCGAGGGCTCCAGCTCCCATCCGATCTCGCGTGCGACCCGGACGGCGGCGCGGCGGAGGACCTCGGCGTAGAGCTCGTATGAGCCGCTCATGATCTCGGCCTGGACCTCGAGGAAGCGATCGATGAACTGCTGCTCGTCGAAGGAGAAGCCGTCCTTCGCAGCCTCTGCCGAGAACGCGTCGATGATGCCCCTCTCCCAGTCGATCAGGGTTCCGTAGCAGTCAGTGGTGACCCAGGTGATGTCCTTGAGCTTCGGCAGCGGCATCTCGGTCGCGTTGCGCTCGGCTCCGAGGGGCGATTTCGTGCGTCGGCCGGGCGCAGGCGCCGCGGGATTATGCCAATCAGCGGCGAGATCCCATCGATTGTCGGGTTAGCCACCGCATGGGTCACTATCCCGACAATCGGCGCGGGGGCGCCGGGACCGCTTCGCGATGCGCCCCGACGATAGGCTCGGCACGCGATGGGCGAGCCCACCCCCCCGCACGACCGGCTAGTGCGCATGCCCGTCGCATGTCTTCGCCCTCGCCTGCTCGTGTGCAGGAAGCACACGTCGCAGGCTGCGTCCTCGACCCGCTCGGGCCTGCGCCCCCCCGCCCGCGCGCGGGGGTAGGCTCGCCCATCTCGGATGGACCTGCTCGAGTATCAGGGGAAGCAGCTCTTCGCCAGGCACACGGTGCCGGTCCCGGACGGCCGCCACGCGGCCACGGTGGACGACGCGGTCGCCGCCGCCGAGGAGATCGGCTACCCCTGCGTGGTCAAGGCCCAGGTGCGGACGGGCAAGCGGGGGAAGGCCGGCGGGATCAAGGTCGCCAAGGATCGCGACGGGGCCAGGCGCCATTCCGAGGCGATCCTGGGGATGGACATCCGCGGGTTCACCGTCCACGACCTCTGGATCGAGCGCGCCTCCGAGATCGACGCCGAGTACTACGCATCGATCATCCTCGACCGCTCCGAGAAGAAGCTCCTGGCGATGCTCTCACGCATGGGCGGCATGGACGTGGAGGAGATGGCGGAGCGGGATCCCGAAGCGCTCGTGCGCCGTCACATCGAGCCGGGCGCCGAGCTGGAGCTCGACGCGGCGCGAGAGATCGCTCGCGAGGCGCAGATCGATGACGATGTCGTCGACGGCGTCGCCGAGCTGCTGGTGAAGCTGGCCGAGGTGGCGCTCGCGGAGGACGCGACCCTGATCGAGGTAAACCCGCTGATCGTCACCTCGGATCGCGAGGTGGTCGCGCTCGATTCCAAGATCACGATCGACGGCAACGCTCTCTTCCGCCACGAGGAGTTGGCTGGCCTGACCGACAGGTCCGCCGAGGACCCGCAGGAGGCGATGGCCGAGGAGCGGGGCCTGACCTACGTGAAGCTCGGCGGCAACATCGGCATCCTCGGCAACGGCGCCGGCCTCTGCATGTCGACGCTCGACGTCGTCGCCCAGGCGGGGGGAGATCCCGCCAACTTCCTCGACGCCGGCGGCGGCTCCAAGGCCGAGACGATCGTCGACGCGCTCGAGGTGATCACCTCGGATCCAAAGGTCGACGCCGTCCTCTTCAACATCTTCGGCGGGATCACCCGCTGCGACGAGATCGCCAAGGGGATCATCGAGGCGTCGGGCCGGATCGAGATCTCGGTACCGCTGGTGGTGCGCCTCGACGGCACCAACTCCGAGCTCGGCTTGGGAATTCTGGCGGACGCGCAGCTGCCCGACCTCCATGTCGAGAAGACCATGCTGGGCGCGGCGGAGCGGGTGGTGGTGCTCGCCCGGTGAGCGCGAGGCAGTACAAGGGGAGGGTGTGGCGGGGAGCCTGGATTCTGGGCCGAGCGCGAACGAGTTGGTGGCCATGAGCATCGTCGTCGGAGAAGAGACGAAGCTCGCCGTCTCCGGCCTGACCGGCCGCGAGGGCTCCTTCCACGGTCTCCGAAACCGCGATTACGGCACCGCGGTGGTTGCGGGCGTCACCCCGGGCAAGGGCGGCGAGGACGTGGAGGGGATCCCCGTCTTCGACACCATCCGGGAGGCAGTCGCCGAGCGCGGGGCCAACACGTCGATGATCGTCGTCCCGGCCCGATTCGCTGCGGGCGCGATCGAGGAGGCGATCGAGGCCGGGGTCGAGACGGTAGTCGCGATCACCGAGGGGATCCCGGTGCTCGACATGCTTCGCGTCTACTGGCGGGCGAGGGACGCGGGAGTGCGCCTGATCGGCCCCAACTGCCCCGGCGTGCTGTCGCCGGGCAAGGCGAACGTCGGGATCATCCCGGCGCAGTTCTTCGACCCCGGCTCGATCGGGGTGGTGTCGAGGTCGGGCACCCTCACGTACCAGATCGGGAACGAGCTCAAGCAGGCAGGAACCGGCAACTCCTCGATCGTCGGCATCGGGGGTGACCCGATCGTCGGCTCCGACTTCATCGACCTCCTCGAGCTGTTCGAGGACGACCAGGAGACCGAGCTGATCGTCATGGTCGGCGAGATCGGCGGTGACGCCGAGGAGCGAGCCGCCGAGTACATCGCCGAGTCGATGTCGAAGCCGGTCGTCGCCTACATCGCGGGCTTCACGGCCCCGCCGGGCAAGCAGATGGGCCACGCCGGCGCGATCATCTCCGGTTCATCCGGGACGGCCGAGGCGAAGAAGAAGGCGCTGGAGGCCAAGGGCGTGCGGGTCGGGCGATCGCCGACCGAGACCGCGACGCTGGCGGTCGACGCCCTCAAGACCGCCGCCTGAGGACTGGCGCTTTGATAAGCAAATGCTCGCACTTTGCGAACACTTCGCATACGTTCTCCGAAAGTCTGATAGCCTGCCGCGCGCTTAATCCGCTGAGTCCCCGCCTACATACCGCGGGGAGCGGGGGACCCACTGTGTGGGGCGAATCGCCGGCATCTGCCGCGTAGCGCCGTCTCGTTCGGCGCGAGCCCGTCAGCTAACCCCGTAAGCAGACGAACGAGTTATGAACGAGCACAAGTCCCGCCGTTCGGCGGCATCCGAAACCCGATCCACCCGCGCAGGCTGGCGCTCCCCCCAGCGCCTTCGCGTCGGCCTGGCCGGCGCCGTTGCGCTGGCGATGACGGTGGTCGTGGTCGCGGCGACCTCGGCCGCGGGAGAGAGCGGGGGCTTTGGGCTCAGCTCCGCATCCGAGGGCGGGCGCTACGCGCGGCTCTGGGAAGACCTCGGGCGCAAGAACAAGCGCTGGGCTCGCCAGACGAGCGATTGCGAGTCAGGGGGGAACGCGAAGATCCACGGTGGCGGCGGCACGTACCACGGCGCGTTTCAATTTCTGAAGTCGACCTGGCGGCACGCACCGAAGTCGCCGGGTGGAGACCCGCACCGCTACAGCTGGAAGACCCAGGCCGTCGTCGCGGTCTACATGAAGAAGCGCGACGGCGCCGGCGCCTGGCCCAACTGCGGTTAGCCCATCCGGCGCTCGGACTGATCCGAGCGGGGATCGCCTGCGAACTGGTTGATGTATGCGCCGTCGCGGCAGCGTCGAACTGGCGATGCGGCGGGCGGCCCACAACCAGTCGGAGGTCACCATGCGAAAGATTCGTCGATCCCTGATCGCCACCGTGACGGTCGTGGCGGTCATGGTCATGTCCGCGGCTACCGCAAGCGCTGCCACCGCGATCGAGTACGGACTGATTGCCGGGTAGGCCGCCCTTGGCGGGGAGAGCTCGCGGTGGCCGGCCTGGCTGTTTGGCGCCTTGTAGTCGCATAGCGGTGCAAGGCGCCGAGAGACCTATACTCGGCCGCGCGATGGCCCCCGACGCAATCAGCTTCGCGCGCGGCGCGCCCAGCCCCGACATCCTCCCGCACGAGGCGGTTCGCGAGGCGGCCGAGCGGGCGCTCCGCGACGACTGGGTGCGGGCCCTCTCCTACGGCACCGGCCGGGGGCACCTCGGCCTCTGCGAGTGGATCGCCGAGTTCGAGGGGGTGAAGCCCGATCAGGTGATGATCACCAACGGCTCGCTCGAGGCCGGCGCGATGCTGTTCGAGCACCTGGTCGCCGAGGGGACCGAGGTGATCGTCGAGCAGCCCTCCTACGACCGGACGCTTCTGCTGCTGCGCCGCCGCGGCGCTCAGTTCCTGCCGGTTCCGCTGGAGGCGGACGGACTCTCGATCGAGATGCTGGAGCAGACGCTCGACCGGCGCTCGCCGCGGCTCGCCCACGTGATCCCGAACTTCCACAACCCGGCCGGATGCACGCTGTCGGTCGGGAAGCGCCATCGGCTGCTCGAGCTCGCCGCCGACAACGGGTTCGCGATCTTCGAGGACGATCCGTACGCCCTGGTGCACTTCGGGACCGAGCCGCCCGAGCAGATGTTCGCGATCGACGACGGGGAGCGGGTCATCTACTCCTCGTCGTTCTCGAAGACGGTGAGCCCGGGGGTCCGGGTGGGGTATCTGCTCGGGCCGGCCGAGACGATCACCGCGCTCGCCAAGCGTGCGAACGAGACGTACATCTCGCCGAACATGCTCGCCGAGTCGATCGTGTTCGAGCTTGCCAAGTCGGGGGCGCTGGCGAGGAACATCGCGTTCGTCGGCAAGGCGCTTCGTGAGCGCCGTGACGCGCTGGCGACGGCGCTCTCCGAGCAGATTCCCGAGGCCGAGTTCGTGCTGCCGGAGGGCGGCTACTTCCTGTGGCTGGTTCTGCCCGAGGACGTCGACACGCCCGCGCTCCTCGAGGCCGCCGCCGACGAAGGCGTCTCGTTCATCGCTGGGCCTGACTTCATGCTCGAGGGGGGTCGCTCGAGCCTGCGGCTCTCGTTCGCGAGCGTGCCCGCGGAGGAGATCCCGGAGGGTGTCGCCCGTCTCGCGAGGTCGCTCGAACGGGTGCGCGCTGCGGCACCCGCGTAGCGACTCGATGGACAATCGGGGGCCCGCGATCCGGGACACCGGGACATACCCGCGAGCGAGATCGTCGGCGATATTTACCCGGTCGTTACACCGCGCTTAGGCTGCCGGCCTACGCTGGCGGCGATCTTGAGTGGCTCTCGCCTAAGAGCCAGATCGATTCAGTCCGATCCGAGTTCAGGAGGTGTTGCAGGCGATGACCCCGGTCTGGATGATCGAGGGCAACCAGAAGCTCGACCCGGTCAGCGAGAGGAACCTGGCCGAGCGCCGCTTCTCCGCCCTCGCGGCCGCGGTCCGCGAGCACGAGGCGACGGTGCGCCGCCGCGAGTACGCGATGCGTCCCCAGGACACGCACCTGTATCGCCGCCTGCGCCAGATCTGCGGCGACCCCGGCTGAGATGAGTGATTACACATCCCCACCCACCTGGATGACGCGCCTGGATATGGAATCAATCATCTGAGCGCTTCAATCAAATAGGGCGGTAGCGTCGGCGCCGGGCGTAGCCCGGCGCCGCGCGTTGGCCCACGCCCCGCCGACGCCCTCAGTCGCCGCTCGGGCTGCGGTGCACGGCCTCGACGTTGTTCCCGTCCGGGTCGAGGACGTACGCAGAGAAGTAGTCCATGTCCGGCGGCCCGTACTGCGGCCGCACGCCCGGGCCGCCGTTGTCGGTACCGCCTGCGCCTAGGCCGGCGGCGTGAAACGAGGAGACCTGCTCGCGGGTCGCCGCGAGGAACGCCAGGTGGACGCGTTCGCTCGCCGGACCATCCGCGCTCAGCGCCAGGTTCGCGAACGAGACCAGGTGCGGTGTGTCGAGCAGGAGCGGGATGCCGAGCGGCTCGAGCGCCTCGCCGTAGAAGGCCTTGCTCGTCTCGAGGTCGGCGACGCGGAGGTGGACATGGTCGAACACCGGCCTTGTCCAATCCCACTCCGCCGGATCCATCTGCTTCATCGGTGTGCCGCCTAGCGCCCGTACCGGTCGCTCGAGATGACGAGCTGGTCCGGCAGCGGGGGCCGTGGGGGAGGAGAGGGATCGGCGCGGACCGACACGGTCTCAGCGACGCCGCGCGAGACGACGTGGCGTCCCTCGTCGGACACGACCACGACCACCTGGTCATCGTCGCTCGACTCGACCGTGCCGTCGAGCTCGGGACGCAGTCCCGTGTCCTTCAGGTAATGAAGGATCTCCTCGGCCTCGTTCTCGAACCTCAGCACGCGCACCTTGGCGGCGGGCTCGACGTCGGCGAGCAGCACCCCCTGCTCGCGGATGCCCTCGACGATCGGATGGCCGTGCGGGCAGGTCCGCGCGTCGCCGATCGCCGCCAGCATCCGCTCCTCGAGCACCGGCGACATCGCGTGCTCGAGTCGCTCGGCCTCCTCGTGGACCTCGTCCCAGGGCACGCCGAGGACGTCGGTGAGGAAGCGCTCGATCAGCCGGTGCCGGCGGACGATCGCCCGGGCCTCGTCCCGCCCCTGTTCGGTGAAGGAGAGCGACTTGTCGTCGGCTCGCGAGACGTAGCCGTCCTCCATCAGGCGCCCGATCATCTCGTGGACCGTCGGCGGCGAGAGCTGCATCGCACGGGCGATGTTGGCGCCGGTGATGTCGAGGCCCGCCTCCTCGAGCCAGAACATGGACTGGAGGTACTCCTCCTCGGCCACGGTCGCGTGCTCGGCGCTCACACGTTCGAGTCTAGTGCCACGTCAACCAATGGGCGCCCCGTTCTGACGGCTGCAGGGCATCGCCTGGCTGCGTCCTCAGTCGCCGAAATAGCGCTGCTATTCCGGCTCCCTGCGTCCTTGCCATGCTCGCCCTTCGCTCGCCAGAGACGGGCCCCCATTGGCGGACGCGGCACTTGTCGTGCAAGGATGCCCGCCGTGCGGATCGAGTCCCGAACCAGGGCGATCATCACCGGGGCCTCGCGCGGCATCGGCCGGGCCCTCGCCGTCGAGCTGGCGGCGCGGGGCGCCCGTCTCGGCCTGATCGCGCGCGGCAAGGAGGGACTCGAGCAGGTGGTCGCCGACCTGCCGCCGCCGGCCGAGGGCGAGCACCTGGCCCTGGCCGCGGACGTCGGGCGCCGGGCTCAGGTCGAGCGGGCGGTCCAGCGCTTCGCCAAGGGCGCGGGTGGGCTCGATCTGCTGGTCGCCAACGCGGGCATCGCCCACTACGCGTCCCTCGCCGAGCTCGAGACCAAGCAGGCGGAGGACATGGTGAAGGTGAACGTGCTCGGCCTGATCAACACGGTCCGCGCCGGGCTGCCGCCCCTGCTCGAGGGAGGGCGCGGCCACATCGTGGTTATGTCCTCGGGAGCGGCGCTCCGCAGCTTTCCGGGCGCGGCCGTCTACGGGGGCACCAAGGCGTTTGAGCGCGGATTCGCCGAGGCGCTCCGGCACGAGCTGGCGGGCACCGGGGTCAGCCTCACCACGGTCTATCCCGGCGAGGTTGCGACCGACCTGCACGCCCACGAGCGCGACCGGATGCCGGACTGGTATCGAGCCGACGACGCACTCGCCCCGTCAGAGGTGGCCAGAGCGATAGTCGCCGCGGTGGAGGGGGACCGCCGCGCCGCGTACGTGCCGACCGCCGTCCGTGCGCTTGCCCTCAACGCGTTGTCGCCCCGCCTCGTCGACGAGATCCTGGCCCGCATTCGCGGCCCGAGCGCGGCCCCGCGGCGGGACTAGGAATTCCGGGCCCGCGAGAGCCGGCTGCCCACCGTCCCGGCGCCCGGTCGCTGAAGGATTGATCCGGCCATAGCCGGACAAAGGCTTCAGTGGGCGCCGGGGTCAATTCCCGTCGGCCGAGGCGACTCCCGGGAGCTGATCTCAGACGTCGTGGCTGGCGCGGATCATCCCGTCCGGGTCCCAGCGCGCCTTCACGTCGGCAAGCCGTGCGCAAATCTCCGGCGGCAGGATCGAGTCGACCCCGCCCGGGCGCTCGTCGAAGTTGTAGTAGCCGCCGGGCGCCGCCCACGGCTCCATCGTCTTGGTGACGTGGTCGAGATGGCTATCGACTGCCTCGCCCAGCTCGGGCGTCTGCGGAATGCCCACTCCGAACATGATGAACGCGGCGTCGAGCTTCGACAGGGCGCCACCATCCGGCGCCGCCCGCCCCAGCGCCCCGCCGGCCTGGCGGAGCTCGGTGAGGAGCAGCGGTGAGCCGGAGTCGGGGCCGGCGGCCCCGACGAAGGCCTCGATCGCGTCGTCCGGGAGCTCGCGGATCAGCCGGTGATGCCCCAGCGTCGGCACCGGGTTCTCGGGATCCATGTGGACCCTGCTGAGCTCCGCGGCCGGGATCTGCCCATACGTGTCCATGATCGGCTCGCCGATCTCCCGAAGCGGCGCGATCATGCTCTCCCCTTCGGCCTCGTCGACGATGCAGGCCGCAGCGATGGTCAGAAGCGGGCGATCGCGAAGCGGCTCCGGCACGTCCGGGAAGGGCGGAGGCCGCAGGAAGCGCACGATCGAGGTGACCTCGTCGGGGATGGACGCCGCCCAGTCGCGGTAGGCGCCAACGGCCTCGGCACCGACCTCCGCGGGTAGCACCAGGGCGCCCGCGTAGACCTCGGCGACCGGCACCAGGGCGAGGTGCAGCGCGGTGACGATCGCGTAGCCGCCGCCTCCCCCGCGTAGCGCCCAGAAGAGGTCGGCCTCGTCGTCGGCGTCGACTCGCCTGGTCTCGCCGTCGGCGGTGACAAGCTCGATCGCGCTCACGCGGTTGCAGGCGAAGCCGTAGCGCCGCCCGAGCCAGCTCAGCCCGCCGCCGAGCGTGTACCCGGTCACCCCGACGGTCGGCGAGGACCCGGGTAGGAAGGCCAGGCCGCTCTCGCCGGCGGCCTTCCCGAGCTCTGAGCCGCGCACCCCGGCCTCGACCCTCGCGGTCCGGCCCTCGGCGTCGACCTCGACCCCCCGCATCCGCTCGGTCTTGATCAGGATCGTCTCGTCGAGCGGGCCAAGCGGAAGTGCCGCATGCCCCGTGCTCTGCCCGGTCACCTTCAGGCCGCGATCGGAGGCGAAGCGGATCACCGCGGCGACGTCCTCGGCCGTCTCGACGAAGGCGACGGCGCTGGGGGGGTGGTCGGCGGCGAGGTTGAAGCCCATTCTCGCCTCGTCCCAGTCTGGGTCGCTCGCGGTCGCGATTCGCCCGGCGACCTGGAGCTGCGCGAAGTCGGTCATCGAGGAGCGCACCACTCTACGTGGCTCAATCGAGCGTCGTTGAACCGTCGTCGTGCACGGTCCAGCGCGGGTTGTGCGCGACCTCCCACGGATGGCCGTCGGGGTCGACGAAGACGCCCGAATAGCCGCCCCAGAAGGTCTTCGCGCCCGCCCTGGGGATACTCGCGCCCGCGGCCCGCGCCTCCTCGATGACCGTGTCCACCTCCTCCGGCGAACGCACGTTGTAAGCGAGCGTGACGCCACCCCATCCGCCGCCGTCCTCGACGCCGCTGTCCTCGGCGAGCTTGGCGCGATCCCACACGGCGACGATCATCCCGCCCGACCTGGAAGAAGGCGACGTGGTCCCTTTCGTCATTCACCCCGGCGCCGAGCTTCCAGCCGAGCGCCTCGTAGAACGCCTGGGCGCGGGAGACATCGTCCACGCCCAGAGTGATCAGGCTCAGTCGCTGTTCCATCCTCGTTTGCTCCTTCCTCTGCGGGTGCTCGATCGCGGCCAACGTGGCCTCAGACCGCGCCAGCGGCTTGAACTAATCGGACGGGTCGTGCTGCCCTGGGAGCGGGGGTCTGACGCCCAAGCGGCTCGTCGCCGTCCGGGAGACGCCTCAGCCGCTGAGCGCCTCGATCACGTCCTTCGAATGGGTCAGGGGCACGCGGTTGCCCTCGAGCTCGATCGTCGAGCCGCTCTCGTCATCGATCAGCTCCAGGACGCGCACGTTCACCCTCTGGTGGACCTTGGCGGTGAGGCCCGCGCGCGGCACCTGAAACGCCAGGTCGGTGGGCTCTGCGCGTCTGCTGCGCCCGGCGAAGCCGTACACCGTCGTGTCCGTGACGGCGACCAGCATCCAAGCGGGAAGGCCGGATGCGGCGTCCACGGCGCGCATCCCCGCCAGAGAGCCGGCAGCCAGGCCGACGTCCCCCGCCACATCGCCGAGCGCGCCCCCAGCCTCGCTGCCTGTGAGCCCACCAACGAACAGACCGCCCGAGTGGCCGCGCGGATTGAACTGGCCGGCGGCGATCACCTTGTCGTCCACCCCTCGCTTCGCCAGGGCGGCCCCGACCGCCTCGACCATGTTCTCCTCGGACATCCCGCGCGGGATTGTAAGCCGAGTCAGCTGGAAACGTCCAGCCGGGCCCGGGCAAGCCGTTGCACGGCCTCGATCGGGAAGGCCTCCTGCATGGTGCCGTCCCGCCCCTGGGCGGGCCGCGCCGCTACGAGGCAGTTGTAGACGGCCTCGTGGGCGGACTCGTAGGCGGCGGCGAAGTAGGGGTTGAGATCGTCGTTCGGAAGGGAGGGCCCGGTCGAGGTGCTGAAGCCGAGGCCGATCTCCCCGGACTCCTCCGATGCATAGGAGCCCGCGCGCGCGAGCCCGAGCAGGGGCCTCAGCGCCAGGCGCCTCAGCTGCAGAGCAGAGAGCGGCGCGTCGGTCGCGCAGACCGCGATGCAGGAGCCGTCCCGCGCGGGCTCGCCGGCCCCCGGTCCGAGTGAGCTCCCGATGACGTCCAGGTAGCGGCGGTCGCCGAAGTTGCAGAGCAGCAGCACCCCGACGTGGTGCTGCCCGACAACCCGCGAGGCGGTGCCGATTCCGCCCGGGAAGCCGAAGCAGATCATCCCGGTCCCCGCCCCGACCGTGCCCTCGGCGACCTCCTCGCCGAGGGCTGCTAGCGCTCGCTCGACGTCGCCGATGACGACCGTGCGCGAGTCGGCCATGTCGCCGTCGTCGCACTCGCCGACGACCGGGAGCACGATGTCGTCGGGGCCCCTGCCGGAGGCGAGCACGGCGGCGTGGTGGACGATGCCGACGGCGTGGGAACCACAGAGGTAGACGGGTGTCTCCATCGTCCCCCGCTCGTCGATCTCGAGCTTGCCCGTCAGCTCGCCCATGCCGTTGACGCTGACGGCGCCGGCTGGTGTCGGCAGGGATGGGGGCGCCACCACGGTGACCCCGGTCCGCTCGCCGCTCTCGGCCTGCGCGTTCCCCACGCGGACACCGGGCACGTCGGTGATCGCGTTCCGCGGCCCGGGGTCGATCCTTCCCACCGGCCCCGCGATGTCCCGCCAGCGCTGCTCAGTCACCGGCGCCATCGCTCGCCGGGCGGCCCATGGTCGGGTCGTGCAGCAGGCAGGCGGCAAGCTGTCCGGGCCTGCCCGCGTCGAGCAACGGCACCACACCGGGGATCTCCCCCTGTCGCCACTCCAGCGAGACGCGTCGACCGCGGGGGCGACGCGACGCCGCGCCCTGAACTGCACCGAGAGGTCCCGAACCTCCATCAGGGATTCGGGCTGACTCATGACTTGTGCTCATCCGCTCCTCTCCGACGCTGCGGTCGCCGGCTCCTGCACCTCGGACCATTCGCTCCAGGGCGCGAAGTAACAGGCCGCGCCCTGCCCGGGGCCGACGTGGCGCAGCGGTGGGTCGTCGAACCAGCGCCCGGCAGCATACGAGCAGCGCGGGCGGAAGCGGCAGCGGAGGGCCTCCGAAGGTGACCGTACCCTCAGCCTCCGCCCCGCGTCTCGACCGCTGGGACGGCGTGAGTCGGCTCGCCCCTTGAGACCGCCCCGCGCCGGGGCAGGACCGTGCCCGCCATGGCTCCAGCGAGCGAGAGTGCGGCCGCCACGCCGATCGCCGGTGCGAACCCGTCGGTGAACGTCTCCGCCGACGCATAGCCGCCCGCTCCGGCGAAGACGGCGACGGCGACCGCGATGCCGAAGACCCCGCCGAGCTCGCGCATCATGCTGTTGGTCCCCGCGGCCTTGCCAATCGCCTCCTCGGCGACAGACCCGACCACCGAGTTCTGCCCTGACGGGATGGCCATCGAGATGCCGACGCCGGCGACGATCAGCGGCAGCACGAGCTGGCCGTAGGTGAGGTTGGCGTCGGCGATCAGCACGATCCAGGCGAGCCCGGCTGCCTGCAGGAGTAGCCCGCCGACCATGAACGGGCGCTCGCCGTACTTGTCCGCAAGGACCCCCGCGATCGGGGCGACCGTGATGAAGGTCGCTGTCCAGGGAACGAGCCGGAGCCCCGCTTCCAGCGGCTCGTAGCCCAGTCCCGTCTGCAGCAACTGTGCGAAGAAGAACACGCCGACGAACAGCGACGCAAACGTGAAGAAGATCGCCGCGTTGCCCCCGGAGAACGCACGGGACCGGAAGAGGCCCATCGGGAGCATCGGCTCGCGCGCGCGCAGCTCCCAGGCCACGAACGCCACCGCGAGCAGCGCTCCTGTTGCCAGCGCCCCAGTGACTTCGAGGCTGTCCCAACCGGCGGCGTTCCCGCGCACCAGCCCCCAGACGATCCCGAAGGCAGCGGCGGTCACGAGCGCGAGGCCGCGGATGTCGATGCCGGTGTCCTTACCGAAGCTCTCCTTCATGCGAGTGAGCACGAGCGGGATGGCAAGCAGCCCGATCGGGACGTTGAGCCAGAAGATCCACTCCCAGTCGATGCCCTCGACGACGGCCCCTCCCACGACTGGCCCGCTGGCGACCGCCACCCCGGTGACCGCGCTGAACAGGCCGATTGCCGCACCACGCCGCTCCGGCGGAAAGGCCGCGCTCAGGAGTGCCAACGCCAGCGTGAGCACCATGGCCGCCCCGAGTCCCTGGACCGCGCGTGCCGCGATCAGCCAGCCCACATCCGGGGCGAGCGCACATGCCGCGGACGCTGCAGCGAAGAGCCCCAGCCCCGCTGCATAGAGGCGCCTGCGTCCGTAGCGATCGCCAAGCGCCGCCGCCGTGATCAGGAACACCGCGAAGCTCAGGTTGTAGGCGTTGACCGTCCACTCGAGCTCCTCGATCGAGGCGCCGAGGTCGAGCCGAATCGTGCTCAGCGCGGTCGAGACGACGAGCGTGTCGAGCGCCGCCATCAACTGCCCGATCCCGGTCAGGACGATCGCCCAGATCTGCATCGACCGGGAACTCGCCGGCCCGCTGCGGGTATCCATGTGCCCTCCTGATCGTCGTGTGGCGCCTGTCTCTGGTTGAGAAACCGCCGAAGGCCGAAACTCGCCGATTAACTCGGAGGGCGGTTGGGGTCATTACCCGTATGCATGCGAGAACGAGCGCTCATGCGAGGAGGCTGCGGTGACCGCGCTGACGCTCGCTCGAGCCCAGGCGGGAGACGAGCAGGCATTCCGCGAGCTCACCGAGCCCTACCGCCGCGAGCTCCAAGTCCACTGCTACCGGATCCTGGGCTCGGTGCAGGATGCGGAGGACCTCGTCCAGGAGACGCTGTTGGCGGCCTGGCGCGGGCTTGAGCGCTTCGAGGAGCGGTCTTCGCTGCGCACGTGGCTCTACCGCATCGCGACCAATCGTTGCCTCAATGCGCTGCGCGACAGCGCCCGGAGACCCCACGGACGGCTCTCGCCAGAGCTCCCGCCCGACCGGCCCGAGCCCACGCGTCAGGCCGAGCCGGTCTGGCTCGAGCCCTACCCCGACGTCCTGCTCGAAGGCGTTGAGGCGCGCGCCGCCGGTCCGGAGGCTCGCTACGAAGCCAAGGAAGCGGTGGCGCTCGCCTTCGTGACCGGGCTACAGCGACTTCCCCCGCGCCAGCGCGTGGTGCTCGTCCTGCGTGACGTGCTCGGCTTCCGAGCCGCCGAGGTCGCGGAGATGCTCGAGGTCGGCGAGGCCTCGGTGACGAGCGCGCTACAGCGAGCGCGGTTCACGCTCGATGGCCGCCTCTCGCCCGGGGATCTCGAACGGGCGCCGTTGCCCCGCTCGCCAGAGGAGCGCAAGCTGGTCGGGCGGTTCGCGGACGCGTTCGAGAGCGGCGACGTCGATGGGGTGGTCGCCCTGCTGACCGACGACGCCTGGCTCACGATGCCCCCACAGCCCCTCGAATATCAGGGCCCCGCCGCGATCGGAAAGTTCCTGTCGACGGTCCCCGCAGGGGGAGAGCTCGATCGCTTCAGGCTGGTGGCGACGCGCGCGAACGTCCAGCCCGCGTTCGGCTTCTACCTCAAGGATCCGCACTGCCCGATTGCTCGGGCGACCGGGATCATGGTGCTCACGCTCGATGGCGATCGGATCGCCGCGATCACCGCCTTTCACGACACCAGTGTGTTCCCCCACTTCGGCTTGCCGCGAACGCTGCGCTAGTACTAGCCTGGGCCCCCAGGCCACCGAGAGGAGACAGGAGATGAGCCAGGTCCAGACGGGGCGAAGGGTCCTCTACACGGCGGAGGCGCGGGTCACCGGCGGCCGGGCGCAGGGGCACGGACGCACCTCGGATGGAGCGCTCGAGGTCGAGCTGCGGCTTCCACCGGAGATGGGCGGCGAAGGCGGGGGGACGAACCCGGAGCAGCTGTTCGCGGTCGGCTGGGCGGCCTGCTTCGAGAGCGCCCTCGGGGTGGTCGCCCGCCGCCTCAGGCTCGACGCGGACGACGTGCGGATCGACTCGAAGGTGATGCTGCTACCGACGGCCGAGCGCGGCTTCAAGCTCGCCGCGGAGCTCGACGTCACCCTCCCATCCATCGAGGACCGGGATCGCGCGATCGAGGTGGTTCGGGCCGCGCATCAGGTTTGCCCCTACTCCAACGCCACACGCGGCAACGTCGACGTGAAGCTGACTGCAAACGAGGCTCCGGTCGACTAGGTGTTGGCGCTTTCTTCTCAGCGCCGCTCGGCGAGCGTGGTGACCACCGCCTCGTAGAAGCCGTCGCCCATCGCCCCCTCGGTGACGGTGGCGTTGGGAAATCGCGACAACGCCTCGCGCAGGCCAGGGTCGCGGGCGGGGCCATTCGCGACGACGAAGAAGCGCCCGACCGCGCTGGCCGCCTCGAGGTCCTCGATCGAGTCGCCGACGGCGATGCACTCGTCGCGCCCGTATCCCCGGGCGCGGCGGTGGAAGTCGACGGCGGCTCCCTTGCTGGCGCCGCCGGGGACCAGGTGATAGGCGTGGGCGACTTCGATTCCCTCGACCCGCCGGCTGATCGCGCCGTTGTCGAGGAAGCGCAGGTCCTCGTGCCCGTTCTCGGTCAGTACCGCGTTGGCCTCGACGACGTCGACCTTGCCGCGGAAGAGCAGCGAGAGCACGCGGTCCGCGTGCCAGGGGTGATGCCACTCGAGCCGACCGGGGAAGCGCTCGAACAAAAGCTCTGGGATTCCCGCGTCGTGCATGCGCCGCGCCGGCGTGAGCTCGTCATCCTCAGCGGGAGCCCAGTCTCCCACCAGGAGGGTGCGCTCGCCGTCCATCATGACCCCGCACCCGGCCTCGTAGATGTACGAGGCCTGCCCGATGAACCGGGCGTCCGCCATCACCTGTGCCTCGCGCCGGCCCGACATGATCACCACCTCGACGCCGGCCCGATGGCACGCCTCGAGTGCCCGGGCCTGCCGCATCGAGAACTCGCCCTCGGCGTCGCGAAAGAACGACCCGTTCGCGCCCAACAGCGTGCCGTCGAGATCGGTGTAGACGCAGCGGAGAGGTTGTTTCGAAACCCCCGTGTGTGCGACTGGCGAGTGCTGGGGCGCGCCTGGCAAGGACGCAGCGAGCGTGGCGTGCCTCAATGGCACGCGAGCGAGCGAGGACGCCGGCTGACTCGGCCCAGCGCCGCCAGGCGCTCGCGCGGGGGTTTCGAACCAACCTCTCAGGCTCATGCGGCCGTTACCCTAGATCAGCGATGCCCGACCCCCGCGCACGCTGATCTAGTCCGGGATGGCGTCCTGGCGCTTGCGCGACCGCGTGCTCGAGTTCCCGCCCCCGCTGGCGGCGGGGATCGTCAACGTCACCGATGACTCGTTCTTCGCCGGCGCCCGCAGCGGCACGCCGGAGCGGGCGATCGACGACGGGCTCGCCCTGGTCGAAGCCGGGTTCGACCTGCTCGACGTCGGCGCCGTCGCCGCTCGCGCTGGCCCCCCGGTCCCCGACGAGGAGGAGGCGGCGCGCCTCGTCCCGGCGATCGAGGGACTCGCGCAGCGCTCGGGCGTGCCGGTGCTCGCCGACACCTTCTCGGTCGAGGTCGCGCGCGGCGCACTCGTTGCCGGGGCCGCCGGGATCAACGACATCTCCGGCGGCGCCGACCCGGAGCTGATCGAGCTCGTGGCGGAGACTGGCTGCGGGTACGTGCTGGTGCAGATCGAGGGCCCGCCGCGGGTGGACCGTGACCCGCCCGCCCACGCAGACCCGATCGGCTACCTGAAGGACTGGTTCGGCCGCCGGATCGAGGCGGCCGTTGCCTGTGGCGTCGCCCCCGAGCAGATCGCGCTCGATCCCGGGCTGGACTTCGACCTCGCAGTCGACGACGACCTCGAGATCCTGCGCCGCCTCGGCGAGCTGCGCGACCTCGGCCACCCGCTGTTCGTGGCGCTCTCGCGTAAGGACTTCCTGGGTGCGGTGCTCGCCGGGTCATGGGAGGAACGCGCCCCGGCCGCCGAGCGCGAATGGGCGACCGCGGCGGCGACCGCGCTCGCGGTGGCGAGCGGCGCCGAGGTCCTTCGCCTCCACGACGTGACCGCGCTCGACGCGCTGCGCGTGGCCGGCGCCATCGCGCAGCCCGTCACCGCCCATGCCTAAGGCGCCGTCCGCCTCGCTGGACGCGCTCGACGCCGCCTGGCTGGCGCTGATCGAGGGCGGCCGCGAGGCCGGGCGCCTGGTCGCGACCAGCGGGGAGCAGGCGCGCGCTGCGGAACGCGTGGCGATCCCCGACACGCTGGCGCCGGAGCTGGTTCAGGCGTTGGGACGGGCAGGGATCGAGACGCTCTATTCGCACCAGCTCGCTGCGCTCGCCGCAGCTCGCCAGGGCAATGCGATCGTCACCAGCGGGACCGCCTCGGGCAAGTCCCTGTCGTTCAACCTGCCGGTGCTCGACGACCTCGTCCGCGATCCACACCGGCGGGCCCTCTACCTGTACCCGACCAAGGCGCTTGCCCAGGACCAGGCGCGGAAGCTCTCCCAGCTCGGCCTCGACCCGCTCCGTCACGCGATCTACGACGGCGACACCCCCCGCGCGGACCGGCCCGCGATCCGCCGCCGCTCGAACCTGGTGCTGACCAATCCCGACATGCTCCACGTCGGCATCCTGCCCCACCACAAGCAGTGGGGCGACTTCCTCGCCAACCTCGGCTGGGTCGTGGTCGACGAGGCGCATACCTACCGCGGCGTGTTCGGCTCTCATGTCGCGAACGTGCTGCGGCGGCTGCGACGGGTCGCCGGGCTCTACGGGGCCGAGGCCCGCTTCACCCTCGCCTCGGCGACGATCGCCAACCCGGTGGAGTTGGCCGAGCGCCTGGTCGGTCAGCCGTTCGAGCTGGTCGACGGGGACGGCGCGCCGCGCGCGGGACGGCGGATCGCGCTCTGGAACCCCCCCGTGATCGACGAGAAGTCGATGACCCGGCGCTCCGTGCTCTCAGAGGCCGCAGAGCTGCTCGGCAACCTCGTCGCCGAGGGCATGCGGACGATCTGCTTCCTGCGCAGCCGCCGGGGAGTCGAGCTGATCCTGCGCTTCACCAGGATGCGGCTGGACGACCTCGGCCTGCCGCACCTGGCCGACCGGATCGCTCCGTACCGCGCCGGCTACACACCGCAGCAGCGGCGCGAGATCGAGGCTCGCCTGGCCTCGGGCGAGCTGCTCGCGGTGGTCGCGACCGACGCGCTCGAGCTGGGGATCGACATCGGCGAGCTCGATGCCGGGATGTGCGTCACCTTCCCGGGCACGGTCGCCAGCCTGCGGCAGATGTGGGGGCGGGCCGGTCGTCGTACGGAGGGCCTCGCCCTGTACATCGCCGGCGACGACGCGCTCGACCAGTTCTTCTGCCGACACCCGGACGAGTTCCTCGAGCGACCGGTCGAGGCGGCGATCCTCGACCACGAGAACGAGCGGATCCAGCTTGCCCACACGCTCGCCGCCGCGTACGAGCTGCCGCTGGGGGGCGCAGCCCGCCAGCCGCGGCTCGACGACGCCGACGAGGCCGGGGTTCCCGACGACGGGATCCTCGGGCCCCGCTGGCGGGAGCGCGCCGAGGCACTGGTCGCAGCGGGTCACCTTCGGCGCGGGCGCGACGGGCGCTACCTGCCGCGTGGCGCCGGATTCCCCGCTGGTGAGATCTCGTTGCGGTCGGCCTCCCCCGACTCGGTTGCGGTGGTCGAGCGGGACTCGGGCGAGCTCCTGGGATCGGTCGAGGCCGAGCGGGCCTTCACCACCGTTCATCCCGGCGCCGTCTACCTCCATCTCGGACGCTCCTACGAGGTGCGCGAGCTCGACATCGAACGCCGCCGAGCCGTCGTGGACCGCTTCGACGGCGACTGGTACACCCAGCCGAAGAAGGAAACCGAGGTGTATATCGAGCGGATCCTCGATGCCAGACAGAATCTGGCCGACCCAGGGATCGAGCTCCGGTTCGGCGAGGTCTCGGTGACCGAGCAGGTGATGGCATACCAGCGCAAGCGCCTCGCCGACCACTCGGTGATCGACCTGGTCGCGCTCGAGTTGCCGGAGACCAATTTCCCCACCCAGGCGCTGTGGTACGTCCTGCCCGACGAGCTGGCGGGTCCCGCGGCGCTGCCGCCGGAGGTGCAGCTCGGCGCCCTGCATGCGACCGAGCACTCGCAGATTGCGGTCCTGCCGCTGCTGGCGATGTGCGACCGGTGGGACATCGGCGGGCTCTCGACCAATGTCCACTTCCAGACCGGGATGCCGACGATCTTCGTCTACGACGGGCATCCCGGCGGCGTCGGCATCGCCCACCGCGGATTCGAGCGGTTCGAGCGGCTGCTGAGTGACGCCGCCCGTCTCGTGGGCGAGTGCCCCTGCGAGTCCGGCTGCCCGTCCTGCGTCCAGAGCCCGAAGTGCGGAAACCTGAACGAGCCCCTCCACAAGGCGGGGGCGCTGGAGCTGATGGAGGGAATGATCAACGCGATCGCGGCTGCCGCGAGGCCTCCGCGGGCGAGGCCCTCGTGAGCCAGCGGCGACAGGTCGCCGTGATCGGTAAGGGCGCGCCGGACGCGGAGCTCGCTCCGCTCGCGGAGGAGGTCGGGCGCCGGCTCGCGGAAGCCGGCGCGGCGGTCGTCTGCGGCGGGCTCGGTGGGGTGATGGAGGCGGCCGCCCGCGGCGCCCGCGAGGCGGGCGGCGAGGTGATCGGGATCCTGCCGGGGAGCGATCCGGGCGAGGCCAACGCCTATGTGACGCATGTGGTCGCCACCGGGATCGGCCACGGGCGCAACCTGGCGGTGGTCGGCTCGGCCGAGGCGGTGATCGCGGTCGGGGGCGAGTGGGGGACGCTCGCGGAGATCGGCTTCGCCCGCCGTCTGGGGCGGCCAGTGATCGTCATGCGTGGCTGGCGGGTCAGCGGGCGCGGGGAGATGGAGGGCGGCCCCGGGATCGATCCGGTCGAAACCGCCGCCGAGGCGGTCGAGCGCGCGCTGGCGTCTGAGCCCCGCTAGCGACGGCCCCTTGCGCGGGATACTGGGTGGCCATGTCGGAGGAGAATCTGAAGCTCATCCGAGAGACCTACGCGCTCTTCGACGGCCGCGAGATCGACAGGGCCTTTCGTGACTACCTCCACCCGGAGGTCGAGATCCGCATCCCCGAGGGCTACCCCGAGGGAGGGCAGGTGTTTCGCGGTCGCGAGGGGGTGGAGGGCTGGCTCGCCATGATCGATGACGTGTGGTCCGATTGGCACTACGAGGACCATCGCTTCATCGCCTCGGGTGAGACCGTGGTCGCGATCCTTCGGGTGGTGGCCGAAGGGACCGCCAGTGGCCTGCGCCTCGATCGCGAGGTGGGCCACGTGTGGCGAATCAAAGACGGTCGCGCGACGGGGGTGACCGTCTACCTGGATGTCGACGAGGCCATCGAGGCCGCCGGACTTCCTCCCAGCGGTACGCCCGGAGGCCGCGCCCCCGGCGAGCCCCGTTGAGCTCGCGCCCGCGCCCCCGCCGAAGCGGGGACGCGGGTCGCGCTCAGCCGATCAGTTGCGGCCGCGGTTGACCTCGATCTGAGCCCGGATCTCCCCGCCCGCGCGGTCAACGGTGTGCACGTTGGCGTAGGTCGCGCCGGCGCGCATCGCATCCACCAGCTCAGCGAACTCGCCCGTTGCGATTCCCTGCCCCGTCGGGCCGATTACGTCATCGGGAGTGATCGTGCCTTCGATCTCCGCTGGTTGCGCCGGGCACATCTGCGTCCCCGCTGGGCCGTTCCCGAGGTTGGTGCATAGGAAGACGCTGATTCCACCGGTAATCGCGGTGGCGCCGAGGTGGATATGCGCCTGTGTCACCGCGCTCTCCAGATCCGCGTAACTCAGCTCCCAGCCGATTTCGTCCGTGCTTTGGCTGATGAACGCACGGAACGTTCCCTCGCCCGGGGTCGAAAAGGTGAGCGGGGTTTCCTCATACCCGGTCAGCTTCTCGCGGACCTGACCGGATCCCCCGCTTGCGACCGCCACCGCGATCACCCCGATCACGCCCGCGGCGGCTACCAGCGCCGCCAGCTTCAGACGGCTTTTCATCCCGTACCTCCTTGTGGTCGGTGGACTCGACTCACCCGGCGAACGCTTGACCCGCCGGCGATCCTCGCCGGCGGAGGCAGGGGGATGATGCTGGCCAACCCGTGGACTGCGGCCACGCGGTCCGATCGGGCTGGGCCAAGCCTACCCTGCCGCCGGAATCCCCGTCAAGAGACGGGCTTGTGCGCCGATGCGAGCTTCACCGACACGGGGAGCTCCAGGTGCTCGCCAACCCTGTAGGACTCGACGATCCGGTCGAAGGCCGCACGGATGCGCCTCTGCACCTCGTCAGTCTGCTGGAGGATGAGCACCGAGGTCCGGACCGTGCCGGCCATCATTCCCCGCCAGAGCTCGTCCGGCGAGGACGCCTCGTGCACGAACGAGACCGTCTCGACCCGCCCGTCATCGAGCCCCTGATCGCGCAGCAGGCGAAGAAACTCGTCGTCGTCGGAGAAGCGGAAGAAGGGCGGGCCCACCGGGATCCCCTCCGGGAGGCTGGCTCCCGCCTCTGCCACGGCGTCGAGGAAGACCCCGAGGAACCGCGCCCGCTCGGGAACGTCCCAGACCGTCAGCGCCACACGGCCACCGGGGGCCAGGACGCGGGCGAACTCGTCGGCGGCCTGCTCAGGGCGGCCCAGGTGGAGCATGACGAAGTTGCCCACCACGGCATCGAACGACCCGTCGGGGAAGGAGAGAGCCTCGGCGCTGCCTTCGCGGAAGTCGAGCTGCGGATGAAGCCGGCGGGCGAGCGAGATCATGGCCTCGGCGACGTCGACTCCCACGACGCTCGAGGCCCGCTCGGCGGCCTCGGCGGCCGCATAGCCGGGGCCCGTCGCGACGTCCAGCACCCGGGCGCCCGCGCCGATGCCGGCAGCATCGAGCAGGGGCTCGATCACCCGGGTCGTGATCTGACCGAAGAAGTCGTCGTAGCCGCCGGCCTTCGCCTCCCAGCCGGCCGTCTCGAACGCGTTGAACGCGTCCGCGTCGACCTGCGGGTCACTCATCCCGGGCGCGTTCCGCCGCCGCCAGCGCGCTCTCGTCGTAGAGATGGCACTGGACTCGGGTCCCGTCGGCGTCGATGTCGCGCGGGTCGATGCCCTCGTGGAAGCGGACCCGCACTCCGGTCGGCTCCAGCTCTGTCGCCGCCACCCCCTTCCAGAACGGGTCATCGGGGGCGTCCGCGCGCATCCGCGCCAGCACCTTCATCGCATCGTCGCCCGGGCGCCCAGGGCCGGCGGGGAGCATGCACTCGGTCGCCGGCGCATCGAGCACGTCGAGGTCGCCGATCAGCTCCCTCTCGGCCTCGAACTCCTCCTCGGCAAGTTGCGTCCAGCGCGCCTCGAGCAGCGTTCGTAGGTCGCGGCTCTCCCAGCCGCAGACCTCGAACGCGCGCTGACAGCGGGGATGGAACGAGCAGCCGAGGGGCGGGGTGACGGCGTCGGGGACCTCGCCGCGCGGCAGGTCTCGAGGCACCGCCTTCGAGGGGTCCGGCTCGGGGATCGCCCGAAGCAGGGACACCGTGTACGGATGCTTCGGGTCGTCGTAGATCTGGGCGGCGGGCCCCAGCTCGACGATCTTCCCCAGGTACATGATCGCGATCCGGTCGCAGAAGAACTTGGCGGTCGCGAGGTCGTGGGTGATGTAGACGTAGGTGAGGTCGAGGTCCTGCTTCAGCGCCAGCATCAGCTCGAGGATCTTCGCCCTCACGCTCATGTCGAGCATCGAGACCGGCTCGTCGGCGATCAGGATGTCCGGGTTGAGGATGATCGCCCGGGCCAGCACCGCCCGCTGCTTCTGCCCCCCGGAGAGGTCGCTCGGATACTTGTCCAGGAACTGCTCGGGAGGAGAGAGCCCGACGCGCTCGAGCGCCTCGGCGGCCCGGTGTCGCAGCCTCTCGGTGTCGTCGAGGATGCCGTGGAACCGCAACGGGTCGGCCACGAGCGCCCCGATCCGCATGGCCGGGTTGAGCGAGGCGCCCGGGTCTTGGAAGACGATCTGAAGCCGCTGGCGCATGGGGCGAAGCCGCCCCTCGCTGAGCTTGGTCAGGTCCTCGCCCTGATAGGCGATGGAGCCATCGGCAGCCTCGACCAACCCCAGCAGCGTCCTCCCCAGGGTCGTCTTGCCGGAGCCCGACTCCCCGACGACTCCCAGGACCTCGCCCTTGCGCAGGGTGAAGGAGACGCCGTCGACCGCCTTCACCGACCCCGCCTCGTGTCCACGGAGGCGGTCGAGGAAGGAGCCGCGGAGCGAATACGTCGTGCGCAGGTCCCGAACCTCGAGCAGCGGCTCGGCTGTGCGCCCGCGTTTCGCCGTACCTTCCTCCACCTGCTCCCTGCTCCCTGCTCCCTGCGCCACTATGCCTCCTCCGCCACCGCGAACTCCCGCCGCTCGAGCGGCTCCTTGCCGCCTGGCGGAATCCGATCCTCCGGCCCGTGCAGCCAGCAGGCCACGCGCTGGCCGCCCTCGGCACGCACCTCGATCGGGTCGCGTTCGGCGCAGACGCGCATCGCGTTCGGGCAGCGCGGGTGGAAACGGCATGCGGGCGGCGGGTAGATCAAGCTGGGCGGGGCACCGGGGATGTAGTGGAGGCCGGTGGTCGATAGCGAGATGATCGAGCGCAGCAGCTCGCGGGTGTAAGGGTGGGCCGGGTCGGAGAAGACCCTGCGCGCGTCGCCCTCTTCAACGATCTTCCCCGCGTACATCACCGCCACCCGATCGCAGGCCTCGGCCACGATCCCGAGGTTGTGGGTGATCAGGAGCAGCGCCGTGTCGAAGTTCTTGCGCAGGTCGGCGAGGATGCCGAGGATCTGCGCCTCGACGATCACGTCGAGCGCGGTCGTCGGCTCGTCGGCGACCACCAGCGCCGGCTGCAGCACCAGAGCGAGCGCGATCATGATCCGCTGTCGCATCCCGCCCGAGAACTCGTGCGGGTACTGCTTGAATCGCGTGGGCGGGATCCCCATCCCGGCGAGGGCTTCGAGCGAGCGGCGCTTGACCTCGTCGTTGTCGAGTTCGGGCTCGTGGGTGCGAAGCGTCTCGCGGAAGTGATCCTCGATCGTGTGAAGGGGGTCGAGCCTCGTCATCGGCTCCTGGAAGATCAGCCCCAGCTCGGGCCCCCGCATGTCGCGCAACTCGCGCTGCGTCAATCCGACCAGCTCGCGGTCACGGAAGCGCACCTGACCGGCGATTGCCGCGTTGTCGGGCAGCAGGCCGAGCATGCCGCGCCCCAGGGTCGACTTGCCGCAGCCCGACTCCCCGACCAGCCCCAGGGTCTCGCCAGGGTGGATCTCGAAGGAGACCCCGTCGACGGCGCGCACCGGGTCACCTTCGGTGCCGTACCAGACGTGGAGCCCTCGAACCGAGACGATCGGCTCACTCACGACGGACCTCCTGGGCCTCCTCGAGCGTCCCGCCGACGCCAGCGGTGCCCGTGATGAGCTCGGGCTCGGCGGCCGGAGCATGAATTCGGGGCTTCTCGATCCGCCGCTGGCGGATCAGCGGGTTGATCACGTCGTTGAGGCCCTCGCCGACCAGGGTGAAGCCGGTCACCAGCAGCACGATCGCCAGGCCCGGGAAGAGACCGGTCCACCAGATCCCGGCGCCGGCGTCGTCGATCGCCCGCTGCAGGTCGTAACCCCATTCGGCCGCGTCGGTCGGCTGGATCCCGTAGCCCAGGAATCCGAGTGCGGCGAGCGTGAGGATCGCGTCGGCGGCGTTCAGCGTCGCGATCACCGGCACGTTCTGGATCACGTTGTAGAGCACGTAGCGGCCGATGATCGTCCGGCGCGGGGCGCCGAGCGCCCGCGCCGCTTCCACGTAGGCCTCCTCGCGGACGCTGATCACGTGGTTGCGGACGACGCGGAAGTACTGCGGGACGTAGACGATGGTGATCGCAAGGCCCGCGGTGATCACGCCCTGCCCGAACTTGTCGGAGAGAAGGAAGGCGATCACGATCGCGAGCAGCAGGTACGGAAAGGCGAAGAGCGCATCCATGATCAGCACGAGGACGCGGTCGAGGCGGCCGCCGACGTAGCCGGAGAGGAGTCCCAGCGGAACGCCGATCACGAGCGAGGAGACGACCGCGACCAGCACCACCTCGATCGCGGTGCGCGAGCCCCAGGCCACCCGTGACAGCACGTCGGTGGACTGGACCGTGGTCCCGAACAGGTTGGTCCCGTCGGGCGAGCCCTGCTTGGGAAACCGGACGCCGTCGGCGCTCACCTGGTCGAACCCGTAGGGCGCGATCAGCGGCGCGAAGATCGCCAGGATGACGAAGAAGCCCACGATGCCGACGCCCGTCCAGAGGATCCACGCAGGCACGCCGCGCGCCTCCCTCACGGGTTGCAGCCAGCGGGGGAGCCGGGCCATCAGTAACGCACCCTCGGGTCGATGAAGGCGTTGATCAGGTCGATCAGCAGCGATACGACCACGACCGCCAGCGCGAAGATCGTGACGATTCCCTGGACCGCGACGTAGTCGCGCTGACTCAGGTAGCGGATCAGCTCGGCGCCGATGCCCGGCCAGTTGAACGTCTGTTCCGTGAGGACGGCGCCGCCGAGCAGGATCGCGAACTGAAGGCCGGCGACCGTGACGACCGGCACCATCGCGTTACGGAAGGCGTGGTGGACGACCACCCGGCGCTCGCTGATGCCGCGCGCCCGTGCCGCCTCGACATAGTCGCCACGCATCGTCTGCAGCAGGTTGACCCTCACGAGGCGGATCAGGACCCCGCTGATCACCAGTCCCAGGGTCACCGCGGGCAGGATCAGGTGCTCAAGGACGTCCCAGAACGCGTCCCAGTCTCCGCTGATCAGCGAGTCGATGAGATAGAAGTTGGTGACCGTGTTCAGCTCGAACTCGACGACCGGGCTGGCGCGCCCCGATGTCGGGAGCCACCCCAGCGTGCTGCCGAACAAAAGCTGGGCGAGGAACCCCAGGAAGAACACCGGGAACGCGTAGATGACGATCCCGAACAGGCGCCCGCCAACGTCGATGGCGGTATCTCGATAACGGCCCGCGAGCAGCCCGATCGGGATCCCGACAGCGAGCGTGACGAGAAAGGCGGTAAGAGTCAGCTCGAGCGTCGCGGTGCCGTTCTCGGTGATGATCGAGGTGACGGGGCGATTGTCGGTCAGCGTGGTGCCGAGATTGAGCGTGAGCGCGTCGCCCATGTACTCGCCGTACTGCTCGAGGATGGGCCTGTCGTAGCCCGCGGCCTCGCGGCGCTGCTCCAGCTCCGCGGCGGCAGCCGGGCGCCGAGCGCCGCGGTGATCGGGTCGCCCGGGGCCACCCGCATCAGCAGGAAGACCATCGTCAGGAGGATCAGCACCGTCGGGATCGCCAGCGCGATCCGCGTCAGCACGTATGTGCGAAGCGCCGCTGCGCCGTGTCTCTGCACCTAGGTCCTCTTACCCCCGCAGGGAGGATGGCACGCCTGCGCGGGACCGGCGCCCCTCGCGCCGGTCCCGCGTCTCAGTCCTCCCTGTGCCCTACTCCTCCTTGCTGATCAGCCAGTAGCGGAAGATGAACGATGGGTCGAACGTCTCCTCGACCCCGGTCACCCCGTCGCGAACCGCGGCCACCTGGTCGGCCTGCCAGATCGGAATCGTTGGCGCGTCCACGGCGGCAATCTGCTGGATCTTGGCGAACGCCTCCTCGCGCACGGCGTCGTCGTCGGACGCCTTCTCCTCCGCGATCAGCTTGTTGATCTGGGGATTGTCGTAGTGGATGTTGAGGAAGCTATCCGGGAGGTAGAACGGCGACGTGTAGTCGTCGGGATCCGGATAGTCCGGGAACCACCCGAGCTGGTACACCGGGTACTTGTCGGTGAAGGCCGCGGTCGAGTACTGGTTCCACTCGGTCGACTTCAGTGTGACCTCGAACAGCCCGCTCTCCTCGAGCTGGCGCTCGATCTCGGCGTACTCGTCTCCGGACGCCGTCCCGTAGTGCGTCGGCGTCCACCAGACCTCGAGATCGACCGGCGTCTGCACCCCGGCGTCCTCCAGCGTCTGCGTGGCGGCGTCGACGTCGGGCGACTCGCCGTACTCGTCCGCGAATGCCTCGGTGTGGAACTTGAGTCCCTCCGGGACCATCGAGTAGAGCGGGACAACGGTGCCCTCGTAGACGTTGTCGGCGATCGCCTGGCGGTCGATCACCTGGGCAACCGCTTGGCGGATCGCGGTCTTCTGCGCCTCGTCGTCCCCCGGCTGGAGCTTGGTGTTGAACGCCATGTAGCGGATCTCGGTGCCGTTGCCCGAGACCACCTGGAGCCCTTCCGCGCCCTTCGAGGTCCTCGAGGTCGGTCGGGCTGAGGCTCCGGTAGGCGATGTCCACATCGCCCTGTTCCACCGCCAGCTTCAGCGCCGAGCCCTTGTCGAAGTACTGGTTGATCACGGTGTCGTTCGCGGGTGGATCCTCACCCTGGTAGCTCTCGTTCGCCTGCAGCACCGTCTGCTGGCCCTCCGTGTACTCGGCGAGCGTGTAACGCCCCGAGCCGATCACCTGGTCGCTCGGCTGGAGCTTGTCAGCCGGGTAGACCTCGTCCGGCACGATCGCGAACGACCCGGTGGTGAGCAGCAGCGGCCAGGTCGCATCGGGCTCCTTGAGCTTGAAGACGACCGTGCTCGGGTCGGGCGCCTCGATGCTCTTCATGTTCGCGAGCAGCGAGGAGGCGCCGTTCGGATCGGCGATCTCGATGTTGCGCTCGAAGGAGAACACCACGTCCTCCGCGGTCAGTGGCGAGCCATCCGAGAACTCGAGCCCGTCGCGCATCGTGCATTCGAAGGTCGTGTTGTTGTTGTCGGTGAAGTCGCAGGACTCCGCCGCCTCCGGCACCGCCTCGTTCCCGCCCGGCGGGACGGTCATCAGGTTCTGGTAGATCGCGTAGACCCCGTCGTACGAGGGCAGGTCGTATGCCCCGGCCGGGTCGTAGGAGATCGGCTGATCGGTGGTGCCCCGGATGATGGTCCCGCCGCCGCCGGCGCCGTCGCCATCATCGTCACCGCCGCATCCGGCCGCTCCCAGCGCCAGGGCGGCCACTACTCCCAGCCCCCCGATCGCTAGCCCTCGTACTCGACTCATCCCGCACCTCTCGTGCTCTAGGCGACGCACCGCGGCACAGGCGGCGCGTCTCCTCTCTCAAGCCATCAAACGACCCCCCTGTGCCGCCACGGACACTAACGCAACTTCAGGCGTCCTCCATTGACCCCGGGTTAAGCGTTCTGCGCCCTCCAGGCGGCCGCACACGGTCCGTGGCGCCGCCCACCCCAACCCGGAACTGGCGCCTTATCGGCGCATAGCACCCCATAAAGCGCCACCTGCGGCGCCCGCGCCTCGCAAGCTAGATTTAGCGAGTCGCGCGACCGTCCCTCAGGCGGCGCCGCCACCCCGGCGAGGTAGCTCAGTTGGTAGAGCACACGACTGAAAATCGTGGTGTCGGCAGTTCGATTCTGCCCCTCGCCATCGCATAGACAAGCGGGAAACGGCCTCCGAGAGGGGGCCGTCGCTCCGTGGGTGGCAACGGTTTTGGCAAACACGCCATTCGTGGCGGCCGGCGCTTGAACGGGTCCTCGGGCTCGCTTACACTTCCCCCAACCGCTCGAGGACCCCCGCGGGGGCAAGGGCGGCGACAAACCGAAAACCGAGCCGACGGCCGCGTCCATCGGACCGCGAGCGAGGATCCCGGCGACGAGGAGCCCTAACGGCCAAGTCCCGGGACAAGCCAACTGGTCGGGGCGGGCACCGCAATCGTCGGCGCGTTCGGCGCGGGCGCCCAGGTGGTCCGGCGTGGCGGCGTCACGGTCCCCGACGAGCTGGTCCGGGACGACTATTGGTACCGGGGGGCACCGGAGTTCTGCGAGCTCTACGCGAGCGAGACGGTCGCGACCCGCCGCCGCTGGTATCGGAACCTAGCCCGCGTCTAGCCGAGCGCACCCAACGCGCTGACCTTTGATGATGCGAGTCCCGTTCCTGTGCCAGTAGGCGGCGCTATCCGACAGTCGAGGTGGGTTTCGCCGACTCGTCGACAGCAAGACCACCTGCCGGGTATCGCCTTGCAATGAAACCGCCCTGAGACGCCCTGTACCCGAAAGCAGGTATTGCGTGTCATCAAGTCCGTTGCTAGCGTCACTGTTCTTGTCGGACAACCAATAGGGGTGTCTGACACCAATAGGGGGGTAGTCGCCTTGAGCGACCTTATGAAGAAGCGGCCGTCGCCAGCGTTGGTGGTGGCCACTATTGCGTTACTTGTTGCACTCACGGGAACTGGGATCGCCGCTGATGTCGGCGGGGTTCGCTCGAACTCGGTGAACACAGCCCAGCTCGCCACCACGCTTCCTGCGAACTCGGTGGGCACAGCGCAGCTGAAGCCCGACGCCGTGAGAACGGCCGATATCGCGCCCAGTGCGGTGACGACCATCGAGATTGACAACAGCACGCTGAAGGGCATCGACATATCTCCCGCCGCCGTTACCAACCAGGCGCTTGCGCCCGGCTCGGTGACCGAGGGCAACCTGGTGACTGGTGCCGTCACCGACCGCGTGATCCGAGACCTGACCATTTCCGGTCTCGACTTCGGGCCCTTCGCGGTGACCGCGCAGGCGATTGCACCCAACGCCGTGACCGCCCCGGCGCTCGCGAACAACTCGGTGGGGCCGGCAGCGCTTGGCCCCAACTCGGTTAACACCAACAACATCATCAATCACGCGGTTCTCACGGACCAGCTGGGCTTCGGGTCAGTCACCGACGTCATGCTCAGTTTTGCGGCCGTGACCCCCCCGAAGATCCAGAACAACGCCGTGACCCCCCCGGCGATCGCGCCCAGCGCCGTGGGGAGCACGGCGCTCGCGAACAACGCCGTGACCCCCCCGGCGATCGCACCCAACGCCGTGGGGAACACGGCGCTCGCGAACAACGCGGTGCTCGCCTTCAACGTCAATAGTGGGGCGATTGGAACCCGGGAAATCTCCAACGCGATTCCGTCTGCCTCGGCGGCCAAGACCACCAATACCGCCCGCACAAACGGCGCGTTCTCGGCTCTCCCGTTCCCGACGGAGACCTTTGACTCGGCGAACCTGCACGGAGCCCCAGCCAATGATGCCTTGATGAGGGCGCCAGTGGCCGGGATCTACCAAATCGCCGGAACCGTTACCTGGGCTAACGACGGCTGCCTCGGGACCCGCTCGCTCGAAGTCAACGGCTTCCGGGCAAACGGCACGACCCCGTTCCTGCCGAACCCGCACATCTCCAGCACGGTCCCGGCAAGTGCGAACTCGACCACGACCCAGACGTTGACCGGGATGATTCAGTTGGGCGCAGGAGAGACGGCGTACATCATTGGCGGCGCTTCAGGGATGCCGAGTTGCGCGTCGACGAACATCCTTGGGAACCCAGGGGCGTCGCTGACGATGACCTGGATCGCGCCTGGTCCATAGGTGCTGAGTCGAGTCACCTAGGCCGACAAGTAAGCCGTATCGGAAAGGGGCCGCGCGGGAAACCGCGCGGCCCCCGGTTCGGGGCGAAGCCGGAGCGCGAGTCGCCCTACGAGCGGCGCGGCCTGATGGTGGCGTGAGCCTTCGCGGCGCGGGATCCTCATTCGGCGGCGGGTTGGTTTCCGTGCTCATCGGCTGTCGCACCCCAGGTGAGGGCCCAGTCGCGGAGGAAGCGCCGGTACAGCTCAGGCGATCCGTCGCTCGAACGCGGTCTCCAGCCGCACCCCCTCCTGCCCGGGGTCGTGTGCCGTCTTTGACAGGGTGAGTGTCGCCCCCCTCCCCTCGAGACTGAGGGTGGCGAGCTGGTTATCGAAGTACGGACCGCGCGCGAAGCGCCACCGGATGTCTGGGTCCTTGACCCCGGCGGCGTGCGCGAGGCTGCGCAGGAGACCCTCGGCCGGGCGCGAATGGCCGATCCGCATAGCGAGCCGCTCATGGGCGTCCAGTGCCTTCCGGTACGGGGAGCAGACCGCCTGGTAGACGGCGCTGGACACGTTCGCGTCGCGGCGGAACGCCACCTCGGCCAGGTACGCGTGGTGGACGTCACCGGAGAGGATGCAGATCGAGGCCGGGGGCCGGCCGCGCTCGCCGGAGCCGACCTCCGTTAGCAGGCGGGTGAGCAGAGCGAACGAGCGCTGGAAGGCGCCCCAGTGATCGCAGTCGAGATCCCGCCTGATCTTCTCGCCGAGCTTCGCCGCCGCCGCCCCCCAAGCGCCATCGCAGACCGCCTCGTTCCATGCCTCCAGGTAGTGCAGGCCGGGCGCCAACAGATACGGGTCCGAGGTCCCGATCAGCAGGTGGTCGAAGTCGCCCCGCGCCTTGTCCTGGATCCATTCCCATTCGCCGTCATCGAAGATCGAACGCCGGCCCTCCTCCAGGACGCGCCCGGTTCGCGAATCCATCACGATCAGCCGCGTAGAGCCCAGGTCGCGGTAGTAGCTCCACCTCTTGCCCTCTCGCTCCCGGTCGTCCTTGGCGGCGAACTCGCGCAGAACAGGACCCGCCTGGTCCAGCTCGCGAACCCTCTGGTAGAGGTCGTTCTCCTCCAGCTCCCGTGGCGAGAGGTTTCCGATGAACTGGTAGATCCAGTACGACATCAGCCCGCCGATCACCCGCTCCTCCCACCACTGCCGCTGACGCATGTCCTCGACCCAAGCGCGCGAGATGTTCCAGTCGTCGTGCATGTCGTGGTCGTCTATGACCATCGACATCGAGACCGTCGAGAACAGCCATCGGATCAGCGCATCCCCCCATGACTCCCGATAGAGGCGGGTGTACTCCTCGAAGTCGGCCACCTCCTCCCCCGGGGGCTGGGTCGTGTCCCGCCTCGAGCGGATGAATTCGAGCGTCTGCGGCGAGACCTCGTCCGCGTAGACCTGGTCGCCCAACAGGAGAACCAGCTCGGGCCAGCGGTCGGGCTCCGACTCGAGCATCGAGAGGGCCAGCGTGTGGAGAGCGTCCAACCCGCGGCCGCGCTCGTCCTCGTCCTTGGGCAGGGTGTAGGGAGGGTGATGCGGCAGTGCGACCCGGCACGAGCCGAAGATCAGGTCGACCCGCCCATCTGGATCGACGGTCCGGATGATGCTGGGCGGGAACTCGGAGCCCGGACGGGGCCACCGGGTCTCCCCGTCGAGTGAGACCTCATACTCGTAGCTGCGGGCCGGTTCCAGACCGTCGATACAGACCAGCGCGAAGTGGTGGCCCTCGACCCCGAAGCTGCGTGCGCGATGGCCCAACACCTCGACCTCACAGGCGCCGTCCGTCTCGACCCACACGGTTGCCTCCGTGTCGGAGACGTACCGAAGCACAGGGCCCAGAACCAGCTCAGCCATCCCTGGCTCCAATCCGGCTCAACCCGCGTCCGCCGGACGGCAAGCTCCGGGCGGGACCGGCCACTACCTGCCATCCACCGCTTGCAACCAAACGGCGACGGACGCGCCGGATTCCGCAGCCCGCGGCTTCGAGAGCTTCGCGGTGGCGGAGAAAGTCATGTGAGGTGGACTGGGTAGGCGCCCCGACGTCTGATTGCCACGCGTCCCGGCATGATGCAACTCCCTTCGTACGCTCGCTCACTCGACGGTTACCCGACCCCAGCGGAGGCATGCATCGCTCGCTCTTATCGTGAGGTCTCCAGGGTCCCGCACGAGCTCGAGCTCCGCGATGAAGTCGAGCAGGAGCCTGGCGGCCCGCTGCGTCTGAGCTGACGGCGGGACGTGCTGCCGATTACGGCTACGCCGCTCTTCGCCAGGTAACACCCCCGCGCGGTGGCGTGGGTTGCCCCCCGAGAGCCTCAAAGGGGGTGTGCGCAAAGACACACACCCCAAGCGTTGCACGGGATAGCCTGGGCTTCACCTGACTAAGGGGGGAAGAAATGGCCAAGACGGGAAATCCGCGCCGCCGGAGACCCGCGTACCTGCCCTTGTTCGCGATGATGAATCCAAACGGATATGAGGCATGGAAGCCTCCACTCGATAAGGGGCAGGCGGGCGCTCGTATTTTCGATAAGAGGCGCTCTTAGACCGGGTGCAACGGATGCCCGTGCCCCGGACGCTGCCCGACCGCTAGGCCGCCCAGTTCCAGCAGCGGGCTCCGTCCGGTGCGCGAAAGCGGCCACAGCGACCCCGCCGCAGCGCGGGAGGACTCCAAGCCCTACGGTCCCCGCCCATGGACCTGGCCGAGGCACTTGCGATCGGCGCCGCGGGGATGGGCGCGGGAGCGATCAACGCCGTGGTTGGCAGCGGCACCCTGATCACCTTCCCGGTTCTGATCGCGCTCGGGTACTCGCCGCTGACCGCGAATGTCTCGAACAACGTCGGGCTGGTGCCCGGGGCGTTCGCCGGGACCTGGGGCTACCGTCGCGAACTGCGCGGCCAGGGCCACCGCGTGCTCAGCCTGGGCGTCTTCTCCCTTAGCGGGGGGCTCGCCGGCGCCGCCCTGCTGCTTCTCCTTCCGGCCTCGGTGTTCGACGCGGTCGTCCCGGTGCTGATCGCGCTCGCGCTGGTGCTGGTGGTCGCGCAGCCGCGCCTCGCCGCGCGCCGCCGCTCACCCGCTCCCGGCGCCGAGCGAAGGGCGCCGCTCCGCCTCGGAATCCTCGGCATCGGCGTCTACGGCGGGTACTTCGGCGCGGCCCAGGGGATCCTCCTCCTGGGCGCGCTCGGGATCGCCATCCGGGACTCGCTCCAGCGGCTGAACGCGCTCAAGAACCTCCTGGCGTTCCTCGTCAACGTGGTCGCCGGGCTCGTCTTCGTCGTCGCCGCCGATGTGGACTGGGGCGTGGCGGGGCTGATCGCGGTCGGGTCGGTCCTCGGCGGCCTCGTCGGCGCCCGTTATGGCCGGCGCCTGTCCGAGCCCGTGCTCAGGGCCGTTGTGGTCGCGGTTGGCCTCACCGCGATCGCCCGCCTCACCTTCGCCTGATCGGGATCACTAACCCGCGCAGGCTCTTGGCATGCGCCGCTTCGAACCGGGCCGCGCGCCCACTACCGCCCGGCCGCGACCGCCCCGGTCACACCTGTCGCCTTATGCACGCATACCGCGAATAAGGCGACAAGGCTCGTCGGGGTGCCAGCACGGCTACTACACGGCCGCCTTCGCCGGGGGCACGGTCGCGCTCTCATAACCGAGCTGCGAGAGGTCCATCACCGCCCTCACCTCGATCGAGCCGGCGCCCATCGGGACCTTGCTCGCCCACTCCAGCGCCTGGTCCAGGTTCTCGCACTCGAGCAGGCAGAACCCGCCCAGCTGCTCCTTCGACTCGGCGAAGGGACCGTCCGTCGTGATCCGCTCGCCGTCCTCGGCGATGCGAATCGTGGTCGCGGTCGAGCTGTGCTCGAGAGGCTCGCAGGCGATCAGGGCGCCGGCGTCGGTCGCCTCCCGGTCGAAGGCGATCCAGCGATCCAGCGAGTCCTTCATCTCCTCGGGCGTCGCCTCCGCCATGCGCCCCTCATCCACGACAAATGTCAGCAGGTACTTCATCGCGACTCCTCCTGTGTCCGCGCGGCGAGTCTCGCCGCCTTCACCCTAACGACGACCGGCGGGCCCTCGGATCGACACCGCGAGGACCGTCCGCCCGGCGCTTGCCCCCTCGCGTCAGGACGCCGGACGCCATCGCGACTACCTGGTTGAGGTTGCTTTGGGGGCGAGGTGCGCCGTCCGGGCCTCTCTCTAATTTGGAGTTGAAGATGAGTGAGCAGTTCCAGCTGACGGATTCGGCGCTTGACAACGGCCCCTCCGGCAACGGCAACGGGCCCGTCAACGGCGCCCGGGTAAGCGTGCGAGAGCTCGCCGACGGGGCGGTCGCGACCGTCCTCGCCGTGCGCGCCTTCGAGATCCGGCGGAAGCGCAACGGCGAGGAGTTCCTGCAGCTCCTGCTCGGCGACCGGACCGGCCAGATCCGGGCGCTCTCCTGGGACGAGGTCCCCGAACGGCGCGCGCTGTGCGGGCCCGGCGCGATGGTCTGGGTGCGCGGGGAGTTCAAGGACGACGAGCGGTGGGGACCGACGCTGACCATTCGCGAGTTGCGCCGCGCCGAGGCCGGCGAGTATGAGATGGAGGAGTTCGTCCCGACGGCGGAGGTCCCGGTCGAGCGCCTCGAGGCTGCCCTGCGGGAGCTGATCGCGACGATCCAGGATCCGCACCTCCGGCGCCTCCTCGATCGCCTGCTGGGCGAGGGTACGGCCACGTGGCTTCGCTTCCGAGAGGCGCCCGCGGCCAAGCACTACCACCAGGCCTACCGTCACGGCCTGCTCGACCACACGGTCTCCGTCGCCCAAGCCGTCAGCGCCGCGGCCTCGGCCTTCCCCGGGATCGACCGGGACATCGCAGTCACTGGGGCGCTGCTGCACGACATCGGCAAGACCGTCGCCTACAACGAGGACCCGCTTGCGATCGACCTCACCGACGCCGGGCGCCTCCAGGGCGAGATCGCCCTCGGCTACCACCTGGTGAGGTCGACGATCGAGGCGATCGAGGAGTTCGACTCGAGGGTCTCCCAAGCGGTGCTGCACATCGTGCTCTCCCACCACGGCACGTACGAGAACGGCTCGCCGGTCATCCCGTGCACGCGCGAGGCGACCCTGGTCCACGCGATCGACAACCTCGGCGGCAAGCTCGGCAGCTTCGATCGGATCGAGCGCGAGCTTCCGGACGGCGAGATCTGGTCGCGCTTCGATCGCGGGATCGAGTCGGCGGCCTACTTCGGCTCGCGTGCCGCGTAGGTGAACAACTCGGCCGTGGCCTTCGCGACCGCTCCCGTCGCAACGGGGGATGGCTTGGCGCGCTCGCCGGCGCGGCGATAGGCGCCAAAGCCGACCAGCGCCGCCAGGATCGGGATCCCTCCGGACAGCGCCAGTGTCAGCCGGGGGCCGGCCCCGGCGAAGCGCAAATTGCGGCTTTGCGCCGGCCCACCCGCCGGCCATTGGAATGTCGCTCTCTATGCTCCGAACCTCGATGGCCAAGGACACCGAGAAGCTGATTCGCCAGCTCTCTCTGATCTCGTTCCTGATGGCCAACGGGCGTCCGGTCTCGGCGCTCGAGATCAAGCAGGACGTCGAGGGCTACTCGTCGATGAACGAGGACGCGTTCGCCCGCCGGTTCTACGCGGATCGTGCTGAGCTTGAGAGCCTCGGGATCTCGCTGCAGGTGCAAAAGCCGGCAGAGGGCTTCTTCGAGGCGGAGCTCTACGCCCTCCCGCCCGAGAACTACTACCTGCCGCCGGTGAAGTTCACCGACGGCGAGCTGGCGGCGCTTCGCACCGCCCTCGGCCTGCTCGATGGCGAGTTCGCCTATGCCGAGCCGCTGCGGCTGGCGCTCCAGCAGGTCTCCTGGGGACGCCCGAGCCCACTGAACGAGGGCGACTCCACGCCCATCGACGTGAAGCTGGCGCAGCCGGGCGGCGCCCGCGAGGTCTCCCAGCGGCTGGCGAAGATCGAGACCGCGATCTCCCGCCGTAAGACGATCGAGTTCAGCTACTACTCGCTGCAGCGAGACGAGGTCTCGGACCGCCGGGTCGATCCCTACCACCTGGTCTTCCGCGACGGCCAGTTCTATTTGATCGGACACTCCCACGAGCGCGAGGAAGTCCGGGTCTTCCGCCTTTCACGGATCCAGGGCAAGGTCTCGTACGCGACCAAGGCCGAGCACGACTTCACCACGCCCGAGGACTTCGATCGCCGCGACTACGGCTCGCGGGGCGACTGGCAGATGGGGGAGATCGAGGGCACCGCGAAGGTATTCCTGCGCGAGCGAATCGCCTGGCTCGTGGAGCGCGACTTCGGTCAGTACGGGGACGTGCGCAAGGTGAGGAAGGCCGACCGGGCCCCGGGCCGCGGCGCGATCTACGAGACCGAGTACGCGTCGGCACGCCAGCTGATCTCGTGGGTGCTCGGCTGGCGCGAGAACGCGTTGCTGCTGGAGCCGAGGGATCTCGCCCAGGAGGCCGACCGCCGTCTGCGCCTGCTGCGAGAACGTCACCGTGGCAGGTTCGAAGTGGCCGAGACCGTGACCCGCCCGCTCGCGGAGTCGAACGGCCGCGGACGCTCCAACGGTCGTGCCGAGTCGGTGATCCGCCCGGAGCGCTTCGCCCGTCTGGTCACGCTGGCCGGCCTCCTGATCGGCGCCGCCCGGGACGAGGCGCGATTGCCCGTGCAGCGGGTGCTCGACGAGCTGAACGTCTCGATCGAGGAGCTGCGCGAGGACCTCGAGGTCCTCAACGTCGTCAACTTCGGCGGCGGCACCTACGTGCTCTATGCCGAGATCGCCGGCGACGAGATCGAGGTCGACCCCGATACCTACGGCGACAATTTCGCGCGCCCCGCTCGCCTCCTGCCGCTCGAGGCGAAGGCGCTGGTGGCGGCGATCGACCTCTTCGGCGATCACCTGCCCCAATCGGGGCTCTCCACCGCCCGCGAGAAGATCGTCGCCGCCCTGGGTCACGACCCTTCGCAGGAGGGCCTCGAGATCGCCCCCGGCCGCGACGACTCGGAGGTTGTGCGCACCGTGCACGACGCGATCGAGCGCCGCCGGCTGATCGAGCTCCACTACTACAAGGAGAACGAGGACGAGTTCACCAAGCGCGAGGTCGAGCCCTACCAGCTTGTCTCGGGCACCGAGGGCTGGTACCTGGGCTGCTACGACCTCGACCGCGACGACACACGCCACTTCCGGCTCGACCGGATCAAGGAAGCGAGGATCACCGAGCGGGAGTTCGTGTCGCGCGATGGCATCGCCGAGCTACTCGCCGAGCAGGAGTGGCTGGTGCGCGGCGAGGTGGACACCGCGGGGGTCGCCCGGGTCTGGGTCTCGCCCGAGCGGGCCCGCTGGCTGCGGGAGGAGCGCCGGGTGGTCGAGGAGCTCGCCGACGGCGCCGTCGTCGTCGAGCTTCCGTATGGGTCCTCGGACTGGCTCGCCCGGGAGATCCTCAAGGGAGTGGGAGACCTGGTCGTGGTCGAGCCCGAGGAGGCGCGGGAGGCGGTGCGGAAGACGCTCGCTAGCTCGTAGCCGTAGCGACGAGCCCGTCGAGCGTCTCGGGAAGGCGGGTGAGATCCGGCAGCTCGGCGGCGCGCGGCAGATCGCTGGCCTCGCCCAGCCGGTTGATCCAGACCGCCGGGATTCCCATCCGGGAGCACGGTTCGATGTCGTGGAAGAGGCTGGCGGCGACGTGGACATGACGGTCCCGCTCGGCGCCGCTGGCCTCACCGAACCGCTCCCAGTGGCCGGGCGCGGGCTTGTAGGAGCCGGCCTCACGCTCGGTGATCGTGACCTCGAACGGCACGCCGAGGGCGTCGATGGAGGTGGTCAGGAGATCCGGGTCCGTGTTGGAGAGGATCGCCAGCCGCCACCCCCGATCGCGCAACGCGGTCAGCGCGGTCGGCACCTCCGGGAAGGGAGACCAGGAATGAAGCGAGTCGGCGAGCGCTTCCGCGCGGCCGGGCGGTGACTCGCGTCCCTCGATTGCCGCGACCGCGGACAGGCAGCGCACCAGGACCTCCCGGTAGCTGAGCTCGCCGCGCTCTTGGACCAGCGGCTCGAGCGAATGGTGGAGGCGCAGCGCGCGCTCGCGATCGAGCTCGGGCCAGACCGACTCGTACGCGTTCCGCAGCCCGTTCTCCCAGTCGATCAGGGTGCCGTAGCAGTCGAAGGTGGCCCAGCGCTCCGCCACGCCGCGACTATATTCGCGACATCGACGCCGCTCCGGGCCACCCTGAGATCGTCAGGATCGTTGCCCCGAATCCAGGGCCGATGACGCTCCACGGGACGAACGCGTACGTGGTCGGCGCCGATCCCGTCTACGTGATCGATCCCGGCCCCGCGGAGCCCGCGCACGTCGAGGCCGTGCGCCGAGCCGCCGAGGAGCGCGGCGGGCTCGCGGGGGTGCTCTTGACCCATTCGCACGCCGACCACTCGGCCGCCGTTCCGCTGCTGGGCGCTCCCGTGCTCTGGGGGGACGTCTCGGCGGAGGACGAGTCGGCGCTGCCTCCCGGCGAGGACGGACGGCCCCTGTCAGGGGGCCGGGTCGGCCCGTTCGAGGTCGTGCCGACACCCGGCCACGCCGCCGACCACGTGTGCTTCCTTTTCGACGGCGTCGGCTTCTGCGGCGATCTGATCCTCGGCGAGGGATCGAGCATCGTGCTCCCGGGCGGTGACGCCCTCACCGCCTATCTCCAATCGCTGCGCCGCGTGCGTGAGCTGGGACTCGACCTCCTCTGTCCGGGTCATGGGCCGTGGATCACCGATCCTCGGGCGAAGATCGATGAGTACCTGGTGCATCGAATCGAGCGCGAGGGCCGACTGGTCGCGGCTCTGGAGGAGGGCGAGCGCTCGCGCGAGCGGTTGCTTGCGACCGTCTGGGACGACGTGCCCGAGGTGCTGCGGCCGGCGGCGGCGGTCGCGATGGAGGCCCACCTGGACAAGCTCGACGCGGAGGGCCGCCTGCCGCCGGACATCCGAGCCTGATATCCACTCTTAGTGGCCCCCGCCGCAACCACGATCGCAATTGGCGGCTGCGAGCCCTCGCCTGGCTGCGTCCTCGGTCGCTTGCGTCCTTTTCAAAAACGCAACGCCGGCGACCGAAGGGAGCGGTGCGAGCGCGAAGCGCGAGTGGCCCTTGCCATGCTCGCCTCTCGCTCGCCACAACACGACCGTAGCTACGCCGGGGGCCGCTGAGGTGCTCAAGCGCGCCGGGATTCTCGGAGCGGCCCTCGCCGCCGTCGCGGGGACGACCGCGGGCGGGCTGTGGTGGCAGCTGTTTCGGCGGCCGGTGCCGAAGACGTCCGGGCGCCTCCGGGTCGCGGGGATCGAGGGCTTGGTCGAGGTGAGCCGCGATCGGTGGGGGGTGCCTCACATTCGCGCTCGCAGCGGCAATGATCTCTGGTTCGCCCAGGGGCTCTGCCAGGGACAGGACCGCCTCTGGCAGCTCGAGCTCTACCGTCGCTTCGCCTCGGGCCGGATCGCCCAGCTCAGCGGCCGCGCGGCGCTGCCGGCCGATCGCCTGATGCGAACGCTTGGCATCCGGCGGGCGGCCGAGCGCGAGGCGGCGGAGCTCGACCCCGAGGCCGGCGCGCTGCTGGATTCGTTCTGCGCCGGGGTCAACGCCGCCGTCTCGGAGGCCGGCGCGCTGCCCCCCGAGTTCCAGCTCCTGCGAACGGACTTCGAGCCCTGGGTCCGGGCCGACAGCCTCGCGGTGACCAAACTGCTGGCCTTCGGGCTCTCGACCAACTGGGAGCGCGAGCTGCTGCGGGCGGAGATGGCGCGCGAGCTCGGCCCCGAGCTGACCGCTCGCCTGGACCCTGGGTATCCAGCGGGCAATCCCGTGACCCTGGCTCCCGGGGAGCCCTACGCAGGCGGCGGCCGACGACTGGTCGAGCAGATCGACGCCGTGCGCGAGTCGCTCGGGCTCGCGTTCGAGGCGACCGGGTCCAACAACTGGGCGGTCGCCGGCTCGCGTTCGGTCACCGGCGGCCCGCTGATCGCCGGCGACCCGCACCTGCCGCCGAGCATGCCGGGGATCACGTATCAGCTCGGTCTCTACCTCGGGGACCGCTTCGCGCGGGGCGCATCCCTGCCCGGGATGCCCGGCCTCGCCTTCGGCCAGAACAACGACCTTGCCTGGACGTTCACCAACGTCATGGCCGACGTCATGGACCTGTTCGTCGAGCGGATCGACGGCGACTCCTACGAGTTCGAGGGCGACCGGCGCCCGCTGGCCGAGATCGCCGAGGAGATCCCGGTCAAGGGACGCGACCCGGAGCCGCTCCTGATTCGGGAGACGCACCACGGCCCGCTGGTCAACTTCGCTCTCGCCGCGGACGACGACGAGCCGCTGGCGTTGAGCTGGGCGGCGTTGCGGTTTCCCGGAATCTCATCCGCCAATTTCTCGGTGCTCGACTTCTCCACGGGCGCCGAGCTTGTGCGCGGCCTCGCCGAGGTCCACGCGCCGGTCTCGAACCTCGTCTGGGCTGACCGCCACGGCTCGATCGGCTACAAGACGGTCGGCCGGCTGCCCCGCCGGCGCGGGGACTGTCCCGATCTGCCGAAGCCCGGCTGGACCGGCGAGTACGAGTGGGACGGTTGGGTTCCCTACGAGGAGCAGCCCGAGCTCCGTGATCCCGAGGCGGGCTACCTGGTCACGGCGAACAACAAGGTCACGCCCGATGACTATCCGCACCACCTCTCGAGTGACTGGCTCGACGGTTACCGCGCGCGTCGGATCTCCGAGCTGATCGAGGCCCAGCCCGAGCACGATCTCGATGGGTTCGCGGCGATCCAGGTCGACCTGTTCTCGATCCCCGGAATCGAGACCGCGCGCCGCCTCGCCCGGCTGGAGCCTCGTGACCAGCGCGAGACCGCTGCGATCGAGCGGCTGCGAAGCTGGGATGGCTGGATGCGCCCGGAGTCGATCGCCGCGACGGTCTACCAGGCGTTCACGCTGCGGCTCGGGCGCGAGGTGGCCCGATCGGCGATCGGGGATCGAGACCTGGCCGAGCGCTGGCTCGACCGCGCCGACAACGGCTTCATCAGGCACGTGACCTCCCCCTGGCGCTGGCAGTCACACCTGCTCTCCCTGTGGGAGGAGGGCGACGAGGAGCTCGTCGGCCGCCCCTGGGACGACCTCGTCCTCGACGCGCTGCGCGGCGCCATCGACGATCTCTCCGACCGGTTCGGCCCCGATCCGGAGGGCTGGCGCTGGGGGCGCGTGCACCTGCTCGAGTTCCCGCATGCGCTCGGGACGGGAAACTCGCTGCTGCGCCGGATCTTCGCCCGAGCGGTCGAGGTCGGCGGCGGGCAGGAGACCGTCGCCCAGGTCGGCTGGGATCCGGGCGAGCCGTTCAAAGCGATCTGGGCCCCTTGCTGGCGGATGGTGGCCGACCCGGTCGCCCCCCAGCGATCCCGCTGGGCGCAGTTCACCGGCGAGTCCGGGCACCCCGTCAGCGCTCACTACGACGACCTGCAGTCGCGTTGGCGCGACGGCCTGATGCAGCCCATGGCGGGCGAGGGGCCGTGGAGCGTGCTGACGCTGGAGCCGGCGAGCTGAGCCGCCGCTCCGAGATCAAGCTCGCGCGGGAGGAGCAGCTCGAGTTGCTCGAGGCGGGGCGGGTGGTCGTCGTGGCCACCCTCGGGCCGCGCGGCTGGCCCCACGTGATGCCGCTCTGGTACGTGCTCAGGGAGCCGGCCCGCGATCCGCCGCCTGACGGCCCGCCGCGGGAGATCTGGGTCTGGACCTACGCCAAGTCGCAGAAGGTGCGCAACCTCGAGCGGGATCCGCGGGCGACGCTGCTGGTCGACGCTGGGTTCGAGTACACGGAGCTGCACGGCGTCCAGATCGAGGCGGAGGCCATCCTGCATCGCGACCTGGAGGTCAAGGTCGAGTTCGCGCGCGACCTGACCGCCCGCTACGCGGAGGGGATCGAGTCAGTCGAGGGCGATGCCGCCGCCGCGCTCGTCGCTCAGGCCGAAAAGCGCGTCGCGATCAGCTTCGAGCCCAGGCGGGTCGCCACCTGGGATCACCGGAAGCTGGGCGGCACCTACTAGCCTTGCCGCTCGATGGAGAGCCTCAGGGGCCTGATCCTCTCGGGCGGGGCGGGAACCCGGCTGCGCCCGATCACCCACACCTCGGCGAAGCAGCTCGTGCCCGTCGCCAACAAGCCCGTGCTGTTCTACGGGATCGAGGCGCTGGTCGCGGCGGGGATCACCGAGCTCGGCGTGATCGTGGCCCCCGAGACCGCCGACGAGATCCGCGCCGCGGTCGGAGACGGCTCGAACTTCGGCGCCCGGACCACGTTCATCGAGCAGGACGAGCCCAGGGGCCTCGCCGATGCCCTGCTCACCGCGGAGGGGTTCCTCCAGGATGGGCCGTTCGTCATGTACCTCGGTGACAACCTGCTGCGAGACGGCATCCAGGACCTGGTTGCGCACTTTCGCGACGCGGAGCCCGATGCGCTGATCCTGCTCACCCAGGTCTCCGACCCCGGGCGGTACGGCGTCGCGGAGCTCGACGGGGATCGGGTCGTCCGCCTGGTCGAGAAGCCGAAGGAGCCACCCAGCCAGATGGCGTTGGTCGGCGTCTACATGTTCGGCCCGCGGATCTTCGAGGCGGCGAAGCGGATCGAGCCGTCGTGGCGCAACGAGCTCGAGATCACCGACGCGATCCAGGTGCTGATCGACGACGGGCGCCGGGTCGAGAGCGACACGGTCGGCGGCTGGTGGAAGGACACCGGCCAGCTCGACGACATGCTGGAGGCGAACCGGCTGGTGCTCGAGGACATCGAGCGGCGGATCGACGGCGAGCTGGTTGAGGCTCGGGTCGAGGGCAGGGTGGTAGTCGAGGCCGGGGCGAGGCTGGAGCGCTCCCTCGTGCGCGGCCCCGCGATCGTCGGCGCCGGTGCCAGGGTCAGCGACGCCTACGTCGGCCCCTACACATCGATCGGGCCCGAGGTGACCGTTGTGCGCGCGGAGGTGGAGCACTCGATCCTGCTCGAGGGATCGAGCGTGGCCGATCTCGACGCGCGCCTGGAGGCCAGCATGCTGGGACGCAACGTGAAGTGCGTGCGCGGCGACTCCATGCCGCGGACCCTGCGGATGATCGTCGGTGACAACTCGGAGATCCGAGTGCCGTGAGGGTCGTCGTCACAGGCGCCGGAGGGATGCTCGGGCGGGAGGTGGTCGAGGCCGCCCTCGACCGAGGCCACGAGGTCGCCAGGCTGAGGCGCGAGGACCTCGACATCACGGTCGGCGGTGACGTCGACTACGCGGTCGCCCACTACCGCCCGGCGGCGGTGATCAACTGCGCCGCCTGGACCGATGTGGACGGCGCCGAGGCCGATGAGGCCGGTGCGACCATAGTCAACGACCACGGGGCCGGCTTGGTCGCGACGGCGGCCGCCTCGGTCGGCGCGAAGGTCATCCACCCCTCGACCGACTACGTGTTCGACGGATCTCGCCGCCGGCCGTACTTTGAGTCGGATCTGCCGGCGCCGCTATCCGCCTACGGCCGCTCGAAGCTCGCCGGCGAGACCTCGGTGACGGTCGTGAACCGGCGGCACATGATCGTCCGCACCGCCTGGCTGTTCGGCCTCGGCCGGGACAACTTCGTCGAGACGATGCTGCGGGCGGGCGCCGAGCAACCGGAGGTGCTGGTGGTCTCGGACCAGGTCAGCTCCCCCACCTATACCCGGCACCTTGCGGCGGCGCTGGTGCTGCTCGCCGAGGGCGAGAGCTTCGGCATCCATCACATCGTTGCGTCCGGGCACTGCTCGAGGTTCGAGTACGCGCAGGAGATCTTCGATCAGGCAGGGCTCGAGACGCGGGTGATGGCGGCCACGGCCGAGATGCTTCCCACCCCGGCCCGCAGGCCGGCGTACTCGGTGCTCGGCTCCGAGCGGCCCGACCCGATCGTGCTACCGGAGTGGCGCCAGGGCCTCGCCGAGTATCTGGCGGAGCGGAGCCCCCGGCGTGGCGACGGAGGGGAGCCCCAGGCCCGGGCGCCGAGCTCGCAACCGGAGCCTCGGTGAGAGTCCTGGTCGCCGGCGGGGCGGGCTTCATCGGGTCCGCCTACGTCCGCCACCGCCTCGAGGCCGATCCCGACGGATCGGTGCGGGTGCTCGACAAGCTCACGTACGCCGGACGGCGAGAGAACCTCGAGGGCCTGCCCGACGACCGCGTGGAGCTGGGCGTGGGAGACGTCGCCGACCGCGACGCGGTCGCCGCCGCGGTCGAAGGCTGCGACGCGATCGTCAACTTCGCGGCCGAGTCGCACGTGGATCGCTCGATTCACTCGCCGACGGAGTTCATCCAGACCGACGTCTTCGGCACCTTGGTGCTGCTCGAGGCGGCGCGCGACGGGGGCCTGCGGCACGTCCAGGTCTCCACCGACGAGGTGTACGGCTCGATCGACACGGGTGCGTTCAGCGAGGAGTCGGCGCTTCGCCCGTCCTCGCCCTACTCGGCATCGAAGGCGGGCGCCGATCTGATAACCGGCGCGTTCCACCGCACCTACCAGGCCGACGCGCTGATCGTGCGGGCCTCGAACACATACGGCCCGCGCCAGCATCCCGAGAAGCTGATCCCGCTCAGCATCCTCAATGCGCTCGCCGGCGATCCGCTGCCGCTCTACGGCGATGGCATGCAGGTCCGCAACTGGCTGTTCGTGGAGGACTGCGCCGCCGCGATCGATCGGGCGCTCGGGCGCGGTAAGGCGGGCGACGTCTATAACGTCGGCGGTCCCGCCGAGCTGACCAACATCCAGGTGGTGCGCCGCATCCTCGAGCTCACGGGACGGGACGAGTCGCTGCTCGAGCACGTCGAGGACCGCCCTGGCCACGACCGTCGCTACTCGCTCTCGTCCGAGCGGGCACGCTCGGAGCTCGGCTGGGAACCCACCGTGGCCTTCGACGAGGGGCTGGGCCGGACGGTGCAGTGGTACCGCGACAACGAGTGGTGGTGGGGACCGATCCGCTCTGGCGAGTACCGCACCTACTACCGGCGCCAGTACGGCCGCTCGCTGCGCTGATACCGAGCCGGGCCTGGACGCTGGACACGCCGTTGGGCGTCGGGTAGCGTCGCCAAGTGGTCGCCGCCGCAATTACGGTCCCGTTTGGCGGCGTCGGCCGAACCGAAACTACGACGGAGACCACTAGGTGAGCACCGACCCGCGGAAGATCGCCGCCGGCCTCAGCCGCGCGCTTGATTCGGATCAGACCGAGGAGGCCGAGATCGACGTGGACAGCGCTCGGCTGATCATCTTCTCCGACCAGCACAAGGGGACGCGCGACGGGGCCGACGACTTCTTCCGCTGCGAGCGCGCGTACAACGCGGCGCTCGCGTACTACCTCGAATCCGGCTACGACCTGTACGTGCTGGGGGACGCGGAGGAGCTCTGGGAGAACGATCCGGAGCCGGTGCTGGCGGCCTACGACGAGACGCTCGCGCTCGAGGCTGAGTTTCATCGCCAGGGCCGGTACGTACGGTTCTGGGGCAATCACGACGACGAGTGGCGCTATGACGACCAGGTGGAGAAGCACATGCGCTCGAGCTTCCCCGGGTTGAAGGTCCGCGAGGCGCTTCGCCTGCGCATGCTGCGGCAGGCCGACGAGCTTGGGCTGATCTACCTCGCCCATGGCCATCAGGGGACGAGCGAGAGCGAGCGGTTCGCCTGGCTCTCGCGCCTGTTCGTGCGCTACGTGTGGCGACCGGTCCAGCGCAGGCTCAACATCGCGATCGCCACCCCGGCTACCGACTGGGACCTCCGTGAGGACCACGAGCGGGCGATGTTTGCCTGGGCCCAGGCCCATCCCTCAAAGCCGGTGCTGATCACCGGCCACACCCATCGCCCGGTCTTCGGTGAGAGCAAGCCCTCCGCGCCCAGCCGACGCTCAGAGCAACAGCTGGCGGAGGAGCTCGAGCAGGGCCGGGCCGCGCCGACTCCCGATCGGGCGCGGATCGCGAGCCTCCGTGCCGAGCTCGAGCTGGTCAGGGCGGAGGGCCGGCGTTTTCTGCGACCGCCGATCCCGATCGACCCGCCCTGCTACTTCAACACCGGCTGCTGCTCCTTCGGGGACGGCGACGTCACCGGGATCGAGATCGCCGACGGCCAGATCAGGCTGATTCGGTGGGACAGCGAGGGGGCGACGCCGGAGGCGAAGGTGCTGGCCGCCGATCGGCTCGAGAACGTGCTGGCGGCCGTCCGAGGCATCTAGATGAGGTGTTCCACGACCCCACGCCCGCGGACGAGGCGCCTGGGACGTCCATCTCGGCGTCCTCGGCCGCTCGCGTGGCGCTGCCACGCCACGCGGCCTGCGTCCTTGAGCTGCTCGGCCAGGCGCCTCCCCGCGCACGCGCGGCCGTGGAACAACTCATCTAGCCCCAACCGTTGGTAGCTTGATTCGCCGTGGTCGAGGTCGTTGCCCGGCTCCTACTGGGGGCAGTTCTGATCGGATCGGCAGGGATGAAGCTCGCGAGCCCGGCGTCGAGCAGGGCCGCGCTCGCCACCTTCGGCTTCGCCGGCGGTGTGACCGGGTGGATCGTCTGGAGCGGCCTGATCGTCACCGAGCTCGGGCTCGGGATCGCCGTGATCGCCGGGGTGGGAGATGCCGCGTGGATCGCGGCCGGGCTGATGTTGACCTTCGCCGCCGCGATGGTCGGCGCGATTCTGCGCGGTCGGGCTGGGGCGCCGTGCGCCTGCTTCGGCTCGCGCTCGTCGGTCTCGTGGGCCGCGGTCGCCCGCAATCTCGCCCTCGCCGCGGGCTTCGTCGCGATCGCGATTGCACCGGAGCCGAGCCTCGAGACCGATGAGTGGCTGGCGATCGGGTTGGGGGTGGCGCTGGTCGCCTGCGTCGGGCTGGCGATCGCCGTCCTGGCGCTCGCCCGCGAGATCGGGATGCTGCGCCTGCGCCTCGGGCCGGGCGCGGCGCTCGAGATCCCGGAGGAGGGCCCCGAGCTGGGATCGCGGAGTGCCCTGATCGAGCGCTTCGAGTTGCGGCCCGAGACCGAGCTGGCGCTGGCCGTGTTCACGTCCGAGGGCTGTCACGTCTGCCGCTCACTGGGTCCCGCGGTTGACTCTCTCGAAGGCGATCCGGTTCTGGCGGTGGCGAGGTTCGACGAGGTCACCGACGCCGATGCCTGGCGCCTGGCCGGGATACCGGGCAGCCCGTTTGGCGTGGCGGTCGGTCCCGATGGCACCGTCCTCGCCAAGGGCACCTTCAACAACCTCGCCCAGCTGGAGAGCATCGTCGCCACCGGCCTGAGGCGCAGGGGAGCTCTGGCGGAGGTGGCGGGGCATGGCTAGGCTGGGCCGCGGCACCCACGATCGCGAGCCGGCCGCGGGCGAGGACCGAGTCGGCCAGGCGGTTGACTCGCTCGCGGGGGACAGCTCCCGCCGCGGCTTCCTCGCCCGCGTCGGCGGGGCACTCGTCGCGGCCACCGCCGGCGGACTCGTGGCCAAGGCGGTAAAGCCGGGCGACGCGGAGGCGTACCACTTCTGCGGCCACATCTTCACCACGGGCTCGTGCGTGCATCCACTCGGCCTGCCGCGGCTCGACAGCCGCGGCCGACCGATCCACCCCACCGACGGCAAGCCGGTCGACGACCTCGGACGGCGGATCAACGGCCACGGGCTCCCGATCTATGAGGGCGGCGACCTGATCCGGGATCCCGACGGGCGGCCGCTGCCACCCGGCCCCCGAACGAACGTGTGCAGCCGGACCGCTCAGATCTACGGGATCAATGCCGCGCTCCAGGGTGGTTGGTACCGGTGCTGTGGCGGCAAGGTGCGGAAGCTTTGGGACTGCTGCTCGCCCTCGGATCGCCGGATCAACGGCGACGCCTCGCTGAGCGGCTACTGCTACGGGGGCCGCAAGGTGTTCTGCGTGACCTACTTCCAGACCAATGTGCCCTGCTGAGACTCGCCTGACCCACGGACGCAGGATGGGTGCGGGATGAGCGCCGTCGAGATCGTGCTCGCCGTCGCCGCGGGGGTGATCGGGCTCACCGGAGCGTGGTCTCCGTGTGGGTTCTCGATGGTGGAGACCATCGGGCTCACCGGAGAGCGTGGGCGCCGCGCCACGATCCTGGCGGCCTGCGCCACCTTCGGACCGGGCGCGATCGTCGGCGGGGCGATGACCTTCGTCGGTCTGGCTCTGCTCGGAGGTCTGATCCACGGGGTCGGCGGCGATCTCGCCTACCTGATCGCGGCGGCGGTCGCGCTCGCCGCGGCCTTGGCCGAGGCGAAGGGTGCCCGGATCGTGCCGCAGATTCGCCGTCAGCTGCCGGAGAGCTGGCGCTGGACGATGCCGCTCCCGGTGGCCGGCGGCCTCTACGGGATCCTGCTGGGCCTCGGTTTCACCACCTTCGTGCTCAGCTTCGGGGTGTGGGCGCTGGCAGGCGTCAGCTTCGCGCTCGGGAGTCCTGCCGCCGGGCTCGCGATCGGGGTCGCGTTCGGTGTCGGCCGGGCGATCCCGGTGCTGGTGCTGGCGCCGATCGTGGACCGCCCGTTCGCAACCCGCTGCACCCAGCTGATGGCGGAGCGGCCCGGGCTCTACCGGGGCTTCCGCCTCGGCGACGCCGTGGCCCTGACGCTGGCCGCGGTCGTGATGGCCTCGAGCGGGGCCGCCGGAGCCGATCGACTCGAGGCCGAAGGTGGTGCGGACCCGTCCGCGGATGTCCGCGGGTTCGCCTTCCAGCAGCCGAATCAGAGCGGGGTGCTGCGCGAGGGCGGCGAGCACACGTCGCTGCCGGGGACCGACCCGGCGATCGGCTCGCGCTACGTCGCCGTGATCGACGGTGGGGAGCGAATCAGGTTGATGCTGCGAAGCTCGCTGCGAAGGGTGGGCACCGTCCACGTCCCCGGGGCGGACGCTGTCGCGGTCTCCAAGCATTGGCTCGTGTACCGGACCCGCCGACACGGCGACGACCGGCTCGCGGCCCGGCGGATCCGCGGCGGCCGCGTCGGCAAGCCTCGCGCGCTGGCGAAGGCCTCACGGCCGGCCCAACTCGGCCAACCCGACCTGCGCAAGGACCTGCTCGTGTTCGCCAAGGCAACCCGGGACCGGAACTGGATCGCCACACGGAAGCTCGGCCAGCGCTCTGGCGGCATCGTGGTCGGCTCAGGCTCGGCGGCTATCTCCAATCCCTCGGTGCGGGGAAGCAAGGTGCTCTACGTTCGCGCCAGCAGGGAACGCCAGGCGCACCAGTCGATCGCGGTTCCAGACCTTCATCAGCGGCTGATGCTCACCTCGCTCCACGGCCGCGGACGCGGCCGCACGCTGTACCGGCGCGGTGGGAACGCCGTGCTCTGGTCGACTGCGCTGACCGCCAAGAGGGCGTACGTAACGATCCTCCGCGGAGGACCGAGGAGGATCGTCTCGGTCGCACGGTAGTACACGCGGCCATTAGTACGGTGGATTTCAGCCGGCGAGAACCGAGCATGGCAAGGACGCAGGGAGCCCGCATAGTCAGCCACTATGCGGGTGACCGAGGACGCAGCCAGGCGACGGTTCGCAGCCGGCTGAACACCGGCGTATTTGTGGCCGCGTGTACTAGACCGGCTCACGGTGGCTTGATCACGTCCAGCGGGATCTCGGCGATGCCGATGGCGCGGTAGATGGTCGTGCTGGGTTTCACGATCAGCCACTCGTCGCCGCTTCGCTCCATGTAGATCAGGTCGTCCTCGATCGAGGGCTCGCGGTCCCCCGCGAACCGGGTGAAGACGCCGACCGTGGCGCGGGCCTCGGGCGGCGTCACCGAGACCTCGACAAACTCCTGGATCCGGGTGTCGCGCCAGGGGATTCCGCGCGGATCGCGATACCCGATCGAGGCGGAGAGGGAAGAGGCGCAATCGCCGCGGTCGACGGGGAACTCCAGCGAATCCAGGGCGCCCGGCTCGAACAGCGAGCAGACCGCGGCGCCGTCGCGATCGACCAGTCCCTCGACGTACACGCGGACGACCCGCATCACCGCTCGCTGCTGGCGGACCGCCGCGCTGGGTCCCGAGGGTTCGGGCTCCCGCTGGCCGTCGTCGCCGTCGTCCGGCGGCTCCTGCTCGGGGGCGTCGTCCTCGGCCGGCTCGCTCCCCCCGTTCGGCTCCTCGGGCGGGGTCGTCTCGGTCGGCGCCTCCGCCGCAGTCGTCGTCGTGGTCGTCGGGGTTTCGTCGTCGTCATCGCCGCCGCACGCGGCCACCGACAGAACGCCGCAGAGAAGCGCCGCGCACGCGATCGAGCTCGCGTTCACACACCCCTGATAGCAGGTCGGGGCGGGGCGGATCGAGGATCGGCGCGCTGGGCACGCGTGGCGCTTTCGTTCGCATATCCCGAACGAACTCGCCATCACCGGGACCTTTGGGTGGCGAGTCAGAAGCGGAACGGAAGCGGACCGACGCAATCCGTAAACTCGGTCGGTTGGCCCCTGACCCGAACACGAGTGGCGATTCACCCCTCGAGCCATTCTCGGACGCGGTCCGCGGGTGGTTCGAGGCGTCCTTTGAGACGCCCACGCCGGCGCAGGCGCTCGGCTGGCCGAAGATCGCCTCGAGCGCCAACACGCTGATCTGCGCGCCGACCGGCTCGGGCAAGACCCTGGCCGCGTTCCTCTGGGGCATCGACCGCCTCTCCCGGGAGCCGGAGCTGCTCGGCGACGGGGTGAAGCTCGTCTACGTCTCTCCGCTGAAGGCGCTCTCCTACGACATCGAGCGAAACCTGCGGGCCCCGCTGAAGGGGATCGGCGTGCCGATCTCGGTCGGGCTTCGCACCGGCGATACCCCGCAGCGGGAGCGCCAGGCGATGCGGCGCAGGCCGCCCGACATCCTGATCACGACCCCCGAGTCGCTCTATCTGATGATCACCTCGGGAGCGAGGGAGATCCTGATCGGGGCCGAGGCCGTGATCGTCGACGAGATCCACGCCGTGGCCCAGTCGAAGCGAGGCGCTCACCTGGCACTGACGCTCGAACGCCTCTCGCATCTGGTGCAGTCGAACGACGGCAGGGACCCGCAGCGCATCGGCCTCTCGGCGACGCAGCGACCGCTCGAGCGCATCGGCCGCTTCCTCGTCGGCCGCCGGCGCGAGGTCGAGCTGGTGGACGCCGGGCGCAGCAAGGAGCTCGACCTCGAGATCACGGTGCCGGTCGAGGACATGACCGAGCCCGATGCCCACATCGAGAAGCGCCGGGACGGCGGCGACTCGGGAGTCCCCGTGGGCGACCAGGACTACGACCCTGCGCCCGGAAGGAGCATCTGGCCCGCGATCTACCCAGAGCTGCTGCGGCTCGTGCGCGAGCACACCTCGACGATCATCTTCGTCAACAGCCGCCGAGGGGCGGAGCGCCTGGCCAAGCGACTCAACGAGCTGGCGAACGACGAGGAGCCGCAGGAGCTGCCGGCGAGCGAGCACGCCGGCAACTCCGGCGCCGGTGGGCCCAGCGCTCCCGTCGAGATCGCCAGGGCCCACCACGGCTCCCTCGCCCACGAGGAGCGCACGGTCGTCGAGGAACTGCTCAAGTCCGGCCAGCTCCCCTGCTTGGTGGCGACGTCGTCGCTCGAGCTGGGGATCGACATGGGGGCGGTCGACCTGGTGATCCAGGTCGAGTCGCCGAAGTCGGTAACCCGCGGGCTGCAGCGCATCGGTCGCGCCGGCCATGGGCTTGGGGAGACGTCGAAGGGCCGGATCCTTCCCAAGTTCCGCGCCGACCTCCTCGAGTGCGCGGTGGTTGCCAAGCGGATGCGTGGAGGCGAGATCGAGGAGACCGTGATCCCCCGCAACCCGCTCGACGTGGTCGCCCAGCACCTGGTCTCGATGGTCGCAGACGATGAGTGGGAGGTGGACGAGATCGAGCGGGTGGTGACCGCTGCCGAGCCCTTCGCGGAGCTCGGCCGCGAGCAGCTCGAGAACGTCCTTGACATGCTCGACGGCCGCTACCCGTCCGAGCGCTTCGCCGAGTTGCGCCCGCGGCTCGCCTGGGATCGTGCGGCGGGCACCGTCCGCGGGCGCAGAGGCGCGCGTCAGCTTGCCGTGACCAACGCCGGCACGATCCCGGATCGCGGTCTCTACGGCGTCCACCTGCCCGACGGGCGCAGGGTGGGCGAGCTCGACGAGGAGATGGTGTACGAGGCGCGGCCCGGGCAGACTTTCCTGCTCGGCGCCACCACCTGGCGGATCGAGGAGATCACCCGCGACCGGGTGATCGTCACCCCCGCGCCGGGGGTTCCGGGCGCCGTTCCGTTCTGGAAGGGCGACGGGATCGGCCGGCCGGCCGAGCTGGGGCGCGCGATCGGGGAGTTCGCGCGCGAGGCGGTGGCGACCGACCCGAAGCAGCTGGCCACCGAGTACGACCTCGACCGCCGTGCCGCCGAGAACCTGGTCGCCTACCTGCGCGAGCAACAGGCCGCCACCCGAGTGGTTCCGTCCGACCAGACCGTCGTGATCGAGCGCTTCCGCGACGAGATCGGCGACTGGCGCCTGTGCGTGCTCTCTCCCTGGGGGGGACGTGTCCACGCGGCCTGGGGGCTCGCGCTGTCGCAGCGGCTCCGGACCGAGCATGACCTCGAGGCCGACGCGATCTGGTCTGACGATGGGATCGTCATCCACCTGCCCGATGCCGACGAGGCCCCATCCGCCGACATGGTGCTGCTAGAGCCGGAGGAGGTCGAGGACCTGGTCGTCCGCGAGCTGGGCGGCTCGGCCCTGTTCGGCGCCCGGTTCCGGGAGAACGCCGCCCGGGCGCTGTTGCTCCCCCGCGCGTACCCGGGCAAGCGCACGCCGCTGTGGCAGCAGCGGCTAAAGGCCCAGTCGCTGCTCGAGGTGGCGAAGGACTTCCCCAGGTTCCCAGTCACCCTCGAGACCTATCGCGAGTGCCTGCGCGACGTGCTCGACCTGCCCTCGCTGGAGGGGCTTCTGCGCGACCTTCACTCGCGCCGAGTCTCGCTCGTCGAGGTCGAGACCCCGACGGCCTCGCCATTCGCCTCCTCGCTCCTGTTCGACTACGTAGCGACGTACATGTACGAGGGGGACACTCCGAACGCGGAGCGCCGCGCCGCCGCCCTCGCCCTCGATCGCGAGCTGCTTCGGGAGCTGCTCGGGCAGGAGGAGTTGCGTGAGCTGATCGATCCCGAGGCGCTGGCCGAGGTCGAGGCCTCGTTGCAGCATCTGACCGACCAGGCCCGGGCGAGCGATCGCGACGGGCTCCAGCAGGTGCTGCGCCGCCTCGGCGACCTGACCCCGGAGGAGTGTGCACAACGCGTCGGCGAGGGCTACTCCGCCCCGTCCATGCTCGAGAAGCTCGAGCGCGAGCGCCGTGCAGCCCGGGTGCGGATCGGCGGCGAGGAGCGGTGGATCTCGGCCGACGACGCCGGGCTCTACCGCGACGCCCTCGGCGTCCCTCCTCCTCCCGGGCTTCCCGATTCCTTCCTCGCCGAGGTCCCCGACGCGATGATCGCCCTGGTACGTCGCTACGCGCGCACCCATGGACCGTTCCCCACCCCGCAGCTCGCCGCCCGCTACGGGGTCGACCCGACGCCGGCGCTGCGCGAGCTCGAGCGCTCGGGCGTCCTCGTCCGGGGCGAGCTCCTGCCCGGTGGCACCGAGCGCGAGTGGTGCGACGCGGATGTCCTACGGCGGGTGCGCCGGGCCAGCCTCGCGCACCTGCGCTCCGAGGCGGAGGCCGTCGACCGGCGTGAGCTGGCCAGATTCCTGCCGGCTTGGCAGAACGTCGACGCCCACCGGCCCGCCGGCGCCGGCCCGGACCGGCTGCGCGAGGCGCTGGTCTCGCTCCAGGGCGTGGCCCTGACCCCGGAGGTGTGGGAGCGCGACGTACTGCCTCGCCGTCTGGGGGCCTACAGCCAGAGCTGGCTCGACCAGCTCTGCACCGGCGGCGAGCTGGTCTGGGTCGGGGCGGGGGCGCTCGGCCGCTCGGGCAAGGTGGCGCTCTACTTCCGCGAGGACGTCCGCGTCGCCGGCCCGCCGCCGGCAAACGCGAAGCTCGAGTCGCCCGAAGGCGAGGCACACGACGCGATCCGTGAGCGCCTCGCGCTCAGCCCCTGCTTCTGGGTCGATCTGGTGGCCGAGCTCGAGCTCTCGGCCGAGGAGATTCACGAGGCGCTCTGGGACCTGGCCTGGGCCGGAGAGGTCACCAACGACGCGTTCGCCCCGCTGCGCGCGAGACGCCTGTCCGCCGTGCAGCGGAGCCAGCCCCGGGGCCGGCGGTTCGCGGCCCGCCGCGCCGGGACCGGGCAGACCGTGCAGGGTCGGTGGTCGCTGACCGCGCCCCTGTTCGAGGACGCGCCGACGCAGGGCCCCAGGCTTCGGGCGCAGGCCGAGCTGATGCTGGAGCGATACGGGATCGTCACCCGTGAGACCGTGCTGGCCGAGGGCGTGCCGGGCGGCTTCTCGGCGCTCTATGGCGAGCTCTCGAACCTCGAGATGCTCGGGACCGCGCGCCGCGGCTACTTCGTCGAGGGCCTCGGCGGCGCCCAGTTCGCGCTCGGAGGCGCGGTCGAGCGGCTCCGCGCCCTGCCGCCGGCTGAGGGCCGCTACCTGGTGCTCGCGGCCACCGATCCAGCCAATCCCTACGGAGCGTCGCTGTCCTGGCCGAAGCGGGCCGACCAGGATGGCGGCTCGCGATCCGGCCGCCGTCCCTCGCGGACGCCTGGCGCCTACATCCTCCTGCGCGACGGCGATCCGGTCCTCTACGTCGAGCGGGGCGGACGCGGCATCCTCCGCCTCGCCGGGCTGGAGGACGAAGGACTCGCCGAGGCGATCGGCGAGCTCGCGGACGCCGCCCGGGAGGGCCTGGTGCCGAAGCTCGCGATCGAGCGCGTGGACGGCGAGGCGGTGATCGGGTCGGGACTCGAGGAGACCCTGATCGAGGCGGGGTTCAGCCGCCAGCCTCGGCGACTGGTCGCCTCGGCGTAGGCACCAACCGCCCGCACTGGCGCCTCCCGCGGCACCAACCGCCCGCACCGGCGCCTCCCGCCCCCCAACCGCCCGCACTGGCGCTGCCAGCCCCGCCGCCCGGCCGCCCGCACCGGCGCCGCCCGCCCCGCCGCACTCGCGCCTTATGGGGTGCTGTGGACCGATAAGGCGCCAGCTGGGCTCATTGGCCGTGGGGGGCTCATTGCGTCGCGCGGGCGGCCCGGCGCACGAAGGCGATGAACGCCGCCGCCGCCGGCGGCTGGCGCCGCCGCGCCCGCCACAGGAGCGCGACCGAGCGGTGCAGGGCCGGCGAGAGCGGCTTCCAGGCGAGGTCGGACCCGCTCGATGTGACAACCGTCTCGGGCACGATCGCGACCCCGAGCCCGCGCGAGACCACAGCTCGCATCATCGACAGGTCGTTGCTCTCGAACGCGATCCTGGGCGACACCCCGGCCCGGGCGAAGGCCCGGTCGGCCGCCGCCCGCACCGCGGCGCCCGGGCGGAAGGTGACGAGCGGACGACCGTCGAGCTCGGCGAGGCGGACACGCTTGCGTCCCGCCAGTGGGTCCGATGGGGCCATGGCCAGCACGAGCTGCTCCGAGCCGAGCAGCTCGTGTGCAAGCCCCTCGGGCACCTCATCGGCCTCGAACATCGCGATCGCCGCATCGAGCTCGTAGCTCCACAGGCGCTCGACCATCTCGGCGGCGGTTCCCTCTCGCATCACGATCTCGACGTCGGGGTGGAGCTCGTCGAAGCTGACCAAGAGCGCCGGCAGATCGACGCCGCCCGCCGGCAGCATCCCGCCCACCCTGAGCTGTCCGCGAAGCAGTCCCGCCAGCTCGTCCAGCTCCGACCCGAGCGCCTCGACCTCGGACAGGATCCGAGTCGCGCGCCCGAGCGTGATCTCACCCGCCTCGGTCAGCTCCACCCGGCGGGTAGTGCGGTTGAGCAGCTCGACCCCGAGCTCGGCCTCCAGCCGGCGCACCTGCTGCGACAGCGCCGACTGAGCCAGGTGAAGCTCGTCGGCGGCGCGGGTGAAGTTGCGGTGGCGGGCGACGGCCGCGAAATAGCGAAGCTGGCGAAGCTCCATCTCTATTAATCAGCATACGTGATGAGTAGGAACACGAATTCGTCTTGCACAGATAGATGAGATGGGTGACACTCAGGCCATGGCACCGACGACGCTGATCGCACAGGACCGGGACCTGACCATCCGCGGCGACCTGCGCGCAGGTGACCTCGGCGGGATCGCGACCCTGCACGGCACCGTCTATGCGGCCGAGCACGGGCTCGACGCTCGCTTCGAGGCCGGGGTCGCCCGCGGCCTCGCTGAGGCCGTCCAGCACGGCTGGCCCGAGCGGGGGCGCCTGTGGGCGGTCGAGCGCAACGGCGAGCTCGCCGGCTCTCTGGCGCTCGCCCACGAGGGCGACGGCGAGGGCAAGGTCCGCTGGTTCCTGCTGGTCGAGGAGCTCCGTGGCCGGGGGCTCGGCCGGGCGTTGCTCGAGGAGCTGGTCGGCGAGGCGGACGACGCCGGGCTCGCGGTGGTGAGGCTGGAAACCTTCAGCGCGCTTCGCGCCGCCGGACACCTCTATCGCTCGGTCGGGTTCGAGCTGCTCGACTCCCAGCGCTTCTCCGGCTGGGGACGGCCGATCGTGCTGCAGCATTACGAGCGGCGGGCGCCCGCATGAGCGCCGGGCCCGATCAGGTCGTGATTCGGCCCGCCCGTCCCACGGACGCAACGGAGCTGCGTCGCGTGGCGCAGCGCGACAGCGCCGACGTCCCCCGCGGCCCGGTGCTGGTCGCGGAGCTCGGCGGCGGGATCAGGGCCGCCGTCTCGCTCGAAGGCGGCATGCCGATCGCCGATCCCTTCCATCCGACCGCGGCCCTTGTGGAGCTCCTGAGCGCCCGAGCCGCGCAGCTGCGAAGCGCCCCGGCGCGCTCGGACCGCTTGTGGCGTCAAGCTCCCTGGCGTGGCAGAAGGCGACACCGTTCACCGCACCGCCCGCCGGCTACAAGAGTGGCTTGATGGGCGAGACCTCGACCGGGCGCTTGCGCCGAGCCCGCTAAGCCCGCTCCGCCGCCAGCCGGGACGGCTGGCCTCGCTCGAGGGTGAGCGCCTCCGGCTTGCCGAGGCGCGCGGCAAGCATCTGCTGCTTCACTTCAGCGGCGGATTGGTCTTGCACTCTCATCTGGGTATGCGGGGCCAGTGGCGTACCCACCGACGGAGCGAGCCATGGACGCGTTCGATGCGCGCGGCCTGGATTGTGCTCTCGACCGTCGACCGCGACGCCGCGCAGTTCGGTGGGCCGCGTCTGGCGCTGCGTCGCGAGCGCGAGATGCGCCTTGACCCGCACCTGCGTGCGCTCGGTCCCGACCTCCTCGGCGATGCCTTCGAGCCCCGCGCCGGGGTCATCGCGCTGCGCCGGGCGGCCGGCGGAACCGAGCGGCTCGGCGAGGTCGTCGTGCGGCAGAACGCGATCGCCGGCATCGGCAACATCTACAAGAGCGAGAGCCTGTGGGAAGCGGAGCTCGATCCGTGGCGGCGGCTATCGGACATCGACGACGACGAGCTCGAGCGCCTCCTGGCCACGGCGCGGCGGTTGATGAATGCCGGCGTCGACAGCGGCAGAGCCCCTCGCCGCGTCTACCGCCGCGCCGGCGCGCCCTGCCCGCGGTGCGGCACGACGCTGCGATCGCGCGGCCAGGGCGACGCCAACCGGACCACGTACTGGTGCCCGGGCTGCCAGCGCTAGCGGTCCACTGGGCACCCCGTACCCTCGGTTGGGTGGAAGACCAACCGGCCCTCTCGATCCGCAACCTGACCAAGCGCTACGACGATGGGACCCTGGCGCTCGAGGGCCTGGATCTCGAGGTGCCCTCCGGCGAGTTCTTCGGCCTGCTCGGGCCCAATGGGGCAGGCAAGACGACCCTGATCAACGCGGTCTGCAACCTGATCCGGATCACGGAGGGGAAGATCGACGTCTTCGGCCATCCCGGTTCGAGCCTCGAGGCGCGGCGGATGATCGGCATCGCCGAGCAGGATCCCAACCTCGACAGGTTCCTCACCGTCCGCGAGGCGCTCCTCTACCACGGGGGCTACTTCGGCCTCACCAGGCAGCGCTCGCTCGAGCGCGCCGAGGCGATGATCGATGTGTTCGACCTGCACGCGAAGGCCGACGTACGGGCGCCCAAGCTGTCCGGCGGTCAGCGTCGGAGGCTGCTGCTCGCGCGGGCCCTCCTGCACGAGCCGCGCCTGGTGATTCTCGACGAGCCCACCGCGGGCGTGGACGTCGAGCTGCGTCGTGAGCTGTGGCGCTACATCCGCCGCCTGCACCGGGCGGGAACCACGATCGTCCTCACCACTCACTACCTCGAGGAGGCCGAGGCGCTGTGCGAGGACATCGCCCTGATCTCCGGTGGGCGCATCGTCGCCCGCTCGACCCCCGAAGGCCTGAAGCGCGAGTACGAGGCCGCCACGCTCGAGGATGTCTATCTGAAGGCGGTGGCGCTGACTTGACCACGACGACCGAAGCAGCGCGCGAGGACGTTCCGCCGAGCGCCCTTCCGCCGCTACCCGCCCCACAACCCTGGCGAAGCTTCCTCTGGCTCTCGGCGCGTGAGTGCCTGCGTGTGTCGAAGCTGTGGACACAGACGATGCTCGCGCCGGTCGTCTCCTCGATCCTGTTCATCGTCGTCTTCGGGCTTTCGCTCGGTAGCCGGATCAGCGAGGTGGAGGGCATCCCGTACGAGCAGTTCATCGTCCCCGGGCTGATCGCCATGGCGATGGCCCAGGCGGCCTACTCGAACAACTCGAGCTCGATTTTTCAGGCGCGGTCCGATCGCTACATCGACGACGTGCTGGCGGCGCCGATGCACCACTGGCAGATGCATCTCGGTTACGTCATCGGTGGCGCCTTCCGGGCGTTGTTGATCGGGGTGGCGCTGGCCGCCCTGGCCGTGCCGCTCACGGGCGTGTCCATTGAGCATCCGCTGCCGCTGGCGGGCGCGGTGATCCTGCTTGTGGCCCTGTTCGGCGCGCTCGGGGTGATCGTGGGCATCTACGCCGAGACCTTCGACCATCACACCTTCGTCAACAACATCGTGATCCTGCCGCTCACGTTCGTCGGGGGCGTCTTCTACTCCGTCGATGTCCTCCCGAGCCCCTGGGAGGAGATCTCGCACGCGAACCCGATCTTCTACATGGTCAACGCCATCCGGTACGGGTTTCTGGGCAGCGCGGACGCTCCAGTCTGGCTGTGCTTCGCGGTCACCGCGGCGTTCGCCGCGGGAACGCTCGCATGGTCGCAGTCGCTGTTCGTCACCGGGCGCAAGCTGAAGCCCTAGACCGGCGCCCCGCGCGAATCGTCCTCACAAGAGCCGGGTCGCTCCGCCGGTTCGTGCGCAGAGCGCGATAATTCGTGGCCGGAGGATGAGATCGTGAATACCGGCAATGTGGAACTGCTCGGGCGGGTGCCCCTGTTCGCCGAGCTCTCCGGCGGCGATATCGAGCGCATCGCTCACGTCGCCGTGCCGCGCGCCTTCCCCAAGGGGGTGCGCGTCTTCCACGAGGGCGACAGCTCGGACGCCTGCTACATCGTCCGCAGCGGCGACCTGCGGGTGACCCGCGAGCACTCGGATGGCCGCGCGATCGCGCTCGCCACGCTCGGCCCCGGCGACCTCTTCGGCGAGCTCGCGATGCTCGACGGTGGTGCCCGCTCCGCCAGCGTCGAGACCCTGGCCGACTCGGAGCTGCTCGCGCTTCCGGCAGGTGACGTCCGCCGCCTGCTGGCCGACCATCCCGAGATCGCGGTGAAGCTGATCGTCGCGCTCACGCGGCGGCTGCGCGAGACCAACGAGCGGGTCACGCGCCAGTCGTTCCAGACCGTGCCCAGCCGCGTCGCCGGCGTGCTGCTGCAGCTGATCGCCGAGGACGCGGTTGCCGAGGGCCGGGAGGGGATCACCGTGCGGATGACCCAGGCCGACCTCGCCCAACTCGCCGGCACCTCGCGGGAGAGCGTCAGCCGCTTCCTGGCCACGCTCGAGCGGGCCAGCGTGGTCCGGGTGGGCCGCGGACGGGTCACGGTCCTGGAGCCGCAGCGGCTCCATGCGTACATCTTCTGATCGCCCGCTGCCGTGGCCGGACCCGAGTTCGCCGCCCTCCGAGAGCAGATGGTGGAACGCCAGCTCCGGCGGCGCGGGATCGCCGACGAGCGGGTGCTCGAGGCGATGCGGCGCGTTCCCCGAGAGCGATTCGTGCCGGAGGCGCAACGGCGACGCGCCTACGCGGACTCGGCCTTGCCGATCGGCCACGGCCAGACGATCTCGCAGCCATGGATTGTCGCCGCGATCTGCGAGGCGCTCGCCCTGGATGGCGGCGAGCGTGTGCTCGAGGTGGGCACCGGGTCGGGCTACTCGGCCTGCGTTCTCGCGCTCCTCGCCCGCGAGGTGCTCACAATCGAGCGTGTCCCGGAGCTTGCCAACGAGGCGCGTGAGGCGATCGCCGCGTTCGGCGCCACCAACGTCGAGGTGGTCGTTGGCGACGGGAGCGTCGGTCTGCCGGAACGGGCGCCGTACGAGGGGATCGCCGTGCACGCGACCGCCCCGGCGCCCTCGCCGAAGCTGATCTCACAGCTCACCATCGGCGGGCGCCTCGTGGTGCCGATCGCCGAGGCGCGGGCCGACATGCTGACCATGTACCGCCGCGTCTCGGAGGAGTTCGACGCGTTCAGCGGCGACGGGCTCGAGCGCAGGCTGATCGGTCCGTGCAGGTTCGTACCGCTGATCGGCACCGAGGGGTTCCCTGAGTGAAACCGGGTGAGCAATCAGTGAGCCGCGCGTCGCGATTCACGTTAGGCTCAACCAGCGTGCGAGCCGGCACTAGCGGCCCGCCCCCGCGATCTCCCCGAAACCCCCCCACGGCATGAACGGCGGCCTCTACGCGCTGAATTTCTTCTCGCCGGCCTTCGTCGATCAGCTCCGGCGTGGCCGGAAGACGGCCACCATCCGTCTCGGCGACAAGTCTCGGAAGTACCGCCGGGGCCAGGTGGTGTGGATCACGGTGGGCTATCAGCATTCGCCGAAGGAGAAGATCTTCTCGGCGGTGATCGACGGGGTCGAGGTGAAGCGCGTGCGGGAGCTCTCGCCGCGCGACATCGAGCACGACAACCCCGAGTTCCGCCGCCTCGACGAGATGGTCGGCTTCCTCGAGCAGATCTACGGGCGGGAGATCTCCCACGACGACACCGTCACTGTGGTCCGCTTCTCACAGGTCGTCGAGCCGGCGGGCCCACGCTTCGGCAACGGCGAGCCCCCGTCGCCGAACTAGCTCGCCGGGTGGCCGAGTACGCCTTCCTCACCACCTGGCTGCTCGGGTGCGAGCGCGATCGCGCGTGGCAGGCGATCTATGACTCCGAGGCATGGCCGGGGTGGTGGCGCGGGGTCGAGCGGGTGGTCGAGATCGCACCGGGCGACGAGAACGGTGTCGGCCAGGTGAGCCGGTACACCTGGCGCTCGAAGCTCCCATACGAGCTCGAGTTCGAGATGCGAACCACCCGGGTCGATCGCCCGCGTCTGCTCGAAGGGCGGGCCGAGGGGGAGCTCACGGGCGCGGGCCGCTGGCGCCTCTTCGAGCAGGACGGCCTCGACGGGTCGATCACCGTTGTGGTCAACGAGTGGAACGTCGCCACGACGAGGCCGTGGATGAACGTGCTCGCGCCGATCGCCCGGCCGGTGTTCGCCTGGAACCACGACTGGGTGATGCGCAACGGCGGTGAGGGCCTCGCCCGTTTGCTTGGCTGCCGGCTGCTGGCCGCGGATTGACGCGGGGAGGGCACCCGCCGTCCCAGGGACGAGACCGTCAGCCCACCCCTGACGCTTCTAGTGGTCGCGTCCGCAAATGCGCTGGCGCTCTGACGGGCGCTCCGCGCGCCGGGGCTACGCTCACCGGATGGACATCGTCGTCGCCGGCATCGCCGTCGCAGCCTTCGCGGGCACCGTGTTCGTGGTCGCGTTCGCCCTCTCGAACCTACAGCGGGGCAAGCCGCGGTCGGTGGCGGACGCAACGGGGGAGGGGTGGATGACGGTCGACGAGGTCGCGGACCTGCTGGAGGTGAGCCCGGCCGAGGTGGTCACGCTGGCCGAGCGCGACGCGATCCCCTACTACCTCGTCTCGGCTGGTAGTCCCTCCGATCCCCGAGACCTGCGCTTTCGCCGGGCCGAGATCGAGGCCTGGACGATCGGGTAGGCCCGAGCGCCTACGAGCAGGCAGGGCCCCAAAGGGGGCCCGTGCCCGAGATGTGAAGAATCTGAGGTCGGCCGACTTAGATCTTGACCGACGGGATATCCGTCGCTACACTCACAAGGCGTTCTGGCACTCTCATGTATAGAGTGCCAAGCGGCAGGAAAACGACAACCAGCTTTACGAGTACTGAGCTAGGACGGAGGTAAGTCAGAGATGAATCTGAAGCCCCTTGGCGACCGGCTGATCGTCCAGGCGATCGAGGAGGAGGAGACGACCGCGAGCGGCATCGTCCTCCCCGATACCGCCAAGGAGAAGCCGCAGAAGGGCAAGGTCTTGGCCGTCGGTGACGGTGCCTGGGACGAGGACGGCGACAAGCGGATCCCGCTCGATGTCTCAGAGGGGGACGAGGTCCTCTATTCCAAGTACGGCGGCACCGAGATCAAGGTAGACGGCGAGGACGTGCTCGTCCTGCGCGAGTCGGACGTGCTCGCGAAGGTCGTCTAGGCACCTAAACCGAGACAAAGGAGAAAGGAAGAACATGGCTCACAAGGAGCTCAAGTACGACGCCGAGGCGCGTGCCGCGTTGCAGGCCGGAGTGGACTCCGTGGCCAACGCGGTCAAGGTGACCCTCGGCCCGAAGGGGCGCTACGTCGTGCTCGACAAGAAGTTCGGCGCCCCCACGATCACCAACGACGGGGTCACGATCGCGCGCGAGATCGAGATCGAGGACGTGTTCGAGAACCAGGGCGCGCAGCTCGTTCGCGAGGTGGCCACGGCGACCAACGACGTCGCCGGCGACGGGACCACGACCGCCACGCTGCTGGCCCAGACGATCGTCCGTCAGGGGGCTAGGAACGTTGCCGCCGGCGCCAATCCCCTGGCGCTGCGCCGCGGGATCGAGACGGCGGTCGACCAGGTGGTCGAGCACCTGCGCGACAAGCAGTCGGCGGAGATCGCCGGCAAGGAGCAGATCGCGCGGGTCGCGGCGATCTCGGCTGCCGACGATGAGATCGGCAACGTGATCGCGGACGCGATCGAGAAGGTCGGCAAGGACGGCGTGGTCAACGTCGAGGAGGGCCAGACCTTCGGCATGGAGCTGGAGTTCACCGAGGGGATGCAGTTCGACAAGGGCTACATCTCCCCGTACATGATCACCGACCAGGAGCGCATGGAGGCGGTGCTCGAGGAACCGTACGTGCTGATCGCGAATCAGAAGATCGGCTCGGTTCGCGACCTGCTGCCGGTGCTCGAGCAGGTGATGCAGAGCGGCAAGCCGCTGCTGATCGTGGCCGAGGACGTCGAGGGCGAGTCGCTCGCGACGCTCGTGGTCAACAAGCTCCGCGGCACCTTCACCGGCGTCGCGGTCAAGGCGCCGGGCTTCGGTGACCGCCGCAAGCGCATGCTCGAGGACATCGCGGTCCTCTCGGGCGGCGAGGTGATCACCGAGGAGATGGGCCTGAAGCTCGAGAACACCCAGGTCTCGCAGCTCGGCAGGGCCCGCCGCGTGGTCGTGGCCAAGGACACGACGACGATCATCGACGGTGCCGGCGAGAAGTCGGAGATCGAGGGCCGGATCAACCAGATCCGTCAGGAGATCGAGAACACCGACTCCGATTTCGACCGCGAGAAGCTCCAGGAGCGCCTGGCGAAGCTCGCGGGCGGGGTCGCCGTGGTCAAGGTCGGCGCTGCCACCGAGACCGAGATGAAGGAGAAGAAGCACCGCGTCGAGGACGCGCTGCAGGCTACCCGCGCGGCCCTCGAGGAGGGCATCGTGCCGGGCGGCGGCGTCGCGCTACTCAACGCGCAGGACGCGATCGACCCCGCCGATCTCGACGCCGACGAGGCGACCGGCGCGGAGATCATCCGTCGCGCGCTCGAGGAGCCGATGCGGCAGATCGCCAACAACTCCGGTCTGGAGGGCTCGGTCGTGGTCGAGAAGGTCCGCGGCCTCAAGGCCGGCGAGGGCCTCGACGCCGAAACCGGCGAGTACGGCGACCTGGTCAAGGCCGGCGTCATCGACCCGACCATGGTCACCCGCTCGGCGCTTCAGAACGCGGCCTCGATCGCGAAGAACATCCTCACGACCGAGGCGATCGTGGCGGAGCCGCCGGAGAAGGAGCCGGCCGGGGCCGGTGCCGGCATGCCCGACATGGGCGGGATGATGTAATTCGCCCCAACAGGCGAGTGCCTCCGCGAGGAGGCGACTTCATGGAGGCCCGGGCCCTTGGCCCGGGCCTCCGCATTAGGTCACCTCAGCACGTCCGCCATGCGTGCGGGATCGACCCCAAGCTCGCGCACGTCCGCGTCGCCCCGCTTCGCGACCATCGGGACCTCCATCAGCTCGGCCTCCTCCCAGGTGGCGAAGGCGGCGTCGCCCACCACCGCTCGCAGTCCGCGCAACCCGAGGCGTACGAGGTTGAGCGGCACGTGCACGACCGGCCGCTCCCGGCCCGCGGCTCGCGCGATCACCCGCGCCATCTGCTCATAGGTGAGGGTCTCCGGTCCGGCCAGCTCCACCCGCTCGGCGGGGGGGTCGCGGTCCAGCACGGCGATCACGGCTCGCGCCGCGTCCTGGGCCCAGATCGGCTGAAAGGCCGCCTGACCCGATCCGGACAGAGGAAGGAGCGGCAAGAGCGCGAGCCGGCGCATGATCGTCACCCAGGGGTCGTCGCGGTCGTACACGATCGACGGGGCGAGCACGGTCTTTTGCAGGGGCGACTCCAGAACGGCGCGCTCGGCGATGGCCTTGGCCCGGAAGAAGCGCGTGCGCTGGAACGCGCTCGCACCGATTGCGGAGAAGAAGAGGAAGCGCTCGGTGCCCGTCGCCACGGCCGACCGCAAGAGGCGTGCCGTGGCCATCGCGTTCAGCTCCTCCACCGGGGCGTGCGGCTGGTCGCGGATCGTCGCCGCCAGGTGGATGACGGTCTCGACCCCGCGAAGCGCCTGGCGGCGCAGGTGCTCGTCGTGGAGCCCGGCGAGATCGCCGAGGGCGAGCTGAACCTCGACCCGGTAGCGGCCGAGATGCCTTGGATCGCGGACGAGCGCACGGACCGTGTCTCGTTCCAGCAGCAGCGGCAGCAGTGCCCGGCCGACGGTGCCCGAGGCTCCGGTGAGCAGGATCACGCGCGGACCCTAGATGAGTGGTTCCACGACATCGCACGCCCGGATGACGCCCCTGGCCATACGAGGCCATAGAACCACTCATCTAGCCGTGGTCACATGAGGCGAGCCGTGGGCGCTTCTCGCCTAGAATGTCCGGTCCGCTTGGCCGGGCCTCCGGCGGGCTCCACGGCTAGACCCCCACCCGAGAAAGCGAGACCAATGGCCTACGTGATCGCAGAGCCATGCATCGGGACGAAGGACAACTCCTGCGTCGAGGTCTGCCCGGTCGACTGCATCCATCCGACTCCCGACGAGCCCGATTACGAGGCCGTCGAGATGCTCTACATCGATCCCGACGAGTGCATCGACTGCGACGCATGCGTCGAGGCCTGCCCGGTCGACGCCTGCTTCGCGGAGGACCAGCTCCCGGACGAGTGGACGAAGTACATCCAGATCAACGCGGATTACTACGCCAACAAGTAGCTATTGAACGACCGGCAGCTCGGTGCCGCTGACCGGCGCCGGGCCGGGGACCGGCGCGGCGGGAGCCGCAGCCATCGCGATCGGGAGCTCCTGGGGGGACGTCGCGACGATCCCGCGCGCGGTGTCGCGGATCGCGACCGCCGCCGGGGAGTCGGGCTCTGACAGGACGAGCGGCACGCCGGCGTCGGCGTGCTCACGAAGCTCGCCCGAGAGCGGGACCTTTCCCAGGAGCGGGACATCCAGCTCGTCGGCGAGGAGCTGCCCGCCCCCCTCGCCGAAGATCGTGAACCGCTGGCCGTCCGGGGTGGTGAAGCCGGACATGTTCTCGATCACCCCGAGCAGCTCGATGTCGACCTTCTCCGCCATCTCGGCGGCTCGGTGGGCGACGGTCTGGGCAGCCGGCTGCGGGGTCGTCACCACGAGCACCTGCGCCGACGGCAACAGCTGCGCCAGCGTCATCGAGACGTCACCGGTTCCCGGTGGAAGATCGAGCAGCAGATAGTCGAGCTCCCCCCAGTCGACGTCCTCGAGGAACTGCTGGATCGCCTTGTGCAGCATCGGCCCGCGCCAGACGACGGCTGCGTTGTCCTCGAGGAAGAAGCCGATCGACATCACCTTCACGCCGGCCGGGCCGGTCAGCGGGATGATCTTGCGCTGCGCGTTGACGTCGGGCTTGCCGCCAAGGCCGAGCATCCTCGGGATCGAGTAGCCGTATACATCACAGTCGAGCGCCCCGGCCGCATGTCCCTCCGCAGCAAGGGCCGCGGCGAGGTTGGCCGTCATCGTCGACTTGCCGACCCCGCCCTTCCCCGAGGCGACGCAGATCACGTTCCTGACCTGAGCCAGGGCGCCCTCGGGGAGCCGTCCCCGCCCGAGCGTCCGTTGCAGGTTCCCCTTCTCCTCGTCGCTGAGCACGTCGAAGCCGACGCCCACACCGCTCACGCCCTCGACCGCGGCCACGCGCTCGTGCACGGCCCGCTCGAAGTGGGCCCGGATCGGGCACCCCGGCGTGGTCAGGGAGACCATGACCTCGACCCCGCCCGACTCGTTCACCGCGATCGATCTGACCATGCCCAGGTCGACGATCGACTGGCCGAGCTCCGGGTCGATGACCCCGCGCAGCGCCTCATTGATCTGGTCCTTGGTGGGAACGCCCATCACGATCATTGTCGCAGAGGGAGCCCGCGGCGTCTTGTCAGCGGGTGCGGGCGCACGAACGTGGGTTCACCCACGCTATCGGTGGGCAATCCCACGCCCGTACCAGCTTCTCCGGGCGCGGCCAACCTCGAGCCGGCCCGGCTAGGCGCTAGACGAGCGTCGAGACGCGCTCCTCGACCGTCGACCGGGCCTTCTTCAGGCCTTCCTCGGCTCGGGCGCGATTCTCCTTCACCGCCTTGTCGGCCTTGGCCCGATTGCGCTTGACGGTCGTCTCGATCGAGCGCCGGCGCTGCTTCAGCACCCGCTCGGCCCGGGTGCGGGCCTTGCGGGTCGTCCGGTTCGCCTTGCGCCGGGCGGTGCCGCCGCGGCGCTCGAACTTGCCCAGCTCGCGCCGCACCTGCTGGCGGAGACCGCGAAGCTCGCGCTCGCGCGTGGTCTGCCCGGTCCAGGGTTCGACCATCTCGTTGATGCGCTCGGCGCTGACGAGGGCGGCGCCGACGGGGACGTCGACCGCACGCTCGGTGCTCCGCCGCGCGTATGACGTCACGCCGTTGCGAGCCTTGGTCAGACCCTCACGAATCTTTGCGGCATCGCTGCGCGGAGTGGTGCTCTCGGTGGTCGCGGAGCCGGTGCTCTGCGTGGTGTCGGCGGCGCGCTTGCCCTGGCTCTTGGTGGTGTTGGCTGCCATCGGTCCTGGTCAACTCCTTCGGGTTTCCGGCTTTGGACAACGTACTTATCTGTAAGGATGTTCGAGTGTATAAACCCGAACACCTGTTTGTAACCCCTCGACCCGCGGGCGGTTACACGAGCGGGCGATTCGTCAAGCTGTGGCCTGGACCAGCTCCACGCGGGCCATCCATTCGCGCGGTCGTTCCAGCTCGCCCAGGTCGGGGAGCGCGTCCGGGCTTTGCCAGACGCGATTGAGCCCATCGACCCCGGCCGCTTCCGTGATCGAGTCGCAGAAGCCCTTGCCCAGCCGATACTGGCGCAGCTTCAGGTCGAGACCGAGCAGGCGGCCGACGAGTGCGTCGAGGCCGGTTCGCGATCGGCGCCTCGCCTCGAGCCGCTCGCGCAGGACCGCCTGCTCGCCTCCTCGATCGGCGGCCGCCGCGTCCATGACGTGCTCCGCGTGACCCTCGATCACGGCCATCGTTGCCTGGAGGCCATCCACCAGCGGGCCCTGTTCCGGGTTGGCAAGCGCACGGGCGAGCTCGCCGCGGAGGATCGCGCCGCCGAGCCTCCGCGGATCCGACCTCGCCAGCCTGGCGGCGGCCTGCCGAAGCCCGCCCGACTGAACCCAGTCCGCGGCGCCGCCCACGAGGCGGCGCACCAGGTCGGCGACGTGTTCACGCAGCCACGGAACCGCCGCGAACTGCACTGCGTGCGTGGTCTCGTGAAGAGCGACCCAGTGAAGGAAGATGGCCGGATCCGCGTCGAGCTGAACCTGGGCGACGCGGAGGTTGGGAACGACGAACAGGAGCCGGGCCGGGCGCTCGGGATCGACGAGCGAGATGTCGTACTGCCCGAGCACCTTGCGGGAGGCATAGCCCGCGACGGCGCCAGCCTCGGCCGCCAGTCCAACGCCGACGGCCGGGCGCGCAAGCCGGCCGAACCCTCCCGGAGCGTCGATCGCCCCGGCCGCACGCTGGTCCAGCTCGCCACCGAGCTCCCGAAGCAGCGCGAGAGCGTTCGCCGCCCAAGCCGTCCGTCCAACGGGCTCCGGATGCGGAGGCGGCGTTGCCGGGCGAAGGCCGGTGTAGGCGATCACCTCGTCCGTCGCCAGGGAGCAGGCCGCCTCGACTGCAGCCGCGGCGAAGGGGTCGCGGCCCAGGGCCGGCGGGGAAGCACCATCCCGGCTCCGCGAGCCCACCACGGCCGCGATCCTCTCGGCCAACGCCCAGTCGACCAGATTGGGACTCACGTCACGGGCTCCGCGGGCTCCGCGCTCGCCTGGACGGGACGCAGCACGGCGAGCAGCTCGGGGTCGAGGGCCGCGGTCACGTGGTAGCGCGCGCTCAGCTCGAGGGGTGCCGCGCTCAGCTCGAGCCCGGGGAGCTCCAGCGCGGCTCCGGCCTCGCGCGCGATCAGCTGGCCGGCTGCCGCGTCGACCGAGCGAGAGCCCCGGGCGGTGAGCATCCCGTCGAAGCGCCCGGCGGCCACGTAGCAGAGCGCGAGCGCGATCGAGCCAAGGATCCTGATGCGGTATGCCTTGCCGGCCAGGGCCTCGAGGATCGGGATGATCCGCTCGGGCTGCGCCGCCTCGATCCCGACCAACTCGAGACCGTAGCCCGGGCCCTTGGCGTTCACCTCAGCCTCGCCGAGGAAAGCGCCGCCGCCGCGCCTGGCGAAGAACTCCTCCTCGGCCCCGAAGTCGTACACGTAGGCGAACCCGACGTCAACCATGGCTGCGCCGGATGCAACGGCCACGCTGAGCGCGTGCGAGGGAAGGGTGCGCCGGGCATTGAGCGAGCCGTCTATCGGGTCCACGATGACGTGCGCGGATGAGCCGGCGTCGCCGAATGCCACCTCGCCCCGTTCCTCGGAGATCGCGATGAAGTCGCCGGCGTCCGCGTGGAGCCCCTCGAGCTCGCCGAAGACGATGTCTTCAGCACGGCGGTCGATGACGAGGCTGCGATCCCCTCCCTCGCCGCGACCGGCGTAGACCGTGCGGTCGGCGATACCGGGCTCCGCGCGGAACAGTTCACGCTGCGCGGCGACCATGCGACGGCAGGCTCCGAGCCAATCGGCGTTCAGTACTCCGCCATCGCCCTCGACCGGGCCGGCCGCCGGCGACTTCGGCTCCGAGCTCATCCACTGAAGGCTACGCGCCCGCCACCGTCTAGCTTTAGACCCGATGACGGCAAGCGCTCCAGGCACTCCGGAGAATCCGACCCAGGCGCAGCTGCGGGTGATTCGCCACCGGCGGGGGGCGATGCTGGTGGTCGGCCGCGCCGGATCCGGGCGAAGCGAGGCGCTGGCCGCCCGGATCGCCCACCTCGCCGAGGACGGCGTGGGGCCCGAGCATGTCCTGGTGCTGACCCGATCGCGCGCAGCAGCGACCAGCCTGCGCGCGCGGGCTGAGGAGCTCTTGACCACCCCGTACGAGGAGCTCATGATCGCCCCCTATGAGGACGCCGCCGAGCTGCTCCTGCGCGAGTACGCGGTCGAGGCCGGCCTGGATCCGTTCTTCACCACCGTCGGCCCGGCGGATCGGCTCGCATTGCTGCTCGACCGCGTCGACGATCTGCCGCTGCGCCGGCACGAGATTCGCGGCAACCCCGCCGGGCTTCTCGCGAGGCTGCTCCGGCGGATCGACGCGCTGAAGCTCGAGCGGGTCTCGGCGGGGCGATTGCGCGACTGGGCCGAGGAGCGGGGTCGTTCGGCCGAGGACGCCGCCGAGCGCGAGCGGGCGCGGAGCGAGTACGAGTTCGCCGAGCTGTACGCCCGCCACGACCGGATCCTGCACGAGGCGGGGAGCCTCGACGCCGGTGACCTCGTCGGTGGCGCGACGCGGCTGCTTCGCGAGCGTGCCGACGTCGCCGAGGAGGCTGCGCGCCGGTTCCCCTACGTGATGGCCGACGAGCTCGAGGACGCCGGGCTCGCTCATCGCGCGCTCCTGGAGAGGCTTGCCGCGCACGGAAATCTCGTGGTCGCCTGCGATGAGCTTCAAGGGGTTCGCAGGTTTCGCTGCGCCTCGCGCGCGGCCGTCGGCGCGATCCGCGAGGCATATCCCGAGGCCGTCGAGGTGCGGCTCGAGCGGCCGCTGCGGTTCGGCCGGCGGATCGCCACGGCCGCGGATGCGATCGCCGGGCGGACGTCCGCTGGCCCGGATGACGCTTCCGTCGCCGAGGCCGACCCGGGGATCGTGCGCTTCTGGCGCGCGAGCGGGGAGCGCGCCCAGGCCCAGGCCGCCGCACGGGAGATCGAGCACCTGCTCGCGGCCGGCGAGGTCGGGCCGGAGCGGGTATGCGTGATCGTCGCCTCCGGCTGGCGCGAGGGACGCCTCGTGGCGGCGGCGCTGGAGGAGCGGAGCGTCCCGTTCCGGTTCGCGGGAGACGCCGCCTTCTTCGGGCGCCCCGAGGTGCGCGACGCGATCGCCTGGCTGCGGATGCTGGCCGACCCGCACGATTCGGCAGCCGTCGTCCGTGCGTTGACTCGCCCGCCGGTCGAGCTTCGTTCGGTGGACCTGGCGCGGGTGACCACCATCGCGCGGCGCCGCAAGCTCGACATGATCTCGGCGCTGGACGCGGCGCTCGAGAGCCCTCAGCTTCCGCCCGAGGCGCGCGATCGCGTGCAGTCGTTCCTGAAGCTCTACGCCGCAGCGGCCGACGCGCTCGAGGAGATGCGCGCGGATGTGTTCGTCCGCCGCCTGATCGAGCGGGTCGGCATGCGCCGCCATCGGTTGTTCGCCGCCACGCCCGAGACCACGGAGCGCCTGGTCAGCCTCTCGCGGTTGGCGGAGATGGCCGCCGCCTGGTCGCGACGCGAGCCGCGAGGCTCGACCCGGGACTTCATCCGGCACCTGAACGCCGTCGCCGACGCGGGCGAGCTCTCGGACGACGACACCGAGTCCCCGCCGCCGGGGGCGGTCGTGCTCGCCGAGCCCGAGCAGGTGAAAGGGCTCGAGTTTGACCATGTCTACCTGCTCGGGCTCCACCGCGGAGCGATCGCGGGCCGGGGATGGGAGGACGCCTGGATCCCGGACGAGCTCGTCATCGACGAGCTGCCTGAGCCGGGGGAGCGACTCGCCGGGACGCGCAGGGCCCGGCTGGCCTACCTGGCCGCCACCCGGGCGCGCCGCTCGCTGGTCATGGCCCGGCCCGAGGTGGTGGGCGATTCCGCCGTCCCGCCGTCGCCTTTCTACGAGGCGGCGCGGGAGGCCCTTGGCACCGAGGAGGAGATCTACGAGGAGGAGCTGTTCGGCCCGGCCGAGGGCCTTCACGCCGCCTATCGCGTGGTTCGCGACGACGTGCTGGAGGCGTCGTGGCGGGCCGGGTCGGCCCTGTCCGAGATGCGTCTTGACACCGCCGAGGACGTCAACCGGGCGGTCGCCCGCTTCCTCGAGCTGGTTAAGCTCGCCGCGGTGATCCAGCGCCCCGGCCCCGAGCCGGTGTCCGAGGCGCTGGCGGCGATCGGCGAGCTACTTGGCCGAGTGGCGTCGCCCGAGCAGCGCGCGGTCCTCGAGGCCTCGGCCCTCGATAGCTACGTGATCGGCGAGCAGCGCGAGCGAGTCGCCCGGCGCAGCCTGGTGGAGGCTCGTCACGAGCCGTCCCTGGACCAGTTCATCCCCCGTCGTGGCGATGGCCTGGCGCTGTCGGCGTCCGACATCGACCTCTACCGGACATGCCCGCTCAAGTACAAGTTCGCCCGCGTCTTCGCGATCCCGCAGGAGCCGACGATCAACCAGCGTTTCGGGATCCTGATCCACCAGGTGCTGGAGCGCTTCCACTCGGAGGAGCTGCGCGATTCGCCGGGCATGGAGGAGGGGTCGCCGCAGCCCGGGACGCTGGATCGGCTGCTCGCCCTGTTCGAGGCCGGTTGGCGGCGGGCCGGCTTCGGGGCGTCGGACGACGAGCTCCAGTACCGGGACCGCGCCGTGGCGGCGCTCACCCGCTACCACCAGCGCCACACCAACTCCGAGGCGAGCCCGGTGTGGCTCGAGCGGGGGTTCTCGTTTCAGATCGGTCCGCACCGGCTGCGCGGGCGCGTCGATCGAGTTGACCGCCTCCCCGACGGCGGCTACGAGTTGATCGACTACAAGACCGGCGACCCCAAGGGCATCTCGGAGTTGCCCGGGGAAGTGCAGCTCGCGCTCTATCGGGTCGGGGCGGGCCGGGCCTGGGAGATCGACGCCAAGCTCGGCAGCTACTGGTATGTGCTCGAGGACGAGCGGGTGCCGGTGCCGGCGGCCCCCGACGACGCCGAGCGGGTCGAGCGCACGGTGCTCGAGGTCGCCGCGGGGATCGAGGGCCAGGACTTCGAGCCGCGCCCGTCGTACGAGATCTGCTCCTGGTGCGACTACCGGCTGATCTGCCCGGCCTCCGAGGCCTGAGCAGCGCGCTACTCGTTCGGCCTATCCCCGCGCTGGCGCAGGAAGCGCTGGAACTCCCGGGCGAGCGCGTCCCCCGACGGGACCTCCGCCCCGGGCTCGAGCGTCTCCTCCTGTTCGGATTCGAGCCGCTCCACCAGCTCGCGGATCTCGGGATTGGCCGCGACTGCCTCGTCGACCTGGGCGTCGAAGCGCTCCATGGCCTCCTCCAGCTCCGAGGCCTCCACCGCGATCCCGGTCAGGCTCTCCAGCCGGCGCAGAAGCGCCAGCGCAGCCTTCGGATTGGGCACTGCCGCCACATAGTGGGGCACCGCGGCCCAGAGGCTGGCGGAGGGAATATCCCGCCGGCGGCACGCTTCGTGGAGGACCCCGACGATGCCGGTCGGCCCCTCGTAGTGCGAGCGGGAGAGCCCCAGGCGCTCCACGAGTTGCTCGTCCGAGGCGAGCCCGGTGATCGGGACCGGCCGCGTGTGGGCCACGTCGGCGATCAGGGCGCCGAGGGTCACCACCATCTCGACGTTCATCCGCTCGGCCGCATCGAGGACGGCGGCCGAGAACCCCCGCCAGCGCACGTTTGGCTCGGTCCCGCTGAGCAGGATCAGGTCGCGCTCGGCGGCCGGCACGCTGGCTGCAATCACCGTGGTCGACGGCCAGTCGATTCGCCGGGTGCGACCCTCGACCAGGCGGATCGTCGGCCGGTTGACCTGGAAGTCGAAGTACTCCTCCGGGTCGATCCGGGCGACGATCTCCGAATCGAGGCCGACGGCGACGGCCTCGAGCGCAGTCGTCGCGGCGCTCGCTGCGTCGTTCCACCCCGCGAAGGCGGCGACCATGATCGGCTCCCGCAACTCGGGCGGATCTCCCTCCCAGATCAGCGAATCCACTGGCGCGAGCCTATCGCGAGACGCCCGCCACCTTCGAGGTTCGCGCGGACGGCGTCTTCGTCCGGCCCGCCCTTCACCATCGTCGGCGTGGAAGCTGCGGCCGTGACCCCGATTCGTCCCGCGCCCGGACCTACGGTGGCGGAGCTCGGTCCCGGCCGGCGATTCGAGGGCCGCTACGCATGCGCGCGCAAGGATCGGCGGGCGGCCCGGAACGGGTCGCCGTACCTGGCGCTGGAGCTTCGGGACCGGACGGGCTCGATCCCGGCTCGGGTGTTTCGGGACGTTGACAGGATCGGCGCTCGGTTCGAGCGCGGCGATGCGATCGCCGCTCGGGGCCGAGTCGAGCGCTACCGAGGCGAGCTGGTGGCCGAGCTCGACGACGCCCACCGCCTCGATCCCGGCGACTACGAGACGAGTGAGTTCCTGCCGGTCGCCTATCGCTCGGTCGAGGAGTTGGAGGGCTTCCTCGAGCACCTGGCCCGCGAGATCCACGACCCCCCGCTGGCCGCCATCGCCGAGCGACTGGTGATCTCCGGCCCCCTCGCCGATGACTTCCGGCGGGCGCCCTGCACCTGCGCCGGGCACCACGCCTACCTCGGCGGGCTCCTCGAGCACACGGTCGCGGTCGGGACTCTGGTCCTCGAGGTCTGCCAGCTGCACCCGCGGCTCGACTCGGACCTGCTGATGGCCGCGGCGCTGATCCACGACATCGGCAAGGTGCGGGAGTTCAGCTACGGGGCGGAGATCAGGCTGAGCGACGAGGGGCGGTTGCTCGGTCACCTTGCGCTCGGGGCCCAGATCATCGACCGCGCCGACGGGGAGCTCCCGGCCGAGCGGCGGCTGGCCCTGCTCCACTGCGTGCTCTCGCATCATGGCGCCGACGCGGGCCCTGGACGATCGCGGTCAGGCGGAGCGGCGCCCGGCACACGCGGCTTCGGCTCGCCGGAGGCGCTCGCGCTCTATCGGCTGAACGCCCTCGATGCGTCGGTCAAGGGCGCGCTCGAGCACGGACTGGGGTGACTCACTAGTCGTCCGGCTCGGGCCTTCGCCGGGCGCGCTTGCGATCCGCCACGCGCCGCTTCGCCTGAAGCCGCCGCTCACGGGAGGCCTGCGTGGGCTTGGTGGGCCTCCGCCGCCGCGGCGTCCGCAGTCCGTCGGCGAGCTTGCGGCGGAGCCGCTCGAGGGCCAGCTCGCGGTTTCGGGCCTGCCCGCGGGCGTCCTGGGCCACGGCGCTCACCCTCGGCCCCACCCGTCGGAGCAGCCGCTCGCGCTGCTGCGGCGTCAGGGTCCCGGACGCGGCGATGTCGAAGCTCGCCTCGATGCGCGAGGCCGTGACGTTCGCGTGCTGCCCGCCCGGGCCCGATGATCGGCTGGCCCGCAGCTCGATCTCGGAAAGCGGGATCGAGAGGTCGGGGCTCACCACCAGCCAGTCGTTCACGGGTCCGCTGCCGTTTCAGCCGGCGGGGGTTGAGCAGCGCCCGACCGAAGCGCGCGTCGGACGAGCTGGGCGGCGACGAGGAGCACGAGGACGGCGAACGAGACCTCGAGCACCCGCTGCGAGACAGCGTTGGCGACGACCACCCCGATCGCCACGCCGATGGGGGAGAGGGCACCCATGACGAGGCCGTCCCGGAGCCGCACGTTGCCGTAGGTGTGCTGGCGCCAGGCGCCCGCGGCGGCGACGATCACGATCGCGAGCAGCGAGGTCGACTCGGCCTCGATCTGCGACTGATCGAGGAAGATCGCCAGCGCCGGCACGAACAGGACGCCGCCGCCGACCCCGAACACGCCCCCGATCAGCCCCCCGGCGACGCCCAGCGTGCCGGCGAGCGCGATGTCCACGGGGCTCATCGGGGCGCGCTCAAGGGATCGCGAGCTCCAGAGCGATCACGAAGAGCAGGAGGGCGAAGAGGAGCGACACGGCCCGCTCGGGAATGCGTTGCTGGAGGGCAGTTCCAGCGATCACTCCGCCGACTGCGGGGAGCCCCACGATCGCGGCCCTGAGCGGGTCGACGTTGCCGTACAGAGCCTGGCCGATGGCGCCGAAGGCGGCCATTATGACGAGCGCGGTCAGGCTCGTGCCAGTCGCTTCCCGCTCGCCGTAGGCAAGCCAGAGGATCAGGAGGGGCACGACGATGCTCCCGCCGCCGACGCCGAAGAGGCCGCTGAAGGCGCCCGCGGCTGTTGCGATCACGGTCAGCTTCAGCAACCGGTCGCGGCCCGAGGCCGCGGCGTCAGTCATCGTCGCGATACTAAGTCGTCCCCGTCGTACCCTCGCCCGCGACTGGGCGAGCGAGAGCCGTCGCCTGGCGGCGTCCTCGGTCGCTCGCGTACTTTTCCAAGTACGCCACGCTCCCTGCGTCCTTGCCATGCTCGGCTCCCGCTCGCCCATCCACGACCGAACGTACGACGGGGACGACTAGCACATGCATCCCGCCACCGCCGAGGTCGCGGAGCTGATCGCGCCGCTTCGCTCCGAGCCCCGGGCGTCGGCGGTGCTCTCCGACATCGACGGGACGCTCGCCCCGATCGTCACCGATCCCGCCGCGGCCGGGGTGCCTCCAGCGGCCCGGGCCGTCCTGCGCCGTCTGGCCGACCGCTACGGGTTGGTGGGATGCCTGTCGGGCCGCGCGGCGATCGAAGCCCGCCGGATCGTCGGCCTCGATGAGCTGGTGTACGCCGGGAACCACGGCTACGAGTTGCTTCGCCCCGGGGAGAGCGCGCCAACGCCGAACCCGGCGCTCCGCGGCCATGAGGACGAGGCGCGGCGCTTCATCGATGCTCTCGAGCACCGCCGGCTGGCGGCCGCGGGCCTTCGGATCGAGGACAAGGGCCCGATCCAGGCGCTCCACTGGCGCGGCGCCGCCGACGAGAGATCCGCGCGAGAGCTTGCCGAGGAGGTCGCCGTGAGCGCCGCCGAGCGGGGGTTGGTCCCCCACCGCGGCCGCAAGGTGCTGGAGATCCGGCCGCTCGCCGGAGTCAACAAGGGGACGGCGATCGATCTCCTGCTGGATGGCGGCGCGATCGCCAGCGCGCTCTACGGCGGCGACGACGTGACCGACCTCGATGCGTTCGCGGCCCTTCGCGAGCGGCGGCGGGCCGGGCGGCTGCGCAGCGCGATCTGCGTCGGGGTCGCGTCGGAGGAGGGCCCTGCGGAGCTGGCAGACCGCGCCGATGTCCTCGTCGGCGGCCCCGACGGCTACCTCGACCTGCTGCGAACCCTCCTCTAGTGGTCGCGGCCGCAAATTCGTCGGCGTTCTGGCGGGCCCAGAAGCGCCGCCGAACCTACGGACGCGACCACTAATGCTGTTCTGCGACCTCCTGCGAGTCACCGTGCTGCTGATCGCCGGCGTCGCGTCGGCGCTGGGGGCGGTGACGGTGGTCAGCGCCAACCAGGACGGCGACACCGCCACCTTGATCTTCGCCGGCGTGTGGTGGGCGGCGGCGGTGATCATCGGCATTCTCATGGGCCGGTCGGCCCGGGCCAGCGAGGCCATGTCCCGCACGCTCGCTTCGGCCCGCACGGCCACCAGCCTGCCGCCGGAGAGCCCCGGTCGGATCGCCTTCATGCGACTCTGGCCGATCGGCGCGTTCGCGCTGATCACCGCGGGGCTGGCGTGGGTCTGGCCCAGCGTGGCTGCAGTCGGCGCCGGCTACGCGATTTTGGTCGCGCTCGCCTGGCGCCGGCGTGAGCACGCGGTCACCGCGATCGAGGAGCGCGACGGAGTCCGCTTCTACGTTGAGCCTTCGTCGGCGTTCGAGCCGGTGCGGCTGGTCCGCACGCCCGGCCTGGGGCGCGATCGGGTGCCGGCTGGGCATCCCCCGCCACCGCCTCCGGCCGTTTAGGACCCCGTTCACCATCTCGGCCCGCTCGGGGAGCTGCGCCCGATCCATCAGGTCCATCCGGAGGGTGGAGGCTGCACCAGTGAGCGAGTCGGCCCGGCCGTCGCGGCGGATGAAGGCGAGCTGAGCGCCGACCGCGGCGGTCAGCGCGGCGGCCGCCGAGACCAGCAGGGCGGCGCGCGGGCTCGCGGTTTGGGACAGCCAGCCGGCGATCGGCCCACCGATCGGGGTCGATCCGAGGAACACGATCGAATAGAGGGCCATCACCCGGCCGCGCATCGAGGGTTCCGCGGTCAGCTGCAGCGAGGAGTTGATGCCGGCGGCGAAAGTGACGGTGGCGGCCCCCAGCGGAACCAGGAGCGCCGCCGCAATCGCCAGGCTCGGCGCGGTGGCGGCGAGCGCCGCGAGACCGGCGAACGCGAGTGCCGATCCGACCAGGAGTCCGCGGCCCACTCGTCCCCGGGCGCCCGCGGCGAGGGCTCCGGCCACCGAGCCGGCGGCCATCGCGACCGCGAGTGCGGTGTAGGCGCCGGCCCCGCCCCCGAAGGTGCGGGTGGCGAGCAGCGGCAGGATCACCTGGAAGTTGAACCCGAGGGTGCCGACGATCGCCATCATCGCCATCGGGATCGCCAGCGAGGGCGTGCCGGCCACGTAACGAAGGGCCGCGCGAACCGCGCCCGGCTCGCGGATCGCGGGTGGGGAGGGCTCGAGGTCCTCCGGCTCCATCGCCCGCAAGGCCACGATCATGCCGCCGAAGCTGAGCGCGTTGATCAGGAAGCAAGGTTCGACGCCAACCGTGGCGATGAGGAGTCCCGCCCCGGCGGGCCCGACGATGCGGGCCGCATGGACGAGGACGCTGTTGAGGCCGACCGCGTTTACCACCCGCTCGGTCCCCACCATCTCCGTGACGAAGCTCTGGCGCGTGGGGTTGTCGATGGCGTTCACGGCTCCCCGCGCGAACACGAGGCCGAAGACCAGCGCGGGGGTGACCACCCCGGCGGCGGTCACGCTCCACAGAGCCAGCGCCGGGAGCGCCATGAGCGTCTGGGTGACGAGCAGAAGCGAGTGCTTGGGGAAGCGGTCCGCCAGCAGCCCGCCCCACGCTCCGAACAGGAGGATGGGCAGGAACTGCAGCGCCGAGGTCACCCCGACCGCGAGGCCGCTGCCGGTGAGCTCGAGGACCAGCCACATCTCGGCGACGACCTGCATCCAGTTGCCGCTCAGGGAGACCAGCTGACCGGCGAAGTAGCGCCGGTAGTTCGGGATGGAGAGGGATGCGAAGGAACGGCGGAGCGCCGCGCTCAACGGCGCTCACTCTCCAGCATCCGCTCGAGCAGCTCCGCCGCTCGCTCCAGCGTGGCCAGGTCCTCCTCCGCCTCGAGCTGGCGCAGCCTCCGCGCCAGGTAAGCGGTCTTGCGGCCCCGGAGGCGGCGCAGCAGATCACGCCCAGCCGCTGTGGCGGTGACGAGGGACGAACGGCGATCCGCCGGGTCGGCGGTCCGCTCGATCAGCCCGTCCTGCTCGAGCCGAGCGACGATCCTGGTCGCGGTGGGGCGCTGGATCCGCTCGTGCGCCGCGACCTCACTGGGAGTGAGCGGGCCATGGCGGTCGATCGTTGCCAGCGCCGCCGCCTGCGTCGGGCTGAGGGCGCCCCCGGCCTCCTGGCGAAGGCGGCGCGCGGTGCGGGTGATGGCCAGGCGCAGCCTCGCAGCGGCCTCGGCCACCCGCTCGTCCCGGATGCTCTCCACAGTGGTTGCCATTGCTAATTAGCATAGCAAACGATCTTCTCCAGAACCGCTGCATCAAATCGCCGCGGGTGAGGCGGATCCTGGGCGTTTATGCCCCAAGATCCGCCTCACCGCAACGGGGGTGGAGCTAGGCCCGCGTTCGCTTGCGCAGCTTGGAGAACTCGCGCCAGGTCCGGGTGTTCGCGACCTGCTCCGCGGTGAGCCATGCGCGCCGGGCGGTCGCGATCCCGTACACGACGTTCTCGAGCGTTGCGACCCGATGGGCGTCGGTGTTCACGCAGATCTGCACGCCGGCCTCGGCGGCCAGGCGTGCATGGCGCTCGGAGAGGTCGCGCCGGTTCGGGTTGCCGTTGATCTCGAGCATCGTGCCCGTCCGCACCGCGGCCTCGATCACCTGCTCGACGTCGATGTCGTACGGGTCGCGCCTCAGGATCAGCCGTCCGCTCAGATGGCCGATGCAGTCGACCAGTGGATGCTCGGTGGCCGCGGTCACCCGCTCGGTCATTTCCCGCTCCGACATCCGGAACGAGGTGTGGACGCTCGCGATCACCCAGTCCAGCTGCCCGAGCAGGTCGTCGGGGTAATCGAGCGAGCCGTCGGAGAGGATGTTGACCTCGGACCCGGCGAGCACCCGGAAGCGCCGTCCGCGGAGCCGCTCGTTTAGCTCGCGCACCTCTTCGATGCGGCGTTCGAGCGCGTCGGGTGGGACGTCGTTGCCGAAGCCGTGGCTGGCGGAGTGGTCGGTCACGGCGAAGTAGGCGTAGCCGCGGCCTCGCGCCGCCTCGGCCATCTCTTCGAGCGTGTTGTGGCCGTCGGAGAGCGTCGTGTGCGAGTGGAGGTCCCCGCGAAGGTCGTCGATCGAAACCAGCTCGGGCAACTCGTCCGCCGCCGCGACGGCGATCTCACCGGTGCCCTCGCGCAGCTCGGGCTCGATGTAGGCGAGGCCCAGCCGCTCATACACCTCGGCCTCGGTGGCACAGCGCGCCACCTTTCCCGACTCGCTGTCGGTGATCCCGTGCTCGGACACGGACAGTCCCGTCGCCACCGCTCGCTCCCGCAGCTGGATGTTGTGCTCGGCCGAGCCGGTGAAGTGCTGCAGCAGGTTTCCGTATGCATCGGGCGCGACGATCCTCAGGTCGACCTTGATCCCGTTGTGGGTGATCACGCGGGTCCCGGACTCGCCGGCCGTACCCGCCTGGGCTACCAGTCGATGCTCGTTCAGCGCTTGGGCGAGGGCCGTCGGATCGGCCGCCGTCGCGATCAGGTCGATGTCCTTGCAGGTCTCCGCCAGCCGGCGGGCCGATCCGGCCACCTCGACCGCGTCGGCGGCAGGGTGCCCCCGAAGATCGCTTGCCAGCGTCTCGGCCACCGGCAGGACCTCGGACAGCAGGAGACGCTCGGTTGGGCCCTCGGTCTCCAGGCGCGAGAGCGCGGCCAGCACGTTCTCCTCCACCTTCGGCCCCAGCCCCTTGATGTCGCGAATCCGCTCGTCCTCGGCGGCGGCGCGAAGCTCTTCGAGGGTCGAGATCCCGAGCTCGTCGAAGAGGCGCCGGGCGGTCTTCGCCCCAAGCCCGGGGATGCGCGTGACCTCGACCAGGGTGGCGGGGAACTTCGCCTTCAGCTTGCCCGCGGCGGGGATCTCGCCGGTGTCCAGCAGGTCGACGATCTTCTGCTCGAGCGTCTTCCCGATCCCGGGGAGCTCGGTCGCGCGTCCGGCCCGAGCGAGCTCGGCGACGGAGACGGGGGTGTCCCGGATCACCCGCGCCGCCTCGCGGTAGGCGAGCACGCGGTAGCGAACCGCGCCGTCGAGCTCGTACAGCGTGGCCAGCTCGGTCATCGCATCGGCGATCTCGGCGTTTCGCACGAAGCACCATCTAAACAGCACCAGCCAGTCGCCTCGCCTTTCGGGCTCGGCGACAGTGACCTGTCTCTAGATTGCATGCGTGTCTGAGAACCGCAACATCTGGCTCGTTCTTCCCACCTACAACGAGGCCCACAACCTCGAACCGATCGTCAACGCCGCGCTGGAGCAGCTGCCGCGACCCCGCCGCTTGCTGGTGGTCGACGATTCCTCGCCCGACGGCACCGGCGAGATCGCCGACCGTCTGGCCGCCGCGAATCCCGAGGTCGCGGTTCTCCACCGGACCCGCAAGCAGGGGCTCGGGCTCGCTTACCTCGCCGGCTTTCGGGAAGCCCTCGATGGCGGCGCGGACCTGGTCGTCCAGATGGACGCGGACTTCTCCCATGACCCCCGTGACCTTCCGCGGCTGCTCGCCGCGGCCGAATCGGCCGATCTGGTCCTCGGCTCCCGATACGTCGATGGTGGCGGGGTCGAGGAATGGGGTGCGATCAGGCGCGCGGTCAGCCGTGGCGGCTCGGCCTACGCGCGCGCCGCGCTCGGGATCGAGGTGAGCGATCTCACCGGCGGCTACAAGGTGTGGCGCCGTGAGGCCCTGGAGGCGATCGACCTCGACTCGCTCGACTCGCAGGGCTACGCGTTCCAGGTCGAGACCACGTACAGGGCGGTCAAGGGCGGGTTCCGGGTGGTGGAGGTGCCGATCGTCTTCCGCGACCGCCGTGTCGGTCAGTCGAAGATGAGCGGTGCAATCATGCTGGAGGCAGCGCTTAGGGTCCCGGCGATGCGGCTACGGAAGCGACGCTAGGAGTCGCCACTACAGTTTGTATAGTGATGCCAGCGGGCTCTAGGGAGGCCGAACAGGCGAGAGATTGAAGCGAGGATTGGAGTCAACGAAGTGACCGGCAAGCTCCCCGACGTGACCGACGGCACCTTTCAGGCCGAGGTGATCGAGGCCGATTCCCCCGTCCTGGTCGACTTCTGGGCGCCGTGGTGCGGGCCATGCCGCGTTGTTCACCCGATCCTCGAGGAGATCGCGGCCGAGCGACAGGACATCCGCATCGTCAGCCTCAACGTGGACGACAACCAGCAGACCGCAGCCCGCTACGAGGTGCTCTCGATCCCCACCCTGATCCTGTTCAAGGACGGGGGCGAAGCCAAGCGCGTCATTGGCGCGATGCCGAAGCGCCGCCTCGAGGCGGAGCTCGAGCCGGTTCTCGCCTGACCTGACGAGGCCCGTCGCTACTCGCTACGGCACCGGAACGTACGGCCCCCGACCGATAGGTTGCCGACATGCCTTACATCCACATCCACTGGTACGAGGGCCGCGACGCTGAGCAGAAGGCCGAGCTGGCAAGGAGGATCACCGAGGCGATGGTCGAGGTGGGGAAGACCCCCGTTGATCACGTCTGGATCCGCTTCGACGACTCCCGCAAGGCCGACTGGGCGATGGGCGGCGAGCTTCAGGAGAAGTAAGTTCCACGTGCCCCTGCGGGGTCAGCCGACGCGCTCGATCGTCGCCCACTGAAGCTCGGCCAGGGAGCCCAGCTCCATCGCCGCCACTTCCAGCGCCTCCGGCTCGGGCGGGAAGTCCCGGTCTGGGATCGCGATCACCCGCATCCCCGCCGCGGCGCCCGCGCGGATCCCGTTGGTGGAGTCCTCGATCACGACGCACGTCCCCGGGTCGACGCCGACGAGCTCCGCCGCCCTCAGATAGACGTCGGGCGCCGGCTTCCCTCGCTCAACCTCCTCCGAGGAGACAGTCGCGCGGAACAGCGGGGCCAACCCGCTGAGCTCGAGCGCGAGGTCGATGAGGGGCCTGCTCGAGGACGAGGCCAGGCCCAGGCTCCAGTGCCCCGCGAGCGCCGTGACCGCCTCGCGCGCGCCGGGCAGCAGCGGCAGCCGCTCGCGGAAGGCGCGCTCCATCCGGCCGATCACCTCGCTGACGATCCGCTCGGGCTCGAGCGGGACGCCCAGCGCCTCATGCATCCACGCCGACCACTCGGGGGTGCTCATCCCCATCATCTCGGTCTGCGCGTCGTCGCGCCAGCGCCCGCCCGACTCCAATGTGACCTCGCGGCGCGCGGCCTCCCAGGCGGGCTCGGAGTCGAGCAGCACGCCGTCCAGGTCGAAGATCACCGCCTCCACCGACATCGGCCGGCGCAGCTTAGGCCCGTTGGACCGCGATTCGCAGCTCGCGACCCTCGATCGTTGCCCCTGTCGGGAGGGCACTGTCGTCGTAGGCGACCGACGTCGCCAGGGTCTCGCCGGCGATGTACTCCTCGTGCGTGCGCGCGGCCTCGAGCAGCTCGTCGGCGCCCCCCAGCCGCAGCGCGATCCGGTCGCTGACCTCGAGCCCGGCGTCCTTGCGCGCGGCCTGGACCGCGTGCACGATCTCGCGCGCGAGCCCCTCACGTCGCAGCTCGTCGTCGAGCTCGGTCGAGAGGGCTACGGCGCGGCCCGCCTCGGTCTCGACCTCGTAGCCGTCCAGCGGCTGCATCACCAGACTGACGTCGTCGGGGCCGATCTGGTGCTCGTGCCCGTCGACGTTGACCCCGAGCGAGCGCTCGCCGCGGACGACCTCGGCCACGTGCGCGGGATCGAGGGCCTCGACGGCCGCCGCCGCCTTCGGCATCTGCTTGCCGAAGCGGGGACCCAGCGTGCGGTAGTTCGGCTTGACCTCATAGCGGACCAGCTCCGCCTCGTCGGAGACGAACTCGAGCTCCTTCACGTTGAGCTCGGCCCGCACCAGCTCCGCCATCGATTCGATCGCCTCGCGTTCACCGCCCTGGGCGACGATCACGGCCTGCCGCAGCGGCTGTCGCATCTTGACCGCGGCCTGTGCACGGGCGGCGCGGCCAAGCTCGACCGCCCGACGGACGGCCTCCACGCGCCGCTCGAGCTCGGGGTCGTGGCGGTCCTGGTCGGGGTCCGGGAAGGGGGCGAGATGCACGGAGTCTGGCGCGCCGTCGAGGGCATCGGCGGCGCCGCCGACGAGGTTGAGGTAGATCTCGTCGGCGAGAAACGGGACGAACGGCGCCAGGAGCTTCGACAGCTCGACCAGGCAGTGCCTGAGGGTGCCGAACGCGGCGCGGTCACCCTCCCAGAAGCGACGGCGGGAGAGTCTCACGTACCAGTTGGAGAGCTCGTCGACGAAAGCCGCGATCTCGCGCCCGGCGCCGGTGCAGTCGTAGGCGTCCATGTGCTCGACGACGGCCGTATTCACAGCCGCGAGGCGTGACAACGCCCAACGATCCAGCTCTTGGCCTGGTCCGGGGGCGGCGGGGTCTCGATCGATCGGCGGTAATGGCAGCTCGTCCGTCGGGTCGAGCCCGTCCGCATTCGCGTACAGCACCCAGAACGAGTACGTGTTCCACAGCGTGGTGAAGAACCCGTGGACCGCCTCGCCCACGGTCTCGGTCGAGAACCGGTACCCGGCCCACGGCTGCTGGGCGGCCAGGAAGTACCAGCGGAAGGCGTCGGCGCCGTGGCGCTCGATCACGTCCCACGGATCGACGATGTTTCCCAGGCTCTTCGACATCTTCCGCCCCTCGGGGTCGGCGATCAGGCCGAGCACGACGCAGTTGCGGTAGCTGGAGCGGTCGAAGAGGAGGGTCGAGATCGCGAGCAGCGAGTAGAACCACCCTCGGGTCTGATCCACCGCCTCCGAGATGAAGTCCGCCGGGAAGCGGGACTCGAACTGCTCGGAGTTCTCGAACGGATGGTGGAACTGGGCGAACGGCATCGAGCCCGAGTCCCACCAGGCGTCGATCGTCACCGGAACCCGGCGCATCTCATCACCGCAGGACTCGCAGCGAAGCGTCACCTCGTCGATGTAGGGGCGGTGGAGGTCGTCAGGGACCTCGCCGCCGCGCTCGCGCAGGTCGGCGAGCGAGCCGGCGCAGAACCGCTCCTCGCAGCCCTCGCCCTGGCATTCCCAGATCGGGAGCGGCGTGCCCCAGTAGCGCTCGCGGGAGAGGGCCCAGTCCTGGTTGCCCTCGAGCCACTTGCCCATCCGCCCGTGCTTGATGTGCTCGGGTTGCCAGCCGATCCTCTCGTTCTCGGCCAGCATCCGATCGCGGACGTCGGTCGTGCGCACGTACCAACTGGACTTCGCGTAATAGAGCAGCGGGGTCCCGCAGCGCCAGCAATGCGGGTACGCGTGCTCGTAGGTCTCGCTGCGGAAGAGCTTGGCGCGGTCGCGCAGGGCATCGACGATGTCGGGGTCGGCGTCCTTGACGAACCGTCCGGCGTAGTCGGTGATTCGCTCGTCAAAGGTGCCGTCCGGCTTCACCGGGTTCTGCAGGGTGATCCCGTATTGCTCGCCGAGCCGGAAGTCATCCTCGCCGAAGGCGATCGCGGTGTGCACCAGGCCGGTGCCCTCCTCGGTGGAGACGAAGTCGGCCTCGAGCACCGTGTGGCCACGGGGGCCGTAGTCGGTGATGAAGTCGAACGGCGGCTCGTAGCGGGTCCCGGCGAGCGCCGAGCCGGGAATCCGGGCGAGCACCTCGGCGCCCTCCCCCAGCACTCGCTCGACCAGGGCGGCCGCGACGATCAGGACCTCGTCGGCGCCGGCCGGGCGCGCCCGGACGTACTCGATCTCCGGGCCGACGGCGACGGCGGCGTTCGAGATCAGCGTCCACGGCGTGGTCGTCCAGACCAGCAGCGCATCCCCCGGCTGAACTGGGGACTCGGGGATCTCGTCCGACGGCGCCGGCTCCAGCACCGGCAGCCGCACGTACACGGACGGGTCCTCGACGTCCTCGTACCCGAGGGCGACCTCGTGCGAGGAGAGCGCGGTGCCGCACCGGGGGCAGTAGGGGACGACCTTGTGCCCGTGGTAGAGGCGACCGTCGTCCCACACCTTGCGCAGCGACCACCACACCGACTCGATGTAGTCGTTGGTGAGCGTGTGGTAGGCGTCGTCCAGATCGATCCAGAAGCCGATCCGCGCCGTGAGCCGGTTCCAGTCCTCGACATACTCGAACACCGACTCCCGGCAGCGCTGGTTGAACTCGGCGATCCCGTAGGCCTCGATCTCGGCCTTGGAGGAGATCCCGAGCTGGCGCTCGACCTCCAGCTCGACCGGAAGCCCGTGACAGTCCCATCCCGCTTTGCGCGGGACCAGGTAGCCGCGCATGGTGCGATAGCGGGGGTAGATGTCCTTGAATACCCGCGAGAGCACGTGGTGCGCGCCGGGGCGGCCGTTGGCGGTAGGCGGCCCCTCGTAGAAGCTCCAGACCTCGGCACCCTCCCGCTGCGCGAGCGAGCGGTGGAACACGTCCCGTTCGTGCCAGCGCCCGAGGATGCGCTCCTCGAGCGCGGGAAACGACTGCCGTGTGTCGACCGGGCGGTATCCGGGCATGGGCGGGTGATTCTAGGCGCGCCCAGGCCGTTCCCCGGGTGCGTTGCAGGCCTCTAGACGTCCCGTAGGCCGGAGACGACCAGGGCGACCGCGACCACCAGTTGCAGCGCGGCCAGGAACCGCGCGGCGAGCGCCATCGGCTCGCGCTGACGGACGAGGGTTGCGATCACGATCACGGGGAGGACCACCCCCGCCGCGCCGAGGACCCTGCCCACGCCCTCGTCGGCCGCGAGGGAGATCGCGAGGCAGGCCAGCTCCGGGGTGACGAGGACGGCCGCGAACGGCCCCGGCGGCACGTACGGCCACACCAGCGGCCGCACGCCGGTGATCAAGAGCACGATGCCGGCCGCGATCCGGAAGGACTCCGGGCTGATCGCGAGCGCGTCGAGCAGGTCGTCCGCGAAGAGGGCGCTCAGCGCGATGAGGACGATGCCCGCCAGCAGGGCGACGGCCAGGTTCCGCGGCCCAGGGCGGGCGGCCTGGCATGCGAGCCCGACGCGCCCCGCGTTGGTCGTCGCCAGGAGCGCGGCGACCATGAACCCGAAGCTCAACGGAGGACCTCGTTGGCGCCGAGGAGCGCGGATACCGCATGCTGCTGGTCGTCCATCTGCGTATAGCTATCGGAGAACCAGGCGCCTCGTGCCTGGGGGTTGGGGTCTCCCGCCGGGACCTGCCGATCGATGAGGATCCCCGCCAGACAGGTGCTGCGATCGCCGAGGTCGTCACGGAGGTCGGAGAGCCTTGGGTCCGAGCCCGCGAGCTGCCACAGCGCGGCCGTCGCCTCGCCGATCGTGCCGAGCTTCGAGCCCGATTCCACGATCGGATTGAGCGCGCCATCGGTGTGCTGCGACTCGAACCGAGTCAGGAAGCCGAAGTAGCCCGCCAGCCAGCGCGCGTACTCGGCCTCGACATCGGTCAGCCCGGCCGGCGCCAGCTCGGCCAGGCCGTACGACGCCCAGTGATCCGGCTGGCGGAGCGCATAGCCCTCGGCCCGGTCACGGCGGGTCGCCAGGTATTCGGCCGTGCGATGCGCGGGCTGCTCCCAACCCTCCCCGGGAAAGGCCCGGTGCATGAGCGCGAACGCGTAGAGCACCTCGCCGGTCGAGAACTGACCGAACACGCCGGGGACGCTCCGCTCGGTCGCGGGATCCCAGTACTGGAGGACGCTCCCGTCGGCCTGCTGCTGCGCCAGCAGGAACCGCCCGATTCGCCGCGACAGCAGGTCGTAGCGCTCATCCCCGGTTGCCCGCCGTCGATGCACGAGTGCCGCGAGGAGGAGCGCGTTCGCACCGGCGCTCGGGATTTCGCCTGGGGGGTCGAAGGCGGTCCACCCGTCCTCGCGGATGAGGTTGTCCCGGACGTACCGCAGGCCCGCATCGGCGGAGCCGATGCGCCTGGCCCGGTACAGGGCGTAAAGGACGCCGGCGTGGCGGGTGTTGTTGTAGTCCGCCGACACCTCGTCCGTGTCGGAGAAGTAGCCGTAGAGGAACCGACCATCGTCCCGCTGCCCTCGCACGAGCCAGGCCGCACCGGCGTCGATCGCAGCCCGGACCTCCGGCGCGCTGACCGGCGGGCACGACTCCGCTGGCACCACGGCGACGCGCAGGATCACTGCGACGACCCCCCAGAGCACGACCTGGCCGATGAACCAGCGGCGATGTTGAGGTTGCCTCAAAACCCCCCCGCGCACGCCTGGCGGCTCCGGAGCCCGCCAGGCCACGTCCTCACTCGCTCGCGTACTTTCCAAGTACGCCACGCTCGCTGCGTCCTCGCCTGGCGGGCTCCGGCATCCGCCAGCCGCAGACATGGGGATTCTGAGACAACCTCCTGCGCCAATCAGTCAACCGCGTCGAGAGGTTATGCGAGCCGGTGTGCCTCGCGGCCGACGCCGCTTCCTAGGATTGGCGGGTGCGACGCGTTCTCGTGCTGACTCTGGCCGCGTGCTCGCTCACCGGCGCCGCCTGTGGCTCCGACGAGGGCAGCGAGACTTCGGCTGCCTGCCTCGCGGGCCCGGACGCGTATGTGGAGGCCCTGCGACGCGCACCGGACGATGTTCGGCTCGCGGACGGCACCCCGATCAGCGACTGCCTGGCCGAGGGGCAGAGCGCGGGGGAGCTCGGGAGCGTCGGCGAGGCGATGATCACGGCTGCGACGCGGCTGAACTCCGATGCGCTGCGAACGCTCGACCAGGGCACGGCCGTGGAGCTCGGCTACCTGGTTGGCGCGATCGAGCGCGGGGCCGAGAGCACGGGCGGGATCCACGAGGACCTGCTGCGGCGGGTCGAGGCGGCGGCTGGGTTCACGGGCCAGGCCGAGGCCCCCGCCGGCTCGTTCAGAGAGGGCTTCGAGCAGGGGCTCGCAGCGGGGTGGCAGGGCGGCTAGGTGGATCCGTCTGCCAGGATCACGGAAGGACCGATGGCGACCGTGCAGAACGAGCTGTGGGGCGTGGAGACCCGTAAGGCGATCGAAAACTTCCCGGTATCGGGCGAGCCGATCCCGGTTCCGGTCGTTCGCTGGCTCGGCCGGATCAAGGCAGCCGCCGCCAGGGCCAACGCCGAGCTCGGCCTGCTTGACCCCGACCTGGCCGAGCGGATCGCGGCTGCGGCGGACGCCGTCGCCGCAGGCGAGCACGACGAGCAGTTCCCGATCGACGTCTTCCAGACCGGCTCCGGCACCTCGTCGAACATGAATGCGAACGAGGTGATCGCCAACCTCGCCGGGGACGCCCATCCCAACGACCACGTCAACATGGGCCAGTCGTCGAACGACGTCTTCCCCTCGGCCGTCCACCTGGCTGCTCTGAGCGAGCTCACCCACGACCTCCTTCCGGCGATGGACGGCCTCGCCGCCACGCTCGAGCGCAAGGCGTCTGAGCTCTCGGACGTGGTCAAGTCCGGCCGCACCCACCTGATGGACGCGGTCCCGGTCACCCTCGGCCAGGAGTTCGGCGGCTATGCGGCCCAGGTCCGGCTCGGGATCGACCGGGTCAGGGCGACGCTGGGCCGGGTCGGCCAGATCCCGCTCGGCGGAACGGCCACCGGGACCGGGCTCAACACCCATCCCGAGTTCGCGAGCCTGGTGCGCGACCGGCTCGCCGCGGACACCGGGCTTGAGATCTCCGCCCCCCTGGACCGGTTCGAGGCGCAGGCAAATCGGGATGCTCTGGTCGAGCTCTCCGCGGCCCTGAAGGTGGTAGCGGTCTCGCTGACGAAGATCGCGAACGACCTCGCGCTGATGGGATCCGGCCCACGGGCCGGGCTCGCCGAGATCCGCCTGCCGGAGCTCCAGAAGGGCTCGTCGATCATGCCGGGGAAGGTCAACCCCGTGGTCCCTGAGGTCGTGCTCCAGGTCGGCGCCCAGGTGATCGGCAACGACGCGGCGATCACCATCGCCGGCTCGCAGGGCCAGTTCGAGCTGAACGTGCGGGTCCCGCTGATCGCCCGCAACCTGCTCGACTCGATCCGGCTCGAGGCCTCGGCCTGCCGGCTCCTGGACCAGAGATGCGTGGCCGGAATCGAGCCAAACGAGGAGGTCACCGAGCGTCACGCGGAGGCCACCCTGGCGACCGCCACGGCGCTCAACCCCCACATCGGCTACGACCGCGCCACGGAGATCGTCAAGGAGGCGGCCGCGTCAGGGCGGCCCTTGCGTGAGGTCGCGAGGGAGATGGGGGTCGACGAGTCGATCCTCGAGCAGGCGCTGGACCATCGCAAGATGGCGCGACCGCACGAGTAGCCCGCCAGCTGCGCAGCGGCTCAGCGACCGTAGCGCCCGACCAGCTCCGCCGTTGCGATCACATGTCCCTCGATCGCGTGCTCCAGCTCATCGCGGTTGGCGCCCGGGTCGAGCTCGGGTGCCGTGTCCAGGGCGTGAAGCTGGAAGAAATAGCGGTGGTCTCCGTGACCCGGAGGCGGGAGCGGACCGCGGTAGCCTCGGTCGCCGAATCCGTTCTCTCCCTCTCCGGCGGTGGAGGTGCCCTCGGCCAGCATGTCCGCGCCTGCATCGATCCCCCACGCGACCCAGTGGACGAAGTCCCCGCTCGGAGCGTCCGGGTCGTGGACGATCAGCGCCAGCGACCGCGTTCCTTCTGGCACGCCCTGCCAGGCGAGCTGCGGCGAGAGGTCCTCGCCGTCGCCGGTGTTACGGACGGGGACCTCGCCGCCCTGCTCGAACGCCGGACTCGTGAGCACGAACTCCGCCATTGCTGGACCTCGTACCCTTCAATCAGAGAGATCATGCGTAACGAAGCGGCGACCGGGGAGTCGGAAGGAATCATGGAGACACACACGGAGACTTCGAGCGCGACCGGTGAGGCGACGGCGAGCGAGGCGGCCACGGCGACCGAGAAGGCAACGTTCGGCGCCGGCTGCTTCTGGCAGGTCGAGACCGCGTTCCGCGAGCTCGATGGCGTCGTCGGCACCGCCGTCGGCTACGAGGGCGGGACGGTGGACAACCCGACCTACGAGCAGGTCTGCTCCGACCGCACCGGGCATGCGGAGGTCGCCCAAGTCGAGTTCGATCCGGAGCGGATCAGCTACGAGGAGCTGCTCGAGAAGTTCTGGGTGATCCACGACCCCACGCAGGTCAACCGCCAGGGCCCTGACGTCGGAACCCAGTACCGCTCGGTGATCTTCACTCACTCCGAGGCGCAGGCGGAGGCCGCACAGGCCTCGAAGCAGCGGGCGCAGGAGCGCTTTCGCCAGCCGATCGTCACCGAGATCGAGCCGGCGCAGCCGTTCTGGCGGGCTGAGGAGTACCACCAGTGCTACCTGCAGAAGCGGCAGGAGCGCCCCGGGCTCCTCGCCTCTCTCCTCGGGCGCTGAGCGCCAGGGCGATCGCCGCCAGGGCGACCGCCGTCCAGCCGAACACGTCGCCGATCCGGACGTAGGGCGTCGTTGCGCCCGCCAGCGCCACATCGGCGACCACGGTGGCCCGGGCAAGGTCGGGGCCGGCGTCGGCGATGACCTCGCCTGCGGGGTCATGGATGGCGGACCCGTAGCGCCAGTCCGAGCGAACCAGGGCCACCCCGGCGCCGGCCGCGCCCAGGCTCGCGAGCGCGCGCTGCTGCGTCGCGAGCGCGTGCCAGTCATGGGTGGATGAGACCAGCAGGGTGGCGCCGCGGGCGGCCCGCAGCCGCGGCACGGCCGGGTCCTCGGTGTCGACCCCGAGCATCACCCCGAGGGGCACGCCGCCGACGACCAGCGGCTCGGCGCTCGGGGTACTCCCCTGCCCCTCGCCCAGGTACCACATCGCCCGCTGCTTCGAGCGGACGCCCGTGAGCCGTCCCTCCGGCGTCACCGCCAGGGCCTGGCTCACCTCGGGCTCGGGAAGGAAGAACGGGACGAGGATCGCCGCTCCGGTCGACCGCGCGAGGCGGCGCAGGTAGCCGAGGGTCTCGGGCTCCGTGCGCGGGTCCACGTACATCGTCGCCTCCGGCCAGACGACCAATTCGGCGCCCTCGGCGGTCGCCGCGCGGGTGAGCTCGCCAAGATCTCGGGCGACGTCAAGCGACGCCTCGTCCCAGCCCGTGGCCTCCCAGTTGCGGAGCACCCAGCGGTTCTCCTCCGCGGTGTCGTAGCCCGGCTGGATCGCGGCGACGCGGATCGCGGTGTCAGAGCCCGCGCCGGCGGTGAGGGCGCCCCCGGCAAGCGTCGCCGCCAACGCCACTGCGCCGGCCGCGAGGGCGGGCAGCGCTCGCCGGGATGTGAGCGCCAGCGCGATCGAGTAGTTCGTCGCCACCACGGCGAACGTGATCGCCCACGGCCCGGCGAGCGCCGTCAGGCCGGCGGTCGGCTCGTCGGCCTGCGAGAGGAACACCGGCCCCCAGAATCCGCCCGGGTCGAGCTTCACCCGAAGCACCTCGAGCGCGGTCCACGCCAGCGCCGGGACCACCACCGCGGCCACCGGAGCGAGCGTTGGCGGCAACCGCTCCGCCCCCCAGGGTCGGCCGAAGCCAAGGGCGTAGAGAAGGACGGTGAACGCCGGAATCGCAAGCAGGGCCACCGCCAGCACGGGCGACCCGCCGATCGCCAGGGGGGCGTCGACCCACTGACCGTCGGTGAGCCCGAACGGCAGCGCCGGCACCAGCAGGAGCTCGAGGTAGACGCCGTATGCCAGCGGCATTGCGAGGCGCGCCGCGCGGGTACCGGGAGACCCGAGGGTGACCACGGCCGCCGGGACGAGCGCCACCCAGGCGAGCCACCCGAGGCCAACCGAGGGGCTCGCGACCCACAGGCCCAGGGCGCTGGCGAGCGCAGCAACGATGGCGATTGGCACCCCCGACCCCCTCAGAGGTTGACTGCGACGTACTTGGTCTCGAGGAACTCCTCGATCCCCTCGTTGCCGCCCTCGCGGCCGATCCCCGATTGCTTGACGCCGCCGAACGGGGCGCCCGCGTTCGAGACCATCCCCTGGTTGAGGCCGACCATCCCGGTCTCCAGGCCCTCGCACACCCGCAGTGCCCGCTTGAGGTCGCGCGTGAAGACGTACGCAACCAACCCGAACTCGGTGTCGTTGGCCGCGGCGATCGCCTCCTCCTCGGAGTCGAACCCCGTCACGGGTGCGACTGGGCCGAAGATCTCCTCCTTCAGCAGGCGGGCGTCCGGGCTGACATCGCCAAGCACCGTCGGCTCGAAGAAGTAGCCCGCGCCGTCGAGGCGGTTGCCGCCGACCACTGCCGTCGCCCCCTTGCCCATTGCGTCCTCGACCAGCTCCGCCACCGTGGACCGCTGGCTCTCGTCGATCAGGGGCCCCACGTCCACGTCCTCCTCCGTGCCACGGCCGACCCGGAGCTTCCCCATGCGCTCGCCGAGCTTGGATGCGAACTCGTCGGCGATCCCGGCGGCGACGTGGAAGCGGTTGGCGGAGGTGCAGGCCTCGCCGATGTTTCGCATCTTGGCGATCATGGCGCCCTCGAGGGCCGCGTCGAGATCGGCGTCGTCGAAGATCAGGAACGGCGCGTTGCCGCCCAGCTCCATCGAGACCTTGAGCACGTTCTGCGCCGCCTGGGCGATCAGCTTGCGGCCGATCTCCGTCGAGCCCGTGAACGAGAGCTTCCGCAGCCGGGGGTCGGAGATGATCGGGCCTGACACCTTCGATGCCGAGGAGCTGGTGATCACGTTGAGGACCCCGGGGGGAAGGCCGCAGGCCTCGAGCAGCTGCGCCAGCGCGATCATTGACAGCGGCGTCTGCTGAGCGGGCTTGATCACCATCGTGCAGCCGGCGGCGATCGCCGGCCCGATCTTGCGCGTCCCCATGGCGTTCGGGAAGTTCCAGGGGGTGATGAAGTAGCTGGGGCCGACGGGCTGGCGCATCACCAGCACCCGGCTCTGAGCGTTGCCGGCGACCTTGTAGTAGCCGTCGATCCGCAGTGCCTCGCCCGAGAACCAGCGGAAGAACTCGGCCGAGTAGACGATCTCGGCCTTCGACTCGGCGACGGCCTTGCCCATCTCCAGGGTCATCAGGAGCGCCAGGTCGTCGGCGCGCTCGTTCAGGGCGAGGAAGGCGCGGTGGAGGATCTCCGAGCGCTCGTTCGGGGGCGTGGCCGCCCACTGGGCCTGCGCGGCAACCGCGGCATCGAGCGCCGCGGTCGCGTCCCCGGGGGTGGCGTCCGCGATCTCGCACAGCGCCTCGCCGGTGGCAGGGTCCTCCACGGCCAGGGTCTCGCCACCGGACGCATCGCGCCACTCACCACCGATCAGCAGGCGCTTCTCGACCTGCTCGACGACGGCCTGCTCCTGGGTGGCGATGCTCATGGGACTGCGACCTCCTGTGGGCGTTCAAGACCCAGGGTATCCGGGGTGGGCACACCCGCAACCAGAGCGGCCCCGCCGATGGCGGGGCCGTTCCAGCTGGCTACTTTTTGCGCAGGCGCGGGCGCTCGATTAGAGCGTCACGCAGTTGAGGTAGTCAATGCCCGCCTGGGCGCTTGCGAACGGGTCGAACGTCGGGTCGCCGAAGGGCGGGTCCTGCTCGTAGTAGTAGAACCGCACCTTCCCCTTGGCGGCGTCGAGGATCGGCTCGAAGACCATCTCGCCCTCGCCCATCGGCACCGGGGTCGCGTTGACCGGGTCCGCCACGTTGATCCCGTCCTTGACGTGGAGCATCTTGATCCGGTGCCCGTACTGCTCCAGCAGTGCGACCGGATCCGCGCCGCCGTCCGTGGCCCAGAGCACATCGAGCTGGAAGGCAACGTACCGAGGATCGGTGTTCTCCACCAGGATCTGCCAGGCGCTCTTGGTTTCGCCATCGGCCGGATCCACGTACATCGTCCGGAACTCGCCCTGGTGGTTGTGGACGTAGACCCTGCCGGTCCCGTTCTGGACCGAGCGCTGGCCGAGCCTGTCCAGCGTCGCCGCCGTCGCGAGGGTGTCCTCGAGGGTGCCGATGCCGGGTGCCGCGGAGCCTCCCGAGCCCACGAACTTCTGCTTCAGCACCTTCGCGTCGGCGAGGGTCTGATCGAAGGTGGCCTCGTCCATGGACCCGTGCCGGGACGGCGCCTTCAGGTCGTACTTGTCCAAGAGCGCCTTGAACTCCGTCGCGGTGCGGCCGTTGAACGTGAACGGCTCGACGTTGCGATACCCCATCTCGCTCAGCCTTCTGAGCGTCTCCTCGGCCCTCGCCTGGGTCGCGGCGTCCTCGCCGAAGCCCACATACGCGGCGAAGTTCCACAGCTGGATCCCGATCTGGTTGTCGGGGATCCCGCGGCCCTGGCCGCACTCGCCCTGCCCGGGACCGTTCCCGAGCTGCGCGGCAGCCGGCCCGCCCCCGCCGAGCGCCACCAGGAGCGCGGCGACGGCCACCACGCCGATGCCGGCTCGGACCCCTGTGCTCAACCGCGTCATGCGTGCCTCCTCAATCTCGTCTCCCAGTGGGCGCCCACACCTCGGCGCTGAGCCGGGGTGGGGGCTTACCTGCTTCAAGGGCCCTATTCCCCGCCTTCAGCCATCCTGAAACGCGATCTGGTTCGGTCGCGACGCAGAACTCCTGAGCTTCCGTTCGTCGCCGCTGTTTGTTTGCACCGCTGCTGGGTACATTCGGTGCGATAGCTCAGACGCAGGGAACAGGAGGTCGAGATATGCGCAGGGCAGCCCTCGTCGTGTGTTTGGCGGCGGCATTCGGCGGATCACTGGTAGCGGCGGGGAGCGCCGTCGCTCAGGCTCCGCCCGATTCCGAGTTCGAGAAGGTGACGCTCAACGACATGCCCCCCGGCGGGCCGGTGCAGGGCGAGCCGATGGACCTCGCCGTGTTGCCGGACGGGCGTGTGCTGCATACCACGCGCCGGGGCCAGGTCTGGCTGCACGATCCCGCGACGGGCCGGAACACGCTCGCCGCCGAGCCCGACCTCTACACGCACGACGAAGAGGGTCTGCAGGGCATCGCGATCGATCCCAACTTCGAGAAGAACAAGCGGATCTACCTCTACTACTCGCCGCCTCTCGATACCCCGGTCGACGACCCGGTGACGCCGGTCAACGAGGGCGACAACCCGGGCTTCGGGACCGCGGAGGACTTCGAGCCCTACAAGGGCCTGATCCGGCTCTCGACGTTCATGTGGAAGAAGGACCACCTGGCGCTCAACTCGGAGCGGCAGATCATCGACGTTCCCGTCGATCGCGGCATCTGCTGCCACGTCGGCGGGGACATCGTCTTCGACAGGGCCGGCAACTTGATCATGTCCACCGGCGACGACACCAACCCGTTCGAGTCGGATGGCTACACGCCGATCGACGAGCGCCCGGACCGCAACCCGGCCTTCGACGCCCAGCGCAGCGCGGCGAACACCAACGACCTGCGGGGAAAGATCCTGCGCATCCGACCCAACCCGAAACAGGGCGGATACACGATCCCGGACGGCAACCTGTTCCCAGCGGGGACCCCGAACACCCGCCCCGAGATCTACGCGATGGGCTTCCGCAACCCCTTCCGGATCGAGATCAACCACGAGACGGATGACCTCTACGTGGCCGATTACTCGCCCGACAATGACCAGGCGGATCCGCTGCGCGGGCCCGCGGGGCAGGGCAAGTGGACGATCATCCGCGAGCCCGGCAACTACGGCTGGCCATATTGCGCGACCGCCGAGCTGCCGTACGTGGACTACAACTTCGCGACCGGCGCGTCGGGCGCGACGTTCGACTGCGCCAACCCCGTGAACGAGTCGCCCCACAACACCGGCCTGCGTGAGCTGCCGCCGGTGACGCAGCCCGACGTCTGGTACTCGTACACCCCGTCGGCCGTGTTCCCCGAGCTCGGTACGGGCGGCATCGGGCCGATGGGCGGCCCCGCGTACGACTTCGACCCCGCGAACGCCGGCCCGCCCGCGTGGCCCGAGTACTTCGACGGAGTGCCGCTCTTCTACGAGTGGACCCGCGACTACATCAAGGAGTTCCGGCTCAACGACGCCGGGGAGGTGGCCGAGATCAACCCGGTCTTGGACACGCTCGGTCCCGCTCGCGGTGACGACGCAACGCTCGACAACGGGATGGACATGGAGTTCGGGCCCGACGGCGCGCTCTATACGGTCGAGTACGGCGACGGGTTCTTCGTCGATGCCCCGGAGGCGCAACTCGCCCGGATCGACTACATCGGGCCGGGCGGCAACCACGCCCCACAGGTCCAGGTGTCCGCTAGCCCCGAAGCGGGGTTGGAGGCGCCGCTCACGGTCTCGTTCTCGAGCGCGGGCACGAGCGATCCCGACGGCGACCAGCTCTCCTACGAGTGGTACCTCGACGACAACGACAAGGTGGACTCCACCCAGCCCAACCCGTCGTTCACGTACAGGAAGGAGGGCGTCTACCTGGCCACCCTCAATGCGACCGACGAGCACGGCCGCTCGGCTTCGAGCTTCGTCGCGATCACGGTCGGCAACCAGGAGCCGGAGGTCGAGCTTTCCACGACTCCGGCCCCCGGGGAGCCGTTCGCGTTCGGCGACGCCGTGAGCTACACGGTCGAGGTGACGGACGAGGCAGCGATCGACTGCGACCAGGTCCAGGTGCACTACCTCGTCGGCCACGACACCCACGCCCACGACCAGTCGACCACCGCCGGCTGTGAGGGCACGATCCAGACCACGGTGCCCACGGGGCACGACCCCGGCGAGATCGCGGCGGTGTTCGTCGCCGAGTACACCGACCCGGGTGGCCTGGTGGGCAGCGACCAGGTGGTGCTGGAGCCGGGCGGCTGATCCCGGAATACATCGATGCAGCGCGCGGGGTGCCGGTTGCGCCCCGCGCGTGCGGCAACCGCTACGTCTGCGTCACCCGTCGGGGAACGGCTGCACGGGGATCCCGTGGTCGGTGTCGCGCATGCCGATCTCGTACGCGGCGGCGCCCTTCACCTCGAGGCTTCTCGGCGGCGCGCCGTCGAGGTCTGAGCTCGAGCTCCAGGTCGGAGATCGAGCAGTTGAGCGTGTTGTGCTCGGGCCCGGCCGGATCGGCGTAGACCCAGGCGACGATGTTGCGCGGCTCGGCCGAGACCCGACCGCGGAGCTTCACGCCCCGGCCGGCGAGCTCGAACCCACACCCGGTGGGACCGTCGTCGATCCTCGTCGACAGCACCTTGTCGAACCCTCCGAGCCGATGCTCGATGCCGTCGAGGCGCAGCATGCCGTTGGCGACCCACGGCGTCGTCACCGGCCCCAGCTTGATCCTGCCGGCGGCGATGTCGAGGTACGCATCGGGTTGCGCGTCGAGCTCGGACCCCTGGACCCAGACCCAGCGCTCCGCGTGCTCGGCGCCCCAGTTGTGACCGATCATCCCCGGCCAGCGCTCGACCGCGATGCGCTCGTCCCCGACGGTGAGGGTTCCGTCGAACACGGCAGCCGGATGGGGGCTGAGGAACTTCGTCCGCGGCAGGGGAGCGCTGTAGAGGCGCTCGTACGGGAGGTGGCGGAAGGGACTGGCGCGGTCGGTGAAGTCGAGCTCCCAGCTCGCGTCTAGCGCCCCGCCCGAGATCGTCCCGGTGGCGCGCCCCGGCTCGAGGCGGGCCCCGTCGAGCTCGACATAGGCGCCCTCGGGCGCCGAGAGCTCAGTGGCGGGAAAGGTGACCTTGCTCGCCCGCGGCCCATCGGCGGCGGCATCGAACAGGGTCAGCCAGAGCGAGGCCGTCCCCGCCTCGCCGGGCCGCTTGTGGTGGGTGTGGCGGATCCAGATCGCCTGGCCGCCGTTCGGCCGCGCCGCCTTCACGTAGAAGCTCTCGTACTGCCCGGCGTCTCGTGTGACGCCCGGGAACCTCGCCTCGGTCCTCACCGTGGCCGCGACCCTACCGGGTCAGCTGGCGCGGTCGCGCTCCTCCGCCCGGGCGGCGCGCACCGACATGGTCGCCCTGTCTCGGTCGGCGAAGATCTCGAGTCGCACGACCTTGCCGTCACGCAGCTCGAAGACGTGCGCGCCCGGTTGGCGCACCTCGACCCCGCTGCCCCTGCCCCGTCCGTGATAGGTCACGAGGACGACGACCTGGTCACCGAGCTCGATGTATTCGTCCGCCTCCACACGCCACTGCTCCCACTCGCTGAGCCAGCTGCGTAGGCGCGGATTCGGATCGCGCCGGTCGTCGTAGACGCCGGCGAGCCCAGGGAACTCGTCGGACCACCCCCATTCCATCTGCGGGTGGTAGACCTCGAAGCGTGGCCGCCAGTTGCCGCGACCCCATTCCGCATAGATGGGGCGGATCAGGTCGGCATTGCCCGGCGCCATGGCATCAGCCTAGACCGCCGTACGCACGGGGCGTTAGCTCCAGCGATCCCAGCGGCGCAGGAACTTGGTCACGGTGGACATGGCGTGGCCGCCTCCGTACCAATCGCCCTTCCAGAGCTCGAAGTGCAGGTGGCAGCCCGACGCGTTGCCGGTCGCCCCAACCCCTCCGATCCGCTGGCCGGCCTTGACGCGCTCCCCCTTGTCCACGACCGCGGGCTTGCGGAGATGCATGTAGACGTAGTCGTGCTGATTCCGCTTGCCGTCGATCACGACGTAGTATCCGGCGCCGCCGGCCTGGTAGGCCTTCCACTGCACCCGTCCGGCACGGGCGGCGACAAGCCTGGCGCCGCACCTGGCTCCGACGTCCTGGCCCTTGTGGCCGCGGCCGGCGCCCCACCCGTCCCAGTAGTCGTGCCTTGCGCGAACGGGAAACTTATGGGGGTAGAGGCGAACTGCGCGGTTGCCGTCCGCACGCCGGCGGTCGAGGATCGCGCCGCCCTTCTGGACCACGCGGAAGTAGTAGACGCCCTTCCCAGGCTCGCCGCCGTGACGCCTGGTCCCGTTCCAGCTAACGGTCCTCCTGTCGCCCGGCACGACGTCCTGCTCCCGCCAGCCTCGGACGACTCGGCGGCTACCCTTCTTCAACACCTGGACCCGCAGGTCGCGCGTCCGGTTCCCCCCGATCTCGAACCGGAACACCGCCTCGGGCTTGCCGCGGTAGATAACGCGACCCGGAGCCGCCCTCTGGAGCTTGAGATTGGTCACACCGTCCCCGCGGCGAGCGCGGCGGTCACCTTCCCCGCCGCCGGCGGCGGCGGTGGTGCCACCCCCTCCGGTCGTCTCCGAAGCGTCGTCGCTCGCCCCCTCCTCGGCGGGCGTCTCATCCGTTGTCTCCGCGGCCTCGTCGCTCCGTGCGGCCGTCTCCTCTCCCGTGGGAATGACGGCCTCGTCGGTAACGGCCGGCTCGCTGGCCGACGGCTCGAGGCCATCGGCCGAGTCGGCCTCGGTCACCGTCTGGGCTGAGGCGGCGCCCCCGCCGACGCAGACGACGGCGATCGCGGCGCCGAGCAGGATTCGGGGGTAGCGTGGGTCGCGCCGCCGCGTTCTACGGTGGCCTTCGCCCGGGGTGGTGGATGTCAAAGCTCGCGCCTCCTCTTTCTCGGGCCTGCGGGGTTAGCTGACGGGCTCGCGCTGAAAGAGCGGCGCTACGGACCAGCCGGTCCGATTCGCCCCGTGGAGGCACGCCTCCGTATTTGGTTCCCCCGCCCCCTGGGCCGTGGCCCGTGGGCGTTAGGCAAGTCTTAAGGCCGCATGAGTATACAGAGACAATCGGAGCGGTCAGTGGCGGATCGTGATCACGTCCCCCTCACGGACCAGGTATCCACGTCCCTCGACGCGCAGCAGGCCTCGCGCTCGGGCGTCGGCGTAGCCACCCGCGCTGACCAGCGCGTCCCACGGGATGACCTCGGCCTTGACGAAACCGGCCTGGATGTCGCCGTGAATTGTCCCGGCGGCGTGGTGCACGGTCGAGCCCGCCGGCAGGCTTCGGGCGGTCGCCTCCGTGCCCTCGTGGGCGGTGAAGAAGGTGATCAGCCCGAGCAGGCTCCAGGCCGCGCGGACGAGGCGCTCGAGCCCCGACTCGGCGATCCCCAGCTCGGCCCGCATCTGAGACCGCTCGTCCGGGTCCGAGAGCTCGACCAGCTCCGCCTCGATCCGCGCGCTGATCGCGACCGCACCGGCGCCGGTGGCGTTCGCCCGCCCTGAGACGGCCGGGGGCACCTCGTCCAGCCCCTCCTCGACATTGGCGACGTAGAGCATCGGCTTGGAGGTCAGCGCCTGCAGCCGCAGCGGCGCCTCGGCGGCCGCCTCGGGCACGGGCACCCCGCGGACCGGGCGGCCCGCCTCGAGCGCCGCCACCACCCCCTCGAGCCACCCTCGCTCGGCCTCCGCCTCCGCGTCGCCGGAGCGCGCCTGCTTCGCCACCCGGTCGAGCCGCCCGGCCGCGGTTTCGAGATCGGCGGCGCGAAGCTCGGCTTCGACCAGCTCGATGTCGGCGACGGGATCGATCCGCCCCTCCGGGTGTGGGACCCCCGGGGTCTCATGGCAGCGGACCACGTGGCAGATCGCGTCGGTCTCGCGGATCGCCGCCAGGAACTGGTTGCCGAGCCCTTCTCCCCGCGAGGCGCCGCGGACCAGTCCGGCGATGTCCCAGAACTCGATCGTCTCATGGACCACATCGGACGAGCCCACGGTCTCGGCGACCCGCTCGAGCCGCTCGTCGGGGACGCCGACGATCGCCATGTTCGGGTCGATCGTGGTGAACGGATACTCGCCGGTCGGAGCGCCCGCGCCGGTGAGCGCGTTGAACAGGGTCGACTTGCCCGCGTTCGGCAGGCCGACGATCCCGACCTTCACCTGGCGATCGTGGCTCGGGTGCCGTCCACAGACCCGGCGGCGTCGGGTGCGGCAGCGGCCGGCGCCTCATCAGCCGCGCGCCGCTTCGGCTCACCGTCGAGGCCCGGCACCAGCCGCCCCAGGACCGCGCCGAGCGCAGCTCCCGCCAGGACGTCGGAGGGGTAGTGCATGCCGAGATACGGGCGGGAGAGGCAGATTCCCGCCGCCAGCGCGTACAGAGCCGGACGGCCCGTTGGGGCCACGCGGCCAATGGCGGTGGCGCCGGCCAGCGAGGAGGTCGCGTGAGCAGAGGGGAACGACAGCTTGGTCGGGGCTCGCGCCAGCGGTGGGTGACCCTCGATCAGCGGCCGCTCGCGTCCGACCGCGAGCTTCACGCCGAAGTTGACACCGACCGCGACCGGGCCGACCGCGGCACCGGCCAGCCACCGAGCGCGTCGCGCAGGGTCGGCCGCAGCGCCGCCGAGGCCGATCGCGGCCCAGACGCCCGCCCACTCGCCGACGAGACCGAGGGTGCCCATGACCGCGCCGGGAACCGGCCCGTGCCCACGCGTCCGCAGCACGCGCAGGGCCCGCTGGTCGAGATCGCCGAGGACCCTCACAAGGGGATGGCGCTGCCGCTTCGCCTGGCTTCGCCACCGGATCAGGCGCCGGCGCGGCTCGGGGGTTCGCTCACGCGTGATCCGCACGCGGTGAGGATACGGCGACCGTTCGGCGCCGACCGACCGGTGCGACCCGCGTAGCCTTCCGGCGATGTCGGAGAACGCGATCACGGTGCCGGGCTACCGGCATGTCCCGGGGAACCACTGCGGCTCGACCGCGCTTCGCAACCTGCTTGCCTATCACGGCCTCGAGCTGACCGAGGACATGGCCTTCGGGCTCGGCGCCGGCGCCTGCTTCTACTACGTGGCGCTGTCCGATCAGTCGCCCTCGCGGTTCACGAATGGCCGAGTCGGCAAGCTCGAGGAGCAGTTCGTCGAGCTCACAGGCGTCCCGCTGCGGCTGCGCACCCACGACGATCCCGGGCGCGCCTGGCGCGCGGCCAAGGCCGTCGTCGACGCGGGCCGCCCGGCGCTGCTACTGACCGACCTCTATCACCTCGACCACTACGGCAGCTCCGCCCACTTCCCGGGCCACGCCGTGGTCCTCGCCGGCTATGACGACGAGGTCGCCTACCTCTCCGACACCGGCTTCGAGGAGCTGCAGACCACCACCCTCGAAAGCCTCAAGCGGGCGCGCCACGAGGGCAACCTGATCTTCCCGCTTGCGGGAGAGATGTTCGACCTGCCCGACGGCGAGACGCCGGAAGACCTGCGGGGCGCGGTTCCGGCGGCGATCTCCCGGAACGCGGATCAAATGATCGAGCCGGCGCTGGGCCAGTACCAGGGCCTGCCGGCCTTGCGCCGGTTCGCAGCCGAGGTTGGCGAGTGGCCCTCGACGGTCGACGACTGGCGCTGGTGCGCTCGCTTCAACTACCAGGTGATCGAGCGGCGGGGCACCGGAGGCGGCAACTTCCGGCTCATGTACGCGCGCTTCCTGGAGCAGGCGACGTACGCCGAGTCCGAGCTGGCGGCGTCCGCGGCGGGCCGATGGACCGAGCTTGCGCTCGCGCTGCTGGCGGCCAGCGAGGCCGAGCGGCCGGAGCCCCGCCTGTGGGCGCGCGTGGCCGCCGAGGCGGAGGCGGTGCTCGATGCCGAGGAACGGCTCTGGCTCGCGCTCAGGCGGGAACGAGCCGCGCGAAATAGCCGAACGGAGGGCCCGAGCGCCCGGTGAGGCGAAGCCCGGCGTCGCGGCCGAGGCGCTCGAGCGCCCCGGTTGAGGTGAAGTGGGGATCGCCGGCGATCTCACCGACGATCAGGCGCCCCGATGGCTTCAGCACCCGGGCGATCTCGCGCATGGCTCCGTCCTGGTCTGGGATCTCGCCGAGGACGGCGACGAGCACGACCCCATCGATCGAGTCCTCCTCGTACGGGAGGGCCGTGGCGTCACCCTGGGTCGGGACCACGTTCGACATGCCCCGCTCGCCGGCGCGCCGCATGGTGTGGTCGAGCATGTCGCGTTGCAGGTCGAGGATCTCGACCGCGCCCTCCGGGCCGACCCAGTCGGCCAGATCCAGCGTGTAATACCCCGTGCCGGGGCCGATCTCGAGCAGGCGCTCGCCCGGTTGAGGCTCGAGCACCCGGTGAAGGCGCTCGCGGGTGATCAGGGGATGTGGCGCCTGGACCCAGAACCGCTGGCTGTACGGACACGCGGACGGGTGTCTGCGCCACCACCAGGCGGCGGCGAGCACCGCCAGTGCGGCCAGGAGGAAAAGCCGTCGCGGCCTAGTGACGAAGTCACGGGTCATGCGGCTGGGAACGCCACCCCGCGTTGCTTCATCAGTCGCGCGAGAACCCGATCGTGTGCGGGCTGCCGGCGGCCCGGATGAACACGATCTTGGCGAGCTCGAGGGCGATCGTGCCGTCCTCGGTCTCGAGGTCGTGCCAGCCGCCCCCTGCTTCGACCGCCTTGCGGAGGCCCTTGAGCGCCTCGTCGTCGATCCGAAGGCTCACCACCTGACCGCCGATGAAGCCCACCTCGATTCGCTTGCGCTCGGCGGCCATCAGACCTCGTCTCGCTCCGTGGCGGGTTCGACCAGCTCGGTGAGCACGCCGCCGGTGGCGTGGGGGTGAACGAATGCCACGCGACTCGACAGGATCCCGGTCCGCGCCGTTTGATCGATCAGCTCGACGCCCTCATCGCTCAGGGCGGCGAGCGCGACATCGATGTCATCGACCCGGTAGGCGACGTGATGCAGGCCCTCGCCGCGGCTCTCGATGAACCGGGCGACGGCCGTCTCAGGCCCCAGGGGCCGCAGCAGCTCGACGTGGCCGTCACCGACGTCCAGCATGACGGCCTCGACGCCCTGCGAGGTGACGGTCTCGCGATGCACGGGCGGCATCCCGAAGGTGCCTTCGTACACCTCGATCGCCCGGTCGAGATCGGAGACCGCGACGCCGACGTGGTCGATCGCTGCGAACATCGCGCCGCAGTCTATGAGGGTGGCCGTGCCGGCGGTCCAGGTACTTGACATACCGTTCGGTATGTGATTCAAATACCGATCGGTATCCGAGATTCAGGAGGACGCGATGAGCGAGAACGGAGTCGTCCTGCCACCCGGCCCCCGCCTGCCGAGATCGGTGCAGACTGCGATCTGGTCTCGCCAGGCCGAGTGGTTCCTGCGCCAGTGCCGGGCCCGATTCGGGGACACGTTCACGGTGCGGATCGCCAACGAGGACACCTGGGTGCTGGTCTCCGACCCGGCCCTGGTGAAGGAGGTCTTCACCGGCGACCCAAAGGTGCTTCACGCCGGCGAGGCCAACCGCATCCTGCTGCCCGTGGTCGGCCACAACTCCCTGCTCCTCCTCGACGAGGGCGCCCATATGCAGCAGCGAAAGCTCCTCCTGCCTCCATTCCACGGGCAGCGGATGAAGCGCTACGGCGAGTTGATGGCGGAGATCGCCTCGGCGGAGATCGAGCGCTGGCCGCTGGGCGAGCCGCACCGCCTCCGCCCGCGGATGCAGGACCTGACCCTCGAGATCATCATCAGGGCCGTGTTCGGCGTGGCCGACGGAGGACGCCACGACGATCTCCGCCGTGAGCTGCGGAGCCTGCTCGATGGGGTCAGCGACCCTCGCCGGCTGGTCGTCCTGATCCTCCTGGGGCCCGAGAGGATCCGCCGCTTCGGCCCGTTCGAGCGCCAGATGGAGCGGGTCGATCGCATGATCTACGCCGAGATCCACGCGCGCCGCCGAGGCGGCGGACCTGGACGAGCGCGAGGACATCCTCTCGCTCATGCTGCAGGCGCGCTACGAGGACTCGAGCCCGATGAGCGACATTGAGCTTCGCGACGAGTTGGTCACCCTGCTGGTCGCCGGTCATGAGACCACCGCCACCGCGCTCGCGTGGGCGATCGAGCGGCTCGTCCACAATCCGGACAAGCTCGAGCGCCTGACCGAGGAGGTCCGGGCCGGCGAGGAGGCGTACCTGCAAGCGGTGGTCACCGAGACGCTTCGCCTGCGACCGGTGATCGTGCTCGTCGCCCGCCGCCTCGCGGAGCCGATGGAGCTCGGTGGGTGGACGCTGCCGGCCGGCGTCTCGGTGGCGCCCTGCATCTATCTGGTGCAGCGCCGCCCCGAGATCTATCCGGAGCCGGACCGGTTCCTCCCCGAGCGCTTCCTCGAGCATCCGCCCGGCACCTACACGTGGATCCCCTTCGGCGGCGGGGTTCGCAGGTGCCTCGGAGCGGCTTTCGCGCAGTTCGAGATGGAGGTGGTGCTGCGCGAGCTGGTGCGTCGCCGCACGGTTCGCGCGGCCCGATCCGCTCCCGAGAGGGTCGTCCGGAGGGGGATCACCGAGACGCCCCGCCGGAACGCCGAGGTGGTGCTCGGATGAAGCAGGCCGGCAGCGTCCGTCGGAGGCCGACGCGAGCCGAGAAGCAAGCACGGACCCGCGCCGCGCTGCTGGACTCCGCCGCGCGGACCGCGTTCCAGCACGGGCTCGACGGTGCTTCCATCGACAGGATCGCCGCGGGCGCCGGATACACCAAGGGCGCCTTCTACGCCAACTTCCGGAGCAAGGAGGAGCTGTTCCTCGCGATGCTCGATCAGCGCTTCGCCGACGAGCTTGCACGGCTGGACCGGATGCTCACCGGCGAGGGCGAGCCGGCCGAGACGGCGCGACGCGCCAGCGTGGAGGCGATCGGGCGTGCGGGCGCCGATCCGGAGTGGCATCGCCTCTACTTCGAGTTCGTTGCGTACGCCGCCCGCAACGAGGAGTTCAGGCGGGAGCTCGCCACCCGCCACCGGGCGTTGCGCGAGCGCCTCACCGAGATCTACGGGCGCTGGGCGGAGGGGTTCCCAGCGGAGCCACCGCTGCCGATGGACGAGATCGCGGCGATGACCGACATCATGTTCGACGGCTTCATGCTCGACAAGCTGATCGATCCCGAGCTCGGCGACGAGATGTACGGGACGATGATCGCGGTCTTCTTCCGGGGGCTGCAGGCGATCGCGTCCGGGCGCGGCTGAAGTCGGTCTGCGCGCCCGCGGTTGGAAAGCCGGTGTCCACCCGCCTGAGGTTAGTCTCGGGCGGCGTCCGACTCCAGCTCGAGCACGGCCCCCAGCGCCGCCCGGCCGACCTCGAGCTGCTCCGAGGTCGGCTCGCGGGTGGAGACGAGCCGCTGGATCTCATAACCGGGGCGATGGACGGCGCGCCCGGCGAGCGAGTCCGGGTTCCGGTCGGCGTAGGCGAAGAGCTCGACCGCAGTGCCGACACCCGCGACGCCGACCGCGGCGCGCGCCACCGGCCCCGGCTCCTCGAGGAGCCGTTCCACCAGCACCTGGCCGGCCACGGAGCACAGGACGAGCGGGCCGATCAGGTTCGAGCCGCAGCGATCGTGCTCCTTCGGCGCGATCGCCGGATCGCTGGAGCCGCGCTCGTAAGCCCCGATCGCCTTGTGCTCGACCCCGTGGTAGGCGGCCAGGTTGCGGTCCGAGAGCGCCGCCAGCGCCGGCAGCGCACCGAGCGCGGCGACCAGTAGCTCGCGCGCGGTGGTCCTGAACGACGATTCGGTCTCCGAGCTCGTCGAGCGCACGGCACGACTCACGGCCGCGGTCGCGAGCACCGTCGCAAGCACCCGCGGATCCTCGAATGGAAGCCGGGCCGAGGGCAGACGGATGCGGGCCAGGGGAAGCACGGCCAGCGCCTCGGCCAGACGGAGCGGCCCGCGCAGCAGGGGCGTCGTCGCGAGCCGGCCGCGGGCAAGGACCGGCCGGCGCCCGGAGGCGACCTCGACCGGGCCGTCCGCGGTGCGCGCGGCGACCGCCCACGAAGTCGGGCCATGGATGAGCAGCCCGTTGCGGAGCGCCATGCCGCCGAGGCGCAGGCGCGGCTTCGAGCCGTTGCCGCCCGTCTCGACGGAGATCTCGGCCGTGGCCGTCACCCCAGCACCAGCTGCGGCAGCTCCCAGAAGAAGCCCGCCGAGAGCTCCATGTCGGACACGCTGGTTCGCTCGTCCGCGCCGTGGATCAGCGGCTCGAGCTCCTCGAACGCCATCCCGTTCCTCGGCCAGAATCCATACGCGACCGCGCCGAATGCCTTGCGGAACCAGTGGCTGTCGGAGAAGCCCGGCATCACGACCGGCACCGTCTCCGCGCCGGGGTCGGCCCGTTCGAGCCAGTGGTCGATCGCATCACGAAGCTCCGTCTTGGGCGAGGAGCGGTTGCCGACCACGTCGACCGTGAACTCGAATTCGACGTCTGGTCCGAGCACCCGCTCGATCTCGGCACGCACCTCCGGCTCACCGTGCTCCGGCGGCACCCGGGTGTCGACCAGGACCTCCGCCACCGACGGGATCACGTTCTCCTTCCGGGAGGCGGTGATGACGGTCGGAGACATGGTCACGCTCATCATCGGCTCCAACAGGTAGTCGGCGATCACCGGGGACGACACGCGAACGCGCTCGAGGGCCTCCCGCAGCGCCCCCTGCTCGCCCTCCGGGTCGCGGTCGCCATCGCCCGCAGGGGCCTCGCCGAGGGCGGTAAAGAACTCGAGCGCCTCAGGCTCCGCCTCGAGCCGGGGATCCTGGCGCAGCCCTGCCAGGATCGGCGCGAGCCGGAGCAGCGCGTTGTCGCCGATCCGTGGGAGCGATGCGTGGCCGGCGGCCCCGCGAGCCCGCAGCAGGAACCGGAACACTCCCTTCTCTCCCATCGCCACCGGGTAGAGGCGCTTGCCGCGGAACTCGAGCATGGCCCCGCCGGCCTCGTTGATGACGAAGTCGGAGCGCACCAGATCGGGGCGTTCCTGGCACAGCCATTGGGCGCCCAGCCCACCGGCCTCCTCGTCGACCGTGACCACCATCTTCAGCTCCCCCCTGGTCGGGCGCCAGCCGTCACGGGCAAGCTGTGCCACGCCGGCAACCTCGGCGGCGACCTGGCCCTTCATGTCGACCGCCCCGCGGCCGCGCACCTCGCCGTCGACGACGTCGCCGGCCCACGGATCGAAGCTCCACTCGGAGGGATCGGCAGGGACCGTGTCCGCGTGACCGAGCACGCACAGGGCGGGGCCGGGGAGCTCCCCCTCGAGGCGCGCGATCAGATTCGGGCGAGCGGGCTCGGCGCCCTCGAGGACGCAGTCGAACCCGGCGCCGGTGAGGACCTCAGCGAGCAGCTCCTGCAGCGGCCGCTCGTTGCCAGGCGGGTTCGAGGTGTCGAAGCGGAGCAGCCGGCATAGCAGGTCGACGGCATCGGCCCCGAGCTCGGCTGCAGGCTTGACGGCGCTCTGCTCCACAGCCGGAGGTTATCCCGAGCCCGGAGGCATCGGTCCCGCTCTCCTCGGTGAATGTCCCACCTGATCCGCGTACAGTCGGTAGGTGCTCGAAGAGCTCGTCAGCAGGAAGGTCGGGCTGCCGAGCGGTGAGCTCCGCCTGCTGCAGCCGCAGGACGCGGCCGAACTGCCGGACGCGGGCGCGGTCGAATGGGCGCCGGTGGCGCCGTATTGGTCCGTTCTCTGGCGCAGCGGTGTGGGGCTCGCGCGCGAGGTCGACGCCCTGGCGCTCCGCGGGCGGCGCGTTGTCGAGCTCGGCTGTGGACTCGCGGTGCCGAGCATCGCGGCCGCGCGCGTGGGCGCTGCCGTGCTCGCCACGGACCTATGCGCGGAAGCGCTCACGCTCGCCGCGCGCAACGCGCAGGCGAACGACGCGCTGATCGAGACGGCGATCGTCGACTGGGCGGAGCCCGACGAGCTCATCGGGCGCGGGCGGTTCGATCTCGTGCTCGCCGCCGACGTCCTCTACGAGCGGGCCAGCGTGGCTCCGCTGCTGTCGCTCCTGCCGCGCCTCGCGCCGGAGGCCTGGCTCGCCGATCCCGGCCGGCCGGGGGCCGACGCCTTCCTCGACGAAGCGCGGCGCCGGTGGCCGGTCGAGACGCGGGTCCGCGACGTGGTCGCGATTCATCGGCTGCGGCTCGGCTGATGCGGTCGGCGGGACTGCTTAGCCGGCGATCGCCTGCGCCAGCATCGCCAGCCCGCTCACGACCAGGACCAGCGCCATTGCCCGCAACAGCGTGTGCTCCTCGAGCCGGCCGGTCAGCTTCGAGCCCACGTAGGCCCCGGGGATCCCGCCCGCGCACCCGACGGCGAGCAGGTCCCAGTCGATCCCGCTCGGAAGGTGCCCGACGAGGCCGCCGAGGCCGACAACGGCCCCGACCGCGGCGTTGGTGCCGACCGCCGCGTACGGCCCCACGCCGACCCATCTGACCATCGCCGGGAGTCGCATCGAGCCCAGGATCAGGCCGACGAATCCACCGAGCAGGCCGACGCCGAAGCCGACTGCGGCAGCGTTCCAGAGGTCGGCGCGCGAGCGATCGCCATCCTCGGCAGTCGGCCGCTCGTAGCGGTAGACCTCCCACGCTCCGTAGAGGACGACGACGGCAATCGCGGCGAGCAGCACCCGGCTCGGGATCAGGCCGGAGAGGACCCCGCCGGCAATCGCTCCCACCAGCGAGGGCGCCGCCATCCATCGGAAGAGTCGCCAGCTCACCCGGCCGGCGCGGGCGTGGGTCGAGGCGGACGCCACCGCCGCCGTGCCGCTGATGGCGACGTTCGCCCCTGCTCCGGCGGCCGGGGAGGTCGCGAACAGCACGACCACCGGCAGTCGCAGATTGCCAAGCACGAGGCCGACGAGGCCGCCGACGAGCGAGACGATGAACGCCCAGGCCCCTACCGCGATCAGCGCAATTGGATCCACGAGCCGCGCGATACTGACAGGGTGGAACGGCTGTTCGAAACCGAGGAACGCGCTGAGCGCCGTCGGACGAGCGTTCCGTCCTCCGAGGCGCCGCTGGCCGTGCGGATGCGCCCCCGTTCGCTGGACGAGCTGGTCGGCCAGGATCACCTGCTGCGCCCGGACTCGCCGCTTCGCACAGCGATCGAGACGGGCGAGCCCCACTCGGCGATCCTCTACGGGCCTCCGGGCTCAGGTAAGACGACGCTGGCGCGAATCATCGCCGCCGCGGCGCGCGGTGCCTTCGAGGAGGAGTCGGCCGTGAACGCCGGCAGGGCCGAGGTGCGGGCGATCATCGCCCGCGCCGAGGAGCGCCGCCGGACGGCCAATCAGCCGACGATCTTCTTCCTCGACGAGATCCACCGCTTCAACAAGGCTCAGCAGGACGCGCTGCTTCCGGCGGTGGAGGAGGACCTGGTGACGCTGATCGGGGCGACGACGGAGAACCCGTATTTCGAGGTCAACTCCGCGCTGCTCTCCCGCGCCCAGATCTACCAGCTGGCGCCCCTGGGCCCGCCGGAGATCGAGGGCCTCGTGCGCCGGGCGTTGGCCGACCCCGAGCGCGGCATCGCCGATCCGCCGGAGGTGACCGAGGAGGCGATCGAGCTGCTCGCCACCCGCTCCGGCGGCGACGCGCGAATCGCCCTGGCTGCGCTCGAGCGTGCGGTGGAGACCGCCCACGCGGGCGACCATGGGATCGATCTCGCCACCGCGGAGGACGCGCTCCAGCGCAAGGCGCTCACCTTCGATCGCGAGGGCGACCAGCACTACGACTACATCTCGGCATGGATCAAGGCCACGCGCGGCTCCGATCCAGACGCCTCGCTCTATTACCTCGCGGTGATGCTCGAGGGCGGCGAGGACCCCCGGTACATCGCCCGCAGGATGGTGATCCTCGCCTCAGAGGACATCGGCAACGCCGATCCGCAGGCGCTGGTGGTGGCGACTGCCGCGGCGCAGGCGGTGGACCGGGTTGGCCTGCCCGAGTGCCAGCTCAACCTCGCCCAGGCGGCCGTCTACCTGGCCCTGGCGCCGAAGTCGAACGCATCCATGCGCGGCCTCTCCGCCGCCTCGCGCCACGTCCGCGAGCACGGCGCGAAGCCGCCGCCCGACTATCTACGAGACGCGCACTACCCGGGGGCGAAGCGCCTTGGGCGCGGGAAGGGCTATGCCTATCCCCACGACGAGTCCGATGGATTGGCGGACCAGGAGCTCCTGCCTGAGGAAGTGCGCGGCGAGCGCTTCTACGAGCCCACCGACCGGGGGTTCGAGCAGGAGCTGGCTCGCAGGCTGGAGGAGATCCGCCGCCGGCTCGGGTCGGGCGAGCCCGACTAGAGCGCGGCGCGCAGCCAGTCGCGGACCTCGTCGAGTGTCCGGGGGTCGATCCCGTGGCCCATCGGGGTCTCACGATAGGTCAGGTCAACCGTGCCCTCGAGCAGCTCGCGCGCGGCGCGAGCGAACTCGATCGACATGATCGGATCGGCGGTGCCGTGCGAGATGTAGACCGGCAGACCGACGCGGTCCGTGAGGTCGGGCTCCCAGCCATCCACTGTCGGGATGAAGCCGGACATGGCGAGGATCGCCGCCGGGCGCGGGCGCCCTGCTCCGAGGCCCAGTGCGTACGCCATCACCGTGCCCTGCGAGAAGCCGCCGAGGGCGATCCGGTCCTGCCCGAGGCCGGTCTGCTCGGCGACTGCCTCGAGCCAACCGTCGAGCATCCGATAGCTCTGCCAGAACGTCCCCGGATCGGGGAACCCAACTCGGGCAACGACGTACCAGTGGTTGCCCGTGTGCCCGGGCGGGCGCAGCGGCGCCCTGGGGGTGAAGCCGGCGAGCCGACGGTCCGGATCGAGGACGTCGAGCAGCGGGAAGAGGTCGTTCTCGTCGACGCCGCGCCCGTGCATGAGCACCAGGGCGCCCTCGGGCTCGCCGGCGGCGGAGCGTTCGCGGTAGACGAGGTCGTCGAGCGGCACGCGAGCGACCGTACATAGAATCGCCGCAGATGGGCAAGCTCGAGTCGTTCAACCCGGCCACCGGCGAGCTTGTCGGCACGGTCGAGACGATCACCGCGAAGCAGGTGGGCGGGGTCGTCGCCGACGTCGCCGAGGTCCAGCCGTTCTGGGCGCAGCTCTCGCTCGAGGACCGCGCCCGGTACATGCGTCGCGCCGCCGACGTGCTCGTCGAGGAGATGGACGACGTCGCGGCGCTGCTCACCCGCGAGCAGGGGAAGCCGATCACCGAGAGCTACACGATGGAGGTGCTGCCGACGATCGACGCACTCCACTGGTGCGCGGACGCGGGGCCCGAGATCCTCGCCGACGAGAAGGTCCCCTTCCCCCAGGCGTTCCTGAAGACGAAGCGCGGCTTTATCAGTTACGAGCCGATCGGGGTGGTCGGGGTGATCGCCCCGTGGAACTACCCGTGGTCGATCCCGTTCGGAGAGGTCGCGATCGCGCTCACGGCGGGCAATGGGGTGGTCCTGAAGCCGGCGAGCCTGACGCCCCTGCTCGGCGAGCGGATCCAACAGGTCTTCGAGCGTGCCGGCCTGCCCGAGGGGCTCGTCCGCACCGTGCACGGCGGCGGGCGCATCGGGCAGGCGGTGTGCGAGGCGGACGGCGTCGGCAAGGTCTTCTTCACCGGGTCGGTCGAGGTCGGCCGCAAGGTGGGCGAGCTCTGCGCCAAGCGGCTCAAGGGATCGGTGCTCGAGCTGGGAGGCAAGGACCCTCAGATCGTCTGTGCCGATGCGGATCTCGCGAACGCCGTCTCCGGCTGCGTCTGGGGCGGGTTCGCCAACGCCGGCCAGACCTGCTCGGGGATCGAGCGCACCTACGTCGTCCGGGAGGTCGCCGACCGCTTCTGCGAGGGGGTCGTGCGGGAGACCGAGCGGCTCAGGGTCGGCGATCCGCAGAGCTACGAGACCGAGATCGGGCCGATGGTCTCGGCCGATCAGTTCGAGGTCGTCAACTCCCTGGTCGACGACGCGCTCGCCTCCGGCGCCGAGCGCGTGACCGGCGGGCCTCGCGAGATCGGCAGCTTCCCCGGCAAGTTCATCGCCCCGACCGTGCTGCCCGGCGTCACCGACGAGATGCGGATCATGAAGGAGGAGATCTTCGGGCCCGTGGTGCCGATCGTGATCGTCGACTCCGAGGAGGAGGCGCTCGAACGAGCCAACGACTCCAACTTCGGCCTCGGCGCCTCGATCTGGACCCGCGACCGGGCGAAGGGCGAACGGATGGCGCGCCGGGTCGAGTCCGGGATGGTGTGGATCAACGACCACTCGTACTCGCACGGCGCCTGCCAGTGCTCGTGGGGAGGGGTGAAGGAGTCAGGACTCGGGCGCTCCCACTCCAAGTTCGGGATGTACGAGTGCGTCAACATCAAGCTGGTCTCGTGGGAGCCGGGTCTCACCCGCGACTTCTGGTGGCAGCCCTACGACGCCACCCTCGGCGCCGCCATCCGGTCCTCCGCGCGGCTGCTCTACGGCCGCAACGGCCAGCGGCTCCGAGCGCTTCGCGAGGGGGCGGTGCCACTGCTCCGTGTGGGCGCCCGGACGATGCGCAAGGGCCGCTGAGCGGCTCGCGCGCCGACTCGCCGGATCAGCCCGCGATCCGCTGTTCCTCGCCGACTGTCGGGTTTGTCAGCGTGGGCCGGACAAAGTCGACGCTCGAGGCCAGCGCGGACCCGGGACGCCCCTTCCTCAGCCCGCGATGCGCACGTGCAGGTGGTTGTCGTGGTTCACGAGGGGGATGACGACGCCTGCCGGCCCGGTGAGGCCCGTGTTGGGCCCGACGTAGATCGTCGTCGCCCCGGCGGCGACGAACCGGTCGAGGAGGTCCTGCGAGAGCTCGGGGTCGATCTCGGTCGCGTCGAGCGGCGAGCGCTCGGCACGGTCGAGACGCGGGTAGTAGACGTCGACGTCGAGGCCGTTCTGATGCGTCGCGTGGCCGATCCCCCCGCTCACCTCGGGCCCGAAGTAGCCGCCGTGCGGGCGGCTGAGGTCACCGATGCCAACCCGGGGAGCGTGGGGGTGGGCGGCGGCGTAGTCGCGGATCACGCGCAGCGTGGTTCGCACGAGGTCGTCGGTCCCCCAGCGCCGCCAGCCGCGGTTGGGCGAGCGATGCCGGATCGGGTCCCAGGTGAAGAAGTGGGCACCGCCGGGCGGCAGGCGGACGCCTCGCTCCAAGGCCCCATCCTCCGGCAGGCCGATCGCGACCGACTCGCGCCAGCGGATGCGGTGTCGCCTCGGGGGCGCCTCTGGCGGTAGCGCAACGCGCGGCGGTTCGGGCGGGTGGCCTCGGCTTGCCCGTGTCGGCTCGCCCGGCGCGCGCGGCTGGCCGACGTCCGCGTGAGCAGCGAGCAGGACAGCGCCAACCGCGCCAAGCCCGAGCGCGGTCGCGAGGAGCAGAGCCAGTCCCGGCGAGCGCATGCCAATTGGATACGGACGCCGGGACGTTCTGGGTCCCGGCGGCGGCCAAGATGCGGCAGTCGCGCCTTATGGGGTCCTATGCAGCCAGAAGGCGCCAGCCGTGGCGTGTGGGGCGATACTTGACGAGCATGAGCGAGCTTTCGGTCGAGCCACGCTCCGAGGTCGAGCCCGCCGCCGCGACGCGTGCCGCCGCGGTCGACGCGCGTGATCTCGGTCGCGACTTCGGCGACCTGGTTGCGCTCGACCGGGTCTCGGTCACGGTTCAGAGCGGCGAGACCCTGGCGGTGCTCGGCCCAAACGGCGCCGGCAAGACCACGCTGCTCCGGGTGCTGGCGACGCTCCTGCGCCCGACCTCGGGCCGGGTCTCAGTCCTCGATGGTGACCTCCCCCGCGAGGCCTGGAGGGTGCGCGGACGGATCGGCTACCTGGGCCATGAGCCGATGCTCTATCGCGACCTGACGCTGATCGAGAACCTCCGGTTCCATGCGAGCCTCCACCGGCTAGAGGCGGCCGACGAGCGGATTGCCCGGCTGCTGGCACGCGTGGGGATCGAGCGCCGCGCGGACGAGCTCGCCCGCAACCTCTCGGCCGGAACGCTCCAGCGGGCGGCGGTCTGCCGCACGGTGCTGCACGAGCCCGAGCTGCTGCTGCTCGACGAGCCGCGCTCCCACCTGGACCCCGGGGCCGCCGCGATGGTCGAGCCGCTGATCGGCCCCGGCGCCGGACGCACCTGCGTGTTCGTCACCCACGACGTCGATGCCGGCCTCGCCGCGGCGGACCGCGTGCTCGCGCTTCGCGCCGGAGGCGCGGTGGCCTACGAGGGGCCGGCCGGCGGGCTCTCGGCCGGCGACGCGCGAGCGATCTACGGGGGCGCACCGTGACCGCCTTCGCCGCGATCCTCGCCAAGGACCTGCGGATCGAGCTTCGCACCCTTCAATCGCTCCCGGCGATGGCGCTGTTCGCGGTCACCACCTTCGTGCTGTTCCGCTTCGGGCTGGATCGCGAGACGTTGTCGGGGAGCCTCGCCGCCGGCGTGCTGCTGGCGACGGTGCTGTTCGCGGGCATCCTCGCGATCAACCGCCTGTTCGTCGCCGAGCGCGACGAGGGTGGGTTCGACGCGATCCGGCTTGCCCCGGTCGACGGGACCGCCCTGTTCGCGGCGAAGGCCGTCGCGCTGATCGCCTACCTCGCGGCGCTGGAGCTGATCGCGCTGCCGGCATTCGCCGTCTTCTTCCTCGACAGCTGGGAGGGCCTCGTGCCCGTGGCCGGGGTGCTCGTCCTCGTCGACATCGGGCTCGCCGTGACCGGGGTACTGGTCTCCTCGATCGCCGTCAACTCCCGCGCCCGCGACCTGCTGGTCCCGCTGGTGCTCCTGCCGCTGCTGGTGCCGGTGATGATCGCCGCCGCGGGCGCCGCCGAGCCGCTGCTCGGCGTCAACGGCCCTGCATACGACGGGGTCGGCAAATGGCTGGCGATCCTGGCTCTTTACGATGTGGTCTTCCTCCTGATCGGATACGCGGTCTATGACTTCCTGCTGGAGGACTGACCCGGCGCCGCCCGATCAGGAGGGCCATTCGATGAAGTTGCTCAGCCTGCGAAACCTGTCGATGGCGACCGTGGTCGCGATCACGGCCGCGTTCGCGCTGGTCTTCTTCTACGCCCCGCTCGACGCCGACCAGGGGTTCATCCAGAAGATCTTCTACCTGCACGTGCCGCTGGCGATCTGCGCACTGGCCGGCTTCGTCGTCGCCCTGATCCACGCCATCCGCTACCTGCGCACGCGGGATCCCGTCCACGATGCGCGCGCATACGTCTCCATTCACATCTCGATCATCTTCGGGGTCGCGGTACTGCTCACCGGGGCGATCTGGGCGAAGGCGTCCTGGGGGAAATGGTGGGTCTGGGATGAGCCGACCCTGGTGAGCTTCCTGATCGTGTTCCTCCTCTACTGCACCTATTACCCGCTTCGCTTCGCCGTCGATGACCGCGACCGCCAGGCCCGGTACGCGTCCGTGTTCGCGATCGCCGCCGGCGCCTTCGTTCCCCTCAACTTCGCCGCCGTTCGAGCGGCCGAGTCGCTCGTGCACCCGCGCGTGTTCGCCACTGCCGAGGGCGGCCTGCCGCCCAAGATGTGGGTCGCCTTCCTGGTGGCAATGGCGGCGATGGCGCTTCTGTGGGTGACGCTCGTCGGGTTCGAGCTTGCGGCGAAGTCCGCCTCCGCCAAGCTCTCGCGGCTTCGCCGGGCGCTCGACGCCGAGTCACCCGCTCCCGCCGGGTCCCGGATCGCCCCCGCAGTCCCCTCGCAGGCGACCAACGTCTGATGCCCGCGTTGCCCCTCGATGAGGCTGGGAAGTACGTCGCCGGGGCGTACGTGGTCTTCTGCGCGCTGATCCTCGTCTACGTGGCGATCATGGCGGCGAAGCTCCAGCGGCTCGAGCGCGAGCTGGGCGAGCTGGCGGACCTGGCGGAGAAGCCGGGACATCATCCCACCAGTAGCCCCGCCGCCCCCGGACGCGGGAGCAGCATGGAAATGCCCGAGGCGCGAGCCGAGGGCAAGGTATCTGGAGCGGGAGCAGAGGAGGCGGCGGGCATTAATTCTGGAGCGGGAGCAGAGGAGGCGGCGGGCAGTGATTCTGGGGCGGGAGCAGAGGAGGCGGCGGGCATTGGCTGAATTGCTCGCGATCGGCGTCTCGCACAAGACGGCTCCGCTCGAGCTGCGGGAGCGCATGGCGCTGACCGAGGGCCGGGCTGTGGGCGTGCTCGGCGAGCTCGTGGATGCGGACGTGGTCCACGAGGCCGCCGCGATCTCGACCTGCAACCGCACCGAGCTCTACCTGTACGCGGCCGATCCGGTCGGCGCCGAGTCGCGGGCGCTGGGAACTCTCGCCCACGAGGCCGAGATGCGCCCGACCGAGCTCGTCGGCCACCTCTACTCGTTGCGGGGCTCCGACGCCGCCGCCCACCTGTTCCGGGTGACCGCCGGCCTCGACTCGATGATCATCGGCGAGGCCGAGGTGCAGGGCCAGGTCAAGCGTGCCTACGAGCTTGCCCTGGTCGAGGGCGCCACCGGGGCAATGCTCAACCGGCTCTTCCGCGGCGCGCTGGCCGCAGGCAAGCGGGCGAGGTCGGAAACCCGGATCTCCGAAGGCGCCCTGTCGGTGCCGCAGGTGGCGGTCGAGCTGGGACAGCGCGTACTGGGCGACCTGGGCGATCGGCGCGTGCTGGTGATCGGCGCGGGCGAGACCGCCGAGCACACCGCCCGCGCCCTGTCCGCTCGCGGGGTCGACGCCGTGTTCATCGCCAACCGTCGCTACGACCGGGCGATCGGGCTGGCCCAGAGGTTCGGCGGGCACGCGGTCCGGTTCGACGACCTTCCCGAGCAGCTGATCGGCGCCGACATCGTCGTCGCCTCCACGGGTTCCCCACACCACGTGGTCGAGCGCGATGCGCTCACCGAGGTGATGTCCGCGCGCGAGGGTAGTCCGTTGCTGCTGATCGACCTCGCCGTGCCCCGCGACATCCACCCTGCCTGCCGCGAGCTGGCGGGAGTGGCGCTCCACGACATGGACGACCTCCAGCAGCTGGTCGAGCGAAACGCCTCCGGCCGTGAGGCCGAGGCCAGGCGGGCCGAGGGGGTGCTGCGGGCAGAGGTCTCGCGGTTCGAGCGCTGGCTGACGACGCAGGAGGTGGCCCCCACGATCGCCGCGCTTCGAGCCAGGGGCGACGAGGTGGTCGAGCGCGTGCTCGCCGAGAACGAGCCCCGATGGGAGGCACTGAGCGAGAGCGACCGCGACCGCCTCCGGGCGATGGCGCGGGCGATCGCGAGCCGGTTGCTGCACGAGCCCACCCTCCGGCTGAGGCGCTCCGGCGGCGAGGACGACGCGTACGTGAAGGTGGCCGCGCTGCGCGACCTGTTCGGACTCGATCCCGAGAGCGAGCCGCTCGGCGAGGACGCGCAGGTGCGCGAGCTGCGCCGGCCCGACGGCAAGGCGTAGCCCCCAAGCGCCCGGACGCGGCCTTCGTTCCCGACCAACGACCGGCGGTTTCCCGCTCGCCCCTGCTCTCCCAACCTGCGCCTCCCGTCACCCTGCCCACCGACCAACCGCGTTCTTCATCCGAGGGGTGGTGGCAATCCGCAGTTGGACGGGGCCGGCGGGCCGCCCGCTCCTCCCGCCCATCAACCAACTGCGTTTTTCATCCGAGGGGTGGTGGAAATCCGCAGTTGGACGGGCCGGCAAGGGCAGGGAGAGGTTGCGCGCGTCCTGAGGGGCCACAATGCGGGCATGTCGCCATTGCGCCTTGGAACCCGCGCGAGCGCCCTGGCCGTGGCGCAGGCCGAGCAGATCTCGGCGGCGCTCGCAGGGGCGGAGATCGTGCGGGTGAGGACCGACGACGGGGCGGTCGGGGACAAGGCCCGATTCGTCCGCGGGGTCGAGCGGGCCTTGCTCGAGGGCGAGGTGGACCTCGGCGTGCACTCGGCCAAGGACCTCCCGGGCGAGCTCCCCGAGGGGCTCGCGATCGCCGCCGTCCCGGGCCGTGAGGAGTCCGCCGACGCGTACGTCGGCTCCGCGGCCTCGCTTGGCGAGGTGCCCGAGGGAGCTCGGATCGGAACCTCGAGCCTGCGGCGCCGGGCCCAGCTCCTGGCGTTGCGCGCGGACCTCGAGATCGTCGAGCTGCGCGGGAACGTCGACACCCGCCTGGCGAAGCTCGCGGAGGGCACCCTCGACGGGATCGTGCTGGCCGCCGCCGGCCTGCGACGACTGGGGCGAGCGGCGGAGGTCGCGTTCATGTTCTCGCCGAGCGAGATGACCCCGGCGCCGGGCCAGGGCACGCTCGCGCTCGAGGCGCGTCGGGAGGATCGTGAGAGCAGGGCTGCGGCTGCACGGATCGGGGACGAGGCTGCGCTCACCGAGCTGACCGCCGAGCGGGCCGCCACCACCACCCTTGGCGCCAGCTGTCGCACGCCGATCGGGATCTGCGCTCACACGGGCGCTGACGGGATCGGGATCGAGGCGTTCGCGGGGCTCCCGGACGGCAGCGAGTGGTTGCGCGATTCGCTCGCGGGCCCGCTCGACGACCCCGCCGGGCTCGGTGAGGAGCTGGCCAGCCGGATGCTCGCTGCGGGCGCCGGTGAGCTGCTCGAGCGGGCGGAGGCGCTCGCGTGAGCGCCCGACCCGGCGTGGTCTACCTGGTCGGCGCCGGCCCGGGGGATCCGGGGCTGCTCACGGTCCGGGCCGTCGAGCTGATCGCCACCGCCGACGTGATCCTCCACGACCGCCTGATCCCACCCGGCGCGCTCGACGGCGCCCGTGAGGACGCCGAGCTCGTCTACTGCGGCAAGTGGCCCGGCAAGCCCGAGGTGCCCCAGCAACGGATCGAGCAGCTGATGGTGGAGCACGCCCGAGCCGGGCGGAGCGTCGTTCGGCTCAAGGGCGGCGACCCGTTCGTGTTCGGTCGCGGCGGGGAGGAGGCCGAGGCGCTGGCGGTGGCCGGGGTCCCGTTCGAGGTGGTGCCCGGGGTGACCGCCGGCGTCGCCGCCCCGGCCTACGCGGGGATCCCGGTCACCCACCGCGACGACGCCTCCGCGGTCGCCTTCGTCACCGGCCACGAGGATCCCGCCAAGGACGACTCGGCGCTCGACTGGCCGGCGCTGGCGCGCTTCCCCGGGACCCTGGTCCTTTACATGGGCGTGGGGCGGCTGCCGGAGATCGCCCAACGGCTGATCGCGGCCGGACGCGACCCGGGAGAGCCCGCCGCCGCAATCGAGCGCGGCACGATGGCGGCGCAGCGCACCGCGACCGCGACCCTGGACGGGCTGGCCGAAGAGGTGGAGCGGACCGGGCTGAGCCCGCCCGCCATCCTGCTGTTCGGCCCGGTCGCGGCCCGGCGTGAGGCGATCGCCTGGCTCGAGCGGCGACCGCTGCACGGCCGGCGGGTGGTGGTCACGCGTGCCCGGGCACAGGCGAGCGGCCTCGCTCGCACGCTCGAAGCACTCGGTGCCGACGTCGTCGAGCTTCCGGCGATCCGGATCGTGCCGAGGCTCGACTCGGCTGAGATCAGGGCGGCGGTGGACGCACTGCACACCTATGCGCTGGTCTGCCTGACCAGCCCCAACGGCGTCCGCCTCCTGTTCCAGGCGATGGCCGAGGCGGGGCGCGACGCCCGCGCGCTGGCGAGCGCAACCGTGGCCGCGATCGGGCCCGGGACCGCGGAGGCCCTGCGCGAGCACGGCCTGATCGCCGACGTGGTGCCCGAGCGGTTCGTGGCCGAGGCGATGGTGGAGGCGCTGGAGGAGGTCGACGTCAGCGGGCGGCCGGTGCTCGTGGCTCGCGCTGCCGAAGGCTCGGGACGTGCTCCCCGACGCGCTGCGCCGGCGCGGCGCGGAGGTCGACGTGGTCGCGCTCTACGAGACGGTCGCCGAGGACCCCGAGCCCGAGGCGCTGGAGCAGGCGGCGGGCGCCGACTACGTCACGTTCACCTCGTCATCGACGGTCCGCAACTTCGTCGACTCGGTTGGCGACGGCTACCCGACCGGCGGCCGAGTCGTCACGATCGGCCCGGTGACCAGCGAGGCCGCCCGAGATGCCGGCCTCAAGGTGGACGTCGAAGCCGAGCGCCACGACGTTGATGGGCTGGTTGACGCCCTGCTTGCGGACGCGAGCGCCGGGTCGCCGACCCGCTGACCCGGGGTAGATTCAATGGCCATGGCCGCGAGGCCGATCACCTTCCTCTCCGACTACGGCTACGGCGACGAGTTCGCGGGCGTCTGCCGCGCGGTGATCGCCCGGATCGCGCCGGAGGCAGCGGTGATCGATCTCACGCACGGGATCCGCCGCCACGCCATCGAAGAAGGGGCGACCGTGCTGGCGAACGCGCTGCCGTATGCGCCCGCGGGAGTGCACCTGGCGATCGTCGATCCCGGCGTCGGCTCGCCCCGCCGCGCGATCGCGGTCCTGGTCCGGGACGACGATCGGGTTCTGGTCGGCCCCGACAACGGCCTGCTCTGGCCGGCCGCCGAGCGACTGGGGGGAGCGGTGGCGGCCGTCGACGCAACGCTCTCCTCGTTCCGGCTCGAGCCGGTCTCCGCAACCTTCCACGGCCGCGACGTGTTCGCGCCCGTCGCGGCGCGACTGGCCGGCGGCGCCAAGCTCGAGGACGCCGGCGAGGCAATCGATCCCGGGTCGCTGACGAAGCTCGAGCGGCAGCGCGCGCGGATCGAGCCGGGCCGGGTCGCAACCCACGTCGTCTACATCGACCGCTACGGCAACGCCGCGCTCGACCTCAGCCACGAGGACCTGCCGCAGACCGGGTTGCGGCTCGGGCGACGGGTCTGGGTCGGGGCGGGCGGGATCACGCTGGACGCGACCTACTCGCTCACGTTCAGCGACGTCTCGCCGGGGCAGCTGATCCTCTACGAGGACCCATACCGCAGCCTCGCCCTGGCGGTGAATCGGGGCAGCGCAGCGGACGTGCTCGACCTCTCGCCCCGCGACGAGGTCGTGCTGCGCCCCGCGTGAGCGAACCCGCCCTGCCCCTGTGCTTGTCGGGTTCGTGACTCCATGCGTATAGAACCCGACAAACACGTTGGGGCGGCCCCGTGACCGTGTTCGGCTGGCCGCGCCGCCACTACCGCGTCACCGACTCGACCAACGACCAGGCGCGCGAGCTGGCGGCCGCCGGCGCGCCATCGGGAACGGTGGTGACCGCTGCCGAGCAGCGCGCCGGCCGGGGTCGGCGCGGCCGGCGGTGGGCGGCGCCCGCCGGCAGGGCGCTGCTCTACTCCGCCGTCCTCCGCCCCTTGGAGCGCCGCCACGCGTTGCTGCCGCTGGCCATCCCGATCGCGGTCTGCGCCGCGGTCGAGTCGCTCGCGCCCCACGCCTGCCGAGTCAAATGGCCGAACGATGTGTGGCTCGACGAGAGGAAGGTCGCCGGCATCCTGATCGAGGCCCGCCCGCCCGACTGGGCGGTGATCGGCGTGGGGGTCAACCTCCAGATCGCCGAGGGGGATTTCCCCGACGACCTTCGCTGGCCGGCGACATCGGTCGGGCACGGAGTGACCGTGGACGCCGCGCTCGTCGCCGTCAACGATGCGCTCGGGGAATGGATCCAGGCGCCGAGCGAGCGGGTCCTGGCCGAGTTCCGCGCGCGTGACGCGCTCGCCGGGCGCGAGGTCGCCTGGGAGGGCGCCGGCGACGCCGGCGACGGCAGAGGCGTCGCCGCGGGGATCGACGAGTTGGGCAACCTGATCGTGACGACCAAGGGCGGCGGGCGCCTGGCGCTGGGCGCCGGGGAGGTCAGCCTGCGCCCGGGGGAATGAGCCCGGCTCTAGGCGGCCGACGCCTCGTCGGCGTCGCCCTCGGCCTCGGCGAGCTTCTCCCGCTCTCGCCCACCTTCCTCGCCGCCGGCCTTCGCGCCGTTGCCCCCGGCGCGGCGCCGGCGTCGGCGCCTCGTCCCCGACTTCGGGAAGTTGCGAAGCAGCTCGCGCGCGACCGCCGAGGGCTTCCGCGCCATCCGCATCCGGGCGCCGCGTAGCACCTCCTCGGCCTCGGGCGTGTGGGCGACGGCTGCGGCCAGGAGGGCCACCGCAAGGCGCCGGTCCTGCTGGCGGGCCGCATGGACGATGCGCCGGGCGTTCCGCCCGTGCGCACGGCCCGAGGAGTTCACGAACAGGCCCAACAGCCGCTTCGTCTCGGGCCAGCGCTGGACTGCGTACTCCTCGTGGAGCTCGCGGGTGAGCGACGCCAGGCGCCAGACCCACGCCTGCGCCTGGTCGCGCCGTCCGATCCGTCGCTCGGCCAGCGCCTGCAGCAGCACCTTGACCCCGGCCCGCCGCTCTTCGCGGGGCCAGGTGGCGACCACCTCGGCGGCATCGTCGAAGGCGTCCGCGTCACGCAGAGCGGCGATCTCGGCGAGCGCCTTCAGGCGCAGCTGGTGGTTGCGGTTTCGCTGGACGCAGGTGAGCAGGAAGCGGCGGCGCAGCTCCTTCGCCTGGTCGTGCTGGATCATCGCCTTCGCGCGGCGCCAGTTGTTCGGGGTCACCCGCGCGCCGGCCAGCGCCGCCCACGCGTGCTGCTCCGAGTAGTTGAGATGCTCCACCGCGATCCGCCACAGCTCACGCTCGAGCACCGCCAGGCGCCGCTCGGGATCGGCCGAGACGGGGACAACCCGGCGCTCGACCCGCACCCGCCTCCCGCGGCCGCGGCGAACCGGTCCGACCACGATCGCGCCACCGCGATAGACGTCGCGGTCGAGCAGGCTGTGCAGGGTGACGATGGTCTCGTCCGAGGTGGTCGCCGGATGGACGAAGTCGATCACGAGCCCGGCCTCCTTGCCCGGGTTGCGGCGGGTGACCCGGCCCACGCGCTGCTGGTAGACGCGGCGCGAAGCGGTCGGCGCGAGGTGCATGCAGATCGTCGCCCGGGGCGAGTTCCACCCCTCTGCCAGGAGCATCGCGTTGCAGAGCACGTCGACCTCGCCGCGCTCGAACGCGGCCAGGATCTCGGCGAGCTCGCGCTTCGGCGTCTCACCGGAGACGGCGCGGGCGTTGATGCCGACGTCCTGGAAGGCGCGGGCGACGTTGCTCGCATGCCGGACCCCGGCGGTGTAGACGACGCCGGGAATCCGCCGGAAGCGCGACCGGTAGAGGTCGGCGACGGCGACGTTGAACGGCGCCTGGTCGAGCAGCTTGGCCAGCTCCTCCTGGTCGAAGTCTTGATCCACCTCGCCCCGCCTGAGCGGCACCTTGGCGATCGTTCTCACCCCGGGCCCCGGTGGGATCCGGATGCAGCGCAGCGGCGAGATCACGCCGCGCCGCGCCGCCTGGGCCAGGTCGAACCGCGAGGTCTGGGTGGGGAAGAGGTCGGCGACGTGGCGGGCGATCAGCGCCCCGGTCGCGGTCATGCCGATGAACACCGGACCGGGCCAGTGGCGGATGCAGGCGCTCGTCTTCTCGCCGAGCGCGGTGTGGGCCTCGTCGCAGACGACGATCGAGTACGCGTCGGAGACCCGGTCGGCGTTGCGCACGAACCACTGGTAGGTCTCGACCGTGACCGGGCCGTAGGGGTGGTCGGCGCCGTCGAGGAGCGCCGGCGAGAGCCGCTCGGAGTAGCCGCGGGTGGAGATCTCCCCGATGAACTGATCGACCAGGTTGCGCCGGTGGGTGAGGATGAGCACCCCGCCGGTTCGCGAGGCTTCGATGAACCCAACCGCGGCGACCGTCTTGCCGGCGCCGGTGGCGTGCTCGAACCAGAACCGGCGGCTCTCGCCGGGGTCCTCGGGCGCCTCCTCGACCAGGTCCTCCTCGGCCTCCGGCTCCCAGTCGCGGGGTTCCTCGTCGGCCGCGAGCACCTCCTCCTCGTCGACCTCGCCGTTGCCCGGGCCGCCGTCACGGGCCGTCCCGTTCTCGTCCGCCGCTCGGCCGCCGTTGCCGCCACGCCCGCCGTTGACGCGGCGGTCACCGTTGGCCCTTTCGAGCTCGGCGATCAGCGCCGCGAGGGTGCCCGAGAGCGCGTCGACCTGATGCTCGCTGAGCTCCGCTCCGTCCTGTAGGTGAGGGACCTCCTCGGAGAGCAGGCGCTCCAGGCCGAGCACGAGCGAGTAGTCACGACGCCACTCGAACGAGGGGTGCTCCCGCCCGGCATCGATCTCGGCCAGGGCAGCGTCGGCGGCACGACGGCGCGCCGTACCGGGGGCGAGCACGTCGAGCGCCTCCCCCTCGAGCAGCACCGGCTCGCGGGTGAACTCGCGCACCCGCTCGATCTCGGCTTCGGTTAGCCGCGCCTTTGCCGCGCTCGCGGCGACGTCAGTCGTGTTCGCCATCTAAGGGCTCTCATCCGCTGCCCGCCATCTGTGGGAGATCCCCGGTGGGCAGCCCGGTAAGCTCGAAGGAGTTGCCGCCGGGCGGGCGCTTTCCCCTCGTGGCCCGACGCGGCAGGTCTCCGCGGTCTCCTAAGAAGTGACCGCCCCCTATTAAACCACGACGCCTCCAAGCTCACCTAGATGCCTCCCGAGACCGGCTCACGCCTTCGGCGCGTCGCCTTCGGCCTCGCGCTCGCGGTCGTCTGCCTGGCCGCGGTCATCGCCGTGGTCGCGGGCGGGAGCGACGACGCGGACGATGCCCCTCCAGCGCCGCCGGACTACGAGCAGACCTTCGCCGACGCTCCGCCGGAGCTCGCGGCGCTCCACGAGCGTGCCAACGAGCTGATCGACGGCGGCGCCGAGGCGTTCCAGAACGAGCTCGCGAAGGTTCGCGGCTACCCCGTGGTGGTCAACAAGTGGGCCTCATGGTGCGGACCCTGCCGGGCGGAGTTCCCGTACTTCCAGCAGGCAGCGGCCGAGCACGGCGCCCGGGTTGCGTTCCTGGGCGTCGACGGGATGGACTCCGAGGACGCCGCCAGGACCTTCCTCGAGGAATACCCGGTTCCCTACCCGAGCTTCAGCGATCCCGACGAGGAGATCATCGAGGATGTCCTCGACGCCACGGTGGGCTACCCCTCGACCGTTTTCTTCGACGCGGCGGGCGAGCCCACGTACACCAGGATCGGGCCATATGGGTCGGCCGCCGACCTCGAGGCCGACATCAACCGCTACGCGCGGTAGCCCGCGTTCGCGGATCGCAATAATCAGCACATGACACGGCGGGCTCGACTGCTGGCTCTGGTTGCGCTGACGGTCCTCGGCGCGGTTGGTGTCCTGCGCTCCGCCTCCGCACAGGACACGGGCATCGCCTACTCGATCGAGTTCCCGGGCACGGTCGACCCCGCGACCGAGGCGTGGATCGGGAACGCGCTCGAGGAGGCCTCAGACAAGGACGCGGAGTTGGCGATCATCCGCCTCGACACGCCCGGGGGGCTCGACTCCTCGATGCGCGAGATCGTCCAGGACATCATCGCGGCGCCGATGCCCGTGGTGGTCTATGTCTCGCCCGACGGCGCCCGAGCCGCCTCGGCCGGCCTCTTCATCACCCAGGCGAGCGACGTCGCGGCGATGGCCCCGCAGACCAACATCGGCTCCGCGACCCCGATCTCGCTCAGCGGCGGTGACGTCGACGAGGTCCTCGGGCGCAAGGTCCGAAACGACGCCGCCGCCTACGTGCGGGCGCTGGCCTCGGAGCACGGGCGCAACCCGGCGCTGGCGGAGGAGATGGTGCGCAAGGCGACCAATGTCACCGCTCAGGAGGCGCTCGACGCGGGGCTGATCGACCTGGTGGCGGGGAGCGAGGACGAGTTGCTGACCGCCCTCGACGGGTTCCGGGTCCAGGGCCCGAAGGCGCAGACGCTCGAGACCGACGGGCTCGAGATCGTCACCCGCGACATGCCGCTTCAATACGACCTGCTCCAACTGCTGGTCAACCCCACGGTCGCCTTCCTGCTGATGTCGGTGGGGATCCTTGGGATCGCGATCGAGATCTTCAGCCCGGGCCTGATCGCCCCGGGGACGTTCGGCGCGATCGCGTTCCTGCTCGGCCTCTACGGCACCTCTCAGCTTCCGGTGACCGCGGCCGGGATCGCCCTGCTCCTGGTGGGCGTGGGGTTGATCATCGCCGAGGCCCACCTGGGGACGCACGGGATCCTCGGCGCGGGCGGGGTGCTGGCGATGGTCCTGTCCGGATTGCTGCTCTACGACACCAACTCGGACGCATTCGAGGTCTCGGCCCCGGTCGTGATCGCGGTCGGGCTCCTGCTCGGAGGCCTGCTCGCGTTCGGGGCAAAGAAGGTCGTCGAGGCCCGGCGTCGCCCGGTGATCACCGGCTGGGAGGAGATGGTCGGTACGGTCGGGGAGGTGCGTCAGTCGCTCGACCCCATCGGCCAGGTGTTCGTCCAGGGCGCACTGTGGCGAGCGCGCGTGCCCGACGGAGCCGACGGCGCCGCGCTCGCCCCCGGCGTTAGAGTCCGGGTCGAGTCCGTCGACGGCCTGACGCTGACCGTGCGTCCGGTCGAGATCGAAGAGGAAGGAGTCACCCAGTGACAGTCGCCCTCGCGATCATCGCGGTGGTCGCGCTGCTTATCGTGATCCTGCTCGCGGCGTCGATCCGGATCCTGCGCGAGTACGAGCGTGGCGTGATCTTCCGCCTCGGGCGCCTGATCGCCCAGAAGGGGCCGGGCTTGATCCTGCTGATCCCGATCGTGGACCAGATGGTCCGCGTCGACCTGCGAACGGTGACCTTGAACGTGCCGCCGCAGGAGGTGATCACCAAGGACAACGTCACGGTCCGTGTGAATGCGGTGGCCTACTTCCGCGTGATCGACCCCAACAAGGCGGTCACCGAGGTCGAGAACTTCCTGCTCGCGACGTCGCAGATAGCGCAGACGACACTCCGCTCCGTGCTGGGCAAGGCCGAGCTCGATTCGCTGCTCGCCGAGCGCGAGCGGCTCAACGTCGAGCTTCAGCGGATCATCGACGAGCAGACTGAGCCGTGGGGCGTGAAGGTGACCACGGTCGAGGTCAAGGACGTCGAGCTGCCCACGGACATGCAGCGCGCGATCGCCCGCCAGGCTGAGGCCGAGCGCGAGCGGCGGGCCAAGATCATCGCCGCCGACGGCGAGTTCCAGGCCGCCGAGAAGCTCTCCGACGCGGCCAACATCATCAGCGTGAACCCGGCGACGCTTCAGCTCCGCTACCTGCAGACCCTGGTCGAGATTGGGGTCAACCAGAGCTCAACGATCATTTTCCCGCTGCCGCTCGACCTGCTGAAGCCCCTGGTCGAGCGAGGGGCCGCGCCGTCGGTGCCCCCGCCTGAACACCCGACTGAGTTCGGCGACGACCGACCCGCCTCCGGCGCCGGCTCGAGCTGACCGCGCCCGAGGTCCGCATAGACCAGCTCACCGGCCTGCGGGCGATCCTCGCGCCCGGTCGCGCCGAGCGCCCAGACGCGTTCGTCCCGACCCCCGCCGAATCGCGGCCGGACGCGCTCGAGACCTGCCCGTTCTGCGCGGGCCGCGAGGACCGCACCCCTCCCGAGGTCTGGGCCAGGCGACCCGATGGGAGTGAGCCGAACACGCCGGGGTGGACCCAGCGGGCGGTGCCGAACCTGTATCCGGTCCTGGGCGGCGACGGCGAGCCGGGAGCGGGCGGGGGCGCGGCGGCCAAGGCGGGCGCCGTCGGTGAGCTCGGAATGGCGAGCGCGATCGACCCCCTGGCTGCGCCCACCCGAGGCAGCGAGCCGGACCTGTTTCGCTCGGCCGCGGCAAAGGGAGCGCACGAGGTGGTGGTGAGCGCGCCCGAGCACGTGACGTCGCTCGTCGCGCTCCCCGAGGAGCGCTTCGCGGGCATGGTCTCGGCTTGGCGCGAGCGCATGCGCGCTCACTCCGGCGCCTCCTACGTGCACCTGATCGTCAACGAGGGGCCGGATGCCGGAGCCTCGCTCGAGCACTCGCACGCCCAGCTCTACGCGATGGAGTTCGTGCCGGCCGAGATTGCCCGTGAGCGTGAGCGCGCTGCCGCCTACCACGAACGGACGATGGGCGGCCACCTGCTCATCGACATCGCCACCGAGGAGGTCCGCCGGCGCGAGCGCCTGGTCGCGTTCGACGACGACGCGATCGTGATTGCCCCATGGGCCTCGCGAGCGCCGTTCGAGCTGCGGGTGATCCCGCGCCGCCCGGCGCCCCGGTTCGAGGATGACGGCGACGTGGGGACGGCGATGATCCGCATCGCGCTCACCTCGCTCGCGAACGTGTTCGGCTCGCCGCCGCAGCTCAACCTCTGGGTTCGCACCGCTCCCCGCAGCGCCGAGGAGTTCTGCTGGCACGTCGACATCCTTCCCCGGCTCACGATCCGTGCCGGGTTCGAGCTCGGCACCGGCGTCGATGTCAACGTCTACCCGCCGGAGCGCGCTGCCGCTGACCTGGGGGCCGCCCTCGCGTAATGCGGGCGGGCTGCCCCGGTAGTGTGCGCGCCCGATGAGCCCGCCGATCGCTCGCCCGTTCCCCCGCTTCGTCGCCGACGCCCCGCAGGAGAAGCAGCCCTATGGGCGCTGGGCGGAGCGGTTGGGGGAACAGTTCGCGCAGGCGTGCGAGCCGCTCGCGGGGGAAGCCGGCGCTCCGCTCGACCTCGAGACGCTCAAGTGGTTCCCGGAGCGGGGGTGGGGCGGGCGCGTTTATGTGCCCGTCACCGGACGGGCGGCCCCGGCCGGGCGCGCGAATGGCGATGCCGAAGCGGCGGAGGCCGAGTCGGCCGCGCCCGAGGCCCAGCACCCGGTGGTCGAGTACTTCGGGCACGTCTCGTTCGAGCGTCCCGAGGACTCCGAGCCGCGAGACCTCCGCGGCGAGGCGGATTTCACCGACGTCACCGCCGATGACAACCCCGACTGGCGAATCGACCTCAACGATGACGTTATCGGCGCCTGGCGCGCCGACGGCGGCCGCGGCGGCGAGGTCACCCTGATCTGGGGCCTGCCCCTGGTGAGAGGCGCGGCGGCCGCGACCGCCGAGCTCGACGGCGAGGTGCTCGACCAGGCCGCGATCGAGGACGGCCGCTTCACGCTCGTCGCCGTTGACGCGATCCACGGCTTCGTGGACGATCTCTACCTGGAGATCGTGCTCTGGGATCGCACGCTCCGGCGGAGGATTGCGAGCGAGAGCCTCTACGAGGAGCCGGAGTAGGGGGCGCCGCAGCACCGTATCCTGCGCATCGGCCCCGATAGCTCAGCCCGGATAGAGCGACTCCCTCCTAAGGAGTAGGCCGCAGGTTCGAATCCTGCTCGGGGCGTCTCCCGTATCCCGCATGGTCATGCGCGATATTGGCATCCCGGCCGGATTCATCGGTCGCCTCCCATCGCCACTTCATCGCCGGTGGAGGCGACGAGCTGGCCAACCTGAGGCCCGCCTGTACGCGCTGCAACCGGGGCCGACAGTAGGCCGCGAAAGTGTCGCTTTGCATGGAAAGCAGCGGCTTGCCCTGGTGGGCTAGATCCTCGCCCCCGTCAGGGGCGAAGCACGACCGCTCCGCCGGCGCCGCCCTCGGTTGCTGCCGCCAAGGCCTCGGCGGCCTCCTCGAGCGGGAACGTCGCCGCTGTCGAGACCTCGAGCTTCCCGGCCGCGAGCAGCTCGGCGAGCTCGCCGAGCGCGCGGCCGTCGGGCTGCACGATCACCGACGAGATCTCGATGTCTCGCTGCTCATCCGGTGGGTCCTGGGTGATCGTCGCAAGGTGACCGCCGTCGCGCACGGTGCCGATCGCGTCGGCTGAGCCGTTAGGCACGGCGTTCGCGACGGCGGTCACGCCCAAGCCGCCGCCAATGGCGCGCGCCTGCTCCGGCCAGTCGTGGTCGTGATAGTCGAGCACGTGGGCCGCTCCCAGCCGGCGCAGGCGCTCGTGGCTGGCCGGTCCTGCGGTCGCGATCACCTCGGCGCCGCGCGCCGCGGCCAGCCCAACGAGCAGCGTGCCGGTCACCCCGCTCCCACCATTGACGAGGACCGGGTCGTCAGGGCGCACCGCCAGGGCTCCGTCGATCACCTGCGTGGCGGTCAGGGCCGGAACGGGGAACGCTGCAGCGGCCTCCCACGAGAGGGCGGCAGGCTTTCGCGCGAGCACCGTCGCCGAGGCGATCAGCCAGGGCGCCCAGGTTCCCTGATCCCGCAGCGGGAGGGGGTGGCTGAGCACCTCATCGCCCGGCTCCCAGTCCTCGACGGAATCTCCGATCCCCGTTATGACCCCGGCGGCCTCGACGCCAAGCGCCATCGGAGGGGCGCGGCCGACGTCCCAATCGCCCGTCCGGACGAACTCCTCCCAGTTGCCGACGCCCGCGGCCCGGATTTCGATCAGGACCTCGTCGTCCGCGAGGGGGCGCGGATCTGGAAGGTCGATCCGCCTGACAGCGCCGCCGAACTCGCTGATACCGGCGGCCCGCATCAAAGAGGCGCTGTCTGAGCGTGGGCGGGCTCGGCGATGAAGGGCCGGATCAGATCCGCTACCGCGTCGACGAAGAACGTGAACACGGTGTGGGTGTACCCCCGATGCCGTGTCGCCATTCGGACGGTGTGGACCTCGTGACCGGACCACGGCTGGGTCGCCGGCGACCAGCGCCGGACCCACTCAGCCGTTAGACGCGGAAGTCGTGAACCAGCTCGACCGGAAGAGGCGGGCAAACGCGCACACCGGGCAGTGGAGCCCGTAGCGTCCAAGCACGTCGAGGCCCTTTGGTCGACCCGACTCGCTCACCGGCTGACGCCATGACTCGGGAGCCGGACCCGCCGAAACACGGGAGACCGCCCCGGGTCGACGAAATCGTTGGTCGAGGAAATCGAGCTCTAGTCACCGCTCGCCGCCGCTGGCGGAAGCTAGACAAGCCCGGGACTCTTTAGGCGACGTTGCGCGTATGAATGAGGACGTGCGCAAGCTGGTGGTCTTCCTGTCGCTCGCAGTGCTCACGAGTAGTGGTTGTTCCGGGGACGACGGCGAGACGGTGACCGAGGGACAGCCGCCGATGGCAGCTGCGTCTCAACTTGTTCGGGCATCGGAAGGACTCCTTGCGAAATGTCGAGCAACCGCAGATAGCGTCGGATACCCCGTTCCGTGTCCGACTCGGGTTCCGGAACGCTTGACGGCGACCCCTGGCCAAGGAGGTTGCGAATTGGACATTGTCGGGCCGGCAGTGTGCGCAAGGTCATGGCGAAACTGGGTAGTCGGCTCAAGCGAAACCTACGACCAGCACCTCGTCATCGTCGCGTCGCCTCGACCGCTCCGGAACTACGCCAAGGTCGTCAACGGCCCAGCTTGGTACCCAGGCGCTCGTGTTCGTCCTCTGCGGAGGGTGACGGTCAACGGCTGGCGGATGCGTGCCATCTACGTCCCGTTTGGGACGAACGCCGGCAGCGCCTTCGCCAGACACGTGGTGCTGGTCTGGACAGTGGGCGGCCACACCTACGGCGTTGGCTTCCACGACGTTCACGGCATCGCGCAGACGCTCGACCTCGACCTGGCACTTGCGCGTGGGCTCAGTTTCGTCGCTCCCACCCAGCGCTGAGCGTGGGCGAGACGCGACTCGGGTGGGGAGGGATCCCACGGCAACCGCTGGCTGGACAGAGGGCTAGCCGCGCACACCCGGCCGCGAAATGTGGCCGGTTTTGCCAAGCGTCTTGCGGGCACTGTCTCGTCGGTCGATACTGAGCGGGCGATGTCGCAGGAGAACGAGGAGATCGTGCGGAGCCTGTTTGAGGCGTTCAATCGAGGCGACATCGAGGCGGGTGCCCAGCTGATCGACCAATACGTCGTGTTCGACGTCCGGGGCATGGAGTTGGAGAACGAGGATTTCGCTCACGTCTACTTCGGTCCCGAGGCGGTTCGCGACTTCTGGAGGGCATGGCTCCCCGCATGGACAGAGATGAGGGTCGAGGTACTGTGGATCAGAGGAGTCGGCGACCGGGTCATCGTGTGGCTTCACCAGTTTCAGGTCGGTCGGCGGAGCGGTCTCCCAGTCGAGTTCTATGTCGCCTGGGACTTCCTTTTCCGCGACGGCAAGATTGTTCGAATGGCGTTCTTCCGGGAGGAGGGAAGGGCCCTCGGAGCCGTGGGGCTGTCGGAGTAGGCGATGTCGGAGGAGAACGTGGAGATTGCGGCGCGTTGGTACGAGGTGGCTACGAGCAAGGCGGAGTTGCTGGCCGGAATGCCCCAAACGATGGCGTTGTGCCATCCCGAAGTCGAGTGGACCGCGCCTGAGGACGGAACCACCTATCGGGGCCGTGACGGGGTCAGGCAGCGGCTTGAGGAGTGGCTCGAGAGCTTCGCTGAGTACAGATACGAGGTCGAACGGATCGTCGACTGCCCAGGCGATGAGGTGCTGGTCGTGGCAACCGAGGTTGGCCGCGGCGCAAGGAGTGGCGCGGATGTTCGCTCGACCAACTACGAGTTGCTCACGATCCGGGACGGGATGATCGTGCGTATTCGCGAGTTCTACGACGAATGCAATGCCCTCAAAGCCGCCGGGCTGCGGAAGTAGGGCCCGCTCATCTAGTTCATCCCCGCGCTCAGCGCCGGATCCAACCGCCGCAGCTCGTCGGCCTGCTCGGCGCTCGCAAGTGGGCCAGATGCGAGGTAACTGATCGGTCCAGCCGCGAAGATCGCTCGCCAGCAGCCCAACGGCCTCGAAGGTCCGGCGCCGGACGTCGCGACGGCTCCAGCTCGGGGTGGCGCTCGAACGTGAGCGCCTGGGTGATCCGGGTGCGACCGTGGGCGAGGATCTTGTCGAGGCGTTCGATCCGGGGATCGAGGTCGGGGGTGGGGGGCTCGTGCTCGTCGGTCATCGGTTCTCCTCTCTCACGTGCGGCGACCCCATCGCCAGTACGCCACTACGTCGGCGCTTCGGCGCTGAGCCGACTTCGCTTGTTCATGCGGTCCGATCGCTCGCAATCCCAATGGCCATGCGGGATAACGCGCCCTCCGTCGTCGCTGTCGCCAGCCGTCGTAACCGTCGGCGCTCCCTCCTAAGGAGTAGGCCGCAGGTTCGAATCCTGCTCGGGGCGCTCGTCGCTTCCCCTGGACCACTTTCACTTGACGCGCGCCATCGCCGGCATCAGACTGGGCCGATGGCGGACATGGGCGCCGCGCTCGAGCACTTCGACGAGGTCGAGACCGGTGAAGCATTCACGTTGCAGGGCCCGCGACTTCTCAAGGTCGAGCTCTCCGAGACCTCGGTCGTCGCCCGAAACGGCGCGATGGTCGCCTACCAGGGCGACGTGCGCTTTGAGCACAAGGGAGGCGGGCTGAGCCGGCTGCTCAAGAAGGCCGCCACCGGGGAGCAGCTCAGGCTCATGGAGGCGTCGGGCAGCGGCGAGCTCTTTCTCGCACATCAGGCGATGCTCGTCCACGTCGTCGCGCTGGACGAGGACAGGCTGACCGTGAATGGGGCAAACATCCTCGCGTTCCAGGCGGGAATCGACTGGGACGTGACCCGAGTGAAGGGCGGAACGGCCGGAATGCTCGCGGGCGGCCTCTTCAACGTCCATCTGGGCGGTACCGGACTGGTGGCCCTGCTCTCCGAGGGTGAGCCGGTGAAGCTCGATGTCTCCGGAGCGCCGACCTTCGCGGATCCGCAGGCGGCGATCGCCTGGTCTGGCGGCGTGCAGACGAACCTCAAGACGGACGTGCAGGCCAAGTCGCTGGTCGGACTTGGCTCGGGCGAAAGCATCCAGCTCGGCTTTTCGGGCCAGGGCTGGGTCCTCGTTCAACCCTCTGAGGGGAATCCGGCCCTGAGGGAGTGACTCCCGTTGACGACGGCGGCCGGGATACACTGCCGCGCCGGATGGACTTCAAGCTCGAGCTGATTCCGGTCCCGGTCTCCGACGTGGATCGGGCGAAGAAGTTCTATGCGGAGCGGGCCGGCTTCAGTGTGGACAACGACGTGACGGTCCGGGAAGGCCTGCGCTTCGTCCAGCTGACCCCGCCCGGCTCGGGCTGCTCGGTCTCGATTGGGGAGGGCACCACGGAGATGGAGCCCGGGTCGCTCGAGGGCCTCCAGCTCGTGGTCGACGACATCGAGGCGGCCCGGGAGGAGCTTGCGGGGCGCGGGCTCGAGGTCTCCGACATCCAGGATTTCCCGTGGGGACGGTTCGTGTTCTTCAGCGATCCCGACGGGAACGGATGGGCGGTTCAGCAGATTCCCGACTACGGCGAGGGACGCACCCAGCCCGAGGGCCTCTAGCCGGCCGGCAGGACCTAGAGCCGTTCTGCGGCGCCGGCCCTGCTGGTCCAGAACTCCTCGTGCAGCTCTCGGGCCTGCTCACGGAACCGGGGCGCGTAGCGGTCAGGGACCGTCCGGGGGACCGGCATCAGCAGAGCTCGTTCGAGCAGCGCCTCGCGGTCGTCCGACTCGATCGCTGCTCGGCACTTCCCGCATGCCGCCCAGCCTCGCTCCCGAGCCGGGTAGCGCCACCGCGCCATCGGGCTTCCGCAGAAGTCGCATCGCACGAACAGATGTTCCCATGGCCGTCAAGGTGAGGATGCGAAAGACGCCGGGCTGGCGGACTAGCCGGGCGGCGGGATGTTCTGGTTGCGGTGCAGGACGTTGTCGGGGTCGCACCGGCGCTTCAGTTCCTGGAGGCGCTCGAACGTCTCACCCCCGAAAGCCGCGCGCACCCGCTCGATCGGCTCGTCCGCCTGCATGTAGTTGACGTAGCCCCCGCCGCTGACCGACCACGGCTCGATCGCGGCCGCCGTCTCCCGTGCCCACTCGACGTAGCGGTGGTCGAGGGACGCGTCCTCCCAGGCGGCCATCGCGCTGACGTTGAACGCGGCGCCGCGGAACCCGACCGCCCCGGTGCTCGCGTCGAAGTCCTTCGGCGCGCCGTGCAACGACTCGATCAGGAGCTGTCCCGGCGGCCGCCCCAGCGCAAGCATCCGTCGCAGCAGCTCGTCGAGGAGCTCGTCCGGGAGCTCGCGCACGAAGTGACCCTTCCAGTAGTTGCGGTCCTCGCCGTAGGGCGGGTTGAACAGGTGCTGCTGGCTGACGAACGAGCGCGAGCTTACGCCGTCGCCGACGAGCCCCGCCACTGAGCGCAGCTCGCGCAGCTCCGAGGGATCGGGATCCGAGCCCGTGTAGCAGGGGTAGAGGACCAGGACCAGCTCCATCGCCTCGTCCACGGAGAGCAGCGCCCCGAGGCTGAGGTCGCGCGAAGCATGAGCGACGAGATCGCGAAAGCGGCGAAGCGCCTCGGCGACGCCACTGCCCGTGTACAGGAGGCGCCCACCGACGACCCGTTGCAGCGGGTGCAGGCGGAACTCGAGTCGCGTCGCCACCCCGAAGTTGCCACCACCACCGCGGAGCCCCCAGAGGAGCTCGGCGTCCTCATCCGGGGCCGCCCGAACCACGGCTCCGTCCGCGGTGACCACCTCGGCCCCGACGAGGTTGTCGCAGGTGAGGCCGTGCTGCGCGGTCAGGTGGCCGATCCCGCCGCCGAAGGTGAGGCCGGCCACGCCCGTCGAGCCGACCACGCCCCCGGGCGTGGCCAGGCCGAACGCCTGCGTCGCCGAGTCGAAGTCGAGCCAGGTGGCGCCGCCGCCGGCGCGCGCGGTCCGCGCGTCGCGATCGACGTCGACGCCGCGCATCAGTGACAGGTCGATGACGAGGCCGTCGTCGCAGACGCAGTGCCCCGCCGGGTTGTGCCCGCCGCCGCGCACCGCCACCTCCAGCCCCTCGGTCCGTGCGTAATCGAAGGCGGTGGCCACGTCGCCGGGACCGAGGCACCGCGCGATCGCCGCCGGCCGCCGGTCGACGAGCGCGTTGAAGCAGCGGCGGGCGGCGTCGTATCCGACCTCGCCGGGGCCGAGCACGGCACCGGCGAGCGAGCGGCGCAACTCGGTCAGGCTCTCTTCGGGTGGCGTGGTCACCTACAGGCCAGACCCGCCGAGCTCCGGGAACTCATCGATTGTCGATGGTGGCGAGCGATCACTCCCCGGTCGACGCCGCCTCGTAGACGAGGATGGCGACGCCGTCCCCCACCGTCTTCGAGTCGACGAGCCGCAGCGGCTTCTTATCGGCGGTCTCGCCGAAGATCTGCTTTCCGGTTCCGAGCACGACCGGGAAGACCATGAGCCGCAGCTCGTCCACGAGATCGTGCTCGAGCAGCGTCTGCACGAGCCGGGCGCTGCCGTGGACCACGATGTCCCCGTTGAGCTCTTCCTTCAGCTTCGCGACCTCCTGGGGGATGTCGCCGTCGAGCACGGTTGAGTTGTTCCACTCCGGCGCCTCGAGGGTCGAGGAGACCACGTACTTGGGCATGTTGTTGAACTTGTCCGCGAACTCCCCCTCGCGCTCCGGCCAGGACGCGGCGAAGCCCTCATAGGTCACCCGGCCCAGCAGCAGGGCCTCGGTGGCGAGGGTTTCGTCGAGCTTGAACTGGTCGCCTTCCTCGCCGCGGTTGAACTCGAAGCTCCAGCCTCCGTGGCGGAAGTCTTCGCTGCCGCCCGGGTCCTCCATGACGCCGTCCAGTGACGCGAACTCGGTTACGACGATCCTTCCCACCTGGGGCCTCCTTCTCGTTTGGCTTGTCGGTTCATCCGTATCCCGGGGTATCATAGTCAACCAGGTGATTGCTAAACCGATCGGATGACTAAGGATGGCAGTCGATCAGCTCAGCGACACGTTCGCCGCGCTCTCGGACCCGACGCGCCGTGCGATCCTCGGTCGTCTCGCTCAGGGTGAGGCCACGGTGAACGAACTGGCCGAGCCGTTCCCGATCAGCGTGCAGGCGGTCTCCAAGCATCTCAAGGTGCTGGAGAACGCCGGGCTGATCACGCGTAGTCGAACGGCGCAGCTTCGCCCCTCGCGCCTCGAGGCCGCGCCGCTCAGGGAAGCGGCCGACTGGCTGGAGAGGTACCGTCGCTTCTGGCAGGGCAGCTTCGAGCGCCTCGAGGAGCGCCTGCAAGCGGGTGAAAAGGGACCCGACGATGGATGAGCAACCGACCACCGAGAGCGCGGCCCAGGACGGGCTCACGATCACGCGCGTCTTCGACGCGCCGCGCGAGCGCGTCTGGCAGGAGTGGACCGAGCCCGAGCGCTTCGCGGACTGGTTTGGGGGCAGCCAATCCGAGGTGCCCCTGTCGAGCGTCTCGATGGACGTCCGGCCGGGAGGCACCTTGCGCGCGACGATGTTCACCGGCTCCGCCCGCCGCGAGAGCCGCTGGAAGGGCGAGTACCAGGAGGTGGTTGCCCCGCAGCGCCTCGTCTTCACGATCTCGGACCGGCCGGATGAGGACCTGTACGAGCTTGTGACCGTCGTCCTCAACGACCTCGGCGACGGCCGCACCGAGATGCTCCTCCAGCAGCGCGGACACATGACGCCCGAGCAGTACGAACGCGCTGGGCAGGGCTGGGGGACCTTCTTCGACCGCATCGCCGAGCGCCTGGCCGAGATCTGACGGACGTCGCGTTGACGGTCTACTGCTCGGGATGGATGACGAGCATCGCGACGCGGGAATGGAAGTGCACATACGCGCCGACGCTGCCGAGCACGTTGGTGGCCACCCGCCCCAGCCCGCGCGAGCCCATCACCAGCAGATCGTGGTTGCCCTCCTGAATCCGCTTGACGATCTCCTCACCGACGTGGCCATGCCTGAGCACCGAGGTCACGGGAAGATCGCTTGGCATCGACTCGACCGCTTCCCGTAGGAGCTTCTCGGTCTCGGTCTCCGCCTCCTGTTCCAGGGCCTCGACGTCCACCCCGGCTCGATAGGCGAAGCCGGGGATCTCCGGCGCGACCGAGATGATCGTCAGCCGCGCGTTGAGCGCCTCCGCCAGGTCTCGGGCCTCCTCGAGCGCGCGGGCGGCGGTCGGCGACGTGTCGAGCGCGACGAGGATGTTGTGGAACACGCGATCATTCTGTCTCGCCTGGGCGCTGGTTGGGTACGGGGGCGCTGTAGGCCGTGATCCGCTGAGTCGGTTGCCCCACGAGGCCTCTCGAGAGTGGCGAGGCAGCGATGAGTTCGGCGGGGCGCGCCGGTCTTTACCCACGGCTTCGACGGGCGGCCACCGAGCCGCCTACCCTGTGACGAACGGCCAAAGGAGGCGAACGATGCCCGAGCACAAGATCGGAACCCACGAGGAATGGCAGGCGGCTCGCGATGAGCTTGCGAAGCTCGAGGCCGAGCAGGCCGAGCTCGGCCAAAAAGTGACCGAGCAGCGGCGTCAGCTTCCCTGGGTTGCAGTGGAGAAGGAGTACCGGTTCGACACCGAGGACGGGAAGAAAACGCTCGCCGAGCTCTTCGACGGGCGCTCGCAGCTCCTTGCCTACAACATCATGTTCGGCCCCGATTACGAGGTCGGCGCCTGCCCCGGGTGCACGAACATGGGGGACGAGCTCGACGCCACGCGCGTGCATCTGAACCACCGCGACGTGACGCTGATCTGCTTCTCGCGCGCGCCGATCGATCGGCTCACCGCCTACAAGGAGCGGATGGGGTGGCAATTCCCCTACGTCTCGACCAATGGGACGGAGTTTCCGTTCGACTTCGGGCTCGCCCTCACGCCCGAGCAAGCGCAGGAGATCCCCGAGGTCCAGGAGATGATCGATAGTCCCCCCGGGTGGCTCGAGGACTGGGGGCGGCAGGTCGGAGCCACGCTCGAAGACGGCCTGCGCGAGGGCCCGGGTTTCATCGCCTTCGCGCGCGACAACGGCAGCGTCTACCACACCTACACGGTGATGGCACCCGATCCGTTCGTCGCGCCGTACCACTCGTTCCTGCTCTCCCGGACGGCGAAGCCTGAGGAGGAGGAGCCCCGCGCCTGGCGCAAGGACGAGTACCCGGACGGGTCGCGGTAGCGCGCGATCGTTACGGCGCGATCAGCGCACACGGTCGGGCCGATCTGGATAGACGTCGTCGATGGTGAACAGGGCGTGGAACGGGGCGGCGGCCGCTGCCGCGATAGCGTCGCCTCCGCCGGCGAGCCGGTCCACGACACAGAGCGCCGCCGCGATCTCGAGGCCCTCCTCACGCATGCGCTCGATCGCGGCCACGGTCGAGCCGCCCGTGGTCACCGTATCCTCGACCACCAGGCAGCGGGCGCCGGGCTCGACCGGCCCCTCCACCCAGCGCTGCAAACCGTGCTGCTTTCGCTCCTTGCGAACGAAGTAGCCGACGAGCCCGTCGCCGCCGGGGACCGCGATCGCCGCGCAGGCGAGCGGGATCGCTGCCATCACCGGCCCTCCGACCGCCGTCGCGCCGGCCTCGGCGGCGGCGGCTGCGATCAGCTCGCCCGCTGACCTGAACCCGGCAGGGCGCAGGAGCGTCCGGCGGGCGTCCACGTAGTAGTCCGCGCGATCGCCCGAGCTGAGCGTCACCTCGCCGATCACGAGCGCGTGCGCGCGGAGCTCCGCGAGGAGCGTCTGCCTGGCTTCGTCCAGAATCACTGAAACATCACCAGCCTCACCCGTCGCAATCGGGCTTCGCCCTCTGCTCCGGGTCAGATGCCTTGGCGCTCAACCGTGGACGTAAATCGACATCCCGAGCTCGATCCAGTTGTAGATGAATATCGAGTCGGGAATCGGGTTGCGGACGCAGCCGTGGCTCGCGGGGTAGTTCGGGACCGAGTGGTAGCCGTGGGTCGCGTACCCGCCGACGAAGTAGACGGAGTAGTACATACCGACCGCATTGAACCCCGGCTGGCGGCGATAGAAGTGGTAATGGCCGCGTACGGTGGGGGTCGCCGGAGCCCCCGTGGAGACGTGGTAGGTGTACTGGGCCTTGCCCCCGGAGATCAGCGCCATCACCTGGCGCGAGATGTCGACCTCGACATGTCGGCCGGCGTCCGGGTGGGCCGGCTTGAACTCGCCCTGCCTGCCCGCCAGCGCCCTGAAGATCGACGCCGGTGCGCTGGTCGTCCGCTCCAGCCCGTTGGTCTTGCGGAACGCGAGCACGGCGCGACGGGTGGCGTCGTTGTAGTCGTCCCCGTTGGGGGCGTTCCTGTAGCCGTTCTCGTTGAGGAGGTCGTTGAAGAGCTCGACCAGGCGGCCGGAGCCGCCGCTCAGCGACGGATACTGGAGGCTGAAGGTCCGGTAGTCACCGTCGCGGTCGAGGCGGCGGCTCGCCTTGTGAACGGCCTTCCCGATGTAGCGCCCCGGCCTGACCACGCGCGGCCCCCTCATCACCAGCAGGCCCTTCTTGGTCCCGGGGATGCGGTGGCGCACCTTCTTGACCTTGCTCATGATCGTGTGGTCGCCCCGCCTCAGGTACAGCTTCACCCGCTGTCCGCGGATGAACGGATGGATCACGGCGGTGACCACCGCGTGGCTTGCGACCTGGAGCCGGTGGTCGGTGGAGGCGCCGCGGACGCTCACCCGTACGACGGCCTTCCGCCTGGGCCTGCGCCCCGCGGCCCGGGCTTCGGCGACGCTCGCGGCACCCTCGGCCTCGGCGGCGGGGGCGGTGGGCGAGGCGGGCGTCTCCGGGGTCGCCTGCGCGGGATCACCCGCGGCGCCCTCGTCCTGCCCGTACGCGGCCACCGGAAGTGCGAGGACCGCGATCACAAGTCCTCCCGCCAGCACCGACCCTGGCCGCGAACAGTTCACCGCGGTGATTCTCTCACGGAACGAGTCGTCGCCTCACCGCGCGGACTGGAGCCGCAAAGAGAATCGCGCGATCACTGAGTCAGGATGCCGAATGCGAGCGCGTTGTTGATCGCGTGGACGACGATCGCGGGCCAGATCGAGCCGGTCCGTTCGTACAGCCAGGCCAGCGCCACCCCGAAGATCGAGAGCTGCAGCACGACCCCCCAGCTGGCCGGACCCGTGAAGTGGAACACGCCCCAGACCACCGACGAGGCCACCGCCGCGACGACCCACGGCATCGCCCGGCGCAGGCCGCCGAAGGCGAAACCCCGGAAGAAGATCTCCTCGCTGATCGGCGCCGCGACCACGATCAAGAGCAGCGACGCGAGGTCGCCCACCTCGCTTTCGCCGAAGCCGAGGTCGCGGGTTACGTCGTCCTGCTGAGGCTCGATCAGTACGGCCAGCACCGCCGCGCAGGCGATGTAGGCGATGTAGGCGAGCGCGGCCAGCTTCCACGGCGAGCGCACCCAACGGCGCAGCCCGAGGTCCGACCCGGACGCGAAGCGAGCCAGAGGGCTCGCGAGCGAGAACGCCACCAGTGCCAGCGTCAAGGCGAGGAGCAGCTGAAGCAGGATCCGGGCGGCTAGCGATTGGCGTGCCTCGAACTCCGCGATGGTGTCCAGGCTGCCGTCGCTCTCGAACCTGAGGACCTCGACCCGCCCGCTCCCCTCGGTGGACCCAACGGCCAGGTCGGAGCGCTCGTCGAAGAGCTCGGTGACCGCCAGCGAGCGTGGCTCGTCGACCGGATCGATCGCCCGCTCGATGTGAAGGCCCCGGCCGGCGTCCCAGCGCAGGATCTGCACGTCGTCCTCGAGGGTGATCGCAAAGGCGCGGTTGCCCTCCCCGGCGTCGCCGAGCGCGAGCGAGCTGACCGCCTCGCGGACGCCCTTGGCGCCGGCCATGCGCAGGCCGTCGGGCCCGGACAGATAGGGAACGAGCTGTCCGGCGCCGACGAGCAGATCGGACCGCGGGTCGGGGTCGATGCGCCCGATTGCGAGTGCCTCGGGCGCCGCAGGCAGATCGCTGAGCCGGTCCAGTGGGTCGGCTCCACCGCCGGGGCCGAACAGGGCCACCTCACGGTCGAGGGTGCCGACCGCCACCACCGGCTGGTCGAATCCCGGAAGCTCCCCGATCGCAAGCGAGCGAACCTGACTCTCCAGCGCAAGCGACGGCGCGGAGCGGAACTCGCCGTCCTCGTACCGGAGCATCTCGACCGTCTCCCGGTTCGAATTGGCGACGGCGAGCGCAACGCCCGCGCCCCCGGCGAGCCGCCCGGCCGCGAGCAAGTCGGCCCCGGCCACCACGTCGACGCTGGACTCCTTGCGCAGATCGTCGCTTCCCTCGGCCTCCAGCACCCAGACCTCGTCCACCTCGGAGTTGAGCGCGAAGAGGGTCGGCTCGTCGGTAGAGCCGGCCGGCGCCCCGGCGATCGCGACCGGCTGCAGCTCGGGCGCCGGGTCGATCGCAAGCACGATCCCTCCCTCGATCAGGGCCAGCGTGACCAGGGCGAGGATGCCGGCGACGACGCGCGATGGGCCCCATGCCCGTTCGCCCGGCGGCGCCGGGGCGCCGGGAGGCTGCCCCGCCGGGGGTTCGCCTCCGGGAGGTGTGCCGGTGGCGTCCTGATCGGTGACCGTCGGCTCGCTCACGCCGGAGGATGGTGCCTGATCGCGATCCCGCGCCGGCGTGGGAGCGCCGTCAGGCGCGAACGAAGCCACTTACCTCGCCCAGGGAAGCGATGTCACCCTCGCCGTCTCGATCGAGCAGAAGGGCCGGGATCCCGGCGGCTTCCGCGGCGGCGACGTCCTCCTCCGCGGTGTCCCCGACGTGGAGCGCCTCCGCCGGCTCGCAGCGGGCGAGCGCCAGCGCGGGGGAGAAGATCGCGGGATCGGGCTTCCGCACACCCGCCGCGGCCGAGGTCACCACGCCGTCGAGCGCTCCGCCGAGCCCGCAGCGCTCGAGCACCGCCCGGAGCGAGACGTCCCAGTTGGAGACGCAGACGAGGGCGAGACCGCGCCGGCGGAGCTCGGCCAGCGCGGGCGGGGCATCGGCGAACGCCCGGAAGCGGATGGAGGCCATCATCGTCTCCACCGGCACCTCGCGCCCGAGCTCGCGCGAGAGCACCGCGGCGCAGCGCTCGCGCAGCGCCGCCAGGGAGTCTGCGTCGCGGCCCTCGTGGCTATGCCGCCTGTAGTACGCCATCTCGGCTCGAACGGCCCGCACCAACGTCTCGTCGGGCTCGATCCGAAGCTCCTTGGCCAGGTGGGGCCAGGGGGGCTCGAGCTCGACGAGGGTGCCCAGAGCGTCGAGAAACACGGCGCGCGTGCGGGACGGAGCGCCCATGTGACGGGTTCCCTGTTTGCCAGCGCTCATCCGGGGCATTCTCTCGTTGGGGTGCAGCAGTCCCCGGCTGCGCCCCCTTTTCTTGTCTTCGCGAGGCACCAGACCGCTTGATCACGGAGGAAACGCCAGCGCAGAAGGCGAAACTATCCCTTAAACGACACCAGCCTCACCCGTCGCAATCGGGCTTCGCCCTCTGCTCCGGGTCAGGCACCAAAGCATGGACCAGAGCTTCTGGGAGCAGAACGGTGACTGGATCTCGGCTGCGATCACGATGGCGATCGCGTTCGCAATCGCCTTCCTGATCGACCGCTTCGTCATCCAGCATGCGGTGACGCACGCCCGGCGGGTGAGCGACCTGACCGTCTCACGTGCCGCGGCGACGAGGCTGCGGGTGATCCGCCGACTCGTGTTCGTGGCGATCATCCTCGTCGGCGCCGCGATCGCGCTGAGCCAGTTCAACAGGCTCGACCGCCTCGCCACAGGGCTGCTCGCCTCGAGCGCGGTCATCGGGCTCATCATCGGGTTCGCCGCTCGCGCCGTGCTGGCCAACCCGATCGCCGGGATCATGCTCGCGATCACGCAACCGATCCGGATCGGCGACACGATCACGATCGAGGAGGAGACCGGCCAGGTCGACGATCTCACTCTCTCTCACACCTACATCGACACCGGCGACGGGCGGCTGATGGTGGTTCCCAACGAGCAGGTGGCGACCAGTGTCCTCTTCAACCGGTCCACGGGCGATCGCGCGGCGCCGGCGATGGCTTCCGTGTGGCTGCCGTCCGAAGCGAACCTGGGCCGGGCCCGGCGCGCGCTCACCGACCTCGAGCTCAGCGAGATCAGCGTTGCGGAGATCACCCCCGAAGGGGTTCGGCTGGAGCTCCAGGGCAAACGGGATCCGACCCGGACCCTGATGACCGGCGAGGAGGCGGCGCTCCGGGAGCGCGCCCATGAGCTCCTGCGCGAGGCGGGCCTCCTGGCGGCCGCGTGACCGGCGTCTGTACCCTTCCGCGGTGAACCGCAGATGACCCAGCGAGCACGCAAGAGCCGGCGGCGCTCGCGGGGGTCGGCCGGCAAGAAGATCCTCCTCGGCTTCGGAGTCGTCGTGCTCATCCTGGTGGTGGGGGTGGCGAGCGTCGGGGCTTGGGTCCTCAACGTCTGGAACTCGGCCCCCTCGATCGACACGCTGAAGCCCATCGACCAGGGCGAGACGTCGTCCATCTACGCGGCCGACGGATCGCTCCTCGGCTACATCGAGGACGACGTGATCCGCGAGCCGGTCGACCTGAAGGAGATCCCGAAGTCGCTCCGCCAGGCGACCGTGGCGATCGAGGATGAGGGCTTCTTCGAGCACGACGGCGTCGACTACGAGGCGATCGTCCGGGCGGCCGTCGAGAACGTGGAGGCCGGGGAGATTCGCCAGGGCGGGTCGACCATCACCCAGCAGTTGGTCCGCAACCTCTACATCGCGGATCCCGACGACACGATCGAGCGCAAGATCCGAGAGGCGAAGCTGGCGACCGAGCTCGAGGAGGAGCGCACGAAGGGCTGGATCCTCAAGCAGTATCTGAACACGTCGCCGTACGGGACGAACAACGGGCGCACGGCCGTCGGCGTCGAGGCCGCCTCGCAGGTCTACTTCTCCAAGCACGTCTCCGACCTCAACCTGTGGGAGGCGGCTCTGATCGCGGGCATGCCCCAGGCTCCCTCCGAGTACAACCCGCTCCTGAGCCCGGGCGCGGCAAAGGCCCGCCGCAACCAGGTCTTGCGCCGGATGTACGCCGAGGGGTACATCACGCGCCACCAGAAGCGGAATGCGGTGAGGCGAGGGTTCGGCCTCGACCGCGGCTACAAGTACGAGACGATCCGGGAGCCCTATTTCTTCGCCTACGTCGAGCAGGAGCTGCTCGACCGCTACGGCGTCAACACCGTGCGCCAGGGCGGGCTCGAGGTTCACACGACGATTCAGCCGGGGCTCCAGACCGCCGCCACGACCGCTGTGCAGAACGGCGTCGCCCCACTGGGGGGTCCGGCCGGGGCGCTCGTCGCCACGGACGTCACGAACGGCAACATCCTGGCGATGGCATCCTCGGCGAGCTTCGAGTCGTTCCAGTACAACCTCGCCGCGCAGGGCCACCGCCAGCCGGGGTCTTCGTTCAAGCCGTTCGCGCTCGCGACCGCGATCAAGCAGGGGATCGATCCGGACTCTACGTATTACAGCGGCCAGAGCCCGGTTTCCCTCGATATCGGCGCCGAAGAGCCCTGGGAGGTGAACAACTCGAGCGAGGCGTCGTCGGGAACGCTGAGCCTGACCTCGGCGACCACCAACTCGACCAACGTCGTCTACGCTCAGCTCGGGCTCGACGTCGGCCCCGAGAACGTCGCTGAAACGGCCCACGAGCTCGGGATCGAGAGCCCGCTCGACGGATATCCGGCGGAGGTGATCGGCGGGCTGACGGTCGGGGTGTCCCCACTCGACATGTCGAACGCGTATGCGACCTTCGCCAACGGGGGCGTCCACCATCCCGCCACCGCAATCGCCACGGTCGAGTTCCCGAACGGGGACGTCGATGAGCCCGACACCGAGGACAACCGCGCACTGACCGAGGGGGAGGCCTACGAGGTGACCCGGATCCTGGAGACGGTCGTCGACAGCGGCACCGGCACCGCCGCCGACTACGGCTGCTCCGACCTCGCCGGCAAGACCGGCACCACGGACGAGAACACCGATGCCTGGTTCATCGGCTACACCCCGAACATCTCCACCGCGGTCTGGGTCGGGTATCCGAACGACCGCACGTCCTTGGGATCGTCGGCGTTCGGCGGCACCTACTCGGCCCCCATATGGAACGAGTTCATGTCGCAGGCGGATCCGTCATGTGACTCGTTCCCGGTGCCGGACGACATGCCCGATCTCTCCTCGTATACGAGCGAGCACACCGCCTCGCCCGAGCCGGAGGGCTACGACTCCGACTCCTACGGTGCGCCCGCGCCTACCGACGCCGGCACGGACACCGACCCCAGCACGGACGACGGCGCGGACACCGGCGCCTACAACACGGAGCAGTTCCAGGCGGGCGCGGACCCCGCCGGGGGCGATTAATCACGCATAGCCACGGCCTCGGTAGCCGCGGCCGGGACCCGCACCAGGTTCAATTCCGCCTATGACCGGCGAGTTCGAGCTGATCGCGAAGCTCCGAGAGCGGCTGGGCGTGGCGGCCGGTGAGCCCGGATCGGATCTGCGATGCCTCGCGCATCGCGCTCGGGAGCGGCGACGACGCGGCCGTCACCGTGCCCGGCGGTGCCACCGCGACCTCTGTGGACCTGCTCGTCGAGGGAGTCCACTTTCGCCGGGAGACCGCGCCGCTGCGCGCGGTCGGCCACAAGGCGCTGGCGGCCGCGCTCTCCGACCTGGCGGGGATGGGGGCGGCGCCCGGCGAGGCCTACGTGCAGCTCGGGCTTCCCGAGGACGTGGACGAGCCAGGCTGTCTCGAGCTCGCGGACGGGATCGCCGCGGTGGCCCGCGAGCACGGAGTCGACGTGGTCGGCGGGGACCTGTCACGAGCGCCCGCGCTGATCCTGGCGATCACGGTGGTCGGCCACGCCGGCTCGGCCGACGATCTGGTGCGCCGCAGCGGTGCCCGCGCGGGGGACCTGGTCTGCGTCACCGGGGAGCTCGGCGGGGCAGCGGCGGGCCTCGCCCTGCTCGAGCGGGCCGGGCTCGAACGCGCGGTCGACCCGGCCCAGCAGGCGGAGGCCCTTCGCCGGCGCCAGCTGGAGCCCCAGCCACGCCTGGCGGCCGGACAGGCGCTGGCGGCGGCCGGTGCCACCGCGATGATCGATCTCAGCGACGGGCTCGGCGCCGATGCCGGCCACCTCGCCGAGGCCAGCGGCGTCGGCCTCGAGATCGAGCTGGCGCGGGTTCCCATGCAGCCGGGTGTCGCTGAGGTGGCCGCCGCGCTGGAGACTGACGCGATCGACTTGGCGGCCAGCGGGGGCGAGGACTACGAGCTCCTCGCGACGCTCCCGCCGGAGCGACTCGAGCAAGCGACCGCGGCGGTCGCCGCCGCCGGCTCTGCCCTCACCCGGATCGGCCGGGCGGTCACGGGCGCCGCGGTGGTCATGCGCGACCCGGACGGCGGCACCCGGGTGCCATCAGGGTTCGATCAGCTCCGCACCCGGTAGTAGTGCACGTGTCCGCAAGTACGCCCGCAAATGGGCGGCTGCAAACCTTCGCCTGGCGGCGTCCTCGGTCGGCCGCATAGCGACACAACTATGCGGCCTCCCTGCGTCCTGGCCATGCTCGGTTTTCGCTTGCCCCTTCGCGACCGTACTTACGATCACGTGCACTCGCGACGAGCCCGAGCAGGCAGCCAGCGATGGGGCAGAGCGCGACCACGAGCGGTGAGGGGATCTGACCGTCGGCCACCATCAGCACCAGATCCCACGCGCCCGCTCCGATCGCTCCGGCGCTCGCCAGCGCCGCCAGCGCCGCAGGGACCAGCGCGAGCGCCACGGCGGCGGTGAGGCCGACCCGGGGCAGCCGCCGCCGCGCGGTGGCGATGAGCCAGACGTGCGCGATCGGCACCAGCAGCAAGGCGAACAGGGGATTGACGAGCCACACGACGACAGCCGCGATGCACAGGAACAGCCCCAGGGCGGGTGGCAGCGTGTCGGGATCCACGCCGGCCGGCGCCCGCAGGAGCCCGAGCCATGCGTAGCCGGCGACCGCGATGCCCACGAGCAGCGCCATCGCCACGATCTCGCTCAACCCGACTCCGAACAGCGCGGGATCGAATGGAAAGCGGGGCCGGGGCACGAGCCCGAGCAGCCCCATCAGGTAGAGGGTCAAGAGCGCGGCCAGGAGCGGCAGCGCCAGCGAGCCCGCCCAGACGAGCGCCGGCCCAGGCCCGAAGCGGCGCCGGGCCGCGCGGGCGAGGGCGTCGATCGCCGCGATCGCGGGCGGCAGCAGCAACGCCAGCGCCAACAGCCCGAGCGTCCCCGCGGGGACCAGGTTGTCGCCGGCGATCAGGTAGGCGTCGGGACCATGCTCGAGCGGTGTCGTGGCGGCATCGAGCGCGAGCACCGTGGTGAGGGCCGCGCCGCCGAAATCGCCGAGCGTCTCGCCGGAGAGATCGCCGGGGCCGTCCTCGTCGACCGCGAGGGGGCGCTCGCCGGCCGAGGAGATCGCGACGGCGTCGAGCCCGTCGTCGATCAGCACGGCCTGCTCCCCGAGACCAGCGGGCAGCGCCAGCCGGGCGAGCCCCTGAAGCGGCCCATCGAGCTCAGGGGCCGCCCCGACCACCTCCTGAACGGCGCGCTCGACGGTGCGCACGAGCTGGATCGAGGTGCTGCGGTCGCTGGTGGCGCTGGTCACCACGTACGGCTGGCTCGGATCCGCCGCCCCGGGCTGAGCCAGGACCAGGACCTCCTCGATCATCTCGGGCTCGGGGAAGGAGCCGACCAGCTCGCGGGCGCCGCTGGCGCCGTCGCTGGCGCCGTCGGTGGAGACGAGGAGGATGGTCTTCGAATGGTCGAAGGTGCCGAGCACCTCGGCGAGCTCGATCAGCACGGCGGTCGCGGCCGCGCTCGACGCCGCGCCGGGCCCGGCGGGCGAGTCGCGCCCGGCGATCACGACCAGGGTGCGCTCGGTCTGCCCGGGAAGGGTCAGGATCACGTTCCGGAGCGAGACGTCCTCGCCCTCGTAGCTCGAGTCGAAGCGCTGCTCCGAGACCTCCCCGCCCTCCACGTCGGAGAAGCGCTGCTCCACGAGCTCCGCGACCGCGGCGTCGCCCTCGGAGCCTGGCGGGCGCGACGGCGCCAACTCGGCGATCTCGCGCGCGGTCCGCTCGGTTCGCTGCGGCTCGAAGCCGGCGGGGGAGAGCTCCGGCTCGAGCGGGTCGGGCACCCCCTCGAGCGAGAACGCCAGTGCGATCAGCGCCACCACGGTCGGGAGGAACGCCGCGCGGTAGATGCGGAAGTCGACCATCAGAATGGAACCGGGAGCGAAGGGCCGGAGCGTAGCCATACCCCAGCCGAGCACGGGGGCGGGCATAAGGGGCGCCTGCCAGAATGCCGGCCTGGGTCCAGGACTACGCTTTGTCCATGCGCAACGGAAGCGCCCGCATCCTGCTGGTGGACGATGAGCAAGCGATTCAGACGCTGCTCACCTACCCGCTGCGCAAGGACGGCTACGAGGTCGTCCCGGCCCACGACGGCCGTGAGGCCCTCGAGCGCTTCGGCGAGCAGCCGTTCGACCTGGTGGTGCTCGACATCATGCTCCCGAAGCTCGACGGGATCGAGGTCTGCCGGAAGCTCCGCTCCAGCAGTCAGGTCCCGATCATCATGCTGACGGCGAAGGACGACGAGCTCGACAAGATCCTTGGCCTCGAGATCGGCGCCGACGACTACATCACCAAGCCGTTCTCGGTCCGCGAGTTCCGCAGTCGGGTGAAGGCGGCGCTGCGGCGCGCCGAGATGATGCGGGACGGCGGGCCCCCGCCCGAGGAGCCGATCGCCTCGGGGGACATGGAGATCGATTTCGGGCGCCGGGTCGTCACCGTGCGGGCCGCCGCCGTCCGCCTGACCTACGTCGAGTTCGAGATCCTCGCCGCGCTGGCTCGCAGGCCCGGCCTGGTCATGACCCGCGAGCACCTGCTCGAGCAGGTGTGGGGCGACTCTGCCTACCGCGACCCGCGGACGATCGACGTCCACATCCGCCATCTGCGTGAGAAGGTCGAGAGCGACCCCCGCTCCCCGGAGTATCTGTTCACCGTTCGCGGCGTCGGCTACCGGTTCAGGGACGGCGACGAATGAGCGTTCGCACTCGCCTACTCCTGCTGTTCTTCGCGATCACGTCCGCGGCGGTGGTGTTCGTCTATCTCTACGTCGTCCCCCAGCTCAACTCGAGCCTCACGGCCGAGCGGCTGACCAGGCTCGAGGAGGTCGCCAGGGACCAGAAGGACAGGATCGCGAAGGTGATCAGGAGCGGGGCCCGGCCGGCCCGGCTGCTGGACGTGATCCATGCCGTCGCCAGTAAGAGCGATGCGCGGGTCACGGTGCTCGGCGTGCGCCCGGGCCCGACCGGCCCCGAGTACTTCGTGCTCGCCGACTCGGGGCTCGAGCGAACGGCGATCCTGCCCACCTACCCGGCGGCCACCGGCGCGATCTCGAACGACGCTCCCGCCACCGCGATCGAGCGCGTGGAGGGGGAGCGGCTCGGCCAGGTCGCGGTCATGGGCCCCGAGGTCGGGCCACCCGTATGGGTGACCGTGCTCTCGACCCCGCTCGAGGACGTGGACGACACGGTTGCCCTGATCCGGCGCCAGATCCTGATTGCAGGGGCGATCGCGATCCTGGTGGCGCTGGCGGCCGGGTGGTTCGCCGCACGCGCCCACTCGCGACGGTTGCGCCGGCTCGAGGACGCCGCGGAGAAGGTCGCCGACGGCGACTTTCGCAGCCCGATCCCGATCGACTCAAGCGACGAGGTGGGTCAGCTCGCCCTCACCTTCAACGAGATGCAGAAACGGCTGGCGCGGCTCGACAGCGCCCGGCGGGAGTTCATCGCCAATGCCTCGCACGAGCTGCGCACGCCGATCACCTCCCTCGGTGGCTTCCTCGAGCTCCTCGAGCACGACGATCCCGATCCGGCATCACGGGCGGAGTTCGTCCGGACGATGCGCGGCCAGATCGACCGCCTGACGAAGCTCACGGCTGACCTCCTCGACCTTTCGAAGCTCGACTCGGACGCGGTGGAGATTCAGCCCGGCCGGGTGGAGCTGGCGCCGGTGGTGGCCCGCGTGGCCGAGGAGTTCGCGCCGGCCGCGGAGCGTCACGAATCGGAGATCGCGCTGCCACAAAACGGTGAGGTCACGGCCACGGCCGATCCGGAGAGGGTCGCGCAGATCCTCCGTATCCTGATCGACAACGCCCTCACCCACACCCCGGACGGAACGGCCATCTCGATCGAAACGCAGGCGGGCAACGGCACAGCGACCCTGACGGTCCGCGACAACGGGCCCGGGATCGAGCCGTACGAGCGCGAGCGGGTGTTCGAGCGCTTCTACACGGGTGACGCCCCGGGGGGATCGGGACTGGGACTCGCGATCGCGCGAGAGCTCGCCGACCGTATGGAAGGCGGGCTTCAGGTCGACTCGCATCGGGGTCGCACCGAGTTCACCCTGCGGCTCCCCGTGGGAACGTCCAACGGAGCGCGCGAGTGAGGGGACTGCGGGGCTCGCCGGCAGCGGTGCTGGCCGCCGCCTCGCTCGCGATCGGAGGCTGCGGCGGCGACTCCGACTCGGGGGCGCCGGATCTCAGCCCCGAGGCCGATCGGACCGGGGCCGGGGCCGCACAGCCGGATCAGCGGTTGGTGATCGAGACCGCCAGCGGCGAGTTCAACCCCGCCGCGATCTATGCGGAGGTCTCGCCGGGCGTGGTCACGATTCGCTCGATCTTCGGTGGCGGCGGGGGCATCCTCGGGGGCGGTGGGTCCGGTCAGGGGTCGGGATTCGTGATCTCCGAGCGTGGGGAGATCGTCACCAACGCGCACGTCGTCACCGACGGTGCAGCCGGCGGCACCGTCGACATCGACGAGGCGAACGAGGTCTACGTCCAGTTCGCCGACGGCAACCAGGTGCCGGCAGAGGTCGTCGGCTTCGATCCGTTCGCGGATGTGGCGCTACTACGGGTGGACCCCGAGAGCCTCGACCTCCACCCGCTCGAGCTCGGCTCGACCGATGACGTTGCCGTGGGCGAGCCCGTGGCGGCGATCGGCAGCCCGTTCGGCCAGGACCAGTCGCTCTCGACCGGGATCGTCTCGGCCACCGATCGCTCGATCGAATCGCTGACCCAGTTCAGCATCGACGGCGCGATCCAGACGGACGCCTCGATCAACCCCGGGAACTCCGGTGGGCCCCTCCTCGATGCCGACGGGACCGTGATCGGAATCGACCAGCAGATCAACACCACCTCCGGCGGCAACGAGGGCGTCGGCTTCGCCCTGCCGATCGACCTCGCCCGTCGTTCGATCGCCGAGCTCCGCGAGGACGGGGAGGTCGAGTACGCCTACCTCGGCGTGGAGACGCGGCCGCTCTACCCGCAGCTCGCGGGACGCCTCGACATCGATGCCGCGACCGGAGCGCTGGTCACCGGGGTCGAGGAGGGCAGCCCGGCGGACGAAGCGGAGATCGTCGGCGGCGACCAGACGATCCGGTTCCAGGGCCTCAGCTACGAGGTGGGGGGCGACGTGATCACCCATGTGAACGGCAGGGAGATCGTCGGTGAGTCCGACCTGCCGCGGCTGATCTCGCTGCTCGATCCGGGCGACGTGGTCGAGCTCGAGATGATTCGCGACGGCGAATCGGAGACCGTGGAGGCGACGCTCGGCGTCCGCCCCAACGACACCGGCGGCTGACGAGACTCGGTGCCCGACCGAGGCGCGACCCGCGATCTGGTCCTCGGCCTGGCCCGCTCCCTACGCGAGCGGATCGCCCCCGAGCTCGGCGCGCACGATGGTCGAGTTCACGCGGGCGAGGGCGCGGGAGGCGACATCACCTTCGCGATCGACGAGCGGGCGGAGGCCCATGTCGAGGAGTTCGTGGCCGAGCGGGCCCCCGGGATCGCGTTCTACTCCGAGGACCGCGGCCTCGTCGCCCCCGCGGGCGAGCCGGAATGGGTCCTCGTGGTCGACCCCATCGACGGCACGCGCCCGGCGATGGCGGGGTTCGAGGCAGCCTGTGTCTCGGTCGCGGCGGCGCGCCTTGACGACCCCGAGCCGACCATGGCGGACGTCGAGCTCGGCTGCATCGTCGAGATCAAGTCGAGCCGGGAGTTCGTCGCCGAGCGCGGCCACGGCATAACGCCCGCGGCCCGCCTGTCGGAGAACACGGATCTCTCCCGGATGTTCTGGGCCTACGGCTTCCGCGGCAGACCGGTTCGGCCAACGGTGGAGGTGATCGGGGAGCTGATCGACGCGTCCTCGGTGGGCGGGGGCACGTTCGACCTCGGCGCGGCCACCTACGACATGACCAGGATCATCACCGGTCAGCTCGACGCCTACGTGGAGCCGGGGCCACGGCTGCTCGCCGATGTGTCCGGGATGTGGCCGGAGTTCGAGCGGGTCGGCGCGGGAGCGATCCTCAACAACTCCCCCTATGACCTGGCGGCGGCGGTCCTCTGCCTCGAGGAGGCCGGCGCGCTGGTGACGGACGCGAGCGGCAGGTCGCTCGGCGACCGTCCGCTGCTCGGCTCGGGCGCCGATTACCAGATGTCCTGCGTGGCGGCGGCCAACGCCGAGCTGCACGCCGCGATCGTGCGCGAGATCGATCGCGGCATCGATCGGCTGCGCGCTCGGTTGGGCTAAGGACGGAGTCGCCCGTATATGTTGCCGCCGTGCTTCAGGAGGTAGCCCTCGGCAGTCGCTCGCTTGCGGACTACACGCACATCGCGGGCCGTGGCCTGATCGACGAGATCCGCCAGTTGGCCGCGCCGCTGGAGGGCCGGCGGATTCTGCACGTGAGCGCGACCGCGTTCGGCGGGGGCGTCTCGGAGATCCTCTACACGCTGGTGCCGCTGATGGTGGACGTGGGCCTGGACGCGCACTGGCAGGTGATCCTGGGGCGGGAGGAGTTCTTCAACGTCACCAAGCTGATGCACAACTCGCTGCAGGGCCATGAGCAGGCCATCACCGATCAGCAGTGGGAGGTGTTCGAGGCCTACAACGCGATGAACGCCCAGGACCTCGAGGGTGAGTGGGACGCGATCATCGTCCACGACCCGCAGCCGGCCGCGCTGCGTGCGAACGCCCCGGAGCGCGCCAAGCGCTGGATCTGGCGTTGCCACATCGACCTCTCGGAGCCCAACCGCGACACGCTGGCGCGACTCGTGCCCCTGATCCGCGGGTACGATGCGACCGTCTGGCACCTGAAGCAATACGTGCCCGCCGATCTCGACGGGGGCCTGGCTCGGATCGTTCCCCCGGCGATCGATCCGCTCTCGCCGAAAAACATGGCGCTGTCGCCGGACGACGCGGCGTTCGTCTGTGAGCAGTTCGGGATCGACCCCGAGCGGCCGCTCATCTGCCAGGTCTCCCGGTTCGACCCCTGGAAGGATCCGATCGGCGTGATCGACGCCTACCGCGAGGTCACCAAGGAGGTCCCGGAGGCCCAACTGGCCCTGGTCGGCTCGATGGCCACCGACGATCCGGAGGGCTGGGAGTTCTTCCAAAGCACCTTTCGCTACGCGGATGGCGATCCCGACATCAAGATCCTCAACAACCTCAACAACGTGGGCGCGATCGAGGTCAACGCGTTCCAGTCCCAGGCCGACGTCGTGATCCAGAAGTCGGTGCGCGAGGGGTTCGGCCTCACCGTGACCGAGGCGCTGTGGAAGGGGCGGCCAGTCGTCGCCGGGAACGTGGGAGGGATCCCGCTGCAGATCGAGGACGGAATCTCGGGGTTCCTCGTCGACAACTCCTATGACGCGGCGGAGCGGACGATTCGGATCCTCCGCGACCCGGAACTGGCGAAGAGCATCGGCCGCGCCGGCAAGGCCCGCGCCCGCGAGCGCTTCCTGACGCCGCGCCTGCTCCGCGACTGGCTGGCGCTGTTCGGCGATCTACACCTGTGATCGTGGTGGCGCGATGACCGATCCGCTCGTGATCGTCTCGAACAGGGGACCCGCTCAGTTCGAGCGCGATGAGCAGGGCCAGCGCACGCTGCGGCGAGGCGGCGGGGGCCTGGTTACCGCCCTGACCGGGCTCGTCTCGGCGCGGGAGGCGCTCTGGATCGCCTCGGCGATGAGCGATGAGGATGCCGCGGTCACCCGCGAGGCCGGCGGGGGTCCGACCGAGGTGGAGCTCGATGGCGTCACCTACCAGGTGTGCCTGGTCGAGTCGGAGCCCGAGGCCTACGACGGCTTCTACAACGTGATCGCCAACCCGATCCTCTGGTTCATCCAGCACTACCTGTGGGACCTCTCGAACGCGCCGGACATCCGCCAGGAGGAGGCCGACGCCTGGGAACACGGCTACAAGGTGGTCAACGCCGACATCGCCCGCGCCGTGCTGGGTCAGATCCGGGACCGTGAGCGGCCGCTGGTAATGCTCCACGACTACCACCTCTACACCTGCCCGAGCCTGATCCGCGCCGAGCGCCCCGATGCCTTCCTCCATCACTTCGTCCACATTCCTTGGTCACAGCCCGACAGCTGGCGGATCCTGCCGGGACGGATGCGTGAGGCGATCTACCGCGGGATGCTGGCCAACGACATCATCGGCTTTCACACGACGGCCTACTGCCGCAACTTCCTCCACTGCTGCCGCGAGCTGATGGAGCTCGAGGTCGATCATGAGCGTGGCGCCGTGATCCACGACGGCCGCGAGACGTGGGTGCGGGCCTACCCGCTGGGCATCGACGCGGACCGGCTCGATCGGATCGCGGCCTCGCCCGAAGTCACCGAGTACGAGCGCGAGCTGTTGCGGCGTCGGCGCGACCACCTGATTCTGCGGGTCGACCGGGCTGACCTCTCGAAGAACGTGCTCCGGGGCTTCTCCGCGTTCGACATCTTCCTGCAGCAGCATCCGGAGTTTCGCGAGCGGGTCACCTTCGTCGCCCACCTCCAGCCCTCGCGCCAGGACGTCCCGGAATACCAGGAGTACCTGGAGCGGATCGAGGCCGTGGTCGCCGTCGTCAACCATCGCCACGGGACCACCGACTGGATGCCGATCGACCTCCGCATCTACGAGAACCTCAACGAGGCGGTGGCTCGCTACAAGCACTTCGACCTGCTGATGGTCAACCCGATCTTCGACGGCATGAACCTGGTGGCGAAGGAGGCTCCGGCGGTGAACACCCGGAACGGCGTGGTCATGCTGTCGGAGAACACCGGCGCCCACGAGGAGCTTGGCGACTGCACCCTCACGGTCAACCCGTTCGACATCCAGGAGCAGGCCGACACGATCTACCGGGCGCTGAAGATGTCGGCCGACGAGCGGGCTCTGCGCGCCGAACGCCTGCGCGAGATCGTCCGGGAACGCGATCCCGGCGTCTGGATCGCAGAGCAACTCGCCGACATCGAGGCGAAGCGGGCGCTCGGTGCGCCCGCGTGAGCGGGTCCCGCCCCGTCCTCAGCCGACTACCCGAACCCGTCGCACCGCCGAGCGTCCCCGCATGTAGGGATAGCCGGCCTGCCTCGGCACGAACACGGCGAACCGGTAGGCCCGCTCGCCGGTGGTCGAGCGGAAGCGATAGCTGGTCCTCCAGCGGCCGCGGCGGCTGGTGCGTCCCTGCTGCAGCGGCAGCCAGCGCCCTTCCGACCGTACCTTGAGCGTGAGTCGCCGGTGCGCCCGCGCCGGGCCGGGGAGCGTGACCCGGAAGCGCGCCCGCTCCCCGTTCCGGAGGGTGCGGCGGGGACGCACGCGAACTCGCGGCTTTGCCTTTGCCCCAAGCCTTGCGTAGTGCTCGACGACTCGTTCGGCGTCCGGCCAGTAGGCGACGCGCAGCTGCCGGTTGGGGCCGGCCGGCAGGATCACCGAGAACCGCCCGCTCCCCGTGGTCGTCGGGGTGGCGATCACGCGTTCGCTCGTATTCGGCAGGCGCACGCGAGTGGCGACGCAGACCTCGGCGCCGGAGACTCCGCCGCCCGACTCGTCGAGCAGTCGGCCGCGCAGGCGCTGGCGGCCGTCGCGCCGGTGCAGGCTCGTGCGCAGGTGCGCATCCAGCCGCTCTCCGGAGACCGGGCAGGCGTTGTCGACCCGGACCCGCCGCGCCTCGCAGGCATGGTTGGCCCGTGCCTTGCGGGTGAAGTCGAGCGCACAGGCGCGAAGCGTGTTCGGACCCTGCCGGAACGGATCCGCGGCGGTCCTGGCCGTGAGCGCAGCCAGGTCGCGCGCGGGGCAGGGATGCAGCCGGATTGCGATCCCGCGTCTGAGCGCGCAGCGAAACCCCGTGGTCGCGAGGGGCTCGCCGTTCACCTCGACGACCACGCTTCGAACGCCGGCTCCCGAGTCGCTGACGAGCGCCTCCAGCGGCGAGCCACCCCGTTGGGTGGTCCCACTGACGAGCGGGCCCCGGAGGTCGATCTGCGGCGCGTGGGCATCGAGCAGCCTGACGACGATCCGGCGCACGGCCAGCCGGGCCTCGCGGCCCGGCCCGCATCCCGCGTTGCGAACGCAGCGAAGGCGGGCCTCGATGCGGCTGGCGTCGCCCTCATACCTCGCTCGGTGGAAGCGGCCGGCTGCTCGCCCGAACCGCCGCGGGCCACGTCCGGGACTGCTCACGATCAGCTCGGGGACGTGGCCGTTCGCAGCTTGGCCTGCCACCCAGAGGCCGGCCCGAAGCAGCTCGATGCCGGCGGGCGTACGCATGACCCACGCTCCTGAGCGGCCGCGGCTGGCTCGCTTGGCGGTGTGTTCGATTCCGAGCCCGGCTCCGGCCGCGCAGGCACCCCTTCCGCGGTACCCGTGGGAGGTGCGCCTGAAGCCGAGGTCCGCGTGGCCCGCCCCTAGGCCTGGATGGCACTGAGCAGCCTTGTAGACGCCCGCCTCGGCGCTCGCCGCGGCGATCAGCAGGAACGCGATCACCCCCGCGGTCGCGGCGAGCCAGGCCAGTGCGATGGCCGTGCGGCTGAGGGCGGCGCGTCGTGGCGGGGAGGCTCGATCCTTCATCTCATCTCCTTCCGGGGTCAGTGCTCGAAGCCGAATTCGGGAGGGTCGCTCGACGCCGGCTGACTCGACGCCGGCTCGGGCTGGCTCGGAGCCGGCGGAGCCGGTGCGGGCGAGGAGGGCGCCGGAGTGGGGGCGGGCGGCGCAGGGGCGGGGGCGAGCGGGGCAGGTGCGGGCGCCGGAGCCGGGTCCGGGACCGATGGGGGCGGGTCCACCGTCGGGTTCGGCTCAGGGGTCGACTCACCGCCCCCGGCTCGCTCACCGGTAGGCGAATCCGGCTGCCGGTCTGGCTCATGGCGCCGCTCCGGTTGCGGGTGGGATCGGTCACCGCGAACGCGGCCCGCCTGCCTGTGAACACGCTGTGGCCGGGGTGGCTCGGGGGCCGCAGTCGCATGCGTGAGCTCGACCGGCGAGGGCAGCCCGACGTCCTCGGGAAGCGGCGGCGGCTCGGGAGCTCGCAGCATGCCCGGGAGGACCGCGATCAGGCCGAGCCCGAGTGCAGCCCCCGCGGCCAGCCTGCCGACGTTGCTCCAGCGAATCCGGGTTCGCGTGCCCATGCTCCGACTACAACCCCGGCGCGGGGGGCCGTGCCCCTCCTGGCCGGCGCGGTCCCACCGGCCGCGGACGTGCGTCGATTCACCCACACACTGCGCGGGTGATCGCACGTTCGTCGCGCTATAGTCGTCCGCCGTTTTGGCTAGCGCTAATGCCGAGTACGAACTGGTGCTGATGCTCGATCCCGAGGCATCCGACGAGCGTCGCGACCAGATCGCAGCCGATGCGCGGACGCGCATCGAGGCCGGCGGCAACCTCAAGAGCGACAGCGTGTGGGGAATGCGCAAGCTCGCCTACGAGATCCGCCAGCGGACGGAAGCCGATTACCGCTTCTTCCGGTTCGAGCAGGACGGCACGCTGCTCGACGACCTCAACCACAATCTGAGGATCGCCGACGGCGTGCTCCGCTTCCGAATCTTCAAGGTCGATCCCAGAAGCCCGGTGATCATTCCGCCACCGCCGACACCGCTGGCCTCGAGCTCGCCTCCCCGCGGCGGCCGTCGCGGGGATGGCGCGGGCCGGCGTGGGGCCCCCCCGCCTCAGGAGCGCGCTCCCGAGGAGGCGCCGGCCGCACCGGCTGCCGAGGCCGCGGTTGCGCCGGAGCAGACCGAGCCGGCGGCCGCGCCGGAGCGGGCCGAGTCCCCCGCGAGCGAGCCAGCCGCCCCCGAGCCGGCCGAGGCCGAGGCCCCGAGTCAGCCGCCAGAGCCGCAGGGCGACGAGCCGTCGAGCGAGCCGCCGCCGGACGGTGAGCAGCGGGGCTGACGCACGTGCGCGCCTCCCGGCGCTCGCGCCCGGTGAACCGCGGTCTCTCCAATTTCCGCTAATTGCCCCGATCGGGGGGAGAGAACGCGCCGGTCGGCTCCTTAGACTGGAAACCGATCAAACGAATTTGTGGAAGGGGCTGACTTCGAGTGGCAGCAACGAACATCAATCGGGTCGTCGTCACCGGCAACCTGACCCGCGACCCTGAGCTCCGCAGCCTGAACAGCGGCACCAAGGTGTGCAAGCTGCGCGTGGCCGTCAACAGCCGGCGCAAGAACTCCGAGACAGGGGAGTGGGTCGACAAGCCCAACTATTTCGACGTCACGGTCTGGGGAGCGCAGGGGGAGAACTGCGCGACCTACCTCTCGAAGGGCCGTCCGGTCGCGGTCGACGGTCGCCTCGACTGGCGGGAGTGGGAGGCCCAGGATGGGGGCAAGAGGCAGTCGATCGAGATCATCGCCGACTCCGTCCAGTTCCTCGGCAGTCGCGACGGCGGTTCCGGCGGTGGCAGCGGCAACGGCTTCACGCCACAGTCCGACGTCCCGGCCGACACCTCGGACTTCGACGCGGAGAAGAGCGGCGTCGGCGCCTCCGACGACGACATCCCGTTCTAGCGCCACATAGGGCGGCCATCGACGGCCGGCTCTCGCTCCCCCGCTAACCGAGTCGCTGCGGCTATCATCCGCGCCTGCTTCGAGTGGCGCCCGTACGCCGCCGGCTCGGGCGGCGTCTCCGCGCAAGGACGGATGAGCATCCAGAACGACAACCACCGCGACGGCGCCTGATGGCCCGGCCGCAGCAGCGCACCACCGGCAGGCGGCGCCGCGGTCCGAGCGATCGCATGCGCCCCCGCAAGTACACCCGCATCAACGTCGAGGAGATCGACTACAAGGACCTCGCCACGCTACGGCGGTTCATCTCCGATCGGGGCAAGGTCCGCTCACGGCGCGTGACGGGGCTTTCCCGTGCTCATCAGCAGCAGCTGGCGCTGGCGGTGAAGCGGGCGCGCGAGATCGCCCTCCTGCCGTACGTCGGCGAGCGGTAGGCCCCCGATGACCCAGGCGATCCTCCTCAAGGACGTCGAGGACCTCGGCCAGGCCGGCGACGCCGTCGATGTCTCGCCCGGCTATCTGCGGAACTACCTGGTCCCGCGCAAGCTGGCACAGCCAGCGACCCAGGCATCGCTCGAGGAGGCGCGCCGACGCCGTGACGCCGCCGAGAGAGCGGCCCGCGAGGCGCTCGAGCGTGCCGAGGACACCGCGGCCCTGCTGGCGAAGACCGTGCTCACCATCCAGCACCGCGCCGGCGAGGACGGGAAGCTGTTCGGCTCGGTGACCACAGCGGAGATCGCCGACGCGCTCGCCGACGCCCGCAGCCTGCGGATCGATCGCAAGCGGATCCGGCTCGAGGAGCCGATCAGGGAGGTCGGCACCTACATGGTCGAGGTCGAGGTGGCCGGCGGCGCGACCGCTCGCGTGAAGACGATCGTCGCCGAGCAGAAGTAGCCGTAAGGCCCAGCCGACCTCGCACGCGGTTCCCGCAAAACCGGAGTTCGCGGCTCACGCCCGGCCGCCACTTGTGGTTGGCTGAGAACGGGGGCAACCGGGGGCGATTTTCCGCCGCCGCGGCCTCTATAGAGACAAGGTGGCCGCCACAGAGATCCAGATCCCGCCGCAGAACCTCGAGGCCGAGGAGTCGGTGCTCGGGGCGATGATGGTCTCCGAGGGTGCGATCGCCCCGGTCATCCTCGATGTCCGGCTTGGCGACGACGACTTCTACCGCGACCGGCATCGAACCGTCTATCGCGCGATCAAGCGACTGTACGAGCAGGGTCAGCCCGTGGACGCGATCAGCGTCACCGAGCTGCTCACGCAGCACGGGGAGCTCGCCGACGCCGGCGGCAAGGAGCTCGTGCAGCAGCTGCCGAACGCCGTCCCCGCACCCGGGAACGCCCGCCACTACGCCCAGATCGTCAAGCAGAACGCCCTGCTGCGGCGCCTGCTGGCAGCCTCGCACACGATCCAGAAGTCGGTGCACGAGCGCGAGGGGGAGCCCACCGAGCTGGTCGAGCGGGCGGAGAGCCTGCTCTTCAAGGTCGCTCACGAGGAGCGCGCGTCGGACTTCCGCCGGGTCGCCGAGGTGCTCGCCGAGGAGATCGATCGGCTCGAGGCCCTCGCCAAGGGCGACCGCGAGGTCACGGGCACGCCGTCCGGCTTTCGCGATCTCGACGGGGTCCTGGGCGGGTTCCAGCCCGGCAACCTGATCGTGATCGCCGCCCGGCCGGCGTTGGGGAAGTCGGCCCTGGTCTGCAATGTCGCCGAGAACGTCGCTTCGAAGCACGGGACGCCCGTGGCGTTCTTCTCGCTCGAGATGTCGGAGGCGGAGCTCGCCCACCGGTTCATCGCCTGCCGCTCCCGAATCCCGAACGATCGCCTGCGCAAGGGCAAGGTCTCCTCGCGCGACTGGCCACGCGTGGTCCGCGCGTGCAACGAGCTCGAGAGCGCGCCGCTGTGGCTCGACGACTCATCCGACCTCAGCCTGCTTGAGCTTCGGGCCAAGGCCCGTCGCCTGGCGGCCAGCGAGGGCGGGCTCGGCCTGGTGATCGTCGACTACATGCAGCTGATGCGCCCCGAGGACGCCCGCGTGAACCGCGTGGAGCAGGTCGGCCAGATCAGCCGCGGGCTCAAGATCCTCGCCCGCGAGCTAGACGTGCCCGTGATCGGCATCTCCCAGCTCTCCCGCGCGCCCGAGCAGCGGACGGGCCGGGAGAAGGGTCGGCCGCTGCTTTCGGATCTACGCGAAAGTGGATCGATCGAACAGGACTCGGACGTCGTCGTCTTCATCTACCGCGAGTCCAAGTACAACGACGAGGCCGATCCGAGCGAGGCCGACCTGATCGTCGCCAAGCACCGCAACGGCCCCACCGCCGACGTGCCGGTGGTCTTCCTCGAGCAGTACCCGCGGTTCGTCGACAAGGCCCACGGCACGGGCGAGCGCCCGGTCGAGCAGAGGCCGGGGGAGGGCCCGCCGCTGGTCGACCTCGCCGAGGACCTGTGAGCGCCCCCGGGCGGAGGCTGCGGGTGGCGCAGGCCGGCGCGGTCGAGCCTGCCTGCCCGCTCGGCGTCTGCGACGGCTCGGGCTGGATCCTCGGGCCCGAGAACGTGGCGCGACCATGTGAGTGTCGCGAGTCGCGGATGGCCCGGCGCCGGGCCCATGGCGTTGCGTCCGCGATCCCGCCCCGGTACCGGGGGGTGTCCTTCGACCGACCGCCGATCTCCGACATGGCGCGCGACCCCTCCCAGGCCCCTGTGGTCGAGGCCGTGCGCCATTTCGCCGAGCACCTCGACGAGCGCCTCCCCGAGGGTCGCGGCCTGTGGCTGATGGGTGACGTGGGGACGGGCAAGACCACCCTGGCGATGCTCGTCTCGAAGGCGGCGGTCGAGGCCGGGCGGACGGTCGCCGTGTACTCGCTGCCGCGCCTGCTGGCGCGGATCCGCCGCACCTACGATGCCGAGGCGGGCGAGGACTCCTATCTTCAGTTCTTCGAGCGCCTGACGTCGGTCGAGCTCCTCCACGTCGACGACCTCGGCGCCGAGAAGCGCTCGGACTGGGTCCTGGAGCAGCTCTACGCGATCGTCGACGAGCGGTATCAGGCGCAGCGCTCGATGGTGGTGACCACCAACCTGGACCAGCCCGAGCTCGAGCAGCAGATCGGGCCGCGCACGGTCTCGCGCCTGGTGGAGATCTGCGGCGATCCGCTCCCGCTGTTCGGTGAGGACCTCCGCTATCGCCCGGGCTGAGGGTCGTCGCCCGCGGCAGCCGCTGCCGAGTAGGCTGGTTTGCGGCCCGAGACGATTGGAGGAGCGATGTACGCAAGCGTGCGCAAGTACAGCGTCGATGCCGACCGCGTCGAGGAGCTCATGCACCGAGTCGACGAAAAGTTCGCGGACCGGTTGGCGGACACGCCAGGGTTCGTCGCCTACCAGGCGATCGACGTCGGCGTGGACCGGGCCGGTGAGGGCCGCGTGTTCGCGATCACGGTCTGCACCGATCGAGCTGCCGCCAATCGATCGGCCGAGCTGGCGGCGGAGTTCGTCCGGGACGAGGTGCCGGATATCAAGGTCGAGCGGGTCGAGGCGGCGACCGGGGAGGTCGCCGTCAGCCGCGCCTCCTCCGAGATGCTCGAGGCCGCCCACGCGTAGCCTCAGCCGACGACCCCGATAGCGGCCACGCCCAGCCGCCGGGGAACGGCCACCTCTACGGTCCGCTTCGGGCACCGGCCTAGAATCACCCGCGCCATGCCAGGAATAGTGATCGTGGGCACCCAGTGGGGTGACGAGGGCAAGGGGAAGGTCACCGACCTGCTCGCGGAGCGGGCCGACGCGGTCGTGCGCTTCCAGGGCGGCAACAACGCCGGCCACACGATCGTCCGGGACGGTGACGAGTTCAAGTTCCACCTGATCCCCTCGGGGATCCTTTACCCGGGCAAGGCGTGCGTGATCGGCAACGGCGTAGTCATTGACCCGGCGGTGCTGATCGACGAGCTCGAGGCCCTGCGCCGGCGCGGGATCGACGTCAGCGGCCTCCGCGTGTCCGCGAACGCCCACCTGATCATGCCCTATCACGTGATGCTCGACACCGCGGGAGAGGCCAAGCTCGGCAAGCTTCAGATCGGGACCACGAAGCGCGGCATCGGCCCCTGCTACGCGGACAAGTCGGCGCGCCTCGGCATCAGGGTCCAGGACCTGCTCGACGCGAAGATCCTGCGCAAGAAGATCATGGCGGCGCTCGAGCCGAAGCAACAGGCGCTGCGCCCGTTCGCCCGCGATCCTCGGCTCGACCTGCATGCGATGACCGAGGAGTACCTGCGCTTCGGTCACCGGCTCGAGCCGCACATCGCCGACACCGCGCATCTCTGCTGGCAGCTTCTCGACTCGGGCGGGACGGTGATCTTCGAGGGGGCGCAGGCCACAATGCTCGACCTCGACCACGGCACCTATCCGTTTGTCACCTCGTCCAACCCGGTGGCCGGTGCGGCCTGCGTCGGCGCGGGGATCGGGCCGCGTGACATCGACGAGGTCTGGGGCGTGGCGAAGGCGTACGCGACCCGGGTGGGCGCGGGGCCCTTCCCGACGGAGCTCGAGGACGAGCTCGGCACGCATCTGCGCGAGCGCGGGGGTGAGCGCGGCACCACCACCGGCCGCGACCGGCGCACCGGATGGATGGACCTGGTCGCCATGCGTTACGCCGCTCGCCTCAACGGCCTCACCGCGCTGGCCATCACCAAGCTCGACGTGCTGGCGGGGCTCGACCCACTGCGGGTTGCGGTCCGCTATCGCAGCTCCGAGGGGGCGGTGTTGGAGGAGTTCCCCTACCACCAGTCGATCCTGCACGGCGCGCGGCCGGAGTACGAGGAGCTGCCGGGGTTCGACGACGACCTCGGAGCGTGCCGCAGCGAGTCCGACCTTCCCCCTGAGGCACGCGCCTACCTCCGGTTCCTGGAGGATCACCTGGGGGTCCCGATCCGCCTGGTCGGTGTCGGCCCCGGGCGCGACCAGGTGATCTGGATGGGCGAGGCGCCCGCCCTACGCGCGGCCTAGGGGATCCCTCGCCTGGCTTGCTGCTCGCCGACCTCGCCTCGACTTCCGCGGCCGTGGCGTCGACCCGGTCGCGGCTCGCCAAGGTGGAGGCGATCGCGGCCTGCCTGCGCCGCGCGGCGCCGGAGGAGGTTGCGGTGACCGTGAGCTATCTGTCCGGCCGGCTGCGCCAGCGTCGCCCCGGCGTCGGCTGGGCGGCGCTCAGGGAGCTTCCCCGGTCCGCCGACAGGGCGGTGCTTCAGGTGCTCGATGTCGACGCTGCGTTCGCGCGCGCCGCGGGGGCCAGTGGCGCGGGATCGGTGGCGGCTCGGCGGCGAGAGTTGAACGCGCTGTTCGCACGCGCCACCGCTGAGGAGCAGCGGTTCTTGGCGATGCTCGTCGGCGGCGAGCTGCGGCAGGGCGCGCTCGCCGGAATCATGTCGGACGCGATCGCGCGGGCGGCCGAGGTCGACGCTGCCGCCGTTCGCCGGGCGACGATGCTGGGCGGGGACTTGAGCGCGGTCGCCGAAGCCGCGCTGCGCTCGGGTGCGGCCGGGCTCGAGGAGTTCCGCCTGCAGGTGGGGCGTCCGATTCAGCCGATGCTCGCCAAGACCGCGACCTCGGTGGACGCCGCGCTGGAACGCGCGGGGACGGCTGCGGTCGACTGGAAGCTCGATGGCGTGCGGATCCAGGTGCATCGCGACGGCAGGGACGTGGCGGTGTTCACCCGCACCCTCGATGCAATCACCGAACGGGTGCCGGAGATCGTGGACGCGGCCTCGGCTCTGCCCGCGCAGGCGATCGTCCTCGACGGGGAGGCGATCGCGCTGCACCCCGACGGACGCCCCCGTCCGTTTCAGGAGACCGCCAGCCGGGCGGCGTCCCGCGGGGACGTTGCGCAACTGCGGGAGGCCGTGCCGCTCACCCCCTTCTTCTTCGACGTGCTGCACCTGGACGGCGTCGACCTCATCGACCAGCCCGGCGCCGAGCGCTACACCGCGGCCGACGCGATTCTGCCCGAGGCCCTCCAGGTGCCCCGGACGGTCACCGGGGACGCGGGCGAGGCGAGCGCGTTCTTCGACGATGCGATCGGCCGCGGGCACGAGGGGGTGGTGGTCAAGGCGCTCGACTCCCGCTACGAGGCCGGTCGGCGCGGCGCCGGCTGGGCAAAGGTCAAGCCGCGCCACACCCTCGACCTCGTCGTCCTGGCTGCCGAATGGGGCCACGGGCGGCGCAAGGGATGGCTCTCGAACCTGCACCTGGGCGCGCTCGATCCCGCCACCGGCGAGTTCGTGATGCTCGGCAAGACCTTCAAGGGGCTCACCGATGCCCTGCTCGAGTGGCAGACGGGGCGACTGCTGGAGCTGGAGACCTCGCGGGACGGTGGGACGGTCGTGGTGCGCCCGGAGCTGGTGGTGGAGATCGCCTTCGATGGGATCCAGGCCAGCTCGCGCTACCCGGGCGGGATGGCGCTGCGGTTTGCTCGGGTGCTGCGCTACCGCGACGACAAGGGCCCGGCCGAGGCCGACACCATCGAGGCGGTGCGGAGGTTGCGCGCCGGGCCGACGTAGACTGGCGCGCCATGTTCGGGAAGGTTCTGGTCGCCAATCGCGGCGAGATCGCGGTGCGCGTGATGCGCACGCTGAAGGAGATGGGGATCGGGGCCGTCGGCGTCTACTCCGAGGCCGACCGCGACGCCGCGCATGTGCGTGACGCCGACGAGTCCTATCTCCTCGGGCCCCCGGCCCCGGCCGAGAGCTATCTGAACGTCGACCGGATCCTCGAGGTCGCATCCAAGACCGGCGCCGAGGCGATCCACCCCGGCTATGGATTCCTCGCGGAGAACGCCCCTTTCGCGACGGCCTGCGAGGAGGCCGGGGTGGTGTTCATCGGGCCGCCGGCGGCGGCGATCGAGGCGATGGGATGGAAGACGCGCGCCCGCGAGCTGATGACCGAGGCCGGGGTGCCGATCGTGCCGGGGACCACGACGCCGGCGGAGTCGGTAGCCGAGGCGATGGAGCAGGCGAAGGAGATCGGCTATCCCATCGCTTGCAAGGCCGCCGGCGGCGGGGGTGGCAAGGGCTTCCGTGTGGCCACGTCGGAGGAGGAGCTCGCCGACGCGTTCGAGGGTGCCTCCCGTGAGGGCCAGAAGTTCTTCTCCGATCCCGCGGTCTACCTCGAGCGCTATCTCGACGACCCGCGGCACGTCGAGGTTCAGGTCCTGGCCGACTCGCAGGGCAACGTGATCCACCTCGGCGAGCGCGACTGCTCGATCCAGCGCCGGCACCAGAAGCTGATCGAGGAGGCGCCCGCCCCGCACGTCGACGCCGAGATGCGCGAGCGCATCGGGGGGATCGCCACGGACGCGGCAGCCGCGGTCGGGTATCGGTCCGCCGGCACGGTCGAGGGGCTCCAGGTCGGCGAGGACTACTTCTTCCTCGAGATGAACACCCGCGTGCAGGTGGAGCATTGCGTGACCGAGATGGTCACCGGGATCGACATCGTTCGCGAGCAGGTGCGGATCGCCGCCGGCGAGGAGCTCACGATCTCGCAGGATGGGGTCGAGCTACGTGGTCACGCGATCGAGTGCCGGATCAACGCCGAGGCCGCCCACAAGAGCTTCGCGCCTGCGCCGGGGCGGATCGAGAGCTACGTCGAGCCGGCCGGTCCGGGCGTGCGGGTCGACTCCGGCCTCGAGGCGGGCTCGGAGGTGACCCCGCTCTATGACCCGATGGTCGCGAAGCTGATCGTCTGGGACGTCGACCGCGAGTGGGCGACCGCGAGGATGCTTCGCGCCCTCGGCGAGTACCGGATCGAGCCGCTGGTCACCCTGATCCCGTTCCACCAGGCGATCCTCGCCACGGAGCAGTGGGCGCGCGGCGAGACCTGCCGGGACCTGCTCGAGGATCCGGCCTGGCTGAGGCGGCTGGCGCCCCAGGCTGCGGCGGAGTCGCCCGCGGACACGGGAGGGGGCGAGAGCCCGGCCTCGAGAGAGGGTGAGGTTGCCGAGCGGACGTACCAGGTCGAGGTCGACGGCCGCCTGCACGCGGTGCGGGTGATCGGCGGACCCGGGCCCGCCCCGCGATCGGCGGCGGCGCCGGGGCGCCCGACCAGGCGTCAGCGGCCGACGGCCGGCGGCGGAGGCGCGGCGGCGGCCGGCGAGGTCCTGGTCTCGCCGCTTCAGGGGACCGTGCTCCGGGTAGCCGTCGAGAGGGACCAGGAGGTCGAGGAGGGGGCGATCATCTGCGTGATCGAGGCGATGAAGATGGAGAACGAGATCACCGCCCACCGCTCCGGCAGGGTGACGGAGCTCAACGTGGCTGAGGGTGCCTCGGTCGCCAGCGGCGAGGCGCTGGCGAAGATCGAGTGACCCGGCGCTCGACGTGCCCCGCTTGATCGAGCAGATCGACGCCCTTCCGTGGCGTGGCCCGGGGGCCGATCGGCCTCGCCTTCCCCTGCCGCCTCAGAAGATGCCGGTTCGCCGCGGGGGTCGCCTCCGCAAGCAATGGCGCTACGTCGCCGTCTTCAGCGACGAGCTCATGCTCTGCGCCGCCCGTGTCCGGGTCGGCCCGGTGGGCCAGACCCTGTGGGTGATCTGCGACCGGGCTGGCGGTGAGATGTGGGATCGGACCAAGACCCGGCTGCCCGGCGGTCGCGGCGAGGTCTGGACCGAGGTCGACGCGGGCGGCGGCGTCCACGACCACAGCCCGGACTCCGGCGCGACCGTGCGGATCGAGGCCGACGCCGGATCGGATGCCGCGGTGCGGGCGTTCCTTCGGTTCGACGGCGGGCAGTGGGTCGAGTCCGTCTGCCCGACCGAGGAGCGGAACTACGTCTGGACCCGAAAGCGGGCCGACGTCTCAGTCCGGTGCGACGTGCGAGTGGGCGATCAGAGCTGGGAGTTCGAGGGCCGCGGCGTGGAGGACGAGTCCGAGGGATACCACCCCCGCCATACCGTCTGGACCTGGTCGGCCGGCGTCGGCACCACCGTCGACGGACGTTCGGTCGGCTGGAACCTGGTCAGCGGCATCAACGATCCTCCGGAGCGCTCCGAGCGGGCGATCTGGGTCGACGGGAAACCGTTCGAGCCATCGCCGGTCGAGTTCGAGGGCCTTGACGCGATCGCCTTCGCGGACGGGTCGCGGCTCGCGTTCAGCGGTGAGTTCGAGCGTCGCAAGCACGAGAGCCTGCTCGTCGTGCGCTATACGTACCGCCAGCCCTTCGGCACCTTCGCGGGCACGCTCCCGGGCGGCCTTGAGCTTGCCACCGGCATGGGCGTGATGGAGCACCACGACGCGGTGTGGTGAGGGGGCTCAGCCAGGGAAGACGCCCTCAACCCGCCACCGCCACGGCGGTTCCTCGCCAGGCGAGAAGTCGTAGTGGTTGCGCCCGGCGAGGGTCTCCAGGGGGACGAGGACCGGCACGGACGTCTCCAGCAGCGGGGTCGAGGCGTGGGCCGCGACCTCGGCAGCGCTCGCCACGCGCACGATCCGATCCCACCCGAGCGTGGGGCGGTAGAACCAGTAGCTCACCTCGACACCCCCACCCGAGCGACGCTCGTCGACGACCGACGTGAACGCTGTCGTCCGGCGGTTGGAGGCCGTGAGCGGGGCTCCATCCGCCCCGACCGCGCAGCTCTCGCGCCGGCAGTAGCGGAAGTCGACCGGGACGAGACCCAGGCCCGAAGGTCCGGGAAGGGCGCGCGGAGACGGCGCCAGCGCCCGGACGAGGCCCCCGAGCGGGCGGCCGTAGGCCTCCGTCAGCGAATCCCGCCAGCAGGGGCCTGGCAGGCGCGGGGCGCAGCGCAGCTTGCGGGCGATCGCCGACCCAAGCTCACGGCCGTCCTCGACCGGGGGACCGGCGGCGAAGGCGGTGATCGCGGCGAGCAGCAGCAGTGCGATCAGCAACGCCAGGCCCGTGTGCTCGACCGAGGCTGCGCCCTGTTGGCTCCGTGACCACACCGGCCACACTAAGGGGGAGGGGTCGACGGGTGGTGCGCAGAGGATCAGCACTCACGCACGACAACGTGAGAATTCCGATGCGCCGGCCGCTACGAGCGGAGGGCGAGCGCGGTGGCTACGAGAGCCCCTGGCGCGCCTCGCGCACCAGGGTGACGGCCTCGGGAAACACGATCCTGATCGCGTCCCGAACCTGGACCGCCTGCTCGTCGCTCGAGCCTGCGAGATCGAGCCGGTTGATCGCCGCGACGGTCATGTCGACCGCCAGCTTGATCGCGTTGTCGGCCCACGCGACGCGCTGAGCGCCCTGCATCTGTTCGGCGAGGTCGCCGAGACGCTCGCGCAGCTCATCCGGGTCACCGAAGATGTTGAAGCCTTCGCCTTCCATTCACTTCGATGATAGAGGCCGCTGGATGAATCCTTTGTCGCTTGGGGCCGGACAAAGGCTTCGGCGGTCGGCTGAGGTCGGATAGCCTGCGCTCGCCGTGGCACTGCCCCCGCCCAGCGCCTCCGCGACCGCGCTGGTCACCGGCGCGTCGTCGGGGATCGGGGCAGCGATCGCGCGCGAGCTCGCAGCCCGGGGGCACGGGCTCTCGCTAACGGCCCGCCGCGAGGAGCGCCTTCGCGAGCTCGCGTCCGAGCTGGGCGATCGCCACGATGTCCGAGTGGAGGTGTTCGCTGCCGACATCTCCAGCGATGCGGGACGAGACGAGCTCGCTGGGGGCATCGACGCTCTCGGACTGGACGTGGACGTGCTCGTCAACAACGCCGGCTTCGGTGACGCGGCGGAGCTCGTCGACGCCGATCGCGAGCGGCTCCTCGGGATGATCCGACTGAACTGCGAGGCCGTGTTCGACCTCCAGGCCCGGTACCTGCCCGGGATGGTGCGGCGCGGCCGCGGCGCCGTCGTCAACGTCGCCTCGACCGCGGCGTTCCAGCCAATGCCCGGCAACGCCACCTACGCGGCCACGAAGGCGTTCGTCCTCAGCTTCAGCGAGTCGACCCATGCCGAGGTCGCCGGCGCCGGGGTGACCGTCACCGCGCTCTGTCCCGGCCCGGTGCGAACCGAATTCCCCGAGCGGGCCGGGATCGACGACGCCGAGGCGAGGGCGCCCGAGTTCATCTGGACGCCGGTCGAGACGGTCGCGGTGCAGGCGGTGGAGGGGGCCGAGAAGGGCAAGCGGGTGGTCGTCCCGGGCGCGCTCCACCGTGCGGGGGCCCTGGCCGGTCAGCACACGCCTCGGATGCTCTTGCTGCCGATGGCGAAGCGGATCTGGAGGCAGGCGCTGTAGCCGTCCGACCTCGGGCTAGCCCTCGAGCTCGGCCGCGAGCTCGCCGCCACGGCGGAGGGCAACCGCGGCCAGCTCCAATGGGACCGAGACGATCGCCACGAACGGCGCGGCCAACGCCGTGACCACGCAGTCGATCGCGAACGCCAGCGGTCCCCGCCCGCTCGACGGCCCCAGCCTTCCGGCACGTACCTCATGGGCGAAGTTGGGGTGAAGCGTGAGCCCGTTGAGGAGGGTCTGCCAGCTCCAGCGCTGGTTGCGGCCGAAGGCCTCGAAGCCGATGCGCCGCACCCGATGTCCCGTGCGCCCGGCGAGCGCCTCCAAGGCCTCGGGCGTGAGCAAGAGGCGTTCCCCCCAATCGGCCAGGGGGGCCCACCCGTCACCACCGATCGACGCCTGGATGCTGGCGCGGTTCGGGGCCCGAACGACGAGCGCGCCGTCGGCCCGCCGCTCCGATACCCGCTCGAGCTCGGCTTCGAGGTCGAGCGGCCCGCCCGCCCGCGCGACCCCGGCGCCGCAGTCCTCACAGCGGTCGATGACGCTGCCGACGCTGGCCGGCATCCCCACGGTGGGCCGGGTCCCGGGGTCGGGCAGGGTCACCCAGCCGAACGCCGGCCCGCCGCAGAGCGGGCACGTGGTCGGCGGCGTCCGTGCTCCGCGATCCAGATCGGCGCCGTCGAGGCCGTCCACGCGAGTCAGAGGCGCGGTCACGCCGCCGCGGGCACCACTTCGTGGGAGACGCCGAGCTCGGTCAGGCTGCGGAGGAACTCGCGCGGATCGAATGCCTCGGACGGCGCCAGTGCTCCGGCTCGCGAGTAGCCCGGCGCGGCACAGAGAAGCGCGGCCTCGACGGTCGTCCGGGCCGTCAGGTCGTAGGGATCCGGGCCGGTGACGATGCCACGCCGGACGCGCGACCCCTGACGAGCCTCGCAGACGACCATGAAGCGCGCCCGACCCCGCGCCTCCGCCGACGGCCCCTCCGGAAGGCGCGAGATCGCCGCGTCCAGGGCCCGGCGCAGTGGCGTCCGCGCCGCCAGCCCCAGGACCGGCATCGCGAGCGAGGCGGCCGGGGCGAGCGCAGGGTGAAGCGCCACCGTGGAGGCCGTGAGCATCGTCCGCACCTGCCTGGTCTGGACATGTCGCGGCACCGTGAGGTGCTCGCCGGCCGGGTAGCGCACCATGCGCTGCCGCCCGAACGGCGGCGGAAACTCGAAGTCGCCCCGCCCGACGCCGGGTGAGCCCGGGACCAGGGCGCCACCGCGCCACTCGAGGTCGCCGCCCGACATCATCCCCAGCGCGGAACGGAGCGTCCCGCGCGAGCTGCCGAACCCCTCGGTCGCATAGGCGAGCAGGACCTCGTCCAGCGGCCCCATCCCCCCGGCGGTGAGCGCCGCGATCATGTCACCCGGGGCGTAGTCGAACCCCATCGCCGTGACCAGCACGGCGCCCCCCGCCTGCGCCGCCGCCCCGTACTCGTCGAAGACGGTGCGCATGAACCACTGCTCGCCGGTCGTATCGACGTAGTGGGTCCGGGACTCGACGGCGGCGGCCACGACCGGCTCCCCGTGCTCCTGAAACGGGCCGGCGCAGGCGATCACGGCGGCGCACGGCTCGAGCAGCTGCCGCAGGCCGCGCTCATCGTCGAGCGCCACCGCCGTGACCGGCGGGTCGCCCACCTCGCTCGCCGCCCTGCGAAGCTTGTCCTGGTCGCGGCCGGCGAGGACGAAGTCGGCTCCGCGGCGCCGAAGCTCGGCGGCGATCAGGCGGCCGGTGTAGCCGGTGGCGCCGTAGACCGCGATCGGACCAGACTGGGCGGGAGCGTCATTCACGGGGGGCGGATGGTATTCGCGCGTGTACTAGTTTTCGATCCGGCGATGGCTCGACTCAACCCCCAACAGCTGCGCCGACGCGACCGGATCGAGGGACTGATCGGGCTGATGGCGCCGGTCCTCGACCTCGTCCTCGCCGCAGGCGACCGCGTCTCGCGGCTCGCCGGGGCCCCCGACGACTACTACGAGATCCGAGCTCCGGGCGAGTCCGGAGAGCTCCGAGCCCGAGGGCGCGTCCGCCGGCCCGGACGAGGCCGCACCCTCCGCGGTCGACGCATAGCTCCGCCGCCGGAAGACGTCGTCCACCAGCGAGTCCACCCGGTCGAGGAACAGGATGCCGTCGAGATGGTCGAACTCGTGCTGGACGCAACGGGCCTCGAACCCCAGGCACTCGACTCGGCCCGAGAGGTGCTCGACGACGATCCGCGTCGCGCGTCTCACGTTCGCGGTGAGGTCGGGGATGCTGAGGCACCCCTCCCGTGCCACCTCCGAGCCCTCGGACTCGACCATGCGGGGGTTGGCCAGCACCAGCAGGCCGTTGTCGGTCTCGGCCTTCGGGTGTCCCCGGACGTCGACGGCGACGACGCGCATCGGCAAGCCGATCTGCGGGGCCGCGAGGCCGACACAGCGCTCGTGCGAGCGCATCGTCTCGACCAGGTCGGCGGCGACCGCCTCGAGCTCGGAGCCCTGAACGGGTGCGGCCACCTGCTTCAGCGCGCGGTCGGGGTAGACGAGGATCTCTCGAACTGCCATGGGGTGAGCCTCGTCGCCCGGCGATTCCTCGGCTATCTACAGGGCGTCGCTGGCCAACTCGCGCAGGCTGACCTCCACCTCGGCTTGGGCGGCCACCCGCTGGAGGGCCGCGTCGACCTCGGCCGGCGCGGCCTCGCCGAGTGCCAGCTCCATCATCATCGTGTACAGGGGGGCGTTCCGGGCGCCGGTGAGGCGGGTCTCGAGGTCGGTGATGTTCACGCCGAGGTCCGCCAGCTGCGAGCTGACCGCGGCGACGATCCCTGGGTGGTCGGCCCCGTAGACGGTGAGCACATGGGTTGCAGCCGGGACCGTCGCGGCCGAGAGCTCGTCGACTGCGTTGAAGGTGATCGCCTCGAGCCCGAGCTGGTCGCGAACGCCGCCGAGGCGCTCGGACAACGTCTCCTCGTCGACCGAGTCCGGCACCTGCACGATCAGCATCACGGCGAAGTGGCCGCGCAGGATCGACATCTGCGAGTCCTCGATATTCCCGTCGAGATCGAACAGGGCGCGGCTGATCGCGGCGACGATCCCAGGCTGGTCGCGGCCGATCGCGGTGACGGCGAACTCGGACACCGGCCGTAAGATACGCGCCCTTGAATCGCCAGAGGATCATCGAGCGGGAGCGCCGCTGGGCCCTGCCCGCCGCGATGTCCGCACTCCTGGCCGTGATCCTCTTCTTCGCCTCGATCCCAATCGAGCAGAGCGCGGTCGAGGGAACCGGCACCGCCGAGCAGCTTCGCGCGCTCAACGACAACGCCGGGACGCTGCTCCTCGCCAACGTCGTTCGCAGCCTCGGCCTGCTGGCGTTGATCCCGCCGCTCTACTACCTGTTCGAGGCCGCGAAGGCCCGCAGCGCGGCGGTCCGGGGCGCCCTCGTCGGGTTCGTCTTCCTGGGCCCGGTCCTGTTCGCCGCTCAGAACGTGGCCAGCGGGATCGCAACCACCAATATCGCCTCGGACTACGTCGATCGCGAGAGCGAGCTCACTGTCGAGGCGCCGAGCCTCGACATGTTCCTCGGGGAGGTCGAGCGCCAGCCGGACTCGCTCGACCAGGTCGTGCTCTACACCGAGGAGGACGCGCTCGACGCCGAGCGCACTGACGGCGAGATCTTCTCGCTCAACTACCCACCCGATCGAGAGGAATCGATCCGCGATGCGCTGGAGAGCAGTGAGGTCGACACCGAGGAGGAGGCCGACGGACTGCCGGGTGACCTCGCCGCCGAGAACCTGATCGACAACTCGGACGCGCGCCAGACGATCGCCGGGCTGCTGTTCCCCGCGCTGCTGGCGATGATCGTCGCTGTCGTCTACCCGTCGCTGCACGCGATGCGCGTCGGCCTCCTGACTCGCTTCTTCGGCACCCTGGGGATGGCGATCGGGGTTTCGGTGCTGTTCATCGGCCTGTTCGGGTTGTTCCTGTGGATGCTCGGCCTCGGCCTGTTGATCCTCGACCGCTGGCCGGGGGGACGCCCGCCAGCCTGGGACGCGGGGGAGGCGGTGCCCTGGCCCCGGCCGGGGGAGGAGCCGCCCCAGCAGGAGACCGACGAGGGGGAGGCCGAGGAAGAGACCGTGAAGCTCGGCGCGCAGGAGGAGAATCCGCACGCGGGCCGGCGCGAGCGGGCGAAGCGGCGCAAGCGCAAGCGCCGCAGCTGAGCGCGCGGCGCTGGCCGCTGAGTCAGTCGCGCAGCGGCGGGACACCCATACCCTGTCGGGTCGAAATGCATCGCAACGGCCCCGCAGACGGCCCGATCGATCGCCTCGAGGGTTGGGAGCGAGAGTTGCTCGAGCGCGCCCGGGTGGGTCATCTCGGCCTCCTCGACGACCGCGATCGGCCACGGGTGCTGCCGGTCACCTTCGCCGTCGCCGAGGGATCGATCTGGAGCGCGATCGACGACAAGCCGAAGCGCGCCGGGACTGAGCCCGCACGGGTCCGCTACCTACGTCGCCGGCCGCGGGCTGCGGTCACGGTCGATCGCTACGACGATGAGTGGAGCCGGCTCGCCTGGGTGCAGGTCCTGGGCACGGTGTCGATCCTGGAGCCGGCCGCCGCGCTTGCGGGCATCGACGCGCTGAGCGAGAAGTACGCGCAGTACCACGAGACCCCGCCGCCCGGCCCCGTGCTGCGGCTCGACCCGACGCGGGCGATCTCCTGGCGCGCGGGGTCGTAGCGGTCTCAGTGCTTAGGATTCAAGGACCGTCCGAAAGGAGCGAGCGATGGAAGCATCGACGGAGGAGAAGGCGACCGGGATCGACGCCGTGGTTCGCTACCTGCAGGAGCGCGGAATCGGTCATGACGTGGTCGACCACGAGCAGACCTTCAGCGCCGCGGAGGAGGCCAGTGCGGCCGGGGTGGCGCCGGACCACGCCGCCAAGACGATGGTCCTGCGAGACGGCGAGAGCTACCGGCTCGCGGTGATCCCGGCCTCTGAGCGGCTCGACCTTCGCAAGGCGCGCGAGGCGCTCGACGCGTCGAGCCACCTGAGGCTGGCGAGCGAGATGGAGATGGGCGCCGACTTCGACGCGTTCGACGTCGGTGCTGTGCCCCCATTGGGGCCGATGGTGGCCGTGCCCGAGGCGCTCGACCGCCGGTTGATGACCCACGATCGAATCCTTTGCAGCGGGGGCGATCATCGTCACTCGGTGCTGCTCGACCCGCGCGACCTCGCGCAGGCGACCCAGGCCAAGGTGGTCGACATCTGCGAGGAGGACACCCCGCGATGACCGGTCCCGTGACCTAGCCGTTCGCTAGCTCAGGCGAGCCCGCACCCTCGCCAGCATCCCGAGCGCAACCAGCAGGGCGCCGACCACAGCCAACGGCACGGCGTCGCTCCCGGTGGAGGGCAGCGAGGTGTCGGTGCCGGCCGCGGTCGGAGACGAGACCGCCTCCTCCTCCGAGACGTCGGAGTCCTCGTCCGACGCGGTCGCGCTGGTTTCCTCGGAGACATCCACCGTCCCCTTCATCTCGGGATGGATGCTGCAGATGTACGAAAAGCTCCCCGCGTCGTCGAAGGTGACCGTCTCGCTGTCCCCGTTCTCGAGGATGGCCGTCTCGAAGCTTCCGTCATCGGCGACCGCGTTGTGAGGCTCGGACCCGGAGTTGGTCCAGGTGACGGAGTCGCCGACGTTGATCGAGACGGTCGCCGGCGAGAACAGGAAGTCCTCCATGGTCACGGTGACGCCGCCTTGCTTCTTGGCGACGAACACCGCCTTGGCCTCAGGCTGCTGCTTCGTCTGCGTCCCGGGGCTCGCCGAGGGCGCCGGGGGCTGCTCGCCGGGGGTCGGTTCGTCCGGCGGGATCGGCTCCTCCGCCGGTGGTGGGTCCGACGGTGAAGGCGGGTCCGCGGGCGTGGGGGGGTCCGCCGGCGGCTCGGCCGGCTCGGGCTGGTCCCCGGAGGGCGGCGACGCCTCCTCCGGCGGCGCCGGCGGCGCCTCCTGGGCCAGGATCACCTGCGGGGCCGCAAGGGCGGCAGCAAAGATGGAAATGGCGGCGAGGACCGCCGTCCCCCTTTGGCCAGCGCGGCGGCCGTCGCACACCACGTCCCGTGATACGTGCGAACCGCCCGCTGGGTTCAACATCAGTCCTCTCTCCTCCAAAGTCCAGAAACAGCCCCGTGCCTGGACGGCGCAGCATAGCGATCCCGATCGGGCGCGGTCGGGCGCTTGCCCCGCCCTTACCGTTCAGCGAGCCGCCGCGAGCCGCTTGCGATGCGTTCGGATCTCGCTGAGAATCCGCTCGAGACGGGGCTCGCGCGAGGAATCCACATGCGTCATCGCGGCCGCGACGTGGGGGTGGACGTCCGCGATCCGCTCGTACATCGCCTGCGCCACCGCCCTGTAGGTCGGGTGGCCCTCGCGCCCCGAGCGAAGCTCGATCAGGTGCATAGCCTCCCGCGCGTTCAGGTCGAGCACGAAGCGAATCCGGTAGCCGAGGCAGAGCGCGTAGGGGGCGGCGTCCGAAAGCCCGGCCTCCTCCAGACGCGCGAACTCCTCGCGCGAGACTTCCAGGGCGCGCTCGTACTCGTCGCCGAAGCCGGCCTCGCGCACCTCCTCGGGGACGCCGGCGCCCAACTTGGGGGTGAGGCGCTGCCACTGGCAGGTGAGGAGGCGGTGCCGTTGCAGGTCGCGAAAGCCCCCGTAGTCGGAGACGATCTCGAACCTGTAGCGAACCGCCTCCCAGCCACGACCCGGCCGGTGACGCCGGTTGCGGCGCTCGCCCGCGAGCTCGGCGATCAGCCCGGCCCGCTCGATCGGGCCGAGCGCCACGATCCGGTGGCGGATCTCGGCCTCGGAAACGGCGGCCGACTCGAACACGCTCGCGGTGAGGAGGTCGCGCTCGTCGCCGTCGACGTGCACCAGGTCGACCGAGGGCGCGTCCGACTCCTCGGCGCGGTCGAGGCCCAGTCGCGCGACGACCCCCTCCGCGGCTTCGCGGCGGCCGCGCAGATACGTCACCCACTCACCTCCGCGATCGGGCCGGTCAACCCGCGCGACGAAGCTGGGGATCACCTGCTGGAGCTCGGCGAGCATCAGCGACCCGTAGGAGCGGGCCTCTGGCAGGGGCGAGGCCAGCAGACGCAGCAGGAGTTGCTCATACGCCTGCCCCGAGCCGAAGATGCCGACGTGGCTCAGCGTCGCCGCCGGCAGCAGGCCGCGGAGCAGATCCAGCGCCTTGGCCCGGATCGACCGTTGCCAGGCAGCGTCGGGCTCCTCGCCGCGGGGCCAGCGCTCCGAGGCCCAGGCCTGAACCCGTTCCAGTCCTTGCGAGTAGATCCCGAACAGCTCGTCCATCGCCTCCCGGTAGGGCGGACCGAGCTCCTGGTCGGAGTAGTAGCGGTGGCCGCCGCCGGGCATGGGTCGGTCGTACGGGAGGTAGCGGGTCGACTGCTCGAGGTAGGCGGCGAGCCGACCCCGCTGGAGCACCTTGGTGAGCACGTTCGAGACCCACTCGCAGGCCAGGTGCGCTCCGCCGACCTGGGCGATCGAGTCGTCGCCGTAGCCAATGAAGATCCGCTCGTAGAGGTCCGCGGCGCGTGTGCCCTCGACCCCGTCGAACGGTCGGCCACCCTCGGGTATGTCGGCGGCGAACTCGTCCAGGAACAGGCGGCGGAGCGATCCCCCGTAGCGGGAGTAGCGGGCGAACAGCGCCCCCTTGACCGTCTCGGGCAGGTTGACCAGCGCGAACACCGGGCCGTCGAGGTTGGTGAAGTGCCGGGCCAAGAGGGCCCGCTCCTCCTCGGTGAACGACTCGACCGGGTAGCGCACAGGGCACCGGATCGTAGCCAGGGAGCCGGCGGGTCCGGGAGTCGCCGCCCCCCTCACGCGCCCATAGACTGCCGGCGTGCGCTTCGGCCTCTTCTACGAGCATCAGATCGCTCGCGCCGGCGGCGAGGTCGATGACGAGCGCCTGCTCATGGACGCCCTCGAGCAGGTCGAGCTGGCCGATCGACTCGGGATCGACCACGTGTGGGAGGTGGAGCACCACTTCCTCGAGGAGTACTCGCACTCGAGTGCCCCGGAGGTCTTCCTCGGAGCTGCCAGCCAGCGGACGAAGCGGATCCGGCTGGGTCACGGGATCGTGCAGCTGCCGCCGGCGGTGAACCACCCGGCGCGGGTGGCGGAGCGGATCGCGACCTTGGATCTGATCTCGGGCGGGCGGGTCGAGTTCGGCACCGGCGAGGGCGCCTCCCAGATGGAGCTGGGCGGGTTCGGGGTCGAGCGCGAGGAGAAGCACCTGCAGTGGGAGGAGGCGCTCGACGCGATCACCCGCATGTTCGTCGAGGAGCCGTTCGCCGGCTATGAGGGCCGGTGGATCTCGATGCCGCCCCGCGAGCTGGTCCCGAAGCCGAAACAGAAGCCGCACCCGCCGCTGTGGGTGGCGTGCAGCCGCAGGGAGACGATCTTGGTTGCGGGCGAGCGGGGCATCGGCGCGCTCGCGTTCTCTTTCGCCGAGCCCGAGCAGGCGAAGGAGTGGGTCGACGCCTATTACCAGGCGATCTCCTCCGACCGGTGCGTCCCCGCGGGCTTCGACGTCAACCCGAACCTGGCGGTTGTGCTCCCGTTCATGTGTCACGCAGACGAGCAGACCGCGATCGAGCGCGGGATCGACGGCGCCCATTTCTTCGGCTTCTCGCTCGCCTACTACTTCGCCTTCGGTGAGCACCGACCGGGCCAGTCCAACGTCTGGGAGGAGTTCCAGCGCCGCCGTGACGAGCGAGGCTTCGCGCGCGACATCGTCACCGCCGAGGCCGCGCCTCTCGGCGTGCGCCTGCTTCAGGAGGGGCTGGGCAGCCTGCGCGGGGCGATCGGCACACCGGAGCAGATCACCGATCTCATCGAGCGCTACGAGCGCGCCGGCGTCGACCAGGTGATCTTCGTCTCGCAGGCGGGCGCCAACCGCCACGACCACATCTGCGAGAGCCTCGAGCTGTTCGCCGCCGAGGTGCTGCCCCGCTTCGCCGAGCGCGCCGAGGAGCGCGAGGCGGCGAAGCGCGAGCGGCTGGCCGAAGCGGTCGAGCGGGCGCTCGCCCGGCGCGAGCCCTCGCACGAGGCGGACCCCACCTACCTGGTGCGGCCGGACGGCGAGCCCGCGGCCGCCCCCGCGCCGCGATTCGGGAGGCCGACCGCCGGGCGAGTGGACGGGCGGCCGTCGGTCGCCGAGCTTGCCAACCGCGCGGGCGAGGCAGCGCTTACTGCCCTGGTGCGCGGCCGGACCGACCAGCAGCTCCATCGCCTGTTCGATCGCGGGCCGGGGCTGCCGCTGATGTTCAAGGGGATGGAGCGGGCCTTCTTGCCCGAGCGCGCCCGAGGCTACGAGGGCGAGGTCCAGTACGAGCTACGCGGGCGCGACGGGACTCGGCACTTCGCGGTGAAGATCGCGGACGGCCGCGCGAGGGCCCGGGAGGGAACGGCCACCGAGCCGGCCGTGACCTTGCGGATGGGCGTCCCAGCCTTCGTCCGCATCGCAGCCCGCGAGGCCTATCCGCCCCGGCTACTGATGAACGGGGACCTCGAGATCGAGGGCGATTTCGAGGTCGCCGCCCGCCTCGGCGAGATGTTCGGCGCGCCGATCCCGACCTGATCGTCCGGCGCTTGGCGCCCCGCTCCGGACGGAAGTGGCGCCTTTGTTCGGCTATGCCGAACGAAGGCGCCAGACACGACAACCCCAATCCGACCTCCGCTGCGGCGCTCAGGTCCGAGGCGGCGGCGCTGCCATCACCTCTATCAGGTGTCCTCCAGGCATCCGGGTGAACGAACGCTCCGCCCCCCACAACTGACGGGCCGGGTCCACGTCGAATCCCGCGTCCCGTAGCGAGCTCACCGCCGCGGCGAAGTCGTCGACGACCACGCCCACATGCCCGAGCCGCGGCACGGCCGGTTCGGGCGTGTGGATCAAATGGATGTGGGTGCCGTCGCGATCGAGCCAGGTGACGAAACCGGCGATCGGCTCCGGCGCCTCCACCCGGGTGAAGCCGAGCAGTTCCCAGAAGCGAACCCCCGGCTCGATCCGGTCGGGCGGGACCTCGAGCGAGACGTGCTGGAGCATGCGCCGGCGCGGGCCCGCGCCGTCTCAGGACGCGGCCGGTGGAGCACCGGGGAGTTCCGCTGGCGCGTCGCCGGGCTCACGCGCGGCCGGCACGCCGGCGCCGTCCGTGCTGGGCGCCGCCCGGGGAGCCCGCGCCAGGACGTCTTCCCGCCCGTAGTGTCCGACGGCATCGAACCACCGCTTCGCGTGGAGTCCGGCGCGCAGGTCGCAGTCGGCCGCCACGATCCCCTCCTCGCCGTAGAGCGGGCCCGCGATCACGTCGCCCTCGGTCGGCTCGATGATCGCAGCGCCGCCGTTGCCGAAGACCTCCTGGTCGTCGGGCAGCGGCAGCGGGAAGTCGTCGCGGAAGGCGCCGGCTGGGATGTATTGCGGCGCCGAGACCACGAAGGCGCCGGACTCGATCGCGATGTGGCGCACGGTCGCGAGCCAGCCGTCCGAGTCATCCGCCGTCGGGGCGATCCAGATCTGCGGCCCACCGCGGTAAACGGCGTAGCGGGCCATCGGCATCCGGTTCTCCCAGCAGATCAAGCCGCCGACCCGGCCCAGGGGAGTCTCGGCGACGCCGAGATCATCGCCCGACCCGATCCCGTGGAACAGGCGCTCCTGCATCGTGGGCATCAGCTTGCGATGCTTCCACACGAGTCCCTCGGGTCCGATCAGGAGCATGGTGTTGTAGACCGTCCCGGGCCGGGCGCTCTCGCGCTCGTTGACGCCGATCGCCAGATGGAGGTCGTGCTCGCGGCAGGCGTCCGCGAGCCGCTCGACCTCGGGGCCCGGGACATCGATTGAGCTCTCCCAGAAGCGCTCCCAGAACTCGTCGACACCGCCGAACGAAGCCCCCCGCCGCGCCCACGCGTTCGACGGATACACCGAGACAAAGGCCTCGGGAAGGACCGCGAGCTGTGTGCCATCGGCGGCGGCGTCGGCCATCAGTCCCACGGCCTTCTCGATCGTGGCCTCGGCGTCCAGGATCACCGGGGTGGCCTGGATGGCGGCGACCCGGACCGGCTCGAAGGTGGTCATGGGCGGAGGATACGGGGCTACGCGAACGCCGAGGCGAGGCCTGCCACCCCGACCGCGACCACAGTTGACCAGGCGACCGACGCGGCTGTGATCCGCAGGTCGAGCCCGTACGCGTGGGTGACGATCACCGTGTTGAGGCCGCAGGGCATCGCCGCCAGCAGCAGATACGACCCGGGCAGGTCGATCACCGGTAGCGCGATCAGATAGAGAAGGGCCGGGGCGACCGCGAGCCGCATCGCCACAGTCGCTGCCACCGAGGCGTCAAGCGGGGGCGGGACCGCTACCGCCCCCTCCTCGGCCTCCGAGGCCAGGGCGGTGCCGACCGCGAAGAAGCCCAGCGGAAGGATCGCGACGATCGCGATCCGCGATGCGTCGACCAGCACGTCGGGGGCGAGCGTGTCCGGGGCCACGATGGCAAGGGCCGCGGCGTAGAGGGCCGGGTTGCGGGTGAAGAACGCCACCACCCGCTCGCGCGGACCCTCGCCTGCCCGCGTCCCGAACGCTGCCCCTACCGAGAACGCCCCGAGGAGCAGCGCCGGTGCGGCCACGAGGATGTCGTAGACCACTGCCTCCGAGAGCCGGTCGAACCCGAGCAGAACCGCGACCATCGGATAGCCCAGGTAGCCGGTATTCGCCACGATCGTGCAGCAGAGCACCGAGCCGATCGCGGGGCGCGGCAACCGCAGCAGGCTGGACGCGACCGCGTACGCCAGCAGCGTCGTCACCCCGAGCGCCACCCAGGCGAGCCCGATGCCGATCCCGACGTCGGCGTCGATGTCGGCCCGTGTGAGATTGAAGAACGTCGCGGGCGGCAGGACGACGTAGAGGACGAAAAGCATCATCCTGCGCGAGGCGTCGGCTGCCCTCGCCGCCCACCGCCGCTCGGCCCAGACGCCCGCGGCCGTCGCGGCCGCGATCGTCAGGATCACTGCCAGCACGGCCCGCAGTAAACCGGTCGGGCGCCTCACCCCCCAAGGTGAGGCGGATCCTGGGCGCTATGTGCCGTCGATCCGCCTCACCTCGTGTTCGGCTTCATTTCGGCCGCGCAGTAGCTCCAGCAGGACTTCCACCAGCAGCTCGACGTCCGGCTCGGTCGTCTGCCAGTTGACGATCGCCGGGCGGAAGGCGACCCTGCCCTCGTAGGTCGTGGTCCCGGCGAAGACGCGCCCGTCGCGCAGCAGGGCCTCGCCGAGTTCGCGGTTCAGCTCGTCGAGCCCCGCCTCAGGGACGCCCTCGGGTCGCGCCCGGAAGCAGACGATGTTGAGCTTGACCTCGGCGAGGCGCTCGAGCTCGGGGGCCGCGTCGACGCGCTCGCCCAGGTGGCGCGCGAGGCCCAGGTGACGCTCGACCATCGCCCGATGGCCCTCCCGGCCGTACGCCCGCAGCGTCGCCCAGACCGCGAAGGCGCGGGCGCGGCGCGAGTTCTCCGGCGTGAGGTAGCCCGGATTGGGCCGCGGGTCGTCGAGGGGCGGGAGGTAGGGCGCCGCCTCGACGAAGGCCCGGACCAGGCGGGCCGGCTCGCGGACGAACGCGAACCCGCAGTCGTAGGGGACGTTCAGCCACTTGTGGGCGTCGGCGGCGATCGACTGCGCGCGCTCCACTCCCTCGGTCAGGTGCCGGGTCTGGGGCGAGAGGCGGGCGAACAGGCCGAAGGCGCCGTCGACATGGAGCCACGCCCCGTGCTCCTCCGTCAGGTCGGCGACCTCGGCGATCGGGTCGAAGTCGCCGGCGTTCACCTCGCCCGCGTTCGCGATCACGATCGCCGGCGCATCGTCCAGCGAGGCGAGCTCGCGCTCCAGCGCCTCGAGGTCGAGCCGGCCGGTCGCGTCGCGCGCCAGCCTCCGGATGCTCGCCCGGCCGAGGCCGAGCATCCCGACCGCCTGCTCGGCGCTCGGATGGATGTACCCGCTGGTCAGGACCACGGGCTGGGGCAGCCCGGTGAGCCCGGCCCGCTCGACGTCGACCCCCTGACGCTCGGCCCACCAGCTGCGGGCCGCGGTGAGGCCGGTGAAGTTGGCCATGGTTGCGCCGGTGACGAGGGTGCCGGCGAAGTCATCGGGCAGTTCGAACAGGTCCCGCAGCCACCCGGTGGCGATCCGCTCGGCGACTGACGCCAATGGGGAGGAGGCCCAGCCGAAGGCGACCTGATCGAGAGTCGATGTGAGCCAGTCGGCCCCCAGGGCCGCCGGGGTCGTGCCGCCCATGACGAAGTGAAAGAAGCGCGGTCCGCTCGAGCGCATGGCCGCGGGCCGGGCTCTGTCAATCAGCTCGCCGAGCGCGACCAGGGCGCCGTCGCCGGCCTCCGGCAGCGGCCCGCCCCAGTCGGCGAGCGCCTCATCGACCCCCGGATCAAGCACGCGGCGAGAGCCGAGATCGCTCAGGTACTCGTGGGCCTCCCGGGCGGCCAGGTCGAGGGCGGCGTGGAGCTCCTCCCGGCGCTCGAGCGGGTCGGTCATCGGCGTTCGGCCTCCGTGCTCTCGAGCGTCTCCTTGGACATGGCCGCAGTATCGCGTGCCTTGCACAACCGGACGAACCGGGAGAAATCCATCTATGTCATGCATAACCCCACGCTCGTGCCGGGGGTGGGGTAGTTCCGCAGGGTCGGGGTTGTACTTCCGCGGGGTCGGGGTGGTAGCCCCGCGGGGTCGGGGTGGGCTGGCGCCGTGCCGGCCCTTAGGAGCTACGGCAGCATCGAGGCCAACCCCGCGCCCGCGTTCTCGGCCCAGTCGACCAGTGGCGAGGGGATCACGCCGAAGAAAATGGTGGCCGCGGCCGCCAGGGCCATCAGGCCGAGGATGAGCGGGCAGTTCGCACCGGTCGGCTTGGCACCGGCCGGCTCCGCATCGGCCTCGGGTGAGCCGCCCGCGATCGCCGGGATCCCACCGGCCGGGGCCGGCTCGGGCGGTTCGGGCTGGGCGGCCGGGCGCATCCAGATGGCGGCCACCACCCGCAGGTAATACGCCAGCGAGATCATCGTCCCGATCACGATCGCGACCCCCAGCCAGGTGTAGTCGGCGTCGACGGCCGCCTCGATCAGGAACAGCTTGCCGATGAACCCCGCCGTGCCGGGGAGCCCGGCGAGAGCCAGCATCGACACCGTCAGGCACGCCGCCGGCAATGGCCGCTCCTGGCCCAGTCCCTGGACGGAGAGGATGTCGTCGCCGAACGAGGTCTCGCGCTCACGGATCGTGATCACGGCGAACGCCGCCAGGTTCATCAGCGCGTAGGCGGCGAGGTAGAAGACCAGGGCGCTCACGCCCGCCTCGCTGGCCGCCACGACTCCCACGAGCATGTATCCCGCCTGGGCGACCCCCGAGTAGCCGAGCAGCCGCTTGAGCGAGTCCTGACCGAGCGCACCGACGTTGCCGACGGCGATCGAGATCGCCGCCAGGGCGGCGAGCGCCGGCTGCCAGTCGTCCACGGCCGGGCCGAGGGCGACCTCGAAGAAGCGGACCAGGACGGCGAATGCGGCGGCCTTCGTCGCCACCGCCATGAACGCGGTCACGGGGGTCGGCGCGCCCTGATAGACGTCCGGCGTCCACTGGTGGAACGGCGCGATCGAGAGCTTGAAAGCGAGCCCGGTGGCCGCCAGCGCGATCCCGATCAGCACCAGTGGGTCGTCGACGAGCTCGCCGCCGAGGCCCTCGCGGATTCCCGCGAAGTCGGTCGAGCCCGAGCCGCCGTAGATGAACGCGAGCCCGTAGAGCAGCGTCGCCGACCCGAGCGATCCGACGATCAGGTACTTGAGCCCCGACTCCAGCGACTGCGCGCGGCGAAGCGCCGAGCCGCAGAGCACGTAGAGCGGCACCGAGAGAAGCTCGAGCGCGACGAACAGCATCACAAGGTTCTGCGCTTGACCCAGCAGGACCATGCCGAGCACGGACGAGAGCAGCAGGGCCTGGAACTCGCCGTGGCCGGCCGCCCCCTCGTCGCCGTCGTACGCCGGCTCGCGCCAGGACAGTGGGATCACGAACGCGGCCGCAGCGATCGCGATCAGGCCGACCGCGAGGCCGAGCTCGTCGAGCCGAAGCGCGCCCGCGACCAGGTTCTCCTGCTCCCCCCACTGCCAGATCGAGAGCCCGGCGGCGATCGCCAGGGTGAGGAAGCTCAGCATCGATGTGAGCACCCGCTGGCGCTCCCCGGACGCGAGCCCGGCGATCAGCACCACCACGATCCCTGCCGTGAGCGCGATCACGGGCGAGAGCCCGGCGTAGTCGATGTCCGGCGCCTGGAAGCTCATGGGGCCCTCGCGACGGTCGATCCCTCTTCCTGGAAGGCCGCGGTCGCCGACTCGACTGACGCTTCCCCGCGCTCGAGGATCAGCCCGGGGTAGAGCGCCAGACCGACGATGCAGGCGACCAGCGCCCCCAGGGCCATGCCGTCGCGCAGCGAGATCTCACGCGAGACGATCCCATCCGGCATGCGGTTGTGCATCGTCCGTTGGTACAGGCGGATGGCGTAGAACGCGGCCAGGGCCACTCCGATCGAGGCGACGAAGGCGTACGCGATCTTCGCCTGGAAGGCGCCGTTGAGGATGTAGAACTCGCCGATGAAGTTCGCCGACCCTGGCATCGCCAGGGTCGCCAGGGTGACGATCAGGAACAGCGCCGCAAGCACCGGGGCGCGCATCGCCATCCCGCCGAGCTCGCGCAGGTCCTCGGTCCCGGCACGCTCGAAGATGAGGGCGATGATCAGGAAGATCGCTCCGACCGCGAGCCCGTGGTTGACCATCTGGAGCACGGCTCCGTCCGCTCCGTCGGGCCGGAGGGCGAAGATCCCCAGGGTGATGAACCCGAGCTGCGCGATCGAGGAGTAGCCGGCGATCAGGCGCACGTTGGTCTGCGTGAACGCCATCACCGAGCCGTAGAGGATCCCGGCGACGGCGACGACCATGATCAGCTCCTGGAACCTGACCGTGGCGTCCGGATAGAGCGGCAGAACGATCCGCAGGAAGCCGTACGCGCCGACCTTGGAGAGCACCCCCGACAGCAGCACGAGCACCGGCAGGGGGCAGGCGCGGTAAGCGTCGGGCATCCAGCCGTGGATCGGGACCGCGGGCATCTTCACCAGGAACGCGGCTGCGAAGAAGAAGAAGATCCAGTCCTGGCTCCCCGAGGAGAGGACGTTCGCCCGCAGGTCGGCGAGCGAAAACGAGAGCTCCCCGACCTGATCGGAGGCGAGGATCGCGGTGGCGATCGCGCCGACCAGCATCAGGAGCGAGCCGACCAGCGTGTAGACGATCATCTTCGTGGTCGCCTGCACTCGGTCGCCGGTCCCGAACGACCCGATCAGGAAGAAGAACGGGATCAGCATCAGGTCGAAGAAGAGGACGAACAGCAGCAGGTCCTGGGCGAGGAAGGCGCCCAGCGTCGCGGTCTCGGCGAGGCCGAGCAGGAAGTAGTAGGTGCGCGGGCGGTCGGAAATGCGCCAGGCCGAGAAGAGCGTCGCGCCGAACCAGAGCAGCGCCGTCAGCACCACCAGGAAGACGCTGATCCCGTCGACGCCGAGCATGTAGCGGACGCCGAGGTCGGGGATCCAGGATTCGTTGACCGTGTGCTGGAGGCCGGCGACGCCGGTGTCGAAGTCCGCCACCAGCCCAACCGCCTGCACCAGCACCGCCAACGCGCCCCCCACGGCGACCGGGGCCGCGAAGCGGCGAGGCAGCAGCAGGCAGAGAAGGCCCACGGCCAGCGGGAGCCAGAGGATCACGTTCAGCATGATCTGGAGGCGGCGGAGTTGTTCACGCGCTCACCAACAGGAAGTAGAGGCCGAGGCCGGCGAAGCCGGCGACCAGGAGCAGCGCGTAGGCCCGCACGAACCCCGACTGGGCGCCGCGGACCACGGCGCCGACGCCGCGAACGACGCCGACGGTGCCGCTGACGAGGCCGTTGACCACGAAGCGCTCGATCACCGAGTTGGCGAACCGTCCGGTCGCGATCACCGGCCGGTAGACGACAGCGTCGAGCAGCTCGTCCCAGTACCACTTGTGCGCGAGGAAGTCGTAGACCGCTCCGGCGCGATCGCGCCACCGCAGGGTCACGCCGGGGTTCGCCACGTAGCACCAGTACGCCAGCGCGATCCCAGCGACCGCGATCACGCCGCCGATCCCGAGGCCGAGCCAGGCGTCGCCCGTGGATGGGTGGAGCGCATACAGCGGCGAGTCCTCGAACGTCGGCTCGAGGAAGTGCTCGATTACGGCGTCGACTCCCGGCACCTCAACGAGCCCGCCGACGATCGCGAGAAAACCGAGGGTCGCCATGGCGATCTTCATCGGGGGCTCGCGCTCGGCGATGAAGTGCCCGGGCCCGGGGAAACCCACATCCGTGTCCTCGCGTTCGCCGGTCCGCGGGTTCTCGGGCTCGGCGTGGGCCAGGTGTCCGCGCTCGAGCTCCCGGGCCTCGTCGCAGGGATCTCCGGTGACCACCCTGAAGCCGATCCGGAACGCATAGAACGCCGTCAGGAAGGCGGCGAGGTATCCCCCGACCGTGAAGAGCAGGTAGAAGCCGCCGCGGTTCGTGGCGTAGTCGATGATCTCGTCCTTGGAGAAGAACCCCGACATCCCCGCGAACCCCGCGAGTGCGAGCGCGCCGATGATCAACATCAGCGAGGTGAACGGCAGGGCGCGGCGGAAGCCGCTCATCCGGTCGATGTCCTGGCGCCCCGCCATCGCGCCGATCACCGAGCCGGCCGCCATGAACAGCAGCGCCTTGAAGAAGGCGTGGGTCATCAGGTGGAAGAGACCGGCGGCGTAGGCGCCGATCGAGACACCGACCACCATGTAGCCGATCTGGCTGATCGTCGAGTAGGCGATGATCCGCTTGAGGTCGGTGACCACGAGCGCCACCGTGGCGGCGAAGATGAGCGTCGCCAGCCCGATCAGGGCGGAGATGTCGGCGGCGGTCGGCGCCAGCTCGAAAAAGGGGTGGGTGCGGGCGATCAGGTAGACCCCGGCGGTGACCATGGTCGCGGCGTGGATCAGCGCCGAGACCGGCGTGGGGCCCTCCATCGCGTCCGGGAGCCAGGTGTGGAGCGGTAGCTGCGCTGACTTCGCGAAGGCGCCCACCAGGATCAGGAGGCAGATCGCGACGATCACGCCCTCGTTGGTCGTGAAGGTCTCGGGCGCTCGCTCGAAGGCGGTCAGGAAGTCGAACGTGCCGAGCTCGCGGAAGATGAACAGCGCGGCGAGCACCAGCCCGACGTCGCCGACCACGTTGATCACGAACGCCTTCATCCCCGCCGTCGTTGCCGTGTGCCGCCTGTACCAGAAGCTGATCAGCGCGTACGAAGCGAAGCCGACGAAGGCCCAGCCGACGATCAGCAGCACGAAGTTGCCGGCGAGGACCAGCAGCAGCATCGAGAAGACGAAGAAGTTGAGGTAGCTGAAGTAGCGCGCGTACCCCGCGTCGGAGGTCAGGTAGCTCACCGAGTACAGGTGGATCAGCATCGACACGCCGCTGACCACCAGGCACATGAACACCGACAGCGGATCGACCAGGATGCCGAGCTGGATCTCGAGGCCGGCGGCGGAGGCGTAGTCCCAGAGCGACGAGGTCAGCTGCTGAGCCTCGCTCGGCTCGTCCAGCAGCATCACCAGCGCGCCGATCGAGTTGAGGAAGGCGAGCGCGATCGCGCCCGTCGCGATCCACCCGGCGGTGCGCCCGGCCAGGACCTTGAAGCCGAGGGCGCAGATCAGGCTGCCGGCCAGCGGGAACGCCAGCACGAGCCAGGCGTACGTGGTCGCGCTCATCCCCGCAGGTCCCGCATGTCGTCCACATTGAGCGGCAGGCGGCGCCGGAACATGGCCACGATCAACCCGAGGCCGACGACCACCTCACAGGCCGCCACCACCATCACCACCAGCGCGAACACCTGACCGTCCTCGTTGCCGTTCGCGCGCGAGAAGGCGATCAGGGCCAGGTTGCCGGCGTTCAGCATCAGCTCCAGGCAGAGCAGGATCACCAATGGGCTCCGGCGGATCAGCACCCCGCCCGCGCCGACCGCGAACAGCAGCGCGGAGAGGACGAGATACCAAGTGACATCCATCAGGGAACCCCTCCGGCGGCATGCTCGGCTCCGCCTCCGCTGCCGCCGGGCTCGGGCTCTGACGCCCTGGCGTTCTGGTCCGCTGGACCCGCGGCTTCGCCGCTAGCCCAGGCGGACGCCCCGGTTCTCCGATGCGCCGCGAGCACGATCGCGCCCACGGCGGCGACGAGCAGGAGCATCGAGGCCGCCTCGAAAACGACCAGGAACCTCTCCAGCATCAGCTCGCCGATCGAGGCGGGCGAGCCGAAGCCGAGCTCCACGGTCGGTCCCTGGCTGTCGAGGGTTCCGAGGGCCGTTCCCAGGATCGCGATCGACAGCTCGATGAACAGCGCCCCCGCCAGCAGCGGCGCCAGGAGCTGTTGACCCGGGATCGGCTCCCACAGCGGCTCCTCGACTCCGCCGACGTATGCCGCGACGAACACGTAGAGGACCATCACCGCCCCCGCGTAGACCACGATCTGGGCCGCGGCGATGAACTCGGCGTGTAGCAGCAGGAACAGGCCAGCGAGCGAGACCAGGTGGATGACCAGCGCGAGCACGCTGTAGAACGGATTGCGGAGCGCAATCACCGCGATCGCGCCGCCGAGCGCCCCGATCGCCCCGGCGAAGAACGCGACCTCGACCATTACTCGGCGTTCTCCCGATGCTTCAGGGCACCGACGTGGGTTTGCCCACACAGGAGGTGGGCGAATCCACGTTGGTGGGCGGGTGTCCGGCGCGTCACTCGCCCTCTCTCCGGAGCGGCGTCCGCTCCACCGGCTCGGCCAGCAGCATCTCCTTGGTGAAGACGAGGTCCTCCCGGTTGTAGTCGGCGATCTCGTACTCGTGGCCCATCGTGATCGCGTCGAACGGGCAGGCGACCTCGCAGTAGCCGCAGAAGATGCAGCGGGCCATGTTGATCTCGTAGACGGCCGCGTAGCGCTCGCCGGCCGAGACCCGGTTGGACGGGTCGTTCTCGGCGGCGACGACACGGATGCAGTCGGCCGGGCAGGCGGCGGCGCAGAGCGAGCAGCCGACGCACTTCTCGAGCCCCGTGTCCTCGAACCGGTGGAGCTTGTGGCGGCCCCGGAAGCGGGGGAACACCGGGGTCTTCTCCTCCGGGTACTGGATCGTCACCGGCCCCTCGATGATCCGCGCGAATGTCGTCCGCAGGCCGCGCAGGGTCTCGCCGAAGGCTCGGTAGGCGCCCTTGACCCCGCCCGGCTCGGGGCCCCGCTGGACCGCGACGACCTCGTCGGCGTTCTCGAGGTACGGGAACTCGCTCACAGCACCGTCACCAGCACCGCCGTCACCAACACGTTCACGGTCGCCAGCGGCAGCAGCACCTTCCACCCCAGCGACATGAGCTGGTCGTAGCGGACCCGCGGGATCGTCGCGCGAACCCACATGAACAGGAAGATCAGCGCGAAGATCTTCAGGAACATCCAGATCGGGTCGAGCCAGCCAGGGCCCGGGCCCATCCAGCCGCCGAGGAAGAACGTGGCGGCGATCCCCGAGATCACGAACATCTCGATGTACTCGGCCAGCGCGAACGAGCCGTAGCGCATGCCCCCGTACTCGGTGCCGTAGCCGGCGACCAGCTCGGCATCCGCCTCGGGGAGGTCGAAGGGGGCGCGGTTGGCCTCGGCGAAGCCCGCGACCATGAACACGAGGAAGCCGACGATCTGAGGGACGATGTACCAGACGTCGTTCTGGGCCTCGACGATGCTCACCAGCGACAGGGAGCCCGCCATCATCACCGCGCCCAACAGCGCCAACCCCATCGAGACCTCGTAGGAGATCAGCTGGGCGGCCGACCGCATCGCCCCGAGGAAGCTGTACTTCGATCCCGAGGCCCAGCCGCCCAGCAGCAGGCCGTAGAAGGCGATCGAGCCGAAGGCAAAGAAGTAGAGGATCCCGATCGAGACGTCGATCCCGTAGAAGCCGACGCCGTCCTTGACATCGCCGAAGGGTAGGATCGCGAGGGTGGCGACGCCGGTGAAGATGACGATCGCCGGCCCCGCGGCCCACAGGAACGGAATCGCGTTGGCCGGCCTGAAGCCCTCCTTGCCGCTCAGCTTGATCGCGTCGGCCAGGGGTTGCATCAACCCGTAGGGCCCGACGCGGTTGGGGCCGTAGCGGGCCTGGAAGCGGCCCAGCACCTTGCGCTCGATCACGGTGAGCACCGGCACGATCGCGAAGATCACGCCGAAGATCACCAGAGACTTCAGGATCATGATCCAGGTGGCCTCGGCGAAGCCGACGTCGGCGACCGGCACGCTCACTCCTCATCACCCGCCTTGGTCACCTCGACCATTTCGCCCGGGGTGAGCGCGTTCGCGTTCTGCTCGGCCGTCCCCTCGATCAGGAAGCCGGTGCCCGGCTTCACCCGCTCGCGGATCGCCACCCTCGCACGCACGCCGGTGCCGTTCGAGCGCACGTCCACCTCATCCCCGTTGCTAAGACCGAGCCGATCCGCATCCGTGGGCGACAGCTCGAGCGCCTGGCTCGGCGCCAGGAACCGGAGCGCCGGGTTCCTCTCGGTGACCTCGCCGGCCCACAGGTCTCTGAACGTCCCGAGGAACAGCCCAGGCTCGGAAGGGGTGCCGGGTGTCGCCGCCGCCGACGCTTCGACGAGCGGCGCGCGGCTGGCGGAGACCGCCGCGCGTGTCTCGCGAGGAGGCCGAGGCGGGGGCGGCGCCCGGCGCCCCTGCCGCGGCCGGGTACTGCGAGGCCGCATCCCGCTCTTGCCAGCGAACGCCGAGCCCGCCGATCTCCTCCGGGGTGAGGCCCGCGTAGAACGGGACCTCGCCCGCGATCGCCTCCAGCGCCTCGGGGGCGGAGTCGATCTCGGTCTCGTGGCCCAGCCTGGCGGAGAGCTCGGCCAGCACCTGCCACCCGGGACGGACCCCGCCGGGGTGGGGGATGTTCGGGCGCAGCCGCTGGAGGCGCCCGTCCGGGTGGGTGACCGTGCCCTCCTTCTCCGCGTGCGACTCACCCGGGAAGACGACGTTGGCGTGCGCGGTCGATTCGTTCTCGAACATCGAGCAAGCGACCACGAAGCGCGCCTTGCTGAGCGCCTCCGCCCAGGCAGGGCCGCCGGCGAACTCACGGACGGGGTCCGCGTTCAGCAGGAGCAGCCCGTCGAGCTCACCGGCGGCGAGCGCCTCACCGATCTCGCCCGATGACTTGCCGGTTGGCTCCTCGGAGAATCCGGGGCCGATGCCCGGCAGGCAGCCGACCTCGCGCAGGCCGCGGGCGTTGGTCGCCTCGGGGACCTCGATCTGGCCGGCACCGTCGGCATCCAATCGAAGCGCCCGTACGAGGTCGACGTGAACGTCCCGCCCATCCCCGGCGATCCGCTCGCCCCAGATGACGACCGTCGAGCCCGGGCGGAGCAAGCCGGCGATGCGCTCGGCGTCGGCGCCGAGCTCACCCGGCGCTCGTTCGTACCCATCGGCGCCCAGGGCCGCCGCGAGCGCTGCGAGGAACGTGGCGCCGCCCCCCGGCCGGTAGCGAGCCGTCTCCTCGGCCCCGCCGTCAAGGCTGGTCGGTCGCTCCGACGCGATCGCGACGCGGGCGCGCGAACGCCGGATCGCCTTGCGCACGCGAAGGTCGAGGATCGGCATCTGATGCAGGAGGTCGGCGCCGAGCACGAGGATCGACTCGGCGGAATCGATATCGGCCACCGCTGCCGCCAGCTCCGGGCGCGAGCGCTCGATTACAACCCCTCGATCGGGCGGCACCTGCGCGCCCGGCCGTGAGTCCACGTGCGGCGAGTCCAGCGCCGCGCGCATGATCCGCTGCGCCAGGTACCCCTCCTCGTTCGAGGTCGTACCGCCGACGATCGCGGCCGAGCGCGTGCCGGCTGCCCGCAGCCCCTCGGCGGCCGCGTCCAGCGCCTGCTCCCAGCTCGCGGGGCGCAGCTCGCCGGCGGAGCGCACCATCGGCTCGGTGATCCGCTCCTCGGAGGCGAACATCTGGAACCCGAAGCGGCCCTTGTCGCAGAGCCAGCCGTCGTCGACCTCGTGGTTGTCGCGCGCCAGCACGCGCTGGACCCGCTCGTCGCGGACGGTGAACTTGACGTTGCACTGGCTCGGGCAAAGGGTGCAGACGGAGCCCGCGTCCTCGATCTCCCACGGTCGGGCCCGGAACCGGTAGGTCTCGGAGGTGAGCGCCCCCACCGGGCAGAGCTCGGTGATGTTGCCGTGGAACGGCGCGATGTAGGGGCGGTCGTCGAACGTCCCGACGTAGGTGGCTGCGCCCCGGTCGAGCAGCTGCAGCTGCTCGTCCTCGGCCACCTCCTGGCTGAAGCGCACGCAGCGGTAGCAGAGGATGCAGCGCTCGCGGTCGATCATCACCAGCGGCGACAGCGGAATCGGCTTCTCGAAGTGGCGCTTCGGGTCGGTGAACCGGCTGCGGCCCGGGCCCCAGCCCATCGCGACGTCCTGAAGCGGGCACTCCCCGCCCTTGTCGCACACCGGGCAGTCGAGCGGGTGGTTGATGAGCAGGAACTCGACCACCGATTCCTGCGCCTCCCTGACCCGATCCGTCTGGGTGTAGACCACCATCCCGTCCCGGACCGGGGTCGAGCACGCGGTCTGGAGCTTCGGGATCCCCTCGACCTCCACCAGGCACATGCGGCAGGCGCCCACCGGCTCCCCCAGCTTGGGCTCGTAGCAGAACACCGGGATCTCGACGTCGCCGCCCTTGGCGGCGTCGACCAGCATCTCGCCCTCGGGCGCCTCCACCTCGACCCCGTCGACGACGAGCGTGATCTCGGGCCGATCAGCCATGGCCACCCGCCCGGGCTGCCTCGAACTCCGGACGGAACTTGCGCACCATGCTCCCCACCGGCATCGCCATCGAGTCGCCGAGCACGCAGAGGCAGTGGCCCATGATGTTGTCCTGGACCGAGGCGACGATGTCCAGGTCCATCGGCGTCGCCTCCCCGCGGACGAACCGCTCGAGCATCTTCACCGTCCAGTTGGTGCCCTCGCGGCACGGCGTGCACTTGCCGCACGACTCGTGGTGGTAGAAGCGGGCCGTCCGCAGCGCCAGTTGCGGGATCGAGACGGAGTCGTCGACGACGATGATCGACGCGGTCCCCAGCATCGACCCCGCCTCCTGCAAAGCCTCGAAGCTGTAGGGGAGGTCGAGCTCGGCGGGCGTCAGCACCGGCGACGAGGAGCCACCGGGGAACCAGGCCTTGATCTCCCGCCCCTCCGGCGGGCCACCCGCGAGGCCGTAGACGATCTCACGCGCCGGGATGCCAAGCTCGATCTCGTAGTTGCCGGGACGCTGGATGCAGCCGGAGATCGAGACCACCTTCGTCCCGGGCGACTGCTCGGTCCCGAACTGCTTGAACCAGTCGGCGCCTCGAGTGACGATGTGCGGGACGTTGGCGAGGGTCTCGACGTTGTTGATCAGGGTCGGCCCGCCGTAAAGGCCCTCGATCGCCGGAAACGGTGGTTTCAGCCGCGGGTTGCCGCGCTTGCCCTCGAGCGAGTCGAGCAGGGCCGTCTCCTCGCCACAGATGTAGGCGCCGGCGCCGCGGTGGACGACGACGTCGATCGCGACGCCGGTTCCGAGGATGTTCTCCCCGGCGTAGCCGGCGTCGTAGGCCTCGGTGACGGCCCGATCGAGGGCGTCGGCGATCTCCCAGTACTCGCCACGAATGAAGATGAACGCGTACCGAGCCCCGGCGGCGTGCGCCGCGATCACGCATCCCTCGACCAGCTGGTGGGGGTTCTTGTGCATCAGCTCGCGGTCCTTGAACGCGCCCGGCTCGGACTCGTCCGCGTTGCAGCAGAGGTACTTCTCCATGTCGCCGCGAGGAAGGAACCCGACCTTCTTCCCCATCGAGAACCCAGCGCCGCCGCGCCCCCGCAGATCCGAGCCCTCGAGGGTCGAGAGCAGGTCGTCGGGGTCGATCTCGCGGAACGCGCGCTCGAGCGCCCGGTAGCCGCCGAGGCGCCGGTAGACGTCGATCGTCCCCAGCCCGGGCTCGTCGATGTGCCTGAACAGCAGCCTCGTCTCAGGCATCGCCTGCTTGCTCCGTCTCCGCCACCCGCGGATCCGGCTCGGGCTCCGGGCCGCCCGCCGCCGGGCGCTTCGCCAGCGCCTTCTCCGGGAGGACCTCCTCGCCCGAGCGAAGCTGGTCCGCGACGATGCGTGCGTCGGCGGGGTCGAGCGGGCCGAAGTAGCGCTGGTCGATCGAGGCCATCGGGGCCATCTCGCAGGCGCCGAGACACTCGAAGCCCTTGACGTAGAACTCGCCGTCGGCGGAGCTGGTCCCCCCGTGGTCGGCGGCCTCAAGCTCGACCCCGGTCGCCTCGCAGAACGCCTCCAAGAGCTCGTCGGCGCCGTTCAGCCAGCACGAGATGTTGTGGCAGACGAGGACGCTGTGGCGCCCCTCGGGGGTCGTGTGGAAGAGGTCGTAGAAGGAGGCGACCGCCTCCAGGTGGCCCGGGGTGACCCCCATGACCGCCGCCGCCTGGCGCATGCCCTCGGGCGAGCACCAGCCGTGATGGCGCTGCACCGCCCACAGCACCGGGATCGCCGCCGAGCGAATCAGGGGATAGCGCGACATGGCCTCCTCGATCTGCCGGCGCAGCTCATCGGGCACCTCGACCTCGTGAAGCTCGGGCACCGGCTCCGCGTCCTCGGGCCGCATTGACTCGAGTCAGCTCCCGGCGCTCGAGCGCGGTGAGCTCGTCCGTGGGCCGCAGCTCGGGCATGTCGCTCACCGGTCGACTCCTCCGAGGATCGGGTCGAGCATCGCCAGGTTCTGGATCAGGTCGGCGACGTACCCGCCGACGCACATCTCCCGCAGCGCCTGCAGGTTGACGAACGACGGATCGCGGATATGTACCCGGGCGGGCTTCGCTGAGCCGTCGGCGAGCACGTAGCAGCCGAGCTCGCCGCGTGGCCCCTCGATCGCGTAGTAGACCTCGCCCGGGGGCACCCGGAAGCCCTCCGTCACCAGCTTGAAGTGGTGGATCAGCGCCTCCATCGAGGTCGAGAGCTCATGGCGCGGCGGCAGCACCACCTTGCGGTTGTCGGCGATCCACGGGCCCTCCGGCAGGCCGTCGAGCGCCTGCTCGATGATCCGCACCGACTCGCGCAGCTCCGCCAGCCGCACCCGGTAGCGGTCGTAACCGTCGCCGACGGTGCCGACCGGGATCCTGAATTCGAGGTCGCCGTAGCAGAGGTCGGGCGACGCCTTGCGGAGGTCCCACGGCTCGCCCGCGGCGCGAAGCAGCGGCCCGGTCACGCCAAGCTCGAGCAGCCGCTCCCGCGAGACCGCCCCGACATTCCTGGTTCGGTGGAGGAAGATCTCGTTGCGGTCGAGGATCGCCTCGTACTGGTCGACCCTGGTGGGCATCTCCTCGCAGAAGCGGCGGACGGCGCGCTCGAACCCGACCGGGATGTCCTCGAACACGCCCCCCACCTGGAAGTAGCGCGTGTGCATCCGCTGCCCGGTTGACATCTCGAACAGGTCGAGGATCCGGTCGCGGTCCCGGAAGCAGTAGAAGAACATCGACATCGCGCCGAGGTCGAGCGCGGAGGTCCCGAGCCAGACCAGGTGCGAGTGGAGCCGGTTGAGCTCCAGGTGAATCACCCTCAGGTACTGCGCGCGGGCCGGGACCTCGAGCTCGAGCAACCTCTCCACCGCGCCGCAGAACGCCTGCGCGTTGAAGAAGTAGGCGAGGTAGTCCATCCGCTCGACGAACGGGATCACCTTCCAGTAGCTCTTGTCCTCGCAGTTCTTTTCGATCCCCGTGTGGACGTAGCCGACGATCGGCTTGAGGTCGCGGACGACCTCGCCCTCGAGGCTGACGAGGAGGCGCAGCACCCCGTGGGTGGCCGGATGGTGGGGCCCCATGTTGATCGTCATCAGCTCCTGTGCGGGCGCGAGCGTCTCGCCGGCGGCGGTACGCTCCACCGGCGAGGTCCCGATCACCTCGGCCTCCGTGCGGGCGGCGACGTCGCGGCCGTACCGGACGCCGTCCCCAGCGGTCACTCCCACCACCTCGGTATCACGGGCTCATCGCGGGTGAAGATCACCGGCTCGCCGCCCATGGGGAAGTCGCGCCGCAGCGGCCAGCCGACGTAGTCCTCGGGCATCAGGATCCGGCGCAGGTCCGGGTGTCCGCGGAAGACGATCCCGAAGAAGTCGTAGGCCTCGCGCTCCTGGAACTCGGCGGTGGGAAAGAGCTGCACGCACGAGTCCAGCTCCGGCAGCACGTCCGGCCCCGGGTCCTGGAGGGCCGCGCGCACCCGCAGCCGCTCCGCACGGGCCATGCTCAAGAGCTCGTAGTGGACGCCGAAGCGGGGCTCGGCCGGAAGGTAGTCGACGCCGTGGAGGCTGGCGAGGAAGCCGTACTCCTGGCCCGACGTGTCGCGGAGCCACCCGAGCACCTCGATGATCTGCTGGGAGTCGGCGATCAGGCAGGCCTGCCCGTGCTGGTGGTACGTGCCCAGGACGGAGGCCGGGTGGGCGTCGTTCAGTTCCTGCGCGATCAGCTCGAGCCCGGGAGCGTCAGGCACCCTCGGCCTCCCCTGCCGTCTGCCGCGCAGCCTCGTAGGCCAGCCGCTCCTCGTCCCCCGGCCCGGCGATCTCCCGCGCCCATTCCTCGGTCCCGGCGGCGTTGTAGCGGCGCCGCCAGCCCGGATCTGGATTCCCCAGGATCATCCGCTGGAGCTTGTTGAAGCCGTAGATCAGCGCCTCGGTTCGCGGGGGACAGCCCGGGATGTGGATGTCCACCGGCATGAACTTGTCCGCGCCCTGGACCACCGCGTAGTTGGCGAACATCCCGCCCGACGAGGCGCACGCGCCCATCGAGATCGCCCATTTCGGCTCCAGCATCTGGTCGTAAAGGCGCCGGATGACGGGGGCCATCTTGATCGAGACGCGCCCGGAGAGGATCAGCATGTCCGCCTGCCTCGGGGACGCCCGCATGTTCTCGGCCCCGAAGCGGGCGACGTCGTAGCGGGGGCTGACCATCGCCATCATCTCGATCGCGCAGCAGGCGAGGCCGAAGGTGACCGGGAAGATCGAGTTCGCTCGGCCCCAGCCGAGCACCCGATCGAGCCTCGTTGTCATCACCGCCTGCTCGACGTGCCGCTCGAGGTCGGCGCCCTCGAGATCGCCGCGAAGCAGGTCACGGGCCCGAAGCTGGCGCACCCGGAAGTCCTCGACCGAGTCCGGCTGATCGAGCGGCGCCAGCTCCCGCAGCTTCTCCCGCTTCACCTCCACCAGTCGAGGGCTCCCTTGCGCCACACGTAGATCAGCGCCACCAGCAGCAGTGCGACGAAGATCAGGATCTCGACCAGGACGAAGACGGAGTCCGCGGCGTTGAGGATGGTCGCGACCGGATACAGGAACACGACCTCGATGTCGAACAGGATGAACAGCATCGCGATCAGGTAGAAGCTGACCCCGAAGCGGAAGGTGCGCGACACCTCGCTCGGCAGCCCGCACTCGTACGGGTCGCTCTTCACCGGGTTGGGACGTTTCGGCCCGATCAGCGCGTTCAGGGACACGAGAGCCACCCCCACCACCAACCCGAGGCCGGTGAAGACCAGAACTGGGAGATAGCTCTGAAGCACCCTCGGGTGGAGTTATATACCGACTTTGTGCGAGATTGCTACATAGTGCTTTTCCGCATCAGAAAGCGGAAGTCCGACCGTTCGGGGCGGGCATCGCCGGGGAACCGGGGCCGGGCCCCGTTTCCGTCATGAACACCGTCCATCTGATCGTCGGCATCGCCGTGATCGCCGGAAACCTCGTCGCCGGGCTCTGGGGAGGGATCGCCTGGCTGCGGCAGGAGCCGAGCGTGGGGTTCTGGTACGTCCTCCGCTTCGCCCAGGCCGCGGTGATCGTGCAGGTGATCGTCGGCGCGATCCTGCTGACGTGGGGCCGCGAGCCGGCCGACCCGGGCCTCCACTATCTCTATGGCGTCCTGCCCCTGGTCGTCTCCCTGCTCGCGGAGGCGGTGCGTGCCGGCGCCGCCGAGCGCGAGCTCGAGGGGCTCGACTTCGAGTCCCTGCCGCGCCAGCGCCAGCGGCTGATCGCGCTCGCGATCGTCCGCCGGGAGACCGGGATCATGGCCGCCTCTGCGCTGGTGATCCTGTTCCTCGCCCTGCGGGCGGCCGGGACCAGCGGGGAGCTGCTCTAGGGCCTCGGCTGAAGCCTTTGCCCGGCCATAGCCGGGCAAAGGCTTCAGCGGCCGGGGGAGGGGCCGGCCGCTCGGTCTACCCGAGGCCCCGGTATTGCCCTCGGTGGAACACCAGCGGCTCCCCCTCCCCCGAGCCATCGAGGCCGAGCACCGTTCCGACGGCGATCGCATGGTCGCCGCCATCGTGGATCTCGCGCAGCTCGCAGGCGATCCAGGCGAGCGCATCGACCATCACCGGCACGCCGTGCTGCTCGTTCCACGCGACCTCGCCCCACTTCTCGTCGTGCGGCGACTTGGTGGCGAACGCCCGTGCGAGATCGGCCTGACCGGACTGAAGGATGTTGACGGCGAAGCGCTCGGCCGTCTGCACGGCCGCCAGCGTGCGCGACGCGCGCTCGAGGCAGGCGAGCATCAGCGGTGGGTCGAGCGAGAGTGAGGTGACCGCGTTCGCCGTGGCGCCGGCCGGTCCGCTGGGCCCCGGCGCGCTGACCACCGTGACCCCGGTCGGCAGCCGAGACATCGCGTCGCGGAAGGTGAGCGGGTCCGGCGCGGGTGGGTCCGGCGCGGCCATCATCGACAGGTCGAAAAGTATGATGCCGCCCGCGTGCGCCCCCTCCTCGTGATCACCGCTACCGCCGCGGCGGCGCTGATGCTCGGCGCCTGCGGCAGCGAGGGGATCTCGGTCCCGGAGAACGACCCCAACCACGAGGGCGCCGTTCTGTTCTCGGAGCGATGCTCGGGTTGCCACACGCTCGAAGCCGCGGGCACGCAGGGGTCGGCCAACCGGGAGGTTCGCAACCAGGGCCCGAACCTGGACCAGCGCACTGAGACGGTCGAGGATGTCCTGTTCGCGATCCGCAACGGCGGCTTCTCCGGCGCGATCATGCCCCAGAACATCTTCGTCGGCGACCAGGCCCAGGCGGTGGCCGAGTTCGTCGCCGAGTATGCGGGGTCGGAGGTCGACCGACCGCCGGCGCCGAGCGACACCACCGAGTAGAGGGGAGGCGCCTCGCTCGACCTCCGCCGCATCCGGGAGGATCCCGAGCCGGCCCGCGCCGCGCTCGCCCGGCGGGGCGCTGCCGTGGACCTGGACGAGCTGCTGCGACTCGACCAGCGCCGCCGGGAGCTGCTCACCGCGGTCGAGGCGGGACGTGCCCGCCGTAACGCGGCATCGGACGCGATCGCCGAGGCGAAGCGCTCGGGCGAGGATGCCGAGCCGCTGATCGGGGAGATGCGCAAGCTCGGCGGCGAGCTCAAGCGGCTCGAGAGTGAGCTGAGCGAGATCGAGGCGCGTCGCAACGAGCTTGCAGCGAGGATTCCGAACCTCCCGGAGCCCGATGCCCCAGACGGTGAGACCGAGGCCGATGCGGTCGTGCTGCACGAGGTCGGCGAGCGCCCGGAGCTCGGGTTCGAGCCTCGCGACCACCTCGAGCTGGGCCTCGAGCACGGCTGGATCGAGATGGAGAAGGCGGCCGAGGCCTCGGGCTCACGCTTCGCCTACCTGCTCGGCGACCTCGTCCTGGTCGAGCTGGCCCTGATTCGCATGGCCCTGGAGCTGGTGGGCGCCGAGGGATTCAACCCCGTGGTGCCGCCGGTCCTGGTTCGGGAGGGACCGCTGTTCGGGACGGGGTTCTTCCCCAGCGACCGCGAGATGATCTACGAGATTCCGCGCGACGACCTGTTCCTCGTCGGCACCTCGGAGGTCTCGCTCGCCGCCCTCCATGCTGGCGACATCCTCGCCGCCGACGATCTGCCTCGGCGCTACGCGGGCGCGTCGACCTGCTTCCGGCGTGAGGCCGGGGCGGCGGGCAAGGACACCCGCGGAATCTTCCGTGTGCACCAATTCGACAAGGTCGAGATGTTCTCGTTCGTGCGCCCCGAGGACTCGGCGTCCGAGCACCGGCGCCTACTCGAGCTTCAGGAGCGGATCCTCGGCGCGCTCGAGTTTCCCTACCGCGTCGTCGACATCCCCGTGGGCGACCTCGGGGTCTCCGCCGCGCGCAAGTTCGACTGCGAGGCCTGGATCCCCAGCCAGGGCCGCTATCGGGAGGTGACCTCGTGCTCGAACACGACCGACTTCCAGGCGCGCCGCCTGGACGCCCGCTTCCGGCCCGAGCCGGAGGCCTCGCCGGTTCACCTGCACACGCTCAACGGCACCGCGGTTGCGGTCGGGCGGACCCTGATCGCGCTCCTCGAGAACGGCCAGCGCGAGGACCGGACCGTGGCGTTGCCGCCGGCGCTCGTCGACGCGGGGGCCCCGGCGACGATCCCGAGCGCGTAGCGCCCGCCTACGAGTCGTCCGGGCCCAGCTCGAGCGAGCAGGAGTTGATGCAGAAGCGCTTGCCGGTCGGCTGAGGCCCGTCGTCGAAGACGTGGCCCAGGTGGCCGCCGCAACGGGAGCACACGACCTCGGTCCGGCGCATGAAGAAGCTCGAGTCAGGGACGAGCTCGACCGCGTCAGAGTCCATCGCCTCATAGAAGCTCGGCCAGCCGGTGCCCGAGTCGTACTTGGTGTCAGCGCTGAACAGCTCCTGGCCGCAGCCGGCGCAGCGGTAGGTGCCACCCTCCTTCGAGTCCCAGTAGGCCCCGGTGAAGGCTCGCTCGGTGCCCTTCTCGCGCAGCACCTCGTACTGCTCGGGAGTGAGCTCCTCGCGCCACTCCGACTCGCTCTTGATCAGCTTCTCCATCGGTTCCTCCTTCACGCCCTCACGATCAGAGGGCCTATATCCAGGTTAGAGGGAGCCACAAGCCCCCCGAGTCGGGTGGCGCCTCCCCGCGACGTGTTCGAGAAGGTGGCGGTTCAGGGGCTAGGCGGGTCCTAGGGGCTTGCGAGCGCAACCCGGCCTCAGCCGGGTTGCGCTCGGTCGTACTCCCGCCGATCAGGCGATCGCCGGTACGGGCGCGTAGCGGGCGCCGTATCCGCGCCTTCTCGCCAGCCAGGCGAGAGGCGCCAGCGCGATCCGCTGCATCCACAGCGGCGGGAACGCGGCTTGCACCTCGTGCTCGAACTCGTTGACGAACAACGCCAGGTCGAGGGGCTTCGGCATCCCGTTGGAGAACGCCCGGCCCTCCTGGGCGAGGGCGACCGCCGTCTCGAAGAGGCGCTCCATCTCGAGCGCCGGCCGTACCTCGACGCGAACGAGAGCCGTCTCGTCCCCGGCATTGGCGAAGTCGTGGGGGACCCCGGACGGCACCACGACGACCTCGCCGGGACCGGCGACGATCTGCTTGCGCCGCTTGCGGAACCGCATCCGGCCCCGCGCCATCTCGAAGCGCTCCTCCTGCTCGGGATGGATGTGAAGCCCGGCGGGAACGCGCCCACCCGGCGCGAGCTCGAGGTCGATCGCCACCAGCTCGCCGTCGGTGTCGGCTGAGGTCTTGCGAAACGTGATCCGCTCGCCGCTCAGCGGGTTTTCGATCGTCTGTCCTGCGTATGCCATGGTCGCTCCTTGGTCGGCGTCCGGCTTCCCGGACGCGGTTGCGATTTGTCGCGACCAAGGGTCTCGTCGGCGGCCGCATCCGTCGTCGGCTTCCGTGACGATTCAGGGTCGGTGGCGCGGCCGACCCTGGAGTGGTCCGGGGGAAGGACGATCAGCCCGCGTGTCGTCCTCGGGGATGACGAGCCAGGATCATCGAGCGTCGACTTGAGCACCTATACGGTGCCTAACTCGACAATCGATCCGGGATCCCGCGCCTGGCGGCGTTTCAGGCCTCGGGTGCCTGTCCCGGGGTCACGAGCCCCGACTCGTAGGCCAGCACGACCGCCTGGACGCGGTCGCGGAGCCCGAGCTTCATGAGGATGCGCGCCACGTGCGTCTTCACCGTGGTCCCGCTGACGATCAGCGATTCCGCGATCTCGGCGTTCGAGAGGCCCTGCGCGAGCAGCCTCCAGACCTCGAGCTCGCGCGGCGTCAGCTCGCCGGCCCCGGGCGGGGCCCCGCGGGCCGGTCTCGCGCGCGAGAAGTCCTCGATGAGGCGGCGGGTGATCGCCGGCGCGAGCAGCGCCTCCCCACGCGCAACCACCCGAATGGCCTCGGTGAGCTGCTCCGGAGGGGCGTCCTTCAGCAGAAATCCGCTCGCGCCGGCGCCGAGGGCGTCGTAGACGTACTCGTCGAGGTCGAATGTGGTGAGGATCAGCACCCGGGGTGAGCCCTCCGGCTCGCTACCCGCGATCTCCTCGGTGGCGGCGATTCCGTCCAACTCCGGCATCCGGATGTCCATCAACACGACGTCCGGCTTCAGTCTGCGGACGCCGTCGATCGCCTGACGGCCGTTCGCCGCCACCCCGACGACGTCGATGTCGTCCTCGGCCTCGAGGACCATGCGAAACCCGCTGCGGACGAGCGCCTCGTCGTCGGCGATCAAGACGCCGATGCTCATTTGCCGAACGGTAGAGAGGCGCGGACGACGAAGCCGCCGTCAGGGCCAGAGCCGGCTTCGACCTCGCCGCCGTGTGACGCGACGCGCTCGCGCATTCCAAGGAGGCCATGGCCGGAGCCCGTCCCGGCGCCGTTGACCGACGGCCCGGGGCCGTCGTCTGAGACCTCGACCTCGAGCTCGCGCTCGCCGTAGCGGAGGGTGATCCGGCTGCGCGCTGGCCCCGCGTGCTTGATCGTGTTCGTGAGCGCCTCCTGGACTATCCGGTAGGCGGAGAGGTCGACGCCCCGAGGCAGGGTCCGCGGCTGGCCCTCCACAGCAAGGTCGACCTCGAGGCCCCCCTCGCGAGCTCGCTCGAGCAGGCCGTCGAGCTCAGCGAGGCCCGGCTGTGGCTCGCGCAGCGGAGACCCGCTCTGGTCCCGCAGCACTCCTAGCGAGCTGCGCATATCGGCAAGGGCCGTGCGGGCGGTCTGCTCGATCGAGTCGAGCGCCTCGCGCGCGCGCTCAGGGTCGCGGTCGAAGACGCGGCGGGCGCCCTGGGCCTGGATCACGATGATGCCAACGCTGTGCGCGACCACGTCGTGGAGCTCGCGCGCGATGCGGGCGCGCTCATCGCCGACCGCCAGCCGCGTCCGGTGCTCCTGCTCACGCTCGGCCGCCGCGAGGCGGAGGTTGCGCGCCCGGATGTTGCGACCGATGAGCCAGGGGGTGACGGCGAGCGCGCCGGAGAAGAAGAAGCTGCCGAAGTCAACCTGCCCGGAGACGAACACGATTGCCCAGAAGCCGGCGAGGCCGAGCACCAATCCGAGCCGTGCCGCGGGGCCGTCGGCGTGGGCGCCGAGGGAGTAGAAAGCGATCGCCCCCGTGGCCAGGGAGGCGAACGGCGGGATCTCGGTCTTGGAGCCGTCCGCGGGAAAGCTGAACAGGCTGCCGTCGAGGGCCTCGTTCGCCAATCCCGTGACGACCAGGATGCACACGACCGCGAGCGGCGCCCGTCGGCGCCAGGCGAGGGGGATCGTGAGCAATAGCCCGCCGATCAGGTTTACGGCGTTCGCCTCGGGTCCCGGCTGATTACCGAGCAGGAACTGGAGCTCGATCAGCGTCGCCAGGGCGAGTGCGATCAGCGCGTCGACCAGCCGAGGGTCGAGTGAACGCAGGCGACTGACGAGGCCCGAGGATCGCATGGGCCCACCGTAGCGCCGCCCGGCGCCGCGCTCACCCTCCGTGCGGACGAGCCGGAGTCCTCCGCAAGGAGGACCTTTCCGCGCCACGGATCGTCCCCGGGGCGGTCGGCAGATCGCGCTTCAGGCCGACGACGGATCGCGGTCCTTGACCGATCCTCAGGGCCATCCCTCGATGAACGCCAGAAGGAGACACCGATGACCGACCGACGAGCTCACAGCCCAGCCGCAGACCGTGCGGGACGCGGCCTCAAGACCCTCACGAGTTGGGTGCTCGCACACAAGCGCGCGGTCGCAGTCTTCTGGATCGTGCTCACGATTGCCGGAATGTTCGGGGCCTCGCGCGTCACGGACCAGCTCGACGACCAGTTCAGCATGCCCTCGAGCGAGGCCTTCGCCACGAACCAGGAGATCGAGGAGCGCTTCTCCTCGGGCGGGGTGGTGGAGCCCTTGGTCGCCGTCGCCGAGCTGCCCGCGGGGGTGAGCGCCGACGATGCGGCCGTGCGCTCCGACCTGCGCCGGCTCGAGGATCGGCTCACGGACGCCCTGCCCGGCGCACGGGTTGCCTCCTACGGCTCCACGGGCGATGACGCCTTCGTCTCCGACGACGGGCGGACGACGTACGCGATCGTCCACCCGAAGCTCGACATCGACGCCCCGGGGGCCGGTCCTCCCGAAATCGACGCCGAAATGATCGAGGATGCCCAGCGGGCGGCCGGCGGCGCCACCGTGGGCGGCGCCCACGTGATGCTGACGGGCCGAGCGCCGCTCGAGCAGGCGCCGGAGGAGGAGAGCGGCACGCCCTCTTTCCTCAACGAGACCCTCGTCGCCGGCGTGGGCGCGCTGGCGGTGCTCACGTTCGTGTTCGCGTCCGCCCTCGCCGTGGTCCCGCTGCTGATGGCGATCGTCGCCATCCCGATCACGCTGCTCGCGGTCCTCGGGCTGACGGCGATCACCGACGTCTCCTTCATCGTCGTCTTCCTCGTCTCGCTGATCGGACTCGGGATCGCGATCGACTACGCGCTGATCGTGGTCATGCGCTGGCGCGAGGAGCGTGAGCGAGGCCTCTCGAACGAGGAGGCGATCCAGGCCGCGGTCAGGACCTCAGGGCGCGCTGTGCTGTTCAGCGGCACCACCGTGGCGATCGGCCTGCTGGCGGCGCTCGTGCTGCCCATCCCCTTCCTGCAGTCGATGGCCTATGGGGGCCTGCTGATCCCACTGGTCTCGGTGGCGGTCGCGCTGACCATGCTCCCGGTCGTGCTCGCCACCATCGGACCGCGCGCCGATCGGCGCCGGCTGCGGCGCACCGAGCGCGCCGAGCGCCACTGGGCGAGCTGGGCCCGGCTCATCATCCGCCACCGCGTGATCGCCGTCGTCGCCGGGGCGGCCGTCCTTGTCGCTCTCATCGCGGTTGCCAGCGGGATGATCCTGGGCGATCCGGAGGCCGACTCGCTGGGCGGCTCGGGAGAGGCGAGGGCCGGGCTCGAGACGCTCGAGCGCTCCGGGATCGGCGCCTCGCCGCTCACCCCGATCGAGGTCATCGCGCCGGCGGAGGACGCAGATCGCACCGCAGGTGCGCTCGCAGAGGCCGACGGCGTCCGCGCCGCCACCGCGCCTCGGGGCTCCGAGTGGACGAGCGGTGGCCGCTCGGTGATCGAGGTGTTCACCACGACCGACACGAGCTCGACCGAGGGCCGCGACGCGGTCGGCGCGGTGCGTTCTGCCGCGGACGATCTTCCTGCGGTCGGTGTGGGCGGCCCGACGGCCCTTCAGATCGACTGGGTCGACGACGTGTACGGGTCGTTTCCGCTGATGCTCGGCCTGATCTCGTTGATCACGTTCGTGCTCCTGGCACGAGCGTTCCGCTCGGTCGTCCTGCCCTTGAAGGCGATCGCGATGAACCTGCTCTCCGTGTTCGCGACCTGGGGTGTGGTGACACTCGTCTGGCAGGAGGGATTTGCGACCAACGCCCTGTTCGGGGTCGATCCCACCGGCTCGGTGGCGTTCTGGGCGCCGATGATCATCTTCGCCTTCATCTACGGGCTGTCGATGGACTACGAGGTGTTCATCCTCGCCCGCATGCGCGAGGAGTACGAGCGCACGGGGTCCACGAACGAGGCCGTGGTGCGCGGCATCGCCAGCACCGGCCGCCTGGTGACGAGCGCGGCCCTGATCGTCTTCCTGGCGTTCGCCTCGATGGCGACGGCGGACGAGCTCGACGTGAAGATGCTCGCCACCGGGCTCGGCGCCGGGGTGCTGCTGGATGCGCTGGTGGTGCGCTCGCTCCTGGTCCCGGCGACGGTCTCGTGGCTGGGGCGCTGGAACTGGTGGATGCCCGAGCCGGTTCGGAGGTTCCTGCGCCTGCCGGCGCCCTCGCCCCGCCCCGCGCTCGAGCGCACGTGAGCGCTGGATCTCAGTCGAGGCGTGGCTCGACCGAGTCGATTCGCCCGGAGGCGTTCAGGATGCTCGTAAGCAGGCCGGGAAACCGAGCCTCCAGGTCCTCGGTCCGGAGCGTGTTGAGGCGCGCGGTCCCGTGCTGCCGCTGGCGAATGACGCCGGCCTCTCTCAGCACCCTGAAGTGATGAGTGCAGGTGGACTTCGACACCGGGACGTCGAAGCTTCCGCAGCTCGGCTCCTCGCCGGAGGCAGCGAGAGCGGCGACCATGCTCAGGCGCACCGGGTCGCTGAGCGCGTGCAGCACCGCTCCGAGCTCGATCTCCTCTCGGCTGGGGTGGGCGATCTCTGCGATCTCGACCGGCATGCTCTTCTCCGGGTCATTGTACGACGATCATCGTAGTTATGCTACGGTACGACAGTCATCGTACAACGTTTGAAAGCGAGAGGTCCGCATGAGTGACGCCATCCGATCGATCGGCTCGGCCGCGCCTGCAGCGGAGGGCGACCGAACACGCTGGATCGCCCTCTACGTCCTCTGCGTCGGGATGCTGATGATCGTCCTCGACGCCACGATCGTCAACGTCGCGCTGCCCTCGATCCAGAGCGATCTCGGGTTCTCGCAATCGAGCCTCGCCTGGGTCGTGAATGCGTATCTGATCCCCTTCGGCGGCCTGCTGCTGCTCGCCGGCCGGCTCGGTGACCTGATCAGCCGCAGGGGCGTCTTCCTCGTCGGGCTCGCGATCTTCACGGGCGCCTCGCTCCTGTGCGCCCTCGCCCAGAGCCAGGAGGTCCTGATCGGAGCGCGGTTCGTGCAGGGCGCCGGCGGGGCACTCACCTCGGCGGTGATCCTGGGAATGATCGTGACGATGTTCCCCGAGCCTCGTGAGCAAGCGAAGGCGATCGGGGTCTACAGCTTCGTCGCCTCGGCCGGCGCCTCCATCGGCCTGCTCGCCGGCGGCGTCCTCACCGAGGCGATCAACTGGCACTGGATCTTCTTCGTCAACCTGCCGATCGGCCTCGCCACGGCGCTGCTCGCAATCCGGCTGATCGAGCGCGACAAGGGGATCGGCTTCGGGCATGGAGCGGACATCCTCGGCGCGGTGCTCGTGACCTCGTCGCTGATGCTGCTCGTCTATACGATCGTCGAGGCGGCCGACTACGGCTGGGGCTCGGCGCACACGCTCGGGTTCGGAGCCGGAGCGCTCGCCCTCGGAGCCGCGTTCCTGGTTCGCGAAAGCCGCACCTCGAACCCGCTGATCCCGCTGCGAATCTTCCGTTCCCGCAACGTCTCGGGCGCGAACCTGATTCAGATGCTGATGGTCGCTGGCCTGTTCGGGATGTTCTTCCTCGGCAGCCTCTACATGGAGCGGGTGCTCGGCTACGACGCGCTCGAGATCGGGCTCGCGTTCCTCCCGGTGGCATTGCTCATCGGCGTCCTCTCGCTCGGCTTCTCGGCGCGCCTCAACCTCCGGTTCGGCGCCAGGACAACCCTGCTCCCCGGGCTCGTCCTGGTCGCCGCCGGCCTGCTGCTGTTCACACGGGTTCCCGTCGATGCCGAGTACGTCCCCGACATCCTCCCGACGATGATCCTGTTCGGCATCGGGGCCGGCCTCGCCTTCCCGTCGCTGGCCACCCTCGCCATGTCGGGCGCCACGCGCAGCGACTCGGGCCTCGCCTCGGGGTTGGTCAACACGAGCCTGCAGGTCGGCGGCGCCCTCGGCCTGGCGGTGCTCGCCACGCTTTCGACCACGCGAACCGACACGCTGCTGGCCAGCGGGGAACCCACCGCGTCGGCCCTCACGGACGGCTATCAGCTCGCCTTCGCGATCGGCGTCGGACTGGTCGTCGCTGCAATCGCTGTCGCCGTCGCCGGCCTCCGACCGGAGGCCGGCGTCTCGGAGGCAGTCGAGGAGGATGCCGGGGTCGAGGTGGGCGAGGCGGAGGCCGCGTACTCGGAGGCGGCGTAAACCGCCGACGCCACCCGCGCATCCGGCGCGGCGAGAGCAGCTGACCAGCCCGGGCGTGTCGGGCGGGCTCGTGAGCGATGAATCGAGGCGCGGCCGGACGTCTCAACGGACGAGGCGGGCCGCCAGCGACAATGTGACGCAGAATGGGACACGCCGGATGAGGCGAGAGCGGACGGACAGCGCCGGGGAGCCCGCGATCACGATGCGTGGGTTCGTGAAGCGGTTCGGGCCGATCACGGCTGTCGACGGCCTCGATCTCGAGGTGCCGTCGGGGACCTGCGTCGGCCTGCTCGGCCCCAACGGTGCCGGCAAGTCGACGACGATGAAGGCGCTCACCGCGCAGGTGATTCCGGATGAGGGCGCGCTCGAGGTGCTCGGCTACCGCCTCCCGGAGGATTCGAAGCAGGCGCGCGCCGAGATGGGGGTCTCCCCCCAGCTCGACAACCTCGACGTCTCGCTGACGGTCGAGCAGAACCTGCTCGTGTTCGCCTACCTCTACCGCCTTCCCGCCGAGGGTCGGAGGCCCGCCATCGAGCGCGCGCTCGAGATCGCGAATCTCGGCGACCGCCGCGACGCCAAGGTCGACCAGCTGAGCGGCGGCATGCGGCGCCGCCTGTTGATCGCGCGTGCCCTGCTGCACCAGCCGCGGCTCCTGCTGCTGGACGAGCCCACCGTCGGGCTCGACCCGCAGGTCCGCCAGGGTCTGTGGGCGCTGATCGACGGCCTGCGCTCCGAGGGCGTCTCGATCCTGATGAGCACCCATTACATCGAGGAGGCCGAGCGCCTCTGCGACGAGGTCACGATCATGTCGCACGGGCGGGCGGTCGCGGTCGGCCCGCCGAGCGAGCTGATCGCGGAGCACGCCGGGAGCGAGGCGATCGAGGTCTACGGACCGCCGACGCGGCTGATCGAGGTCGAACAGATCGCGCAGACCCGCGGCTGGAGCACTCGCCGCACCGGGACCTCCGTCTCCATCCTGCACGCGAACGGCGACACCGGGCTCGATGGCGAGCGCCGCGTCACCAATCTCGAGGACGTCTTCGTGCTGCTCACCGGCGAGGAGATCACCTGATGGCTTCGATTCCCGCCCGACGCCGCCTGCGCCGACTCGAACCCAGCGCGCTTCAGGGCGTGATGGTGCGGGAGGTCGTCAACTTCTCCTCGTTCTGGCGCTCCTCCACGTTCTCCTCGACCGTCGACCCGACGGTGTATCTCCTCGCGTTCGGCTTCGGCTTCGGCTCGCTGGTCGGCACGGTAGCCGGCTACGACTACATCGACTTCGTCGGCACCGGGATCGTGGCCACGACCGTCCTCTTCGCCGGCGCCTTCCCCGCCATGTACTCGACCTTCGTGAAGTACGAGTTCCAACACACATACGACGCAATCCTCGCCGCGCCGGTCGACACGGAGGAGCTGGTGACGGGCGAGGCGCTCTGGATCGCCGTCCGTACCGGTGTCTACGGGACAGTGCCGATGCTCGTGGCGATGATCTTCGGGCTCGAGCCGAGCTGGGGGATGCTGCTCGTTCCGCTGATCGCGGCGTTGGCCGGGTTCGGCTGGGCGGCATGCGGGATCTTCATCGCCGGCAGGGCCAAGAACATCGAGAGCTTCGCGTACTGGCAAAGCGGCCTGCTGACGCCGATGTTCCTCGTCGCCGGAACGTTCTTCCCGCTCGAGGAGCTGCCGCAGTGGGCGCAGGTGCTCGGCAACCTGAACCCGCTCTACCACTGCGTCGAGCTGGTCCGCGAAGCCGTCTTCGGCTTCGACGGCTGGGGAGCGCTCGGGAACGTCGCCTTCCTGGTCGCCTTCGCGCTGATCATGTGGCGCCTGGCAATCCATTACATGGAGCGCCGGCTGATCCTCTGAGGGGAGTCCCTGGCTCGCCTCCCGGCTACAGCTCCCGCTCGTAGTAGAAGTTGATCGGGCCGTCCGGCTTGCCCTCGCGGTTGCTGAACCCGAGACTCTCATAGAGGGCGCGCGCGGCCACATCCTCCTCGCTCGTGCCGAGGTCCATGTAATCGGCTCCCTCGCTGCGAGCGAGCTCGATCGCAGCCTCCATCAGCGCCCGCCCGAGCCCTTGTCCGCGCCGGTCGGGGATCACATAGAGCTCCGCCAGGTAGCACTCGAGCCCGGCGGACCAGATCGAGGGACGGAAGCGCAACACCGCCAGGCCGTCCGGCCCATCCCCCGCGAGGACGACGGCGGTGTCACCAGCGGCAAAAAGCTGCCGGAACCGGTCCCCAAGCGCGTCGGGGCCGGGCGTCACATCGTCGTACTCGGCGTTGAAATCATGGAGGAGTCGGCCGATGCACGCGGCGTCCGCGATGGTCGCGCGCCGGACGCTCATCTCACCGGGATCCGTCATCGCTACGCCTCCTCTCCGTCGAGGTCAAGTTGATCGCGGAGGAGTATGTTGCTGATGCCGTCGGTCTTCGACATCGCGGGGGTCGCCTGGCGGCCGCGCGGCGTCTACGCGAGGAGGCCTAGGTGTGGGCGCCGGGGCCGATGATTCTCGGCGCGCATCGCCGTCATAGTGAAAACCACCCGCTACCCGCAAGGGAGATCCGATGAGAAAGCTCGCTGTGAACACGTTCATGTCGCTGGATGGAGTGATGCAGGGGCCCGGTGGGCCGGACGAGGATCCCAGCGGCGGGTTCACCTACGGCGGCTGGGGCGTCAACTACATGGACGACGAGATGATGGACCAGGTGGCCAAGGCGACGCCATACGAGCTGCTGCTCGGCCGCGGGACCTACGAGATCTTCGCGGCGCACTGGCCGTACGACGAGGGCCCGATCGCCAACCACCTCAACAGCACCCGCAAGCACGTCGCCTCGACCACGCTGGAGCGGGTGGATTGGAACAACTCCACCCTGATCACCGGCGATGTCGCCGACTACGTCGCAACGCTCAAGAGTCAGGACGGTCCCGAGATCCAGGTCCACGGCAGCCCCGGTCTCATCCAGACGTTGCTCGAGCACGACCTCATCGACGAGTTCCGCATGTGGATCTTTCCCGTCGTGATCGGCACCGGCAAGCGCTTCTTCGGTGACGGCACCACGCCCGCGGGGCTGAAGCTGGTCGACAGCAAGGTCACCAAGACCGGCGTCACGATCAACACCTACGAAAGAGCGGGTGACATCGAGCGCGGGTCGTTCGAATTCGACGAGCCGACCGAGGCGGAGCTCGAGCGTCGCAAACGCCTCGCGAGGGCCTAGCTCAGGTTGCGAGTCAGGTATCGGTTCACGACCGAAGGGAGTGACCTGAGCCATGGCCGATGACGAGGCACAGATCCGGGCTCTGATCGAGCGCTGGGCCGACGCCGTGCACAGCGGCGAGATGGACCGTGTCCTCGCCGATCACGCCGACGACATCGTGATGTTCGATGTGCCGCCGCCGTACGAGGGTGTCCGGGGCATCGAGGCCTACCGCGAGACCTGGCCGCCGTTCTTCGAGTGGCAGGCGCGCGGCGCCTCGTTCGAGATCGTGTCCCTCGAGGTCACCGCCGGCGACGAGGTCGCCTGGGCGCACGCACTGCTGCGCTGCGGGATGCCGCAGGAGCTCGCCGACAATCCCGACAACCGCTTGCGACTCACCCTCGGCCTGCGCAAGGAGCACGGGCGATGGGTTGTCGCCCACGAGCACCACTCGTTCCCCCTCGCTGTGGAGGGTTAGGGAGACAGGGCAGTACCGAGTGAGTCGGCACCCACGAACTTCGGGGTGCCCTCCTCGTAGAAGACATCGAGCTCGGTGATGGTGAAGCCGGCACCGGTGAGCAGCTGAACGACCGGTCGGGTGAGGTGGCAGCCGCCGAAGACCCGCTGCTGAATCGGCTCCAGGCGATGCTGCCAGCGGCGTACGCGCTCGTCGGGGGCCAGCCCATGCTCGAGGAAGTGCAGTGTGCCACCGGGCTTTAGCACGCGCCGCACTTCCCGCAGGGCTGCGGCGACGTCAGGGATGGTGCACAGCGTCCAGGTCGACAAGGCCGAGTCGTAGCTTGAGTCGGCGAAGGGCAGGGACTGGCCGTCCAGGCCGGATCGCTTGACCGGAACACTCGTCGCACCGAGACGCTTGCCGGCCAGCTTCCAGGCGACGTCGGCCGGCTCGACCGCGGCGACCCGGTCTACGCGGTCCGGATAGAACTGGACGTTGAGCCCCGAGCCGAAGCCGATCTCGACGACGTCGCCCTCGAGGCCCTCGCAGACCCGACGCCGCAGCGGTTCGACGGCCTTCAACCCGCACGCGACGTCGATGAATCGCGGGAGGACATGCTCGCGATAGATGCCCATGGCCGACCCTACGGCGCTTCTTGCCGCCAGCCACCGGACGCATAACGCGCGAGTCCCTCGAACATCTCGCCCGTTTGAAGCGTGGCCATACCGTGCCGGTATTCGTTCTGCAGGGCGTCCTCGAGCGAAAGCGGCCACTGCTCGTATGACGCCTGGCGGTCGCTTCTAAGGGCGGCCTGGGGACGCGCGGCGATCTCCTTCGCCAGCTTCACGGCTTCCGGCAGCGCCTGCCCAGGGGCGACGAGCCGGTTTGCGAGGCCCATTCCCAACGCCTCCTCACCGCCGACTCCGCGCCCGGTGAGGATCAGGTCGAGGGCGTGGCTGTGCCCGATCAGCCGAGCGAGCCGAATGGTTCCGCCATCCATCAACGGTATGCCCCAGCGCCGGCAATAGACGCCGAAAACCGCGTCCTCTGCGGCGACCCGCAGGTCGCACCAGATCGCCAGCTCGAGGCCCCCCGCCACGGCATTTCCCTCGACGGCGGCGATCACGGGCTTCCCCAACAGCATTCGCGTGGGGCCGACGGGCCCATCGCCGTCGGCTTCCACCCGACTCGCCCTGGGGGCGCCGGGCTCCTGCATCGCCTTGAGGTCCGCGCCAGCGCAGAATTTCCCGTCCGCACCGGTCAGCACCGCCACCGCGGCGCCCTCGTCGGCGTCGAAGCGGCGAAAGGCGTCGGCAAGCGCCTCCGCGGTTGGGCGGTCGATCGCATTGGCAACCTCGGGCCGGTCGATCGTGACGACGGCGGTCGGCCCTTCCGTCTCGTAATGGATGGCCACGGCGCCCGCCAGGCTACTCCGGCGCGATGGCCGCGGCGGCGGCGGCCGAGCTCGTCCGGCCCATCCCTACGATCGAGGCATGGACCAGATGCCCCCGGTCGAGCCCCGTTCCTCCGGCGCCCCTGTCGGCGGAGTGCGGATTCTGCGCCCACTGCGAGAGCGCGACTTCGCGCTGCTCTTCGTGGGCAGCGCCGTCTCGCTGTTCGGCGACGGCGTCTTTCTGGTGGCGATCGCGTGGCAGGCGTACGAGCTCTCCAACGTGCCCACCGCGCTGTCGCTGGTCGGGGTCGCGTGGACGGCCCCGATGGTTGCTCTGCTCCTGCTCGGGGGCGTGCTCGGAGACCGATTCGACCGCCGTCGCCTGCTGATCGTCTCCGACGTCATCCGCGCGCTGGCGGTGGCTGCGATCGGCGCGCTGGCGATCGCCGACGTGCTCGAGCTCTGGCACCTGATCGCGCTCGTCGCCGTCTATGGCGCAGGCGAGGCGCTCTTCGCGCCGTCGTTCCAGGCGATCGTGCCCGACGTCGTGCCGCAGCACCTCCTGGTGCAGGCGAACTCGTTGCAGCAGCTGACCGAGCCGGTGTCGTTCCGCTTCGTCGGGCCCGCGCTCGGCGGCGCGCTGATCGCTGGTCTTGGGACCGGCAGCGCGTTCCTGATCGATGCCGCGACATTCGCGGTCTCGGTCGCCTGCGTTTGGCGGATGCGACCTCGCGGCCCGGTGCGTACCGAGGTCCAGGCCTCGATCCGAGCCGAGATCGGCGAGGGGTTCGCCTTTGTTCGCTCCCAGACCTGGCTGTGGGCGACGCTTCTGTCCGCGGCGGTCGTGCTCCTGCTCTACATCGGCCCGTTCGAGGTTCTTGTCCCGTACCTGGTCAAGAACGACTACGGCGGCGGCGCCGGCGGCCTCGGGTTGGTGCTCGGCGCGGCGGGCATCGGGGCGATCGTCTCGGCACTTGCCCTGGGCCAGCGGGGGATGGCCCGGCGCCACGTGCTGTGGATGTACCTGGGGTGGGCGGTCTCGGTCGTCTGCCTGGCGGGCTACGCCGTCGTGGCCGAGGTCTGGCAGGCGATGGCGATCTCGTTCGTCTCCGGGATCGCGCTGACGCTCGCGAACATCACCTGGACAACGCTCATGCACCTCCACGTGCCCACCGAGATGCTCGGCCGGGTGAGCGGCTTCGACTGGCTGGTCTCGATCGGGCTGACGCCGGTCTCGTTTGCGCTTGCGGGACCGGCGGCCGAGGCGTTCGGGGTGGAGACGACGATGATCGTCTGCGGGATCCTCTCCTGCGTGGTCACGCTCGCCTTCCTGCTGGTCCCCGGCCTGCGCGACCCCGAGCAGTGGGCAGCCGGCAGGGCGCGGCCGGCGGCTGTCGAGGGATAGCCGACCTCGCGGCGCGCGAGTAGGGTGGCGTCGATGAGCGACAGCGGCGACGGCTCGACCGAAGCGATCCGGATCGTCCTCGCCGACGATCACGCGGTGGTTCGCAGCGCCCTGCGGATGCTGCTCGACGCCGAGCCCGACCTCGAGGTCGTGGCCGAGGCCGGTGACATCGATTCAACCGTGCGCTACCTGCGCGGCCACTGTCCCGACGTGCTGATCCTCGACCTCAACATGCCCGGCGGGCCGAGTCTCAAGGCGCTGCCCGCCATGCTGGAGGCCTCGCCGGAGACGAGCATCGTGGTCTTGACCATGCAGAGCGAGCCCGTGTTCGCCCGGGAGGCGATGCAGGCCGGCGTCCGCGGCTACATCCTCAAGGAGGCGGCGGATTCGGAGCTGGTTCAAGCGGTGCGCTTGGCGGCCGACGGCAGGACCTACCTGCAGCCGGAACTCGGCGCCCAGATCGCCGCTGAGCCGGACGGCCCGCCCGACGACCTCTCCGATCGCGAGGTCGAGATCCTCAGGCTGATCGCGCTCGGCCACACCAATGCCGAGATCGCCGAGCAGCTCTATCTGAGCGTCCGCACTGTCGAGTCCCATCGCTCGCACATCCAGCAGAAGCTCCGGAAGTCGAAGCGCTCCGAGCTGGTCCGCTACGCGCTGGAGCGGGGGCTGCTCGAGGGATAGCCAGGGCGCTTCCCGGCCTCAGGCCGAGCGACGCTTGGCGCGTTCGGAATCGGCTCGCTCCACAGGGACCCTCGCTCTGATCTCGGCCCCGGACCCGGGCTCGGAGGCGATCTCCAGCTCGCCGCCGGCCAGGCTGACGCGCTCGCGCATGCCCAGCAGGCCGAAGCCGGCGTGGCGGCGGGCGGGGTCGAAGCCGACGCCGTCGTCGCGAACGAGCATGTCGATCTCGTCGCCGTCCTGCCGGACCACGAGCTCGACCCGCTCGGCCCGCGCATGCTTGGCGACGTTGGTGAGCGCCTCCTGGATGACGCCGGTAGATGGCGCTCTCCAGCTCCGGGTCGAGCCGCTCGTCGCGTTCGTCGAGCTCGAGCTTGACGTTGGCGTCGATGTCGAGCCCGCTCACGGTTGCGTGGTGTTCGCACAGGCCCTCGATCGCGGGGGCCAGGCCGAGCTGGTCGAGCGCGGCGGGGCGGAGCTCGGTGATCAGGGCGCGCAGCGCGGCGATCTCCTCTCCCAGCTCGTGCACGGCCTTGCCGATCGCCCCCCTCACCTCGTCCTCGGCGCCCGTGCGTGCGGCGGAGGAGAGCACCACCCGCAGCGTGGCCAGTCCCTGCAGGGTCTCGTCGTGGAGCTCGCGCGCCCAACGCCGGCGCTCGCGCTCGGAGGCGGCGATCGAGTGGCGGAGACGCTCCTCCTCCACCGTCTGGGCGGTGGCGATCGCGGTCGCAGCGCTGGCCGCGAACGCGGTCATCAGCCGCTCGTCGTCGGCATCGAAACCGGGCCCGCCGTCGAGCCGGTCGAATGCGGCGATCACGCCGAGCGTCTCGCCGCGGAACCGCAGCGGGACCAGGAGGGCGGCGCTGGCGCGCACGCCCAGGTCCTCGGCCGAGATCCCGAGGCGGCTGCCGACGTCCGGCACCCGCTCCGGCCGCGCCCCGCGCAGGATGCGTCCCCAGGTGGTCCAGCCGGCCGTGAGGCGCTCGCCGAGCGGGTCACGCTCGAGCTCGCCGGCGGTGGCGGCCACCTCGAGCTCGTCGCGGTCCTCGAGCAGGATTACCACCGAGCGCGCATCGACCAGCGCGCGAGCGCGCTTGACGATCGTTCCCAGGACCCGGTCGAGCTCGGTCTCACCGCCGACCGCGCGAACGACCTCGGTGGTCGCCTCTAGGCCGCTGACGGCGCGCTCGAGCTCCCGCCGCCGGTCCTGCACCCCGGAGTATCGGCGGGCGTTGTCGATTGCGATCGCCGCCCACTCGGCCAGTCTCATCGCCGCCTCCTGGTCCGACGCGTCGAAGGTGCCGCCCGATCCCTCGGTCAGATAGAGATTGGCGAAGTGCTCGTCGCCGATCATGATCGGGACCCCGAGGAAGCTCCGCATCGGCGGATGGCCCGCAGGGAACCCGAACGAGCGAGGGTGAGAGCTCAGGTCGTCCAGGCGCAACGGTCGCGGGTCGTCGATCAGGACGCCGAGCACGCCGCGGCCGGTCGGGAGCTCGCCCAGGGCAGCCCGGGCCTCCGAATCGATGCCGTCGGGTATGAACCGGTCCAGTGAGCGGCGCTCGGCGTCGAGGATGCCGATCGCCGCATAGCGAGCCCCGGTCAGCTCCCGCGCCGCCTCGAGCACCTGCTCGAACACCAGCTCGAGGTCGAGCTGGGAGACCAGCGCGCGGCCGGCCTCCGTCAGCCGACGGACGCGATCAGCATCGGGCGATCGAGCGACCCTCTCGGCCGGCTCCCCTTCCACAGGTGGAACGGTACCGGGGCTGAACCATCCTCAGCCCGGATGTCGGCATGGGAAGGTGCCCCGCTCAGGCCGCCGCCAGCTCCACCTCGAGCTCGAGCCCATCGACCGGAGGCGTGGGGGCCTGGACCGCCGCCCGGCTCTGAGCCGCGAGATGTGCCGTGAGGTGGCGACCCGCGACGCTCGTGGATGGCCACCACAGGCTCAGCAGTGCGGAGTCACCGCTGGCCAGGGTTCCGCGGAGAACCGGCTGAAACGGTGTCGGCTCGAGCGCGGCCCCCAGGCTCGCCGCGAGATGTTCCGCGGCTGCGTCTGCCTGCGGGCCGGCGAACACTCCCTGCTTCACCGGAAACGTCGTCGCGTCGCCGGCCGCGTAGACGGCGTCGAGATCGCGGACGCGTCCGTCAGGCCCGGTGGGAAGGAAGCCGAGCTGATCCGCCGGCAGCCCGTCGACCTCGCGGCCGACCATCCGGGGCAGGGCGATCGCCCCGGCCACCTCGACGGCGTCCCCGGATCCCAGGGTCAGCGCTCCCTCGGCGAATCGGACCGGCTCCGATCCGGCACGGAGCTCGATCCCACGCTCCCGGAGAACCGCCTCGACGGCGGATCCCGCCTCCTCCCCGAACAGCTCCAGCGGATACGTCTCGGACGTGACGACGACAACGCGGCCGTCCCTCGACCTCGGCGAGCCCACGCGGTCGGCGACCTGCACCGCCAGCTCGTAGAGCGGCAGCGACCAGCGCATGCCGGCCGGCAGCGCGAGGGCGACGCGATCGAGCTCGCCGCGCTCGAGCGCCGCGAGGACTTGACGCAGTGCGGGCTCGTCGTCACGGGTCCAGAAGGTGACCGCTCCGGCCACCGCTCTCTCCGCCGTGGCGCCGTGCGCGATCACCAGCGCGTCGTAGGGGAGCACCGCACCCCGCTTCGTCACCACCTCCTGCTCGGCGACGCGAACCGCGGCGAGCGCGTCGGAGCGGTAGCGGGCCCCCATCTCTGCGGCGACCGCTTCGAGGTCGAAGCGCGCGGCGGGCCCGGCGCCGAGCGGGGTCCAGCCCGGTCGCGGGCGAAAGACGAAGTCACGCCGCGGGGAGATCAGCTCCACGGCCACCCGCCCACGGGCGAGCCTGTCCAGCGCCAGGGCGGTCTCGAGAGCGGCGATACCACCGCCTGAGACCAGCACGCGCGCGGTCGAATGCCTCGCCTCGGCCACGTCGCTCGTCAGCACTAGTCCTCGCAGATGTCGGCGACAATCGGGCTCGCCACGTCGACGATTGTCCGGGGGTCGAGGAAGAGGTGGTGCTCGGCGTGCCCCGAGTGGCAGCTGACCTCCTTGTGCTGGAGTAGGCGCCAGTCGAGCAGATCTGGCGAGGGATAGTGGGGGCCGATGGGCGGCAGCGAGGCTGCGTCGAAGTCGGGGAACGTCGCTCGCACCTCCGACTCGGTCGCGTGGCGCAGGGTGAGCTCGCCGGCGGCGAGCCTCGCCTTGCGAAGGTCGAGCCGGCCCACGCTGGGAATCACCGCCATCCGCCAGCCGCCGATGATCCGAAGGGGAACGCCGCGGCAGGTCGGATGGGCGGTGGCTTCGAACAGGTCGTCGAGGGCCTTCACCGCGCCCTCGAATCGGTGGGGGATGTCGTGAAGCTCGAGGAACTGAGCCAGGAACGCGAGCTTCGGATGGCCCGTGGCAGCACTGCCCGCGCCGCTGGAATCGCGGTCGTGCTCCCCACCTGGCTCGTGGACCGAATCGCTGTGGACGCTCTCATTCACCCCGGACCCCTCCGCGGACACCATTTCGGCGCATTCGGGTAAGCCACCGCGCCACCCGACATGGCGCACCGGCGCCCGCACCATACGTTCACCGCGCGGCCGCCTCCATCCGGGCAAACAGGCAGAGCTGATCCGGGGAAAACACGGACTGGCCCCGGGGCACGTTATCCGACCCGGTGAGTGCATCGCTCGGGCCGGCGCGATCGGTACGATCGCGGCCGTCTAGCGATGCAGGACCGCTATCCACACGCTCGGTCCTGCGCGTCCTGGTCAGCACCACGTGAGCCCAAACCCGCGGCCGGACCGCGTCACCTACATCGGACACGGAAGCGTGCTGCTGGAGCAGGACGGGATCCGGTTGATCACCGACCCGACGCTTCGGCGTCGCATGGGTCACCTGACGCGGCGCGCGGAGCCGGTCGATCCGGCGCACGCCGAGGCCCTCGACGCGGTCCTGATCTCGCACGTCCACCAGGACCACCTCGATCTGCCATCGCTGTGGCGGCTTCCGAGCGAGCTGGCGGTCGTGGTGCCGGCGGGGGCGGGGCGGCTCGCCCGCCGGGGGCGGTTCCGTGACGTGCGCGAGCTGGCCGTCGGCGAGTCGACCGCGATCGGCTCGCTGACCATCGAGGCGGTGCCCGCCGCGCATCCGGGTCGGCGACCGCCGCTCGGCACTCGAGCCGAGGCCGTCGGCTACACCGTCGCGGGCGCCACTCGCACGTACTTCGCGGGCGACACCGACCTGTTCGACGGAATGTCGGAGATCGGCTCATCGCTCGACCTCGCGCTGATCCCGATCGCCGGCTGGGGGCCGAAGATCGGCACCGGCCATCTCAACCCGGAGACGGCGGCAGAGGCGCTGCGACATCTGCGTCCCAGGATCGCGGTGCCGATTCACTGGGGGACGTTCTTCCCCATCTACTGGCGCCGCCACCGGCTCCTCGTCGATCCGCCCCACGAGTTCGCTCGCAACGCCGCGGCCACCGCCCCGGAGGTCGAGGTGCGGATCCTGAAGCCCGGGGAGAGCACCGAGATCGAGGGGGGATGAGGCGACCCGGTCGCGAGGACCTGGAGCGCTGGTGGGGGCTGCTCTACCGCACCGCCAACCGCTTCCTCGATCACAACCTGGTCGACTGGGGCGGAGCGCTGACCTTCTATCTGGTGCTCTCGCTGGTTCCGACGCTCGTGATCCTGATCGCACTTCTGGGGGTCCTGGGCAACTCGGTGACCCAGCCGGTGCTTGACAACATCAGCGAGCTCAGCCCGGGCGCGCCGAAGACCGTCGTGCAGGACGGGGTCACCGAGTTGACCTCGAATCAGGGAACCGCGGGGGTCGCCCTCCTGATCGGGGTCGTCGCCACCCTCTGGACCGGGTCGGGCTACGTGGGCAGCTTCCTCAGGGGCGTCAACGTGATCGCCGATGTGCATGAGCGGACGCCGTTCTGGAAGCGACGGCCGCTGCAGATGGCGATCACCGTCGGACTGATCCTGATGCTGGCGGTGTGCTCGCTGGCCGTGGTGATCACCGGGCCGCTGGCGCGGGACGTGGCGCACGCGATCGGCCTGGACGACATCGTCGACCTCTGGGACCTGCTCAAGTGGCCAGTGATCGTCGTCGTGGTGATGGTCCTGTTCGCGCTCCTCTACTGGTCGGCCCCGCCGTTTCGCGCGCACGGCTTTCGGCTGCTCACCGCAGGCAGCATCGTCGCCGGCGTGATCTGGGGCCTGGCCTCGGCCGGGTTCGGGATCTACGTCGCCAACTTCGACAGCTACAACAAGACCTACGGCAGCCTCGCCGGGCTGGTGATCTTCTTGGTCTGGCTCTGGCTCAGCAACATGGCGCTGCTCTACGGCGCCGAGCTCAACGCCGAGTTGGATCGCGAGCGGACAGCGGACTAGACCAAGCGTGCCTCCAGCTCGATCTCGATCGCGCCGAGCGCCTTTGACACCGGGCAGCCCGCCTTCGCCTGTTCGGCGAGGCTCTGGAACTCGGAGTCATCGATCCCCGGCACGCTGCCCTCGGTCTCGAGCGCGCTGCGGGTGATCGCGGGGCCGTCGTCGGTGACCTCGAGGCTGACCCTGGCGGTCGTGCGCACCGAATCGGGTGGGTGCCCTGCCTCGCTCAGCGTGTTCGCGAACGCCATCGAGAAGCACCCGGCGTGCGCTGCCGCGATCAGCTCCTCCGGGTTGGTGCCGGTTCCCTCCTCGAAGCGCGACGCGAACGAGAACGCGCCCGAGAAGGCGCCGCTCCCGAACGACATCGTCCCATCCCCCTCCCGCAGGTTGCCCCTCCACTCGGCGTCGGCGGTCCTGGTTGGCATGTGGTTTCCTCCTCCTGTTGGCTGGTCGGGGGAGATTTATCAAGGGACGCCTGGGCGCGGCTTCGCCCTAAGTGCTTGCCGACAGCTCGCCGAGCAATTCGGTCGCGCGGGCGGCGACGTCAGGGTCGACCTGAAGCTCGTAGCGTTCGGCCTCCATGCCGGCGACGGAGGAGAAATCGCGCTGACCTCCCTGCATCGCCTGGAACAGCGCGCCGAACAGCGCGCCGAGCAACGCACCCGCGATCAGGCCGTAGAGAAGCAGGCCCAGGAAGTCCTCGTCGAGATCGAAGAAGATGCCGAACAGGAGGGCGAACAGCAGTCCGATGAGCACTCCTTGAAGGGCGCCCAGCAACGCCGCCCGGGGGACGGTCATCCGACCTGAGATCTGCTCGACGGTCCGAAGGCCGGTGCCGACGATCGCCGCCCGCTCGACCGGGAAGCCCTTGTCGGAGAGGAAATCGACCGCGCGCTCAGCCTCGCGGTACGACGTGTAAGTCGCCACCGTGGTGCGGGCGCCCGCCGCCGGGCCGCCCGTGGTCTGCTCGGCAGTGATTACGTGGCGGGGTGTTCGCGGGTGCCACCGAGGCGGCGCCCGATGAAGGTCGCGATGAGCAGGACGATGATGACCCCGATCAGGGCGCTGAGAATCCCGCCCCAGTCGAAAACGTCATCGTCGCCGATGCCGAGCCAGCTGGTGAAGATGAGCCAGCCGAGCGCAGCGCCGACCAGGCCCAGGAGGATCGACACCGCCCAGGAGGCGGGTCCCTCCATGTCCTCGAATATGTCGTTGGGGATGAGCGCACGGCCGACGAAGCCGGCGACCAACCCGAGAAGCAATGCTCCGATCACCTCTAACCTCCGTTCAAGCGTCTGACCCCTGCGGTACACGCGTTGCGGCAGACGGTTACCTGGAGACATTAGCCGCAAGCGGGGTTGCAGGGGGACGCTCAGGCGTGTGAGCCGGCTACGCCGCGATTGGCTCGCGGGTCGCCGCGGGCTCGAGCGCGAGCTCGACCACCTCGTCGATCGACAGCACGGGGTGGAAGCTCATCTCCTCGCGAACCTCCTCCGGCACGTCCTCGAGGTCGGCGCGGTTGCGCTCGGGCAGAACGACGTCGGTGAGCCCTGCCGCGTGAGCCGCGAGGACCTTCTGCTTGAGGCCACCGATCGGCAGCACCCGTCCCTGGAGCGTCACCTCGCCCGTCATGCCGACCGTGTGCTTGACCGGGCGGCCGGAGAGGAGCGAGACCAGGGCGGTGGTCATCGTGATCCCGGCGCTCGGGCCGTCCTTCGGGATCGCGCCGGCGGGAACGTGGATGTGGAACTCGCGTTCCGCGAACGCGTCGCCATCGAGGCCCAGCTCGTCGGCGTGGCCGCGCACGTAAGAGAGCGCGATCCGTGCGGACTCCTTCATTACATCGCCGAGCTGACCGGTGAGGACGAAGCCCTCCTTGCCCGGCATCGAGGTCGCCTCGACGAACAGCACGTCGCCGCCGGTCCCGGTGACGGAGAGGCCGGTCGCCACCCCTGGGACGGCGGTGCGCTCGGCGGCCTCCTGGAAGAAGCGCTGGCGCCCAAGCGCGTCGCGGACCGTGTCGGGGTCGAGGATGACCGGGACCTCGGCGTCGCCCGAGGCGATCCGGGTGGCGGTCTTGCGCAGGAGCTTCCCCAGCTCCCGCTCCAGACCACGCACGCCCGCCTCACGCGTGTAGTCGGTGACGATCCCCTGCACGACGTCGTCGCCGATCTCGAGCTCGTCCTCGCGGAGCCCGTTGCGCTCCACCTGGCGCGGCCAGAGGTAGCCGCGGGCGATGGCGACCTTCTCGTCGGTCGTGTAGCCGTCGAAGCGAACGATCTCCATCCGGTCGAGCAGCGGGCCCGGGATCGTCTCGGCCATGTTCCCCGTGGCGATGAACAGAACCTCGGACAGGTCGAGCTCGACGTCGAGGTAGTGGTCGCGGAAGGAGTGGTTCTGGGCGGGGTCGAGGACCTCGAGCAGCGCCGAGCTCGGATCGCCGCGCCAATCGGCGCCGATCTTGTCGACCTCGTCGAGCACGATCACCGGATTCATCGTCTTCGCGTCCTTGAGTGCGCGGACCAGGCGGCCCGGGAGCGCACCGATGTAGGTGCGCCGGTGGCCGCGGATCTCGGCCTCGTCGCGGATGCCGCCGAGTGACATTCGCACGAACTCGCGCCCGGTGGCGCGGGCGATCGACTCGCCGATGGAGGTCTTTCCGGTCCCCGGTGGCCCGATCAGCGTGAGGATTGCGCCGGCGCCCCGGCCCTCCTCGGAGAGCCCGCGCTCGCGCCGCAGGCGGCGGACCGCGATGAACTCGGTGATCCGGTCCTTCACGTCCTCCAAGCCGGCGTGGTCGGCGTCGAGGACCTCGCGGGCGTGCACCGGGTCGAGACGCTCCTCGGAGCGCTCGCCCCAGGGGACGGCGAGGAGCCAGTCCAGATACGTCCTGATCATCGACGACTCGCCGCTCGCCTCGCCCATCCGCTCGAGGCGGCCGAGCTCGCGCTGGGCCTGCTCGCGGACAGGCTCGGGCATCTTCGACTCCGCGATCCGCTTCTCGTACTCCTCCACCACCGAGGCGTCGTCGTCGCCCAGCTCCTTGCGAATCGACTCCATCTGCTTGCGGAGGAAGTACTCGCGCTGCTGCGCCTGGGCGCCGGACTCGACATCGTCGCGGATCCGGCGGCGCACCTGGAGCTCGGCAAGGCGCTCGCGCTGAAGCTCGAGCGCGAGCTCGAGCCGCTCGGTCACGTCGATGGTCTCGAGCAGCCTGCGCTTATCGCCGAGCGAGAGGTCCGGGGAGTACCCGGAGGTGTCCGCGAGGGCACCCGGCTCGGAGATCGAGCGCAGGAAGGCGGCGACCCGGCCGTCGTCGCCACGCAGCTCGAGGATCTCCTCGACCACCGCCCGGTACTCACGCTCGAGCTCGCGTTGCCTCGCGTCAGCCGAGGTGTCGTCGTGGATCGGCTCGACCTCGATCAGCAGCTTGCCCTCGGGCCCGGGGCGGGCGGGGCCCGCGACGCCACGGTGCAGGCCGACGAGGGTGGCCGCGGCCACGCCGCCGGGAAGCCGGCCGGTGTCGACCACGTCGGCGACGGTGCCGACGTTGCCGTACTCGCCGTCGCTTCGCGGGACCACGAAGACCCGCTGGTCGTCGCCGACATCGGCGGCGATCGTCGCGCTCATGCCGGGGAAGATGATGCTGTCGTCGAGTGGGATCAGGGGAAGCTGCATTGGACCTCTGCTTCGCAGGCTGAAGTAACTTTACTTTCTGAAGTAATGATAGCCGTTCGTAGTCACAGGGTCCTCGCCCGCCCGACGTCGGCGCGGGAGGGCCGCTGACGTCGGGCGTCCCCGCCATATGCGTGCCGGCTCGTGGCGCAAGCCGTGGGAGGGCGCGGCGTCCATGCCGCTACGGCGTCCATGCCGCCCTCCGTGGGCCCTCCCACGATCAGGCCCACCCCCCGGAGGGCCTGGTCCTGAGAGGGTGCTCGGCGAGTCGGTCCCCGGATGCGCGCCTCGTCGGCGTCCTTGCGGTAGACGTTGTATCATATCGGTGGTAAGTTGTCAAGGATGTGCATAGGGTCAGGACGATGATACGATGCGCATATGAGTCCGGATCAGGCGGATAGAAGCGCGGGCGGGGAGGCCGGGGAGGTTCCGCGTCCGTTTTTGCCCTGGCTGGGGCGCGCCTGTCGCCAGGCGCGCGAGGAGCGGGGGGTGGTCCAGGTGAGGATCGCGGCGGCGATCGAGGTAAACCAGGCGACGATCGCGCGGTTTGAGGACGGCAGCGCCTGGCCGCGGCGCCCCGAGGAGGTCTTGATGGCCTACGCCAGCGAGCTCGACATGGACGTGCGGCTGATCTGGGTTCGCGCCCTGGTCATGTGGTTCGAGCACGAGCCGGTCCTCGAGCAGGAGAGTCAGGAGCGGATTCGGGCGGCGCTCGAGCGGCTGCGGATCTAGGGCGCGCTCAGTCGGCGTGAACGACGACGACCGGGCACGAGGCGCGCTTCAGGACCGCGCTCGAAGTGCTGCCCTCCAACCTCGCACGAAGCCCGGTGAGTCCCCGCGAGCCGATCACGATGGCGGCGACGCGCCCCAGGCGAGCAGCGTCGACGATCGCGTCGGCTGGGTCGACGTCGCCGGCGACCGCGAACGCCTGGGACTCAAGCCCAGCGGACCTCGCCAGCTCAGCCCCGTCCTCGGCGACACGCCGGGCGCGAGCCTCGAACTCCTCCTCGAGCTTCTGGGCCCCTGCGATGTCCATCGGGATCGCCTGTAGCCCAGCATCCGGCATCGGGGTCGCGGCCGAGCTGTATGCGAGACCCGCCTCCCACACCGTCGTCACCAAAACCGCGCGAGAGGGGAAGAGCTCAGCCGTCTCGCTGATGGCCCGACGCGCCGCGTCTGAGCCGTCGTAAGCGATGAGGACCGGTGCGCTGGCGGCGGTCATGACGGGGCGACTTTACCGCGCCGGCGAGGCTGTCAGTCCCAGCCGCTTGAACGTTGCGGCGTGCTGTGAGGCGGACTCAATCGGCCGCGGCGTATCTTCGGCGGATGCCGTTTCTGCCCGACGAGCACTCCATCCCACGCGGCTTCGAGGGACCAGGCTTCAAGGCGCGGCCGATCACGATCCACGACGTCGTCAAGGACTACGACGCGGTGATGACGAGCGCCGAGCGCCTCCGGGAGCGCTTCCCGCTCTGGGGCTGGCCGCCGGAGGACGGCCTGTCGCTCGAGGATGACCTGATCGACCTGGCCTGGCACCAGAAGGAGGCGCAGCTCCGGCGCTCGTTCAACTATGTGGTGCTGTCGCCAGACGAGTCGCGCGTGCTCGGCTGTGTGTACGTCGACCCGCCGGAAAAGAAGGGCGCGGACGCGGAGGTGACCTTCTGGGTGCGGGTCGAGGAAGAGGGCACCGGGCTCGAGGAGGAGCTGGACGGAGCGGTGAGGGAGTGGATCTCGGCGACGTGGCCGTTCGATCGGGTGCGCTGGCCCGGCCGGGACATCGGCTGGGAGGACTGGGACCGCCTCCCCGACGCCTAGCGCGCACGTCGTATCCGTCGATCGGCAGGCGGCGAGCCGCGCCCCAGGATCCGGCGCCGTTCGCGAGAGATCGCATACGATCCATGTCTTCGACGAGCCTTGCTCCATAGGCTGGAGTCATTGGCGCCGTCGATTCAGAGCCACATCCGCGGTCGAATGCCGAGGGGCCCCGACCGCACGGGCTCAGCGACGAGCTCGAGCGGTGGCTGCGAGACGATGGCGAGAAGACGCTTGGCAGTCTGATCGACCTGTTCGGTCCGAGAGGCTTCGCGGTCCTCTTCGTGATTCTGCTGGCGGTGCCAGCGATCCCGGCCCCGACTGGCGGAGTCACCCACGTGTTCGAGGTGATCGCGATGCTCGTGGCACTCCAGCTGATCGCCAACCGCGACGAGATCTGGCTGCCTGATCGCTGGCGGGCGTGGGTCGTCGCGAGCAGCCGCGATTCGCCCTCGATCACCAGACTGGTGAGGATCGTGCGCCGGCTCGAGTCGATGTCGCGGCCCCGCTTGACGTTCGCCTTCGGACATCCGCTCAGTAACGTCGTGTTCGGAGTGCTCGTCCTGGGCGGTTCGCTCGCCGCCTTTCTGGCGCCACCGTTCACGGGACTCGACACGCTACCCGCGATCGGGGTCGTACTGCTGTCGCTCGGCGTCTTGCTGCGCGACTTCGCCTTGGTGGTCGCCGGCGTCGTCGTAGGGGCGGCTGGGGTCGCGCTTGAGATCGTCGTCGGCCGCGCCGGGTACGAACTCCTCGGGGACCTGATCTAGTCGTAGCTCCTAAGCGCCCGCCACCGGCCGAGGGCGATGGCGGCCTGCTCGACGATGGCCGGGGAGCGATCGTAGGGCGCAGGCGCTGCGCAGCGATACGATCGGCCCGTGTCCCGCGCGGCTCCCCTCATCGATGAGATCGCGAACGAGCTCGATACGTGGCCTGGCGTCCGCATCGAGCGACGTTCGGACGGTACGGCCCTCGTTCGCTACGAGCAGCTCGAGCTCGGTCTGCTCGATCGCGATCGTGCGATCGTCGAGCTGCGCTTCCCGCTGCCCGAGCATGACGAGCTCGTCGAGCATGGCGCCGCAGAGCCGGCCGATTCGACCCCGGGCTCGAGGGTGGTGAGTGAGCGCGTCGAGGGCCCAACGGGCGTCACGTCCGCCCTGGAGCTGTTCGACCGCCGCTATCGCGAGCTTCGCGGCGAGGACGAGCCCTACAGGTCCGAGGATCCCGCCTGAGCCCGTAGAGAGCTCTGCCCGTCGCCGTCCTGGGGCAGGAACGCTCGACCGCGTGCCGCCGGTCGGAGCGGCGAGAGCAGGTGTACCCGTCGTGCGCGTCCAGGCGCGTTGGGCGAGGCTTCGCGAGCTCAGCGGTCGATCACGGCCATCTGCGCCTCCTCGTGGCGCTCGCCGGCGGCCGGGGTGAGGTTGTTCAGCCGTTCGACTTGCTCGGCGCTCAGCTCGAGGCGATCGGCGGCCGTGTTCTCCTCGACGCGGGAGACGCGCTTGGTTCCGGGGATCGGGGCGATGTCGTCGCCCTGGGCGAGCAGCCAGGCCAGCGCCACCTGCGCCGGTGTTGCGCCCGCCTCGGAGGCGACGGCCTCGACTTCGTCGACGATGCTCAGGTTGCGCTCCAAGTTCTCGCCGGTGAAGCGCGGGTTGGTCTTGCGCCAGTCGTCGTCGGCGAGCTGCTCGGGGGAGCGGATCTTGCCGGCGAGGAAGCCGTGACCCAGCGGCGAGTAGGGGACGAAGCCGATGCCCAGCTCGCGCAGCAGCGGCAGCAGCTCGGCCTCCGGGTCGCGGGTCCAGAGCGAGTACTCCGTCTGCAGGGCGGCGATCGGGTGGACGGCGTGGGCGCGGCGGATCGTGGCGGGGCCGGCCTCGGACAGGCCGATGTGCCGGACCTTGCCCTCGGCTACCAGCTCGGCCAGGGCGCCGACGGTGTCCTCGATCGGGGTCTTCGGGTCGACCCGGTGCTGGTAGTAGAGGTCGATGTGGTCCGTGCCGAGCCGCTTGAGGGAGCCCTCGACGGCGGTGCGAATGTTCGTCGGGGTGCTGTCGAGCACCCCGGGACCGTCGCCCGCGTGCGAGACGAAGCCGAACTTCGTCGCCAGCACGACCTCGTCGCGGCGCCCCTTGATCGCCCGACCGACGAGCTCCTCGTTGGCGTAGGGCCCGTAGATCTCGGCGGTGTCGAGGTGGGTGACGCCCAGGTCGAGGGCCCGGTGGATGGTGCGGATCGACTCGGCTTCGGTGCTGTCCGGGTCGAGGTAGTAGCCGGACATCGCCATCGTGCCGAGTCCGATCCGGGAGACGTCGAGTGCGCCGATCGAGATGTGCTTCATGGTGATGCTCCGTTCTGTGGATGCGACTCTCGGGATACATCCAAGAAAGCACCGATCTGGGCGGAGTGAGAGTCCTTGTTGATGGGGGTACTGGCAGGGTCTCCCAGCGTCGGCCGGGCGGGTCTACCCTGATCTCGTGGACGCCAAGAGCGAGATCCGAGAGTTCCTGACCTCCAGGCGGGCGAGGCTGACGCCGGACGAGGTCGGTCTGACCTCCTACGGCCCCCGGCGTGTGCCGGGGCTGCGCCGGGAGGAAGTCGCGGTTCTCGCCGGCGTCAGCGTTCCCTACTACACCCGGCTCGAGCGCGGGAACCTGAGCGGGGTCTCCGAAAGCGTTTTGGAAGCGCTAACCCGCGCCCTGCAGCTTGACGAGGCCGAGCGGGCGCATCTATTTGACCTCGCACGCGCGGCGCAGCCGACAACCCCGGCGCGCCGACGTCCGAGAAGGGAACGGATCCGGCCCAGCGTGCAGCGCATGCTCGACGCGATCACCGGAGCGCCGGCGGCCGTGCTCAACGGCCGCTTGGACATGCTCGCGACGAACACGCTCGCCCGGGCCCTGTACTCGGAGATGTACGTCGACCCGGTTCGGCCAGTGAACCACGCCCGGTTCGTCTTTCTCAGCCCGCGCGCGGCCGACTTCTACGGCGACTGGGAGCGCGCGGCCGACGACACGGTCGCCATCCTCCGTACCGAGGCCGGACGCGATCCGTACGACCGCGATTTGTCGGACCTCGTCGGCGAGCTCTCCACTCGCAGCGAGGCGTTTCGCACTCGCTGGGCCGCGCACAACGTCCGCATCCACAGGACCGGCACGAAGGCCTTTCACCACCCCGTCGTTGGCGACCTCGCCCTGACGTACGAAATGCTGGAGCTGTCCGCCGACAGCGGCCTCGCAGTCCTCACGTACACGGCCGAGCCCGGCTCGAAGTCCGCCGAGGCACTCGACCTCCTCGGGAGCTGGACCGCGACGATCGATGTGGCCGACGCAGCCACGGCATCTGAGACGGCGTCGTAAGGATCACCGAGTCGAAGCCGGCAACGCGCGAGCGGTCAGGCGACTGCTGTCGAAGAAGGCGTCGCGCGGCGCGGTTGGTCAGGCGTTCGTCGCCTGCTTCCGGTAGCTCCCGTCGCGGAACTCGTCGACCAGCCCTGGATGGGATGGAGACCAATCGAGCTCGGCTCGTGCCCTGCCCGCGTCGGTGCCCTGGTCGAGCAGCAGCACCTCGGCGAAGTAATCGCCCAGGCGTGCCCGAGCCTCATCCTCGGAACCGGAGACCGCTCCCGGAGCGCCGACTGCGACGGCGGCCGCCTCGGTTATCTCGGCGACGGTCGGGTTCAGTCCGTCGCCGATCACGTAGTGACCGCGGGCCGAGTCGTCCTCCAGGGCACGCCGGAAGAAATCCGCAAGGTCCGCGACGTGGACCGTGGCCCAGTGCTGATGTCCCGTGCCGAGCATGATCAGGTTGCCGGCGTCGTCACGCGGTGAGCCGAGCAGCAGCCCGGGAACGCCTCCCCCGCCGTCGCCGTACGCCACACCGGGAGCGATGACGACTCCTCGCATGTCGCTTGCATCGAGAGCTCGCTGAGCGATCGGCTGTTTCCAGGCGACCATCGCGGGCGCATCGATCGGGGACTCCTCGGTGATCGAGCCGTTGGCCCCGTAAACCCACGCGCCCGTGATGTGGAGGTAGGGCTTGCCCGTGCCGGCGAATGCCTCGATCGCCGCGTCGACCACCGTCGAGTCCAGCTCGGCGCTGGTCTCGTCACCGGGGCTGGCGGTGTGGATGGCCGCGTCCGCATCGCTCAGAACGCTCACGACCGCCGGCCGGTCGTAGAGGTCGACCACGACCGAGGTGACGCCACGTTCGGCGACGGTGTCCGCATCGGCGCCGTTGCGGACGAGCGCCGTGACCTCGTGGCCGTGCTCCTCCAATTCCGCCAGTACGTGTGATCCGACGAAGCCTGTTGCGCCGGTGAGAGCCACTTTCATTGACGAGCCCATTTGGTCCTCCTTCGGTATTCGATCAAGCGCTTGCTTGAGCTTATAACGGTCCACCTATCATGTCAAGCAGTTGCTTGACTTCTTCAGTGCGCAGGCCGCCGGAAGCTGATGCCGGCCGGCCGGCGAGTCAGGCGGCGCTCGTGCCGCGGAACGCCCCGGCGAGTACCGGGACCAGCAGTCGCTCCAGCTGCTTCCTGGACTTGTTCCTGAGCTCCATCCCGACGGGAGCGAGGACCAGCCAGTTCAACATGCCGGCCACGAAGCGCGTGCGGAGGATCAAATCCCGGTCCTTGATCCGAGGAACATTTGCCTTCAGCACCTCGAGGACGTCGGCACGAATTTCATCGAACCTGGCGCTCAGCCGATCCCATCCTCGAGGAGGATCGATTCCGGAGCGCGCGACGATGCGGATCACATCGAAGTCACGACCTCCCGTGGTCAGCGCGCTGATCATGGGTCGAGCAAAGGCTGCTGCGAGGTCGTCGAGCGTCGATTCGGGGCCCAACGCGCTCACGGCCTCCTGCTGAGCGTCCAGGTACCGCTCCAGAGCATGCTCGATCGCCGCGTCACACAGCGACTTCAGAGAGCCGAAGTGGTAGCTCACCGCCGCGACGTTGGCCTCGGCGGCATCGGTCAGCTCTCGGAGGGTGACACCCTCCTCACCACGTTCAGCGATCAGGTCCAACGCGGCTTCCATGAGGCGCGTCCGCGTTCGCTCGCCCGCCGCGCGGCGCTGGTCCGCTCTTGCCACTTCCATAGTCGAGCCTATTCAAGCAGACGCTTGAACAGATCTCAAGACGAGGGGCAGGGATGCAATTTCCCTGGGGGTCGAAAGGTCACTGGTTCAAATCCAGTCGCGCCGACTAGGGCCAGCGATCCGCTCTCCGGGTAGGGAGTAGGCTGCGGGTGCCAACCGACTCTGGGGGACCCCCCGGGAGGCACGATGGCGACAGGGATCCTGAACAACGTTCGTCTCCGGATGACCCGGAGATGATGCCCGAATGAGCCCTGCGCGCCCGACCATCGGGTTCGTCGGCCTCGGACACATGGGGGGCAGCATGGCCGCCCGGTACCTCGACGCGGACTACACGGTCCACGGCGAGGCGAGAAGCAAGGACGGCAGAGGCGAGCTTCTTGGCAAGGGCCTCCAGTGGCGCGACACCCCGCGGGACCTGGCCGAATCCGTCGAGATCGTCTTTACCTCGATTCCGGACGACGACGTGCTGAGGGAGGTCGCGTCGGCAGACGACGGGATCATCGCCGGCCTCGCCGCAGGAGCGATCTGGGTGGACATGAGCACCGTCAGCCCGAGTGCCAGCCGTGAGGTAGCTCGGAAGGTGCAGGAGGCGGGAGCGCTGATGCTCGACGCGCCGGTCTCGGGCAGCGTTCCCCAGGTCCAATCGGGGACGCTGACGATCATGGTCGGCGGCGACAAGGACGCCTACGATCGGGTCGAGCCAGTCCTCGAGGAGCTCGGTACCCCCACCTACATCGGGGGCAACGGACAGGGCCTGGTTCTCAAGCTGGCGATCAACATCAGCCTGGCTGTACAAATGCTCGCCTTCTCGGAAGGGCTCCGGCTCGCCGAGCGCGATGGGGTGAACGTGAAGCTCGCCGCCGACGTGATGACCGAGAGCCCGATTGGCTCGCCGATGCTGAAGGCGCGGGAGCCACTCGTGCTCGAGCTTCCAGACGATGCCTGGTTCAACGTCGGCCTCATGGACAAGGACATCCGGCTCGCCCTCGACCTGGGCCGCGAGCTGGAAGTGCCGCTGGCCTCGGCGCGCGCTGCCGACGAGGCCCTGACGAGGGCAACCGAGCTCGGCTATGAGGGCAAGGACATCGCCGCGCTCTTCCAGGTCCTCGGTGCGAACGGTACGCCGAGCAAGGAGGCCGCGCGGTCGAAGGCGACCCGATCGATCCCCGACGGTCGGTGACGGAATCGGCTGGCTCCGGCGGCACATCGAGGGAGGCTCCTGAAGTTCACCCGCGCCGCGGCTTTCGGCATTCCGTGGCGAGCATCGAGGCAGGCCGTCGCCGGGGGAGCCGCCTCAGCCTGATCGTGGCTTTCGCCGCGAACCTCCTGGTCGCGGCGGCCAAGCTCGCCGCCGGGTTGATCACCGGGTCGGCGGCGCTGCTCGCCGAGGCAGCTCACTCGGCGGCGGATGCCACCAACGAGATCCTCCTCGGCATCTCCTTCCACCGTGCGCGACGCCCGCCGGACGCCGAGCACCCATTCGGCTACGGGGGCCTGCGGTTCCTCTGGGCCTTCCTCGCGGCGATCTCCTCGTTTCTGATCGGCGGCTGCCTATCGATTGGGCTGGCGATCAACGACCTCGTCCACGGCAACGCCGTCGGGGAGTTCGCCGTCGCCTGGGTGGTCCTCGGTATCGCGGCGCTCGCGGACGGCACCGCATTGGCCCAGACCATGAGGCAGGCGCGCCGCGAGGCTGCCGTCTGGGGCCTGCCGACGGTCCGCTACCTGCGGGTAACGAGCGATCCCACGCTGCGCGCCCTCGCGTTCGAGGACACCGCGGCCCTGCTCGGGCTCGCGCTTGCCGCCGCCGGGCTGCTCATTGATCAGCTGGGCGGTCCCGCGGCGAGCGACGCGATCGCCTCGCTGTTGATCGGAATCCTCCTGGGAGTGACGGCGATCGGCCTGGCGAGGCCGCTTGCCGACCTATTGATCGGTAGGTCGATGAGGCCTGAGCGACTCGAGGTCGCCCGCCGCACGCTCGCCGAATCTCCGGCGGTGGACGAGATTAGGCAGCTCTACGGTGTCCATGTGGCTCCTCAGGAGGTGCTCCTGGCGGCCAAGGTGCATCCCTCCGAGGATCTGACCGTAGAGCGGCTGGCCCGCGAGATGGACGAGGTCGATGCGCGCCTCCGAGCCGAGCTGCCCGAGGTCGGGGAGGTGTTCATCGACGTGACCGATCACGGCGGCACGGGTCGGGACTGACGCACAACGGCCTGATCTGAAGGTCAGGCCATGAAGGGCGTGAGCTCGGGCGGCATCGTGACGAAGGGCCGCATCATGTCGCGGTCCTCGTGCTCGAGGATGTGGCAGTGGTACATGTAGCGCCCGCTGTACGTGTTGAAGCGGACGGCGATCTCGACTAGATCGAGGCGAGAACAAGTGATCCGAAGCGACGGGTACTGCCGTTGCACCGGCCTCAACTATCTCCGCCAGAGGGGCAGACCTCGACGTAGTCCTGCTCCGGCACGACCTCCGCCCACTCCTCCGGCGTTAGCCCGCCGCCAGCGACGATGCAGGCCTGCCGCCTCCAGGCGGCGGGGTCGACCTCCCAGCGCATCGCGGTCCCGTTGTCGTAGACGGCGAACAGGCGCGTCCCGTCGGGCGTGAAGCGCGACGTCACCCAGCGGCTTCCCTTCGGCCCGGGCAGCGAGCCGATCGGCTGCCGCGAGTCGACGTCCCAGAGCACGACCGTGCCGTCGTCGTGCGAGGTGGCCAGCGTGCGGCCATCGGGGGAGAAGGCAACCCCGAGGGTGGCGCCGGCACGGAGATCCAGCGACCCCACCAGCTCCCAGCCGTCGGTGGCCCACAGCTGCGCGCCTCCGTCGACCTGGCCGCCAGCGAGCAGGCCGCCGTCGGGGGAGAAGGCGACCGAGCGGACCTCGTTCTCGCTCGGCAGCCTGGCGAGCCGCTCGCCGCTACGCGCGTCGCGGACATCGACGCCGTTTGACCCGCCCTTGAAGGTGCCGAAGGCGACCGCGAGCTGCGAGCCGTCCGGGCTGAAGGCCAGCCCGAGCACGTACGGCGGCAGGTCCAGCGGTGGGCCGATCAGCTCGTCGCTGCCCTGCTCCCAGGTGCGCACCTCGCCGCCGACGCCGGCGGCGGCGAGCAGGCCTGTCTGGCCGAACGCGAGCGCCTGGACCATCGCGTAGAAGCACGGTGTGCCCGGTAAAAACCCGGAGCGCGGGTCCGCGCACGGTCCGCGGCGGGGAGGAGCGCTCAGGAGCGAGCCGACTCGCCGCCCCGAGCCGGCGTCGAAGAGACCGACGAAGCCGCGTCCTCCGGCCACCGCCAATCGGCGCCCGTCAGGCGAGTACTCGATCGCGAACGCCGGCGTCCGGGGGAAGGCCTCGAAGGTCCGTGTCCTCCGCAAGGTCTCGGCGTCGATCAGGTCCACCCTGCCGTCGAGCCTCGCCACCGCAAGCGTGCGCCCGTCGGGGCTGACGGCGAAGGCGGGCGGCCAGTCATCCTCGGGAATCCGGACGAGCCCGGTGGTGAACGGTTGCCCGAGACGACGGTCGCCGGCGACGTCCCAGATGATCGCGCTGCCGTCGACACTCGCCGTGTAGAGGGTGCGCCCGTCGGGGCCGAAGACTAGGTTGGTGACCCAGTCATTATGGGCCCGGAGGGTCTCGGTCGCGCGTCCCTCCAGCAGGTCCCAGACGATCACGCTCCCGTCCTCGGCCGAAGTCGCCAGCCTGCGGCCGTCGGGGCTAAAGGCCTCGTCCAAAACGGGCGCTTCGTGGCCGCCGCTCAGAGTCTGCACTCGCCCGGAGGCGAGGTCGAGAAGGCGAACGCGTCCGTCATCGCCGCCGATCGCGAGCGTGGCGCCGTTAGCGCTGTTCGCCGAGGAGCCGCCAACGGGATAGCGCCGAACCACGCGCAGCGTCTCCGGGTCGATCGCATAGGTCGCGTCGCCGGTCGCGTAGAGCACACGCCCGTCCGGGGCCGACAGCAGCTCTCCCGCGAAGGACCCGGAGGGGGCGACGCGCACGGCGCTCCCAAGCGGCGAGCCGCTGCGGCCGTCGAAGCTACGCAGGAACACAGCGCCCGACCGGTCGGGCACGTAGCCCACGATCACGCTTCGCCCGTCCGGGGCGTAGGTGACCAACGGCGTAGTAGCTGTGCCGCGGGTCGGCCGGGTAGCGGCCGAGCGGGACGGACGTGCGCAGCCGTTGCGTGTCCGCGTCGAGAATGTGCAGCGATGACGAGAAAGCGCACCGACCGCTGGGATACGCCACGATCGCGAGCGAGCGCCCCCGAGGATCGAACGCAAGGCCCATGACGGGACCCGCCGCCTGAAAGTCGCCGAGCTGCTCTCGGGTCTCGGTGTCGAACAGCACCGTCGTGCCGTCCTGATCGCCCAGCGCGAGCGTGCGCCCATCGGGACTTAGCGCGAGCGCGTAGAACCCGTCGCCGTCACCACGCAGCACGCCGAGCGCCGACGGGCTTCGCAGCAGCGTCGAAAGCAGGTTGGAGCGAGCCGCGAGCGAGTCGTCGAGAGCGGCACCGGCGTTGGCGAGGAGAAGCGCCTGGTCGAGGCGATCCTCGGTCAGAGCCTCGGCTCCCAGCCGCTGGGCGTCAGCCACGGTGGCCGCCTCGCGCGCGCTCTGGCGCTCCGAGCGCGCGATCACCCCGGCGATCACCGCGAGCGTGAGCAGCGCACCGACGCCGATGAGCAGCGTCCTCAGGCGGCGGTTCGTCCGGCGCTGCCGCTCTGCCTCGCGCTCGCTTGCCACCCGACTCTCTTCGAGGAACTCGCGCTCGAGCTCGTTCAGCTCGGGGTCGTGCTCGGCGGCCCAGTCGAGCGCCGAGGCGAGCCGTGCTCCCCGGTAGAGCTCCGCGGGATCGCGCCCGGAGCCTCGCCACTCCTGGGAGGCAGCGATCAGGTGCTGGTGCAGGCGGCGACCCTCGGCGTCCTCCTCGAGCCAGCCACGTAGGCGCGGCCACTCGCGCAGCAGCGCCTCGTGGGCGACCTCGACGGTTTCGTCGTCGACGGTGAGCAGCCGGCTCTCGGTCAGCACGGCCAATGCTCGGGCGGCGTCCTCGTCGCGATCGAGCTCCAGCTCGGAGAGCGGAACACGCCTGCGGACAGGCTCGGGCTCCTCGGCGTCGACGAGTCGGAGCAGGATGCGTTGCGCCCGCTCGCGCTGCGGCCTGCTCAATCGCTGGTAGGCGCGCTCGGCCAGGCGGGCGACCGCGCCGCTCGACTCCACCGCTCCCCTCGTAATTCGAATGGCGAAGGGTCCGCCCAGCCCGTTGCTCCCAAAGCTCGAGCAAGGTGGTTGAAAGCAGGGGAAGCCCGCCGGGCTCGTCGGCGACCTCACCGACCAGCGACGACACAAGACGCGGCTCGACCCGCAGCCCGGCCGCGCGGGCCGGAAGCTCGATTGCGCGGCGCAGCTCCTCGCGCCGCATCGGTCCGACCAACACGGTGTTCGCGCTCATCTCGGAGGCGAGCGCCGGGTACTCGGCGCAGCGACCGTAGAAGTCGCCGCGGATCGCCACCACCACGATGGCGCGGCGGTCGGGATCCTCGGCGGCGGCAACCAGCGCCTCGGCGAAGGCGATCCGCTGCCCCTCGTCGCGGCACGCGGTGAAGATCTCCTCGAGCTGGTCGACCGCCAGGACGAGGCGCTCGTCTGCTCCCAGCGAGTCCAGCACGGCGGCGAATGGATCCTCGGGGTCGGGCTTGTCCTCGTCCGGCGCTAGGCGGGCGAAGGTGCGACGCAGTTCCTCGAGCGGTTGCGCGCCAGGGCGCATCACGACTTGGCGCCACCGCTCGGAGCCCGGGAGCACTCTGCTGGCGAGCGCCGGCAGGAGTCCCGCACGGACAACCGAGGACTTCCCGCTGCCGGACGGCCCCACCACGGCCAGCAGGGTTGAGCCAACGAGACGGGCCACGAGGTCGGCGACCAAGCGCTCGCGGCCGAAGAAGTAGTCGGAGTGGGCGGCGTCGAAAGGCGCGAGCCCGCGGAAGGGGCACACGTCGGCCGCCGAGGGATCGGCGGGTTCGGAGGCGAGGTACAGGCGGGCGCGCTGGCGGGTGGCCTGAAGGTCGGCGACGTTCCCAGCCACCTGGGCCTCGACGGCCCGCAAGCCCCCGCGTCCCGTCGCCGCTTTGCCGACGGTCGCCTCGAGCCGTTCCGCGGTCTGCTCCTGCGCCCAAGCACTCGCAGCCCGGTGGATCCGGAGCGGAACCCCCTCGCTTTCGGCCATCAGCGTCTCCAGTGGCATGGCCATCACGTCCGCGGGTTTGTAGAGCGCGGCGATCTCGGCGATCGCGTCGGCTCGCAACGGGCGCAGCGTCAGGCGCTGGGCGGCGCCGGTTTGCTCGAGCGCCGACAACGCCGGCGGTCCCTGCTCGTCGCGGTAGAGGGCGAGGATGAGCAGCGCGGTGTCGCGGGATCGGCCGAGGAGATCGGTCGCCGCGTCGAGCAATGCCGGTGAGGCGTCGTCGGCGTCGTCGAGGACGAGCAGCGTCGGCCGCTCGCTCTCGCGAACGGTCTGGACCGTGTCCAGCGCGACCTCTGGCGCCCCGGCGCCAAAGGCGTACAGCACCGCCGCCTCCTTGCGCTGGATCTCCGCCGCGAGCTCGGCGGCGAGACGGGTCTTGCCGATGCCGGCAGGGCCGGAGATGAGCGCAACCTGGGATCTACCGGCCTCGGCCTCCTCCCAGCGCTTTCGCAGCCAGCGCAGCTCGCGCTCGCGTCCGGCGAGCAGCGGTGAGCCGCCCTCGAGCTGTGGCGGCAGCTCCTCCTGCGGCGCGGTCGGCTCGAGCGACGGGTCCTGTTCGATGATTGCCTGCTCGAGTTGGCGCAGCTCGGGCCCCGGTCCCAACCCGATCTCGTCGATCAACGTCCGCGCGGCCTCGCGGTAGCCGTCGAGGGCATCGGCCTGGCGGCCCGCGCGATACAGCGCCAGGATCCGCTGGGCGTGGAAGCGCTCGTTGAGTGGGTGCTCCGCAAGCAACGCATCGAGCGTGCCGATCACCTCGCCGTGACGGCCGGTCGCCAGCTCAGCGTCGATCGTCAACTCGATCGCACGAAGGTGGAGCTCCTCGAGTCGGCGGATCTCAGGACCCGCGAAGGGCTCTGACGCGACGTCCGCGAGCGGGGCTCCACGCCAGAGCTCGAGTGCGCGCTGGGCGGCGCCATCGGCGATTCCCTGTTCGGCTTGGCGCCGAGCTCTCTCGACGAGTCGCTCGAACCTCACCGCGTCGACCGAGTCCTCCAGCAGCTGAAGCTCGTAGCCGCGACCGTGGGTGACGATCTCCACATCGGCGCCGTTCTCGCTGAGCGCTTTGCGCAGCCGCCAGACGTAGTGCTGGACGCGCTTGGCGGCGTTCGTCGGCGGCTCGTCTCCCCAGAGGCCGTCGATCAGCCGCTCGCCGCTGAGCGTCTTGCTGGCGTGCAGCGCGAGCATCGCGACGACGCTGCGCTGCTTGCTTCCCCCAGGGCAAGGGAGTGCCCATCGACAAGCGCCTCGACGGAGCCTAGAAGGCGTACCTCGAAAGCCATGCGCGCTCCGAACGAACCAACCGTAGCTCTGTTCGGGTCCGGGATCAACTCTGCGCTCATGAACGTCACCCCTGGAAAGCGATGGGCGCGGAGCGGGCCTCGATCACCCGTTCTCCGCGCCCATCACGTGCGTCGGCTGCTGGTCGGTCAGCTCGCCGAGGCCGACGGCGACACTGTCGTGCGCCTGCGGACGGTGAGCAGGGCAGCGCCGCCGAAGGCGACGAGCGCCATCGCGGCTCCCGCGCCCAGCGCGGCGTCGCCCCAGTGGAACCCGTCGTTCGCGGACGGCGAGCCGGATGCGAACGTGGGCTGGATGGGAGTCGGACCGGTGATCGAGTTCAGCGACCTGTAGCCGGTGTACGCGGTCGACGATCGCGGGTGGACGGGGTCGCTTATGGGCGCTCAGCATCGCTCAGCACGCCGACCACTGTTGGATTGGTCTGACGCTTCGAGCCGGACGAGAGTCGGTCCGCCGTGTGGTAGACGCTTTGGGCGGGTCGGCGCTGCGCTCGCCGGGATCGCGAACGCGCAGACCAGCAGGGATGCAATTGTGATGGTGCGTGCCCTCATTTCGGGCCTCCTGTGGTGGTGGCGTCGGACCTGGCCTCCCTTTGAGACGAGCTCCGGTGCCGGTGGTCAGCGCGGAGCCTCCGACAGTGCGGTCTACGCTCGGTCTACGCGCGCGGCGATCGAGATTTCAGCCAGTAGGCGTTGGTCGTTCGGGCGAAGACAGCTGCGGTTAACCCATCGCGGTCCTGCTCGAGTGCTCGGCCACGCGACGGCTGAACGAGTTCGAGCGCGAGGTCGAGGAGCCTGTCGGGCGTCCATTCTGGGCGATAAGTCGGTCTACGAACTCGAAGCTCACAGGTTCGAATCCTGTCGGGCGCGCTTCGCCGTGCGGTCGTGAGCCAGCCGCTTGCCGTCTCCCGAGTTGACCTATCGCGCCGGGGCTTCGCGGCGAGCCGGCACCGGGCACGAGGAGTCAGTTCACCTTCTCCAGTTGGATCTCCTGCTCCCATTGGAAGACGGAAACGGCGTCGCCGTAGGCGCAGACCATCCCCGCAGCCCGAGCCGTGCCATTCTTGAACTTCTTCTCTGTTTCCGGACCGACGTCGAGGGACCACTGGCCCTGCTGTGAGCCGAAGCGCGACTTGGCGGCGCCGGCGATCTTCTCGTCCTTCTGCGTGATGCTGACCATGACGATCACCCAGGTCTCGCCCGGAGCCCACTCGAGCGCGCCGCCGGCCTTGACCGCGTCGCCGACGATCTGCAGAGGTGAGTTGAATCTGGAGCGCACAGTGGACCTCCTATTGGTCGTGGGAGCTCATGCGGGCACCTCGGCGGCCAGCAGAGCTTTCGTCCGTTGGATTCCGGTCATGTTGCCCTTCTTCTCGTACAGGGCGGCAGCTTCCAGCAAGGCGTCTCGGGCCGCCAGCGACTCGCCCGCCGCCGTCAGCACCTTCGCGTGTGAGAGCAGCGCGTCCGCTCGGTCGGTCAACCAGTCTGTCTGCGAAGCCAAATGCACCCCCTCTGCGCTGAGGCGCTTGGCCTCGGTTACGACGCCGCGCTCCGCGAGCAACAGCGCCCGCTCAGTCCGCCAGGTGATCTGCACCGCGAGGTCGTCGGCCGCCGCGGCATCCTCGGCGACGCGGGTGAGCTCCCAGGCCTCATCGTGGCGTCCCTGTTCGTGTACCGCCCGGGCGAGCATCATCGCCGTGTCGGCCAGGAGCGCCTTCTCGCCCATCTCCGCCAGGCGGTCGTAGCCGTCGCGCAACGCTGCCTCGGCTGCGGAGACGTCGCCCCCGGCAAGCGCCACGAAGGCTTGCGGATGGGAGACCGCGCTCTGCATTGTGCGGCCAAGGTCAGCGAGGATCGCATTGCGCTCCTCGAGCAGACGGCGCGCCGTCTCGAGTTCCCCCCGCATCGCCCAGAGGCCTGCGAGCGAATCGAGGACGCCGGCCTGAGATCGGCGGTCCCCACCTAGCTGTGCCCGAATGGCCTCGCACCGAGTGATGCCATCTTCGACCGGGGTCGGACCGAAGTAGGCCGATGAGCCGAGCCAGACCAACGAATCGGCCAACCCCTTCTCGTCCCCCGCGCGCCGGGCATGTTCTGCGGCGCGCTCCCAGGCGGCGTCGGCGTTGGCGGACCGTGCCGCGATCCAATGCACAAGCGCGCGCAGCCGCCACAGTCGGTCCAAGCCGAGGTCGTCTTCGTGGCGCTCGAATGTCTCCCGCATGGCGTCGAACCGTTGACGGATCTCGCGCGCGCTCGCCTCGGTGTCGACCTGCAGTCGAGCGAAGAGCTTGGCTACAGTCGCATGCGCCTCCGCGCTCCCGTCGCCGCGTGCGATGGCCTCCTCGACGGCGCCTTCGAGCAAGCTCTCCGCATCGCGCAGCCGTCCCGACTCGGTTAGAGCCATGCCGAGCTCAGGCAGAAGAAGCCCCCGCTCGGGGTCGCCCTCCGGCAGGATGACGAGCGCGCGCTCGAGCAGGCTGATCGCGGCCGGGAGATCGCCACGGGTGAGAGCCCCTCGGCCCGCGGCGCCCAGGTACCTGGCTCCGCTCCTCGCGAGCTCGAGGTAGCTTTGTCCCGCCCCCGGCTCGACCTCGACGTGGTAGCTGTATGCCTGTTCGAGGTGGTAGCCGGTAACTTCGGGGTTCTCGGTGACGCCTCGGGGTGCCCTCTGCTCGAGCCAGCGCGCATGTTGCTCGTGTAAGGCGGCGCGGCGCTGCTTCGGAATCAGGGCGTATCCAGCGTCCCGGATCAGGATGTGGCTGAAGCGGAACCCCTCCTCACCCTGGATGTCTGGGCGTACCGGACGGATCAGCTCCCGGCGGATAAGCGCCGAGAGGTGGACATCAAGCTCGCCTGGCGGGGCGTCGCGGAGCGCCTCCACCAGAGCCCCGCGATGGAACGTCCGGCCCTCGATCGAGGCGCTCTCCAGCACCGCACGCGCGCCGGGATCGAGCCGATCAATGCGTGCCGTCAATACCGCCTGGATCGTCGGCGGAATTCCTCGCACATCTCCCGCCTCCGCCCGCATGGCTACCAGCTGCTGGAGGAAGAACGGATTACCCTCGGCCGCGGTGAGCAGGTCGGCCTCGTCCCGGGGCGTGAGGGCGAGATCGCGCCCGAGTTGTTCGAGCAACTCCCTGGACTCCGTGGCTGAGAACGGATCCAGCCGCAAGAAGGAAGCGCGCTCCCCGCCCGCTGACGCCCAGCCGGGGCGCCCCTCGAGCAGCTCGGGCCGGGCGAGGCAGATGACCAGGAGAGGAGCAGCCATTGCGAACGTGGCAAGGTGCTCAAGCAGGTCGAGGAGCGTCGGCGCGGCCCAGTGGATGTCCTCGATCACGACCACGAGCGGCTCCCTGTGCGCGACGGCCTCGAGTAACCTCCGGGTGGCCCACTGGATCTCCTCGACGGGAACGGCGCCGGGTTGGAAGCCGACCGCCCTCGACAACCGGCTGGCGATCAGGCTCGCCTCCTCTGCTGTGGTCGCTCCGCCGTTGGCGAGGGAGGTGAGCGCCGTTTCGTCGGCGCCTCCCGCGAGCGCTCGAACGATCTCGGCCAGCGGCCAGTAGGTGATCGCATCGCCGTAAGGCAGGCAGCGCCCGACCGCGGGCCTCGCCTCGTCGGACACGTCATCCAGGAACGCTCGCGCCAAGCGGGACTTGCCGATGCCAGCCGGGCCGAGCACCGTGACGAACCTGGGCGTCTGCCGGGCGACCACCTCGTCGAATGCCTCCCGAAGGAACCCGCGCTCGGCCGTTCGACCGACGAAAGGCATCGCAGCCGAGCGCGGTGGCTCGGCCGTCTCCGGAGCCACCGCGACGAGCCGCCAGGCGGTAACCGGCGCCGCCTTCCCCTTCAGCACAAGTGCAGCCGGGGAATCGAGGCTGGCCGCTCCTCGCAGGAGCTGAGCCGTTCGCTCTCCGACCAGCACCTGCCCAGGCTCGGCGGCCGCCTCCAGTCGCTGCGCGACGTTGACGGCGTCGCCGAGCGTGGACCAGCGCCCCGTGGGATCGTCGCCAACGACGGCCTCACCGGTGTTGAGGCCGGTACGAACGTTGAGCTCCACCCCCCAGCGCCGCTCGATCTCGTGATTGAGCTCGGTGAGTGCCTCTCCTATCTCAAGCGCCGCTCGTGCGGCGCGAATGACATCGTCCTCATGTGCCACTGGAACGCCGAAAACCGCCATGACCGCATCGCCCATGTGCTTCTCGACCGTCCCGCCGTGACGCTGGATCGCCCGATCGGCGCCCTCGAACCAGCGTCCGATGACCTCGTGCAGCGATTCGGGATCAAGCCGCTCACCGAGTGCCGTGAAGCCGCTGACGTCGGTGAACAGGGCCGTGACCAGCTTCCGCGCCCGCGCCGGAGGGGGTGCCGCCGTGAGCGGAGCGCCGCACCACGAGCAATATCGCCCCCCCGCGCTCGGCCCGCCGCAACTGGCGCACGCCGGCATGCCCCTAGTGTATGCCCGCGCCACCGTTGAATATCGGTGCGCCGGGCGGTCTGGCGCACTACCGTCAGCGCGACTCGTCAGCACACGTCCGGAAGCTGGCGGCGACCGGCACCGTGCCATTCGTTAGTCAGCGGGCCAGTCTCTATCGATCCCGCGGGTGTCGCGGGAACTCGGGGTTAGCTCGACGAGGGCTTGATCGGCAGGGCGCCGACGAGCCTCGAGCAACTCGAGGAGATCGTCAAGGAGGTCGGCCGATCGCCCTGGCTCTTGGGGCCACGCGGTTACGTTCGATCCCGAGCGCCGCAGCCACCGCGTGCTTCACAGGACCGACGCACTGGAGGTCGCGCTGTTCGGTTGGGCGACGGGCCAGGACACGCTCTGTCACGACCACGGCGGCGCGAGCGGAGCGGCGTTCGTCTGCAGCGGCGTGCTGATCGAGGACGTCGTCGAGGCCGTGGACGGACTGGTGATCCGCCGGCACACCCACCTGCGACGGGCCGAGTCGGCATTCAGCTTCGGGCCCGACTACATCCATCGGGTCCGCCACGACCCGGCGCACGGAGTGGCCCTCTCGATTCACGCCAATACGCGGGCGGTGGGCGACGCGTTGGACTACGACGTGCGGCCCGACGGGACGATCCGGGTCCTCGCGTCCGTCTAGTCGAGCCGCCGTCTGCGGCGACCGACGCGTCGCTCGCCCCCCCAGGTGTGACGCTGGAACGTTTCGAAATAACTCAGCCGCAGCCGGTGTTGTTACCGCAGCTCGAGCACGTGTAGCAGGAGCCAGTGCGCTGCATCATGCCCCCGCACTGCTCGCAGGCGGGGCCTAGGTCGAGGCCGCGCATCCTCGCCGGGACCACGGGCGGCGAGTCGGTGAGCGCTTCCGCCGCGGGCATCGCGGTGCCGGGCTCCGGCTCCGGCGCTTGCACGCCCCGCTCGGCGGCGGGCTCCTGCGGCTCCGCGGAGCCGTCTGGGTGTCCGTTGCCGTGCCCGTTGCCGCCTGCGGCGGCGGGCCCGGCGCCCTCGTCGACGAACAGCGACTGCTGTGCCTCCTTGCGACGGCGCACCTCGGGTGTGAGGATCCCGAGCTCCTCGTGGACCTCCGGGTCGTCGATGAAGCGGCTCGCGAGCCAGCGCATGATGTAGTCGGGCAGCGACTTCGCGAAGGGGATCTCCGGGTTGTTGGTGATCCCCTCGGGCTCGAACCGGACGAAGCTGAACTTGCGGACCAGCGTCTCCAGCGGCACCCCGTATTGGAGCCCGATCGAGATCGACGTCGCGAAGGCATTCATCAGCCCCTTGATCGTCGAGCCCTCCTTGCCGATGTCGGTGAGGAAGATCTCGCCCAGCGACCCGTCCTCGTAGAGGCCCGCCGTGATGTAGCCCTCCTGGCCGCCGATCGAGAACTTGTGGGTGATCGACTGGCGCTCCCGCGGCATCCGGCGGCGCTCCGGCCGCGCCACGGGCGGCTCCGCCTCGGCGGGCTCGTCCCGCCTCTCGCCGGCGTCGGTGCGGAGCGCCTGCGCCGTCTTCGACCCGTCGCGATAGATGGCGAGCGCCTTGAGGCCGAGCTTCCATCCCTGGGTGTAGGCGTCCGCGATGTCCTCGACCGTTGCGGACTCGGGCAGATTCACGGTCTTCGACTCGGCTCCCGAGATGAACGGCTGAGTCGCCGCCATCATCTTGATGTGACCCAGGTGCGAGATCGCACGCTCGCCGACGGCCACATCGAACACCGGTAGATGCTCGTCCTTGAGCCCGGGCGCGCCGATGATCGTGCCCTTCTCGTTGATGTGGGCCTCGATCTGCTCGATCTCGGCCTCCAAGTACCCGAGGGTGTGCAGCGCCATCGGCACCGTGCGGTTGACGATCGTCATCTGCCCGCCGCCGACCAGCTCCTTGAACTTGACAAGCGAGAAGTCGGGCTCGATCCCGGTCGTGTCGCAGTCCATGAGAAAGCTGATCGTCCCCGTCGGCGCGAGGACCGTCGCCTGCGCGTTGCGGTAACCGTGCTCTTCGCCGAGCTCGACCGCCTCGTCCCAGGTCGAGCGGGCGGCCTCGAGCAGATCACCCGTGATCCCGTCCGAGTCGATCTCGTGGGAGGCATCGCGGTGCATCCGCATCACCCGGTTGTGGGCCTCGCTGTTCTTGGGGTACTCGTCGTAGGGCCCCATCGCCGCGGCGATCTCGGCCGACTTGCGATAGCCACGACCCGTCATCAGCGCGGTGACCGCAGCGGCGACGTTGCGTCCCTCGTCGGAGTCGTACGGGACGCCGTCGGCCATCAGGAGCGCGCCGAGGTTGGCGTAACCCAGCCCGAGCTGGCGGAACGCCCGCGCGTTCTGACCGATCCTCTCGGTCGGATAGCTCGACGGCGTGACGATGATCTCCTGGGCGAGGAAGACGACGTCGACGGCGTGCTTGAACTCGTCCGTGTCGAAGGTGCCGTCCTCGTTGCGGAACCTCATCAGGTTGAGCGAGGCGAGGTTGCAAGCCGAGTCATCGACGTGCATGTACTCGGAGCACGGATTGGACGCATTGATCCGACCCGACTCCGGGCAGGTGTGCCAGCGGTTGATCGTGGTGTCGTACTGAACGCCGGGATCGGCGCAGCGCCAGGCGGCGTCGGCGATCTGGCGCATGAGCTCGCGGGCATCGACGGTCTTGATCGGCCTGCCGTCCACGCGCGCGGTCAGCTCCCACCGCTCGCCGTTCTCGACCGCCGCCATGAACTCGTCCGTCACCCGCACGGAGTTGTTGGCGTTCTGGTACTGAACCGAGGCGAACGCCTCCGAGTCGAGCCGCATGTCGAAGCCGGCGTCGCGCAGGGCCGCCGCCTTCTCCTCCTCGCGAGCCTTGCACCAGATGAAGTCCTCGATGTCGGGATGGTCGACGTCGAGGACCACCATCTTGGCCGCCCGCCTGGTCCCGCCGCCGCTCTTGATCGCGCCCGCCCACGAATCGGCGCCGCGCATGAAGCTGACCGGACCCGAGGCGATGCCGCCCTTCGCGAGCGGCTCCATCGATCCCCTGATCTTGGACAGGTTGACCCCCGAGCCAGACCCGCCCTTGAAGATGATCCCCTCCTGGGTGTTCCAGTCGAGGATCGACTCCATGTTGTCCTCGACGCTGAGGATGAAGCACGCCGACGCCTGGGCCTCGCCGTCCGCGCGCCACCCCACGTTGAACCACACCGGGCTGTTGAAGGCCGCCTTCTGGTGGAGCAGGATGTGAGTCAGCTCGGCCTCGAACGCGTCGCCGTCCTCCTCGGTCGCGAAGTAGCCGCCCTCCCGGCCCCACCGCGCGATCGTCCCCGCGACCCGCGAGATCATCTGCTTCACTGAGCGCTCGCGCTGGGGGGATCCGAGCTGGCCGCGGAAGTACTTCTGGGCGACGATGTTGGTCGCGTTCTGGGACCACGACTTCGGGAACTCGACCTCGCGCTGCTCGAATGCCGGGTTGGCGGGGTCGCCGATGACCGCGTCGCGAAGCTCCCACTCGATTTCGTCGAACGGGTGCACCCCGGGGGTCGTGAAGCGGCGCTCGACGGTCAGGCCACCTCGACCGATTTGTGGTGCATCTGCAGCGCTTTTACTCATCAAGTCTTCTCCTTGAAGCAGGATTGCGGGTGGACCCCGCAGGATCGCGCGCGGGCCGGACGGAACCGGATGGGTCAAGGTCAGGGATCTCGCCGGGCAGGGTGCCCGCGAACTGGAGGTAGGCACCCCAGTCGAGGTCCCGCAGGCCCTGAAGGCAGAGCTCCCCGATGCGCTGGGACTCGAGCTCGCCGTCCGCCGACTCAATCGCAACCTCGATCCTCTCGACCAGGGCCTCGACGTCCTCGGCGGAGACGGGGCGCTTGTGCGCGGCGCGCAGCAGCGCCGCCCGCAGCTTGGTGCGATCGAACGGCTGCCGGGCGCGATCGCGCTTACGGACGTAGAGGAGCGGGCGCTGGAACCGCTCGTAGGTGGTGTAGCGACGCCGGCAGGCCGTGCACTCCCGGCGCCTTCGCATCGCCGCGCCGTCCTCGGCGCGACGGCTCGCCAGGACGCGGGTCGGGGCGCTGCAGGCGGGACACTCCATCTGAAATCAGCTTACTAGATCTAGGGTTGAAATCCTTCCCTCTGAGGTTATAACCGCTATATATAGCGCTTGGCGCGCACAAAGTTCAGCTGTGCGCGCCACGGCTCGGGCGTCCGCCAGCGGGCTCAGCTACCCTCGCCGTGGGAATGTCCGATGCCGGGGGTGACAGCGGACCGCGCGAGCGGATCGAGCGCCGGGTCGCGGATGCCAGGGATGCCGCCGTTGACCGGGTGGTCGATGCCCGGGACGCCGCGGCGGAACGGGTCGCGGACGCCCGGGACGCCGCCGTCGCGCTGATCGCGCGGCAGAAGCCTCGCCTACGGGGCGTCTCACACGAGTACGCGTTCTTCGTCTCGCTCGTCCTCGGCGCCGGACTGATCGTCGCGGCCGAGAGCGTCCGGGCCACCATCGCGGTCGCGATCTACGCCGCCAGCCTCTCGGCCCTCTTCGGGGTCAGCGCCCTCTACCACCGGGTCACCTGGCAGCGGCCCGAGATCCGGCGGTGGATGCGCCGCCTCGACCACACCATGATCTTCCTGCTGATCGCCGGAACCGTGACCCCGTTCGCCCTCCTGGTGCTCGATGGGACGTTCGCCGAGGCGCTGCTGATCGCGGTCTGGGCCGGCGCTGTGGCCGGCGTGGTGGTCGAGCTGATCTGGGTCGAGGCGCCGAAGTGGGTGTCGGCGATCGTCTACGTGTCCGTGGGCCTGATCGGCGCCGTCGCCTACCCGGAGATCATCGCCCGCGCCGGGCTCGGCGCCGGGCTGCTGATCGCGGCCGGGGGCCTCCTCTACATGGCCGGTGCCCTGATCTACGCGGCCCAGCGCCCGGATCCCAAACCGACCGTCTTCGGCTACCACGAGATCTTCCACGTGCTGGTGATCGCGGCCGCCGCGGCGCATTTCGCGGCGATCGCTCTCTACGCGTTGCCCAGCGGCTGATGCCGGCCCGCTGATGCGCGCGCGAGCATCCGTGATCGCCTCGACCGCGCTGATCACCGCGGGTCTGGTGGTCCTCCTCGACGTCGGCATGACCTTGGCGTGGAGCGAGCCGGTCTCGACCCTGCACGGCTGGCTCGCCCAGCGGGAGGCAGCCGAGCAGCTCGAGGAGGTGACGGAGCGCTTCGAGGAGCGCCTGGCCGCCCAACCGCCGACCCCGACCCGGGGTTCGACCCCGGAAGACGAGAAGCTCGACCCCGCGGAGGTCAGCCGGCTCGCCGACCTGTTCGAGGACGAGGTGGAGAACGGCGATGCGATTGGGCGCATCATGATCCCCGCCATCGACCTCAACATCGTGCTCGTCCAGGGCACGTCGACCGCCGACCTGCAGAAGGGACCGGGGCACTATCCGGAGACCGTCCTCCCGGGGCAGCGCGGCACGGTGGCGTTCGCGGGGCACCGCACCACCTATCTGGCCCCGTTCCGCCACCTCGACGAGCTCGGCCCCGGTGACGAGGTGACGATCGAGATGCCCTACGCCACGTTCATCTACCGGTTCGAGAAGCAGCTGATCGTCGACCCCACCCGGGTGGGCGTGGTCCGCGACGTCGATCACAACCGGCTCGTGCTCACGGCCTGCCACCCGGTGTACAGCGCCGCGCAGCGGATCGTCGTGTTCGCCCGGCAGGTCGACGTCGATCCCCCCGGTGGCGATGACGAGCCGGCCACGCCGCGCCCTGACGGCGGGCAGGCGCAGCCCGCAAACCAAGCCGATCAGGCGGAGGAGATCGACGAGCCCGACCTCGGACCGGCCCTGGCCTCGGCCGGGGGCCTGGTGGTGATTGCCGTGGGGATGCTGCTCCTTCCGGGGCGGCGGTCGGAGCCTCCCCGCCCGCCGGCGTAGCGGACGCCGACCGCTCAGCCCGACGCGAGCGCCGCCCCCTGCTCCCGCTTCGCCGCCTCGATCAGCTCCAGCACCTCGCGCTCCCGCCCCTCCCGAACGAGCTCGACCGGGTCGGGCTCGCCGTTGACGATCCCCTCGAAGAACTGCTTGCGGTCCTGGTAGGTCGGCAGGGTCGCCTTCGCCCAGCCGCGAACGTCGTTCAGGATCACCGCCAGCCGCGCGTACGGCTCGCCGAACTCGTCCGCGATCTCGCGCTTCATCCGCTTGGCGAGCGCGGGGGAGGCCCCGGCAGTGGAGATCGCGATCGCGAGCGGACCGCTGCGCACGATTGCCGGCAGGATGAAGTTGCAAAGCGGGGGGACGTCGACCACGTTGACCAGCATCGCCCGCCGCTCTGCGCCCTCGTAGACCGAGATGTTGACGTCGGTGTCACCGGTCGCGGCGATCGCCAGGAACCGCCCGTCGAGGTCGCTCTCGCGGAAGGCCCGGCGCTCCCAGCGAATCGATCCCTCCTCGGCGAGCACCTCAAGCTCGGGGATGGCGTCGGGTGCAACCAGTGTCACCTCGCCGCTGCAGGCGAGCAGGCCCTCGACCTTTTCCAGCCCCACCTCGCCGCCTCCGACCACCAGGCACGGGCGGCCACCAAGCCTCAGACAGGCGATGTAGAGCGGCGTCTCGAGCATCCCACGCACGCACGACTGGTCGCAGATCCCCTTGCGGAGCTGGCAGACGCACTCCTTGCCGGCGAAGGCCTGGGCTGGCATTGCGGTCAAGGGTAACCGCGCTGGGCCGCCGGGACCCCTTGCTACCCTCGCCCGGCTTCAGATGCGACTGATAGTCACCGAGAAGAACAACTCAGCAAAGCGGATCGCCGAGATCCTGTCCGGTGGCGCGGCCAAGGCCGACGCCACCTACAAGGTGCCCTTCTACACCTGGTCCGACACCGACGGCGAGCACATGGCGATCGGCCTCAAGGGCCATGTGATGAATCCGGCCTTCCCCGAGCGCTACTCGAACTGGCAGGAGACCGACCTGCACGAGTTGATCGATGCCAAGCTCGTAAAGGAGCCGACCGACAAGAACGTGCTCAAGGCGGTGCGCAAGGTGGCCAAGGATGCCGAGTCGATCGTGATCGCCACCGACTACGACCGCGAGGGGGAGCTGATCGGGCTAGAGGCGCTCGAGCAGATCGCCGACGCGAACCCCGCCGCGATCGACGGTGACGCGGCGGACTCCGAGGCGCCGCTCGCGAACCGGCCTCGGATCGAGCGGGCGCACTACTCGGCCCTGACCAAGGACGAGATCGAGCGGGCGTTCTCCAACCTCGACGACCTCTCCTATGACCTTGCCCACGCGGGCGCAGCGCGTCAGGACATCGATCTGATCTGGGGCGCCACCCTGACCCGGGCGGTGTCGCTGGCCACCCGTCGGTTCGGCTCGAACTTCCTCTCGGTCGGCCGCGTGCAGAGTCCGACGCTGGCGCTGATCGTCGAGCGGGAGCTGGAGCGGCGCGCCCACGTGCCGAAGCCGTACTGGGAGGTCTACGCGCGGTTCGAGCATCCCGACGGGGCGTTCGAGGCCCACCACGCGACCGATAAGTTCTGGGAGCGGGCCGAAGCGGACGCCGCGCTGGCCGGCACGAAGAGCCCCGGGGTCGTCAGCGAGGTCTCGTCCAGGCGCAACACCCGCAAGCCGCCCGCCCCCTACAACACGACGGCCTTCACCACCGATGCCTCAAGTCGGCTCGGGATCACACCGTCGCGCGCGATGCAGATCGCCGAGGACCTCTACATGGACGGGTTCATCTCGTATCCGCGTACCGACAACACGGTGTATCCCCCGTCGCTTCCGGCGCGCGAACTGGTCGCTTCGCTCGTGCGGATCGGCGAGTTCGAGGCGGCCGCACCGCTGCTCGAGGGCGAGCTGCGGCCCACCCGGGGAAAGAAAGAGACGACCGATCACCCTCCGATCTACCCGACGCAGGCGATCTACCCGAGCGCCCTCGACGGTCCCAAGCGCCGCGTCTACGAGCTGGTCGTGCGCCGCTTCCTCGCCACCTTCTCGCCGCCGATGATCACCGAGTCGACCCGGGCGGACATCAAGGCCGGTGCGGAGACCTACTTCGTCCGCGGCTCGGTCGTCATCGACCCCGGGTACGCGGCCATCTACACCTATGCGCGCTCGGCCGACGAGGAGATCCCCAAGCTGGAGGAGGGGCAGGAGCTGGCGCTCGACGGTGAACCGTGGCTCATCGACAAGGAGACGCAGCCACCGGCGCGGATCAGCCAGGGCAGGCTGGTCGAGATGATGGAGGAGCGCGGCCTGGGCACGAAGGCCACCCGCGCCGACATCATTCAGAAGCTCTATGACCGCGGCTACGTGTTCGGCAACCCGCCGGAGCCGTCGGAGACCGGAATCGCCATGTACAAGGCGTTCCACGAGTACGTCCCGCGGATGGCGACGCCGGAGATGACCGCCGAGCTCGAGCACGACATGGATGAGATCGCCGCGGGCAAGACCTCGAGGGACGAGGTCCTGAGGATCAGCCGCGAGATGCTCCACTCAACGACCGCCGACCTCCAGGAGCGCAACGAGGCGTTCGCGAAGCAGATCTGGGCCGGGATGGACGAGGACAAGTTCCTCGGACCGTGCAGCGTCTGCGAGGAGGCCGGCCGGGCCCACGAGGACGGTTCCCCGAACCGCCTGCGGATCGTGGAGCTCAGGGGCGGCAAGCGAATGTACGGCTGCGAGGGCTGGAGTCGGGATGACCCTGACTCGCCCGACTCCTGCACGGTCAGCGGCCCGCTCCCCGGCCGGGGCTACGAGCTCTGGCGCCTTGAGGAGCGCTGCTCGATTTGCGGCCAGATGCCGCGACTCACCGTGAAGGGCTTTCGCGGGCGCCCATGGAAGCTGTGCCTCAACGACGACTGTCCGTCGATGGTCGAGATGCGCGAGAAGCGCGACGAGCGCCAGCGCGCCCGCGAGGCCAGGGAGCAGGCGAAGGCGGACGCGCCCTCCGATGCGACCGAGCCCGCGGCGCCGCCGAAGGGCAACGGTGGGAGATCCAGGCGAAAGCCCTCACCCGGGACCGCCCGCACCAAGCGCGCCGGCTCGCGCTCCAAGGCGAGCTAGCTTCCCGGCGTGTTCATCACGCTCGAGGGCATCGACCGCTCGGGGAAGACGACCCAGGCGGCGATGCTGGCCGAAGCCCTGGGCCCGGACACGGTGCGGCTGCGAGAGCCCGGGGGCACCGAGGCCGGCGAGCGAATCAGGACGATCCTCAAGGACCCGGCGCTCGCGCTCAACCCCGGGGCCGAGCTGCTGCTCTTCTGTGCCGCGCGGTCGGAGCTCGCGACCACGGTGATCGCCACCGCCAGGGCGGAGGGACGCGACATAGTCTGCGATCGATACGTCGACTCGACGGCGGCATACCAGGGCGCCGCGATCGGCGGTTTCTTCGTCGATGCTCCCGGGTTCGAGGGCTGCAGCGCGCTCGACATCGGCATCGACCTGATTGAGGACCTGAACCGGCTCATCATCGGGGAATGCGTGCCCGACCTGACAGTGTTGGTGCGGGTTGATCCCGAGACGGCCGCCGACCGCGGCCAGCAGCGGCTCGCCGCCGGCGGCTCGGGCGTGGCCGATCGCTTCGAGGCCAGGGGGATCGAGTTCCAGCGCGAGCTCGCCGCCGCCTACGAGAAGCTCGCCGACCGCCACCCGGAGCGGATCGTGCCGATCGACGGCGAGGGCGATCCGGATCAGGTGCACACGCGCGCGATGCAGGCGGTGAGGAGCAGGCGTGGTGACCTCTGAGGCTGCGCTTCCCCAGGCGCTCGAAGACGCCACCGAGCGTCAGGCAGCGGCTCGGATGGCGCTCACGGCCGCGCTTCGGTCGCCCCTCCATGCGTACCTGTTCACTGGACCGCGCGGATCAGGGAAGCGGGCGGGCGCCCGCGCCTTCGCCGCCGAGCTCATCGCCGAGGGCGCACCCGACCCGGCGGATGCCCGCCGGCGGGCGCTCCTCGATCCGTCCCCGCACCCGGACCTCGTGTGGCTCGACCCGACCGGCACTCAGCACCTGGTCGAGGAGGTCCGGCGCCGCGTGATCGCCGCCGCGGCCTACCGGCCGTTCGAGGGCGAGCGCAGGGTGTTCGTGATCGCCGAGGCCGAGGCGATGGCCGAGGAGAGCCAGAACGCGCTGCTGAAGACGCTCGAAGAGCCGGCCCGCTTCGCCCATTTGATCCTGATCAGCGCCGAGCCCGAGGCGCTGCTGGAGACGGTCCGGTCGCGATGCCAGACGGTCGCCTTCGCTGCGCTCTCCCCCGAGGTGACCGAGCGCCGGCTGGCCGAGCGCGATCCCGGGATCGAGTCGACCGAACGGCACGCGGTGGCCCGTCTTGCGCGGGGGGATCTGAGCCTCGCCGTGTTCCTCTCTTCGGATTCGGGTCGCGACCTGCGCACCGGCGCCGAGTCGTCGGTGCGCGCGGCCGCGGAGGGCGATCTCGCCGGTGCGCCCTGGCGCGGCCTCCTCGAGGCCGCCGAGTCCGCGGGCTCACGGGCCGGCTCCGACGCCGAAGCCCGCGCCGAGGCCGCCGCGGCGGAGCTGGGGGAGGCGCGGGGGCCGGCCGCGCGCCGGCAGGCCAGGCTGGGGCAGGAGGAGTCGCGGCGGGCAGCGAGGCGTGCCCGGACCGAGGCGCTGGATCTGGCGCTGGTCCTGGTGGGATCCTGGCTTCGCGACCTCGCGGCGGCCGGCGAGGACGCCGACGAGCTGGTGCACAACTCGGACCGGCTCGAGCAGGTTCGTCAGCTGGCCGAGGGCACCGACCCGCGTCGCGCCCGACGCGCGGCGGAGCTCGTGCTCGACACCCGCAGGCGGCTTCAGGTGAATGTCGGCGAGGAGTTGGCGCTCGAGGCGCTCTTCTATCGCGTTGCCTTCCTCCTGGGCCGCTGACAGGCCCGGTTTCGGGCACCGCGGACGCACCGGCTTGTTGGCGAACGCTTAAATGTCATCGTGGCGATCGGGGAGGCGCAAACCGCATCGAGGAGACCGTTCGGCGTTCGCCTGTATCTCGCAATCGCCTTCGCCCTGGTGGCGCTGGTCACCGCGGGCCTTGCCGTCCTGCTGGCGGGTGGCACGTCGGAGAACGTCAACGAGCGCTCCGAGGCGCTCACGGTCGGGCGCACCATCGGCCTCGCCGATGAGATCGGTGACCGTGCCCCCGTCGCGGCCCCCGCGCTGCTCGCCGACTCGGTCAGCGATCCGGGGTACTCGTCGTGGGCGTTCGGTCCGCACGGGAAGCTGATCACCCCCGAGATCTCGCGCGGGGTCGAGTTGTCGAACGTCCCCGGCTATGAGCGAGCGGTGCGCCGGGCCGCGGAGAACGGCTCGCGCACGGTCGAGAGCCGGCCGGACGGGATCACGCTGGTTGCGACCCCGGTGTTCCGCCAGGGCAGGCTCGACGGCGCGGTGCTGGCGCGGGGCGAGCAGCCGGAGGAGATCAGGGAGGTGATCGAGGATGTTGAAGACAACCGGCTGACGGCAGCGTTGATCGCGCTCGGGGTCGCCGTCCTGGTGAGCTTCCTGGCGGCCAGCGCGATCACCACCCGGGTCAAGCGATTGGCCGAGAGCGCCGCGCGCATCACCGAGGGGCGTCTCGACGAGCCGCTCGAGGGCGCCGGCGGCCGCGATGAGATCACCGACCTCGGCAACGCCCTGGAGACCATGCGCAGCGCGCTCCGGGAGACCTTCGGCGCGCTGCGCTCCGAGCGCGACCGGCTGTCGGCGATCTTTGACGCCCTCGACGACGCTGTGATGGTCGTCGGCGCCGGCGGGGCCGTGCGCTTCTGCAACGCCTCGGCGGAGTCGCTGATCGGCCCGGATCACAAGGTCCCGGGCGCGTTCCTGCCCTGGCTGAATCGCGCCCGGGGCGGGGGTACCGCCGAGCACGATGCGTTGCGGGTGGGCGACCGCGTCTACGCCATCGGCGCCCACCAGCTACCGGCCGAGGATGCGGTGCTGGCGGTCGTCCGCGACCGCACGGAGGAGCTTCGCCGGGAGCTCGCGGAACGGGAGTTCGTCTCCAACGCCGCCCACGAGCTGCGGAACCCGATCGCCGGGATCTCGGGGTCGATCGAGGTCTTGGCGGCTGGAGCGAAGGACGACCCTGAGGCCCGCGAGCACTTCCTCGCCCGTCTCTCCGATGACGTCGATCGCGTCAGCCGGCTGACCGAATCGCTGTTGACGCTCGCTCGTGTGGACTCGATCGGCGAAAGCGGCGTGGCGAGCTTCGACGTCAGCCTGGCGGTCGAGGAGGCCGTCCAGGCCGTTGCTCCTCCGGAGGGCATCGAGGTCCAGCTCGAGGTCAAGCCCGAGTTGGTTGCCGAGGGCGACCCAGTGCTGCTCCGGCAAGTCCTCATCGGCCTGCTCACCAACGCGTTCAAGAACACGCCGGCGCCAGGGACCGTGGGAGTCCGGGCCTCCCGCGGTGTCGGGAACGACGGCCGTCCAGGCTATGTGCTGGTTGAGGTCTCGGACAGCGGTTCCGGAATAGCTCCCGACGAGCTCAACCGCATCTTCGAGCGCTTCTACCGGGGAGCCGGAGCGCTCGAGCAGGAGGGGTTCGGCCTCGGTCTCTCGATCGCGAAGCGCATGGTGGACGTGATGGGCGGCGAGATCGGGGTCCGGTCCGAGGTCGGTGCGGGCAGCACCTTCTGGATCCGCTTGACGGAGTCCGAGCCCGCGGCAACGCCCGTGGCCTGAGCCCGATCGCCGATGCCGGGAGCTGGCGAGACCTAGTAGAACACCAACAAACGACTAGCAGAACACGAACATGAGCACAGGCCGAATCCTGATTGCCGACGACGAGCCGTCGGTTCGCGACGCCGTCGGCTATGCCCTTCAGCAGGAGGGCTACGAAGTCACCCTGGCGAGCGACGGCGAGGACGCCGATGAGAAGGTCGCCAATGGCGCACCCGACTTCGACCTGCTGATCCTGGACATCATGATGCCGGGCCGCAGCGGGCTCGACATCTGCCGCGACGTGCGCGCGCGGAGTCCGGTGCCGATCATCCTGCTGACGGCGAAGGACGCTGAGGTCGACAAGGTGGTTGGGCTCGAGGTGGGCGCCGACGATTACGTGACCAAGCCGTTCTCGGTGCGGGAGCTGATCGGTCGCGTTCGCGCTCAGCTGCGCCGGCGCGAGCTCGACCGCTCCTCCACCGCTGGCGAGAGCAAGACGATCGAGGCGGGACCCGTGCGGATCGATCTCGCCCGCCATCTGGTCAGCATCAGGGGTAGGCCAGTCAACCTGACCCGATCCGAATTTCAGGTCCTGCGGCTCCTCGCCGAGAGCCCGGGCCAGGTCTTCAGCAGGCTGGAGATCATGGAGGAGCTGTGGCAGTCGGAGTTCTCCGGCGACGTTCGCGCCTGCGACGTCCACATCTCGAATCTCCGCCAGAAGATCGAGTCTGATCCTCAGCAGCCCGAGCTGGTGCGCACCGTCCGGGGGATCGGCTACCGCTTGGCGGAGGCGGACGAGCTCGCCTGACGGGCGCGGGGCGGCGCGGCGACAAGCGGGAGACGGGATTCGAACCCGTGAGCCCCTCATTACGAATACGGCCGGGCGCTTGCGGGATTCTGCGGGTTGTCGGGGTTCCCGGCTCGCCCATGCGGAAAGCGGCGGCCCCGCGCCGGGTGGACGAGGGGCGGGTTTCCGGGGTTTCTCGGGGTGGGCATTGCCCACCCCTTGCCCATCCGACGTCGCGGAGCCCGAACGCGAGCCAAGTATTCCGACTACGGGACCTACCGTGTAGCGACCGCTACCCTCGGCGGTCCGTGGATGCCCGCACCGCAGACGGCACCCTGTCGGCGCCACTCGCGGCCGGCCTCGCCGCACTGGGCCTGAGCGCGATCGTCACCGCTCTTCAGGGGAGCCGCACGGGGGCGGTGATGTTCGCGCTCTGCTTCGCAGGGGTGGTGGCGGCCTGGTGGCTCGGGGCGCGTCGCGCCTCGCTCACGGTCCTCGCGGCCAGCCTCACCGTGCTCGTCTGGCTGTTCCTCACCGGGAGCTTCGGGCACGCGCGCGTCGTCACCACCGCGGCCCATGCGATCGCGAGCGCGCTGGTCGCCTGGACCCTCGTCGGGATCCTGGACCGCCGGCTCGACGCGGAACCCGGGCACGTCAGGCGCGCCGCCGCGCTCGGCGCTTTGGCCGCGACGATGGTGGTGGGCCTTGGCTGGGAGGCCGCCGAGTGGAGCGCCGATGCCCTGATCCGAACCGACCTCGCGCTAACGGTCCGTGACACGGTCATGGATCTCGTGTTCGACTTCCTCGGCGCGTGCGCCGGCGCGATCGCGGCCGTCAGGTTGCGGGGCTACCGAGACCCGTCACAGTCGAGAGTGCAGCGCAAAGCCGCGTCACACTGAAGCTCGCGAGAAACGAGTGTCAGCCGATGCCCGCGGTTTGCAGGGGCTATCGGGGGCGCCGATGCCGGGGCGATCCCCGTCCCGAATCGGTGAACCGGCTTTCGCGGGTTCTCGTGGTCGCTCGGCGGCTCCGGCGGCCGGGCCTTGCCCAATCCCTTGCCCACCGGACGCGAGCGGCGCCCCGGAGGGCGCCGCGTTCCGCTTGCTAGAGCCAAGCCGGAGACGGGATTCGAACCCGTGACCCCCTCATTACGAATGAGGTGCTCTGGCCAGCTGAGCTACTCCGGCGCGGCCGGCCCATTCTAGGTGGCCGTGATCGTTCGACCCCGACGCTCCGCGGAGCAGCCGGACCCAGTCGCCTCGAGATCAGGTTCGGCGAGTTCCTCGCCGCGGCCTGAGCCTCGTTCAATCGAGTGTGGGTTTGTGGGCTATATATCCCGCCAATCCCACACTCATCGGTCGACCGGGCGCGCGAGAGATCCGTCGGGCGCTCAGGCCTGCGCCGCCCCCGCCTCGCGACCGCACACCGGACACGCGTCTCCGCCGGGGAGGTCGTGGTCGCCGCAGTAGGGGCAGGTCTTGATCTCCTCGAGCACGCCGAGGAGCTCGCCGACGCGGCAGACCAGCAGGCGCTCCTCGTCGACCTCGATCCAGGACCCAGCCGAGGACGGGAAGACGACGTGGTCGCCGGGATTCACGGGCATCTTGAGCCCGACCGATTCCCACCAGTCGAGGCCCGGGCCCACCGCGAGGACGACGCCGTGCTGGGGAGGATCCTCGCGCGTCCCCGCCGGCACGACCAACCCGGAGCGCCGAACCCGGTCGGGCTCGAGCTCCTTGATCACGATCCGGTCGAACAGCGGTCTCAGCAGGTGTCGCATCGCGCTCTTTCCGCGCCGGTGCTCCGATCGATGTTAGGACTCGGGGCCCGATTCCATGGCATCGGTCGCCTTCATCATCGTCACCCACGACAGTCGCGACGCGATCGCAGGCACGCTCCCGCCGCTCGTCGCACAGCTCCAGCCCGACGACGAGCTGATCGTGGTCGACAACGCGTCGACCGACGGGACCCCGGCGACCGTCCGCGAGCTGGCCCCGGGAGCACGTGTGATCGAGGAGGGAGCGAACGTCGGCTACGGCGAGGGGAACAACCTGGGTGCGGCCGCGGCGTCGGCGGCGCTCCTGTGCTTCCTGAACCCGGACGCGGTTCCGGCGCCCGGCTTTCGCGAGGCGATCGCGCGCCCGCTCGCCGGGACTCGGGGATGGGATGCGTGGCAGGCGCTGGTGACGGCCGACGAAGGGAGGGTCGTCAACACCAGGGGTGGAATCGTGCACTTCACCGGCATCGCCTGGGCGGGTGGCGCGGGCGAGGACCTGGGCGGGGAGAACGCCGCCGAGCCCGCCTTCGTCAGCGGCGCCTGTCTGGCGATCAGGCGGGAGCGGTTCGAAGCGCTCGGCGGCTTCGCGCCAGGGTTCTTTCTCTATCAGGAGGACGTGGACCTCTCGTTGCGGTTGCGCCTCGCAGGCGGGCGGCTCGGCCTCGAGCCGACGGCCCGGGTGGACCACGCCTACGAGTTCGCGAAGGGGCCCGCGAAATGGCGATACCTGGAGCGCAACCGCTGGGCCACGCTCATCAGGATCTATCCCGGAGCCTTGCTGGCGGTGCTGGCGCCGGGGCTCGCCGCCACCGAGCTGGCGCTGATCCCGATCTCGCTGGCGGGCGGATGGTTCCGGCAGAAGGCGCTCGCCTGGAGCGACACCGTGCCTGCGCTCCCGCGCCTCGTTCGCGAGCGGCGTGCCATCCAGGCGACCCGCACCGCCAGCGCCGGCGAGTTCGCACGGGCGCTGACCGCGAGGCTCGACTCGCAATACCTCGGAGCGGTGGCTCGCTCGCGTCTACTCGGCGCGGCCCTGGGGCTCTACTGGCGGCTGGCGCTGGCCCTGCTGGGCAGCGGTCGCAGCCGCTGATGCTGCGTCATCGTCGGGCGCCGTGCCGTTGGTGCGGCCGGAACGCAGCTCGGAGTCCAGGCGAGCGACCTGCTGGGCCAGGATCTTGGTCTCCTCGGAGAGCCGTGAGGTCGCGACCGAGAAGTGCAGCAGAAGCACGAAGATCACGCCGAACGCGGCCACGAACAGGAAGTTGGCGGGTACCTGGAACCCGAGCAGCTCGGACGCCCAGTTGAGCAGGTCGGTCCACAGCGCGAGCACGAGCAGGGTCACCGCGACCACCATCCACAGGAGCGCGTAGCGCTCGACCAGGAGCCGGCGGCGGACGAGCTCGAGCACGAGGGCGAGCAGCACGGCGGTCACGATCAGCGCCACGATCTGCACGGTGCTGTCGAGCCCGTCGGTCTCGGCCTGTGCGACCAGCATTGTGCCGAGGGTGGAGTTCACGGCGAGGAGGGCGGCACGGGTGTCTCGGGCTCCCGGGTGCCGACGAACGGGGGCGCTGGCGCGACTCCCTCGCCCTCGGGTCGGTCGGGCGGCTCGTCCATCGGGGTCGGGCGGCGGCGGAAGAGCCCCACGAAAAGGGCCAACAGGACCTTCGCCATGTAGTAGGCGCTGCGCGGGTAGTCGATCGAGCTCTTGCCGAAGTCGCGCGCGTTCATCCGCACGGGCACCTCGTGGATGCGCAGCCGGTGGGCGTGCAGCATCAGGATCGCCTCGACCTCTGGGTAGTCGTGGGGGTAGTCCCGGGCGAACAGCTCGATTCCTCGGCGGTTGGTCATGCGAAAGCCCGAGGTCGGGTCGCTGATGCGTTGCCGGGTGATCGCCGAGAGGACCACCGAGAAGATCAGGTTCCCCACCCTCCGGCCCATCGGGACCCTGTACCCGGGATCCCCGCGGAAGCGGCTTCCGTAGACCATGTCGGCATCGCCGCTGGTCTCGAGTGCGGACAGCATGTCGCCGAGGTACGCCGGCTTGTGCTGCCCGTCGCCGTCGACCTGGACGGCGACGTCATAGCGGTTGCGCAGGGCGTACTGGTACCCCGACTGCATCGCCCCCCCGATGCCGAGGTTGAAGGGATGGCGGATGACCACGGCGCCCTCGGTCTCGGCCTCGGTGGCCGTCGCATCGGTGGAGCCGTCGTCGACCACGACCACGTCGAACCGAGGCGCGTAGCCGGCGGATGTCGCGCACGACCCTGCCCACCATGTCGGCCTCGTTGTAGGCGGGAACGATCGCCAGCTTGCGCAGTTCGGCGGTCTCGGTCATCTCCCGGTGTGCTCAGCGTAGAGGCCGCGGCTCCGGGAGGACGTCCGATGAGCTGGTTCGACAAGAGATCTGCCGCGGAGCAGAGGGGCGAAGCCCCGATTGCGACGCGTGAGGCTGGTGCCGTATTTGTGATTCAACCGCGATGCCTCAGGATTTCCTCGCGCTCGGCCAGGCGGTTGCGGCGGCGCACTTCGGCCTCACGCTGGCGACGTCGCTCGGTTTCGCTCTCGGCGACCAGCGGCGGAACCTCGGTCGGCTCCCCCCGATCGTCGAGGGCGACCATTGTCAGGTAGGCGCTGGAAGTGTGGCGTCGCTCGGCGCTCAGCGGGTTCTCGGCCTCCACCCGGACGCCGACCTCCATCGAGGTGCGCCAGGCGGCATTGACCGTAGCCGAGCAGGTGAGGAGCTCGCCGATGTGCACGGGGAGGATGAACGCCATCCGGTCCATCCCCGCCGTCACGACCCGCCGACCGCAATGACGGATCGAGGCGATGCCCGCAGCCTCGTCGCACATCTTCATCACCACGCCGCCGTGGACGAAGCCGGCGGAGTTGGCGTCCCCGATACCCATCCACCTCACCAGGACGGAGACCGAGTCCGCGGCTGGCTTGGCGTCCACGGCAGCGATCATATGTCGCGTGCCCGCGACGGCAGAACTGGATCTCCTCGCTCGGCGCGTCACGTCCTGTACGCGCTGCCCGAGGCTGGTCGAGTGGCGCGAGGCCGCGGCCGCCTCCCCGCCTCGGCGCCACCGGGGGGAGAGCTACTGGGCTCGCCCGCTCCCCGGTTTCGGCGATCCCCGGGCCCGCGTGATCCTCGTCGGCCTGGCGCCCGCCGCACATGGCGGCAACCGGACCGGACGCATGTTCACGGGCGATCGCTCCGGCGACTGGCTGTACGCCGCACTGCATCGCGCCGGGTTCGCGAACCAGGCTCGCTCGGAGCACGCCGGCGACGGGCTCCGGCTGAGCGGCGCCTACGTGACCGCGATCAACCGGTGCGCGCCACCGGCCAACCGGCCGACGCCGGCCGAGCGCGACAACTGCCTCCCGTACCTGGTCGAGGAGCTGCGTCTGCTTCGGCAGGCGAGGGTGCTGATCGCGCTTGGCTCATACGCCTGGGACGGGGTCCTCCGCACCCTGCGCGAGCAGGGGCTCGAGGTCCCGCGCCCAAAACCGCGGTTCGCCCACGGCGCGGGGGCGAGCGTCGGGCCGTATTCGCTCCTGGGCTGCTTTCACCCATCCCAGCAGAACACCTTCACCGGCCGGCTGACGGAGCCGATGATGGACGAGATCCTGGCCCGCGCCCGCGAGCTCAGCGAGCGGCGGGCCTGAACAGGGACCACATCGGCACCCCCCGCGGCAGCGTCGCCTTCCCGATCACATCGAACCCGAAGCGGCGGTAGTAGGGGAGGTTCGCCGGATTCGCTGTGGTCAGATGGATCGGCGTTCCACCGTCGTCGTGGTGCGCGATCAGCGACTCGACCAGGGCGGTGCCGGCGCCGGACCGCTGATGCGCCGGGTCGATCCCGAGGGTGTGCAAGAAGGCATGGGGGCCCGGTGGATGGGCGGCCTCGAGCTTCGAGTCACCGACGAGGCCTCGCCAAGTCGGGCCCGGCCCGGCGAGGATCACGCCCCACGCCTCATGCGGGAAAGATCGTGCCGGCGGGGGCCAGCGCTCGGCGCCGTAGCCGATCGCGACCCCGATCAGCGCACCCTCTCGGGTCGCGGCCTCGACCCGTCCCCCGAACCGGATCGCCCGGGTGGTGGCGCCGCGGAAGTAGCGCCGGAGCATCCGGCGAGCCGCCGGATCGCGACGCGGCGCGATCGCGCGCCAGCCGGGATCGGCCATGAACGCCTCCGCCAGCACGGCCGCCGCCTCGCGGGTCCGCTCCGAGTCGAGCGGCTCGACCTGCAGCTTGCGGGGCGTCGCTAGCTCGCCGGCGCCGACGTGCACGGTGCCTCGAGCCACTCCCGCTCGGTCACGTGATGCTGCGAGTGCTCGCCGGTCTCGAGCTCGGCCACGATCTCCGAGAGCACTCCCGAGCGCTCAGCTACCACGGAGTGCCGGTGGATCGTCTCCAGGTTCTCCTGCCGGGCGAGGACGAAGCCGCCATCAGCGAGCTCCGGGTAGGTGGTGGCGACGCGCCGCACCATCTCGCGCACGACGTCCTCGACGAACCGCGGGTTCCGGTGCGCCTTCTCGACCACCTCGACCTCGTCCGACCGCTTCATCAGCTCGTAGATCTCGGAGCTCATCGACCGCTCGACGATGTGCAGCAGGTCGCGCGCGTCGACGTCGATGTCGACCCCCTCGGGTCTCCCGATGTGAACGGAGCCGATACCGCGCTGGTTGTGAGTGGCGACCGGAACGTGCCGCAGCACCCGCTCGATCTCATCGTCCGTGAACCCGTCTTCGGCCAGGCGCTGGCGCGCGCGGCCGGCGACCAGCTCCTGGGCGCAGGGGCACGCGGTCATGCCCTGGGCCTCGACCCCGATCAGCGTGCGGGTGCCGCGCTCCGAAGAGACGGCTGTGCCGTGCAGCGTGTAGATCTCCTGCGTGGCCATCCCGGAGGCGGGGGTGGTCACGGTCTCGGGATACCTGGCCGTGATCGTGACCTCCGCCCGCATCCCCTCCTGGCGCTCGCGCACCTGCTCGGCGATGTGTGCTGCCAGCCCCTCGGCCCGGAGGCTCTCGCCGAGGACGACGGCGTCGATCGCCTCGTTGACGACCTCCTCGAATCGGGACATGTGCACGCCCGCCTGGCGCGGGTTGAGGTCGACCAGGCACTCGAGCTCGGCGAAGAAGTAGTTCCCTGGAACGTCGGCGAAGCCGTCGACCCGGATCACCTTCTCGATCCCTCGCACTCCGACGCGGGTGAGGCTGAGCTCCGTCGACGGGCGGGAGGCCTGCACGTCGGGGCTCTGGGGGGAGAGGACTTGGGCCGAATCGCTCACGGCTAACGGGAGCGTAGCGAGTGACCGGCCTCACCTATGACGGGGGAGGCGCTCCCTATACTTCGCGCCGCTCCACGAGCCGACAAGAGAGGGGTAGGCGAGTGGCGGACAACGGAGAGGTGCTACTGACGCAGGCAAACGCCGACGCTAACGGCGCGGGGGACGGCGCGGGTGCGCTCGAGGAATCCGCCCCCCAGTTCCAGGACTCGGACGAGCTGCGGTCGCTGATCGCCCATGGACAGGAGCGCGGCTACCTGACCTTCGAGCAGATCGCCGCCACGCTCGAGGAGGTCGAGGTGACGAAGGAGCAGGTGCGCGATCTCCACGCGTACCTGATCGAGCACGGCGTCGACGTGATCGCCGAGGACGGGCTCACGGCGTACAAGGAGTCCAAGGCCGAGGGCCAGCAAGGTCAGGCGAAGAAGCCCGAGCTGGACCTGACGGTCGAGCCGAGCCTCGACTCGCTGCGCCTCTACCTGCGCTCGATCGGCAGGGTGGAGCTGCTCACCGCCGAGCAGGAGATCGAGCTTGCGAGGCGGATCGAGAAGGGGGACATGCAGGCCAAGCGCCACATGGTCGAGGCGAACCTACGGTTGGTCGTTTCGATCGCCAAGGGCTACCTGGGCCGTGGCCTCAGCTTCCTCGACCTGATCCAGGAGGGCTCGCTCGGTCTGATCCGGGCGGTCGAGAAGTTCGACTATCGCCGCGGGTACAAGTTCTCCACCTACGCCACCTGGTGGATTCGCCAGGCGGTCACTCGGGCGATCGCCGACAAGGCGCGGACGATCCGGATCCCGGTGCACATGGTCGAGAAGCTGAACCGGGTGACTCACGTCGAGCGCCAGCTCGTCCAGCGCCTCGGGCGTGAGCCCGAGCCGGCCGAGATCGCGGCCGAGCTCAAGGTCCCCGTCCGCGAGGTCCGCGACATCCTGCGGGTCGCGCAGATGCCGGTGTCGCTCGAGAAGCCGGTCGGCGACGAGGAGGAGTCCGAGCTTGGCGACTTCGTCGCCGACGATACGGTCGAGGAGCCGTTCGAGGCGGCGACCGAGAACCTGCAGCGCGAGGACATCCAGCGCGCACTGGACGCTCTCCCCGAGCGCGAGCGCCAGGTGATCGAGCTTCGCTACGGCCTCCGCGGCCACGAGCCGCTGACCCTGGAGGAGGTCGGCCGCGCCTTTGGGGTCACCCGCGAGCGCATCCGGCAGATCGAGAACAACACCCTCCGCAAGCTGAAGCAGCTACCGGAGGCGCAGCGGCTCAGAGAGCGGGCCTAGCCGCAGGCGTCAGGCCACTCGCTCGAGCGCCACGACCTCGGCCTTGCCCGCCGGCGCGGCAGCGGGCGCAACCGGCGGCACCGCCGGCGGGGAGTCGAGCGTGCGCCCGCGCAGCCTCGCGACCCGTTCGATTCCCGCGAGCGCGATCCCGCCGAGCCTGATCTGGCGCATCGTCTCGGAGACGCCGACCAGCATCCGCGCGCTCGGTGGACGCACCCGGGCGAGGTCGTCGGCGAGCGGGTGGTCGAGGCGCTCCTGGAGCCGGATCATGCGGGCCAGGATCTCGGCCCCGGCCGTGATCAGCGGCCCGGCGCCGCCGCGAGGCTGGAGCAGCCCGAAGACGTAGAGGTTCGCGATCCCAGGTGCGAGCACGCCACCGACCCGCGCCGGGTAGCCGCCGTGCCACGCGAACAGGTCTCGATCGAGGAAGGGGAAGGTGGCGTGGAAGCCGGTCGCCCACACGATCGTGTCGTAGTCAGCCGCCGTGCCGTCGACGAAGTGGACCGTCCGCCCCTCGAGCCGCTCGATGTCGGGTCGTGCCCGGATCAGCCCGTGGCGCAGGTAGTAGAGGAGCTGGGAGTTGACTGTCGGATGGCGGTCGAAGGGCCGGTGGTCGGGCTCCCGGAGCCCGTAGCGCTCGTAGCGGCCGAAGGTGGCGCGAGCGGTGAGCTTGGCGGCGAGCCGCTGGCCCCAAACCGGGATCCAGGGGCGGTCCCACTCGGCGAGGGGAATGCCGAGGAAGCTCTTGGGCAGGAACCAGTAGCCACGGCGCATCGAGATCTCGGCCCCGCCCAACGCCTGCGCCGCCTCCACCGCGATGTCGCAGGCTGAGTTGCCGCCGCCAACCACGAGGACACGCGCGCCGTCGAGGTCGGAGATTCGCCTGTAGTCCTTCGAGTGGATCGTCCGTCCGGTGAACTCGCCCGGGTAGTGCGGGTAGCGTTTGTCCCAGTGGTGGCCGTTGGCGACGATCACCCCGGCGTAGTGGCGGACCTCGGTGGGGGCGTCAGGATCGCCGCTCGGCCTCACCTCCACACGCCAGCCGCCCAGGCCGCTGGGGTCGAGGGGGCGAACGTCGACAACCTCCATGCCGAACTCGATCCGCTCGCGCAGGCCGAACCGGTCGACGTAGTCGTTGAGGTACTCGAGCACCTGCTCGCGGCTCGGGAAGTCGGGGTAGTGTCGCGGCATCGGGAAGTCGCCGTACTGGGTCGTGTCCCGCGAGCTGATGATGTGGGTGGAGTCGTAGACCCCGTCCGCCCAGTTGCCGCCGATGAAGTCGTTGCGCTCGATCTGGTCGTAGGCGATGCCGGCGTCGGCGAGCGCCTTGGCAACGCCGTTGCCGGCGTAGCCGGCGCCGATGATGCAGTAGCGGCGGTCGGTCCGTGCGGTCACGAGGATGCTCCGATCGCTTGCAGGGACTTGGCAGCGGTCTGGGCGCGCTCGGTCGGCTGGCGTCCGCTGCCGGCAAGGCGGCCGACGCCCCAGGCGAGCACGGCCAGCAGCGACAGGGCGATCGCGAGCACCACCAGGTGGGCGACCGCGTCCAGCCATCCAGGGACCCCCTGCTTCTGCTCGCGCTGGAGGACCTTGTGGTCGGAGGCGAGCTCGCGGGTGGCCGAGGCACGCGCAGGGACCCCCGGCGCCGGGATCGCGTCGTCGCGCGGCATGTAGATCGGCGCCCCGAGCACCTGGTCGCCTCGGTGCAGGCGGACGAGTGTCTTCCAGTCGCCGCCGATCGGGATCGGCTCGGTGGTGCGGAAGGCGCCGCCGCTGCCGATCGGCTTGAGCTGGTCGAGCACCAGGCCGCCGCCCTGCCAGGCGGTGACCGTGAGCCAACCGGCGTCATCCGCGGCGTCGGGGGGATCGAAGCGGACGGTGGCCGAGGCCTCCCGCTCCGGCGCGCGCGGGATGTCCTCGAGGGTGACGGTCGCGCTGACGCCTGCGGGCACGCTGGTCGGAAGGCCGATCGCGAACACGGCCATGATCGTGGCGAGGGAGCCGAGCGGGACCGCGCGGGTCAGCGGGCTGAGCGGGAGCTCGCCGCGCAGGGCGGACCCGAGGGTGGCGCCGAGGAGCCCGCCGGCCACACCGGCGACGATCGCCAGGATCGCGCCCTCCGGTAGGAGGTCGGCGGTCCAGGGCAGCGGCATCGCAAACTGGCTCCAACCCCACTCGGCCGCGAAGCCAACGGTGCCGATCAGGAATCCCGACAGCGCGCCGAGCGCGAGCGGGGCCGGCGGGCGAGCAGCCGAGCGGTGGGCGAGAGTGAGCGCCGCCAGCTCGACGCAGGCGGCCTCGGCGAGGTAGAGGGGGAGGTGGGGGGTGGGCTCACCGAGGATCGGCCCGACGAGCAGGCTGAGCCCGCCGCGGACGACGATGAAGAAGATCGCCGCGGCGAGCGCGCCGCCACGGCCGATCCAGAGGCGGGCGCAGACGAGGGCGAGTGAGGCGGCGATCGCCAGCATCACCGGCTCAAGCACGAACCGGAATTGAGGGACGCCGAAGTCGAACTCGGCCTGGAAGGTCGAGAGGCCGATGAGGAGACCGCCCATGAGCCCCGCGCGGCGCATGTGGACGAGGAGCGGAACGTCGTTCGCCCGCCCGGCGCCCCGGGCGCGCATGCCCTCGACCAAGAGCACCGCGAGACCGATCAGGGTCATGCCGGCGCCGCCGATCAGCATCAGGTGGGTGGGGCCCCAGAGCGTCACGTCCTGCCCGAACAGGCGGTGCCAGACGTCGTCGAGCGGGAAGCCGATCAGGGCGAAGGCGGCGCAGGCGGTGACCAGGATGCCCCCGACCGGCGCGTACCAATCGCCGGCGATGCGGACGGCGGCAGGGCCGGGACGGTCCTCGGGCAGGAAGATCGCGAGCATGCCGGCGGCGAGGATTCCGAAGAGGCCGATCAGGATCAGATAGTGAGCGGGGTTGGCGAGCGGCCCCGCGTCGCGGCCGACGCCGATGTGAAGGGAGATGTCCCAGTACATCCCGGTGAGCGCGACGAGCAGCGAGACGGCAGAGATGCCGGACGGGAGGGCGGCCCAGCCGGGGAGGCCGGAGGCGCGCTCGGCGAACGCGGCGGCCCGGCGAAGGTAGGGGAGGCGGCCGCTGCGGTGGCCCGAGCAGAGCCATGCGAGCGCGGAGAAGCCCAGCGTGGCGGCGAGGGTGGCGATGATCACCTGGTTGAGCGCGGCGCCGCCCGCCGGCTCGCCTGCGGCGATCGTGGTCAGCGCGGTCATTCCCATGTCCCCGCCTCGTGCGCTCGCGTGCGTGATCCCCAAGAACAACTGCACGGCGCTATGTTACACCGATTGATGTCACATAGAACACCGTAATCTTCTTGTGTGATGGACGTCACGGAGCGGAACGCCTCGGACCCGGCGTCGATGACGATCGACGAGCTCGCACGACAGTCGGGAATGACCGTGCGGAATATCCGCGCGCATCAGTCGCGCGGCCTGCTCCCTCCGCCGGATGTGCGCGGGCGTACCGGCTACTACGACGCGGAGCACCTGGCGCGGCTCGAGCTGATCCGCGAGCTTCAGGCCGACGGGTTCAACCTCGAGGCGATCAAGCGCCTGCTAGCGGGGACGGGGGGGTCGAGCCGCGAGGTGCTCGGCTTCACCCGGGCGCTGCGGGAGCCGTTCGAGGAGGAGCAGCCGCAGATCATCGCGCTCGCGGAGCTGGCGGGGTGGTGGGGTCGGGAGGAACCGGATCCGGCGCTGCTCGCCCGGGCGGAGAAGCTGGGCGTGGTGCGGCCGCTGGACGAGGGGCGGGTGGAGGTCCTGAGCCCGCGGCTGATGGAGGCGGGGGAGGAGCTGGCGCGGCTTGGTGTGCAACCCGAGAAGGCGCTGGAGGTGGTGGCGAAGCTGCGGCGCAACGCCCAGAGCGTGGCGCGCACGTTCGCCGGCCTGTTCATGGAGGCGGTGTGGGAGCCGTTCGACCGCGCCGGCCGGCCGGAGGAGGAGTGGCCTCGGGTGCGCGAGACGCTGGAGCGCCTGCGCCCGCTGGCGTCGGAGACGTTGCTGGCGGTGTTCCAGCTGACGATGACCGAGGTGGTGGAGGAGACAATCGGGCGGGAGCTCAAGCGGGAGGCGCGGGAGCCGAGCGGGAAGCGATCGCGCCGGCGGGGGCGGCGTTCGTGACCAACAACAATGCAGCGGCTCCTAAAATCAGGTCCCGGTCCCGGGGGAGTACCGAAGCGGTCAAACGGGATGCGCTGTAAACGCATTGGCTCAGCCTTCGTAGGTTCGAATCCTGCCTCCCCCATCGTCGCTTCGACGCGAGGTCGCGAGTTCAGCCCTGACCCGCAACCACCGGCCGGCTGACCAGCCGCGAGAGCACCACCCTGCGAACGCGTGCGCACGACCGTCCCATCGCGCTGGAGGTCGATGATCAGCCGGCCGCAGCTCGAGGACGTGCTCGAGCGGCCGCGGCGCGAGCCGGCCGCCGCGCCCGCATAGTCGCCTCACGCGCCTAGCCCCTGCCTGAGTGCATCGCCCCGTGTCGGCGGCGAGGATACGCCCCATGCCCGCCCCTCGCCGCGAGCTTTACGTCAAGGAGGCGCTACTCGTCGCGCTCGGCGCAGCCGTCATCGCGGTCGTCATGCACTGGCCGCTGGTGCTCGAGCTGGGGGAGCGCATCCCGAAGGACCTCGGCGACCCGCTCGCCCAGGCCTGGCAGGTCGCGTGGGGTGGCCATGCGCTCGCCAACCAGCCGCTCCACCCGCTCGACTCGAACCAGTTCTGGCCGTTCGAGCACACCCTGGCCTTCTCCGACTCGCTGCTTGGCTACGCGCCCGCCGGGCTCTTCGGCTCGGGCAGCGAGGCCGCCGTCGCCCGTTACGACCTGGTGTTCCTGTTCGCGTACGCGCTCGCGTTCGGCGGCGCCTACCTGCTCGCGCGCGAGCTCGGCGCCAGCCCGGCCGGGGCGGCGGTCGCCGGCGCCGCCTTCGCCTTCGCGCCGTTCCGGCTCGAGCAGGACGGCCACCTCCAGGTGATCTCGAGCGGGGGAATCCCGCTGTGCCTCGCCCTCGGCGTCCGTGGCTTTCGGCTGCGTCGGCCCGGATTCATCATCGCCGCCTGGCTCGTCGCCACCTGGCAGTTAACGCTGGGCTTCACGCTCGGCCTGCCGCTCGCCTACCTCATCGCGGGGCTGGGCCTCGTCGCCCTCGCCGTCTGGTTGCGGCGGGGGCGCCCGGCGCTCGATCGGCGACTGGCGATCGCGAGCGCCGCCGGGGCGGTGGTGTTCTGCGTGGTCGCGGGACTCATCGGGCGCACCTACCTCGAGGTCGCCGACGAGCACCCCCAGGCGCGCCGTTCGCCGGAGACGGTCGAGGCGTACTCCGGGCCGCTGGCGGTATTCGTCACCGCCCCCGACGAGAACCTGGCGTGGGGCGAGGCGACCGCAGGCGTCCGGGACGGGCTCGAGAACGTGCCCGAGAAGACCCTGTTCCCAGGGCTCGTCATCCTCGGCCTCGCCGCCGTCGGGCTCGCTTCCTCGACCTTCGCACCCCCGCTGCGGATCGGCCTCGCGCTGGCCGCGCTCGTTGTCTCGGTGCTGGCGCTCGGATTCCAGGCCGACGACGGCCTGCTGTGGCCCTACCGGTGGGTGTATGAGGCGCTCCCGGGCTGGGACGCGATCCGCACCCCGGGCCGCCTGGTCACCTTCTCGTCCCTGGCGCTGGCGCTGCTCGCGGCGGCCGGCGCCGACGCGGTGCTGCGCGCGGCCCGCCGTCGCGGCCTCATGGCGGGTTGGAGGGTGGCCCTCGCGGGCGGGTTGGTGCTGGCACTCCTCGTCGAGGGCCGTGGCCTGCCCTTCGACCCCACCGACAGCCAGGCTCAGCCGCGGGCGCCGGACCCGCCGGCGAGCACCGCGGCTGTGCCGGAGCCTCAGCTCCATCTGCCGGCGCTCAGGGCGTCGGACAATCGCCGCTACCTGCTCTGGTCCACCGACGGGTTTCCAGCGATCGTCAACGGGCGTTCGAGCACCGAGCCCGTGGCGACAGTCCGGCTGATCGAGCGCATGCGCGGCTTCCCGAGCCGATCCACCGTCGCCAGCCTCCGCCGCTTCGGGGTGCATTCGGTCGTCCTGCACCAGGATCGTGCCCGCGGCACGCCGCAGGCGGGGGCGGCCACGACGCCGGTCGCCGCCCTCGGCCTGGGGCGCACGCGAATCGATGGCCTGATCGTCTACGAGCTCCGCTCGCTCAGCGCCAGTGCGGCCGGCGCCAGGCGCTCCCGCTCGGGCTGACTGCCGGCCTCCTCGGGGCGCCGCAGCCGTAGGGCTGCGAGGGTCGCCAGCGCCAGGAGGGTCCCCGCGCCGAACAGCGCGAGCGCCGCGGCGTCGCCGCCCAGCGGCGCCGCCGCATCGCCGGCGATGCTCGGCCCGACCGCCGCGACGACCGCCCAAGCGAGCACGGCGCCGATCGCCGGACGCAGATCCCGAACGGGGGCGGGCGGCGTCGCCTTCACGGTGAAGACGATGGCGACCGCGATCGCCGCCGCCACCGGGACCAGCGCAAGCCATGCGTTCGACACCCCGAGCGCGGTCAGCACCGTGTGCTCGAGGCTCGAGTCGGTGAGCCAGTTCGCCCACAGCCCCACGCCCTCCTCACCGAGCAGCGGGTAGGTGACGCTGCCGACCAGCATCAGGAGTGCTGATGGGACCGCGAGCCCGAGCGTCAGCGCCGGCAGCCGCCGATAGGCGAAGGCGAGTCCGACGGCGACGAATGGAAGCGCCGGGATCAGGAACCGAGGGCCCGGGGTCCCGCCGCCCAGCGGCTGCCAGTAGCCGCAGTTGTAGAGGAAGTAGGTGACCGCGACCGCGAGGATCGTGTTCGCCTCCGCGCGGTGCCCACGCCTGCGCATGATCAGAGTCCCCGCGACGGCCATCGCGACGATCGGGGTGAGCACGAGCAGCCCGCGATTTCCGAGGAGCAGCTCGACCGCTGCGCTCAGGCGCGGGGCCGTGATCCCGAAGAACCCGTCGCTGTTGAGGCCGAGCGCCGCATGCCCGGTCCGGCCGAGGTCGGCGACTGCGCTCGAGTACGCGAATTCGAAGGGCGAGCCGAACGCCCAGAGATTGAACAGCAGGGCCGGCAGGGCGCCGGCGAGGGCGCCGGCCGCGTACGCGGCGCCCCGGGGGAGGCGCGGCGCCGACCTGGCGAGCGCATAGACGAGGAGGATGACCCCGACGAGGCCGACCTGGTACTCGAAGCTCACCGCGAGGCCGGCCGCAAGGCCGGCCGCGGCCACCAGCCCAACGCGGGGCGAGCCCGATCGCTCACGTAGGAGCAGCATGAAGGCCGCGAACCCGAGCGCCGCCGCGATCACGTGCGAGAAGTACTCGGCCGCGAAGGTCATCACGATCGTCGCCAGCCCCAGGGTGATCGCCGCCGCGGTCCCATACCCGGGCTCGAGCCGCTCGGCGACCCAGCGCACCCCGAGCAGGAGCAGCACGGCGGGCACGACCGCGACCAGCAACGTCAGCGCCCAGACGATCGGGGCGTTTCGCTCGACGCGCTGCTCCAACCGGTCGGCGCGGGCGCGGTTGTACCCGTAGAGCTCCATCGGAGGGTCCTCGCTGGGGGCCCAGCGGGGGTGCGCGCTGGCCCGGGCGTTCCGGGCGGCGTCGGCGGCGAGCGACCGCCCCAGCCCCCCGTCCAGGGCGAGATAGAGGGGCGTCGACAGCGCCGCCACCCCCGGGGACTTGACCGAGTAGAAGTGCCCGTCGATCCACGCTTTGTCGCCGGTCTCCCATTGCCAGCGGTCGATCGTGGCCTCGCCGTGTGCGAATGCGCGCACCTGCGCGAAGTGGGCCAGCTGCGACCAGCCCATCGCGTGCATCACCAGGCCCCAGGCGATCCCGAGGGCAACGATCGCCACGATCCCCGGGCGGGCCCAGATCGCCCTCGAGACTGCTCGAAGCCGGCTCACGAGGGGCGAATCTTAGGTGCCATCGCTCGCCCGGTCGGCGCGGCAAAGAGCCATCGTCCACGGCAGCGGGCTGCGCACGGCGAGCACCTCGACGCGCGAGCGCAGGAGCCCGAGAAACGCGGCCCGCGACCAGTGGCCGACGTGGCCCGGGGTGTTGCCCAGCGCAGACACGTACTTGAGCCGGGCGAGGTTGAGCGCGCGCCACAGCGGCTCGCGGGGGACGCTCACGATCAACCACGGTCGCGCCAGCGAGGCCACCCGCGCCAGCCCGTCCGCGGGGTCGGGGAGGTGCTCCAGCACCTCGCAGCAGACGATCAGCTCGGCGGCGTCGCGATCGGGATCGAGCGCGTCGATCGGGGCCGCGCGATAGTCGATCCTGGTGCCGGCGACGTCCGCGCGCCTGCGCGCCTCCTCGATCACCTCGGGGGAGGCATCGGTGCCGCGGACCCGGAGCCCGCGCCCCGCGAGCCGCAGCGCGAGCTCCCCCTCTCCACAGCCCACCTCGTGGGCCTCGCGCGCACCGCTCCGCGCCACCAGCTCCTCGAGCGACGCGATGAAGCCGCCCACTAGCCGCCGCTCGACTGGATTGCGGGTCCCGTACTTGTCGTAGACGTTGCCGCCGGTCTGCATCTCGATGGTCGCGGCGCCGGCGTCAGCGCGTACCGGCGGCCGTTCGCTCCAGGCGCTCCACGCGGACCGGAGGTCGTGTGCTCGCCTCGGCCTGGCCAGCCTCGTAGTGGGAGGGCGAGACGCCGGCCTCGAGCTCGAGCCGCCGCACGCGCTCGAACACCCGCTGCATGATCACGCGCTGCCCCGCGAGGACGTCGCCGATGACCCCCAATGCCACCATCTGCACGGCGATCAGGGTCAGCACGGCTCCCAGGATCAGCGATTGCACGTGCCCGCCGGTGTCGCCAGTGCGGACGAAGTCGAGCACGAAGGGGGTCCAGGCGGCGGCGGCGCCGAGGGCGAACAGCGCTGCGAGGACGAGGAAGAAGCGCAGCGGCTCGTACTGGACCCACGCGCGGAACACGGCCAGACCGTTGCGGCGCACGTAGCTGGAGGTGGAGTCGAATAGCCGCGACCCGCGGGCCACCTCATTGGCCGCAACGGGGACGTGCTCGACGGCGACGAGCATCTTCCCCGCCTGGATCAGGCTCTCGAGCGTGTAGGTGAAGTTGGAGACGACCAGCAGCCCCAGCGCCGCCTCGCGGTTGTACGCGCGGAAGCCGGAGGTCGTGTCCGCGACCTCGGTGCCGGAGGCGCGCCGGACCACCCAGCTCCCGAGCCGCTGGAACAGCTTCTTGGAGCGCGAGAAGTGGGGGATCGTCTGCACCTGCCGGTCGCCGACCACCATGTCGGCGCGCCCCGCGAGGATCGGCTCGACCAGCGCCGGGATGTCGGCCGCGTCGTACTGGTTGTCGGCGTCCGTGTTGACGATCACGTCGGCGCCCAGCTTGAGGGCCGCGTCGAGCCCTGCCTGGAACGCGGCCGCCAGGCCCTTGTTGTTGGTCAGCCGCACCAGGTGATCGACCCCGGCCGCCCGGGCGACCTCGACCGTGGCGTCGGTGGAGCCGTCGTCGACCACCAGCCACTCCACGGTGTCGAATCCGGCCACGTCTCGGGGCAGCTCGCCGAGCGTCCGGGGGAGCGTCCGCTCCTCGTCCAAGCAGGGGATCTGGATGATCAGCTTCACCGCTCGCGTCCATCGTAGAACCGCTCAATCCCATACGCTCGGTGCATGTCCGAGCTGGACGGACGCGTGATCGCGATCGCCGGCGCCGCCGGCGGGCTGGGCCCGGTCGTCGCCCGGCGTCTGGTTGCGGCCGGGGCCGACCTCGCGCTGACCGACGTCGACGGCGGCCGCCTGGATGAGCTCGCGGCCGAGCCCGAGCTGCCGGAGGAGCGCCTCGACGCGCGGGTGGTCGATCTCCTCGACGAGGACGCCGCGCGCGATTGGGCGGATTCCATCCGCGAGCGCTTCGGCCGCGTGGACGGGCTCCTCCACCTGGTCGGCGGATGGCGGGGCGGCGACCCGCTGGCGACCACTTCGCTCGACGACTACGCCTGGCTCCACGACCTGCTCGTCCGCACGGTCCAGCACGCATCCCGGGCGTTCTTCGACCCGCTCGCCGCCAGCGAGCACGGTCGCTTCGTGCTGGTCTCCTCTGCCCAGGCGCAGAGCCCGGCGGGGACAAACGCCTCCTATGCGGCGACGAAGGCGGCGGCTGAAGCATGGACGCTCGCGCTCGCCGACTCCTTCGCCGAGATGGCCGCCACCGCCAACATCGTCGTCGTCAACGCGATCCTCACCCCGGCGATGCGCGAGGCCAATCCCGACAAGCCATACCGGACTTTCACCTCGGCTGAGGACATCGCCGAGGGGATCGTCTTCCTCTGCTCCGATCGAGCTCGGAAGATGAACGGAAAGCGGCTCCAACTGCACCCGTGAGCGACCTGGCGCCGACCACTCCCGCGACCGCCCCCGGCACCGGGCGGGGCTTCGCATCGGACAACCACGCGGCCGTGCACCCCGAGGTGGTCGAGGCGCTGGTCGCGGCCAACGAGGGTCACGCGCCGGCCTACGGAGCGGACCGGCTCACGGCCGCCGCCCGGGACCGCTTCCGCGAGCACTTCGGCCCGGACTCGGACGCCTGGCCCGTCTTCAACGGGAGCGGCGCGAACGTCGCCTCGATCGATGCGCTCACGCGCTCCTTCGAGGCCGTGATCTGCACGGAGACGGCCCACATGAACGTCGACGAATGCGGCGCCCCCGAGCGGATCGCGGGGTCCAAGCTGCTCACGGTTGCCACCGAGCACGGCAAGCTCACCCCCGGCGACGTGAGCCGCTGGGAGGCCCGGCGCGGCGACGACCACTTCCCGCAGCCCCGGCTGGTCTCGATCACCCAGGCGACCGAGCTGGGGACGGTCTACACCCTCGACGAGACCCGGGCCATCGCCGACGCCACCCATCGGCTCGGGATGCTCCTGCACGTCGACGGGGCCCGGCTGGCGAACGCCGCCGCCGCGCTCGAGGCGTCGCTCGGCGAGCTCACCACCGATGCCGGCGTCGACGTCGTCTCCTTCGGCGGCACCAAGAACGGCCTGATGTTCGGGGAGGCCGTGGTCTTCCTGCGTCCGGGGCTGGGCGAGGGCTTCGAGTTCGTCCGTAAGCAGCTCGGGCAGCTCGCCTCGAAGATGCGCTATGTCGCGGTCCAGTTCGATGCCCTGCTGCGCGACGACCTCTGGCTGCGGAATGCGCGACACGCCAACGCGATGGCGCGCAGGCTCGCCGACCGCCTCGCCGAGCTCGGCGGCGTGGAGGTGGTGCATCCCGTAGAGGCGAATGCGGTGTTCGCGCGCCTCCCCCGGCCGGCGATCGACCGCCTGCTCTCGGACTGGCCGTACGAGCAGCCGTTCTATCTGTGGGACGAGGCGCGCGACGAGGTCCGCTGGATGTGCTCGTGGGACACGACCGAGGACGAGGTGGACCGCTTCGGGACGGCGATCGCGGAGGCGGTCGAGTCGGGGTAGCTCAGCTGCCTCGCCGGTAGAGTGAGGGCCGCCCGCCCGGATAGCTCAGCAGGCCAGAGCACCTCCATGGTAAGGAGGGGGTCGCCGGTTCGAATCCGGCTCCGGGCTCTGGACCGTGGACTTCACCCTCACCGACGAGCAACTGGACTTCGTCGCCGCCATCCGTGATTTCTGCGCGCGGGAATGCGGCACCCGGGAGCAGCGAGCACGCCTCACCAACGGGTACACGGAGGCGCACGCCGCGGAGATCTACTCGAAGATGGCGGACCTCGGTTGGCTCGGGGTCACGATCCCGGAGGAGCACAGGGGCTCCGGCGGGGGGATGGTCGAAGCGTGCCTATTCATGGAGGAGACCTCCCGCGGCCTGGCGCCGATCGGCGGCTACGCGACCACGCTGATCGTCGCCGGCACCACCCAGCGGTCCGGCACGTCCGAGCAGCGCGACGACATCCTGGGCGGGATCGCCGGGGGCGCCGTGGAGGCGATCGCGATGACCGAGCCGGAGGCCGGGTCGGACGTCGGCTCGTTGACCACCTCCGCCGAGCGGGTGGACGGCGGCTTCGTGCTCTCCGGGCAGAAGGTGTTCTGCTCCAACGCCCGCATCGCCCGCCACATCCTGGTGGTCTGCCGCACGACCAAGTCGGAGGACAAGCACGACGGACTGACGATGATCTTCGTGCCGGCCGACGCCGACGGCCTGCGGGTGGACCCGATCGACACCATGGGTGGGCGCGAGACGGCCCATCTCTACCTCGACGCGGTGGAGGCTCCTGAGGACGCCGTGCTCGGCGAGGTGGATCGGGCCTGGATGCAGCTGATGGCCGGGCTCAACGTCGAGCGGCTGATCCTCGCCGCGACCACGCTCGGCCTCGGGCGGCGCGCGTTCGACGACGCCCTGGCGTACGTGAAGGAGCGCCGCCAGTTCGGCCGGCCGATCGGGTCGTTCCAGGCCCTCCAGCATCGGCTCGCCGACCTCGCCACCGACCTGGAGGCCGCCCGCCTGATGACCTACTGGGTCGCCTCCGAGGTGGACAAGGATCCGGACCGGCTGCTTCCGCGTGAGGCCTCGATGGTGAAGCTGTTCGTGACCGAGACCGCCAAGCGGGCGGCGCTCGAGGGCATGCAGCTGATGGGCGGCTACGGGTACTCGTCGGAGTACGACATGGAGCGGCTCGTGCGCCAGACCCTGGTGACCACCATCTACGGCGGGACCTCCGAGATCCAGCGCAACATCATCGCCAAGAGCCTGGGCCTGTGAGCTCGGTGCCCGAGTCTCGACTCCCGGGAGGAAGGCGTGCGGACAGGCTTCCGGTGAGGGTGCGCGATGCGGATCCGAACGCGATGCCTCCCCCGATCGCGTTCGTCGGGGGGACCGGGCGTAGCGGCACCCATGCGGTGGCGCGTCTGCTCGGCCACCACTCACGGTATGCATATGTTCCGGTTGAGGCCCGCTTTCACGTCAACTCTCAAGGCTTCCCGGACCTGCTCGCGGGATCGGTGAGCCCTGAGGTGTTCGTGCGCAGGCTGCGCGGCTTCTGGTGGAAGCGGGTCCCCGGCGGACAACCGCTGCCCGCGGTGTTGCCGCGGCTCCCACTCGGCCGCCAGGTGCGAGGACTCCACAAGATCATGAGCCGGCGCCGCATGGACCGGGCAGTGGTGCGGTTCAAGCGCTTGTGGCCCCACGACCCCGAATCAGCGTGCAGGCGACTGTTCCTCGACTTGCTCTGGCCGATGGCAATGCGCGCGGGGAAGCCGGGTCTCGTCGAGATGAGCACCTTCACCGTTGCGCAGGCGCCGACGCTCGTCAGGCTGTTTCCCGAGGCGAGATTGGTCTACATCCTCCGCGACGGCCGCGACTCGGGCTCGTCGAAGGTGTCCATGCGCCAGAAGCCCGAGCACCCGCGTGACGCGTGGGAGGGGATCCGATGGTGGGCGGAGCGGCTGGACACGGCGGAGAATGGTGTCGCGGCCATCCCGGAGGGCAAGGTCCTGATGCTGAGCCTCGAAGAGCTTGCCTACGGTGACCGTGAGCGCGCGTACCGGACCCTGCTCGCTTTTCTCGGCATCGGCGACGAGCCAGCCATCCGCGAGTTCTTCGAGCGCGAGGTGAACGAGGAGAATGCCAACCGCGGCCGCTGGCGCCGAGGCCTGAGCGAGAGCGAGCAGCACGACCTGACGAAACAGTACGAGCGGATGCTGGACGAGATCGAGAGCCGAGGCTACACCGCCGCTCCCGTGCTTCGCGACACATACCGGCGGTTGGGGTGAGCCTTAGCTATCCTTCGCCAACCTCGCGCACCGCGCAGTGGTGTCAAGGCCGGTGCACAGGGTGTGCCGGCACTGGCTGGTCAGGCGGCGAAGCCGCCGCAAGTAGTTCTGTTTTCTGAGGGGACGTCAAACTGGAGTGGTCCCCCGGGACCTGAAGAGGAAGAGTGGCCCGCGGAGAAGTCCGAATCGCAGTCACCCTCGCCTGCGAGGAGTGCAAGCGTCGCAACTACCAGACGAACAAGTCACGGCGTAACTCGCCGGACCGGATCGAGTTGCGCAAGTACTGCCGCTGGTGCCGGCGCCACACGCCCCATAAGGAGACGCGCTAGGCGCGATGGCGAAGACGCGGGCACAGCGTAAGGCCGAGCGCCGCAAGCGCGAGGCGCGCCAGGCGGCCCAGTCCGCCCCGGAACGCGCGGCCGAGGCGCGCGCTCAGCACGACACCCAGGTCCCGGAGTCGGCCGACGTGATCGAGGCCGAGCTCGCCGAGCAGGGTGCCGACCTCGAGCAGCTGAAGGGATCGGACGACGCGGGGCCGGCGCCGGCGCCGGCCCCGTCGAGGGCGGACGTCGGGCGTCCGGAGGAGGCGCCGGTGGAGCCGGCGGAGCCGGCCGACGAGCTCAGCCGCCGCGCCCAGCGCAAGGCGGAACGTGAGCGCCAGCGCCGCGCCAAGGAGTCCGAGGCGCGCCGACGGCCGAGGGAGGAGCCGGCCGAGCGTCAGCGCGGACCGATCATCGGCTTCCTCGTATCCTGCTGGGCCGAGCTCAAGCGGGTGCAGTGGCCGGACCGGGAGACCCTGATCCAGGCATCGGCCGTGACCGTGCTGTTCATCGCCGTCGCTGCCGCCTACCTCGGCGCCCTCGATGCGGTCTTCTCAGAGCTCGTCCAGCTGATTCTCTAGCCGCGCAAACGCCAGCCCCAACCCACACCCCGAGAACCCGATACCGAAACATGTTCCGCTGGTATGTGATCAACACCTACTCCGGGCACGAGAACAAGGTGAAGGCCAATCTCGAGCACCGGGTCGAAACGATGGGCGCCCGCCAGCGCGTGCGCCACGTCGTCGTGCCGACGGAGCAGGTCTCCGAGCTCAAGGACGGCCAGCGGGTTCAGGTGGAGAAGCGGACGATGCCCGGCTACGTCCTGGTCAACATGGAGATGACGGACGACGCCTGGAACCTCGTCAAGAACACGCCGGGCGTCACCGGCTTCGTCGGCTCGCGCAACAAGCCGATCCCGCTCTCGCAGCCCGAGGTCGACCGGCTGATGCACCGGGAGACGGCCGAGCGCCCGCGTGCTCGCGCCCAATTCCAGGTGGGTGAGACCGTCAAGGTCATTTCCGGCCCCCTCTCCGACTTCTCGGGCGAGATCGCCGAGATCAACGAGGATGCCGCGAAGCTCAAGGTGCTGGTGTCGATCTTCGGGCGGGAGACCCCGGTCGAGGTCGGCTACGAACAGGTGAAGAAGATCTAGCTCGGCCCTACCCTCAGACGACGATGGCGAAGAAGGTCCTCACACTGATCAAGTTGCAGATTCCGGCCGCCGCGGCCAATCCCGCGCCGCCGGTGGGCCCCGCCCTGGGACAGCATGGCGTCAACATCATGGAGTTCTGCAAGGCGTTCAATGCCCAGACCCAGCAGGACGCCGGCACGATCATCCCGGTCGAGATCACCGTCTATGAGGACCGCTCCTTCACCTTCATCACCAAGACGCCCCCGGCCGCCGTGCTGATCCGCGAGGCGCTCGGCATCGAGAAGGGCTCGGGCGAACCCAATCGCGAGAAGGTCGGCAGGCTGACCGCCGACCAGGTCCGGCAGATCGCCGAGCGCAAGATGCCCGACCTGAACGCGAACGACCTGGATGCCGCCAGCCGGATCATCGCGGGCACCGCCCGGTCGATGGGCGTCGAGGTGGAGGGGATCGAGGTCTAGTGGCGACCAAGGGAAAGCGCTTCCGCGCCGCATACGAGCGGATCGACCGCAACCGCCGGTACACGCCGGGCGAGGCGATCGCCCTGGTCAAGGAGACCGCACAGGCGAAGTTCGACGAAACCGTCGAGGTTCACATGAAGCTCGGCCTCAACGTGCGGCACGCCGAGGAACAGTTGCGGGGGACCCTTGCGCTTCCGAACGGCCTCGGCAAGGAGGTGAGCGTCTCGGTCTTCGCGGAGGGTGAGGCGGCCCGCGCCGCGCAGGAGGCCGGTGCCGACCACGTCGGGGCCCAGGACCTGGCCGAGCGGGTCGAAGGCGGCTGGACGGACTTCGACGTCGCCATCGCCACCCCCGACCTGATGGGCCCGGTGGTGTCGAAGCTCGGGCGCATTCTGGGCCCGCAGGGGAAGATGCCGAACCCCAAGGTCGGCACCGTGACCCAGGAGGTCGGAAAGGCGGTGACCGAGGCCAAGGCGGGGAAGGTGGAGTACCGCACCGACCGCCAGGCGAACGTCCACCTGACGATCGGCAAGGCGAGCTTCGAGCCTCGAGCCCTGCTCCAGAACTACGCGGCGGTGGTCGATGAGATCAACCGCGCGAAGCCTCCCGCGGCCAAGGGCCGCTACATCCAGTCGATCACCCTGGCGACGACGATGGGTCCCGGGGTTCGGGTCGACTCCTCGCAGGTGCGGGAGGCGGACATCATGGCCGACGCGGCGGCCGCCGAGGCCTCGGGCGCCGACGAGGCTGACGCCGAGCCCGCCGCGGCCTGAGCGGTCGCCCCGGAAGTCGCGGCCGCGGCGCGCTACACTGCTGCGCCCAGCAAACCTCGCCTGCCGAAGACCACTGGCCGGGATCCCCGTAAGTCCAGTGCAGGTGGCGCCCGGAGAGAGTTCCGTGAGCCCGCCTGCGTGTGGGCTCTTTTCGTGAGACGAGTCGATGAAGCGTGAACAGAAGACAGCGGTCGTAGAGGAAATCGCGTCCCGCCTGGGCGAGGCCGAGGCGATCTTCGCAATCGACTATCGCGGAATCAGCGTCCCCCAGGCCGCGGAGCTGCGCTCGAGGCTGGCCGAGGCCGAGGCGTTGTTCAGCGTGGTCAAGAACCGGCTGGCGAAGCGAGCTGCCGAGCAGGCCGGCACCGAGGGCCTCGATGACCTGCTGGTGGGCCCGACTGCCCTGACCCTGATCAAGGGCGATCCGGTGACCGCGGCGAAGGCGCTCTCGACCTTCTCTCGCGAGCATCAGGTCCTCTCCTACAAGGGCGGGATCATGGACGGGGCGCCGCTCGACGCCGACGGCTTCAACGCGATTGCCCGGCTCCCCGCTCTGGACGTGCTTCACGGACAGCTCGTCGGCGTCACGGCAAGTCCGCTCACCGGCCTCGCGCGCGGCCTCGGCTCGATGGTGTCGGGGCTCGCGGTCGCGCTTGGCCAGATCCAGGAGCAGGGCCTGGTCGAGGGGGAGGCGCCGGAGCAGCAGGAGGAGCAGGAGCAGGAGCCCGCTCCGCCCGAGGCCGAGGCGCCGGCAGAGGAGGAGGAGCCGGTTCAGGACGAGCCCGGCAAGCCCGAGGCGGAGACGCCCGCAGAGGAGGAGCCGGCCGGTGAGGAGCCGCGAGAGGCAAGCGCGGAGACTGATGAGACTGAGCAGGCAGAAAACGATCCTGCGCCCCCCGGCGACGCAGCCGAGGAGGCGACAGGGAGTGATTCGGAGGAATAGACAGTGGCGACCCAGGCAAAGATGACCACCGAGGAGTGGATCGAGGAGCTCAAGGGCATCTCGGTCCTCGAGCTCTCCGAGCGGATCAAGGCGCTCGAGGAGGAGTTCGGCGTGTCGGCGACCGCCGTCGCGGCCGCCGCCCCCGCGACCGGCGCCGACGCCGCGGCCGAGGACGGAGCGGGGGAGGAAGCCGCCACGGTCGACGTCGTGCTGACCGCGCCCGGCGACAAGAAGATCCAGGTGATCAAGGCCGTCCGGGCGGCCACGGGCCTCGGCCTCAAGGAGGCCAAGGCGCTCGTGGACGATGCGCCGAACCCGGTCAAGGAGGGCCTCGACCGCGAGGAGGCCGACAAGCTCAAGGCCGAGCTCGAGGAGGCCGGCGGAACGGTCGAGCTGAAGTAGGCAGAGCCGGTCGGCACCGGCCCCCGGCGCGCCATGACTGCGAACGCGGGGGCGCGGTCGCGCGCCAGCGAGCTGCGCCGCCGGCTTCGGGTCGCGGGCGGCCTGGCCCGGATCGAGCTCCATGAGCGAGTCTCCGAGCAGGCGGCTCGCCGTCTGAGCTCCGTCTCCCGCCGGTGGGCGATCGCGCGGGCCACGCGCAGGGTCGCACCGCTCCGGCGCTGGCACCAGATCTCGAAGGACGCGTTCGCACGCTACTCGACCGGGGGGAGCGCGGTACGACTCTCGAGGCTCATCGATCTGGTCCCGCCCGGGAGCAGGATTGTCGACATCGGCATCGGCCCCGGGTACGTGACCGGTGTGCTGGTGCGGGACCTGCGGCCGGCTCGGTACTACGGCGTCGACCTCAGGGAGTCCTTCACCGAGGCGACCCGCGCGATGATCGAGGCCAACGACCTGGGCGATCGTGCGGTCGAGCTTTACGTGAGCGACATCTTCGACCTCGACCGCGACTTCTGGCGGCGCTGTGACCCCGAGATCGTGCTGCTGCTCGAGGTGCTCGAGCACCTCCCGGACCCGGCGGCAGCCCTTCGCACCATCGCCACCCGCGTCCGCCCGAGAGTGACCATCCTGCTCACGGTTCCGCTCTTCGGACGCCTCGACCGGGTCTGGGGCCACCGCTCCGCGTTCGATCGTTCGCGCCTCCAGCGGATCTGTCGGGAGGCGGGCCTCAGGATCGAGCGCGCCGAGCCGCTGCATGGCACCTGGTCACTGGTGGTCGCAACCGCGACCGGGCCTAGCGCCCCGCCTCCCTCTTCACCGGAGCCCGGCTACACCTTCCGGCGTGTGCAGATTCGCGGCCCCGCGGCGGCCTACCGGCGACCCGGCGACGGGCCCAACGTCGAGCTCGACTCCTCGGGCCGTCCCGTACGCTGCGTCGTGCGCCCCACCGACGGGACCTCGGATGGCGGGATCAGGCTGAGCGTGCCGAATCCCCGAGTCGTCCGGCTCGACCTCGCCATCGAGCCGCCCGCGGGCGCGCGGCGGCTGCGGGTTCGGGGTCTCGACCGCTCTGGGAGCGTGAGGCTCGAGTGGGTGGGCGATGGCGGCCAGGCTGGCCTCCGAGGGCGCGCCACCTACGTGCTTCGACCCGGGAAGCGAGCCGGTCCCCTCGTCGCGAGCCGGGGCGGGAGTCCCCGGGGGGTTGCGTGGATTGAGCTATCGGTGGAGCCCGAGCCGGGCACCGAAGTGACGCTCACCCTCCACCGAGCCGCGTATCTTGAGGCGCCCGCGAATCGATTTCGGCCGCCCGGATGACCCGGGTGGGCCACGCTATACTTTCCGAAGTGCGCAAACCGCCGCCTGTGCTGAGGTTGCCTGGGGGCGGATTGTGTGGTATTTTATGCGGTCGCGCGCCGTTGAGCCTTGCTGCCCCAATCTGCTGCGCAGTCGCCCCGTTCTTCGACCACCTGAGGAGTCGCCCAGTTGGCCCGAGTTGACGCTGCCCCTGTCACCCGGAGGTCTTTTTCACGCCTCGAAACCCCGATCGAAGTCCCCCATCTGATCGATATCCAGCGCCGTTCCTTCGAGGCGCTCACCGATCCGAAGGGCGGGATGCTGCGTGAGACGATCAACGACATCTCCCCGATCGAGGACTACACGGGGAACCTCGCGATCGTCTTCGGGGACTTCAAGTTCGACGAGCCCACGCACTCGGTCGCCGAGTGCCGTGAGAAGGACATCACCTATTCGCGTCCGCTGAACGTCACGGTCGCGTTCCAGAATCGCGACACCGGCGAGATCCGGGAGCAGACGGTGTTCATGGGGGACTTCCCGTGGATGACCGACCGCGGCACGTTCATCATCAACGGCACCGAGCGGGTCGTCGTGACCCAGCTCGTGCGCTCCCCTGGGGCCTACGTGATGGAGCCGAAGGACCGCGAGAAGCAGGTCTTCATCGCCAACCTGATGCCGGCCCGCGGCTCGTGGCTGGAGCTCGAGATCGACAAGAAGGGTCGCGTCTACGCCCGCATCGACCGCAAGCGCAAGCTGCCGGTGACCGTGCTGCTGCGCGCGATGGGCTACGTCACCGACGAGGAGATCCTCGAACTCTTCGCGGGATCGGTCTACATCCGCCACACGATCGAGGCGGACACCGAGCCGATCAAGACCGAGGAGGGGGCGCTGATCGAGCTGTTCAAGAAGCAGCGTCCGGGCGAGCCGCCCTCGGTGGATGCGGCGCGGGCCCTGCTCGAGCAGCTCTTCTTCGATTCGAAGCGCTATGACCTGACCCGGGTCGGCCGCTACAAGCTGAATGCCCGGCTCGACCTCGACGTCGACCTCGATACGCGGGTCCTCACCCGTGACGACATCGTCGCGCTGATCAGGGAGCTGGTCTCCCTGCCAAAGCTGCTCGGCGTGCCCGAGGAGATCGACGAGGAGAACCCGATCAAGGACTACGCGGCCGAGGCTGCAAGCTACTCCCGCGAGCCGGTCAAGGACCACCTCGACGAGTACGAGCACTTCGGGAACCGTCGCCTGCGGACCGTCGGCGAGCTGATCCAGGATGCCTTCCGGGTCGGGCTCTACCGGATGGAGCGGGTCGTGCGCGAGCGCCTCACCACGGAGGACGCCGACGCGATCACCCCGCAGACGATCATCAACATCCGCCCGGTGGTGGCGGCGCTGAAGGAGTTCTTCGGCTCCTCGCAGCTCTCGCAATTCATGGACCAGACGAACTCGCTCGCTGGGCTCAGGCACCGGCGCCGTCTCTCCGCCCTCGGCGCCGGCGGCCTCACGCGGGAGCGGGCGCCGATCGAGGTTCGCGACGTGCACCCCACCCACTACGGCCGGATGTGCCCGATCGAGACCCCGGAGGGGCCGAACATCGGCCTGATCGGATCGCTCTCTTCCTACGCGGAGGTCTCCGAACACGGGTTCGTCACCACCCCGTACCGGGTGGTGAAGGACGGCGTGGTGACCAGGAAGATCGTCCACCTGGACGCCACCCAGGAAGAGGAGAAGGTGATCGCGCAGGCGAACGCCGAGGTCGATCCGAAGACCGGCAAGTTCCGCAACAAGGAGGTCATGTGCCGCGTCGGCGAGGGCGACGTGAGGCTCGTTCCCCCCCGTGACGTCGACCTCATGGACGTCTCCCCCACCCAGATCTGGTCGGTGACGACGTCGCTGATCCCATTCCTCGAGCACGACGACGCGAACCGCGCGTTGATGGGCTCGAACATGCAGGCCCAGGCCGTGCCCCTGCTCAAGCCGGAGTCGCCCCTGATCGGGACCGGGATGGAGCGCCGCGCCGCGATCGACACCGGCGACGTCGTCATCGCCGGCGACGACGGCGAGGTCGGCTACGTCGACGCCGAGCGCGTCGTCGTCAGCCACGGCTCCAAGCGCGACGAGTACGAGCTCGACAAGTACATGCGCTCGAACCAGGGCACGATCATCCACCAGGCCCCGATCGTCTCGCTCGGCGAGAAGGTCAAGGCGGGCGACGTGCTCGCCGACGGCTCCTCTACCGCCGGGGGCGAGATTGCCCTGGGCAAGAACTGCCTGGTCGCCTTCATGTCCTGGGAGGGCTACAACTTCGAGGACGCGATCATCATCTCCGAGCGCCTGGTCAAGGACGACGAGCTCACCTCGATCCACATCGAGGAGTACGAGATCGACGCCCGCACGACCAAGCTGGGCGACGAGGAGATCACCCGGGACATCCCCAACCGTTCCGAGGAGTCGCTCCGCAACCTCGACGAGCGCGGCATCGTCCGCATCGGTGCCGAGGTCGCTTCCGGAGACCTGCTGGTCGGCAAGGTGACCCCGAAGGGCGAGACCGAGCTGACCGCCGAGGAGAAGCTGATCCGCGCGATCTTCAAGGAGAAGGCGCGCGAGGTCCGCGACACGTCGCTCAAGGTGCCCCACGGCGAAGGCGGCGTGGTGATCGACGTGCTCACCTTCGACCGCGATGCCGGCGACGACCTGCCGCCCGGCGTCAACAACCTGGTCCGCGTGTACGTCGCGACCAAGCGGAAGATCGCCGAGGGCGACAAGCTCGCCGGACGCCACGGGAACAAGGGCGTGATCTCGAAGATCGTGCCCGAGGAGGACATGCCCTTCCTCGAGGACGGGACACCGGTCGACGTCATCCTCAACCCACTCGGCGTGCCGAGCCGGATGAACATCGGCCAGATCCTCGAGACCCATCTGGGATGGGTCGCGGCCAACGGCTGGTACGACGACGGCTCAGATGCCTACAAGCAGGCGGCCAGCAACGGCGGCCAGGTGAGGGTCGCGACGCCGGTGTTCGACGGCGCCCGGGTCGAGGACGTCGACGAGGCGCTGGTCCGCTGGGAGGAGGAGAACGCCGACCGGGGCATCGATCTGGGGATCGACCGACGGGCCCGCGAGGGCAACCGCGCGGCCGGCACCGCGCGGCTGTTCAACGGCCGCACCGGCGAGGAGTACGAGAACCGGGTCACGATCGGCTACATGTACATCCTCAAGCTCCTGCACCTGGTCGACGACAAGATCCACGCGCGCTCGACCGGCCCGTACTCGCTGGTGACGCAGCAGCCGCTGGGCGGCAAGGCGCAGTTCGGCGGCCAGCGCTTCGGCGAGATGGAGGTGTGGGCGCTCGAGGCCTACGGCGCGGCTTACACCCTGCAGGAGATGCTGACCGTGAAGTCCGATGACACCGTCGGCCGGGTCAAGGCGTACGAGTCGATCGTCAAGTCCGAGAACATCCCCGAGCCCTCGATCCCGGAGTCGTTCAAGGTCCTGCTCAAGGAGATCCAGAGCCTGGGCCTCGACGTCAACCTGGTCGCCGACGAGGGCGAAGTCGAGCTGGGCGAGGAGGACGACGAGCTGCTGCGTGCGGCCGAGGAGCTGGGCATCGATCTCTCGGGCGTGCGCGCCGACGGGGGCGGCAACGGCGCCGCGGACGAGCGTGAGGAGCAGGTGGTTGCGGAGGGCGACGGCGGGACCGGCGATGGCGCCGGCGCCGAGGCCAAGGAAGCCAAGGTAGAGGAGCAAGGCACCTAGTGGACATCAATAACTTCGACGCAATCGAGATCGGCCTCGCCAGCTCCAAGAAGATCAGGAGCTGGAGCCACGGCGAGGTCACCAAGCCGGAGACGATCAACTACCGGACGCTGAAGCCTGAGAAGGACGGGCTGTTCTGCGAGCGCATCTTCGGTCCCACCAAGGACTGGGAGTGCTACTGCGGCAAGTACAAGCGCGTCCGCTACAAGGGGATCGTCTGCGAGCGCTGCGGCGTTGAGGTCACCCGCTCGAAGGTCCGCCGCGAGCGCATGGGCCACATCGATCTCGCGGCCCCGGTCTCGCACATCTGGTTCTTCAAGGGCGTGCCCAGCCGGATCGGCTACCTGATCGACATGCCCCCGAAGGAGCTGGAGAAGGTCCTCTACTTCGCCGCCTCGATCGTCACCTGGATCGACGAGGAGGCTCGCGAGAAGGACCTGCCCAAGCTCGAGAAGGAGGTCAACAAGGTCCTGGACGGCTACGCGGCCGAGCGCGAGGAGCGCACGCAGGCGCTGCGCGAGGCGCTCGAGCGGCGGGTCGCCTGGCTCGAGGGCGAGGGCAACAAGCAGGGCTTCGACGAGGAGGATGAGCTCTGGGCCGATGGCCTCGGCGTCAACCCGAAGAAGCTCGATGACTCGGAGCGGTCCAAGCTGGTGCGCGATACCCGTAAGGGGATCGAGTCCGAGATCTCCGACACGGAGGCCTACCTCGACGACGCGATCGAGCGGATGGAGGAGGTCTGGCGGATCTTCCAGGAGATGAAGGTCAAGGTCGTGATCAACGACGAAGCCGTGTTCCGCGAGCTCAAGGACCGCTTCGGCTCCCCCTTCGGCTCGGGCGAGTACTTCCGCGGCGGCATGGGCGCCGAGGCGATCCGCGATCTGCTCGAGCAGGTCAACCTCGAGCAGGAGTTCGAGGAGCTGGAGCAGACGATCAACACCTCCAAGGGCCAGAAGCAGGCCCGGGCGGTGAAGCGGCTGCGCGTCGCCTCCTCGTTCCTGAACTCACAGAACAGGCCCGAGTGGATGATCCTCGACTGCGTCCCGGTCATCCCGCCGGAGCTGCGCCCGATGGTTCAGCTCGACGGCGGTCGCTTCGCGACCTCGGACCTCAACGACCTCTACCGCCGGGTCATCAACCGGAACAACCGGCTCAAGCGGCTGCTCGACCTGGGCGCGCCCGAGATCATCGTCAACAACGAGAAGCGGATGCTGCAGGAGGCCGTGGACGCGCTGTTCGACAACGGCCGGCGCGGCCGCCCCGTGACCGGCCCGGGCAACCGCGCGCTGAAGTCGCTCTCCGACATGCTCAAGGGCAAGCAGGGCCGGTTCCGGCAGAACCTGCTCGGCAAGCGCGTCGACTACTCCGGCCGGTCCGTGATCGTCGCCGGCCCGAACCTGAAGCTCCACCAGTGCGGGCTGCCGAAGCTGATGGCGCTGGAGCTGTTCAAGCCGTTCATCATGGCCCGCCTGGTCGAGCGCAAGGCCGTTCAGAACATCAAGGCGGCCAAGAAGATGGTCGACTCGATGATCCCGGAGGTCTGGGACGTGCTCGAGGAGGTCATCCGCGAGCACCCGGTGCTGCTCAACCGGGCGCCGACCCTCCACCGCCTCGGGATCCAGGCCTTCGAGCCGGTCCTGGTCGAAGGCAAGGCGATCCAGATCCATCCGTTGGTCTGCCACGCGTTCAATGCCGACTTCGACGGCGACCAGATGGCCGTGCACGTGCCGCTGTCCGCGGAGGCTCAGGCCGAGGCGCGGATCCTGATGCTGTCCTCGAACAACATCCTGTCCCCCGCCCACGGCGCCCCGCTGGCGACGGCGACCCAGGACATGGTGCTCGGGATCTACTACCTGACCTATGGGCCGCCTGCGGAGGAGCTCGCCAAGCTGGACGAGAAGATCCACGGCGAGCGGTCGCGGCGCGCCAACGGCGCCGGGCCGCACCCCCGCAAGTTCCGGACCGCCCAGGAGGCGGAGCTCGCGTATGAGAACCGGTTCGTCAAGCTCCACGACTTCGCCGAGTACCACCGCCTCGGCCACGAGCACTTCCTGACGACGGTCGGACGGATCATCTTCAACGACCGGGTCGAGCGCGCGCTCGCCGATGCGCTGGAGGAAGAGTTCGACCCCGAGGCCTACGTGTTCGTCAACCACTCGCTGAAGAAGCGGGACATGAACGAGATCATCTCCGATCTCGTTGACGCGTACGGCGCTCCGGCGGTGGCCCTCGTGCTCGATGCGTTCAAGGAGCTGGGCTTCCACTTCGCCACCCAGGCCGGGATCACGATCTCCAAGAACCACGTGGTCTCGCCCCCGAAGAAGGAGGAGATCCTCGATCGCTACGAGACGCAGACGGCGGAGATCCAGGGCCAGTACGACGAGGGCTACATCACGGCCGAGGAGCGTAAGGACGCCGTCACCGATCTCTGGGAGCGGGCGACGGACGAGGTCGCGTCGGCGATGGAGGACAACCTCTCGGAGCTCAACCCGATCCTCATGATGGCCAGCTCTGGCGCCCGCGGATCGTTCAAGCAGATTCGCCAGCTCGCCGGGATGCGTGGGCTGATGGCGAATCCGAAGGGCGAGATCATCGAGCGTCCGATCAAGGCCAACTTCATGGAGGGCCTGTCGGTGCTCGAGTACTTCATCTCCACCCACGGCGCCCGCAAGGGGCTGGCCGACACGGCGCTCCGCACCGCCGACTCGGGCTACCTCACCCGGCGCCTGGTCGACGTCGCCCAGGACGTCATCGTCCGGGTCGACGACTGTAAGACCAAGGACTTCATCGAGATGCCGCTCCGCAACGAGGAGGGCGCGCTGAACCGGAACCTGATCGGGCGCGTCGCGGCGAAGAGGTTCGCGACCAAGCGCGGGCGAGAGTTGCTCAAGCGCGGCCAGGAGATCGGCGACGAGAGCCTGGAGGCGATCGCCGAGGCGTACGGCGACGAGGAGGTCGTGGTACCGATCCGGTCGGTCCTCAAGTGCCAGGCCGAGTCGGGCGTGTGCCGAGCCTGTTACGGGGCCGCCCTGGCGACCAGCGCGCTGGTCGAGATCGGCGACGCCGTCGGGATCATCGCCGCCCAGTCGATCGGCGAGCCCGGCACGCAGCTCACCATGCGCACCTTCCACACCGGCGGCATCGCCGGGCAGGACATCACCCAGGGCCTGCCCCGGGTCGTCGAGCTGTTCGAGGCGCGCAAGCCGAAGGGCCTGGCGCAGATCGCGCATGAGGCCGGCAAGGTCGCCATCGACGAGACTGAGAAGGGCCGCCGGGTGATCGTCACCGACTCCAAGGGCGAGGATCACGCCTACACCTTCCACAGGCGCGACCGGGTGCTCGTGAGCGACGGCGATCGGATTGAGGCCGGCGCCCAGCTCAACGACGGTTCGCTGCACCCCTCCGAGCTGCTCGAGGTGCGCGGGCGCACCGAGACCGAGATCTATCTGGTGCGCGAGGTCCAGCGCGTCTACAAGGCGCAGGGCGTCGACATCAACGACAAGCACATCGAGCTGATCGTGCGCCAGATGATGAAGAAGGTCCGGATCGAGTCGAAGGGCTCGACGACGCTGCTGCCCGGCGCGCTCGAGGACCGGCACCGCCTCAAGCGGCTGAACAAGCAGGTCAAGGACGACGGCGGCACCCCGGCGCGGGCGGAGGAGACGATCCTCGGGATCACCAAGGCCTCGCTGGCGACCGAGTCGTTCCTGTCGGCCGCCTCGTTCCAGGAGACGACCAAGGTGCTCACCGACGCCGCCCTGGAGGGCAAGCGCGACCGGCTGGTCGGGCTCAAGGAGAACGTGATCATCGGCAAGCTGATCCCGGCGGCGACCGGTCTCAAGCGCTACCGCGCGCTGGAGATCGAGCCGGCCGAGCCGGCGCAGCGGCCCGACGAGGACCTGCTCGACGAGGAGGAGCTGGCGGCCGAGCTGGGCCTCGGGGGAGACGGCGAGGACGCCGGTGAGCTCGAGGGCTTCGGGCCGTCCTTCGCCGAGGAGCTCGAGGAGCTCGCCCAGGAGATCGAGTCCGGGTCGGGTTCCGGGTCCGACTCCGGGTAGGCCGGGCGCACCGGCGCGCGCCTTCGGGGCCCGGCACGTCCGGCGGGCCGGACGAACGAGCGGTTATCCACGGCATAGATGCATAAGGCCTCGTTCGTGCCCGGGCGTGTGGGGCTAAGCTCAATGTGTGCCCGGGCAGACTGGGTCGGAGAGCGGTAATTCGGCTGGGCCGGAGATGGCCGAGTCGGTGCTCGAGCTGATCGGCAATACGCCGCTGGTTCGCCTCTCGAGGCTCGAGCCCGACCTGCGCACGCCGCTGGTGGCGAAGGTCGAGTTCCTGAACCCGGGCGGGTCGGTCAAGGACCGCCCGGCGGTGGCGATGATCGATGCGGCCGAACGAGACGGTCTCTTGCGGGCCGGGGGCACGATCGTCGAGCCGACCTCCGGCAATACCGGCCTTGGGCTGGCGATGGCCGCCGCCCTTCGCGGCTACAAGGTCATCGCTGTGATGCCGGACAAGATGAGCCGCGAGAAGATCGACACGCTGCGCGCATTCGGCGCCGAGGTCGTGGTCTGCCCGACGGCGGTGGAGCCCGACTCGCCACAGTCCTACTACCGTGTCGCCGACCGCCTGACCGAGGAGATCGACGGGGGGTTTCAGCCGAACCAGTACTTCAACCGCGCCAACCCCGAGGCGCACTACCGCTCGACGGGGCCGGAGATCTGGCGCCAGAGCGGCCACGCCGTGACCCATTTCGTCGCCGGCGTCGGCACCGGCGGCACGATCAGCGGCGTCGGGCGATTCCTGAAGGAGCAGAATCCAAAGATCCAGGTCGTGGGTGCCGACCCCGAGGGGTCGATCTACGCCGGGGGGGCGGTCCACCCCTATCGCGTGGAGGGGATCGGGGAGGACTTCTGGCCGGACAGCCTCGAGCGGGATGTAATCGACCGCTACATCACGGTCTCCGACCGCGACTCCTTCCTGCTTGCCCGGCGCCTGGTCGCCCGCGAGGGGCTGTTCGCGGGGGGCTCGACCGGAACCGCGCTGCGCGCGGCGATTCAGGTCGCCCAGGAGGTCGATGACCCCGAGGCGCTGGTCGTCACGCTGATCCCGGACGGCGGGCGGCCGTACGTGTCGAAGGTCTTCAACGACTCATGGATGCGCGAGCACGGCTACCTCGCCGAGGCCGGCCACCGATCGGTGGGCGAGCTGCTCCGGGCAAAGGGGAAGGCGGCGCCGATCCTCACGGTCGGGAGTCACGATCAAGTGGGCAGAGTGCTCGAGTTGATGCGCGAGCATGCGGTCTCGCAGGTGCCCGTGGTCTCCGCCGGGGACGAGCGCGCATTCGTCGGCACGATCTCCGAGCGCGGGCTGCTTTGGGCCTCCGCCGATCACCCGGGAATCCTTGGCGAGCCGGTGACGGAGGTGCTCGAGCCGCCCCTGCCGGAGCTCTCCGTCGACGATCCCGCCGACGACGCGGTGCGGATGCTGCGTGACGATGGCAAGGCGGTGATCGTGGTCGAGCGCGGACGCCCGCTGGGGATCCTGACCGCGGTCGATCTGATCGAGGCGCTCAACCGGTGAGCTCTCCCAGCGACCGTGAGCAGCGGATCGAGACCCGCGTCGTCCACGCGGGGCTCGACCCTGACCCCACCTACGGCTCGGTGATCCCGCCCATCCACCAGACCTCCACCTTCGTCCAGCGGGCGCCCGGTGAGATCGTCGAGGACTATGACTACGCGCGTTCGGCGAACCCCACCCGCGCGGCGCTCGAGCGGGCACTGGGCGAGCTCGAGGGGGGTCGAGGCACGGCCTTCGCCAGTGGGATGGCCGCCACCCATGCGCTCCTCACCGCGGCGACGTCGGCGGGCGACCACCTGGTCCTGCCTGTGGATCTGTATGGGGGCACGTATCGCCTGATCGACAAGGTCCTGAACCGCTTCGGACTCACCTACGACCTGGTCGATCAGCGCGACCTCGATGCGTTGCGCGCGGCGCTCCGCCCCGAGACGCGAATGGTGTGGGTCGAGACGCCGACCAACCCGCTGCTCAACCTGATCGACATCCCGACCGTCGTCGACTCCGCGGGTGCGCGCATCGTCGTGGTCGATAACACCTTCGCCACTCCGGTCGTGCAGCGGCCGCTCGAGCTCGGCGCGAAGGCGGTCGTGCACTCGACGACCAAATACCTGGGCGGGCATTCGGACGTGGTCGGCGGCGCCGTGATCACCGCCGACGAGGAGCTGCACGAGCAGGTGCGGTTCGTGCAGAACTCGGTCGGCGCCGTGCCCGGCCCGCTCGACTGCTTCCTGGTCCACCGCGGCCTGCGCACCCTGGCGCTGCGGGTGGCGCAGCACACCGCGAACGGTCGTGACGTCAGTGATTTCCTCGCGGGCGCGCCGGGGGTGGCGGAGGTGAGCTGGCCCGGGTTCGGAGGGATGGTCTCCTTCCGTCATCCCGACGCCGCGGGCATCGTGACCCGCACCGGGATCTTCTCCCTGGCCGAGTCGCTCGGCGGGGTCGAGTCCCTGATCGAGCTGCCCCAGGCGATGACCCATCAGTCGGTTGAGGGCTCCGAGGCGGCAGTGGCGCCCGACCTGATCCGGCTCTCATGCGGGATCGAGGCCGCGGAGGACCTCGTCGCCGATCTCGACCAGGCGATCGAAGGGTTCTGACGCAGAGCAGAGGGGCGAAGCCCCCGATTGCGAGGCGTGAGGCTGGTGCCGTTGTCGTTAGTTTGAGCCGCGCGTGTGCGCTCGCAACGGCGCGGGCGCGGCGACCACCCGGCGGCGCCCACCGGGCGGGCAGCCTGGGAGGGGCTGGGCATCGGGCGCGTGCGGTCCGCGCCGCGGACCCCGGGGGCGCCGTGGAAGTCGATGCCAGCGGCGGAACTCATGGTCGTCGGCGCCGTCGCCGGGAGCCTCCTCGGTCTCGGGCTCGGCCTTGACCGCCCAGTAGACCAGATAGAGCATGAGCCCGACCGGGATCTTCAGGACCACGGCCAGAAAGAAGATCGGTAAGAAACCCTCCACCCGCGGATCAGTCTAGATGGTTGATCCGGTGTGCGCGGGCGGCGACTGCGCTGATCCATGCTGAGGGACGTAGGGTCAGCCGCCCTCCTCGCCGTTCACCCCGCGCGCCCATGAGACCAGCGCCTCGACCTGGGCCTCCTGCAGCCCGCAGTCCGACTCCACGGGGACGAGGAGGGTGGGTGCCTCGCGGCTCTTCGCCCAGGCGTGACAGCTCTGATCGAGGCAGTCGTCGATCCAGGCGACCGGACGGTCTCCGGCGTACTCGTCGATCGCATCCACCTTCCAGTGCGCGGTCCCGAACCGCGCCCGGCCCCCGAACGTGAGCACAGGAAGCTCGCCATCAAGCCCGAGGATGCCGGGCAGGATGTCGTTGGCACGGTCCTCCCATCCGGTGGCCCAGACCAGGTCGTAGACCTCCGCGAGCCGCCGAAGGCGCTCGCCCAGCTGGTCAGGGATGCAGTGGGCGACGCCGTCGATCAGGTGGAAGCGGCCGGGGGCCTGGTCGAGCGGCCCCTCGAACCCGAAGAGGCTGACCACCCCATCGACATCGAGGGCGAGGATCGGGCGACCGTTCGCAGACACGCCATGAGCGTAGCGAGCCATCCTCACGGGTCGAGAAGTCCCGGACGCCGGGCGTGGGTAGCGCGGCGACCCCGCTACCATTCGCCGCCGTGCCGAGCACCAACCAGCTGATACGCAAGGGTCGCAAGCGCCCGCAGAAGAAGGTGACAACTCCCGGGCTGAAGTCGGGCCAGGGCCGCAAGCGACGTGTGGCCGCTCCGCAGCGCCGGGGCGTCTGCACCCGGGTCGCCACCGTGACGCCGAAGAAGCCGAACTCGGCTCTGCGCAAGATCGCGCGCGTACGCCTGACCAACGGGATGGAGGTCACCACCTACATCCCGGGCGAGGGGCACAACTTGCAGGAGCACTCCGTGGTGCTGATCCGCGGCGGGCGAGTCAAGGACCTCCCGGGCGTTCGCTACAAGGTCGTTCGGGGGGCGCTCGACGCCTCCGGCGTGGCCGACCGCAAGCAGGCGCGCTCGCGCTACGGGGTGAAGAGGTAGTGAGGAGCGACCACTAGTGCCCCGCCGCGCCCGCGCCCCGATCCGCCCGGTCGAGCCCGACTCGCGTTATCACAGCCGCCTGGTGCAGCAGGTGGTGAACAAGGTGATGGGGAAGGGGAAGAAGGCGCTCGCCGAGCGGATCACCTACGACGCCCTCGCGGTCGTCGGTGAGCGGACCAGCCGTCCTCCGGTCGACGTCCTCGACGAGGCGATCAAGCAGTTGACCCCGGTGCTCGAGGTGCGCTCCCGGCGCGTCGGCGGCGCCACCTACCAGGTGCCGGTGGAGGTTCCTCCTCGTCGTGCCAGGACGCTTGCCGTTCGCTGGCTGGTCCAGTTCGCCCGCGACCGCCGCGAGAAGGCGATGGCGCAGCGTCTCGCCAACGAGATCCTGGACGCGACCCAGCAGCAGGGTGGTGCCTGGAAGCGCAAGGACGACATCTACCGGATGGCGCAGGCCAACAAGGCGTTCGCGCATTACCGCTGGTAGTGCGAAGCAGTCCGCGGCCGCTCAGTAGTCCATCAGGCTGACGCAGCCCGAGAGCAGGACTTCCTCCGATTCCCGTGGCTCACGCTTGGCAGGGGAGCGCCGACCGCGTTCCCGGCTCGGGCGAGTGCCGCTCCAGCAACCGTCCCAGCCGACCTCGACCTCATAGCGGCGGGTGGCGCTGGTCCCACCGTCCTCCACCGAGACCAGGCATCTCCATCGGTCCCCGCGTTCCGCTCGGCAGCGGGGTGGAACGATGGCGCCGAACGCGGAACCGGCGTTGCGGGCGACCGAATCGGCGAGCGTCTCATCGCTGATGGGCAGCACCGCGCCGGGCCGCGAGAATGCGATCACGACGAGGAGCACGACCACGGCGGCGATCGCGAGGGCCGTCAGGTTCTGTCTCGTCTCGCGGGTCACGACTCGGTCGGCCAGGGCCCCCTTGGCTCGCGCGCTCGAGCGGAGCTCAATCCTTGATCCGCCCCCGAGGCCGGCCGCGCGCCTGATCCGTCTCGTTGCCGATCATGCGCCCGCCGGGTGCCCCATCCTCATCTCGCCGCCGTGAGGACTCGGTCCCCGAGCCGGTTCCGCCCGTCCGCCCCGGCCCACCGGGCCGCAGGCTCATCAGCTGCTCGGGCGTCAGCGAGGCGAGCGCGGCCCCGCTGATCGCCAGCGCGAGCGATCCCACCAGCTCGAGCCAGAATCCCGGTCGCGGCACTGCCTCCGCGTTGACGAATCCGGCCGTGGGACCGCATGACTCCCCCACGGTCCCCACGTTGCTGGCGTCGGGGAGGTCGAGCAGGAGGAAGATCGCCAGCGCAACGAGTCCGCAGATGGCGACGCCCATTGCGGCCGGCTTCGATCCCGCGGCCACCGCGAGGACCGTCGCCCCGATCGCGAACGCCGCCAGCACCGCCGGAGCGAACGCGTGGCGGTCGATCGCATCCTGGGTGCAGAGAGGCTCCTGCCCGGGCTGCGTGAATTCGAACGTGGTCATGAGCTCGGATGCGAAGAGGATCAGCGCGGCCGCGATGCAGGCGAACGGCAGGACGCGTTCGGGGCTTCGGATCAGCGCGGCGAGCCTGCTCACGACCGCCCCCTTGCGACCGGGATCACGAGGACCCTGGAGACGGCGTCGCAGAGGGCTTTCGGTGGCTGCCGAGAGGTCATTTGAGCCCCCGGAATTGCACTGACCCGCTGCTATACTCGGCCGTCGCTTGTGCGCGGGCCGAGCGCCGTGCGCAAGCGGGATTCCCTTCCATGGAGAGCCGCACCATATAGGCGATTTCGGGCTGAGTCGGCGGTAGCGCTCGGGCCCTTTCTGGGCCCTTTTTCATGCGCCAAAGCCACGTCACGGCCCCTCTTCGTCTCCTCCTAGCCCGTGGCGCCTCGGCTGGGCGCCGACCTCACACAGAATTCAGGAACTCTACGAAGAAAATGGCACGCAACTTCGCGCTAGAGAAGACCCGCAACATCGGGATCATGGCGCACATCGACGCCGGCAAGACGACGACGACCGAGCGCATCCTCTACTACACGGGCCGCACCCACAAGATGGGTGAGGTCCACGAGGGCGCTGCCGTCATGGACTGGATGGAGCAGGAGCAGGAGCGCGGGATCACGATCACGTCTGCCGCGACCGCGTGCGAGTGGCGCGATCACCGCATCAACATCATCGACACCCCCGGCCACGTCGACTTCACGGTCGAGGTGGAGCGGTCACTGCGCGTGCTCGACGGTGCGATCGCCCTGTTCGACTCGGTCGCCGGAGTCGAGCCCCAGTCGGAGACGGTCTGGCGCCAGGCCGACAAGTACCGGGTCCCGCGGATCGCCTTCATCAACAAGATGGATCGCGTCGGCGCCGACTTCCCGAGGGCGATTCAGACGATGCGTGAGCGCCTCGGGGCGCACCCCCTGCCGATCCAGCTCCCGATCGGTCAGGAGGACTCGTTCTACGGCGTCATCGACCTGATCGAGAACAAGGCCCTGATCTGGAAGGACGAGCTCGGAACCGAGCTCTCCTACGAGGAGGTGCCCGCCGAGCTGGCCGACACCGCCCACGAGGCCCGCACTGAGCTGATCGAGGCGTGCGCCGAGTACGACGACGAGTTGATGGAGGCATACCTGAACGACGAGGAGATCCCCCACGAGCGGATCGCCTCGTCCCTTCACCGCGCGACCCTCGATCTGAAGGTGACCCCGGTCCTGTGCGGCTCCGCGTTCAAGAACAAGGGCGTGCAGCCGCTGCTCGACGCGATCGTCGAGCTCCTGCCCTCGCCGCTGGAGGTCCCCGCGGTCCGTGGGATCGAGCCCCCGGCCAAGGGCGCCGCCAGCGACGGGGACGGCACCGAGGCCGAGCGTCCCGCCGACGACAACGCTCCGTTCGCCGCGCTCGCTTTCAAGGTGATGGCCGATCCCTACGTCGGCAAGCTCACCTACTTCCGGGTGTACTCGGGGAAGCTGACCGCAGGCAGCCGGGTGCTCAACGCCACCACCGGTCGCACCGAGCGAATCGGGCGGCTGCTCATGATGCACGCCAACCATCGTGAGGAGATCGAGACGGTCTACGCGGGCGACATCTGCGCCGGTGTGGGTCTCAAGCAGACCTCGACCGGCGACACCCTGTGCGCTCCAGACGCCCCGATCGTGCTCGAGACGATCGAGTTTCCGGAGCCGGTCATCGCGGTCGCGATCGAGCCGAAGACGAAGGCCGACCAGGAGAAGCTCTCGGCCTCGCTCTCGCGCCTCGCCGAGGAGGATCCCACATTCCAGGTCGAGTCCGAGGAGGAGCTCGGCCAGACGCTGATCCACGGCATGGGCGAGCTCCACCTCGAGGTCATCGTCGATCGGCTCCTGCGCGAGTTCAACGTCGACGCCAACGTCGGGCGGCCACAGGTGGCTTACCGGGAGACGATCAGCGAGCGGGTCGAGAAGGTTCAGGGCCGCTTCGTGCGCCAGACCGGCGGTCGCGGCCAGTACGGTCACGTCGTCATAAACGTGGAGCCGGCTCCCGACGAGGGCTTCGACTTCGTCAACCGGATCCGGGGCGGCGCGATCCCCACGGAGTTCATTCCCGCAGTCGAGCAGGGGGTCGAGGAGGCCCTGGGCTCGGGAGTCATGGCCGGCTACCCGATGGTTGACGTGCGGGTCGAGCTCACCGACGGCAGCTACCACGATGTGGACTCCTCCGAGATGGCGTTCAAGGTGGCCGGCTCGATGGCGGTCCAGGACGCCGCCCGCCGGGCGAAGCCCGTCCTGCTCGAGCCGGTGATGGCGGTCGAGGTAGTGACCCCCGAGGGGTTCCTCGGCGACGTCATCGGCGACCTCTCTCGCCGGCGCGGCAAGGTCCAGGGACAGGAGCCGCGCGGCAACGCGGTCGCGATCCAGGCCTTCGTGCCTCTGGGCGAGATGTTCGGCTACGCGACCGACCTGCGGTCCTCGACTCAGGGCCGCGCGACCTACACGATGCAGTTCGAGCGCTACGAGGAGGTGCCGGCGAATATCGCCGAGCAGATCATCGAGCATCGCACCGCCGAGCCGGTCGGAGCGGGTGCGTGAGCGCGTTTTGCCTATATTTCCGGGGTTCGCCTGAAGGGGCACGGGATCCTCATGCCCGTCCGCCGAAGAGGCTGATCCAAGACCAAACCCAGAGCTGAAGAAGGAAACGGTACCCCCAAAAGGAGCGAGATGGCCAAGGAGAAGTTCGAGCGCGATAAGCCGCACGTCAACGTCGGCACCATCGGTCACATCGACCACGGCAAGACCACGCTGACAGCGGCGATCACGAAGGTGCTGGCCGAGCAGGGCGCCAGTACCGAGGAGCGGTCGTTCGAGTCCATCGACAACGCTCCCGAGGAGAAGGAGCGCGGGATCACGATCGCCACCGCGCACGTGGAGTACGAGACCGAGAACCGTCACTACGCCCACGTCGACTGCCCCGGCCACGCCGACTACGTCAAGAACATGATCACCGGCGCCGCCCAGATGGACGGCGCCATCCTGGTCGTCTCGGCCGCCGACGGCCCGATGCCGCAGACTCGCGAGCACATCCTCCTGGCGCGCCAGGTGAACGTGCCCTATGTGGTCGTCTTCCTCAACAAGACCGACATGGTCGACGACGAGGAGATCGTCGAGCTGGTTGAGGAGGAGGTCAAGGACCTGCTCAAGGAGTACGACTTCCCGGGCGACGAGACGCCGATCATCAAGGGGTCGGCGCTCCGGGCGCTCGAGGGAGACGAGGAGGCCAAGAAGGCGATCCTCGAGCTCGCCGAGACCCTGGACACCTACATCCCCGAGCCCGAGCGGGACCTCGACAAGCCGTTCCTGATGCCGGTCGAGGACATCTTCTCGATCACCGGCCGCGGCACGGTCGCCACCGGCCGAATCGAGCAGGGTGTCGTCAACACCGGCGAGGAGGTCGAGATCGTCGGGATCCGGCCGACCCAGAAGACCGTGGTGACCGGGGTCGAGATGTTCCGCAAGATCCTCGACCAGGGGCAGGCGGGCGACAACGTCGGCTGCCTGCTGCGCGGGACGAAGCGCGAGGACATCGAGCGCGGACAGGTGCTGTGCAAGCCGGGCTCGATCACACCTCACACCAAGTTCAAGTCCGAGGTCTACTGCCTGAGGAAGGAGGAGGGCGGCCGCCACACGCCGTTCTTCTCGGGCTACCGGCCTCAGTTCTATTTCCGGACCACCGATGTCACCGGGGTGGCGAACCTGCCCGAGGGCACGGAGATGGTGATGCCGGGAGACAACGTGGAGATGACGATCGAGCTGATCCAGCCGATCGCCATGGACAAGGGCCTTCGGTTCGCGATCCGAGAGGGTGGGCGCACCGTAGGCTCGGGGGTCGTTACCGAGATACTCGAGTAACACCCAGAGGGGCCGGTCCCGTGACCGGCCTCTTTTCGGGTCGGCACATATCCCGGCCCGCTAGGAACCCCGGCCCCAACGCGCAGAGCGGAGGAGCCGAGGGAAAGTGTCAGACATACGACCGGGGCGCGGCCCCACCCACGGGGCGGCGCCCCAACTGCGCCAGAGGGCAAGAAAGCAAGCAGAGCGAATCACCAGCCACCACCACCACCACCACCACTACCACCATCGAGTGAGACCTTGGCTTCACTAGCCGCAACCAGAATTCGGATCAGGCTCAAGGCCTACGACCACGACGCGATCGATCGCGCCGCGCGCGAGATCGTCGAGACCGCCCAGCGCACGGGTGCGACGGTGTCGGGCCCGGTGCCCCTGCCCACCGAGAAGAACGTCTACTGCGTGATCCGCTCGCCGTTCAAGGACAAGGACTCCCGCGAGCACTTCGAGATCCGCACCCACAAGCGCCTGATCGACATCCTGCAACCCACCCCGAAGACGATCGACTCGCTGCAGCGGCTCGACGCCCTTCCGGCCGGGGTGGATATCGAGATCAAGACGTAGTCGCGGACGGTCATCGCCATGGCAGCAATCGTCGGAAAGAAGCTCGGGATGACTCAGGTGTTCACGGAGGACGGCACCCGCGTGCCCGTGACCGTGATTGAGGCCGGTCCCTGTCACGTCGCCGCGATCCGGGACCCCGAGCGCGACGGCTACGCGGCGGTCCAACTCGCCTTCGACGAGGTGCCCGAGCGCCGGCTGACCAAAGCTCAGCTGGGCCATCTGAAGAAGGCGGGCGCGCCTTCCAGCCGCACGCTGGTCGAGTTCCGGGACGAGCAGCTGGGGTCCGAGGAGGGCCCCAAGGTGGGCGACTCGGTCTCGGTGGATCAGTTCGAGCCCGGCCAGCGGGTGAAGGTCTCGGGCGTTGCGATCGGCAAGGGCTTCCAGGGTACGATCCGTCGCCACGGGTCCAGCCGCGGGCCCGAGAGCCATGGCTCGCACAACGTGCGCGCGCCCGGCTCGATCGGCGCCAGCGCCGACCCGGCCCGCGTGTTCAAGGGCGTCCGCATGCCGGGCCGGATGGGCGGGCGTCGGGTGACGCAGCGTCGGCTCGAGGTGGTCGAGGTCGACACGGAGCGCAACCTGCTCCTGCTCCTGGGCGCGGTGCCAGGCCCACGCAACGGGACCGTGGAGGTACGGACCGATGGCTAAGGCACCGGTGCTGGGCAAGACGACCAAGGCCGACCTGCCCGCGGCGCTGTTCGGCGAGGGCGTTCACGAGTCGCTTCTGCACGAGGTCGCGCGGGCGGATCTGGCCGCTCGCCGACGCGGGACCGCATCCACCCTCGGGCGAGGCGAGGTCTCCATGACGACCGCGAAGGCGTGGCGCCAGAAGGGCACCGGGCGGGCGCGTGCGGGTGCCCTCAGCGTGCCGCACCGCCGCGGCGGCGGGGTGGCGTTCGGGCCCAAGCCGCGGTCGCACACCGTCAAGGTGAACCGCAAGGCGCGGCGCCGTGCGCTGCGCTCGGCCCTCTCGGTTCACGCCGATCGGGGAAGCGTCGCGCTGCTCGATGCCGCGGCGTACGAGTCGCCTCAGACGAAGCAGGCGGCGGAAGCGCTGGAACAGTGGGCGCCGAGGCGGCCGACCCTGGTCGTGACCGATGCCGACGAGCTCGGTGCGATGAAGAGCTTTCGCAATATCCCGGACGTCGCCGTCCTGCCGGTGAGCGCGGTCGGGGTTGCCGACGTGATCGGCCATGCCTCGCTGGTGCTGTCTCGCGAGGCGCTGAAGGTGCTGGAGAGTCGCGTGGCGGAGGTCAGCCGCGGCGGCGACGAGCCCGGAGGCGCGGGCGATGAAGCCGACGACAGCGGGGACGAGGGCTAGTAGCGGTGACTCCTCCCACGACAGCACGCCTCAGTCGGCACTACCGCGGAAGGAGGCACCGCTAGCCGATGGAACCTCGCCAGGTGATCCTCGAGCCCGTGGTCTCGGAGAAGAGCTACGCTCTGATGGCCGACGGGAAGTACACCTTCCGGGTCGACCCGCGGGCGCACAAGACGCAGATCGCCCACGCCGTCGAGGAGATCTTCGACGTCACCGTGGCCGAGGTGCGCACGCTCAAGGTGCGCTCGAAGCCGAAGCGCCGTGGACTGCTCACGGGCCGGACGCGGGCGTGGAAGAAGGCGGTCGTGCAGCTGGCCCCCGGCGATCGAATCGAGCTGTTCGAGGGTGCCGCGGTAGCGGAGTAGACGAGGCGAACCAACACGACAAGCACTCCACCATGGCAATGCGAAAGACAAAGCCCACCAGCCCCGGCCGGCGCTTCGCGACCTACCAGGTCCGCGAGGAGCTGACCGACGCGGGCCCGCAGAAATCGCTCACCGAGGGCAAGGGCCGCTCCGGCGGCCGCAATACCCGCGGCCGCGTCACCGCGCGCCACCGCGGCGGCGGGGCGAAGCGCCGCTACCGGCGCATCGACTTCAAGCGGCGCAAGGATGGGGTGCCGGCGAAGGTGGCGACGATCGAGTACGACCCGAACCGGACCTGCTACATCGCTCTGCTCCACTACGCGGACGGCCACAAGAGCTACATCCTTGCCCCCCAGGGCGTCCGGCCCGGGGCCACGGTCTCATCCGGCGAGGACGCCGACATCCGGCCGGGCAACGCGCTGCCGCTGCGTTCGATCCCTACCGGCACCATCGTCCACAACGTCGAGCTGGTCCCGGGTCAGGGCGGTCGCATTGGCCGAGCGGCGGGCTCGGCCATCCAGGTCGTGGCGAAGGAGGGCCCGATGGTGACCCTGAGGCTTCCCTCGTCCGAGATGCGGCTGGTGCGGGCGGACTGCCGAGCGACCGTGGGCACGCTGTCGAACACCGAGCATCAGAACGTCAAGGTCGGCAAGGCCGGGCGCAACCGCCACAAGGGACGGCGCCCGCAGACTCGCGGCATCGCGATGAACCCAGTGGACCATCCGCACGGGGGCGGCGAGGCGCACCACACCCCGGGCGGCCACCCGGTGACCCCGTGGGGCAAGCCGACGCTGGGCTATCGCACCCGAAAGAAGGGCAAGCAGTCCGATGCGGTGATCGTGCGGGGCCGCCGCCGCGGCAAGAAGCGAGGAGGCAGTCGCTAATGGGCCGTTCGACCAAGAAGGGACCGTTCGTCGAGGAGCGGCTGATGCGGCGGATCCAGCAGATGAACGAAGGCGGCCAGAAGCAGATGATCAAGACCTGGTCGCGCGGGTCGACGGTCTTCCCCGAGATGGTCGGCCACACCATCGCCGTCCACGACGGCCGCAAGCACGTGCCGGTTTTCGTCTCGGAGTCGATGGTCGGGCACAAGCTCGGCGAGTTCGCTCCGACCCGGACCTTCCGGTCGCATTCGGGCGACAGGAGAGAGCGATGAGCGACGAGACCCCACCCGAGGTGCCCATGGTGCGCGCCAGCGCCCGCTACGTGCGGGTGGCGCCCCGGAAGGCGCGCATGGTCGCGGATCAGGTGCGAGGACTGCCCGTGACCGAGGCCCAGACGCTGCTCGATTTCTCACCGCGCGGCGCCGCTCGCGACGTCGGCAAGCTGATCGCGTCCGCCGCTGCGAACGCGGAGAGCAACCATGACCTGGTGGCTGAGGACCTGCGGATCGCCGACATCCGAGTCGACGACGGCCCGATCCTCAAGCGCTGGCGTGCCCGCGCGCGGGGTCGCGCGACCCGCATCGACAAGCGCACCTGCCACGTGAGCGTTGCGTTGACACCTACCGAGTAGCCGAGAGAAGGAGCGATGGGACAGAAGATCCACCCCGAAGGCTTTCGAGTCGGCTACATCCACGACTGGCAGTCGACCTGGTTCGACCAGCGCCACTTCGCCGACGCGTTGCTCGAGGACATGGCGATCCGCGACCACATTGAGGGAAAGCTCTCGCACGCCGGCCTTAGCGACATCAAGATCACGAAGCAGCGCGGCGAGATCGAGGTGGACATCCACACCGCCCGGCCTGGGATCGTGATCGGCAAGTCGGGTTCCGAGGTCGACGCTTTGCGGCGGGACCTCCATCGGATCACCGGTAAGCCGGTGAAGGTGAACATCCGCGAGATCAAGCGCCCTGAGCTCGACGCAAAGCTCGTCGCGCAGTCGATCGCCGAGCAGCTTCAGAACCGCGTCGCGTTCCGCCGAGCCATGAAGCGTGCCCTGACTTCCGCGATGCGCTCCGGCGCCAAGGGAGTGAAGGTGCAGGTATCCGGTCGGCTAGGCGGCGCCGAGATGGCGCGCACGGAGGGCTACTCCGACGGCCGAGTCCCCCTCCACACGCTTCGAGCGGACATCGACTACGGCTTCCACGAGGCCCGCACGACGACAGGCCGGATCGGCGTCAAGTGCTGGATCAACAACGGCGAGGTGATGCCCGAGGGATTCCGGACCAGGGTCGAAGAGGGCCAGGACCTCGGCCCCCGTCCTGGCCGCCGGAGCCGGGGTGGCAACGGCCGCGGGCCGCGGCCGCGGCCCCCAGAGCGCCGAACCGAGGGGGACCGCAGTGCCGCCGCGCCGCCGGCGCCACCCGCGCCGCCGGCGCCACCCGCGGCCGCGCCCTCTCAGCCCGTCCCAACGGAGCCCGAGGTGACGCCCCCTCCGGCCGAGGGCGAGGCACCGCCCCAGCCGGCTGCGCCTGCGGGCGAGGAGAAGCCGCCGAGCGCCGATCCTGCCGAGCCCAAGGCCTCCGAGGGTGGTGAGTCCTGATGCTGATGCCCAAGCGCGTCAAGTACCGCAAGGTGATGCGCGGCCGGATGCGCGGCAACGCGAAGGGTGGAAGCCACGTGGCCTTCGGCGAGTACGGGCTGAAGTCGCTCGAACGAGGCTGGGTGACGAACCGCCAAATCGAGGCGGCCCGCGTTGCCATGACCCGCAAGATCAAGCGCGGCGGCAAGGTCTGGATCAACATCTTCCCGGATAAGCCCTACACGAAGAAGCCGGCGGAGACTCGCATGGGCTCGGGCAAGGGGAACCCCGAGGGGTGGGTCGCCGTGGTCAAGCCCGGACGCGTGATGTTCGAGCTCGCCGGTGTCCCCGAGGACCTCGCTCGCGAGGCGATGCGGCTCGCCGGTCACAAGCTTCCCGTGAAGACCAAGTTCGTGAGGCGCGAGGAGGTCGCGGGATGAAGGCGTCCGACGTCCACGCCCTCGGCGATCAGGACCTCGTCGAGCGTCTCAGGGAAGCCCGCGAGGAGACCTTCAACCTGCGCTTCCGCCATGCGACCGGGGAGCTGGAGAACACCGCGGGTCTGCGCGAGTCGCGGCGCGACGTGGCCCGCCTCGAAACCGTGGCGCGGGAGCGTGGGATCGACGTGCGCAAGGAACTGAGACCGAGGGACTGACGGTGGTCGAGGAAGAGAAGCAGCCAGAAGAGGAGACCGAGGCCCCGGCGGCCGAGGAGCCCGCGGCCGAGGAGTCCCAGGCCGAGGAATCTGTGCGGGACACCGAGCGTGAGCACGGTGACGCAGACCTGGACCCGAGGGCGCGGAGGAAGCTCGAGCGCTCGCGTGCGTCAACGCCTGCCCTGCCTCCGCGGACCCCCGAGGAGCGTGCGGCCGAGCGTGCGCAGGCTCGCGCCGCCAATGCCGAGTCGCGGCGTCGGTATCGTTCGCGGCGCGGCCGCGGAGAGGACGAACCCGGTCAGGGGACGCCACCGGCCGAGCGGCGCCCGGGGCCGAAGAAGGTGCGGGTCGGGACCGTCGTCTCGACCAAAGCCGAGAAGACGATCACGGTGCGGATCGAGGACGCGCGGCGTCATCCTGCCTACGAGAAGATCGTTCGCCGGAGCTCGACGCTGCACGCCCACGACGAGCGGAACGAGGCGAACGAGGGCGACGTCGTGCGGGTGATCGAGACGCGACCGCTGTCGAAGACCAAGCGCTGGCGACTGCTCGAGGTCGTGGAGCGAGCGAGGTAGTGGGGCACCGCCAGTGATTCAGCAGGAGACAAGGCTCAAGGTGGCGGACAACTCGGGTGCCCGAGAGATCCTTTGCGTTCGAGTCAAGGGCGGGTCCCACCGGCGCTACGCGGGGATCGGAGACGTGATCACGGCGACCGTGAAGCAGGCGACGCCGCGAGGCGCGATCCGCAAGGGCGAGGTGGTGCAGGCGGTGGTCGTGCGCACGCGCAAGCAGCTCGGCCGTTCGGACGGTACGTACATCGCATTCGACGAGAACGCCGCCGTGCTGATCGACCCGCAGAACAATCCGCGGGGCACCCGCATCTTCGGGCCGGTCGCCCGCGAGCTTCGCGAGCGAAACTTCATGAAGATCGTGTCCCTCGCCCCGGAGGTGCTCTAGCCATGGCCAAGGCGATGCGCATTCGCAAGGACGATCAGGTGGTCGTCACCGCCGGCAAGGACCAGGGCAAGACCGGCCGTGTCCTGCGGACCGAGCCCGCTCGGCGCCGCGTGTACATCGAGGGACTCAATATCGTCAAGCGCCACCAGCGGCCGCGCTCGGTCAAGGACACGCAGAGAGGCGCGCAGACCGGCGGCATCATCGAGAAGGAGGCGCCGATCGACGTCTCCAACGTGATGCTGCTCGACCCCACCGACAACCAGCCCACGCGCGTCGGGGTCCGGGTCGACGAGAGCGGCGCTCGGCAGCGTTACTCCAAGCGCACCGGAAAGGCAATCGACTAAGCGATGACTCCTCCCACGACAGCACACCTCACCCGGCTGCAAACTGTCGCCAGCCGGCGTCCTCGCTCGCTCGCGCACTTTTCAAGTGCGCCACGCTCACTGCGTCCTTGCCTGGCTCGGTTTTCGCCGGCTGAGCCGCACTGCCGCGGAAGGAGGCATCGCTGATGGAAACCGCAACCGTCCCAGAGTCACGACCGGCAGCGACGCCCCCCCGGCTGCGCGAGCTGTACGAGAGCGAGGTGGTGCCGAAGCTCACCTCGCGGTTCGGCTACGAGAACCCGATGGAGGTCCCGACCGTCATCAAGATCACGCTGAACATGGGGGTCGGCGACGCGAAGCAGTCCACCCCTCTGCTGGAGGCCGCGACCGAGCAGCTCGCCACGATCGCCGGCCAGCGACCGAACGTCCGCCGCGCCCGCAAGTCGATCGCCTCGTTCAAGGTCCGCGATGGGATGCCGGTGGGCGTCGCCGTGACCCTTCGGGGCGCCCGCATGTGGGAGTTCCTGGACCGCCTGGTCTCGGTGGCCATCCCGCGGATTCGTGACTTCCGCGGCCTCAGCCCGCGCGCCTTCGACGGGCGCGGCAACTACTCGCTCGGCCTCCGCGAGCAGCTGATCTTTCCCGAGATCGACTACGACTCGATCGACGAGGTACGCGGACTCGATGTCGCGATCTCGACCACGGCGAAGACCGACGACGAGGCCTTCGAGTTGCTGCTCGGCCTGGGCATGCCCTTCTCGAGAGAGGGTCGCCCGGGCTTGGCCGACGAGGAGGAGGCGGCCGAGGAGGAGCGGCGCAAGGAGGAGGCTCGACGGCGCGCCGAGGCGGAGCAGGCGGCACTGGAGCAGCTCAAGGCCGAGAACCCCGAGGCGTATGCGAAGCGCGAGCGGGAGGCCGAGGCGGTCGAGGGCGAGGAGGGTGCCGAGACCACCGAGGGCCAAGAGCAGGAAGAAAGCGACGAGGGTTAACACACGACATGGCCAAGACATCCAAGATCGTGAAGCAGGGCCGAACGCCCAGGCACCCGACCCGGGCTCACAACCGCTGCCGGCGGTGCGGGCGCGCGCGGGCGTACTACCGCAAGTTCGGGCTCTGCCGGCTCTGCCTGCGCGATGCCGCCCACAAGGGCTACATCCCGGGCATGACCAAGTCGAGCTGGTGAACGCGACCCACGAATCAAGATGCTGACCGACCCGATCTCCGATTATCTGACCCGCATTCGCAACGCCCTGGCGGCCGAGCACGCCGAGGTCGAGGTACCGGCATCGCGCCTGCGTAAGGAGATGAGCCGGATCCTCAAGGAGCAGGGCTACGTCTCCGACTACGCCGTCGAGCCGACCCGCGTGGGCGACGTCATCCGGATCGAGCTCAAGTACACGGAGGACCGGCGCCCGGTGATCAGCGGGCTCCAGCGGATCTCGCGCCCCGGAAGGCGGCGCTACGTCGCGCAGGACGACGTGCCCCGCGTGATGGGCGGCATGGGCACGGCGATCATCTCCACCTCCGCCGGCGTGATGACCGGACACGAGGCGAAGCATCAGGGCGTGGGCGGCGAGGTCGTCGCCTACGTATGGTGAGCGGTCGAGCATGAGCCGCATCGGAAACAAGCCGATCACCGTTCCGGACGGCGTCACCGTGGACGTCGGCTCCGGCGTGGTCAAGGTCAAGGGCCCGAAGGGCGAGCTGAGCCAGGACGTGAGCCGCGAGATGAGGATCGAGCAGGAGAACGGCACCCTCACCGTCGCCCGGCCGACCGACCGCGGCGAGCACCGCGCGCTGCACGGGCTCACCCGCAGCCTGATCGCGAACATGGTCCAGGGCGTCACGGATGGGTTCGAGAAGCGCCTCGAGATCCAGGGGGTGGGCTACCGCGCCCGGCTTCAGGGCAAGGCGCTCGAGCTCAGCGTCGGCTACTCCCATCAGGTGTCGATCAGCGCGCCCGACGGGATCGAGTTCGAGGTGCCGCAGCCGACTCAGATCGTGGTCAGGGGGATCGACAAGCAGCTCGTCGGTGAGGTGGCGGCCCGGATCCGGCGTGTGCGCCCGCCAGAGCCGTACAAGGGAAAAGGCATTCGCTACGAAGGCGAGCACGTCCGCCGCAAGGTGGGTAAGAGGGCCTAGCGATGACTCCTCCCACGACGACACACCTCAGCCGGCTGCAAACCGTCGCCAGCCGGGCAAGGAGGCATCGCTCGTGACCGTTCAGACCAAGCCGCAGAGGCGCCTTCGGCGCCGTCGCCGCGTCCGCGCGAGGCTCCGCGGCACGGCCGAGCGTCCGCGCCTGTCCGTGTTCCGGTCCAACCGGGGTGTCTTCGCGCAGCTGATCGACGACGATCGCGGCGCGACGGTCGCGTCCGCCTCCTGGATCGAGGCGGGGGTTCGAGATCTCGACTCCCTGGAGCAAGCCAAGCGGGTGGGGGGGCTGCTCGCCGAGCGGGCGAAGCAGGCCGGGGTCGAGACGTGCGTGTTCGACCGCGGCGGCTACCGCTACCACGGACGCGTCAGCGCCGTGGCCGAGGGTGCCCGCGAGGGAGGCCTCCGGTTTTGAATCGGCGACCCGCTACCGTGATTTGCTGAGTTGATGAGGCAGGATGTCGAGACAATCAGCCCGCAGGGACTCGACCTGCAGGAGCGCGTGATCGAGATCAACCGCGTCGCCAAGGTCGTCAAGGGGGGCCGGCGGTTCTCGTTCACCGCGCTGGTCGCCGTCGGCGACGAGAGCTCCGTGGTCGGGATCGGTTATGGCAAGGCTCGGGAGGTGCCGCTCGCGATCCAGAAGGCGGTCGAGAACGCCCGCAAGAGCCTGATCCGCGTGCCGATGTACGGCCAGACGATCCCGCACAGGATCATCGGACGCTTCGGCGCGGGCCACGTCGTGCTGCGTCCGGCCAGCCCGGGAACCGGGGTGATCGCCGGGGGCGGGGTGCGCGCCGTGCTCGAGTTGGCCGGGATCCGCGACGTGCTCTCGAAGAGCATCGGCACCCAGAACCCGATCAACCTGGTCAAGGCGACCATGGATGGGCTGATCAACCTGCGCCGGCCCGAGCAGGTGGCCGAGCTGCGCGGGATCAGCGTCGACGAGGTGCTTGGCATCTATCACACGGCGGAGAATGGTGGAGACGGCGATGGCGAGGGCGCGGCGGTGACGCCGGAGGCGGTTGCCGCTGTACCGGCTGAAGGTGAGCCCGCCGGGGCCAGCGACGAAGTCGCGGATCGAGCGGCCCAGGACGCCGGGGCGCCGGAGCCCGAACCCGCCGACACCGGACGCGAAGCGGAGGATGCCGGCGGAGGTACTCCGGAGGCTTCCGGCGGAGGTACTCCGCAATGACTCTTCGAATCCGCCAGGTGCGCTCCAGCAACCGCTCCAGCGCCACGCAGCGCGCCACGCTCCGCTCGCTTCGCCTCGGCAGCATCGGGCGCGAGGTGACGCGGCCCGACAGCCCCCAGGTTCGGGGCATGCTGCGCGTGGTCGACCACCTGGTCGAGGTCGAGGAGGCCGAGGACTGACATGGCGCGGCTGGCTCCCGACGAGATCGGGCTCCACAACCTGCGCCCGAAGCCCGGCGCGCGCAAGGCCCGCAAGCGGGTGGGCCGCGGCGAGGGCTCGGGCACCGGCAAGACCTCCGGCCGGGGCCAGAAGGGCGCCGGCGCGCGATCCGGCAACAAGCGCAAGGTCGGCTACGAGGGCGGTCAGAACCCGATCCACATGCGGATGCGCAAGCTGCGCGGGCCGCACATGAAGAAGTCGATGCCGTTCGAGCCCTTCCGCACGCACTCCCAGCCGGTGAATGTGGCCGAGCTCGAGTCGCGGTTCGATGCCGGGGCCGAGGTCACGCCGGAGGCGCTGCGGGCCGCCGGCCTGGCGACCCGCAAGCATCCGGTCAAGGTGCTCGGCCGGGGCGAGATCTCGAAGAAGCTGACCGTCCGAGCACATGCGTTCAGCGTCTCGGCGCGGGAGAAGATCGAGGCCGCGGGCGGCACCGCTGAGCTGATCGAGGAGTAGACGCGTGCTCCAGACGATCCTCAACGCGTTCGCGATCCCGGACATCCGCCGCAAGCTGCTGTTCACCGCGGCGATGCTTCTGCTGTATCGGCTCGGCGCCTACATCCCGGCCCCGGGGGTGGACCTGGCGTCGGTCGAGAGCCTCGAGGACAACTTCTCCGGCAACAACATCCTGGGGTTCCTCAACCTGTTCTCCGGCGGGAGCCTCCAGCGCCTGTCCCTGTTCGCGCTGGGGATCATGCCCTACATCACCGCCTCGATCATCCTGCAGCTCCTGACGGTGGTGGTGCCCTCGCTCGAGCGACTCCAGAAGGAGGGCGAGGTCGGGCAGCAGAAGATCACGCAGTACACGCGTTACCTGACAGTCGCTCTGGCGTTTGCGCAGTCGGTCGGCTACGTGCTCCTCTTCCAGTCCAGCTCGTTCACCGGCGCGGTCGCGAGCCCGCTCGGCGCCAACGCCGGCTTCGGCACCGTCTTCCTGGTGGTGATCTCCCTCACCGCCGGCTGCACCCTGCTGATGTGGCTCGGCGAGCTGATCACCCAACGCGGGATCGGCAACGGGATCTCGCTGATGATCTTCGCCTCGATCGCGTCGGGCCTCCCGACCGGGATCGCCAGGTGGTGGGACAACCCTGACCAGGTGTTCGTCGTGATGATGCCGTTCATCGCCCTGGCCGTGATCGTCGGGATCGTCTTCGTCCAGGAGGGTCAGCGACGGATCCCGGTGCAATACGCGAAGCGGATCGTCGGCCGTCGGATGACGACCGGCGGCTCGACCTACCTGCCGCTGCGCGTCAACATGGCCGGCGTGATCCCGGTGATCTTCGCCGCCTCGATCATGGCCTTCCCGCCGACGATCGGTCAGCTCCTCGGCCAGAACCAGGACAACTTCTGGACCGACTTCGCCACCTTCTTCAACCCCAACGACTGGGCTTATGTGGTCGGCGAGGTGTTCTTCATCATCGTCTTCACCTACTTCTACACGGCGGTGACCTTCAACCCGGTCGACCAGGCGGACAACCTGAAGAAATACGGCGGGTTCATCCCGGGCGTTCGCCCCGGGCGACCTACCGCCGAATACCTGGACCGGATCCTGTCCAGGCTCACCTTTCCCGGCGCCCTCTACCTGGGGGCGGTGGCGGCGCTGCCTACCATCCTGATCAGCCAGACCTCGGCCAACTTCTTCTTTGGCGGCACCTCGATCCTGATCGTGGTTGGAGTCGCCCTGGATACGGTGAAGCAGCTGGAGGCCCAGCTGATGATGAGAAATTACGAGGGGTTCTTGAAGTAACCGCGTGGAGCACGGCCGATAGGCACCCGCGTCATGTCTGAGTTGAACCTCGTCCTACTCGGCCCGCCCGGGTCGGGCAAGGGGACCCAGGGAGAGCGCCTGCAAGAGGACTTCCGCCTGCCCTACTGGGCCACCGGCGACATCCTCCGGGCGGCCGTTCGCGACGGCACCGACCTCGGACGGAAGGCCAAGGAGTACATGGACCGCGGGGACCTCGTCCCCGACGAGGTGATGGTCAGGGTGATCGGTGAGCGCATCTCCGACCACGAGGCCGCCGACGGCTTCATCCTCGACGGCTTCCCCAGGACCACCCCTCAGGCGGAGGCGCTGGATCGCGAGATGGAGAGCCTCGGAAGGCGCCTCACGGCGGCCCTGCTGATCGATGCGCCCGATGAGGAGGTGATGCGACGCCTCGGTGGGCGACGGACGTGCATCAAGGAGGGGCACGTCTTCCACGTCGAGTTCGACCCACCGAAGCACGAGGGCGTCTGCGACATCTGCGGCTCGCGGCTGATCGTGCGCGACGATGACAAGCCCGAGGTGACCCGCCACCGCCTCGAGGAGTACCGCTCGAAGACGGAGCCGGTGATCGCGCGTTACGAGGACATGGGCATTCTGCGCCGAGTCGACGGCGCGCGTGCGCCCGATGAGGTGAGCGATCGGATCAGGGCTATCCTCGCCACACTGAGGATGGAAGAGGAGCTTTGAGATGTACCGCTCGGGAATCGTCCTGAAGACAGCGGAGCAGATCGACAAGATGGCGGCGGCCGGCGCGATCCAGGCTCGTTGCCTCCGGATGCTCAAGTCCAAGTGCCGGCCCGGCGTGACCACGGCCGACCTCGACGCGGCCGCGGAGCGCTTCATCGAGTCACAGGGCGCGTTGCCCACGTTCAAGGGTTATCGCGGCTTCCCGGGGTCGATCTGCACCTCGCCGAACTCGATGGTCGTTCACGGGATCCCGGGGCCCTATGCGCTCAAGCGGGGCGACATCCTCTCACTCGACGTCGGAGTCACCTACGACGGCTGGGTGGCCGACGCCGCGATCACCGTGCCGATCGGTCCGATCTCCGGGGAGGCCCGCAAGTTGCTCGAGGTGACCGAGACGGCGCTACACGCGGGGGCGGCCGAGGCGCGCCCCGGCAACCACCTCGGGGATGTATCGAATGCGATCCAGCGCACGGTCGAGATCGACGGCCTCTCGATCATCCGCAGCCTGGTCGGCCACGGGATCGGCCGGGACATGCACGAGGACCCGCAGATCCCCAACTTCGGTGAGCCGGGGCGGGGTCCGGAGCTCGAGCCCGGGATGGTCCTGGCGATCGAGCCGATGGTGAACTCCGGAGGCCCCGACGTGCGGCTGGGAGCGGACAACTGGGCCGTCTACTCGGCCGACGGGTCGCTGGCGGCGCACTTCGAGTTCACGGTGGCCGTGACCGAGGACGGGCCGCGGATCCTCACGCCCTGGTAGGAGGACTGACCCCTCCGGCCGGGGGCGGGGCCGCTGGGGCCTTATGGCCCGCTGCGTCGCCCGCTCCGCCGCGTCGCCTGGAGCGTTTGCCCGCCTATGACCGGACAAAGGCTCAGTCGCTGGAACGCAAGCGCGCCGGCTGCCGCCGGGTGTCGCTTGACGCAGTGGAGGTTGACATCGGCCTGGGATCAACCTATTCTCCGCTTTGAGGAACAGGATTGTGCCTAGAGGCATGACCCAAGTGGAGAGAGGGCGCGCCCCGCCGGCGCGCCCCGGGAGGAGGATGAGGATGCACACCGCTCGGCGTTCACGGGGGAACGGACTGATCGCGCTGGCCGCGATTCGGCGCCCTGGCGCTCCTGATCGTCCAAGCGGCGCCGCGCGCAGCAGAAGACCACGCTCAAGGTCAAGGTCGAGACCACCTCGCAGACCCAGGCGCTCAATCGGGGGGCGCTCAAGGTCTCCTATAAGTCCAAGGGCCTTGACCAGGTCTCGGCCACGGCCAAGGCCACCCCGACCGGAGGCGGGCAGGTGAACTTCGCCTCGAAGGCGCAGAAGTCCGCCGCCAACGGCACCCTCAGCCTGCCGCTGACCAACGCCGGTGAGGCCGCCTTGGAGGACTGCGCCTCGCTCCGGGTCCGGGTTCAGGCCAAGGGCAAGCCGAAGAAGTCGGCCAACGCCTCCCGCGATGCTCTCCGAGGATGACCCCGTGTGCGCGGAGCCGGTGAGGGAGTTCGCCACCGCCAATTCGATCTCCTATCCCACCGGAATCGACGTCGGCCCCGACGGGGCCCTGTGGTTTGCCCATACGGGAGCGGGCCCGAACGCGCTCGGACGCATGACCACCGACGGCGCGTACTCGAACTTCCACATCCCGGTGCCGGAGGGGACACCTCCGGGGGGCGAAGCCGGGCACTCGCTGAACGATGTCGTCGCCGGTCCCGACGGCGGGATCTGGGCGTCGCCGTTGAGCTCCGGCCTGTTCTCGGGCCAGCCGAACTTCCTCCGCCGGGTCGATCCGACGACGGGCGAGGTGATGGAGGTCAACCTCGGCACCGAGATCGGCTGGGGGAGCAAGATCGCGGTGGGCCCGGACGAGGCGCTGTGGCTGACGACCGATGAGGCCACGCTGATCCGAGTGACGACAGGCGGCGAGGTGTCCTCGTTCCCGCTCAGCGATCCCGCCTTCCCCGAGCTCACGATCCGTCCCTACGGGATCGCGACCGGCGGCGACGGTGGCGTCTGGTTCACGACGCCGGACCCGTCCAACGCGTCCGACGCCGCCGTGGGCCGCCTCGACCCGACCAGTGGTGTGACCGAGCTGTTCCCGCTCGATGACCCGACCAAGCTGATGGGCTACATGACCGCCGACCGCGCCGGGCGCCTCTGGTTCACGACGCCGTTCGGCAACACCATCGGCCGAATCGATCCGAGTTCGGGCCAGATCGTCGAGTTCGAGATTCCGACGGCGAGCTCGAAGCCGCTCGGGATCACCTTCGCCGACGACGGCTCGCTCTGGTTCACGGAGAACATGGCCGACAACATCGGCCGCTACGACCCCGCCTCGGGCACGTTCACCGAGTATCCGCTCGAGACGCAGGGGTCGGTCCCGTTCGACATCGTCGAAGGTCCCGACGGCAAGATCTACTTCACCGAGCTGGGCACGGGGAAGATCGGTCAGCTCGATCCCGACAAGGCGCCGATCGGCCCGCCGAACCCGAGTGATGGGTCCGCCAGGCCTCCCTTCGGCGAGTTGGGTCGTTGCGACATCGGCCAGGACGTTCTCTGCCAGCAGCAGACGAACATCGAGGAAAGCACGTTCCAGATCGGCACCGCGCTGACCCAGGAGCTGCCGCCGGAGACCCTCACTCTGACGGCTCCCCTCGATCTCAACACGGGCAGCCTGCTGCCGCCCGCGTTCGGCCCGATGCTCGCGTCGAAGCCGCTCGACGTGGAGGTCGGGGGCCAGCAGGCGGTGACTCGCGTGGGGCTCGCCGGCCCGGTCGTGTTGAACAGCCTGTTTCCGCTGGCGGTCACGGTACCGATCGACCTCTACGTGAGCCAGCCCGGGAACCCCGAGGGCGGGTGCGTGATCGGGCCCGTCGTGCAGGAGCTCGCCTCCGTCGAGGACGACGAGGGCGACCTGGGCAACCCGCTCGTGGGCGACTCGGCGATGATCGCCTCGGATGCCCTCGGCATCAAGAACCTGACCGGGCATTGGACCGGGACGCTCGAGGACACCACGTTCGACGTCCCGGTCGCGCGCGGCTGCGGCCCGCTGACCACGGTCATCAACACCCTGCTCGGCCTGCCCTCGCCGTCGGGCGCGAACGCGACCAGGCTCCCGTTCGCGCAGTTCATCGTCGCGGAGGGGACCTTCTGAGACGGGCCCGCCGGGGATCGAGGTGCGCATGCGGCCCCGATCCCCGGCGGGGGCGGGGGCCGCGAGGTCAGACGAGCTCGAGCAGGACCATCTCGGTCGAGTCCGAGCGCCGGGGACCGAGCTTGACGATCCGGGTGTAGCCACCGTTGCGCTCCGCGTAGCGCGGGGCGATCTCCTCGAACAGCTTGTGAACCATGAACTTGTCCTGGCCGAGCTCCGACAGCGCCTGGCGCCGGGCGTGAAGATCGCCGCGCTTTCCGAGTGTGATCAGCTTCTCCACCTTTGGCTTCACGGCTTTGGCCTTCGCCTGGGAGGTTCTGATCCGCTCGTGCTCGATCAGCTCACGCGACAGGTTGCGAAGCAGCGCCTTGCGATGGGCGCTCGATCGGCTGAGCTTGTTTCGCTGCTTCTGGTGGCGCATGGTCGACTGCCGACGGTGACGTGCCTACTCCTCGCGCAGCGACAGCCCCAGCGCGGTCAGGGCCTCCTTGACCTCTTCGGTCGAGCGCCTGCCGAAGTTCGGGATCGCATTCAACTCCGACTCCGAGCGCTGGACGAGGTCGCCGACCGTCTGAATCCCCGCACGCTTGAGGCAGTTGTAGGCGCGCACCCCGATCTCGAGCTCCTCGATCAGGCGGTCGTCACCCTCGATCGCGGGCACCGGAGCCGCGCCGGCCTCGGGCAGCCCCGCGCCATCGCGGCTGGTCAGCTCCTCGACCCGATCTGCGTCGGTGAAGATCGCCAGGCTCTTGATCAGGAGCTCGGCGGCCTCGCGCAGCGCGGACGCCGGCTCGATCGAGCCGTCGGTCTCGACCTCGAGGTTGAGCTTGTCGAAGTCGGTGCGCTGACCGACTCGTGCGGAATCGACCGAGTACGAGGTGCGGCGGATCGGCGAAAAGATCGAGTCGATCGGGATCACGCCGATCGCTTGGTCCTCGCTCTTGTTGTCCTCGGCCGGCGAGTAGCCGCGGCCGCGGCCGATCGTCAGGTACATCTCGAGCTTGGTCCGCTTCTCGAGGGTTGCGATCGGCGCCTTGGGATTGAGGATCTCGACCCCGGCGGGCAGGTCGATGTCTCCGGCCGTGATCTCACCGGGGCCGGTCGCCACCAACGGGGCCTCGACCTCGTCGGCCTCGGTGTGCATGCGCACCACGATGTCTTTGAGGTTGAGCACGATGTCGGTGACGTCCTCCTTGACGCCGGAGATCGTCGAGAACTCGTGGGCGACACCCTCGATGCGGACGCTCTTGATGGCGGCGCCACCGAGGGACGACAGCAGCACGCGCCGGAGGCTGTTGCCGAAGGTGTAGCCGAACCCCTTGTCGAGGGGCTCGATCGTGAACGTTCCGCCGTTCTCGTCGACCTTCTCGCTGGAGATCTTGGGGACCTGGAATTCGGGCAGGGTGGTCATCTACTTCCTCTTTGCGTTGTTGGTTTGCGCGCCGGGGCCCTACTACTTGGAGTAGAGCTCGACGATCAGTTGTTCCTGGACCGGCGTGGCGATCTCGTCGCGCTCGGGCTCGCGGAGCACCTTCGCGGTCAGGGCGTCGTGATCGGCCTGGAGCCACGGCGGAACCGCGGCGGTCAACTCGGTGGCGGAGCGCACGGTGTCGGCGGCCCCAGAGTTCGCCTTGATGGTGATCACGTCGTCGGGACGAACCTGGTAGCTGGGGATGTCGACGCGCCGGCCATTGACCAGCCAGTGGCCGTGGCCGATCAGCTGCCGGGCCTGGCGGCGGGACGCCGCGAAGCCGAGCCGGACGAGCACGTTGTCGAGCCGGCGTTCGAGCAGGCGCAGCAGGTTCTCGCCGGTGACCCCGGGCTGGCGGGACGCGTGGTCGTAGTAGCTTCGGAACTGCTTCTCGAGCAGCTGGTAGTAGCGCCGCGCCTTCTGCTTCTCGCGCAGCTGCTGCCGGTATTCCGACTGGCGGACCCGGCCACGCCCGTGCTCGCCGGGCGGGTAGGAGCGGCGCTCGACCCCGCACTTCTCGGTCAGGCAGCGCTGACCCTTCAAGAACAGCTTCTGGCCCTCGCGGCGGCACTGTTTGCATTGCGGGCCGGTTTCGCGGGCCATGCCTACACCCGCCTCCGCTTCTTCGGGCGACAGCCGTTGTGGGCCTGGGGAGTGACGTCCTTGACCGTGGTCACCTGAAGGCCGGCGGCCTGCAGCGAGCGGATCGCGGTGTCGCGTCCCGAGCCGGCGCCCTTGGCGTAGACCTCGACCCGCTCGAGGCCGTGCTCCATGCCCTTGCGGGCGGCTGCATCCGCCGTCACCTGGGCGGCGAACGGCGTGGACTTCCGCGATCCCTTGAACCCGGCCGAGCCCGCTGACTCCCAGCAGATCACGTTGCCGTCGGTATCGGTGATGGTCACGATGGTGTTGTTGAAGCTCGTCTTGATGTGGGCGATCCCGTAGGCGATGTTCTTCTTTACCCGCCGGCGCGGGCGACTTCCTCGGCGTGGTTGTGGCACGACTGGCTGTGCCCTCCTACTTCGGCGTCGGCGCCTTGCGCTTCCCTGCGACGCTCATTCGCCGCGGGCCCTTGCGTCCGCGCGCATTGGTCTTGGTCCGCTGTCCGCGCACCGGGAGCCCCCGCCGGTGCCGGAGGCCGCGGTAGGCGCCGATCTCCGACAGCCGCTTGACGTTCTGAGAGCGCTCGCGGCGGAGGTCACCCTCGACCTCCCGCGACTCGACCGCTTCGCGGAGGCGCACGACCTCGTCGTCGGTCAGATCCTTCACGTAGGTGTTCGGGTCGACCCCGACCTCGGACAGGATCTTGTTCGAAGTCGAACGACCGATGCCGTGCACGTAGGTGAGGCCGACCTCGGTGCGCTTGTTCAGGGGGATGTTGACGCCTGCGATTCGTGCCATCTGCTGCTGCTAGCCCTGCCTCTGCTTGTGGCGCGGGTTGGAGCAGATCACGAGCACCACGCCGCGACGCCGGATCACCCGGCAGCGCTCACACATCGGCTTAACGGACGCTCGAACCTTCATTCCGCTCCAGTCGGCGGGTCGTATCCAATCAACTTCGAGAGAAAGCCCACTGGGCCCCAGGAGTCGGGCCCTCAGGCACCAAGGTACGGCCTTGCGGCCGACCGAGAATGGTAGCAAGCATGCACGCACTGATTGGGCACGGCACGGGTGCCTGAGGACCCACGGTAAGATCGCTTGCCGATGCCAACTATCGGGCCACTCGAGCTGGTGATCGTCCTGGTGATCGTCCTGATCATCTTCGGAGCGCGGCGAATTCCGGAGGTGGGCCGGTCGCTCGGGACCGGCATGCGCGAATTCAAGGACGGGATTCTCGGTCGGAATGACGAGAAGGACGAGGCGGCGCCCCGGGCCGAGCTCGAGGCGGCGGAGCCGCGGGACCCCGCCCCGTCGGAGGACCCGGAGCCAACCCCGGAGCCGGCACCCGCCCCGGACACGCAAGAGGAGCAGGCGCCCGACCGCTCGACGCGGGCCTCCGCCGGCCCCTCCTGAGGTCTCCCGAGCCAGTCGGACCCAAGGGATCATCCCATTGAATGTGGGATTGACGGGAGATATGACCGCCAACCCCACACTCGATTGGGAGCGACCCTCCCGAGCGGGAGCATGACCGCTTTCCGGCTTGAGCTCGCCTATGACGGCGCGCCGTTCGCCGGTTGGGCGGCGCAGCCGGGATTCCGCACCGTGCAGGGCGAGGTCGAGGCCGCGATCGAGCGGATTCTGTCCGGGCGAGCCGCCCGGGTGACGGCCGCAGGGCGCACCGACGCCGGTGTTCACGCGCGGGCTCAGGTGGCGAGCTTCGAGCTCGGGGGCGCACCCCCCGACGGGCTGCGGGAGCGCCTGAACGCGGTGCTGCCCCGCGAGATCGTGGTGCTCTCGGCAGAGGCGGCCCCCGAGGGCTTCGACGCACGCCGGTGGGCGCGCTCGCGCACCTACCGGTACCGCGTCCTCGCTTCGCGAGTCCGCAACCCGTTTGAGGAGGGCCGGGCGCTCTGGTGGCCGCACCGACTCGACCGCGACGCCCTCGCCACGTGCGCGGGGGCGGTCGTCGGCGTCCATGACTTCACCGCCTTCACGCCGACTCAGACGGAGCACGTGCGGTTCGAGCGCAACGTGATCGAGGCCCGCTGGGAGCCCGAGCCCGCGGCGCACGGCGACATGCTCGCGTTCCTGATCGAGGCGGACGCGTTCATGCGCAACATGGTTCGGGTGATGGTGGGAACGATGCTCGAGGTCGGCCGAGGCCGCCGCAGCGCCGAGGGCTTTCGGGAGCTCCTCGACGGTGCTCCTCGCGGTCAGGCGGGCGAGACCGCGCCCGCGCACGGGCTCTACTTGGAGCGAGTCACGTTCGGGGACGGCCCGCTCGGCGAGCCTCAGGCTGGCGGACGGAGACCGGCCGGCCTCTGATAGAACTTCGGCCCACCTAATTCGGGTGCCCTAATCGCCGCTTGCGGAAGGAGAACAGTGGCCAGCGTCTCGGCCTGAGCGCTCCGAGCCGTCGGCTCACCTACTCCCCGCCCAGCTCGACATCGCCCAGGCTGGCGGGCCGCCCCGGTAGATACATCGACGAGCCGGTCGCGAGCACCACTGCCTTGCCGTCCGCGTTCGAGACCTCCGCGCGGGTGATCGCGAGGGTTCGTCCGCGGTGGACGACCTCGGCGCGCGCCACGAGCTCGCGGCCGTCGGCGATCCCAGGTCGCAGGAAGTTGACCTTCAGGTCGAGTCCGGCCACCGCTGTCCCGGCCTCCGTGGTCGTGAGCACGGCCGCCTGCATGGCGTGGTCGGCCAGCATCGCGATCGTTCCCCCTGAAGCAGGGCGGTCGGGCTCGCCAGCCACTCGCTGGCGGGCATTCGCATCGTCGCCTTGCCGTCCCCGGCATCGGAGAGCAACAGGCCGGTGAGGAAGTGGATGGGGGGCGGGGGCAGCTCGTCGCGGAGCTGTCGCGCGAGGATCTCGGCGCCCGGCAGCTCGGCCCAGGTCGACTGCTGGATCACCCCGTCGGGCGCGGGCCGCAAATAGGCGTCGGGGGTCGGATGTCGGGGCGGCTCAACCGGCGGGCCCTCCTCGGGCGGGTCGGGCAGGGAGTCGAGGCGCGGGAGCACGGAGAGGCGGGAGGTCCCGTGGGCGATCAGGCGCTCCCCCGAAGGGTCCAGCAGGAACGCCTCCGAGAGCCCGATGTTGCGCCCGGTGTGAATCGCCTGGCCGTGGGCCGTGAGGGCTCCACCGGCCCCGGCCGGGCGCAGGAAGGTCAGCGACAGCTCCGCGGTGGCGTACGGGGTCGCGGGGCCGATCCCGGTCTCGAAGGCGCAGCCGAAGGCGATGTCGGCCAGGACCGCAAGGGTCCCGCCGCCGATCAGTCCGGCGGAGTTGAGCAGCCACGGCGTTGCCGGCATCTCGGCATCGGCCGTGCCCTTTCCGAAGCCGGTCGGCCGGGCGCCAGTGAGGTGGAAGAGGGGCGGGGCGGGGAAGCTGCCCCTGCCAAAGCGCCGAAGGCGCTCGAGCCCGGGGAGCGCGAGCATCGCCGGATCCGGGTAGCCGCCGCGAACGGGTTCGCGCCAGACCTCGGTTGCCGCGCCTTGACTGGGATCGTCCACCGCGGCGACAGGTATAGCGGCGCCGACGACGATGGGCGTGACGAGGCGCACGCAAGGCCACCGGCGGCGCGGCTCGGCGCGCCGTGAGCCGTACTCAATCGAGCTGGGGGCCGTTCCGCCACGTCGCCCATTCTGGCGGCCGGGCAGGGGCGCCCCCGTTCATACAATCGACTTCGATGCGCGTGCTGATCACCAATGACGACGGCATCGGCGCCGAGGGCCTGCACGCGGTGCGCCGGTCCCTCCAGGGCCTCGACGGCGTCGACGCGCACGTGATCGCGCCCGATTCGAATCGGAGCGCGACCGCTCGTAGCATCACCACCCGCTCGCCCCTGTGGGTGGAGGAGGTGCGCTTCGACGACGGATCCTCCGGCTTTGCGACCGAGGGCACCCCGGTGGACTGCGTCCGCTTCGCCGACCTCGGCCTGCTGGGCGAGCGGCCCGATCTCATCGTCTCCGGGATCAATCACGGCGCCAACCTGGGCGACGACATCACCTACTCGGGCACGGTCGCGGCCGCGCTCGAGGGGATCGTTCTCGGGATTCCGGCGATCGCGATCTCGCAGCAGTCGTCGCTCCGCGAGATGAACTTCCGGTTCGGCCGCCAGTTCGATTTCTCGGTCGCCGCCGGCCTCTCGGCCGAACTGGTTCGCTGGGTGGATGAGAATCCGCTCCCGAGGGGAACCCTGCTCAACGTCAACTGCCCGGCGGGGGACCCCCGGGGGATCGAGGTGACCCGCCTGGGAAAGCGCCTCTACGACGACGAGCTGAAGCTGGTCGAGGAGGATCCGGAGGGCCGCCGCCGCTACGAGATCTACGGCTTCGAGCCCTCGTTCGAGGACGAGCCCGGCACCGACCTGGTTGCGGTCGCGCGCGGGCGCATCGCGCTCACCCCGGTCCACTTCGACCTGACCGACCGCGGGGGGCTCGAGCGCCTGCGGGAATGGGACACGCAGGCCATGCTCGAGGCCGCGGTACGCGGCGCAGGGGCACGGACGTGAGCCCCGCCGCACGCGGCACGGCGCCGCCGGCCGAGCGCGCCGCCGAGCTGCGCCGTGAGATCGCCGAGCACGATCACCGCTACTACGTCCTCGACGACCCGGTGATCGGCGACGACGAGTACGACGCGCTGCTGAACGAGCTGCGCGAGATCGAGGCCGAGAATCCCGACCTGCTGACCCCGGACTCGCCGACCCAGCGCGTGGGGGGCAAGCCGCTCGACAAGTTCGAGCAGGTACGCCACCCGGAGCCCATGCTGTCGCTGGGAAACGCTCGCAACGAGGACGAGCTGCGGGCATGGGAGCAGCGCATCCGCAACCTGCTGCGCCGCTTCGACATCAGCGCCGAGGAGTTCGGCTACGTGACCGAGCCCAAGATCGACGGGCTGGCGATCTCGCTGGTGTACGAGAACGGCAAGCTGGCTCGCGGGGCCACCCGCGGCGACGGGCGCATCGGCGAGGACGTGACCCACAACCTGCGGACGGTCAAGGCGATCCCGCTGGCGATCGACGACGCGCCCGAGCTGGTCGAGGTGAGGGGCGAGGTCTACTTCCCGCGCAAGGGGTTCGAGGAGCTGAACGAGCGCCGCGCCGCCGCCGGCGAGCCCGCGTTCGCCAACCCGCGCAACGCCGCTGCCGGGACGATCAGGCAGCTCGACCCGCAGATCGCCGCCGAGCGCCCGCTCTCGGTGTGGTGCTACGGGATTGGCACGGGGCTCGACCTCCCGACCCACGCCGACGAGCTCGAGTGGATGCGGGAGCGCGGGTTCAAGGTGGAGGAGGAGATCGCCGTCCACGAGGCGGTGGACGAGGTGGTCGAGCGCTGCCGCTGGTGGGAGGCCCGCCGCGAGCAGCTCGATTTCGAGATCGACGGCGTCGTCGTCAAGGTCAACGAGCGGGCGCTGTGGCGCGAGCTGGGCGTGGTCGGCCGCGAGCCCCGCTGGGCGATCGCCTGGAAGTTCCCGCCGATCACCGCGACAACCAAGCTCGAGCACGTCTTCTGGAACGTCGGACGAACCGGCGCCCTGTTCCCGTTCGCGAGCCTCGAGCCGGTCCGCGTGGGGGGGTCACGGTCTCGACCGCGACCCTGCACAACGAGGAGGACCTCGCCCGCAAGGACGTGCGCGAGGGGGATGAGGTCGTGGTCACGCGCGCCGGGGACGTGATCCCTCAGGTCGTCTCGCCACTCATCCAGCGGCGCAAGGGCAAGCGGCTTCGGAGGGCCAAGCCGCCGAAGAAGTGCCCGGCCTGCGGCACGCCGACGATCAAGCCCGACGACGGCGTGTTCACCATCTGTCCCAACAAGCGAGGCTGTCCCGGGCAGAACTTCCAGCACGTGAAGCACTTCGCTGCGGTGATGGACATCGAGGGGCTCGGCGAGAAGCTTTCCGCGCGCTTCCTGGACGAGGAGCTGATCCGTGACCAGGCCGACATCTACGGCCTCACGGCCGAGCGGCTCGCCGAGCTCGAGGGGTTTGGCGAGGTCTCGGCTCGCAACCTGATCGAGGCGATCGAGGCCTCGAAGAACCAGCCGTTCAGAATCGTGTTGTTCGCTCTCGGACTGCCGGGGGTGGGCTACGTGACGGCGCAAGCGCTCGCCGAGCACTTCGGGACCATCGATGCCCTGATCGCGGCCGATACCGGCGCGATCGAGCGGGTCGAAGGAGTCGGCCCGATCATGGCCGAGCAGCTCCGCGAGGAGCTGGCCGAGGAGCCGACCCTCGACCTCATCCGCCGCCTGCGCGATCGGGGCCTTCGGTTCGAGGTCTCCGAGGCCGAGCGCCGGTCGGGGCAAGGCCCACTGGAGGACAAGACGTTCGTCCTGACCGGCACCCTTCCGGAGCTCTCGCGCGATGAGGCCACCAAGCTGATCCGGCGCGCCGGTGGCAAGGTCACCGGCTCGGTCTCGCGCAAGACCGACTACGTGGTCGCCGGCGACAGCCCCGGCACGAAGCTGGCCAAGGCCGAGGAGCTCGATATCGACATCCTCGACGAGGATGGGCTGCGCGAGCTGGTCGGCTCCGTCTAAGCCCTCAGCGCCGGTAGCCCGCGATCGCCGCCGCCATCCGATCCTGAGCTTGGCGGGCCGCGTCGACGCTCCACAGGTTGTTCATCAGGATCGAGAACGCGACCATGTGCCCGTCGCCCGCCTGGCAGTAGCCGGACAGGGCGCTGACGTCACTCAGCGTGCCGGTCTTGGTCCAGCAGCGACCCTGGGCGGCGGTGCCCAGCATCCGCTCCGCGACCGTGCCCTCGTGGCCGGCCAGCGGCAGGGATCGCCGAAATGCGGTCCCGTGGTTCCCGGGCCGCTGCATCGCAGCGAGCAGCCGCACGACCTGGCGCGGCGTCACCCGGTTCCCGCGGCCAAGCCCGGAGCCGTCGGACACCCGGATGCCGCTGCCAATCCGCCTGGCGAACCGCTCGACGCGCTCGCCCCCGCGGGAGGTGGTTCCCGCCTTGCCTGCGCGGGCGGCGACCCGCTTCAGCAGCATCTCCGCGTAGAAGTTGTTGGAAGGCTTGTTGGTGGCGGCGATCAGGGTGGAGATCGCCGGCGAGCCGACAGTGCCGATCGGTTGGCGGCGAAGCGCGGCCGGCGAGAGATCCTTGCGACCGAGGCCGCGGACGGCGATCCCCTGGTGGCGCAGCGCGCCGACCAGTGAGTGGGCGGCGCGAAGCTCCGGATTGCTCGCGTACCCGTTCGAGTCGTAGCCGGAGTTGTAGGAGAGCCCGGACAGGGGGCTAAGGTAGAGGCCGGCGGCGAAGCCTGTGGCCGGGACCCCACGGAGACGGTCGAAGATCGAGTCGTCGGCAAGCACCCTCCCGGTGATGTGCCTGATGCCCGCCCGCTTCACGTCGGCCGCCAGCGTCCGAAGCGGGGTCACCGGCAGCCCGCGGGCCCGGGCGAATTTGGCCGTGCCGAGTGCCGGGTCGCCGGCGCCGACCAGGATCAGGTCGCCGCGAAGCACCCGCTCGCGCGGGCCGTGGCGCTTGCCGCGCACATACACCTTGGTCACCAGGTGCCCGTCCGGCTCGAACCGGTCGAGCAGGGCGGCGGTGGTGAACAGCTTCTGGTTCGAGGCCGGGATCCGGCCGTCGCGCGCGTTCCACGCGAACAGGACCGGATGCCGGGCGCCGTCGAGGTCCCGGACGTAGGCGCCGCTGGAGCCGCCGGCCGTGCGGATCGCGGCGCGCAGGCTCCGGCGCAGGCCAGCGCGTGAGATCCCCCGCTTCTGGGCGAGCTTCGAGCCCAGAGCGACCGGGGTGCTTGCCGGCCGGTCCGGTGGGCCAGCCGCCACCGCCCGAACCGGGGCGGCCATCGCCACGGCAATGGCGAGTGCGAGCGCGAGTCCCGTTCGCCTCACGCGCACGAGACTATCGACCGCATTGGCGCCTTGTAGTCGCATCCCGACTACAAGGCGCCAGACGGGCCATCGACGGCCGCGTGCCTGCCTAGAATGCCGGCGATGGGGAAGGTCGTGGAGCTCGAGACGCCCGCAGCGGCGTCCCGGGCAAGCCGGGTCGCGGCGTCGGCGTCGGCGTTCGAAGACGGCCCTGGTCCTCGGTGGGGGAGGGTTCACCGGCGGGGTGTACGAGATCGGCGCCCTGCGGGCGCTCGACCTGCTGGCCGTCAACCGGACCGTGAACCAGTTCGACGTCTACGTCGGCACCAGCGCGGGCGCATTCGTCGCCAGCATGCTCGCGAACGGCATCACCCCCGAGGAGATGATGAGAGTGCTGAACCGCAAGCTCTCCTCGCCGATCCGCGCCATGGACCTGTCGATGCTCTTGCGGCCGAACTATCGCGGGATGGTCCAGCGCGGCGTCACCTTTCCCCTGCGGGTCGCGGGGATGGCGCGACAGCTGGTCGGTCACGTGGGCGAGGTCTCCGCGGTCGACCTGCTCACCGGGCTCGCGGCGGGCCTGCCCAATGGCTTCTACACCGGCAGGGGGATCGAGCGCTACGTCGAGGAGGTGCTCGCGGACCCGGATCGCAGCAACGACTTCCGCGTGCTCGAGCGGGAGCTCTACATCACCGCCACCGACCTGGATACCACCGAGCGGGTCATCCTCGGTGAGGGTGAGTGGGCCGACGTCCCGATCTCCACCGCCGTCGCCGCGTCAGGCGCGCTCCCGGTCGTCTACGAGCCCATCGAGATCAACGGCAGGGAGTTCATCGACGGCGGCATCCGGTCCACCACGAACGTCGACATCGCGGTCGAGCGGGGGGCCAAGTTCATCATCGTGATCAACCCGCTCGTTCCCTTCGTGAACGATTTCTCGAAGCGGATCCCGACGATGCTCGGAGACCGCGTGCGTCGCGTCTCCGACATGGGCGTTGCGGCGATCGCGAACCAGTCTTTCCGGGTGCTCTCGCACGATCGCCTGCACCGCGCGATGGAGGACTGGCGCGAGGAGTACCCCGGCGTCGACATCATCCTGGTCGAGCCCGAGCTCGACGACGAGCTGATGTTCGGCACCCCGATCCTCGACTACTCCGGCCGCCTTCAGACGGCGAAGCATGGGTTCGAATCGGTGACGTTGAGGCTCGCTCGCGACTACGACCGTTACAGGACGATCGCCGAGCGCCACGGAATCCGGATCTCCGCCCGCCGCGTGCGCCACGTGCTCGACCAGGTCGAGCGCGAGCGCGAGTCCACCTCGGCCTGGCGGCGCGTGCTGGAGCAGACCACGGCCGTGCTGCTGCGCGGGCAGGGGCGGGGCGCCAAGGAGGCCAGCTCCGAGACGGGCGATCCGTAGCAAGCGGGCCGCGGATCGTCGACACTGCCGGTGTCGAGGACGGCGATCGAGGAAGGAGTGACGAACGACACTGGTAGAGGACGTTCACCCCGAATAGAGGCGGTCCACCTCGTCCGCGTACTTCCGGGCGATCACGGCCCGCTTCACCTTCATCGTGGGCGTCAGCTCGCCGCCCGCCTGTGAGAGGTCCTGGGGCAGGATCTCGAACTTCTTCACCTGCTCGACCCGGGCGAACTTCTGGTTGATCTGATCGACGTGGGCCTGGATCGTTGCCCGCACCTGCGGGTTCGCGGCGAGGTCGGCCGGATCCTCCGGGAGGGCGTTCTCCTTCGCGAACGTGGCAGCCTCCTCGGGGTCGAGCGTCACGAGCGCCACCAGGTACGGACGCCGATCGCCGATGACTACGCACTGGGAGACCAGCGGGTGCTGCTTGATCTCGGCCTCCAGGTTCGCCGGGGTGATGTTCTTGCCGCCCGCGGTGATGATGATGTCCTTCTTACGCCCGGTGATCAACATGAAGCCGTCATCGTCGATCTCGCCGATGTCGCCGGTGTGCAGCCATCCATCGTGGAGCGTCTCCCGCGTCGCCTCATCGTTCTTGTAGTAGCCCTGGAACACGTTCGGGCCCTTGACCAAGATCTCGCCGTCCTCGGCGATCTTGACCTCGCAGCCCGGAAACGGCTTGCCGATCGTCCCGAACTTGAACTCCTCCGGGGTGGCGATGGTGGCGGCCGTCGAGGTCTCGGTCATGCCCCAGCCCTCGACCACCAGGACCCCGGCAGCGTCGAAGAAGCGCAGGATCTCGGGGTTGATCGGCGCCGCGCCGGAGACCGCTATCCGCAGGCGGCCGCCGAACAGGTCCCGGATCTTCGACAGCACCTGCTTGTCGGCGACCGCGTACTGGGCCTTGAGCAAGGGGCCGGGCTCCTGGCCCTGGCGCTCGAGCTCGCGCACGCGCTTGCCGACGCTGATCGCCCAGTCGAAGATCGCCTTCTTCACGCCCCCGGCGCGCTCGGCGTTGGCATTCGCGGCCGTGTAGATCTTCTCGAAGATCCGCGGGACCGAGGGGAAGTAGGTGGGCCTGACCTCGGCCAGATTCGCCATGATCTTCAGCGGATCGCGCTCCCAGTACGCGATCGTGGTGCCGAGGTCGAAGCTGCCGAACTGAACCAGCAGCGCGAATGAATGGGCCAGGGGCAGGAACAGGTAGGTGAGCTCGTCCTCCTCGATCGCGCTCACCTCGTTGACCATGTCGAGCATCGACCGGTAGTTGGAGTGCGAGATCACGCACCCCTTCGGCGGTCCGGTCGTGCCTGACGTGTAGATGAAGGTGCAGATGTCATCCGGGGTGACCGAGCTCCAGCGCTCCTCCCACTCGGCGGGGTCCCGTCCGTCGCCACGCGCGGCCAGCGCCTCGAGCGAGATCGCATCCTCGCTCTCGCCGGTCATCCGGATCACGTGCTCGAGCCTCGGGCAGCGTTCGCGGATCTGGCGAATCTTCTCGAGTTGCTCCGAGTCCTCGACAAACACCACCTTTGCATCGGAGTGCTCGAGCACGTACTGGCACTCCTCCGGCGAGTTGGTCTGGTAGATGGGGGCAACCGTGGCGCCGGCGCTGAGGGCGGCGAAGTCGCAGTAGGTCCACTCGGGCCGGGTGTTCGCGAGGATCGAGACGACGTCGCCCTTCGCGAGCCCGAGGTCGATCAGCCCCAGCGAGATCCGGCGCACGATCTCGCCGACCTCGTCGTAGGACGTGGTCACCCAGGTCCCGGAGTCGTCCTTGTACATCACCGCCGGACGGGCTCCGTAGCTCTCAACGGCGGCCGGGAGCAGGTCAGCGATCGTGCGTGAGCCGACTCCCGGTACGGCGCCCTCGGCGACGGTCGCGGTCTCCATCGGTCTCTCCCTCCTCGTCCTGGGCGAATCTCCCCGCGGCCGTGCAGCCGCTCCCCGAGAAGGCTATATCAGCGTACCCGCGCGCGACCGGGGCGGCCACCTCGTCGGTTAGCTGCGGGCTCGTCAGTGAGCTGTCTGTGGCTGCTTGCCCTGCTCAGGCAGCTGACGGAGAGACGAGAGGAAGAGGGTCTTGTCGATTCGGCCGTTGAAGATCGGTACGCCCATCTCCATGCACTTGGAGATCACCTCCCGCCGCTTCATGTTGGTCTCGTCGGCGAGTTCGGTGGGCGTGAGATGGATGGCCACGTATCTGTCTCCTCGTGTCTGGGATCGTCCTCAGTTTTACCTGGATGGACGGACGTGTCAACGTTTTCGGCCGCAAATTGCGGCATCCCGCCCCCCGGAGCGGATGAGCACTCGGCGCCCAATATCTTGTCCGAAATGAGCGACGCCGTCCGCAGCCCGTTCCTCGAATCGCTGATGGACACCGATCTCTACTCGATCGGAGCCTACTTCTGCGACGAGCACCCCGAGCTGGTCGACGAGGTGGTCGAGCGGAGCGACGTGATCGAACGGCGCGGGCTCGAGGCGTATGCGAAGGACTCCGGCACATCGGTGGAGGAGAGCTTCGAGACGCTCCTGACCGGCCTCGCAGTGCGCTACTACAAGGCGGTGGCGGGTTGACCTTCGACCGCCGCGATCTGCGCCTCGCGCCGCGGTGAGCCCTGGGCGCAGCCGCTGGCTGCCGCGGATCGTCCTCGGGATCGTTGCGGCGGCGCTTCTGGCGGCGGTGATCTCGATCTCGGTCGGCGAGGGCGGCCCTCAGCCCGAGGAGATCGGCGAGATCGGTCCGGTGCAGCAACTGTTCGGCGGCATCGCTCAGGAGGGCGCCCTGGTCGGGCCCGAGGGCGCGGAGGTCACGGTGGCCGTGTTCACCGACCTTCGCTGCTTGAGCTGCGGCGACTATCAGATCGGGGAGATCGACCCGCTGGTCGAGGAATATGCCCGGACCGGCCGGGCGAAGCTCGAGCTGCGGCATTTCTCGCTGGGCGAGGAGCCGACGACCCTGGCGGCCGATGCTGCGACTGCGGCCGGCGAGCAGGGGCGCCAGTGGCAGTACGCCGACCTCACCTTTCGCAACATCGAGGCGGCGGGAGCGGAGGCCGACGACGAGTTCCTGCGGGAGATCGCGGAGGCCGTGCCGGAGCTCGACGTCGATCAATGGGAGGAGGACCGCGGCTCGCCGGAGGTCACGGCACGGGTCGAGTCCGACGCCGATCTCGCCGCGGACCTCGAGCTACCCGGCACGGGCCCGTCGGTGATCGTCTCCGGCCCGGGCGGCACCCGCGAGCTCCTGGACTCCCCATCGACGGAGCAGATCGAGTCGGCGATCGCAACGGTCGGCTGAGTTAGCAAGGCCTCAGGCTGTTTCGCGTCCGGGGGTGGCGTCGCCGGGCCGCTCCGCGTGACCCCGCAGGGTTCGCACCACCCGATGCGTCAGCAGCAGCAACCCGAGCATCAACGCGACTCCGATCCAGACGATCGGGTCGTTCAGCGATAGCTCCTCGAGGCGGCTGCCGAGGTAGACGAAGAGAAGGGTGATCGGCATGTAGCCGATCGCGGTCGTCCAGACGAAGGTCGTCAGCGGGACCCGCGCCGACCCGGCCACATAGCTGAACAGGCTGAACGGGACGATCGGGATCAGCCGCATTCCCAGCAGCAGGGTCACGCCGCCGCGGCCCACGATCCGCTCGTAGCCGAGAAAACGCTCGCGACCGATGAACCGGTAGAGCAGCGGCCGGGCCGCATGGCGACCGATCCAGTAGGCAACGACCCCGTTCATGATCCAACCGGCCATCATCATCACGCCGCCCACCCAGAAGCCGTAGACGTATCCGGCCGCCGCGTCGAGGATCTCGGCGGGATACCAGACGACGGCGTGCACCAGCGCCAGCGCGAGCACGATCACCACCCCGGCGAACCCGAGGTCCTGCAGCTCGGCGCGAAGCGACTCGGTGTCTCCCTGGATCGCGTCCGCGACGCCGGTCCGAAGCGGGTCGATCGCGAGTACCAGGACCGCCAGCAGGGCGATGCCGGCGAGGGTGACGGCCACGCCGATGAGCGGCGGGCGCCCGCCCGCGAGCGGATCCTCGCTCCAGTCTGGGCCCGCGTGCCCGTCCCCGACCTGCGGATCACCCGTCACCGGGGGGAGTATGCCTGGGCCCCGCGGGCAGGCTCGGGACACCTAGAATGGGGTCCCTCGGGGCGTGGCGCAGCCTGGTAGCGCGCACCGTTCGGGTCGGTGAGGTCGCCGGTTCAAATCCGGCCGCCCCGATTACTCGCCGCGTCGGGCCCTGTCGGACCATCGCGGGTCCAGAAGGCCCACTTTGTCCGGCGGAATCCCAGTGTTCATGCGGTCTCGGACCGTCGAGGCGGCGAATCACGCGGTCCGATCAGGGGGTCTCGCTCGACGCGGCGGCGCCCGCCGCCCCAGTCGAGTCCGCGACGACCGGCGCCCGATATAGCATCGCGGTCCGATCACGACGGCTGGAGGAGGGTCAATGCTGATTGCGGCCGATTACCCGTTCATGGACGTCCTCTGGACGATCATCGTCTTCTTCGCCTGGGTGGCGTGGATCTGGATCGTGATCACGGTCCTGGGCGACGTCTTCCGCCGCGACGACATCGGCGGTTGGGGCAAGGCGGCCTGGGTCGTGTTCGTGATCGTGGTGCCGTTCCTCGGCGTCCTCGTTTATCTGATCGCCGAGCACGATGGGATGCGCGAGCGTGCCATGACGCGGGCCGCGGCTCAACAGACGGCGCTCGACCAGTACGTGCGCGAGACCGCCGGCGGCTCCGCCGGCGAGATCGCCAAGGCGAAGGAGCTGCTCGACGCGGGCACGATCACGCAAGCGGAGTTCGAGGCGATCAAGACCAAGGCCCTCTCATAAACCAACCCAGCCGCCCGGTCGGGCTGGGAACGAATCGAGTCGAAGGGAGAACGCGTGGCACATCCAGATACAACCAGGACCTCCGGCGGACCGACCGGCTGGGCGGTGTTCGCCGGGATGATCCTGGTCATCCTCGGGTTCCTCAACTTCTTCTGGGGGCTGGCCGGGATCCTCGATGACGAGAACCTGATCGTCGGCGGCAACGGCGCGATCATCGTCGACCTCACGGCCTGGGGCTGGGCGACCCTGATCATCGGTGCGATCCAGGTCCTGGTTGCCTTCGGGTTGTTCGCGGCGCAGGGCTGGGCGCGCTGGGCCGGGGTGTTCATCGCCGCCCTGGCGGCGATCGGGCAAATCGGCATCGTCACCGCGTTCCCGATCTGGTCGTTGATCGTGATCGTGCTCGCGGTCCTGGTGATCTACAACCTGACCGCCCGCTGGGAGGAGCCGGCCTAAGCGAGACAGCAGCTCAGGCGGGAGGAGCTTCCGCGCGGACCCTCTTGTTGACTGACGTCGGACGAAGCGCCACGTTTCGCCTGGCCGGGGGCACCGATTAGAATCGCCCTCGCGAGGAAGGGAGCAAGGTGCTGCGACGGATCGCCGACATGCCGACCGGAACGATCGGCTTCGAGGCAATTGGCGAGGTTGAGGACGACGACTGGGACGAGGCCGTCGAGCCGGTCCTGCGCGCCGAGATCGCGAGCGGGCAGAAGGTTCGTCTCCTCTACCTCGTGGGCCCCGAGGCTCGTAAGGTCGAGGGGGACGCGATGAAGGCCGATACGGGCTTTCGCGCCCGCCACGCCACCTCATTTGAGCGCGTCGCCGTGGTCAGCCACGAAGATTGGATGCGACCCGCGGTCCGAGCGTTGTCCGTCCTACTGCCGGGCAAGGCCCGTGCCTTTCCGGTGCAAGAGCTGGACGCTGCCAAGGCATGGCTCCGAGAGGGACTCGATGCTTAGGAGAGGCGTGGCGAGCGCCCGGGAAACGATCCGGTGGAATCGCCGGGCCCGCGCGGGAATCCGGTGCTAGACGAGGAGGCCCTGAGTCACCGCCAGCAGGAGCGCGAGCGGCGTACACAGCGACCTGCCGACGACGACTCCGACTAGCGATGCTCGTCACCGAGCGCCTCCTCTGGTGGTTCCTGGTGATCTCCGGCCTCTTCCACGTCGCGCTCGGCCTGTTCCAGCTGCTCGACCCCGGCACCTTCTTCGAGGAGGTCGGGGGCTACGGCGCGGAGAACACCCATTACGTCGGCGACGTGGGGGCGTTCACGCTCACGGCCGGGATCGTCCTGCTGCTCGCCGCGCGCCACCCGGCCTGGCGGGTCCCGGTGCTGACCCTGACCGCGATCTGGTACGGGCTCCACGCGATCAACCACGCCTTCGACGTCGGCGAGGCGCGAACCGAGGCGCGTGGGTGGCTCGACACCGGCCTGATCGCCCTAGGCGCGCTCGTCAGCGCCTATCTTGCCTGGGGGGCGAGCAGGCTCCACAACCGCGGGTGGGGCTCGCCTGGATAGATTTCACGCTGCCCCCGACAAGCTACGAAGGAGATTGAGATGGCGTACGAGGTCCCCGGTCTTCCCTACGACTACGGTGCGCTGGAGCCCCACATCGACGAGCAGACGATGCGCGTGCACCACGACAAGCACCACCAGGCCTACGTCGACAAGGCAAACGCGGCGCTCGAGGGCACCGAGTGGGCGGACAAGGACGTGGACGAGGTCCTTCGCAACCTCGATCAGCTCCCGGCCGACATCCAGACGCCGGTCCGCAACAACGCCGGCGGACACTCCAACCACACGTTCTTCTGGCAGATCATGAGCCCCGACGGCGGCGGCGCCCCGGATGGCGACCTCGCCGCGGCCATCGACGACGCCTTCGGCGACTTCTCGAGCTTCCAGGAGGAATTCAAGAGCGCCGGCGTCAACCGGTTCGGCTCAGGCTGGTCGTGGCTCGTGCACGACGGCTCGGGGCTCGCGGTGGTCTCGACCGCGAACCAAGACTCGCCCGTCTCCGACGGTCAAACGCCGCTGCTCGGGGTCGACGTATGGGAGCACGCCTACTACCTCAAGTACCAGAACCGCCGGCCCGACTACATCGATGCCTGGTGGAACGTCGTCAGCTGGGATGAGGTCGCCCAGCGGCTCTCCGCGGCCGGCTGATCGCCGGCGAGCGGACTCCCCGATAGCCGGGGGCCGGGCCGCCCTCGTTGTACGGGCGTACCCCTCTGGTAGCCTGCGGCGCCTGAAATTGCGTCAATCTCCACGGAGGGACGATCATGGGTGCTTGCAGGGAGCTCGATAGCGGACGCGTGCCGAAGCCGCGCGCCAGGACCGCAGCCACGTTGGCCCTCACGGTTGCGATCACGTTCGGCGCTGCGAGCGCCGTCGCGCCGGCGGCGAGCGCGGACCCGGGCGCGCAGGCGAAGCCGAAGAAGAAGGTCACGCTGACCGTCTGCAAGCACGGCTGTCGCTTTCGAACCATCAACAGCGCCGTGCGCAGGGTGCGCGTCGACAAGCGCACCACGATCATGGTGAAGCCGGGAACGTACCGGGAGGGGGTGCGCCTCTTCGGCCGCAAGTTCGACGGCCTGAAGATCATGGGCACCGGCGCCACCCCGGACAAGGTGGTGCTCGAAGGCGATCGCGACGGCGACGGCGAGGGCGACATCCAGAACGCGATCGAGGCGGTCAACGCGAGCCATGTGAAGCTCCTCAACATGCGCGCCCAGAACTACGCGACCAATGGCTTCTTCATCCACGCCGACCCTGGTAGGACGTGCGACGGCTTCCTGATGAAGAAGCTCGAGGCCGCGTTCAACCGCTCCTATGGCCTCTTCGCCCGGAACTGCATCGGCGGGCGCATCACCCGCTCGGAGGGATGGGGCCACGGCGACTCGGCCTTCTACATCGGCGAGACTCCGCCGCAGCGGCCCGCGAAGCGTGAGTGGACCCAGATCGACCACGTGGTCGCGCACACCAACGTGCTCGGCTACTCCGGCACCAACTCGAAGTACGTCGACATCCGCGACTCCTACTTCTTCAACAACGGCGCCGGGGTGGTCCCGAACACCCTCGACTCGGAGCGGTTCGAGCCCTCCGCCAGCCGGAAGGATCCGCGACAACTGGATCTTCTGGAACAACTTCAACTACTACAGGCCCGACTCGCCGGTGCAGACCGTGTCCGGCGGTCTCGGCGAGCTGCCCCCGGAGCTCGGCGGGGGCACGATCAACTACCCGACGGGCGCGGGTGTGGTGCTCCTCGGCTCGAGCGGCTGGGCGGTCGCGGGCAACGAGATCTTCGGGAACTCCAAGTGGGGCGTGGCCCTGCTCTCGGATCCGTTCAACGAGGGTGATGACGCCCTCAGCCAGAACAACCGGATCACCGGCAACGAGATCGGCCGCAATGGCACCGACACCAACGCGACGGACTTCTGGAACGACGGCTCGGGCAGCGGCAACTGCTTCTCCGGCAACGACGCCGGAGCCGGAACGCTCACCTACGGGATCGCTCCCGGCAGCGACACGCCACAGGGCTTCCTGTATCCGGAGTGCCCGGCACCGGCCCCGCCGGCGGCCGGTACCGGGAGCAGCTTCGGCGACCTCGACCAGCTGCTGAACGACCTGATCCCCTACGTGACCTCCGATCCGCCCTGCGCGCAGCAGGAGCAGTGGATCGAGCACCCGCATCCCCCGTTCAGGGAGTTCGAGCCGCTGGTGGTGGGGGGCGAGTGCGCCTGAGCGGCTGCCGGACGGGACTTGCGACGGCGGCGCTCGTGCTGGCGACCGCCGTCGCCGTGCCGGCGCTCGCGGGCGCCGGCGAGTCGAAGCAGGCGGCCCCGAAGCCGAAGCTCGTACAGGTGCGCGACGACTACTTCGCGCCGGAGCTGATCAGGATCCGCGCGGGCGGCAGGGTGAAGTGGAACTGGGGCCCGGGACCCACCGACGCGCACGACGTCGCCCTGTACAAGGGCCCTCGCGGGGTGAGGAAGGGGAAGTTCCGCTCGCCGGTCGCCTCGGCTCCGTTCACGTTCGCCAGGACGTTCAGGAAGACGGGCACCTACCGGTTCTGGTGCACCCTGCACTCCGAGGTCATGCGCATGCAGGTCAGGGTCCGGCGATGAGCGCCGCGCCCGGCGACAGCTGAGCGCCGTGAGCCTCGAGGTCGACCGCCGGCAGTTCCTGGCCGTCGGCGGGGGAGCGTTCATTTGCACCCTCGCCGGCCAGCGGATCCCGAGCGACGAGCCGGCCGATTTGCCGGAGCTGGCCCGAGGGGTGAAGACCCCGCCCAGCGTCGCGGCGGCGGAGGCGGGCGGCAGCACGGTCCTGGCCAGCTCGGGTGAGACGTCGGCCGCGGCGACGGCCGGGATCCGCGAGCACTGGATCCGCGCCGAGGAGGTGAGATGGGACATCGTCCCCACGGGGCGCGACCAGATGATGGATCGGCGGGTCCGGGGCAAGACGAGATTCACCGCGTACGCCTTCCGGCCGTACTCAGCGGAGTTCGCTGCGCCCGCGGGGCCGCCGACGCTCCCGGGGCCGCTGATCGAGGCCGACACCGGGGAGACCATCGTGGTCCATCTCGAGAACGCGGTGGACGTCCCGGTGACCATGCACCCCCACGGCATCTTCTACAGCGACGAGATGGACGGCTCATACAAGGGCCGGTTCACCGACCCCGGCGGGTTCGTCCAGCCCGGCCGCCGCTTCACCTACGTCTGGGATGCCCGGCCGGGCACCGAGGGCACGTGGCTCTACCACGACCACGGCCCGCTGGATCCCCTCCCCACCTACAAGGGGCTGTTCGGGCCGCTGGTGGTCCGCGACCCCGCCACCGCGCGCCCCGACCGCGACTTCTTCCTGTTCATGCACGCGCTCCAGCCGCCGGCGACCGGCCTTCGCAACGCGTTCTCGTGCATCAACGGGCGCGCATACGCCGGCAACACCCCGACCCTGCGCGCCGCCGTCGGCCAGCGCGTCCGGTTCCACGTGTTCGCCCTCGACGATGACTTCCACACGTTCCACCTGCACGGCCACCGCTGGACCGACCCGGGCGCCGGCGTGATCGACACCAAGACGCTCGGGCCCGCTGAGTCCTATGCCTTCGAGCTCACCGAGGACAACCCGGGGCGGTGGTTCTACCACTGCCACGTGTTCACCCATCTGCACATGGGGATGAACGGGTGGTACGTGGTCGACTGAGGATCGCGGTCGGGGCGGCCCTCGGGGCCGCCCTGCTCGGCGCCCCCGCGGCGCTCGGCGCCAACCAGCGAGTGGGGATCGGCGACTACCGCTGGTCCGAGTCAGAGCTCCAGCTCGATCTGGGAGAGCACGTGACCTGGTACTGGACCGGCCCCGACACGATGCACTCGGTCACCGGCGTCTCCCCGAACGCGCAAGGGATTGAATCCGACCCGCACGTGAGCATGCCCAACCATCCGGTAGGTGACAGCTTCCAGGTCAGCTTCGACGAGCCCGGCCTCTACAGCTTCCACTGCCGCCTCCACTCATCGGTGCGCGGGACGGTCGAGGTGTCCCCCGAACCGGGCGACCCGATCACCGAGCCGGATCCGGTCCCGCCGAATCGGGTCGACGCCATGCCGCCGGTGATGACCGAGGTCCGCCTGGCGAGGCCGAGCTTCAAACGCGGAAGGGGCGTTCTCCACCTCGCGCTCGGCGAGCGGGCCACGGTGAACGCCGAGTACTGGAAGCTCCGTCGTCGTGGCGCCCGCCCTCGACGCGACTACCGCGGCTGGCAGGAATGGAGCGCGCACATCGGCTACAACGATCTCCGCTTCGCCACCAGGGCCCCGCGGTTCAATCCTCGCCCTGGGCGGTACATGGCGATCGTGGATGCCACCGACGCCTCGAGCAACACCGGCCGCGCCCACCGCCTGCGGTTCACGATCCTCCCATAGCATTCTCACGTGACCTACTTCAAGGACGCGCAGGAGGTCTACGACACCCTCGGCCGGCTGTTCCAGGACATCGCTCAGGATGAGGAGCTGGCGCCGCGGTTCCGCCAGGCGGACACGATCGTCCGCTACGAGTACTCCGATCCTGAGTCCACGATCACCGTGCGCCTGCAGGAGGGTCAGCCCGGTGATGTCGATTTCGGCGAGTCCGAGATGGAACCCGAGGTGACGATGTCGATGGAGGCCGACACCGCGCACCGGTTCTGGCTCGGCGAGGTCAACGTGACCGTCGCGCTCGCGCGGGGGCAGATCAAGGCGAGCGGGCCGGTGGCGAAGATCCTCAGGCTCGTGCCGCTGGCGAAGCCGATCTTCCCCCGCTACAAGGCGCAGCTGGAGGCCCAGGGGAGGGCGGACCTGATCGAGGCACAATGACCGGGGTGCGATGAGCGCAAAGGGCGACGCTGCGGCCTGGGCCGAGACGGTGCGGGCGTTGGCGGCCGAGCGAGACCTGCGCTACGACGCCGTCGGAGGGCTCAACCCGAGTGGTGGCCCGGCGGCGCTTTGTCCTGGCGGCACCAACCGTCTGACCGGCCAGCTCGCCGACGACTTCTGGGGGGCGTCGTGTGACGCGGACGAGCGGGAGCGGGGCGGGTGGCTGTCGAAGGCGGTGTTGCCCGGAGCGGTGCTGGCGAAGGCCCACGTGCCCGACCTGGCGTCGGTGATGCCGCCGTTCAATGTCGAGTCGCTCGAGCGGGCGGAGGACGTCATCGACCGGCACTCGCGCCGCCGGGTCGAGTTCGAGAGCATCGAGTTCAATCGCCGTTTCATCGCCACGGTGCCCGAGGATCACGACCCGGTCGCGCTTCGCGAGATCTTCAGCCCGGCCTTCCTCGATTGGGCGGCGCGGATCGAGAACCAGGTCGACTTCGGCGTCTCCGAGCGCCAGCTCTATTTCCATTGGCGGCTGCGCGAGTTGAGCCAGGACGAATATGCGCAAGCGCTCGACAGCGGCGCCGAGCTGTTCAAGCGCGTCTCCTGGGAGGTCGAGCAGGCAGGGGTGCACACGTACCGCCCCGGCCCCTGGCACGCCGGGCTCGAGACGTTTCCGGGCGCTTAACTCCGGGGGCGATACCGCCGGGCGTTGCGGAAGAAGCGCACCGATTTGGAGAGATTGCGACGGTACCGCGCCGCCATGCTCTCGTCCGGGAGCTCGAAGCCGCCGACGAGGCGATGAGGGACGAGCGCCCAACGGTCGCCCTCGCTGACGAGATCGCCGCGAACCTGAAAGTTCTCCTGCCACTCGAATCGCGGGCCGTGGGCGTGGGCGGTCAGGCAGCCGCGGCCCTCCGTCAGCGGCAGACCCGCGGGCGCGAGCTCGAACTTGACCCGCCGCGTCCCCTGGTCGAGGCGGGCCGGCAGACGGGCGGACAGAGGGAAGCCGTCCGGGGCGACCCAGGAGAGGACGCCCTCCTGGTAGCGGCGCCCCAGCTCCTCGATCCGTCCATCCCAGGCGATCCCGCCCCCAGCGGCCGGCGCGTGCGGCTCCAGCGGCTCCTCGCTGTGTCCGGAGCGCACCTCCTCGAGATGAGAGCCATGGACATCGGGCGGCATCGCGGGATCGCCGTCCGGCCAGACGAACACCCGCTCGGGACGGACCTTGACGTAGATCCGCGTGTAGTACCAGTCGAACAGCGGCCGGCGTACGACTCGAGGGGGTTGCATACTCTTCATCGCGGGGAGCTTCTCCAGTGACTCGATCCGGTAGCGCTCCCGGTTCGCGTCGAGGTCGGCGTCGTCGACCTCGGCGATGCCCTGGACCAAGACACGCACGCCGTTCCCGATCCCCGACCCGGTGGGATCGCTGAACAGGAGCGCCACCTGCGGATTACGGCGGGCATCCTCGGCCTTCTTGGGGTACCCGAGGCCGGTGGTGACGTCGATCGTTGCCGCGCCCTGCGCGTAGTACGGCGTGACCGGCCACGTGATCGGCTGCTGGCGCTCGTCGACCGTCGTGAACTCGCAGGTGATGAACCGCTCGAAGGCCTCGCGCACCTCCTGCGGGAGACTGCTGGTCACGGCCTAAACATATTGCGATCCCGCGACCTACTTCTCCCAGCCGGGCAGGACGATGCGACGGTCATCGCCGTCGCCGACGACCCGCGGGAGGATGGGCTCGATCTCCCGTCCGGCCGCGGCGGCCAGCACGTCCTCGGACGAGCGGTAAGGCAGCAGCGACTCGAGATGCCTGATGGTCGGAAAGACCAGCTCGAGCTCGCCCGCGGCGTGGCGCTCGAGCGCGTCCGACGGCCTGACCCACTCGGCGGCGGTCACCTCGACCCCGTCGGGGCGGGGCGGGGAGTGGGGTGGGGCGAGGGCGATGTAGAAGCGGGTGTCGAAGCGAACCGGGCTCGGCTCCGGCGTGATCCAGCGCGACCAAGGGATGAGCTCGGTGTCGGCCGCCAGGTCGATTCCGGCCTCCTCGCGCAGCTCGCGAACGGCGCAGGCACGATGAGCGAGCTCGTCAGCGTCGATCTCCTGAGCCTCACCGGTGCGCTCTGTGGTTGCCTCGTCCGTTTCTACCACCCCGCCCGGAAACACCCAAACGCCGGGCATGAAGCTCGCCGCCTCGCTGCGACGCACCATCAACACCTCGACGCCCCGATCCGCGTGCCTGCCCCCGCGGCGCAGCAGGATCACCGTTGCTGCGGGCCGGGGCACGGCGGACATGCGCTGAATCTACCGCCCGCCCTGCGATACCCTGGCGCTCGCATGGAGGCTTCCACGCAGACCAGACAGCTATGGGTGTGCACCTCGTGCGGGTTCCTCTACGACCCCGACGAGGGCGATCCGGACGGCGGGATCCCGCCCGGGACCCCGTTCGAGGAGATCCCGGACGATTGGTTCTGCCCCGTCTGCGGGGCTCGTAAGGCCGACTTCGAGCCCTACGAGGACTAGCGTCGCATCGAGTGTCGAGTTGGTGCGCGTGAGGCGTACTAACTCGACAGTCGGCGGTGGGGCACGCTAGTCGAGCGCGCTCTCGCGGCGGCGCCGGGCGATCTCGCGCGCGGTCAGCCACGCGAGCAGCACCAGCAGGCCGACCGGGATCACGACCGCAGCGCTGACCACCAGGACTCCCGCGACGACCTCGAGCACCCGCCCGGCATCGTCGAAGGCGTCGCCGATGCTCCAGGCGCCCTCGTCGTCGGCCTCGTCGATCGTCCGATCGGCGGTGATCGTCACCGTCACCGGCACCAGCTGGACCCGCTTCTGGAGGTCGCCGAGCTCCTCCCCGGCGTCGGCGAGCTGCGCCTCGACGATCTGAAGCTGGCGCTCGATCGCGTCCTGCTCGGTGGTCGTGTACGCGGTCTCGAGCTCGCGCAGGAGCCGTCCGCGGGAGGCCTCGAGGTCGGCGATCCGCTGCTTCGTCGAGACGAAGCGGCCCGTGATGTCGATCTGCCCGTCGGTGCGCGAGACCACGTTGCCGAGATCGGAGAGCGCCGCCAGTGCCGATGAAAGCTCGCCGGCCGGAATCCGCAGCTCGAACCGGGCCTGGCCCGTCCTGGAGCGCTTCACATCCGGATCGCCCCCGGAGACTCTCGACTGCGAGACGAAGCCGCGGTGGTCGCGGACCACGTCGAGGACCTCGTTGGCCGCGCCGCGGAACTTCTCGGGCGACGTCGCCAGCTTCAGGTCGACGCGGCGAGCGATCTTGCGCTGGCCGAAGGGGATGTCGCTGGCGCGGCGGTCGAGGGCCTCGGCCTGCGCCTGCAGACGCGCCGGTCCGGCTGATTCCTCGACCGCGGCCTCGCCGCCGCCGCCCGACTGGGTGCTCACGGCCCCGTCGTCGTCGCTCTGTTCGACTGTCCCGCTTGGGATCTGGCTGACGCCCACCGCGATCACCACGAGCAGGGTCGCCGCCGCCCCTGCCGGGGCGAGGATCCGGCGCCCGGGGGTGGCGGCGAGCCGCTCGCGGAGGCGCGCGAGCGGGCTTGCCCCGGTCGTTCGCCGCTGGGTCGGCGCCCGGCCGCGCGGAAACCCCTCGGCCGCCCAGAGGTCGAGCCGTGCCGAGAACTCGGGCGTGGGCAGCTCGCGCTCGTCGCGGAGGTCGCGGACGAGCGTCGCGAGCCGGTCGAAATCGGTGTCCACCGGCCCTCCCGCGAGCGCGGCGTCGATCGCCGCCAGTTCGCGCTGGACCTCGGGGTCGAGCGGCTCGTCCGCCCGGCCGCCTGGGAACCTCTCACGCAGCCTCATTGCAGGCCCTCCTCAGCTTCTCGATGACTCGGTGCAGTCGTGTGCCGGCGGCGGACTCGGAGATTCCCAGCACGCCGGCGATCTCCGGGTTGCCGAGGCCGGAGAAGAACTTGAGCGCGATCAGCTCGCGCTCGCGGGCGGAGAGCTCCGCCATCGCCGCTCGCAGCGCCGCGCGCCGGAGCGCCACCTCGGCCGCCTCGTCCGCTGGTGGCACACCCTCGTCGACGGGCTCGGACAACAGCTCGGTGTGGCGCCGGCGCCAGCGCAGCTCGTCGAGCGCGGCGTTGCGGGCGATCCCGAACAGCCATGCCCGGCGGCTCCCTCGCCGCTCGTTGTAGGAGCGGCGCTTGCGGTAGGCGCGCTCGAATGCGAGCGCGGTCACGTCCTCCGCCGTGGAGCGGTCGCGCAGGAGCCCGACCACGTAGGCGTAGACGTCGCCGCGGGATTCGCGGTAGAGCGCCTCGAACGCGGCGTCGGCGTCGCTCGGGATCTCGTCCGTCGGCGCGGCGAGCGTCTGCTCCACGCCCTTACTACGCGGCACCCCCGGATCCATCACATGAAGTATCGGCGGATCCGCGTCGCTGGGCGAGCTACGCGGCTTGCCGCAGCGGTTCGGCCGCCTGCGGATACGCACCGGCGACCGCCGCCCTGATCGCCTCCGCGGCGATCTCCACTAGCCGCCGGAGATCGGCCTTGGAGATCGCCAGCGGCGGCATCAGGACGGTCACGTCGCCCAGCGGGCGGATGACCGCGCCGCGTCGCCTCGCCTCCAGGGCGACGCGATGGCCCATCCGCAGCGCCGGATCTTGCTCCCCGAGGTCGATCCCGACCATGAACCCGCGGCCGCGAACCTCCGCCACCTCGGGCATCGCCGCGACGTCGGCAAGCAGCTCGCCGAGCAGGCGGATCTTCGGCTGGAGGCGAACCAGCGTCTGCTCCCGCGCGAACGCCTCGAGGCTGGCGAGGGCGGCGGCGCAGGCGAGCGGGTTGCCGGTGAACGTGTGGCCGTGGAAGAACGCGCGGGACTCCTCGGGCCCGCCGAGGAAGCCCTCGTACACGCGCTCGGTCGTGAGCGTGCCGGCCAGCGGCAGGTAGCCGCCCGTGAGCCCCTTGCCGAGGCAGAGGAAGTCCGGGGCCACCCGCTCCTGCTCGCAGGCGAACATGGTTCCGGTGCGCCCGAAGCCGGTCGCGACCTCGTCGCAGATCAGGAGGACGCCGTGCCGGTCGCAGGCCTCACGAGCCGCCCGCAGGAAGCCTGGTGGCTGCACCCTGATCCCAGCCGCCCCCTGGACCAGCGGCTCGACGATCACCGCTGCGATCTCGTCCGCGTGTCGCTCCAGCACCCGCTCGAGCGCCGTCGCGTCGCCCGGGGGGACCCGGTGGGCCGCGAACAGGAGCGGTGAGTATGCGCTGTGGAAGAGGTCGATCCCGCCGACCGAGACCGCCCCGATGGTGTCTCCGTGGTAGGCGCCGTCGAGGCAGACGAACGAGGTCCGCCGAGCGTGCCGCTCACCCTGCTGGCGCCAGTACTGGAAGGCCATCTTGAGCGCGATCTCGACCGCGGTCGCGCCCGCGTCCGAGTAGAAGACTCGGGTGAGCCTCGGAGGGGCAAGCTCGACCAGCCGCGACGCGAGCTCGGCCGCCGGCGCATGAGTGAGGCCCAGCATGGTCGAGTGGGCGACCCGGCCGAGCTGCTCGGCGATCGCCGCGTCGATCAGTGGATGACGATGACCGTGGACGTTGCACCACAGTGAGGAGACGCCGTCGATGTAGCGGCGGCCACTGGTGTCGATCAGGTCCGTGCCCTCAGCCCGCTCGATCACGACCTGCTCCTCCGCCTCCCAGTCGCGCTGCTGGGTGAACGGATGCCACAGGTGGCGCCGGTCCAGCTCCCCGATCCGGTCAGTCATGCCCTGGCAGCGACGATATTCCGCGGCGCGGCGGAAAGATGGGTCGGGCGGCTGTGTGATGCTCGTCACACAAATTTCATTTGAGCAAATGTTGCTGATTTGCAATCATTCCAGCAATGGAAGCATCCACAGCAACGACGGCCCCCTCCGAGACACGGCTCAGCGCCTCCGACCGCGAGCTCGGGCTCCGGCTGGGGGCCGTGATGCTGCGGTGCCTGAGCTCCGACGGCGGCGCGGTCGTCCAGGCCCTCGACGAGAGCGGCATCAGCTTCATCCAGATGAAGATCCTGGTCACCGTTGCCGGCGACAACCCGGAGCCCCCCACGGTGAAGGGCCTGGCTGAGTCGCTGGGACTGTCCCTTGCCTCCGCGAGCCGCGCGGTCGACGGCATGGTCAGGCGTGAGCTGCTCGTCCGGGCCGAGGACGATCAGGATCGTCGTATTCGCAGGCTGTCGCTCACGGAGGCCGGCCAACGCCTCTCCCACCGCATTCTCACGGCTCGACTGGAGGGGCTGGGCAGGTTCGCCGCCTCGCTCACCCCCGAGGAGCGAGACAGCCTCGAAGCCGCCCTCGATCTCCTTCTCGAGCGCGACGAGATCGCCGAGATCTACCGCAGGTACCGAAAAGAGGCTCACATATGACCCGCTACCGCCACCTGATCACCGACGACAACGCGAAGTGGTGGACGCTCGGGGCGATGTGCTTCGCGCTGTTCATGCTGATGCTCGACAACACGGTGATGAACGTGGCGCTGCCGACGATCCAGCGCGACCTCGGCTCGAGCCTCTCCGGGCTCGAGTGGACGATCAACGGGTACACGCTCGCGATCGCCGTGCTGCTGGTCACCGGCGGCCGGCTAGGCGACATCTTCGGACGCCGGCGGATGTTCCTCGTCGGCGTGACCGTGTTCGCGCTCTCGTCGATGAGCGCCGGGCTCGCCGCCGACACGGGGATGCTGATCGCGAGCCGGGTCGTCCAGGGAGTCGGGGCGGCGCTGATGATGCCCGCAACGCTCTCGATCGTGACCCACGCGTTCCCGCCCGAGGAGCGCGGGAAGGCGCTCGGCACCTGGGCGGGGATCTCCGCCCTGGCGCTGGCGATCGGTCCGGTCCTGGGCGGCTTTTTGACCGAGCACGTGTCCTGGCGGGCGATCTTCTACATCAACGTCCCGGTCGCCATCGGGGCGGTGATCGCCACCGTCTTCGCGGTGCGGGAGTCCCGCGACGAGACCGTCGGCCGCGAGGTCGACTACCTCGGGGTCGCCACCGTGACCGGCGCCCTCACCGCGCTGGTGCTGGCGCTGATCGAGGGCAATCGCTGGGGCTGGGGCTCGCCCGAGATCATCGCCCTGCTCGTCGGCTCGGTGCTGCTGATGGCCGCATTCGTGGCGATCGAGTTCCGGGTCCGCGCTCCCGTCGTCGAGTTCCCGCTGTTCGCCAGCCGCAACTTCGTCGGCACCAACGTGGTCGCCCTGGTCGTGACCTTCGCGATGCTCGGCCAGTTCTTCTTCATGGCCCTCTACATGCAGAACATCCTTGGCTACTCGGCACTCGAGGCCGGGGTGCGCTTCCTGCCGGCGACGTTGATGATCGTGGCCGTTGCGCCGCTTGCCGGCAGGCTCACCGACAGGGTCGGCTCCCGCTGGCCGATTGCCGCCGGGCTGTCGCTCGTCGCCGTCTCCCTCTACTGGCTGACCACGATCGACGTCGGCACCACCTACGCCGACATCTGGCCCTCGTTCGTGCTCATTGGGCTCGGGATGGCGCTGGTGATGTCGCCGATGACAACGGCGGCGATGAACGCGGTCGCAACGGCCAAGGCCGGGATCGCCTCGGGGATCCTGTCGATGAGCCGCATGGTCGGCGGCACCCTCGGGGTGGCAGTGCTCGGCGCGATCTTCCAGGGCCAGGTCGGGGCGGAGGCCGGCGCCGCCGGCACCTCCCCCGCGGCGTTCGTCGACGCGTTCGCCTCTGCGATGTGGGTCGCGACGGGCGTGGTCGCGGCTGGAGTCGTGGTCACGATCGTGCTGATCACGTCAGCGCGGGGGCGGGAGCCACGCCCTGCCGAGCCCGAGCCGACCACCGCCGAGCGGGCGGCGCTCGAGGGCGCCGGAGCGGGCCCCACGGGGGGGCTCGCTACGGCCGACCATCGGACGGGCTGAGGCCCCGCCGGCCCGCAAACCTCGGCGATCAGGGCGTCAGGCCCAGAAGCGGCCACCCGTCGGGGTCGGCCAGGTCGATCGGAGCGAGCGTCTCGACCCTGACCCCGCCCAGGCGTGCAATCGCCTCGCGGTTGGAGCTCTCGACCGTCGATGGCTCTGCCGGCCAGGGGGTGAGCACGACGGCGATCGGCACGAGCCCCACCGACCGCACCGCCTCGAGCGTCAGCAGCGTGTGGTTGATCGTCCCCAGGCCGGGCGGCGCCGCGATCGCCACCGGCAGGCCGAGGTCGCGGGCGAAGTCGCGCACGAGGTAGCCGAGCGTCAGCGGCACCAGGAAGCCGCCAACGCCCTCGCAGACGAGAACGTCGGCGCCCGCCGCGGCGCGTCGGGCTGCCGCGAGCACGCGACCCGGGTCGATCCGCTCCCCGGCGAGCTCCGCGCCGAGGTGGGGGGACACCGGCGGTCCGAATCGATACGGAGCGATCTCGTCGTCGGTTTGGGATGAGCCGGCCGCGAGGCGGAGCAGCTCGTGATCGGGCGGGGCAAGGGCATTCCGGGAGTCGTCGACGCCGCTGAGCGCCGGCTTGAACACCGCCACGCGCTCGCCCGCGCGGGCGTTGGTGCGCGCGATCGTGCTCGCCACCACGGTCTTTCCCACCTCGGTCCCGGTGCCGGTCACGAACACGCCGCGCATGCGCCCGACCTCTCAGGCGCTCGTCTGGAGCGCCCGGGACAGCTCCTCGCGCCCACGGCGGAGCACCGGGTCGCCGTGCGAGACCAGCACCAGCTCGATCGGACGATCCAGGAGCGGTCGCAGCGCTTCACCCAGCTCGGCGACCGTTTGCCGGCCGCGCAGGTACCCGAGCCACGATTGGGGGCAGAGCCGCAGCCCGCCTCGACCGTCCCCCAGCAGCCGATCGCCGGGGACCAGCGCGCGGGGCTCGGGCAGCCACACCATGGTCTCGCCGAAGCCGCGCACGGGGACCGTCTCCACCCCCTGCGGCAGCGCGGCCTTGGCGCGCGAGGTCGAGGCCCCGCAGCGCTCCACGAACCGATCACGGCTGCGGCGGTGGAAGCCGATCGTGGTGATCACGGCCACCCGGCCGCGGACGAGCGGGTCGATCTCGCTCCAGAATTCCGGCTCGCTATCCGCCGGCACGAGCGGATCGACCAACGTCAGCGCGTCCGGTCCCTCCCACGCGACGCACCCGACCAGCTCGGGCCAGTCGCCGGCGCTCCCGGGAGCGGCATCGGGGCGCCATTCCGGATGGGCGGCGGTCCAGCGGTAAAGCCCTGGTCGGATCTCCGTCAGGATCATCGTGCGCGTCAGGCGGCTCGGGCGGTCGGGATCCCCGAGCCGATCCCAAGCTCACGGGCTGCGTCGGCGATCGCTCGGCCAGCATCCCGGAGCTCCTCAACGCGGTGCGTCGCCATCACCGCCAGCCGCAGCCGCGAGCTCCCCTCCGGCACGGTCGGCGGGCGGATCGCCTGGGCGAAGACGCCGCGTTCGAGCGCCCGCTCGCACAGCTCGAGCGCGGTTCCGGCATCCCCGACCACGAGCGGGATGATCTGGGTGCGCGACGGACCGGGCTCGAGGCCCCGCTCGACCAGCGCACCGCGCAGGACTTCGGCGTTGCCCCGGAGCCGCTCGACCAGCTCGGGTTGCCGCTCCACGAGTTCGAGCGCCGCCAGCGCGGCGGCGGCGGCGGGCGGCGGCGGCGCTGTGGAGAAGATGAACGGGCGGGCGGTGTTCACCAGCAGGTCGATCAGCTCCGCGCCGGCGCAGACGTAGGCGCCGTAGCTTCCCAGCGCCTTGCCCAGGGTGCCGACGATTACATCGACCTCGCTCGAGAGGCCCGCCTCGGCCACGGCGCCACGCCCCCCGGGCCCCAGCGCGCCGGTCCCGTGGGCCTCGTCGATCAGCAGCCGGCATCGATGGCGGCGGGAGAGCTCCACCAGCTCGGCGATCGGCGCGACGTCGCCGTCCATCGAGAAGACCCCGTCGCTCGCGATCAGAGCCGCTCGCTCGCCCGCGCGGCGAAGCCCCCAGGCGAGGTGATCGGTGTCGAGGTGGCGGTAGACGAAGGTCTCCGCCCGCGACAGGCGACAGCCGTCGATGATGCTGGCGTGGTTGAGCTGGTCGGAGAAGACCACCTCGCCACGCCCCGCCAGGGCGGCGATCGTGCCGGTGTTGGCCAGATACCCGGAGCCGAACAGCAGGGCGGCTTCGGCTCGCTTGAACTCGGCCAGGCGATGCTCCAGCCGCCGGTGGATCGTCATCGTCCCCGAGATCAGCCGCGACGCGCCGGCACCGGCGCCGAGCCTGCGCGCCGCCTCGGCCGCCGCCGCGCGGACGCGGGGGTGGTCGGCGAGTCCCAGGTAGTTGTTCGCGCACAGCAGCAGGACATCCGCGCCATCCAGGAGCACCCGCGGCCCCTGCGGCCCCTCGATCAGGCGCAGGCGGCGGTGGAGCCCGGCGCGTCGAAGCTCCGCGAGGCGCTCGCCGACGTCCGTCACGCGGCCCATCCGGAGCCACCATGGCGCCTTTGTTCGGATATGCCGAACAAAGGCGCCAGGAGGAGGGGGCAGGGGGCGGAACGCACGTCCCGCGCTAGTCGCCCCAGCCGGGTGGCTCGGTGGCGGCCGCGCTCTCGCTGGGTCGCCGTGGGTAGGCCGGCGGCCGTCCCTTCCTCCTGATCACCCGCAGCTGCGTCGAGGGGTCCCAGAAGTTCGCTTCGCTCTGCAGGTCGATCAGCTCGTCCACCGGCGTCCGCGGCGCCTCGCCCTCGAGCCGGCCCGAGCGGTTGTCGGGCCGCGGATTCGACCCGTTGTCAGCCTGCCGGGCCACATTCAGCCCAAGCTCCTCGAACATCTCGCGGTCGTCGGCCGGCTCGGCCCCGAGCGTCGTCAGGAAGTTGCCCATCATCACCCCGTTGAGCCCGGCCTTGACCGCAAGCGGCTGGAGGTCGGCGAGGTTCTCGACCCGTCCCCCGCAGAGGCGGAAGAGGGCCTCGGGAAGGATCAGGCGGAAGATCGCGACCCATTTCACGACCTCCCACGGGTCCATGAGCTCGCGATCGCCGAACTTGGTCCCCGGGCGCGGGTTGAGCAGGTTGATCGGCACCGAGGTGGGGTTGACCTCGGCCAGCTCGAACGCCATCTCGACCCGTTGGCGTGGTGACTCGCCGAGATTCAAGATGCCGCCCACGCAGGTCTCCATCCCCGCCTGCTTGACCGCGTCGATGGTCCGCATCCGGCCCTCGTAGCGGACCGTGGTCGTGACCTCGTCGTAGTAGGAGCGAGCCGTCTCAACGTTGTGGTGCACACGCTGGATCCCGGTCTCGGCCAGGCGGCGGGCGCGATCGGGAGAGATGTGGCCGATCGAGACGCAGCGCTTGAGGTTGGTCCGCTCCGCGACCAGGCGGGCGCCCTCCAGCACGTTCTCGAAGTCTCGTTTCGAGAGCCCCTGTCCCTGGGTCACCATGCAGAACCGATGGGCGCCCGCGGCCTCGGCCGCCCGCGCATGCTCCAGGATCTGCGCCGGCTCCATCATCGCGTGCATCGGGGTGTCCGCCTCGGCGTGGCGTGACTGGGCGCAGAAGCCGCAGTCCTCGGCGCAGCCGCCCGACTTGGCGTTGACCAGCGAGCACATGTCGGTGGACTCCCCGAAGCGCTCGCGCCGCACGGCCCAGGCGCGCTCGACCAGGCCCCCGATCTCGTCGCGATCGGTGATCGCCCCGAGCTCGAGCGCCTCCTCGAAGCTGATCAGCGGCGGCATGGTCGCCGGCCAGCGTAGGTCCAGCCCCGGACGGGTCGGGGTCCAGCGCAACTTTCGCCGCGGGAGCGTGTTCTAGGGGCGAGGGGTCCGGTGCCGGGGGAACGCGACACCAGCGCGCTCCGTCCTGCTAGCCCATCGGGGCGGCGGCCAGCGACTCCCAGAGGTAGATGCAGGCGATCGTCCGGTGGGGGCGCCACGGCTCCGCGATTCGCTCCAGCTCCTGCGCGTCGGGCAGGTGATCGAGCTCGTATGCGCTCTGGACGGCGCGGCGGATGCCGGCATCGCCGGTCGGCAGGACGTCCGGGCGCTCGAGGTGGAACATCAGGAACATCTGCGCGCTCCAGAGGCCCAGCCCGCGCACGGCGGTGATCTCGGCGATCACCGCCTCGTCGGAGAGCGTGTCGAGGCGGTCGAGCTCGAGCTCGCCGTTCTCGACGTGGGTGGCGAGGTCGCGGAGGTACTCGACCTTGCGTCCGGATAGCCCGGCGGCGCGCAGCTCGCGCGGCTCGATCGCGAGCAGCTCGGCGGGGGTCGGCGAGCGATCTCCGAAGCGCTCGAGCACGCGTCCGTAGATCGCCGCCGCAGCCCTCGCCGAGACCTGCTGGCCGACGATGCTGCGCACGAGCGTGCCGTACGCGTCGGTCCTGGGCCGTCCGCGGCGACGATGCTCGAACGAGAGCTCCCCGAAGCGGGCGATGAGCTCCGCCAGCACCGGGTCGGCGGCGGCGAGCGCTCGATGTGGGGTGGGGCCGACGGCTACCGTCCCCGCCACCGCGGCTTGCGCTTCTCGGCGAAGGCGCGGACTCCCTCCCGGAAGTCCTCGGACTCGAAGCACGAGCGCCGCAGCTCGATCAGCTCGCGCTCCTGCTCCGCGCTCAGCCGCGGGGACCCGGCGAGGGTCTCGATCGCGCGCTTGTTGCCGCGCAGCGACAGCGGCGCGTTGGCGGCGATCTCGGCCGCGAGCTCGACCGCCGCCGCCTCCAGCCGCTCGTCCGGGAACACCTCGTTGACCAGCCCGATCGCCTCGGCGCGACGGGCGCCGATGGTGCGGCCGACCAGGAACAGCTCCTTGGTGCGGGCGATGCCGATCGCGTCGATGAACCGGTCGAGCCCGGTGTGGCCGTAGATCAGGCCGAGCTTGGCCGGCGGCATCCCCAGGGTGGCGCTCGCGGCGCAGATCCGCAGGTCGCAGCGGACCGCCAGCTCGAGGCCGCCGCCGAGGCAATGCCCGTTGATCGCGGCGAGGATGGGGTAGGGATGGGCGCTGATCTCCTCCATCGCCTCGTGGAAGGGGTGGGCGACGAGCGCCTCGGCCTCCTCGGTGAAGCCCTCGTCTGGGATCCCGCCGATGTCATAGCCGGCCGAGAAGGTCTCACCATCTCCGGTGACGATCAGGCAGCGGGTCTCGATCCCCTCCGCCAAGGGCGGCAGCGCGGCCGCCAGCCCGGCGAGCAGCTCGTGGTCCAGCGCCCCGCGCTTCTCGGGGTTGTGAATTCGCAGGCGGGCGACCGCCTCGGCCGGGCGGTCGAGCAGCAGCTTGCCGCTCGCCAGCTCACGGGGCTCGGCCACCGCCGCCTTACTCGAGGACCACGAGGACGTCGCCCTCCTGGACCGACTGGCCCTCCTCGCAGCGGATGCCCGAGACCCTGCCGGCTTCCTCGGCCTCCACCGGCATCTCCATCTTCATCGACTCGAGGATCACCACGGTGTCGCCCTCGGAGACCTGGTCGCCCACGGCGACCTCGATCTTCCACACGGTCCCGGTGATGTGGGCCTCCACGTCGGGCACTGGCGCGGCACAATAGCCACACGTGGCGGCGGAGGAGGAGGCTCGAGGGGCACCGAAGGAGCCGGCGGCGGGCCCTCGCGCGCCGGCCGCGACCTCGGGCCCGATCGTGATCGTGGCCGCCCGCAACGAGGCCGATCGGGTCGGCTCGACCCTCGCGGCCCTGGCCGACGCGTTCCCGGGCGCCGAGCTCTGGGTTGCGGACGACGCCTCAACCGATGCGACGGCCGAGGTCGCGCTGGTCCACGGTGCGCATGTCGTCAGCCGCGGGAGCCCGCACGGGAAGGGCGGCAACGTATCCGCGGTCGCGGAGGCAATTCGCCATCGCGCCTCCGAGCCCGACCCGCCCACGTTCCTGCTCTGCGACGCCGACCTCGGTGCCTCGGCCGGCGAGCTGCGCGCGCTCGTGGACTCGGTGGAGGCCGGCGGCGAGTGTGACCTCGCGATCGCGACGTTACGTGAGCGCGTCGGGGGCGGCTTCGGGATCGCCCTGCGCTTCGCTCGCTGGGCGATCGAGCGCCGCTGCGGCTACCGCGCGATCGCGCCGATCTCGGGCCAGCGCGCGATGCGTGCCGCCGTGTTCCTCGCGGTCACCCCGTTCGCCCCGGGCTTCGGCATGGAGATCGGGATCACGATCGATGCTGTCCGGAGCGGGGTCGGCATCTGCGAGATCGAGCTCGATCTCGATCATCGGCCGACCGGCCGCACGCCGCGCGGCTTCCTCCACCGCGGGCGCCAGCTCCTTGATTTCGCCAGGGTCTACCGTGCCCGCCGGGGCCGTAACCGGGTTACGCAGGACGGGTAGGAGAGACGGGAGCCGGCGGTGCCGGCTTCGTTTTGCTGATGTCCGAGATCAAGCCACAGGTCTATCGCGACCCGCGCCCGGCGGAGGCGTTCACGAAGTACCACGAGTGGGCGCGCGCGCACGCACCCGGCTGGACCTACGGTGCGGTCCGGTTGCTGGTCACCCCGGTGGCGCTGGGGCTCTACCGCTGCCGGGCGATCGGCACTGAGCACGTCCCGCGGACGGGCCCGCTGATCCTCGCCCCGAACCACTTCTCGAACATGGATCACTTCTTCGCCGGCGTCTACCTGCGGCGGCGGATCCAGTTCCTGGCCAAGTCACAGCTATTCGGCAAGAACCCGATCCTCACCTACGTCTACCAGCACGGCGGCGTCTTCCCGGTGCGCCGCGGGCACCGCGACCAGGAGACGTTCAAGACCGCGCACGCGATCCTCGATCGTGGCGGCTGCGTGCTGATCTACGTCGAGGGCGGGCGCTCGCGGACCGGCGGCCTCGGTCACCCGCGCCCAGGAGTCGGGCGCCTGGCACTCGAGTCGGGGGCCCCGGTGGTCCCGGTGGCGATCCACGGCTCCGCGGGCGTCCGCGGGTGGCGACGGCTCCGGTTCCCCAAGGTGACCGTCCAGTACGGCGCGCCCATGACGTTCGGGCCGGTCGAGCGCCCGAGCCGCGACGAGCAGCAGGAGGCCGCGGAGCGCATCTTCGTTCCGGTACGGGCAATGTACGCGGCGCTGGAGGAGCGGGGCAGGGACGGCGTGATCCGTTCGCTGCGCGCCGGCGAACCGGAGGCCCAGGACGCATCCGAGGGCGAGAAGGTGACGAGCTCGGCTCCCTGAGGCGTGGGCCGCTACTCGTAACGCTTGGCCAGCGTCGGCCACAGCTCCGGGTCGTGGCCCGGGATGATCACCGCCTGTGGGTACTGGCGGTGGAACAGCTGCAGCTCCTGCAGCGACCGACGGAACGTGTGGGGATCGACCGGACGCGGTTGAGGCACCGCCTCCTCGAGCTGGCGGTGGGTGTAGATCGCGTCGCCCGCGATCACCAGGTCCCGCTCCCGCAGGCGACAGATGACGCATTGATGGCCGGCCGTGTGCCCGGGAGTGAAGGCGAGCCGCACGCTGCCGTCCCCGAACAGATCGAAGGTCCGCCCGAAGCTCGAGTAGGAGGTGATGCCGCCCCGGTCGTAGCTGAGGGTCCGGTAGTCGAAGACGTAGTCGTAGTGGGCCGGCCGGTACCCGCGGAGCAGCGGGCGCGGGTCGGTGGTCGCCGCGTCCCACTCCGCCTCGCTGACGACGAAGGTCGCGCGGGGGAACTCGGCCATCCCCGACGCGTGATCCACATGAAGATGGGTCATGACGACAAGCCCGACCTCGCGCGGATCGATGCCGCGAGCCCGAAGCTGGGCGGGCAGCGACTCCTCCGGGTCGAGGCGCGGACGCGCGAAGGCGGCCACCGTCCGGCCCAGGTTCGCCGCCGGCTTTGCGGCCACCGAGGGATGGAGCCCGGTGTCCACCAGGACCGGGCCGGCACCGGGATGGCGGATCAGAAACGCCGGGCAGGGGACCCACCACCAGCGCGACCGCGGGGTGCCGATGCCGAGCATCCGCAGGTTCGTCAGCCGCCCGCCGCCGTCCTCCAGCATGCCGGGGGGCACCTGCGCCTCGCCGACGCGCATCGGCTCGACGACGACGGTGGCGCCCTCCTTGCCCCCTGGCAGGGGACCGGAGAGCGGCTTCGGCTCCGCATGGACCTTCATGCGAGGGAGCGTAGCCAGCGCCCGCTCGTTCAAAGCCAAGGGCGGGTTTCCTGGGTGCGAACGTGCCGGCCTCGCCCGGGTCCCCGCCGTATACGCTCAGCCCGAATGGAGAGCCCAGGTTCGCGGATCTTCGCCCCCGGCCTGCTCGCCGGCCGGGTGTGCTTGGTCTCTGGCGGGGGCACCGGGCTCGGCCGGGCCAGCGCGCTCGAGCTCGCCCGGCTCGGGGCCGGCGTGATCATCTGCGGGCGGCGGGAGGAGCCGCTCGAGGCCGTCGTGGGCGAGATCGAGGGCGCCGGCGGCCGGGCCGAGTCGATCCCGCTCGACATCCGCGACGACGAGGCGGTAGATGCGCTCTTCGACGGGGTGCTCGAGCGCCACGGACGCCTCGACCTGCTCGTCAACAACGCCGGGGGGCAGTTCCTGAGCCCCGCGGAGGCGATTTCGCCGAAGGGGTTCCGGACGGTGATCGAGCTCAACGTCACCGGCACCTGGCTGATGACGCACGCCGCCGCGACGAAGGCGTTCATCCCTCAGGAAGGGGGCAAGGTGATCACGGTCACCATCTCCCCTCACAACGGGATGCCCGGGATGGTCCACTCCGGCGCCGCCCGGGCAGCGGCCGAGAACATGATGCGGACCCTGTCGGTGGAGTGGGCGCGGTTCGGCATCCGCCTCTGCGCGATCGCCGCCGGCCAGTTCGACACCGAGACGCTCCGCACCAAGTACCCGGCGGAGGTGGTGGCGAGCATCCCCCGGACGGTGCCGCTGGGCCGCCTCGGGACCGAGGAGGAGCTGGCCTGGCTGGTCGCCTACCTCGCCTCCCCTGCGGGAGACTTCTTCTCGGGGAGCGTGCTCACCCTCGACGGCGCACGGGACAACTGGTTCGGCCGGTGGCCGCCCGGCGTCTACGGCGAGACCGGCGAGCCGCCAGCGGAGGAGCGCCGGCGGCCGGGATGAGCGGCGAGGAATAGCTGGGAATGCCGCTGAGCGTCGCCGCACCCTGAGCGCGTTTGGGTGGCCCTGCTTCGGGTCATCCGTGTCGGGAGAACGCATCAAATGAATTTGATGTATTGTGCCCGCGTGATCGCCACGGCGGGACATGGCGAGACCTCACCGCCGCGGTTCCTGTGGCTGGCGGCGCACCCGTTGCGGTGGCGGCTGCTGGGCGAGCTGGCGCGCAGCGATCGGCGCGTGGGTGAGCTCTGCGAGCTCGCGAACCGGCGCCAGAGCCTGGTCTCCTATCACCTGCGCGAGCTGCGCGACGGTGGGCTCGTCTCGATGCGTCGCAGCGCCGCCGACGGCCGTGACACCTACTACGTCCTCGATCTGGCCCGCTGCAGCGAGCTGCTGTGGAGCGCCGGCGTGTCGCTGCACCCGGGCGTGGCGCCGGCCGCGCGCGCGCGGCGCGAAGGCCGCTCTGCCCTCGCGGGCGTACTGTTTCTGTGCACGGGCAACAGCGCCCGCTCGCAGATCGCCGAGGCGCTCTGCGAGCGGCTGTCCCGTGGCGCGGTGAGGGCCGCCAGCGCGGGCAGCCATCCCAAGCCCCTACATCCCAACGCGGTGCGGGTGATGCGCGAGCGCGGCATCGACCTCGCCGGGCGTCGTTCGAAACACCTGAGCGAATTCAGTCGCCGGCGCTTCGACTATGTGATCAGCCTCTGCGATCGCGTGCGCGAGGTCTGTCCCGAGTTTCCCGGCGGACCCGAGCTGATCCATTGGAGCATCCCCGACCCCGCGCGCGAACCCGGAAGCGACGAGGAGACCATGCCCGCGTTCGAGCGCACCGCGGCCGAGCTGTGCACCCGCATCGACTTTCTCATCGAGGCAATCGAACCGTCCGCTGTCACCCGGGAGGTGACCGAACATGCCTGACGAGCTCGTCAACGTCCGGTACATGGTCGACGACGTCGAGAGCGCCGTCGCCTTCTACACCACCCACTTCGGCTTCACGCTGCGCTCGAGCGCCGCGCCCGCGTTCGCCGACGTCGTGCGCGGCAACCTGCGGCTGCTGCTCAGCGGCCCGGCGAGTTCAGCCGGGCGGCCGATGCCCGACGGCCGCACTCCGGAGCCGGGAGGCTGGAACCGCATCCACCTCGTCGTCGAAGACATCGCCGCCGAGGTTGAGCAGCTGCGTTCCGCGGGCCTGACGTTCCGCAACGACATCGTCAGCGGGCCGGGCGGCCAGCAGATCCTGCTCGAGGACCCCGCGGGCAACCCGATCGAGCTGTTTCAGCCGGCGGGCGCGTAGCTGCCGGGTTGAGCGAGCGACAGGAACCTCCGCTCCCCTGGCGGGCGAGCGTGTCCGACGAGCGCAGCCCGCCTCAGATGTACATGCCGCCGAATTGCCCGCCGGTCACGTTCAGCACCTGGCCGTGCACGTAGTTCGCGAGGTCGGAGCAGAGGAACAGGACCGGGCCGGCGGCCTCCTCCGGCTGGGCCGGACGGCCGAGCGGGATGATCATCGCCGCCATCGCGCGGGTCTGCTCCGGGATCCCCAGCTCGACCTCCTGGCCCTCGCGCTCGATCTTCTCGCCGGCCTCCTTCGACTGTGTCAGCCGCGTCTCGATGAAGCCGAAGGCGACCGCGTTCACGTTGATCTTGAACTGGCCCCACTCCTTGGCCAGGGTCTTGGTCAGGCCGACGACGCCGGCCTTGGCTGCCGAGTAGTTGACCTGGCCGGCGTTGCCCATCGTCCCCGAGATCGAGGAGACGTTGACGATTTTCCGGAAGACCTCGCGGCCCTCGCCGAGCTCCTGCTTCGCCGCCTCCCGCCAGTAGGGCGCGAGCGCGCGGGACACCCTGAAGGGGACGATCGTGTGGATGTCCAGCATCGCCTGGAACTGCTCGTCGCTCATCCGATGAACGACGCCGTCCCAGGTGTAGCCGGCGTTGTTGACGACGATGTCGACCTTGCCGAACTCCTCGTTGGCCTTCTTCACCAGCTCGTCCGGGACGCCGGGCTGCGTCAGGTCACCGGCGAAGACCGCGGTCTCGCCCTCGATCTCGCTCGCAGCCTGCTGTGCGACGTCCCCGTCGATGTCGTTGATCAGCACCCGTGCGCCCTCGCGCACGAACAGCTCGGCAGTGGCCCGCCCGATGCCTCGCGCGGACCCGGTGATGATCGCGCTCTTGCCGTCCAGCAGTCCCATTTCGGTTCAGGTCTCCTTCTGTTTCCGGATGATCGGACGCCGGAGGCTATCGCGCCCCTACAGAGTCCGTGCGATCACGAGCTTCTGGATCTCGTTGGTGCCCTCGTAGATCTGGGTGATCTTGGCGTCGCGCATCATTCGCTCGACCGGATACTCGGAGACGTAGCCGTAGCCGCCCAGGACCTGGACCGCCTCCGTCGTCACCCACATCGCGGTGTCGGAGGCGAACAGCTTCGCCATCGCCGAGTGCTTCCCGCTGTCCGGATCGCCCGCGTCGACCTTGGAGCAGGCGCGGTAGAGGAGCTCGCGGGCCGCCGCGGTCCTGGTCTCCATCTCGGCCAGCTTGAACTGGATCCCCTGGAAGCTCGCGATCGGCCGCCCGAACTGCCGGCGCTCCTTGGCGTAGGCCGCGGCGTAGTCGATGGCGCCCTGGGCGATCCCCACGGCCTGCGCTGCGACCCCGAGTCTCGACCGGTCGAGGGTCGCCATCGCCACCTTGAATCCCTCCCCCTCGGCCCCGATCAGGTTCTCCGGCGGGACGTGGACGGTGTCGAAGACGGGCTGACCCGTGGGCGAGCCGCGGATCCCCAGCTTGTGCTCGAGCTTGCCGATCGAGAAGCCCGGCCGGTCGGCCTCGACCACGAATACCGAGATCCCGTGCGAGCGCCCGGCCTCGGGGTCGGTGACGCAGAAGACGATGTAGAAGTCGGCGACGCCCAGGTTGGTGATCCAGTTCTTGGTTCCGTCGATCACCCAGTCGGAGCCGTCGCGCACCGCCCGGGTGCGCATGCCCCCGGGGTCCGAGCCGGCATCGGGCTCCGACAGCGCGAACGCAGGCGACTGCTCGCCGGTCGCGCAGCGCGGGAGGAAGCGGCGCTGCTGCTCCTCGGTGCCGAAGAGCTTGATCGGGAGTGTCCCCAGCTCCTGGATCATCAGGATCAGAGCGGAGGACGCGCACGCCTTCGCCACCTCCTCGATCGCGATGTTCAGCATCAGGGAGCCGGTGCCGGTGCCGCCGTGCTCGACATCGAACGGGAGCCCGAGCAGGTCGTGCGAGGCGAACAGCTCGCGGATGTCGCGCGGGTACTCCGCCTGGGCGTCGATCTCGGCGGCCCGGGGCGCGACCCGCTCGCGGACGATCGCCCGGATCGTGTCGCGGAAGTCGATGAACTCCTGGGGGAGGGAGTACGCGGCCGGGGAACCTGTGGCCGTCGCCATGGGCCGCAGACTACCTGCGGCACTTTCACTCACAACCCGAGCTGCTTGCCCAGGATCTCCTTCATCACCTCGTCGGTGCCTCCGCCGATCGGGCCGAGCCGGGCATCGCGGACGGCGCGCTCGATCCCGTACTCGCGCATGTAGCCGTAGCCGCCGTGGATCTGCAGGCACTGGTCGGCGACCTCGACGCACGCGCGCTGCGAGAGCAGCTTCGCCATCGTCACCTCCCGGATCGGGTTGCGGCCGGCGGCGTGCAGGCGCAGGGCCTGGTAGGTGAGCGCGCGCGAGGCCTCGAGCTTGATCCCCATCTCGGCGACCCTGTGGCGAATCGATTGGAAGCGCCCGATCGGGCGCCCGAAGGCCTCGCGCTCGAGCGCGTAGGCGACCGTGGTCTCGATCAGGCGCCGCATCGCCCCGACGGCGGCGAGCGACATCGACAGCCGCTCCCAGGCGAAGTTGGCCATGATCAGATGGAAGCCGCGGTTCTCCTCGCCGAGCAGGTTCTCCGCCGGGACCTCCACGTCGGTGAACGAGAGCTCACCGGTGTCGGAGGAGTGCCAGCCCATCTTCTCCAGCTTGCGCGTGACCTCGTAGCCCTGCATGTCGCGCTCCAGCACCAGGAACGAGAGCCCGTGGTGGCCTCCCTCCTCGGTGGTCTTCACCGCGCACACGAGGAAGTCGGCGCGAACGCCGTTGGTGATGAACGTCTTGGAGCCGTTCACCACGTAGCCGCCCGAGACCCTGCGGGCGAAGGTGCGGATGCCGGCGACGTCTGAACCAGCCCCGGGCTCGGTGATCCCCAACGCCCCGATCTTCTCCCCGCGAATCGCCGGGCGGAGTAGGCGCGCGTGCTGCTCGGGGGTGCCGAACTTGAACACCGGCGGGGTCGCGATGCCAGTGTGGGCGCCGAGTCCGGCGCCCACCCCGCCGGAGGCTCCGGCCGCGGCCAGCTCCTCCGCCCAGACCGCATCGTGGACGCAGTCGCCGCCCTGGCCCCCGAGCGCCTCCGGGTACTTCAGGCCCAGGAACCCGAGCTCCCCCGCCCGCCGGTAGAGCTCGCGCGGGAACTCACGCGCAGCCTCCCACTCGTCTACATGTGGCGCGATCTCAGCTCGGATCCACCCGCCGATCGACTCGCGGAGGTGCTCGTGCTCCTCGGTGAACGGCGGCATGACCGCCCGCTCGCCGGTGTCCTTGATCACCCCCACGGGGGGACCATAGATCGCCGGCGGCCCGGCCTAGCGGACGTGGACGCCCGAGATTGCCCGGGCGATCACGATGCGCTGGATCTCGGCCGTGCCCTCGAAAATGTCGTAGATCTTCGCGTCGCGGTGCATCCGCTCGACCGGGTACTCGCGCGTGTAGCCGTTGCCGCCGAGGATGTGCATCGCCCGCTCGGTCACCCAGACCGCCACCTCGCCGGCCTTGAGCTTCGACATCGAGCCCTCGGCGGAGCCGAACTCCTTACCGGTGCGGCCCATCCACGAGGCGCGCCAGACGAGCAGCCTGGTGGCGTCGATCTCCATCTTCATGTCGGCGAGCGTGAACGCGATCGCCTGGTTCTCGATGATCCTGCGGCCGAACTGCTCGCGCTCCTTCGCGTAATCGAGCGCGTACTCGTAGGCGGCGCGGGCGATTCCGAGCGCCTGCGCCCCGACCGTGGGGCGGGAGATCTCGAACGTCCGCATCGCCGCCTGGCTCTGCGAGCGCTTGCCCTCGCGGGCGCGCGCGAGCCGCTCGTCGAGCTTCTCCTTATCGCCGAGCAGGCAGGATCCGGGTATGCGGCAGTCGTCGAGGTGGACGTCCGCGGTATGCGAGGCGCGCAGGCCATGCTTCTTCACCTTGGTGCCCTGCTCGATTCCCTTGGTCCCCGGCGGGATCACGAACGCCGCGTGACCGCGCGAGCCCAGATCGCGATCGACGCTCGCGATGACCACGTGAACGGCGGCGATGCCGCCGTTGGTCGCCCACGCCTTCTGGCCGTTCAGGACCCATTCGTCCTTGGCCTCGTCATAGCGGGCGGTGGTCCGGATCGCCGAGACATCGGAGCCCGCATCCGGCTCCGAGGAGCAGAACGCCGCGACCACCGGCTCCTCGGCCGTGCCGAAGCACTGCGGAACCCACTCGGCGAGCTGGTCCGGGGTGCCGTTGCCGAAGATCGCCGCCACCGCCAGGCTCGTTCCCATGATGGATAGGCCGATTCCGGCATCGCCCCAGAACAGCTCTTCGTTGACGATCGGCAGCGTGAGCCCGGTCTCGTCCGCGTAGAACTGGGCCAGGCCCTCGAATCCGTAGAGACCGATCTTCGCCGCCTCCTGGATCACCGGCCACGGCGTCTCCTCGCGCTCGTCCCACTCGGCAGCGGCGGGGCGCACGACGCGCTCGGCGAACCCGTGGACCCAGTCGCGGATCTCTTTCTGATCGTCGGAGAGCTCCAACGAGAAGCCGGCGCCCGAGGTCCCGAGCCGAGCCAGCTGGCGATCGACCGTCTCGGTCGCGCTCGCACCGGTGGCGCTCGTGTCTGTTGCGCTCATGCGTTACCCCCTCGTCACGCGGCCCTAGGCGCTCGCCTGGGGGACGCGGAAGAAGGTTGCGACCTGGCTCGCGAACATCAGATCGCCCTCGATCTTGAGCTTGCCGCTCATGAACATCACCGGGCCGGCCTGGTTGCCGCTCACCAGGCGCAGGAAGTCGGCGGGCTTCATCTTGAACGTAACCCGCGGCTGCTCGCTCGGCTCGTCGGTCGTCGTGCACGCGCCGTTGCGAAGCACTACCTCATAGGTGTCCACGCCCCCGTCCGGGCGATCGAGGATTTCGAAATGAACGACCGCGTCAACGCCCTGGACCTTCGCCGGCTCCACGTGCTCCGCCATGCGGCGGAAGATCTCGTCGAGCACGTTCTTACGGTTCTCGGCGTCGGACATGCCCTCGGCGAGCTGCTCGTCGGTCGCGCCGGCGACCATCGCGGCCAGCTGGCTGGCGTCGAAGTCCTGCATCGAGGTGGGCGTCTCGGCTTCGCTCATCTGGCGCATACTCCTCAGGTTCGTTCGGACGACTCTGGAATCGTAGCTGTTCCCGAAAATGCTACCATAGGTAGGAATGTCGGCGCCGGTGGATCAGCGTGGGTCCGATCGGACAGGGGCTGCCGCCGCACGCCGCGCGATCTCCCCTCGCTCACGCGCGGCGCACCTCGGACCGGAGCGTCGCCGCCCGCTCGTCCTCGACGCCGCCTTCGGGCTCTTCCGCGAACACGGGTACGAAGCCACCTCGATGGAGGCGATTGCCGCCGCGGCCGGGGTCACGAAGCCGGTGGTCTACGACTGCTACCCGAGCAAGGAGGATCTTTTCAACGCCCTCCTGCAACGCGAGGAACAGCGGGTCTTGAGCGAGATCGCCGCCGCGATTCCAGACACGGACACAGAGGAGGAGGGCGACCTCGAACAGAGCTTCGTGCGGGCGCTGACGGCGTTCCTACGCGGAGTCGCCGCCGCACCCGACGCCTACCGCGTGATCTTCCTCGGCGAGGGCGGAGTCAACGCCGCCGTCGCCGAGCGCGTGCGCCGCGGCCGTGAGCGCCAAGTCGAGGCGATCGCCGTCCTGGCCCGACCGCTGCTCGGCGGGATCGAGATCGATGGCGAGCTCGACCGAACCGCCCGGTTACTGGGCCATGTCGTGGTCGGCCTCGCCGAGGCCGGGGCGAGGGCGATGCTCAGCGAGCCCGATCGCTGGACCCCGGAGTCGCTCGGCCGGGCGCTCGGCCGGATCGCCGCGGGTGGGGAGGGAGCACTGCGATGAGCCTCTCGGCCCCGCTTCGCGCAACCGGTCGGGCCATCTGGAGCGTCGTGCGGCTGCTCCTGATCGCCGTCGCGGTCGTTCTCTTCGGCGCGGGTATCCCGCTGCTCTGGGTCTGGGTCGGCTCGCAGCTCCAGGGCGGGACCTCACCCTCGATGGCCGGGCTCGGGGCGGCGCTCCTGGGGATCGTCGGGTCCTACGGCCTGCTCGCCTGGGCCTTCGCCTGGATCAAGGACCGCACCAGCTCCGAGGCCCAGCGCCCGGTTCGCTACGAGTGGAACCGCAGCCTCAGCGCCGAGCGCCCCCAGGGCCCGCGGAGCACCCACACACTCGAGGACATCGCCGTGGCGGCGACCATCGTCGTCGCGGTGGTCTGCTCGATCTGGTTCCTGCTGTTCGGGAGCCCGGGGACGCCGGTCACCCCCTGAGGCGGCCGCAGCCACGGACGTGGGATCATCCGCGGCGGGTGTGGGTGAACCCGCACCGATTGCACTGCCCCCATGACAGTGTTCAGCCGTATGCATGAGCTCTTGACTCGGTGCGCTTCCTCGCCAACGCGCCGGGCGCCCCCCTGAGCCAGTCCCAGAAGCGCGATTACCTCACCTCGATCACCTACAAGCAGTACCTGCAGGACCACGTCGGGATCAACGACGAGGCGTTCCATGGTGAGTACTGGCGCGGCTCGGGCAGCCTGCTCGGCGCCGGCGGTCAGGCGGTGTCGGCGGCCGACTGCTGGATCCTCGGACGCCCGGGATTCCCGGACGCGGTCGGCCTCGGCGACACCGAGGACATCGAGCTGGCCGGGATCGGGCGAACCCCATTCCAGGACTCGCGCTCGAACTCGGATCCTAGCCGCGCCTGGCCCGACGGCAACACCTCGCTGCTGCGCCTCGCGCTGGCCAGGATGATCCCGAACGCGTTCCCCGACGTCGACGTCGGCGACGGCCCCGCTCGTCCCGGACCAGCTCAGCATCCTCAAGGCCCAGGCGAGATACGACCAGCTCGACCACCCGAACAACAACGTCCGGATCCGGCTCAACAGCACCGTCTACAACGTCGAGCCTCGGAGCGACGGGGGCTATTCACCGATCGACTACGTGGTCAACGATGTCGACGGCGTCCTCAAGTACAAGGCCGGCGGCAAAGGCCTGCGAGTAGCGGCCAGGCACGTGATCATGGCGTGCTGGAATCGGGTCACCGCCCAGGTGGTCGAAGGCCTCCCGCAGTCGAACGTCGAGGGGCTCTGCTACGCGCGCAAGGTGCCGCTGATCTACGGCAGGGCCGGCCTCAACAACTGGCAGGCGTTCGCCGACTCCAAGGTCTCGAACGTGAGCCCGAGGGGGACGGGCCTGTTCTGGGACACCTTCAGCGTCGCCGCCGGGGCGGGGTTCGGTCCCAACGCGACACCGGGCAAGTACTACGGCCCGACTCCGAACCAGCCCCCGAGTGCCCCGGCGCAGCTGACCTTCCAGGTGGTCCCCAACCATCCCGACGCGATCCCTCAGCTGTTCGCCTACTCGACCGGTCAGCAGATGCTGCTGGAGATGAGCTGGGAGGACCTCGAGGATTCGGTTATCGACCTGATCGACCGCACGGTGAACAAGGAGGGCGGCGACTTCGACCCCGAGAGGGATATCCACGACTGGAAGATCAATCGCTGGAACTACGGCTACGCACACGAGCTGACCTCGACCTTCGACCCGTCGGCTTACGGGCCGGTCGAACAGCAACCTCAGTACGCGGGTCGCCAGCCGTTCAAGAATGTCGGGATCGCTTGCTCCGATTCGGAGCTGTTCGCCTACACCCACAGCGCGATCAACGAGGGGTACCGGGCGGTGCAGGATCTCCCGAGCCTCTAGCGAGGAGTGAATGCCGGCGCCAGGACTGAGCGTCAGCCGGGGCGCCTTACACGATCTGCGCGCCGACATCAGTGGCGAGGTAATCGGTCCTGGGGAGAACGGGTATGACCGCTGCCGCTCCGTCTTCAATCAAATGGTCGACCGGCGGCCCGCCGCAATCGTTCGCTGCCACTCCCCTGATGATGTAGCGAGCGCCCTCGCGTTTCGAGCGAAGCACGATCTGCCGGTCGCAGTTCGCAGCGGCGGGACGTCGGACCACGCGACGGTGAATAACGGCATCGTGATCGACGTCTCGCCCATGAAGAACGTCGAGATCGACTCGGCAGCGCGGATCGCGCGGGTCGGCCCGGGCCTCACATGGGGACAGATGGACGGCGCGACCCAGAGGCACGGCCTCGCCGTGACCGGCGGAAGGGTGTCGGGCCTGGGCGTCGCCGGCGTTGCTCTCGGAGGCGGCACCGGCTGGCTCGAGCGGATGTTCGGCCCCACCTGCCAGAGCCTGATCGGCGCGGAGGTGGTGCTGGCAGACGGGCACGTCGAGCGTGCGAGCGAGGCATCGACCCCCGATCTCCTGTGGGCGCTGCGGGGCGGCGGTGGCAACTTCGGGGTCGTGACGGAGCTCGTCTTTCGGCTCCATCCAGTCGGGCCGAGACTGCTCGGTGGACTGATGACGTACCCGCGCGATCGGGTCGGCGAGGTGGCGCGGTTCTACCGCGACTACATGGAGGCGGGGCCGGACGAGCTCGGAGGGGGGTTGGTCATGTTTCCGGGCCGCGGTGGCGCCCTCACGGTGGCCTTTTGCTTCGTGGGGGCGATCGAGGACGGCGAGCGCATGCTGGCCCCACTTCGCGAGCTTCGTCCGTCAATGGACGCGGTCGCGCCGAACGAGTACCGCGCGTTTCAGCACATGACGGACCTCCAGAACCCGTTTGGGATGCGTGCGTGTCTCAGAGCTGGATTCCTGCGCGAGCTCACTGGGGAAGCCTTGAAGCGGGCGATCGCCCGGGCCAATCAACCCGCCTCGAGTCTCTCCCACGTGATGCTTCGGCCCCTGGGAGGAGCGATGAGTCGCCTCGATCACAGGGGAATGGCACTGAGGGTTCCCGATGCGCGATGGTCGTATGAATGCCGCAGCCTCTGGCCCCCGGTGCCGAGCCTGGATCACGGCAATATCGAGTGGACGAAGGGATTCGCCGACGAGATCGAGCCGTTTACGGTGGGCGGGACGTACCCGAGCCTTATCGGCCCCGATGAGGGAGAAGGGCGGCTGGTCGCGTGCTATGGCGGTGACGGCTACGCGAGGCTCCGGCGCCTCAAGGCTCGCTACGACCCCGAGAACGTGTTCTGCCTGAATCCGAACATCCAGCCGTAGCGATCAGAGGAGAGCGGGGCACCGCGCCGCCGACCTGAACGGATGCCCCGGGGCGGCGGATGTGGCGCTCGTCGCACCTACAGCCCGTACGAGCGCCCGATCACGTCGAGCATGATCTCGTCGGTGCCGGCGCCGATGCGGTTGAGGCGGACGTCGCGGTAGGCGCGCTCGATCTCGTACTCCTTCATGTAGCCGTATCCGCCGAGGATCTGGACGCACTCGTCGGCGACCTCGCAGCAGACCCTCGAGGCGAACAGCTTCGCCATCGTGATCTCGCGCACCGGGTACTCGCCGTTGGCGAACCGCCACGCCGTGGCGTAGTTGAACTGCTTCGCCGCCTCGGTCTTCATCGCCATGTCCGCGAACTTGTGGCGGATCGCCTGGAACCTGCCGATCGGGCGCCCGAACGCCTCGCGCTCCTTCGCGTACTCGAGGGTGCGCTCGATCATCCGCTCGGCGCCGGCGTGGCAGCCGGCGGCGGCCACCAGCCGCTCTCCCTGGAGCTCCCAGCTGATGTGGTAGAAGCCCTTGCCGACCTCGCCGAGCACGGCGCTCTCGGGGACACGCAGCTCCTCGAACGCGAGCTCCGCCGTGTCGGACGCGTGCATGCCCATCTTCTCCAGCGTCCGCGAGACGCTGAACCCGGGGAGCGGATCGCCGTTCTGGTCGCGGAGGTCGACCACGAACAGGGTGATCCCCGCGTGCCCGGCGTCCGGATCCGTCTTCGCCACCAGCACGCAGAAGTCGGCCCGGGCGCCGTTGGTGATGAAGATCTTCGAGCCCGAGATCACGTACTCGTCCCCGTCCCGGATCGCCCTGGTCCGGATTCCGGCGACGTCGGACCCGGCGCCGGGCTCCGTGATCGCGAGGCAGCCGATCCGCTCGCCCCTGAGCCCGGGGACGAGGTAGCGCTGCTTCTGCTCCTCGGTGCCGAGCAGGTGAATCGGGGGGAGGACCATGTCGGTCTGGACGGCGAAGCCCATGTTGGTCCCCCCGGAGCCGGAGTAGCTCATGCACTCCGCGCGCACCAGCGAGTAGAAGTAGTCGCCGCCCTGCCCTCCGTACTCCTCGGGGAAGCAGAGGCCGAGGAACCCCAGCTCGCCTGCGCGGCGCATGACCTCGCTCGGCCACTGGGTCTCCTCCCACTCGTTGCGATGCGGCCAGAGCTCCTTCTTGACCCACGCCTTGAGCGACTCGCGCAGGTCCTCGTGCTCGTCGGTGAAGATGAAGTGGCTGCGGGTCGCGTTGTGCTCGGGCTTGATCACGGTCGCTTGGGTCACTGCTCGCTCCTTGCTTGGGCGTGGCGCCGTTCGGCTTGCGTGAAGTGTAGAGTAATACTTCTTACTTATGACTGGCGAGCACGTCCTCTACGAGGTCAACGAAGGGGTGGCCACGGTCACCCTCAACGATCCCGAGAAGCGCAACATGCTCTCGGCCCCGATGCTGAGCGAGCTGGTTGCGGCGGTCGAGCGCGCCCGGGACGACCGGGCGGTGCGGGCGATGGTCCTGACCGGTGCGGGCGAGAAGGCTTTCTGCGCCGGCGCCGACCTCGGCGGCTTCGCGGCCGCGGCCCCGCTGGTGCAAAAGCACTACGCATCCGATCTCTTCCTCGAGTTCTTCCGGCTGATGCCGCGGCTGGGCAAGCCGTCCCTCGCCGCCGTCAACGGCCATGTGCTCGCCGGCGGGCTCGGGCTCGCGCTGTCGTGCGACCTGGTGATCGCCAAGGAGGGGGCGACCTTCGGGACCCCGGAGATCAACGTCGGCGCCTTCCCGTACATGATCATGTCGCTGATCTACCGCAACGTTCCCCGCAAGAAGGTGAACGAGATGATCCTCCTTGGGGAGCGCCTGTCGGCCGAGGAGGCGGTCACCTACGGGCTCGCCAACAAGGCGGTGCCCGCCGAGGAGTTCGACGCGGCGGTCGCCGACTGGGCCGGCAAGCTCGCCGCGAAGAGCCCGGTGTTGATGCGCCTCGGCCACGACGCGATGTATCGCCAGCAGGACATGGCGCTCGACGACGCCCTCGAGTACCTCCGTTCGCAGCTCTCGCTCACCTTCTCGACCGAGGACATCCAAGAGGGCGTACGGGCGTTCTTCGAGAAGCGCGATCCGCAGTGGAAGGGGCGGTGATGGGCGGCGAGGCGCGCGACGCCGAGCCCGAGAGCAGTGGGCTGCGCCCTCTGGTCGAGGACCTTCACCGGCGCCGCGAGCAGGCGAAGCTCGGCGGCGGCGAGGAGAAGATCGCGCTCCAGCACGAGCGCGGCAAGCTCACCGCGCGGGAGCGGATCGACCTGCTGGTCGATCCCGGCACCTTCGTCGAGATGGGCATCCACGGCGGCCCGCACTTCTCGCAGCGGGCGATGGAGGGCCGCGAGGCTCCGGCCGACGGAGTGATCACCGGCTGGGGCGACGTGGACGGGCGCCCGTGTGCGATCGCCGCCTACGACTTCACGGTGATGGCCGGCTCGATGGGGATGACGGGTGAGCTCAAGGTCTCGCGCCTGCGAGACCTGGCGCTGGGGAAGCGAATGCCGCTGATCTGGCTGCTGGACTCGGCCGGGGCGCGGATCCAGGAGGCGACCGGCTCGCTCTTCGCCGGTTCCGGCCACCTGTTCCGCGAGGAGGTGACGATGTCGGGCGTCGTGCCGCTGGTGGCGGCGATGCTCGGCCCCTGCGCCGCCGGCACCGCCTACATCCCCGGTCTCTCCGACTTCGTGCCGATGGTCTCGGGCCAGGGGGCGATGGCGCTGGCCGGTCCCCACCTGACCAAGGCGGTCACCGGCGAGGAGATCTCGATGGAGGATCTCGGCGGGGCCAAGGTCCACTGCCGCAAGTCGGGCGTGGGCGACCTCGAGGTCGCCGATGACCCCGAATGCATCGAGGCGGTGAAGCGCTACCTCTCCTACTTCCCCTCCCACTGCGAGGAGCAGCCGCCCATTCGCGAGACCGACGACCCTGACGACCGCACGTCCGAGCGCCTGCTCGACATCGTCCCGGAGTCCTCACGCCAGCCCTACGACATGTACGACCTCCTCGGCGAGATCGTTGACGACGGCGAGTGGTTCGACATCAAGCCGAGATTCGCGCGGACGATCATCACCTGCCTGGCGCGCTTCGGCGGCCGGCCGGTGGGGATTGTCGCCAACCAGCCGAAGCAGCTCGGCGGCATCCTCGAGAACGATTCGGCCGACAAGGCGGCCCGGTTCGTCAACCTCTGCGACGCCTTCAACATCCCGCTGGTCTTCCTCCAGGACGTGCCCGGGTTCATGGTCGGCTCCAAGGTCGAGCACGCCGGGATCATCCGCCACGGGGCGAAGATGCTCTACGCGGTCTCGCGGGCGACCGTGCCGAAGGTGACGGTGGTGGTCCGCAAGGCCTACGGCGCCGGCTACTACGTGATGAACGGCAAGGCCTACGAGCCCGACCTGATCGTCGCCTGGCCCAGCGCCGAGATCTCGGTCATGGGCCCGGAGGGCGCGGTCAACATCATCGGGCGCTCGGCGATCGAGGCCTCGGACGATCCCGAGGCCACGCGGGAGCGGATGCTCGAGGAGATCCGCAAGACGATCGATCCCTACATCGCCGCCCGCAATGCCGTCATCGACGACATCATCGACCCGCGCGAGACCCGCCCGACGATCATCCGGGCGCTGCGGATGGCCGCCGGCAAGCGGGTCGAGCGGCCTTGGAAGAAGCACGGGGTGATGCCGGTATGACGCGCGGGGTTGACGAACGACTGGCACCAAGGGAAGAGGTACCGGCCCCGAGTGTCGACTTTTGCTCGCTATGCGCGCCCAAGTCGACACTCGACGTGCGCTGGGCCGCTTGTGGCGCTTGTTGCCGCATACCGACTACAAAGCGCCAACCTCCCGGGCACCCTCCCTACGTGCCCTGCTTTTCGACCTGCCAGGAGCACCCGTATGAGCCGCTTCTCCGACCCCGTGATCATCAGCTGCTCGATCTCCGGCGCGATCGCCAACCGCGACCAGTGCCCGGCGATCCCCTACACGCCCGAGGAGTACGCGGCCGAGGCGCGCCGCGCGGTCGACCAGGGCGCCTCGCAGATCCACATCCACGCGCGCACGCCGGACGGCGTCCCCTCCTACGAGGTCGAGGATTTCCGCGCGATCACCGAGGCGATCCGGGCCGCGGTCGACGACGTGATCGTCAACTACTCGACCGGCGCGATCGGCGTCTCGGTGGAGAAGCGGATCGAGTACCTGCACGAGCTGCGCCCGGATGTGGCGGCCCTGAACATGAGCTCGATGAACTACGCGAAGTACTCGCGCCGGCGCAAGGACTTCGTGTTCAAGGCGGTGTTCGAGAACTCCTTCGACACGATCATCGAGTTCCTGACCGCGATGCGCGAGCTCGAGATCAAGCCCGAGCACGAGTGCTTCGACGCGGGACACGTGGCCAACCTCGACCCGCTGCTCGACATGGAGCTCTTGGCCGAGCCGCTGCAGATCTCGCTGGTGATGGGGGTCAACGGCGGGATTCGCCCGAACGCCCGAAACGTCGCGCTCATGTCGGAGCAGATCCCGGGGGGCGCCGAGGGCCGGAACCAGTGGCAGGTGATCGGCATCTCCCGCGACCAGTGGCGACTCGTGGGGGCCGCGCTCGCCCTGGGGGGCAACGTGCGCGCCGGGCTCGAGGACAACTTCTACCTGCCGAGCGGGGAGATGGCGAGGTCGAACGGCGAGCTGATCGCGAAGGCGCGGCAGATGGCGGAGGACGTGGGCCGACGCGCCGCGACGGTGGAGGAGGCGCGCGAGATGCTTGGGCTTGCGCCCAAGCATCAAGCAACACCCGCGGCCTCCTCCCAGCGAGCGTCAGCGAGCGGTGATCCCGGCGAAGCCGGGATTCGTCCGGGGGCCGCGGGGTACCGGTCGGCGTGAGCGAGCGGCCGCTTAGCGACGTCCGCATCCTCGACCTCACCCGCCTGCTCCCGGGCGGTTTCTGCTCGCTGCTCCTGGCCGACCTCGGCGCCGACGTGGTCAAGGTCGAGGACACCGGTCAGGGCGACTACGTGCGCTGGGCCCCGCCGTACTACGGCGCCGACGAGCACCAGGCGCTGGGCACCCGCTCGGCGCTGTACCTGGCTCTCAACCGGGGCAAGCGCTCGATCCGGGTCGATCTCAAGTCGGCGGACGGCAAGGCCGCGTTCCTGCGCCTGGCCGGCAGCTTCGACGTCGTGCTCGAGAGCTTCCGCCCCGGCGTCCTCGACCGCCTCGGGTGTGGGTACGAGGCCCTGCGGGGGGTCAACCCGCGGATCGTGTACTGCGCGATCACCGGCTACGGCCAGACCGGTCCGAACACCCAGCGGGCCGGCCATGACACCAACTACCTGGCGCTGTGCGGGCTCCTGGGCCTCACCGGCGCCGCCGACGGCCCGCCGGTCCAGTCGGCGGGCCAGATCGCCGACCTCGGCGGGGGCGGGCTGATTGCCGCGGTCGGGGTGCTGGCGGCGCTTCGCGAGCGGGAGCGCTCCGGCGAGGGCCAGATGGTCGACGTCTCGATGACCGACGGGGCGCTGTCGTGGCTGGCGATGGTCGCCGCCCAGTACCTGTGCGACGGGCAGGTCCCGGGCCGCGGCGCCGGGACGCTCAACGGCGGCATCGCGTGCTACCTCCCGTACGAGTGCGCGGACGGCTGGGTCAGCTGCGGGGCGCTCGAGCCGAAGTTCTGGCAGGCGTTCTGCCGGGGCGTCGGACGCGAGGAGCTGGTGGGGGCGCAGTTCGCCTCGCCGGGCTCCGAGGGGTGGCGGCAGGTCGCCGAGGTCTTTCGCTCCCGCACCCGCGAGCAGTGGCGCGCGTTCAACGACGAGCACGACTGTTGCATCGAGCCGATCCTCGATCTCGATCAGGCGCTCGACTCCGACCTCGTCCGGGAGCGCGAGATGGTGGTCGAGGTGGAGCAGCCGCACATCGGGCCGGTGCGCCTGCTGGGCGCCCCGGTGAGGCTCTCGCGGACGCCGGCGGACCCGCTGAGGCCCGCGCCGGCCCTGGGCGAGCACACGACGGAGGTCTTGCGCGAGTCCGGGCTCTCGGAGGAGGAGGTCGCGGCGCTGCTCGAGAGCGGAGCGGCCGCCGGGCCGAACCTCGCCATCGCGTCAGAGAGGTTCATGGGATGACACTTCCCGCCAGCAACCCCGCCGGCGGGGACGCGGGAGCACAAGCAGGAGGCGCGAGCCGAAGGCGAGGGCAAGGTGCTCGAGCGGGAGCGGAGCAGCCGGCGGGTAATGGTTTGCTGAGAATCTCGGAGCTCGCGGAGCGGTCGGGCGTGCCGGCGGCGACGATCCGCCACTACCTGCGCGAGGGGCTGCTGCCGGAGCCGGTGAAGACCTCGCGCAACATGGCGTACTACCCGGCCGAGTTCATCGACCGGATCCGCCTGATCAAGCAGCTCCAGGAGGAGCGCTTCCTGCCGTTGCGGGTGATCCGCGACCTGCTCGAGCGCGAGGACGCCGACCCGGAGCGGCTGCGGGCGATGGTCGAGCTCGAGGACCGGATCCTCGAGCGCGCCCTGGCCGAGGAGCGTGAGCGGGTTCCGGCCGACGAGGTGCGGGCGCGCTATGACGTCCCCGCCGAGGTGCTGGAGCGGATGGCCGAGCTCGGCGTTCTCACCCCAACCGACAGCGGATACTCGCCCTCGGACGTTCGCATCGTCGAGGCGATCAGCCGCTTTCGCGCCGGCGGCTACGACGAGACCCTCGGCTTCACCGTCTACGACACGCTGCGCTATCGGGAGGCACTGGCGCCGTTGGTGCGCGAGGAGGTTCGCGTGCTCACCGAGCGCCTCGGCCACCTCGATCCCGACCGTGCGCTCGAGGTGATCGCCGCCGGCACCGCACCGCTCAACGATCTGATCGCGGCCCTTCACACGAAGCTCCTCGTCGCCGAGCTCGAGAGCCACCGCGAGCGGCGAACCTAGCCTCCGCCGTCGGTCGAGGCCTCCGCGCGCGCCCCCTCGCGCTCGCGCACCGCGGCCAGGATCTCGGCCGCCAGCTTGCCCCCGTCGGCCGGGTCGCGCGGCGTCGCGACGATCCTGACCACGACCTCGTCGCGATCCAGCTCCTCGAGCGCGATGTGGGGAGGATGCCGGATCGGAACCGTGAGCGAGTCCGCGATCATCTCCTGCACCTCGCCCGGGGTGGTCTCGGCGGAGAAGCGGGCCCGCAGCTCGACCCGCTCGGGCTCGCGCAACGGCATCACGGCCAGCTGCAGCAGGGTGGCGTTCGGGATCATGATCCGGTTCGCGCCGCTCACCAGCGACGTGTAGAAGAGCCCGAGCGAGGCGACGATCCCCTCGACCTCGCCTGCGAGCGGTCCGCCGATCAGGCGCACGCGCTCGCCCACCCGGAACGGCCGCGTCGACTGCAGCACGATTCCGGCGAACAGGTTCGAGATCGTCTGCTGTGCGGCGAGGCCGAGCACGATGGCGGTGAACGCACCCCCGACCGCAAGCGCGTCGGGGCTGAGGCCCGCCACCCGCAGGGCGACCACGACCACGATCGCGATCGTCGCCAGCCGGATCAGGAAGCCGACGGTTCCGGCGGTGCCCGGGTCCATTCGGCGGAACAGCGCCGGAGCAACCCCGCGGCCGATCATGCGGGCGAGCGCCCAGCCGAGGATCACCAGCGCCGCCACGGTGGCGATCCGAACCTCTGTGTTCAGCCCGGGGAAGAGGTCCTGGCGCTTGCTGAACAGCGCCAGCACGCCGGCGATCAGAAGCGCGACTACGACCACGCCGCCACGGGCGCGCTGGGCCTTGCCCCGATCGATCTCGGCCCCGAGCCCGACCTGCCGCCACTCGTCGGTGCGGGTCTCGAGGTAGGGAGGACGGCGAAGGTACGCGCTGGGGCGGCGCCACGGCGGTGTGCGGGGCATCACGTGTTCGTTCCCGGTGATCGCGAACCTACACATGCGACGCGGGTCTCGTGCCCCGCGCCCTCGGCTAGACTTAGATTGACTGGTCAGTCAACCGCCGGAAGGGCGGGAAGGGTAATCGTGCGGACCCCCTCTCGGGGGTGGATGCCGGTCAGCGAAGGAGAGATGCGCGCCGCCGCCATACAGCTCAACTCGACCGCCGACGCGGCCCGGAACCTCGAGACCGCCGGGCGGCTCGTGCGCGATGCGGCCGCCGATGGGGCCGAGCTGGTGGTGCTCCCGGAGAAGTGGAACCTCCTGGGCGACTCGCGGACGCTGCTCGAGGGCGCCGAGGCCCTGGACGGGCTTTCGGTCGAGGCCGCGCGGGCGTGGGCGCGCGAACTCGAGATCCATCTGATCGCCGGCAGCTTTGCCGAGCGGTCCGAGGGAGAGGCGCGCGCCTTCAACACCTCGGTGCTGATCGATGCCGGCGGTGAGGTGCTCGCCGTCTACCGCAAGATCCACATGTTCGACGTCGAGGTCGGCGGCGTCACCTACCGCGAGTCGGAGAGCGAGCAACCGGGCGAGGACATCGTCGTCGCCGGCGTCGCGAGCGGCAGAGAGGAGGTCGAGGTCGGCCTCACCGTCTGCTACGACCTGCGCTTCCCCGAGCTCTACCGGATCCTGGCAGTGCGGGGCGCGCGGGTGATCACGGTCCCGTCCGCGTTCACCGCCACCACCGGCCGCGACCACTGGGAGGTGCTCCTACGCGCCCGCGCGATCGAGAACCAGGCGTACGTGGTCGCCCCGAACCAGATCGGGAAGGCGCCGCCGCACTACGAGTCGTACGGGCGCTCGGCGATCGTCGACCCCTGGGGCGTGGTGATCGCTCTGGCGCCGGATCGGGAGTGCTACATCGCCGCCGATCTCGACCTCGACGCCCAGCGCCGGATTCGCGAGTCGCTTCCGTCCCTCGCCAACCGCCGGCCGGAGGCATACCGTTGGTCGCCGGAGGCACCCGTCTGATGGCCAAGGCACCCCCCGTCGACCGCCGCCGCCAGATCCTGGACGCCGCCGTGCGAGTGTTCGCGCGCCAGGGCTTTCACAGCTGCCGGGTCTCGGACATCGCCGACGAGGCCGGGGTCGCCTACGGGCTCGTCTACCACTACTTCTCCTCGAAGGAGCAGGTGATGAACGAGCTCTTCATGGAGCGCTGGTCGCTGCTGCTCCAGGCGATCGAGGAAGCGGACGGGCAGGAGATCTCGGGGCGCGAGAAGCTCGACGCGGTGGCCGGGTTCATCGTCGATTCCTACCGTCACGACCCCGAGCTGATGAAGGTGATCATCGTCGAGGTCACCCGGGCCGCCAACTCGTTCGGCCGCACCCACCTGCCCGACATCAGCCAGGCCTACGACTCGATTGCGAGGATCGTGGAGGGGGCGCAGGCGACGGGCGAGTTCAGGCGCGACGTCGACCCGGTCTTCGCCTCGATGTGGTTCTACGGCGCGATCGAGCAGCTGCTCTCGGGCTGGGTGTTCGAGCTGATCCCCGACGGGGACGCCGACTTCGAGCGCGCCCGCGAGATGCTGGTCGAGACGATCTGCGGCGGGCTCGTGGCGGACCGGGAGCCGTCCTAGCCAGCCGCCATGTGGGAGTCGCTGGCGACGACTAAGCGCCAGGACCGGGTGCTGCACGGTGCCGCCAAGGCACTCAACGTCCTGATCGGGCTGATCGTCCTGCCCGCCTGGCTGGTCGGGCAGCGCCTGGTCGAGCCGCTGAAGCGGGTGTTGGCGCTGCTCGATCCCGAGCCACCTCCGAAGCCGCCCGTCCCTCCCGAGCGTGAGCGCTCGATGGCGGCCCTGATGGCCGACCTCGAGGCGATCCCCGGGGCGCTCGAGCCGCGACCGCTGGCCGAGGTCCGCAAGGGCTTCGCCGACATCTCCACCTTCGTCCTGACTCAGCTTCGCGAGACGTCCGGGCTCGGCTACTCCTATCCGGCCCAGTTCACCGACCACGTGTTCGAGGGCGCCGACGGGGAGCGGATCGCGGCGGCGATCGCGATCCAGGACGAGCCCCGCCCCGCCCTGATCGTCGTCCACGGGCTGTTCACCTCGAGGCGCTTCGACTACGTCCGCCAGATCGCGGTCAACGCCTTCTTCGATTGGGGCTTCAGCGTGGCCGCGGTCGACCTGCGCAGCTTCGGCCTCACCAACTACACCAGCTCCGCGCCGTCCTCGGCCGGCTGGAAGGAGGGGGAGGATGTGGTCGCGCTGGGGCGATACCTGAAGCAGCTGGGTGCGACCTCGGTCGGGGCGCTCGGGATCTCGCTCGGCGGTTGCACGGTCCTCGACGCCTGCGACGTCGAAGGCGCCGAGGAGGCGCTCGACGGCGGCATCCTGGCGATCTCGCCGCCCGCCGAGCCCCGCGCCGTGGCGGAGCGCCTGTCGCGCCGGCTTCCGCGCCGGCACCCCGCCTACGCGCTCAACTACGCCTTCCACGCCATGCTGACCTCGCGCGCGCGGGGCTCCGGGTGGCCCGCGGAGATCGCCACGCTGCTGGATCCCGTGGCGATGCTCGCCGCCCCCTACTACGAGGTCAGCGTCGACGAGCTGTGGAGCCGAGCCGCCCCGGTGAACCACATCGCCGGCGCCCGCGTCCCGGTCCTGGTGCTGCACCCCGAGGACGATCAGATCGTGAAGGTGGACGAGGCGCGGAAGCTGGCCGAGCTCGCGGCCGACAACGATCTCGTCAGCGTCTGGATCCTCCCGGCCGGCAAGCACGGCATCCTCGATGCGGTCGACCACGACTGGACCTATGCCGTCTACCGCATGTTCTTCGAGCGCTGGGCTGGGTACGAGCGGGGTGCGGAAGATGGGTCTCGGCGGGGGGCGCAGATCATGGACGCCGCAGGAACCGTTACAAAGTAGCCCGTGGACACGGACGACACCGACATGTTGCGGAAGCTGATGTGGGCGGGGCTGCTGGCCGCCAGCGGTGCTCTGGCCAGCCTGATCGCGCACCGGATATCGACCGCGATCTGGGTGCGGGTCTTCGACGAGGAGCCGCCCGGGTGACGCCCCAGATCCCGGAGTCCCCCCGGAGGACAAGTCGGTCGGCAAGCTCCTCTTCGACGTCTCCGATCAGGTCTCGGCGCTGGTGCGCGAGGAGGTCGAGCTCGCCAAGGCCGAGATCTCGGAGAAGGTCTCGAGCCTTGCTCGCGGCGGGGCAGTGGGGATCGCCGCCGGCGTGTTCGCGCTGCTCGGCTTCGCGATGCTGATGCACGCGATCGCCTGGCTCCTCAACGAGCTCTTCTTCGAGGACGAAGTCTGGGTCGGGTTCCTGATCGAGGCCGTCTTCTGGTTCATCGTGGCCGCGATCGCCGGCCTGATCGCGTACCGGAGCGTCCAGGCGGGCTCCCCACCCACGCCGGACTTGGCGATCGAGGAGGCCAAGCGCGTGCGGCAGACCCTCGAGACCGGCACGACGCCGATGGCGAGGGAGCCGGTTGCCAGCGAGCCCGACCACGGACCGTTGAGCGAGCGCCCATGAGCGACCCGCCCGATGTCTACGTCAGCGGGGCCGGTGAGCCGGTGGCTCGCCCGGCGCCCAAGCCGCCCAGGACCTCGGCCGAGATTCGCCGGGACATCGAGGCCCAGCGCGAGCAGCTCGGCCACTCGGTCGAGGCGCTCCGCACCCGCGTCACGGAGCTCACCGACTGGCGCCGCCAGGTGCGCGAGCACCGTCGCGAGCTGATCATCGGCGCGGCCGTCGTCGGCTTCGCCGTCGGCGGGCTGCTGGCGCTGCGCCGGCGCGGCTAGACCGCTGGATCTAAGCCCCGACGATGAACCGCACGTGCTCGTGCTGGCCGCGGTCGTTGCGGATGCAGTCCACGCGGACGACCTCGTCGCCGATCGGCTTCTCGCGGCAGCGCCAGTTGGGAGGGTCGCCCGGCCCGCCGAAGGTGTAGCGGCGAGCGAGCTTCCGAGCCGTGGGGCAGCCGACGTTGTAGGACCGCACGTTGAACCAGCCCGCGCCCGGCTGAGGCTGGGAGCCGCAGTGGTTCTCAAAGCCATGGCCGTGAGCCGAGCCGGCCAGGGCGCTGGGCGCGAGCGCAAGGCCGACCGCAGCGGCCGCAATGGCCAGTGCGAGCAGGCGTCCGAGGGTCCTGATCATCGTGATCGTCTCATCCGGGGTGGTGGGAGGCTAGCCGGTCGAGCTCTGGTGCCACGTGTGTGGGCTCAGTCCTGCAGGAACTCCGGGCGGATTCCGCCGACCCCGAGGAGCCCGGGGCCGACGTGCGCGCCGATCACCGGGCCGACCTCGGAGACGAAGACCGGATCGCGGTCAAAGATGTCACGGCACGCCTCGACCAGCCGCCGCGCGGCGTCGGGGCTCTGGATGTGCTGCACGACCCAGGCGGTGGCACCGTCCTGCTTGCGCTCGCGCGCGTACTCGACCATGCGCTCGAAGGCGCGGCGACGGGTCCGCACCCGCTCGACCGGCGTGATCTCCTCGCCGAGGGTGAGGATCGGCTTGATCTGGAGCGCCGACCCCAGCCACGCCTGTGCCGAGCCGATCCGTCCGCCCTTGCGGAGGTACTCGAGGGTGTTGATCGCGAACCAGATCCGGAGCGAATCCCGGGTTCGGTCGACCACCTCGAGCGTCCCGGCGCCGCCGGCGCCGCCGCCGGCCGCGCGCGCGGCGGCCAGCGCGAGCAGACCCTGCCCGCCGGCCCCGGTGCGGCTGTCGTAGACATGGATGCGCTCGCCGCCCTTCCCTTCGTCGATCAGGCGCTGGCGGGCCTGCAGCGCCGACTCGTACGTGCCGGAGATCCCGGCCGAGATGTGGATCGAGACGATCTCGCCGCCCTCCTCGAGGAGCGGCCCGTAGACGCCGATGAAGTCGCCGACCGACGGCTGCGAGGTGGTGGCGCCCGACTCGCTGCGGCGCAGCCGCTCATAGAAGCCCGCGTAGTCGGCAGGGGCGATCTCGATCTCGGGGCGCTCGGAGCCGTCGAGCGAGATGTACAGGCTGACCCGGTGGATCCCGTGCTCCGCGACCAGCTCGTCGGGCAGATACGCGGTCGTGTCCGTGACGACCGCGGTCTTCGCGGCGGGGCTCACATGCGCGTTCTATCACGGGGACCTCAGCGCGGAGCCCATACGCTCGCGTGGTGAGCGCGAGCGAGATCGTCCTCTATCGCTGCCCGAACCCGACCAACGTGCTCTGCCCCTGCGGGGCGGTCGAGCGCCGGCTGCGCAAGCACGACCTCGAGCACCGGACCGAACGGGTGCCCTACAGGCGCTCGAACCGGCCGGAGATCGAGGAGCTCACCCACCAGCGCCGCGTCCCGGTGCTCATCGACGGCGACGAGGTGATCCACGACTCGAGGCGAATCATCCAATACCTGGACTGGAAGTACGGCGGCTGAGGATGCCTGGCATCACCTATACAATGTGAAGCGAATGGAGACTCCTCAGGCAGCGGTCAGCCTTACCGACACGGCCGCCGAGAAGATCAAGGATCTGCTCGCGGCGAACGAGGGCGCGCCCGCCGGGGCCGGCGCGGAGGCCGTGGCCGCCGGCCAGGCCCTGCGAGTGGCGGTCCGGGGCGGGGGCTGCTCCGGCTTCCAGTACGCCCTGGCGCTGGACCAGCCCAAGGAGGACGACCACGTGTTCGAGCATCAGGGTGTCTCGGTGGTGGTCGACCAGGTGAGCATGCAGTTCGTGTTCGGCTCGGAGGTCGACTACGTCGACGGCCTCCAGGGCGCGGGGTTCACGGTCAACAACCCGAACGTCGTCGCCGCCTGCGGCTGCGGCTCCTCTTTCCAGGTCAAAGAAGACGCCGCCGAGCAGGCGACCGTCTAACCGGTACGAGGGCCTCAGCCCAGCGGCATCGGCGGGCTTTGCTGTGGCCCGCCCTCGACCAGGCGCGTTGACTCGGGTGCCGTGGCGTCAGCCGGCTGCTCGGCTCCGAGCAGCCCGGCCAGCTCGCCCGACTCGAGCATCTCCTCAACGATGTCGCAGCCGCCGACCAGCTCGCCGTTGACGTAGAGCTGGGGGAAGGTCTGCCAGTCGGAGATCTCGCCGGTGACCTCGCGCAGGGGCGCGAGGGCCGGGAGCACGTCGACCGCCCCGTACTCGACGCCGAGTTGCTCGAGTACCCCCACGACGCGCATCGAGAACCCGCACCGAGGCGCGTCCGGCGTGCCCTTCATGAACAGGAGCACCTGGTTGTCGCGGATCAGCTCCTCAACCTTGTCCTTGAGCTGCGGATCAGCCATCACGATTCACCTTAGCGAAGGAGTGCGCTCGGCCGCGTCGGCTCAGCCGGGAGTCGACGTCTTAACCGACAACGCGTGGATGGTGCCGTCGTCCATCAGGTGCTGGACGGGCGCCTTCACCATCCGGTGCTGATCGATCCGGTGGCGGCCCTCGAACTGGGGGGCACGCACGATGGCCCTGAGGTGATCGCCCCCCGCCTCGTCGATCACCTCGACCTCGGAGCCCGGCAGCGCCTGCTCGATCAACCGCTTGACCTCGGCCAGATCCGCCATGAGATCACTCGGCCGCGACCGCGGCGCCGGCCCTTGACGCCTCGAGCATCTCCTCGATGGTGCAGAACTTGATCCGCGGGCGGCCCCGGGGCTCGCCCAGCTCGCGCTCGGCGCGGTCGATCGCCTCCCAGCCCTGATAGCTCACCGCGTCGGGCTGGCGCTCGGCCAGGAGCTCCACGATCGCGCTCCGGTCGGCCGCCATCGCGGGCTCGGGCAGCCGCCCCACCTCCAGGTCGGCGAACAGCGCCTCGACGGTCTCGTTGGAATCCTTCTTGTTGGTCCCGATGACCCCGCTCGGACCGCGCTTGATCCACCCGGTTGCGTACTGGCCGGGGACCGGGTCGCCGGTCTCGGGATCGATCGCCCGCCCGCCCTCGTTCGGGATCACCCCACGCCGCTCGTCGAACGGAACCCCCGCGAGGCCGACGCCCCTGTAGCCGATCGAGCGCAGCACGAGTCCGCACTCGATCGTCTCCCGCTCGCCGGTGTCGCGGGCGCGGATCGCTCCGGACTCGTCTCGGTGGAGCTCGTTCCGAGCGACGATCACGCGCTGGACCTTGCCGTCCCCCTGGATCTCGACCGGCGAGCGCAGGAAGCGGAGCGAGATCCGCTTCGGCTTGCCCTCCGGTCGGCGCCGGGAGAACTCGATGAGGATCTCGACGTTCTTGCGGCCGGTGATGTCGGCCTCGTCCGATTCCAGGAACTCGCGGCTGAGCTCGTCGAGCTCGCACTCGGCTTGGTCGACGTGGATGTCGGCGGCGGCCATCTCGCCAAGCTCGCGCAGCTCAGGGTTGGTGAACGCGGCCTGGGCGGGGCCGCGACGGCCGAGGATGACGATCTCGCGCACGTTGCTTCGGACGAGCGGCTCGATCGCGTGGTCGGCGGTGTCGGTCTCGGCCAGTTCGTCGCGGGTCAGCGCCAGCATGCGGGCGACGTCGGTGGCGACGTTGCCGTTGCCGATCACGACTGCCCGCTCGCAGGAGAGGTCGAACTCGCGGTCGGCGAAGTCGGGGTGGGCGTTGTACCAGGCGACGAACTCGGTGGCTGCGTGGCTCCCCGGCAGGTCCTCCCCGGGGATGCCGAGATGGCGGTCGGTGGCGCTGCCGTAGGCGTGGATCACCGCGTGGTAGCGGTCGCCCACCTCACCGGCGGTCACTTCGCGGCCGACCTCGACGTTGCCGAAGAAGCGAAACCCCGGGCGGGCCGCGGTCTTCTCGTAGACCCTGATCACCGATTTGATCTTCGGATGATCCGGCGCGACCCCCGCCCGGACCAGCCCGAACGGGGTCGGCAGCCGGTCGAACATGTCGACCTCGACCTCGACCCCGTCTCGCCGCAGAAGCTGCTCGGCGGCGTAGAACCCGGCCGGGCCGGAGCCGACGATTGCGACACGGAGGGGGTTGTCGGGGGTGCCGAGGGCGGCCATGGGAGTGCGGAAGGGTAGAGGTTGTCTCTTCCGGAGCAGAGGGGCGGAGCCCCCATTGCGACGGGTGAGGCTGGTCCTGTCAGGAGATCTTGGCGAGCGCCGGTTCCGAGCGCGCGGTCGCGGCGCCGTCGAGCGCGTCCAGCGCGCGTGCGATCGACATGCTGATGCAGGTGAAGATCGGCGTGTCGCGGAGGGTGTAGGAGCTGGACTCGGAGCCGCGCAGCTCCTGCACCAGATCGAGGAACCGATCGGGATCGTCGGCCTCGAACGAGACCACGAACTCCTGGTCGTCGAGGCCGAAGGAGTAGGCGGTGTTGATGGTGATCTCGGGGTAGCGGCGGCCAATCTCGATGTGATCGGCCATGATCCGCCGCCGCTCCTCGAGCGGCAGGCGATACCAGTCGCGACGCTTCTCGAATGGGTAGACGAACAGGTACTTGCGCTCCGAGGTGCAGATCTCCGGCCGGACCTCCGAGTCGGAGTACGGCGAGCGCTTGGTCATCGCCAGGTAGGAGTGGGGGATGTGAGCCCACTTGGCCAGCCCGCTCTGGGCGAGGACGACGTGGAAGGTGTGGATGTCGTCGAGCGCAGGGCTCTGCGCCAGCAGCATGAGGTCGACGTCGCCCCGGGTACCAACGGTCGAGTAGGCACGCAGACGGCGGTCCTGGGCGAAGTCCTCGCAGGCGGCGAGGAACTCGCGTTTATCCTGCGCGCGCGCATCGGGATCGCGGCGCTGCCAGGCGGGGTCGAGCTTGAAGAAGGTGAACTTGGCGTACGTACGAAGGTCGGCCACGACAGGAATTCTAGGCCGGCACACAGGGTGTGCCGGCAGGGGCATGTCAGGCGCCGCAGGCGCCGCACTTGGTTTGCTGGCAGCGGTTGCCGCCGTTGCGCTCCCGGCGGCCGGCGCCCAGGCCCAGGAACGGACGCGGGTGACGATCGCGATCCTTCCTCACGGAACCGATGCCGAGGATCTGACCGACATCGATGGCCTGGCGCCGGGCGTGATGAGCGCGGGCATCGGCCAGATCCCCTCCACGCAGACCTATCTCGACATCACCCAGGGGAATCGGGTCTCCGAGACGCTCTACGACGGAGAGCTGCCGTACCTGATCCGGGCTTCCGGGAGAGTTCGTCCCGATCGCTGGGAGGCGGTGATCGAGCGGGCGGAGGACGTCCCGGCGGACCTCGTCCCGGGCCTGCTCGCCTCGACCCTCACAGGCGGTGGGATTCCGATGCGGGCGGACCCCGACGCGGGTGCGGCGACGCTGCTCGCCGTCGACCGTAACGGCCGGATCCTCTTGGTCGACCCCGCGCGCTGCCCCACCCGAGGCTGTCCTGGCGTGACGGTCGAGGAGGCGACGGTCGACGGTCTGCCTGCTCTGGTCGAGCGCCTTCGTGGGGCCGACATGCTGATCGCGTTCGAACGCCCGCCGCCCGCCGTTCGGGTGCTCACGTTCGCCCTCGCCGGGAGCGGCTTCTCGGGCCTCGTCACCTCCGACAGCACCCGCTTTCGCGGGCTCGTGACCTCGACGGACATCGCACCGACCGTCCTCGAGCGCTTCGGGATCGAGGTCCCCGACGAGATGAACGGCCAGGCGATCCGGGCCGAGGGCGATCCCGACATCGAGGAGCTGTCGGAGCTGCAGGCTCGGCTCCAGGTCACCAGGGAGCGCCGAGGCCCGGTGATCGGCGAGAACCTGCTGGTCTGGGTGGGCGTGGTGGCGCTCGCAGCGCTCGCCTTCGGCCGTGAAGGCGCCCGCCTCGGGCTGAAGCTCCTCGCGCTGTCCGCGATCTACCTGCCGCTCGTCCTGCTGGGCACGGCGGCGCTCGACCCGTCGCTGTTCGCGGAGCGCCTGACCGCCGCCGTCGGGGCGCCGCTGCTCGCGGCGGTGACCCTGGCGGCGATCGAGGGGTGGGGGGCGATCGCCGTCGCCTGCGGGCTCACCGTCGGCGCCTACGCGATCGACGTCGTCGCCGGCTCGGTGCTCACCCCGCTGTCCCTCCCGGGGCCGAACCCGGCATCGGGCTCGCGGTTCTACGGGATCGGCAACGAGATCGAGGCGATCGTCGCGGCGCTGATCCCGATCGGGGTCGGGGCCGCGATGGCGGCGCTTCCACTCACCCGGGACGGCGGGCGTGCCGCGGCCACGGCGTTCCTGGCTGCGGGCCTGGTCGGAGCGGCCGTGTTCGCGATCGGACGCTTCGGCGCGGACGTGGGCGCGGCGATCGTGCTCCCCGCGGGCGGCGCGGTCGCGGCCGCCGTCGCCCTGCGCTCCCGCCGCGGGCTGGCGCTGGCGTTGGTGGCCCCGTTTGTCTGCGTGGCCGTGGTTGCGATCGTCGACCTCGCGCTGGGTGGTGGGGCCCATCTCACAAGCTCACTGCTCGACGCCGGCGGGCTCGCAGAGGCGGGAGAGGTGTTCGAGCGCCGCATCCGGCTCGCGGCCTCGAGCTTCACCCGGACGGCCAACCTCCCGTTCATGGTCCTGGCCGCGATCTTCATCGCGCTCGGGATCCGCTTCCGCCATCGGATCACGGGTTGGTTTCGGGAGCGTGCGGCGCTCGCCGGCGTGGCCGGCGCGGTCGCGGCCACCGTGCTCGGCACCGTGTCGAACGATTCCGGCGTGATCCTGCTGATCCTGGGCACGGGATACGTGGCGGCGACCGTGGGGTTTGCGTGGGCGCAGGGAGCCGGCCGCTCAGGCGAGCCAGTGTGACGTTTGCACGCTGACTCCCCCGCCCGCTCCGCTAACCTGAGTGCCCGTTTCGTCTGGGACCGGCCTGCGCGGAATGCCTCGGACGGGCAATGTGGCCGGTCACCCTTGGAGCAGCCAGGATCCATCCGCTCATGCGCATCGCGATCGTCACCCCCTACTCCTGGACCTACCCCGGCGGCGTCAACCGCCACGTCGAATCGCTGGCCGCTGAGCTGATCGCGCGCGGCCACGAGCTGCGCGTGCTGGCGCCCTGGGACCGGCCGACCCGGCTGAGCGGGATCTTGCATCGAGCCGATGCCGAGTCTCGCGAGCCCCCCGAGTACCTGGTTCCGCTCGGGCCGACGGTCGGGATCGGCGCCAACGGCGCGGTCTCCAACCTCTCGGTCTTTCCCGACGCGATCACCGGAATGCGCCGTGAGCTGCGTGCTTTCGGGCCGGAGGTCGTGCACGTCCACGAGCCGGTGGCTCCGGTCCTCGGGTGGGACGCGGTCTCCTACCCCGACGCCCCGGTGGTCGGCACGTTTCACTCCTACTCGACCAAGCGCGTTCCCAACCACATCGCGAATCTGCTCGGCGCGCGCCGCAAGCTGAACCAGCTCCACGGGCGGATCGCCGTCTCCGAGGCCGCCGCCTGGACCGGCCGGCGCTGGTTCGGAGGCGACTACCGGGTCATTCCGAACGGGGTCGATGTCGATGGACCGCCCGTGGCGGCCAAGCCGCGCTCCGACGAGTTGCGCCTGCTGTTCGTGGGGCGCCCGGAGGCGCGCAAGGGCCTGCCCGTGCTGCTGGCGGCCTTCGAGGCCCTGGTCGAGCACGTTCCGTCGAAACTGACTGTCATCGGCGCGAGCTCCGACGACGTCGCCCGCTACCTGTCGGATCCGTCGGCGCAGTCGCGGATCGACACGCTCGGTCGGGTCCCGCACGACGAGCTTTGGCTGCGTCTCCACCACGCGGATGTCCTGTGCGCTCCCTCGCTCGCAGGAGAGAGCTTCGGCATGATCCTGACCGAGGCGTTTGCGGCGGGAACCCCGGTGATCGCGTCGAACATCGCGGGCTACGCGGACGTGGTATCCGATGGGGTGGACGGGGTCCTGGTGCCTCCGGCGGATCCGCAGCGGCTCGCCGAGGAGCTGCAAAGCTTCCACCTCCAGCCGGGGCGCCGCCTGGCGATGGGGGCCGCGGCCCGAGTGAACGCTCAGCGCTACGCGTGGCCGCGGGTGGCCGAGCAGATCGAGGAGGTGTACGAGCAGGTCCAGCACGCGTCCGAGCCGGCCACCGCGACCGAGCGAATCTCGCGCACGAGCGGGCTGGCCCCGATCGATGGGGGCCCTCGGCGCCCCGCCAGGCGCCTCGAGTCGCTCGACCCGGAGCCAGCGCGAGCCAGCGGTCGATACCGCACGGCTCGCCGGATCGGGCTCGCGGTTGCGGGCGTGCTGGGGCTCGGGCTCACGGCCCTCGCGGCGAACAGGATCGGCCTCGACAACGTGGTCCGGAGCATCGTCCGCTCCGACTCGACCCTGGTCCTGGTCGCCACCGTCCTGATGATGAGCTCGCTGCTCTTGCGCGCGGCGTCATGGTTCACGATCGCGCGGGCGGCGCTCCCCCTGTATCCGCTGCGCCGTCGCGATGTGACCTCCGCGACCATGATCGGAGTGCTGATGTCGGCGACGCTGCCGGCCCGCCTCGGCGAGCCGGCCCGGGCGATGGTGCTTGCCCGGCGCACAGGCCGCCTGCGCGACACCCTGCCCGTGCTGCTCGGGACCCTGGTCTCGCAGACGGCGCTGAACATTCTGGCGCTGGGCATCCTCGGCGCGATCATCGTCACCTCGACCGATCTCTTCCACTCCAGCTCGGAGCGCCTGTTCATCGTCAGCCTGGCACCGCTCCTGATCCTGGTCGCGGTCGTGCTGGCGCCGATGGTCGTGCGGCAGAACGGCTGTGGTCGGGTCGCGCGCGTGTTCGGCAGTGTGCGCTCGGCGCTGCTCCAGGTGCGTACCGGCCTCAGCGTGTTCCGGAAGCCGCGGCTTGGCGCGATCGCCGCGACCTCGCAGCTCGGCGCCTGGGGGTTGCAGTTGCTGGCGTGCGCGGTCCTGTTCCGGGCCCTGGGCGTAGATGACGTGGGCGTCGGCGCAGCCGCCGCGGTGCTGTTCGCGGTGAACGTCACCGCAGTGGTGCCGGCGACCCCGTCCAACATCGGCGTGTTCCAGCTCGCGGTGCTCAGCGTGCTGACGACAGGATTCGGCGTCCCCAGCACCGACGCGCTCGCCTACGGCGTGATCCTGCAGGCGGTCGAGGTCGCGACCGCGGTCGCGCTCGGGCTACCCGCCTTGGTGCGCGAGGGCGTCACCTGGTCCGACATGCGGCTGCGGGCGCTGTCGGCGGCACCCGCGCGGCTCGAGTCTCGCCCCGGGGACGCGACCGAGAGCATTTCGAACCCGCTGTAGCGGGGCCGGTGCCCTCGCCGTCGCGTCGCCGCTCCCGGCGCCGCCCCTTGACAGGACGCTAGGTAAGTAGTAGCTTACCGTTAGTGGAAACTTACGAAGAGCAAGAGCAACGCGTTGACGGGTTGAGCGCGCTGGGCGACCCCACGCGGCGGGCGATTTTCGAGTTGCTCGCTGAGCGGCCGCGGCCCGTCGGCGAGCTCGCCGATGAGTTGCCGGTGAGCCGGCCGGCGGTGTCGCAGCACCTGCGGGTCCTGAGCGAGGCGGGCCTCGTGGTCGGCCGGCGCGACGGCAACCGCCGCATCTATCAGCTCGATCCGTCGGGGGTTGGCGCCGTGCGCGCCTACCTCGATCGATTCTGGACTCAGGCACTGGCCGCGTTCAAGCGGGCGGCCGAACAGAAGGAGGTCCCATGACAGAGCAGGCAACCGGGATGGCCGTGCGCACCTCGGTCACGGTCGAAGTCCCGCAACGGGATGCGTTCCGGGTGTTCACGGAGGAGTTCGAGAGCTGGTGGCCACGCGACCACCACATCGGCGAGGTCTCGCCCGAGACCGAGGTGATCGAGCTTCGCGAGGGCGGTCGCATGTACGAGCGCGCCCCCGACGGCACAGAGTGCGACTGGGCCAAGGTGCTCGCCTACGAGCCGCCCGAGCGCTTCGTGATCGGCTGGTTGCTCGATGCCGAGTTCGAGTACGACCCCGAGCTCATGACCGAGGTCGAGATCCGGTTCATCGCGGAGGGGGCGCAGGCCACACGGGTCGAGCTCGAGCACCGCGGTCTCGAGATCTTCGGCGAGGAGGCCGAGAAGCTCCGCGACGCGATCGGCGCCTCGGACGGCTGGAGCGGGATCCTGAAGCGGTTCGCGGAGGTGGCGGAAGCCGCCTGAGAGACGGCGGAGCAGGGGACGCCCGGCTCCGCCGAACCCCTGCCTGTAAGCTTCCCCCACCATCCAGAGCGGCTGAGGGATTCGGACCGAAGACGCCGCCGCAACCGACCCGCTCCCAGGAGCGCTGCACGGTGCGACAGCCGAGATCGATGGGATGGGACCCCCCAACTAAGCTGAACCACGATGGCGCTCTCGAACATCTCCGGCTTCCCCCGCATCGGCCCCAACCGTGAGCTCAAGTTCGCGACCGAGGGTTTCTGGCGCGGTGAGGTCAGCCAGGCCGAGCTTGAGGAGGCGGCCCGCCGCATCCGGATCGACAACTGGCGCCTTCAGGCCGATGCCGGAATCGACCTGATCCCCTCCAACGACTTCTCGCTGTATGACCACGTGCTCGATGCGGTGGCGCTGGTCGGCGCCGTGCCGCACCGCTACGGCCACCCGGGCGGCCCGCTCCCGCTCGAGACCTATTTCGCGATGGCACGCGGGCGCCAGGACGTGGATGTCGACGTGACCGCCATGGAGATGACCAAGTGGTTCGACACCAACTACCACTACATCGTCCCCGAGCTCGATCCAGGCATGCGGTTCGAGCTCTCCACGACGAAGCCCTTCGACGAGCACGCCGAGGCGATGGAGGAGCTGGGGCTCGACACGGTCCCGGTGCTGCTCGGGCCGGTTTCCTTTCTGCTGCTGGGAAAGCCAGCCGACGACGCCACCGGGGTCGATCGGCTCAACCTGCTCGCCCCGCTCTGCGAGGTCTACGGTGAGGCGATCGAGCGCCTGGCTGGTCAGGGCGCCACCTGGGTTCAGCTCGACGAGCCCTGCTTCGCGGGCGACCGCTCCGAGCGCGAGCTCGACGCCCTCCGCTTCGCCTACGAGTCGCTGGCGGGCGTCCACGAGCGGACGCGGCTGGTGGTCAAGACCTACTTCGACCACGTCGGCGACGCCTACGGCGTGCTCCGCGACCTGCCGGTCGAGGGGATCGGCCTCGACCTGCATCGCGGGCCGCGGAACGTCGAGCTGATCGCGAACCAAGGCGGGCTCACCGACCAGACGCTCTTCGCAGGCGTCGTCGACGGGCGCAACGTCTGGATCAACGAGCTCGAGCACAGCCTCGACCTCCTGGGCGGGCTGCGCGACCGCGTCGGCGAGCTGGTGGTCTCGACGTCGTGCTCGCTGCTCCATGTGCCGATCGATCTCGATGCCGAGCCCGGCCTCGACCCGCAGCTTCGCTCCTGGATGACATTCGCGAAGCAGAAGGTGGGGGAGGTTGCGACCCTCGCTCGCGGGCTGAACCGGGGCCGGGAGGCGATCGCGGCCGAGCTCGACGCCAACGATCGGGCGCTCGACGATCGCCGTGACTCCGCGCGTACACGCAACACCCTGGTTCGCGAGCGCGTCGCCGCCGTCACGGAGGCCGACGCCCGTCGTCAGAGCCCGTTCGACATTCGCCGCGAGGCGCAGCGCGAGCAGCTTCGGCTGCCGCCGTTCCCGACCACGACGATCGGGTCCTATCCGCAGACGCACGACATCCGGCAGGCGCGCATTGACCTTCGTGCCGGCCGCATCGATCGATCCGAGTACGAGCAGCGGATGAAGGCGGAGATCGAGAAGGTGATCCTGTTCCAGGACGACACGGGCCTCGACGTGCTCGTCCACGGCGAGCCCGAGCGCAACGACATGGTCCAGTACTTCGCGGAGCAGCTGGAGGGATACGCGTCGATCGAGAACGGGTGGGTCCAGTCATACGGCTCCCGCTACGTCCGTCCGCCGATCCTCTACGGGGACGTCTGGCGCCCGCAGCCGATGACCACTCAGTGGATCGCCTACGCGCAGTCACTGACGGAGCGGCCCGTGAAGGGGATGCTCACCGGCCCGGTGACGATGCTGCAGTGGTCGTTCGTACGCGACGACCAGCCCCGCTCGGAGACTTGCGAGCAGCTCGCGCTCGCGATCCGCGACGAGGTTGCCGACCTCGAGGCCGAGGAGATCAAGGTGATCCAGGTGGACGAGCCGGCCATCCGCGAGGGCCTGCCGCTCCGGCGCGATCGCTGGGACGGGTACCTCGACATGGCCGTCTACTGCTACCGGGTGGCGACGTCGGGCGTCCGCGACCAGACCCAGGTTCACACCCACATGTGCTACTCGGAGTTCCGCGACATCATGGACCGGATCTCAGAGCTCGACGCCGATGTCCTCCTGATCTGGCATGCGCGCTCGCACAAGGAGCTGCTCGACTACTGGCGCAGCCGCGGATACGACAAGGACATCGCGCCGGGGGTCTACGACATCCATTCGCCGCGGGTGCCGTCGGTCGAGGAGATCGCGGAGATCCTCCGCGGCGCGGCCGAGGCTCTGTCACCGGATCAGCTCTGGGTGGCCCCCGATTGCGGGCTCAAGACCCGCGGTTGGCCGGAGGTCGAGGCGAGCCTCCGCAACATGGTCGCCGCGGCGCACCAGCTGCGCGAGGAGCTGGTGCCGGCGTCCTAGCGCACGCGGCCACAAATACGCCGGTGTTCAGCCGGCTGCAAACCGTCGCGTGGCTGCGTCCTCGGTCGCCCGCATAGCTCCTGACTATGCGGGCTCCCTGCGTCCTTGCCATGCTCGGTTTTCGCCGGCTGAAATCCACCGTACTCGTGGCCGCGTGCACTAGCGCCTCGGCGCGATCCGGTAGACGCCGCCGAGGTTGCGGGCGACGTAGATCCGCCCTCGGGCGTCCTCGCCGAAACTGGTCAGGCCCGGGAGCCGGCGCAGGCCCAGCGATCGATCGCCTCGGGCGCCGCCGGTTCGGGGCACGAGGCTTCGCAGCTCGCCCGTGCAGAAGTCCCCGTAGATGTAGCGGCGGAACGTCGAGCGGATTCGCCGATCGCGCGAGACGTAGCCCCCGGTGATCGCGCACCGTCCGCCCCCGTGGCCGTACTGGTGGATCGGCCGGTCGTGACCCGGAGCCGAGCCGGATCGGATGCGGCGGGTCCCCTCGTACACGTTCCAGCCGAAGTTCGCGCCCCGGGCCCGCCGCAGCCGCTCGAAGTCGAGCTCCTCGCGGGTCGATTCGCCCACGTCGCCGATCGCGATCCGGCGGCCGTCGAACGAGAATCGCCACGGGTTGCGCAGTCCCCGTGCGTAGATCTCATCGAGGCCCCTCCGGTTCACGTAGGGGTTCGAACGGGGGGTCCGGTAGGGCCTGCGGCGACCGCGCTTCGGGTTGATGCGCAGGAGCTTCCCCAGCAGGCTGCCCTTGCTCTGGGCCGGCGCCCCGCCTGTGCCGCCGTCGCCCGTGGCGATGTAGAGCAAGCCGTCGGGCCCGAACTGGAGCTGGCCCCCGTTGTGGTTGGCGGCCGCCCGATGCCGGATCTGGAGCACGCCGCGGCCCGAGCTCGCGCGAGCTCGAATCAGCGAGCCCCGGCGCCGGCGGAACTCCATGATGCGCAGGTCGCCCTGGTTGTCGGTGAAGTAGACGTAGAACCGGCGGGAGCGGCGGAACCTCGGGAACGCGACCGAGAACAACCCTCGTTCCACCTCGCAGCAGGAGACTCTGCGGCGGATGTCGAGCAGCGTTCCCCGCTTGCGCCCGTTGCGGAGCACCCTGATCCGACCCTCCCGCTCGACGACGAAAACGGTCCCGCGGGCGCCCGGCGGGCCGTGCACGTACATCGGCTTGTCGAAGCCGGCGATCCGGCGCAGCCGGAAGCCACCTCGCCCATCGCCGATCGGGGGACGCCCCTCCGCGGCACGGGCCTCGGCACCATCGTGGCCGTCGGCCGTCGCCGCGCCGCCGCCGAGGCTCGTGATCAGCGTCGCGATCCCCGCGACCACCACCGCCAGAGCGGGCCGGCTACCCCCGATCGCCGATTCCCAGGCGATTGCGCAGGCCGCGGGCGTTGAGGAACCGCTGGAGCCGGGCGATCACGCGCCGGCGCCGCGGCTCGTACGGGAACCACAGGGGCTCCGACTTCGGCGTCGGCAGGCGCGGCGAGGTGATCGACTCCGAGCGCAAGAACTTGCGGATCCCCTGGGCCCCGTGGCGGAAGCCGATTCCGGAGTCCTTCCAGCCGCCCATCGGCAGGTTGAGGCAGGAGTAGCTGATGAGCACGTCGTTGACGTTGCAGGAGCCTGCCTCGAGCCGCCTCGCGATCTCCTCGCCCCGCTCGGTGTCGCCGGCGAACACGGAGCCGGACAGCCCATAGCGGGTCGAGTTCGCGAGGCGGATCGCCTCCTCGGCGTCCCGGACCTTCATCACCGGGATCACCGGTCCGAAGGTCTCGTCCTTCATCACCTTCATCGAGTGGTCGGCGTCGGCGATCACGGTCGGCTCGTACCAGTCCCCGGGCCCGTCCCCGCGTCTGCCGCCGGTGAGGATCCGAGCGCCCCGCTCCCGGGCATCCTCGACGTGATCCGAGACGATCTCCGCCTGGGCCGGGGTCGCCATCGCGCCGACCTCCGCGTTGTAGTCGCGGCCGTCGACGCCCTGGCGCAGGGTTCGCACCTTGGCGGTGAGCCTCTCGACGAACTCGTCATAGATCGGCTCCTCGACGTACACCCGCTCGATGGACGTGCAGACCTGCCCGCCGTTGATCAGCCCGCCGAAGGCGGTGGCGTTCACCGCGCGATCGATGTCGGCGTCGCCGAGCACGATCGCCGGGTCCTTGCCGCCCAGCTCGAGGCTGACCGGAGTGAGCGTGTCCGCCGCGCGTCGCATCACCTCCCTGCCGGTGCGGTCCGAGCCGGTGAAGCCGATGAAGTCGGCCTCGTCGACGAGGGCGCCGCCGGTCTCGCCCATGCCCGTGACGACGTCGAACACGTCCGGGCCGCGGACCTCGTCCCGCCAGCCGCGCAGCAGCTCGAGCAGGCACTGCGGGGTGAACTCCGACGGCTTGATCACCACCGCCGCCCCGGCGGCGAGCGCCGGGATCGCGTCGCCGAACGAGAGCATCAGCGGGAAGTTCCAGGGGCTGATGATGCCGACCACCGGGTACGGCCGGTAGACCACCCGCAGCCGCTTCGTCCTCAAGAGCGGCAGGTGCGGACTGGGTCTCTCGTCGGCGAGGAACCGGCGCCCCTGCGTTCCGTAGAAGTTGATCGCATCGCACAGGTAGGGAACCTCGAGCGCGGCGTCGGCGCGGACCTTTCCGCTCTCCTCCTGCATCACGTCGGCGATCCGCTCGCCGTTGTCGATCAGCCAGTCGCGCATCTGCCCTAGCCATCGGTATCGCTGGCTGATCCCGATCGCCTCCCAGGCGGGCTGCGCCGAGCGCACACGGCTGACGACCTCACGCACACGATCGGGCGGGTCGACCGGCACGGTGGCGATCACCGAACCGTCGGCGGGGCGATGGACGTCGATCGTCTCGCGTGCAGGTGCCGCCCCGTTGCCTCCCTCGGCCTCGGCCCCTTCAGTCCGCGATCCGGCGCTGCGCTCGGTCTCGGTGCGCGCCTCCATTCCCTGGGGACTCTAACTGGTACGGAAGTCCAGGCCGTCCGCTCCCCTTACCCCTTGCTGCTGGGGAACGAGCCGGTACAGGCCACCCGAGCCCCTGGCGGTCGCGTAGACGGTTCCGTCCGCTGCCGACCAGAACGAGCTCGGGTTGTCCAGCGCGAGGCCCACGGGGCGGTCGTCTCTGGCGCCCTTCAGCCTGGGCACCAAGCTGCGAAGCTCCCCCCCGCAGTAGTCCGCATAGACGTACCGTCCGTCGAGGGTAGGCAGCGCCTCGTCGCGCACGACGACTCCGCCGGTGATCGCGCACCGCCCGCCGCCCTGGCCGTACTCGTGGATCGGGCGCCGGTAGCGACGGCTTGGACGCGGGGCCTCGTTGTCACCCGGGTAGCTGAGAACGTGATTGCCCTCGAAGTGGTCCCAGCCGAAGTTGGCCGCTCGCAGGGTCTTCCGGGTCTCGTAGTCGATCTCCTCGAATCGGTCCTGACCTACGTCGCCGATCGCGATGTTGCCGGTGAACGGGTCGAATGAGAAGCGGAACGGGTTGCGGAGGCCGAGCGCGAGGATCTCGTTGCGCCCGCGCTCGCCGACGAACGGGTTGCGCCGCGGGACCGAGTATGGATGCCCCGCCTCGCGGTGGGGATTGATCCGGAGCAGCTTTCCCAGGAGGACCGACCTGCTCTGAGCGTTCTCCTTCGGGTCGCCGGCACCGCCGCCGTCGCCCGGCGCGAGGTAGAGGTTCCCGTCGGGCCCGAAGGCCGCGGTCCCCCCGTTGTGATTGGAGGCGCCGGGATGGGGGATGGTGATCACGCGCCGGCGGCTCGACTCGTCGGCGTCGGCGTCCGCGAGGGTCTCGAACTCATCGACCTCGATGCTTCCGTTGAGGTTGGTGTAGTAGGCGTACACGAGGCCGTTCAACTGGTAGCGGGGGTCGAACGCGATCGAGAGCAGCCCGCGCTCGCCGCTTCCGTTGGTGCGATCGGTGAGGTCGAGGAAGGGCTCCGGCTGGGTCGCCCCGCCAACGACCGCCTCGACCAGCCCGCCCTGCTCGACCACGTATTGCGTGTCGTCCACCCCCGGGGCGGTGGTGACATACACGGGGGAGCTGAAGCCGTTCTCGACCAGCTCAGCCGTCACGCCGCCCCCTCCGCCCGCTCCGATCCGCGGCGCTTCCCCCTCCGCCGCCGGCAGCACCAGCACCAGCGCGGCGGTCACCACCGCGGCCGCGGCACGCATCCATGCGCTCCGTGTGAGCCTCCCGCCTCTCACCGTGACGAAGGATGATAGGCCCACATGGTGAGGCGGATCGTGGGGGTCTATACGCCCAGGATCCGCCTCACCCGGCCGGGACCAAACGGTACACGGGGCCCTCGAGCGAGGTGATGTAGACGCGACCGGAGGCGTCCTCGCCAAACGAGCTCAGGGCAGGGACCGTTGGGCCGAGCGGCCGGTCGTCGGTCGCCTCGCGGTCTGGGCGGGCGGTGAAGCTTCGAAGCTCGCCCTCGCAGTAGTCGCCGTACAGATAGCGGCCGTAGAGGGTTGGGAGCGCCCGGTCGCGAACCACGTAGCCGCCGGTGACCGAGCAGCCCCGGTCGCGTCCGTAGGTGAGCACCGGCGGGACGTGGCCGGGAGCCTCCTGGTCCTCGTTGAACCGCACCTCGCCCTCGAATGCGGACCAGCCGAAGTTGGCTCCGGCGCCCTCGCCGCGGGCGACCCCGTCGACCTCCTCGAAGGCGTTCTGCCCGACGTCGCCGATCCACAGCGCGCCGGTCTCCCGGTCGAACGAGAACCGCCACGGGTTGCGCAGGCCGTACGAGTAGATCTCCGGCCGGGCCCCGGCTTGGTCGGCGAACGGGTTGCCGGGCGGGATCCCGTAGGGCTCGCCGCCGGTGGGGCGCAGGTCGATCCTCAGGAGCTTGCCGAGTGCCGTCGAGAGGTCCTGGCCGTTGCGCTGGGGGTCGTCCGCCGAGCCGCCGTCGCCCAGCCCTAGGTACAGCAGGCCGTCGGGGCCGAACATCAGGAGGCCGCCGTTGTGGTTGCTGTACGGCTGGTCGACTCGCAACAGCTCGCGCGCGCTGTCGGGATCGGCCGTCGCGCCGGAGGCATCGCGCCGGTACTCGACCACCCGCGTGTCCCCGTCGACATCGGTGTAGTCCACGTAGAGCAGCCCACTGCGCTCGTAGTCCGGGGCGAACGCGACCGAGAGCAGCCCCTGCTCGCCACAGCAGGAGATCTGATCGGAGAGGTCGAGGAACACCTCTGGCTCACCCTCGCCGCTGGGCAGGCGCATCACCCGACCGGTCTGCTCGACCACGAACAGGTCAGGCTCGCCTTCGGGCTGGGTCACGTAAAGGGGCTGCTCGAACTCGCCGATCTCCTCCAGCTCCACCCCGCCGCGCCCATCCCCGACCGGGAGCCTGGTGCCCTCACCGTCGGTCCGGCCCCCGTCCGGCTCGGCTGTGGTAGTGGTCGGCTCCGCCGTCGTTGTGGGCGGCGGGCTCTTCGGCGCGTCATCGGAGTCGCTCCCGCAGGCCGCGAGTGCCACGGCGGCGGCAATCAGGACCAGTGCCCGAGCCAGTGACGTAAGCGCACCCACGCCGAAAGCGTTGCAGGCTCGCCGCGCGGGCCATCCACTGTCAGGTTTGTGGGGCTCAGGCCAACAAACTCGACAGTCGGCGAATTTAGTCGACCGGCACGACCTTGCCGCGGTCGTTGACTCGCGTCTCCGGGGGCTCGGTCTCGATCCTCACGGAGAACGATCCCTTGACGGGGCCGCCCCGTGGGCTGACCGCCTCCGCCTGGCCGTAGAGCCCGGCAGCGACCCTGTAGTTGACCGTGTAGGCGCCGCCGTCGACCGGCGTTACGCGCCAGACCATGTGTTTGGTGTCACCCGGGGCCATCGGCCCGAAGGCGAACGTGTTGGGCTGGGCCACCTCCGCCCCGCCCGGGGGCGCCCGCTCGAGCTCGTTCAGGCTGTCACCGGGCGCACGCAGCTTCGGATAGCCCTCCTCGAGGATCCACACCGGGCGGTTCGGGTTAGCGAGACCGGGCTGTTTCGAGCGAATCGAGAACGGGCCGTCGGCGGTTCGCTGGAGGTAGATCGTGACCGTGAGGGCCGGCACCTGCTCGGTGCCGACATTCTTGACCGCCAGCTCGAGGTTGGTGGCGTTGGCCAGCAGCTGGCGGTCGGGGAACTTCTCATCCGTCACCTGCATGGGAAACTCGCCGGAGGGCTCATCGGCGTCCGCGCGCTCCTCATCGCCACCACAGGCGCCGAGGGCAGATCCGAGTACGAGGGCGGCCACCAGGGCCGCGAGCCATGCGGTCGCCCCGCACGAGGACGGTCCCTGGGCCCTTGTACCTCTCTCCCCCAAGGCGCGCGGAACATACCACCCCCAAGTCGGGCCCCGGCTGAGCGCCGGGAGGGAGGCAGGTCCAGAAACGTTCGCGGTGGCGGGGGCCGAGGCCATGGAATAGTCTTCGCACGGAGCGGCTCCCACGGGGTTTCGAGGGGCCAGGAGGAGTTGATGGTCAGAGCGGTCGCCGACAGGGCGTTCCTGCCCGCCAAGTCGATGTTCGAGCAGGTCGGGAACATGATGATCCTGACCGGCAAGACGATCGTCGCCACGGTCAGGCCGCCCTATCCCTACGGCGGTGAGTTCGTCAGCCAGTTCCTGTTCGCACTGCAGCTCTCCTGGTTCCCCTTGCTGATCTCCACCATCGCCTTCGGCTTCGGGGCGCCGGGGCTCCAGGCGGCCAACTTCGCCTCGCTGTTCGGTGCCCTCGACCGGCTCGGCGGCTTCTTCATCCTCGCCTCGGTCCGGGAGTTCGCCCCGTTCGTGACCGCGATCATCGTCGCCGGAGTGGCCGGGACCGCGATCACGGCGGACCTCGGCGCGCGCAAGATCCGCGAGGAGCTCGACGCACTTCAGGTCCTTGGCGTTGACCCGATCAAGAACCTCGTCGTGCCGCGATTCCTGGCGCTGATGCTGATCACCGGGCTGCTGGACATCTACGCGCTGCTGTTCGGGATCTCGGGCGGCATCTTCGCCGAGCTCGCGTACGACCAGCCGCTCTCCGGCTTCTTCGCCACCCTGTTCTCGAACGCCTCGATCACCGACTTATGGGGGTCGCTCCTGAAGACGACCCTGTTCGGGGCGATCATCGCGATCGTTTGCTCGTACAAGGGGATGAACGCCTCAGGGGGCCCCGAGGGGGTGGGCAGAGCCGTGAATGAGGCGGTGGTGATCGCGTTCCTCGGCGTGTTCGCGTTCAACTATGTGTTCACGCAGACGCTGCTGGCGACCCACCCCGAGATCTCGGTGCCGAAGTGAATAACTCCGCCGAGATCCTCCGCTTGGCGTCCGGTCTCGGCGGGTTCGGGCGCGTTACGTGGCGGTGCTCCGTAAGCGCATCAACCGCGACTTCGTCGCTAGCCCGAGCGAGGTGGATTGCCTGATGCCGGGGTGGTTGGCTGTTCCCCGTGATTGGCTGGCGTCGCTGGGCGACATCACCCGGTTCTGCGGGCGAACGGTGGGGCTCGTCTTCTCGGGACGTGTGTTCCGCTTCTTCGGCGAGACCCTGCGCCAGGCCGGGATCCTGATCCTCGGGTCGGCGCTCGTGATCTGGGGCCTCGTCTTCCTCCTCGGCCTGCAATGCGGGATCGAGGGGGCCTACTTCAACCGCTCGCTCGGCGCCCCGTCGTACGCGGGGGTGTTCGCCGCCTGGTGTGACCTGCGCGAGGTCACTCCTTACGCCTTCGGCTACATGATGGCGGCCAAGGTCGGGACCGGAATCGTCGCCGAGCTCGGGGCGATGCGGATCTCCGACGAGATCGACGCGCTCGAGGTGATGGGCGTGCCGCCCATGACCTACCTTGCGGCAACCCGCCTGCTGGGAGCGTGGCTGACGCTCCCGTTCATGTACCTGGCCGCGGTCGGGATCGCCTTCTTCGCCTCCTACTTGGCGGTCGTCGAGCAGATCGGCGAGGTCTCGTCGGGCGGGTACTTCCTGATCTTCTGGATGTTCCAGAATCCGCCTGACCTGTTATTCAGCCTGATCAAGGCGATGGCCATGGCCACCGTGATTGTGCTGGTCGGCTGCTACTACGGCTACACGGCCTCGGGCGGGCCGGTGGGCGTCGGGACCGCGACCGCGAAGTCGATGGTGTTGAACATCGTCCTCGTCCACGTGATCGGGATGATGGGTACCCTCGTCTTCTGGGGCGCGAATCCGAGGGCTCCGATCGGAGGCTGACGGGACCGGTGCGCCCACAGGATGAGAGGACGAGAGTTGGCTGACGAGACTCAGAACCGGGAAGAGGCCCGGGACGTGGACGTCGACGAGCCGGTCGAGAGCACGCCGACCGAGGAGTTCGATCAGATCGCCGAGCCGGACGCGGGGAGCGAGCCGGCGAGCGCCGACGTCTCCTACGAGGAGCCCGCCCCCGAGCTCGGGGCGCTTCACCGGGACTACGTGATTCCTGGGGTCGGCTCGCAGGAGCCGAACCCGTACCGCTGGCATACCGGTGAGAAGCGCCACCACGGTGGCGAGGACGCGATCGAGGTGATCGACCTCGTCAAGCAGTTCGGCCGCGTTCGCATCCTCAACGGGCTCAACCTCGGGCTGCCCGAGAACCAGATCTCCATGGTCCTGGGCCCGTCGGGGACCGGGAAGAGCGTGCTGATCAAGCACATCGTCGGCCTGCTCTACCCCGACTCCGGCGACGTGCTCGTCCACGGTCAGTCGATTCCGGGGCTGAGCGACGACGACCTGTTCGAGATCCGCAAGAAGTTCGGCCTGCTGTTCCAGGACGGCGCGCTCTTCGGCTCGATGAACGTCTACGACAACACCGCCTTCCCGCTGCGCCAGCACACAGACAAGAGCGAGGAGGAGATCGGCGAGATCGTCAACCGTCGCCTGCGCGAGGTCGGGCTGGCGGACGCCACCCAGAAGATGCCGAACGAGCTCTCCGGCGGGATGCGCAAGCGCGCCGGGTTCGCGCGCGCCCTGGTGCTCGATCCCGCGATCGTGATGTTCGACGAGCCGGACTCGGGCCTCGACCCGGTGCGTACGGCGCTCCTCTGCGAGCTGATCCGCGAGGTGCACGAGGAGAACGGCGGCTGCTACCTGGTGATCAGCCACGACCTCGCGACCGCGCGGCGGATCGCCGACTTCCTCGCGATCCTCTGGAAGGGGCGAATCGTCGAGAGCGGGCCCTCCGAGGAGCTGTTCAGCTCGGAGAATGAGTTCGTCTCCCAGTTCCTGAATGCAGAAACACACGGCCCGCTCGCCATGGATTAGTGGCGATGGCCGAGTTATTGCTCCTATACGACCACTAACTCGGCCATCGGTGAGAAGGTCGCCGCCCTCGTGCTTGACGCCGGTGTGACCACGCGCACCTAACCTTTCGCTGATGAGGAGAGCACTGGCGGACGTTGCCGCCTGGGCCGTCGAGCGGCCGACGGCCGTGATCGCGTTGACCGTCCTCCTGACCCTGGTCGCCGCGATCGGGGCGCTGCGCCTTGAGGCCGATCGCGACCCGGAGTCGCTGCTCGACAACGGCTCCGACGCGTTTGCCGCGACCGAGCGCTACTACGAACGGTTCGGCGACGAGCCGGTACGCGTCCTGGTCGAGGGCGACCTCGAGCAACTCCTGCTCTCGGACGACCTGCCGACCCTGCTCGCGTTCGAGGGCTGCCTGTCGGGGAATGCCCCCGGGGGCCGGGTGTTCGGCGAGCAGCAGCCGGCCCCGGCGCCGTGCGCGCGTTTGGCCGAGGAGCGCCCGGCACAGGTGGTGTTGGGCCCGGCCACCTTCCTCAACCAGTCGGCGATCGCCGCGGAGCAACTGGTGCGCAGCCAGACGACGCAGGCGGGGCTCGAGCGGCTGCTCAGGGAGGCTGCCCGGTACGGGCTGACCGGCTTCCCCGCGCTCGACGACCCCGACTACGTCCGCACGGTCGTCTTCGACCCGGACCGGCCGGGCGTGCCCAAGTCCCGCTTCAACTTCCTCTTTCCCAGCCCCGATGCGGCCCTGATCACGGTCCGGCTCCGGCCTGACCTGAGCCAAGACGAGCGCCAGCAGGCGATCGAGCTGTTCCGCGAGGCAGCCGCCTCCCCGGAGTTCCGCCTCGAGGGTGGCAGCTACGTGGTCAGCGGCGTCCCGGTGATCTTCGACGGCCTCGCGCAGGAGGTCTCCGACCAGGCATTCGTCCTGCTCGCGCTCGGCTTCGCGGTCATGGCGATCACCCTGACGTTGGTCTTCGGGCCGCCGCTGCGCCTACTGCCGCTGGCGATCGCGCTGGCCGCCGCCGCGCTCACGTTTGGCTGTCTGGCGCTCCTCGGGGGCTCCTTGACGATGGCATCGATCGCCGTCCTGCCCGTGCTGACCGGGCTCGCCGTCGACTACGCGATCCAGCTTCAGGCGCGATTCGGGGAGATCGTGCGCGCCGGCGCCTCGCCCGCCCGGGCCGCGGTGGAAGCGGCGGCCCGGGGCGGCCCGATGATCGCGACCGCCCTGCTCGCGACCTCGGCCGGCTTCCTGGTTCTCCTCCTGTCCCCGATCCCGATGGTTCGCGGGTTCGGGGTGCTGCTGGTGGTGGGCATCGCCCTCGCCTTCGTGCTGGCGCTGACGGCGGGGCTGGCGACGCTCTCGATGACCTCGGCCGGCTCGGGCCGGACCCGGTCCCTGGCTCAGCTGGCGGTTCCCGACCGTCTGCGCCGGGCGGGGCTCAGGGTGCTGGCCGCGTCGATCGCTGCCCCAGGGCGGGTGCTCGTGGCGGCCCTGGTCCTGGCCGTGGCCGGGTGGATCGCCGGCACCCGTACCGATCTGGTCACCGACATCCGCGAGCTTCTGCCGCGCGACCTCCCCGAGCTGGAGCAGGCCGACCGCCTGGAGCGCAGCACTGGCGTCTCCGGCGACATCTATGTCACGGTCGAGACGCCCGATCTCGCCGACCCGGCCCTGATCAGCTGGATGCGGGGGTTCGAGTCCAGGGTGCTCGACGCCGGCGGTTTCGGGGACGCCGAGCGGGGTTGCGCGGCCGAGGGGGCTCGAATCTGCCCGGGGGCCTCGCTCGCCTCGCTGTTCTCCGGACAACCGCGGGGGCCCTCGCGCGGTCAGATCGAGCGGCTCCTCGCAATCCTTCCCGACTACTTCACCGCACCGATCCTCCAGCCCGGGGGCGGCGGCGGTGGGACCGCGCTGATCGGCTTCGGGATCAAGGTGATGCCGCTCGACGAGCAGGAGCAGCTGATCGACGAGATCCGGGCTCAGGTCGACCCACCCGGGGCCGAGGCCGATCCTCCACCGGGGGCGCGGATCGAGGTCGTCGGGCTGCCGGTGCTCGCGGCCGATGCCAACTCGGCCATCGGGGACAACCGCCAGCTGCTGACGATCGCGGGGGTGGTCGCGGTCGCGCTGGTGCTTCTGGCGGTCTATCGCTCCTTCGGCCGGGCGCTGGTGCCGCTGATCCCGGTAGTGCTCGCCACCGGGTGGTCGTCGCTGGTGATCTGGCTCACGGGGGTACCGCTGAACCCGATGTCGGCGACGCTCGGCGCCCTGGTCATCGCGATCACGACCGAGTTCAGCGTCATCCTCTCCGCCCGCTACCGGGAGGAGCGGGTTGGCGGGAGGTCGGTCGGCGAAGCGCTGCGCCGCGCATACGGGCGCACCGGCGCCGCGGTTGCCGCATCCGGAACGACGGCGATCGCGGGCTTCGCTGTGCTCGCACTGGCGGCACCGATCGAGCGGATCTTCGGCACGGAGGCGGTGCGAATGCTCACCGACTTCGGCCTGGTCACGGTCGTCGACCTGGTGGTTGCGCTCGCCGGGGTGGTGCTGGTGCTCCCGGCGGCGCTCGTGTGGGCGGAGAGCGGGTTTGCGCCGCTCCCGTCCCTGGTCAGCCGCGTCCGCGGCCGTCCGCCGGCGGTTGCGGGCTCGCGAGCATCGGCGAGGCGATGACCGAGGGCCGGGGCGAAGGCGACAACGAGAGCCGGGGCCAGGTTCCCGGCTTGAGCAGCCGATACACGCTGCTGGTCGGGGTTGCGTTCATCGCCCTGGTGGTGGTGGCCACGCTGAACACGCTCCGGACCGGCGACAGCGGCATCCTCGGCACCGAAGAGGTGCGCGGTGAGCGGCTTCCGGAGTTCGCCGTTCCGGACATCCGCGGCGAGCTCGATCAGGACGCCAACATCGCCCAGACGGGCTGCGAGACGTCGGAGCGCCCCTGTCCCGACGACGCACGCCAGACGCGGGCATGCGAGATCGATCCCGAGGGGGCGATCAGGGTGTGCGACCTGTTCAACCGGCCGCTGGTGCTCTCGTTCTGGTTCACCACCCCGGATGAGTGCCCGCCGACCCAGGATGCCGTCGCCGCCCTCGCCCGGCGCTTCCGCGGCCGGGTGAACTTCCTCTCGATCGCTGTGCGCGGCGATCGCGACGAGATCGAGGGGATCGTGAGCGAGCGCGATTGGCGGCTCCCCGTCGGCTGGGACCGCGACGGGGCGGTCAGCAACATCTACCGGGTAGGGGTCTGCCCGACCGTCGTCTTCGCCTTTCCCGGCGGGGTCTTTCAGAGTGTTGCCCTCGGCGACAACGTCAACGAGCCGGCCCTGATCGCCGACACGCGAGGGCTGCTCCGGGAATCGGCCGAGCGCGAGGCGAGCGGATGATGCGCGCGGCAACCGAGGGGGGGTGGGTGGCCCCGGCGCTCCGCCGCGAGTTCCCCGGCCTCGCGCTGCGACACCTGACGCTCCAGGCGAGCTTCGGGCGAAGCCCGCGGGAGCTTCGCAACCGCCTGGCGCAGCTCTCCAACAGGTTCTCGGGCCCGCAGGCGATCAACCTTCGCCAACAGCCGATCCCATGGGCGTATCGGGTGTTCTTTCGCCACATCGGGCTCGATCCCGACGAGCAGCCCACCCCGGTCGAGGCGCTGGCGCTCGAGCGGATGAAGCGCGGCGGCTTCCCCAGCCGGAGCCGGCTCGACGATGCGCTCACGATCGCGGTGATCGAGTCCGGCGTGGCGCTGCGGGCGTTCGACGCCGACAGCCTCGCCGGGGCGCCCGGGATCCGCGCGACCGAGCCCGGGGAGGGGCTCGAGGGCCGGCCGGGGGAGCTCCCGGCCGGGACGCTCGTGATCGCCGACTCCGAGCGTCCTCTGGGACTGCTCTTCGGGCCGACGGCCGACGGACGCGGCGTCCATCCACGGACGGCACGGGCGACGATCTGCGCCGTCCAGGTGAACGGGGTTCCTGATATCGCCGCGGAGGAATCGGTCTGGCTGGTGGCGGAGATGCTCCACGGCTAGAATCGGCCCGTGGCTCAATCGGGCGAAGGGAGCCTCGAGTGCCCGAATCACTGATTCAGCGCCGCCCCGCCGCCCGGGCGCCGTTCCGCGCCGGGGAAGCTCGGGTTGCGAGTGGCCGCGAGGTCCGCGACGAGTTGCGCGGCCAGATCGCCTCGCTCGAGGCCCGGTTGGGGAGGCTGTTCGTCTCGGCGTTCCCGCGAGGCGGGATCGAGTGGCGTGTGGGCGCCCTCGGCGGCCCGCGGATGCTCGACGTCGAGGAGCTGGAACGGGTGCGCGACGCGCTTGCCTTCAGGCTACGCGAGGCGGAGGCCGAGCTTGCCCGGCGCGGCGCGGCCGAGGAGGCCAACCGGGGCCTGCTGGAGGAGATGATCGCCGCCCCGGAGCATCATCCGTGGATCCGGATCTCGAACGAGGACATCGGCGAGCCCGGCTGCCGCCACTGGCATTCGCGGCCGCGCTGGGGGCTGCTCGGGATGCTGCTGGGATGGTGGCGGGTGAAGCTCTCCTCGGGTTGCCCGTTAGCGCGGGGGCGCGGCGTGGCCGCCGTGTCCCGCCCCAATCACAGGTCCCTCCAGGTTCGGTCCGCTGAGTGAGCGGTAAGCGTCGCAAGCGTCGGCGTCGCCCGGGAGCGTCGCGCACCGCGCCCAACCCCCGGGCGCCCGTGCGTCCGAGCCCCGCCCCCCCACGGTCCGGCGACGATCGCCCCCCGGCGCCCTGGGGCTCGTTCCCGCTGAACGAGGTGATCATCCTGATCGCGTTGGTGATGCTGGTCGCGGCCTTCTTCGTCAACGGGGACCGCGCCGGGATCCTGTTCGCGGTCGCGCTCGGGCTGGGCTCGATCGCGACGCTGGAGTTCGCCATCCGCGAGCACTTCGCCGGATACCGGTCCCATTCCCTGCTGCTCGCCGGGGTGCCGGCCGTGATCGTGCTCGGGCTGCTCTTCTACCTCGCCCCCGCGGGCCTGCCGCCGGTGATCCGGGTGGCGATCGCGGCGGCCGTGTTCGTCACGGCGTTCTGGCTCCTGGCGGGCGCCTTTCGGCGGCGGGCCGGAGTCGGCTTCAAGCTGCGGTAGCGAGCTGCCGGTGCCCGCGCGTCTTGGCCTCGAGCTCGGCGGCGAGCACCCCCCGCTGGCGCTCCGTCAGCCGCCCCAGCTCCCGGTTCTCGTTTAGCGCCAGGGAGAACAGGAACTTGCGGGCCCGCGCTCTCCCCCAGCGGCGCTGGCTGCGAAGCAGCTCCCCGACCGTCATCGTCCCCACCTCCCACGGGCACCTGCGGACGACCTCGGACGCGTCCGCGTTGCCGGCGGCGATCGCCCTCTTCAGCTCCGCGCGCGCGAGCCGCACCCGGTTGGCATGTGCGAGGGCACGCATGTGCTGCGGGGTCGTCACGGGTGCCGCAGCTGAGGCAGCTTCCATCTACTCCTCCTTCGGATGCTGAGAGGTGCGCGGGCGGTTTTCGGTGCGCCGGATGCTCCCGTCGATGAGCCGACCGCAAGCTCCTGGGTGGTCCGGGACGGACTCTCCGTCCCTTTCGCTCCCCGCCCCGGGATGCGTCCGGGCGCGCTTGCAACCTATGCAAAGACAGCTTGGAGCGTCAACCGGAGAACCCTCATCCCCGGTCCGTGAGGTTCGCTAGGAGCAGCTTTTTCTTGTAGCGCGTCGACTTGTTCAGAACTGGACAAGTCGAAACTACCCATCGCGGGTGAGGGGATGGGACTTCGTCCCTAGCTCGAGCGCGGGAGGTCCGGGAAGTTGGCGATCACCTTCGCGAAGATCTCGAGCGCGCCGTCCAGCTGGTCGCGCTGGTGGGTTGCCATCAGCGAGGTCCGGAGCAGAGCGCCGCCGGGAGGAACCGCGGGGTGGATGGCGACGTTGGTGTAGACGCCGGCGTCGAACAACGCCTTCCATACGAGCACCGCTTGCCAATCGTCGCCGACCCTCACCGGCACCACGGGGGTAGTGGCGGGCGTTCCGTCCGGGAGCGTCCCCGGCTCGACGACCTCGAGGCCCAGCCGGCGGAAGCCCTCCCGCAGGTACTCCGCGTTGGCAAGGAGCCTCGCGTAGAGCGACGGGCCTTCGCTGCGGCAGATGCGCACCGCCGCCACCGCGGCGCCGATCGCTGCGGGAACCGACGAGGCCGAGAAGATGAACGCACGCGACGAGATCCGGAGGTACTCGACCACGTCGGCGGGGCCCGCGATGAACCCGCCGCACGAGGCGAGGCTCTTGGAGAAGGTGCCCATGCGCAGGTCGACCCGATCCTCGAGGCCGAACAGCTCGCAGGTGCCGGCCCCACGCTCGCCGAGCACGCCGACGGCGTGCGCCTCGTCCACCATCAGCCGGGCGCCGTGGCGCTCGCAGAGCTCGACGATCGCCGGCAGGTCGCAGAGGTCGCCCTCCATCGAGTAGACGCCATCGACCACGACCAGGATGCCTCCGCCGTCGGCTGCGGCACGCTCGAGCATCCGCTCCAGCTTCGGCATCTGGTTGTGCCGGAAGGGGCGCAGCCTCGCTCCCGAGAGCCGGCATCCGTCGAGGATCGAGGCGTGATCGCCGGAATCGCAGATCACGGTGTCCCCGGGGCCCAGGATGGTCCCGATCGACCCCACGTTGGCCTGGTAGCCGGTGGTGAACACGATCGCATCCTCGGTTCCCATCCACTCCGCCAGCTCGCGCTCGAGGTCGAGGTGGAGCGGGGTGGTCCCGTTGAGTAGACGGGACCCGGTGAGCCCGGTGCCGTAGGTGTCGAGCGCGTTTCGGGCCGCCTCCTTGACCCGGGGGTCTCCCGTCAGCCCGAGATAGTTGTTGGACCCGAGCATGATCGTTTCCCTGCCCTCCATCTCCACGACCGGGCCTGCCTCGGAGGTCAGCAGCCGGAAGTAGGGAACGAGGTCGGCCTCCCGGGCGGCGGCGAGCTGCTCCGCACGCTCATGCGTGCGAACCTTCTCGAACACGTCGACCGGGGCCCGGGTGGTCTCGGACATGGCGGGAAGTTTCGCAACTCCGGCGGCCCCCACGGGGCGCGGGCCTCGTCCGAGCCCACGGCAGCTTCGTATAGCGTCCTCGCCGTGCCCGCGAAGATCACGGTGCGCCCGGTCGCCGGGCGCCGCGACCTCGATCGCTTCATCCGGCTGCCAATGCGGCTTCGGCGCAACGACCCCCAGTGGGTGGCGCCGCTGATCTTCGAGCGGCGCCAGTTCCTCGACCGCTCCAAGAACCCCTATTTCGAGCACGCCGACGCCGAGTACTTCCTCGCCGGCCGCGGCCGCGAGGTCGTGGGGCGGATCACCGCCCAGGTCGACCAGCGCTGGGACGAGTTCCAGGGCGGCAACGACGGGATGTTCGGCTTCTTCGAGTGCGAGGACGACCCGGAGGTTGCCGGCGCCCTGCTCGAGGCGGCGAGCGGATGGCTGCGCGAGCGCGGACGCGAGCGGATGCTGGGGCCGATGGACTTCACGACCAACGACGAGTGCGGGCTGCTGGTCGATGGCTACGAGGAGCGGCCGATCATCCTCCAGCCATGGCACCCGCCGTACTACCGGGCGTTGCTCGAGGGCCTGGGTTTGAGCAAGGCGATCGACATGCGGATGTGGGACCTGTGGCTTGGGCAACTCAAGGAGGGCAACGAGTTCGACCCGATGATCAAGGCGGCGGCCCGGCTCTCCGAACAGAAGGGCGTGGTCGTGCGCAAGATGCGCAAGCGTGACCTCGAGGCGGAGATCGGGCGGTTCATGGACATCTATAACGAGGCCTGGAGCCGCAACTGGGGCTTCGTGCCGATCACCAAGGAGGAGGTCGCCTTCCAGGCGAGGAACCTGAAGCCGATCCTGGTCGAGGACTGGACGATGATCGCCGAGAAGGACGGCGAGGTCGTCGGTGCGGCGCTCACGCTTCCCGACTTCAACCAGGTCCTGGCGAAGATGAGGGGCCGGGTCCTTCCGCTCGGCTGGTGGCACTTCCTCACCGAGCGTCGCAAGATCGATCGAGTGCGCGTATTCGCGCTCGGGGTGAGGAAGCGATACCAGCACCTGGGGGTTGCGGCCGCGCTTTACGAGCGCCATCGCGAGACCGCTCAGTACATGCCCCAGAAGGGCGGCCAGACCGGCTGGATCCTGGAGACCAACGAGCCCATGAACCGGGCGATGGAGGGAATGGGGGGGACGATCGCGCAGGTCTACCGGCTGTACGAGCGCGCGCTCTAGGTTCCGTTCGGGGGAGTTGCCGAAGGCCCGCAAAGAGCGGACTCGCGAACCGTGGGGGCCGCAACCGCCGATAGACTGCCGGGCGTGCAGGAGTTCCTGGAGGCGCAGGCGGTCGAGGAGCCGCTGCCGCCCGAGGCCACGGAGGTCGAGGCCACGCGTCCTCTGCCCGAGCGCCGGCGGTCGAGCGAGCTGGGGGCCTGGCGGGGGGAGGTTCGCAACGCGGCGATCGCCGCCGCCGGGGGCCTGGTGGCCGGCGCGGCGACGGTGGCTGCAGCCAGGGCGGCGCGCGGTGGCGTCCGCGGCTCGGGGCGAGGACTGCTGTCGCGGCGCAAGCCCGACCGTCAGGTGATCGCCAGTCGCTCGTTCCTGATCGACGTGCACGTCCTCGGCAACAGGTGAGGCGCCGGGAGGCCGCCGCCGGGCCCGTCCGGCCGGCGGGTCACCCTGACCCCCCGTGACCGCAACCAGACTCGAGGTCGAGGTCCAACCGCCCTGGCCCTACCGGCTCCCGCGCCGCGGTGGGGCCGATGGCGTCATGCGGGCCCGCGACGGCGTGCTCGCCCGCCTGCTGCACGTCGACGCCGAGCCGGTCGTGGTCTGCGCCTGGCAGCGGCGGGGCGGTCAGGTGGCGCTGAGGGCGGTCCCGGCCGGAGACCCACCCGCACGTGGCCGGGCCCTCGAGCTCGCGATCGAGCGAATGCGGTTCGCGCTCGCGGTCGACGACGACCTCTCGGAGTTCTTCGCCGAGTTCAAGCGCGATCGGCTGCTCGGACCCGCCTTGCGGCGGCGGCCATGGGGCCGCCCCCGCCGCCGTCCCTGGGCCTGGGAGGCGCTCGCCTGGGCGGTGACGAAGCAGCTGATCGACAGCGGCCGGGCCGCTGGGATCCAGCGGCGCATCGTTCGCCGCTGGGGCCGCCCCGTCGACTGGCGGGGTCCCGGCGGCCCGGAACTGCGAGACGTCCCGACCCCGGGTGCGATCGCCGACCGCGCGCCGGCCGAGCTGGCCGCGATGGACCTGGCGGCCGGCCGGGCGCTGGCGCTCGTGCGCTGCGCCCGGGAGATCGCGAGCGGTCGAGTCGATCCGGCGGATCCGGCCGGTGATCGGCGCCTGCTCGCGATCCGCGAGGTCGGCCCGTGGACGGTTCAGTGCCTCGGCCTCGCGGGGCGCGGCGAGCCCGACTCGCTACCGGCGGGGGATCTCGCCTACGTCAAGCTCGTGGGCCGCCTCGCCGGGCTCGGCCGGCGAGCGACGGTGCCCGAGGTCGAGGAGTTCTTCGCCCCCTACGCGCCCTACCGCGGACTGGCCGGTGACTTCGCGATCCACCATTACCACCGCGGCATCCCCGCGGGACCGCCGCTGCGTCTCGCGGCCTAAGTGCTCCCCCGTGGGTGAGCTTCCATCGATCAGCGTGATCACGCCGTGCATGAACGCGGCGGCGACGATCGGGGAGACGCTCGAAAGCGTCCGATCCCAGGGCTACCCGCGGCTGGAGCACGTCGTGGTGGACGGGGGCTCGACGGACACCACGCTCGACCTGCTCCGGGCGGCCGGCGGGGTCCGGTGGATCTCGGAGCCCGATCGCGGCCGCGCGGACGCCGCGAACAAGGGGGCGCGAATGGCGACCGGAGAGGTGATCGCGTGGCTGAACGCCGACGATCGCTATGAGCCCGGAGCGCTCCATGCCGTTGGCGAGGCGTTTGCGCGCAATCCCGGGCCTGCCTGGGCGAGCGGCTACTGCCGGATCATCAACGGCGAGGGTCGCGAGGTGCGGCGTGCGGTGACCGCCTACAAGTGCTTTCTGCTGCGGCACTGGTCGCTGCCGCTGTATCTGACGCAGAACTTCGTCAGCGATCCCGCCACGTTCCTCAGACGCCGCGCGTTCTGTGACGTCGGCCCGCTCGACGAGCGCTACCGCGAGTCACACGACTACGACCTCTGGCTGCGCGTGGCCCGCCGCTACGGCGCTCCGGTGCTGATCGAGCGCAATCTCGCGTGCTTCCGCATGGCCGAGGGCAGCATGAGCATGAGCGGCTTCGAGCACCAGTTCAGGGAGCACCGTGAGGTGGCGCGCCGCCACGGATCGGGCCACCCGATCGCGATGGAGGCCAACCGGGCCATGAGCACGGCGATCCCGCTGGTCTATCAAGTGCTTCGGCTGGGCGCGCCGCCTCGCGCGCGGCCTGAGGATGTATACGGAATCGAACCATCTAATCGCCCAGCTTCTCCCGCCGCGCGGCGATCGCCCCGGCGTAGGCGTCGTCCATGCGGTCGATCAGGGCAGGCCAGCTCCAGTTCGCCTCCGCCTTCGCGCGGCCGGCGGCGCCCATTCGCGCGCGTCCCTCCGGCGCCGCCTGAATCAGCTCGCCGAGCGCCGCGGTCAGCGCGTCGAGGTCGCCACGAGGGACGAGCAGGCCCGTCTCCCCGTGGTCGACAACCGCACGCACGCCCGCGAAATCGGTGGCGACGGTCGGGAGCCCGCAGGCCATCGCCTCGATCAGCACGATCCCGAACGACTCCGGAGGCTCCGTGGTGAGCACGAAGAGGTCCGAGCCTCGCAGCACGGCGGGCAGCTCCTCGTGCGGAACCGAGCCGAGGAAATGGACGCGATCGCCGACACCCGCGGCAACCGCTCGCTGGCGGAACCCGTCCAGGCGCTCTCCGCCTCCCGCCACCACCAGGTGCAGGCGCTCGTCGCCGAGCCGCGCCACGCCGTCGATGGCGAGGTCGACCCGCTTGTAGTGGTGGGCCCGGTCGAGCGCCGCGACGTATGTGGCGACGATCGCGTCGTCGGGGATCCCCAGGCGCGCGCGGACCGCCGCGCCACCGGGCCCCGGCGCGAAGGCGTCGGTGTCGACCCCGTTCGGCATCTCGATCAGCTTGGCTGGATCACGAGCTTCGATTCCCCCCAGGTAGGAGACCGAGCGGGCGTGGTCGAGCGAGAGCACGCAGATGCGATCCGCGGCCCGAGCCAAAACCGGCGCCACGGTGCGCTCGTAGACCTCGAACAGGCCGCCCTTGGCCCCCTTTCCGACGAGCCGGTTCTTGTAGTGGACCAGCAGGGCCTGACGGCGGCGACCGCTCGTCAGGCGGCCGAGCAGGTTCAGCTCGGAGCCGAAGATGAACGGGTAGTGGAGGTGGACGAGGTCGAAGCCCTCAACCCGGGCCAGGCTCGGGATCAGCGGCGCGTTCCCGATCGCGAAGACCGGATCGATTCGATGCACGAGCGCCCGCCCTGGATCCGGCGCCGTGCCATCCGCGGGAGCCGTGAACACCTCGACGTGATGCCCTCGCTCCGCCTGCCCCTTGGCGAACCGGAACGCCGCATTGCCGGTCCCGGCCCAATACGGAGGGAACGTGGCCGTCAGGTGGGCGATCCGGAGCGACTAGACCACCTTTTCGGCCGGACGCGGGTGCGGGCCCGCCTGGCGGAAGCTCTCGACGGTCCGCCGCAGGCCTTCCTCGAGCGGGACCTCCGCCTCGAACCCGATCAGCTCTCGGGCCCGGCTCACGTCGAGGTAACGGGTCGGCTGGCCATCGGGCCGTGCCGTGTCCCACACGACCTCCCCCTCGAACCCCGCGAGCCGTCGGATGATCTCGGCCAGGTCACGGATCCTGGTCTCGCGTCCGGTCCCCACGTTGACCGGCTTCGAGACGTCCAGGCGCTCCGCCGCAAGGAGCAGGGCGCGAGCGGCGTCGTCCACATAAAGGAACTCGCGCGAGGGGTTGCCGGTGCCCCACAGCACCACCTCCCGCTCGTCGCGCTCGACCGCTTCGACGAACTTGCGGATCATCGCGGCGATCACGTGCGAGTCCTCCAGGTCGAAGTTGTCATTCGGCCCGTAGAGGTTCGCCACGATCGGCACGCAGGAGTCGAAGCCGTACTGGCGCCGGTACGCGTCGGACAGGACCAGCATCATCTTCTTGGCCAGCCCGTAGGGCGCGTTGGACTCCTCCGGGTAGCCGTTCCAGAGCTCGTCCTCGCTGAACGGCGCCGGGGTCAGCTTCGGGTATGCGCACACGGTGCACGCGGACACCAGCTTGACCACGCCGGCGAGCCGGCACTGCTCGAAGATGTTGCCCGTCATCATCAGGTTGTCGTAGGCAAGGGGCGCCGGGTTGCGGCGGTTGAAGCCGATGCCCCCGACCCTGGCGGCGAGATGGATCACGATCTCGGCGTCCTCGACCGCGTCCCTGGTGGCCGAGGGATCGCGGAGATCGTGCTCTCGGGATCGCACGATCCGCACCTCGGCTCCGAGCTGCTCGAGCCGTGGGACCACGGCGCGGCCGAGGAAGCCGGCGCCGCCCGTGACGGCGACGCGCTTTCCCCTCCAGAAGGGTTGGCTGGGGTTGCCCGAGCGCACTCGCCGCCATGCTACCCAGGGGCGTGGGGCTCGTCGGTCCTCGCCGCGCGGGGTTACGGCACCCGCTCGGGCTCCGGCTGGATCCCGTTGCCGTGCCCGGCGACGGAGACGGTGCGCTCGTAGGACGCTGCCAGCGTCGCCGCATCCGCCAGTCCCTGCTCCATCCCCGCTCCTACCGGCACGACCACGTAGTCGGGCTGGCTTACCCACACCGGGACGTAGCGGACCCCCTCGACCGTGGCGATCTCGCCGTCGACGAGGAGGTCGAGCACCGCGATCAGGCCGTCCTGGCTCGCCTCCGCCAGCCCCACCGCGGCCCCCTGGTTCGAGATCAGGTTGCCCTCGCTGAACACCACGTACTTGCCGTTCACGCGTCCGATCGTCTGGACCACGTGCGGGCCCTGGCCGATGATCGCGGTGATCTCCGGCGCCCGTGCGAGCTCGGCCGCGAACCGCCGTTGCTCCGCGCTCGGATCGGGCACGTACTCGGGCACGATCTCCGAGCCCCAGTGCATGTTGACCACGACCGCGTCCGCCCCCTGGCTCATCGCTCGGCGGGCATCGAGAATCACCTGCTGCGGGTCGCTCACCACATTGACCGTCCACGGGGCCGGCGGCACGAGGCCGTTGAGGTCGGTGGTGTACGCCAGCAGCGCCACCCGCGCCCCGCCGGCGTCCAGGATCAGCGGCATGCGGCTGTCGGCTGCGGAGGCGTAGGACCCCGTGTGCGCGACCCCGGCCCGATCGAGCGCGCTCAGGGTTGCGGCGACTCCCTCCTCACCCTGGTCGATGGTGTGGTTGGACGCGGTGCTGCATGCATCCCACCCGGTGGCGGCGATCGCGTCCGCCATTTCCGGCGGGGTGTTGAACAACGGGTAGCCGGCGGGTGGAATCGAATCGGACATCGGGGTCTCGACGTGACAGAGCGCCAGGTCCGCCTGACGAATCCACGGTTCGATCTCGTCGAACATCGGCTCGAAGTCGTAGCTCGACCCGCCCCCGAGAGCGAGCGCGCGCTCGAACACCGGCGAGTGGATCAGGAGATCGCCGGTTGCCGCGATCGTCAGGTGGACCGGCTCCGTCTCGGCGCCGCCACCACCCTCGCCATCGCCCCCGGAGAACGCCCACGCGAGGACGGCCACGACCGCGACGAGGCCGAGGATCGCGACCAGCCGCCTCCGCCGGTAGGTCGCGGGGCTCACGCGACGGGCCGTCGCCCGGCGCGGCCGCCGCACGACCTCCTCAGCCCGCCTTGCCACTCGCCACCGCGCCCGCGATCAGGTCGCTGTACGCATTCTGCCCCTCGGGGGTCAGATGCACCCCGTCGTAGGTCAGGTCGCCATCGCCTGCGGCGATTCCGTACCAATCGAGGAGCGTCGCCTCCGGCCACTCGCCGACCGCCTCGGCGAGCTGGTCGTTGACCTCGCCCTCCCACGAGCGCGGGACGTCGACGTTGACGAGGTAGACGCTCGGGACGCCGTCCAGAGCTTCCCGGAGCTTGTCCATGTCCTCGGAGAAGACCGGTCCGTTGTTGCCGATCTGCACGATGACGGCCTCGGGAAGCTTCCCGACCTCGCGGTAGGCGTCGACGACCGCTGGATAGTCCGCCGGCTGGCGGCCCTCGCTGGCGTCGACGACCGCGCCGGAACCGAGCCGGCGCTCGAGCGTGCCGGCCGCCCCGACCATGACCGAATCGCCGATCGCCAGCACCGGCGGGGCGCGTCTGGCGGGCCCGTCCTCGGCGGCGGCGGCGTCCTCGGCCGCCTGTGCGACCTCCGCTCCCCTGCCGGCGCCGCCCCCCGAGACGACACCGCTCCAGCCGATGAAGATCACGGTCGCGACCACGGCCGCCGCCAACGCGGGGCGGCCGATCGGCAGCCAGGGCGGGGCGGAGGGCGCGTCGCGTCGCTGGCGGAACGGCTGCTCGACATACCGGTAGGAGAGGTCGGCGAGCGCGAGCGTCGCCGCCAGCTGGAGCACGACCAGCGCGGGGCCCCACAGGTCGACGTCGATGTCGGGGCGCGTCAGCGCCAGCACCGGCCAGTACCAGAGGTAGAAGCTGTAGCTGCGAAGCCCCAGCCACAGCATGGGAGCGGTCCCCAGGAGCGCTCCGAGGCGCGCGGCGGGGTGAGCCAGGACGGCCAGTAGGAGGCCGGTCGCGAGCGACAGCACCAGGAAGCCGCCACGGTAGAGGCCGGGGTCGAAGTCGTGGATGCCGAGGAAATCCCAGACGATCACCGCCAGCGCCAGCACTCCGACCGCATCGAGGATCCAACCCGCCCCCGGACCCGACGGCTTCCGCAGGTCATTGGGGTGCCAGACGAGGGCCAGCGCAACCCCGATCAGGAGGCCGACGGCGCGGGTGTCGGTGCCGTAGAAGACGCGCATGGGATCGTGCCCGGGGTCGAACAGGACGACCATCAGAAGGGTCGATGCGAGCGCGCCGGCGAGCACGCCGAGCAGCAGGCGCCGCCGCCCGAACAGGGTCAGCCCGGCGGCGAACAGGAGCGGCCACAGGAGGTAGAACTGCTCCTCGACCGACAGCGACCACAGGTGGAGGAACAGCGAGGGCCGGTCGAACTGCTCGAAGTAGGTCTGATCGCTGAGGATCAGGTGCCAGTTGTTGACGTAGCCGAGCGAGGCGAGCGCATCGCCCCGCAGTTCGCCCACATCCTCAGGGATCAGCAGCGCGGCGACCAGCAGGGTGACCGCGATCATCACCCCGACCGCGGGCAGGAGCCGCCGGGCGCGTCGGAGCCAGAACCGGCCGACGTTGAGGTGACCGGTGCTGCGGACCTCGCTCAGGAGCAGGGCCGTGATCAGGTAGCCGCTGATGACGAGGAAGACGTCGACCCCGAGGAATCCGCCCGGCATCCATCCGGTGCCGGTGTGGTAGAAGAACACCGCGAGCACCGCGACGGCCCGCAGGGCGTCGATCCCGGGCATGTACGGGAGCCGGTTGTCGCTCGGGCGTGACACCTCTACATCCGTTGTCGCAAGGGTTCGCCTTCCCGCGCCCCTAGCCTGCCGAGCGGGTCCGACGGAACTTCAGTCCGGGGTGGCCTCCGGCAGGAGCCCGTTGTCGACGACCTCGTCGATATCGGGCTTAGTGTCCAGGAGCCCCCGGTCGGACATGAACCCGGCGAAGCGCTTCCACGCGCGCGGGTCCAGGTAGCCGTAGGGGTCGCTCTCGCCCTCGGGCAGGAGCAGCGGCAGGGTGCGCCTGACCTCGGCCGCAGTCAGCCTCGGCTCGAGGCCGTCGCCGGCCTCGAGCACCGCCTCGGTGGCGCCGGCGGGGTCGGCCGCCGCATCGCGTGTGCCGCGCTCGAGCGCGGCGATGAACAGCCGGATCGCCTCCGGATCGTCGGCCACCCGATCGGAGTTGGCCACCAGGACGAGCTCGTCGTACGTGGGGATCCCGAGGCGATCCACCGGGACCACCCGAGGGTTCTCGCCGCGCAGCTTCAGGTCGACCCCCTCGACGTTGAGGAAGCCCCCGAGCATCGCGTCGGCCCGTCCCGAGAGCACCGCCGGGAGCAGGTTGAGCCCGACGTCCACCTGGCGGATGTCGTCCGGGGTGAGCCCGGCGTCCTCGAGGATGGCCTCCAGGAAGGCGGTTTGGTAGGCGATCCCGGCGGTGGCGATCGTCTTCCCGGCGAGATCCCGCGTGGACGCGATCCCGGCCTCGGGCAGCGAGATCAGCGAGGTCAGCGGTCGCCGCACGAGCGCTCCCACCGCGACGACCGGCAGTCCCTGGTCATGGGCCAGCAGGACCTCGGGCTCGTAGGAGATCGCGAGGTCGACGCGGCCGGCCGCCACCTCCCTGATCGGCGCCGAGGGGTCCGAGGGCACCTGCGGCTCGACGGCGAGGCCGGCCTCTTCGAAGTAGCCCCGCTCGAGCGCCTGATAGACGCCGGCGTGATCCGGGTTGACGTAGAAGTCGAGCGCGAGCGTGAGCGACTCCGTCCCGGAGCCGTTGTCCTCGGACTTCTCCCCGCAGGCCACGGCGACCGCCGCGAGCGCGACCACCGCCGCGAGCGCGACGCCCCCGATGGTCTTCCGTCCCCTCACCTCGCGCTGGCCGCCCCCTGGCCCCACCAGGCGATGCGGCGCTCGAGCGCCGCCAGCAGCGCGAACAGGCCGATCGCGAACCCGGAGAGCACGATCACCGCGGCGAACACCCGCGCCACCTGCAGCTGACCCTGCGCGACGAGGATCAGGTGACCCAAGCCGGAGTCCGCGCCCGACCATTCCGCGAAGACGGCCCCGATCACGGCCACGGCGGCAGCCACGCGGGCGCCGCTGAAGAGGAAGGGGAGCGCGGCGGGAATCTCCACCCGGGTGAGCGTGCCCCAGCGGCTGGCATCGAGCGTCCGCATCATCTTCACCAGCTCGGGATCGACCGAGCGCAGGCCGTCGAGGGTGTTGACGGTAATCGGGAAGAAGCAGACCAGGGCGATGATCGCCAGCTTCGGGCCGATGCCGAAGCCCAGCCAGACGACCAGGATCGGGGCGATCGCCACGACCGGCACGGTTTGCGATGCCACCAGGAGCGGATAGAAGGCCCGCCTCAGCGTCGGCGAGAGGTGGATCAGCAAGGCGAAGCAGAAACCCAGAGCCAGCGCCAGGGCGAACCCGAGCAGCACCTCGCCGAGGGTGACCCAGGCGTTCTCGGCCAGCAGCGCGCGGTCCCGCCACAGGGACTCCGCGATCTCGCTCGGGGAGGGCACGAGGAAGGGCTCGAGCTTGAGCGCGTCGGCGAGCAGGTCCCAGCGGGCCGCCAGCTCCCAGGCGCCGAGCAGGAGCACCAGGACGACCACCGGCGGGATCCAGCGTGCGCCCACGGACCTCATGGGCGTCCCTCCGCCAGCGCCTCCAGCGCCCGCTCGCGGGCCTGCGTGAACTCCGGCAGGGTGACAGCGTCGAGTCGCGACGCCGCCCGCGGTGCCGGCCCGCTGAGCTCGTCCACCACCAGCGCGGGCCGGCGCGAGAGGACCGCAACGCGATCGCAGAGGTAGAGCGCCTCCTCGACGTCGTGGGTGACGAGTACCAGCGTCCGCGGCTCGGTGGTGATCGCGCCCGCCAGCCACTCCTGCATCTCGGCCCGGGTGAGCGCGTCGAGCGAGGCGAACGGCTCGTCGAGCAGCAGCAGCGGCTTGCCGGCCAGGAGCGTGCGCAGGAAGGCGACCCGCTGTCGCATGCCGCCCGAGAGCTCGGCCGGGCGCGTGCGCTCGAACCCGGCGAGGCCGAAGCGCTCGAACAGCGGCTGGGCTGCCGCGCGCGCCCCCGCCCGTGACTCGCCGCGGTTTCGCAGCGCCAGCGCGGCGTTGTCGATCGCGGACATCCACGGCAGCAGCAGGTCGCGCTGCGGTAGCAGGGCCGCCTGGCGCAGCCGCCCGTCAGGCGCAGCGACCCCGTTCGCCTCGATCGTCCCGCGGGTGGGCTCGAGCAGGCCGGCGATCAGCTCGAGCAGGGTCGACTTGCCGCACCCGGATGGCCCGACCAGGCCGAGGATCTCTCCGGGCGCCACGCGGAGGCTGATGCGCTCGATCACCTCCAGCTCGCCGAAGGCGTGACCGACGCCGGTAAGGGTGAGCGTGGCCTGCCGCGCGGGACGCTTGACGGCGGCATCCGCGCCCTCGCCTGGCGCTGACTGTTCTTGAGGCTCCGTCGTGGGAGCCTCGGGACCGGTGTTCATGCTCCCTCCGCGCGCATTACCGCGACAGGTGATGAGGGTCAGCGCCGGGTGACCTCGTCAATGGCGCTATCTCAGCCCGCTTGCCCGCGAGCCCCCCTGAACTGGGTTCCAGCCCAGTGTACCCGCGTCATTCGGGTGTCGGCACGCCGCCCGCGACCACGTTGACGAAGGACTCGAGGTGACGGGTGGTCCAGCACTCGAACGCGGCGGTCACGTGGGGCTCGTACGCGGCCATCACCGAGTCGCCGTAGTTCCAGTAAAGGCGCGGCTCCGGATTCAGCCAGAAGGTGCGCCCGGCGCGCTCGGCGATCTCGCCGAAGACCTCGGCGTGAGGCTCGCGCCCGTTGGTCCGCGCGTCTCCCAGCACGATCACGGTCGAGCGCGGATCGAGCTCGTCGCTGATCAGCTCGCCGAATTCGAGCCAGACGCGCCCGTAGTCGGTGTAGCCGGAGACGTCGGCGACACCGCCCTCGCGGCTGATTCGCTCCGAGCTCGAGCGGAAGTCCCGCTCGCGCTCGAAGATCTCGGTCACCTCGGAGATCCGCTCGATGAAGACGAAGCTCCGCAGCTTGCGAAACGAGTCGTGCAGTGCGTGCAGGACCGAGAGGAAGAAGACGCTGGCCGAGGTGACGGAGGTCGAGACGTCACAGAGGACGTAGATCTCCGGGCGGCGCGGACGGCGCGGGCGGTAACGGAGGCGGAGCGGCACGCCACCGGTCTCGAGCGACGTCCGCATCGTCCGGCGCACGTCCACGACCGCGCCGCGGCGGCGCCCGCGCTGCTCGTGCCCCAGCGTGGCCAGGCGTCGCTTGAGCTGGGCGACGGCGCGGTGGACGGCCGCCAGGTCCTGCGCCGGGCTGGTGGGCAGAGCCCGGTCGAGCTCGGCCAGCGGGCGGGACGGGGGCAGCTTCCGGGTGCGCTCGATCAGCACTCGCTCGAGCTCCCGCCGCAAGTGGCGCTCGAACCGCTGGATCTGGTCCCGATCGAGCACCTGCTCCGCCTGCTCGGGACGCCCGTGCGCTTGCAGCCCCAGCGTGCGGCGGATGCGCTGGACGTCGACTCCCACCACCCCGGAGCCCTCCCCCTGCCGGCCGAAGGCCGCGATCGCAAGCCGGGCGAGATCGCGCATCTCGCCATCGTGGCCGTCCGCGATCGCCTGCCTCACGGCGTCACGCAGGGCGTCGAGGTCCAGCCGCTCGCCCCCGTCATAGCGTCGTCGCTCGTCGATCCCGCGCGCCAGCGCCTCGGTCTCGGCGGCACGGAAGAAGAAGCGGTCGAAGAGGAGCTCGAACACCCGCCGGTCCTCCTGGGACTTGGCAACGGTGGCGGCCAGCGCCTCGCGGAAGTCGGCCGGCTCCGTCCAGGGCACCGAGCGCAGCGCGGCGAAGGCGTCGAGGATCTCTGACGTGCCGACGGCAAGACCCTCGCGGCGGAGCTCGTCGCAGAAGCTCACCAGCCGGGGGGCGAGCCCCGGCGGGAGGGCCAAGTCGCTCATCCGGCGGCTTCGGCCTCGACCTGCGGCCCGGCGAGCTGCATGCCGACCCGCTCGGTGACCAGATCGATATCGGAGCGGTGCTTGACGATGATGCTCATCGTCCGCTCGAGCACCGAGCCGTCGAGGTCCTCGGCGCCGAGCAGGAGCAGCGCCCGCGCCCAGTCGATCGACTCGGCGATCGATGGGGGTTTCTTCAGATCGAGCTGGCGCACCATGTGCACCACCTCGACCAGACGCCGCGCCAGCGCCTCGTCCAGCTCGGGAGCGTGGAGACGGACGATCTCCATCTCTCGCTGGACCGTCGGATAGTCGAGCCAGAGATAGAGGCAGCGGCGCTTGAGCGCCTCGGTCAGCTCGCGGGAGTTGTTGGAGGTAAGCGCCACCACGGGACGGGTGCGGGCCTCGATGACCCCGAGCTCCGGGATCGAGATCTGGAACTCCGAGAGGACCTCCAGCAGCATCGCCTCGAACTCCTGGTCGGTCTTGTCGATCTCGTCGATCAGCAGCACCACCGGCTGCTCCGATGCGATCGCCGCCAGTAGCGGCCTGCTCAGCAGGAACTCCTCGCTGAAGATGTCGTCCCGCGCGGCCACCCAGGAGTCGCCATCACCGGCCTCGGCATCGCCCCGCCCCTCGACCTGAATGCGCAGCAGCTGCTTGCGGTAGTTCCACTCGTAGAGCGCCTTGGCCTCGTCGAGACCCTCGTAGCACTGCAGGCGTACCAGCTCGCGACCGGTGGCCCGAGAGATCGCCTTGGCCAGCTCGGTCTTGCCGACGCCGGCGGGTCCCTCGACCAGCACCGGCTTGCCCAGCCGCTGCGCGAGATACGCGACCAGCGCGGCCGGCTCGTCGGCGAGATAGCCGACCTCGGCCAGGCGCCGCTTCACCTCGGCGACGTCCGCGGGCTGATCGTGCGCTTGCTCGCTCATCGGGTCAGCGTAGAGGACGGCGCTCGGAAGCGAACATAATCAGTTATGGCCATTACGGTGGCGCCGCTGGCGGCGCAGCTGGAGACCCTGTCCGACCTGGCGCCCTATGCGGCGGTCCTGGCGGCCGGTTTCGCGATCGGCGCCTGGGGCCAGGCCGCGAAGGTGCCGCTGGCGGTGGCGATCGGGATCCTGCTGATCGTGCTCGCGGTCGTTCTGTTCCAGCTGCGGGCGAACGACTTCCCGGACCTGCCCTCGGGGCTCTAGGGAAACGGGGGGCGCCGGCCCTCCCCACGGGGCTTGGGCCCCCACTCGCCCGGGCGGCGGCCCTTGAGTGCGACGACGAGGCGGCCCGGTGGACGAATACTCGCAGGGGGTATCGCGATAGATCGAGTGTGCAGTTGAGGGGGCTATGGCACCCACAAGTGCACAGTCAACGAGCGAAACCCGCGGTCACCCCGCCGGGCGATCGCCGAGGCCCGCCCACCAGGCACGGAGACCGAGCACCGACCCCGGGCCCACCGCCGAAGACAAGGGGGGTATCGGCCCGCGCCGGCGACGCCCCCCACCCAGCCCGTGGCGGCCCGGTGTCCCGCCCACCGCTGGGGCCAGGCCCGGAGCGATACGCGTAGCGAGTCCCAAAATGCCCCCGCCAAACTCCCCGAGGGCCCGGGCGGGTGTCGCCGGACCGGGGGCTCGGCCCGGCACTGGATGCCCGTTCGGGCAGAGGGCGGGATGCCCGGCCCCCGGGCGGGCGACACACGGCCCGGGGCGGGGACTTGATCGCAGGCCATATGCGAGGGAGGATTGGGGCATGCCGCCGGCGTTGGCTGCCTCGGCCGCGGATGCGCTTACCCCTTGGGAGCGGTGGCTGCGGCGTGCCCTGGTGATTGCGGCCGTGTTCCTGGCCTTCGAGACCCTGGTCTACCTGCTGCCGGCGCTCATCGACATCGACGGCTCCCGCCAGGGCTGGGGGCAGGCTCCGTTCGTGGTCAACTCCTGGGTCAAGGCCGGCCTCTTCGGTGCCGCGTGCGCGGTGATCGCGTCCGACCTGCGGCGCTTCGAGCCCATGGTCTCCGTGCTGGTCCTCGGCTTCGTGCTCTGGGTGGTGGGGGGAGCGGCGGTCCTGATCTTCGGCGACACCTCCAGGCAGGTCGAGATCCTCGGCCTCGAGCTCGGGATGAGCACCGTGATGTGGATCGGACTCGCGTGGCAGGGGGTGATGGGGCTGATCTTCGCCTTCCTGCATCGCAAGGCATTCAGGGAGAGGTACGGGGTCTCCTATCTCTCGATGGGGCAGTTCCGGACGGTCACGGCCCTGGCCGAGACGCTCCTGGGCCCGGGCACTCAGCTCGCCCCTGACCAGGTCGCCGCGAGGGTCGACCGCTATCTGGCCGCATTCAACGCGCAGCGCAAGTGGGTGATGAAGGCGGCGCTGATCGGCATCCACCTATATCCCGTGCTGTTCCTGCGTCCGCCGTTTCCGCTGATGGCCGCGGATGCCCGCCGCTCGTTCATGGAGTCCCGATTCGGGACCGACGTCGCCAGGCGTCGTATCGGAAGCCTGCGCCGCTGGCTCGTCCAGGGGATGATCCGGATCGCCCAGCAGATCGCCTACCTCGGCTACTACAGCGACCCCAAGACCCACGACGAGGTCGGCTACGTGCCTTTCTCGCGCCGCCCGGAGTACGACCCCGCGCTGCGAAAGAAGCCGGGGGGGCTCGAGGTGATGACGCCGGGCCACGTGCGCGGCGGGACCATCAAGGCCGAGGTGGCGATCGTCGGCTCCGGCGCCGCGGCCGGGGTGATCGCGCACCACCTCGTCTCCCAGGGCCAGCAGGTGCTGCTCGTGGAACGGGGGAGCTACGTGGACCCCGCGGACTTCTCCGAGGACGAGATCGAGATGTTCTCGAAGCTGTACCGGGACGGCGCCCTGCAGCTCTCGCGCGACTTCCGCCTGCAAGTGCTGCAGGGGATGTGCGTCGGCGGCACCACCGTCGTCAACAACGCGGTCTCCATCCCGCCGCCCGACGATGTGCTCGAGGAGTGGAACCGTCGTCTCCGAGGCGCCCTGCCGGCCGATGAGGTCGAAGCCGCCGTGGGCGAAATCAGGGAGATGCTCGTGATCAACACGCAGCCCGAGAGCACCTTCTCGCCCGGCGTCGGCAAGTTCGTCGAGGGGGTGGAGGCGCTCGGTCTCGGCAAGGCCGCGCGGCGCTTCAGCCCCGTGGATGCGAACATCAGCTGCTGCCTCGGTTGCGGTTACTGCAACATCGGGTGCGCCTTCGGGCGCAAGCTGTCGATGATCGACACGCTGCTTCCGGAGGCCCAGGCACGCGGCACCGGCGAGCTACGGATCCTGGCCGAGTGCGAGGCCAGCAAGATCGAAGCTCACAATGGCCGGATCGATGCGATCTCGTGCCGCGCAAACGGGCGCACGATCCGCGTCACCGCCGACCGTTTCGTCGTCGCCGGCGGGGCCATCAACTCGAGCCACCTGCTCGGACGCAGCGGGATCGGCGGCCCGACGGTGGGCAGGGGGCTCGGCTTCAACATCGGCTCGCCGATCACCGCCGACTTCGATCAGGAGCTGGACACCTACGCCGGGCTTCAGATCACGCACGTATTCGAGCCGGAGCTGGGCGGACCGGACGTCGTCATGGAAACCTGGTTCAACCCCGTCCTCTCGCAGGCGATCGCGATGCCCGGGTGGTTCGAGGATCACCGCCGGAACATGCTCCGCTACAGGCACCTGGCCGCCACCGGGGTGATCGTCGGCAGTCGCCCGAATGCGAAGGTGACCAAGGCCCTGTTCGGTGGCCCGGACGTCGTCTACACACCCGACCCCGCCGACCTCCGACGGGTCGTGGACGGGCTGAAGCTGGCCGGGCGGATCTATCTCGAGGCGGGTGCGAAACGGGTGATGCCGGCCACATTCATGTATCACGAGTTCCGCTCCTCAGAGCAGCTCGAGCGGCTCGACGAGATCGTTACCGACAACAGCGACATCCAGCTCGGCACCGGGCATCCACAGGGGGGCAATGCGCTCGGCCTGATGCCGGAGAGCGGGGTCGTCGATCCGCAGAGCTTCCGTGTCCACAACACCGCCAACCTCTACCTCTGCGACGCGTCGGTGTTCCCAACGCCCCTGGGGGTCAACCCGCAGCTCACCGTGATGGCGCTGGCGAAGATCGCGGCCGAGAAGATCGGGAGGGGTCTGTGATGGTCGGTGGGCGCGAATCGAACGTGAGCCCGAGCACGAACCCCCAGGTGGTCCGCGAGGGCTACGCCCACTTCAACCGCGGCGATCTCGACTGGATCGTGGCCCATCTCGACCCGGAGATCACGTGGGAGGACGCCGCGGGCGTTCCCGACGCCCGCACCTACGAGGGCATCGGGGAGGTCCGCCACTACCTCGAGAGCTTCGCGCACCATTGGGAGGAGATCCGATTCGAGCCGCAGGAGGTGCTGGAGGGGGACGACGTGGTCCTGGCCGACTGCAGGCTGGTCGGCCGAGGGCTTGCGAGCGGCGCGGAGGTGGACGCCGAGGTGATCCACGTCTGGAACATGCGCCGCTTCAAGGTGCTCCGCGTCAGGACCTTCTTCGACCGCGGCGAGGCGGCAGCCGCGGCGGGAATCGGGTAGCCCCGCAGCAGAACCCTGCCGGAATCGTGGCCTTCGATAGGCTCGGAGCGGTCCTGGATCCCGGCCGCGCCGGAAGCGCGGGTCGAGGGTTGGGGGTGCTGGATGGCCGATGCAACCGATCGACGAGGCGATAGCGAAGCCGCCGAGGCCTCGGCGTCGCAATCCGGTGGGTTGCGCAGGCTGCGGGCGGTCGAGATCTCGGTCCCCGAGGAGAGCACGGGGCGCTCCGCGGCCGAGGATGCGCGGTACGCGATCGAGGAGCTGAAGGCCAGCGCGGACGATGCACGCGGCGCGGGCATCGAGGCGCTGACCACGGAGATCCGGCGTCTACGCGGCGAGCTCGCGCGCGCGCAGGAGCAGATGGAGGCCACTCAGCGGGATGCCGCCGAGGCGGATCGGCTGCGGATCGAGGCCGAAGCTCGCGAACGGGAGCACGCCGATGCCCGCGTGGTCGCGGAGGAGCGTGGCGAGGCGGCAGCGGGCGCGCTCGAGCGGGCGGAGACCGAAGCCAGCCGGCGAATCGCGGAGGTCGAGACACAGGCCCGGGAGGCAGTGGAGGCGGCCACGGCGGACGCGCGGCAACGTGCCGAGCGGGGCCAGGCCGAGGCAACCGAACGCGCGGAACGCGCCGAGGCCGCCGCGGACGAGCGAGCGAAGCTGGCCGAGAGTGCTGCCCGCGACCGGGCCGAGCGAGCGGAGGCCACTGCTGAACGCCGCTCCGACGCCGCCGAGACCCTGTTCGCCGAGCGGCTTGAAGTGGAGCGGCAAGGCGTGCGTGATCACGCCGATCGTGAGCTCGCCGCGGCACGCGAGCAACTGCGGGCGCAGGCCGAGGCCAAGCTTCAAGATGCCGCGGGACGCTTGCGCCAACAGGCCGAGGCGCGCGAGCGACGGTTGCGAGAAGCGGCCGCCGATGCGCACCAGCAGGCGCTCAGCGAGGCGGAGCAGAGGGTGGACTCGGCCCAGCGCGAGGCCGCGGATGCGATCGCCGCGGCCCGCCGGGAGGCCGCGGACGAGGCAGGTCGCCGGGCCAGGGCCGAGGAGGCGCTGGCGCGCACCGAGCGGCAACTGGAGCGCCTGGTCGAACGACTCGCCGGCGAGGCCGAGGAGCGCGCGCGGAAGCGTGGGGAGGAGCGGCTCCAGATCGAGGTCGAGCGCCTCGAACGGGAGGCGGAGGAGGCCGCCGAACAGGCGCGCGTGGAGGCGGATCGCCGAGCGCGCGCGCAGCTCGAGATGCGTCTCGGTGAGCAGCAGGCACGAGTCCGTCAGGCCGCGGGGGAGCGTGCTCGGGCGGAAGCCGAGAATCGGCTGAAGGCCCTGGAGGCGCAGCTCGAGCGGCAGGGAAAGATCGGTGCTCGAGCCGCTGCGGAGGAGGTCCGGCGATCGGCCGAGGCCCGCCGGGCCGAGCTGGTCGAGCGCCTCCGCAGGGAGGCGGAGGCCCAGGCGCGGATGGCCGGGGAGCGGGTGCGCCGCGAGGCGCTCGCATCCTCCCCCTGATCGATCGTCCTGATCCGGGGCGGGGGCGGACCGCGTATATCTGGCAATGGACATCTTTACCGGCAGGGCACAGTGGAGGAAGGGCATCGCCCTTGTGATCGCCGTTGCGGCGGGCCTCATGCTCGCGTCGTGCGGCGGCGACGATGACGATCCGGCGATGGCGAGCTCGGATACCTCGGGAGTGACGGTCTCGGTGGCGTCGATCGACGGCGTCGGCGACGTCCTGGTGGCTGCCGACGGCGCCGCCCTCTACAGCGCCGACCAGGAGGCCGACGGCAGGATCGACTGCACAGGCGCGTGCGCCTCGGACTGGATCCCGCTGCTAACCGTGCGCGGCGGAGAGCCCAGCGGCTCGCCCGAAGTGGAGGCCGACCTCGGGACGACCAAGCGCCCCGACGGCGGAGTGCAGGTGACCTACATGGGCATGCCGCTTTACACGTTCGTCAAGGATGGCCCGGGCGAGGCCACCGGCGACGGATTCGCGGACACCTTCGCGGGCGATGACTTCACGTGGCACGTGGTCGCCATTGACGGGGACGCGGGATCCTCCGAGGAAACCGAGTCCGACGACGCCGCAGGCGGTGGCGGCTACAGCTACTGATCGGCGGCCCCTGTCGCTACTGGACCGCGGGCTCGCCCTCCATGCCGAGATCCCTGTGGTTGCCGACCGGGCAGTACCACTCGTACGTCGCCTCTGCCTCCTTGATCCCCCCGTATTGATCAGCTCGATGCCGCACCGCCTCACAACGGGGCGACTAAGGAGCGCTCGCCGGCTTCGACCACCAGCGCACGGATTCGATCGGTCGCGACCGAGGTGCTAAGCGACGGCGTCGATCCGCCCGAGTCCCGAAGGTAGCGGTAAGACCCCGCCGCAACCCGGGTCCCGTCCTCATCGCGCACGAACACCCGGCACTTCGTCCCGGGCGTCACGCCCTTGACGTAGACGTGGATCTCCGTACCCCAGTTCCGGGCCACCAGGGCGGCCTCCACTTTCAGCTCTCCGCGGTCGGTCCTCACCCAGATGGGTTCGGGTTCGCCCGGCTCGGGCTCGCCCGAGGAGCCGAGCATCGCGCCGCCCACCAGCGCCCCGCCGCCTAGCGCCACCGCGGCAGTGGCTCCCGCCAACGCGACGCGAAACCGGCGCCGTCGCTGAGCTTGGCGCTCCTCTCGGATCCGCGAGAACACGCGGTGGGCGAGGCGAGCGGGAGGCTGTGGGGTAGGGTCCAGGTGGGCCGGATCGGCGCGTAGAAGCAGCTCGCCCAGCGGGCGCAGCTCCTCGGCCTCGCGACGGCAATCCTCACAGCCCTCGATGTGGGCGCGCACGAGCGCCGCCTCCGACTCGTCGAGCCCACCCAGGATCAGGGCGCCGATGCGCTCGCGCCAGTGGCGGCAGTCGTCAGCCGTCATAGCCCATCTCCTCGAGCGTGTTGCGAAGTGCCCGAAGCCCGTAGTAGACCCTGCTCTTCACCGTGCCTTCCGGTACCCCAAGCTCGGCGCCGACCTCCGCGTAGGTGCGGCCTCGAAGGTAGGTCTCGACGAGCGCATGGCGGTGGGCATCGCCGATTCGGCGAAGCGCTTCCTCGACCTGCCACGAAACCAGGAGCTGCTCCAGCGGCTCGTGCCCGAGCTCGGGCGGATCGACGTCGGAGGGCACCGGGCGACCGGCCCGGGCGCGGCCGAGGTCGATGACCACGTTGCGAAGGATCGCGAACAGCCACGTGCGCAACGAGCCCAGCTCCGGGTCGTAGCGGTCGCCGGCCCGCCACGCACGCACGAACGTCTCCTGCACGGCCTCCTCGGCGAGTCCGTCGTCGCCCAGGGAACGGAGGGCGAAGCCGTAGAGCTCGCCTGAATGAGCCGCGTACGCGTCACGCACGCCGCGCTCCCGCGTCAGGGACCGGTCAGCCCGGGCCACGCCTGTCTACTCCGCGCGCACAAGCACTAACACGGCACCAGCCAGACCCGTCGCAATCGGGGCTACGCCTCTCTGCTCCGGGGTCACATACATCGGCCGTAATACTGACCCACCACGGGGGCGGTTCAACCCATGGCAGCGCCGCGAGCGTGGCCGTCGCGGACGGGTTGTCTGGCGCCCTGAAGCAAGGCTCACCGGCTCGCGACCCTCCCCTTCCCGCGAGATACTGCAACGCGATGTCGCAGGAGAACGTGGAGATCGTGCGGCGGATGTACGACGCATTCCACACCGGAGACGCTGACGGGGCGTTGGCCCACTTCGATCCAGACGTGGTCGTCGATGCTTCCAGGGCCCGACCGGACGGCGGCAAAGGCCAGGGACGCGAACAGCTGAACGCGATCGTCACCGCTTGGATGGGAACCTGGGATGAATGGCGTGAGGAGATCGCAGAGATGCGTGACCTGGGTAGCCGGGTCCTCGTCCTCAGCGTGCAACACGGGCGGGGCAAGGGAAGCGGGGTTGAAGTCGAGGCCCCGTACGCGCTTCTCTATGACGTTCACGGGGGGAAGATCACACGCCTGACGATGTTCCCGACCCAGGAGCAGGCCCTCGAAGCCGCCGGGCTGTCGGGGTAGGCGATGTCGGAGGAGAACGTGGAGGTGGTGCAAGCTGCCTGGGCGGCGTGGGAGCGCAACGGGCTTGCGGGATTTACCGAGTACTGGGCAGATGACATCGACTGGCGAGCCATTGGGGGCCGATGGCGCGGCAAGGATGCTGGACGTGCATATCTGCAGGAGTTGCTCGGGTCGTTTGACGAGGTCAAGGCTGAGCCAATTGAGTTCATCGACGCCGGCGACCAGCGTGTCATCACAGTCCTGCGGTACAGCGGACGCGAGAAGCGAACCGGGATTGAGGTTCCGCCCGAATACTTCGCAGTCGTCAACGAAGTCCGGAACGGGAAGATGGTCACCGGTCGCGAGTACGCCACCCGCAAAGAAGCCCTCGAAGCCGCCGGGCTTCGGGAGTAGGCCGATGTCGCAGGAGAACGTCGAGTTCGTCCGGCGGATCTACGAGCCGGAGATGTTCGGGCGAGATCCTGGTCGGCTCCGGCGGCACCTCCGGTGCACGGGTGTGTGCGTCAAGCTCCTCGCCACTGAACCATCCTCATCCCTCACGGGTACCACCTGTACCACATCCACCGCGGTTGCCCCCAGAGAGATGCCGTACGAAGCCGAGGCATAGGGCGTGCTCGACGACGCGCACGCATTCTGGCTCCGCGAGCCAGGGCAAGGGGAGATCCGGCACGTCGCGCTGCCCGAGCCGCGGCGTGGCGATGTGGTGGTCCGCACGCTGCGGTCCGGCATCAGCCGCGGCACGGAGACCCTGGTGTTCCGCGGCGGCGTGCCGCCGAGCCAGCACGCTGCGATGCGCGCGCCCTTCCAGGAAGGGGACTTCCCCGGGCCGGTCAAGTACGGCTACCTCAACGTCGGCGCCGTCGAGCACGGGCCGCCGGAGCTGCGCGGCCGCACGGTCTTCTGCATGTACCCGCATCAGACGGCGTACGTTGTGCCGGCCGGCGCCGTGACCGTCGTACCCGACGACGTGCCGCCGACCCGCGCCGTGCTCGCCGGCACCGTCGAGACCGCCGTCAACGCCCTGTGGGACGCGGCTCCGCTGGTCGGCGACCGCGTGGCCGTCGTCGGCGCCGGGATGGTCGGCTGCTGCGTCGCCCGCCTGCTCGCCCGGTTTCCGGCGGTCGAGGTCACGCTCGTCGACGTAAACGCGTCACGGTGCGAGGTCGCGGCCGCGCTCGGGGCCGGCTTCGCGCGGCCGGACGACGCCGCCGGCGGGTGCGACCTGGTCGTGCACACGAGCGCGACGTCGGCCGGACTCCAGTGCTCGCTCGACCTGCTCGCGCCCGAGGGCACGGTGCTCGAACTCAGCTGGTACGGCGACGCCGAGGTGCGGCTCTCGCTGGGCGGCGCGTTCCATGCGGGCCGCCTTCGGCTACGCGCCAGCCAGGTCGGGACGGTGTCCCCGGCCCGGAGCGCGCGACGCACGACGGCCGACCGGCTGGCCCTTGCGCTCGACCTGCTGCGCGACCCGGCGTTCGATGTGCTCGTGACCGGCGAGTCGCGCTTCGACGAGCTGCCCGGCGTCATGGCGCGCCTGGCCGCGGGGAGCCTGCCGGCGCTCTGTCACACCATCACCTACGAGGGGCGTAGCGCATGTTCAGCGTGACCATCCGCGAGCACATGATGATCGCCCACAGCCTGCGCGGCGAGGTGTTCGGGCCCGCGCAGCGCCTGCACGGCGCGACGTACGTCGTCGACGCCACCTTTCGCCGCGCGGTCCTCGACGCCGACGGCATCGTGGTCGACATCGGCCGCGCAGCCGAGGCGCTGCGCGCCGTGGTAGGCGAGCTCGGCTACCGCAACCTCGACGACGAGGTGGAGTTCGCGGGCGTGAACACCACCACCGAGGCGCTCGCCCGGGTCGTCGCGGACCGGCTCGCCGAGCGCGCACGGGCCGGCGCCCTGGGCGACGGCGCGCTGGAGCTCGATGGGCTGGTGGTAACGCTGCGCGAGTCCCATGTCGCGTGGGCGAGCTACGAGCGGCCGCTGTGACGGAGGTCCACGTCATCGTCCCCGGCGACATCGACGACCCGGGGCGGCCGAGCGGTGGCAACACGTACGACCGCCGGGTCTGCCGAGAGCTCGCGGCGCTCGGCTGGGCGGTGCACGAGCACGCCGTGCCCGGCGCCTGGCCGCGGCCCGGCGAGGCGGGGCACGCCGGCCTGGCGGGCGCCGTCGGCCGGATTCCGGATGGCGCCGTGGTGCTGCTCGACGGGCTGATCGCGTCCGCCGCCCCCGAGGCGCTCGCGCCGCACGCGCGCCGGCTGCGGCAGGTTGTGCTCGTGCACATGCCGCTCGGCCACCGCCCGCCGGACGACGAGGCCGGCGCGGTCCGGGCGCGCGAGCGCGAGGTCCTGGAGGCGGCCGCCGCCGTCGTCACGAGCAGCGCATGGACTCGGCGCCGGCTGGGGGAGCTGTACGCGCTGCCGGCCGACCGGGTGTACGTGGCCCAGCCTGGGGTCGACGCCGCCAGCCTCGCGCCGGGCACCGCGGCCGGCGGCGCGCTGCTTTGCGTCGCGGCGTTGACGCCCGACAAGGGGCACCACGTCCTGCTTGACGGGCTCGCCATGGCGACGGACCTGTCCTGGCGCTGCGCATGTGTGGGCAGCCTGGTCCGCGACCCGGTGTTCGCCGACGGCGTGCGCCGCCACGCAGAGAACAGCGGGCTGGGCGACCGGGTGCGCTTCCCGGGACCGCGCACGGGCCCAGAGCTCGAGCGCGCGTTCGCCGCCGCGGACCTGCTCGTGCTCGCCTCACATGCCGAGACGTACGGCATGGTCGTCACCGAGGCCCTGGCCCGCGGCCTGCCGGTGCTCGCTGCCGAGGTCGGCGGGGTGACCGAGGCCCTCGGGCACGCGGAGGACGGTACCCGGCCGGGGCTGCTGGTCCCGCCCGGCGACCCGGCGGCCCTCGGCGCCGCGCTGCGGGACTGGCTCGGCGACGCCGAGCTGCGCGGGCGCCTGCGCCGGGCCGCCCGGGAGCGGCGCGCGTCGCTGTACCGGTGGCCGGACACCACCTACCTCCTCGCCGGCGTTCTCGCGGGAGCGGCGCGATGAGGGCGGACGGCGTCCCGGTCAGCCCCGAGTGGCTTCTCCTGCGCGAGCCGGCCGATGCGGCGGCGCGGTCGGGCGAGCTCGCCGAACGTCTCGGACGGCATCTCTCCGCGGCCGCCACCCTCGTGATCCACGACCTGGGCGGTGGCAGCGGCGCGATGGGCCGCTGGCTCGCGCCGCAGCTGCCCGGGCCGCAGCACTGGGTGGTGCACGACCGGGACGCAGGCCTGCTGGAGCTTGCCGTCGCCGACGCGCCGGGCCCGGCCGCCGACGGGGCCGCGGTCACCGTCGAGGCGAGGCGGTCCGACATCATCCGTCTGGCACCGGGGGATCTCGCCGGCGCGAGCCTCATCGTCGTCTCGGCGCTGCTCGACATGCTGACCGCCGACGCGCTCGCCGGGATGCTCGGCGCCTGCACCGGAATCGGATGTTGCCCCATGCTGCTCGCGCTTACCGTCGTCGGTCGCGTCGCCCTGACCCCGGCGGATCCCCTGGACGCGCGCTTGGCCGCCGCCTTCAACGCCCACCAACGCCGCACGACGACGGCGGGTCCCCTGCTCGGTCCGGACGCCGTCGCGGCCGCCGTCGATGAATTCCGCGGGACGGGCGCCGAGCTCGTCGTCCGGCCGAGCGCCTGGCGCCTCGATGCGGCCCACGCCGACCTGACGGCCGAGTGGCTCGGCGGGTGGGTCGCCGCCGCGTGCGAGCAGGAGCCCGCGCTGGCCACCGAGGCCGGCGCCTACCGGGACCGGCGCCTGGCGCAGGCGGCCGCTGGAGAGCTCGCCGTCACCGTTGACCATGCCGACCTGCTGGTGCTGCCGTGACGACCGCCGTGCACGCGGGGCGCCGCACCACGAGCCGCCGAGCCGTGTGGTGGTGGTGGGCCAGACTGGCCGCTGCCGCCGGGACGCTCGCCGTCCTGGTCTGGCGCCTGGGCACGGGCCCGTTCCTCGACGGCCTGCGCGCGGTCGACGGCGCGGCGCTGGCGGCCGCGTCCGCCCTCGCCCTGCTGACCACCGTGTGCTGCGCCTGGCGCTGGAGGATCGTGGCCCGCGGCCTCGGCATCGACCTGCCGCTGGGCACGGCGGTGGCCGCGTACTACCGCTCGCTTTTCCTCAACGTCACGCTGCCGGGCGGGGTGGTGGGCGACGTCCACCGCGGGATCAGCCACGGCCGCGACACGAGCGACGTCGGCCGCGGGCTGCGCGCCGTGGCGTGGGAGCGCTCGGCCGGGCAGGTCGTGCAGGTCGTCGTCACCGTCGCCGTGCTCCTCGTCGTGCCGTCGCCGGTGCGGGCGACCATGCCGCTCGTCGCGCTCGCACTGCTCGCGGCGGCAGCCGGCGTCGCGCTGGCGGTGCGCGTGCGGCCCGCCGTCGGCCAATCACGGTGGGCGCGGCAGCGCCGCGCCGCAGCCCGCGAGCTGCGCGACGGACTGCTCGCCCGGCGGGCGTGGCCCGCCATCGCGCTCGCGTCGGCGCTGGTCGTGGCGGGCCACGCAGTCACGTTCCTGATCGCCGCGCGGACCGCCGGGGCGGCCGCGCCGCCGTCCCGGATGCTGCCGCTGGCGCTGGTCGTGCTGCTGGCCGGGGCGCTTCCCAACGTCGGCGGCTGGGGGCCGCGCGAGGGCGTGACGGCTTGGGCGTTCGCCGTCGCCGGCCTGGGCGCGTCAGTCGGGGTCGCCACCGCGGTCGTCTACGGCGTGATGGTGTTCGTCGCCAGCCTGCCGGGCGCCGCCGTGCTCGTGGCGGCCTGGGTTCGCCGCAGCCGGTCAGCGCCGTGGCTCGAGCGACCGCTCCCGGCCAGGCTCGCGGTCCTCGCGCGCCGGGACGGAGCCCTGGATGTCTGATCGCCCGTACACCATGCTGAGCTGCAGCGTTTCGCTCGACGGCTACCTCGGCGACCGGACGCCGCGCCTCGCGCTGTCAAACGAGGCCGACTTCGAGCGGGTCGACGAGATGCGCGCCTCCTGCGACGCGATCATGGTCGGCGCGGTCACCGTGCGCACCGACAACCCGCGGCTGCTCGTACGCTCGCAGGCCCGCCGCGACGAGCGCAAGGCCCGCGGGCTCGCATCGTCTCCGATGAAGATAACCGTGACCGACCGGGTGGACCTCGACGCGCGCTCGAACTTCTTCACCACCGGCGAGGCCGAGAAGCTCGTCTACACCTCGAGCCCGCGGGTGGGCGAAGCCTGCGCGCGGCTCGGACCGGTGGCGACGATCGTGGACGGCGGCCGGCGCGTGCGAATGCGCTGGCTCAGCGAGGACCTCGCCGACCGCGGCGTGGAGCGGCTCATGGTTGAGGGCGGCGGCGTCGTGCACACCCAGTTCCTCGCCGACGACCTCGTCGACGAGCTGCAGCTCGTCGTCGCGCCCTTCTTCGTCGGCGACTCGAGCGCCCCGCGCTTCGTGCGCGACGGGTGCTTCCCGTGGAACGCGGGGCGGCGTGCGACGCTCGCCGAGGTACGCCAGATCGGCGACGTGGTGCTGCTGCGCTACGCGCTCTCACCCCGGTTCCGGCACGAATGAACGAGGCACGGTGCGAGCGAGTCAGAAGGATCCGGCGACCGGGCTGATCGCCCAGGTGCTGCTGATCGCGGCACTCGCGGGGATCTTGGCCCACAGCGGCGTGGGCCTCAGCGCCGCCGGTTGGGTCGTCGGAGTCACCTGCGGAGTGATCACGAATGCGGCACTGGCGCGCGGCCTCTCCAACTACCGCTCCGACCGGCTGGGCCCGGCCGACTGGGTGACCCTTGCTCGCGCGACGCTCGCCGTCGGCGTCGCGGCGCTGACCGCGGCCTCGTTCGACCAGCCCGTGCCGGTCACGCTGCTGGTCTCACTCACGGTCATCGCGCTGGCGCTGGATGCGGTCGACGGATGGGTCGCGCGACGTACGAGGACGACGGCGAGGTTGGGCGCGCGCTTCGACGGCGAGGTCGATGCGTTCCTGATTCTCATCCTCAGCGTGTATGTCGCCCGCTCGGCCGGCGTGTGGGTGCTCGCGATCGGCGCGGCACGCTACGCGTTCCTCGCGGCCGGGTGGCCGCTGACGTGGCTGCGTGAGCCGCTCCCGCCCCGCTACTGGCGCAAGGTCGTCACTGCAACGCAAGGGATTGTGCTGACCATCGCGGCTGCACAGGTCCTGCCGCCGGCCGTGACCCAGGCCGCGCTCGTCGCCGCGCTCGTCCTGCTTGCCGAGTCGTTCGGCCGCGATGTGTTGTGGCTCTGGAGCCACAGGCACGCCACGCACACTCGAGCGGCGGCGGGTGCGGACTCCACCCTCGCTCTCGCAGCCGCCACTCCCGCCGGCGGACGCGGACGCGTGCGCACAGGACTTGCCGCAACGCTCACGACCCTCGCCCTCCTCCTCGTGTGGGGCGCCCTCGTCGCTCCGCACCAGCCGATCCATCTCACCGCGAGCGCGTTCGTGAGACTCCCGCTCGAGGGTTTCGTCCTCATCGCGGTGGCCGTCGTCCTGCCCGCCACCGCTCGACGCCTTCTGGCCGGGGTCGTCGGACCGGTTCTCGCTCTGGTGGTCATCCTGAAGATCCTCGACATGGGGTTCTTCGCGACCTTCGATCGGCCGTTCGACCCCTATCAGGACCTGAGCTACGCCGGGATCGGCAGCGAGACGCTGCGCAAGTCGACCGGTGCGTCAACCGCGAACCTGGTCATCGCTGGGACGGTGATGCTCACCGTCGCCGTATTCGTCCTCATGACCCTGGCGGTGTTTCGGCTGACCCGGGTCGCGGCCGGCCACCGCCGGTGGTCGCTCCGGGCCGTCACGGCGCTCGGCGTTGGCTGGATGCTCTGTTGGGTGTTCGGCGCGCAACTCGTCTCCCATACGCCCGTCGCCTCCATGAGCGCGGCCAGCTTGGTCGTGGACGAGGTAAGTGCGCTGCGGGCGAACCTCGCGGACCCCGGGGTCTTCGCAAAGGAGATCAGCCACGACCGCTTCCGCGACACTCCTGCCAACCAGCTGATGACCGGCCTGCGCGGCAAGGACGTCATCCTCGCGTTCGTCGAGAGCTACGGCAAGGTCGCGGTCCAGGGCTCCTCCTTCTCGCCACAGATCAATGCTGTTCTCGACAGCGGGACCAAGCGGCTGCGTGGCGCCGGCTTCTCATCTCGGAGCGCCTTCCTCACCTCGCCGACGTTCGGCGGCATCAGCTGGCTGGCGCACTCCACCCTGCACTCGGGCCTCTGGGTCGACACCCCCCGGCGCTACGACCAGCTCGTCAAGACCAACCGTTTCACACTCAGCGAGGCGTTCAAGCGGGCCGGGTGGCGGACCGTCGATGACGTGCCATCGAACGACCGTGCGTGGCCTGAGGGCTCGTCGTTCTACCACTTCGACAAGGTCTACGACCAGCGTAACCTCGGGTATCAGGGCCCGCCTTTCGCCTACGCATCCATGCCCGACCAGTATGCCCTCTCGGCTCTGCAACGCCTCGAGCTCGCGAAGCCCCACCGTCGTCCCATCTTCGCGGAGGTCGACCTGGTATCGAGCCACACGCCGTGGAGCCACACCCCGCGGCTGATCGACTGGCGCCGGGTCGGCAACGGCTCGGTCTTCAACAGCATTCCGGCGGGGGACCTCACGCCAGCAGATGTGCTCTGGAGCGACCCCGCACTCGTACGTGCGGCGTATGCCCGGTCGATCGAGTACACGCTGAACACCCTGGTCTCGTTCGTGCAGCACTACGGGGACCCCCACCTCGTGCTCGTCGTCGTGGGCGACCATCAGCCCTGGACGATCGTGAGCGGGCTGGCCCCGAGTCACGACGTGCCGATCTCGGTCATCGCCCATGACCCGGCGGTCCTGAACCGGATAGCCGGGTGGGGCTGGAACGATGGCTTGCGGCCCGGCCCGCAAGCGCCAGTCTGGCCGATGAGCGCCTTCCGTGACCGCTTCCTCACCGCGTTCGGCTCGCCGCCTGCGAGAGCTGACCCGGTGCCGACGGAGGCGCGGCCATGAGGCAGGACGACCGCGCGCCGTTCGACCGGGCGCTGCACCGCGCGCGCGTGTCGGCGTACGCCCCCGGCGCGTTTGTCGGGCAGGAGGGCTTCATGACCGCCGGCGAGCTCCGGGCCCTGGCGGTGCAGGTCGGCATCGGCCCCGGGGTCACGGTGCTGGACCCGTGCTGCGGCATCGCCGGGCCCGGGCGTTTCCTCACGCGGGAGCTGGGCTGCGTCTACCTGGGCGTGGACGCCAGCGCGAGCGCCGTCGCCATCGCCCGGGAGCGAGCGGGCGACCTGCCGTGCCGCTTTGAGATTTCGCAGGTCCCACCCCTCCCAGCCGGCTCCTTCGACGTCGCGCTCCTGCTCGAGACGATGCTCGCCTTCGAGGACAAGGACGCGTTGGTGCGCGAGATCGCCGCGGCGCTCCGGCCCGGCGGGCGCTTCGCCTTCACGCTCGAGGAGGGGCCGCCGCTCACGACTGCCGAGCGGGCGGCGATGCCCGACGCCGACACGGTCTGGCTCACCCCGCTCGACGAGATGGCCGCGTCCCTGGAGCGGGCCGGGCTCGTCGTCACGTGGCAGGAGGACCACAGCCGCGCGCACCGCGCGATGGCGCAGGCGCTGGCGGGCGCCTTCGCCGCGGACGCCGCGGACATCGCCGCGCAGATCGGCCGCCGGGCGCTGGACGAGCTGCTCGCCGCCCACCGGCTGTGGGTCGAGTGGCTGGACGAGGGGCGGGTCCGGAAGCTCGCGCTGGTGGCCGGGTTTGGGACGCCCCGATGGCGAGACCCGGGCTCGAACCGGGAGCACACGTAGACGAACCTGACGTAGTTCGGCGAGCCGACCATGTCGAAGTTCAGGTTGACGGCGATGTTCTTGATCTGGCGCTTGGTGAGGCTGTCGACGCAGGGCCGCTGGCCCCGCAGCCGGTCGAGCTCGGCGCACCCTCGCAAGTGTGAGGAATGTCACGCACAATTTCGAGGTTCGCGGGGTCTTACCAGTATGGCTTTCATGCCAGCACTAGCAACAACCAACCGAGGAGGCCTCGGATGTCGTACAGCGACCCTCTAGGAGACGCGCTCTCCGATTACCAGACGTGGTCCTATGTGGGCAGCTTCTACAGCAGCCCCAGTCCACGCATCGTCGTCCAAACCTTCCCCACAGGATCGTTCGCAACCACTCAGTGGGCGGAAAAGCGACACGCGATCAAGACCACGGCGGTTAAGGAGGTCCTCGCCGAGACACCGGCGAGCGCCTGATGCGCCGACCGACCAGCGCGGCGACCCGCTCCGGGTCGCCGCCTGAGTTCGGTCTAAGTCCCGCTTTTCCTCAATCCCGATCCCGCTGCACCCTCCCGTACCCGATCCACGGAAGCGGGCTACTGGTTACCGGGTACGTCCCTCAAGCGCCCCCCGGGACCGGGCGATAACAGTGCTACTGCCACAGGTTGGACAGGTCCAGTATTCGACGAAAGGGAGGACAGGGATGTCCATCAAGTCCATCACGCTCACGGCCGCGATCGTCGCCGTCGCCCTGGCGCTGCCCGGCGCCGCGCTGGGCGCCCCGATCGACGGGCCGTCTGGCCCGGCGTACCGCGTGCAAAACCAGGGCGACGCCGAGCAGACCGCCCCGACCCCGGTGGCCACCGCATCCGACTCCGGGTTCGAGTGGGGTGACGCGGGCATCGGCGCGGGGAGCATGCTCGCCCTCGGGGGCATCGCGGCCGGTGGCTATGTGCTGCTACGCAACCGCGGCCGGGCCCCGGAGCTCCATCCATCCGGAAGCTGAACCGGAGACTCACTCGCAGCTAAGGGAGTTGCTGGATTGACCCAGGAGCAAGCACAGAAGAAGGCCGAGGGCCTCAACCGGAAAGCCCAGCGTCTTGGGCTCCCCAAGAGGTATGTGGTGATCTCCACCTGCACCATGGGGTTCGTCGTTGCCGAACGGCGCAAGCTCTGACATCTCCGGGGGACAGGTCCAAGGCGGTGACGGGACCGGCGCAGAGGTAGCTCGCTCTAGCCGATTGGCACTTCCTAGCCGAGCACCTGGCTCGCACCGGTCGGACGGGCTCCGAGCCCTTCGAGCGTGGCGACCACGCTCGACACCTACGGGCACCTGCCTGGCGCCGAGAGGAGGCAGCCGAGCTACTCGACGCCTATCTCGATGCCGAGCGCGAGCGCACCGAGGACGCCGCCCGCGCGGCTGGCGGTCTTACTGGCGAACGAATTGGCGAGCAGCTGGCGGACAGCGGCTAGAAGCCGCTTGCCTATGCGGTTGTCTGGTCGAGCTTCCCGATCTTGAAGATCTGCGGCGCCTCGCTCACCCAGCGCCAGTTCGCATGGTCAAGCGGTTTCTCATCCCGCTGAGTCCCGCTGAATACCGCCTTATTGGGGCGCGACTGGGCGCGACTGGGCGCGACTGGGGCGCGCCGCGCGCCGACCTAGTGGCGTTGTAGCGGCGTCGCCATCCCCGTGCGCTCGCTTACATTGGGCCCAGGGCGCGGCCGCGACTCGTGGGCAATCGGCGCCGCCGGTTGAACGTGGCCGCGCCCTCGCTTACCATGCGTAAGCCCGCTCGAGGACCCTTCGGGGCAAGAGCGGCGACCATCGAAAACCGAAGCCGACGGCCGCGTCCATCGAGGACCGCGAGCGAGGATCCCGGCGACGAGGAGCCCCGAACGGGCCAAGCCCGGGACAAGCCCCGGCAAGTTTGACCAGGCGCGTCGTGCGATTCCGAGAGGAGCCGTGCCGATGCCCTATTCCAGTTCAACCCAGAAGCGGATCGACAACGCCTGGCGTCGCTACCGCGAGGCCGAGCGTGAGGGCCGCAACCTGACCGCGGAGGAGCAGGCCGAGATCGAGCAGGCCGTCGACGCCAGCTCGCGGGAGCGCTCGCGAGAGGCGTTCACCAAGGCGCTCGGCGGCGACGGCCCGATCGAGGAGGCCGGCGGCAAGGGCGCGTGGCGGCCCAGCGATCCCGGCGCGCTGTTCGTCCAGGCGCTCGGCTACAAGGAGATCCAGGACCCCGGCTCGCGGCCGCAGACGTTCACGACCGGAGCGATCGACGTCGGCTCGCTCGGGCAGCGGATGCCGCTCGAGGCGAAGGGCGCACCCTCCTCGAGGGGGCGGGCGCACCCGGTGCCGGCAGCGGAGGCGGCCTGGTGCCGGTGCCGACGGTCATCCCGGAGGTCTTCGGCTTCGTCGCCGCCGCCTCGTCGATCGCGTAGGCGAGGGCCATCAGGGCGTCGATGTGCTCGCGGCTCTGGCGCACGACGGCTCCCGCTTAGCATGGAAAGCGATACTTCTCGCCGGACCGAGGCCCGGCACCGCCTGAGCTCCGGATGGCGAAGCCGTCCCCGGACCGCCGTTCTCACGGCGTCCGGGGTTCCGGCCTTGCTTCTAGGTGTCCTAGTGCGACGCTCCGTGGGGCGGACCCGAGGGGTTCTCGATCTTCCAGATCTCCCCGGTGAGCGTGACGACGTACGCGGTGTTCTTGATGAACTCGACCGAGGTCGGCCTGTCGAGGCCGTCGTAGACGACGCTGAAGGTGCCGTTCCCGTTCGCCTTCACCAGGCTGCCGGTGTTCGGCAACGCCGGACTGCCCGCGGGGCCGCCGCTGAAGTCGCCCTGTGACAGGGCGTAGAGATCGCGACCGCGGCCAGACTCCACGTCGACGAGGAGCGGGGCCCCGGAGGCGAGGTCGGCGGCGCTGGGTGACTTCGACCTGAACGAGACCACTTTGCCGTCCGCGGGATCGTGGGGGACAGGGCCGGCCTCGGTCGAGTGGCTGGGCCGCTTGCGGGTCGCTCGCCTGAGTCGCTCAGGCCCGTGGGCTTCGCGCTTCCTCATCCCTCTCACCTCCGGTGTCCGGGTCGCCGGGGGCGAGGACGCTCAGATCCGAGTGGCTCCCCCCGACTCGGTTCCGATCGATCGGGGCGAGCCTAGCCGATCTTCGCGTTCCTCCGGATCGAGCCCTCACGCGGGAACCCCAATCAGCGGCAGCGCCAGCCCCTTCGTGTTATCCGCAGAAAGGCGGGAGGCCGTGTTTCCACGGGACCGACCCCGCTCCTGGTGGCGGTCGAAAACACGAGTTGGCGAAGACCCGGGAGGAGTCCGTAGGCAGTACGGAAACCAGCCTGCTGAGCAGGATCCCCCGCCGTGAGCGTCGCCGCCGATGTCGAGCTCCAGTGCGCCTACGACGCCGAGCGCGAGAGGGATACCTGCAATCAGGTAATTGACCCGAGACGTCCCTGACAAGAATCCGGCGGGGCGCGTTGTAACTAAAGAGCACGGCCGCCTCCCTGCCAGTACCCCCGGCGGCCGTGCTCTTGGCCGTCGGCCAGCAGACGGCGCTACGGTGCTGCCATGCCGCGCTGCGCTAGCGCCGGCGGGATGCCCCACGCCCGCAACAGATCTCGGTGAGAACATCGAGGGCGACGAAGCCCGAGCTGCCCGCCGCCTCGCCGCGTGGCGAACCGTCCGGAGAGGCGCTGGCGGGGGATCCCTTCCCCGACCCCCCAGGGGTGAGAGGGGGTGCGCGCCCGTCCGGACGGCTCAGCTCACGCGCTGGTGCGACAGTGAGTCCTATTGGAGGATCGGTGCGGGGCCGTCGCCCCGGCGCTCGTAGAGCGCCAGGAGGTCAATCTCAATACCGGCTCGCTCGACGGGGTCGCCCGTGTCGAGCCTGGCCTTTAGCGTGGTCAACGCCGTCTCCAAATGGAGAATCTTGAAATCCAGGAGCTCGCGCTCGTTCATGTTGCTGCCACTCATCATGAGTCATCCTTTCGCCGTCCTTGGTCTCGGCCCGGGGCCTGGTCCTCGACGAGGCGGGCCTCCGGGTCCGGTGTCGGCACGGAGGTTCCGACAGGCCGGTATACGCTCGGTCCAGGTGCGGTCCATTCGCGCACCCGGTCCCGGGCTGGCACTTGAAGGACGTACCCGGTAACCAGGAGCCCGCTCCCGTGGATCGGCCCTCGCCGGCGCACGAGCTTGACGAGCTGCGGAGCTAGCCGCCCTCCGTGCGCTCCCGCCGCCGAGCGCGAGAGGGATACCTGCAGTCAGGTAATTGACGCGCGAAACATCCCGACAAGAACCCCGGCGCGCGCGTTGCAACCAATGCATAGCCAACCCGGCCGATCGGCCGGGAGCACTGGGGGGGGATGCAAGGACCCAGAACTCCGGTCCGACTCGGCCAACCTAAGGAGGTTCTAGGTTCTATGAAGCGGTATCTACTACTGCTGCTTGGCGTAGGCGCGGTAGCGGCGTTCGCGTTCCCGGCCGCCGCGTCCGCTCAGAGCGGGCACTTCGTGACCGGTGGTGCCAACGCCCCGAGCTGCACGGACATCGGAACGCGGGTGCTGTGTACGGGCAAGGTCGCCGGTCTCGGGGGCACGACGTTCAGGATCACGGTCGAGGCCCCGGGGATCGCCTCGGTCGAGTGCGAGAATCCGGGCGGAAACATCGCCCCGGGTCAGGATACGGAGGTCAATGCGGCCGGAAGCAGTGGGCCGCTGCCGACGCCGAGGAACGGCCGGTACGTGTTCAGCATCATGACTCAACCCCTCACCGTTCCGAACTTCCCAACGTGTCCGAACCGGCGGTGGAGCGCACACGTCGTTGACGTGGCCTTCGGCGACGCGACGCTCTCCCTGTTCGAGGACGGCGCGCTCTCCGACAGGATCACGGTACCCGTCAACTAGCGCATCCGGGGAAAATCACCCACAAGGGGGTACGAAGTGAAGAAGGTTCTGATCGCGGGGGTCGCGGCTGCGGCTGTGACCGTCGCGCTGATCGTCCCGTCAGGGGCGCAGGCGAGCTCCCGCACCTGTGTCCAGCTCGGCGGCGGAACGTGTTCCGCCCTGATCGCCGCCAGCCATCCCAGCGTGGGCGTGGTGCGGGCGGGCGCGAACACCCGAGGGGTGTTCCGAATCGCCTGCACCCAAGGCAGTCACGCCTTCGTTCGAACGGGGTTCGTCCCGCTGGGCGGCGCGAAGATCATCCCGATCCCGCTCAATGGTGACTGCGTGCTGCAAGGCACCTTCCGCAGCCGCACCCATACGTTCGGGGCCGTCGCGCTCCGCTAGACGGGGAGGGCGGCGGCGATGGGCAACGTGCACGTCGTCGTCGCCCCCGACCCTTGCCCCGAGGACGCCGAGCTCACGGTGTTCCTGGCGGCGCTGACCATCCTCAACCCGTGGCGATCAGCCGCCGGGAGCTCGACGCGCTGCGCGAGCAGCGCCGGCTGAGCTCGGTAACCCGCCTCCCACATACCTGATTTCTGGAGCACCGCCTGACAAAGACGGGACTCGGGCGTTTAAAGGTGCAGTAGCGCCCGATTTCACTGGCGATTCGCGGGTTGCCTCACGGCATCCACCGTGACAGGGGGAATCACGGTCAGAGAAGGCGCGACCCGCAATCGATCAAGGAGGTTCCGATGAGGAAGGTGTTTGCGCTGCTGCTAGCGATCGCGGCGCTGTTGATCGGGGCGCCGGCGGCGTTCGCAGACCAGCCGCCGGGACTGCTCGGCTACGAGGGCCAGCCCGGCAACCAGGGTGGCCAGCCGCATGCCGGCGACGGAGGCGGACAGCCTCCCGGGCTGCTCGGCTACGAGGGCCAGCCCGGCAACCAGGGCGGCTAGCTAGAGCTCGCCCAAAGCCGGGGCCGGGGCGTTGCCGATCCACCGGCCCTACGGCTGAACACGAGAACGGCCGCCCTACAGGTGCTGGGTGGCCGTTCTCTTTTGCCTCCGTCGGCCGGCCGGCGGCGGGAGGCAGAACATCCGCGCGGGCGGTCTCTGCCGGTCACGGGGGCAGGGCGGCCCCCAGCCGTCACGGGTTCCCGACTCTGATCGGACCAAGCTGAACGACTATCCGCGCTCCGGCCGGCCGCGCTCCGGCGCACGAACTGGTCCAGCGCGTTTACGACGCCGAGCGCGGCGGCGAGTCCGAGGACGCTCGGTGCCACGGAGGGCACCGAGCGTGTCCCCGAATGTTCTCGGCTTACTAGGGCGTGGGATCGCCAGGCCCGCCCTGGCTCTTGCAGGAGGCGGGACGGTCATCGTTGGGCCCGGTGCACTGTCCGCTCTGGCCGGCGCCGTTGCCGCCGTTGGTCGGCGGGGACGGGCTGGCGAACGCCGGCGCGGTCGTGGCGATCACGAGCGCGCCGCTGGCGAGAATCGCTGCGAGCTTGCGCTTCATCTGTCACCTCCTCCCTGAGAACTGGTTTCCATACCTCTCCTTTAAACCCGGGCGAGCGCACGATGTCAACCCCTTTACCTGGTCTCAGGTAATTCCCTGGCGGAGCGGCGCGACGCGCATCTACGCCCTCGTCCATGACGGACGGCTCCACCCGTGCCCGGCGTATCGGCAGGATCGCGATCAGCCGCTCAGAACTCGACCAGCTGCGCTAGCGGCGCCGGCCGAGCCCGGTGGTCCGCCTCCCCCGTCCCCTGATTCTGGAAGGCCCGCCTGACAAAAACGGGACTTGGGCGTTTTAGCTAGTGCCGACATGTCGCCCCAGCCCTACGGCAGGCTCCCCAAAGCCGGGCCGGGGCGTAGAACACGAGCACGGCCGCCCCCCCTGCAAGGTTCGTGGGCGGCCGTGCTCTTTGGCGTCGGCCGGCGGGCAGCGGGAGGCAGAACAGCCGGACGGGCGGCCCCTGCCGGGTTACGGGGGACAGGGCGGCCCCCTAGCGGCGCTGGCCGAGCTCGACCATGAAATCGAGCGCGACGAAGCCCGAGCTGCCCGCCGCCTCGGCGTCATCCGCAAGCGCCTGAAAGGCCTCCATCGAGTCCGCCGCAACCCGTGCAGGCGAACCGCGGGTTGACCGCGTCGGGAGCCGTGGTCGATTGTGCCCCGGCGATCCGCTTCGCGTCCGTAGTCCGGCGGTTGCCGACCGTGATTGGGGGTAGCCGGTGAATGCCCCCGATGGGGGATGACGAGCAAGGGGTCTTGAGCGAGCGTTTCCGCAGGAAGCAGAGGCGTGCATCAAGGCCCTGCTCGTCCGGGCACCTATGGCGCCGCCTTCGAACTAGCCGACGACTGGTGAGCGTCCGCGAGGCGGCCGGATACCTCGGCGGCCCGTCAGGTGGGTCCACATCCTCGTGCACACGAAGAGACTCCATCCGCGGCCGTCGCCGGGCACGACCCGCTCGATCAGTCGCGCCGAGCTCGACCAGCTGCGCTAGACGCCGCGTCCCTTCGGCGTCATCGCCTCCACTGGATCGACCCCGGCGGCGGCAAGGGCGGCCACTGCGGTCGCCCTGAGACCCACTGGCCCGGCCGCGAGATGCTCAGCGGGCGATGTCGGAGGGGAATGCCGAGGTTTCGCGCGAACATCAGGCTCGGCTTCGATACGTAGTCTGACGTAATCCTCGCCCCGGCAGTTGCGCCCGAGCACCCTCGATACCAGCGCTTGGGCGAAATCGACCCGCGCCTTTACCGCCCGTCGCGACCCTGTGCGCATGCCACACCTGCCCATGCCACACCTGGTTCATCTGGCCGCCGCGCTGGTCACCACGTCGACCGCGGTCCTCGCGCTGGGCGGAAGCCCGGCGTCCGCGAGCCACGTCGCCTGCGGCGATGAGATCACCGCCGACACGACGCTCGACGGCGACCTCGTCGACTGCCCCAACAACGGCATCGTGATCGGGGCCGACGACATCACCCTCGACCTGAACGGCCACCTGATCGACAGTGACGGCACCCCGTTTGCCGGCTGTGGCCAGAACGAGTTCTGCGACATCGGGCTGCTCAACAGAGGCCACGATGGGGTCACCGTGAGGGACGGCTCGGTGCGCGAGTTCGCGTTCGGCGTGCTCCTCGTGAGCGCACGCCACAACCGCGTCGTCGAGATCACCGTGTCGAGAAGCGCTGGCACCGGCATCATTCTCTTCAGGTCGTCGCGCAACCGCGTGATACGGAATACGGCTCGCGCCAACGGCTTTCAATTCGACCAGGGCGGGATCGCCCTGAACCGCTCGCACCACAACCTGGTCAAACGAAACATCATGCGCCGCAACGATGATCTCGGGCTGTTCATGGAGGCATCGGACGAGAATCGGATCGCTCACAACCGGACGCGCGGTCACCGCGAGGGCGGCATGATCATCGAGGGCGATCGCAACGTGATCGTCCGCAACCGCATGGTGCGAGAGGGCGGCGGCATCCTGATCACCATCGTCAGCCGCGGCGGTAAGGCGGTCGGCAACGTGATCCGTCGCAACGTTGTGCGGAATGCCCGCGCGGGCGGGATAGGGGTCGACCGGGAACCCAGACGCACCACACTCAGGCGCAACCGTGTCGTTGGCAACGGACGCGGCGGCATCCTGGTCGGGGGCCCCAACACGAAGCTCATCGCCAACCGGGCGGTGCGCAACGACGGCGACGGCATCCACGTCGAGAGCCGCACCGCGACCCTGGCCCGGAACCGCGCGGTGCGCAACGCCGACCTCGGCATCGAGGCGGTGCCCGGGGTGATCGACGGCGGCGGCAACATCGCCCGCCACAACGGAGACCCACGCCAGTGCACGAACGTCGCCTGTAGTTAGCCGAGGGACGTAGCCCGGTCCCACCTGACAGGGCCGTCAGTGAGCACTGACCGGCGCACGCCGTACGGGAACCAGTCTGCTGACCAGGAATCCCGCGCCGTGAGCGTCGCCGCCGACGGCGAGCTCCCTCACGCCAGCGCTATGAGGGCGACGACGGCGAGCCCGAGCACCGGGCCGGCCGCCGCGAGAGCTGCCGTGGGCCAGTTCATGGCGGGCTTCTCCCCGCCAAGCGCGTCTGCCTCCTGGCGGCCACGGATCGTTCCCTGCATGAAGAGTGCAATCCCATAGAGCGCGAAGCCGACGCCGACGAGAACGTAAGGCCAGGTCGACCCGGACTCCTGCAGCTCGGGCGCCAAGCGTCCGATCCCAACGGCGACCGCGAGAGCCGCGAGCCCTGTGCGCCACCAGGCAAGCTCGGTCCGCTCACCCGCCATTAGAGTCCTGCGAGTTGCCTTTTCGTCCTCGTTTGAGTTCACGGTCGCGTCCGCGATTGCCCGTGGGCGATTGAGCCTAATCGGGGGGGCGCAGCGATGCCGTTCACGTCGAATGGGTACCTGAGCCAGAACGGACTTCGCGGCGACCCGAGACTCGACGAGCTGCGCTAGCGGCGCCGGCGGGATGCCCCACGTCCGCAGCTGATCTCGATCACGAGATCGAGCGCGACGAAGCCCGAGCTGCCCGCCGCCTCGGCGCACTCCGCGAGCGCCTGGAAGGCCGTCATCGAGTCGGCCGCCGCATACACGGCCTCGGATATCGCCGCCGCCCTCCGAGACTTTCTGGCCGAGCACCTGGCCCGCAGCGGTCGGGCGGGCTCCGACCGGCTGTTCGGCGCCAGCGGGCGCTCGCCATTCGACCCGCAGAAGCTCCGCGCGCGCGCCGACCGCGCGTGGCGCGATGCGGGGCTCGAGCGGATCACGCCGCATGGCTGCCGCCATAGCTTCGCGAGCCTGATGATCGCCGCCGGCGTCGGGGCGAAGCACCTGCAGACCTACCTCGGCCATTCGAGCGTTGCGACCACCCTCGACGTCTATGGGCACCTCATGCCCGGCGCGGAGGAGGAGGCCGCCGAGCTGCTCGACGCCTATCTAGCGGTGGATCGCGAGCGAGCCGAGGAGACCGCGCGCGCAGCCGGTGCGCCTGCATGACGACTGCGCGACTGGGGCGTGTACTGGGGCGCGGCGTTCCCCGACCGCTTGTCTATGCGGTTGTCTGGTCGAGCTTCCCGATCTTGAAGATCTTCGTGCCGCAGTCAGGGCACGTGCCCTGGATTGCCGGGCGACCGTTCTTCATGGTCACCTGGACCGGGTTCTGGATCTCGACCTTCTTCCGTTCCTTCACGCAATAGCCCTCAGGCATGGATTCCGCTCCTTTCGTGGGCGTGGGCGCCTGGTGACGGTGAACTCGGCTTTCCCAGCCCCGTACCCAGGCGTCCAGGCGACGGTAGAGCCTTCGTCGGACGCAGGCAAGGGTTTCATGTATCCATTGATACAAGCTACGCTGAGAAGAATGACCGCGAGCGCGCCCCGCTCAGGGCGAATTCGTGGGCGTGGGCGGTGCGTCGCCCCACATCACCGAGCGTCGGGGCCGGGGTGTCGCCCGAACGGGGGCTCTGCCCGGCATGGATGCCTGTTCGGGCAGAGGGCGGGATGCCCGGCTCCCGGGCGGGCGACACCCCGGCCGCGGCGGAGTGCGTCGTCAGGGCGTGGCGCCGCCGGTGTCCGTGCCGGCATCCGTGGCGCCCGTGCCGCCGGTGTCCGTGCCGCTCGTGTCGGTCTGAGCGCTCTCGAGGTCTGACACGTCGGTCTCGAGCTGGGAGGTCTGATCGCGCAGCTCGTCGATGTCGTCCTGGATCACGGAGATCTCCTCGTCGGTCGTGTCCTGGTCGCGCCTAAGGCCGGACACCCGTCCCTCGAGCGCGTCGAGGCGCTCGGTGAGCGAGGCGACGTCCTCCTCGGCCGCTTCGGTGGCGGAGCGCTCCACCTCCTCGATCTGCGTGCGAAGTGCGTCCGCCTCGTCCTTGGTCGCCGCGTCCTCCTGTGTCTGCAGGGTCAGAACCAGGGCCACGGCGGCGCCCGCCAGTCCGAGCACGCACGCCGCGCCCAGCGCGTAGGTGCGAATGCCGAGCTTGCGATCGACCTGCGCCAGCCACGAGCGGAGGCCGTCGATGCGCTCGTTCGGGTCGGCCTGAGCGGGCTGCTCGCCGGTGGCGGGCTGCTCGCCGGTGGCGGGCTTGGCCGGCTCCTCGCCGGTCTTCGGCTGGGCGGGCTGCTCCCCGGTCGCGGGCTTGGCGGGTTCCTCCCCGGTGGTCGCTCCGCCCGATTCCTCCTCGCCCGCGGGCTTCGGTTCCTCCTCGGCCGACTTGGCCGGCTCCCCGGTCGCCGGGGTGGGCGACGGGGCATCACCGGGGGGTCTCGGCTGTCCGCTCCCCGCCTCCACGGCTCAGACCGGCCGCGGCTCGGCCACGGAGCCGCCCGGAGGCTCCAAAGGGAGCCCTCGTTCGGCCCACGCGGTCACCCCGCCGGCCAGGTTGTAGGCGTCGTATCCCGCTTGGCGGAAGGCCTCCGCGGCCATCCCCGAGCGGCTGCCGCTGCGGCAGTAGAAGACAACCGGGCGGTTCCGCGGGATCGACGCGGCGGCGGCGCTCAGCTCGTTGACCTCGACGTGGCGGGCTCCCCCGATCCGGCCCTCCTCCCACTCGTAGTCATGGCGAACATCGATCACCTCGGCCTCGCCGCGCCCGAGCATCTCGGCGACCCGCTCGGGCTCGAGCTCGGTCGCGATTCCCGTTTCCTCCGTCACAGCGGCATCGTAATCGCTGGGTCAGGCAACGAGCGGATCCTGGTAGCGCTCCAGCATCCAGGGCCAGGGCTTGCCGCGCTTGGCGTCATCATTTCCGTAGATTCCCGGCGCCGGCCCGCCTCATGCCTGGCCCCGCGAACAAAGGAGCGTCCGCATGCCCGAAGCCGTGATCGTCGACGCCGTCCGCACCCCGATCGGGCGCGCGTTCAAGGGCTCGCTCGCCCAGCAGAGGCCCGATGAGATGGGCGCTTACATCGTCGACAACCTGCTCGAGCGCAACCCGGGGGTGCCGCCGGACTCGGTCGAGGACGTGTTCTGCGGCTGCGGCATGCCCCAGGGCCTGCAGGCGTTCAACGTCGCGCGGATCATGGTCCTGCTCTCGGAGCATCTGCCGCAGACCGTCAACGGGGTGACCATGTCGCGCTACTGCGCCTCGAGCCTCGACGCGATCCGTCACGCGGCGAACGCGGTCAGGGCTGGGCAGGGGGACACCTACATCGCCGCAGGCGTCGAGTGGGTCAGCCGCTACAACGAGCGCACCGAGGCGGCGGGCGAGGCCGACAAGAACGAGAACCTCAAGGGCAACGACGGTCAGCCGGACGCGTACATCGCGATGGGGCTCACCGCCGAGAACGTGGCCGAGCGCTACGAGGTGAGTCGAGCGGACATGGACAAGTACGCGCAGCGCTCCCAGGAGTTCGCCGTCGCCTCGCAGGAATCGGGCTTCTTCGACCGGGAGATCGTCCCGGTGACGCTGCCGGACGGCACCGAGGTTGCCAAGGACGACGGCCCCCGCCCGAGCTCGACCCTGGAGAAGCTGGCCGCGCTCGAGCCGGCGTTCAAGGAGGGCGGCAAGGTGACCGCCGGTAACTCGTGCCCGCTGAACGACGGGGCGGCCGGTGCGCTGGTGATGTCGGACGAGCGCGCTGCGGAGCTCGGGCTGGAGCCGAGGGCGCGGATCATCACCGCCGCCACCTGGGGGAACGAGCCCGAGTACATGGGGGTGGCCCCGATCGGCGCCATCAAGAAGGCGTTGGAGCGCGCGAAAATGACCATCGACGACATCGACGTGGTCGAGCTCAACGAGGCGTTCGCGGCTCAGGTGATCCCAATCATGGACGAGTGCGGCATCCCGCTGGCGAAGCTCAACACTCACGGCGGTGCGATCGCCCTGGGCCATCCCTTCGGGATGACCGGCGCCCGGATCATGGCGACCCTCCTGAACGTCATGGAGACCGACGATCACCAGGTCGGGATGGAGACGATGTGCGTCGCCGGGGGGCAGGGCGAGGCGATGATCGTCGAGCGCGTGCGCTAGATCTGCCGGATCCTGCCCTCCGCAACGGGATAGGCGCGCCCCGACGCGATGGACCTGGTCACCACCGTCTTCGGCGATCGCGCTGATCCTGCTCGTCCTCGGAACCCTGCTCTTGGTCTACCTGATCAAGAGCGTCCGAAGAGGGCTGCGAAACCTCCAGGAGCGGTTCGGCCCCCCGCCGTAGCAATCATGCCGACGGGCTCGCGGCCTTCCCGCCCGGGAACGCGGGGGGCGGTGAGAAGGTGACGGCCTCGACCGCCGTTCCGACCTCGTCGGGAAGCCGAGCGAGGCTGAGCTCGAGACGGTCCTCCTGCGCCGATGCTCTCCACCCGCCCTCGGCCGTCGGCTCGGGCCGCTCCCCGAAGACGCGCTCGAACAGCGACAGGGGCCCCACGATCGCGAAGCTGGTCCCGACCACCGGGTCGGTCTCGAAGCCGGCCTCCGAGAAGTAGCGGAAGGCGGAATCGGCCTCGGCCGGATCGCGCAGGACGACCTGTGCGGAGAGCAGCGGGTCTCGGTCGGGACTCACGGCCCGAGCCCCTAGGGGCCGCAGCGCCGCTTGGCCAGCCTGACCGCGGCGGCCGCGTTGACGAGGCCGTACCCCGTCGCGAGGTCGTATCCGGGCCTGGCCTGCTCGCGGTGCGCGTTGGTGCCCTCCTCGACGTCGCGCGCGGTCTGCCGGAGGATGCCGCGGACCTCGCTCGGGGAAAGCCCCGCGCACGCCTGCTTGATCAGCGCGCACACCCCGGCGATCTGCGGCGCCGCGGCTGAGGTGCCGCTGAACGCCGCCCAGCCGTCGTCGCGTCGCGTCTCGTCGCCCGCCGGGTGGTTCCCACCCGAGCTGTCGGTGTCGATCAGATCCTCGGGCTCCAGCGGGAGCATGATGTAGGCGGCGAACGGGACCTGCCCCACGAGGCCGGAGACGTCGGGAACACGGCGGCGGGGGTAGATGTTGCTGACGAAGCCGCTCGAGTAGTTGGACGCCCGAAGGCTTCCGTCCTGCTTCAGATAGACGCCGCCGGCGGAGATCACGTCCGGATGCTGGCCCGGGAAGCCGTAGTGGCCGTTGCCGGCGCTGAAGACGACGACGATCCCGGAGGCCACCGCCTGAGCGACGCTCGCGGCCAGCGCCCGCTGGGCCGCGCTCAGCGGCCCGCGCCTCTGGTCGTCCCCCCAGCTGCAGCTGATCACGTCCGGGCCGAGCGCGACGGCCCGGTTGAAGGCGCCGGTCATGTTGACGAAGTTCATCTTCACCATCGTGAACTCGATGTCGGGGGCGACCGCGAAGGCGTTCGCGGATTCACCGGTCCCGTGGCCGATCTCGTCGTGCTCGCGCCGGCTGGCGGCGGGGCCCAGCTCGACCGGCGCCGCGCGGTAGCCGCGCTCCACGAAGTACGGGTGCCGGAACCAGCCCGAGTCGGCCATGACCAGCTTGATCCCCCTGCCGGTGATGCCGTCGCGGTGGACCCGGTCGGCGTTCACGGCGAGCGAGACATCGCCCGGCACGTTCAGGTGCCAGTAGCGGCGCCGCGGCGCCAACGCGCTCGGCCCGGCGAAGTAGAACCGCGGCTCCTCGATCGCGACCCCCTCGACGACGTCGGCGAGGCTGCTCCGGGAGGTGTCGATCAGCCCCGGCATCTCAGGCTCCTCGGTCTCGACGAACGTCGCGGTGTCCCGCCTTCGTCCCTCCTTGATCACCGGTCGCTCCTCCGCCCTGAGCGTGGTCTTGAACACGCGCTCGTAGGTCGAGCGGGCGCCGGCGATGTTGATCGTCGGCCCCGACGCATCCAGCACCCTGAAGCCGGCTCGACGGAGCTTCTCGGTTGCCTTCTCGACCATCTCTCGCGTCGACCTGAACTCGGCGACGGTCCCGCTCGTGACCGGCGCCGTCGCGTCGAATAGCGAGACGCCGCCCACCGACCTCGGTGAGGCCTGCGCGTAGATGGTGCGCGGCAGGGTGCCCTCGCTGCTGGTTCGCTTGGCCATCTCAACCTCCTCGGCTAGGCCGGCTCAACGCCTGCCAGCCTATCCCGCGATCCCCCTCCACTGGTTCAATGACGCGGTGCGGCGGGAGAGCAGCGCGACCTATTGGATCCGGCGGCTGGTGGCGATCCTCGTCCTGGCCGCCGTGGTGGCGGTGGCGGCGGTCGTCATCGTCCCGGCCCTCGACGGCTCCGACGACGACGCGGCCGCGCCGGAAGAGGAGCAGACCGCCGATGGCGAGGCGGGCGAGCCAGAGCCCGAGCCGGAGCCCGAGCCGCTGCGGCTGACGGTCTCGGTCAGCGGCGACATGCTGATCCACTCCCCCGTCTGGGCGCAGGCGCTCGCCCTCGGCGGCGGCCAGACCTACGACTTCACCCCGATGTTCGAGGAGCTGGGCCCGTACGTCGAGGGGGTCGATCGTCGCGCTCTGCCACCTGGAGACGCCGATGACGCCGGACCCGCCGACGAGCTATCCGATCTTCAACACCCCGCCGGCGCTTGCGGATGCTGTCGCTGCCAGCGGCTGGGATGCATGCAGCACGGCATCGAATCACTCGGTCGACCAGGGCGAGGAGGGGATCGCTGAGACGGGCAAGGCGCTCGACCGAGCCGGCGTCCCCCACACCGGGACATTCACCTCGGCGAGCGCGAGGCGCCGTCCGCTGATCCTTCGTGTGGACGGGGCCCGGATCGCCTACCTCGCTTACACCACCGACACCAACGGGCTGCGCGGTGCCGCAACCGTGGTCGGTCAACATGGCCGAGCCAGACCGCATCCTGGCCGATGCTCGTCGGGCGAGGCAGGAAGGGGCCGACGCGGTGATCGTCAACATCCACTGGGGCGGCGGGATCGTCGCCGAGTACTCCCCCGAGCCCAGCGAGGGCCAGATCGAGCTGGTGGAGCGCCTCACGGCATCGCCCGACATCACCGCCGTGGTCGGCCAGGGTCCGCACGTGGTCCAGCCGATCCGGCGTATCAACGGCAAGTACGTCGTCTTCAGCGAGGGCAACCTGATCTCGAACCAGGGCGCGGCCGTCGGCCTCCCCGAGGCGAGCCAGGACGGCTTCGTGGGGCTGCTCGACCTCGTCGTCGACCCTGAGCGGGGGAGGGCCCGGGTAAGCGACGTTCGCTACGTGCCGATCTGGGTGAGCCAGCCCGACTACACCGTGCTCCCGGTCGGGGACGCTCTGGCCGAGGGCCAGGGGGACCCCGCGAGCCTCACCGCCTCGTATGAGCGGACCGTCTCGGTCACCGGCGAGAGCGCCGGGGTGGACCCGGAGCCGGAGCGCCTGCGGTAGGGGCGCGTGTCACTCAATCGCCTGGCACTCCGGAGGATCGACCACCAGCTTCTCGTCCGTCGGGGCAAGCGTCGCCGCGATCGTCACCTTGGGGATGGGACCGGTTCGCTCGTCGCCAGCCAATTCGACCTCGTAGGGCTCGTAGTCGCGAAGCTCGACGGCGATCTCATCAACCGTTCCCCCTGGCGAGAGCGCGACTTCGATCGGGCCCGCGAGCTGAGCGAGCAGATTGCGGTCGCCCCAGACGCGCTCCTCGGTGTCGTGGAAGTCGTCGCGGGGTCGGGTGGCCGACTCATCGAGGACCACCTCGTAGGGGCCATCGGCCGGCTCCACGGAGCGGACCTCGTTGCCAAGGCTCTCGAGCACGGCGCCGGTCACGCGCACGCTCTCCTCGACGCTGGCCGTACCGAGAAAGCCACCCACCGGAGCGTGGGGGTTGAACCAGCAGCGCTCTGATCCGTTGCCAAGCGGTCCCTCCGCGACGGTGTTCTCGAAGCCTTCACCTCCGAGGCCGACCACGTGTTTCGGCGCGTACTCATTGGGTGGGGAGACCGCCCCAACCTGGACCCGGAATCGCCCATCGCCGGGCTCGATCAGCCCGGCGGCTTCGTAGCGCCCCCCGGCGCTTGCGACGTGGAGGGTGAGTGAGAGCGTCGCCTCGCGAAACGTCTTCGTACCGGCTCGGCTCACGGCGGCAAGTGGATCGGCATGCTGCGCCTCATTCCCAGGCGCCGAGCTGTCGCCACAGCCCAGTCCGCCGGTGACGGCGACGCTGGCCAGTACTGCGGCGAGGGAGGCGAGACCATTTTGTCGGGCGTTCATGTGGCTACTACGGTCGAGGGGCGGGGTCCGTCACGGTCGAGGCTCAGTGGTGGCGGCGATTGCGACGGGCGCGAACGGGACTTGGGCTTCCCGTTCGCGCCCATCGCATTGTCCACTGAGGCGGATGGCCCTCAGCTGGCCGAGGGCGACGGCGAAACCGTCGTGCGCCTGCGGACCGTCAGCAGCGCGGTTGCGCCGAGTGCGGCGAGAGCCATCGCGGCCCCAGCGCCCACCGCGGCGCTGGCCCAATCGAACCCGTCGTCGGCGCTGGCCGGCGAGCCGGCGATGAGCGTGGGCTCGACGCCGGAGGGAACCGGGATCCCGTAGCTCGAGACCACCAGCGCCGCGTCCCGCTCGCCGGCAGGCGTCGGAGTCGGATAGCCGACCAGGCCGCTCGGCTCGGCCTTGTTCGTCTCGCTGCGCGTGATCGCCGTGCCGAAGCCGACCAGGCCGCTCGGCTCGGCCTTGTTCGTCTCGCTGCGCGTGATCGCCGTGCCGAAGCCGACCAGGCCGCTCGGCTCGGCCTTGTTCGTCTCGCTGCGCGTGATCGCCGTGCCGAAGCCGGGGATCGAGTGCGGGTCCTCGTGCGTCGTCGTCGTATTGACGGAATAGCCCCCCTCGATCGGCGCCCCGCCGGCGCTCGCCGGGATCGTCAGCGCGCAGACGCCGAGGGCGAGTGCGAACGCACGGTGCCGCCGCGCCTTCCGCCTCCGCCGGGTCATGGTGGTGATGGTCTGAGCCCTCATTTTTGGACCTCCCTTGTCGTGGCCCGGAGCTTGGTCCTCGACGAGGCGCGGCTCCAGTGCCGGTGTCGATTGGGAGGGTCCGATAGGTGGGTATACGGTCGGTTCAGGCGCGGTCTATTCGCGGTCTACGCGCGCACGTGCGGTCCGGGCGCTAGCCGGAGGGGCAGACCTCGATGTAGTCCTGGTCCGGCACGATTTCCGCCCACTGCTCGGGGGTGAGACCCCCGCCGGCAATGGCGCAGGCCCTGCTCATCCAGGCGGCCGGGTCGACCTCCCAGCGGAACGCGCGTCCGTTCTGCGTAGAGGGCGAAGAGGTCCTCGCCGTCTGGCGAAAAGCGCGCGGAGACCCAGACGTCGAGCGGGCCCGGCAGGGCGCCGATGGGCTGCTGCGACTCGACATCCCACAGGGTGACAGTCCCGTTGTCGCTCGACGTGGCGAGCGTCTGGCCGTCCGGGGAGAAGGTCACCCCGAGCACGAACCCACGACCGGCCTCCAGAGGCGACCCCACCTGGCCCCAGCCATCGGTTGCCCACAGGTGCGCCGTGCCGTCGACCTGACCGGTCGCGAGCAGGCTGCCGTCCGGGGAGAACACGACGCTTCGGACATCGGCCTCGGCCGGCAGCTGGGCGACCCGTTCGCCGCTCTGCACGTCGAGAACCTCCACCCCATCCGTCCCGGCATTGACGTAGCCGAACGGGACCGCCAGCTGCGAGCCATCGGGGCTGAGGGCGAGCCCGGTCACGAACGGCGGTAGTCGCACCTGCGGGCCGATCGGTGCGCGTTCACTGAGGTCCCAGGTGCGCACATCACCCGCAAGGCTGGCCGTGGCGAGCAGGTTCCCCGGGCCGAACTCGAGGGCACCCAGGACGGTCGCGTACAGACAGCGAGGGATCGTGAACGTGGAGCTGGGATCAGCGCAGGCTCCGCGGGGAGCGTCGAGGAGCGGGCCGATGCGCTCCCCGGATCCAGCGTCCCAGAGGCCGACCAAACCGCGGCCTCCAGCCACCGCCAGCCATCGCCCGTCGGGCGAGTACTCGATCGCGGTCGCAGGGGTCCGGTCGAAGGCTTCGAAGCCCCCCGTCCGGCGCAGGGTCTGGGCGTCGATCAGGTCCACCCGACCGTCCTGTCTCGCGACCGCGAGCGAGGCTCCGTCGGGGCTGAGGGCGAACGGGGACGGGGAGGACTCCCGGGCGATCGTCCGGAGCCCGGTGGAGAACGGGCGTCCGAAGCGGCGGTCGCCGGCCACGTCCCAGATGATCACCGTCGAGTCGAGGCTCGCGGTGTAAAGGCGTGCGGCCATCCGGGCTGAAGACCTGAGCCTTGCCGCCGCCCGAGTGCCCCGCGAGCGTCTCGATCTCGACTCCCCGGCGCACATCCCAGAGGACGACGTTGTCGTCCTGGTCCCAGGTCGCCAGCATGCGGCCATCGGGGCTGAAGGCGCCGATCCCCTGATCCGAATTCGGGTCTGTGCGCCCGCCCACGGTTCGCAGCCGTCCGGAGCCGAGGTCGAGCAAGCGGAGCGGCCCGTGCATTGGTCTCGATCGCGAGCGTGCTGCCGTCGGGGCTGATGGCGTTCGTGGCGCCGCCGACGGGGTATTCGCGGACGACGCGGAGGGTCTCCATGTCCACCGCGTATGTGGCCTGATGGGTCGTGACGAGCAGGCGTCCATCCGGGCTCGAGAGCGGGGGAAGGCCGGACCGGGGAGCGACGCGAACGGGCCTCCCCAGCGGCGCCCCGCTGGCCACGCCGAAGCGACGCATGAACAAGGGCATCGAGGAGTCATCATCGATGCCGGAGTAGCCGACGATCAGGCTTCGTCCGTCCGGGGCGTAGGCGACGGATGGGAAGTAATACCGCCCCGGGCCAGAGGCAAGCGGATGGTGGCCAAGCGGGATCGAGTCGCGTAGCCGCCCGGTGTCGGCGTCGAGGATCTGGATGCGTCCGTTGAAGATCTCCGGCGGCGCGCTCGCCGAGAGCGCAAGCGAGTCGCCCCCAGGGTCGAAGGCGAGCGTCCAGACGGAGCCGGGCGCTCGGTGCTCGCCGATCAGCGCTCGCGTCTCGGTGTCGATGAGGCGCACGGTGCCATCCGCGTCGCCGACCGCGAGCGTGCTCCCGTCGGGGCTGAGCGCCATCGGTCCGGTGTCGCCGCCGACCCCAAGGACCCCGACCGCCGCCGGGCTGCGGAGCAATGTCGAGAGAAGGTTTGACCGAGTCGCGGCCGAGTCGTCCAGGGCGACTCCGGCGCTTGACGAGGCGCAGAGCCTGGTCGAGGCGGTCCTCGGTCAGAGCCTGGGCCCCGAGTCGCTGTGCGGCCTCCGCGGTGGCCGCGTCGCGGGCGCCCTGGCGCTCCGAGATCGCGATCACTCCGGCGATCACGGCGAGCGTGAGGAGGACGCCAACACCGCCCAGCAGCGCCCTCAGGCGGCGGTTCGCCACGCGCTGGCGCTCGGCCTCGCGCCCGCTGGCGGCCCGGCCCTCGTCGAGAAACTCGCGCTCCAGGTCGTTCAGCTCCACGTCGTGGCTAGCCGCCCAGTCGAGCGCGGCGGCGAGCCGCGCACCGCGATAGAGCTCGGCGGGATCGCGTCCGGAGTCCTGCCACTCACCGGCGGCATTGATCAGGTGCTGGTGGAGGCGTCGGCCCTCGGCATCCTCCTCGAGCCAGCCCCGAAGCCGCGGCCATTCGCGAAGCAGTGCCTCGTGAGCGACCTCGACCGCGCCCTCGTCCACGGTGAGCAGCCGGCTGTCGGTGAGCATGGCCAACGCGCCCGCGGTGTCTTCGTCCCTGTCCATGTCCAGCTCCGCGAGCGGAACCCGCCGCCGCACCAGCGCCGCCTCCTCGGCACCCGCCAGGCGCAGCAGGATCGCCCGCGCCCGTTCGCGTTGGGGCTCGGTCAGCCGCTGGTAGGCCCGCTCCGCCAGCCGGGTCACCGCGCCGCTGACGCCGCCCTTCGCCTCGTACGTGGCGTGGCGCAGGGTGCGTCCATCTCGCTCCTCCCACAGCTCGAGCAAAGCGGTCGAAAGGAGCGGCAGGCCGCCGGGCTCGTCGGCGACGTCCGCGACCAGCGCCGAGACCAGCTGCGGCTCGACCCGCAGCCCCGTCCTGCGGGCGGGAAGCTCGATCGCTCGCCGCAGCTCCTCGCGGGTCATCGGGCCGACCAGCACCTGGTTGCCGCTGATCTGCGCGGACAGTCCCGGGTATTCCGCGAAGCGGCCGTAGAAGTCCGCCCGGATCGCCAGCACCACGACCACGCGCTGGTCAGGGTCCTCGGCGACGATGGCCAGCGCCTCCGCGAACGCCGCGCGCTCACCGTCGTCGCGGCAGGCCGTGAACATCTCCTCGAACTGGTCGACGGCCAGGACCAGGCGCTCGCCGGGCTCGAGACTCCCGAGGGCCGCCGCGAACGGGTCATCGCCGTTCCGCGCAGCGCTCTCGGGCCCAAGGCGCGCCAGCGCCCGGCGAAGCTCCTCGAGCGGATGCTTCCCGGGCCGCATCAGCATCCGGCGCCATCGCTCGGAGCCCGGCAGGACTCCGTTCGCGAGGGCCGGCAGGAGGCCCGCCCGGACCACCGAGGACTTGCCGCTGCCGGAGGGCCCCACCACCGCCAGCACCGTGGAGCCGACGAGGCGCGCCACCATGCCCGCGACGAGCCGCTCCCGGCCGAAGAAGTACTCGGCGTGAGCCGCGTCGAAGGGCGCGAGACCGCGGAAGGGGCACACCGGCGGCGCCTCGGGATCCAACGGCTCCTCGACCAGATAGCGCCCGGCTCGCTCGCCTGCGGCCTGCAGGTCGACGATCTCGGTGGCAAGCTGAGCCTCGGCCGTCCGCAGGTCGCCGCGGTCGCTCGCGGCACGGCCTGCGGTCTCCACGAGCCGCTGGGCCGCGTCCGCGCGCGCCCACTCGCTCGCCACCCGGTGAACGCCTGCCGGAACGCCCTCGCTGGCCGCGAGCAGTCCGTCCAGGGGCACCTCCGCTCCCCCCGCAGGCGCGTACAGCGCCGCGATCTCCGCCACCGCCTCGGCACGGACGGGCCCGAGCACCAGACGCGGGGCGGTGCCGGCCTCGAGCATGCCCGCGAAGGCCGGAGGCTCCTGCTCGTCGCGGGACAGGACCAGAATCAGACGAGGCGGTGCACCCGACTGGCGGGCGAGGCCCGCGGCTCCCTCGAGCATTGGTGCGCGCATCTCATCGGCGCCATCGAGGATCAGCAGCGTCGCCCTGCCGCTTTCGCGCGCACGACCGACCGTCGCCAGGGCGTCCTCGGATGCCTGCCGGCCTCCAACGTAGAGAACTTCCGCGCCGTCTCGCTGGACCTCGGCCGCCAGCTCGCCCGCGAGCCGGGTCTTGCCGATCCCCGCAGGCCCGCACAAGAGGACGACACGCGTCTGACCCGACCGCGCTTCCTCCCAGCGCTTCCGCAGCCAGGCCAGCTCATGCTCGCGGCCGGCCAGGATTGGCGATCCGCGATCCAGCGGTATCGCGAGCTCCTCCTTGGGCAGCGGCGGGTCGAGGGCTGGGTCCTGTGCCAGGATCGATTCCTGGAGCCGCCTCAGCTCGGGCCCTGGCTCCACCCCGATCTCTCCGATCAGCGTCTCGCGCGCCTGCTGGTAGGCGTCGAGGGCCTCGGCTTGGCGGCCGGAGCGGTACAGGGCCAGAACTCGCTGGGCGTGGAAACGCTCGTTGAGCGGATCCTCCGCGATCAGCGCCTCGAGTCGCGGGATCACCTCGCGAGGGCGTCCGGCCGCGAGATCGCCGTCGATCGCAAGCTCGATCGCCCGCAGGTGCAGCTCCTCGAGTCGCCGGATCTCGGGTGCCGCGAACGGCTCCCCGGCAACGTCCGCGAGCGGTGCTCCCTGCCAGAGGTCGAGTGCACCCTGGGCAGCGCCGCCCACGATCCCCTGCTCAGCTTCGCGGTGGGCTCGCTCGACCAGACCCTCGAACCGCGCCGCATCCAGCGCATCATCGGGCAGCTGGAGCTCGTAGCCCCGACCGCGGGTGACGATCCTCGCGTCGGTCCCGTTCGCGTCCAGCGCCTTCCGCAGCCGTGAGACGTAGAGCTGGACGTTCTTGGCCGCACTCGCCGGCGGGCGCTCGGCCCAGAGCCCGTCGATCAGCTCGTCGGCGCTGACCGTCCGGTTGGCGCGCAGAGCGAGCAGAGCGAGCACCGCTCGCTGCTTGCTCCCCCCCAATGGAAGAGACTGGCCGTCGACGAGAGCATCGACGCGGCCGAGAATCCTTATCTCCAAAGCCACTTTTCGACCGAGCCCCCGAGCCCGGTCACGTTCACGGTAGGGCTTATCTCCGATGCCGTCAACCCTTCGGTCTTCCCGTCATCGCCTGTGCCCTGGATTTGGGACGGAAGGCGCGTCACTTTTGGGTGCCTGACAGGTGGTCCAGAAGGGCGGTATACGCTCGGTTTATCGGTCTGGGCGTCGCGCCAGCGATCGCTACCCGCCCACGCCCAGCTCGGCCTCCGCCCGGTCGGCGATCAGGCGGGCAAGCGCGAGCGAGGAGGTGGCGGCGGGGGAGGGGGCGTTGCGCACGTGCAGGGCCTGGCCGGTGCGCGAGACGACGAAGTCGTCGACCAGCGAGCCGTCGCGGGCGAGCGCCTGGGCGCGAATCCCGGCGGGACCGGCGGTGATGTCGCTGGGGCGGAGCTCCGGGACCATCCGCGCGGCGTCCCGCGCCAGCGCCCGCCGGTTGACGGCGTGGCGCAGCTCGCCGATGCCGGCCCGCCACTGGCGCCCGATCAACCGCCAGGTGCCTGGCCAGGCCAGCGTGCGCCCGAGGTCGCGGGCCCTGACCCGGCGCAGCCGGTACGCGTCGAGAGCGCCCACGATCAGCGCCGTCGGGCCCAGCAGCACCTCGCCGTCGATCCCCCTGGTCAGGTGCGCTCCCAGGAACGGCAGCGCAGGGTCGGGGACCGGGTACACGTTTCCGCGCACCAGGTCGCGTCGCTCCGGGCGCAATCGCAGGTAGGCGCCACGGAACGGGACAATCCGCGGTTCCGGGTCGGCACCCGCCGCGACCGCAAGCCGGTCCGACCAGGCGCCGGCGCAGGTCACCGCGGCCGAGGCGACGGTCTCGCCGCGTGCATGCTCGAGGGCGACCCGCTGGCCGCGGTCACGCAGGGCTGTGACCCCGCACCCCAGGGTCACCGTGCCACCGCGTTCGTCTAGGTCCTCGGCGTAGGCGGCCGCGACGCGGGTGAAGTCGACCACGCCCGTGTTCGGCGAGTGGAGGCCTGCGACCCCCCGAGCGTGGGGCTCGATGCCGGCGATCTCGTCGGCGCTCACCCGGCGCAGGCCCGGGACGGCGTTCGCATTCCCGCGCCGCTCGAGTTCGTCGAGGCCGGGGATCTCCTGCTCGCGTGTGGCGAGGATCAGCTTGCCGTTGCGATCGAACGGGATCCCGCGCCGCTCGCAGTAGGCGTAGAGGTCGCGAGCGCCCTCGACGCACAGCCGCGCCTTGAGCGAGCCGGGCGCGTAGTAGATCCCGGCATGGATGACACCACTGGTGCGCCCGGTCTGGTGCGCGCCGATCCGCGGCTCGCGCTCAAGCACCGCGATCCGAATGCCGTCGTGGCGAAGCGCCAGCTCGCGCGCGACCGCGAGGCCCAGGATGCCGGCGCCGACGACGGCCACGTCGCACTCGGCGGGGGGATCTGCGGATCTGACCATCCACACGCCCCCCATGATTGTCGGGTTAGGGACCGTATGGGTATCTAATCCGACAATCGCGGCGGGAGAGCGGGCGCGGAGACCGAAGGAGGCGTGGCGGCAGGCGCGTCCCGGGCACACGCTGATCGGGAATCACTCGTCTACGATCGCTGCGTGGCGCTCCCCCTGAAACCGCCGGTGAAGCCCCAGCTTGCGCTCTCGCGCAAGACGCTTCCGGAGGGGGAGGAGTGGGCCTATGAGCCAAAGTACGACGGCTTTCGGGCGATCGCGTTCGTCGATGGCGACGACCTCTTCGTCCAGTCGCGAACCGGGAGGCCGTTCGTCCGTTACTTCCCCGAGCTTCGGTTCCCCGACGGCCGTTACGTGCTCGACGGTGAGCTGGTCATCCTCGGCGAGGACGGGATCGAGCAATTCGACGCGCTCCAGAACCGGATCCATCCGGCCGAGTCGAGAATTCGGAAGCTGGCCGCGGAGACTCCGGCGACGTTCCGAGCCTTCGACCTCCTCGCGGTCGGGAAGCGCAAGGCGCTCGCCGACCCGTTCGAGGGGCGACGGGAGGCGCTCGAACGGCTCTTGGCGGAGGCGGATGACCCGGCGTCGGTCGAGCTGACCCCTCTGGTCCGCGACTCTGCGGATGCGGAGCCCTGGCTCGCCTCGGGCGAGGGCGTGATCGCCAAGGAGCTCGAGGCGCCGTACCGCCCGGGCGAGCGCAAGGGCATGGTGAAGGTGAAGCGGCTTCGTACCGCCGACTGCGTCGTCGTCGGCTGGCGCCCGGGCAAGGAGGAGGGGACCGTCGGGTCGCTGATCCTCGGCCTCTACGAGGGAGGCGAGCTGCGGGTCGTCGGCCACACCTCGGGGCTGAAGGCGGCCGAGAAGCGCGAGCTGGTGGGCAAGCTCGCGCCATATGAGACGGGCGAGCGCGGTTCCGGTGATCCCAGCCGCTGGAGCGCCGATCGCGAGCTCGAGTGGGTCGCGCTGCGGCCCGAGCTGGTGGTGGAGGTCTCCTTCGATCACGTCAGCTCGGGTCGTATCCGCCACGGCACGAGCCTGCTTCGCTGGCGCGAGGACAAGGACCCGGCCGACTGCACGTTCGATCAGCTGTCGGCGTAGTCGCAGCCGACCGACGAGACGAGGAGGCCGCATATGGCGACGCTGGAGACGATGACCTACGAGCGCGACGGGCGGATCGCACGGATCACTCTCGATCGGCCCGAGCGCGGCAACGGGATCACGCTCGAGATGCCGCCCGAGCTCGCCGCGTGCGTGGAGCGCGCGAACCTCGACCCGGAGGTCCACGTGATCGCCCTCGCCGGCAACGGCTCCGGCTTCTGCGGCGGCTACGACCTGGTGCTCGCGGCGGAGGGCCGGCGCGACCAGACGGCAGGCGAATCCCGGCCGCCCGGCTCCCCCCTCGACCCGGAGGTGATTGCCGCCAACCACGACCCGTCCGGCACCTGGGACCCGGTGGTCGACTTTCAGATGATGTGGCGGAACGTCCGCGGGTTCATGAGCCTGTTTCACTCGGAGAAGCCCGTGCTCTGCAAGGTGCACGGGTTCTGCGTCGCCGGCGGCACCGATATGGCGCTGTGCGCGGACCTTTTGGTGGTCGAGGACACGGCCAGGATCGGCTACCCGCCGGCCCGCGTCTGGGGGGTGCCGACGACGGCCCTGTGGGCGGCGCGCCTGGGCCCGGCGCGGGCGAAACGGCTGCTCTTGACCGGCGACTCGATCACCGGCGCCGAGGCGGCGGAGTGGGGACTGGCGAGCGAGGCGGCGCCCGCCGACCAGCTCGATGAGCGGTTCGAGGCCCTGCTCTCCCGGGTCTCCCGGGTCCCCGTGAACCAGCTCGTGATGCACAAGCTGCTGGTGAACCAGGCGCTCTACGCACAGGGCCTCCACGCGACCCAGGTCCTCGGGACCTTCCTCGACGGGATCGCCCGCCACACGCCCGAGGGGTTCGGCTTTCAGCGACGGGCCGCGGAGGCCGGCTGGCGTGAGGCCGTGCGCGAGCGCGACGAGCCGTTCGGGGACTGACTCAGGGTCGGCCCGCCGATCACTGAGACTCGCCCCGGAGGTCGCTGAAGGCGGTGATCTGGCCGCGATCGTTGAGTCCGGTGGCGCCGCTGGTCCGTGCGCCCGGGGCATCGATCGTCGTGAACGTCCCTCGATCACCCAGAAAGCCACGCTGCCGTAGCGTGGGGTCGAGGTAGAGGCCCACGACCTGGCCGCGGTTGTTGATGTCGAGGGGCGCGGTTCCGATCGCGCCTGGGAAATCCAGCTTGGTGAAGCCACGGCGGTCCCGCAGAAAGCCGAGCTGCGCCGGTTGATCCCCGCTGAGGTCGAGGTAGCTGCCCACGATGTGGCCGCGGTTGTTGATGCCCCAGGCCGTCGTTCCGCTGGCGCCGGGGAAGTCGATCGCGGTCTTGTAGACGCCCTTCTCCCACAGGAAGGCGTGGAAGATTCCATCGGCGTCGATGTAGAAGCCCACGACCTGGCCACGGTCGTTGACGTCAAGGGCCAGCGTCTCCACGGCGCCGGGGACCTGGAGCGTGGTGTACTCGCCCCGGCTCTTCAGAAAGCCCCGGGCCTTGCCGTCGGGTCCGGTGTAGGCGCCCGCGATCTGACCGCGATCGTTGATCTTGGAGGCAAAGGTCCCGGGGTAGTTGATGACCCTGGAGGCGTCGATTCCGGAGGCATCCGGGACGTCGAACGTGCTGAAGCAGCCCTTGGAGAGCAGGAAGCCATGGCCTGTGCCGCCGACGTCGACGTACCCGCCCAAGATCTGCTGGCGGTTGTTGATCCCGTACGGCACGGTCTCCAGGTCGGGCCCGGGCGCATCGACCCTGGTGAATACGCCGTCGTCGAGCAGGTATCCGAGGGCGATGGGCGTGACATCGGCGTCGGCGTTCGCGGCCTGCGCCCGAGCGGGGGCGTCAGCCTGGGACTGCGCCGACGACCGGAGGACGAATGGCGAGACGGGCGCGTCAGGGGATGCCGCCGCCTGCGCCGCGGCGCCCGCCGGCGCGAAACCGGCCACGGTGAGGAGGGTGAGAACGACGGCCGCGGCGATCCCCGCGGTCCCACGAGTACGAATGCTGGTGATGTCCGGCGAAGCCATCCTGACCTCCTTCTGCCTGGAACGGACCCCCAATTCCTCACTTATTCGCTTCGAGAGGTCTTTCGGATCAATCCCGAGGCGGCGCGCCGAGCGGCGGGCGAATCCGGTCGTCGGCGCTGAGGATCCTCGTCACCGGCTCACGGATGCCGTTCGCGCTCGGCATCGTCCGCAAGCTCGCGGATGCCGGCCACGAGGTGTGGGCGGCCGACGACTACGAGCTCAGGGCACCCGGTGAATCTCGAACAGGTTGGTACCGAGCTCCTGCTCGGGCAGCCCGGCCGTGATCCCGATCAGATCGCCGCCGCGGGCGACGCCGTTCTCGCGGGCGAGCCGGGCGCAGTCGTCGAGGAGCGCGCGGAGGCTGGTCCAGTCCTCGGCGAGGACGCAGCGCACGCCGAACAGCAGGTTTAGCCGGCGCACTGTCTCCATCCGCGGCGTCACCGCCAGCACGGGCACCCGTGGCCGGTGGGCCGAGACCAGGCGCGCCGTCCGCCCGCTTCGCGTGGGCACGACGAGCGCCGCCAGCCCGAGGGTGTAGGTCGAGCCGACAGCCGCCCGGGCGACCGAGCTGGCGACGTCGGAGGCATCCGTTGCCACGCGGTGGAAGAGCCAATCGCCGTACGGAAGCTCGGGCTCGGTCTCCCGGGCGATCTCGTCCATCACCCGCACGGCCGCGACCGGATGCTGACCGATCGCCGTCTCCTCGGACAGCATCACCGCATCGGTGCCGTCGTAGATCGCGTTGGCGACGTCCGTCACCTCGGCGCGGGTCGGCCGCCCGGAGGTGACCATCGAGGCGAGCATCTGCGTGGCCGTGATCGAGGGCATCGCGTGCTTCCCGGCGCGGGCGATCAATCGCTTCTGCACCACCGGTACGGAGGCGATCGGCAACTCGATCCCAAGGTCACCGCGGGCCACCATGATCCCGGCGCCGACCGCCTTCACGATCTCCTCCGCGCGCTCGGCCGCCTCCGGCTTCTCGATCTTGGCGATCACCGGGATGTCGGCGCCCCCGGTCCGGATCCGCCTCTCCACCGGGCGCAGGTCCTCCGCGCGGCGGACGAACGACACCGCGACGAGGTCGATCCCCTGGTCGACCGCGAAGTCGACCCAGGCGAGGTCCTCCCGGCCGGCCGCCGGCAGCGGCACCTCCGTTCCCGGGAGGTTGAGGCCCTGATGCGAGGTGACCACGCCACCGGCCTCGACCGTGGTCGAGACCTCGCTTGCCTCGCAGTTGCGCACGCGCAGCCGGATCCGCCCGTCCGCCAGGTAGATCTCCTTGCCCTCCTTGACGGCTGAGGGGAGCCCCCGCCAGCTGACGGGGATCCGGCCGGCGTCGGCATCGCTGACGCTGCCGTCGCAGGTGAGGGTCAGCTCCTGTCCTTCCACCAGCTCCACCACGTCTTCGTCGATCTCTCCGAGCCGCAGTTTCGGCCCGGGCAGATCGCCGAGGATGCCGATCTGCTTACCGGTGCGCTCGGCGGCCTGGCGCGCGGTCGCGATGTTCTCGAGGTGCTCGGCTCGGGTGCCGTGCGCGAAGTTCAGCCGAAACACGTCCGCGCCCGCTTCGATCAGCTCGATCATCATCTCCAGCGATCGGGACGCGGGACCGATCGTGGCGACGATCTTGGTGCGGCGGAACTCGTCAGGGGCCATCGCTCAAGGCCTTCGGCGCGGGGGTGACCGCCGGCTGCTCGTGGGTCACGGGTGTATGGGTCGGCGCCGGCCCCTGATCGTCGTCGTCCGCCTCGGGCGCCTCGAGCCGCTGGATCTGCGGCAGGCGCCAGGCGAGCGCGGCCAGCACCAGGCCGACGGCGACGCAGGCGAGTGCCAGGAACCACTGGCCCGAGCTCAGCAGCACGAGCTCGAAGAAGTCCCGCACGGGCTCCGCCGCCAGGATCAGTGCGTAGAGGGCACCGAGGCCCGAGATCATCGCCAGCATGTAGCTCTGAATCGTGATGTGCTCGCGACCGGGGCCGCGTTCGAGCAGCAGGATGAAGCAGAGCCCGAGCACGATCAGCGTGGTCGTGGCGGCGGTTCGCCCCTCCTCGAGCGTGCCGCCGAAGACGTTGTCGACCAGGAAGAACGACAGCAGCGAGGCGACCCCCATACCGAGCCCGGCCGGGACCGCGAACGCGGCCAGAGCGCGCAGCAGCCGCCCGCGGTAAAGCGGCCCCTCGCTTGGGGCCAGCGCGAGCACGAACGATGGGATCCCGATCGTCAAGAGCGCCGCGACGGTCAGATGCCGGGGCAGGAACGGGAAGGTGAAGCCGAAGATCGCAGTCACGGTGATCAGAAAGCCCGCGTAGACGGACTTGGTCAGGTAAAGCCGACCGAGCCGGTGGATGTTCCGCGCGATCCGCCGTCCCTCGGCAACCGCACGTGGCAGCATCGAGAACTGGTCCTTGAGCAGGACGATGTCGCCGACGCCCTTGGTGATCTGACTTCCCGAGCCCATGGCGACCGCCATCCGCGCGCGCTTGAGGGCCGGGACGTCGTTGACGCCGTCGCCGATCATCGCCGTGAACCGCCCGCGGTCGGCCAGCGCCCCCACCAGCTCCTTCTTCTGCTCTGGCGTGATCCGGCAGAACACGGTGTTCTCCTCCGCCGTCTTCGCCAGGTCCCCACGATCGTCAGGGAGCTCATGCCCCTCGATCACGCCCGCGTCGGCCGGAACGCCGACCCCACGGGCGACCGCGGTCACGGTCGACCTGGCGTCGCCCGAGATCAGCTTCAGGTCCACCTGCTGCTCGCGCATGAACGCAACGGTCTCGGCCGCATCGGGCCGCAGGCGCTCCTCGAGCACCACCAGGGCGCGTGGCTCGATCCGGGGCGGGGACTCACCCTCCGGGTCGGCCGGCAGGCTCCCGGGCGTCTCCCCGAACGCGACCACCCGGCGCCCGGCGCTCGTGTGCTCGTCGAGCGCTCGCTCGAGATGCGACGGCAGCTGCAGAGCGCCCGCGGCGACGAGCACGTCCGGCGCACCGAGAACGTAGGAGCGTCCGGGCCCGTGGCCGTTCAGCGTCACCCCGCTCCACTTCCACACTGAGGAGAACGGCACCTCGGCGGTGACGGGCTCCGGAGCGGCGCGGTAGTGGTCGGCGATCACCTGCAGCGTGCGGTTGCGCTCGCCCGCCGAGTTGGCGAAGCGGGCGAGAGCGCGCTCGGCCGCGTCTGGCCGGGACGGGTCAGCGGCCTCGACTGTGACCAGGTCGAGCGTGCCGTCGGTGAGGGTCCCGGTCTTGTCCACGCAGATCGTGTCGACCGCGGCAAGCGCCTCGGTGGCGCTCATCTGCTGCACCAGGGTGTTCATCCTCGCCAGCCTCACCGCGGCCACCGCAAACGTCACGCTCATCAGCAGCACCAGCCCCTCGGGAATCAGCGTGATCAGTCCGGCCGTGGCGGTCTGCATGGCCTCGGCGAAGGCGGTGTTGCGCGCGCCCAATGCCAACAGCAGGATCACCGCCAGAGGAACGAGGGCGATCGTGGTCGCCGTCAGCACCTGGTTCACCTCCTCCTGGAGCGGGGAAGGCGGGTGGCGGAACTCCCGCGCCTCGCCGGCGACCTTCTCGGCATGGCTCTCCTCGCGGACCGCCTCGGCCTCGTAATAGCCGGAGCCCGAGAGGCAGAAGGCGCCGGAGAGCAGGCGGTCGCCGTTGCGCTTGCGGATCCCGTCGGACTCGCCGGTGAGCATCGATTCGTCCACGGTCAACGACCGGGAGTCGACCACCGGCCCGTCGGCGACGAGCTGGTCGCCGGGCTCGACCCGGATCAGGTCGCCGGGCACCACCTCGTCGGCTCGCAGTTCGACGATCCGGCCGTCGCGCACGACCTTTGCCCGCGGCGCGACAAGCAGCGCGAGCTGGTCGAGCGTCTCCTTCGCCCGAAGCTCCTGACGGATCCCGATCGCGGAGTTGATGATCGCGATCAGCCCGAAGATCGCGTCGGCGAACAGGCCGAGCGAGAGGATGAGGATGAAGAACACCCCGATGATCGCGTTGAACAGCGTGAACACGTTCGCCGCGACGATCGACGCCACCGACCGGCTGGCAGGGGGCTCGGGAGGCCCGAGCCGCTCCAGGCGGCGGGCGGCCTCGGCGCTCGCGAGGCCCTGCGGGTGCGCACGCTCGTTCATCTAGACCATCTATACACGGTGGCGCCTCCCGTGAGACGTCGGTTCCGGCAGCTTCGACGGAAACGCAGCGGATGGCAATAGGGTTCCGCCCATGCTGAAGCTCGGGCTCAACCTCGGCTACTGGGGAATCGGCCCCCAGGGAGAGCAGGCCGTGGAGCTGGTTCACAGCGCGGAGCGTGCCGGGTACGACTCGGTCTGGGTGGCCGAGTCGTACGGCTCGGACGTGGTCAGCGTCCTCGCCTGGCTGGCGCCGCAGACCGAGACGATCAAGCTCGGGGCGGCGATCATGCAGGTGCCGGCGCGCCCACCCGCCGCCGCAGCGATGGCCGGGTGCACGATCGACGCGCTCTCCGGAGGGCGCTTCATCTTCGGCTTCGGCCCCTCTGGCCCGCAGGTGTCGGAGGGCTGGTACGGCGTGCCCTACCCGAAGCCCTGGGGACGCACCCGCGAGTACATCGAGATCGTCCGCAGGATCGTGGCGCGCGAGGGCAAGCTGGAGTTCGACGGCGAGCACTACCGGCTCCCGATCAAGGGCGGCACGGGGGAGGGCAAGCCGCTGAAGCTCAACTTCCACCCGGTGCGCAACCGGATTCCGGTGTTCGTCGGCGCGATCGGGCGCAAGTCGGTGGAGATGGCGGCCGAGATCTGCGACGGCTGGATTCCGATCTTCTCCTCCCCGGACGCGTTCGAGGCCACCTGGGGCGAGCACATCGAGGCGGGGCTCGCCAGGGGCGGGCGCAGCCGCGATCAGCTCGAGGTCTCGCCCACCGTCCAGGTGGCGATCGACGGCGACCTCGACCTGGCGCGAAGCGTGGTCAAGGCGGGGCTGCTGCTCTATCTCGGCGGCATGGGCAGCCGCGACACGAACTTCTACGTGGACCTCACGCGGCGGTTCGGCTTCGGCGAGGTCGCGGACGAGGTCCAGTCCCTCTACCTCGACGGAAAGCGTGATGCGGCATACGAGGCGATTCCGGACGAGCTCGCCGACGCGACCTCGCTGGTGGGCACCGAGGAGGAGGTCCGGCGGCGAGTCGAGCGCTACGTCGCCGCGGGCGTGGACCGCCTGATCGTCTCGCCGATCCAGCTCGACACGGGGGAGCGGCTGCACACCCTCGAGCGCCTTGCCGCGATGGCCGGCGTCGCCGCCCCTGCCTGAGCCGGGCTTCCCGGGAATAATCGTCTCCATGCCGGAGCTGGCGCGTGGGACCCTGTTCGCCGGCCATCGGATCGAGGGGGTGGCCGGTCGCGGCGGGATGGGGGTCGTCTACAGGGCCACGCACCTTGCCCTCGACCACACGGTCGCCCTCAAGGTCATCGCGCCCGAGCTCGCCCGGGACGAGGTATTCCGAAGGCGCTTCGAGACCGAATCGCGGGCCGCGGTCTCGATCCGCCACCCGAACGTGGTTCAGGTCCATCACGCGGGCGAGGAGCACGGTCTGCTGTTCGTGACCATGGACCTGATCGAGGGCTCCGACCTGCGTGACGTGATCGATCACGAGGGCCGAATCGAGCCGGGGCGCGCGGTCGCGATCATCGCCCAGGTCGCCTCGGCGCTCGACGCAGCGCATGGCCGGGGCCTCGTGCACCGCGACATCAAGCCGGGGAACATCCTGATCGAGCGCAGGGAGGGCGAGGAGCACGCCTACCTCACGGACTTCGGCCTGACCAAGCGAATCGAAGCCTCGACCGACATCACGGCGAGCGGCGGGTTCGTTGGCAGCCTCGACTACGTCGCCCCGGAGCAGATACGGGGCGAGCGGGTCGACGCGCGAACCGACCTCTACGCGCTCGGTTGCGTCCTCTACGAGGCCCTCGCAGGGCGGGTGCCGTTCGAGCGGCAGGAGGAGAAGGTGGCGAAGATCTACGCGCACCTTCAGCGGCAGCCGCCGCCCCTGCGCGAGGCCGCGCCGGACCTCCCGCCCGAGCTCGACGCCGTCGTCACCCGCGCGCTGGAGAAGGAGCCCGAGCGTCGCTTCCCCTCCGCCGGGGACTTCGCGCGGGCAGCGGACGCTGCGCTCACCGGGATGCCGGTGAGCCAGCCCGAGCGCAGCGTCGGCAAGGGTGCGGCCGCGCCGGCTCGGGCGGTCGACGACGCCGAGGCCCCGACGATGACGATCACGGACGAGCCGCGGCCCCGCTGGCGCCGCCTTCCGATGGTCCTCGCAGCCCTCTTCGCGCTCGCCGCCGCCATCGTCGCGTGGGTGCTCGTCCCTGGGGATGGCGACGGCGACGGCGGGGCCGGGCGGGGAGGAGACGAGCGGGCTCGAGTGGTGGGCGAGCCGATCCCCGTCGGCGGCGCGCCCGTTCAGGTTGCTGCGAACGACCGGGGCGTGTGGGTCGGATCGCTCGGCGAGGGACGCGTGTACCGCATCGATCCGGGCGGCGAGCAGGCGACCGCTGAGGCGGAGGTCGGCGAGCCCGAGGGCATCGCCCTGGGCTTCGGCTCGGTGTGGGCGGCCAGCCGCGCCGGGAACGACCTCGTCCGCATTGATTCAGAGACGGGCGAGACGACGCGGATCGCGGTCGGCCCCGATCCGGGCGGGGTGCTCGTCGGCCGCAACCACGTCTGGGTGGCAGTCGGCGGGTCCGACCAGGTCGTCCGCATCGATCCCGAGACCAACGATGAGCTCGCCAGGGTGCCCGTGGGCCTATCGCCCTACGGCGTCGCCGCCAACGGCGGGCTCTGGGTGACGAACCGTGACGGGAACAGCGTTTCGCTGGTCCGGCCGGAGGGGGCGGTCCAGCAGACGACGTTCGCGGTGGGCGGCGATCCGAAGGGCATCGTGGTCGACTTCGGTCGGGTCTGGATCGCAAACGCGGGCGACGACACGGTGACGACGATCGATCTCGAGGGGGGACACCGGATCGGCCCGCCGATCCGGGTCGGCGACAAGCCCCGCGGCATCGCCACCGGCTTCGGCTCGATCTGGGTCACCAACGGCGGCGACCGGAGCGCCTCCCGGATCGACCCCGACACCGGCGAGGTGGTCCAGGAGCTCGACGTAGGGCGGAGACCTCAGGGCATTGCCACCGGCGCCGGCAGCGTGTGGGTTGCCAACGGCGGCGACGGAACCGTGTCGCGGATCGAGCCCTGACGCCTCGGCTGCCGTGCTCGGATAGGCTCCCCGCCCGCTTCTCAGGCCCTCCTCCCAGCGTCGCAGAGTGAAGATCGGAGTCCCGAAAGAGACCGCCGCGGGCGAGCGTCGCGTGGCGCTCATCCCCGACGTCGTCCGTTCCCTCACCGCTAAGGAGCTCGGGGTGACGGTGGAGTCGGGCGCGGGGGAGGGGGCCGGCCACCCGGATTCCGAGTACCGGGACGCGGGCGCAGAGGTCGACTCCGCCGACGCCGCCTGGGGCGCCGACGTCGTGGTCAAGGTCGCCGTTCCGACGGCCGAGGAGATCGCGCGGCTGCGCCCGGGCCAGGTCCTGATCGGGCATCTCGCCCCGCTCACGTCCGGCGAGAGCAACCGGGCGCTCGCGGACGCGGAGGTGACCGCCTTCGCGATGGAGGCGATCCCGCGGATCACCCGCGCCCAGTCGATGGACGCGCTCTCCTCGCAGGCGAACGTCGCCGGCTACGCGGCCGCGCTCGTCGCCGCGCGCGAGGCCGGCCGATTCTTCCCGATGATGACCACCGCCGCGGGCACGGTCGCTCCCGCGAGGGTGCTGGTGCTGGGCGCGGGCGTCGCAGGGCTCCAGGCGATCGCCACGGCCAAGCGGCTTGGCGCGGTCGTCACCGGGTTCGACATCCGGCGCGCCGCATGGGAGCAGATCGCCTCGCTCGGCGGGCGCCCGCTCGAGCTCGACTTCATCCCCGATGCCGAGGCGGAGGGCGGCTACGCGCGGCCGCTGACGGACGAAGAGAACGCGAAGGTCCGTGACGCGCTGACCGAGAACGCGGCGAAGCAGGACGTGATCATCTCCACCGCGCTGGTGCCCGGGCGCCGAGCGCCGATCCTGATCACGGCCGACGCCGTCCGGGGAATGCGGCCTGGGTCGGTGATCGTCGACCTCGCCGGCGACTCCGGGGGCAACTGCGAGCTGACCAGGGCGGGGGAGACCGTGGTCGAGAACGGGGTCAAGATCATCGCGCCGCTGAATCTGCCGAGCGAGCTGGCGACCCACGCCTCCCAGCTCTACGCCAAGAACGTCGAGAACCTGCTCGGACTCCTGGTGACCGACGAGGGCGAGCTGAGCCTCGACTTCGAGGACGAGATCGTCGCCGGGGCCTGCATCACGCACGCAGGCGAGATCCGCAACGAGCGCGCCAGGGAGGCGGCGGGGATCGCGACCCCAACTACCGGAGGGAGCGGCTGATGGACCTGATGGTCGAGATCACGATCTTCGTGCTCGCCGCTTTCGTTGGCTTCGAGGTGATCTCGAAGGTGCCGACGACGCTGCACACGCCGCTCATGTCGCAGACCAATGCGATCCACGGCATCGTCATGCTCGGGGGGCTGATCGTGGTCGGGTTCGCCGACGGCTTCCTCGAGAGCCTGATCGGCGTGATCGCGATCGCCTTCGGCACGATCAACATCGTCGGCGGGTTCATGGTCACCGATCGGATGCTGGGGATGTTCGGCCGGAAGCCGAGGCCGAAGAAGGGGGAGGCCGAGGAGGGCCGGACTTGAGCATCCCGGTCGCCCTGATCGAGCCGGGGTCCGACCTGGCGACGGCCCTCTATGTCGTCGCCTTCTCGCTGTTCATCATCGGCGTTCGGCGCGGGACGCACCCGACGACGGCCAAGCAGGGGAACCTGATCGCGGCGACCGGGATGGCGATCGCCGTGGTGACCACTCTGCTCCTGGACGGGATCGGCAACTGGGGCCTGCTGATCGGCGGGCTCGTGATCGGCGCCGCGATCGGGATCGTCGCGTCGAGCCGGGTGCAGATGACGGCGATGCCGCAGATGGTCGCCCTCTACAACGGCGTCGGCGGCGGTGCGGTGGCGCTGATCGCCTGGTCGGAGTTCCGCGAGTTCCTGACGATCGGAGAGGAGATCCCGCTCGACGAGCTGATCCCGATCCTGTTCTCGATGGTGATCGGCTCGATCTCGTTCTGGGGCTCGAACATCGCCTTCGGCAAGCTCCAGGGCCTGATCCCGGGCCAGCCGATCAAGGTCCCGGGCCAGCAGGTGATCAACGCGGTGCTGCTGGTGGGGATCGTGACCGCCTGCGTGGTCCTCGTGGTCGACAACGAGAGCCCGTCGCAGGGACTGTTCATCGCGGTGCTGGTCGCGGCGGCGGTGCTGGGCAACCTCGTCGTGCTGCCGATCGGCGGCGCCGACATGCCCGTGGTGATCTCGCTCCTGAACGCGTTCACTGGTCTCGCCGCGGCGGCGGCCGGGTTCGCGCTCGACAACGTCGCCCTGATCGTTGCCGGGACCCTCGTCGGCTCCTCGGGAACGATCCTGACGCTGGAGATGGCCAAGGCGATGAACCGCTCGGTGCCGAACATCCTGTTCGCCGGCTTCGGGGCGCTGCCCGAGGTCGCCGCCGGGGGCGGCGATCACCGGCCGGTGACGTCGATCGGGGCTCAGGATGCGGCGATCAAGCTCGCCTACGCGGACTCGGTGGTGATCGTCCCGGGGTACGGGATGGCGGTGGCCCAGGCGCAGCACACGGTCAAGGAGATGGCCGACGAGCTGGAGAAGCGGGGCGTCAGGGTCGACTACGCGATCCACCCCGTCGCCGGGCGGATGCCCGGCCACATGAACGTGCTGCTGGCGGAGGCCGATGTGCCCTACGAGAAGCTCAGGGAGATGGACGACATCAACCCCGAGATGCCGCGCACGGACGTCGCCGTGGTCATCGGCGCCAACGACGTCACCAACCCGGCCGCGAAGACCGACCCGAACTCACCGATCGCGGGGATGCCGATCATCGAGGTTGACGAGGCCCGGCAGGTGATCGTGATCAAGCGCAGCCTCAGCCCGGGGTTCGCCGGGATCGACAACGACCTCTTCTACAACGAGAAGACCTCGATGCTGTTCTCCGACGCGAAGCAGGCGGCCGCGGACATCGCGAGCGAGATGCAGGAGCTGTAGCCGCCCGGGTTGAGTCGAATATGCCGACCGATGAGTCTCGCCGCTGGCGTCGGTCTGTATGACGAGGCATCGAGAAAGGATCGCCAATGAACCAGCCGAGCATCCAGACCGCGGACGTAAAGACCCAGAGCCTGGACGTGCCAGGGGCGACACTGGCCTACGACATTCGAGAGCCCGGTGGCGAGAGCACCGCGCCGGCGCTGCTCCTGGTCGGACAACCAATGGATGCCAGCGGGTTCAACTCGCTCGCGGGGCATTTCCGGGACCGGAGGGTGGTGACGTACGACCCACGCGGCGTTAGCCGCAGCGAGCTTGCCGACGATGCCGCAAAGCCCACGGTGGAGGACCGCGCGGATGACCTGCACCGGTTGATCTCCGCGCTGGGCGAGGGACCCGTGGACGTCACCGGCAGCAGCGGTGGCGCGATCGACGGGCTGGCGCTGGTGGCACAGTATCCGGAGCAGGTGCGCACGCTCGTGGCGCACGAGCCACCCTTGGCCGGCACGCTCCCGGACCGCGAGGCGGCGCTGGCCGCCGCCGCGAGCATCCAGGCGACCTATGAACGGGAGGGCATGGGCCCGGCGATGGCGAAGTTCTTCGTGCTCGCCAGCCTGAAGGGCCCGATCCCGGCCGACTTCGCCGACCAGCCCGCTCCGAATCCCGCCGACTTCGGGCTGCCTGCCTCAGACGATGGCAGTCGCGACGATCCGCTGCTCGGAAACATGATCTCGGGCACGCACTACGAGCCCGACCTCGACGCCCTGCGCGCGGCTTCGACTCGCATCGTCGTCGCCGCGGGAGCCGAGTCCGAGGGCGAGTTCACCCACCGGGCCGCGCTCGCAGTCGCGAACCGACTCGGGACCGAGGCAACGATCTTCCCGAGCCACCACGGGGGCTTCCTCGGCGGCGAGTTCGGCCAGCAGGGCGAGCCGGAGGCGTTCGCCGCGAAGCTGCGCGAAGTCCTCTCGGAAGACGGCTGACGCCGACCGGTTACGCGATGCGGCTCCGTGGCCGGGTGGTGCTGGCAGCGGTCTCAGCCTTCGGGATGCGATCGGACGATGGAGGCAGTCAGTCGAGGATCCTCAGGTCGAGCTCCCGGAGTCGCTCCGGGTCGGCGAGGAAGTCGAGCTCGACGATCCTGCCGTTCCTCACCGTGACGGCGCCGATCGAGAACGGCTGCCCGTCGCGGAAGGCGACGGCCCCGGCAACGCCGTTGATCAGCGCTGGGCGGATGTCCAGCCCGATCTGGGCGTAGCCGCGCGCCTGGCCCGCGACCGCCGCGGCGCCGCGGATCTCCCGCCGGCCGTCGACCGGCCCGAAATCTTGCCGCAGGACGACGTCCGGGTCGAGCACCGCCACGAGCCGATCGAAGTCGCCCTCACGCGCGGCCGCCAGAAACGCGTCGATAACCTCACGCTGCGTTTCGAGGTCCGCGTCGGGCACGGTTCTCTCGGCACGCACCCGCCGGCGCGCCCGGCTGGCGAGCTGGCGCGCCGCCTCGGGGGAGCGATCGACGATCGGCGCGATCTCGTCGAACGGCACGGCGAAGATGTCGTGCAGCACGAACGCGAGCCGCTCCGGAGGAGAGAGCGTCTCGAGCACTACGAGCAGCGCCAGTCCGACGGAATCGGCCAGCAGCGCCTCGTGCTCGGGACCGATCCCGTCCGCCCGGTCGATGAGCGGATCGGGCAACCGTCCGGCGAGCGGCTCCTCCCGTCGCGCCTTGCGCGAGCGGAGCATGTTCAGCGACACGCGTCCGACCACCGTCGTCAGCCACCCGCCGAGATTCTCGATCTCGTCGGCATCCGAGCGGCTCAGCCGCAGCCAGGCCTCCTGGACGGCGTCGTCTGCCTCGCTGAGCGAGCCGAGCATCCGATAGGCCACGGCGCGGAGCCGCGAGCGGTGCTCCTCGAATCGCTCCGCCAGCCAGTCGCGCTCATCCATTGGTCACGTTCCTCCGTCGGGGTGGGTCATAGCAGTAGAACCCCGAAATCCAGCCGACGTGACGAGAGGAGAGCTCATGACCACCAGCACGCTCAGCAGAATCGGCATCCCCACCGGCGTCTGGAAGGTCGACAAGGCCCGCACCCGCGTCGGGTTCGCGGTCAAGCAGCTGGGCATCTCCACCGTGCGCGGCGAGTTCCGCGAGTTCGACGGCGGCCTCGAGATCGGCGAGGACCTCGCCGACGCCCGCGCCTACGGCCGGGTCGCCGCCACCTCCCTAGACACCAACCTGGCTCGGCGCGACGCGCACCTGCGCTCGAAGGACTTCCTCTCCGCCGATCGCCATCCAGAGCTGACGTTCCGGTCGCGGGCGATCGAGCCGGTCGACGAGGACACCTTCCGCGTCATCGGCGACCTCTCGATCAACGGCGTGACCGACGAGGTCGAGCTCACCGCCGAGCTCGGCGGGATCGAGACCGGTCCCGAGGGCGATGAGTGGCTCGGCCTCGAGGTGACCGGCCAGGTCTCTCGCAAGGCGTTCGCGATGACGTTCGCCAAGGCAGTCGTCGCCGACAAGGTGACGATCGTCATCGACGTCACAGCCATCAAGGAGGCCTAGCCCCGAAAGGAGGGCGCAATGGCTTCGACCCAGTCCGAGATTGGAGCGCTGTTGGACAGTCGATCCGAGGCAGTTGGGACAAAGGACATTGATCACTCATGTCGTTCGAGCGGCGGCTCGGCGAGCTGCGCTGGGGAGCGTCAGCGGCCCGAGCGAGCCGAGCGGCGACTTTGAGGCGGCGGCCGAGGGTATGGGCGAGGGCTTCGGCCCCTACAAGGCCTCGCGACGCTGGGCCATCGGCTTACGCTTCGCCATGCCGAACTCCGGCCGGGGTCGGTTGAGATCGATGGCGATGGCCAGCAAGAGGGCGGCCGCCCAGAAGTTGACGGGGTCGAACTGGAGCGGTGCGCTGCCGCCGATGTTGTTGGCGATGAACCAAACGACAAACCAGAGAAATGTCACGGGTGTACCTCCATTGGGTCGAGCGCTGGTCGTTCTCCGGGTACTCTCCCCATCCTCCCGCCGTCACGACGAGGCTGCGGCGACCAGAGAGCCAGCTCACCGCAGCCGCTCGGCGACCGCCAGCCGGAGTCCCTGGATCCGGCGTCGGTCGCGCGCCTGAGCGCCCCGAGCGCAAGGCCGCCGCCGAGATGTCCCCGGATTAGCGCGCTAGCGGTGGTCCCGCGCGAGCGTCTCATGGCAATATCGCTGCATGGCCGAGGGCGGGGCTAGCACCACGTGGACCGTCGACGATGGCTTTGACCTCGACGGCTTCCTCGGCCAGCCCCTCGTGGCGCGCGTAGCGACGGTCGGACGGACCGGGCCGAGCGTGCGACCGCTCTGGTACCTGTGGGAAGGGCGAGCCTTCTGGTGGCTGACCGGGGGATGGTCAAGGCTCGGACAGCTGCTCGAGCGCGACCCACGCGTCGCCCTCGTCGTCGACACCTGCGACCTCGAGCGCGGCGAGGTGCTGCAGGTCACCGCGCGGGGGAGGGCGGAGCTCCATCCCTTCGAGGCCGACCGAGCGCGCCGCTGGGGACGCCGCTATCTGGGACCAGACGAGCGCCACTGGCGACGCTTCCAGGGCGACGTCTTCGACGATCCCACGACGCGCTTCGTCGCCCTGGAGCCGACGGTCCTCCGGGCCCGCGACCTGTCGTACTGACCGCCGCGCGTCGCCACGGGAACACCTTGCGGGCGTTCTCCCTGGATCGTGGCCGCTTCCTCTGGCCGCGGAGTGTGAGGCGTGCGCTCCTCCATTTGGCTGACGCGCACGATCGCGGCCCAGGACTTCATCGCTGCCAACACAGGATCAACCCGACCCGTAGCAGTCGGGGTACCACAACTAGATGGCGGAGCGCAGGCGGACCAACGGAGGAGTAAGGTCAATGTGTTAGCCGACCGCTCGGGCCGAGTGCGACCGCACCTCAGCCAGCGACCGGGCTTTGAACGGGCAGCCGGACGCAACTTCAGTGATGGCTGGACGGCGAAGAATCGCTGGACTTCCGTCAAAGGAGGTTCCCATGTCCGAATGCCGTCGAGACATGCTCGACGCCCGCCGTTTCACGGCCGCGCTGGGCCGGACGCTCGATGACGAGCCCGAGCGGGACAAGGCAGTCGCATGAGGGCGCCGCTAGACCGAGCCGGTCCTGCATCGCGAGCGGGGGAGACTTGCGAGGCGATCTCTCGTCGAATGGTCCAGCTCCACAAGGAGCTCTACGGCAAAGGCCCCATGCGAGCGAAGACCTACTACTACGACGACGTCGTGACCGTTCTGATGCGAGGCGGCTTCACGGCAGTCGAGGAGACCCTGTTTCAAAGCGGTCGATCGGAGGCGGTCGCAAGACAGCGTTCCGCGTTTCAGGGAGCTATGACTTCACGCTTCACCGAGATGGTCACAGAGGAAACCGGGCGGCCGGTGATCGCCTTCATGAGCACCAGCCACCAACATCCTGACCTGGTAGCCGAGCTATTTCTGCTGGCGCCAACGGACATATTGGACGACAGTTCGAGTGAGAGCCTGCTCGATGGCGAGGTTGGATCCGCGACGGCCCGTGACGATCACCCGCCCCGCGGCGAAACCGGATCGGGACCGGCATGAGCCCCGCATCATCAAACGGTGCCCCCTCCCTGGCACTCGATCTCCCGAGCGAGCCAGAGAGCGTCACGCGAGCTCGCCACCACACCCGCGACTACGCCGAGCGTTCGGGCGCCGATCCCGAATCGGTGGCGATCGCTGTGTCGGAGGCGGTCGGGAACGCGGTCCTCCACGGTTACCGCCATGGTAGGCGAGGCACCGTCCGAGTCGAGGCGAAGTCGAGTGGAGAGATGCTATCGGTGATCGTCAGCGATTCTGGGGTCGGAATGTCGCCACACGGACCCGCGGAGGGACTCGGCGTCGGCCTGTCCTTGATCGGTCACGTCAGCGATCGCCTCGAGATCGAGGGCTGCGCAGGGGGTGGCACGCGAGTAGCGATGGGGTTTCAGCTGGTCGCCCTCGAGCCCGCCTGACCTCTCCGTCGCGGTCGATCCGCCGATCACCTGATCCGGCCCGGCGGCTTGAGCTGAGGCCGCTCGCTCCCTGACGGGTGAAGTCGGTCAGCTCCGCCCGCCGCGGCGCACGCGTGGAGCCGCCCAGCCGATCAGCGCGCCGAGCCCGCCCGCGATCAGCAGGGCGACGATCAGCGGAGCCGTGAAGTCGATGAAGAGGAAGTTGAGGTTGACCTCCTCGGTGTTCTGAATCACGAGGATCGCCAGCAGGAGCACCGCGACCACCAGCGCCCACTGCTTCCAGCCGGCCGTTCCGGTGCGTGCTGGCCCAACGCGCTCGTGACTCTCCACGGCGGTGACTCTATCGACGCATCCCGCGCGCCACGCGTGAACCCGTCCCGCCTAGCGTCGGCGCGTGGGCCGGACGAGCGGGTCACAGGAGACAGGGCAGGCCAGTGTCGAGTGGATCGGGCTGGTGCTCCTCATATCGCTCGGGGGGCTTGCGCTCGTCGCCGCCGGCGCGCCCGTTCCGGGGTTGTCGCTGGCGAGCGAGCTGGCGAAGCGGCTGATCTGCGCCGCGGGGCTCGAGGTCGGCGCCTGCCTCGAGGCCGAGCCCGCCCTGGTGGCCACCTACGGGCCTGAGCTGGCGGCTCGTGTGCGCGCCCACACGCCGCGAATCGAGTACGAGGAAGGGATGAGTGCGTTGCCGGTGGACTTCCGTCGCTGCCGCGAGGACCGGTGCTCGCTCGGGCCCGGCGACGGGTCCACGTCGCGGTCGGACACCGGCGAGCCGGTCACCCTGTTCACGCACGTGATCGATTGCCGTGGCAGCGCGTTGAGCGAGGCTCGCAGGCGGGGGTACGACTGCGCCGACGAGCGCCGCGGCCACATCTATGTCCAGCTGTGGGCCTACTACCCCGGCAGCCAGACCGCGCGGGCGCTCCTCGGCGAGCATGGCTTTCACGCCGACGACTGGGAGAGCTACCAGCTGCGCCTGGATGGCCCTCACGACGAGGCGCGGGCCAGCTCCCACCACGGCTACAGCTACACCGCCGGCGTCGGCAGCTGGCTGTCCGATCTGGGCCTGGTCGAGCGCGCTGCTTGGGGGCGCGAGGGTGGGCGCTACTACATCTCCGGCGGCAGTCACGCCGGCCATGCCTGGGAGGAGGCCGGCACGGGCGAGCGGGGCGGGCGCTGGACACCCCGGGATCGCGTTCGCCTGGTGCCGCTCGAGCAGCTGATCGCAGGCGCGGGAGATCGCTGGCGCTTCGCGGTCACCCCGCCGTGGCTCAAGCGGGTCTGGCGCGACCCGGAGCACACCGGGACGGACTAGGTGCCGCCGGTCTGCCTACTGCCTGCAGGACCACCCGGAGCAGTCGCGAAGCTCGGCGAGTCGAAGACCGGGAAGGGGCATCACCCTCTGATCAAGCGACGAAGGACAGCGTCTTATCGAGGCCAGACAGCTCGATGGCCCGGCCGACCTGCTGCTCCTGCGGCCGCACGAGCGTCAGGCTCTTGCCGTCTCTTTCCATTCGTCGGTCAGCCCTGAAGATCACGGCCAGCCCGGTCGAGTCGATGAACTCCAAGCGGCTCAGGTCGAGCACTATTTCCGATCGCCCGTCCTTTCCCAGGCGGATCAGCTCGTCCTCCAGGTCCCTGGCGTTCGAGCCGTCCATCTCGCCGCCGACCGTGACGAGGTAAGCGGTGGCATGTGCCTCGCACAAGATCGTGAGCAAGCCGCGCTCGATCCGTCGGGATTGGTCGCTCATGGCGACCTCCGTTCATCCGCCGGCTCCCGCAGGCCGGCGGCTTCGAGGGCTTCCTGCTGCTCCTGGTTCATGCAGACACGCTCGATGGCCCCGTCGCGGATCGTGAAGGTCCAGGTAACACGAGCCTGTACCTCGATCCCATCTCGTCCGTGCGCGTGGAACGTCCACGGCACCACCACGTGCTCGCCCGCCTCGATCAACTCGTGCGGCTCGATCCGCCACGACTCCCAGATGTCGGTGACCTCGTCCCAATACGCGCGCACCTGATCGAGCCCGTACACCCCCGGTTTCGGACGGGCCGTGCGCGAGTTGTCGACCTGGAGCTCCGGGGCGGCGTCCTTGAGCGCCGAGTTCCAATCGCGCCGGTTGAACCCATCGATGGCGGCGCGCACGATCTCGACGTTCTCCAGCGACATCGCCGTAAGGGAATCGCCCTAAGGGAGAGGGAGCGGGGCAAAACCGCGCTGAGGCCGGTGGCGGCTGGCGTGGTCCAACGGGAGCATGATCGACCCGAGTCCCGCGTTGCCGGCTGCTTCGTGCGGAAACGTCCCACCGACCGGGATGAGGTGGATGCGCTCATGGCGCCGGGCGAGGCAGCTTGGACAAGTATCGGGAGCACCGACACCACGCGGTGGGATGTAGCGGCAAACGGGGCAGTAGGCGTAACGAGCCATTCGTCCTCCCTCCGGACGGTGAGAACTTCGTGTTCTGCCCGGAGTCCCCGTCGCCCGCCGCGCGAGCCCTGAGGCCACATGGGCCTAGCTTCGTCGGCTCGATCTCCCCGACTCGCTCCGACAAACGGATGAGTACCCCGGCCTTGCCTGCGGCAAACCAACAGGGCCGAGCTCCCCGCTACGCCTCAGCGACGGGGAGCCTCCCGCTGGCCGGGGCGCGGGAGTACCCTCGCTCTTACGGTGCGGAAGGTGGTTGCAGCGGTGCTGTTCGCTCTCACCGGAGCCCTACTCCTGCTCGCGGGTATGGCTCAGGCTTGATCCAGCAGCTTCGCCTTCTCGCGCTCGAACTCCTCGTCTGAGAGCGCGGCTCGTGCAGCTCGCCGAGCTGCTTGAGCTGCTCCATCACCTCGGGGGTCGGTCCGCCAGCCGCAGAGGGCTCGGCCGGCGCGGGCTGCTGTGCGGTAGCCGCCTCCTCCTGCTGGGTTTGCTTCGCGTCATGGTGCTTCTTGGCGGCAACAGCGGCCCCTCCAACTACGGCGGCGCGTCGCCTTGCGGGCGGCGGCTCGTCTTGCCCGCTGCTGCTCCCTAACCGCTCCCGGTATGCCGGGTCGTTCCGGTAACGCTCTCGCTGCCGCGCCTTCTGCCACTCGCGGAACACCGCGCCAAAGTCGGGCGTCCCGAGCTAGAAGGTCGCGAGCAGGACCACGGCGACCGCGAACACCACTGAGGCGGTCGAGAACGCCCCGATCTTGATTATCCAGAGCGAGCTGATCCCGGCGATCCCGAAGAGGAAGAGCGAGGTCGCGAGGATCACCTCGGCGAGGGTGTAGCTGGTCGCCCTTTCCTGGTGATCCTCGGCGTCGTGTTCGGCCTGCTCGGCCAGCGCCTCGAGCCTTCTGCCCCGCGGCGAGGTGATCCCGGCGCCCACGGCGGACACGAGGTAGGAGGTCGAGGCCAGGAAGTCCTTGTCCGCCTTGTGGTCCTCTTGCTCGTTGCGGTACACGGCGGAGGCGGTGACGATGGCCGCGAGCCCGAGCGCGACCGCGATCAGGATCTGGATTCGCGTTTCCCAGGGGCGGGAGGGAGCGTCGCTTGGATCGGACGTCGGTTGCTCTGGTCGTGGGTACCGCCGTGCCATCGCGATCTCCTGATGGTGCGGCCCGCAGGGAAGTTGCAAGACAAGCCATGGGCCGCTCCGAGATGGACCGTAGCGCCCTTGCCGTGGGCCTGGGTTGGGGGAGGCCACGCGGCCGGTCTCGGTCGTATTGAGCGGGGTTGCCGTCAAGGCGTCCCAACAACAACGCCGCCGCCGGACGGACTAGGTGCCGCCGGTCTGCCTACTGCCTGCAGGACCACCCGGAGCAGTCGCGAAGCTCGGCGAGTCGGTCGGCCAGCTCGGCCTTGATCTCGGCGAAGGCGGGGTCATCGTGGCGGCTGCGGAGCTGGAACGGGTCGGCCCGCATGTCGTAGAGCTCCTCCCCGCCGGTCCGGCGCACGGCGTAGAGGTAGTCGCCGGTGCGAATGGCCGCGTAGCGGCCCTCGTGCTCGATCAGCAACCCGCGCTCCTGGCCGAGGCCGGGGGTCTGCGCCAGCGGCAGCAGCGAGCGGCCATCCATCGCCAGGGTTGGGCTCGCCCCGGTGACATCGGCGATCGTCGGCGCCAGATCGGCGTTCACGACCGGGCTCGTCACGCCGACGCCCGCCGGAAAGCCCGGCCCCCGGATCATCAGCGGCACCCTGATGACCTCCTCGTACACGTCATCCTTCCCCGTCCAGATCCGGTGCTCGCCGTGGAAGAGGCCGTTGTCGGAGGTGAAGATCACGTAGGTGTCGTCGAGCTCACCCCGCCGGGCCAGGGTTCTGACGATGTCGCGCACCCCCTCGTCGACCGCGAGCAACGACTCGAGCCGGCAGCGGTAGCGCCGGGCGATCTCGTCGATCAGCCGTGGTCGCATGCGCACCCGGCGGCGGATGCCCGCGGGCTTGTCGGAAATGTTGCGTTCGTTGAAGTTCGGCTGGCGCGGCAGCGGCTCGCGCTCGAAGGCGCCGCGGTGTCGTGGCGCTCGCTTGGTCGTGTTCGCGCAATCGCGGCGACGGCCAGAGCTCGGATCGGGGCCGCCGCCGTGGGGCGCCGTGTAGGAGACGAACAGGAAGAACGGCCGCGCCCCCGGGGCCTCGCGCCGGAGGAAGCGGACCGCCTTGGTCGTGAGCACGTCCGTCTTGAAGTCGCGAGGTCGCCCGCCGTACTCGACCACCCGCCCGTTCTGGTTGAGCGTGTAGTCGTAGACCCTCTGGGTGGTTCCGCCGGCCGCCGCGTACCACTCGCTCCACCCCGGCGGGATGTACCGCTTCGGGGTCTGACTCAGGTACTTGCCGACGAGGGCGGTGCGGTAGCCGGCGTCCTGGAGCCAGGTGGCCAGGGAGCGTCGATCGTCGAAGCCCTTGAACCCGCCCCGGGACCCGCTGTTCTCCAGCACTCCGTGGTTGTGCGCGTACTGGCCCGTGAGGAAGGTCGCCCGCGAGGGGCAGCAGAGCGGAAGGTTGACGAAGCTCGAGGTGAAGGTGGTGCCGCGCGCGCCGATCCGGGAGCGCACGTGATCCATGACCCGAATCTGTTCCGCGGTCTGGTCATCGGTCATGACCACCACCACGTTCGGGCGCTCGCCGTCCTGGGCCAGGCTCCGATCGGGATCCGGCCCGGCCGCCAGCGCGAGCAGCCCGGCCGCGAGCATCGCGACGAAGCCGGCCGCCGCCCGTCGGCATCGTGGCCCTGGGCTGTAGCTCGCAATGCCCGGCACCCGATCAGTTTCATGCGCACCGGCCCGCGTGGCTAGAGGACCAAGGTCGGCATCGCCGCCGCCCTGGGGGTCGACGTCTTAACACCTAGGGCTAGCGCGGCCTAAGCGGCATTCGCTGAAGGATTTGTCCGGCCATGAGCGGGCAAAGGCTTCAGCGAATCGGGTCTAGAGGTCCCGCTCGGAGATCAGGCCGCTCTGTAGCGCCCGCTCGACCAGGGCGACCCGCTTGCGGTTCTGGGGCACGTCGCCGAGGTCGAACTTGTCGAACAGGGCGCGGAGATGGGCCTTCACCGCGTCGGTGCTCAGGCTCAGCTCGGCCGCGATCTGCTGGTTCGTCGCCGGGGTGGCGAACGCGGCGCTGTCCTTGAACGGACGACAGAGCGCGATCAGGACCCGGCGCTGTGCAGGTGAGACATCAGCGGCAGCGAGCGCGTCGGCAGCGGCCACGGTCGAGCCCGTCGCCGAGTCCTCGGGAACCCGGTACAGGATGACCGTGCGCCCGATCCGGAGCATGTCACGGTCGCGAAGGCGGCGCCGGCCCCGCACCCGCTCGCCGTTGACGTACGAGCCGTTTCGGGAGAGCCCGTCGTCCACCAGCACGCACTCCTCGCCCACGACCTCGATCTGCGCGTGAAGCGAGGACACCTCCTCGTCCCAGTGAAGACGCAGATCGGCCGAGCCGCTGCGACCCAGCCAGAGCCCGCTGGAACCCGGCGAGACCGGGAGCAGCAGCTGCTCACCCTCGGCGTCGCGGTAGACGAGGAAGGGGCGGCCGACGCGCTCGGCCTCGATCTGGGCCTTGAGCTCGGCGGCCGTGACGGCCTTCGGCCCCGGCATGGAGCTCTCCATGCCCGTATCGAATCACCAATCAGCGCGGCGGCATCCGCAGGGCCCCGTCGAGCCTGATCGTCTCCCCGTTCAGCATCGGGTTCTCGACGATCTGGACCACGAGCGCCGCAAACTCGGCGGGATCTCCGAGCCTGTTGGGGAACGGGATCTGGGAGCCGAGCTCGGCGCGCGTCTCCTCCGGCAGCGCCGCCAGGAGCGGGGTATCGAAGGTCCCGGGCGCGATCGTCATCACCCGGACCCCGCGCCCGGCGAGGTCCCGCGCCGCGGGCAGCGTCATCCCGACGATGCCTCCCTTCGACGCCGAGTAGGCGACCTGCCCGATCTGGCCGTCGAAGGCGGCGATCGAGGCGGTGTTGACGCAGAGGCCGCGCTCGCCACCGGCATCGGGCTCGTTGGCGGCCATCGCCGAGGCCGCGAGCCTGAGCACATTGAAGGTGCCGATCAGGTTGACCCGGATCACGGTCTCGAACGGATCGAGGTCGTGGGGCCCTTGCCTGCCCGCGGTCCGCTGCGCCCACCCGATCCCGGCGCAGCAGACTGAGATCCGCAGTCCACCGGCGCCCTCGGCGGCGGCCTCGACGGCGGCCTTGACCGGCTCGGACTCGGCCACGTCCGCCGCGACGAACCGGGCGCGATCGCCGAGCTCCGCAGCAAGCGCCTCCCCCTTCTCGGCGTTGAGGTCCGCGATCACCACGCTCGCGCCCTCGGCGTGGAGGCGCCTGACGGTCGCCGCGCCGAGGCCGGATGCGCCGCCCACCACCAGGACGCTGGCTCCCTCGACCCTCATCGCGGCGTGACTCTACGACTCCGTAACAGCCGACGGGTTCGTCCGACTACCCTTCGATGATCGCGGCGCCGACCCGGGCAATCACCAAGGACGCGATCGCCGAGCGCCTCGCCGAGGCGCGGGAGCGAACCCTGGCCCTCGTCGCGCCGCTTTCCGACGACCAGCTCAACCGCGTCTACTCGCCGATCCTCAGCCCGCTCGCCTGGGATCTGGGGCACATCGCCAACTTCGAGGAGGAGTGGCTGGTGCAGACAATCGGCGGGCGTGAGCCGCTCGACGGTGAGCTCGGCCGGTTCTACGACGCGATCGAGAACCCCCGCGCCACCCGCAACGAGCTGCCGATCCTGCGCGGGGAGCGGCTGCGCAGCTACATGGACGGGGTCCGCGAGCGCACCCTCGAGGTGCTGGATGAGATCGACCTCGAGGGGACCGACGACCCCGTGGTTCACGACGGCTTCGTCTACGAGATGCTGCTCGCGCACGAGCACCAGCACAACGAGACGATGCTCCAGCTGCTGCAGATGGTCGAGCGCTACGAGCCGCTCGAGCGCGATCCGGGCCCTGACGCCGAGCCGACCTCGGAGAGGCCCGAGATGGTCAGGGTCGATGGGGGGGAGGTCGAGATCGGGGCGCCGCCAGGAGGGTTCGCGTACGACAACGAGCGCCCTCGCCACACGATCGAGCTCAAGCAGTTCTGGATCGACCGGACGCCGGTCACCAACGCCGAGTTCGCGGTGTTCGTGGCCGACACCGGGGCCGAGGCCCCGATGTACTGGGAGCACGACGGCGCCGAGGGCTGGGTGCGGACCGCGATGGGCACGACCGAGCCGCTCGACCCGCGCCAGCCGGTGATCCACGTCGACTTCCACCAGGCCGAGGCCTTCGCGCGCTGGGCCGGGAAGCGGCTGCCGACCGAGCTCGAGTGGGAGACCGCGGCAGCCGGGTCGCGCGTGGAGCGGGCGAACCTCGACCAGCTCGCGTTTGGCCCCGCGCCCGCCGGCGCCTACGGCGACGCCCCGTCCGACTGCGGCGCGGTGCAGATGCTGGGCGACGTCTGGGAGTGGACCTCATCCGACTTCACCGCCTACCGCGGCTTCGAGGCCTTTCCCTACCCGGAGTACTCCGAGGTCTTCTTCGGCTCCGACTACAAGGTGCTCCGCGGCGGCTCCTGGGCCAGCAGGCGCAACGTGATCCGGCCCAGCTTCCGCAACTGGGATCTCCCGCAGCGCCGCCAGATCTTCGCCGGGCTGCGCTGCGCGAGGGACGCGTAGCGATGCCGGCGGAGCGCTCGGTCGAGGTCACGATCAACGTCCACCTGCCGCCGGGCGGGCCGCTCTCGGGGATGGCCGCCGACGTCCGTGCCGGGCTGACCAAGCCGTTCAAGGAGCTCTCGCCCCGCTACTTCTACGACGAGCGCGGCTGCCAGCTGTTCGAGGCGATCACCGAGCTGCCCGAGTACTACCCGACGCGCGCCGAACGGGCGATCCTGGAGCTTCACGGGCCCGAGATCGTGGCGGGCGCGGGTGACCCGGCGACCCTGATCGAGCTCGGGTCGGGCTCGGCATCGAAGACCCGGGTGCTGCTGGACGCGATGCGGGAGGCCGGTTGCCTCGAGGCCTACGCGCCTGTGGACATCGCCGAGGAGGTCACGCGCGAGACCGCGACCCGGATCGCCGACGAGTACGGCATCGATGTCCACGGACTCGTCTGCGACTACGAGCTCGATCTCGAGCGGATCCCGCTCGGTGGCCCGAGGACGATCGCCTTTCTGGGCGGCACGATCGGGAACTTCGAGCCGGCGCAGCGCGCCAGCTTCCTGCGCCGGGTCGCCAATCTGCTCGGCCCCGAGGACCACTTCCTGCTGGGTACCGACCTGATCAAGGAGCCGGCGACGCTCGAGGCCGCCTACAACGACGCTGCCGGGGTCACCGCCGAGTTCAACAAGAACGTGCTCGCCGTACTCAACCGTGAGCTCGGTGCGGACTTCGACCTCGACGCCTTCGAGCACGTTGCCTTCTGGGATGACGAGAACCTGTGGGTGGACATCCGCCTGCGCTCGCTCGCGCGCCAGATCGTGGACATCACGGCGCTCGAGATGCTGGTGCCATTCGAGCGTGGGGAGGAGATGCGGACCGAGGTGACGACCAAGTTCGCGCGTGCTGGGCTCGACCGCATCTATCGCGAGGCCGGGCTCGAGCTGGTCGAGTGGTGGACCGACCCGGAAGATCTCTTCGGGTTGTCGCTGGCGCGCGCGGTCGAGTAGGACCCCACCTCCCCGGTCGAGTAGGACCCCACCTCCCCGGCCGGGGGCGCCGCCGTCGAGCGCGGGATTGAGCCGAGTATGTCGGCTCGATTCCGCAGTCATTGAGAGGCGGAGTCGACGCCAGCGGAGGCCTACCCGGGCGCCAATGCCTCGATCAGCTCACCCATTCGCTCCGGCGGCGCCACGGGCAGCATGATCGGCAACGTGATCCCGGCCTCGACGAACGCCCCGACCCGTTCCCGGATCTGCTCGGTGGTGCCGAAGAGAAAGGTGTCCTCGATCAGGTCCCACGGCGCGGCGGCCGCGGCGGCCTCCCGATCCTTCGCGGCCCACGCCTTCACCATCTCGTCGATCCGCTCGCCGTATCCGAGCCACCGGAAGAACGCCTCGTAGACGGGGACGGTCGCGTAGGAGGCGAACATGAACCGCGCCAGGGGCTCGACCTCCTCACGGTTGCCCGGGATGCAGAAGAAACGGCAGAGCAGCTCGAACCGCTCGGGCGCGCCCTCGAGCTCGGCCATCACCTGCGGCATCCCCTCGAGCGGAACGTAGTTGGTGAACGCCCCGTCGGCCTTCTCCACCGCGAGCCGGAGCATCTTGCCGCGCAGCGCAGCGAGGACGATCGGCGGCGGCTCCGCCGGCGCCTGCTCCAGGCGGAAGCCCGAGTCCGTGCGCTCGCCGGCGAGAGCCGTGCGAAGGAAGTCGACCGTCTCCGAGACCTTCGTCAGCGGCCGCCGGAACGGGATCCGGTTCCAGCCCTCGACGATCCGGTCCGAGGATGCCCCGATGCCCAAGACGAAGCGTCCCTCGCTTGCATCGGCGAGCGCCGCGGCCTGCTGTGCGAGCAACGCGGGCCCCCGGGTAAAGACGCCGACGACGCCGGTTCCAAGGCGGGCCCGCTCGGTCCACTGGCAGGCGAGCGCCAGCGGCGTGAACCCGTCCGGCCCGTTGGTCTCCCCGCTCCAGAGGTCGGTGTAACCGGCGGCCTCGGCCCGGCGGGCGAGGTCGCGGTGGTCGTGGAGCGCAACCGAGGGCAGCGGCAGCGTCAGGCCCCAGCGTCCGGCGGACATCGAGCGCGACCCTATCCCACCGCTCGGGGGTTAGGGTCCGTCCATGAAGCTCGAGCGCTGGGAGGTGATCGGCATCGTCTCGGGGGCGGTCCTGATCCTGTCGCTCCTCTTCCTGACGTGGTACTCGCTCGAGCAGACCCCCGGCCGAGCGCAGGGGGAGGACTTCGTCTGCGGCGCCGGCGAGTTCGATTGCACCGGGTTCGAGACCTTTCCGATCCTTCGCTGGCTCCTCATCCTCGGCGCCCTCGCGCCCCTGATCCTCACCTACATCCTGGTCCGCGGCCACGAGCTCTCGTGGCCCCCGGGTGAGATGACGATGCTGGTCGGGCTGATCGCATTCGTCCTCATCGCCTACAACGGGATCCTTGATCGGCCTGGGAGCGGAACCGAGGAGACCGGGGTCGAGCTCGCGATTGGCTACTGGGTCGCGCTCCTTGCCACGGTCGGCATCGCGGTCGCGGGCTTTCTCCGCTCCAAGGAGGGCCAGCGGGACGTGCGCAGGACCCCGGGCACGGTCTAAGTGGTCGCCGCCGCAATTACGGTCCCGTTGCGACGGAGACCACTGGCGTCCGTCCTGGGCGGTTGACCCGGGCCAGCCGGAGGTACTACGGTCTGAGCCATGGCTGCGGAGGCGCCGAGCGTCATCTCTCACGACGTGCGCTCGGGATCGCACCCCGATCGCAACCTCGCGCTCGAGCTGGTCCGCGTGACCGAGGCCGCGGCCCTGGCCGCGGCGCGCTGGGTCGGCAAGGGGGAGAAGGAAGCCGCCGACGGGGCCGCGGTCGACGCGATGCGGCTGATGCTGGACACGGTCCCGATGGACGGGGTGGTGGTCATCGGCGAGGGGGAGAAGGATGAGGCGCCGATGCTCTACAACGGCGAGCGGATTGGCGACGGCAGCCCGCCCGAGGTCGACATCGCGGTCGATCCGCTGGAGGGCACGCGGCTGACCGCTCGCGGGATGCCGGCGGCCCTGGCGGTGATCGCCCTGTCGGAGCGGGGGACGATGTTCGACCCCGGGCCCTGCGTCTACATGGAGAAGATCGCCGGCGGGACCGACATCGCCGACTGCCTCAGCCTCGACGATCCCCTCCCGGAGGTGATCCGGCGGGTGGCCGAGCGCCGCGGCCACACGATGGGGGACGTCACCGTGATCATGCTCGACCGCCCGCGCCACGAGGACGCGGTCAAGGAGATCCACGAGTGCGGCGCCCGCATTCGCTTCATCGCCGACGGCGATGTCTCGGCGGCGCTCTTCGCCGTCTCGGAACGGACCGGGGTCGACCTCCTGTGGGGCATCGGCGGCACCCCGGAGGGGGTGCTGTCCGCCGCCGCGATCAAGTGCCTCGGGGGCCAGATACTCGGCCGGCTGTGGCCGCGCGACGAGGAGGAGCGCAGGGCCGCCGTCGACGCGGGCTACGACCTCGACGAGGTGCTCGACGCCGATCGCCTGGTCGCCGGCGACGACGTCTTCTTCGCGGCCACCGGCGTCACCGACGGGGAGCTCCTGCAGGGGGTCCGCTACCCGGGCGGGGGCAAGGCGTCCACCGAGTCCCTCGTGATGCGCTCGCGCTCGGGAACGGTCCGCACCGTCCAGGCCCGCCACGACCAGGCGAAGCTGCGCGAGGTCACGGGCGGCCGCTACGGATAGGCTCCGCCGGGGTCGGCTCGCCGTGCCAACCGGGCGTGTCGAGCCGGCCGGTGTCGTGCAGCTCGTAGCGCAGGGCGTTGATCACCGCACCGGCCATCAGCGACAGGCTCAGCACGTAGAACCAGATCAGCGCCACCAGCACGAAGCCGATCGCGCCGCCGACCTCCTCGACGCCTGAGATCTGGGCGAGGTAGAAGGGGAAGACGGCGTTGGCGACGCCCGCGGTGACCGTCACGAACAGTGCCCCCGGCCAGACCCCACACCACGGCACGTGGCCCTTGGGCACGAAGTAGTAGATCGAGCAGCAGATCGCGAACACGGCGATCAGCGTCGCAACCAGCAGCAGGGCGCTGGCGAGACCCTGGATCGATCCCAGGCCGAACGGAAGGTCGTCCGCGCCCGAGACGATCAGGGCCTCCAGGGTGGGGATGATCACGGTCGCCGCGAGGAACAGGGTGAGGCCGAGCAGCATCACGATCGCGAACCGCTTCTGCTCGAGCCAGCCTCGGCACTGGACGTGGTAGATGCGGCAGAAGGCGGTGTCCATGGCCCCCCAGAACGACGTCCCGATCCAGACCGCGGCGATGGCCGCGACCACCCCGATCGTGGTCGAGCTCTCGCGGACCCGATCGACCGTGTTCTCGAGCGTCTGTAGCTCGACCGCCGGGAACAGGCGCTGCAGGTCGAGCAGCACGCTCTCCTCGATGTCGGAGCTCTGAAGGACCTGCCCGAAGACGAACAGCGCCAGCAGCGCGAACGGGAACAGAGCCAGGACCAGGTTGTAGGCGACCATGCCGGCGAGGCCGGTGATGTTCTCGTCGTACGCTCGGCGCCAGAAGGCGCTCAGGTAGGAGGCGGGACCAGCTTGCTGCGAGTTCCCCGCGAAGAGCGACAAGCGCGGCGTCAAGGCCGCTCCGCGTCGCCGCGCATCGCCTCGAGCGCCCGGTTGGCGATGCGAATCCCGAGCGTCGCAGCCTCGGCGGCGATCGCCACCCCTGCCCAGGCCAGGTCCTCGAGCCCTCGCTGGCCGGCGGGCGAGGCGGCCTCGTCAAGGCTCGTCTCCACGTGCTCGGACGGCTCGGTGGTCTCCGCCCGCTCCTCTCTGCCTGGCTCGGGAGGATGGCCCATTGCCTCGTGCGTGACCGGCGCCGCAGCCTCTTCGGGCGCCGCCGGCGCTCGTCGCGGACTGCGCCTGCCCGGTCTCGAGCGGGGCAGGCTGCCGAAGACCCCCGTGGCCTCAACCTCATCGCCGGCACCCGGCGCGGCGTCCGCCGCGGACTCGGGGCTGCCGGTCGGATCACGTTCGGGCTTTCGCTCGCCGTCTCCCATAGGGGTATTCCAGCGCAACCGTGGGACGAGGGCGCCCTGCCCCTTGACTTCAAAAAATGTAGCGACTACTCTACGAACACTCGTTTGAGCACCTGCGCGCTGGGAACTTCCCCTGGTAGGGCGAGCAGATCAAGCTGATCCTGCGTTTAGTCGGCAGCGGCGAAGGTCTCGGACTCGCGGAAACCGGACCGGACCGTCCTTGAGGGCGTGCCGAGAGGCCGATACAAAAGTAGAGAAGAGGAAGACCCAGCGAGAATGCTAGTTGCGGAACTTCAGGAGCTCGAGGAGGTAAAGACCCTCCTCGCCAAGGGGCAGCAGGAGGGTGTGATCGCGTACGGCGAGGTCGCGAACGCGCTCTCCGAGGTCGACGTCGAGGAGTCTGACATCGAGGAGCTCTATGGCTACCTCGAGGGCCAGGGCGTCGAGCTGATCGACGATCCGGATCCGAGCGAGGCCAGTCCGGCGGCTGAGCCGACCGACGGCAAGCGCGGCAAGCGGCGCAAGCAGGCCGCCGCACTCGACCTGAAGCCGGACATGACGACGGATTCCCTGCAGCTGTTCCTCAAGGACATCGGCAAGGTCCGGCTGCTGACCGCCCAGGAGGAGGTCGATCTGGCGAAGCGGATCGAGCGCGGCGACCTCGACGCCAAGCAGAAGATGGTCGAATCGAACCTCCGGCTGGTCGTCTCCATCGCCAAGAACTATCGAAACCAGGGCCTCCCGTTCCTCGACCTGATCCAGGAGGGCACCCTGGGCCTCGTGCGCGCGGCCGAGAAGTTCGATTACCGCAAGGGGTTCAAATTCTCCACATACGCCACCTGGTGGATCCGGCAGGCGATCGCCCGCGCCCTCGCCGACAAGGCGCGCACCATCCGGATCCCGGTGCACGTTGTCGAGAAGCTGAACAAGATCGGCCGCGCGGAGCGCAAGCTCGTGACCGAGCTCGGTCGCGAGCCGACCCCCGACGAGATCGCCGAGGTGACCGGGATCGACCCGGACGAGGTCGACCAGATCAAGCGCTCGGCCCAGGCGCCGGTTTCGCTGGAGAAGCCGGTGGGCGACGAGGAGGAGTCCGAGTTCGGCCAGTTCATCGCCGACGAGAAGGCCGAGTCGCCGTTCGAGCGCGCGGCCGACCTGCTGACCAAGGAGGCGCTGCGCGAAGCGCTCGAGAATCTCTCCTACCGCGAGCGGCGCGTGCTCGAGCTTCGCTACGGGCTCGGCGGCGAGCACCCGAGGACGCTGGACGAGGTCGGGCGCACCTTCAACGTCACCCGCGAGCGCATCCGCCAGATCGAGAACCAATCGCTGAAGAAGCTGCAGTCGCTCGCTGAGGCCCAAAAGCTCCGCGAAGTCGCCTGAGCGGCGTAGGCGGCTGCTATCCAAGCAGCCCACCGGTATGGAATCGGCGCCCAGCGCAGTCATCGGTGGCTCGTGTGCCGAGCACACGTCGCTCCCTGCTTCCGGCGCTGTGCTTGGCTCTGGCCGCTCAGGAGGCTACTTCAGTTGGTAAAGCATTGAGCTATACTCGGCTGGCCGGCGCCGGTGGTAGCTGATGGCACAAGGATGCTCCCCGGGCGCGGCTAGAGGCCAATGTTCGATCCGACCTGCCCCGTCTGCCGAACCGCCGAGATCATCTCCGGTAAGTGGACGCTGCTCGTCATCCGCGACCTCGCTGAGGGCAGCCGACGCTTCTGCGAGCTCGAGCGCTCGCTCGAGGGGATCAGCCCGCGGACGCTTTCGCTGCGCCTCCGTGCGCTCGAGGAGCACGGCATCGTCGAGCGCCACACCTATCCCGAGGTCCCGCCCCGGGTCGAGTACGCGCTCACCTCGAAGGGCGCCGCGCTGGTGCCCCTGATCGAGGACATGCGCGCCTACGGGCGCCGCTGGCTGCCGGTCGACACCCGCGAGCCCGAAGCCGCAGTCGCTGTGTAGCGGCACCACCGTCGAGCGTTGACGGGTTTTCCGCTCAGACGGTGATGACGGTTTTCCCTCGCCCGTGTCCCTCGTCGGCATCGCTGAGGGCCTTCGCAGCCTCGTCCAGCGGGTACGTCCTGCTGATGACCGGCGTCACCTGGCCCGCATCGATGACATCTTTCAGAAACAGAAGGTCCTCCTGGCGCTGAGTCGACGACAGGGCGTGCAGCCGCTGACCCACGAGCGGTGACAGCACGGCTGCGCGGAGCTGGCGCTCGAAGCCTCCGGTCCATCGCCCGCCCCCCTCGCCTCCGACGATCACGAGCGTGCCCCGCGGGGTGAGGGCGCGCCGCAGGTGCGACAACGGGCGCCCCCCCGCCGTGTCGAGGATCAGGTCGTACCGCTCCCCGTCCGCGAAGTCCTCGCGGGTGTAGTCGACCACGTGGTCCGCCCCAATGGAACGGACGAGGTCCACCTTCGTCGTGCTGCACACGCCCGTGACGTGCGCCCCGAACACCTTCGCAAGCTGCACGGCAAACGTGCCCACCCCTCCCGAGGCGCCAATGATCAAGGCCCTCTGTTGGGGTTGAATCCCTCCCTCGTCCCGCAGACCCTGGAGGGCGGTGCATCCGGAGACGGGCACGCCCGCCGCCTGTTCGAGGGTGAGGCTCGCCGGCTTGGGCGCAAGGTTCTCGGCTCGAGCGCACGCGTACTCGGCGAGGGCGCCGCGGCAACTGCCGAACACCTCATCGCCCGGCCGAAACCGCGTGACATCCTTGCCGACCGCCTCGACGCTCCCGGCGACATCCCAGCCCAACACTCGGCTCTTGGGCTTGCGCAGCCCAAAGCCCATCAAGCGGACGAAGTACGGCAAGCCGGTCATGAGATGCCACACATCGGGACCGACGCCGGCTGCGTGAACGCGTATCAGGACCTCGTCGTCCCCGACGAGCGGCAACGCGACGTCGTCGAGCACCAGGACGTCGGCCGAGCCGTATCTGTCTCGGGTCATTGCCTTCATCGGGGTTCCCCGCCGCGATCATAGGTGGCGGCCGTCGGCACAACCGGTCGTCTCAGATTTCGCGGGTCGCGGCCAGAACTGCAACGAGGTTTGCAGCGCAGGAGTGGTCCGCGCGGGAGCGAAGCGTGGTGCCATGCGCGACCTGGTTGTTCGCGAGGCGTTGATGACGATGGCGCGCGACGCAGCGAAGCGGCTGCGGGAGCTGATCGCAGCTGGTGCGGAGATTCCCTATGAGGTGCGCGAGCCTGGCGACGGATCGCCTCTGTGCCGGTACTCGCCGTTGACCGAGCGGTTCGTCCGCGAGCACGCCGGCGTCCTGCGCGAGCTGGATTCGTTCGGCGCCGCCTGCGCCGCGATCGAGTGCGCGGACCTGGCGGGCCCCTATCTGGACCGGCTCGGGATAGCGGCCACATCGGATCCGCGCGCGCGGGCGGAGCTGGCCGGCATCGTCTTCCTCTGCCGGCTGTGGTTCGACAGCACCGACTTTTCACTCGATCGCACCCGGCTCGAGGCCGCGACGTGTGAGCTCGAGGCCGACACGGATGCAAGCTCCACCGAGATCGAGGTGGCGGTGCCGCTGCGGGGGCTGCAGCTTCCAATCACCAGGCTCGACCTGGCGACAGCGACGATCGTGCGCGCCGACACGGTCGAGGTGCCGCCCGAGGCTCGAGCGGCCGAGGGGCTGGGGACCGCCGCCTGGGAGCCGACCTTCCTCGCAGTTACGCGCGTGGACGACGTCGTCGACCCCGAGGCACCGGTTGACCCCGGCACGCGCGCGGTCGAGGCCTTTCGCATCCTGGTGACGACCCTGCGCCTGTTCAAGCCTGGCGGCGTCGCCCTCGGCCCGCACGCGTGGACGCGAGTTGGTGCCGACCGCTGGCGCCGGATCGCAACCGGAGCTGGGAGGCCCCGCCCGGGCGGCTACCGGCTGGCCGAGTCCGAGCTCGGCGACCTGGTCGCGCTGTCGCGCACACTCGCCACCCGGTGGGCATCGTTCGCCGGCCCGGATGGGCACGGGCCGTCGGCCCCGCCCCGCCGCACGGGCCTCGACGAGACGCTGTCCCGCTCGATCTCGCGATTCGAGGCGGGACTCGAGCGCCATGCCGTGGTCGAGGCGCTGAACGACTATCTGCTGTCGCTGCGGTTCCTGCTGGAGGGCGGCGGGCCCGCCGAGCTGGGGCTGGCGATGCGCGTCGCGGCGGTTTGCGCCGAGCCGGACCATCGGGCCGAGGTGAAGGCGATGATCGACCGCGCGATCGCCCTCGAACGGGAGCTTTGGAGCGGCGAGCCGCCCCCGCCGAGCGATGGAGTGACCCCGGCCCAGACGGCGGCCGAGATCGAGGACATGCTGCGGGCCATCCTCAAGGACACCGCCTGCGGTCACCTCGGGTTCGATCTGCGGGCGACCGCCGACGAGATCCTGCTCGCGGATGGCCTGGCGATCGGCGACGGCGGGTCTGAGCATCGCGGCGAGACCGCGGAATGGAAGCCGGGGGAGTCCGAGGAGGCGCAAGAAGAGGAACAGGAAGAGGAGGAGGAGTCCGTCGCCGAGGACCCCGTGGACGAGGGGAAGGTTCCCGAGCCCGAGCGGCGAATCACGGTGCAGGAGATCCCCCAGCCGCAGGAGGACAACATGCACGCCCACGCTCAGGCCACGACTTACGACGACAGACCGACGCAGGAGTTCGACGTGCTGAGCTCGCACGACCTCGATGGGGAGACGTCGCAGAGCCCCGAGCCCGACACCGAGGGCACGGTCGCGCGCCTGCTCGAACGCCGGTCGGCCGACCGGGACGCGGTCGCCGACCGCGTCGCGCATCTGTTCCCGCGGCCGGAGACGACCGAGTGGAACGTGCGCGAGCTCAGCTACGACCGCCGCCGCCGCGCCCGGGTCTAGGTCGTCTGGTACTTCCTCCTCCGCCGATCAATCAGGTAGAGCTGGCCTGATCGCCGGGCTTTCGGGCCAGGCGGTCAGGCCGCGCGCCCAGCGGCGATCCGCGAGCGCTCCCGGGCGCCCGGGGCGAACAGGTAGCGGTTGATCTCCATCAGTCCGGCCAGGTCGTGGACGTCGTGGTCGAGGTAGGGCACCTCGATCACCAGCCGGGTGCGCATCTCGCGGGCCAGCCGGGCGACGTTGCGGCGGTCACGATCGGCGAGCGTGCGGTGGTCGTCGAAGTTCGAGGCGGTGCGATCCGCCAGGTCCGCGTCGCCGATGGCCTGCGCCAACTCCTCACTTAGCTCCTCCCCGTCGCCGGCGTCGCCGTCGCTGTAGTTCACCCGGTTGACGATGACCCCGCCGAACGGGAGCTTCGCTTCGACCAGCCTGCGGTGGAAGTAGACCGCCTCGCTGATCGGCTCGCCCTGAGGGCCGCAGACGACGAGGAAGGTGGTGCGGCGGTCGGCGAGCAGTTCGTTGACCCGCTTAGCCCGTTCCTGGAAGCCGCCGACCATGCCGCTGAACGCCTGGAAGAAGTCGGCCAGCTCTCCCAGCAGGTCGACCCCGGTGATCCGTCGCAGGACCGAGAACATCATCGAGGTGCCGCGCCCGAACAGCCTGGTCGCCAGCCCGGTCGGGCGCATGAACACCTGCAGCGCCCTGCCCTCGATGAACTGGGTCAGACGCCGGGGCGCATCGAGGAAGTCGAGCGCGCTCCGGGTGGGCGGCGTGTCGAGGACCAGCAGGTCGTAGCGGTCCTCGGCCCAGATCTCGAACAGCTTCTCCATCGCCATGTACTCCTGCGAGCCCGCGAGCGCGGCGGATAGCTGCTGATAGATCCGGTTGGAGAGGATCCGGTCGCGGGTTTCGGCATCCGGTGCGTGGCGGCGGACGACCTCGTCGAAGGTCGCCTTGGCGTCCAGCATCATCGCCCACAGCTCGCCGCCCCCGGTCTCGACCCCGACCTCCGAGAACAGGGCCGGGTCGACCTGCCTCTCGACGTTTCCCAGCTCGGGCAGGCCGAGCGAGTCGGCGAGGCGTTTGGCGGGGTCGATCGTCAGCACCGCCGCCTTCGCCCCTCGCGCGGCCATGCCGGCGGCGATCGCGGCCGAGGTCGTGGTCTTGCCGACGCCGCCCGACCCCGCGCAGATGCAGACCCGCTTGCCGTCGAGGAGCTCCGCGACGCCGGCCATCAGAGCGCCTCGGCCAGCGACCGGATCCCCTCGAGTCCCAGCTCGGGCTCGAACAGGAACGGCAGCGTATGGATCGGAGCCGTTCCCAGCTCCTCGAGCCGCGCGAGCTGCTCGCGCTGCGCAGAGGCGCGGCGACTGTGGCTGATCGCCGCGCGGCAGGCCGCGCGGACTGCCCCGTCATCGCCGTTGGCCAGCGGCTCGAGCCGCCGCACGTCGTCAGCGTCGAAGCGCTCCGGATAGAGGCCGTTCATGTAGAGGCGGTCCACGGCGACGCCGACGTCGTCCCGTAGAGTCCCCTCCAGCGATGCCGTCTCGTTGACGGCCATCTCCTCCGGCAAGGCGACGATCGCGACTCCGGTCTTCCGGTGGTTGGTGAGAAAGGACTCGAGGGTTCTCGCCTGAGCGTGGATCGGCCCGACGCGGGCGATATTGGCGAAGGTTCGCGGCGTCTGCAGGAAACCGACGCCCTGACCGGTGGCGGGAGCATCGACCACGACCAGGTCGTACTCGTTGGCCCGCTTGACCTTGCGGCTGGGTTGGGCGAGCTCCCAGATCTTTCCGATGGTGACCAGCTCGCGCAGGCCCGGGGTCGCCGCCGCGAGGTAGGTGAAGATCCGGGAGCGGAACAGGAGGTCACCCGCTGCCCTGAACTTCAGCTGAAGCTCCACGTACTCGCGCATCGACCGATCCGGGTCGATCGATATCGCCCAGAGGTGGTCCGCCATCTCGACCTCGTGGAAGCCCACCTCGGCCCGGTGGAAGACCCTGGACAGCTGCTCCTGGTCGGTCACCTCGCAGACGATCGTCCGCCGACCGCTCTTGGCCGCAGCAAGCCCGAGTGCGAGCGCCACGGTCGACTTGCCGACGCCCCCCTTGCCGGTGACGATCACCAGACGCTTGTCGAGCAGGTCGGGCACGGGCGCGGATCCTTTCAGGTGAAGCTGGCCCGGGCTAGCGACGAAGTCGCGGGTCGAGCGGCTCACTTCGCCGGGGCGTTGGCGTTGCAACCCGCCGCCCCCGGACGCGGGAGCACAAGGGAATGCCCGAGGCGAAGCCGAGGGCAAGGTATTCGAGCGGGAGCGGAGGAGGCGGCGGAGTGTTAGCGGAGGATCTCGGCGGAGTTATTCCGGAGGAGGCGGCGGATTGGTTCTTTCAATTGAAGGAAAGGCCGCGCCGCGTGCGAATAAGCGCGATCAATGGGTCTTTTCAATCGCGGATCTCGAAAGCAGGGTGGTGGGGCGCGGCCTGAGCCGGACGTGGCGGGCAATGGCCACCCGTCGGTGAGCGAGTCGCCTCCAAGTGGCGGGCCGCCGCCGAGCGGGCCTCCCCCGGAGCCTCGGCCCACCCCCGATCGCTCGACTGAGCCCGAGCCCGTCTCAACCGAGCCCAGCCCGAGCCCGTCTCAACCGAGCCCGAGCCCGTCGCGACCGAGCCCGAGCCGGTTGCGACCGAGCCCGAGCCGGACGTTGCTCCTGCCGCGAAGCGCGAGCCTCCGGTCCCGCCTGAGCTCGAGGTCGCGCCCACCGTGCGCCGCCAGCCTGCGCCGGCGGATGAGGGGACCGAGAGCGGCGGCGTGCGGATGACCGCCGAGCAGGTGCTGGCACCCCGAAGGGCCGCGACGACGGCCGCTGGGACCGGTGAGGATGAAAGAAGATCGGAGTCGGGTGTGCAGGTCTATGCCTTCGCCAACCAGAAGGGTGGCGTGGCGAAGACCACGACCACGCTCAACCTGGCGGTCGCATTCCGCGAAGCTGGGCATCGAGTGCTGGCGGTCGACCTCGATCCTCAGGGCAACCTGACCATGAGCCAGGGGATCGATCCCGACGCGAACGACAAGTCGATGTACGACGTGCTCGTGCACCGGTTGCCCATCCGCGAGGTGATCCACGAGCGCGAGATCGACATCGCCGTGGCATCGATCGACCTCGCCGGGGCCGAGATCGCCATGAGCACCATGATCGGACGCGAGCGCTCCCTTGATAAGGCGCTCTCCGCCGTCGCCGACGACTACGACTTCATCTGCATCGACACCCCGCCGAGTCTCGGGCTCCTCACGGTCAACGCCCTGACCGCGGCGGACAAGGTGATCGTCCCGGTGCAATGCGAATATCTGTCCATGCGGGGTCTCGTCCAGCTCCAGAACACCCTGGAGATGATCCGTGAGAACCTCAATCCCAGGGTGGAGATCGAGGGGATCCTGCCCACGATGCTGGACTCCCGCACCGTCCACGCCAAGGAGGCGGTGGAGATCCTCGAGGAGAACTTCGGCGAGCTCGTGTTCAAATCGCGGATCCGCAAGGCGATCAAGTTCGCCGAGGCGCCCGTTCGCGGCTCGAGCGTGCTCAAGTACGATCCGACCGGGAACGCCGCCCAGTACTACCGCGATCTCGCCAAGGAGGTTCTGACGAATGGCGCGTCGTAAGCGGGCCAGCATGCGCGAGGGTCCGCTCGCCGACCTCTTCCGCTCCACCCTTCACCCAGACGATTCGCCCGAGCCCCACCGAGGGCCGGACGCGCCAGACGAGGAGGCGGGGGCCGAGGAGCCGCCGTACGACCGTGACGTGGTCGAGGCGGAGGATCCGGCGCTGCGGGAGGCACCCGACCCCGAGCGCGTGCGCGCTTACCGGGTCGAGGACGAGCGCACGGCGCCCACTCAGACCGAGCGCCTCTCCCGGATCTTCACCGACGAGGCCCCGGACGTCGAGGGCCCCGCCTACGGCCGCGAGGACCCCGACTTCGGGACTCCCTCCGGGGAGGTCCGGCCCCACGCGCCGGTGATCCGCGTCGTCGGCATCGGGGGCGCGGGGGTGAACGCGGTGAACCGCATGGTCGAATCGGGGATCCGCGGGGTCGAGTTCATGGCGATCAACACCGACCTTCAGTCGCTCCAGCAGTCGACCGCCGATGTCACCGTGCACCTGGGAAGCGGCGTCTCGCGAGGGCTCGGGGCCGGCTCGGACCCCGAGCTCGGCTACAAGGCCGCGTTCGAGGAGCAGGACAAGATCAAGCGCCTCCTGAAGGGCTCCGACATGGTCTTCGTCACCGCCGGGGTCGGCGGTGGCACGGGAACCGGCGCCACTCCGGTGATCGCCCGGCTCGCCCGTGACGTCGGCGCGCTCACCGTTGGGATCGTCACCCGGCCCTTCGGGTTCGAGGGGACCCGCCGGGCGAAGCAGGCCGAGCAGGGGATCGAGGCACTCTCGGCCGAGGTCGACACCCTGATCGTGGTCCCTAACGAGCGCCTGCTGACGGTGCTGGCCCGCAACACGACGATGATCGAGGCCTTCGAGGTCGCCGACGACGTGCTCCGCCAGGGCGTACAGGGGATCTCCGAGCTGATCACCCTTCCCGGGCTGATCAACCTCGACTTCGCCGACGTGCGCACGACCATGCGCGACGCCGGCCAGGCGCTGCTGGGGATCGGCATGGCCACGGGCGACAGCCGTGCCATGTTCGCCGCCGAGCGTGCCGTTGCCTCTCCGCTCCTCGAGACCTCCGTCGACGGCGCGCGCTCGATCCTGCTCTCGATCACCGGGGGCGAGGATCTGACCCTGCTCGAGGTGAGCGAGGCTGCGAAGGTGGTCCAGGAGGCGGCGCACCCCGACGCGCACATCATCTTCGGGGCCAACCTCGACGAGAGCCTCACGGACCAGGTGTGGGTGACGGTGATCGCCACGCGGTTCGACGGTCAGGGACGCCGCTCCGACGGGTCGACGAAGCGGGAACGCCGCCCGGTGGGCACCACCAGGACGTCGTTCCGCCGGACGCCGGAGCGCCGCGCGGGCACCGCCAAGAGCTTCGAGTCGCGACCCCAGGATCTCTCCATCGACGTTCCTGAGTTCGTGCCCGGGAACTAGTACACGCGTGTACTAGGCCGCCGCAAGCCACCGCGCCGTAGCCTCTCGGCATGAGCGTGCACGGATGCGTCGCCGCTGGACACCCGCTCACCGCGGAGGCGGGGGCCGCGGCCCTGCGTGAGGGCGGCAATGCGGTCGATGCCGCCGTCGCCGCGGCGCTGACGTCGTTCGTCTGCGAGAGCCCGCTGACAGGGCTCGGGGCGGGGGGGTTCATGCTCATCCACGCTCCCGGGGGTGGCGAGAACGTCCTGCTCGACTTCTTCGTCGCCTCCCCGGGGCGCTCCGGCCGGGAGCGCGGAGCCGAGCTCCTGCCCGTGACCGTGCTGTTCGACGGCACCCCGCAGGTGTTCAACATCGGCGCGGCCTCGTGTGGGGTGCCCGGCGTGCCGGCAGGGCTGTGGGAGGCGCTCCGAAGCCACGGGACCATGCCGATGGCGGAGCTGGCGAGACCCGCCGCGGCGCTCGCTCGCGATGGCGTCGTGGTCAACCGGGAGCAGGCATACCTCTTGGTCCTGCTCGAGGGGGTGCTCAAGGAGTACGAGGAGGCGAGAACGATCTATGCGCCGGAGGGCGACCTGCTCGCCGCAGGCGACCTCTTTCGGTTTCCCGACCTCGGCGACGCGCTCCAGCGCTTCGGCGAGGAAGGTCCGGAGCCGTTCTACCGGGGCGAGGTGGCGCGCGCGGTGTCCGATTGGGTCTGCGAGCGCGGAGGGACCCTGGGCCCCGAGGACCTGGAGGCGTACCAGGCGACTCCCCGCGATCCGGTCAGAGGGTTCTTCCGCGGGCGCGAGATCCTCTCCAACCCCCCGCCATCGGCGGGCGGGATCCTGATCGCGTTCTCACTCGACCTGCTCGAGCGAGCCGGGGCGGCCGGCGTCGAGCAGGTGGTGGCGGCGATGGAGCAGGCGCAGGCCTCGCGCACCGAGCGGTTCCATGTGGGGCTCTACGAGGAGGGATTCGCCGGCGAGTTCCTCGGCGAGGAGCACCTGACGGCGGCGGCCGAGCGAATGTCGGCAGGGCTCGCGGCACCGGGCGCCCCCTCCGAGGGGCCCGCGGATCCGGCGGACCACCTGGGCTCCACCACGCACATCAGCGCCGTCGACGCCGCCGGCGGCTGCGCGAGCATCACCTGCTCGAACGGGACCGGCTCCGGCATCGTCGTGCCAGGCACGGGGGTCCACGTCAACAACATGCTCGGCGAGGAGGACCTGAATCCGCTCGGCTTCCACCGGACGCTGGCGGGCAGGCGAATGCCGTCGATGATGGCGCCGACGGTGGTGCTGCGTGATGGCGAGCTCGAGATGGCGCTCGGGAGCGGTGGCTCCAACCGGATCCGCTCGGCGATCCTTCAGGCGATCCTGAGGCTCGTCGTCGACGGGCTCGAGGCCGACGAGGCGGTGCGCGCCCCGAGGGTGCATTTCGAGGCCGGCACGGTCCAGGCCGAACCTGGAGTGGACGAGCACGCGCTGGCGAGCCTCGAGGACCGCGGGCTCGAGGTCGCGCGCTGGACCCGGCTCAACTGGTTCTTCGGCGGCGTCCACGCGGTGACGCGCGACCTCGAAAGCGGCGAGCTCCATGGCGGTGGGGACCCTCGCCGCGGCGGCGCCGTGGCGCTCGCGTAACCGTCGGCGGGCGCGCTTGCCGCCGCCTAGCCGACGATCACCTTGCCGTTCATGCGGGCGCGCTCGGCGATCTCGTTGGAGGTGTTCACGGCCTCGACCAGCGCCTGCAGCGCGTTGCCGAGCATCCGCATTCGCTTCGGCTCGGAGCGGAGCTCGAGTAGCCGCTGCTTGGTCTCGGCGGGCAGCTCGACGCGCGAGGCGATCCCGTAGGCATCCTCCGCGGCGAGCTCGTCGAGGTCGGGCGGCTCGCCGGAGACCTTTTCGACCAGCTCCCTGAACGCCTCGCGGACGAGATCGGCGGCCTCGGCATCCTCGCCTCCGGGCTCCTCGTCTGCATCGATCGGCCGCACCTCGCCGGCCGGATAGTCGACCGCCTGGAACCGATCTAGCACGCGGAACGGGCGCTCGCCTGCGACCACGATGTTCAGGCGGCCGTCGTCGAACTGCTCGAGCACCTCCGTCACCCGAGCCGTGCAGCCGATCCGGCGCGCGCCGCCCTCGTCGTCGCGGAAGACGATCCCGAACGGCGCCTCGCGCTCCATGCAGTCGCCGATCATGCGCTTGTAGCGCTCCTCGAAGATGTGCAGCGGCAGCAGCTCACCGGGCAGGATCACCACGGGGAGCTCGAAGATCGGGAGCTCGACGCCGTCGGCCACCTCGCGATTGTAGGTAGCCGTCCGCGAGAATGGCGCCGGTGGCGATCGATTTCGAAGCAGAGGGCCTGCTCGAGGGACTGGACGGGAACCAGCGCGAGGCACGGCGGAAGCTGTTGGAGGAGCTCGCGGCGGACGGCGTGCCGCTCGAGGACCTTCGCCGGGCGGTCGAGGAGGACCGGCTGGCGCTGCTCCCCGTCGAACGCGTGCTCGCGAGCGATGGTCCTCGCTACACGGCCGAGGAGGTCGCCGAGCGCGCGGGGATCGAGCTCGACTTCCTGCTTCGCCAGTGGCAGGCGCTGGGCCTGCCGATCCCTGACCCGGACGAGCGGGCGTTCGGCGAGGAGGACGTGGGCGCCGCCCGGCGGATCGCGACCATCCGGGAGATCCTGCCCGACGAGGCGTTGCTCGAGTCGGCGCGGGTGCTCGGGGGTGCGATGGCGCAGTTCGCAGCGGCCAGCCGCGCCCTGATCGCGGAGGCGATGATGCACGCCGGCGACACCGAGCGCGACGTCGGCCTGCGTCTGGCGGAGGCCGCCCGCCGGCTCGGGCCGCTGGTCGGCGAGACGTTGGAGTACGCGTTCAACCTTCACCTCCGCGAGCAGATCCGCGACGACGTGATCGGCAGGGCGGAGCTTCGGCGGGGCGCGCCGGGAACCCAGGAGATCACCGCGGGCTTCGCCGACATCGTCGGCTTCACCAGCTCTCGGCGAGGAGTTGCCGCCCGAGGAGCTCGGGGGCGTCACCGGCCGGCTCGGCACGCTTGCCGCGGATGTGGTGCGACCCCCGGTCCGGCTCGTGAAGCTGCTGGGAGACGCGGCCATGCTGGTCTCGGCGGACGGCGAGCGGGCGGTCGACGCGGCCCTGGCGCTGGTCGAGGCGGCGGCCGAGGAAGGGGACGAGTTTCCGATGATGCGCGCCGGGCTCGCGCGGGGGATCGCGATCGCCCGCGCCGGCGACTGGTATGGGCGTCCGGTGAACCTCGCCAGCCGGATCACCGCCGTGGCTCGCCCGGGCAGCGTGCTGGTCAGCGCAGCGGCGAAGGAGGCGGCCGGCGATCGCTTCCGGTACTCGTCCGCAGGCGAGCGCCGGCTGCGGGGGATCCAGGGCAGGGTGAGGATGTTCCGGGTCCGGCGGGAGCCTGCGGCGTAACGCTGAGTGAGCACCTGAGACCGAATGGCAAGCTTCGGTCATGCCTCTACTGATGCTGTTCGCCCTGATCGCGGGAGCCGGCACGGCGCTCTCGCCGTGCGTGCTGCCCGTGCTGCCGGCGGTGCTCTCGGCCGGCGTCACCGGCGGGCGGCGGCGGCCGCTCGGGATCGTCACCGGGCTGGTCCTGTCGTTCACCTTCGCCACGGTCGCCCTCGTCTACGTGATCGACGCGCTCGGGTGGCCCGGCGATCTGCTCCGCACCCTCGCCATCGTCACCCTGGCCGTCTTCGGCCTGTGCCTCCTGGTGCCGGCCCTGTCCGATCGGGTCGAGGGCTGGATCTCCCGGATCGCGCCGGCCCCGGCCCGCGTGGGAGGCGACGGCTTCGCCTCGGGCCTGGTCGTCGGCGGAAGTCTCGGCTTCGTCTACGCGCCGTGTGCGGGGCCGATCCTCGCCGGCGTGATCACGGTCTCCGCCGCCCAGGACTTCACTGCGGGCCGGCTCGCGGTCGCGCTGTCCTACGCCGTCGGCTCGGCCATCGTCCTCTACCTCCTGATGCTCGGCGGCCGCCGTCTCGCCGACCGCCTCGCTGCCCACCGCGCCCAGATCCAGGCGGCGATGGGCGCCTTGATGCTCGCGGTGGCGGTCGTCATCGCCGCCGATCTGGACGTGCGCTTCCAGAGCACGATCGCCGATGACCTGCCGGCCTTCCTGGTCAACCCGACCGGTGACCTCGAGGCGAGCGCCGCGGTGAGCAACGAGCTCGCAGAGGTGCGGGGCGGCCACGGCTCGCGCGAGGGGGGCGAGGCCGAGGCCGAGCAGGGCGAGACCCTGCCCGACCTCGGCCTCGCCCCCGACTTCACCGCCACCCAGAGCTGGTTCAACACCCCCGGAGGACGCCCGCTCTCGATTCGAGAGCTCACCCGCGACGGCCACGTGGTGCTGATCGATTTCTGGACCTACACCTGCATCAACTGCCTGCGCACGCTCCCGTACCTTCGGTCCTGGGACGAGCGCTACCGGCGCGAGGGCCTGGTGATCGTGGGCGTCCACACCCCGGAGTTCCCCTTCGAGCGCGACGCGGCGAACGTCGAGCGGGCGATCGCCGACAACGATCTCCGCTATCCGGTGGCACAGGACAACGAATACGGCACCTGGACCGCGTTCGGCAACCAGTACTGGCCGGCCAAGTACCTGATCGACGACCGGGGCCACGTGCGCTTCGTCCACTTCGGTGAGGGTGCCTACGAGGCGACCGAGTCCGCGATCCGCTCGCTGCTGGCGGAGGCGGGGACCCGCCCGGGACGGCGCGCCGGGACTCCGCGGGCCGAGACGGCCGACCCCGGGGTGCGAACCCCGGAGACCTACCTCGGCTCCGAACGCGCCGACGGGTTCGTCAACGGCCCTATTCGCCCGGGGCCGCATCGGTTCACGCCGGTCGATCCGGGTGAGCTGCCGGAGAACGGGTTCGCCTACGGCGGCGCCTGGCGGATCGACGGCAGCTCGGCCAGGGCGCTGGGCGGCGCCTCGCTCAGCCTCCGGTTTCGCGCCCGCCGGGTGTTCCTGGTCCTCGGCTCGCCCGATCACCCCCGGCGGCTTGACGTCCTCCTCGACGGTCGCCCGATCCCCGACGCGCTCGCGGGGGAGGACGTTCGGGAGGGCTCCGCCACGATCTCACGGCAGCGCCTCTACCGGCTGGTCGAGCTCCGTCGCGCCGGCGACCACACCCTGACCCTGCGATTCGAGCGGGGGATCTCTGGCTACGCGTTCACCTTCGGGTGACGTGCCGAGACCACCAGGTTGTAGAAGAGCTTGGGCGGAAGGCGAGGCTCGAGCATGACCTCGTCCGCCCGCTGTAACGCGAGATAGCTGCGGAGGGCGAACACGCGCCAGCGATAGGGGATCTCGTCGGGGTCTGCGGTCGCTTCCAACGTGCGCACCGCCCACCCGTACAGGTTGGCCAAGAGCTCCTCTCCCCTGATCCTGACCTGGCGAAAGCCGGCGCGGGCGAGATGCTCCGCCAGGTCCCCCGGTGAGAAGGCATGCACGTCGACCTGCGACTCGAGCGCGTGATCGTGCCGGTGCTCGTCGCCAAAGACGTCGCGAGCTGAGGCGCCGAGGAGCCGCCGCCAGAGCGGCGCCAGGAGGAGCGCAGCGCGCTTCGGCACCGCCGCCAGCCGGTCGCCCTGCTGCGACGGCTCCCCGCAGAAGGCGATCGTGCCGCCGGGGCGAAGCACGCGCGCGAACTCCGCGAACGAGCGATCGAGGTCCGGAAGGTGGTGGAGCACCGCGTGGCCGAAGACGAGGTCGAAGCTCTCGTCGGGGAAGGGCAGCCCCCCGGCCTCGGCGCGGGTCGTCGTCACCTCGAGCTCCAGCCGCGCAGCGGTCCCCGACATCGTGTCGAGCATCCCCGCCGAGATGTCGCTGGCGGTCAGCCGCTCGACCAGTCCCGCCTGGAGCAGGTTGAGGCCGAGATAGCCGGTGCCGGCGCCGACCTCGAGCGCGTCCCCGAACGGCCGCTCCGGCCAGGCTCCGAGCGCCTTGCGCATCTTCGCCCGGACCTGGTCCTGCCCCAGCTGGCCGAAGTCGATCCCCCACTTGGCGTCGTAGGAGGCAGCCGCAGCGTCGTGGTAGCGGGCATTGGCGTCCTTGATCTGCTCAGGCGTGGCCGAGGATGAGGCCGGCATGCGAGCCGCAAGGGTACGTGAGGCTCATCGCTCCAGCCGCGCGTGTGTGCCAAGTTGCCGCCAGCCGATGCATCCGATCCAGCGCGACCAACCAGCGGGCGTGCCGCCGCTCGAGCTGACCGGCGAGCGGACCCTCCCCGACGTCCCCGAGGAGAACTACTGGTTCCGCCGCCACCTCGCGGTCTACGAGTGGATCGCGGAGCGGGTGGGAGGGTTGCGCGTCGCCGACCTGGCGTGCGGCGAGGGCTACGGCTCGGCCGTCCTCGCGCGAGCCGCGGGAGACGTGGTCGGGGTCGACGCCAATCCCGAAGCGCACGAGCACGCGCGGTCGCGGTACCGGCGAGGAAACTTGCGGTTCGAGCGAGCGCTGGTCGAGGACTTCGGGGATGCGTGTGATGCGATCGTCTTCCTCCAGACGATCGAGCACATCGGCCTCCCCGAGGGGCTTTTGGAGCGCTTCGCGGCTCGCGCCCCGATCGTCTACGTCTCCACGCCCAACCGGCTGACGCTGGCCCCGCCGGGCAGGGAGAAGTCCGACAACCCCTGGCATCTGCGTGAGTACACGCTCGCCGAGTACCGGGAGCTGCTCGAGCCCCGCTTCGAGCGGGTCGAGATCCTGGGCCTCTTCCACACGCGCAAGCTCCGGATGCACGAGCTTGCGCTGCGCCTCGGCTGGGATCGGGTGCATTCGCGACTGCGCCTGACCGAGCCCTTCTACACCCGCTTCGTGCCCGCGATCTCCACCTCCGACTTCGCGCTCCGCAGCTTCCGGGAGGCGGACCTCGACCGGGCGCTCGACTTCCTCGCGATCTGCCATGCCTGAGGCGCGGCGGCCGCCGGCCGGTTCGCTAGCGATCGTGCTCCACAGCCACATGCCATACGTCGAGGGCTTCGGCACCTACCCGTTCGGGGAGGAGTGGCTGTTCGACGCCGTGTGCCGCTCCTATCTGCCGGTGCTCGAAGTCGCCGAGCGACTCACGGTGACGGTCACCCCGGTCCTGGCCGATCAGCTCGAGGCGCCCGGGGTGGCCGAGAGGCTGACGGCGTTCGTGGAGCGGTATCGGCTGGGAGCGGCGGAGGCCGACGGGGCCGAGATGGAATCAGAGTTCGAGTCCGCCTGCGCCGGCGCCGCCGACCGCTACCGAGCCGCCCTCGATCGCCTCGCCGGGCTCGGGGGCGATCCCACCGACGCGTTTCGGGAGGCCCGTGCCCGGGAGGTCGAGCTGATCCCCTCGGCGGCGACCCATGCTGTCCTGCCTCTGGTCGCGACCCTGGCGGGCCGCCGGCTTCAGGTGGAGACCGGCGTCCGCGCCCACCGGCGGCGCTTCGGGCCCTCCGGGGGGTTCTGGCTGCCGGAGTGCGCTTATGAGCCGGGGCTCGAGCGGCTCCTCGCCGAGCGGGAGGTCGGTTACTTCTGCGTCGACCAGAGCGCCCACGAGGCACCGCTCGCGGCGCTGCGACCGGTGGCCACCCCCGCGGGCCCCGTCGCCTTCACGATCGACTGGGAGGCCGTGGGCTGGCTCTGGTCGCTCGACGGCTATCCCGCCGACCCGGTGCACGCGGACTTGTATCGAGGCTCGGCGCGCGGCACCCGGGTCTGGTCGATCGCGGGGGATCCGTATGACCCGGAGGCCGGCAACGCGAGGGCCCGCGAGCAGGCGACCGAGTTCGTCGACGCGGTCGCCGCCCGTCTCGACGCTTATCGTGCGGAGCGCGGGCGGCCGGGGCTGGTGGTGTTCGCGCTGGACACCGAGCTCCTCGGACATTGGTGGTGGGAGGGCCCCGTCTGGCTTGCCGAGGTGCTCCGCAGCGCTGCGCGCTCGCGCGTCGAGCTGCTGACCCTGAGCGAGGCGCTCGAGCGCCACCCGGCGGAGCGGCGCCGGCTGCGGCGGGCGAGCTGGGGCGAGGGCAAGGACCTTGGCACGTGGGACTCGCCCGAGGTCGCGGATCTCAGCTGGGCGGCGCGGCGGCTGGAGCTGCGGCTCCTGCGGGCGCTCGGCACCGGGCTGGACCGCCGCTCCGCGAGCCGCGCCGCGCGTGAGCTGCTGGCGCTGCAGGCGAGCGATTGGGCGTTCCTCGACCGGCGGCGCCAGGCGGGCGACTACCCGTTCCAGCGCTCGACCGCCCACGCGGAGGCGATGCTCCGGGCCATACACTCCCGCCGCGCCCAACCGCCCGATCCCGCCATGCGAAATCTCGCTCCCGACCTCAGCCTGGCGCCGCTACTGGAGCCGTAGCTCCGACCGCCCGGATGACCCGCACGCTGATTCTCTCCTGGGAGTACCCGCCGCTGATCGAGGGCGGGCTCGCCCGTCACGTCCGCAAGCTCTCGGAGGCGCTGGTCGAGCTCGGGAGCGAGGTCCATGTGCTCACCCGCGGCGGCGAGGAGATGGCCGACGAGGACGAGGTGGACGGCGTCCTGATCCACCGCGTACGCGAGCCGACCCGACCGACCGACCTCGGCGAGTTCGTCGCCTGGGTCGAGCGGATGAACTCCGACATGCTCGCCGCCGGGGTCGAGCTGGGCGACCGCCACTCCTTCGACGTCGTCCACGGCCACGACTGGCTGGTGGCGATGGCCTGCGACCACCTCGCCCGCCGCTTCGATACGCCGCTCGTCACCACGATCCACGCCACCGAGTACGGGCGCCACCAGGGCTGGGTCGAGCGGCACCCCCAGTCCTACATCCACGGGGTCGAGCGCTGGATCACCAACCGCTCCGAGCACGTGATCGCCTGCTCGTACTACATGCGCGAGCAGATCGCTGACATCTTCGGGGTCGAGGAGCAGAGGGTGTCGGTGATCCCGAATGGGATCGATCCCGCTGACCTGCAGCCCCATGGCAGGTCCGAGCTCGAGCGACTGCGCCGGGAGTTCGCCCGCCCCGAGCAGAGGCTGGTGCTGCTGATCGGCCGGTTGGTCTACGAGAAGGGGTTCCAGCTCGCCCTGCAAGCGATGCCGCGGATGATCGACGAGCTCCCCGACGCGCGGTTCCTGGTGGCCGGCTCGGGAACCCACGAGCACGAGCTCCGTGCCCTGGCGGAGTCGCTCGGCCTGATGGGCCACGGGACGTTCCTCGGCTGGATCGGCGACGACGTGCTCCACTCGCTGTACCGGATCGCGGACGTATGCGTCGTCCCCTCGATCTACGAGCCGTTCGGCCTCGTCGCGCTGGAGGCGATGGCATCGGGCTGCCCGTGCATCGTCGCCGACACCGGCGGGCTGCGCGAGGTCGTCCCGCACGAGGACGTGGGCCTGCGCTTCCGCCCCCGCGACCCCAGAGCGCTGGCCGAGGTCGCGATCCGGGTGCTCTCCGACGACGATCTCGGGCGCCGCCTCGTGGCCGAGGCCTACGAGCACATCCGCCGCTTCGATTGGAGCGACATCGCCGAGCAGACCGCGGTGGTGTACGCCGGGGTCGCGCGAGACGCCGCTCCGGCGTAGCCTGAGTCCACGGCTTTCGCGCCTTTGTATGGCTGGCCGGCGCCCTTTTGGGTACCGGGCTAGCCTGAGCCGATGCCCGAGCTTCGCCACCTCAGCCCGCTGACCAAGGCAGTCCTCCTCGCCTTCGCGCTGGTCCTGCTCGGCATTCTCTTCCACGAGCTCGTCACCCTGCTGGTGGCGATCCTGATCACTGTGCTGATCGCGATCCCGCTCTCGGCGGCCGCGACGTTCCTCGAGCGCTACGGCATCCACCGGTCGGTCGGCGCCCTCGCCGGCCTCCTGCTGGGGGTGGCGGCGATCGCCGGAGTCCTGTGGCTGGTGATCCCGCCCTTCGTCGATCAGACCGAGGAGTTCGTCGACCAGGTGCCGGGCGTGATCGATGACCTTCAGGAGAGGCTCGACGACATCGGCGGGGCCGACGCCGGGGATGAGGTGCAGGACTTCCTCCAGGGCTACATCGACGACCCCGATCGTCTGATCGGGCCCCTGAGCTCGATCGGCCTCGGCCTCGCCGCCCTGCTCGGGGCGATCGTGCTGATTACGATCACCGCGTACTACATCGCCGTGCGCCCGCAGCCGCTGATCGACGGCGCGCTGGCGCTGTTCCCGCCCGAGCGCCGCGAGTGGGCCCGGGGGATCATGGACCGGGTGCGGGTGACCTGGATCGGCTGGATGGAGGGCGTGCTGGTCGACATGCTGATCACCGGCATCCTCCTCTACGTCGGGCTGTCATTGATCGGGCTCGACTACGCGATCATCTTCGCCGTCTTCTCGGCGGTCCTGGTGCTGATCCCCTACTTCGGCGCCATCCTCGGGGCGATCCCGCCGACCCTGTTCGCGCTCACCGACTCGTCCGAGCAGGCGGTGCTGGCGCTGGTGATCTACATCGTGGTACAGCAGGTGGAGAGCAACCTGACGATTCCGCTCGTGATGGCGAACAGGGTGCGATTGCATCCGGCCGTGGTCGCGATCGGGGTGGTCATCATCGGCCAGCTGTTCGGCTTCGTCGGCCTTTTCGTCGCGGTCCCGATCCTGTCGCTGATCGTCGTTCTCGTCGATGAGCTCTGGGTGAAGCCGCTGGAGCGCGATCGCGCCGTGCAGCCCGCCACGGGGCTCGAGCCGCTCGACGCCCAGGGCAGGGCGGTGCCGGCCGAGCGCGAGCCCACGGGGACCGGGCTCGGATCGGGCTGACCACTAGAGGTTCGGCGGCTTGAGCGTCGTCTCGGCGTCGGGGTCCGGCGCGATCGGATCGCTCCAGCGCAGCTCCTTCGGCGTCTCCCGCATCCTCAGCACCTTGGCCGGGCTCCCGCCGACGACCGCGTTCTGAGGGACGTCCCGGGTGACCACCGAGTTGGTCCCCACGATCGCGTTGTCGCCGATGCGCACGCCGCGCAGCACGCAGGCGCCGTAGCCGATCCACACGTTCGAGCCGACGTCGACGTCGCGCTTGTAGATCCCCTGCGTGCGAATCGGCCGCTCGACCTCGACCACCCCGTGGTCGAAGTCGATGAACATCGCCCGATCGGCGACCACGCACTGCTCGCCGATGCGCACGTGCTGGTAGGCGGAGATGGTGCACTCCTGGCCCAGCACCGTCTTCGCCCCGATCACGACCTCGCCCTCGTGGCAGCGGATCTTGGTGCCGTCGCCGACCCAGACGAAGCGCCCGAAGGAGATCCGCCCGCGCCTGCCCACCTCAAGCTCGAGGTTCCTCCCGAGGAACAAGGGCCCGTTCGTCTCCCATCGCCAGCCCGCACGGGTGAGGAATCGCCGCCACAGATAGCGCCACAGGAGCCGGGCATACCGCGGCGTCAGCATCCGCTTGCGGGCGAGGAAGCGCACCAGGTCGATCACCGCCCGGACTCTAAGCCGCCACGGTGCGCCGTTCTAGACTGGCGCGGCCATGCCCGAGGCGAGCACATCCGCCGGAGCCACGCTCGCCGAGCGCGTGCTCGCGGGCGAGGGCCGGGCGCTGGCTCGCGCGATCAGCCTGGTCGAGAACCGCGATCCCGAGGGCGACGCCCTGGTGGCGGAGCTGTTCCCGCGCACCGGCCGGGCCCGGATCGTCGGCCTCACCGGACCCCCGGGCGTCGGCAAGAGCACGCTGATCGGCTCGCTCACCGCCGTCCTCCGCGAGGGCTCGAGCGAGATCGGCGTGCTCTCGATCGACCCCTCCAGCCCGTTCACCCATGGGGCCGTGCTCGGCGACCGCATCCGCCTCGCCGACCACTTCCTCGACCCGGGCGTGTTCATCCGGTCGATGGCGACCCGGGGCTCCCTGGGCGGGCTGGCGGAGGCGGCGCTCCAGGCGGCGCTCCTGATGGACGCCTCCGGCAAGGACTACGTGCTGCTGGAGACGGTCGGCGTGGGCCAGGCCGAGATCGATGTCGTCGATCACGCGGACACCGTCGTGCTGGCGCTGATGCCGGGCTCGGGAGACTCGATCCAGGCGCTGAAGGCCGGGGTGATGGAGATCCCCGACGTGATCGTGGTCAACAAGTGCGAGCACCCGCTCGCCGACACCATGGTTCGGGAGGTGAGGACGGTCCTCGCCCTGGGGCCGGAGCGCTCGTGGAGGGTGCCCGTGGTCAAGACCGAGGCAACCAAGGGCGACGGCATCCCCGAGCTGGCCGAGGCGATCGAGGCCCACCACCGGCACATCGTCGAGGAGGGTACGCTGGAGCAACGACGGGCCCGGAACCTGCGGGCCGAGGTGATCGGCATCGCGGCCGCGCACCTCCGGCGCGATCTGGAGCGCCGAGTCGAGGCCGATCCCGACTGGAGCGGGCTCCTGGACGAGGTCACACGGCGTGAGATCGACCCCGCGAGCGCCGCTCGCAGGCTGCTCGAGAAGCGCGGTGATGGCTGAGCCGAGCCCGGGCTCAGAGCCCGAGGGAACCCCGGTCGCGGCCGAGGACCTGGACGAGAGCGCGCCGCCCGACCTCGACGAGATCCGCTCGTGGTCCGGTCATCGCCTGGACGATCTGTCGGGTGCCGGCGTGGGCCGGGTGCAGGGCCCCTACACGGCCGAGTCCGGCGGTCGGCCGGAGTGGATGCTCGCCCGCATGGGTCGCTTCGGGCACTACTGCCTGGTGCCGGCCCGCGATGCCGTCGCCGCCGCCGGGCACGTGTGGGTGCCCTACACGCGCGAGCTGATCCGGGAGGCGCCGAGGACCGAGCCCGGGAGGCGGCTAACGCCTGAGGACGAGGCCGAGCTGCGATCGCACTACGGACAGCACGATTAGACCGGCAAGCCGCCGCCACGCGCAGGCGACGGCGCCTCCCGCGCGGGGGCGGCCTGGGGTGTGTCGGACGCTACGCGGCCTCGGCCCAGTCGTAGGGCCCAGGGCCTCCATCGTTCTTTTTGAGCTCGATCACCTCGGCGCGGCGAGCCGATCCCTCGCGGATCACGCGCACCTCGGACCACTCGCTGCACGGGGCAAATGCGTCGGCGAGTTGCTGGGCCAGCCGCGAAGGCCGTCGCCGGCGGACGAATGCTCCGCTCTCCTCCAACGGTGCCAGTGCCATACAGACCCCCTCCGGGCAGGTTGACGGCGAAACTCTAGGTGCCGTGGCGGCGGAAAACGCGACCTGCGCCGACCGGGCACAGAACAAACCCGCAAGCTGCGGGAAGAGCCTGCGCTCGGGCGTCAGCAGCCGAGCTCGCGCGCGATCACCATCTGCATGACCTCGTCGGTGCCCTCGCCGATCGTCAGGACCTTGGCGTCGCGGTAGAAGCGGCAGACCGGGTATTCCTCGATGTAGCCGTAGCCGCCGTGGATCTGCACGGCCTCCTCGGTGGCCCTGACGGCCAGCCGGCCGGTCACCAGCTTCGCCTGTGCCGCGGCGAGCGTGAACGGCTCGCCGCGGTCCTTCAGGAGTGCGGCGCTGTAGGTCAGGAGCCGAGCCGCCTCGACCTCTGCCGAGAGGTCGGCGAGCTTCATCTGAATCGCCTGGAACTTCGAGATCGGGTGACCGAAGGCGCGGCGCTCCTTCGCGTAGGCGAGGGCCTCGTCAAGTGCGCCCTGGGCGAGGCCGAGCCCCATCGCCGCCACCCCGATCCGCCCGCCGTCGAGGATCTCGAGGAACTGCCTGAGGCCCTCCCCCCGCCGTCCCAGCAGGTTCGACTCCGGCACCCGGCAGTCGTGGAACGAGAGCGGGCGGGTGTCCGAGGCATTCCAGCCCATCTTCCTGTAGGGCTCGCCCGGCTCGTACCCGGGGGTGCCGTTGGGGACGATGATGTTGGAGATCTCCCTGCCGCTGCCGCCCTCGCCCGCGCTCTCTCCGGTGACGGCCGTGATCGTGACGCAGCCGGAGATCTCGGTGCCGGCGTTGGTGATGAACTGCTTGGCGCCGTCGATCACCCATTCACCGTTGTCCGGGCGCGCCGTCGTCCGCGTGGCTCCGGCATCGGAGCCGGCCTCCGGCTCGGTCAGCCCGAACGCTGCGAGCCGCCGGCCCGCGCACAGCTCCGGCAGCCAGTCGGCCTTCTGCTCATGGGTCCCCCAGAGGTGGATCGGCATCGTCCCCAGCGACGTGTGGGCAGCGACCGTGATGCACACCGAGGCGTCGACGCGGCCCAGCTCCTCGATCGCGAGCGCGTAGGAGAGCGTGTCGGCTCCCCCTCCGCCGTACTCGGCGGGGAAGGGGATCCCCATCATTCCCAGCTCACCGAGCTTGGCCACGATCTGGTACGGGAACCGCTTCTCCCGATCGAGCTCCTCGGCCGCCGGCGCCACCTCGGCGGACGCAAACTCGCGCACGGTCTCGCGCAGCAGCCGCTGCTCGTCTGTCAGCCCGAAGTCCAACCCGGCGAGATTCTTACGCGGCCACGGGCGCCTCGGCGCGGGCGCCGGGGCCCGGAACCGCCCTCGCCTCCCTCACCTCGAGCTGCTTGCCGCAGCGCTCGCAGATGCGGCGGTCGTTGACCTGTCCGCCGCACTCCTTGTGGAGGATCAGCTGCGGCGGTCCCTCGGGGCCGGCGAGGTGCTTGTCGCCGTAGCCGATCAGCGCGATCAGGATCGGCCACAGATCCAGCCCCTTCTCGGTGAGGAAGTACTCATGACGCGCGGGGTTGTGGGAGTAGAGCCGCTTCTCGAGGATGCCCTCCTCGACCAGCCGCTGGAGCCTGGCCGCCAACACGTTCCGGGCGATGCCCAGCGAGCGCTGCATCTGGTCGAACCGGCGGTTGCCCGCGAACACGTCGCGAATCACGAGCAGGGTCCAGCGCTCGCCAATCAGCTCGAGCGTGCGGGCGGCCGAGCAGGCCTGACCGGGATATTCGCGTGAGAGCACGTCTGTGATCTTCGCACACTTCGTTGCTTCAAGCAACCTACTCTGCTACGTTCGGTTGCGTGAAGCAACTCGCGGTTAGGAGCCCTCTCATGAACCTGCGCAACCCGGACCGTCGCCTCACCCTGGAGCCTTCCAGCGTCGAGATCACCGAGGAGGAGATCCTCGCGGACCTCACCTACCCGGCCTCCCTGGAGTCGGACTGGCCGAGCTCGCGCGCCAGGCGCAGCACCAGCCGTACGCCGAATCCGGTGGCGCCCTTGCCGACGTATTCGCGGCCGACATCCCAGGCGGTGCCGGCAATATCCAGGTGGACCCAGGGCCGCTCGTCGACGAACTCCTCGAGGAACGAGGCGGCGTAGATCGTCCCGGCGAGCCGCTTCGAGGATGAGTTCGTGAGATCGGCGGCCGTCCCCCGGGTCAGCTCCTTGAACTCGGGGTGGAGCGGCAGCCGCCAGGTGAGCTCGCCGGTTCTCTCGGCCGCCTCGCCCACCTGCTCGGCCCAGTCTTCGTCGTTCGAGATCAGCGCAGCGTAGGTGGAGCCGAGCGCGATCAGGACGGCGCCGGTGAGCGTGGCCAGGTCGACCACGCGATCCGCGCCCATGTCGCGCACGCAGTACGTGAGCGCGTCGGCGAGGATCAGCCGCCCCTCGGCGTCGGTGTTGTTGATCTCGACGGTCTTCCCGTTGAGCTGGGTGATGATGTCGCCGGGCCTGGTCGCGGTTCCGCTGGGCATGTTCTCGGTTGCGGGGACGGCGGCGGCGAGGTTGATCGGCAGCCCGAGCTCGGCGATCGCCGCCACCGACTCGATCACGGCGCCGCCGCCCGACATGTCCATCTTCATCTCCTCCATCCTCGCCGAGGGCTTGATGGAGATCCCGCCGCTGTCGAAGGTGACCGCCTTGCCGACGAGCCCGATCGTCTCGCCGTCGGCGCCGCCCCGGTAGCGGAGAGCGATCAGGCGCGGCTCCTCGGCCGTCCCCTTCGCGACCGCGACGAGGCCGCCCATGCCACGCTCGACCATCTGCTCGCGGTCCAACACCTCGACCGAGACCGACTCGTGGGCGCCGGCGATCTCATGGGCGCGGTCCGCCAGGAACGATGGAGTCGCGACGTTGGCGGGCAGGTTCTGAAGCTCCCTGGCGCGGTTGGCGGCCTCAGCCGAGATTCGGGCGAAACGGGCCTCCGCCGCGAGCGGTTCGGCGTCCTCGACTCCGGCGATCACCAGGCGCTCCAGCTGCGGCGGCGGCGGGTCCTCCGGGTCGCGGGACCTGTAGCGGTCGAACCGGTACGACGCCAGGATCGTTCCCTCGATCAGCGAGGCCACCGCCGCGCCCGGGTCGACCGCATCCTCGGGGAGCTCCCACACGAGCGAGCGTGCCTCCAGGCCGCCCGTCTGCCGCGTCGCGAGCGCCGCGGCCACGCGGAGGCGCTCGGCGTCGACGTCCTCGCGCTTACCGAGCCCGACCACGAGCAGGCGCGTCGGCCGGGGCGGACGAAGGAGCGTCACCTTCTTGAACGCAGTCTTGACCTCGGTGGCCCCGGGGGCGTCCCGCAGCGCCTCGGGGAGCTCCTGGCCGTCGGCCAGGCCGATCGCGTGCGCGTCGGCATCGACCTCGACGCCGGCGCCGGCTACCACCTCGACCTCGATCGACCCTGGCTCCACGGCGGTGTGTTCTAGCATCCCGGGCCCGCCCGCCAATCCGCGCCCTGTCGATGGCGCCAGCTAAGGAGCGAGCCCAATGCCCCAGACCGTGATCCTCGGCACCGCGCGGACCCCGTTCGGAAAGATGGGCGGAGCGCTTGCCCCCAAGAGCGCCGTCGAGCTCGGCGGGCAGGCGATCGAGGCCGCGATCGAGCGCTCGGAGGTCGAGCCGGAGCGGGTCGAGAGCGTGATCTACGGCCAGGTTCTCCAGGGGGGGCAGGGTCAGATCCCCTCGCGCCAGGCGCAGATCGAGGCCGGGATCCCGCGCGAGGTGCCGTCAGAGACGATCAACAAGGTCTGTGCGTCCGGCATGCGCGCGATCGGACTGGCCGACCAGGCCGTGCGCGCGGGCGATCTCGAGCTCGCCGTAACCGGCGGGATGGAGTCGATGAGCGGCGCGCCCTACATGCTGCCCGACGCCCGCTTCGGCTTCCGCATGGGCGATGTGAAGGCGATCGACGCGATGACCCACGACGGGCTCACCAACCCGTTCACCGGCAGGCAGATGATCGACGAGGCGAGCGAGGTCGCGAGCGAGCTGGAGCTGACCCGGCCCGACATGGACCGGTGGGCGGTCCGCTCACACCAACTCGCCGCAAAGGCGACCGAGGAGGGGCGGATGGCCGAGGAGATCGTCCCGGTCACGGTGAAGACGCGGAAGGCCGAGAACGTGGTCGAGGCCGACGAGGCGATCCGTCCCGACTCCAGCGTCGAGGCGCTCGCGAAGCTGCCGGCGATCGGCGGCGAGGGCGCGACGCACACGGCCGGGAACGCGCCGGGCGTCAACGACGGGGCCGCCGCCGTGGTCGTGTCCTCGGACGAGTGGGCCGAGCGCGAGGGCCGCGCGCCGCTGGCTCGGGTGCTCTCCTACGGGACGGTTGCGGATGACTTCGCCTATCTCGCCAGGACCCCGGCCAAGGCCGCCAAGGCGGCGCTCGAGAAGATCGGCAAGAGCCCCGAGGACGTCGACCTGTGGGAGATCAACGAGGCGTTCGCATCGGTTGCGATCAACTCCGTCCGCATGCTCGGCGTCGATCCGGACAACGTCAACGTCAACGGGGGCGCGATCGCGCTGGGGCACCCGATCGGCGCCTCGGGGGCCCGGATCGTCGGCGCCCTCGTCCACGAGCTGCGCCGCCGCGGCGGCGGCCTGGGCTGCGCGGCGATCTGCTCCGGTGGAGGCCAGGGCGACGCGATCGTGCTCGAGGTCAACGGCGGGTAGTCGCGCCCGCCCCCGGGTTCTGCCCCTGGTCGCCCTCGCCGGGGCGATCGCGCTCGCGGGGTGCGGCGGGGGCGGCGGTGATGGCAAGGACCGGGCGACGCTGGTTCTCGACTTCGTCCCGAACGCGGTCCACACCGGCATCTACCACGCGCTGGCGGCGGGTTATTACGAGGACGAGGGCATCGAGCTCGAGATCGTCGAACCCAGTGCGACTGCCGACACGCTGAAGCTGGTCGAGGCCGGCACCGCCGACCTCGGGATCGCCGACGGGATCGACGTCGCCACCCAGGTCGACCAGGGAAGCCCCCTGCGGGCGGTGATGGCCCTGCTCCAGCGCCCAGCCGGGGGCGTGATCGTTCGCCGCGACTCCGGGATCACGCGCCCGCGGCAGCTCGAGGGACAGACCGTGGGGATAACGGGCGTCCCGTCGGACACCGCCGTTCTGGACTCGGTCGTCTCCGGCGACGGAGGCGACCCGGCGGCGGTCGACACCGTGACGCTCGGCTTCGCCGGGGCGCAGGCGCTCGAGGCGGGCCGGATCGATGCCTTCACCGGGTTCGTGCCGGCCGACGGCGTTCAGGTAGAGCGCGACGGCTTTCCCATCGGCGCGTTCCGGGTCGATCGATTCGGCGGCCCCGCCTACCCGGGCCTCGTGGTGTTCACGACCGAGTCCAGGATCGAGGAAGACCCGGAGCTGGTCGCCTCATTGGTGCGGGCGACCGCGCGCGGCTACGAGGACACGCTCGCCGATCCCGAGTCGAGCCTGATCGATCTGGTCGAGGCCAACCCCGAGATCGATGCGGGGATCGCCGGGGCCTCGCTCCGCGCATATCTGCCGCTGATGCGCCCACGTGGCCGCGACTACGGCAGGTTCGACACCGGTGAGCTTCGGGCGTTCTCGCGGTGGCTGCTCGACACCGGGTTGACCGAGGCGCCGGTAACCCCGGACCGGCTGGCCACCAACCGGTTCGTCGGCTCGCGTTAGCCTCCGATGCAGTGTCATCGAGCGCCGCCTTCTTCGACCTGGATCGCACCCTCATGGCGGGGTCCAGCGGGCTGCACTTCGGCCGCGCGGCCTTCCGCAGCGGCATGGTCAGCCGCCGCCAGCTCGCCGGATGGGCGGTGGACAACGTCCGCTTCCGCCTGCGGGGTTCCACCGACGAGGCCACCGAGCGCGTGCTGACCCAGGTCAAGGAGCTCCTGGCCGGGGTGCCGGCCCGCGACCTGGAGCGCCTCGCGCCCGACGTGCTCGCGGGGGTGCTGCCCCGGATCTACCCGCAGATGCTCGACGAGGTGCGCGCCCACCAGGACGCGGGCCGCATCACCGCGATCGTCAGCGCGGCGGGCACCGGACTGGTCGAGCCGCTCGCCCACGTGCTCGGGATGGAGGCCGGTCTCGGCACCCGCTACGCGATCGATGAGGCGGGGATGATGACCGGCGACCTCGACGGCTCGTTCATGTACGGGGAGGGCAAGGCGGAGGCGATCCGCGAGTTCGCGGCGACCCGCGGGATCGACCTCGGTGAGTCCTGGGCCTACTCGGACTCGGCCTCGGACCTGCCGATGCTGCGGGCCGTAGGCAACCCGGTGGTCGTGAACCCCGACCCCGAGCTGACCAGGATCGCCGCCGCCGACGGCTGGCGGGTGATGCGGTTCGAGAGGCTCGGCCGCCGGCTCGCGATTGCCGGGGCGACCGTGGTGGCCGCGGCGGTCGGAGGCGCGGGCACGCTGCTGGCCCACCGTCGCCCGAGCACCCCGGCGCTGCGCGCGCGGGCGCCAATCCCCTGGCGTCGTTAGCGCTCGACTAGTCTGCCGGCGCCGTGGACGCCGATCTCGCCTTCGCCGGCATCGCCCGCCAGGCCGAGCTGCTGCGGGCCGGCGAGATCTCCTCGAGGGAGCTGACCGGGCTCTACCTCGACCGGATCGAGCGCTTCCACCGGGACCTGAACGCGTTCCGGGTGGTGCTGGCCGAGCGCGCGCTGGCCGAGGCCGAGGATGCCGACCGTCGCCTCGCCGGCGGGGAGGACGGAGCGCTCCTGGGTGTGCCGCTGGCGCTGAAGGACACGGACGATCTGGCGGGCGAGCTGACGACGCTCGGCACCGGCGCCTACGACGAGCCCGCGATCGCCGATGCGGAGACGGTCCGCCGCCTCCGGCAGGCCGGCGCCGTGGTCATCGGCAAGACGAACCTGCCCGAGCTTGCGATCTGCGGGTTCACCGAGTCCGAGACCTGGGGCACGACCCGCAACCCGTGGGCCCTGGACCGTACGCCCGGCGGCTCCAGCGGCGGCAGCGGCGCGGCGGTCGCCGCCGGCTTGGTGGGCACCGCCTCGGGTTCGGACGGGGCGGGCTCGATCCGCATTCCCGCTGCCTTCTGCGGCCTCGTCGGCCTCAAGCCCCAGCGCGGGCGGGTGCCGCTGAGCCCCGCGTCCGAGCACTGGTACGGGCTCACCGTCAACGGCTGCGTCAGCCGCTCAGTGCTCGACAGCGCGCTCTACCTCGACGTGGTCACCGACGGCCCGCCGGAGCTCGGATCGCCGCCGCCCCCGGAGCGGCCCTACGCCGAGCAGGCGCGGATCCCGCCAGGCCGGCTGCGAATTGCGATCTCGGCGAAGCCCGTCCGCGAGCTAGCGCCAGCGATCGTACGGGACGAGGTGCTCGCCGCTCTCGATGATGCCGCCGAGCTCCTGCGCTCGCTCGGTCACGGGGTGGCGCGCGAGAACCCCTCCTACGGGCTTGCGAGCACCCACATCACGACCCGCTACATGGCCGGTATCCACGAGGACGTCGAGGCGGTCCCGCATCCCGAGCGGCTCGAGCGCCGGACGCTCGGCTTCGGCCGCCTCGGCGGGCTCTATCCGCGGTGGGCGATCGACCGGGCGCGCCGAGCGGAGGCCGCCGACGCCGCTCGAATCAACCGGATCTTCGACCGCTACGACGTGCTGGTGAGCCCGACGGCGGGGGAGCTCCCCATCGAGGTCGGGCGCTGGAACGGCGCCTCGGCACTTCGCACGCTGATCGGCATGAGCCGCACCTTCGGCTTCACCCCCGCCTGGAACCACACCGGCCAGCCGGCGCTCGCGGTGCCCATGGGGTTCTCCCCGGAGGGCTTGCCGCGGTCGGTGCAGCTCGTGGGGCGGCCCAACGACGAGGCGACCCTGATCTCGCTCGCGGCCCAGATCGAGGCCGAGCGACCCTGGGCCGATCGCCGCCCGCCGGTTTCGTGAGCCACCTGCGTCTCTGACGACCTCCCGGCCGGCCGGTGCCGCGCCCGCCCGTGGCGCGTTTGTTCGGATAACCCGAACGAACGCGCCATGACTAGGGGGCTGGGGGGCGAGTGCCCGCGCCCGTGGCGCTCTTGTTTGCAAATGCCGCACGAACGCGCCATCTCCCGGGGGGACGAGGCGATCGCGAGCCTTGCCACCCGCCCGCATGGGATCTTCACCACCGCCGAGCTCGAGGCCGCTGGCGTCGCCCGCGCCTCGATCGTCGATCGGGTCCGCGCCGGACGCCTTCATCGCCTCCACCGGGGGGTGTACTCGATCGTCCCCTTCCATCTGCAGCGCGTGGAGGGGCGCTGGATCGCCGCCGTGCGCGCCTGCGGGGACGGGGCGGCGCTCTCCCATCGCTCGGCCGCGGCCCTCTGGGAGATGCGCGCGGTCCCCTCGGGCCCGGTCCACGTCAGCGTTCCCACTACCGCGGGAAGGAGAAGGCGCGAGGGGATCGGGATCCACCGCTCCTCGACCCTGGGTCTCCCCGGCCAGATGACCGTCCGCAAGGAGATCCCGGTGACCACGCCGGCCCGGACGCTCTCGGACCTGCGCCGAACCCTTCCCAAGCAGCAGTATCTGGCGGCGCTGCGACGCGCGGAGCGGCGGGGCCTCGACACGGGCCCCCACCGCTATCCCGACGACCCCGAGCCGAGCGAGATCGAGCGCCGCATGCTCGCCCTCTGCCGCCGCCACTCGCTGCCGCTGCCCTTGACGCAGCAGATCATCGGCCCCTACACGATCGACTTTCTCTGGCCGCTGGCCAACCTGATCGTCGAGACGGACGGCTGGGAGATCCACCGCACCAGAAGTGCCTTCGAGTCCGACCGCTCCCGGGACGCCTGGCTCACCGCCCGGGGCTACCGGGTCGTGCGCTTCACCTGGGGCCAGCTCACCGAGGATGGGCCGGGGGTGGCTCAGACGCTGCGGCGGATCCTGGGCCTGAGGCCCCGAGCGACTCGGTAATGGCGCCATTGTTCGGGATATGTGAGCGAAAGCGACACGCACGGGTGATTTGTCCTCTTAGACTTGGGCCATGGCTGTTGAGCCCGGCGCGCGCCGGCGTGCAGGCGAGTGGAAGGGGGACGTCTACTCCCGACAGACAGAGCGCGACGCCCTCTTCGAGACGATCTCCGGCGAGCCGGTCGAGCCGCTCTACGCGCCCGAGGACCTGGGCGAGTGGGACCCGGAGCGCGACCTCGGCTTCCCCGGCGAGTTCCCGTATACCCGCGGGGTCTACCCGTCGATGTACCGGGGGCGGCTGTGGACGATGCGCCAGTTCGCCGGCTTCGGCACGGTCGAGGAGACCAACGAGCGCTTCCGCTACCTCCTCGATCACGGACAGACCGGGCTCTCGACCGCCTTCGACATGCCGACCCTGATGGGGCTCGACTCCGACCACACCCGCTCCATCGGCGAGGTCGGGGTCGAGGGCGTGGCGGTCGACACCGTCGACGACATGGAGACCCTGTTCGCCGGGATCCCGCTCGACCGGGTGACGGTGTCGATGACGATCAACGCCCCGGCGGCGATTCTGCTCGCCTTCTACGTGATCGCCGCCGAGGAGCAGGGGATCCCCCCCGAGCGCCTCGGAGGCACGATCCAGACAGACATCCTCAAGGAGTACATCGCCCAGAAGGAGTGGTGCTTCCCGATCGACCCGGCGATGAGGCTGGTGACCGACATGGTCGAGTGGTGCACCGAGCGGATGCCCCGCTGGCACCCGATCTCGATCTCCGGCTACCACATCCGCGAGGCCGGCTCGACCGCCGCCCAGGAACTGGCGTTCACGCTCAAGGACGGGCTCACCTACGTCGAGGCGGCGATCGAGCGCGGGCTCGACGTGGACGCGTTCGCCCCCCGGCTCTCGTTCTTCTTCAACGCCCACATCGACTTCTTCGAGGAGATCGCCAAGTACCGGGCGGCGCGGCGGATCTGGGCGAGGGAAATGCGGGAGAGCTACGGCGCGAGCAGGCCGGAGTCGCTGCGGATGCGGTTCCACACCCAGACCGCGGGGGTCTCCCTGACCGCGCAGCAGCCGCTCAACAACATCATCCGGACCACGATCGAGGCGCTCGCCGGGGTGCTCGGTGGGACCCAGTCGCTTCACACCAACTCCTACGACGAGGCGCTGGCGCTGCCGACCGAGGAGGCGGTCCGGGTCGCGCTCCGAACCCAGCAGGTGATCGCCCACGAGACCGGGGTCACCAACACGATCGATCCGCTCGGGGGCTCCTACTTCGTCGAGCGGCTGACCGACCGGATGGAGTCGGCCGCCTACGACTACTTCCACCGGATCGACGAGCTCGGCGGCATGGTCGAGGCGGTCAAGCGCGGCTTTCCTCAGCGCGAGATCGCCGATGCCGCGTTCCGCTTCCAGCGGGAGGTCGACGAGGGCAGGCGCACCGTCGTCGGCGTCAACGACTACCGCGCCGACGACGAGGAGCCGATTCCGATCCTGCGGATCGACCCCGAGCTCGAGCGAAAGCAGGCGGGCCATCTTCAGGCGACCAGGGCCCGGCGCGACTCGGCCGCGGTCGAGCGCGCCCTGGCCGACCTCCGCCGAGCGGCCGCCGCCGACGAGAACCTGCTGCCGCACCTGCTCGATGCCGCTCGGGTGAGGGCCTCGGAGGGGGAAATGGTGGTGGCGCTTCAGGAGGTGTTCGGTACCTACAGGGAGCAGCCGGTCTTCTAAGGCGGTGCGCCTCGCCTCGACTACGCTTGATCGGATGAACGACGACCCCCAGGAGCAAGCCGCGACGGCGGAGGCGCCCGGCCGCAAGATCCGGGTCGTGGTTGCGAAACCCGGCCTCGACGGCCACGACCGTGGCGCCAAGATCATCGCCCGCGCCCTCCGCGACGCCGGGATGGAGGTCATCTACACCGGGCTTCACCAGACGCCCGAGCAGATCGCGGCGACCGTGATCCAGGAGGATGCCGACGCGGTCGGCCTCTCGATCCTCTCCGGCGCGCATATGACCCTCGTGCCGCGCGTGATGAAGACCCTGGGCGAGCAGGGGGCCGACGACGTGATCGTCACCGTCGGCGGCACCATCCCCAACGACGACATCCCCGAGCTGAAGAAGCTGGGCGTCGCCGAGGTCTTCACCCCCGGGTCCTCCACCGACGAGATCGTCGAGTTCATCCGCGGCGCGGTCGATTAGTGGCCTCAGCGCCCGGACCCGGCGACCGATTGACTAGTCAGTCAATCCGCGAAAGTCGGTAATATCCTCGCCCGCCGGCACTGCTGACAGGGTGCCGACCCTCACCCCGAAGGAGGCTCGAACTTGAAGATCTGCTGCCTCGTCAAGGAGGTCCCCGACGCCGCTGTTCAGAAGCGGATCGACCCGGCGACCAAGCGGCTCGACCGCACGGGCGAGAAGAACCTGAATCCGTTCGATACTCACGGCATCGAGGCGGCGATGCAGATTCGAGAGGGCGGCAACGCCGAGGTCGACGAGATCGTCGCCGTCACCATGGGCCCCGAGACCGCGGTCCGTGCCCTGCACAAGGCGGTCGCGCTGGGCGCCGACCGCTCGGTTCATCTGACCGACCCGGCGCTTCAGGGCTCGGACGTGTGCGCGACCGGCTACGCCCTGGCCAAGGTGCTGGAGCCGGAGCAGCCCGACCTGGTGCTGCTCGGCCAGCAGTCCGACGACGGAGAGTGCTACACGATCGGAGCGGTCGTCGCCGACCACCTGAAGATGCCGTCGCTGACCCAGGTGATCAAGATCGAGATCGCCGACGGCAAGCTCACATGCGAGCGCCAGGCCGAGTACGGCTACGACACCGTCGAGGTCGATCTGCCCGCGGTGATCTCGGTCGGCGACGCGATCAACGAGCCTCGCTACCCGTCGCTGAAGGCGATCATGGGGGCGAAGAAGAAGCCGCTCGACACCAAGGCCACCGGGGAGGTCGGCATCGACGCCGGGGCGGTCGGCGAGGCCGGCTCGAAGACGCAGGTGTTGGCGATCAACCCGCCGCCCGAGAAGGAGGCCGGGGAGATCATCGAGGACGAGGACACGAACGAGACGGTCGAGAAGATCGTCGCCTGGCTCGAGGAAAGGAAGCTCATCTAGTGGCTACTTCCGCCAGTCAGCCTCGTTCTGGCTCGCTGCAAACCTTCGCAGGGCAGCGTCCTCGGTCGCTCGCGTGCTCTTCAAGCACGCCACGCTCCCTGCGTCCTCGCCCTGCTCGGTTTTCGCGGCCAGAGCCGAGCCTGACCGACGAAAGGAGCCACTGATGGCGGGGATCCTGGTCTACGCCCTCCACGACGACGAGGGCGGCTTCAACAAGAACTCGCTCGGCGCGATCTCCGAGGCGGCCAGGCTCGCCGGGGAGCTGGGCTCCGAGGCGGCCGCGCTCGTGGTGGGCGAGGTCGCGGACGAGGCCGCGGCCGGCCTCGGCGAGTACGGCGCCAAACGCGTCTTCCGCGCCGGGTCGGTTCCCGAGGGCCTCGCCCAGCCGATCGTGGACGCGATGGCGAAGGTGATCGCCGACGAGGGCTTCGACCACGCGCTGTTCGGAGGCGGGCTGCTCGGCTTCGAGATCGGCGCGGGACTCACCGCGCGCCTCGGCGCCGGGGTGACCATGGAGGTGACCCAGGTGAAGGTCCAGGAGGGCAGGCTGGTCGCGGAGCGTCCGGTGCTTCAGGACTCCGCCGTCGTCGACGTCGGCTACGTCGGCGAGCCTGGGATCATCATCGGCCGCCTCAACGCGTTCGACGTGAGCCAGACGGGCGACGGGCCGGCCGAGGTGGTCGACGTCGAGGTCGAGCTGTCGGAGTGGTCGAGCAGGGCCCGCATGGTCACCCGCGGCGAGCAGCGGGGCGCGGACGTCAACATCGAGGATGCGGAGGTCCTGGTCGGCGGCGGCCGGGGATTGGGCAAGAAGGAGAATTTCAAGCTCGCCGAGGACCTGGCCGAGGCCCTCGGCGGCGCCGTGGCGGCGACCCGCGCCGTGGTCGACGCCGGCTGGTACCCCTACGCCGCCCAGATCGGGCAGACCGGGAAGACCGTGGCGCCGAAGCTCTACCTGGCCGCGGGGATCTCCGGCGCGATCCAGCACAAGGTCGGGATGCAGAGCTCGGAGAACATCCTCGCGATCAACAAGGACCAGAACGCGCCGATCTTCGAGTTCTGCGATCTCGGGGTGGTCGGCGACCTGCACAAGATCATGCCGAAGCTGACGGAGGCGGTCAGGGCGAAGAAGGGCGGCTGATGGCGGTCAGACCGGCAGAGTTCCCGCCCCCGGTCGACCCCGCGCGGGAGTTCGTCGTCCCGCCGACCGACCCGGAAGACGAGCGGATCGAGGTGGGGGTCGCGATCGTCGGCGCCGGCCCGGCCGGGCTCGCCTGTGCGGTGAAGCTGATGCGCCTGCTAGAGGGCGAGCCGGAGCTGGCGGAACGGCTCGGCGAGGTCCCTGTGGCTGTGATCGAGAAGGGCAAGGTCGCCGGCGCGCACCTGCTATCCGGGGCGAACATGCGCCCGTCGGCGATGCTGGAGCTGTTCCCCGATCTCGACCCCTCCGACTGGCCGGTCTTCCAGGAGGTGACCAAGGACGCCGTCTACCTGCTGACCGAGCGCGCCGCTCTGCCGCTGAAGCCGATGCCGCCCAACTTCCGCAATCACGGCAACTATGTGACCTCGGTCTCCAAGCTGGGCAGGTTCCTCGGCGAAAAGGCGGAGGAGGCGGGCGCCTACCTGCTGACGGAGACCGCGGCCGACAAGCTCCTGGTCTCAGACCGGATCGTGCGCGGGGTCCGCTCCGGCGACAAGGGTCGCGGGCGCGACGGCGAGGAGCTCTCGAACTTCGAGCCCGGCTCGGACGTCGTCGCGAGGGCCACCGTGCTCGCCGAGGGCACCCAGGGACACCTGACGGGGGCGGCGATCGACTACTTCCAGCTCGAGGGCATCCTGCCGCAGCGCTGGGAGCTGGGCGTGAAGGAGGTGTGGGAGGTGCCTCAGCCGCTCGACCGCGTGATCCACACCATGGGTTGGCCGCTGCGGAAGTCGGCCAAGTACAACGAGTTCGGCGGCAGCTTCATCTACCCGATGGGCGAGGACAGGGTCTGCCTCGGGATGGTCGTCGGCCTCGACTACACGGATGCCACCTTCTCCTGCCATGACGCGCTGCAACAGTTGAAGACGCACCCATTCGTGCGCCGGATCCTCGACGGCGGTAATCGCGTCGCCTGGGGCGCGAAGACGATCCCGTCGGGCGGCTTCTGGGCCCTGCCACGCAGCCTGAGCGTGCCCGGGATGGTGATCGCGGGCGACGCGGCCTCGATGGTCAACATCCCTGAGCTCAAGGGAATCCACTACGCGATGCACGCGGGCATCTATGCGGCCGAGGAGATCGTCGCTGCACTCCGGCGAGACTCGGTCAACTTCGACGCGTACGACCGGCGGGTTCGCGACAGCGTGATCGGCAAGGACCTCTACCGCTCGCGCAACATGCGCCAACCGTTCTCGCGCGGGTTCTTCGTCGGCGGCGCCATCGCCAGTGCGATGACGATCACCCGGGGCGCCTTCCCAAACGGGCGCTGGCAGCAGAAGCCCGACGGCGAAGAGGAGATGGAGATCGGCAAGGCCGCGGAGCGCTACCCGAAGCCCGACAACAAGTACACCTTCGACAAGCTCTCCTCGGTGTTCGCCTCGGGCAACGCGACCCGCGACGACGCCCCCAACCACATTCGAGTCCAGACGCACGTCCCGCGCGAGATCGCCCAGACCTGGGTCTCGATGTGCCCGGCGCAGGTCTACGAGATCCCCGAGAGCCAGCTCACCAACGGCCAGCCGGTGGTCGATGTCAACGTCACCCCGTCGAACTGCATCCAGTGCGGGGCGATCACGGCGAAGGGCGGCCGCCTGACACCCCCGGAGGGCGGCGACGGGCCGCTCTATCAGGAGACTTAGGAGGCCGTCTCGGCGGTGGCGGGGGCGCGCACGAAGCCGGCGATCAACTCCGCCAGCCGCTCCGGCCGATCCCAGGGAACGAACGTGCGCGAGCCCTCGACCAGCTCCAAGCGGCAGTCCGGGATCTCCCGCGCCAGGCGCTCCGCGTAGCTCAGCTTGAAGAAGGGGTCGTTCGGGGCCCACGCGACGAGGGCCGGCCGGTCGAACGAGCGCAGCCGCTCCGCCGCCTCGAGCGTGTACCTCGACGAGACTGACTTGAGCAGCTTGCCGAGGTCGCGGCGCACGTCGGGATTCTCCAGGGACGGGCGTGCCCACGTGTCGAGGATGTCGTCGGGGATCGGCTCGTTCGCGATCGTCCCGATGACCCTGCGCATCACGGCGCTGGAGCGGAACGGCTGGCCCATCGCCCAGAGGCCGCCCGGGACGAAGGCGAGGTACTTGAACAGGTTGAACGGGAAGGGCGGGAAGCGGTCGTGCGAGTCGCAGTTGGTGAGCACGAGCCGCGCAACACGCTCGCCGTGGTTGGCGGCGACCAGCTGACAGAGCGCCCCGCCGGTGTCGTTGCCGACCAGGGTGACGGGCCCGAGGCCGATCGCTCCGGCGAAGCCGTCGATCAGGCGTGCCAGGCCGGGAGGGGTGAGGTCGGCATCGGGCTTCATCGGAAGCACATGCGCGCCGAGCGGCAGATCGGGAACGATGCAACGGAACTCGCCCTCGAGCCGCGGCGTGACCTTGCTCCAGAGTTGGCCGTCGACGAGTGCGCCATGCACGAACAGGATCGGCTCCCCCTCGCCCGTGTCGCGGTAACGGAGCGGCCCCTGGGGCAGTTGGACGGTTGCGGGTTGCTCGGAGCTCACCGTGAGCCTCCTTGTGGTTCAGGTAACATACAGACAGTAGGTTTGTAACATAACTGCAGTCTGGATGTCAAGCAGCGGAGGAGAGACGGGGCGGACGCAGGCGGAGCGCTCGGAGACGACGCGGGCGGCGCTGATCACTGCCGGTCGTGAGCTATTCGGCGCTCGCGGTTACGCGGACGTGGGCACCGAGGAGATCGTCCGCGCGGCGGGGGTGACGAGGGGGGCGCTCTACCACCACTTCGACGGCAAACGCGACCTCCTCAGCGCGGTGTACGAGCAGGTCGAGTCCGAGCTGGCGGCGAAGGTGGCCGAGAGCCTGTCCGGCGCCGAGAGTCCGCTGGAGGTGATGCGGGAGGGAGCGGCGATGCTGCTCGATGCCGCGATCGAGCCCGAGGTGCAGCGGATCGTCCTTCTTGACGCGCCCTCAGTGCTCGGCTGGGAGGAGTGGCGGGAGATCGGGCTCCGCTACGCGCTGGGGCTGATGGAGGGGACCCTGGCGGCGGCGATGGACGCCGGCGAGATCCGCCGGCAGCCGCTGCGCCCGCTGGCTCATGCGCTGCTGGGCGCCCTCGACGAGGTCGCGATGCTGGTTGCTCGGGCCGAGGATCCGGTGACGGCCCGAGCCGAAGCCGGCGAGACCCTGACCGGCCTGATCGAGTCCCTCAGGGTTGGCTGACCCGGAGCAGAGGGGCGAAGCCCCGATTGCGACGGGTGAGGCTGCTGCCGTATCAGTCATTGAGGGCCGCACTATCATGGAATACGAGATGAAGACCGATATCCACCCCGAGTACGGCCTCTCCCACGTGCGCTGCTCGTGTGGGAACGAGTTCTATACGCGCTCCACGAAGCCGGAGCTCCACGTCGAGATCTGCTCCGCGTGCCATCCGTTCTACACGGGCAAGCAGAAGCTGGTGGATACCGGGGGCAGGGTCGAGCGCTTCAAGCGGCGCGCCGCCCGGCGCCAGCGCGGTTAGCGCACCAGCCGGCAGCTGCACCCTGAGAAGCGCGCCACACGCCCTCCGTGGCGTCACAATCAGGGCATGATCGAGCAGCTGGTCGAGCAGATCGAGAGCCGGTTCGCCGAGCTCGAGCGGGAGATGTCCGACCCGGACGTGATCGGGGACCGCGAGCGATACGCGGACGTCGGGCGCGAGTACCGGGAGCTGGAGCCCGCGCATCGGCTGGTCGCCGAGTGGCGTCGTCTCCGCGACGATCTCGAGGGTGCGCGCGAGCTGCTTGCCGAGAACGGCGACGACCCCGAGCTGCGCAGGCTGATCTCGGAGGCGCCGGACCGTCTTGCGGAGCTCGAGGAGCAGATCCGGATGGCGATGGTGGAGCGGGACCCCAACGACGCGAAGAACGTGATCGTCGAGATTCGCGCCGGCGCCGGAGGCGACGAGGCGGGGCTGTTCGCTGGCGACCTCTACAAGATGCTCACTCGGTACGCCGAGGAGCGAGGCTTTTCGACCGAGCTGCTCTCGCAGTCGCCGGCCGATGTGGGCGGGTTCAAGGAGGTCACCTTCGAGATCCGGGGGGAGGGCGCCTACTCGGTGTTCAAGTACGAGGGCGGCACCCACCGCGTGCAACGGGTGCCCAAGACGGAGTCCCAGGGACGAATCCACACCTCGACCGCCACCGTCGCGGTCCTGCCGGAGGCCGAGGAGGTCGACGTGGCGATCGATCCGGACGATCTCCAGGTCGACGTCTACCGCTCCTCCGGGCCGGGGGGCCAGTCGGTGAACACCACCGACTCGGCGGTGCGCATCACCCACAGGCCGAGCGGCATCGTGGTCTCGATGCAGGACGAAAAATCGCAGCTCCAGAACCGGGAGAAGGCGATGCGCGTGCTCCGCGCCCGCCTGTACGAGCGAGCCCTGGACGAGCAGCGGGCCGAGATCGCGGCAGACCGGCGCGCCCAGGTGGGAACCGGCGAGCGCTCCGAGAAGATCCGCACCTACAACTTCCCTCAGGGCCGCGTGACCGACCACCGGGTGAAGCTGACCGCTCACGACCTCGACCGGGTTCTGGCCGGCGATCTGCGCGAGTTCACCGATGCGCTGGCGGCCGAGGAGAAGCGTGCGCGGCTCGAGGCGCAGGCCGCCTGAGGACCGACCGCCGATGTCAGGCACCGACGTCGAGGTCGTCCGCGCGCTCTATGACGCCTTCAACCGCGGCGACTACGAGGCGGCCACCGAGATGCTCCACGAGCGGGCCGAGCTTCACCAGGCCGAGGAGGTGCCGGACGCGGACAGCTACTTCGGCAGGGACGCGTTCGTCCGGGGCATGAACCGGTGGCTGTCGGGGTTCGAGCCCGGCTTCCAGTACCTGCTCGAGGACGTGATCGACGTGGGTGAGCGGGTGTGGGTGAAACTGGTGCTGCACGGCCAGGGGCGCGGAAGCGGGATCGAGCTCGAGATGGAGGGGTACAACGTCTGGGAGGTGCAGGACGGGAAGCCGATTCGCCTGTTCGCCTACTTCGACGAGAACGCGGCCCGAGCGGCCGCGGGTCTGGCCGGCTAGAGGGGAGCAATGACGATGCCCACGGCGGCGGCCGGGAGTGTCCGCGACGCGCTGAGTGGTGCGAGCGCCGCGCTGGAGGCGGCGGGCTGCGAGACGCCGCGGCTGGACGCCGAGCTGCTGCTCGCCGAGGCCAGCGGACGTGACCGCGCCCGGCTCGCTGCCGACTCGGGGGCCGGCGTCGACCCTGCGGCCGCTCGCCGGTTCGGCGAGATGGTCCGGCGCCGCATCCGGCGCGAGCCGGTCGCCTACATCCTCGGGCGTAGGGGTTTTCGACGGATCGAGCTGGCCGTCGACCGCCGGGCCCTGATTCCCAGACCCGAGACCGAGCTGCTGGTCGAGGTCGCGCTCGAGCTGCGGCCGCGACGGTTGCTCGACGTCGGCACGGGCTCGGGGGCGGTGGCGCTCGCCGCGGCCGACGAGCTGCATGAGGTCGAGGTGGTCGCCACCGACACCTCGCCCCCCGCGCTCGAGCTGGCGAGGGGGAACGCAGCCCGCCTCGGGCTCGCAGGGCGGGTCGCCTTCGAGCACGCGAGCCTGCCTGCCGGTGGGGGAGAGTTCGACCTGCTCGTGGCCAACCTGCCATACGTATCCGAGGCCGAATACCGGATGCTCCAGCCCGAGATCGCCCGCTACGAGCCGCGTGAGGCGCTGGTGGCGGGCCCCACGGGACTCGAGGCGATCGAGCGACTGCTCGCGGATCTCGCCGCCGGTTCGGTGGATGCGAGAGCGCTCGCGCTCGAGATCGGGGCCGGCCAGGCGCGCGCCGTCGCGCAGCTCGTCCGTCACGCCGGCCACGAGGCCGTGGAGGCTCGGCGCGACCTCGCGGGGATCGAGCGGGTGGTGGTCGGGAAGGCGAGCGCCCGCTGACCGAGATCGTCTCGATCGAGGGGGACGGGCCGGCATCGTGCCGCGCCGCCCTCGAGGACACCGTCGCCGGCGGCCGGGTGGCGATCTTCCCCGCCGACACGCTCTATGGGCTCGCGTGCGATCCCCTGAGCGCAGCCGCGATCGAGCGCATCCATGCGCTCAAGGGCCGTGACGAATGCAAGCCCTCGGCGGTGATGTTCTTCTCCGCGCTGGCGATGACCGAGCTGGTCTCGACCCTCGGCCCGCGCGCCCGCGACGCGCTCGGCGCGCTCCTACCGGGGCCTGTCACGTTGGTCATCGACAACCCCGAGCGCCGCTACCGGCTCGCCTCGCGGGACGATCCCGCCCGGCTCGGGGTCCGCCTGATCGACGGGCCGCTCGCCGGCACGCGCTGTCCCGTCTTCCAGACGTCGGCGAACCGAAGCGGCGAGCCGCCCCCGCACCGGTTCGGGGAGATCGACCCCCGGATCCTCGGGGACGTCGATCTCGTGATCGACGGGGGGGAGCTGGGCGGTACGCCGTCGACGGTCATCGACCTCAGCCGGATCGAGACCGATGGCGGCTGGTCGATTCTGCGCGAGGGAGCGCTGGAACGGGGAGAGGTGGAGCGGCTGCTCGGATGAGAGAGCCGCTGGTATGGTCGCGCCGCGTGAGCGCGAGGCAGCACAAGGGGAGGGTGCGGCGGGGAGCAGTGATTCTGGGCCGAGCGCGAACCTGGGAGGGAGTTTGAGGATCGCGATCGGTGCCGACCACGCGGGCTTCGCGCTCAAGGAGCACCTGCGCGATCTGCTCGAAAGCGACGGACACGAGCTCACGGACCTCGGCACCGACTCCACCGAGCCGGTCGACTACCCGCCGATCTGCGCCGCCGTCGGGCGTGAGGTGGCCGAGGGGCGAGCGGACCGCGGGATCGTCATCGGCGGCTCGGGCCAGGGCGAGCAGATCGCCGCGAACAAGGTCGAGGGGACCAGGGCGGCCCTGTGCAACGACCTGTACACAGCGCGCTACTCCCGGCTTCACAACGACGCCAACGTGCTCTCCCTCGGCGCCCGCGTGGTGGGCCGGGGGCTGGCCGACGAGATCGTCCGAGTGTGGTTCGAGACCGACTTCGAGGGTGGACGCCACCAGCGGCGGGTCGACCAGCTCGGCGCGATCGAGCGGGGGGAGCTGCCCTAGCTAGCTCGCCGCCCCCGGGATCGGGAACGCGCTGGTGAACGCACGCACGTCGCCGGCGATCGCCTCGAGTGCGGCCTCGTCCTCGCGCTTCGCCGCCTCCACCGCGGCGTCCATCCACCCGGCGATCGGCGCCATGTGCTCGGCGGTCATCCCGCGACTGGTCACCGCCGGGGTGCCGAGCCGGATCCCCGAGGGGTCGAACGGCTTCCGGGGGTCATAGGGGACCGTGTTGTAGTTGAGCTCGACACCGGCGCGGTCGAGCGCCTGCGCGGCGGGCTTGCCACCGATCCCCTTGCTGGTCAGGTCCACGAGGATCAGGTGGTTGTCGGTGCCGCCGGAGACCAGGTCGAAGCCGCGCTCGAGGAGGGCGTCGGCGAGCGCCTTCGCGTTCTCGACGATCTGATGCGCGTACGAGCGGAACTCGTCCGTCGCAGCCTCCTGAAGGGTGACCGCGATCGCAGCGGTCGTGTGGTTGTGCGGACCGCCCTGAAGGCCGGGGAACACGGCTCGGTCGAGCGCGGAGGCGTACTCCTCACGCGACATCAGCATGGCCCCGCGGGGCCCGCGAAGCGTCTTGTGCGTGGTGGTCGAGATCACGCCGGCGTGCGGGGTCGGGGAAGGGTGTGCACCCCCGGCGACGAGCCCCGCGATATGGGCGATGTCCGCGCAGAGGATCGCGTCGACCTCGCGCGCGATCTGAGCGAAGCCCTCGAAATCGATCAGGCGGGGGATCGCGGTGCCGCCGCAGAAGATCAGCTTCGGCCGCTCGGCCTTCGCCAGCTCCCGCACCTGGTCCAGGTCGACGCGGCCGCTCTCGCGGCCCACCTCGTACTGGACCGCCCGGAACCACTTGCCGGTGACCGAGACGCCCCAGCCGTGCGTCAGATGTCCGCCCATCGGCAGCGCCATCCCCATCACGGTGTCGCCGGGCTCGAGGAAAGCGAGGTAGACGGCCAGGTTGGCGGGTGAGCCGGAGTAGGGCTGCACGTTCGCGTGCTCCACCCCGAACACGGCCTTGGCCCGCTCGATCGCCAGGCGCTCGACCTGGTCGATGATCTGCTGGCCCTCGTAGTAGCGCTTGCCGGGATAGCCCTCGGAGTACTTGTTCGTAAGCAGTGTTCCCGTGGCCTCCAGCACGGCCCTGGAGACGTAGTTCTCGCTCGGGATTAGGCGGATCTTCTCGGCCTGGCGGCGCGCCTCGTCCTCGACCAGCTGTGCGATCGCGGGATCGGTGGCCTCGAGCGGCGGGTCCAGGCGCGTGATCGCCTCGGTCGTGTACGCGGGATCGGCGATGACCGAGAGCGTACCCTGGCGGCCGGGCGTCGGCTATCCCCAGCTCTCCGCGGTCGCGACCGGCTGAGCCGGCGTACGTCGACGAGCCTCCCCGCCAGGGCGAGCCGTATGTTTCGCCGGATGCGAATCTGGGTCGACATGAGCGCCCCGGCACACGTCCTCGTCCTGCGGCCGATCATCGAGCGTCTGCGGGGCGCCGGGCACGAGGTCGACGTGACCTCGCGCGAGTACGCGCAGACTCAGGAGCTGCTGGCCCTCCACGGGATCAACCACACCTCGATCGGTCGCCACGGGGGCGCTTCCCGGCTGCGCAAGCTCGGCGGCTTGGTCGAGCGAAGCGCCGGGATGGTGCGCTTCGGCCGTGGCCGAGGATTCGACCTCGCGCTGGCGCACGGCTCGAACGATCTCGCGATCGCCGCCCGCAGCCTCGGGATACCCGAGGCGAACATGCACGACTATGAGTACGCGGTGCTCCAGCACCGCGTGGGGTGCCGGCTCGCGCGCCGCGTCATCTTCCCCGACTCAGTCCCTCCGGAGCGGCTGCGGCGGTTCGGGGTCGGACCTGAGAAGCTGCGTCAGTACCCCGGGCTGAAGGAGGAGTACTACCTCGCCGACTTCGAGCCGGACCCAGGGGTCCTCGACGCTTTGGGAGTGGATCGGGACCGAATCGTCGTCGTGCTCCGGCCTCCGCCCGACGTCTCCCTGTATCACCGCAAGTCGAACCCGCTGTTCCCTCAGGTCCTCATGCGCCTCGGGAACGACCCGGCGATCCAGGCGGTGGTGATGCCCCGAACCAGGGCGCAGCGCAAGTTCGTGCAGACGCTCGACCTCCCCTCCGTGGTCGCGCCGGAGCGGGCGATCGATGCCCAGAGCCTCATCGCCCAGGCGGACCTCGTGATCTCGGCGGGGGGGACGATGAACCGAGAGGCGGTTGCCCTCGGGGTGCCGGTCTACACTACGTACGGAGGGCGCATGGGAGGCGTCGACGAGGCCCTGATCCGGTCTGGGAGGCTGCGACCGCTCACCAGCCCCGGTGCGATCGAGCTACGTAAGCGCGAAACGAACGACGGCCGGACGCGACGCGATCCCGGCCTCCTCGTCGACCTCGTCCTGGGGACGCTCGGGCCGGAGAAGGATGGCCATCCATCCAGCACCTGAGATGGGCGCCCGCCCTGCCGAGGCCTACGCGGATATGCAGGCCGCGTACGGCCATCGCACAGTCGACTACGCCCTGCGCTCGCTCGACGTGGTGATCGCGGGAGGGGTGCTGCTCGTGAGCGCCCCGCTCACGCTCCTGATCGCACTCGCGATCCGCCTCGCCAGTGGCTCCCCGATCCTCTACCGAGGGGAGCGCGTCGGCCATGGCGGGCGGATCTTCATCATGTGCAAGTTCCGCACCCTGGCTGCGGATGCCGAGAGCCGCCTCGGGCCCTATCTGGGCGAGGAGCTGAGCGAGCTGACCGAGCTCGAGACGACCTCGGTGGGGCAGGCCCTTCGCGCGGTCCACGTCGACGAGCTGCCTCAGCTCTGGAACGTCGTCCGTGGCGACATGAGCATGGTCGGGCCTCGACCGATCCGCCCGGCCTTCTTCGTCGAGCTGACCACCGAGGTTCCGCAGTACTGGCAGCGGCTCGTCGTTCGACCGGGAGTCACGGGCTTCGCGCAGACGCGGGTTCGCCGCGAGGAGACGTGGAGCGACAAGCTCGCCCACGACCTCGAGTACATCGCCGACCGCTCCGTCGGCCTCTATCTCCAGGTGCTGGCCGCCACGGTCGTGCAGATCACGCGGCGAACGTGGGAGGGCCTCACGAGGTCGCCTCGCCGACCGCCCCCGCTCTGAGAGGCTTGCGCGCCTGATGTGCGGCATCTGCGGCGTGGCGTGCCTCGACGGGGACGACGCGCGCGTTCACGGACCGGCGCTCGGGGCGATGTCGCAAACGCTCGCGCACCGCGGTCCCGACTCGAGCGGCGAGGTATTCGCGGGTCCCGTCGGGCTCGCGGCCCGCCGGCTCTCGATCATCGACCTCAAGCGCGGCGACCAACCGCTCGCCAACGAGGACGGGAGCGTCCAGGTGATCCAGAATGGCGAGATCCTCAACTACCTGGAGCTGCGCGCGCGGCTCGAGCGAAGTGGGCACCGGTTCCGAAGCGAGGGCGACACCGAGGTGTTGGCACACCTCTACGAAGAGCGCGGCCTCGGATTCGCGGAGCTGCTTCGGGGGATGTTCGCGGTGGCGATCTGGGACGCGAAGGCCGGGCGGCTGGTCGTGGCGCGCGATCGGTTCGGGATCAAGCCCCTCGTCTACTGGCAGGACCCGACCACGCTCGCGTTTGCCTCCGACCTGCGGGCGCTCCGGAGAGCTCCCGGGTTCCGTGCGGAGGTCGATCTGAACGCACTCAACGCCTACCTCGCGCTCAATTCCGTGCCGGCCCCGATGACGATCCTCGCCGGGGCTCGCAAGCTGCCCGCCGGTCACCTGCTGGTCTGGGAGCGCGGCCAGCAGCCTCGGATCCACCGATTCGCGCGACCCCGGCCAGCCGGCGACGGGAGTCTCCGCCAGGAGGACGAGGAGACACTTGCCGAGGAGCTCCTCGACCGCCTCCGCGACTCGGTCGCCGCTCATCTGGTGGCCGACGTGCCGGTCGGCGTGCTGCTGTCCGGAGGCGTCGACTCCGGGACGCTCACGGCGCTCGCCTCGGAGGCGGCGGGTAAACCGGTGCGGACGTTCTCGATCGGGTTCGCCGAGTCGTCGTTCAACGAGCTCGAGCAGGCACGGGCCGTGGCCACGAGGTACGGGACCGACCATCACGAGCTCGTCTTGGACCCCGATGCGGTCGAGCTGCTTCCGCGCCTGGTGGCGGCATTCGACGAACCCTTCGGCGACTCCTCGGCGCTGCCGACCTACCTGGTCTCGGAGCTTGCCGCGGGCTCCGTCAAGGTGGTCCTCTCCGGCGAGGGCGGCGATGAGCTCTTCGGCGGCTACTACACCTACGTCGCTGACCTGCTCGCGAGGTGGCTCCGGGGGCCGGCCGCGATCGCGCGGCCACTGGTCGAGCGGCTCCCCAGCTCGAACCGCAAGGTCAGCGTCGAGTTCAAAGCGAAGCGGTTCGTGCGCGGCGCCGGCCTGCCAACGCTCGAGCGGCATCTCGCCTGGAAGGAGATCCTCTCACCGGCGGCGCGGGCCGAGATCCTCGCGAGTGGAGGCGTCCATGCCGACCCGCTCACCCCGCACCGGCAGCGTTACGCAGAGACCCAGGGGGTGGAGTCGCTCGCCCGCCTCCAGGACGTCGATCTCGGCATCTACCTGATCGATGACCTTCTCGTGAAGACCGATCGCGCGAGCATGGCCCACTCGCTGGAGGCGAGGGTGCCGTTCCTCGATCCAGAGGTGACGGATCTCGCTCTCGCGCTTCCACGGAGCGCCCGCGTGCGAGGCCTGGCGAAGAAGCGGCTCTTGCGGCGGGCGGTGCGGCCGCTGCTGCCGCGCGAGGTCGTGGACGGACGGAAGCAGGGATTCTCGGCGCCGATCGCCGGCTGGCTCCGCGGTGAGATGGAGCACTTCGCGCGCGATGTGCTGTCGCCGGCAAGGCTGCGGGCTCAGGGGTACCTCGAGCCGGCGCCCGTGATCAGATTGCTGGACCGCCACGTCAGCGGCGCCGAGGACCGCAGCCGCGATCTCTGGGGCCTGCTCGCGCTCACGCTGTGGCTCGACTCCGATGGTCCCACGGAGGGTCCGCCACCGGAGTAGGCAAAGATGTCCGGCCATGATGAGTGGCAGGCCCGAAGCCATCGAGGTCGCGCTCGCGTTCATCGTCGCGGCCGTGATCGCCTGGCTTTTCGTCCCGCTCGCCGAGCGGCTTGCGCGGCGGCTCGGCGCCCTCGACTACCCGAACGAGCGCAGCATCCATACGGCCCCGACGCCGAAGCTGAGTGGCATTGCGATCCTCGTTGCGGTCCTGGTCGGCGGGTTCCTGTTCCTGCCCTGGGTGCCGCTCACCCGCGCGATCCTGGCGGGGGCGATCGTGATCTCGGCGGTGGGGGTGATCGACGACATCTGGGACCTGCCGGCGGCCGCGAAGCTGCTCGGGCAGGCGGTGGCCGCGTCGATCCCGGTCCTGAACGGCGTTCAGGTGGCCAACTTCACCCTGCCCTTCGTCGGCCGCGTGGAGCTGAGCGGGGTCGACTTGTTCGATGCCCCGTTGGTGGACCAGGTCCAGCTCGGCCACCTGCTCACCGTGGCCGGGATCGTCGCCGTGATCAATGTCGTCAATCTCATCGACGGGGTCGATGGCCTCGCCGCCGGTGTCTGCGTGATCTCCGCCGCGACGCTGGCGATCATCGCGGTGTCGCTCGACCGAACCAGCGCAGCCGTCCTGGCGGCCCTCACCGCCGGCGGGGCGCTGGGCTTCCTGCGTCATGGCTTTCCGCCGGCATCCAGCTTCATGGGTGACACCGGGTCGAACCTGCTCGGCTACCTCCTGGGGGCGATCGCGGTTCAGGGGGCGTTGAAGACGAACGCGGTTGTGGCGTTGTTCTTCCCGCTGGTCATTCTCGCGGTGCCCATCCTCGACACCGGGTTTGTCGTCGCCAAGCGGATCAAGTACCGGCGTCCCATCTATCGAGCGGACAGCTGGCACTTCCACCACCGCATGGCGAACATCGGGTTCTCGCAGCGGCGCACGCTCGCGTATCTCTACGGCTGGGCCGGGGCCATGGCTGGGCTCGCGCTGGCATTGCGGTTCGTCCCGTACAGCGACGACCACGGGAATTTCGACCCATTGTGGACGGCGGTGATCCTCATTTGCCTGGTGGCCGTCGTGCTCGCGTCCGTCTACCTGGTGATCACGCTTGAGATCCTCAAGCTGCGGCGGTTCCGGCTGCGACAGGTCGAGACGGCGGCCAGCGCGGTGCCGCCCCCGGGCGCGGTCGATGAGGGCGTCGCGCGCGAGCTCGAGACCGGCAGCTTCGAGACGATCAACCCGGAGACAGGGGAGTACGAAGCGATCGATCCGGAGACGGGGGAGTTCGAGGCGATCGAGTCACCGGACGGCCGTTGATTGGCTATATTCGACCCTGAGGTGACCGCCAACTCGGCGGTCACAGCCGCTTAGCTGGTGTGATCGCATTCGCGTGCACGCGCGGGGGTGCTGCTCCGGGCGAGCGGCCACCATCCGCCCCTTTGGCGCCGATTCACGCGATTGCAAGGCTCCGACTTCGAGAGTGCCCGTGACCGAGACCCCTCCGCGCGGGAGGGCCGATGCCGCCATGGCGGGGGGCATGATGATCGGAGCGATCGTCGCCTTCGCGGCGGCGGGATACGGTCTCGGCGCGCTTGTGGGAGTTGCGGTCCCGCTCGGTCTGGTGGGTTTGTTCGTGGGGCTCGGCGCGGGGTTTGCCCTTGTCTACTCTCGCTATAGAAGGGTCTAGCTCGGTCGCCGACGGAGGCGGGCGCCTCGAAGCTGCTGCGCGCTACGCGGATCTCGCGTTGCTGGCGCTTGCCCTGCCGGTGTTCCTGGTCTTCGACCTGCCCATGCTGGGCTACGTCGTGACCGCCGCGGCCTGGCTCGCCCAGCGCGGGCTCGAGCTCGCCGCCAACCGCCGCGCCGCGACCGCCCTGGCGGCCGGCGAGCGTCGCACGGCGCTGGGCACGGTCGCTGCGACCACCCTGGCGCGGGTCTGGTTGGTGGCGCTGGCGGTCCTGCTCGTGGGAGGTCTCGCCGATCGCGAGGACGGCCTCGCGGCCGCCGTCCTCTGCGTGCCGCTGATCACGGTCTCGCTCGCGGGCCGTGCGCTCGCTCGATTGCTCGAGGGAAGTCCATGAGCACGAAGGCGAAGGTCCTGCTCGGGCTCGGGGTCTACTTCGCGGTGTTCATCGCGCTGTTCCTGATCTTCGGGGACCAGGGCAAGAACGAGTCCTTCCAGCCGCAGAACGAGTTCAAGCTCGAGCCGTGGATCGAGATCAAGATCGGTGGAATCGACTTCTCCATCAACAAGGCGGTGCTCTACCTGGTGCTCGCGAGCGCGCTGACGGTTGGGGCCATGGTCTGGATCTCGCGACGGATGACCGAGAAGCCCAACCGGGTCCAGACCGCGGTCGAGGTGCTCTACGACCTGACCCGAAACAACATCACCGGCGGCAACCTCGATTCCAGGCACGCCACCAAATGGTTTCCGTTCCTGGCCGCGCTGTTCTTCTTCATCTGGTTCTCGAACGTCATCGGGTACCTGCCGCTGCCCACCAACACCGAGCACACGGTCGACATCTTCGGGCTCGAGCTGCCCACCTTCTCGCTCTACGCCGCCACCGCCAACATCTCGATCCCGCTCGTGCTCACGCTCGTCGTCTGGTTTGCCTACCAGATCGAGGGCATCCGCGAGAAGGGCTTCTTCCGCTACTTCGCGGGTTGGCTCCCGCCCGGGCTGGAGGACATGAACCCGATCGGGAAGGCGTTCATCTTCGTGATCGAGGCGATCTCTCAATTCGCGCGTCTGATCTCGCTCTCGGTGCGGCTCTTCGCCAACATCCTCGCGGGGCACCTGCTGCTCCTCTTCATGGGGGGCGGGTTGGCCGTCCTCCTCGGCATCGCCGCCCTCGGGGCTCTGAGCTTCCCCCTCGCCTTCTTTTTCTTCGTCTTGGAGCTGGGGTTGATCGCCACGCTGCAGGCGTTCATCTTCTCGACCCTCACGGCGATCTATATCGGCGGCGCCGTCTCCGAGAGCCACTGACCGCCCGGGAGATCACTAAAATACATACTGCTTGTATGTCAACTACGAATAGCAGAAAAGGAGCAACAGAATGGAAGCCCTGATTCCGATCGCGCAGGCTGCGGATGGCGTCACCGACACCGGCGTCACCGACGCGGGCAAGGCGATTGCCCTGGGCATCGGTGCCGGGCTCGGTTCGATTGGCGCCGGTATCGGCATCGGCTTCATCTTCGGCAAGGAGATCGAGTCGGTCGCCCGCCAGCCCGAGATGAAGGACGAGCTGCAGTCGATCCGCTGGCTCGGCTTCGCCCTGACCGAGGCCGTCGCCTTCTACACCTTCATCTTCGGCCTGATCGCCTTCTTCCTCTAGGCCATGGAGGCGTTCGGCGACATTCTCACCGGGGTCCTCCTGGTCGCCCAGGAGGGCGCCGACTCCGGCGAGGATGAGGGCGGCAGCTTCCTCGTCTCGCCCGGGCTTGGGCTGATGATCTGGACGCTGGTTCTGTTCCTGTTCACGATGTGGGTGCTGAGCAAGGTGGCGTTCCCGAGGATCCAGGAGGCGCTTGATCGGCGGGCGAACGTGATCAACGAGTCGATCGAAGCGGCGGAGCGCCAGCGCCGGGAGGCTGACGAGCTCCTCGCCGAGTACCGCCAGCGCCTGACCGAGGCCCGCGAGCAGGCCGAGGACATCGCCGCCCGCGCCCGCAAAGCAGCCGAGGCGGCGGTCGCCGAGGCGGGCGAGGAGGGCAAGGCGAAGCGCGAAGAGCTGGTCGCCGCGGCGCGCCGCGACATCGAGGCCGAGACGCGGCGCTCGCTGGAGAAGATCCGCAAGGAGGTCGCCGACCTGACCGTGCTCGCGACCGAGAAGGTCACCCGCAAGGCGCTCGATCCCGAGGACCAGAAGCGCCTGGTCGAGGAGGCGCTCGCTGAGGTCGACTTCTCGGCTCTGACCGGCAACGGTGCGGAGGAGCGGTGACCCTCATCCACGAGGATTTGTGATGGATGAAATTGCCCGCGTGTATGCGGATGCGTTGTTCGGGGTGGCAACCGACCACGACAAGCTCGACGTCATCCACGAGCAGCTCGGCCAGTTCACCGACGCGCTCGCGGAGAACCGCGACCTGCAGGTGTTCTTCTTCAGCCCTTACTTCTCCTCGCAGGAGAAGCGCGATGGGATCTCGCGGGTGGTCTCAGGTGCGGAGCCGGAGCTGGTCAACTTCCTCGAGCTCCTGGCCGAGAAGCACCGGATGCCGGTTCTGTTCCGCATCCGGCAGCGCTTCGACGAGCTCTGGGCCGAGGCGAACCGATTGCTGGAGGTGACCCTGACGAGCGCGGTCGAGCTCGACGCGGAGGTGGTCGAGCGCATCGGGACGGAGATCGAGCGCCGGACCGACCGCTCGATCGACCTGCGCACCGAGGTCGACGACTCCGTCCTCGGCGGGATCGTGCTGCGAGTCGGCAACATGGTGCTGGACGCGAGCGTTCGCTCCAAGCTCGAGCGCCTGCGCCGTGAGGTGGCACAGGCGGCCTAGAGGCCTAGGCTCTGATGATCGAAACCTAAGACGAAGAGGACTAAATGGAGATCAAGCCAGACGAGATCGCGAAGATCCTTCGCGAGCGAATCGAGGGGCTGGAGGGCGAGGGCGCGGACCTCTCCGAGGTCGGGACCGTGCTCTCGATCGCCGACGGCATCGCCCGGGTCCACGGCCTCGACAACTGCATGTCGCTCGAGATGCTGGAGCTGCCGCACGACGTCACCGGGCTCGCGCTCAACCTCGAGCAGGACAACGTCGGCGTGGTCATGTTCGGCGAATGGGAGGAGGTGGTCGAGGGGGACACGGTCAAGCGCACCGGGCGCCTGCTCGAGATCCCCGTGGGCGAGGAGCTCCTCGGTCGCCTGGTGGACCCGCTCGGCCGCCCCTTGGACGACAAGGGTGAGGTCCGGACCACCGCCACCCGGCCGGCCGAGTTCAAGGCCCCGGGCGTGGTCCAGCGCCAGCCGGTGAAGGACCCGGTGCAGACCGGGATCAAGGCGATCGACGGGATGATCCCGATCGGCCGCGGCCAGCGGGAGCTGATCATCGGCGATCGCCAGACCGGCAAGACCGCGATCGCGATCGACACGATCATCAACAGCCGCGACAAGGACCTGGCGTGCATCTACGTGGCCATCGGGCAGCGGATGTCGACCGTGGTGCAGGTGATGGAGATCCTCGAGGAGAACGGCGCGATGGAGCACACGATCATCGTCGCCGCCCCCGCCGACGAGGCCGCGCCGATCAAGTACATGGCGCCGTACGCGGGCTGTGCCATGGGCGAGCACTTCCTCTACAACGGGCGCGAGGCCCTGGTCATCTATGACGACCTGACCAAGCACGCCTACGCCTACCGGCAGATGTCGCTGCTGCTGCGCCGTCCCCCCGGCCGGGAGGCCTACCCCGGCGACGTCTTCTACCTGCACTCGCGCCTCCTGGAGCGCGCGGTGAAGCTCTCGGACGAGCTCGACGGGGGCTCGCTGACCGCGCTGCCGATCATCGAGACCCAGGCGAACGACGTCTCCGCCTACATCCCGACCAACGTGATCTCGATCACCGACGGCCAGATCTTCCTCGAGTCCGACCTCTTCTACTCGGGGGTCCGGCCGGCGATCAACGTCGGGATCTCGGTCTCGCGCGTCGGTGGCGACGCCCAGACCAAGGCGATGAAGAAGGTGGCCGGGAGGCTCAAGCTCGACCTCTCCCAGTACCGGGATCTCGAGGCGTTCGCCCAGTTTGGGTCCGAGCTCGATCCGGAGACCCAACGGTCGCTGGCGCGGGGCCAGCGGCTGGTCGAGATGCTGAAGCAGAAGGAGCGCGCGGCGCTCTCGGTCGCCGAGCAGGTGGCGTCGATCTACGCCGGCACCGGCGGCTACCTCGACCGGATCAAGACCGAGCGTGTGCAGCCGTTCCTCCGCAACCTGCTCGACCGCCTCAAGGCGGAGCGGTCGGAGCTGATGGGCCGCATCAACGACGGCGAGCTCTCGGACGAGGACGAGTCCGAGCTGGGCGATGCGATCGCGGAGATGATCGACGACTTCGGCCCGGACTTCGACGAGGAGGGTCAGCCGCTCGAGGAGGGCGAGTCCGACCGGATCAAGGCGGCCGAGGAGCGAGAGCAGCCCGCCCGCACCGAGGCCGAGGCCGCGGCCGAGCGCGAGGCCGCCGAGGAGGCGGAGAAGGCCGAGGAAGTCGTCGAGGAGGTCACGGCTTAGCCGATGGCGACGCAGAAGGAAGTCAAGAACCGGATCACCTCGGTCAAGAACATCCGCAAGATCACGCGGGCGATGGAGATGGTCGCGGCCGCCCGTCTGCGGCGTGCCGAGCAGAGGATCGAGAACATGCGCCCGTACGCGCAGGCGATCCGCAAGATGACCAGGCAGGTCGCGGATGCCGCCGGGGCGCTGCCGCGGATCGATCTGCTCGAGGAGCGCGAGGAGGTCAGCAAGGTCGGCGTGGTGCTGGTCACCGGCGACCGTGGGCTCGCCGGCTCGTTCAACACCCAGATCATCCGCGAGGGGCTGCGGCTGCGGCGTGAGTACGAGTCGGAGGGGGCGACCGTGGCGTACTCGGTGATCGGCAGGCGGGGCAACTCCACGCTCAGCTTTCGTGGCGAGAACGTCGAGCACGCCTACGTCGGATTCACCGACAGGCCGGCGTTCACGAACGCCCGCGAGATCTCGCGCGACCTCACCTCCGCCTACGCCGACGGCGAGCTCGACCGGGTCGACCTCGTCTACAACCGCTACGTCTCTCCCCTGACCCAGTACGTGCGCCGCCACGCGCTGCTTCCGCTGCAGCACGCCGAGGTCTTCGGCGAGGGCGTGCCAGAGCCCGAACAGCCGGCGGATCCGGAGCTCGCGGAGGCGCACGAGCAGGCGCTGTGGATCTACGAGCCGGACGCAGAGCTGCTCCTGCCGAAGCTGTTCGAGGAGTACGTCGACCTCTCGGTGTACCGGGCGCTCCTGGAGTCGGCGGCGTCCGAGCACGGTGCGCGGATGACGGCGATGCGCACCGCGGCCGAGAACGCGGGCGAGATGATCGACGACCTGACCCTGGAGATGAACCGGGCCCGCCAGGCGGAGATCACGCAGGAGATCCTTGAAGTGGTGGCCGGTGCCGAGGCGCTCGGCTGAAAGGAGAAGAATGGCTGAGGAGAACGGAAACGTCGGGACGGTCGAGCAGGTGACCGGCGTCGTGGTCGACGCGCTCTTCACGGATCAGCTGCCCGAGATCTACACCGCGCTTCGTGTTGAGTTGCCCGACGCCGAGGGACGCACGGGCGGCACCCTGGTCTGCGAGGTGCAGCAACACCTCGGCGACGACCGTGTTCGCGCGGTCGCGATGGACTCCACCGACGGGCTGCAGCGGGGCACCCGGATCGTCGACACGGGCGGCCCGATCACGGTCCCGGTCGGTAAGGACACGCTCGGCCGCATCTTCAACCTGCTGGGGGAGCCGATCGACGGGGGCCCCCCGGTGGAGGGGGAGGCGCGCTGGCCGATCCACCGCCCGGCGCCGGAGGCGGAGGACCTGATCCCGACGCAGGAGATCCTCGAGACCGGGATCAAGGTGGTCGACCTGCTGGCGCCCTACGCGAAGGGCGGCAAGGTGGGGCTGTTCGGCGGAGCGGGGGTCGGCAAGACCGTGATCATCATGGAGCTGATCAACAACATCGCCCAGCAGCACGGCGGGCTCTCGGCCTTCTGCGGGGTCGGGGAGCGGACGCGTGAGGGCAATCAGCTCTACCTGGAGATGCAGGAGTCGGGCGTCATCGACAAGACGATGATGGTCTTCGGGCAGATGAACGAGCCGCCGGGGGCGCGCCTGCGGGTCGGGCTCTCCGGGCTGACCATGGCCGAGTACTTCCGGGACTCGGGTGGCCAGGACGTGCTCCTGTTCATCGACAACATCTTCCGCTTCGTCCAGGCGGGCTCCGAGGTGTCGGCGCTGCTGGGCCGGATGCCCTCCGCGGTCGGCTACCAACCGACGCTCGAGACCGAGATGGGTGAGCTGCAGGAGCGGATCACGTCGACCAAGGAGGGCTCGGTGACCTCGATTCAGGCGGTGTATGTGCCGGCCGACGACCTCACCGACCCGGCGCCGGCGTCGGTGTTCGCGCACCTGAACGCGACCACGACCCTCTCGCGCGCGATCTCGGAGAAGGGGATCTATCCGGCGGTCGACCCCCTCGACTCGACCTCGACCATCCTCAAGCCCGACATCCTCGGCGAGGACCACTACAACACCGCGACCCAGGTCCAGGAGGTGCTTCAGCGCTACAAGGAGCTTCAGGACATCATCGCGATCCTCGGGATCGACGAGCTCTCCGACGAGGACAAGCAGACGGTCTCTCGCGCCCGCAAGATCGAGCGCTTCCTCTCGCAGCCGTTCTTCGTGGCCGAGCAGTTCACCGGCCGGAGCGGCGAGTACGTGTCGGTCGCCGAAACGGTCCGCGGCTTCCGCGAGATCCTCGACGGCAAGCACGACGAGCGCCCCGAGGGCGCCTTCTACATGATGGGCTCGATCGACCAGGTGGCCGGCACCGAGGAGAAGGCGGAGGGGGACGAGGGGGTCGAGCGTGAGCAGGCCGAGACCGAGGAGCGGGCTGAGGCCGAGGTGCGCGAGAAGGAGGAGGCGCCGGCGTAGTGGCCGAGGACCACGGGCTCGAGGCCGAGGTGCTGACGCCCGAGGGCCCGGTGTTCCAGGGGGAGCTGTTCCAGCTCTCGACCCGCACGGCGGTCGGCGAGGTCGGAATTCGCGCTCGCCATGCCCCGATGGTCGCGCGCCTGGTGCCGTGCGAGCTGCGCCTGCACCGCTCCGAGGGCGAGGTCGATCGCTACGCGCAGGGGGAGGGCTGGCTCGAGGTGTTCGCCAACCGGGCCCGGGTGCTGATCGCCGAGGCGATCGCGCCCGACGACCTGGACCTCTCGGACCTCCGCGAGCGCCTGAGCGACGCGGAGCAGCGGCTCGCCGATGCCGAGGAGGGCTCGGCCGCGGCCGAGACCGCCGAGCGGGACCGCGCCCGCGCCGAGGCGTTCATCGAGATCGCGGAGACCGGTAACCCCTGAACGAGCTACGGAGACCGCGTCCCCCCAAAGACGCGGTCTCCGCCGGCGCAACACCCCCCGATGCTCAGGCGCCGGCTGACCCCTTTATCGGCAGTTGGGGCCCGAACCTTGACCCCTGTGGGGGGGCGAGCGGCAGATGACGCCTGACCGCGGCTGATCGGGCCGTCGGCACTAGGCTGAAGGGCCGATGGATGAGCGCCTTCTGACCGAGAAGCTGATCGGCTACGACACCTCGAATCCGGAGGGAATTCGGCTGGGAGCAGGGTTTATCAAGGGCTGGCTCGAATCACGTGACATCGAGGCGCGCCAGCTCGACGTCAGAGGATTGCCGGTGACCGTGGCCGAGGTGGGGCCCCGCGAGGGGCCGACAGTGCTGCTTCACGGCCACATCGACGTGGTTCCGGGCAACTCCGACCAGTATGCCCCCAGGCTCGACGGCGATCGTCTGTTCGGGCGCGGCGCCTACGACATGAAGGGTGCCCTGGCGTCGTTGCTGCTCGCCCTGACCGACGTCCGCTCCCAGGACCGGGTGCGGGTGCGGCTCGGGATCGTCCCGGACGAGGAATCCGAGGAGGAGGTGGACCGCGGCGGCGACCGCCTGGTCGAGGAGGGCTTCGTCGGCGAGTTCGTGATCACGGGCGAGCCCACCGACATGCACGTCGGGGTTGCTGCCAAGGGGGTGCTGGCGATGCGGATCGAGGTGACTGGGCGCGCCGCGCACGGGGCGACGCCGTGGCTTGGCGAGAACGCGATCCTGCGAGCGTTCGACGTGTTCAGCGAGATCGAATCGCTACCGTTTGCGTCCCGTAGCTCGGAGCTTTTCGACCGCCCGTCGATCAACCTCGGCCGGATCCTCGGCGGCGACGCCCTCAACAAGGTGCCCGACACTTGCTACATAGACGTGGACGTGCGCTATCTGCCCGAGCAGGACCCGGCCGCGATCCTTGACGAGGTCGCCGGCATCGACGGGGGTCGGGTGATCTCGAGCTTCTCGCGTCCGCCCGCGACGGTCGATCCCGAGTCCGTCTACGTGCGGGCGCTGTGCGAGGCGGCCGACCCGCACCACGCCACCGGGGTGACGAGCATCGGCCGCGACGGCGCGTCCGACGCGGTCTCGTTCCTGCGCGCGGGCATCCCCGCGGTCGAGTTCGGCCCGCTCGGCGCGGGCCATCACGGGCCGGACGAGTGGGTATCGGTCTCCTCGCTCGCCAGCTACCGGCGCGCGATCGTCGACTTCGTCGACGCGCTGCCGCGGTGGCTCGCGGCCGAGTCCGACAGAGGTGACGCGTGAGCTCCGATTCACCGGACGAGCGCTCACAGGAGCACGGCGACGGGCCGGCCGGGGAGGGCCCCCCAGGGGAGCCGACCGAGGTCCGGCCCTCGACCTGGGCCGGGCGCCGGGCGCAGGAGCGGCCCGAGGAGAATGGGGCCGAGGACGGGGCCGGAGGCGATGGCATCGGGCAGCCCACGGTCGAGACGGACACGCTCTCCATCGCCGATCGGGAGGCGGCGAGGGAGGCGGCCCTCGCCGGGGTGCGGGCCCGCACCGAGGAGCATGCGGCAAAGCGGCGCAAGAAGCCGGGATTCGCGACCGTCGAGATGCCCGCTGTGGCGGCCGCGGACGGGGCGGGCGCGACGGCGACCGAGGTCGAGGAGGAAGAGGTTGAGGCCCCTGAGGTTCCTCCGGTCGAGCCCCCGACTCCTCTCGAGGAGGAAGAGGAGGAGAAGCCCGCTCGAGTCACGCTCTGGGCGCGGTTCGTCGCCGCCTCCTTCCTGATCGTCGCCTCGATGGCGACGGCGACCGCGGTGAGCGTGCTCGTCTACCTCTCCGACATCGCCGAGGGGCTCGGCGGCCTCGAGGGCCTGCAGGGGAACCTGACCGAGGTCGAGTCCGATGCCCCGCAGAACTTCCTGATCCTCGGCTCCGACAAACGAGCAGACGAGGTCGGTCGAGGCCGCTCCGACACGACGATGCTGCTCCGAATCGATCCGGACAACCAGATCTCGCTGCTGTCGATCCCCCGCGACCTCAAGGTCAACATCCCCGGCCTGGGCGAGGACAGGTTCAACGCCGCCTACAGCTACGGCGGTCCCAAGCTGACGCTCAAGGTCGTCAAGCAGCTCACGGGGCTGGAGATCAACCACGTCGTCAACGTCGACTTCCTCGGCTTCGCGGAGGCGGTGAACGCGATCGACTGCGTCTACATCGACGTCGATCGGCATTACTTCATCCCACCGGAGCTCAACGTGGCCGAGATCGACATCGAGTCTGGCTACCAGCGCCTCTGTGGGCTGAAGGCGCTCCAGTACGTCCGCTACCGCCACACCGACAACGACCTCGTCCGGTCCGCGCGCCAGCAGGACTTCCTGCGGGAGGCCCGGCAGAAGGTCCCGCCGTTCAGCCTCCTGAACAACTCGGGCGAGCTCATCGACATCTTCAAGGATCACACCGAGTCCGATATCGACGGCGCGGCGACCATGATCGGCCTGATCGAGTTGCTCTTCGACGCCCGCAACGCCCCGGTGCATGAGCTCCACTTCCCGGCGACCATCGGCGGACCCACCGATCCCTACGTCACCGCGAGCAGCGAGGAGGTGCAGGCGGTCGTCCAGCAGTTCCTCAACGGGGAGCCGGAGCCGGCTGAGGCCGCACAGGGTGGCGGCGGCCAGGGTGGCGGCGAACCCGGCGAGGGAGCCGGTGGCGGCCCACCCGAGCAGCCGCAACCGCCCCCCGAGACCGAGCTGGTCGACTCCTCGGTGGTCGGAGGCCAGGTCGCGGGCGGCCTTCTGGACGACACCACCGAGAACGGGAGCACGCCGATCCTCGACTTCCCGGTCTTCTACCCGACGCGCCTGACGCCCGATTCGGAGTTCGACGATGAGTCGCGCGCGTTCCAGATCGACGGTCCCGGCGACGACGTCTACCGCGGCTACAAGATCGTCGTCACCATGCCTGGCAGCTTCGGGGCGACCGCCTACTACGGCGTCTCCGGGACCGACTGGAGGGACCCGCCGATCCTCGAGAACCCGAGCGAGGAGCGCGAGATCGACGGCCGCACCTACCAGCTCTTCTACGACGGCGACCGGCTGCGGCTGGTCGCCTTCAAGACCGACACGGCCGTCTACTGGGTCAACAACACGCTGACCCAGGAGCTGAGCGAGGGCGAGATGCTCGGTATCGCACAGTCGCTCACCGAGTACACGGGCTAGGCCGCGCGATACCGTCGAGCAGCGGATGGCCGAGGAACAGCAGGCGATAGGCGTGATCGGGGTCGGCTGGGTCGGCCTCGTGACCGCCACTTGCTTCGCGGAGCGCGGCCACGAGGTCGTGGCCGTCGACATCGACGAGGCCAAGATCGAGGGGCTGCGGGCGGGCCGGGTGCCGATCCACGAGCCGGAGCTCGAGGACATGCTCGCCCGCAACCGGGACCGCCTCCGCTTCACGACGGACATCGACGCGGCGCTCGACCGCGCGAGGCTCCAGTTCTGTTGCGTCGACACGCCGCCGACCTATTCCGGCGACGCGGACCTGTCGCGGGTACAAAGCGTGGTCTCCCGGCTGCGCCCCAACGGCGGCCATGCGCTGGTCATGAAGAGCACGGTGCCCGCCGGCACCGGCACGGGGATCCGCCGTGACATCCCGGAGCTCGCATACGTGTCGTGCCCGGAGTTCCTCAAGGAGGGCTCGGCGGTGAGCGACTTCCTTCATCCCAACCGCGTCGTCATCGGCGCTGACCCAGGTTCCGAATGGGCGGCCGACGAGGTCGCGGAGATCTACCAGCCGCTGGGCGGCGAGATGGTGCGGACCGACGTCACATCCGCCGAGATGATCAAGCTCGCCGCCAATGGCTTCCTCGCGATGAAGATCTCCTTCATCAACGAGATCGCCAACGTCTGCGAGGAGGTCGGCGCCGATGTCGGCGACGTCGCTCACGGTATCGGCCTGGATGATCGGATCGGTCCGGCGTTCCTCCGGGCCGGCATCGGGTGGGGCGGTTCTTGTTTTGGCAAGGATGTCTCCAGCCTCAAGCAGCTCGCGGCCAACTCCGGCTACCACTTCCAGCTGCTGAACGCGGTGATCGAGGTGAACGAGCTGCAGAAGCGGCGCGTGATCCGAAAGCTGGAGCGGCATCTCGGGTCTCTCGCGGGCAAGCTAATCGCCGTGCTCGGGTTCGCGTTCAAGCCGGAAACGGATGACATGCGCGGCGCCTCGAGCCTCGTCTTGGCGGCGCGACTGGAGGGAGAGGGCGCCCAGGTGCGGGGCTACGACCCCGTCGCGGAGTCCCGAGCGCGCGAGCTGCTGCCGAGCGTGGAATTCAGCCCCTCCGCCGAGGCCGCACTCGACGGCGCCGACGCCGCGGTCCTGGTCACCGAGTGGCCCGAGTTCGCCGCGCTCGACTGGGCCGCGCTGGCGGAGAGGATGGCGACCCCGCTCATGGTGGACGGGCGCAACTTCCTCGATCCGGCCGCGCTGCGTGCCGCCGGGTTCATTTACGAGGGCATCGGCAAGCCGAGCGGCAGCCCGAGCACCCCGGCACCGGCCGGAGCGCCCGGCGGCGGCGCGGCATCTCCCGAGCCCTGATGCAGGCCCTGATCCTGGTCGGGGGCGAGGGCACGAGGCTCCGTCCGCTCACCCTGACCCGCCCGAAGCCGGCCTTGCGGCTGGTCGATCGACCGTTCATCAGGTTCATGCTCGACTGGGTCGGGCGGCACGGCGTGGATGAGGTGGTGCTCGCCTGCGGCTTCGGCACCGACGAGCTGCGCTCGGCACTCGGCGAGAGCCAAGGCGTGGGTCCCCGGATCCACTATCTGGAGGAGCCCGAGCCGCTCGGCACGGCCGGGCCGATCCGGCTCGCCGCCGACCGCGGGCTGCTCGGCGACCGGTTTCTGGCGCTCAACGGCGACCTGCTGACCGATCTCGACCTCTCCGCTCTCGTCGAGCTGCATGGCATGCGCGAAGCGGTCGCCACGCTCGGCCTCTATCCGGTCGAGGACCCGACCCAGTACGGGCTTGTCCGCCGCGCGCCGGACGGCGAGGTCAGGGGCTTCCTGGAGAAGCCGGAGCCGGCCGCGATCGACACGGACGAGGTCAACGCCGGCGCCTACGTGCTCGAGCGCTCCGTGGTCGAGCTGATTCCGCCGGGCCGCGCGGTGTCGATCGAGCGCGAGGTGTTCCCCCGGCTCGTGGGACGCGGCCTCTTCGGCAAGCGCCTCGACGGCTACTGGTTGGACATCGGCACCCCGGAGCGCTACCTGCGAGCCAGTTGGGACATCCTCGAGCGCCGTGTGGTGACCGACGCCGGCGCACGCCTGGGCGCCGATGGGCTGCTGGTCGAGGAGACCGCCGAGGTCGACCCGGCTGCCGCGGTCACGCCGCCCGCCCTGGTCGAGGGAGGCTGCGCGGTCGGCCCGGACGCGGTGGTCGGGGCGCGGGCGGTGCTCGGTGCGGGGACCACAGTCGGCCCGGGTGCCGAGGTGAGCTCGTCCGTCCTCGACAACGGCTGCTCCGTGGCCCCCGGCGCGGTCCTGCGCGGCTCGATCCTCGCCGCCCGGGTTGAGGTCGGGAGCGAGGCCCGGGTAGGCTCGGGCGCGGTGATCGGCGAGGGAGCGCGAATCGAGGCCGGAGCCCATGTGGGTGACGGCGCCCGGATCGGGCCGGGGGAAGGCGTGTCGTGAGCGGCGCCGACGAGGCGATTCGCGCCGCGGACCCGTCGAACCAGCTCGACGATGTCCTCGCCCTGCCGGAGCACCTCCGGGACGCGCTCTGGCGGGTCGAGTCTGCGGGGATCGAGGCAGGCGAGGCGAGCGGGTTGGTGGTCTGTGGGATGGGCGGCTCGGCGGTTGGGGCGATGCTCGCGGAGGCGGCCTTCGGCGATCGGCTCACCGCGCCGATGCTGATCGTCCGCGACTACGAGCTCGCCCCGTGGACACCGCCGTCCTTCGGGGTGTTGTGCTCGAGCTACTCGGGATCGACGGAGGAGACTCTGGCCTGCTTCGACGCGGCCGAGGCGCTGGGCGTCCGGCGCATCGTCGCGACCACGGGCGGCCGTCTAGCCGAGGCCGCGCGGGGTGCCGGGGTGCCGGTTGTGGGGGTTCCCTCCGGGATCCAGCCCCGCGCCGCCGTCGGCTACATGTTCACGATCGCGGCCGAGGTCGCGACCCTGGTCGGCGCCGCGGACGCCATCCGGACCGAGATCGACTCCTCCTCCGCCCATCTCGAGCATCGGCTGGATCCGCTCCTCGAGCGCTCGGCGTCGATTGCGGACGAGCTCGAGGGCTCCATCCCCGCGATCTACGGGTGCGATCTGACCGCACCAGTCGCCTACCGCTGGAAGACGCAGATGAACGAGCAGGCGAAGACGATGGCGCTGGCCGGGGAACTGCCCGAGATCGACCACAACGAGATCATCGGCTGGACCGGCGCCGGCAGCGAGGCGTTCAGCGCGGTGTTCCTGGAGGACCGCGATCAGCACCCCCGTCAGCGCCAGCGGGCGGAGCTGACCGCCGGCCTGATCGAGCCCGGCGCGGCGAGCGTGATCAGGATCGAGACGGAGGGCGAGACGCGCACGGAGCGCCTGCTGTGGGCGGTGCTTCTCGGGGACCTCGTCTCGCTGCAGCTCGCGGTGCGCCGCGGGGTCGATCCGGGGAGGGTCGAGGTGATCGAGCGGCTGAAGGACGAGCTCGGGCGGCCCTAGTGGCCTCGGGGCCGGTATCGCCCGCCCGGCGGCCGGGCATCCCGCCCTCTGCCCGAACAGGCATCCATGCCGGGCAGAGCCTCGGTCGGGCGACACCCGGCCCCGGGGCCGCGAGCCCCGCCGCCTGGCGGCGACGGGGCTCGCGTGGGGGGACTCGACGGGTAGGGACGCTTATGCGGGTGCGCCCCCGGTGGCGGTGCGTTCCGCGGAGGCGCCGCCGCCGGCGGTGGTCTCGGCAGCGAGCTCCACGTGAGCGCGGCTGTCGCGGTTGCGGATCAGCACGAGCGTGGCGATCAGCCCGGCGAGCGCGAACCCGGCGCCGGTGAGGAACGCCGCCTGAAAGCCCTCGGTCAGAGCGTTCGGGAGCGCCGCCGGATCGCCGCCCGCGGAGGCCATTACGTCGTCGGTCCGCGAGGTCGCGATCGTCGCGAGCACCGCCAGACCGAGGGCCCCGCCGATCTGCTGCGAGGTGTTGATCAGCCCGCTCGCCAGGCCCGACTCGCGTTCCTGGACGCCGGAGACCGCGGCGATCGTCTGCGGCACGAACGAGAATCCGAGGCCAACCGCCGCAAGCAGCGACGGGCCGAGGATGTCGCCCAGGAACCCACCGCCGACGGACACCTGCGCGAACCAGACGAGCCCGGCCGCGATTAGCGCCATCCCGGTGGCCATCACCGGCTTGAACCCGATTCGGGTCACAAGCTGGGAGGCGATGCCGGCCGAGATGATGATCGTCAGCGCCAGCGGCAGATACGAGAGCCCGGCCTTGATCGCGCTGTACCCGAGCACCTGCTGCATGTACAGCGAGATGAAGAAGAACATCGAGAACAGCGACGCGCCCGTCAGGATCCCCACGACGTTCGCCCCGGTCAGGGTCCGCAGGCGGAAGATCCGGAACGGTACGAGAGGTGCGTCGGAGCGCCGCTCGACGATCACGAAGAGTGCGAGCAGCACCGCCGCGGCCGCGAGCAGGCCGATCGTCTGCGTCGATCCCCAGCCGGCATCGCTGGCGTCCACCAGCGCGTAGACGAGCACCGAGAGCCCGGCGGTGACGCTCAGGGCCCCGGCGACGTCGAACGACCTGGTCTGCGACTCCGAGCGGCTCTCCGCGATCAGCGACGGTGCGAGGGCCGCCGCGATGAGGCCGACCGGCACGTTCACCCAGAGCACCCACTCCCAGCCGAGATACTCGGTGAGGATCCCGCCGAGGAGCACCCCGGCGGCCCCGCCGGCGCCGGCGACGGCGCCCCAGACCCCGAGCGCCTTGTTGCGTTCGGCGCCATCGCGGAAGGTGGTGGTGACGATCGAAAGCGCCGACGGGGCCAGGATCGCCGCGCCGAGGCCCTGCGCGGCGCGAGCCGCGATCAGCTGACCCTCGGTCGCGGCGAAGCCCGCCGCGAGCGAAGCGCCCGCGACCACGAGCAGCCCGGCCATGAACACCCGACGGCGCCCGAGCAGGTCGGCTGCGCGGCCGCCGAGCAGCATGAAGCCGCCGAAGGTCAGCACGTAGGCGTTGACGACCCAGGAGAGGTTCTCCTGCGAGAAGTCGAGGCCCGTGCCGATCGTGGGGAGCGCGACGTTGACGATGGAGGCGTCGATCACGACCATGAACATCGCCATGGAGAGCAGCGCAAGGGCGAGCCAGCGGCGCTCGTAGGCGGTCTGTGCATCGGTCATTCAGAGGCTCCTTTGCGTGGGGGTAGACAGATGTGCCATAATCGGAATCGGAATTCCGGTTCACGTTATCAGATCCGGAGTCAATCTTCCGTTTACCAGTCCGCCATCGCTCGCTCAGTGACCGACGTCACGGATAGGTTCGATAAGGCGACGAACGACACCCGCCCAGATGGACAGCCCACTTCGAATGACTTCACCGACCACCACCCCTTCGGCGATCCGAGGCCAAGACCGCGGCAGCCCCTCCACCCGTCGTACGCGCGCTCCGGGCGGACGCACGCCGGAATCGCGAGCGGGTGCTGAAGGCGGCGCGCAAGCGCTTCGCCGAGGATGGCCTCGACGCGCAGATGGACGAGATCGCGAAGGCGGCGGGCGTCGGCGTCGGCACCGTCTACCGTCACTTCCCGACCAAGGAGGACCTGGTAGACGCCCTGATCGCGGATCGCTTCGAGCGAATCGCGGAGTGGACGCGCGAGGCGCTCGAGGAGGAGGACGCCTGGGAGGCCTTCCGCCGGCTCATGTACCGATCGGCGGAGCTCCAGGCCGGCGATCGGGCTCTGTCCGAGGCGCTGGCGTCCCGGGCGGAGAGGATGCGTGACGCGGCGATCCACTCGGGCGTCTATGAGCTCACCGAGACGCTGGTGGCTCGCGCCCAGGAGTCCGGGGGCATGCGCCGCGACGCATCGGTCGAGGACGTTCCCACGATCATCTGCGGGCTCGGCCGCGTGACCTATGCCGCCGGGGGGGAGAAGACGATCAGCTGGGAGCGGTTCCTGGCGATCCTGCTCGACGGCCTTCGGGCTCGACCCGGCTGCTCGGAGCTTCCTCCGCACCGCGAGTAAGCCGCGCCCGGCAGCACCCCGTAGCCTGTGCGCGACCGTACCGGCTGAAGCACCCTCGATGAAAGGAGCGACTTGGCGACCGCCGAGCAGAGCTACGACATCGCCGACATCTCCCTGGCCGAGGCGGGCCAGAGGCGGATCGAGTGGGCCGATCGGCAGATGCCGGTGCTGGGGCAGATCCGCGAGCGGTTCGAGCGCGAGCGTCCGCTGGAGGGCGTGACCATGGCCTGCTGCCTGCACGTGACCAGTGAGACCGCGAACCTGGTTCGCGCCCTGATCGCGGGCGGCGCCGAGGTGGTCCTCTGCGCCTCGAATCCGCTCTCGACGCAGGACGATGTCGCCGCTGCTCTCGTCGATCGTTACGGGGCGCAGGTGTTCGCGATCAACGGCGAGGACAACGAGACCTATTACGGCCACATCGCCACCGCGGTCGAGCGCCGGCCGCAGCTCACGATGGATGACGGCGCCGACGTGGTCGGAGTCCTCCACGGAGAGCGCACCGACCTGCTCGACGGTGTGATCGGCGGCACCGAGGAGACCACCACCGGCGTCATCCGGCTGAAGGCGCTCGAGGCCCAGGGCAAGCTCGGGTACCCGATCATGGCGGTGAACGACGCGAGGACGAAGCACTTCTTCGACAATCGTTACGGGACCGGCCAGTCCACTATGGACGGCATCATCCGGGCCACCAACGTGCTGATCGCCGGCCTGCGGGTCGTCGTGATCGGCTACGGATGGTGCGGGAAGGGCGTGGCCATGCGGGCCAAGGGCCTCGGCGCCCACGTGATCGTTTGCGAGGTCGATCCGCTGCGCGCGCTCGAGGCGCTGATGGACGGATTCGAGGTCATGCGGGGGGTCGACGCCGCCCGGGTCGGAGACGTCTTCATCTCGGTCACCGGCAACCGCGACGCGATCAACGGCCGCATGTTCGCGGTGATGAAGTCCGGCGCGATCGTGTGCAACGCGGGCCACTTCGACGTCGAGGTGAACAAGGACGAGCTCGACGAGATCACCGCGGAGACCTTCGCGACTCGGCCCTTCGTCGAGGGCCACCGCACCCACGATGGCCGCGAGATCTTCCTCCTCGCCGAGGGCCGGCTGGTGAACCTGGCCGCGGCCGAGGGCCACCCCGCGGCGGTGATGGACATGAGCTTCGCCAATCAGGCGCTCGTCTCGGAGCACATGGTCAAGCACGCGGCGGAGCTCGAGAAGCGTGTCTACCCGGTTCCCGACGAGATCGATGCGGAGATCGCGCGGCTGAAGCTCGCCTCCCGCGGCGTGGACATCGACGAGCTGACCGAGGCGCAGAGGCAATACCTGGCGTCGTGGGATCAGGGCACTTGACCCAGCGGTGTTGAGGGCGATGGTGATGGCGGCCGGCCTGGGCACCAGGCTGCGGCCGCTGACATACGAGGTCCCGAAGCCCATGGTCCCGGTCGGGAACCGGCCGGTGATGGAGCAGATCCTGCTTCTCCTCCGCCGCCACGGCTTCCGGGAGGTGATCGCCAACCTCCACTGGTTCCCCGAGACGATCCAGGGGCGCTTCGGCGACGGCTCCCGGCTCGGGCTCGAGCTCTCCTACAGCTACGAGGAGCGACTGCTGGACACCGCGGGGGGTGTCTGGAACGTGCGCGAGTGGCTCACGGAAGGGGAGGGCGACTCGTTCGTGGTGATGGCGGGGGACGCCCTCACGGACGTCGACCTGACCGCACTGGCGGCTGCGCACGCCGCCCACGACGGGGTTGCGACGCTGACCGTGAAGCGGGTCCCGAACGTGAGCGAGTTCGGCGTGGTGGTCACCGGGGCGGACGGCCGGGTGCAGGGATTTCAGGAGAAGCCCGACTCGGCAGAGGCCCTCTCCGACCTCGCCAACTGCATGATCTACGCGTTCCGCCGGGAGGTCTTCGACTACTTCCCGGATCCGCCCCACGTGGATTGGGCAAGCGACATCTTCCCGGCGCTGCTCGCCCACGACGTGCCCTTCTACGTGCACGAGACCAGTGGCTACTGGAACGACGTCGGCTCGGTCCCGGAGTACCTGCAGGGAAACATCGACGCGCTCGACGGGGCGGTCGGCGTGGAGCTCGACGGCGAGGTGGTCGAGGGCGACGCCGATCCCGCGACGCCGGGCGAGGGGGGCTTCGCGGCCCCCACCGGCGGGCTTCCGGCGGGCACCGAGGTGAGCGGCCGCGTGCTGGTTGGCGGGGGAGCGCAGGTGGGCGCGCGGGTCCGAATCGACGGGCCGGCCGTGATCGGCCCGGGGTGCCGGATCGGCGACGGCGCCATGATCAAGGGATCGGTGCTGCTCCCCGGAGCCGAGGTGCCCGCCGACTCGCTCCTGGTCGGGTCGATCGCCGGTCGGCGTGGCCGGCTGGCTGCGGCCTAGGCCCGGCACGCCCCCGACGGCGGTCCCCGGGCGAACCCGGCGTCTATCCTCCGGCGCCCATGTCCTACTACGTGACGACGCCGATCTACTACGTGAACGCCGAGCCCCATCTGGGCCACGCGTACACGACGATCGCCGCCGACATCCTCGCCCGCCACATGCGCCAGCGCGGCGAGGACGTCTTCTTCCTCACGGGGACCGACGAACACGGCGAGCCCGTCGAGCTGGCCGCTGAGCGGGAGGGCATCCCCCCGAAGGAGCTCGCCGATCGAAACGCCCCGCGGTTCGAGGAGATGGGCGAGTGGATCGGCGCTTCGAACGACTTCTTCATCCGCACCTCGGATCCCCGTCACACCGCGAAGGTCGCCGAGGTGATGCAGCGCGTCTACGACAACGGCCACGTCTACGAGGGCGTGTACGAGGGCTGGTACTGCCCGCGCTGCGCCGCCTTCTACACCGAGCGTGAGCTCGGGCCGGGCAACACATGCCCCATCCACGAGATCCCGCTCGAGCGCGAGCGCGAGGAGAACTGGTTCTTCCGTCTGTCGGCGTTCGAGGACGAACTGCTGCGCCTCTACGCCGAGCGCCCGGACTTCGTGGCGCCCGATTACCGCCGCCAAGAGGCGCTCTCGTTCATCGAACAGGGGCTCGACGACGTCTCCCTCTCACGGCCGAAGCTCCGCTGGGGGATGAAGCTCCCCTGGGATCAGAGCCAGCGCATGTATGTGTGGTTCGACGCGCTGCTCAACTACTACACGGCGCTCTCCTTCGCCCGCGAGGGCGAGGACCTGACGGATCGCTACTGGCCCGCGAACCGCCACGTGCTCGGCAAGGACATCCTCAGGTTCCATGCCGTGATCTGGCCGGCGCTGCTGCTCGCCGCCGGGCTTGAGCCCCCGCGTGGGATGGTCATCCACGGGTTCCTGCTGATGGGAGAGAAGAAGATGTCGAAGTCGCTCGGGAACGTGCTCGATCCGTTTGAGGCGATCGAGCGCTTCGGCGCCGACGCCCTGCGCTTCTACTGCTTCCGCGAGGTGAGCTTCGGCCAGGACGGCGCGATCTCGGCCGCCGGGTTCGAGGCGCGGTACGAGACCGAGCTCGCCAACGACTGGGGCAACCTGGTCAGCCGGACGCTGGCAATGCTGGAGCGGTACCGGGCGAGCGTCGTGCCCGCGGCCGAGGTCGACGCTGCACTTGTCGACGGGGACGACGGCCTCGCGGGCCTCGAGGGGCGGGTTGCCGAGCTGCTCGACCGCACCGAGTTGAGCCAGGCTCTGGAGGAGATCTGGGTCCGCGTGCGCCGGCTGAATCGCTACGTCGAGGAGACGCGGCCGTGGGACCTGGCAAGGGCCGGCGATGACGAGCGCCTCGACCGGGTGCTCTACAGCCTCGCCGAGGGGGTGCGAGCGCTGGCGCTCGTGCTGCACGCCTACATGCCCGAGACCTCCGACCGCACCCTGGACGCGCTCGGTGAGCAGGGGCGGGGGCTGGCGGCAATCGGCTCCCGGCCGGGCGGGAGCACGATCGAGCGGATACCGCCGCTGTTCCCCAAGCTCGAGGCCGTGGCGTAGACCCGACCTTCCGGTGGTCGACACGCATGCTCACCTGGAGCTGTGCGAGCCGCGGAACGCGGATCTGGTCGCCGCCGCCCGCACCGTGGGCGTGAGCCGGATCCTCACGGTCGGCATCGACGAGGACTCGAGCCGTGAGGCGGTCACGGCCGCCGAGGCGCATCCGGAGGTGTACGCCTCCGTCGGCCGGCATCCGAACGGGGCCACCGGCTTCGATCAGGCCGCATCCGCCGAGCTCTCCGAGCTCGCCGCGACATCCCCGCGTGGCCGCCGTGGGCGAGACGGGCCTCGACTATTACCGGGACCGCGCCCCCCGCGAGGACCAGCGGCGCGCGTTCGAGGCGCAGATCGAGGTCGCGCGCGAGGCGGCGAAGCCGCTGGTGATTCACGTGCGTGACGCGGCCCACGCGACCGGCGGCGAGGCACTCGCCGAGACGTTCGAGACGCTCGCCCGGCGCGCTCAGGGAGTCACGGTGATCCTTCATTGCTTCTCGGCTCCGCCAGAGCGAGTCGGCGAGGCGGCCGAGCACGGCTGGTACTGCTCGTTCGCCGGCAACCTCACCTACCCGCGGGCCGAGCGCTTGCGCGAGGCGGCGCGGCTGGTGCCCCCCGAGCTCCTGCTGGTGGAGACCGATTCGCCGTTCCTGGCGCCCCAGCCCGTCCGCGGGAAGCCGAACCAGCCGGCGAACGTCGTCGCCACCGCCGAGCATCTGGCAGAGGTGCGGGACGTGGCCTACGCGGCTCTCGAGGCGACGGTGGAGGCGAACGCGGCGCGGGTGTTCGGCTGGTGATGGTTCGCCTGGGTCAGAACTTCCTCGCCGACCCCAATCTGCTGGACGCGATCACTCGTGAGTCGGGCGTCGGCGCCGGCGATGTGGTGCTGGAGGTGGGGGGCGGCGAGGGAGCGCTCACCGAGCGCATCGCGCCACTGGTCGAGCGGGTCATGGTGGTCGAGCTCGACACCCGTCTGCGCAACGAGCTCGAGGCGGTCGTTTCCGCGAATGCGAACGTCGAGGTGATCTGGGGCGACGCGATGCGGATCGAGCTCGCGACGCTGGCGCCGCCGCCTACCGCAATGGTCTCGAACCTCCCGTACTCGATCGCGACCCCGCTGATCCTGCGCACCGTCTCCCAGCTGCCGACGATCGCCGCCTGGACGGTGATGGTCCAGCGCGAGATCGCCGACCGTCTGCGGGCGGCGCCCGGGACGCGCGACATACGGCGCCCCGAGCGTGCTCGTCCAGCTCGCCTGCGAGGTGAGGCTCCTGCGCACCGTCGATCGAGCGGTGTTCACGCCTCGCCCCCGGATCGACTCGGCGTTGCTGCGCCTGGAGCGGCGCACAGACGCGGTGCACGGTGCCCACACGATTGGCTCGGTCACGCAGCTCGTCCGGGGTGCCTTCGCCCACCGCCGCAAGACACTGGCCGGCTCGCTCGAGCTCGCCGGCGTCGGGAGCCGGGAGCGGGTTCGCGCCGCTCTGGGTGAGCTCGGGCTCCCGCCCGACGCTCGGGCCGAGGCGCTGGCGCCTCCGGACTTCGTGCGGCTCGCGGAGCGGCTCGGTTGATCCTGCGAGCGCCGGCGAAGCTCAACCTCTGCCTGTACCTCGGGAGGAAACGCGACGATGCCCTGCATGAGCTGTGCTCCCTGTTCTGCCCGCTCGCGCTCTCGGACCGGATCACGATGACGGATGCCGGTCCCGGTGGCAGCGACGAGGTGATCTGCCCGGACGTCGGCGAGCCCAATCTCGTCGCGATCGCGCTCGACGCGCTGCGGGCGCGCGGCTGGCGGCGGCCGCCGCTGCGGATCGAGATCGAGAAGCGAATTCCGGTCGCGGCCGGGCTCGGCGGGGGGAGCGCCGACGCGGCGGCGCTGCTGCGGCTCGCACGCGACGACGTGGATCGCACCGACGAGCTCGCGGCCGGGCTCGGCGCTGACGTGCCCTCGCAGCTCGATCCGGAGTTCGCGCTGGTGCGGGGCGCCGGTGAGAGGCTCGAGCCCCTGCCGGCGCCGGGGGGCTTTGCGGTCGTGCTCCTCCCTGCCGAGGGTGGCCTGTCGACGGCCGAGGTCTACGCCGAGGCGGACCGCATGGGCCTCGGACGGGACCCGGCCGAACTGGCGGAGCTGGCCGCGCGCCTGCGCGAGGCGGCTGACGGCGGAGTCTCGCCTCTGGACTACACGGAGCTCCTGGTCAACGACCTCGAACGGGCGGCGCTGTCACTGCGCCCGGAGATCGCGGAGGCGTTGGTCGCGCTCGAGCAGGCGGGCGCGGCCCGTGCGCTGCTGACCGGCTCGGGGCCGACCGCGTTCGGCCTGTTTCCCGATCTCGCCGCCGCCGAGCGCGCGGCCGACTCGCTGCCGCCGCGGTTCGCCGAGCCGATCGTGACGACGCCGGGGGCGCTCGGCGGGTAACGATTCCGCACCATGTTCGTGACCAGCACGGCATGAAGCTGCCGGAGACCAGGGGCGAGCGCATCCGCTGGGCGGTGATTGCCGTGGCCGCGATCACCGTCTTCTGGTTCGTCTCCAGCCGGTTCGACCAGCTCGACCTCCAGCAGATCCTCGAGGACGTCTCCCGGACGCTGGGAGACTGGACCTACCCCCTGGCGGGGTTGCTGGCCTTCCTCGAAACCGGGGCGTTCGTGGGGCTCATCGCGCCGGGCGAGACGTTCGTGATCCTCGCGGGCGCCGTCGCCGGCCAGGGCGTCACCAACCTCTACCTCACGATCGCGATCGTCTGGTTCAGCGCCTGGGCGGGGGACACCACCAGCTTCCTCATCGGCAAGCGGCTGGGCCGCGGGTTCATCGAGCGGCACGGTTCGAGGGTGAGGATCACGCCCGAGCGGTTCCGTCAGGTCGAGAGCTACTTCGACCGGCACGGGGGGAAGACGATCCTGATCGGCCGCTTCATCGGCCTGGTGCGGGCGCTCGCGCCGTTCGTCGCCGGGAGCTCGGGGATGGAGTACCGGGCCTTCCTCCCGTACAGCGTCCTCGGGACCGGGCTGTGGGCGGGGACGTTCACGGTCCTCGGTTACCTCGGCTCTCGCAGCATCCAGGAGATCGCCGACTGGGCGGGGACCGGAATCCTGGTGTTCGGGGTCACCGTCGGCGTGATCGTCGCGATCGGGGTCTCGGTTCGATTCCTGCGCGAGACCGAGAACCGGCGACGCGTGGTCGAGTGGATGGAGAAACGTGCGCTGCTGCGGCCGCTTGTTGCGCTCGGCCGCCGGCTTCAGCCGCAGGCGCGTTTCGTCTGGCACCGGCTGACCCCGGGCGGCGGCCTCGGGCTCGAGCTCACGGCGGTGGTCGCGACCCTGGCGGTGGCGCTGTTCGTGTTCGTGGCCTACGCCTCGGTCTTCTCCGACGATCCCGGTCCGACGCCCGGCGACGAGACCGCCTTCGACGTGGCCGCCGAAGTTCGCACGGGGTGGGTCACCGACGTTGCCGAGGCGGTCACCACGCTTGGGTCGTCGCCGGTGACCCTCTCGGTCGCCGCGGTGGCGGCCATCCTGCTCGGCCTTCGGCGCCGGTGGATCGAGCTGGCGGTTCTGGTCGTCGCGCTGGTGATCGCTCACGTCGGGGTGCCCGTGGTGAAGGACGCGATCGATCGCCCCCGCCCGGGGGGCGCGCTCGTCGCCTCCTCGGGCTCCGCATACCCGAGCGGCCATGCGGCGTGGTCGGTGCTCTACGTGTGGCTGGCGCTCACCGTGACCTTGCGCCTCCGCCCCGGCAAGGTGGGGGGCACGGCCCTGGTGATCGGGGCGATCGCGCTCACGGCGGCGATCGGCCTGTCGCGGGTATACCTGCGGGTCCACTACGCAAGCGACGTGAACGGCGGCTGGGCGTTCGGGGTGTCCGCATTCGCCCTGTGTGCCTCGGTCGCCCTGGTCGCCACGTATCTGCGGAGGGCGCCGAGAGAGCGCGAGCGGCCCGACCGTCGGACGCTTACGCCACAATGAGGCCCTGCGCGGGAGGCTGAGCTGGCGGCCGCCCCCGCGCAATGGAAGAGAATTGTCGATGCTCGCGGAGATTCCCACCGAATATCTGCTGTTCGGAGGCGCCGGCCTGATCAGCCTGCTGGCGTTCGCGGCCCTGATCCTGGTTCCGGCGATCGGCTCCTACGGCCGCACGTGGGAGAAGGCCACGGCCGCGATCCTGTCGCTGTGCGTCCTCGCCACGCTGGTGGCGATCGGGATCGGGGTGGGCGTGGTCATCGTGTACTTCTGGGACGAGATCTACGCGCTGTTCAGCTAGCTCCCATGCCTGCGGGCGCGAGGGCGGCGCCTAAGATCCCCCGGTGAGTTCCAAGTCGGCCGCTCGGCAAACCTCAGCACGAGCTGGGAAAAACCCTGTAAACGACGGAAACGACGCGTCGCTTGACGCGCTCTCGGAGGCGATCGAGTCGGGCGCCGGGCTGCCGGCGGTCGCACGCGCCGCCGCCAAGGTGCTGGACGCGAGCGTCGCCCTGGTCGACCGCTCGAGCGCCGTGCTGGCGGTGGCCGCCGCGTCGTCGGGCGAGGAGGCGAAGCTGTTGTCGGCGGGCACGGGCGTGACGATCAGCGAGCTGCGGATCGCGGACGCCGCGGTCGGCGAGCTTCGCTATCGGCCTCACGGAGACGAGCCTGCGCCGACCCTGATGCGGATGGTCGCCACACTGGTGGCGCTCGAGCTGGAGCGTTCGCGGTCGCCCGATTGGGCGAGCGACGAGGCCGCGGGTGCCTTCGTGAGCTCGGTGCTGGCGCGCGAAGTCACCGATCGCGGCGACATCGTCGCCAGGGCGGCCGAGCTGGGAGTCGAGGTCCAGCCGGGGGCTGGAGTGGTGACGGCACGTGCCGCGCCTCGCAACGCCCAGACCGGCGACTGGCGGGCGCGCGTGCTGACCGTCGGCGTCCGCGCGCTGCGGGCGGTCAGCGGCGGCGCGCTCGCCGCCCTCGCTGAGGATGGCGAGCCCGCCCAGATCGATGCGATCGTCCCTGCCGCGGACGAGGCTCAGCTGACCCGCGCCGCCGCGGCGCTCGAGCGGGAGCTTCAGGCCGCGCTCGGCGGTTTCGCGATCACCGTGTCCCGCAGTCGCTGGACCACCGACCCGGCCGATCTGCACCGGGCCGGCAAGGAAGCGCTGCTGGCGGTGAACGTGGCCGAGGCGGAGGGAAGGGCCCTGCTCGCGTTCGAGGACACGGGCTCCTACCGCCTGCTGCTGCCGGCGATGAGCGAGGACCCGGCTGAGCTGCAGCGCTTCTACGAAGAGACCGTGGCTCCGCTTGCCGCCTACGACGAGCAATACGACACCGATCTGGTGGCGACGGTCGAGGCCTATCTCGACAACGACGGGAACGTGACCCCCACCGCGGAGCGCCTGTTCACCCATCGCCATACCGTCCGCTACCGGCTGGAGCGGGTGCGGGAGCTGTCGGGGCACGCCGTGTCCTCGACCGAGGGACGCGAGAAGCTGGGGCTAGGGCTCAAGGCGATGCGGGTGCTGGGGATCCCGGCGCCGCGCGGGCCCGCGACCGAGCCGGGCACCGAGGCGGGCAGGGTGCGGAAGCCGAGCGAGGACTGAGGCCGGTGCCGGGGATCGGCATGGCGGCCGAGGGGATCGTCGCCGCCCCGCCGGAGGACGTATTCGCGTACCTCGCCCAACTCGGGCACCACTGGCAGCTGACCGATCATCGGGTCGAGGTGCTGAGCCTGGAGCCGCCACCCGGGTCGGGCGACGGCGCCCCGCTCCAGCGCGGGGCGGTGCGCATGCGCGGCCCGCTGGGGATCGGGCGCACCGCGCGCACGGCCGTGGAGAGCGCGGACCCCCCGCGCGGGCTGAGCGGAAGCGCCACCCTCGCGGGGGGCACGCTGGCGCGGGTCAACTGGACCCTCAGCCCGGACAGCACCGGCACTCGGGTGCGCCTCTCCGCTCAGGTCGAGTCCGCGAGCGTGCTCGACCGCGTCCTGCTCGCCCTCGGGGGGCGGGCCTGGATGCAGCGCATGTTCGCCGACGCGCTCGAGCGGCTCGCGACGATATTCGATTCTTCGCACTGACTGTGGAATCGAGCCGCCATATGCGGTCGAATCCCACACTCAACGAGTCGACAGGGTGGAGCTCCGGGGGAGGGAATCGAACCCAACTCGCCTTCAGGACCAAAACCTGACGTGCTGCCACTACACCACCCCGGATCGGTACCTGAGTCTACGGCCCGCGCACGAGCCTAAATCCCATTCCCTGAAGCCTTCGTCCGCCCCTAGGCGGACAAAGGCTTCAGCGAACGCGAGACGTGCATGGGCGAGCGCGGCCCGGCGTAGGCGCGTCGGCGCCGAACCCTGCCGATCGGCTCTACGATTCGCGGGTGAGCCAGGCTCCCACCGTTCTGATCATGGCCGCGGGCGAGGGAACGCGCATGCACTCGGCCATTCCGAAGGTCCTGCATCCGGTCTGCGGGCGGCCGATGATCGCCTGGCCTGTGCTGGCGGCACGCGCCTCCGGCGCCGGCCGGATCGCGGTGATCGTCCCCCCGGATCGGGATCTAGGGGCCGGCCTCCCCGACGGGACCGAGACCGTGGTTCAGCCCGTGCCGGACGGCACCGGCGGTGCGGTGCGGGCGGCGATCGAGCTGATCCGCGACGCCGAGACCGTCCTGGTCGTCCCGGGCGACCATCCGCTGGTGTCGGGGGAGCACCTGACTGCGCTGCTGGAGGCCCATCGTCGCGAGGGGACCGCGGCCACCGTGATGACCGTCGAGCTCGATCGGCCGGGCACCTATGGCCGGGTCGTACGCGACTCCGATGGGTCCGTGGCGAGCATCGTCGAGACCAAGCACTCCGAGGGCGTGGCACCTGACCTGCTCGCGATCCGCGAGATCAGCACCAGCACCTTCGTCTTCGCCGCCGAGCCCCTGGCGGGCGCGCTCGAGCGCCTTCGCAACGACAACGCTGCGGGGGAGTACTACCTGGGGGACGTGCTCCCTCTCCTGCGTCGCGAGGGGCACCGCGTCGGCGCTTACGCGGCGCCCGACCCCGCCGCCAGTCTCGGCGTCAACAGCCGCGCCGACCTGGCGCTCGCCGCCGCCGAGGCCCGCCGGCGCATCCTCGAGCGCCACATGCTGGCCGGGGTCACGATCACCGATCCCGCCGCCGCCTGGATCGACGCCGACGTCGAGATCGAGCCGGACACCACGATCGAGCCCGGCTCGGCCCTGCGCGGCGCAACCCGCGTCGGCCGGGGGGCGGTCGTCGGTCCCCATACGACCCTGATCGACTCCACCCTCGGCCCCGAGACGACGGTGATCCACTCCTACCTTCAGCAGTGCGACGTCGCCGACCGCTGCACCATCGGTCCGTTCGCCTACCTCCGCCCGGGGGCGGTCCTGCGAGCCGGCGCCAAGGCCGGCACCTTCGTCGAGATCAAGAACTCGGAGATCGGCGAGGGCGCGAAGGTGCCACACCTCTCCTACGTCGGCGACGCCGATGTCGGCCCCGGGGCCAACCTAGGCGCCTCCACGATCACCGCCAATTACGACGGCTTTCGCAAGAACAGGACGAAAATCGGGGAAGGTGCGAGGATCGCCGTGCACACCTCCCTGGTCGCGCCGGTCACCGTCGGCGATCGCGCTTACACTGGCGCTGGCGCGGTGATCCGCAAGGATGTCCCGCCGGGAGCGCTAGGGGTCACGCGGGCCGAGCAACGCAACATCGAGGGCTACGCCGAGCGCAAGGCGAGGCGGGCCGGAGAGGCGAGAGAGGAAGGGAGCCGGGACAAGTGAGCGTGATCGAGGAGGCCCCCCAGGTGATGAGCTCGATCCCTCAGGACTACACCAAGCGCTTGATGGTCTTCGGCGGTCGGTGCTCGATGGAGCTGGCCGCGAAGATTGCCGATCGCCTCGACGTCGACCTCGGCCAGGTCGATCTCCGCACGTTCGCCGACGGCGAGGTCTACTGCCGCTACGAGGAGTCGATTCGCGGGGCCGACGTCTTCCTGGTGCAGTCCACCGCCGCGAACGAAGCGCACGGGATGACCCCCAACGACGCCCTGATGGAGCTTCTGGTGATGATCGACGCCGCCCAGGGCGCGTCCGCCCACCGGATCATCGCGGTCATGCCCTGGTACGGGTACGCCCGCCAGGACAAGAAGTCGCAGCCCCGCGAGCCGATCTCGGCCCGCGTGGTCGCCAAGGCGCTCGAGGCGGTCGGCGTCGACCGAGTGCTGACCATGGACCTCCATTCCGGCCAGGTGCAGGGGTTCTTCGAGGTGCCGGTGGACCACATGACGGCGATGCCGATGCTCACCCAGTACTTCCTCGATCAGGCCTCCAACGAGGAGCTCGTGATCGTCTCCCCGGACGCCGGCCGGGTGAAGGTGGCTCGCAACTTCGCCCGCAAGATCGGCGTCCACTGGGCCGTGATGGAGAAGGAGCGGCCGGCCCAGCAGGTCGCGGAGATCGGCTACGTCGTCGGTGACGTGCAGGGCAAGACCGCGGTCCTCGTCGACGACATGATCGACACTGCGGGCACCCTGTGTGCGGCCGCCCGCACGGTCCGCGACGAGGGCGCCGCGCGAGTGATCGCCTGCGCCACCCACGGCGTTTTCTCGGCCCCGGCGTTCGAGCGGCTGCCGTACGAGGAGTCCGGGATCGAGCGGATCGTGGTCACCGACACGATCCCGCTACGTCCCGATGCACCCGAGAACATCGTCGTGCTGCCGACGGCGCCGACCCTGGCCGACTCGATCCGGCGCATCTTCGCCGACGACTCGGTCTCGGAGATCTTCGCCGGCGAGAACCAGCTGTTCTAGCTACACCCGCATGGCCACCGCCCTCGAGCAGGCCCCGCCTCGAGCGGGCCAGCGCCGCCTAGCGGTCGGATCCACCTAGCCGGGAGGGACAGGCGGTGGGCCCCGTGAGCGGAGTGCCGCGAACATCGGCCGCACTGCGCGGTGGTTTCCGATCAGGATGTCGAGCGCGAACATCGCGAATATGACCGCGACCACGACTCGCACCCCGGTCGACGGGAACGCGAACTGGATCGCGAACAGCGCCAGCACGATTCCGGAGTCGATCCGTTTCGGCGTCAGCGTCGCGAGCCCCGCAACCGCCATCAGCGTCGTCGCAACGGTCAGCGCCACCTCCACCGTCGCGCGAGTGTCCAGCGGCAGGCTCGAGGGCCCGCCCCCGGCCGCCTGGGCCCAGGGGAGCACCCCGAGCGCGAGCGTCCACTGGGCCACCGACGCGGCGAGGAACACAGCAAGCCCCAGGCCGGGCCGGCGATTGAGCGCGAGCACCAGCGCGACCACGAACTCGGGTGTCTCGGTCGCCGCCGGCACAATCGACTGGACGAGCAGGTAGGGGTTGATGCCGAGCGCGGAACCGGTTGTCTGGAGCGCCTCGGTGAATGGGACCGCGACGACCCCGACCACGATCACAGACAGCGTCAGCAGGCCGACCAGCCACCGCCGCCGTTGCTGGGCCGGCAGAGCCGCCAGTCCCGCCGAGACGCCGACCACGGCCGGGGGCTCTTCCGGGGTTCCGCCGATCCGCCGCAGGTAGAAGAGGTAGAGGCAGAAGAGCAGGAGCCCATCGATCAGAGACACCCGGCCGAGCAGGGCCAGCAGGATTCCGTAGAGGGCCGCAACGAACAGGACGGCGAGATCGACGCGACGCGCCGGAGCGAGCCTGTAGGCGGCCGAGGGCGCTCGCTCGCCGCGGCGCGCCAACAACCACGCACCCACGACCGGCATCGCAGTCGCTCCAGTGAGCAGAAGCCGGGTCGCCCCGGTGAGATTGGCGCTGACCAGCGACGTCTGCTGGGTGTAGGCGAAGTGGACCTCGACGACCAGCTCGGGGAGGATCGTGACCAGGGTGATCCCGGCCAGGACCATCCCGCCCGAGATCTCTACTTCCGCGGCGTCGGCCGCCCAGGACAGCAACAGGGACGCACCGACGAGCGCCGCGCCGAGCCCGACCATCGCAAGCGGCGCCGGTACCCGTGCGCCCGCTGCGAGGACGAGCAGGCCCAGCAGCGAGGCCGCGATGGCGACGGCCACCGGCTGACGCCAGCCATGACTGTCGGGGGTGCGGTGCGGTTCGGTCGCCAACGACTACCCCACCGTCCTATGGGCCCTCCCCCGGCTCGGAGCGGGGTTTGCGCACCTTGATCTGCGTCGACTGCTCGACTGCGTGGCCATCGGTATCGCGGACGACGATCCGAAGCTCCGTGGAGCCGGCCTCTTGCGGAACCCAGTTGATCGCGCCGCGACCCGTTCGCACCTGACGGCGCCAGGTCAAGCCGCTCGCGCGTCCGGATTCGATGTGGAGAGTCTCGGTGGCGGCGTTGGTGACCCTGAATTCGATCCGCACCGGGACACCGACCGTCGGCTCCTGTGGAAGCGCACCGACCAGCAGGGTCGGCCCTCCGCTGGGAGGACCCCGCCCGACCGACAATTGGCTCGTATCGGTGGTCACGCTCCCGTCGAGGCCGCGCGCCTCGATCCGAACCTGAAAGCGCCCCGGCTCCCTTGGGACCCATCGGACAAGCGCCGTCCCGGTGCGCACCCGGAGCCGCTTGGACAGGACCGTCCCTGTCTCGGACTTGATCTGGATCCGCTCGGTCAGCCCATTCGTCACGCGCAATCGGAGCGGAACGGTGCGGTGGACCACCAGCCGGCCTGGAACCCGCAGGAGCTCGACGGCGGGAGGACGGTTGAGCGCTTGGCGCAGCGCCGCCTTCAGCGTGTCGCCGATCCCCGCGCGGCCGTTCAGGAACACGGTTATGCCGAACTTCGTCGCGATGCCGCGGCCACTCGATACGTCGTAAACCGTCTGTATCTGCATCATCCCGCCGGCGAAGAACACGACGTGCGGGTTGCCGAGCCAGATCGTGTCGACCGACGACTTGCCGACGTCGCTGAGCTCCTTGTTGCGCACCCCGAGCGAGCCGGCTATTCGCGGCGTCAGGAACACCAGCCGGCTCACCTGCGCAGGCCCGAGCGTGACGCGCTCGCGCGGGAGGCTCCGCGAGGACAGCTTGGGCTCGCCCTGGTGGCCAATCCATCCGTCCAGAGTCGCGACGAGGTTCTGCCCGTCGCGGGGGCTGTAGTAGGCCGATCGCAGGAGATGCGGCTGGTCCGCACCCGCGGGCGTGCCGAAGCGGTAGGAGGGGCGCAGTGTGTTTCGGAGCTCGTCGACGTCGCTCTCGTCGAAGCGAATGTTTCCGACCACCTCGATGGGACCGGCCAGGCTCGTCGGCATCGACCATCTATCTGCGGCGCTGGAAAACGCCGTGGGATCGGTGATGTGAAACCGCTGATAGAGGCGGGCCTGAACGTCGAACAGCGCGGGCGGATAGCGCAGGCGGTTACGGATCCCCTGGGGCATCCGTGAGATCGATTCGAACAGTGAAGGGAACGCGGCCCTCCAGGCGCGGAGGATCGGCTCCCGCCGATCGGTTGCGTAGAGATGCACGCGTCCCGAGTAGGCGTCGACGGTCGCCTGCACCGCGGGTCGCGCGTAGCTGGCCTTCGAGCCGGCGAAGCTGATGCGCTGCGAGTACGGATACGAGTCGCTCACCGTGTAGCCGGCGGCCAGGAAGAGGATTCGACCCCCTACGATGAGCGCCGCCGGGTCAGGGTCCCATCTCAGAAACGGCGCCAGGGTGCGCAGCCGGTCCAGCACATCGCGGTGGAGGATGATCCGCGATCGATCTGTGAACTCGTTTGAGACCAGCAGCGGCAGCGAGTTGAGCCGGAGCGCGAACGCCGCCCGTCGCAGCGGGCTCGAAAGCGCAATCCCGCCGGAGCCGCTGTAGTGGTATGTCGGCCGCCCGGCATCCGCGGCTGTGGGGCGGTCGAACTCGGGCCGATGCGTGTTTACTGCCACCCACTCTGGCGCGTCCGGCTGCTGTCGGCCGAAGTAGATGCGTGGCTGGCGGACCGGGAGCGCCCGGTCGTCTGGGACGGGCCCGCCGGTGCGATCGAACCGAGTGCCGGAGAAGCGGAAGGCTCCGAACCCATGCGTGTAGACCAGGCGGCTGTTGTTCCACCCTCGGCCGGATCCCTGCACGTGGTCGACGTCTACCTCGCGCTCGCCGATCAGGGTCAGGCGCGAACCGCCCGGACGCGGGACGGCGTCGAGGGTGGGCTCCGCGGGCCGGTAGAACGGCGTCTCGCTCGCAAGCTGCTCCATCTGGAGGTGGAGGATGTCCGTGTCCCATAGCTGGACGTTGCCGAGGAGGTGCCCCTCGTCCCTGATGTCGGCGGACGTGATCCTCTCCTTGGGGACGAAGCGGTGGACGTCGACGCCTGCGAGCCCGAACGCGTGCCGGGTGCCGGCGATCGCGTGCTGTAGGAACGGCGCCTCCCTGACGACAGGGTTGTTGTTGACCACGTAGCGCTGGACGAGCGTCGGTGCCCACGACTCGGAGACGATCGCGACGACTGCCAGTGCGGCCAGTGGGAAGATCGCCGCCCGTTTCGCGCCCACCATCCGACCGCGGGAAGCGAGGAACGGTGCCGCCGCGAGCCCGATGGCTGACGCGACTGCGCCATAGGAGAGGAGCCGCAGGCCGAGCAGCCGGACGTGTGCGTCGGTGTAGTGGGGCCCGGGGAATGCCTGGCTCTGTCCTGGGCTTGGTTGCGCCAGCTCGGCTGTGAAGGTCGCCAAGTGGACGCGCCAAGCGAGCAGGAGCAGAGCGAGGCTCCCCAGCAGCGCGAGGTGGACCTGCGCGGGATGAGTGGCCCTCAGCGGCCGCCGGCTGACCGCGCCCGTGTGCACGTGGACGAGGAGCGCTAGGACCGCACCCATCGCCACGAGGAGGATGAGCAGGTTGGAGAGGTGCACGTAGAAAGGCAGGGAGAAGACGAAGAAGCCCACATCGCGGTGATGGAGCGGATCCTCGATTCCGAACGGCTGCCGGTGCAGCCACAGCAGGTATTCCTGCCAGCCGCCTCTCGCCCCCCAACCGAGGATCGCGGCGATGAGCGCGCTTCCCCAGACGGCAGCGGGGATAGAGCGCAGGGAGAATGAGGATGGAGCGTGCCTGATCGCAAGCCATGCATTGCCGATCAGGAACGAGGCCGTCAGCCCGCCAACCACGACCATGAGCAATAACTTCACTTCCTGAGTGCGGATGAAGATGTCCTCTTGGCCGAGTTCGCGGAACCAGAGGAGGGTCGGGAGGATCTGCGACACGACCGCAGCGACCAACAGCGGCAGGCCGACAATGCCCAAGACGATGAACGTGCGGATGCGCGGCTTGACCGCGGTTGTCGCGGCTGTTCGCAGGAACCGCGCCACGCGCTGCAGCGACGATTCGGCGCCCAAACGCCACCGCTCGCGTCGACCGAGCTCTGGAGCGTCGCGTCCGCGTGGCATTTGCCTAGGGCGTCAGCATCCCCTCTTCGCCGTCGCCGGGCTGATCACGAGGCGCTCGGCGATCTCGGCGTTCGAGAGTCCGAGTGCTAAGTGCCGTGTTCAAGGCGAGCTCCCTTCGTCCCCACGGGTCGCTGTCGGCTGAGGCGCGGCTCCGATGCGAGTATTTCAGGTAATCCGGGGGCCGGTACGTGATCAAGACGACCCCGCCAACCCCCAGAGGACAAGTTCCACCTCAGGGTGTTCGTTGCGCCGGGCGCTGGTCCTCAGCGCGCCGCACATGAGTGGCCAGCGTCGACAAGCTCACAAGGGCGACCGGCAGACCGGCGGGTTCAGTGAGGTTGATCGCTGCGGGCCTAGCAGCCGAGGTCGCTCGCCACTCTTTCGGACCGACGACCTTCTGGTTGAGCTTGTCGACGGTGATGTTGTCGGGTCGATGTTGTCGTCGGTGGCTTCGATCTCGTCTTCACCCGATCCCGGTCAATCGGTGATCTGGGCCCGGCTGACCCCGAATGTGGGCACCGGCTGCCCGTCCTCGTCCTGCCCCCACTGGGGAGGACGCTTGAGCTGAGCCCTGAGCGTGACGCTGTCGGCGCCGGCCAAGGCCGTCGTCGCTGCGCGCCCTGGAGTTCCGTTCCGGCTTGGAACACCCGGGTGGTGGCGTCGATGATCCCGATCCCTTCGCCGCCGGCAAGCTGGGCGGCCTCGGTCGCCAGCCGTTCGGGGACGTCGCATACCTCCTCGATCGAGATCGGCAGCTCGTCGCCGTTGAGACCGTCCGCCGACGCCTTGAGGGTGATCGTGATCGCGAAGAAGGCGTCGCTGAACCGCGGCACCAGATCTCCGCGCGCGATGCGCAGAGTGCCGGCCCGGCGATCGCCGCTCGCCGCCAGCCGGGGCTCCTGGGCCGTGATGCAGTCCTGGCCCGGGGCCGGGCCACCGCCGCGGCCGATCTTGGCGGTCTCACAGCCCTTCACCCTGCCCACGTCGGCCTCGTCGATCCTGCAGAAGTCGCGGCCGGGGCCACCCTTGACCGCACGGTCCCGGCGGCCGTCGAGGGCGTTCAAGTGATCGCCACCACGCCCTCCCGAGAGTCGATCCCTGCCGCCGCGGCCGTCGACCCGGTCGGCGCCGCCACGGGCCTTGATGTAATCGGCCTTCGCGGTGCCCACGATCCGGTCGTGGCCGTTGGTGCCGACGATCCGCTTGGCCTCTGCCGACTCCGCCAGGGCGACCGCCAGGGTCGCCACGACGCAGACCGCGGCGAGCGCGAGGGGGCTGGGAATGCGGGTCGAAGATGAGCTCATGAGGATCTCCTTTCCGGGACCTCCTGGGGTTTAGGCGACGAACTGCTGGCTCGTCACTGACCATAGTCGCGGGGACGCCCGGCACCAAGAGGCATACCCATAATCGGCGACCAGCGGCTTGTGGTCCGATCACAGGCGCAAGCGAGACTGGCGGAGCTGAGCTGACTGCTGCTTTGGCGTGGTTGGAGCGGCTGAGTGCCCGCCGCTCCGCACTCACTAATCGGCACTGTGACGAGGGCCTCACGCCTCTACCGGCTGAACATGCCCGCGCGACCGCGCGCACGATCCTCGACGAGGGCGCCGCGCGGGTGATCGCCTGTGCCACCCACGACGACTCCGTCTCGGAGATCTTCGCCGGCGAGAGCGAGTTGTTCTAGCTACACCGCATAGCCATGCGGTTTTCGGCCTCGAGCGGGCACGAAACGGTCGCGCGCGCGGCGGGTCGCCCCCGTGACTCGCGCTCCAACTTCCGGGCGAGCTCGTCCTCACCTTTCGTCGGGCGACGCTGGCGCGCAGCCCGGCGAGCGTGCCACGCGGTGATCCGGACCTCGCTGCCGTAGCGACTGCCGAGGAATCGGAGCGCCAGGTCCGCCGGGGGCCCCCGCGTTGGGGGGTTGACCGCGAGGAACCGCCCGGCGGTCGTTATCAACCGAGGATAGCTCCGACGGCGCAGCACCCCCGCCCCCGGAGGGCGGAAGCATCATCCTGAACGAGCAGGATCGGCCATATTCTTCTCTCCAGAGGTCAGGCCGACGGAGGAGGAATGCGATGAGCGAGCACAGAGTCGGAACCCAGGAGGAGTGGCAGGCCGAACGAGACAAGCTGCTCGCGGAGGAGAAGGAGATCACACGGCGCAATGACGAGCTCACGAAGAAGCGGCGCGACCTCCCCATGGTGCCGGTCGAGAAGGAGTACAGCTTCGAGACGGACGACGGGACCAAGTCGCTGGCCGAGCTCTTCGCTGGAAACTCGCAGCTGCTGATCTACCACTTCATGTTCGGCCCGGTCTACGAGGCCGGCTGCACGGTCTGTAGCTCGATTGCGGACAACCTCAATCCGAACGTGGTCCACCTGAAAGCTCGGGACACCACCCTCCTGCTCGTCTCCCGGGCGCCGCTCGAGAAGCTCCAGGCCTACAAGCAGCGGATGGGCTGGAACATCGGCTGGGCCTCGACGGCAGGCAGCGACTTCAACCGCGACCTCGGTTTCACTCACACCGAGGAGGAGCTCAAACCGTTCCTGGAGGGCGAGATCCCCCCGACGGTCAAGCAGATGGCGGAAGCCAGCGGCACGGACCCGGCGGGATATGTGGCCGAGGTCCCGGGCCTGAGCGCGTACAAGCTCTCGGACGGCGTGGTCTATCGCACCTACGTGAGCACGGCGCGCGGGCTCGAGCCGACGATGGGTTACTACTTCCTGCTCGATCGCACTCCGGTTGGGCGCGATGAGGCCGCGCAGCCTTTCTGGCTCCGGCGCCACGACGAGTACGAGGACTCCGCTTCCAGGGCGACCACCTGACAAAACCAGGACCCGGCCGGCTTTCGCTTCCGCAGCAAAAGGAGCCCTCGGCGCGGTCGCGCCCCCGGCAAGCAAGATGTTCGTTCGGTCGCAGAAGCATGCGTGACGCGGAGGTGCCTGCTCCGGGCAAGGAGGAGGTGGCCGAACGCGACCGCGGCGCGCTCTCGCTTCCGCGTGTTACGGCGCTGCTGGCGCTGCTCCTCGTCGCGCGATGCGGGAGCGGGGCCGCACCACGTCGCTCCACCGTTCGGCGACAACCCTCTGGCGACACCGACCGTGAGCCGATGACTTCTCGCTCGCCGCCGAGTCCTACTCGCTGACTGGTACCTGCGGCTGAGAGGAGAGGAAGATGCATGCAGCCCTTGTGACGGTGACGATCGATCCCGATCAAGCGCCAGCGGCCGCTCGCTCGCTCGTGAACGACATCCTGCCAATGCTCCGCTCCGCCCCGGGCTTCGTCGCCGGCTATTGGCTAGAACCTGCCGACGGGGAGGGGTTCTCGATCCTCCTGTTCGAGACCGAGGAGCAAGCACGCGAAACGGCTCCGCCAGCCAGCGGCTGGGCCGCCCCTGGCGTGACCATCACGGGTGTTGAGTTTCGGCGAGTAGCGGCGAACGCGTGACAGGATTCGGCTGCGCTGCTCGCCCTCGCGCGGAGGAGGAGCGAGCCGAGGCGATGGTCATGGATCCCGGACGAAGGGAGGAACTGCGCCCGGGCGAGCACGCGTTCTCCCGGTCGACCGCAGGGCATGGACCTCACCGGTAGCCTGCTGGCACGTGCCGGACCTTCGCTGAGGTGACCGCGGCGGGTGCCACTGTGAAGGAGCCCGCGCGCGAAGTCGGTGGCGGCCGCCTGGTGGCCCGTCACCGAGCCCGACGGCAACGTCCTCGGGCTGCTTTGGGACCGGTGAGCGTCTGCACAGGAGGGACGATGAGCGCAAAGAAGGCCACGGAGAAGTCCGCCGTGAACACCACCGCGAGCGGCAAGAGGTCCAAGGGATTCACGGACGAGGAACGATCTGCGATGAAGGAGCGCGCCCGAGAGTTGAAGGCAGAGGCAAGGGGGAAGAGCGCGGAAGAGGCTGTGCTCGCGAAGATCGCCGAGATGCCGAAGCCTGATCGCGTCATGGCCGAGCGGCTCCATGCGCTCCTCAAAGAGAGCGCGCCCGACCTCTCGCCGAAGACCTGGTACGGGATGCCCGCGTATGCGAAGGACGGCAAGGTCGTCTGCTTCTTCCAAAGCGCGCAGAAGTTCAACTCGAGGTATGCGACGCTCGGCTTCAGCGACACGGCGAACCTCGACGAAGGCGCCATGTGGCCGACCTCCTTCGCGCTGAAGGAGTTGACCGCCGCCGAAGAGGCAAAGATCGGCGCGCTCGTGAAGAAAGCGGTGAGCTGAGCGCCAGCCGGGCGATGGCGTACGACGAAAACCTCGCCGAGCTCGTCCGCGAGCTGCTCGCGGACGAGCCGGACCTGACCGAGAAGCGGATGTTCGGCGGGCTCGCCTTCCTCGTAGCCGGCAACATGGCGGTCGCGGCGAGGGGGCAGGGCGGCCTCCTCGCGAGGGTCGATCCGGAGGAGGGGGAGGCACTCGTGCGCTCGGAGGGAGTCGCGCCGATGGAGATGCGTGGCCGCGAGATGGCGGGCTGGCTCCGCGTCAACACCGAGGCGCTCGAAGCGACGGCCGAGCTCGAGACCTGGGTCCGCCGCAGCGTCGCCTACGCCCGCTCACTCCCGCCGAAGGGGTGAGCGCCGGAGTCCAATACCTCGCCCTGCTTCGCGGCATCAACGTCGGCGGGAAGAACCTCGTGAAGATGGCCGACCTTCGAGCGGCCGTCGAGTCAATCGGCTTCGCCGAGGTCGCGACCTACATCGCGAGCGGGAACGTGCTGTTCTGGGGTCCGAGGCAGCGGCGCGAGGAGCTGGCGGCCCGGATCGAGTCGGAGCTGACCCGGCGCTTCGGCGTCGAGGTGAAGGTCGTGCTGTTGACCGAGGCGCACTTGAAGGCCGTCGTCGAGGGCGCCCCACGCGGATTCGGTGGGGACTCCCACCTGTGGGACGTGGTCTTCGTGCGCAAGCCGCTGACGGTGAAGAAGGCGTTCGGGGTGGTAGAGACCCGGGAGGGCGTCGACCGCGCCTGGCAGGGGAAGGGCGTCCTCTACTTCTCGCGGCTTGCCGCGAAGGCCACGAGCAGCCGGCTCAGCAAGGTCGCCTCGCTGCCCGAGTACAAGAACATGACCATCCGCAGCTGGAGCACGACGACGAAGCTGCTGGCCCTGATGGAGTCGAGAGTCCACCGGCGAGCCTGAAGCGCCCGTCCGTTGCGCGGCCGCCAAGACCTCGCGTCGCTGCCCGCCTGCGCCCGGTGGTCCGTAGGGTTTCGCACCGTGGCTCACGGCACGCACGACTTCGAGGACGACGCGCGCAACGAGCGCATCCTCATCTGGGTCAACGGCGAGCTCATACCGCGCGAGCGCGCGGTCGTGTCGGTGTTCGACGCGGGCTTCCTCCTCGGTGACGGCGTGTGGGAGGGTCTGCGCGTGTGGGCGGGCCATCCCGCCTTCCTGGAGCGCCATCTTGACCGCCTCTTCGAGGGCGCGAAGGCCATCATGCTCGACGTCGGCCGCAGCCGCCGCGAGCTGACCGAGGCGATCTACTCCACGTTGCGGGCCAACGACATGACCGAAGGCGTGCACGTGCGCCTGATGGTCACCCGCGGCGTCAAGCGCACGCCCTACCAGGATCCGCGCGTGACGATCGGGCCCGCGACGGTCGTGATCATCGCCGAGCACAAGGAGCCGCTGCCGGCGATGGTGACCGAGGGCATCAGGCTGTTCACGACACACGTGCGCCGCGCCGCGCCGGACACGCTCGACCCGAAGCTCAACGCGCACGCAAAGCTCAACGACATCACCGCCTGCATCCAGGCCTACACCGCCGGCGCCGACGAGGCGCTGATGCTCGACCCGCACGGGTTCGTTGCGACGTGCAACTCGACGCACTTCTTCGTCGTCGTCGGCCCCGACGACGCGCCGGAGGTGCTGACCTCCGACGGGCGGTACTGCCTGGCAGGGATCACGCGCGCCAACGTGCTGGAGATCTGCCGTGCCAACGGCATCCCGGCGCGGGAGACGACGTTTAGCCTCACCGACGTCTACGCCGCCCGCGAGGCGTTCGTCACCGGGACCTTCGCCGGCGTCGTGCCCGTCCGGTCCGTGGACGGTCGCACGATCGGCGATGGCCGCCGCGGGCCGATGGTCGAGCGCCTTCAGGTCCTGTACCACGAGCTCGTCGACGCCGACGTGGCGGTACGCGTCGCGCCATGAGCCACGTCGTGCGCGTGGCGGTGTGGTCCGGCCCTCGGAACATCTCCACGGCGATGATGCGTGCGTTCGAGAACCGCCCCGACACGGTCGTCGTCGACGAGCCGCTATACGCGGCCTACCTCGCCCGCACCGGCATCGATCACCCGGTGCGCGACGCGGTCATCGCTTCCCAGCCCACCGACCTCGCCACAGCCGTCGCCGACCTCTCCGCGCCGCTGCCGCCTGGCCGCCGCGTCCACTACGCCAAGCATATGGCGCACCACGTCTCCCGGGACATGGACCTGCGCTGGACGCTGCGTTTCCGCAACGTGCTGCTCATCCGCGACCCGGTCGAGGTCGTCGCCTCGTACGTGCGTGCCCGTGAGACCTGCGAGCCGGACGACATCGGGCTGCCCCAGCAGGGGTGGCTGCTGGAGCTGTGGGACGAGCAGGACGTCGAGGTGCCGATCCTCGACGCGAGCGACTTCCTGCGCGCGCCCGAGGCGCATCTGCGCTGTCTCTGTGACTGGCTGGATATCCCGTTCACCGCCCGGATGCTGTCCTGGCCGCCGGGCCCGCGCGCGTCCGACGGGGTGTGGGCGCCACACTGGTACACGGCGGTCTGGTCCTCCACCGGGTTCGAGCCCTGGCGCCCCCGGGAGGCACTCCTGTCCGACCACGATGCCGCCGTCGCCGAGGCGTGCCACCCGATCTACGCGGCGCTGCACGCCCGCCGGGTCCGGGTGTGAGCGGCGCCGAAGGCGTGGCCGCCTCACCACGACGGCCAGCCCGCTGCCGCTTCGGACGGGGCCAGCCGCGCGCGGGGCGTGGAGGCACTCGTAGTTCCCGAGCAGCAGATCCGCGGCGTTCCTCATGGCGGTTCAAGTTCTCGCGCGGCCTGGCCGATAGATGTAAGGAGTTCTCTTCGACTCTCTGCTGCACCAGCGCGTGAGTTGAGCCGTCCGGAGAGGCGCGGCACATCCTCCTCCGTGCTCTCTCTTTGGGGGGGCCGGGGAACTGTCTCCTTACTGATTCCCCGGCAGCGCCTCTCCGGACGGTTCGCTACGCGCCAGCATCGGCGACGCTACGCGCCGATAGGCGCCGTCATCTGCGTCAGACAACCAGCTGTTCTAGCCGCTCGCCTGCACCTCCCCGCGCCGGGCCGGTGCCCGCCCCGGCGGCTGCTCGGGAGCCGGGCCCGCCGGCGGCGCGTTCGGGATCGGGCGGCTCACCGGCTCATCGGGCCCGACCGTGACCGCGCTGCCATGGTGGGTGATCTTCAGCGGGTCCCCCTCGAGCAGCGTGTAACGGGCCCGGCGGTCGTTGACCTCTACCTTGATCCGCCGCCCGGCGAAGCCCACCCGGAAGCTGAGCCGCGCCACCCTTCTTGGGAGTCGGGGGGCGAAGCTCAGCGCCCCCGCGTGATCGCGCATGCCGCCGAAGCCCGACACGGCAGCGATCCATGTGCCCGCAAGCGAGGCCAGGTGGATGCCGTCCTTGGTGTTGTGATGGATGTCGCCGAGATCCATAATCGCGGCCTCGGCGAAGTAGTCGTACGCGAGCTCGAGATGGCCGACCTCGGCCGCCATCACCGCCTGGATGCACGCTGAGAGCGAGGAGTCGCGGACCGTGATCCGCTCGTAGTACTCGAAGTTGCGGGCCTTGTCCTCGGGTGAGAACGCGTCCCCCCGTACGAAGAGCGCGAGCACCAGGTCGGCCTGCTTGACCACCTGCTTGCGGTAGAGCTCGAAGTACGGGAAATGGAGCATCAAGGGGTACTTCTCGGGGCCCATCCCATCGAAGTCCCAGACCGCGTGCTCCGTGAACTCCTCTGCTTGGGGATGCACCCCGAGCACCCCGTCGTATGGAACGAGCATCGCCTCGGCCGCGTCCCGCCAGCTCGCCGCCTCCTCCGGATCGACGCCGAGCTCATGCGCGCGTTCCGGATGGCGCTCGACCGCGGCGGCGGCGCCGTGGAGGTTCCGCTGTGCCATCAGGTTGGTGTACACGTTGTTGTCGGCGATCGCGCTGTACTCGTCGGGACCAGTCACACCGTCGATGCGAAATCGGCCCTGAGCGTCGTGGTGTCCGAGCGAGCGCCAGAGCCGGGCGGTCTCGACGAGCAACTCGAGGCCTTCCTCCCGCTCGAACGCGGTGTCTCCGGTGACCGCCGCGTAGCGGATGACTGCATCGGCGATGCCGGCGTTGATGTGAAACGCGGCGGTGCTGGCCGGCCAGTACCCCGAGCACTCCTGGCCACGGATTGTGCGCCAGGGAAACGCGGCGCCGTCTCGACCGAGGACGCGCGCGCGGTCACGCGCCAGGTCGAGTGTGTCGTGGCGCCACCGAAGTGCATCGCGGGCCGCGTCGGGGATCGTGTAGGTCAGGAGCGGGAGAACGAACGTCTCCGTGTCCCAGAAGGTATGGCCGTCGTAGCCGGTCCCGGTCAGGCCCTTCGCCGGGATCGCGCGCTGCTCTGCGCGGGCCCCGGCTTGCAGGGTGTGGAAGATCGCAAACCGAACCGCCTGCTGGAGATCGGGGTCGCCCTGGAGCTCCACGTCGGCCTGGTCCCAGAAGTCGTCGAGGTAGCCGTGCTGGGCCGCGAGAAGTCCGTCCCAGCCGCTGCGACGTGCGCTCGCCAGGGCCGCCTCGACCTGGTCGCGGATCGAGGGCACTGAGCGTTGGCTCGACCATCCGTAGGCCAGGAACTTGACCAGGCGAAGGCGCTGTCCGGGCTCCAGCTCCGTCGCCACCTGCACCCGGCCGAGGTCCTCCTCGCTTGTGGCGCTCGTCTCGGTTCCGGGTGGGGCCTCGACGACGTGGTCCATCCCGGCTGCCATCCGCAGGCCGCTTGCGACCGTGCTGTGCACTAGTCCGACTCGGGTGTCGCTGGCCCCCCCGAACGCCTCCGACCGCAGGGTCGCACCCAGGTCGGCGCCGGCGCGCGGATCGCCGTCGACGGCGGAGGGCAGAGGCTCGTTCGCGACCAGCTCCGACTGGACGACGAAGCGGGCGCCCGCCCCGAGCGGCTCGACCTCGTACAGGATGGCGGCGACGGACCGCTGGACGAAGGAGACGAGCCGAACTGTGGTGAGGCGAATCGCTTGGCCCGCCGGCGAGACCCACTCCGCCTCCCTTCGCAGGACGCCGGCACGGAAATCGAGGACGCGCTCATGGCTGCTCAGCTCCCCGTAGCGGACATCGAACGGCTCGTCGTCGACCAGCAGGCGAATGATCTTGCCGTTGGTCACGTTGACCAGCGCCTGACCGGCCTCGGGATAGCCGTAGCCACCCTCGGGGTAGGGGAGCGGCCTGGTCTCGTAGAAGCTGTTGAGATACGTGCCGGGCAGGCCGTTGGGCTCGCCCTCGTCGAGATTCGCCCGCAGGCCGATGTGTCCGTTCGAGAGGGCGAGAATCGACTCGCTATGCGCGAGCACGGCGAGGTCCAGCTCGGCCTCGCGGACTGCCCACGGCTCGCAAGCGAAGCAGTGATGCTTGATCACGGCCGCCCCAACAGCTCAGCGAGATCGGCGACGACGATGTCGGCCCCATGCTCGCGGAGCGCCTCCGCGTGATCCTCGCGATCCACGCCGACGACGCAGGCGAAGTCCCCGGCCCGCCCGGCGGCCACACCGGCCAGAGCATCCTCGAAGACGGCGGCCTCGCCGGGGCTGACCCCGAGCGCCCGAGCCCCGGCCAGGAACGTGTCGGGGGCCGGCTTGCCCCTCAGCTGCTCGCGTTCGGCAACGATGCCGTCGATCCGGGCCTCGAAGAAGTGATCGATCCCTGAAGCGACCAGCACGTCCCGGGCGTTCGCGCTGGATGAGACGACCGCGCTGCGCAGGCTCGCCTTTCGGACCGCCTCCAGGTAGCGGACGGAACCCTCGTATGCCGACACGCCACGCTCGCGCATCAGCCGCAGGACGAGCTCGTTCTTCTTGTTGCCCAGGCCGCAGACGGTCTCCACATCCGGTGGGTCGCTGGGCTTGCCCTCGCCCAGCTCGATGCCCCGTGAGGCGAGGAACGAGCGCACACCGTCATAGCGTGGCTTGCCGTCCACGTACTGGTCGTAGTCGGCGTCGGCGTCGAACGCGACGAACTCCTCGCCGGTTCGGGCCGCCCGCCGGCGCAGATACCCGTCGAACATCTCCTTCCAGGCGGCGGCGTGGAGCGTCGCGGTCTCGGTCAGCACGCCGTCGAGATCGAACAGGCATGCCCGCACGCCGGTTGGTAGGCCGAGCATGAGTCAGATACTCGCGCAACATGGGGTGTCGGGGGCGTCGCGGCCTACCGGGTCTCGAGCGCGTCAGCTTCCAGATCGTTCCGCGGCCTGTGTTCGAGCACGGCTGAGGCCTGCGCCTCCAGGGCCTCTCCCGCTTGGTAGATGCCGGTAGCAACCGGGCTGCCGGACGCTCAGCGGTGACCGGGAGTCGATCGGGCAGCGCAGCCGCGGGCGCGGCTGGCAACATAGGCGGGGTCGGTGTGCACGAGACGAGATCCGGCGCCATCCGCGCGAGAGCCCCATCTCTAGCGCCAGGCCGGCTGCGCCGCATCGGCCACAAGGGCGCCGACGCCATCGTGCCCGGGAACACGATCGAGAGCTTTCACGCGGCGGTCGAGGCCGGAGTCGACATGATCGAGCTAGACGTCGTGCGTCCGCGTGGCGACTTCGCCGACGGCGCCGATTGGCGCAAGGCCGCCGCCGGTCCCGGCCGTGCGTCTGGGCCGCTGCTCGTCGCGCACGACTGGGGGGAAGCTGAGCGCCGCCCGCCGCTCTCCCTCCCGGAGGCGCTGGACGCCTTCAGCCGCCCGCCCCTCGACACGGTCGAGATCGACTGCGACCTGAAGCTTGCGGGCCGTGAGCACGAGGTCGTCGCCGCCCTGCGCGAGCGCGACCTGATCGGGCGCTCGATGGTGTCGACGATGGAGATCCCGAGCCTGCTCGAGTTGCGCCGGCTCGAGCCGTCGCTCCGGCGCGGCTGGACCTTCCCCCGGATCACCCGCGCCTGGGATCGCAAGCGCTGGGCCCGCCCGATGGTGGCCGCCTGGCTGGTGACGATGCGCCGGCGGCTGCCATCGCTCGCCAAGCGCCAGCTCCCGGCCCTGGGGGTGGCGGCGATGTGGATCTACGAGCCGCTGGCCACGCCCCGCCTCGCCAAGGTGTGTGAGGCGGCGGGGGTCGAGCTGATCGCGTGGACGGTGGACGACCCCGCCCGGATCAGGACGCTCCAAGCCATGGGAGTTCACGGGATCTGCACGAACGATCCGCGGTTGCTCGATTGAGGGCCAACGCCGGGCCACGCGGGTAGAGTGCGGATGTGCCCGGAGGGGGTGGAGCCGGTACCGCGCATGCGGCCCTGAAGGGGTCGGCCGGCGCCCGGGCCACCGACGCCTTCGCGCCCGGGACGACGATGGTGCTCGTGGCGATGGCGCTCGGCGTACTCGTCATCGCCAATGACTTCACGGCGCTCAACGTCGCCCTGCCCGCGATCGAGCAGGACTTCGACGTCGACGTGGGCACCGTCCAATGGGTGATCAACGCTTACTGCCTGACGTTCGGGATGGCCCTGGTCACCGGTGGGCGGCTCGCCGACCTGTTCGGGCGCCGGCGGGTGTTCTTCATCGGCACGGCGATGTTCGCCGGCTTCTCCCTGCTCGGAGGACTGGCTCCGAACACCGGTTGGCTGATCGCGATGCGGGTGGGGATGGGGATCGGCGGGGCGCTCATGTGGCCCGCGATCCTGGGCATGACCTACGCGGCCCTCCCGCCGGCCCGCTCGGCGCTCGCCGGGGGGTTGATCCTCGGTGCCGCCGGGCTCGGCAATGCCATCGGCCCGCTTATCGGTGGCGTCCTCACCGACGAGCTCAGCTGGCGCTGGATCTTCTTCCTCAACGTCCCGATCGCTGCGTTCGCGGTCGCCGTGACTGCCCTCAAGGTCCACCAGCCGCCGGTCGAGGCCGAGGCCGAGCGGATCGATTACGCCGGAATCGCGACCCTGTCCGCCGGCCTCCTGTTGCTCCTGCTGGCCTTCGACCAAGCAGGAGACTGGGGCTTTGGCGATCCGCGCGTGATCGCGATGCTGGCGGTCGCGGTCGCATTGGTGGTCGCCTTCGGCTTCGTCGAACCGCGGATGCGAGAGAACGCGCTGGTGCCGACGGACGTGATCAGCAACCGCGAGTTCCGGTATGCCTGCCTGGTCATCCTGCTGTTCTCGGCCGGGTTCTTCGCCACCGTGCTCTATGCGCCGCAGTTCATGGAGAAGGTTCTGGGGTACTCCGCCCTCGAGGCGGGGGTCGGGATGCTTCCGATGCTCGGATGCTTCGCCCTCACCTCGTTCGTCGCCGGCCCCATCTACGAGCACCTGGGTCCGAAGCTGACGATCACGCTCGGAGCGGCGTGCATGGTCGTCGGCCCGTTCCTGCTCTCCCTCATCTCCGCCGATTCGGCGTACGGCGCGCTGGTGCCCGGACTCGCGGTCACCGGGGTCGGCGTCGGCCTCTACGCGCCCTCGCTGACTACGGCCTCGGTCAACGCGCTCGGCCAGGCTCGGGCGAGCCTCGCCGGCGGCCTCGTCTACATGTTCCAGATCGGGGGCGGCGCGCTCGGGCTTGGGATCACCACCGCGATCTTCACGATCACGTCAGAGGACAAGCTCGCCTCCGAGGCCTCCGCCGCCGGCTTCGACCTCACCGAGCACCAAGCGAGCGTCGCCCATGGCGACCTCGCCGGCACCGACGCGGCCGCGGCGGCGCTTGGGAACCTCAGCTCCTCGGCGGCGGAGCGGGTGGAGGCGGCGGTCCGCGACTCGTTCGTGGTCGGGATCCAGTGGGGCTTCCGCTACGTGGCCGCGGTCGCGCTGATCGGATTCGTGGTCGCGGCGCTGTTCGTCGGCGGACGTGCCGGCGAGAGCCCGGAGGAGGCGCCGGAGTCGGCACCGGCGTAGGTCTCGGCTCGGAGGCTCCCGGGGGCGGGCGTCGTCCTTTGGGGGCGTTGACGCCGCCCCGGGGCTTGACGCCGCCAGGGCCTTGACGCCGCCCCCGGGGGCGCTCGGGGTGAGCGTGGGGTTGTTCATCGCATGGATGAAGTACCCCTGGTTCGCGCCGCTCGCCGCCTCCCTGGAGGCCAAGATCAACGCCTCGCGTGGCTCGCCTCACGTCAGCACGGAGTCGTGACCCGCGCCCAGCTTCGCGCCCTGGGCCTCCGCCGAGGAGCGATCGATCTCCGTCTGAGGCGCGGGCGGCTCCATCGAGTGCATCGAGGCGTATACCTGGTAGGCCACACAGCTCCCAGCCGGTTCACGCCTGAGATGGCGGCGACATTGGCATGCGGATCCAGGGCGATGGTCAGCCATGGGAGTGCGGGATACATGTGGATGCTCATGCGCGCACGGCCGCGCCGGGTCGAGGTCACCGTTCTCGGTGACTGGAGGCCCATCCATCCGGGGCTTCGAACCCATAGCAGCGCCACGCTCACGCCTCGGGATCGACGCTGGGTTCACCGCATTCCCGTGACCAGCCCGGCTCGCACCACGCTTGACCTCGCAGCGGGGCTTGAGGTGGCCCAGGTGGAGCGGATGGTGGCGGAGGCACAGCGGCTGGACCTCGTACGGCCGAGCGAACTTGAGCAGCAGCTCGCCCGCAACCCTGGCCGTCGCGGCTCGGCGGTGCTTCGCATGGTCCTCGGCCTCGAGGGAGGGCCGGCATTCACCCGCTCCGTGGCGGAGGCCCGGTTGCTGAGGCTGGCGCGGGACGCGCGTCTTCCCGTGCCGGAGTCGAACGCGATCGTCGCTGGTTACGAAGTTGACCTCTTCTGGCGTCACCCGCGGGTCGTTGTCGAATTCGACAGCTTCGAGTTTCACGGTGATCGGCGTGCCTTTGAATCGGACCGCCTACGGGATGCTGAGCTACAGGCCGCAGGCTTCCGGGTGATCCGCGTGACCTGGCGCCAGCTCGTCCGTCACCCCGATGGGGTGGTCGACCGCATCGGCCGAGCGATCGCGGGCTCCCTCGCCGCTGCCCCTCCAACCTGACGAGCGAGTGGTAATTCATCACTGTGATGCAGAAGTCCCCGCTCGGGGCCGGGGCCGTGGGGCGGGGCCGGGGCCGTGGGGCGGCGGCGGGGCGGGGCGGGGCCGTGGGGCGGGGCCGTGGGGCGGTCGGCCGGGAGCATCGCGGGTCGAGAGAGGGGCGGCCGCTCAGGCCGGCGCGGCGATGCCGGGCGTGCGGGTGATGCCGCGCGCCTCGAAGTACTCCCGCTCCCGCTCGCCCAGCTCGGTGGCCGGCGGGTCGGCGTAGACCCACTCGCGCATGATTCGGTGCCAGTTGCGCTTCGCGCGGAGCTGGGCCAGCACCGCGAGGACGCCGGTCTCCATCCGGCGGCCCATCAGCTCCTCGGCGGGGACACTCTCCCTCCGCATCAGGTCGTAGTACTCGGACCGGGGGTCCGAGGTCGACTCGATCACCTTCATCACCAACCGCGCGGAGATCTCGTACTCGCGGTCCTCCATGTACCAGCCACCGACCACCATCACGTGCTCCATCAACCGCTGGGCGTCGAGCTTGGAGGGGCTCTTGACGAAGCCGAGGTCGTGCAGCGCCTTGCGCAGGGCCTCGGGATCGCGCCGCACCCCGGCGTCCACGGCCCGCTGCTCGAGCTCGATCTGCTCCGGATCGAGCTTCTTGGTCATGCCGAAGTCGAGGAAGGCGACCCGCCCGTCGGGCATGAGGATGTAGTTGCCCGGATGGGGGTCGGCGTTGAAGTGCTGGAGGTGGTAGATCGAGCCGAAGGCGAAGCGGTAGACGATCTCGCCGAAGCGGCTGCGCTCCTCCGCCGGCAATGCCTTCACCGTCTCGAAATCGACCCCTTCCACGTACTCGGTGACCAGCACGCGGCGCCGCGACAGGCGCGTGAGCACGTCAGGCACATAGATGAACGGATGCCCCCGGTATCCGCGGGCGAACGCGCGCTGGCTCTGGGCCTCGTACTCGTAGTCGAGCTCCTCGAGCACGCGCTCTCGCAGCTCGCGGGCGATCGCACGGGGGTCGAGGCCGGGGGCGAGCGCCTTCGCCAACCGCATGATCGTGCCCATGTTGGCGAGATCCGCCTCGAGCGCCTCGGCCACGCCGGGGTACTGGACCTTGACGGCGACCCGGCGTCCGTCGTGCAGGGTGGCGCGGTGCACCTGACCGATCGAGGCGGCGGCGAACGCCTCCGGCTCGATCTCGGCGAAGAGCTCGTCCGGGGTCTCGTCGCGACACTCCTCGACCAGCACCTTCTCGACGCTCTCCCAGGGCATCGGCGGCGCCGAGGTGCGGAGCTTCGCCAGCTGCTCCTGGTAGATCTCCGCGTACTCGGGCGGCAGGAACTCGGTGTCGATGAACGACGCGAGCTGGCCGAGCTTCATCGCCGCCCCCTTCATCTCGCCGAGGGTTGAGGCGATCTTGAGGGCGGTCTCCAGATGGCGCGCCTCGAGCCGCTCGCGGGCTTCCTCCTCGGAGCGGGCCAGGCTCGCCGCCTTCGTGCCCGCGTACCGGGTCGCCTGCACGCCCAGCGCCGAGCCGAGCCTGGTGGAGCGCCTGACGCGGCCCTTCGGGATCTTGTGCTCGTCGGCCACGACGCAAGGGTAAGTGACTGTGCGAAACCCCCCGCGCACGCCTGGCGGCGCCAGAGCGGGGCAGGCGGCGTCCTCGCCGGCTCACGTGGCTCTACCACGCATCGCCGGCTGCGTCCTTGCCTGCCCCGCTCTGGCGCCACCAGCCACACACGCGGGGTTCTCGCACAGTCACTAAGGCGTGGGCCGGCACGGTTTTCTATCCTCAACCGCCGATGGCCGAAGATCGAGCCACACTCGCGGTCCAGCCTCGCGACCAGTTCGGGTCCCGCTCGACCCGGCGCCTGCGGCGAGCCGGCTTCGTTCCCGGCGTCGTTTACGGCGGCGGCAAGGAGGCGCGCCCGTTCCAGGTCGGGGAGCGCGACGTGCGCAACGTGCTCGTTCACGGCGGCGCCCTGATCGACGTGGCGTTCGACGGCGAGAAGGGCACGCCGGTTGTGATCAAGGAGCAGCAGCGTCATCCCGTGCGCGGCGAGCTGCTGCATGTCGACCTGCTCGAGGTCCGACTAGACGAGGAGATCGAGGCCGACGTTGCGATCGAGCTGCTCGGCGCCGACGAGGCGCCCGGCGTCAAGGAGGGCGGCGTGCTCGAGCACGTGACCCGCGAGCTCACAATCGAGGCGCTCCCCACCGTGATCCCCGAGAGCATCGCCGCGGATGTCTCCGGGATGGACATCGGCGACACCCTGCAGCTGAGCGCGCTGTTCCCGCCCGAGGGGGTGGAGTTCGTGCTCGGCGAGGGCGTGGATCCCGATGAGGTCACGATCGCGACGCTGTCGCCACCGCGAGTCGAGGAGGAGCCCGAGCCCGAGCTCGAGGAGGAAGCCGAGCTGGTCGGCGAGGAGGGCGAGGTCCCCGAGGGCGAAGAGGCACCGGAGGAGGCTGCGCCCGAGGGCGAGGGCGAGCCCGGCTCCGAGGAGGAGTAGCCCTGTCGCTCTTCCGCCGGCGCCGGCGCGACGGCGCGGGCGCGGAGGACCAGTACGAGGAGGCGTCCGATCGGGTCCTGGTCGTCGGCCTCGGCAACCCGGGCAGCCGCTACGCCGGCACCCGCCATAACGTCGGCTTCGAGGTCGCGAGCGCGCTTTCGGCCCGGTGGGGGCTACCGCGCGCGAAGCAGCGCTTCCGCGGGCTGATCACGGAGGGGCGCGTCCGCCCGGGCGGCCCTCGGGTCGCGATCCTGTTGCCTCAGACGTACATGAACGAGACCGGGACCTCGGTTAGCCCCGCCCGGGGTCAGCTTCGGGTCCCGCTCGAGAACGTGGTCGCCGTCCACGACGAGATCGATCTGCCCTTCGGAGAGATCCGCGCCAAGCTGGGCGGGGGCGTCGCCGGCCACAACGGGCTGCGGAGCCTCAAGGAGGGGCTCGGGAGCGCCGACTTCTGGCGGGTGCGGGTGGGGGTCGGGCGGCCGGACAGCACCGACCCCGAGGTGGTCTCGGCCTACGTGCTCGCGCGCTTCTCCGAGCCCGAGGAAGAGGTCCGGGACCTGATCGAGCGCGCGAGGGACGAGACCGAGCGGGTCGTGGAGCAGATCCACCTCGCGCTGGAGCAGACGTCGTGAGCCGGTCGCTTGCGAGCTACGACGTCGACCAGCAGGGGGTCGCCCTGCTGCGACTCGACCGGCCCGAGGCGCGAAACGCGATCAACACGGAGATGCTCGAGACCATGATCGGGCATCTCGCCAGCGCCCGCGACGACGAGGCGGTGCGGGTTCTCGTGATCTCCTCCTCGGACCACATGGGGCTCTCGGCCGGCGCCGACGTGCGCGAGCAGCTCGACCAGGACGGACGGGTGCATCGCATGGAGCTCTTCGCCCGCCTCTACGACGAGATCACGGGCTTCCCCAAGCCCACGGTCGCCGCCTGTCACGGCGCGTGCGTCGGGGGCGGGGCTGAGATCGCCGTCGCCTGCGACCTGCGCGTGGGCGGCTCCAACCTCAGGCTGAGGTTCCCCGGCGCCGCCCTGGGGGTGCCGGTCGGGCCGGCCCGGCTGGTCACCCTGTGCGGGCTCTCGGTCGCCAAGTATCTGCTCCTGACCTCGAAGGAGGTCGACGCCGACATGGCCTATCGGTGGGGCCTGGTCCACAAGGTGGTGCCGGCAGCGGCGACCGAGGACCAGGCCCTGGTGCTCGCCGCCGCCGTGGCGACGAACCCGCCCGAGGCGGTCGCCCGGCTGAAGCGCATGCTGCACGGGTGGGATCGGGTGGAGGAGCGCTCGCGGGCCGAGGGCGAGGGCCAGATCGAGTGGCAGCGCTCCGGTCCGGGGCTGCCACCCGCGGACTGACCCAGTCGCGACCCTAGAATGGCTGAGGCGGCCGCCACATACGGCCGCGGCACCCCGGCCGGACGCAAGTTCGGTCGTTCGTCGTGGCTTCTCACATCCTTTTAACCCACACGCGAAACTGATGTCCCTACGACCACTGCTCGAGATAGCCCAGTTCGACGAGCGCTTCGCGCGCGTCGCCGAGGCGGCGCGCGCAGGCGGCGCGGAGGCCGGGATCTCGGCCGCGATCCGTCCCTACCTGCTTGCGGCGCTGGTCGAGAGCGAGGCGGCGCTCGGCGGACGCCCGGCCCTGATCGTCGCCGCGGATGAGATCGGCGCCCGCGACCTAGCCCGGGAGCTCAGCCCCTACCTGGAGCCTCGCCGGGTTCGCTTCTACCCCTCGCGCGGCATCGGGTACGAATCGCACGTCACCCCGCCGCCGCACCTGGTGGGGCTTCGGATCGCGGCGCTGGACGCGCTTACGGGATGGCGGGGCTCCGGGGAGCCGCCAGTGGTCGTGGCCAGCGCGGTGGCGCTGGCCGAGGCGGTGCCCGACGCCTCGCTTCGGCCCGAGGGGTTCGCCCTCCACCGGGGCGAGGAGATCGACCTCGGCGATGTCGGTGAGCTCCTGGTCGAGGCCGGCTACGAGCGCACGGAGCAGGTCGAGGATCGCGGTCAGTTCGCGGTGCGGGGCGGCATCCTCGACGTGTTCGGCGCGACCGAGGAGCGGGCGGCGCGCCTGGAGCTGTTCGGCGACGAGATCGACGCGATCCGCTGGTTCTCGACCTTCACCCAGCGCTCCCTCGGCGAGGCCGACGTGGTCGAGCTGGCGCCGGCAGCCGAGCTGGCGCTCGAGCATCGGGAGCTCGCCGAGATGGGACTGGAGGAGGAGGAGCGCCCCGACCTCTCCGAGCTCTTGCCGCTCGATTCGCTGCGGGCGCCGCTCGAGCTGCTCGAGAGCGAGACGGCGGTGATCGTCGCCGGGGTCGGGGAGATCCAGGTCGCCCTCAGCGACCACTGGGAGGACGTGACGAGCGCGATGCACGCCGATGATGCTCGGCGCCTCTACGTGGACGTCGCCGAGCCCCTTGCCGAGCGGGCCGTGCTGAGCATCGGCGACGCCGGTAGCTCCGACTCCGAGCTCTCGTTCCGGGCGCAGGGACCGACCTCTCCCGCGCGCAACCTGGCCGAGGCGGAGGGCCAGCTCGAGCGGGAGCTTCGCTCCGGCTACCGGGTCGTCGTCGCGTTCGAGCACCATGGCGAGGCCGAGCGCACCAGGTACAACCTGTCGCGGATTCAGGCGCCGGATCTGGGGCCGGTGCTGGCACCCGATGCGTCGCCGGGGCTTCACTTCGCCGACGCCCGGGTCGATGAGGGCTTCGTCTCCCGGGATCTGAGCATCGCGGTCATCCCCTTTCGGCGGCTGGTGCACCGCCGGCGGGCCGCGGCTCCGGCGCCGGCCCGTGGTCGCGTGTCCGCGGCGATCGACCTGCGAGTCGGCGACTACGTCGTTCACGAGGATCACGGGATCGCCCGTTTCGCCGGGTTCGAGACGAAGACGGTGGGGGGCGTGACCAGGGACTACCTGGAGCTCTCATACCGCGGCGACGACCGCGTGTTCGCCCCCACCGACCAGTTCGCGAAGATCACCCGCTACGTCGGAGCGGGGGGCGAGGCGCCGCAGCTCTCGGCGCTCGGGTCGAAGCGGTGGGAGGCGGTCAAGGCCCGAGCGCGCCGTGCGGCCCGGGAGCTCGCCGGCGAGCTGCTCAACCTCTACGCCGAGCGGAGGGTGCGCCGCGGTCACGCATTCTCGGGTGACGGCGAGTGGGAGGGGCAGCTCGAGCGGTCGTTCCCGTACCGCGAGACCGCCGATCAGCTGGATGCGATCGATGCGGTGAGCGCCGACATGGAGGCGGAGCGCCCGATGGACCGCCTGATCTGCGGCGACGTCGGCTACGGCAAGACCGAGGTCGCGATGCGGGCGGCGCTGAAGGCGGTCGCCGGCGGCAAGCAGGTGATGATGCTGGTTCCGACGACGATCCTGGCGCAGCAGCACCTGGGGACCTTCCGGGAGCGCCTGCGCGAGTTCCCGGTCGAGGTCGAGACGGTCTCCCGGCTCCGCCGGCCCGCCGAGGTGCGCGACGCCCTGGCGCGGTTCGCCGATGGCAAGCTCGACATCCTGATCGGGACCCACCGGCTGCTCTCGCGCGACGTTCACGCGCGCGACCTCGGCCTCCTGATCGTGGACGAGGAGCAGCGCTTCGGGGTTCGGCAGAAGGAGCTTCTGCGACAGCTGCGGCTCCGGGTGGACGTGCTGTCGCTGTCGGCGACGCCGATTCCCCGGACCCTCCAGATGAGCCTCGCCGGCCTCCGCGACATCTCGGTGATCGAGACCCCGCCGGAGGGGCGGCGCCCGATCCGCACCTACGTCGGGCCCTTCGACGAGCCCCTTGTGGGCCGCGCGATCGAACGGGAGGTCGAGCGGGGTGGCCAGGTGTTCTTCCTGCACAACCGGATCGAGACGCTGCACGAGACGGCCGAGCGCCTGCGAGCGCTCTGCCCCGGCGTCCTCTTCGCCGAGGCGCACGGGCGGATGGACGAGCGCGAGCTGGAGCGGACGATGCTCGAGTTCCTGCGGGGCGATGCGGACTGCCTGGTGGCGACCACGATCATCGAGTCGGGGCTCGACATCCCGCAGGCGAACACGCTCGTCGTCGAGCGCGCCGACCAGCTCGGCCTGGCCCAGGCCTACCAGATCCGCGGCCGGGTCGGGCGCGCCCGCGAGCGCGCATTCGCCTACCTGCTGTACCCCTCGGCCGGGGCGCTCAGCCCCGAGGCCGCCGCGCGGCTTCGGACCCTTTCGGACCACACCGAGCTCGGGTCCGGGTTCGCGATCGCGATGCGCGACCTCGAGCTCCGCGGCGCGGGCGACCTCCTCGGCGACGAGCAATCAGGCCATGTCGCCGCCGTCGGCTTCGAGCTCTACGTGGCGCTCCTCGACGAGGCGGTCGAGGCGCTGCGGGCGGAGGACGGGGCCCCCGCCGCCGAGGCGCAGGTGGTGAGGCTGGACGTCGACATCGACGCCTATCTTCCGGCCGACTACATCCCGTTCGAGGCGGCGAAGATCGACGTCCATCGCCGGGTTGCCGCCGCGCGCGAGCCCGGCGAGCTGCGAGCGCTCCGGGCGGAGCTTCGCGACCGTTTCGGGCCGGTGCCCGATCCGGTCGAGAACCTGCTCGAGCTACAGCGCGGGCGGATCGAGCTGGGCCGAGCCGGAGCGCGAACAGTCGAGTTCCGTGGCGGGCGCCTGTCGGCGACCCCGATCGAGCTCGACGCCGGCGAGGTCGGACGCTTGCGGGAGCGCATTCCCGAGGCGATTTACGAGTCGCGCACCAAGACCCTGTCGCTGCGCGTACCCGACGACGCCGGGGAGCGCCTCGGCGCGGTTCTCGCCCTGGCGGAGGCGGTGGCAGATGCCCGGCCGGAGCTGGCGCCTGTGTAGTCTTCCCGGCTCGTGCGTACGCGGATAGAGACAAAACGCCTGGTCGCGCTGGTCCTGGGGGTGGCCCTGATCGCGACCGTCGTGGGGTTCGTGATCTGGGGCGATGTCGGCGACCCCGACGTCTCCGGCGATGAGATCGCCGTGGTGGAGGATGCCCCTGACGGCGAGATCTCGCAGGAGGACTTCGACGCGGCGCTCGAGCAGGCGGCCTCGAATCTCAACCTGCAGCAGGTTCCGCCCCCCGACAATCCCCAGTACGAGCAGGTGAAACAGGCGGCACTCGCGCAGCTGATCCAAACGCGGTGGATCCGGGGTGAGGCGGCCGAGCGCGGGATCGAGCCCGCAGACCGCGACATCGATCAGCAGCTAGATCAGATCATCCAGACACAGCTCGGCGGTCAGCAGGGATACGAGCAGTTCCTCAAGCAGTCGCCGTACACCGAGGAGGACGTCCGGGAGGTGGCCGAGATCAGCCTCCTCAGCACCCGAATCCAGGAGGAATCGGTGCCGACGACCGCGCCAGAGGTGTCCGAGGCGGAGATCGAGGAGAACTACGAGGCGACCGTCGAGCAGTACGTGGAGCCGGCGACGCGCGACGTTCGCCAGATCCTCAACCGGGACCAGGCGAAGGTCGAGCAGGCCAAGCAGATGCTGGAGCAGGACGACTCGGCTCAGAGCTGGAAGCGGGTGGCCGAGCGCTACTCGACCGACGACGCGACCTCGAGCCAGGGAGGGTTGCGCCGCGACGTGGTCCAGGGTCAGAGTGAGCCGGCCCTTGACGCGCAGATCTTCACCGCCCCGGTCGGTGAGCTGGTGGGCCCGGTCCAGGGCGACGGCGGCTGGTATCTGATCCAGGTGGTGGCCGAGCAGCCGGAACAGACGACGCCGCTCTCCGAGGTCTCGGACCAGATCCGCCAGCAGATCCAGCAGGGGAAGCAGGCCGAGATCTCGGCCGCCTTCCAGGAGGACTTTCTCACCAAGTGGCGCTCGCGGACGTTCTGCGCTGACGAGTACGCCGGCGATCTCTGCGCCAACAGCCCTCCGGCCGCCGACACCTGCCCGACCGACGACCCGGCTGAGCGCGAGCGCGCGGAGCCGGAGGTCCTGGAGCAGGGCTGCGAAGCGCCCGTAACCCAGCGCCCGGTGGTGGATCCCGGCGATACCTTCGTCGCTGCCGGCGGGCAGCCGAACGCGAAGTATCAGGACGTGCAACGCCCGCTCCCTGCCGGCGTGACGACCACACCTCCGCCGGGAACGGTGCCGCTGGGACCGCAGGGCGCGCCGCCGGTGCCGCCCGGTTGATCCACTAGTCATCGCCGCCACCGACCCCACCTCGCGCGCGCTCGCCCGACTCGACGAGGTGACCCGACGGCTCCGGCGGGAATGCCCGTGGGATCGCGAGCAGGACGAGCGCTCGATCGTCCCGCATACGGTCGAGGAGGCGTACGAGCTGGCCGATGCGGCCGACCGCGGCGACGACGCCAAGCTCCTCGACGAGCTCGGCGATGTCCTCTTTCAGGTCTACTTCCTGGCGCTGCTCTTGGAGGAGCGCTCGAGCGGCAGCCTGGCCGAGGTGGCCGAGGCGATGACCGCGAAGCTGATCCGGCGGCATCCGCACGTGTTCGGGGACGCGGAGGCGACGACCGCCGGCGAGGTCCTGACCAACTGGGATCGGATCAAGCGCGAGGTCGAGGGAAGGGGCGCCGGCGAGCCGTTCGCGGACGTGCCCGAGAACCTCCCGGGACTGCTCTACGCGCGCAAGCTGCTGCGTCGCGCGGCATCGGCCGGGCTCGCGGGGCCGACGGAGCATGCGCCCGCGGCGCTCGCCTCGGCGGGCGCTGAGCTCGAGGCGCTCGCGGGCGCCGTCGGCGCCGGCGCCAGCGCTGGCCCAACCGCCGATCCGGCCGCGCGCGAGGCTCTGGAGCAACGGTTCGGCGCGTTGCTGCTGGCGATCGTCGACGCGGCCCGCCAGCTGAAGGTGGACCCCGAGCTTGCGCTGAGGGCCGCGGCGGAGCGGCTCGTTGCGTCGGCGCGGTCCAGGTGAAAGGCTGGTGGCGGGATGAATGCCGGGCGCGATGATGCGATGCGGGTCCTGATCATCGGCGGCGGCATCGCCGGGCTCGAGGCGCTGATCGGCCTCTCGGACCTGGCCGGGGATCGGGTTGCGATCACCCTGGTCGCGCCGGACCCCGAGTTCACCTACAAGCCGATGACGGTCGAGGAACCGTTCTCGCCGACGCCCGCGGAGCGCCACGAGCTGGCGCCGATCGCGGCCGAGTTCGATGCGCGCTTCGTCCAGGCCGCGCTGACGAGCATGCGCCCCGGCGAGCACCTTGCCGAGCTCAGCGACGCGTCTGCGCTTACCTACGACGCGGCGATCGTCTGCATCGGGGCCCGCCAGCGGGCGGCGTTCGAGCGGGCCGCCGCCCTGCGGGTCGCGGGCGAGCCGCTGCCGATCAACGACCTCTTGCGTGCCGCCGCCGCGCACGACTCCCGGCGGATCGCCTTCGTTGTGCCGCCCGGGGTGAGCTGGCCGCTTCCGATCTACGAGGTCGCTCTGATGGCTGATCGTCGGGCTTCCGAGCTCGGCCTCGAGGTCACCTCGCTCGTGGTGACGCCCGAGGCGGCGCCGCTGATCATGTTCGGTCGGATGCCGTCGGACGCGGTCGCCTCCCTGCTCAGAGGACGGGGGATCGAGACACGCCTGAGCGTGCACGCGCACGAGGGCGACGACGGCGAGATCGTCCTCGCTCCGGGGGAGGAGCCGCTCGAGGCGGGCGCAGTGGTGGCGCTGCCGCGGCTCGAGGGGCCGGGGGTACCCGGGCTGCCCGCCGACGAGGGCGGCTTCATCCCGATCGATGAGCACGCGCGGGTGAAGGGCACCGACGACGTGCACGCGGCCGGGGACGGGGCCAACTTCCCGATCAAGCAGGGCGGGATCGGCACCCAGCAGGCCGACGCCGCGGCCGAGTGGATCGCGGCAAGGGCCGGCGCCGAGATCGAGCCACGGCCCTTCCGCCCGATCCTGCGCGGCAAGCTGATCACCGGCGATGAGACCCTGAGCATGCGGGCAGAGGTGACCGGCGGCGCCGGGGAGGGCAAGGCCTCGGCCGACTACCTCTGGTGGCCCCCGCACAAGGTCAGCGGCCGCTATCTCGCCGCCTGGCTCGCCGGCGAGACCCCTCAGGCCGAGCCCGAGCCCCCGCGCCGGCCGGTCGACATCGAGCTCGAGCTCCCGCACGAGTGGCACCGGAAGCCGATGGCTCTCGACCCGTACGGGCCGTTGCGGAGCGACTAGAGCCAGCCTAGAGGCCAGTGAGCGGATTGCTGTCGCCGCCGGCCTCAGAAACGCGGCACCTTGCGCGGGTCGCTCAGCTCGGCGTTCGCCAACAGGCGGCGGACCTGGCCGGCGATCTCGAGGTCCTCGCGGGAGGCGACCACCAGCACAGCCACCGCGCCGGCGGGGGCGCCGATCTCCGCGTCTCCCGTGGCCGCTTGATTTCGCACCCGATCGATTTCCACCCCGAGGAAGCGAAGGCCGTCGGCCGCGAGCTCGCGCACCTCGGTTGAGCGCTCGCCGACCCCACCGGTGAAGGCGAGCGCATCGAGCCCCCCCAACGAGGCCGCCATGCTCGCGATCATCGCGCGAAGCCGGTGAACATAGACGTCGAGCCCGAGCTGAGCGTCGCCGTCCCCGCCGGCCGCGCGGGCCACAACCTCCCGCATGTCGGCGGTGCCCGCAAGCCCCAGCAGGCCCGACTCGTGCTCGAGAGCCTCGGCCAGCTCGCGCTCGGTCATCGCCTCGCGCTCGAGCAGCCAGAGCAGCAGGCCCGGGTCGACGGAGCCGGAGCGGGTCGCCATCACCAGCCCCTCGAGCGGAGTGAACCCCATCGTGGTGTCCACCGCCCGCCCCCCGCGAACGGCGGCGAGCGATGCCCCCGCGCCCAGGTGGCAGCTGACCAGGCGTAGGTCCTCCCACCCGAGCAGCTCTGCGGCCCGCCGGGCCGCGTAGGCGTGGGAGAGCCCATGGAAGCCGTAGCGGCGAAGCCCGAATCGCCGACGCCAGGCACTCGGCAGGGCATAGGTGCCGGCGGCCGGCGGCAGGGTCGCGTGAAAGGCGGTGTCGAAGCAGGCTACCGCCGGCACCTCGGGCAGGGCCACGCTGACCGCGTCGAGCGCGGCGAGCGACTTCGGCTGGTGGAGGGGGGCGAGGTCGACCAGCTCGCCGAGGGCGGCCCTGACCTCCGCGTCGATCAGCACGGCCTCCCGGAAGCGCTCGCCGCCATGGACGACCCGGTGGCCGACGGCGTCAGGCGCGCCGATGCCCTCCAGCGCGGCCACCACGTCGCCCTCGGTCACCTCCCCGCGTGCCAGAGCGAGGTCATGGGTGGCAAGCGTCTCGTCACGGGAGCCGAGGAGGCGCAGCTTGAGGCTGCTCGAGCCGGCGTTGACGACCAGCACCCGCAAGTTCGTGTCCCGCTAGGCGGGCGCCCCGCGCTGCTCGAGCGTTCCCTCCGCCCCGGGCCAGACCCAGTCGCGCACGTCCGGTGCGTCGTCGCCGACCTCCCGGGTGTAGGTGCGATGGCGAAGGCGCTCGTCCACCATCCGCTGGCGCAGCTCCGCGGCCCGCTCCCCGAGGCCGGGCACGCGGTCGATGACGTCGATCACCAGGTGGAAGCGGTCGAGGTGGTTCAGCATGACCATGTCGAACGGCGTCGTCGTCGTGCCCTCCTCCTTGTAGCCACGCACGTGAAAGTTGACGTGGTTGCGGCGGCGGTAGGTGAGCCGGTGGATCAGCGACGGGTAGCCGTGGTAGGCGAAGATCACCGGCCGATCGTCGGTGAACAGCGCATCGAACTCCGCGTCGCCCATGCCGTGTGGATGCTCGGTCGGGGGCTGCAGGCGCATCAGGTCGACAACGTTCACGACCCGCACCCGCAGCTCATGGAGCTCGTGCCGCAGGATCGCGGCCGCCGCAACGGTCTCGAGCGTCGGGATGTCGCCGGCGCAGGCGAGCACCACGTCCGGCTCGCCGTGCCCGTTGCTCGCCCACTCCCAGATGCCGAGCCCCCGGGTGCAGTGCGAGATCGCCTCGTCCATCGGCAGGTAATCGAGCGCCGGCTGCTTGCCGGCGACGATCACGTTGACATAGTGGCGGCTGCGCAGGCAGTGGTCGGCCACCGAGAGCAGGCAGTTGGCGTCCGGGGGGAGGTAGACGCGGATGATCTCGGCCTTCTTGTTGGCGACGTGATCGATGAAGCCCGGGTCCTGGTGTGAGAAGCCGTTGTGGTCCTGGCGCCATACGTGCGATGAGAGCAGGTAGTTGAGCGAGGCGATCGGTTGCCGCCAGGGGATTTCGCGAGTCACCTTGAGCCACTTCGCATGCTGGTTGAACATCGAGTCGACGATGTGGACGAAGGCCTCGTAGCAGTTGAAGAGCCCGTGGCGTCCGGTCAGCAGGTAGCCCTCGAGCCAGCCCTGGCACAGGTGCTCGGAGAGCACCTCCATCACGCGGCCGTCCGGGGCGAGATGCTCGTCGGTCTCGAGGAGCTCCGCGTCCCAGGCGCGGTCGGTCGCCTGGAACACGGCGTCGAGCCGGTTCGAGGCGGTCTCGTCCGGACCCATGATCCGGAAGCTGGCCGGGTTCTCGGTGACGATGTCGCGCAGGAACGCTCCCAGGACCCGCGTCGGCTCGCTGGAGCGTCGCCCGGGCTCCGGCACCTCGACGGCGTAGTCGCGGAAGTCGGGGAGGTCGAGCCCGCGCAGGAGCAGGCCGCCGTTCGCGTGCGGGTTGGCGCCCATGCGCCGCTCGCCCTCGGGCGCCAGCGCCGTCACCTCCTCGTGCGGCCGCCCCTGTTCGTCGAAGAGCTCGGCGGGGCGGTAGCTCCGCAGCCACTCCTCCAGCTGTCGCAGGTGGTCCGGATCGGAGCCGATCTGGGCGAGGGGGACCTGGTGCGAGCGGAACGAGCCCTCCGTCGGGAGCCCGTCGACCGACTTCGGGCCGGTCCAGCCCTTGGGCGTGACCAGCACGATCATCGGCCACCTGGGTCGCTCGGCCGGGCGACCCTCGCGGGCCTCGGCCTGAATCCGCTTGATCTCGCCCACGGCCTGGTCGAGCGCCGCCGCCATGGCGTCGTGCATCGGGACGGGGTCCGAGCCCTCGACGAAGAGCGGCGCATGGCCGTATCCCCCGAGCAAGGCGCTCAGCTCCTCGCGAGGGATCCGGGCGAGCACCGTGGGGTTGGCGATCTTGTAGCCGTTCAGGTGCAGGATCGGAAGCACCGCTCCGTCGCGCGCCGCGGCGACGAACTTGTTCGAGTGCCAGCTCGCCGCGAGCGGGCCGGTCTCGGCCTCGCCGTCGCCGACGACGCAGCAGACGAGCAGGTCCGGGTTGTCGAAGGCGGCGCCGTAGGCGTGGGCCAGGGAATAGCCGAGCTCGCCGCCCTCGTTGATCGAGCCGGGCGTCTCGGGGGCGGCGTGGCTCGGGACCCCGCCCGGAAACGAGAACTGGCGGAAGAGCCGGCGCATGCCGTCCTCGTCGCGGCTCACGTGCGGGTAGATCTCGCTGTAGCTGCCCTCGAGCCAGGTGTTGGCGACGAGGCCGGGGCCGCCGTGCCCGGGCCCGGTGACGTAGATCGCGTTCAGGTCGTGCTTCCTGATCGCGCGGTTCATGTGCGCATAGACGAAGTTGAGCCCGGGGGTAGTGCCCCAGTGGCCGAGCAGTCGCGGCTTCACGTGCTCCAACGCCAGCGGCTGTCGCAGCAGCGGGTTGTCGAGCAGGTAGATCTGACCGACCGAGAGGTAGTTGGCGGCCCGCCAGTACGCATCGATGCGTTCCGCTTCGTCGGGCGTGAGATTTCGTGCGTCCACGGAGCGAAGAGTTACATCTGCGCCATGAGTAGGCTCGGCTCGCAATCCACCGGAGGTGATGCCCGATGAACGACGCCTACCCCTTGACCTTCTCGGTCGACTACCCCGAGCGGGACCTCAACCGTCTCGCTACGGCCTTCCGCATCTTCATCGCAATCCCGATCGTGATCCTGCTCGCGTCGGTCGCCGGTTACACCCGCGGATACAGCGACACGGGGGCGGACGCCTCCACGACCGTGGTGGTCGGGGGTGTCGGCCTGCTGTTCCTCCCGCCGCTCCTGATGCTGCTCTTCCGGGAGAAGTACCCACGGTGGTGGTTCGACTGGAACCGCGAGCTCCTCAGATTCATGAACCGGGTCGGGATCTACCTGGCGCTGATGGACGACCGCTATCCGTCCACCGACGAACGCCAATCCGTGCATCTCGAGTTCGAGTATCCGGAGGCTGAGCGGCAGCTCAACCGCTTCCTGCCGCTGGTCAAGTGGCTGCTGGCGATTCCCCACTACATCGTGTTGGCCATCCTCTATCTCGGCGTCCTGTTCGCGCTGATCGCGGCATGGTTCGCGATTCTGTTCACCGGGCGATATCCGCGCGGGCTCTTCGACTATGTCGAGGGGGTGATCCGCTGGCATAACCGGGTGGTCGCCTACGCCGCCATCCTCGTCACCGACCGCTACCCGCCTTTCCGCCTGAGGCAGTAAAGCCGCCCGACGCGGGCGCGCTCATCCCCACTTAACCGCTCCTGACAAAATTCCCCGCCGCTCCCGATGGGATCGATCGAACGCATACACGCCCGCCAGATCCTCGATTCGCGCGGCAACCCGACCGTCGAGGTGGAGGTCCGGCTGGATACCGGGGCGATCGGGCGGGCGGGCGTGCCCTCGGGCGCGTCGACCGGTGAGTTCGAGGCCACGGAGCTCCGCGACGGGGGCGAGGCCTGGGGCGGAAAGGGGGTCACGCAGGCGGTCGCGAATGTCAACGACGACATCGCCGCCGCCCTGATCGGGGCTCGCGCGACCGAGCAGGGGGCGATCGACCGGACGCTGATCGACCTCGACGGAACGCCGAACAAGCAGCGACTCGGCGCCAACGCGATCCTCGGCGTGTCTCTCGCGGTTGCCCGCGCCGCCGGGGCCGAGGCCGGCGAGCCCCTCTACCGCTTCCTCGGCGGCGCCGATGCGCGCGTGCTCCCGGTGCCGATGATGAACGTGCTCAACGGCGGCGCTCACGCCCACAACGCCGTCGACTTCCAGGAATTCATGGTGGTTCCGGGCGGCGCCGAGAGCTTCTCGGAAGCGCTCCGGATGGGCACCGAGGTCTTCCACGCGCTCAAGCGCACGCTGAAGGAACGCGGCCTGGCGACCGCGGTCGGCGACGAGGGCGGCTTCGCGCCGGATCTCGAGTCGAACGAGGAGGCGCTCCAGGCACTCGTTGCCGGGATCGAGGCGGCGGGCTACGGGCTGGGAGACGACCTGGTCATCGCCCTCGACCCCGCGGCCAGCGAGCTTTACCGCAACGGCTCCTACGTACTCGAGCACGAGGGTCGTACCCTCTCGCCGGACGAGATGGTGGCCTACTGGGAGGATGTCGCCGCCCGCTACCCGATCGTCTCGATCGAGGACGGCATGGACGAGGAGGACTGGGATGGCTGGCGTGAGCTGACCGGGCGTCTCGGCGACCGCTGCCAGCTCGTCGGCGACGACCTCTTCGTCACCAACCCCGAGCGCCTTCGGCGCGGGATCGAGACCGGGGCGGCCAACTCGATCCTGATCAAGGTGAACCAGATCGGGACCCTCACCGAGACCCTGGAGGCGATTCAGATGGCCCGCGACGCCGGCTACACGGTGGTGATCTCGCACCGCTCGGGCGAGACCGAGGACACCACGATCGCCGACCTCGCCGTCGCAACCGGCGCCGGGCAGATCAAGACCGGCGCACCCTCACGCTCCGACCGGGTCGCCAAGTACAACCAGCTCCTGCGGATCGAGGAGGAGCTGGGGACACGCGCGATCTACCCGGGTATGGGCGCGTTCAAAGGCAGGTAGTCGCGCGGCCGCATCGAACCCATGAGGCATGAGCGCACGTGCCGCCCGCCGGGTCCTGTTGCGCCCGGCGCCTCGGCGCGGCGCTCGCGGGCGTGCCCGGAGTCGGATCCACTGGGACAAGCTCGGGCGGGTGGTGATGGTGCTCGCTCTGTTCGTGATCCTCGTCTCCTACGTCAACCCGGTGGTCGGGTTCATCGACGCCTGGCGCAGCTCGGGCGAGGAGCGGGCGCGGCTGGAGCAGCTGCAGAACGAGCACGCCCGCCTGCGTGCGCGCGTCCTCAGCCTGGACGACCCGGGCGCGGCCGAGCAGGCCGCCCGCAGGCTCGGCCTCGTGGCCGAGGGCGAGACCTCGTACGTCGTCAAGTAACGCGCGAGACATTCCCGGCGATGGCCGAGTTACGCCATCAATGGCAGATCAACTCGGCCATCGGGGCTGGGCGGAAGGTTGAGGCGTGAGTCCCGAGCGGACGCTCTCCGTGGGCGCCTACCTGGTCGGGGTGGCCGAGCTGGCGCTGATCGTGGTCCCGCTCGCATGGGCCGCGTACCGGGTACGGGCCCTCGCCGTGCCCGGGTGGGACAGCGCTCCGGCACGGCTGGTCGAGGTGGTGCTGGGGCTGGCCGCGCTCATCTGGCTCTCGGAGCTCCTGGGCTCGTTCGGCGCCTACGGGCTGTGGGAGATGGTCGCGGGTTCGCTCGTGATCGCCGCCTTGATCGCCGTCGCCGGGCCGCGCGTGTCGCGGCGCGGAGTGGAGCGGTCGGCGCCGCCCGCGCCGCGCTCGGACCGGGCAGCCGTGGTGATCGCGGCAGTCGCCTGCGCCGCGGTCACCGCCGGATGGATCGTGCCGACCCTGGGATCGCTGGCCGCGGGCATGGATCGGGCCGACACGCTCTGGTACCACATGCCGCTGTCGGCGCGCTTCGTCCAGACCGGCTCGCTCGACGAGATCTTCTTCTTCGACCCGATCTTCTTCGCTTCGTTCTACCCGGCGAACTCGGAGGTCGTGCACGCCGCGCCGATCCTGGCCTTCGACCGGGACATCGTCTCGCCCGTGCTCAACCTCGGCCTGCTGGCGCTGGGTCTGCTGGCGAGCTGGTGCATCGGCCGCCCGTACGGCCTCGGCCCACAGGCGCTACTGGGGGGAGCGATCGCCCTCGGCGCCCAGATGCTGGTGGAGTTCCAGGCGGGAGAGGCCCTCAACGACATCACCGGGGTGGCGTTCGTGCTCGTGGCGGTGGCGATCCTCGTGAACGGCCACGCTGCCCGCCGGATCGCTCCCGCCGCGGCCGCCGGCGCGTTGACCCAGCCGGAGGAGCCGATCACCCGCCGCGCGATCCCGTGGGCCCCGCTGGCAATCGCCGGCATCGCCGCCGGTCTCGCCGCGGGGACCAAGTTCTCGTTCCTCGCCCCGGTGGCGGCTCTCACCCTGGGGGTGATCGCGATCGCACCCTCAGGCAGGCGCCTGCCCGTTGCCGCGGTCTGGATCGTCCCGATGGTCGTCGCCGGCGCCTACTGGTACGTCCGCAACTGGGCCGCGGTCGGCAACCCGCTGCCTCAGATCAGCTCGGTGGGGCCGATCGACCTGCCGGCGCCCGACCGGACGCTCGAGCTGCGACCCGGGTTCTCGGTCGCGCACTACTGGAACGAGCCCACGGTCTGGCGGGAGGAGTTCGCGCCCATGCTGCGCGAGTCGTTCGGGGAGCTGTGGCCGGCGACGCTGCTCGCGACCCTGGCCGCCGGGGTGTATGCGCTCTGGCATCGCGGCGAGCCGGTCCTGCGCATGCTCGGCGCGATCGTCCTGTTCACGGCGGTCGCCTACCTGTTCACACCGCTCACGGCCGCGGGCGAGGAGGGGGACCCCATCGCGTTCGAGTGGAATGTCCGCTACCTGGCGCCTGCGATCGGCATCGGCCTGGCGATCCTGCCGTGTCTGCCCGCGCTGCGGTCGAGCCGATCGCGACGCGTCTGGACGACGCTCGGGATGGCGCTGCTGCTCGGCGGGACCGTGGCGTCGCTGGTCCAGTGGCAGCAGGGGCACGTTAAGGGGGCGGTCGCCGGTGGGGTTGCGGTGATCGCCGGGTTCGCGCTCGCCGGCTTGCTGCGCTCCCGTGGCGTGATCGGATCCGCAGGGCCGCCGCGGTGGCAGCTCGGGCTCGCCGCCGCGGCCGTCGTCGGCGTCATCGCCACCGGGTTCGCCGAGCAGCGCCACTACCTCGAGCACCGCTACGAGGACAGCGGGCACAGCCTCGGGCTCACTGGGCGCGTTCCGGTGGGCGCGCGACCTCCGCGATGCGCGGATCGCGATCGGGGGGATCCGCGGCGTCTTCAACCAGTACCCCTTCTACGGCACCGACCTTTCCAACCACGTCCAGTGGCTGGGGTACAGGGGCGAGCACGATGCCTGGTTGCGGATACCCGATTGCGAGCGCTGGCGGCAGGCGATCGACGGCGGCGGGTACGACTACGTCGTCACCACCTATGACCCGTTCGTCCCCGGGCGCCTTACCGACACGAAGGAGGCGCTCTGGACGCGGCGGGATCCGGCGACCCGGGAGATCCTCGATGACGGCCCGGTCAGCGTCTTCGAGGTCACAGGCCCGATGGACCCGAGCGGCTGTGACGGACTGCCGAGGCTGAGCCGGGCCGAGCTCGACGGCGAGTCGGTGAACGCGAAGCCGTTCGCGAACCAGCCCCCCGGCACGGGGCCGCGCGAGGGCTGACCCCGATGCTCTCGATCCTGCTAGTCGCGCTCGTGATCATCGTCGCGGCTCTCCTCGCCGGAACCGGGCTGCTGGCCCTGCTGGACGAGCGTCGCCCGAACTGGCTCGCCGGGGCGATCGGCCTCGCGGCGCTGACGGCGGCGGCGCCGCTCCTGATCCGCCTCCCCGGCAGGGCGGTGACGGCCGCCGTCATTCTCGGCCTCGCGCTCGCGGCGGCGGCCGTTCATGCGTGGAGGGCGAGGGACGCCAGCCACCGTCCTGCAGGTTTGGTGGTGGCGCTGTCCACCGTCGCGATCGTGATCGGCGCCGCCTGCCTCCCGTTCCTGTTCAACGAGGAGGTCGGCGTCCTCGGCGAGGGGATCTACACGAACGATCAGGCGGCGCAGCTCTACTGGGCCGAATGGCTCCAGACCGGGTTCGGGTCGGAGCCTGCCGCGGTCAGCTTCGGCTATCCGACGGGCCCGCAGTCGGTGGTGGCCGTCGTCGCGGAGGCGACCGGCACCGAGCTCGACGACGCCTTCAACGGCCTGCTGGTCGCGATCCCGGCCCTGGCCGCGCTGGCAGCCCTGGCCGCGCTTTCCGAGCTGCCGCCGGTGCGGCGGGTGGCGGCCGCGGCCCTCGTCGGGTTGCCCTATCTCGGCGCCTCGTTCCTCGCGCAGAGCGCGTTCAAGGAGACCGGGATGGCGCTGTTCGTGCTTGCGTTCGCGATCGCGCTCCAGGCCTCTCCCTACGCCACCGGCCACCAGGCCTGGTCGGGCGCGGCGCTCGGACACAGGGCGGCCCCCGGGGCGATCCTGATCCTCGCGGCGGGCGCCGTGCTCACCTACAGCGTGCCCGGCCTCGTCTGGTTCGCGGTGGCGCTGCCGGTCTGGCTCGTGCTCGAGCGTTGGCTCGCCCGGCGACCGCTGCCGATCGAGGATGCCCCCGCCGTGATCGCCCGCCACCGCGCGGCGCTCGCGGTGCTCACGGTCGCCGTGGTCGTCGTTGCCGTCCTCGTGGCCGGTCCCGTGACGAACTTCGTCTCGAGGATCGGCGACATCCAGGAGTCCACCGGCCGCCTGTCCTCGCCCGTGTTCCCGGGGGAGGCGCTCGGGATCTGGCCCGAGGGCAACTTCCAGATCGTGCGCGGCGACGTCGACTGGGCGATTCCGGCCACGCTCCTGGGCGCGATCGCGGCCGTCGCCGGTGCACTGATTGCGCTGCGCAAGCGCCAGTACGCCCTGCTCTCGGTGCTCGGGGCCGCGGCGGTCATCTACCTGGGCGCCCGTGCCTTCGCCAGCATCTACGTCGACGCCAAGGCGCTGGCGGTGATGGCGCCGCTGGTGATGCTGGTCGGCCTCGGGGCGCTCCTGGCACCCGCCGCAGCCGGCGGTCGGGCGGCGGTCGCCCGCCTGGTCCTCGGCGCGGTCGTCGCGGTCGCCGCGGGGCTATCGACCCTGGTGGCGCTCCGGGACGCCCCCGTCGGCTTCGACGGCCGCGGGGCCGAGCTCGAGTCGCTCGCCGATCGCATCAGGGGCGAATCGCTGGTGTTCCTCGGGGTCGACCGCTTCGCCGGCTACTGGCTACGGGGGACCGAGGTCGCGAGCCCGGGCGGCTATGTGCCGCCCGATGTCCCGGCGCGCCCGCAGAAGGTCTGGCAACAGGGCCTGGCGATGGATCTCGACACGCTCGAGCCGCGGATGCTCGATCGGTTCGACTACGCGATCACGACGAGCGCCGCCTACCAGTCGACCCCGCCCCCCAACCTGACCGAGGTCGCTCGAACGGACTCGTACGTGCTCTGGCGACGCCGGGGAGAGACACCCCCGCTGCGCGTGCTGGAGCCAAGCGGCGATCCCGGGCGCCTGCTCCGATGCGCGGGCGGGTCGCGCGCGGGCCTGGTCTCGCGGGTGCGCTCGGCGACCGTCCTTCCGACCCCGGAGGTGGGGCGGGCCGAGCGCTGGAGCCGCCCGTCGCCGATGCTCGCCCCGGAGACGGCCGAGCAGGCCCTCGACCTGGCTTCGGGCCGCTGGCAGCTCTCGCTCCAGTACCACAGCCAGGTCCCGCTCACCGTCCGGGCGCCGGGGCTCGAGGTCGAGCTGCCGCCGTCGCTCGTCGGCATGTACCTGACGGAGCAGGGGGGGAGCGCGTTCTGGTCGGCTGGGGAGTTCGAGGTCGACGGCGGCGGACCGGTGACGATCACGGTCAGCGCGGAGGAGCCGAGCGGGCTGCAGGAAGCGCTCGGGGTCGAGCGCCGGACCTGGCTCGGCTCGGTGGCTGCGACCCGCGTCGATCCGCTCAGCGATCCGCCGCGTCCGGTGGCCCCCGCCGCGGCCTGCGATGCCTACCTCGACCACGCGGTGAAGGCAAGCCCATGAGTGAGCGAGTCACTAAACAGCACGAGCCTCACCCGTCGGGGCTTCGCCCCTCTGCGCCGGGTCACAGGATCCTGTTCATCACCTCGAACGGCGTGGGCATGGGACATCTCACCCGCTCGCTGGCGATCGCCCGCCGCCTCGACGCCTCGTTCCAGCCGCTGGTGATCACCCTCTCGGGCGCCGCCCCCGTCGTGCGCGAGTTGGGCTTTCCGGTGGAGTACGTCGCCTCGCACACAACCCCGACCGCGGGCAGCGACCTGCGCTGGGAGCGACGGCTCCGGGGACGCGTGCGAGCGGCGATCGCCGAGGCGCGACCCAGCGTGGCGATCTTCGACGGCGTCCAGCCCTACCCCCGCATGCTGGAGGCGATCGCGACGGCGCCCGAGATGACGCGCGTCTGGTGCCGGCGCGCGCTGTGGCGCCCCGGTGCCAACCGAGGCGCGATCGAGCGGGAGTCGAGGTTCGACGCGGTCCTCGAGCCGGGCGAGCTCGCCGCCGCGCGCGACCGCGGAGCGACGGTGTCCCGGCGAGCGCGCGCGCACGTCGTCGATCCGATCGTGTTCTGCGACGAGGGCGAGCTGCTCCCGCGCGAGCAGGCGGAGCGCGAGCTGGGCCTCGAGCCGGGAAGGCTCAACGTGCTGGTCCATCTCGGCCAGGGCCCGGAGCTGCGGGGCGCCCTGGAGCGCTGCCTGAGCCATCTGGCGAAGCGGCCCGAGGCTCAGGTGGCCGCGACCCGTTCGGCGATCGCCGAGGTGGAGTCCGCTCCCGAGGGGATCGTGCACCTGCACTCGAGCTACCCGATGAGCCGCTACTACCGGGCCTTCGACCTGGCGGTGTCTGCGGCGGGCTACAACGCTTACCACGAGTTGATCCGGTTCCGGGTGCCGACGCTGTTCGTGGCGATGCCTCGCGAAACTGACGACCAGCCGGCTCGCGCCGCATATGCGCGGGAGTCCGGGGTGGGTCTGGGCCTCGAGGACCCCGGCTCATCCGAGCTCGAGTCGCTCCTCGACCGCATGCTCGACGCCGGGACGCGCGAGGCGATCAGCGCGCGCCTCGCCACGTTGGAGGCTCCGAACGGCGCCGGGGAGGCGGCGGCCTGGGTGGCGGAGCTCGCCGCGGAGCGCCCCGCGCGGGGGCCGGGCGGACGCCGCGGAGCGCTCTCCGGGCTCGTCCCGTCGCCGGGTCGGGTCAAGGCGGGGATCGCGTTCGCCGCGCAGACGGTCCGGCGCCCCCCGGCGCGCACCGTCGTCCTTGCTTTGCGCGTCGATCCCGCGGAGCTGGAGCACGCGCTGCCACACGCCCTTCGCGATACCCCCGATCCGCCCGAACGAGTGCTGGTGATCACCGACTGCCTCAACTTCGGCGCGCTGCGGCAGGCCGGCGTCGGCTACGAGCAGATCCCGGCGCAGGGCGAGCTGCAGCCAAGGCTTGCCAGCGGCAGCTACGACGAGTTCGTCCGCAGGCGGCTCGGGCTCATCCTGGCCGAGCGTCCGGCGCCGCGGCGGGTGCTGGCGATCGGTGGCGTCGATCCCGCGCTGGTTGAGCTGGCCATGGCTTCCCCGAGGGCGCGCCGCAGGCTCTTGGGCGCCCAACCGCCCGCTACCCTGAGCCGTTGACGCACGTGCCCGAGCAGGGTCGCCGGGCGTGCGCTTGCCGATGGATACCTCGACCGAAGCCACACAGGAGCGGCCAATGCCGCGACGGCGTCCGTCCGCACGGATTCGGCGCGACAACCGGCCGCCGCCCACGCGCGGCGCCCTGCCGAACCTGGTCGTGATCGGTGCGCAGAAGTGTGGCACCAGCGGCCTGCACTACCACCTGGGGCTTCATCCGGAGATCCAGATGTCGCGGCCGAAGGAGCTCAACTACTTCGTCAAGGAGGGAACCTGGATGCGCGGCATCGACTGGTACGCGCAGCACTTCGATCCCGAGGTCCCGGTCCGCGGCGAGGCCTCGCCCAATTACACGGCCCATCCGTACCGGCGGGGCGTCGTCCGGCGAATGCAGGCGGTGATCCCGGAGGCGAAGCTGATCTACCTGGTCCGGGATCCGCTGGAGCGGATCGCCGCCCATTGGGTGCACAATTACGCCAAGCACCGGGAGAAGGGGGACCTGCGGACCACCGTCAACAACCCTCGCGCCTCGTACGTTACGCGCAGCCGCTACGGGCTGCAGCTGCGCCACTATCTGCGCCGCTACCCGCTCGACCAGATCCTGGTCATCGAGCAGGAGGAACTACGGTCCGATCGCGCGAGGACCCTGCGACGGGTGTTCGAGTTCGCGGGCGTCGATCCCGACTTCGAGCATCCGAGCTTCGCCCGGGAGCAGCATGTGACCGCGGCGAAGTCGCGCGCCTCGAAATTCGCCGTGCGGCTCGAGCGGATGAGTGACCGCCATCCCCTGCTGGCTCCGGCGGCGAAGCTCTACCTCGGTCTCGACGCCAGGCTCCCGCCCCGGCGGCCGATTGAGCGACCCGACGTCCGGATGGTGATCGATGACGAGATCCTCGAGTTGCTGCGGGAGGACGCCCGTCGGTTTCGGGAGCTGACCGGACGCCCGTTCGAGAGCTGGTCGATATGAGCTCCGAGAACCGAACCGCTCCGGGCGGAACCGGCGCCATCTTCGGGATGCGGATGATCCGGCTCTCCGGGGTGCAGGGGACGGCCTTCGTCATCAACAGCCTGTTGCAGATGGGGATGCTGGTGCTGGTCGCCCAGTTCCTCGGGCCGAGCGAGCTCGGTCGCTTCTCCCTGCTGCTCTTCCTCGCCGCCCTGATCATGCACGTCCTGCACATCGCCGCCAAGCCGGGCACGATCTCCCGCACCTTCGGCGGCGCCGACGAGGATGACGACGACGAGGAGGACGGCGAGGAGGCGTCGAGCTCCCCCAAGCACACCCTCGGGGTCGGCCTCGTGATGTCGGTTGCGCTGGGTGCGGCGGGCGCGGTGGTGATCGCGCTCCTGCGTGAGCCGATAGCGGACCTCCTCCTCGGCGGCTCCGGCGACGAGAATCTCGTCCTGCTGGCCGGCATCCTCGGGGGCGTCGGCGTGGTCTTCAGGCTCGCCTCGATCACGCTGTGGTTCGAGCGCCGCCCGAGCGCCTACCTGGTGGCCGAGGTCGCCCGGCCGGCCATCTCGATCGCCGTGCTCACTCCGCTGGTCGCCACCGGGCTCGGAGTCGAGGGCGCGCTGATCGGGGCCACGGCGGGCACGGCAGCCGCTGCGGGGCTCGCCGTGCTGATGCTCCGGGGAAGCTTCGAGCCCGCGATCGACCTCGCCGAGGCCGGGGCGATCGCACGCAGGGGAGCGCTGCGAGCGCCGATCCTGCTGTCGCTGTTCACGATCCAGCAGGCCGACGTGTTCCTGCTCTCGCGGTTCGCCGACCACGCGGACGTCGGCATCTACACGCTCGCCTCGAGGCTCGGCGTCGCGGTCACCTTCTTGCCGCAGGGATTCCGCGTCGCGATGCGGCCGCTGAACAGGTCGGTGCTGATGCCGGCGACGCAAGAGCAGTACGGCCAGAGCATCTTTCGCGGTCAGCTCTTGGGCTACTTCTTCTTGCTCTGCATCAGCGGTGTCCTATTGATGGTGCTTACAGCCGACCTGCTGATCGGGCTTGCACCCCCTGACTACGCCGACGCCGCGCCGCTGATCCCCCTGAGCGCGGCGGCGCTGATGATGCCTGCCCTCTACCGGACGGTCAATACCACCGTCGCCTGGCCGGGCAAGACGCGGACGATGTTCATCGTAGGGACGGTCAGCGGCGCGCTCGCGTTCATCGGACTCACCCTCCTGATCGGCCCTGAGCTCGGGATCTACGCCCCGCCCGTGGCGCTGCTGGCATCGCTCGGGACGCCGATCGCGATCACCTTCATCCGGGGTCAGCTGAGCGACAGGCGGATCGACTTCCCCTACCGGGAGATCGCCACCGCGCTCGGGATCGCGACCGTGATCGCGCTCGGCTACGAGGCGCTGACGCCGCTCGGAACCTGGGCCGACCTGGCGCTGGCGGCGCTGGGGATGGCCCTGTACGTGGGGTTGCTGCTCGCGCTGCGAGTGATCCCGGAGCACCACCTGCCCGCGCTGGCTCAGATGGCTCGCGCCAGCGTTCACGGCCGGCCGGACCTGTTCAACCCCAGGCGCGGGCTCCGCAGCCTCGAGCCGGGCCAGCGCGAGGCGCTTCACGCCGCCGTGATGACGCGAATCCCCGAGGCCGAGCTGCTTCCGGAGGAGGACGGGCGTCCAGACGAAGCGGTCGCCGCCCGCGGAACGTCACAGGGGGAGGATCTGGTGCGAGCGTTGCGCAGCGCAGGCGTCAGAGGTGGGCTGCAGGTCAGCGGCCGCTCCGAGCACGACGCGGAGATCGCGAGGTTCCTGTTCGCGGACGAGCCGATCGCCGTCCGCCAGGCGACGATGCGGCGGTTGCTCGCTGCCGGTGAGCAACCGGGCGACCTGCGGGCACTCGAGGACCTCGTTGCCCGCCTGGCGAAGCTGCCGTCGCGGGTCTGGTCCGAGGCGGGCCCGGAACGAAGTAATTGAGCCTTTAGCCCGAGCGCCTGATCACGATCTGATCGGGCTCGATCGTGACCTCGACGCTCCGGTGCCCCGCCCAGTTCTCCCCGTAGACGGGATCGTCCTTGACCGATGGGTCGAGCCAGAGGCCGATCCCCTCGGTCTCCCCGTGGTCGAACGTTGCCTCGAGCGGCCGGCGGCCCCGTCGCCGCCGGCGGCGACGTCGGCCGCGCCGTGGCTCGGCCTCGGAGGGTTGCCCGGCCTCCTCCGCCTCCTCGGGCTCGGCTTCCTCCGCCCGTTCCTCCCCTTCTTCCTCCTCCTCTTCTTCTTCTTCCTCTTCCTCGGTCATCGTTGCGATCTCGGCCTCGATCTCGTCGCGGAGATCGGCCTCCTCGGCGCCGTCGGTGCCGGGAGCGAGCTCGTGACGGCGGCGGAACTCGCGGAGCTCCGTGGTCGAGACCTCGAGCTGATGGGCGATCCAGGCGTCGGTACGACCCTGGTGGACCCATGCTCGGATCTGATTCAGCTGAGAGCGGAGCGGTTTACGGGCCATCTCGAGAAGACGCGCGAGGAAGGCCGCGCGAGCGGGCGATACTAGCGAACGCGGGGATTCATTCAGTGCTGGCGGTTGGGGGTGGCGGCGTGCCGGGAGACCGGATACCCTGGGTCCTTGAGCCGTGGTAGCAGGCCACGGACCCGACGAAATCCTCCGACTCGAATGGAAGCGAGCATGCTGGTCCTCACGAGAAAGACGAACCAGAGCATCATGATCGGTGACGACATCGAGGTCACCGTGCTGGCTGCGTCGCGTGACAAGATCCGCCTCGGGATCAAGGCCCCACGCGACGTTCCCGTGTTTCGCACCGAGGTCTACCTCTCGATCAAAGGCGAGCAGATGAGCCCGGACAGCGGCGCCCGCGACCAGGTCGAGGGCGCGCTCGACGCGCTCAAGGAAAACGAGTAGACCCGGAGGCGACGAGGCGGGCGCCTACGGCGCCATGAGCCAGGCGAGCGCCTCGAACATGACCACGACCACGGTGACGACCGTGATCGTGAGCGCGACCGCGAGCACGCCGAACGCGACCGTGCCGTGCTGCTCGGTGCGCTGAATGCGCCGGGCCCGCGAGCGGGTCGCGGCGCGGTGACGAAGCTGCGTGCGCCGGCGACGCTCCAGCGCCGCCTCCTGCTCGAAGGCGACCTCCCACTGCGCCGCGCTCTGGCGCATCCTCATGATGCTGACCTGGAGCAGAGGGGCGCAGCCCCGATTGCGACGGGTGAGGCGGGTGCCGTTGAAGAGGCGTTGGACTGTTCCCCGGGTGCCATCAGGTCGGACCGGCGCCGAAGGACGATTTCAGCGCCGGACGGCAAACTAGCAGACGCTCATACAGAAGCCAAGGGCTGCTTACAAAATGCCTGCAACCGGGGGGAGAGCGCCCTCAGCAGGCGCTCCAGAGGCCGCGCCCAGCGTTGCCGGCCTCCTGCTGCAGGCGGGCGAACAGGTCGGCATGATCGGTGTTCGGCTCGATCGTCAGCGTGCGGGCGTAACCGCGACGGACGATCTCGGCGTTGACGAAGAGGTCGTCCACATACACGTAGGCGAGTAGTCGGCCGTACTGGTCCCGCCGCTCGTCGTCGAACGCGAGCCTGACCTCGCGACCGCTCACCAGCTCACGGTTGAGCCGGTCCGCTTCGTCGCCGAAGCACTCGTAGGGCAGGTCGGGGTTCGACTCCGGGGTGTCGATGCCGATGTAGCGCACCGGCTCCGTCTCGCCGCCGAGCGAGACGTCGATGGTGTCGCCGTCGACGACCTCGAGGACGCGGGCCGTCACCGACTCGCCCTGCGCGGGCGGCGGGCCGTCGCCGGCCTTGACTCCCTCGTCGTCGCCTCCGCGCAGCAGCAGGAACACCGCCCCGCCCAGGAGCACCAGCGCTCCCAGGCTCGGCAGGCGGCCACTCAGGGGATCCGGGTGACGCTGGAGAGCATGATCTCCTTGATCTGCTCGACGATCTCCAGCGCCTCGCTCCAATCGCGCTGCCAGACGTTGCGTCCGTAGATCACGCCCGAGCCGCCCGCCTCCATGATGAACCGCGTCTGCTCTAGGAGCCTGTCGTCGTCGACCTTGGAGCCTCCGGAGAGCACCACCAGCGAGCGGCCGGCCGACTCGACGCACTGGCGGATCGCCTCCTCCTGGCTCACCTCGAGCTCGTTGTAGGGGGCGGGCGCCTCGCGGTCCTTCTCGGGATCGATCTTCGGCATGTTGAGCTTGACCACGTCGGCGCCCATCTCCATCGCCAGCCGGGCCGCGTAGTCGATCGCGTAGAACGAGTCGCGCCCGCCCTTGGCGTCGATGGCCGACCCGCGCGGATACGCCCAGATGATCAGCGGCATTCCGAACCGGTCGCAGTCGCGGCGGACGTCGCGCAGCTGGAGCAGGTCCTCGTCCTGCCTCGGCGAGCCGACGTAGAGGGTGTAGCCGACCGCGTCCGCGCCCAGGCGGATGGCGTCCTCGACCGTGGCATTCGTGGTCGACAGCGCCTGGTCAGACGGGGGGATTTCGGTGCGGCCGTTGACCTTGAGGATCAGCGGCACCTGGCCGGCGAAGTCCGGGTAGTACTTGGTCGCGAGCCCGATCTGGCAGGCGATCGCGGAGTAGCTCGCCTCGGCGGCGAGGCGGAACTGGTACTCGGGGTCCTTCGCGGCGGGGTTGGTGAAGAAGTCCCGCGGGCCGTGCTCGATGCCCTGGTCGATCGGCAGCAGCAGCAGCGTCCCGTTTCCGGGGCCGAACTCGAACAGGAGCCGGCGCAACCTGGTGCGCTTGCCGGGGGCGAGCGTGGCCAGTAGCGACTTCTGCTCGGCGGCGGTCGTCAGTTCCATCGTCTCAGTGCTTCCTCCGCGTCATTGGCTCGAACCACCCGGAGATTAGCTGTCCGCAGGTACGATCGGGCCGCTCGCGAATCAAGGGAGACCGTGCTCGAGCACAACTTCAACGGGCCTGCGTTCACGGTCGGGGTCGAGGAAGAGCTGATGATCGTGGACAGCGAGAGCCTCGACCTCGCCCAGGAGTGTGAGCCGCTTCTCAGGGCCGTGCCCGAGGAGCTGTCCGCCCAGGTGAAGCCCGAGCTGTTCCAGTCGATCATCGAGATCGCGACCACGCCGTGTGCGGACGTCGCGGAGGCGGCCGCGGAGCTGGCCGACCTCCGCCGCACCGTGTCGGAGATCGCCGAGGCTCGCGGCCTGCGGATCGCGGCGGCGGGGACGCACGCCTTCGGCGAGCCCGCCGACCAGCGGCTCGTCGAGCGACCTCGCTACCGCGCGCTCGCCGATGAGCTCGGCTACGTCGCGCGCCAGGAGGTCATCTTCGGCGCGCACGTGCACGTCGGCATGAACGGGCCGGACCGTGCGATCTACGTCGCCGATGGGATCCGTCGTTACCTGCCGCTGATGCTGGCGCTCTCGACCAACTCGCCCTTCTGGCGCGGGGAGGACACCGGCATGATGTCGTCGCGCACGGCGGTTTTTCGGGCGTTCCCCCGGGTGGGCGTCCCGCCCCACTACGGGACCTGGGAGATCTACGCAAACCGGGTCGGCACCATGGTCAGAAGCGGCGCGATCGACGACTACACGTACATGTGGTGGGACGTGCGCCCGCACCCGAACCTGGGCACGGTCGAGACACGGGTCTTCGATCAGCCCACCCGGCTCGAGCACACGGTGGCCCTGGCGGCGCTGACCGTATCGCTCGCCCACCGCGGTGCGCGCCTCTACGACGAGGACGAGCCGCTGGTTGAGGAGCCCGCGGAGCTGGTGGACGACAACAAGGTCCGCGCGGCGCTCAGGGGCATGGACTCGAGCCTGGTCGACTTCCGCGCGGGCTACCACGTGCCCGCCCGTGCGATGGCCGAACGGCTGCTCGACGAGCTGGCCGAGGACGCCCGGGTGCTCGATTGTGACCGCGAGCTCGAGGGGATCCGCGACCTGATCGAGGGCGGGACCGGCGCTCGACGCCAGCTTCGAACTTACGAGCGATGCGGCGACCTTCGGTCCCTCGTCGGCGAGGTCGCGGAGCAGAGCCGGCCTTAGACCACTTAGCGCGCCGCGGCTGGCCCCGGCGAGCGGCGAAGGCTAATCTGGACCTGTGAGCACCGAGTCCTCGCCCGAGCTCAGTGTCGTCTGCCGCGGCTGTGGCTCGGAGGTGAGCCCGTATGTGACCGAGTGCCCCTACTGCGGGACCCGGCTCCGCAAGCGCGCCCCGAAGCTCGAGCGCCATGGCGACGAGCTCCACGCGCGGGAGACGCGCCGCGATCGGCGCCGGAGAAAGGCGGCCGAGCGCGCCGCGCGGGGCCCGCGCCTCGCGCTCGCGACCGACCGCCCCTACGTGACGATCGCCGCGATCCTGGCTCCGGCGATCCTGCTGATCGTCGAGCGGGCGAGCGAGCTACCCGACGGCGTCTACACCCTGGGCGCGATCGGCGGCCCGATCGAGGGGGAGTGGTGGCGGTACTTCGCGGCGCCGTTCGTCTATGACGACATCGGCTACCTGTTCGTCGTCGGCGTGGCGCTGGCGATCTTCCTGCCGGGGGTCGAGCGCCGCCTCGGCATCGTCCCGACAGCCCTGCTCGTGATCGCCTGTGGCGCCTTGGGAATGCTGGCTGCGGTCGGGCTCGACTCGCTCCTCGCCGACGGGGTCCCGATCGCCGCCGGCGGCAACGGCATCGCGCTCGGCGTGCTGGGCGCCTGGCTCGCCCTCCACGAGGGCGAACGGCGATCGGATCCAACGATCGAGTACGACCCGTTCGCGGTGGCGGTCGCGGCCTCGGTGTTGTTGCTGCTGCCCTTGGTGGAGGACTTCGCCTCGGTTTGGGCCGGGATCACCGGGGCGCTCTGCGGGCTCGCCTGCGGGTTCACCGCATCGCTCGGCCGCCGCCGAATACCAAGGTGATGCTGACCCGGAGCAGAGGGGCGAAGCCCGATTGCGACGGGTCTGGCTGGTGTTGTTGAAAGGGATTTCGTGCCGGACAAGTTTCTTGCCCTGACGCCCGAACTGTATGCGTATGTGGTGGCCCACTCAGGCGAGGACGCACTGCTCGCCAGGTTGCGGGAGGAGACCGAGCAGGAGCTGCCCGAGCGGGCGGAGATGCAGATCGCGCCCGACCAGGGCGCCCTCATCACCCTGCTGGTTCGTGCCCTGGGCGCCAGGCGGGCGCTCGAGCTTGGGACATTCACGGGCTACTCGTCGATCTGCATCGCCCGCGGGCTGACCACCGTCGGCAGCCTCCTCACCTGCGATGTGAGCGAGGAGTGGACCGCGATTGCCCGCCGCTACTGGGCCGAGGCGGGCGTCGAGAACCGGATCGAGCTGCGCCTGGGGCCGGCGCTCGAGACGCTCGCCGAGCTGCCGGAGGAGGAGCCCTTCGACTTCGCCTTCATCGACGCGGACAAGCGCAACTACCCCGGGTACTGGGAGGAGGCCGCGCGCTTGGTTGGGCCGGGAGGGCTGGTCATGGTCGACAACGTCCTCCATGGCGGCGACGTCGTGGCCGATGAGCTCGCTGACCGGCGGCGCGAGACCGACGCCGCCATCCGTCGCACCAACGAGATGATCAGTACCGACGAGCGGTTCGACTCCGTCCTGCTGGCCGTCGCCGACGGGATCACGTTGGCGCTTCGGCGCTGATCGGCGTGGACATCGCCGCAGCCTTGGAGCTCCAGCGCCGCGGGATCGAGGGGTGGCTGAGGGCCATGGCGTCGGGCGCCGGCGATGCGCACATGTTCGCCGCTGACGGGGTCGCCGCCGCCGTGGTCCCGGCCTGCCCCGACCGCTCGGTCGTCAACTCGGTTGTCTACGAGGACGCCGACCGCTTGGCCGCGGCGTTCGAGGGGCTGGCCACGGCGTACGAGCGGGCCGGGGTCAGAGCATGGACGGTGTGGACCCCGGACAACGACCGTGAGGCGATCGCCCTGCTGAGGGCCTCGGGCCACATCTTCGACGGTGAGCCGGCGGCGATGTTGCTCGATCTCGACCGGCTGCCGGCGCCGGACCCCGGGGACCTCGACTGGGATGCCGATGCCTCACCGCAGGACGTCGGGCGGATCAATGATCTCGCCTACGGCCACCATGAAGAGAGCGGCTTTGAGCCGGCGATCGCGCAGACCTCGCCGGGAGGTGGGGTGCGCTTCTATCGCGCGAGGGTCGACGGCGAGCCGGCGAGCGTGCTGGAAACGGTGGATGCCGGCAGCGACTGCGTGGTCGCCTGGGTCGCGACGCTTGAGCGGTTCCGGGGCCGCGCGCTCGCGCGGAGGCTGCTCCATGCGGCGCTCGCCGAGGCCCGCGATCGGGGCATGGCCACGTCGACCCTGCAGGCAACGCGAATGGGCCTGCCCATCTACGAGCGGCTCGGGTACCGCACGGTCTGTCGTCTGCACATGTACGAGCGGCGAACGCCGCAATAAGCTGCCGGCGATGCCAGCGTCCTACAGCGACGACGAGCTCGACGCCGCGATCGAGGCGCTGGCCGACCCGCGGCGCTTCCGCGCCGCCGAATCCGTTGTGAGCGCCCTGGCCCCCAAGCTTCAGCGGGTGCTCGCCGAGGCCCTCGAGGCCGGGGGCTGGTTCGGCGAGGCGCACGAGGCAGAGGCGCGCAAGGCGGCGCTCGTGCCGGCCGACGAGGAGCGGATCACGGCCGTGCGGACGCTGCTCGCCGAGGAGGCACGGATGGGCATGATGGTCGGCGTCGCCGTAGGGTGGGCGCTCGCCGAGGAGCTGAGCAAGAGCGACCAGGAGGACTGAATGGACATCCGTTGGCTAGGGCATGCCACCTTCGAGATCTCGGACGGGGCCGCGACACTGCTCGTCGACCCGTTCTTGAAGCCGAACAACCCGTCCTCGCCGGTGACGGCCGAGGAGGTCGACCCCACCCACATCCTGATCACGCACGGGCACGCGGATCATCTCGCCGACGCGGTCGCCGTCGCAAAGCGGACCGGCGCGCCTTGCGTCGCCATCGTCGAGGTCGCCAACTGGCTCGCCCACCAGGGGGTCGAGGAGACGCACGATCCCAATCTCGGTGGGACGATCGAGTTCGACTGGGGCTGGGTGAAGCTCGTGCAGGCCTTCCACACGAGCACGATGCCGGGATCCGAGGATGCTCCGTACAGCCCGGTGTACGGCGTCTCCGGCGGGACCGCGGCAGGGTTGGTGATCAATATCGGCGGCAAGACCATCTATCACACCGGTGACACCGCCCTGTTCGGAGACCTGAAGCTGATCGCCGAGCGCACCCCGGTCGACATCGCGCTGGTTCCGATCGGCGGTCACTACACGATGGATCGCCACGACGCGGCGGTTGCCGCGGAGCTGATCGGGGCCGAGACCGTGATTCCGATGCACTTCGACACCTTCCCTCCGGTCGAGACAGATGTCGAGGCGTTCAAGTCCGAGGTCGAATCGAGGACCTCCTCGCAGGTGGTCGTGCTCGAGCCGGGAGCCACCCACCGGGCATAGCTGAAACGTTAGGCTTGGCGACGAGATGGAGGCTGGGACGGATTCCCTGACCGCACTCGCGCATCGCGAGGACTTCGTTGCCACCTCGGACCCGGCCCTGCAGGAGTCGGCCGACCGGGGAGAGGCGCAGCTCCTCTCCTACCGCCAGCTCTACGAGCTGTGGGAGCGCCAGCAGTGGGCGACCCAGGATCTCGACTTCTCACAGGACCGGGTCGACTGGAACGAACGGATCGATCCGGAGGAGCGCTTCTACCGGATGTACGGGCTGTCGGCCTTCTTCATCGGCGAGCAGCGAGTCGCCGACGAGCTCGGGCCGATCATGCGCGCGGCCCCAACCGAGGAGCAGCGCATCTTCCTCTCGACCCAGATCGCCGACGAGGCACGCCACGTCCGGTTCTTCGACCGCTTCTACAGCGAGGTCGGGGTGCTGGAGGGGGCCGACGACCTCCCCGAGCGCCTGCGCGCAACCGAGGAGCATCTGAACGAGGCGTTCCACGAGCTGTTCGACGACCTGCTGAAGACGCGGGTCGATCGCCTTGCGGCGAACCCCGATGACACCGGCGCCCTCGTGGAGACGATCACGCTCTACCACATGATCATCGAGGGGGCGCTGGCGCTCACCGGCCAGCACTTCATCATCGAGTACAACACCGAGCAGGGGACGCTCCCTGCATTCGTCGAGGGCTTCCAGAAGGTCGCCCGTGACGAGCACCGACACATCGCATTCGGCGTGCGCTTCCTATCCGACATGGCCCGGGACGACCCCGGGCACCGGGAGGCGATCCAGGCGATGATGGCCGAGGCGCTGCCGGTCGCCGATCGCGTGCTGGACCCGCCGTGGGCGAAGTCCGACGAGGACTGGGAGATGTTCGGCACCAGCAAGGAGGAGACCCACGCGTTCGCCGCCCAGTGCCTCTCCCGCCGCCTCAAGGTCATCGGCCTCGCGGTCTGAATCCCTCATCCGGTCGGCCTCCGGTCGATCGTCGGTAGCGAGCGGTACGATCGGATGGCACATGAGACGTCTCTGTTTCCTTCGGTCGGAGGATGAGCCACGCCTGAGCGCCCGCGAGCATGGTGCTTCCCCCATCAACGCACGCCGCGTTGCGCCGCGGGCATCGCGGCGTGTCCCGTACCCAGGCGTCTCAGCTCGAGACCAGGAAGGGGCTCGAGCTGAGGCACTGGGTCCCACCGGCTTCACCCGGCTGGGTCAAGGCGCATGAACGCGACCCGCCCGCGGGTGCGGGTGCTGGTCGCCGACGACCATCCGATCTACAGGGAGGGGATCGTGCGTGCGGTCAAGGAGCGTCCGGACCTCGAGCTGGTCGGGGAGGCGAGCGACGGCCGAGTCGCGCTGGAGGAGATCAAGCAGGCCCAACCCGAGGTGGCGGTGCTCGACATCCGGATGCCGGAGCTGGATGGCCCTCAGGTCCTCAACGCGCTGCGGCGCGACGGGGTTGACACCGACGTCATCTTCCTCTCGGCGTTCATGGAGGGCGAGCTCGCCTATCAGACGGTTGCGGCCGGCGCCAAGGGCTATCTGTCCAAGGAGTCGTCGAGGCAGGAGATCTGCGATGCGATCGTCGCCGTGGCACGCGGTGGCACCGCCCTGGCGCCCGAGGCCCAGGCGGGCCTCGCGGCCGAGATCCAGCATCGCGAGCGCTCCGCCGGGCGCCCGGCGCTCAGCCCCCGCGAGCAGGAGGTCCTGCAGCTGATCGCCGAGGGACTCTCGGCGCCGCAGATCGGCCGGCGCATCCACCTCAGCCCGACCACCGTCAAGAGCCATCTCCGCAGCCTCTACGAGAAGCTGGGCGTCTCCGATCGCGCCGCTGCGGTGGCCGAGGCGATGCGACGTGGCCTCCTCGAATAGCCCGACTGAGCTCGAGGCCCGTATCCGCGAGCTCGAGGCCCGTGTGCGCGACCAGGAGGTCGACATCCAACGCCTCCGGGAGGAACGCCGTGAGCTCGTGGCCCAGCTCCTGGGCGCTGAGGAGCAGACGCGCCGCGAGGTGGCCGAGGCGCTGCACGACGATGCCCTGCAGAGCCTGCTGGCGGCGCATCAGGAGCTGATCGAGGCGGCACCGGGGCGAGTCGGGGTGACCCGCGCCCACGATGTGATCTCGGTCGCGATCGACCGGCTCCGTGAGGCGGTCACCGCGCTCCACCCCGTCACTCGCGAGCAGGGCGGGCTGGAGGCGGCCCTCCGCGCGGTCGCCGCCCAGGCCGAGCGCCGGAGCGGGTTCAGCTGCACCGTGCAGGTCGACCCGGATGCAATCGGGCTCCACGACGACCTGATCCTCTCGGTGGCCCGCGAGCTGCTCACGAACGCGGTGAAGCACGCGAGCGCGGACCAGGTGTCCGTGTCCGTATCGCGAGGGCCCGGGGGCAAGCCGGCCATGCCAGGGGTCCTGCTCGAGGTGCGCGACGACGGCCAGGGGACCGAGGAGGTCAGCCTCGAACAGGCGGTTCGGGCTGGGCACGTCGGCCTCGCGTCCGTCACGCAGCGCCTCGAGGCCATCGGCGGCACCTTTGCGCTCAACAGCACCCCGGGCGAGGGGTCCACCGCCCGCGCGTGGTTCCCGGCGTCCTAGGATCGGCTCTAATATCGCCCCCGTCGCCGGGGTGGTGAAACTGGCAGACACGATCGGCTTAAGCCCGATTGCCCCTCGGGGCGTGGGGGTTCGAATCCCTCCCCCGGCATCGGCCCGCCTCGACGGCACCACCGGGCATGCCGATTGTCGACTTTTGCTCGCTATGCGAGTACAACTCGACACTCGCGTTGGGGCGAGGAGAACACGTCGGGACGCGGAGGACCTCATCGCCGCCGGCTTCGTCGACACGCCGCTGTCGGCATCGCTGGTTGCGGTGAGGGCGCTAGAGCTGAGCCCAGACGGTCTTGGTCTCGAGGTAGGCGTCGAGGTTGGCGCGGCCCTTCTCGCGGCCGATGCCGGATGCCTTGTAGCCCCCGAACGGGGCTGCGGGGTCGCCACCGCCCCAGGTGTTGATGTAAACGCTGCCCGCCCGGAGCAGCGAAGCGAGCCGGTGGGCCTGGGAGATGTCACGTGTCCACAGCCCAGCGGCGAGCCCATACTCGGTGTCGTTGGCGCGCCTCGCGACCTCGTCGAGGTCCTCGAAGGGCATCGCCACCAACACCGGGCCGAAGATCTCCTCGCGCGCGATCCTCATCGAGTCCGAGACGCCCGTGAACAGGGTGGGGGAGACGAAGTAGCCCCCGCCGTCGCTCCCGTCAGGTGAGCCCCCCACGAGAGCCTCGGCGCCTTCGGCGAGCCCCGAGTCGATGTAGCCCTTCACCCGCTCGAACTGATCGGCGGAGACGACGGGCCCGAACTCGGACTCGGGATCAAGCCCGGACCCGACCTTCGCACCACGGGCGAGGTCGGCGATCCGCTCGACCACCTGATCGAACACCCCGGCTTCGACGAACAGCCGCGACCCGGCATTGCACGCCTGACCGGAGTTGCTGTAGATCCCGTAGAAGGACCCCTTGACGGCCTGCTCGAGGTCGGCGTCGCCCAGGATGATGTTCGGGCTCTTGCCGCCGAGCTCGAGGGTCACTCGCTTCAGCGAGCGCCCGCACTTGGCGCCGATCTCGCGCCCGACCTCGGTCGACCCGGTGAACGCGACTTTGGCGATGCCCGGATGGTCGACTAGGGCGGCGCCGGCGGAGCCGTCGCCGGTGAGCACGTTCAGAGTGCCCTCGGGGAACCCGGCCTCGAGCGCGAGCTCGCCGAGGCGAAGCGCCGTCAACGGGGTCTGCTCGGCAGGCTTCAGCACCATCGCGCAGCCGGCGGCGAGCGCGGGGGCCACCTTCCAGATGGCCATCAACAGGGGGTAGTTCCAGGGGATGATCAGGGCGCAGACCCCGACCGGCTCGCGGACCGTGTAGCAGAGCACGTCGCGGGCCGAGACCGGGATCGTCTCGCCCTCGATCTTGGTCGGCCAGCCGGCGTAGTAGCGAAGGTGGTTGATCGACGCCGCGATGTCGCCTCGGGCCGCGGCCAGTGGCTTGCCGTTGTCGAGCGATTCGAGCTCGGCGAGCTCCTCGCCGTTGGCCTTGAGCAACTCGGCCAGCGCGTGCATCAACGAGCTCCGCTTGGCCGGACTGACCATCCGCAGCGGCTCGTCGAGAGCCGCCTGGGCGGCGCGCACGGCCCGGTCGACATCCTCGGGCCCCGCCTGGGCGACGGCGGCGATCGGCTCGCCGGTGGCGGGATCGACGGTCTCGAACGTGGCGCCGCCGGCCGCCTCGGGCCGCTCACCGCCGATCACGAGGCGCTGCGGGGTACGGCCGATGAACGTGCGGGCGCCCTCCGAGAGGGCTTCGGCGGTGGCGGTCGGCATTCCCTGGGATCGTATCTGGGTCTAGTGCTGCACTAGGCTTCGCTCCCCGATGGCGACGAGGGAGCACACGGCCGGCACCGCGGCCGCGGCGACCGGGCCCGCCCATGGCGGCAAGCTGGTGGCGCGATCGCTCTCCGCGCGCGGAGTCAGCCACCTGTTCACGCTCTCGGGCGGCCATCTGTTCTCGATCTACGACGGCTGCCGCGAGCAGGGAATTCGGATCGTCGACACGCGGCACGAGCAGGCCGCCGCGTGGGCCGCCGAGGGCTGGGCGAAGGCCACGCGCGAGCCGGGCGTCTGCGCCCTGACGGCCGGGCCGGGGGTGACCAACGGAACCTCGGCGATCGCCGGGGCCCAGGCGAACCGCTCGCCGCTCGTCGTGCTCGGCGGTCGTGCCCCGGAGATGCGATGGGGCTCGGGCTCCCTCCAGGAGATCGACCACCTTCCGTTCGTGGCTCCGCTGACCAAGGGCGCCGAGACGGTCACGGACTCGGCGGACATCCCGAGGGCAACGACGCGGGCGCTGGACCTCGCGCTGGCACAGCCGAGTGGGCCGACGTTCGTCGACTATCCGCTCGACGTCGTCTTCTCGGAGGCGGCGGCCGAGCCGCCCGCCGCAGCAGCTCCCGGCCCGGCAGAGCCCGCTGCCGGCGTCGAGGACGCCGCCGAGCTGCTGGCGGCCGCCGAGCGCCCGGTGATCATGGCGGGCACCGGGCTTTACTGGGCGCACGGCGAGGACGAGCTTCGCGGTCTGGTCGAGTCGCTCGGGATCCCGACGTTCCTCAACGGGATGGGCCGCGGGTGCCTGCCCGCCGACCACGAGCTGTGCTTCAGTCGCGCCCGCGGGCAGGGGCTTCGAGAGGCCGACGTCGCGCTGGTGGTCGGGGTCCCGCTCGACTTCCGGCTCGGCTTCGGGCAGAGCTTCGGCGAGGAGACGAAGATCGTCTGGCTCGACGTCGCACCGAACCCGCTGACCGCGAACCGCCGCCCCGATCTCGAGCTGGTGGGCGACATCCCGGCCAGCCTGGCCGCGCTGCGGGAGGGGGCGCTCGCGGCCCGCGGCGCCACCGGCCGAACCCGGGCGTGGACCGAGACCCTGTGGGCGACCGAGGCGGAGAAGCGCGACGCCGAGCGGGCCGAGCTCGACGACGACCGAGCGCCGCTGCATCCGCTGCGCGTCTATCGCGAGCTCGGCGACGTGCTCGACCGCGACGCGATCGTGATCGGCGACGGCGGCGACTTCGTCTCCTACGCGGGCCGGGTGATCGAGACTCACGAGCCAGGCTGCTGGATGGACCCCGGCCCGTACGGCTGCCTCGGGGCGGGACCCGGCCAGGCGATCGGCGCCAAGCTCGCTCGGCCCGACCGGCAGGTGTGCGTGCTGCTCGGCGACGGCGCGTTCGGCTTCTCCGGGCTCGAGTTCGACACCCTCGCCAGGCACGGCCTCCCGGTGGTCGGCGTGATCGGCAACAACGGCATCTGGGGCCTCGAGCACCATCCGATGAAGTTCCTCTACGGCTACTCGGTCGCCGCCGAGCTGCGCCCGGCGACCCGGTACGACCAGGTCGCCGAGGCGCTCGGCTGCCACGCGGAGCTGGTGTCCCGACCGGATGAGCTGCGCCCCGCCCTCGAGCGCGCCTTCGCCGCCGACCGCCCGGCGCTCGTGAACGTGCTGACCGACCCCGAGGTCGTCTATCCGCGTAAGGCGGTGCTGGCCTGACAAGGTCTTTGTCCCGGAGCAGAGGGGCGAAGCCCCGATTGCGACGGGAGCGGCTGGTGTCGTTCTAGTGATGCGTTCTTGGGCCGATGCCGAGCACCGGCCGTTCTGGCTCGATCAGGATCGCGGCTTCGACCCGCTGCCGCCGCTCGAGGGAGAGGCCGAGGCCGACCTGGTGGTGGTCGGCGGCGGCCTCACGGGCACGTGGGCGGCGCTCCAAGCGGTCGAGGGCCATCCGGACCGCTCGGTCGTCCTGCTCGAGGGAGGCCGGCTCGCGGACGGGGCTTCGGGGCGAAACGGCGGCTTCTGCATGGCCACGCTCACCCACGGGATCGGCAACGGCCTCGAACGCTGGCCGGAAGAGATGGATGCGATCGAACGCCTCGGCCGGGAGAGCTTCGCCGGGATCAGGGACTCGGTCGCGCGCCACCGGATCGACTGCGGCTTTGAGCAGACGGGATCGCTCGACGTCGCCACGGCCCCGCACGAGGTGCCGTGGGTGGAGGAGCAGTTCGAACTGGCGCGCCGGTTCGGCTGGGAGGCGGAGCTGTACGACCGCGAAGGGGTCCAGGCCGAGGTGCGGTCGCCGACGTATCACGCCGGGGTATGGATCGACTATGCGGCGATGGTCGATCCGGCCCGCCTCAACTGGGGGCTGGCGCGCGCGGCGCAGGCGAACGGCGCGCGGATCCACGAGGGCTCGCCGGTGACGGCGCTGCGGCGTGACGGGGCGGGCGTCCGCGCTGACGCCGCCGCCGGCAGCGTCCGGGCCCGCCGCGCCCTGGTCGCCACCAGTGCCTTCCCGCCGCTCTTGCGGGCGGTCCGCCGCTACGTCGTCCCCGTCTACGACTACGTGCTGGTGACCGAGCCGCTCTCGGCGGAGCAGCGCGCGGCCATCGGCTGGGCGAACCGCCCGGGGCTCGGTGACATGGCCAATCAGTTCCACTACTACCGGCTCACCGCCGACGACCGCATCCTCTGGGGCGGCTACGACGCGATCTACCACTTCGGGAACCGGGTCGCCCCTGATCTCGAGCATCGCCCGCAGACCTTCACGACTCTCGCCGGCCACCTCTTCGAGACCTTCCCGCAGCTCGAGGGGCTCCGATTCACGCACCGATGGGCAGGAGCGATCGACACCTGCAGCAGGTTCTCGATGATGTTCTGTCCCGCCCTCGGCGGACGAGCGCTCTACGTCGGGGGATTCACCGGGCTGGGGGTGGGGGCCAGCCGGTTCGGCGCGCGCGTCGGCCTCGACCTGCTCGATGGGCGCGAGACCGAGGCGACCCGGCTGGAGCTCGTCCGCACCCGCCCGATCCCGTTCCCTCCCGAGCCGCTCCGCTGGCTCGGGATCGAGCTCACCCGCCGGGCGCTCGACCGTGCCGACCGCAGCCAGGGGCGTCGCGGACCCTGGCTGCGAATGCTCGACCGGCTGGGTCTGGGCTTCGACAGCTGATATGTCCCGACGTTTGTCAAGCCCCAACGGCTGAAGGCCCGCCGCAAGGCGGGCTTTTTCGTGCTCGAGGGGCGGCGGGTCCGGCGAGAAGCGCGACGCGCGGTCAGGCTGATATTCGCGGATCCGGGTGGCCGCAGGACCGGGTTTCGTCGAGAAGGCCCGCGCTCTAGGAACGAGCGTCGCCGGCAAGCGCCCGGCTGCTCATAGCTGTTTCGCGGATGCCCTCGCGCGAGGGCCGGTGCACGCCGCCCCTCGAGCAGTCAGCCGGGGTGGTCCGTCACTCGACCCGGGCTATCGCCCAGCAAAAGCCGGCGAGCTCGCGGGCAACCGCGACTGCGATCAGCGTCCTGCGCTTGCCGCGTCGCTGCATCCGCGACCAGACGCGGTGAAGGCGCCGCTGGGTCGACCAGCTGATCGCGATCGCCTCGGCGGGTTGGCCCTGGTGGCGGCGTTCGATCTCGGGCCCGACCCGGGGTTGGTTTCGATAGTGCCAGGCGGCCTCGACCAAGAGGCGACGAGCATGGCGCGAGCCCGAGCGGGTGATCGAGCCCAAGCGCCTGCTCTCGCCGGTCGAGTGCTCGGAGGGGACCAGGCCGAGATAGCTCATCAACTGCCCCGCCTTGGCGAAGCGCTCGAAATCACCGGTCTCCGAGCAGAGCCCGATCGCGGTCAGGGTGTCGACCCCGCGCAGGCAGCGAAGCCGCCCGACCTCGCGCGCCCAGGGCGAGTCGGGGATCTGAGCGACGATCTGGCGCTCGAGCTCTGCCCGTCGATGGATCAGCGCCTCGACCGCGCCGCGATAGTCGAGCAGGGTCGCCTGGGCCGGTGCCTCTGCCAGCTCCACCTTCGCCAGCCAGGCGCGATGGCGCTCGGTCCAGGCCCGGCCCTCGAAGCGGACCTCGTGGCGTAGCAGCAGCTTGGAGAGCCGATGGCGGGCTCGCATCAGGTCCTGGCGCACGTCCTCGCGGGCTCGGACCAGGTCGCGAAGCGCCTCCTCGGGCGGGCCGGGAACGCGGACCGGGTGAAGCTTTCCGGCGAGCAGAAGGCGCACCAGATGCTCGGCGTCGCGGCGATCGGTCTTCAGCTTGTCGGTCGCGCCGCGGGGGATCTTGCCCGGCGCCGCGACCACGCACTCGACCCCGGCGACGTCGAGCGCTCGGGCGAGCCCATAGCCGGTCGGCCCGGCCTCATAGCTCGCCCTCACCGGGCCCTCGAGCGAGCTGCAGAGCTTCACCACCGGCGCGCTCTCGCCGCCGAGTCGCTGGAAGCACAGCTCGCCGGTCTCAGAATCGAGGATCGCCGCGACCACCTTCGCGGCATGAACATCGAGACCCACCAGGGTCCTAGCCTTCGCCATGTCGGCGCCCTCCTATGGAGTTGGGTCGCGCCGCAGGGTCAAGCTGCGGCGCACTTGTTCACCCGCTTCGGGGCGGGTGCCGACCTATGGCTATCTGCCCGGCCGGACGTTCACCGGGACATAGGGTCTAGTGCTGTCGAGAACCGACCCAGGGCCCAGTTCCGAGAGAGCCAGTCGGGCGTTTGGGTCGAGGCGTGGATGACGGCGGCGTACGATCCGCCTCCGAAATGCTGTCAGTCCCAACGAAGGAGGTGCTGCGATGCCGCCGGCAAGTCACGAGGACGCGAACCTGGTCGTCCAGCTGGCCCAGTGGGGTGCGATGATCGATCTGGGGGAGGCACTCGGAGCCGTTTTCGGCGAGGAGTTCGACCCGGAGACCGCCGACACCAACGACCCTCCGGTCCGCACGATCCTCGCGTACGGGGAGACCATCGGGACGCTGGTCAAGAACGACCTGCTCGATCGAGGACTCGTGTTGGACTGGCTTTGGGTCCAGGGACTGTGGGAGCGGGTCGGGCCGGCGGCGCGGCGGGCACGTGAGCGATTCGGCGCCGAAGCGCTGTATGAGAACTTCGAGGCGCTGGCACGGGCGCAGGCGGGCCAGGGTTAACTCGCACCGGTTGACACAAGCATCCGCTAACGAGGTCGCCGTGGAATAGCGGAAGTCATCGTTCACGAACCGGCTCGCGGGCGATTTGCTCGCGAGAGGCGGCGTCTCCCGCCTCGACCTTGCGTGCCTCCGTCAGCACCTCCTCGATCTGACCGTCCGGGATCACGACAGCGCCGGACGAGTCGGCGAACACGTAATGGCCGGGCATCACCCCTACGCCGTCGAGGACTACTGGCACGTTTGCCTGAAACGGCGTGACGCGGTCACCTCCCCAGTGCGTCGCCTCACCCGAGCAGTAGGCCGCGAAATCGTAGCGTGCGAGCTCGTCGAAGTCGCGCAGGCGGCCATCCGTGAGCACCCCGGCGCACCCGTTCTGATGGAGGCGCATCAGCTTGGTGCCGCCGCCCATCGAGGTGTCGATGTAGCCGTTCGACGCCAGCACCACCACCTTGCCAGCCGGGTCGTCGCCGACTGCCTCGTTGAAGAGGTTGGCGAGGTTGTAGCGCTCGGGGTCGAGGGCGGCGGAGCAGCTCGGGAAGTAGGAGATCGTCACCGCCGGGCCGAACAGGATCCGCCCGGGCGTCGGGCTGACCAGGTCGAGGATGTGGCAGCGGTGACGATGCAGGCGACCCATCGCATCGACGAGGTCGGCGCACTTGAGGCCGGTGACATCCATTTCCCGGCTACCCGAACGTGAACACGAACGCCTGGGCGCCTGGATCGAGGAAAGTGATCTCGAGCGTCCGCTCGCGGACCGCGTCGTGCTGGCGCAGGAGCTGGTACAGGCGGCCGTCCCGGAGCAGGCCGTTGCCGTCCTCGTCGACGTCCAGGCCGTGCGACGGGCCCGGAGCCTCGCCGTCGAGGAGCACGCGGAAGGGAATCGGATCTGGCGCTCCGCCAGACAGCACGAGATGCGCGTCGCGCGCGTCGAACCGGTAGGCGATGCTCCCGCCGGCCTGGTCGAGCACGACGTTCTCGCGCCCGATCGTCCAGTCGCCGGCGAGGGCCCAGTGGTTTGAGCGCAGGCGCTCGGGGAGCTCGTAGGCCCGGCGTTCGTCGAACGCATCGCCGTCCGGTGACGCGAAGTGCTCGCTGCGCCCGTAGCCGAGATACGTCTCGGGCGTCCGCAGGTGGTCCCAGTCGGCCTCCGCCTCGACGCCGAGCCCTTCGACGGAGACGAGCTCGCGCTCGACGCCGAGCAGCCGCTGGATGACGCGCTCCGACTGCTCGTAGCGTCCTTCGCCGAACTGGTGGTCACGGATGATGCCGTCCGCGTCGACGAAGTAGAGCGCCGGCCAGTAGTGGTTGTCGAAGGCGCTCCAGACTGCGTAGTCGTTGTCGGCCGCGACCGGGTAGTCGATCCCTCGCTCCTTCGTCGCCTGCCGCACGAGCTCGATCTCGTGCTCGAACGAGAACTCCGGCGTGTGGACCCCGATGACGACCAACCCGTCGTCCTGGTAGGCCTGCGACCACGCGCGGACATACGGCTCCTGGCGCAGCCAGTTGATGCACGTCAGCGTCCAGAAGTCGACGAGGACGACGTGGCCGCGCAGCTCGGCGGGACCGAGCGGCTCGGAGTTGAGCCACCCGGTCGCCCCGCCGAGCGAGGGCATGTGCAGACGTTCGAGGACGCTCATCTCCTCCTGAAGGACCCGACCCTAAACCACGTCCGCGGCGAAGACAACCCAGGACTCACGACTGTCGGAGGGACATAGGCGCGGATGATTCGCTGGTTTCGGTTGACGACCTTCAGCGAGGGCGATGTGACGTGTTCGAGCACCCGGGCTGCGAGTGGCATGCTCGGAGTGCGCCATACGTGTCGCTGCTCGAAGGGCCAGGCGTAGGTCGGATTGCCGTCGCGGACCAGTTCCAGCAGGCGTGGTTCGTCGAGGTCCCGGGCGGACCACTCGTACAGGCGCTGCAGCCGGGGTACGATCACCGCGTAGTCCAGCATCCGGCCAAGACGCTGCTCGTCGGCGATGTAGCGCTCCACGTCAAGCGCGAGCGGATAACGGTTTGGCAGCACACGGCGGAGTGAGAGGAACACTCCGGCCATCCCCAGCCGGGGATCACCTAGCAGGCGGCCGAGCGGGGCCAACCGGCCCAGGGCCAGGCACGGCGCCCCGAGGAGTGCGTGCGCGTACAGGACGCGCGCCAGCGCGACGTTCATGAAGAAGCGCTCCGGTGCGCTTTCTCCGTCGGCGAGGTTCCGATGCTCCAGGTAGCCGCCCACGATGCTGGCGTTGTGCGCTCGGTACCAGTTGCGCCCGGTCGGTCTTGCGCTGAACTCCAGCCAGAGCCGCACGGCCTGCGACGACGGCTCGCCGGCCAACCCGCCCAGCAGCCCGACCGCTTCGCACCCGTCCCGCAGCAGTCGCTCGTTCAACGCGCGCCACCACACGCTGCCGGGCGGTGACGCGTCGAGCGGGTTGAGAACGCTGCGCTGCGCCTGCCAGCGCATGAACGACAACGCCGCCCGTCGGAACGGCACGTGTCGCGGCGCGCGGCCCGTCGGCCCGCGGAACAGCTGCGCCATCAATGCAAGACGCGCTGCCGGATCGTCGCGCACGGCCGCGACCCGCGCCTCAGCCGACGCGAGCGCGCCCGCCTGGTGGCTCATCGCCGAGTAGTCTCGCTTCGCTCTGTAGGAGCCGCCGCCTCGTCTGGGGCCAGGGCTGCCGCGAGGGCGTCTGGCCAGTTGTCGAGGTACTCCACGCGGACGATGACGCCGTCGCGGAAGGTCATCACCTGGTGGTAGAGCTCGGCGTCGATCTCCACGCCGCTCGCCCTGCCCCGCCCGCGATGGCGGAGCCGAGTGGCAACGCGGTCTCCGGCGTCGACCACCTCCTGCGGCAGTAACTGGAGATCCTCGAAGGTCTCGTCGATCCCCTCGAAGAAGCGGATCACGTTCCGCGGCCCGAAACAGGAGTCGGACCGCTGCTGCGGCGGGAGGATCCAATCCACCTGCGGGTCGAAGTCCTTGACGGCCTCATCGAAGTCCCGCCGGTTGTAGGCGTCGATGAACGCGGCGCTCTTGTCGACGTTCTCTTGCGACATAGCGTGAGTATCCCGCTCAGGCCGTTCCACGTCCCGGCTCGCGCCGTGACCGGGACGATGAGCGTTCGCTCGTCGCCTTGACCCTGGTCACGGCGCGGCTTTTCGAGCGAGCTGAGCTTGGGTTCGGGCGACCCTGGCTTATTGGAAGTGATCGCCAAGGCAGACGCCCAAACCGATGGAGGTCGCATGCGCTCCGACGTCGCACCCGGCGGGACGTTCCCGGACTACGAACTGCCCGATCACGCGAGCACTCCGCGAAAGCTCAGCGAGCTGCAGGGCGACGATCCCCTGATCCTCACGCTCGCGCGCGGCCACTACTGCCCAAAGGAGCACCAGCAGCATCTCGAGCTCGCCGCCTTTTATCCAAAGATCGCCGTGGCCTACACCCAGATCGCCACCATCGCGACCGACGAGCATCACGAGCTCCAGGAATTCCGCGCCTCGGTCGGCGCCCAGTGGGCCTTCCTCTCCGACCCGGGGCGCATCGTCCAGAAGGACCTCGGCATCCAGGAGTACACCGACCCCGAGCACGACCCGATGATCCCGCACACTCTCGTGCTCAAGCCCGGGCTCGTCATCCACAACATCTACAACGGCTACTGGTTCTGGGGGCGTCCCTCGGTCGTCGACCTGTGGCACGACCTGCGGGCCGTGACGCGCGAGATCCGCCCCGACTGGGACCTGAGCGCCCCCGGGCTGCGCGAGGCCTGGGACGCGGGCGACCTCGCCCCCTTCCATGGTTGGAACAAACGCGGTGCTGGAAGTCGGACGGCCACCGAGTCGAGGGCCCACGTCGGCGCGTCCAGCGGGGGATCGGAGTCGACGTAGATGCGGGCTGCAGCCATCTTGCCGTTCTCGCCCCGAACGTAGACTGCGACGTCGCCGGCGGCGAGCGCACGCTGGTACTCCCCTCACGATGTCTGGTTCGCCGAGCTCAGGGGGCATGATCTGTCACTCCTGCTACCGAACTCTCCCTCATTCTCCCACCTTATTTCTTGTGCCATCTGCCCCCCCCCCCCCACCCCCCCCCCCCCCCCCGACCGCCGACGACGATGACGTCGTAGTCGCTGGTCATTCGGACGACACGACCACACCCTTGGCCTCGGCCATGTAGCGGTTGGCGGCCTCGGAGGCCTCATCCGGAGCGCTCCCGCTCTGGCGGGCGTCGATGTAGGCCGCGTACCAGTCCCACCAGTCGTGCGGTGGGGCGACCGCCTCGAACGCGCCGTGACGCCCGGAGGTCTCGTGCAGTAGCTCTGCCAGGGCGGCGACGTCCATCTCAGTCCTCCCATTCCCGGCCGGGGAGCCGGGTCGTGACCTCTTGCAGCACCCAGCCGTTCCCGTCGGGGTCGCTGAACGAGGCCCGGGCGAAGTATGAGCGCCCTTCTTGGTCTAAGCCCGGGGGCCGCGCCTCCTCCACCTCGCTGACGTCGACGCCGCGGCTGATCAGGTTGTCCCGGGCGGCGTCGATGTCCTCGACCACCAGGATCAGCCCCTGGGCGGACCCCGGCTCAGCCGTGGTGCCGCCCTTGCCGAATTGGATCGAGCACTGCGAGTGGGGCGGCGTGAACTGCACCGTCCTGATCTCGTCGCTGACGACCAGGTCGATGTCGAACCGCCATCCGAGGCCCTCGTAGAAGCGCTTTGCCCGATCGACGTCGGAGACGGGCAGCGTCACCACCTCGAGGTTCATGTCGACGCCTAGAGCGCTCTGCGGCGGGCTCGTCGATTCGCGACTTACGTCGGTGCTGCTCATCTTGCTCTCCTTGGATGTTTGTCCGCTCCGGCGACCACCCCAATAAGCCGCCCTCGGCCGAAACCAAATACGCCTCTTCCTTCCTCACTTCTTCGATGGGATAATCGATGCCCTACGCAACCCATGGGGGGGTAGTGGCTCGACAAATCCGCACCTGCGCCATGACTCGTCGATTCAGCGGCGCCGAGCTACTCACGCCTGAGCGGGAAAGGGATCTGGCTATCGCTGCGGAGGGCGGGGATGCTGATGCGTGCCGGAAGCTGGTCGAGGCCTTCCTGCCATCGATCGCCGGCTTGGCTCGCGCCTTCCCGGCCGGCGCGGGAGTTGAGCGGCAGGAGCTCGTGCAGGAAGGGGTTGCCGGCCTGCTGTTCGCGGCGCAGCGATACGACTCCGGGCTTGGCACGCCGTTTTGGGCGTACGCCTCGTTCTGGGTGCGCAAGGCAATGCAGGAGCTCGTCGCGGACCTCACCCGACCCGTGGCGCTATCGGACCGCGCGGTCCGAGGTCTCGCTCAGGTCAAGACAGCGCGCAGCGATCACCTAAAGGCCCGTGGGATCGAGCCGACGATCGAGGAATTGAGCCGCGCGACCGGCTTTAGCTTGGCGCAGCTCGAGAGCCTGCAGGCGATCGAGCGCACCCCACGTGGCATGGAAGAGCGGCTGAGCACGGAAGAGGGAGCCACCGCTACGGTCGGGGACACGATCATCGATCCCGCTGCCGAGCTCGCATTCGAGCAGGTCCTCGACGAGATCGAGATCCGCGAGGTGCGGGATTTTGCCGATCAGCTCGACGAGCGCGAGCGTGCCGTGATCCGGGGGCATTACGGGCTCGGCCAGCCCGCGCAGACGCTGAATCAGATCGGCGGCGCCCTCGGTCTGACCGCCGAGCGAGCTCGGCAGATCGAGCTCGGCGCGCTGAACAAGCTGCGGGAAGGACTCGCGTAGCCCGCACCGGCTGGGGGCGAGCCGATGTGAACCGGGGGACGGGCTCCTGCTGCGCTACCGTACTGGCGCCGCGTGGGAGATCGACAAGGCAAAGAGTGAGCAGCCCTCAGCGAAGCCGTCTGGAGGCTCCGTGAGCCTGGGTTATGACGGCAAGCTGTACATCCTCGCGTTTGACCATCGCGGGTCGTTCACGAAGCGCTTCGGGATCGAGGGAGATCCCACCGACGAAGAGCTCCAGCGCATCGCCAATGGCAAGCACCTGATCTTCGAGGGGCTCGAGATGGCGCTGGCGCGCGGCGCCGAGGCGTCGGTGAGCGGCGCGCTCGTCGACGAGCAGTTCGGGGGTCCAGCCCAGGTCCCGGAGCAGGCGAAGGCGAAGGGGCTCAAGCTCGCCATGCCGGTCGAGAGGAGCGGCCAGGACGAGTTTGACTTCGAGTACGGCGATGACTTCGGCGCCCATATCGAGCGCTACGACCCGGATTTCTCGAAGGTGCTTGTCCGCTACAACCCCGACGGCGACGCGGAGAGGAATCGCCGGCAGGCGCAGAGACTGCGGCGTCTCTCGGATTGGCTGCACGAGCACGATCGCAAGTTCCTCTTCGAGCTATTGGTGCCAGCCGAGGCCGCGCAGCTTGCCTCGGTGGATGGCGACTCCGATCGCTACGACACGGAGCTGCGTCCGGACCTGATGCTTCGCACCATCGCCGAGCTTCAGGAGGGCGGCGTGGAGGCCGACATCTGGAAGATCGAGGGTGTGGACGAGCGCGCCGACTGCGCGCGGATCGCGGCGCAGTGCAGGGCAGGCGGGCGCGACGGTGTGGCATGCGTGGTGCTGGGCAGGGGAGCGGACGACGACAAGGTCGATCACTGGCTGCGCCAGGCTGCCCCGGTCGAGGCCTTTGTCGGTTTCGCGATCGGCCGCTCGATCTGGGGCGATCCGCTCCAGCGCTTCATCGACGGCAGCCTGGCCCGCGAGGACGCCGTCGCGCAGGTGGCTGAAAACTACCTGCGCTTCGTCCAGGTCTACGGATCGGCCGAGACGCCCGCCGGGCCGACCTCCGCCTCGCCTAGGCCGACTAGCTGAGCTTCACCATGACATGCTTGATCTCGGTGTACTCCTCCACCGCGTACACCGACATGTCCTTGCCGTAGCCGGACTCCTTGACCCCGCCGTGGGGCATCTCCGAGGCGAAGGGCAGGTGGTCGTTCACCCACACGGCGCCGAACTCCAGCTTGCGCACCGCGTCCATCGCGCGCCCGACGTCTCGGGTCCAGACCGAGGCGGCGAGGCCGTAGTCCACGTCGTTCGCCCAGGCGATCGCCTCGTCGTCTGAGTCGAAGCGCTGGACGGTGACCACGGGCCCGAACACCTCGCGCTGAACGATCTCGTCGCGCTGACCGACGTCCACGACCACCGTCGGCTCGACGAACGAGCCCTGGCCGTTGCCGGCACCGCCGCCGGTGAGGACCTTGGCGCCGTCACCGGTGGCGCGCTCGAGGAAGCCCAGCACGCGCTCCTGCTGGCCCGGCGAGATCACCGGGCCCATCTCGATCTCCTCGCTCTCGCCGGGGTCGCCGACCCGCAGGGACTCGACCACCGGGACGAGCGCGTCGAGCAGCGCATCGTAGACCTTCGGCCCCGCGATCACTCGCGACGAGGCGGTGCAGTCCTGGCCCGAGTTGTAGTAGGCGCCCACCTTGATCCCCTCGGCGACCGCGGCGGGGTCGGCGTCGTCGAAGACCACCATCGGCGCCTTGCCGCCGAGCTCCAGGTGGACCCGCTTGAGGGTCTGGGATGCGGCGCTGGCAACCTCCTTGCCGGTGGCCACGTCGCCGGTGAGCGAGACCATCCGGATCGCGGGGTGTCGGACGATCCCGGCGCCGACCGGCTCGCCGTCGCCGGTGATCACGTTGAGCACGCCGGGCGGCAGGATCTCGCGCTCGCGGGCGAGCTCGGCGAAGCGCAGGATCGTCAGTGGGGTCAGCTCCGACGGCTTCAGCACGATCGTGTTGCCCGCGGCCAGCGCCGGGCCGACCTTCCACACCGCCATCTGCAGCGGGTAGTTCCACGGCGCGATCTGGCCGACCACGCCGACCGGCTCGCGGCGGATCATCGAGGTGTACCCGCGCACGTATTCGCCAGCCGGCCGCCCCTCGAGAGTGCGGGCGGCGGCGGCGAAGAACCGCAGGTTGTCGGAGGAGACGGGATTCTCCTCGCGCGACGCGGTGATCGGCTTGCCGACGTTCGCCGACTCGAGCTGGGCGAGCTCCTCCGTGTGCTCGTCGAGCAGGTCGGCGAGCGCCAGCAGCGCGGTCGAGCGCTCGGCCGGCGTGGTCTCCCGCCACTCGACCAGCGCCGCCTGGGCGGCCTCGACCGCGCGATCGACGTCGGCCTCGGTCCCCTCGGGCACCTGCCCGATGACCTCGCCGGTGGCGGGGTTTTGGACATCCCGGACGCCGCCATCGACGGCGTCCGTGAGCTCGCCGCCCACGATGTTCCGCAGCTCGACCGCCGTGGCGCTCATGCGGGCCTCGTGGCGCCGGCGCTCGCCGGAGCGCTGACCCCGATCTCCTCGCCGGCGGCGGCGAGCACGTCACGCATGCTCTCGACCACCTCGTCGAGCACGCCCTCGTCGGAGATCAGCGGCGGCGCGATCATGAGCACCGGGTCGGCGCGGTCGTCGGCGCGGGCGATCAGCCCGTGCTCGAGCAACAGGCGGGGCACGATCTCCCGGACCAGCCGCCCCACGTCCTCGGGCTCGAACCGCCCCTCGCCGCCGTCCGGCGTCAGCTCGGCACAGAAGAAGAAGCCGTCGCCGCGAACGTCGCCGACCAGCGGCAGCGTCAGCACCTCCTCTTCGAGGCGGCGACGCAGATACGGCTCCAGCTCACGCACGTTCGCGAGCACCCCCTCCCGCGCGAAGATCTCGATGTTGCGCAGGGCGATCGCCGCCGACAGCGGATGGCCCCCGAAGGTGATCCCGTGGAGCAGCGTGGCACCGGGCTCATACAGGTGCTCGGCGACGCGCTCGGAGACCAGCACCGCCCCCATCGGCGCGTAGGCCGAGGTGATCCCCTTGGCGATCGTGATCAGGTCCGGAGCCGCGCCGTAGCGCTCCACCGCGAACCACTCGCCGAGCCGCCCGCAGCCGGAGATGACCTCATCGGCGACGAGCAGGATTCCGTGGCGCTCGGTGACCTCGCGCAGCCCGGCCCAGTACCCCGGCGGCGGCACCAGGCAGCCGCCCGCGTTCTGGATCGGCTCCGCGATCACCATCGCCACCGTCTCGGGGCCCTCCTCCTCGATCGCCTGCTCCAGCTCTGAGATCAGCGAGCCGGTGAGCTCCTCGCCCTGGAGCTCGGAGCGGAACGGGTTCGTGTTCGAGACGTGGCGGGTCGAGATCGCCGGGGGATCGAACGGCTCCTTGAACCGTGGGACGCCGGTGAGCGAGAGCGCCCCCAGGGTGACGCCGTGGTAGGCGATGTTCCGGGCGATCGCCTTGCGCCGCTGCGGCTCGCCGTTGGCGGCGTGGTACTGGCGCACCAGCTTCCAGGCGGCCTCCACCGACTCGGAGCCGCCGTTGGTGAAGAAGGCCTTCTCGACCCCTTCCGGGGCCAGCTCCGCGAGCTTCGCCGCCAGCTCGATCGCCGGCGGATGGGCGGTGCCCCAGTTGGTGTTGAACGCCAGCCGCGTCAGCTGCTCGGCCGCGACCGAGGCCATCTCCTCGCCGTGGCTGTAGCCGATCTGGCAGCAGAACAGGCTCGAGAGCCCGTCCACGTAACGGCGGCCGTGGGTGTCGAACACGTAGGGGCCCTCGCCCCGCTCGAGCACCAGGAGCTCCTTGCCGCCCGGCGCGTAGGCGCCGTTGGGGGCGAAGTGCAGCAGCAGGTGCTCGTGGCTCAGCTCCATCTCGAGGTCACCACCTTCTTTCGCGTGTAGAAGTCGATCGCGTCGTACCCGTTGGCGTGCAGGTCGCCCTCGAGCGAGTCCTTCCAGCCGGCGAACGGGAACCAGGCGACCGGAGCGGGAACGCCGACGTTCACGCCGACCATCCCGGCACCGATCCCGTACCGGTACTCCCGCGCCGCCTCACCCGACGAGGTGAAGATCGCGGTCGCGTTGCCATAGCGGCTGCCATTGACCAGCTCGATCGCCCGCTCGAGGTCGGAGGCCCGGAGAACGGTCAGCACGGGCCCGAACAGCTCCTCGCGGACGGCGCGCGATTCCAGCGGCGCCCGGTCGATGATCGTCGGTCCCAGCTCGGCCCCGCCGGGCCCGCCGTCGCCGCGCCCGTCGAGGACGAGCTCGGCGCCCTCCGCGACCGCGGTCTCGATCTCGGATTCGACCCGCTCGCGGGCATCCGGGCCGATCAGCGGGCAGACGTCGGTCTCCGGGTCGGCGCCGGGTCCCACCCGAAGCTCGCCCGCCGCGGCGGCGATCCGTTCGAGCGCCCGGTCCTGCTCGGCCTCGGTGCCGACCAGGACCAGAACGGACCCGGCGAGGCAGCGCTGCCCGGCAGCGCCGAAGGCCGAGCCGAGCACCCCCTTGACCGTGGTTTCCGGCTCGGCGTCGGGCATCACCACCAGCGCGTTCTTGGCCCCGCCGAGCGCCTGCACGCGCTTGCCGTGGCGGGCGCCGTTGGTGGCGATCAGGCGCGCGGTCGAGGCCTGGCCGACGAACGACATTGCGTCGATCCGGGGGTGCTCCCAGATCGCCTCGACCGCCTCGCGGCCGCCGTGGACCAGGTTGACGACCCCCGGTGGGATCTCGTCGAGCTCATCGATCAGCTCGTAGATCAACTGGGCCGGGCGCGGGTCGCGCTCCGAGGGCTTCAGCACGAAGGTGTTCCCGCAGACGATCGCGTAGGGCAGGAACCAGAGCGGGATCATCGCCGGGAAGTTGAACGGCGTGATTGCGCCGACCACGCCGACTGGCTGGCGCACCAGCTCGACGTCGAGGCCCCGGGCGACGCCTTCCAGGGTCTCGCCCTTGAGCAGGTGCGGGGCCGCGGCGGCGGACTCGACCGACTCGATCCCGCGGCCGACCTCTCCCTCGGCGTCGGCGATCGTCTTGCCCATGTCCGCGGTGACGAGCTTGGCGATCTCCCGTTTGTGGGCGACGAGGGTGTGGCGCAGCGCGAGCAGCGCCCGTGCGCGCTGGGGAACCGCCACCGCGCGCCAGCCGGGCTGTGCCTCGGCTGCGGCGCGGACCGCCGCATCCACGTCGGCGGGCCCCGACAGGGGCACCCGGGCCGTGAGCTCCCCGGTGGCGGGGTCGCGGTCCTCGAGGCTCTCGGCGGTGGCCGCGTCGACCCAGCCCCCGTTGATGTAATTGCTCAGGGTCCCGACGTCGGTCTTGGTTCCCGCTGCCAGGGTCTCGGGCATGGTCGCCCTCCTCGCTTTTGCGCTCGTCTCTCCGATCGATTATGAGGCCAGGGGGACCGACACGTGGTCACAAATTTGCCCCCGGCGTTCGTCAGACCGTCAGGTCAGCGCTGAAAGGGGCGCTTGATCCGCTCCCAGAGGACCGAGAAGAACAGCCGCACGCCGTGGATCGGCTCGGCCTGAGCGGGGGCCGCGGCGGCGGCGGACTTGCCCCCGCCCTCCGCGCCGTCGTCCCCGGCGGGCTGCTCGATCGAGCTGCGAAGGCAGTCGACGAACTCGGCCAGGAGCCGGTTTGAGACGTCCTGGATCATCCCGCCGCGACCGAACCGGGCCAGCCGTCCGGTGAGCGTGAAGTCGGTTGTTACCTCGACCGCGGTGGTCCCGCCCGACTCGCTCATCGAGCTGCGGATCGTCGCCTTGGCAGAGCCCTGGCCGCGCTTGTCGCGGCCGTCGGCGCGCATCGTCACCCGATGGCCGGCCTCGTCGACCTCCTGCATCTCGAGCTTGCCGGCATAGGCGGCCGTCGTGGGGCCGATCTTCACCGTGAACGTCCCCTGGTAGACGCCGTCGGCGGCCTCGGTCACCTCGGCGCCGGGCAGGCAGGGCGCGACCCGTTCGACGTCGATCATGGTCTCCCAGACCCCGTCCAGCGGGGCCTTGACCTCGAACGAATGCTCGAGCTTCACCTCACGTCAGCCTCGAAGCCGGACTCCATCAGCTGGGCGAGTTGCTCCAGCGAGGCCAGCGTGTTACCGGCCAGGAATGCATCCACATGCGGTAGCGCGGCGACCATGCCCCGCGTCAGCGGCTCGAAGCCGGGACTGGCCTTCAGCGGATTGAGCCAGACCAGCCGGTGCGAGCAGCGGGCGAGCCGGGCAATCTCCCGGCGCAAAACCTCCGGATCGCCGCGATCCCAGCCGTCGGAGAGGATCACGATCACGGCACCGCGGCCGAGCCGCCGCCCATGCGCCCGGTTGAGCTCGGCGAGGGCGTCGCCGATTCGCGTCCCGCCGGACCAGTCCATGACCGCTCCGGCCGCGCGCTCGAGCGCGGCGTCGGGATCGCGGCCGCGAAGCTCGATCGTGATCCGCGTCAGCCGGGTGCCGAACGCGAACGCCTCGCAGCGGCGCCGCGCCGCGACGCACGCCTGCGCGTACTGGACGAGCATTCGCGAGTACGGGGCCATCGAGCCGGAGACGTCGCAGACCAGCACCAGGGGCCTCGGGCGCTGGGTTCGCTCGCGCCACCGCCGCTCGAACGGCTCTCCTGCGTGGCGGAGAGAGGCGCGCAGGGTCGCTCTCGGATCCGGCCGGTGGGAGCGCCGGCGCGACGGCCTGGTGCGACGGCTCTGGCGCTTCGGCCCGCGGCGAGCGATTGCAGCCATGATCATTCGCGCCAAGGTCCGCTCGGCCTCGGTGTATTCGGCGAAGTCCTTGTCGCGGAGGAGCTCCACCTCCGACCAGGCGGCCGGTCTCACCTCCGTTTCCTCGTCCGGGACGAGGACGGACCGGCCTGCGGACGGCATCGCCACGCGCGGCAGCACCGCGGTCGCCACCGGGTCGATCAGCGGCTCCCTCCGACCGGGCGTCCGCCCGAGCCAGGCTACGAAGGCGTCATCGAACGCCGCCAGGTCCGCTCGGCACGCACACAGGGTCGCCCGGAGGGCGGCCCGCGCCTCCGACCAGGAACCGGGATCGACCGCTGCCAGCGCCCGATGGGCCGCGAGCAGCTCGCCGGTGCCAACCCGGACGCCCCGGGCGCGCAGGTCTGTCGTGAGCTCTGAGAGGCGGAGGGTCAGGGTGCGGCCGACCTCAGACACCCTCGAGCACTCCAGCCTCTCGCACCCGCTCGATGTCCTCGCGTACCTTGAGCGCGACCCCGAGCGTGCGCTCGAGATCGGCGTCGCCGAGCGCGCCCAGCGCGCGCGCCCAGGCGATGGTCTCGCCCACCCCCGGGGCCTTGTAAAGGTCCTGCTCGCGCAGGCGGGCGACCGCATCGCAAACCCGATCGGCGATCTCCTCGGCGACCCCTGGCAGGCGGGCGCGCACGATCTCGGCCTCGCGCTCGCGGTTCGGATACTCGATCCAGTGGTAGAGGCAGCGGCGCTTGAGCGCGTCGTGAAGCTCGCGCGTGCGGTTGGAGGTCACGATCACGGTCGGGCGAGCACGGGCCTCGATCGTCCCCAGCTCGGGGATGGTCACCTGGTAGTCGGAGAGCAGCTCGAGCAGGAAGGCCTCGAACTCGTCGTCGGCGCGGTCGATCTCGTCGATCAGCAGCACCACCGGTCCCGGGTCCTCGATCGCCTCCAGCAGCGGGCGCTGCAGGAGGAACTCTCGCCGGAACAGGTCCTGCTGCTCGACGCCCCCCTCGGCCGCCCGGACCGCGAGCAGCTGACGCGGATAGTCCCAGTCATAGACGGCGCTGTGGACGTCGATCCCCTCGTGGCACTGGAGCCTGATCAGCCGCGCACCCGTCGCCCCGGCCAGCGCCTTCGCCGTCTCGGTCTTGCCCACTCCGGCCTCGCCCTCGAGCAGCAGCGGCTCGCCCAGGTCGAGCGCGAGGAAGACGGCGACCGACAGCCCCTCGTCGGCGAGGTATGCCTGTTCGGCGAGCGCCGCGCGGACCGCCTGCGGGTCGGCGAGGGTAACGACTAGCCCCCCGCCGCCTGCTCGAGCGCCCGTCTCGTGAGCACGCGCGCCAGGTGACGCTTGTAGTCCGGGGTTGCGTTCAGGTCGCCCGGCGGATCGGTCCCCTCGGCGGCCTGCTCCGCGGCGGCCGAGATCGAGTCGGAGCTCAGGTCCTGGCCGCGAAGCGCCTCCTCGGCTGCCGTTGCCCGAAGCGGGGTCGAGCCCATGTTGGTGAAGCCGATCCGCACGTCCTCGCAGGTCCCGCCGCTGGCCTTGACCAGCGCGCAGACGCCCACCATCGCCCAGTCCTCGGCCCGGCGGGCGTACTTCTCGTACCCCCAGCCCCAGCCGTCGAGCGCCGGAAACCTGACGTCGGTGATCACCTCGTCGGCGGCGAGCGCCGTCGTCCAGTAGTCCTGGAACATCTCCGCGGCGGCGATCGTCCGCTCGCCGCCCGAGCCCTTGACGGCAACCTCGCCGTCGGTCGCGAGCAGCACCGCCGGCAGATCGGAGGCCGGATCGCCATGCGCGAGCGAGCCGCCGATCGTGCCGCGGTTGCGGACCTGCTGGTCGGCGATCAGCGAGGCGGCGTGGGCGACCACGCCGAGATCCTCGCTCGCCTCGAGCTCGGCGTGGCGGGTGCCGCCGCCGATCGACCAGCCGCCGTTGGCGGCGTCGATGCCGCGCAGCTCGTCAAGTCCGCTGATGTCGACCAGCAGCGAGGGCGCGGCGAGCCGAAGCTTCATCAGCGGCAGCAGCGAGTGCCCGCCGGCGAGCAGCTTGGCGTCCTCGCCACCCTCGGACAGGGCGGAGATCGCCTCGTCGACGCTGGCCGCCCTGACGTAGTCGAAGCGGGGCGGGATCACGATCCACGTCCTTCCTCGGACGACGCGGTGCCGCCGCCGCTGCCTCCCGCGGCCTGAATCGCGTCGAACACCCGCATCGGCGTGAGCGGCATGTCGATCTCGGTGACGCCGAGCGGCTTCAGCGCGTCGAGTACGGCCGAGACGATGGCCGGCGTAGCGCCGATCGTGCCGGCCTCGCCGACACCCTTGACGCCGAGCGAGTTCACCGGCGACGGCGTCACGGTCCGGTCGGTCTCGAACATGGGCACCTCGGCGGCGGTGGGCAGGGCGTAGTCGACGAACGTCCCGGTCACGAGCTGTCCGTCCGAGTCGTAGACGACCTGCTCGTAGAGCGCCTGGCCGATGGCGTGGGTGACGCCCCCCTGGATCTGGCTGTCGATCAGGTTCGGGTTGATCGGCGTGCCGCAATCGTCGACCGCTACGTAGCGGATGACCTTCACCTTGCCGGTCTCGACGTCGACCTCGGCCACGCAGGCGTGCGCGCCGAAGGGAAAGACGAAGTTCTCCGGATCGTAGAACGCGGTCTCGTCGAGCCCCGGCTCGATCTCGGTGGGGAGCTCGTCGGGAGGGACGTACGCCGCGAACGCGACATCGGCCATCGTCATCGATTTCTCGGGCGAGCCGCGGACCTGGAACTTGCCGTCGGCGAGCTCGATGTCCTCGGGCGCCGCCTCCAGCATCGCCGCGCATATCCGCTTCGCCTTGTCCTGCACCTTCTCCGCCGCCTGGGCGACGGCCTCGCCGCCCACAGACAGCGTGCGCGAGCCGTAGGTACCCCATCCCCATGGCCCGTTGGCCGTATCGCCGTGGATCACCTCCACGTTCTCGGGATCGATCCCGAGACGGTCGGCGGCGATCTGGGCGAAGCTCGTGTCGTGCCCCTGCCCGTGTGGCGCGGCGCCGCTGAACACGGTCGCCGATCCCGTGGGATGCACGCGCACCTGGGCCGACTCGTAGAACGCCGCCTGGAGCCCGAGGTTCTGGGGCCCGACGGCCCGCGACGGCGCCAGCCCGCAGACCTCGACGTAGGTGGAGAACCCCACGCCGCGATGGATGCCCTGCCGGCGAAGCTCCTCCTGCTCCCGGCGGAAGGCATCGAGGTCGAGGCGCTCCAGGAGCAGGTCGAGCGCGCCCTCGTAGTTGCCCGAGTCGTAGATGATCCCGAGCGGGGTCGTGTACGGGAACTCGTCCTTGGTGATGAAGTTCTTGCGCCGGAGCTCGAGCGGATCCATGTCGAGCTTCTCGGCGAGCGCGTCCATCGCCAGCTCGATCCAGTAGGTGCCCTCCGGCCGCCCGGCGCCCCGGATCGCGTCCGTGCAGAACTTGTTCGTGAACGCACCGGTGAACTGGAGGTCCAGCGCGGGGATCTTGTAGGCGCCGCCCATCACCGGGAAGCCGAGCACCGGGATGAACGGGGTGAGCAGCTGCAGGTAGGCGCCGAAGTCATTGATGTGCCGTGCTCGGCAGGCCGTGAGCGTCCCGTCGCTCTTGGCGGCGAGGGTCACGTACGCGATCTGGTCGCGGCCGTGGTGGCTTGTGGTCATGTGCTCGGAACGGGTCTCGGTCCACTTCACCGGCCGTCCGAGCCGCCTCGCCAGCGCCATCACCAGCGCCTCCTCCGGATAGACCTGCAGCTTCGCGCCGAAGCCGCCGCCGACGTCCGGGGAGATGACCCTGAGCCTGTCCTCGGGCATCCCGAGGATCCCGGAGAGCTGGAATCGCGTGATGTGCGGGATCTGGGTCGAGGAGTGAAGAACCAGGCCGTCCCCGCGCGGCTCCCCGATCGACGAGCGGGGCTCGATCGGCGCGCCCGAGGTGCGGTGGTTGACGATCCGCTTCTCCACCACCACGTCGGCCTCCGCGATCGCGGCATCGACGTCGCCGCCGGAGACCGACCACTCGTGGGTCCTGTTGCTGCCGAACTCCTCCCAGACCAGGGGGGAGCCGTCCTCCAGCGCCGCCTCCGGGTCGACGACGACGGGCTTCGGGTCATACTCCACGACCACGTCCTCGGCAGCGTCGACGACGGAGTAGCGGTCGGTGCCGACGACCACCGCGACCGGGTCGCCGACGTGCTTCACCTCGCCCCGCTTCAGGGGCCAGTGATCGGGCCGCTTGATCTCGACCCCGGGAGGGGCCCAGACCATCGGCATCGGCGCCTTGAAGTCGTCCGCGAGGTCCTCGCCGGTGAACACCGCGACCACGTCGTCGCGGGCCTCCGCCGCGGACTTGTCGATCGACACGATCGTCGCGTGGGCCTCCGGCGAACGGACGATCGCCGCGTGGAGCATCGCGGGGAGGGCGATGTCCTCCGTGAAGGTGCCGGTCCCGGTGATGAAGCGGGGGTCTTCCTTGCGCCTGATTGCCCGGCCGACGTGCATGTCGCCCGGGTGGCCCTCCGCCGTCGTGGCCTCCATCAGACCTGCACCTCCTCACGCGCCTTGCTCGCCGGCACCCCGGCGCCGCCCTGCTCGGCCGCCGCCATCACCGCCTTGACGATGTTGTGATAGCCGGTGCAGCGGCAGAGGTTGCCCTCGAGCCCCCTGCGCACCTCCTCCTCGGTCGGGTTCGGGTTGCGCTCGAGCAGGTCCGCCGCGGCCATGATCATCCCGGGCGTGCAGTAGCCGCACTGGAGACCGTGGTGCTCCCAGAACGCCTCCTGCAACGGGTGGAGGGTCCCGTTCTGCCCCAGTCCCTCGATCGTCGTCACCTCGGCACTGTCGGCCTGCACCGCGAGCACCGTGCAGCTCTTCACCGCCTCGCCGTCGAGGAGCACCGTGCAGGCGCCGCAGTTTGTGGTGTCGCAGCCGACGTGCGCTCCCGTCAGCCCGAGCACGTCTCGCAGGTAATGGACCAAGAGCAGTCGGGGCTCGACGTCGGACTCTCGCGCCTCCCCGTTGACGACACACCGCACGCGAACCGTCGCGCTCATTCTCTCCTCCTCGGTCGCCGGCGGGGCGATCCTACACCAGCGCAAACGGCAGCTTGCCGGGGCCTCAGTCCGCCTGCTGGTGCAGGCTGAAGCGGATCTCGCCCGCCTCGATCTCGGCGTCGAGCACCTTGTCGTCGAGCAGCTCCGCGGCGTCCGGCTCGAGGAACACCCGCGAGCCCTCCGCCGCCTCGAGCGCCTCGTCCGCCCCCTGGGGCGAGTCGATCAGAGAGAGCCGCACCTCACGCGCGGGCGACTCGCCGTTGCCGCGAGATTGTTCGGCGCTGATTCGCACGCCGGCGATTCTCGGTGGCCCGGCCCGGGAGACGATCGACTCGATCGCGTGCTCGGCATCGCGGGTAAGCGTCAACATCCGTCTAAGGCTTCCCGGCTCAGCCGTGGGCCAAACACGCCAAGGGCCTCCGCAATACGATCGCACCGTGGAAGACCTCGGCGCCCCCGCGTCCTATCTGACCCTCGAGAAGGGAGCTGCCGTCCTCGCCCGCGACGACGCTCGGATCGGACGGGTCGAGCACGTGCTGGCCGATCCCGACGCCGACATCTTCGACGGCATCGTGCTCGACACCAGCGTGCTTCCCGGTGGGCACCGGTTCGTCGACGCCTCACAGGTCGACGAGGTCTACGAGCGCGGGGTGGTGCTGACGGTCGACGCGGAAGCGGCCCAGAGCCTGCCGGAGCCGAGCGAGACTCCGGCGACCGTCGACGTCGGGCCTGAGGACACCGTTCCGGACGACCTCGGCGACAAGCTCCGGCGCGCCTGGGACGTGATCAGCGGGAAGTACTGAGCGCGCGAGTGCGGGCGGCCGGGGCTAGCGCGCGAGTGCGCGGGCGCCCTCGATCGCGGCGCCGTGCAGGATGTCGCGCTCTGAGACCTCGATCTCCTCGAGGCCGAACGCGCGCATCACCTGGATCAGGATGACCACGCCCGCGACGATCGTCGGCGCCCGCCCCGGATGCAGCCCCTTCACCTGGAGCCGCTCGGACAGGGGCATCGACGAGAGCGTCGAGCACATTCGCTGGATCGAGGCGAGGCTGAGGCGGTACCCGTGAACGCGGGCCGGGTCGTAGGGCTCGAGCTCCTGGTCGATCGCGGCCAGCGAGGTCGGGGTTCCGGCCACCGCGATCCCGGTCTCGGCCTGGGCGACGGCCTCGCCCTCGAGCTCGGCGTCGATCAGTCCGCGGACGTCGGAGGCCAGGTCCTCGAGCTCGCGCGCGCTCGGCGGATCCTGCTTCAGGTGCCGCTCGCTCTGGCGGACCGTGCCGGCCTGGATCGAGGCGCGGAAGCCCACGATGGGCCCGGAGCCGACGACCAATTCGGTCGAGCCGCCTCCGATGTCGACGACCAGGGTCTCCTCGGTCCCCTCTCGTTCGAGGGATGCCCCGAGATAGGTGAGCCGGGCCTCCTCTGCCCCGTCGAGGATGCGGGCGTCGAGGGCGAAGCGCTCGCGCAGCTCGGCCGTGAACGCCGAGGCGTTGTCGGCGTCCCGCACGGCGCTGGTGGCGACCGCGACGACATGATCCGGCGAGAGCGGCTCGTAGGCGGCGATGTACTCGCCGACCGTGTGACACACATCCTCGATCGCCTCAGCGGCCAGGTGGCCGGCCGTATCGACGCCGCGCCCGAGCCGGGTCACCGCCGTTCGACGGGTCAGCTCGGTGACTCGATCGTCGGCGACCTCGGCGACGAGCAGCCGGGTGGAGTTGGTTCCCATGTCGATGACCGCGACGCGCACGCCCCGACCATTCTCCCGGCTCCCTGCACCCACGGCGGTCAGCCTATCCCAGCGTCGGGGCGGCCGCCCTCCGGGCGCGGCCACTGCGTGGCGCCCGCCGCCGTCACCCCGAGCCCCCGGGCCGACCCCAGCCCCCCACACCGATGGTCGAGTTACTCACCCATAGTGAGCGAAACTCGACCATCGCAGCCCGGTGGGCGAGAATGCGGCCAATGGCGCCGGCCTCGCGCCCCGCGCGCGTCTCCCTGTTCATCACCTGCATGAGCGACACCCTGTTCCCCGAGACGGGCAGGGCCGTGGTGCGGCTGCTCGAGCGGCTCGGCCACGAGATCGAGTTTCCGGAGGAGCAGACCTGTTGCGGGCAGATGCATGCGAACTCCGGCTATCAGCTCGACGCGGTGCCGCTGGTGCGCCGGTTCGTTCGGACCTTCGGCGACGCCGAGCTCGTGGTCACGCCGTCCGGGTCCTGCGCGGCGATGATCCACCACCAATACCCCCAGCTTGCCGAGCTCGCCGGCGATGAAGCCCTCGCCGCCGAGGTCCGTGAGCTTGCCCCACGGGTGTTCGAGCTCTCCCAGTTCCTGGTCGAGCGCCTCGGGGTCGAGGACGTGGGCGCCCACTACCCGCACCGCGTCGCCTATCACCCGACCTGCCACTCCCTTCGCCTCCTGCGGGTCGGCGACGCGCCGCTCCGGCTGCTGCGAAGCGTGCGAGGGCTCGAGCTGCTCGAGCTCGGCGAGCCCGAGCAGTGTTGCGGCTTCGGAGGGACGTTCGCGATCAAGAACGCCGACACGTCGGCGGCCATGCTCACCGACAAGCTCCGGCACGTGCTCGACTCCGGCGCCGAGGTCGTCACCGCCGCCGACAACTCCTGCCTGCTCCAGATCGGCGGTGGGCTCTCGCGGGCTCGCGCCGGGATCCGCGCGGTCCACCTCGCCGAGATCCTCGCCTCGACCGGGGAGGCGGCAGCATGACCTTTGAGCCGGCGCCCTTCCCCGAGGCCGCCCGGGAGTCGCTTGCCGACCCGCAGCTCCGAGCGAACCTGAGCAGGGCGACGCGCGCGATCCGAGCGCGGCGCGACCGGGTTGTGGGGGAGCTCTCCGACTGGGAGCAGCTGCGCGAGGCCGGGCAGGAGATCAAGCGGGCCGCGGTCCGTCACCTCGACCGATACCTGCCCGAGCTCGAGGCCGCGGTCGCGGACGCGGGTGGGTCCGTCCATTGGGCGCGCGACGGCGCTGAGGCGGCCGACGTCGTGGCCCGCATAGCGCGCGAGCAGGGGACGGACGAGGTGATCAAGGTGAAGTCGCTCGCCACCGACGAGATCGAGCTCAACGAGCGGCTCGCCGGCCGCGGGATCCGGGCCGTGGAGACCGACCTCGCCGAGCTGATCGTGCAGCTCGGCGGCGATCAGCCCTCTCACATCGTGGTCCCGGCGATCCACCGCAACCGAGCCGAGATCCGCGACATCCTGATGCGCGGGCTGGGTCTGGACGAGCTGGGCGCCGAGCCGGCCGAGCTCGCCGAGGCGGCGCGGCGGCACCTGCGGGAGAAGTTCCTCTCGGTGCCGGTCGCCGTCAGCGGCGCCAACTTCGCCGTCGCTGAGACCGGAGCGGTCTGCGTGGTCGAGTCCGAGGGAAACGGGCGCATGTGCACGACGCTGCCACGCGCGCTGGTCACCGTGATGGGGATCGAGAAGGTCCTGCCCCGGTTCCGCGACCTCGAGGTGATGCTGCAGCTGCTGCCGCGCTCGGCAACAGGGGAGCGGATGAACCCCTACACCTCGCTTTGGAGCGGAGTGAGCGCCGGCGACGGTCCGCAGGAGTTCCACCTGGTCCTGCTCGACAACGGTCGCACCGATGTGCTCGCCGATCCCGCGGGCCGCGATGCGCTCCATTGCATCCGGTGTGCCGCCTGCCTGAATGTCTGCCCCGTGTATCAGCGAACGGGCGGACATGCCTATCGCTCGGTGTATCCCGGGCCGATCGGGGCGATCCTGACCCCGCAGCTCGAGCGGCTCGAGAGTGGCGAGACCCTCCCATGGGCATCGAGCCTCTGCGGGGCCTGCTACGAGGTCTGCCCGGTGAAGATCGACATCCCGTCGCTGCTCGTGCACCTGCGTGGCCGGGTCGTCCGGGAGCGCAAGCGCGGCGCGGCTGGCCGGCAGGCTGGACGGCGAGCGGCTCGCGATGCGCGCCGTGGCCAGAGCCTTCTCGACCCCCAAGCGCTACGAGGCGGCCCAGCGCGCGGTGCGGGCCGGTCAGTTCCCGTTCGCTCGCGGCGGCTCGATCAAGCGCCTGCCGCCGCCGCTCGCCGCGTGGACCGCGGTTCGCGACATGCGGCCAGTGCCGCCACAGACGTTTCGGGAGTGGTGGCGCGAACGCGAGGCCCGGAAGGGAGGGGAGGGGTGAGCGCCGCGCGGGCTGAGATCCTGGCGCGAATCGGCCATGCGCTCGCCGACGTGCCCGCCGAGGAGGACCCGGACGCGCGGACCGCGAGCGGCTACGCCACCGCTTCCGAATTGGCTCCAGCGGAGGTGGTCGAGCAGTTCGCGGCCCGCGTCGCCGACTACCGCGCTCGCGTCCGACCGACCGCCGCCGCCGAGATTGCCGCGACGGTCGGCGAGGCGCTCGCCGAGCACGGGGCGAGCCGGGTCGTGATCCCGCCCGACCTGCCGGACGGGTGGCGTCCGGCCGGGTTCGACTGGGTGATCGACGACGGCGCGCTCGCGGCCACCGAGCTCGACGCCCTGGACGGCGCCCTCACCGGCTGCGCTCTGGCGATCGCCGAGACGGGCACGTTCGTCCTCGACGGCGGCCCCGGCCAGGGGCGACGGGCGCTGACGCTCGTTCCCGACCTCCACGTCTGCGTCGTTGAGGCCGAGCGCATCGTTGGCACGGTGCCCGAGGCGATCCGCGCGCTCGAGGCCGGAGCGCGGGAGCACCGCCGCCCCCTGACCTTGGTCTCCGGGCCCTCGGCGACGTCGGACATCGAGCTCAAGCGGGTCGAGGGCGTCCACGGCCCCCGCCGGCTCGAGCTGGTGATCGCGGGCTGAAAACCCTTCCATTGGTAAATTGATCTGTTCACGCCGCGGGGTGGAGCAGTCAGGTAGCTCGCCGGGCTCATAACCCGGAGGTCGCGGGTTCAAATCCCGCCCCCGCTATACCAGCGAAAGCCCCGCAACTGCGGGGGTTTTTCTTCGCTTCGAACCCGCTCCCAAGCGCTCATTTTCGCTTCCGGACAACCGCGGGGACAACAGCCTGCGGGTCTGCTGCAGGCAACTCAGCGAGCGGCGAGGCGGAGTTGTGTGCTGACGGACGGCCGGCGCAGCTGGCTGGCGGCCGGTGCCAACGAGAGGCAACTCGTCCGGATGGAGGGGGGTGCGGCAATTCCCCTGATCGTCATCTGCCATTGTGCGGTGGCGCGGGTAGTTGCACTATGACGCGGAGCCCGCCAGCGGCCCGGGGGGTGAGGGTGAGGGTTCCGTCGTGTGCTTGGGTGACGCTCTTGACGATTGCCAGGCCGAGGCCGACACCTGCGTGGTCGGTGCGTATGCGCTTGGTGCCGCGCTGAAACGGCTCGCCAAGCGTGGAAACCAATTGTGGGGTGAGCTTCTCGCCGGTGTTCTCGACAGTGAGCACCACGCTCTCGGGCTGAACGCTGGTCGTGACCCACACGGTGCCCTGTTCAGGCAGGTTGTGGACGATCGCGTTGTGCACGAGGTTCGTAGTCATCTGCAGCAGGAGCGCGTGTGAGCCGATGGTGGGGGTCACGTCGCCGGAGGTCTCGATGGTGAGGCCGCGTTCTTCTGCGAGGGGAAGGAGCGTTTCGGTGGCTTCTTCCGATATGAGGGACAGGTCGACGTGTTCTCGGGCGAAGGACCGCTGGTCGGCGCGGCTGAGCAGGAGCAATGCCTCGGTGAGATCGATCGCTCGGGTGTTGACGGCGTGGAGGCGGTCGACGAGTTCGTCGTTGTCGCGGTCCGGATCGTTGCGGGCCACGTCGAGTAGCGTCTGCGTGACCGCCAGCGGGGTGCGCAGTTCGTGGGAGGCATTGGCTGCGAATCTCTGCTGTTCGGCGACCTGTGCTTCGAGCCGCGCGAGCATGGTGTCGAAGGCGTCGGCGAGTTCGCGGAACTCGTCTTTGCGGCCTTCCAACTGGATCCGGTGAGAGAGCGATCCGGTCGCGGCCATGCGTGTGGCGTCCGTGATTCGGGTCAGCGGGGCGAGCATGCGGCCGGCGAGAATCCACCCTCCCACGAGACCGACCACCAGCAGGAAGACCAGCGCCGCGCCCGCGGCCGGCGCGAAGTCGCGCGCGAGGCCGTTGCGCGTCAGCGGCCCCTCGGGCGCGGCGGTCACGTCGGGCACATCACGCAGCAGGAACACCCACACGGCCGCGAGTAGCACGGCACCTGCGACCATGAGGAACCCGGCATAGCTGAGGGTGAGTTTGAGGCGAACGCTCAACCCAGGCGCTCTATCCACGGTCTCCTCCCTCGCGTCCGGTATCTGGTTGAGTGTCGATGCGGTACCCGGCGCCGGGTACCGTGGCGATGATCCAGGGTTCGCCGAGCCGTTTGCGCAGTCCCGAGACCGTGATGCGCACGGCGTTGGTGAACGGGTTTGCGTTCTCATCCCACGCCCGTTCCAGTAGCTCTTCGGCGCTGACGACACCGCCTTCGGCAGCGACGAGGACTTCGAGCACTGCGAACTGCTTCCTGGTCAGCGCGACGTAGCGGCCGTCGCGGTAGACCTCTCGGCGGAACGGATCCAGCCGCAGACCTGCGATCTCTCGCACAGGCGGCCTGTTGTGGGCGCGCCTGCGGTCGAGTGCTCTGAGCCTGAGCACGAGTTCTTGGAGTTCGAACGGCTTCGTGAGGTAGTCGTCGGCGCCGAGCTCGAACCCGGAGGCCTTGTCGTCGAGACGGTCGGCAGCGGTGAGCATGAGGATCGGCATGCCGCTGCCGGAGGCGACGATGCGGTTGGCGATCTCGTCACCGGTAGGTCCGGGAATGTCTCGGTCGAGGACGGCGATGTCGTAGGAGTTGACGCTCAGCAGCTCCAGAGCGGTGTCGCCGTCGCCTGCGATGTCCGCCGCGATCGCTTCCAGGCGTAGGCCATCGCGGATGGCTTCCGCCATATAGGGCTCGTCCTCAACGACCAACACACGCATGCTCCGATGCTACGAGCTGGCGCATATCGTCGGCATATCGAAAACCGCATACGTGCTGGCAACACCGCGCTGCCTTGAATGGAGGCATGACCTTCAGCGAACCAGCACGAACAACGACCCATCGGATTCCCAGGATTCTTGTGGCCGGCCTGCTAGTCGTCCCCGCGGCGATCGGCGCAGTCCTCGGCTACCAGTCGCTGGCCTCGCCCGCCGGCCGCATCACCCACCGACGTCCTTCGCAGTGAGCACCGTGGTGCGCTTGGCGAGGTTCGCAATGAGCCCCCTCGTGCGCTTGGCGAGCCTGGTGCCCCCGGCGAGCGTGGTGCGCTCGGCGAGGCTGACGGTGCCGTCCCCGACGGCACGACGGTCTTCGATGACGAGATCCCGGGGGTAGCCAACCTTGATCCAGCTCTCCTCGGTGCCCTGCGCCAGGCTGCAACCGATGCCGCGGGCGAAGGGGTCGAGTTCTTCGTCGATAGCGGCTGGCGTTCCCCGGAGTACCAGGAACAACTACTCCAGGAGGCGGTCGCGGAGTACGGCTCAGAAGAGGAAGCCGCCCGATGGGTGGCCACCCCGGAGACGTCTGCTCACGTGTCGGGGGACGCGATCGACATCGGGCCCTCCGATCGCCACGGCGTGGCTGTCCGAGCACGGTGCTGAGTACGGGCTGTGCCAGATCTACGGCAACGAACCCTGGCACTACGAACTGCGCCCCGAAGCCATCGATCAGGGCTGCCCGCCCATGTACGCCGACCCTACCCAGGATCCAAGGATGCAGGGGTGACCAGCACGCTCGGCAGAGAACCGGTGTCAACGCAATCACCACACACGGAAGGAAACGATGATTAGAAAATTAGGCCCGCTGGCCGTGCTCGCCGTCGTCGCCTTGATCGGCGCGGGCGCGGGCTGTCTGAACGCCAGCAACAACGACTCCGCCAGCAGCAACGACTCCGCCAGCAGCAGCGACGCCGCCAACACGACCGCCGACAAGCAGGAACAGGGGGTGAAGTTCGCCGCGTGCATGCGGGAGAACGGCGTCAGCGACTTCCCGGACCCGAACGCGTCGGGCCAGTTCGAATATGGGGTCAGTGTGAGCCCCGCGGTGTTCACGGCGGCCGTCCACGCGTGCAAGGACCTGCAGCCACCGGGCACCTTGAGCGCAGACCGGACCCCCGAGCAGCAGTCGGCGGCCCTCGAGTTCGCCCAGTGCGTGCGCGACAACGGCGTGAAGGACTTTCCCGACCCCGTCGAAGGTGAGCCACTCGTCGACACGACTCGGATCCCATCCTCCGATACGCCCGAGGGCATGACCATTCTCAACGCGGCGATGGCGAAGTGCGGCGATCTCGTGGCAGAGGCAATGGGGGGCCAGTAGTGAGGCGGAAGACATGGGTGGTGGCCGCGGCAGTCGTCCTGGCTGCCGCGGCCGCCACCGGCGGCCTGGTCGTCGCGTCGAGTGGGACGGAACCGACTTCGGCCGCGCAGGAGCTGCCGGCGAACACGGCGACCGTGGACCAGGGAGAGCTCTCGGCCATGGTCTCCCTGGATGGGATCCTGACCTATCGGGCGCGATCGGACGGCTCGCCGTACTCGGCGATCAACCGGGCCGGCGGGATCTACACCGAGCTGCCCGAGGAAGGCGACAAGGTCGACTGCGGCGACGTCTTCTATCGGGTCGACGACCACCCGGTGCTGCTGTTGTGCGGCACCGTCCCGGCCTACCGCGACCTGGCCATCGGCGATCAGGGCAACGACGTCCGTCAGCTCAACCGCAACCTGCACGAGCTCGGCTACGACGCCGACGCCGGCGTCGACATCGATTCCGGCGACAGCGAATTCACCTCGAAGACGGAGGAGGCGCTCAAGAAGCTCCAGGACGACAAGGGCTCTGACGCGACCGGAGCGCTTGATCTTGACGATGCGGTCTTCCTGCCCGAGTCGGCGCGGATCGCCAAGGTGACCGGCCAGCTCGGTGGATCCGCCCAGCCGGGTGCAGAGGTCGCGCAGGCCACATCCGACACGCTCGAGGTGCACGTGAGCCTCGATGCGTCGCAGCAAGGTGTGATGAAGGAGGGCGATCGTGCTCAGATCACTCTGCCTGACAACAAGTCGGTGACGGGAAGGGTCGACCGGCTAGGGAGAGTCGCTCAGGCCCCTACAGGACCGAACGCCGACGCCGGGGGCGCGACCATCCCGGCCTACATCAGCCTCGACGACCCAGAGAAGGCGCGTGGGCTCGACGAAGCCCCCGTCCAGGTGGAGATCACGACCACGGGAGTGAAGAGCGCCATAAGCGTCCCGGTGACCGCGATCGTCGGTAAGTCCGGCGGCGGGTACGCGGTCGAGGTCGTGCGCGACGACGGCCAACGCGAGCTGGTCGCTGTGGAGCTGGGCCTGTTCGACACCTCAGCCGGACGTGTCGAGGTCGAGGGCGATGTTGCCGAAGGCGACCAAGTGGTGGTGCCGTCGCTGTGAGCGGCGAATCGGTTCTGGAACTGGATGGGCTGACCAAGGTCTACGGAGAGCAGCCGCCGGTGCCCGCCCTCCAGGGGGTGTCATTTTCCGTCCGCCGGGGCGAGCTGGTGGCGATCGTCGGGCCCTCAGGGTCTGGTAAGTCCACGCTCCTGCACGTCATCGGGACGCTGGAGCGGCCCAGCAGTGGCGTGGTCCGGATCGGCGGGATCGACGCGGCGCGGCTCAGCGACCGCGAGCTGTCGCGGCTTCGGGCTCAGCAGATCGGGTTCGTCTTCCAGGAGTTCTTTTTGGCCGAACACGCCACGGTGCGGGAGAACGTCGCCGACGGGTTGCTCTACGCCGGAGTCCCCGCCGCCGAGCGCTTCAGCCGGGCGGATGAGGCGCTCGAACGGGTCGGCCTCTCCCACCGCGCGAAATTCAAGCCGACCAAGCTCTCGGGAGGAGAGCGGCAGCGGGTTGCGATCGCCCGGGCCCTCGTGGGGCGGCCGGCGATCGTTCTCGCCGACGAACCGACCGGGAACCTCGACAGCGCCACCGGCGCATCGATCATGGAGCTCATCCGGGAGCTGAACGCCGCCGGCGCCACGATCCTCATGATCACGCACGACGCGGGCCTCGCCGATCAGCTGCCTCGCCAGATTCGGATGCTGGACGGCCAGGTGGTCTCCGATACCGGCCGCGATCGCGCATGAGCTCCCAGTACGGGCGATTGGGGCTCAAGGACGCGCTGCGGGTGGCGAGTGTCGGGCTGCGCGCCCGGCCGCTGCGCGCCGCGCTGTCGGCGCTCGGGATCGCGATCGGAACGGGCGCGATCGTGGGTGTCCTCGGATTGTCCTCCTCCTCGCAGGCCGGGCTGCTCGCGGAGATCGACCGGCTCGGCACGAACATGCTGACCGCCGAGGCCGGACAGAGCCTGACCGGGGAGGAGGCGAAGCTGCCCCTCGAAGCGCCGGCGCGGATCACCCACCTCGACAACGTCCAATCGTTGGCGCACACCGGCCTGTTGGACCAAGAGAAGGTCTACCGGAGCTCGATGATCCCAGAGGCCAACAGCGGTGGCCTTCAGGTGCGGGCCACCAGCCTGAACCTGCCGTCCGTGCTCAACACCGGCGTCGCACGCGGCGACTGGCTCAACGAGGGCACCGCCCGCGTGCCGGTCGCGGTGCTCGGTTCGGTCGCCGCCCAACGCCTGGGCATCGACCGGGTCCACCCCGATCAGCGGATCTGGCTGGGACACCAGTGGTTCAACGTCGCGGGCATCCTGAAGCCCTCACCACTGGAGCCCGACATCGACACCAGCGCTTTGATCGGTTACCCGGCCGCTCGGAAGTACCTCGGCTACGTGAGCATGGTCCGCGGCGAGGCGAAGGCCGGCCCGCCGAGCTCGATCTACGTGCGCGCCGCCACCGATCATGTGGTGGAGGTGCAGTCGCTGCTGGCGCCGACCGCCAACCCTGCGGCGCCGAACGAGGTGGACGTAAGCCAGCCGTCCGACGTGCTCACCGCCCGGGCCGCTGCGGCGGGGGCGTTCGACAGCCTCTTTCTCGGGCTCGGGGTGGTGGCGCTGATCGTGGGTGCCGTCGGCGTCGCCAACATCATGATCATCTCGGTTCTCGAACGCCGCTCGGAGATCGGCCTCCGTCGCGCCCTGGGTGCGACGAAGGCCCAGATCCGGACGCAGTTCCTCAGTGAGTCGATCCTGCTCGCCCTCCTCGGCGGGGTCGTCGGCGTGCTGGCCGGGGCCGCGGCAACGGCCGTGTACGCCAGCTCGAAGAGCTGGGCGATAGTGATCCCCGTCGAGGCGTGGTCGGGCGGCATCGCCGCGGCCATCCTGATCGGCGCGTTCGCCGGCCTGATGCCGGCCGTTCGAGCGTCTCGGCTGCCGCCGACCGTGGCGTTGCGAACGGTTTGAGCGGGGAGCTGGATCTCTATCGAGCGGCCACTCTGCGGCCGCGCCCATGAGCCTACACAGACCCCACTCACCCTCGAGCATTGATGTAGACCGCTTCCGCTTCCGCGCATGGAAAGGGGTAGGGATCGCGGATAACGTGGAACGTGCCCACTAGAACGCCGACCTACAAGGGGCGCGGCTACAAGGAGGTTGGGAGCACGCATGCCAACGACGATCCACGTCAGCCAGACGACCACCGCGACGCCCGAGCAGTTCGTCGCCGGGCTCACCGACTTTGGGCCCGGCCGCTCGAAGCTCTTCGATAACAGCGCCGACGAGTACCTCAAGGTGCATGATCAGGGCCCCGATCAGGCCGACGTCACGGAGGGCTCGGGCGGCGTCTGGGAACGCCTGCACTACGACTGGTCCGACCCCAACCGCGTCGTCATGACGACCACCGACTCAAACCTGTGGGGAGGCGACTCGGGCTGGACCTACACACTCACGCGGCACCCCGACGGGACGACCGAAGTGGACGTCGTCGTGGTACGGGAGGGCAAGAACCTCAAGGGACGGGCGCTCGCGATCGCGCTCCGAATCGGAGGCAAGCGCTTCTTGGGAAAGGGACTGGAAAAGACCGTCAAGGCCATCGAAACCCGGAACCACGGGGCCGGAGCGGCGAAAGCCACGTAGACGCCATTCGGGTCCACGACCGACCAGATGGAACCCGACGCCGTCGCCGCCTATCCCTGGCTCGCGATCTGGATCAGATTCCCACACGTGTCATCGAACACGGCTGTGGTGACCGACTGCATCTCGAGCGGCTCCTGCGTGAACCGGACTCCCAGTGCGCGCAACCTCTCGTATTCCGCGTTGACGTCACCGACCGCAAACGAGGTGTAGGGGATGCCATCGTCGACGAGCGCCTGCTTGAACGGCTTCGCTGCAGGATGGCCGTCGGGCTCGAGCACCAACTCCGTCCCGTCCGCTTCCTCGGGCGAAACGACCGTCAGCCAACGGGCCTCCCCCAGGGGGAGGTCGGTCTTCTTCACGAACCCAAGGACGTCTGTATAGAACTTGAGCGCCTTGTCCTGGTCGTCGACCAGGACGCTCGCGAGGTTGATCCTCACCTCTTCACTCTCCCTTTCCGTCGTCGATCGACCACCGCTCCGCGATCGCCCTCAAGGGCGTCGGGTCGAGGTCGTGGAACTTGTATCTCCCCTCACGCCTGCTGCTCACCAGGCCCGCCGACTCGAGCACGTCGAGGTGCTGCGAGATGGCCTGTCGCGACAGCGCGAGTCCGTGCTTCACCGTCAGCCTCGTGCAGAGCTCGAACAGCGTCTGCCCGTCTCGGTCGTGGAGCTCATCGAGAATCGCCCGCCTCGCGGGCGCCGCAAGCGCATGGAAGACATCACTGATGACACGAGTATAGGCAAGTGATCACTTGCCTATAACGTCGACCGTCGCACTCTCTGTAGGGATCCCCGCACCGCGGGCGTGCCCGAGCCAGCGATCAGCTCTCGACCGGGCGCAGCGGTTCCGAGCCATCCCAACCCTCCGCGCCGCTGCTCACCATCTCGAAGAAGTCGCGCAGACCCTCGCTGTCGACATGGATCTCGATGTCGTGGCCCAGGGCGGCGGTGGCGTCGTGAAAAGTCACGTCGACCTCGCCGAGCTGAGCGCTCAGGTACTGCGGCAGACCTCGCTCGTCGAGCGAGCTTCGCAAATCGGCTACCTCCGTCGGCGGCACGGCGTAGGCGACGTGGTGGATTCCCGGCCGGGGACCGGAGAAGCCCTTCTCGACGCGCTCGGGCGCCAGGCTGACGGCTTCCATCAACTCGATCGCGCCGCCGCCGCAGTAGCCGAAGGCGGAATTGTGAACGAATTCCGCCGGCTCACCGCGCGAGAGCACGTTTTCCAGCGGCACGCCCTCGATGAGGAAGAACGGCCCGGCGCCGAGTTGGTCGACCAGGCGATTCACGGTCGCCTCAATGTCCTCGACGACGTAGGCGTAATGGTGCGGCTCGCCGAGCCGCGGTCTAAACAGGTCCTCCGGCACGGTCTCTCCTATCGGTAGCTGTTCGCGCTGTGGGGTTGACCGGGGACCACATCAACCGGTCCCACCCCTCCATGTATTCCTTCCTTGCGGGAAGCTAACCACCTCGACCTCTTTTCGAGCGATTCGGCGCGGCGTTTGCTGCTCCGCTCGGGGACTAACGCTCAGAACGCCAGTCGCAGTTCCTGGCGGAGGTGCGGCTCGGTAGCCCGGCCTCTTGCAGCGGAGTCGCTACCGGAACCGCCGCGTGGGCGCAAGCGGGTTCGCCCGGCACGGTCGAGAACACCGCCAGGGCCCGGCTCAACTTGGGTGCTCCCGGCGCCGGTGGGAAGGCCCCTACGGCGCGACGGCTTCGTCGTCAGCGTGCGCGCCGAACTCCCCCGAGCGCACCTCGGCGATCTCGCGGTAGCGGGCGACCCGGTCCTCCCACTCGGTCGAGACGCCGAAGGCACGGCCCGCGAAGCCCACGCCCTTGATCGCCTCGGGAAGCGACGAATCCCCCGGCGCATACGTGGCCACCGGGTGGCCGATCGCGATCGTCCCTGGCGCGAGGAAGAAGCCGCTCGGCAGCACCGTCCCACCGTGGACGAGCGCGGCGACCGCGACGACGGCGCCGGCCTCGACGCGTGCGCCGTGGAGCACCGTCGCGCCGGTGGCGACATACGTCGCCGCTTCGAGGTGGCAGCCGAGAAGGGTTGCGTGGGGGCTGACGAACGCATGCCCGCCGACGATGACCGGGTGATCCTCGTCACCAACCGCCGTTGCGCGGAGGACAGCGTGCTCGCAGACGATCGCGCACTCACCGACGTCGATCCGAGAGCCCTCGGCGTCGAGAACCGCGCCCGACATCACCCGGGCGCGGGGACCGATGCCGACCTGGCCGATGAGCTCGGCGCTCGGTGCTACGTAGGCGGACGGATCCACGGATGGGGCGTGGCCGCGGTGGCGGACGAGCACCCGGCGAGACTACCCAGGGGCCGGGCTCCGGGTTCCTCCGTGGCCAGGGTCGCCTCTATTGGTCCCGCACGAAGCGGAAGTGGGCGGCGCGCGGCGAGCAGAGGACCTCGAGCGGCTTGAGATAGGACGGCGGGCCGTCGAGGTTTTCGAACAACCGCTCGCCGGCGCCCAGGAGAGCCGGGACGACGTGGATCTCCATCCCGTCGACCAGGCCAAGACGCAGGTACTGCTGCGCGGTGGACGCGCCGCCGCCGATGTTGATGTCGTGCGATCCCGCGACCTCGCGGGCCCGCTCGAGCGCCGCCTCGGGACCCTCGGTGACGAAGTGGAACGTCGTCCCGCCCTCCATCTCGATCGGCTCGTGGGCGTGGTGGGTCAGGACGAAGACCGGGCTGTGGTACGGCGGCTCGTCGCCCCACCAGCCCCTCCATTCCTCGTCGCCCCATTCACCCCGAATCGGCCCGAACATGTTGCGGCCCATGATCGTCGCGCCGAAGTCCTCCCTCCAGGCCTCGGCGCGATCGTTGTCGAGCCCGGTCACGCCCTCGTCCTCCTCGCCGATCATCGCCTTGAACGTGCGAGTCCGCGTGAACCAGTCGTGCAGTACTTCCTCGGCGCCCTCGCCGAGCGGAGCGTCGCGGCCCTGATTGGGCCCGGCCACATAGCCGTCGAGTGACATCGAGATGTGAAAGCGCAGCTTGGACATCGAACCTCTCCTTCCTAGACGGGACTGATTGGCATCAACCGGCTCGGCCTTTGGCAGCGGCCAGTCGAGGCGACGCGCCAGCGTCGACCGCGCTGACGGCGGGCGGCTGTGCGGGGATCAGGACGAGCGCGATCACAGCGCCGGCCGCGGCGATAGCGGCGGCAACGAACACCGCCGTCTCGAAGCCAGAGAAGAACGCGGACGAAGCCGCATCGTGCAGGGCTTGGCCCAGGCCCTCCTGCCCCGAGCCCGCCAGCTGGCCGGCCGCGCCGAACGCGGTTCCGACGGAGCGGTCGGCCTTCTCGGCGACATCCGCCGGGAGCGCCGCCGGCAGGTCCGCCGTCAGCCGGCTCGAGTAGAGCGACGCGTAGGTGCTGCCGATGACCGCGACCCCAAGGGTCCCACCGGTGATCCGGGTCGCGTCGTTGACCGCCGAGCCGATTCCCGCCTTGGCCTGGGAGACCGCTCCCATGATCGATTCGGTCGCCGGGGCGCTGGTCAGGCCGATTCCCCCGCCGATGAAGATCATCGACCCGGCGATGGTCGCGTAGTCGGTGGTCTCGCTTGCGGTCGCCGCCCACGCAAGGCCCGCGGCGAGCGAGAGCAGTCCCGCCGCCACCACGAGCTTGGTGCCGCTGCGGACCGCGAGCCGGGTCCCGACCACCGATGTGATCCCGACTGTGATCGCCACCGGCAGCAGTCGCAGGCCGGTCTCCAGCGGACCGTAGCCCTTGAGGAACTGGAAGTAGAGCGTGATGAGGAAGATAAACCCCATCAGCGAGAAGAATGTGATCGTCAGCGCCCCGCTCGCGGCGCTGAAGCGGAGATTTCGAAACAGCCTCACGTCGAGCATCGGAACGCGTACGCGCCGCTCCTGCCCGATGAACAGCGCGAAGAGGATCGCCGTCAGAACGAACCCGCCGATCGTGAACGTCGTTCCCCATCCGCGACTGGGCGCCTCGATGATCGTGTAGACCAGCGCGGCCATCGCCGCGCTGGAGAGGATCAAGCCGAGGCGGTCGGCCGGTGGCGCCTCCGGATCTCGGGACGTCGGAACCGCCACGGCGACGAGAGCCGCCCCAAGCACGGCGATCGGCACGAGCGCGATGAACACGCTGGCCCAGGAGAACTGTTCGAGCAGCCAGCCGCCGACGATCGGGCCGACCGCGATGCCGACGCCGGTGCTCGCTCCCCACAGGCCAATCGCGCGGGCCCGCTCGCGCCGCTCGGTGAAGACGTTCGTCAGCAGGGACAGGGTGGCCGGGAAGATCAGGGCCGCGCCGATCCCCATCACGGCGCGGGCGGCGATCAGCTCTCCGGGGCTGCTTCCCAGCCCCCCTGCCAGGCTCGCGACGCCGAAGATCCCCAGGCCCGCGAGCAGCACGCCCTTTCTGCCAAGCCGGTCGCCGAGGTTGCCGGCCGCGAGGACGAGCGCGGCGAACGTCAAGTTGTAGGCATCGACGATCCATTGGAGCTGGGTGTCCGAGGCATCGAGTTCCCGGACGAGCGACGGCAGCGCGACGTTGACGATCGTCGTGTCGAGGTTGATGGCGAACGCCGCAAGCAGGAGCGAGGCGAGGATCAGGGGCTTGCTGGCTCGGTCGGTCATCGGCTCGGGCGGGTTACTATCGTATCGATAGTAAGGCGCCCTGTCCACTTTTGCGCACGTAGACCGAGGAGAACGTGTGCGCCGAGTGGTCGACGAGCACTGCGACGCGGGCCAACTGTGAGCGACACTCCCCTCATGAGAACGCCAGCCGAGGACCCGTCTCCCGCCCGGTGGGTGGGTGAGAGGCTGCTCAAGCCGTGGTCGGGCGCGGCCGGGGGCAATCCGGTGGGCGCGATCGTGCCAACCGGATTCGAGGCGTACGCACGGATCTTCCCGATCGTCTGGGAGGTTCCCCCGGAGCCGGTGGCGGGGCGGCCAGCACCCCCCGAGTCCTGGAAGCGATTGCGGTGGGCCGAGGTGGCCGCCATCAACGGGCGAATCGCCCACCCGCTGATGGAGTGGCATCTGATTAGTACCCCGGCGCCCGGAAGCGCGCGCGCGGCGCGGAGTCCCCAACTGACGGAGCCGGGCGGGCCTCCTCCAGAGGAGGAGCTCCGCGACCTCGCCGCCGTTCTGCGCGAGTTCACTCGAACTCCCGAGCTCTGCTGGTACTGCGTCTGGACCGGCTGGGGCGGCATCGAGCAGACCGAGAGCGGCGTCCAGATCCACCATCCCCTCGACCGTGACTACTTCGTCTCCTTCGGCCAGATCGAGGCCGTGACCTCCTTTGAGGATCACGGGCCAGACATCTGGTGGCCCGATGATCGCGCCTGGTGCGTTGCCTCGGACATCGATCTAGCGGCCACCTACGTCGGCGGGAGCGCCCGCTGCATCGAGCGGCTACTGGCGGCAGAGGGGCTCGAGGCCCTACCGGTCTCGGTAGACGATCGGGTTGACAGCGAGGCAGACGTGATCAACCAGGCGTGACTCCGATTCAGACCTCTGCTCCCCTTCGCGCGGAGCAGAAGCGACGGGCGCCGCTCCAGCACTACGATCCGCGGCGTGATCGCCGGGACGCACACGATCATCTTCGCCGAGGACGCCGAGCGAGCCCGGAGGTTTGTTCGCGACGTGCTTGGGTTCGAGGGAGTCGATGCGGGCGAGGGCTGGCTGATCTTCGCCCTGCCACCGGGCGAGATCGCCGTCCACCCGGGATCGGGCTGGGGCCGCGGCCCCGGGGATCACGCGCTGTTCTTCATGTGCCACGACATCGAGCAGACCGTCGAGGAGCTCAGGGTCAAGGGCGTTGAGTTCGTCTCGCCGATCGAGGACGAGGGCTGGGGCCGGATCGCGCACTTCAAGATCCCCGGCGCCGGCGAGATCGGCTTGTACGAACCCCACCATCCGAGCCCGCTCGGAGGGTTCGCGTAGCGGCTTCCCTTGCCCCCGATGAGTTATGGGACCCCGGCCGCTCTCTAATGGTGATAGTGAGACCCCCCGAGCGGAGGTGAAGACGATGACGGAGCACAAGATCGGCGGCCGCGAGGAATGGCAGGCGGCCCGCGACAAGCTGCTCGCGGAGCGAGAAGGAGCTCACCCGGCCGCAGCGACGAGCTCGCCCGGGAGCGCCGCGAGCTCCCCTGGGTGCGGGTCGAGAAGGAGTACCGGTTCGACACCGACGAGGGCCCGCGGACGCTGGCGGAGCTCTTCGACGGCCGCTCCCAGCTGCTCGTCTACCACGCCATGTTCGGGCCGAGCTTCGATGCCCTCTGCCCCGCCTGCTCGTCGATGGCCGACACAATCGACGGCGTCCTTGCGCACCTCAACGCCCGCGACGTGACCATGCTCCTCGTCTCGCGCGCGCCGCTCGAGTGGCTCCAGGCCTACAAGCGGAGGATGGGCTGGAGCATTCCCTGGGCCTCGACCGCCGGCAACGACTTCAACTTCGATCTCGGCGCCTCGGTTACCCCCGAGCAGGCGCGCGAGTTCATGGGCCCTGCGCTGGACGACCCGCCGCCGGGCCTGCGTGAGGTCGCGGCCGCCTCGGGAACGGACGTCCTCGGATACGTCGCGGAGTCGCCGTCACCGACCGCCACCGCGTTCGTGCTCGACGAAGGGGTCGTCTACCACGCCTATTCGACCCAGGGTCGAGGCGTGGAGTTCCTGATGGGCTACTACCCGATCCTCGACCGGGCGCCGAAGGGGCGGGACGAGGGAGACTCGCGGGCGCCGGCGTCACTGCTGTCGTTCCGGCGCCACGACGAGTACGAGGACGCCGGTTAGCGGAGTCGGACCCACGGGCTGGGCAGGGACCAAAAAATGCTAGCGGCCGCCGTCTACTCGCTCAACGCGACCCGCCGTACGGCGGACTCGAGACATTCTCGATCTTCCAGATCTCCCCGGTGAGGGTGACGACGTACGCGGTGTTCTTGATGAACTCAACCGAGGTCGGCCGGTCCAAGCCGTCCGCGACGACGGTGAAGGTGCCGTTCCCGTTCGCCTTCACGAGGCTGCCGGTGTTCGGCAGCGCCGGACTAGTCGGAGGGCCGCCACCGAACACGCCCTGTGAGAGGGCGAAGAGATCGCGACCCCGGCCAAACTCCACGTCGACGAGGAGCCTGGCACCGGAGGCCACCTCCGTGGGCGTGGGCGACTTCGGCCGCCGCTGGACGACGTCGGCCGGCCCCAGCTCCTCGTGGGCGGAGGTGTCGACGCGTCGTTCCGCCGGGCTGCGGAGCTCGGCGACGGCTGGACGGCGGCCGGCGCGCCGCCGGAGCAGTTCGCGCAGGGCGCGGAGGCGGTGCGCGCCGCCTGGCGCGAGGAGGGCCGGGAAGGCAGCCCGCGCCTGACAGCGCTTGCGTACTTCGGCCTGGGCCCGACGGGGGTCGAGGACGCCGAGCATGACCTCAAGCACTACTACGCCTGGCTCGGCGACGAGACCGCCTCTGCGATCGCCGGATCGGCGCCCACCGACGAGGACAGCTTGCGGACATACGCGAAGGCGTTCGAGGATGCCGGCTGCGACGAGCTGTGCTTCTTCCCGACCTCCACCGATCCGCAGCAGGTCGACCTGCTGGCCGACGCCGTCGGGCTCTAGGCCCGCTCCATCAGTGGCGATGCGCCTGGCCGCTCACGGTCTGCCAGGACTGCCAGGTGATCCTCAGGATGACCACGGTGATGACGATCGCGATCACCGGGTCTGCGATCGGCAGGCCGAGGGCGACCAGGACGGCGCTCAGCACCACTCCCAGGCTGACGAAGCCGTCGCTGCGGGCGTGATAGCCATCGGCGACCAGGGCGGGGCTGTCGAGGCGGCGCCCGGCGCGCAACCGGACCTGCGCCGCTACCTCGTTGCCCGCGAAGCCGACGCCGCCCGCGATCCCGAGCGCGAGCAGATGCTCGGGGGCCTCGGGGCTGATGATCTTCTCGACCGCGAAGACGCCGGCCACGCAGGCGCTCACGAAGATCGCAAACACCACGGCCAGGCCCGCGAAGCGCTCGGCGAGGGCCGAGCGAAGCATGAAGGCGACCCCGAGCGGAACCGCAGTGAGCGCGTCGCCGAAGTTGTGGATCAGGTCGGCCAGCAGCGCCACGCTGCCGGTGGCGACGTAGATCCCCGCCTGCATGGCGGCGGTCACGCCGAGCACCGCGAGCGAGACGCCGACCGCCCGCAGGCCGACCCGCGAGCGCTTGATCGAATCGTCGACGAGCCCGTGGGAGTGGCCGCGATGGTGCTCGTGCCGGGCGTCGATCGGCCGCGAGCGCCGCGGGTGACGGAGATGCCGGTGCGCCCCCGCATGCGGATGGTCATGAACGAGGCCGCCGTGGCGGTGAGCGATGTCGGTCATCCGGGACAGATTGTGCCCAAGGTGGCGCGGGTCGTCGCGCCCAGCCACCGGGGCGAGGCGACCTGGCGCTCGGCAAAGATCGTGGGCACGATCTTCCACTCGTCGCCCTGTGCCCGATCTGGGGTCAGGGGCGTAACCTACGGGGAAGGACAACGTCCTAGCCGACGAACCAAGAGGCCATGCCCTCCGCGCCCACCAAATCTCCGCTCGTGGACACCGCCTCCCCAGAAGAGCGCGCAGCCGCCGGCAAGGCGGCGCGGGAGAAGGTTCCGCGCTCGAGCCACGCGGAATGGAAGCCGCCAGCGCGCCGGCGAGATCCGGTCAAGGTGCTCGAGGACCAGGCGAAGAGCCGCGTCCCGGAGCTCGTGCCGATCCGCTACGGGCGGATGCTGGCCTCGCCGTTCACGTTCTTTCGTGGCGCGGCGGCGATCATGGCGATGGACCTGGCGAAGACCCCCCAGTCCGGGCTGCATGTCCAGGCATGCGGCGATGCCCACCTCTCGAACTTCGGTGTCTTCGCCGCACCCGATCGCAGTCTGGTGTTGGACGTCAACGACTTCGACGAGACCCTTCCGGGACCCTGGGAGTGGGACGTCAAGCGTCTCGCAGCGAGCTTCGCGATCGCCGGGCGCGACCGCGACTTCACCCCGAAGGAGACCCGCGCCGCGGTCCTCCGCACGGTCCGCTCCTACCGTGAGGCGATGCGCGAGTTCGCCGCGATGCACAACCTCGACGTCTGGTACGCGCGCCTCGACGTCAACACCCTCATCGCCGACCTGGCCAAGGTCGCCGACCGCAAGCAGATGAAGGTGGTGCACAAGAACGTGGCGAAGGCCGGAAAGAAGAACAGCATGAAGGCCTTCGATCGCCTCGTCCGGGTGGTCGACGGCGAGCCGCGGATCATCAGCGATCCGCCGCTGCTGGTCCCCGCCCGGGAGCTCGTCTCCGAGGATCAGCGCCATGAGCTCGAGGAGCGGATCCTCGAGATGCTCGGCCGTTACCGCGAGAGTCTCAAGGGAGACCGCCGCCACCTCTTCGACGGCTACCGGTTCGTCGAGATGGCGCGCAAGGTGGTCGGGGTCGGCAGCGTCGGAACGCGCGCCTGGGTGCTGCTGATGATGGGCCGCGACGGACAGGACCCGCTCTTCTTGCAGGCCAAGGAGGCCGAGGCCTCGGTGTTCGAGCCCTACGTCGGCGAGAGCGAGTTCGGAAATCACGGCGAGCGGGTGGTCGAGGGCCAGTGGCTGATGCAGGCCGCGAGCGACATTCTCCTGGGGTGGCTTCCGGCGCTCGGGATGGACGGCCAAGATCGGGACTTCTACGTCCGCCAGCTCTGGGACGGGAAGCGGTCGGTCGAGATCGAGACCCTGCCGCCCGAGGGGCTGGCGGTCTACGGACGGGTCTGCGGCTGGACGCTGGCCCGAGCTCACGCACGATCCGGCGACCGGATCGCGATCGGGTCCTACCTCGGCAAAGGCGACACGTTCGATCGGGCGATCGCCGAGTTCTCGGAGCGCTATGCGGACCAGAACGAGCTCGACTACGGCGCCTTGGCCGACGCCGCCAAGTCGGGCCGCATCGAGGTGGAGACGGACCTCGACTAGAGGACGTCAGCCCGGGGCCGCGGTCGCAGATCCCCGTCAACGTCTGGGGGGATGCGGGATAGCGACCCGGGAACTTCCGCGGTGGTTCGCGGGTGTACCTCGTGGCGGCTCAGGCGTCGACCCCGCGCACACGGAACCGGCGCCACCGCGCGTCCAGGCCCTGCCCGTCGAGCGAGCGGACATCCCGCTCGGGAAGCATCGTCCAGATCCCGAACCCGATCCGAGCGCGTTCGGGGATCAAGGTGTGGGCCTCATAGACCTTGCGGCCGTCGACGCGCCAGGCCGCGGTCGATCCGCTCCGGTCGAGCGTGATCTCGCACGCGCGAAGCCGGGTGAAGTCGTCGTCGAAGTCCTCGTACGGCGACTCGACCACGTGGTAGAACGGCTCGCCCGCTCCGCCGCCGAACACGCCCACCTGCTCGTGCATCGCGAACACGCGGGTGGAGGTGCCGTCGACGGCGAACACGCGCTTGCTCACATCGAGGTCGAAGACGTGGAAGGCGGCCATTCCCCGGCGGTAGTCCGCCGGTTCCCCGCCGATGTTCCTGACCGCCATGTCGACGGCGAAGGTCGCGGGCCGATCCGCCGGCAGCTCGAACCGGCGCGTCGAGAAGATGAGGTACTTGGCGCTGTGGGCCAGCGAGAAGCGCGGGATCGTCACTCGCACCTCGCCCTCGCCGACGGCAAGCTCCGCGTTGGGGTCCAGGGGGATGTGCTCGCCGCCCGTCGGGAGCGGGAGGCGCGCCGGGCTCCAGCGCGCAGGGTCGAGGTCCGGCCCCCTGAGCTCGTCGTAGGTGACGAAGCCGTCGCGGGCGGCGGCCGGGACCTGTGTCTCAGGCGTCACGGCTATGGCTCCTTTCCCCGCTGCTCGTCCGAAGGCCGGCCCGAGCGCGGGCGGATGGATTGCATCTGGTCCTAAGACCCGTGGTCTGACGCTTTTGTGACCGCGGCCCTGGCGTCAGTCGTCGAGGATCGTCAGGTCGAGCTTGCGGAGGCGGGCGGGGTCGGCGAGCCAGTCCATCTCGACGATTCTTCCGCGTCGTACCGTGAACCCTCCGACCGAGAAGGGCTGGCCGTCCCGCGTCGTGACCACTCCCACCGCGCCGTTGATGAGCGCCGGCTTCATGACGAGCCCGAGCTGCTCATAGAACATAGCCTGGCCAATGACCGCGGCCGCCCCCCGGACTTCGCGCGATCCGGCTGCGCCAAGGTCGGCTCTCAGGACGACATCGGGATCGAGAACCGCGACCAATCGGTCGAAGTCCCCGTCGCGCGCGGCCGCGAGGAAGGCCTCGACGACCTCTCGCTGAGCGTCCAGGTCGGCGTCGGGGACGGTGCTCTCAGCCCGCACACGGCGACGAGCGCGGCTTGCCAGCTGGCGGGCCGCCTCGGGGGAGCGGTCGACGATCGGCGCGATCTCGTCGAAGGGCACGGCGAAGATGTCGTGGAGCACGAACGCGAGCCGCTCGGCGGGGCTCAGCGTCTCGAGCACGACGAGCAGCGCGAGACCGACGGAGTCGGCCACCAGCGCCTCGTGCTCGGGGTCGGTCCCATCGGCGCGGTCGACGATCGGCTCGGGCACGTGCACGCCGAGCGGCTGCTCGCGCCGCGATTTGCGTGAGCGCAGCATGTTCAGCGACACGCGCCCGACGACGGTCGTCAGCCATCCACCGAGGTTCTCGATCTCGCTCGCGTCGCTGCGGCTGAGCCGCAGCCAGGCTTCCTGGACAGCGTCGTCCGCCTCGCTCAGCGAGCCGAGCATCCGGTAGGCCACCGCCCGCAGATGAGCCCGGTGCTCCTCGAATCGCTCCGCCAGCCAGTCACGCTCATCCATCGGTCACGTTCCTCCGTCGCGTTGGGTCATAGCACTAGACCCCCGAAATCGAGTCCATGTGACCGAGAGGAGACGTCATGCGAGTCTTCGTTGCAGGAACTAGCGGGGCGATCGGCACCCGGCTCGTCCCCCAGCTGATCGACGCAGGGCACGAGGTGATCGGCACCGCCAGATCAGCCGGCAGCGCCGAGCGCGTGCGGGCGCTCGGGGCGAAGCCCGTCGCGCTCGACCTGCTCGACGCGCGCGCCGTTCGCCAGGCCGTCCTCGCTTCCGAGCCGGAGGCGATCGTCCATGAGGCGACCGCGCTGGCGGATCTGCGCGACCTCAAGCACTTCGACCGCAGCTTCGCGCAGACCAACCGGCTTCGGACGGAGGGCACCGACGCGCTGCTGGCCGCCGCGCGCGAGGCCGGCGTGCGCCGCTTCGTCGCCCAGAGCTTCGCGACCTATGGGCGGTACGCGCGTGAGGGTGGGCCGGTCAAGACCGAGGACGATCTGTCCGATCCCACGCCGGTGCCGGCCATGCGCGAGACCTTCGCCGCGATCCGCCACCTTGACCAGGCCGTCACCGAGGCCGGCGGGATCGCGCTTCGCTACGGGGCCTTCTACGGCGCATCCAACGACGGGCTGGTCGAGCCGGTGCGCAAGCGGCAGTTCCCGATCGTCGGCGACGGCGGCGGGGTCTGGTCATTCGTCCACCTCGACGACGCCGCCGCGGCGACCGTGCTCGCGCTCGAACACGACGGTGCCGGCATCTACAACGTCGTCGACGACGAGCCCGCCCCGGTGCGCGAGTGGCTCCCGGTGCTCGCGCAGGTGCTCGGCGCCAAGCCGCCACGCCGCTTTCCCCGCTGGCTCGCGCGCGTGCTCGCGGGCGAGGCGGTGGTGATGATGGAAACCGAGTCCCGCGGCGCCTCGAACGCGAAGGCCAAGCGCGAGCTGGGCTGGGAGCTTCGCTACCCGAGCTGGCGCCAGGGCTTCGTCGCCGCATACGCGGCGGCCGCGCCGTCGGCTGGCGGCCAACGGCATCGCGCGGCCAGAGCGAGCCACTCACACACCTAAGCGCCTCCCGGCGGGAGGGCCTCGGTCAGGTGCCGACGTAGGCCGCGAGGTGCTCGCCGGTGAGGGTGGAGCGGGCGGCGACGAGGTCCGCGGGGGTGCCCTCGAAGATGATCCGGCCGCCGTCGTAGCCGGCGCCCGGGCCGAGGTCGATGATCCAGTCGGCGTGCGCCATGACCGCCTGGTCGTGCTCGATGACGATGACCGACTTGCCGGAGTCGACGAGCCGGTCGAGCAGGCCGAGCAGCTGCTCGACGTTGGCGAGGTGAAGGCCCGTGGTCGGCTCGTCGAGGACGTAGACGCCGCCCTTCTCGGCCATGCGGGTGGCCAGCTTGAGCCGCTGCCGCTCGCCCGCGGACAGCGTCGTGAGCGGCTGGCCGAGACTGAGGTAGCCCAGCCCGACATCGGCCAGGCGGGTCAGGATCTTGTGCGCGGCCGGAATCCTCGCCTCGCCGTCGCCGAAGAACTCCTCGGCCTCGGCCACCGACATCGCTAGCACCTGGCTGATGTCGCGGCCGCCGAACCTGTACTCCAGCACCTCGGCCTGGAACCGCTTCCCGTCGCACTCTTCGCAGGTGGTGGCGACGCCGGCCATCATCGCCAGGTCGGTGTAGATCACGCCGGCGCCGTTGCAGTTTGGGCAGGCGCCATCGGAGTTGGCGCTGAACAGTCCCGGCTTCACGCCGTTTGCCTTCGCGAACGCCTTGCGGATCGGGTCGAGCAGCTTGGTATACGTCGCCGGGTTGCTCCTTCGCGAGCCGCGGATCGCGCCCTGGTCGACCGACACGACCCCGTCGCGCCCGGACACCGAGCCGTCGATCAGCGAGCTCTTGCCCGAGCCCGCGACCCCGGTGAGAACGACCAGCACCCCGAGCGGGATGTCGACGTCGACGTTCTGCAGGTTGTGGGTGTCGGCGCCGCGCACCTCCAGCACTTCCGACGGCGTCCGAACCGACGGCTTCAGGGAAGCGCGGTCGTCCAGGTGCCGCCCCGTGAGCGTGTCACTGGCCCGCAGGCCCTCGACGGTGCCCTCGAACACGACCTCTCCGCCCTCGGTGCCGGCGCGCGGGCCGAGGTCGACTACGTGGTCGGCGATTGCGATCGCCTCGGGCTCGTGTTCCACGACCAGCACGGTGTTGCCCTTGTCACGCAACTGCAGCAGCAGGTCGTTCATCCGCTGAATGTCGTGCGGGTGCAGCCCGATCGTCGGCTCGTCGAAGACGTAGGTGACGTCAGTGAGCGACGACCCGAGGTGGCGGATCATCTTCGTGCGCTGCGCCTCGCCGCCCGAGAGGGTGCCGGACGAGCGGTCGAGGCTGAGATAGCCCAACCCGATCTCCACGAACGCATCGAGGGTCTCCCCCAGCGTCGCCAGCAACGGCGCGACGGGCGGTTCGTCCAGGCCCCGCACCCACTCGGCGAGGTCCCTGATCTCCATCGCGCACGCGTCGGCGATGTTGATGCCCTTGATCCTCGACGATCGAGCCGCCTCGCTGAGCCGGGTGCCGTCACACTCGGGGCAGGCGGTGAACGTCACCGCCCGGTCCACGAACGCCCGGATGTGCGGCTGCATGGCCTCCGGGTCCTTGGAGAGGAACGACTTCTGGATCTGCGGGATCAGGCCCTGGTACGTGAGGTTGATGCCCTCGACCTTGATCTTCGTCGGCTCCTTGTACAGCAGGTCGCGGAGCTCCCTCTTGTTGAACTTGCGGATCGGCTTGTCCGGATCGAAGAAGCCGCAGCCCCTGAAGATGCGGCCGTACCAGCCGTCCATGCTGTAGCCCGGGATCGTGAGCGCACCCTCGTTGAGCGACTTACTGTCGTCGTAGAGCGCAGACAGGTCGAAGTCGGTGACCGAGCCCCGGCCCTCGCAGCGCTCGCACATGCCGCCCGTGCGTGAGAACGTCGCTGCCTTGGTCTCGGTCTTGGCGCCGCGCTTGATCGTGATCCCGCCGCTCGCACTGACCGAGGCGACGTTGAAGGAGAACGCCTGAGGCGAGCCGATGTGCGGCTTCCCGAGCCGGCTGAAGAGGATCCGCAGCATCGCGTTGGCGTCGGTGGCGGTGCCGACCGTGGACCTGGCGTCGGCGCCCATCCGCTCCTGGTCGACGCTGATCGCGGTCGTCAGCCCATCGAGCACGTCGACCTCGGGGCGCGCCAGCGTCGGCATGAAGCCCTGCACGAAGGCGCTGTAGGTCTCGTTGATCAGCCGCTGCGACTCCGCGGCGATCGTGCCGAACACCAGTGAGCTCTTGCCCGAGCCGGAGACGCCGGTGAACACCGTCAGCCGGCGCTTCGGGAGCTCGATGCTGAGGTCCTTGAGGTTGTTCACGCGCGCGCCGTGCACGCGGATCAGATCGTGGCTATCGGCAACGGGCAGCGCAGGCGACTGCGTGTCCGTCCTCGTGGCAATGCTCATCGTGTCTCCATCCGTTGCGTCAGGCTAACCAGCGGCCATCGCGCATCAGCTCGCGGTCGGGCAGCTCGTTCACCTCGCGCCAGGCCTGGATGCGGCGCGGGGAGATGCGGAACCAGCGGTACGGCGTGGCCAGCGCACGCGGGTCGAAGCCGGCGCGCGCGGCAAACCGGTCACCCCGCTGCTGCGGCACCGCGTCGATCTCGAGGACCTCGACTTCGCCATCGATCATGGACACGTCGCGCGTGTGGCCCAGCCCCAGCCGACCGGTCCGCGTGGCGGCGAGGTTCCTGCCGGTCGGGCTGTCCGTCGGCGTGGCCACCAGCAGCGCCTCGCCGTCCCAGTCGAAGGACAGCGGCACCAGATGCGGCGCACCGTTCGCCGAGGCACTGGCCACCCAGACATCGACGTCGTGGGTGAGCCGATGCTCCGTGTCGCGACGACGCTGAGCGCGGGAGCGGGGGTCGGCACTCATCGGTCCTGGAGCAGCCCGAGGACGTTACCGTCGGGGTCGGTGACGGTGGCCACCAGGCGGCCGCCACCGACGTCGTGCGCGGGTTCCTTCACGGTGGCACCCGCGGCGGTCACCTCGGCCAGCTTCGCCTGGATGTCCGGCACGTGCCAGTAGGCCACCGGCGAGGTCATGCCCTGCGGTCCACCGCCCGGCACCAACCCGATGTGCTGGCCCTCGGCCTCGAAGCCGAGGTAGTAGGACCCGTCGGTCTGCGGCGGGACGCCGAGCAGGGCGGCGTACACCGCCTTGGCCGCCGTCAGGTCGGACACGGGATGCAGCACGGTCTTGATTCCCTGGGTGGAAGAGCCGGTCATGGTCACTCCTGAATTCGTCGTGATGATGTCTCTCGTCAATAATTTATAGCACAAATCATTGCTCGGCGCGGAGTAATTGTGCAAGAATCTTTCACATGGCAACGAGCCCTACCACCGACGAAGCGGTCAGGGAGTTCGCCGGCCAGCTGTTCTTCCGGCTCTGGCGGGTGTCGCATACGCGCACTGCGGAGGCGCTCGAGTCGCTTGGTCTAACGACGGCGCTCTTCGCGCTTCTGAATGTCCTCGGCACCCGCGAGGGAGAGATTCAGCAGGAGCTCGGCTCGGCGATGGGCGTCGATCCCAGCACGATGGTTTCGTTGATCGATCAGCTCGAGACCGCAGGACTGGCCAAGCGCCGGCCCCGACCAACGGATCGCCGCGCCCGCGAGGTTGTAATCACACCCAAGGGCCGCCGGGTCCTGGAGCAGGCGCGGCGGTTGGCGATGCAGGTGGAAGACGACGTGTTGCGCGGGCTCAGCCCGGCTGAGCGTCGCCGCATGCTGGCGCTTATTCGGCGCGCCGTCGACTCAGCGCCGCCGCAATCGCCATGGACCGCTGACGAAGACGACTAGCGTCAGGCCGGCGGCATCTCGTCGAACTGGGGCGCGTCGTCGCCGATCTGGTGCCACTTGGCCTTGTATGCGACCTGCTGGTGAAAGCTCGGTTCGAGATCGAGGTCGCTCATCAGTCCGGCGGCGACGAAATACACCGCACCGAGGTCGTCGTAGAGGCTGGATCCGCAGGTGCTGCAGAAGTTGCGGGGCGCGAGCTCGCTCTCGTAGCGCGTGACCAGGTCCTCGCCCTTGGTGAACCTGAAGTTCTCCTTGGCCACGACCACCCCCGCAAGGCTCGAGCCCGTCCAATGCTGGCAGCGAGTGCAATGGCAGTAACCCAGCGCCTGGGGATCTTGAACCTCGTAGTCCACGCTGCCGCACAAGCAAGTTCCGTTGAGCACTTCAGACATCTGGACCCCTTCTCGAGTTGGCTTTGGACGATCCGCGGCCCACGCTACCACCGGCAGGCCGACGCCGGGGGCAGTCACGAGGTGTCCTGGAATGCTGCGGGAACGATCTGAGCGGGAGCTCCTCCCGGCCGCTCACGCTCCAAGAATCGCAGACGCGCCCAATGAGAGCGCGCGTCATGGGCGAGGCCTCGTTGGTACGCGGCCGCCGATTGGCCGCAAGGACTGGAGTAGGGTGGCACGGGTGAAGATCACCAGGGCGTTGAAGATGGCGGTGATGCCCTGGGGCGTCGGCAGGATGCTCCGCGAAGAGCAGGAAGAGTTGGCCCGTTACGGCGAACTCACGGTCCCTGGACAGGCTTCAGTGACGCTGCCAGAGGGCAAGGTGGTCGTCAGCTACCGAGAGTCGATCAGGCCCGGCGTAAGCGGCAACGAAGAGATCGCCTTGAGCGCGCCGGCTTCCCTGGAAGTTGAGATCCGGCCGGCCGGAGGTGGCGAGCCACTGGAGCTGGGGACGACGATCGGGGATTCGACCACCGTCACCAAGGGGGACCCGCCTTGGGCGACGACGAAGGTTGGAACGGTGCGAGCGCAGTCGGGTCAGTACCTGGTGTCGGCTCGGGCGGATCAGCAGGATCTGGTCGAGCCGGCGGTCTTGCTTGGCTGAGGCCGAGGCTCAGCGCGACCACTGTAGGTAGGCCGCCGGTCCTTCTCGAGCTGAGCGCGAACCGGCTAGAAGCTCCCCGAGATCGGCAAGAGGATGTCGCTAGGCGCCCCGTGCGAGGGCCGAGCGGTTGAGGGTGTCAGCCGGACGGGCAAACCGAGACGTAGTCGTGCTCCGGCACGATCTCCTCCCACTGCTCGGGGGTGAGGCCCCCGCCCGTGACCGTGCAGGCATGGCGCATCCAGGCCTCCGGAGCGGTGTCGAAGCTGATGCCGGCGCCGCGGGTGGAGACCGCGAAGAGGCGCGAGCCGTCGGGGCTCAGGGCGGCGGAGGCGAAGGTGTTGGGCTTCACGGGCACCGAACCGAGCGGCTGTTGGGTCACCACGTCCCAGAGCCTTACCGTGCCGTCGGCGCTCGCGGTCGCCAGCATGCGACCGTCCGGTGAGAAGTCCACGTAGGTGATCCGATCGGCGTGGCCCTCGAGCGGGCGGCCAACTGGCTCCCAGCTCTCGGTGGAGTAGAGCCGGCCGGTGCCTTCGAACTCCCCCACTGCGAGCAGGCTCCCGTCGGGTGAGAAGGCGACCGAGCGCGAGACGCCCGGGGCCGGAAGCCGCTCAACGAGCCTGGCGCTGCGCGCGTCGCGGATCTCGGTGCCACGCTCGATCGTTGTCGCGGCAGCGATCAGCCTGCCGTCGGGGCTGAAGGCGAGCGAGGCCGCCGGTGTCTCGCTGCGGAACGCCGTGAGCTCACGCCGGCGCACGTTCCAGACCCGCAGCCGGGGGTGCTCGCCCCCCTCCTCGGCCGCGGCGAGCAGCCTCCCGTCAGGGGAGAAGGCGAGCGCCTGCGAGTCGGCCCGCAGCCCGCGCAGCTCGCCCGCCGGAGCGAGCGTCCGGGCGTGCCAGAGGGTGACCTCGCCGTCCTCGCCGGCGACGGCGAGCAGGCGCCCGTCGGGGCTGAAGGCGACCGCGGCGGCGACCCCGTCCAGCGCCTGCAGGCTGGCGCGGCGGCGCAGCGTTCGGGTATCGATCAGGTCGACGGTGCCCTCCCTGTGCGTGAGGGCGAGCGTCTTCCCATCGGGGCTGAGCGCCAGCCCTCGCGGGGTGCCGTCGTTTCCGAAGGGCGGGTCGACCGGGAAGGACCGTAGGAGTCGTCGATTGCCCGACAGGTCCCAGAGGATCGCGCGGCCATCGTTCGCAGAGCTGTAGAGCGTGCGCCCGTCCGGCGAGACCGCGAGTCCATACACCCCGCCGCTGTGGGCGGAGAGTTCCTCGCTGATCTCGGCGTCGGCGACGTCCCAGACGATCACGCCTCCGCGGGCGTCGGAGCTCACGACCCTCCGCCCGTCGGGCGTGAACGCAAGCCTGTGAACGACCGCCTCGTGACTCTCCGCGAACCGACGAACCCGTCCCGAGCGCAGGTTGACCGTGCGGACCGTGCCGTCCGTCGAGCCGAGCGCGAAGGCGCTTCCATCCGGGCTGAGGGTGCCGACCTCGTCACCCACCGGATAGCGCCGCACCACGCGCAGCGTCCGCGCATCGACCTCCCACGTTTCGTCGTTGTGGTCGCTTGTGACGAAGACTCGCTGCCCGTCGGCCGCCGGGAACAGCCCATAGGGGGTGGCGCGGCCGACTCGCAGTGGCCGTCCCTCGATCTCGCCCGTCTTCACGTCGATCCTTCGCAGGGCGCTCGGCCCGCGGTCGGGGTCCTGCAGCACGACCAGGTCGCGACCGCCGGGCGGAAACGCGACGTTGGCGACGGTGTAGACGGACGAATCGTGGAACGGGGGCAACACGATGCGCGCCCTGCGCTCCTGGGTGCGGGGATCGATGAGGTCCACGAGCGCTCGGGGAGGCTCGGGGGGCTCGAGGCCGGTGACGGCGAGCGTTCTGCCGTCGGGGGAGAAGGTGAGCGTCTGTACGAGCCCGCCGCCCGGCCCATCGCCGAGCTGGTACTCGCCGAGCCGCCTGCGGCTTGATGCGTCGAAGATCGTGACCGTGCCGGCGGCGTCGCCGATCGCCAGCAGTCGTCCGTCGGGGCTGGCCGCCACTGCGTAGATCTCCGCATCCCCGGTGCCTCCCAAAACGCCGAGCACTGCCGGGCTACGCACCAGCACGGTGAGCAGGTTGCTGCGGGTGGCGATCGAGTCGTCGAGCGCGACACCTGCGCTGGCCAGCCGCACGGCGCGGTCGAGGGCGTCCTCGTTCAGCGCTTCGGCCCCCAGCCGTTGGGCGGCTTCGGCCCGGGCGGCAGTGCGCGCGCCCTGCCGCTCGGAGATCGCGATCAGCCCGGCGACCACGGCGGCGGCGAGCAGCACGCCGACGCCAACCAGCGAGGTCCGCAGGCGCCGGACGGCGCGTCGCTGGCGCTCCGCCTCGCGCTCGCTCGCCGCCCGGCTCTCGTCCAGGAACTCGCGCTCGAGCTCGTTCAGCTCCGGCTCGTGCTCGGCGGCCCAGTCGAGGGCCGCGGCGAGCCGGGCGCCGCGGTAGAGCTCGGCGGGATCGCGCTCGGAGTCGCGCCACTCCCGGGCCGCACCGATCAAATGCTGGTGAAGGCGCCGGCCCTCGGCGTCGGCCTCGAGCCATCCGCGCAGGCGCGGCCACTCGCTGAGCAAAGACTCGTGGGCGACCTCGACCGCCTCCTCGTCGGCGGTCAGCAGGCGCGCCTCGGTGAGCACGGAGAGCGCCCGGGCGGCGTCGGGGTCGCGGTCGAGCTCGAGCTCGTCCAGCGCCACGCGGCGGCGAACGAACGCCTCCGGCTGCTCCTCATCGGCGCCGGCGAGGCGCAGCAGCATCGGCCGCGCCCGGCGCCGCTCGTCCTCGCTGAGGCGCTGGTAGGCGTCCTCGGCGAGGCGCGCGACCGCGCCCCGGACTCCGCCGGTTCGCTCATAGGCCGCGTACCTGAGCGTCCGCCCGTCCCGTCGCTGCCAGAGCTCGACGAGGGCGGCGGAGAGCAGCGGCAGGCCGCCGGGCTCGCCCGCGACGTCGCCGACGAGCGCCGAGACGAGCCGTTGCTCCACCCGGAGCCCGGCCCGGCGCGCGGGCAGCTCGATCGCCCGGCGCAGCTCGTCGCGACGCATCGGCCCGACCAGGACCTGGTTGGCGCTGACGAGCGTCGAGAGATCCGCGTGCTCGGCGCAGCGCCCGTAGAAGTCGGCGCGGATCGCGAGCACGACCACCAGCCGCTCGTCGGGGTCGGCGGCGCCCTCGGCCAGGGCGTCGAAGAACGCCTCGCGCTCGGCCTCGTCGCGACAGGCGACGAAGACCTCCTCGAACTGGTCGATCAAGAGCACCAGGCGCTCGCCGGGCTCGAGCCGGTCGAGCGCGTCGGCGATCCACGGCGCGGCGCCCTCGCCCCCCGCCTCGGGCACCGCCCGGGCAAGGGTTCTGGAGAGCTCGGCCAGCGGGCGCTCGCCGGGGCGCATCACCGCCCGCCGCCAGTCCTCCGCGCCGGGCACGACCCCGTCGGCCAGCGCCGGCAAGAGGCCGGCGCGCACCGCCGAGGACTTGCCGCTGCCCGAGGGGCCGACGACGGCGAGCAGGGTCGAGCCGACGAGGCGGGCGACGAGCTCGGCGACCAGGCGCTCGCGGCCGAAGAAGTACTCGGCGTGGGCGGCGTCGAAGGGCGCCAGGCCGCGGAAGGGGCAGACCGCCGGCTCCGAGGGATCCGGCGGCTCCTCGACGGCGTAGAGGCGGGTGCGCTCGCTGGCCCTCTGCAGGTCGACGACGCCGCCCGCGATCGCGGCCTGCGCGGCGTGAAGTCCGGTGCGATCGTCGGCGGCGTGACCCGCCGTCGCGGCGAGGCGCTCGGCCGCCTCCGCCCGGGCCCAGCCGCCGGCGGCGCGGTGGAGGCGAAGCGGCACCCCCTCGCTCTCGGCGAGCAGCGTCCGCAGCGGGATCGCAGCGCCCTCGGCGGGGGCATAGAGCGCCGCGATCTCGGCCGCCGCATCCTCGCCCAGCGGGTCGAGCCGCAGCCGCTGGGCGGCGCCTGCCTCGAGCAGGGCGGCGAACGCCGGCGGTCCCTGCTGGTCGTGATGAAGGACGCAGACCATGAGCGCGCGGCCCTCGGGCTCGCGGGCGAGCGCGGCGGCGGCCTCGAGGACCGCCGGCGGCGCGTCGTCGGCGTTGTCGAGCACCAGCAGCGTCGCTCGGTGGCCCGTGCCCGCCTCGGCGACGCTCGCCAGGGCGGCGTCGGCAAGCTCGCCGCCGCCGGCGTAGAGCACCGCCGCGCCCTCACGCTGGAGCTCGGACGCGAGCTCGGCCACCAGCCTCGTCTTGCCGATCCCGGCGGGGCCCCAGACCGAGCGCGCAGACGACCCGGCCCGCGCGCGCCTCGCTCCCAGCGCTTGTGCAGCCAGCGCAGCTCGCGCTCGCGCCCGGCGAGCAGCGGCGAGCCGCCCTCGAGCTCGACCGGCAGCTCGAGGGCCGGCGCCGGCGGGTCGAGGCGTGGGTCGTGGGCGAGGACGTCGGCCTGGAGGCGTTGCAGCTCGGGCCCTGGCTCGACCCCGATCTGCTCGATCAGCGCCGAGCGTGCCTCGCGGTAGGCGTCGAGGGCCTCGGCCTGGCGCCCGTCACGGTAGAGGGCGAGCATGCGCTGCGCGTGAAAGCGCTCGCGCAGGGGCTCCTCGGCGATCAGCGCCTCGAGCCGGGCGAGGACCTCGGCGTGGCGCCCGGCGGCGAGCTCGGCGTCGATCGCCAGCTCGAGCGCCCGCAGGTGAAGCTCCTCGAGCCTGCCGATCTCGGGGGCGGCGAAGGGCTCGTCGGCGACGTCGGCGAGGGGGGCGCCGCGCCACAGCTCGAGCGCGGCGCCGGCCAGGCCGTTGGTCCCGCCCGCCGGCTCGCGAGCGGCCTCCTCGACCAATTGCTCGAAGCGCAGGGCGTCGACGGCGTCCGTGGCCAGGCGCAGCTCGTAGCCGCGCCCGCGGGTGAGGATCTCCGCCTCTGCGCGGCCCTCGCCGAAGGCCTTGCGCAGGCGCGAGACGTATCGCTGGATGTTCTTGGCGGCGCTCGCCGGGGGGTCGTCTCCCCAGAGCGCGTCGATCAGCCGATCGCCGCTGAGCGTCGTGTTCGCATTGAGCGCGAGCAACGCGACGACGCTGCGCTGCTTGCTTCCCCCCAGGGCAAGGGAGTGCCCATCGACAAGCGCCTCGACGGAGCCTAGAAGGCGTACCTCGAAAGCCATTCGCGCTCCGAACAAATCACTGTAGACCCATTCGGGCCCGCGGCCAAATCGCCGCTCATGATGGTCTTCCATCGACGTGACGGGCGCGGAGCTTGAAGCTCCGCGCCCGTCAAGTGGCCGCCGGGAGGCGAGACGGCTCAGCTCGTCGGGGCCGGCGGCGGCACCGGAGTGCGCCTGCGGACCGTGAGCAGCGCCGCCCCACCGAGCGCGGCGAGACACATCGCGGCCCCGGCGCCGACCAGGGCGCTCACCCAGTCGAAGCCGTCGCTCGTGCCGGCCGGCGAGCCGGTGAGGTGGGTGGGCTCGACCACGCCGTCCGCTCCGAGGGTCGCGTTCGGGGTCGTGGGGTCGGCGTAGAGCGAGTCACCGGCGCCGTCGGCGGGCTGGCCCGACTCCTCGCCCAGGGTCGCGTTCGGGGTCGTGGGGTCGGCGTAGAGCGAGTAACCGGCGCCGTCGGCGGACTGACCCGACTCCTCGCCCGCGATCGCGCCGGCGTCGATCGGCGCGGCGCTCGCGGCCGCCGGGATCGCCAGCGCGCAGACTCCGAGGGCGAGCGCGAGGACGCGACGCCGCCGGGCGCTGCGCCTGCGCCGGGAGATGGTGGTGATGGTGTGAGCCTTCATTTCGGGCCTCCTGTTGGTTGTGGCCCGGACCTGGTCCCCCGATGAGGCGAGGCTCCGGTGCCGCTTTGCACCCAGGAGGCTCCGACAGGGCGGTATACGCTCGGTCCACACGCGCGAGGCGATCGAGAATTCGCCCCCCGAGCCCGACCGCCAATTTGCTCCTGCTCTGAGCGCACGGGGACGCAACTCCGCCCTACTGAAACCGCTTGGTCATGCGACGGAGCAGCAAGGAGGAACAGGCTCGTCCGGGCTCATGACCCGGAGGTCGCGGGTTCAAATCCCGCCACCGCGATTGCCGGAAGCCCGCTCGGTGAGCGGGCTTCTTTTGTTTCCGTCGCTCCCGCTCCTCGCGCGGAGCAGGAGCGAGGGTTTAGTCCGACGGTAGCCGGACGTCGAGAACGACTTCGACGGTGTCGCGCACCTTGAGCGCGCCCATCATCCCCCGGTAGGGCTTGATCCCCCACTCGCTCTGGGTCACGGGCAACGTCCCACGCACCCGGCCGTCCGCCGCGGCGTTGAGCTCGAAGCTCGCCGGCCGCCTCGTACCCGCGAGTTCGAGTTCGCCGCGCACGATCAGTCCACCGTCACCGGGTTCGACGGCAGTCGAGCGGAAGGCAATCGGCCGTCCCCCCAGGATCTTCTCGTCGATGGTCTTGCGGATGTCGGCACGGTCCTTGTCGGTAAGTGGCTTGACCCCGTGCAACCCCTCGCGCACCTGCAGTGAGTGAGGGTCGGCGTTGAGCTGGACAGCAGAGAGCGTGCCATCCTCGCGGACCTCAGCCGACGCCTCCCACACCCCGACGTCGATGACCAAGTCATGGCCTGCCATCTTCGCCAAGCCCTCTCGGTAAGTGCGTACCTGCAGCGTGCCCCTGTCACCTCCGACCGTGTGCGTGCCGGTTCGCAACGCCACTATTCGTCACCCACGCCCTCGGCGAGGCGCTCGATTTCGTAGTGGAGAGTCAGGAACCGTTGACCGGCCAGGGAGAAGCTGTGGTCGGTCCTCAGCTCGCCTTCGGCCACGTAGACGAAGATCCGTTCCTGGAAATAGAGCAGCTTGAGAACGGTCAGGGCGTCTCTCTCGCTGTCGACGGAGCTCAGGTAGTGCCCCGTAAATGGGAGTTCGGTTTGCGACGTGAGTACGAAGTCGTGCTCGCCGTCGTTCTGGGGAAGCAGGGTAGCGGTGAAGTTGGCGCTTGGGATCGGGAAACCGACGCTCACATAGCCGCGGCGCTCGTGCCTGAAGCTCGTGTAGATGCCGACGTAGATCGGCTTGCCCGAGTCCGCGTAGGTCCGGATCCAGCCCCGGATGTCGATGGCCTCGTTGCCGTCCAGGGCGACCGTGTCGATCGTGCTGATCATTCCCCGCTGGGCCTCTTCGATGTTCGACGGGATCGCGGCCTGCCCGAGCGGCTGCGCGACCAGCAACTTGAAGATCTCGTATCCGGGCTTCATCCAGCGCCGCCACTCGGGAATGATCGACAGCTTGAAGCGGCTGGTGTGCTCGTAGAACTCGCGGATCAGCGGATGCACCCGGCCCGCGTCGAAGGTCGGCCCGTTCAAGCCGTCGAGCGAGGCGAGAATTCCGACGTCGGGCGGATTGCGGCGAAAGGTGCCGCCCCGGATCTTCGCGAGCTGCTCGACGTAATCGGCGCCGACGTAGCGCGAGCGCGCCTCGAAGGGCACGACATATCGCAGCTCCGCCGCGGGCACCTCCTCGGCCATCACGCGGACCAGAGGCCGATCACGGTAGGCGATCGCGGCGGCCACGCGGTAGACGATCGCCACTGCTGCTGCTACCAGCGCAGATTCGAGACCGGCGTCGAGAGCTTGGAACAGAACTCCCAGAGCGGCGCCGATCAAAAGCCCGAGGGCCGCCTTTCCCGGGCGTAGACCGAGCAGACCGAGGAGTGCACCGCTGATGATCGCGGTGAGCAGGAGCTTGTCGGGGCCGTAGATCAGACCCAGCAACCAGCCGAACAGCGCCATCAACAGAGCGCTGCTGAAGATGCGCTGCCAGAGCGGCTTGATCTCGCCGGCGCTCCTGCTCATCGTGGTGATCACCTCGGCAGGTGCGTACACGGCTGCACCGACCACGGCGCCAACCCCAGCCCCGATCCCGTCGATCGCAGCGGCCAGCACGGCGCCCGACGCAGCGCCCAGGGCTATTCCCCAGACCGCCGCATCGCGGAGCTGACCGGAAGGGCTCCGCCTGCGTCGGTCCCGATCAGCCATGTCCGGGAGTATCGCCGCATCGTGAGCGCCGGCTGGCCATCTCATAGGATCGGCAGGATGGAGCAACGGGACCTGGCCGTCACCCTGGCGCGCGGAAGGATCGCCTTCGGCGTCGTGTCCCTCCTTGCGCCGGGTCTCTTGGCAGACGCCATGCTCGGCGGTGGCCGCTCCGACGGCGGCAGACGCCTCTTCGTACGCATGATCGGCGCCCGCGACCTCGGGGTCGGCCTCGGGCTCCACATCGCCCTGGACCGCGACGCCCCCACGCGCGGCTGGCTCGAAGCGTCTGCCGTGATCGACGGCATCGACGCCGCCGCATGCCTGCTCGCCCGCCATCACCTGCGCCCAGGCGTCTTCCCCGGCACCCTCGGCCTCGCAGCTACCGGGTCACTGGTCAGCGCCTGGCTTGCACGGCAACTCGACCCGGCTTGAGCCGCTAGGGCTCGACGAACCGCTTCACGAATTGCAGCGCCGTTTCGGCGACCTCGCGCCAGCCGCTGTCAATGGTCAGCGAATGGCCGCGGTTGGGGATCTTCTTGATCTCGGTCACGCCGTTGTTGCGTTGCTGGCGCTTGAAAGAGGCGTTGGCGATTGCCCAGGGCACCGTGTGGTCCTTCTCGCCCTCGATGATCAAGAGCGGCCCCCGTTCGGGGTTCTTGGGATCGAGCTTCGCCTCGGTGAACGGGTTCAGGTTCGCGTTCGCCTGTTGCATCAGCGCCACGCCGGGGGCGGCCACGTGGTACGTCTCGTAGAGCCGCTTCGCCTCGTCCTCGCCGAGGGCGTTCGTCCAGCCGTATTTGAACTCATCCACGCTCAGGGTGACGGCGCGGCGGCGGTTCAGCGGGTTCTTGAGCACCGGCATCACCGACCTCAGCGCCGAGATCGGAATCGGCAGCACGCCGCGGAATGGCCCGGGAGCGATCGCCACCGTCACCGCCGACAGCCCGCGGTCGGCGATCAGTTGGGAGACCAGTCCGCCGGTCGAATGGCCCATGACCGCCGGCTTCTTGTCGAGCTTGCCGATCACCTCGGCGGTGTGGTCGGCGATCTGCCCGAGCGTCTTCTTCGCGAACACGTCCGGGTTCGCCCTCGCCTCCTGCACGGTCTCGGGATCATCGGGCCAGCCAGGCGTCAGCGCCGCGTAGCCCGCCTCCTCGAACAGCTGCGCCCAGTCTGCCCAGCTGCTGGGCAGCAGCCAGAGACCGTGGATCAAGGCGACCGGGGTCCTGCCTGAGGCTCTGGCCGCCTCGATCTGCTGCGTCTCGCGCTCGGAGATCACCCCATTGGGGCCGAAGCTACCAGGCGACCGCTTCGCCGCCCGGGATTCGGGGAAGGGTCGGCTGGACCCGACCGTCGGAGGAACGCGCTGCCCGGGTCGTTCCCTCAGCCTCGGTGGTCGAGGCGAGCTCCGCGACGTCGACCGGCGATGAACCGGGTCTACGTTGGTCCGGGCGAGACCGCCGTGGTGATGCCGGGAACCGCTCCTCGCGCAGAGCAGCAGCGCGGATGGCCGCTTGCCGTGCGGAGCTTTGGGCTGCCTATGCGACGCGCTGAGGCGCCGGGATCGACGCCCACAGCGAGCCGTCGCCTACCGGCCGGCGATCCACACGTCGCTCGCCGGTGGCGGTGATGAGCGCTGCCTCAACGGCGGCCAGATCGGGGACACCCAGATGCTCGGTCATCACAGCGGCCACCTCGGACGTCGTCAGCGAGTAGGGGAAGGCGTTCAGCACTTCGACCGGGTCCTCGGCTGGTGGCCGGCGCTCGAGCGTGGGGTCGAGGTTGGCGATGACCACGTCGTAGGCCTCGATCGGCTGAAAGCCACCAGCTTCCAGCCGTTGCCCGTCAGGCCCATCAAAGACCAGTGACGGCGCCGTGTAGCGGAGCGCACCGTCGGTGTTCGCCGCCTTGCCCTGGAACTCGGTCGGGGATCCCGCCGCCGCTCGCGCACGAGCACGGTCGGCCTCATAGGCGGCCACGACCTCGGGATCGTCGATACGTCCTACGACGGCGCTTGCGTCCAGGCCGTCAACGCTCGCAAGCGCCGAACGCAAGGTGCCGGGATCGTCCAGGGTCCCGGTTGTCGTGAACTGCGCGAACTGCAGCGCCCGCAGCGCGGCGTGCTCCAGCGCCGGCGACATTTGTCGCGTGGCGACGATCGCGCGACAGGCAGGAGAAGTGGCGCTCAACCGCGCCTTCGGTGTGATCTGAAAGGGCATTCCGAAACGACGAAAACGGCCGTAGCCGGCCGCCGATCGCGTCGGCGTGTAACCGCGGGCGGCGTATTGACCGGCGTCTTCGGTGAGCCCGATCATCACGAGCGTCCACCGCAGCTGCTCGCCGTAGCGCCATCTCAGGGTCGTGTGCGCCGGCAAGGCCGAGTACGCCCACGGACACCCGGGGTCCGTGAAATGCGTGACGTCGATCATCGCGTGATCGTTGCAGCTGGCCCGACCGAGAGGCAAGGAACGGCGCATGGGCCAACCGTGCCGACGCGCGACGTGATCGCTTGGGACGACGGGCAGGCGTCTCTCTGGCATGGCGGTGGCTTCCGCAAGTCGCGCGAAGCGGCGGCTAGACTCGACCCTCGGGTCGAGCATCCGTTCGACCAAAGAAGTGCCTCGCGTTTTCGCAGTCGTTGCCTCCGGCACCCTCCGCGTTCGCAGTGCACCCACATGGAGGGACCGAGAATGGCCACAGGAACAGTCAAGTGGTTCAACGACGACAAGGGCTTTGGATTCATCACGCCGGATGACCCAGGCAAGGACCTGTTCGTGCACCACAGCGCGATCCAGGGCAACGGCTTCAAGTCGTTGGCCGAGGGCGCAAAGGTGAGCTACGACGCCGAGCAGGGTGCCAAGGGTCCGGCGGCCGCGAACGTCCAGGCGCTCTAAGGAGAAGAAGCATGGCCTCAGGCGCCAAGCGGAAGACCACGATGGCGAAGCTCAACCGTGAACGCAGGCTCCTCGAGCGTCGGCAAGAGAAGCAGGCCAAGAAAGCTGCGCGGAAGCAGGCGGCCGCAGACGCCCGGGCCGACACAACGACTAGCTGAATCGGCAACGTCCCGCTAGTCACTCCCCGCCGCTCTTCCGCATACGCGTGAAAGCGAGCGCCCCGCGGGTGTCGTCCGGGCGCGCAGCGGGCCAGCACTCTGCGCGGGCGGGCGGGCATCAATTTGGGCATCAATCTGAGCGCAAGTGGACGCACCTCAGATCCACTGAAACCGCTTGGTCATGCGAGCAGCAAGGAGGAACAGGCTCGTCCGGGCTCATGACCAGGAGGTCGCCTACTCCTTCTCGTCCGAAGCGGGCCTTTCGGTCGTGTCTCCAACGAAGCGCTTGACGAAGGCGAGCGCCTTCTCGGCGACCTCGCGCCAGCCGTGGTCGATCGTCAGCGAGTGACCCCGGTTCGGCACTCTCTCGATCTCGGTGACGCTCTCGTTGCGCCGCTGTCGCTTGTAAGCGGCATTGGCGATCGCCCAGGGGACGGTGTGGTCCTTCTCGCCGTCGAGGATCAGCAGCGGCCCCCGCTCGGGGTTCTTCGTGTCGACCTTCGCCTCGGTCCACGGGTTCAGGTTGGCGTTCGCCATCTGCATCAGCGCCCCACCGGGCGCGGCGACGTGGAACTCGTCGTAGAGCGCCCTCGCCTCGTCGTCCGACTCGATTGCGTTCGTCCAGCCGTACCTGAACTGGTCGAAGCTGAGGGTTATGGCGCGGCCGCGGTTGAGCGGATTTCTCAGGATCGGCGCCGAAACCTTGAGCGTGGAGTAGGGCAAAGGCAGGACGCCGCGGAACGGCCCCGGGTCGATCGCCACCGTCGCCGCCGATAGACCGCGGCCGGCGATGATCTGGGCGAGCAGACCGCCGGTCGAGTGGCCCATCACCGCCGGCTTCTTGTCCAGCCCACCGATCACCTCGGCGGTGTGGTCGGCTACCTGCTTCAGCGACTTCTTCGCGAGGACCTCTGGTTCCGCCCGCGCCACCTCGACGGTCTCGGGGTCGTCCGGCCAATCCGGGGCGACCCCGGCGTACCCGTTCTCCTCGAACAGCCCCACCCAGCGGTCCCAGCTGCTCGGCAGCAGCCAGAGCCCGTGGATGAACACGACCGGTGTCTTCCCACTCGCGTTCGCCTGCTCGACCTGCCGCGTTTCCCGCTCGGTGACTCCAGCCAAGTGATCCTCCTTCCCGCGAGCCACCCGGAGGTAGCTGCGTGCCCGCGAGTTGCGTTTCGGTCGCTATGTCCTGCAGCAAGAAGCGTATGGTCCTGCAGCAAGAAGCGTATCCGCGGTTGGGGAGGGAACCGTCCAGCACCCCTCGCTGGAGACCCGCCGATCCATGACGAACGAGATCCCTCTGATCGCCCTCAACAACGGAGTCGAGATGCCGGCCCTAGGTTTCGGCGTCTACCAGATCCCCGCCGAGCAGACCGAGCAGACCGTGTCCGACGCGCTGGCCGCGGGCTACCGCCTCCTCGACACCGCCGCCGCGTACCAGAACGAGGAAGCCGTCGGCCGCGCCATCGCCCGCAGCGGCATCGCGCGCAGCGAGCTCTTCGTCACCACCAAGCTCTGGATCCAGGACGCTCCGGGCGAGGAGAACACCAAGCGCGCATTCGGGTCGTCGCTTGAGCGGCTCGGCCTGGACTACGTGGACCTCTACTTGATCCACCAGCCCCTCGGCGACTACTACAGCTACTGGCGGGCGATGCAGGAGCTGAACCACGAAGGCTTGGCCAAGGCCATCGGGGTGGCGAACTTCTTTCCGGACCGCCTGGTCGACCTCATCGACAACAACGAGGTCACGCCGGCGGTCAACCAGGTCGAGACACACCCGTTCTTCCAACGCACGGACTACCAGGAGCTCATGCGTGAGCGTGGCGTGCAGATCGAGTCCTGGGGTCCGTTCGCCGAAGGCAAAAACAACCTGTTCTCCGATTCCACCCTCAGCGAGATCGGCTCCGCGCACGGCAAGTCGGTCGCTCAGGTGGTCCTGCGCTGGCTCGTGCAGCGAGGTGTCGTCGTCATCCCCAAGTCCGTCCGGGACGAGCGGATCCGCGAGAACATCGATGTCTTCGACTTCGAGCTCACCGACGAAGAGATGACCCGCATCGCCGGCCTCGACACCGGCACGACGCTGTTCTTTGACCACCACGACCCCGAGATGGTCAGCTGGCTCAACAATCGCCGTGTCGACTGACGCCGAACGCGGCCACCGGGGCGCGCTAGTGAGGTCGCTTGGCGCCAGGACGGCAGTCGGACGGTGCGCCCTGCTAGAAGTCACTCCGAGGCATGGATTCGCCACCCGCCCTCCACTCTCGCGTCGATCGGATCGCAGTCGTCGGCCTTGGCAATGTCGGGCGGCTGATCGCCGACATGCTTGTCGATCGCGGGTTCGAGGTGCGGGAAGTCGACGCCGACGAGAGCAGGGCGGCCGGTCAGCGCGCGTCGGTTATGGATGTCAGGGATCCTGCTGCGCTCGAGGAATTGTTCGCGGGCGTCGACGTGGCCATCTCATGCCTGCCCTACTACCTGAACGCCGTGACTGCCACGGCGGCGAATTCCGCCGGGGTGCATTACCTGGATCTGTCAGAAGACGTCGCCACCTCGCGCACCGTAAGGCAGCTCGCGCGGAGCTCGAACACGATCTTCATTCCGCGCTGCGGTCTCGCCCCAGGGTTCATCTGCATCGTTGGCGGTGCGCTTGCGGCCAGCCTTGAGACCGTCGATCGGATCGAGCTGCGCGTCGGCGCACTTCCGCGCAGCCCGAACAATGCGCTCGGCTATGCGTGCAACTGGTCTCCTGCCGGGATCATCAACGAGTATCTGAACGACTGCGAGCAGCTGCGTGGAGGCGAGCTCGTGACGCGTGCCGCCGCTCTCCCACCTGGAGACGATCGTAATCGACGGCGCGCCCTACGAGGCGTTCACCACCTCTGGCGGCCTCGGGACGATGTGCGAAACGTTCGCCGGACGTGTCGACAGCCTCGACTACAAGACGATCCGGTATCCCGGTCACCGCCGGCTGATGCGGTTCATGCTGCAGGAGCTTGGCCTTGGCCGGCAGCGAGAGGAGGCCGTGCGGCTCCTCGGGGACGCCTACCCTCCGGTCCGGGACGATCTGGTGATCGTCTACGCGGCGGCCGATGGAAGCAGCGGCGGACGCCGGGCCCGCGAGGAGTTCGTCCGCGTGTACCGCCCGCGGATCGTCGCCGGCGCCGCCCGGACCGCCATCGCATGGACGACGGCCGCGGGGGTGGTCGGGATGGTCGAGTTGCTTGCCGAGGGCTCGCTGCCGGACTCGGGCTTCGTCTGCCAGGAAGACGTGTCGCTCGACGTCTTCCTCGCCACCTCGGCAGGTCAGATGCTGGCGCGCGAGCCCCACGCGGAGGCGCGCGACGACATCCCGCTGCTGCCAGTCGCTTGAACACTCGGGCTCTTCCGGCGAAAAACGCCGGTCTAGCCGGAGCGTGATCAGCTACCGGAAGTCTTGCCTCGCACGACCGGCAGCCACGCTCCCGTCCGCACCGGAGCGCTGGCGATGGTCCACGGAGCCTACGAGCGCACGCGCGGCCGCTTCGATCTCCGCTTCTTGCAGTAAGACGTGGTCAGCGGCTTCCCCCAATGGAACAAAAGAGTCCTGGCTCGTCACCCGCGAGATCGTCCCCTCGAAGTTCGCGTCGACGAGTGCGCCCACGACGCCCTCGGAGACCCCGCCGCTCCGGCGCGTCTCATCCACGATCAGCACGCGTCCGGTCGCTTCGGCCTCTCGGAGGATGTCGGCAACCGGCAGTGGGACAAGCCAGCGTACGTCCACCACGCGCACATCGATCCCATCGTCGGCGAGTCGCTGCGCGACGCGCAGCGACATGTACGTGCCGTTCGCGAATGTGACGATTGTCAGTTCGCTGCCGTCACCGTGTACTCGTGCCGAGCCGATTGGAGCGTGACAAGCCGACCATTCGCTGGGTAGGGGATACGGCGCGACCCAGCCACCATCACCCGGGCTATGCAGATCACGGGTGTGGTAGAGCGCGATCGGCTCTAGAAAAACACACGTCGATCCGTCAACGGACGCGGCTGCTAGGCAGGCGCGGAGCACGGCCGCCGCGTCGTCCGGTCGCGCTGGAGACGCCACGACGATCCCGGGTATGTCTCGGAGGATTGCCACGGCGTCGTCGTTGTGGAAATGGCCGCCGAAGCCCTTTTGGTAGCCGTATCCGGCGATCCGCAGCACCATCGGGTTGTGGTATCGGCCATTGGAGAAGAACGGCAAGGTGGCGGCCTCGCCTCGAAGCTGATCCTCGGCATTGTGCAGGTAAGCCAGGTACTGGATCTCGGGAACCGGAAGCAGGCCGGAGACGCCGCAACCGAGCGCGACACCGAGGATCGTCTGTTCGTCGAGAAGCGTGTCGAACACGCGAGTGATGCCGAAACGGCGCTGCAGTCCACGGGTAACGCCGTAGACGCCCCCCTTATGACCGACGTCCTCGCCGAACACCAGTAGCTCCGGCCGGGCTGCGAGTGCATCGGTCAACGTCGCGTTGATCGACTCGGCCAATGTCAGCGGGCCTGCCTCTTCTGGAAGTCTCCCTCCGAACGCGCTCGCCCTCGCGTCCGGGCTCGCCGCCCGGCTCACGTCCGAGGCGACCGTTTCCGGCCGTCGTCGAGCGATCGGCTCCATCACCTCTGATGCGCTCGACAGCCGCCGTTGATTGGCGGCGTCGTCCGCTAGGCGCCGCACGTCCGCTGCAACTGCGTCGTGCCTGGCGAGCAGCTCGCTGGGCTCGGCGATCCCGGCCTCCGCGAGCAGGCGCGCGGCGTGGACGAGGGGATCGCGCTCCAAGTCCTCGCCGATCTCGGCACGGCTGCGATAACCGATCTCGGCGTCGCTGCCCGCATGACCGAGGAAGCGAACGCACCGCAAGTGCAGAAACGCGGGGCGGCGCGAGCTGCGCACGTATTCGGCTGCAGCCAGAGCCGCGTCATAGGCGCCCGCGATGTCTGTCCCCTCGGCGCTGAAATAGCGCAGATGTGGCCGATTCGACCAAGCCACGTTCACCCATTCGCGAGGCGTGCGGACGCTAATGCCGAAGCCGTTGTCCTCGCAGCAGAACAGCACCGGCATCCGCAGCCCCTGGTGCACGGTGTACTCAGCGGCGTTCAACGCTCCCAGGGCAGTCGAGTGGTTGAGCGAAGCATCGCCGAATGAGCAGACCACGATCGCGTCCGCCGGCCACGCAGGGCTGACACCGATCCGCTGCGCGCGCTCGATCGCGAACCCGACCCCCATCGCACGGGGCATATGAGACGCAACCGTCGAGGTCTGAGGGATCACCGCGAGCGCTTGGTTGCCGAACACCTTGTGTCGCCCGCCCGAAATCGGCTCATCCGCGGCGGCGACCAGGCCGAGGAGGATGTCCCGTAATGGGGTGGAGCCCGGGACCTGCTGCGCCCGCGCGCAGTAGAAGCCGCCCGATCGGTAATGGAGGAGCGCTGGATCAGTGGGTCTGAGCGCCGCTGCGATCGTGGCGTTTGACTCGTGGCCCGCGGATCCGATCGTGTAGACGCCGGGGCCCTCCTTCCGCAGATAGCGCGCGGCTAGGTCGAGATTCCTGCTTGCCACCATCGCGTCGAACACTGCGACGGCCATCCGTGCGGTCAGCCGGGTGCCGTCGCGGACCGGCTGATCGAGCTCCACGTCGCCAGCCCCTCTGCCGCTGAGCGCAGCCACGCGCTCGCGGAAGTGACGCTCGAGCGCTTGCTCCGGTGTGTCGGTCGTCGTCACAAACCGCCCTCTATCCCCGGCGCATCAGTAAGACGGCACGGACCTCACCCAAACTCCACACCCTGGGCCAGCGGAAGCTCGTCTGAGTAATTGATGGTGTTGGTTGCCCGGCGCATGTAGCCGCGCCAGGCATCCGAGCCGGACTCGCGGCCTCCTCCGGTGGACTTCTCACCGCCGAACGCGCCGCCGATCTCAGCGCCGGAGGTCCCGATGTTGACGTTGACGATCCCGCAGTCGGAGCCGTCGGAGGAAAGGAAGCGTTCGGCCTCTCGTTGATCGCCGGTGAAGATGCTGGACGACAGTCCTTGGGGAACACCGTTGTGGAGCGCGATCGCGTCCTCGAAGTCCCGGTAGGTCATCACGTAGAGGATTGGGGCGAACGTCTCGCGACGCACCAGCTCTGTCTGGGCGGGCATGCGGACGATCGCGGGCTCGACGTAGTAGGCATTCGGGAGGCCCGCAGCCGCACGCCGGCCGCCGCCTACGATCAGCTCGCCTCCGTCGGCCTGTGCCTCCTCGAGCGCCGCGACCATCTCCTGGTACGCCCTCTCGTTGATCAGCGGACCGACCAACGTCCCGGAGGCACTCGGGTCGCCGATCTCCAGGCGGCCGAACACGTCGCGCAGCGCGGCGACGAGCTCGTCGGCGACGTCTTCGTGTGCGATCACGCGACGCAAGGTCGTGCAGCGCTGGCCGGCGGTTCCCGCGGCAGCGAAGACGATTCCCCGCTGGGCGAGCTCGAGATCGGCCGAGGGTGCCACGACCGCGGCGTTGTTCCCGCCGAGCTCGAGCAACACTCGCCCCATGCGGGCCGCCACGCGTGGCGCGATCTCCGCCCCCATGCGCTCCGATCCAGTCGCGCTCACGAGCGCGACATCGGAGCTATCCACCAGCACCTGGGCCTCGCGAGCGCCAGCGATCACGAGCCGATGCACCGCTGCTGGCGCGCCGCACTCCGATGCGGCGCGGTCCAGCAAGGCCGAGCACGCCATCGAAGTGAGAGGAGTCATTGGCGAGGGCTTCCACACAATGGTGTCCCCGCAGACCAAGGCGACCGCGGTGTTCCAGGACCACACCGCCGCCGGGAAGTTGAACGCGGTAATGAGGCCGACCACGCCCAGCGGGTGCCACGTCTCCATCAACCGGTGGCTTGGCCGCTCGGACGGCATCGTGCGCCCATCGAGCTGGCGCGACAGTCCGACCGCGAAGTCGCAGATATCGATGGTCTCCTGCATCTCGCCGAGGGACTCCGAGGGGATCTTCCCCGCCTCGATCGTGATCAGCTCGGCGACGTCCGCCTTGTGTTCGCTCAGTAGCGCGCCCAGACGCTTGACGAGCGCACCCCGGATGGGCGCGGGTACGCCACGCCACTCACGAAAGGCACGCTCGGTCGCGGAGATTGCCGCCTCCACCTCCGACTGTCCTGCGGCGGGCACATCGAACAACGCCTCGCCCGTGATCGGCGAGCACGCCGTCACGAACGGTCCAGTCCCGAGCGAGGAAAGATCGACCCCGCAGTTCTCGAGGGCCCCCCGGGCTTGCGAACGAAGTTCGTCAGTCGATGAGACGGACAGCTCGTGCTGGGGCTGGGTTGTTGTCATTGGTTGCTCCGTGAGTTCTGGGCGGAAGATGAAGATCGCTTATACAACGTTGTACTCGGGGCGAAGGGCGGACGTGTCGAAGCGCTCCAGGCTCAACGGTTCTATGTCGACGAAAGGCGGGCGACGCAAAACCAGGTCGCGGAGGATCTCGCCGACGGCGGGGCCCTGGAGGAATCCGTGTCCGGAGAACCCGGTCGCGTAGAGGAAGCGCGAGACGCCCGTCGCCTCCCCGATGATCGCGCTGTGGTCTGGCGTCATCTCGTAGAGCCCGGCCCACCCGCCGCGGATACCGGCGTCGGCGATCCGAGGCGCCCGCCGCCGGACCACCTCCATCAGGCCAGGGATCCAGTCGTCGGTTGTCTCGACGCTGAAGCCCGGCTTCTCATGCGGATCGGACATCCCCATCAATAGGCCGGGGCCCTCGCGGTGAAAGTAGAAGCTCGACTCGAAGTCGATCGTCATGGGGATCTGGGCGGGGAGTCCGTCCATCGCCTCGGTGAACAGGACCTGGCGCCGCAACGGCGTGACCGGCAGATCCAAGCCGACCATAGCGCCGCAGCTTCGCGACCAGGCGCCGGCGGCGCAGATCACGGTGCTCGTCCGGATCGAGCCGTGGTCAGTGACGACCTCGGTGATCTCGGCGCCGCTGATGTTGATGTCGAGTACCTCGCAGTTGACGCGGATCTCCGCGCCGTGGGCACGGGCGGCGAACGCGTATCCCTGGACCACGCCCTCGGGGGTTGCGTGGCCGTCGCCGGGTGAGAACGCGCCAGCGAGGATGTCGTCCCCCTGCACCAGTGGGCATAGCTCGCGAGCTTCGCCGGCAGTAAGCATCCGGGAAGCCAGTCCGTATTCGTTCTGAAGCGCGACGCTGCGCTCGAACTTCTCGACGTCGGGCTCACGGCTGAGGACAAACATGTACCCGACCTGCTTGAGGTCGATCTCCCACCCGGGCCGCCGGCCGAAGTTGCGGAACGCGTCCAGGCTGCGCTTGGCAATCTCGACGTTCAGCGCGTCAGAGAACTGCGTGCGCACGCCGCCGGCCGCTCGGCGCGTGGAGCCGCTCCCGAGTTGCGCCCGCTCGACGAGCGCGACGCCGACGCCCGCCTCGGCCAGGTGGAAGGCGGCGCTGGTGCCGATCACGCCGCCACCGAGGATGACCACGTCGGCGGAGTCCGGAAGCGGTGAGACCGAGCGGGGCATTTCCAGGATCGTACGTGGGGCGCTACAACCGCGAACGCCTGGGCTGTGAGATGAGTTCGCCTCCGTCGACAGACCTCGACGGGATCACGAAGGAGGAGACTGGAGTGGCCCGCGGGTCCCCCGTCGCCCCAAGGGCTAATCGCGCAGCGAAAAGACGGTGACCGGAAGCGCGAACCGCTCCTGTAACTGGTCGAGTAACCCGCGCTCCTGCCAGTCCGCGTGGTCCGGCGGGCGGAGGCCGACCAGGATATGGTCGGCGGGAAACGCCGCGAGCGCATCCTCGAATGCGAGCATCGGATCGTCCGCCCCGACCGTTCCGCCCGCCTCCGTTCCCAGCTCCTCAATCTGACCCAGAACCGTATGAAGCCGCTCATCGGCTTCCTCGCGCGCTTTGTCGGTGGCCGAAGACAACCACTCGAAACGGCTCGGCAACGCTGGAGTCACGACGAGAACCTCATCGGCCGCGTCGATTAGCTCACGGACGCCGAAAGGCAGCTCGCTGACACTGTTGGCTGTCTCACCGGCGGCGATCAGAAGTCGTTTGGACATGGCCAACTAGCTAATCACGTAGGGGGAGAAGTTGCCGATCCCGTGATGCCATGCAGCACTTCTGCTTCCGCATACTGAAACCGCTTGGCCATGCCGTGGAGCAGCACGGAACAACAGGTCGTTCGATCTCATGCCCGGCGCGCTCGCATCCGGCTCGGAGCGGTAACGAGAGTGCCTCGGGTTCGGAGATCCGGGCCGACGTGATCAGCCGGAGGAGCAGACGGAGATGTAGTCCTGCTCGGGCACGGTCTCCTCCCACTGCTCGGGAGTCAGGCCGCCGCCGGTGATGGTGCAGGCGCGGCTCCTCCAAGCGGCGGGGTCAACCTCCCAGCGGAGCGCTCGTCCGTTTTCGTGGACCGCGTACAGGTGCCCGCCATCGGGGGCGAATCGTGCAGTCACCCACCTGTCGACCGGGCCCGGCAGCGCCGAGCCGATGGGTGACTGCGATTCCACATCCCACAGGGCGACGGTGCCGTCCTCGTTGGACGCGGCGAGCGTCCGGCTATCCGGGGAGAAGGCCAGCCCGAGCACGAACCCGCGATCGACGGGCAGCGGGGTACCCACCTGTCGCCAGTCGTCGGTTGCCCAGACCAACGCCGTACCGTCGACCTGGCCGCTTGCCAGCAGCCTGCCGTCCGGTGAGAAGGCGACCGAACGGACCTCGGCTTCGGTGCGAAGCCTCGTGACCCGCTCGCCGCTCGTCCACGTCGAGGACCTCGACACCGTCGGGCCCCGGATTGTTGTAGCCGAACGGGATCGCGAGCTGCGAGCCATCGGGGCTGAAGGCCAGTCCGAGCACGAACGGCGGGAGCTCCATGGGCGGGGCGATCGGCTCACGCTGACCGAGATCCCAGATCGCGGAGCTGGCCACCGACGCTCGCCACCGCGAGCAGGCCGTCCGGGCTGAAGGCGAGCGCGTTCTGAACCGTTGCCTCGAAGCAGTGGGGAATGCCGAACAGGGAGCTCGGATCGGCGCACGGCCCGCGGCGAGGGGCGTCGAGCAGCGGGCCGAGGCGCTCGCCGGATTCGGCGTCCCAGAGGCCGACCAGACCCCGTCCCCCGGCCAACCGCGAGACGCCCGCCATCGGGTGAGTACTCGATCGCGTTGGCAAGAGTGTCATGGAAGGCCTCGAAGCCACCGATCCTGCGCAGGGTCTCCGCGTCGATCAGGTCCACCCGCCCGTCGAGCCTCGCGACCGCGAGCGTGGTGCCGTCGGGGCTGACGCGCGAAGGCGGGCGGGAAGGCGTCCTCGGGGATCGTGCGGAGGCCGGTGCGGAACGGGCTCCCGAGGCGGCGGTCGCCGGCGACGTCCCAGATCATCACGGTCGAGTCGCCCGCGGCGGTGTAAAGGGTGCGGCCGTCGGGGCTGAACACCTGGCCCGATCCCTCTCCGGAGTGCCCCTCCAACGTCTCGATCTTGACTCCCTGCCTCACGTCCCACAGATTCACGATCCCGTTATCGCCGAAGGTCGCCAGGGTCCTCCCGTCGGGACTGAAGCTGCCGACCCCCTCGTGCGCATCCGGGCCGCCGGGTGCGGCCAGCGTCCGCACCCGTCCCGTGGCGAGGTCGTGCACGCGAAGCCCGCCGTCGGTGCCGGCGATCGCGAGCGTGGTGCCGTCGGGGCTGATCCCCGAGGAGAAGGAGGAGCCGAAGGGATAGCGGCGAACGACACGGAGCGTCTCCGCGTCGATCGCGTAGGTTGCGCGATCGCTCGAAGCGAGCAGGCGCCCGCCCGCGCTCATCAGCGGGGCGGTGCTGACCGAGCGGTTCGCGACGCGAACGGCCCGGCCCAGCGGCGCGGCGCTGTCGGCGTCGTAGCGGCGCATGAACAGCGGCAGCGACCTGTTGACGTCGCCGCCGGAGTAGGTCACGACCAGGCTCCGGCCGTCCGGGGCATAGGCCGCCGTCTCGAAGTACTGCAGCCCCGCGTCGGGGGCGGCGGGGTGGCGGCCGAGCGAGGCGGAGCTGCGCACCTGCGCCGTGTCGGCGTCGAGGATGGCGAGGTATCCCTTCGAAGAGCTCAGCCCCGTCGCCCCCTGCGATCGCGAGCGAGTCGCCACCGGGGATCGAAGGCGACCGACCAGACCGGGCCCGGCGCGTCGTGATCGCCCAGCAGCTCTCGCGTCTCGGTGTCGAACAGAAGCACGGTCCCGTCAAGCTTGGCGACCGCGAGCGTCCGTCCGTCGGGGCTGAGGGCGATCGAGCCGGGGTCGACGCCGACGTTCAGGACCCCGAGCGCTGCGGGGCTGCGCAGGAGGGTCGAAAGCAGGTTCGAGCGGGTGGTCACCGAGTCGTCGAGGGCGACGCCGGCGTTGGCCAGCCGCAGCGCGTCAGCGAACCGCTCCTCGTTCAGCGCCTCGGCCCCGAGCCGCTCGGCGTCGGCGACGGTGGCGGTTTCCTGCGCGCCCTGGCGCTCGGAGATCGCGATCACCCCGGCGACGACGGCGGCGGCGAGCAGCACGCCGACGCCGACGAGCAAGGTCCGCAGGCGCCGGACGGCGCGTCGCTGGCGCTCGGCCTCGCGCTCGCTCGCGGCCCGGCTCTCGTCCAGGAACTCGCGCTCGAGCTCGTTCAGCTCCGGCTCGTGCTCGGCGGCCCAGTCGAGGGCCGCGGCGAGCCGGGCGCCGCGGTAGAGCTCGGCGGGATCGCGCTCGGAGTCGCGCCACTCCCGGGCCGCGCCGATCAAATGCTGGTGAAGGCGCCGGCCCTCGGCGTCGGCCTCGAGCCATCCGCGCAGGCGCGGCCACTCGCTGAGCAGCGACTCGTGGGCGACCTCGACCGCCTCCTCGTCGGCGGTCAGCAGGCGCGCCTCGGTGAGCACGGAGAGCGCCCGGGCGGCGTCGGGGTCGCGGTCGAGCTCGAGCTCGTCCAGCGCCACGCGGCGGCGAACGAACGCCTCCGGCTGCTCCTCATCGGCGCCGGCCAGCCGCAGCAGCATCGGCCGCGCCCGGCGCCGCTCGTCCTCGCTGAGGCGCTGGTAGGCGTCCTCGGCGAGGCGCGCGACCGCACCCCGGACTCCGCCGGTTCGCTCATAGGCCGCGTACCTGAGCGTCCGCCCGTCCCGTCGCTGCCAGAGCTCGACGAGGGCGGCGGAGAGCAGCGGCAGGCCGCCGGGCTCGCCCGCGACGTCGCCGACGAGCGCCGAGACGAGCCGTTGCTCCACCCGGAGCCCGGCCCGGCGCGCGGGCAGCTCGATCGCCCGGCGCAGCTCGTCGCGACGCATCGGCCCGACCAGGACCTGGTTGGCGCTGACGAGCGTCGAGAGATCCGCGTGCTCGGCGCAGCGCCCGTAGAAGTCGGCGCGGATCGCGAGCACGACCACCAGCCGCTCGTCGGGGTCGGCGGCGCCCTCGGCCAGGGCGTCGAAGAACGCCTCGCGCTCGGCCTCGTCGCGACAGGCGACGAAGACCTCCTCGAACTGGTCGATCAAGAGCACCAGGCGCTCGCCGGGCTCGAGCCGGTCGAGCGCGTCGGCGATCCACGGTGCGGCGCCCTCGCCCCCCGCCTCGGGCACCGCCCGGGCGAGGGTTCGGGAGAGCTCGGCCAGCGGGCGCTCGCCGGGGCGCATCACCGCCCGCCGCCAGTCCTCCGAGCCGGGCACGACCCCGTCGGCCAGCGCCGGCAGGAGGCCGGCGCGCACCGCCGAGGACTTGCCGCTGCCCGAGGGGCCGACGACGGCGAGCAGGGTCGAGCCGACGAGGCGGGCGACGAGCTCGGCGACCAGGCGCTCGCGGCCGAAGAAGTACTCGGCGTGGGCGGCGTCGAAGGGCGCCAGGCCGCGGAAGGGGCAGACCGCCGGCTCCGAGGGATCCGGCGGCTCCTCGACGGCGTAGAGGCGGGTGCGCTCGCTGGCCCTCTGCAGGTCGACGACGCCGCCCGCGATCGCGGCCTGCGCGGCGTGAAGTCCGGTGCGATCGTCGGCGGCGTGACCCGCCGTCGCGGCGAGGCGCTCGGCCGCCTCCGCCCGGGCCCAGCCGCCGGCGGCGCGGTGGAGGCGAAGCGGCACCCCCTCGCTCTCGGCGAGCAGCGTCCGCAGCGGGATCGCAGCGCCCTCGGCGGGGGCATAGAGCGCCGCGATCTCGGCCGCCGCATCCTCGCCCAGCGGGTCGAGCCGCAGCCGCTGGGCGGCGCCTGCCTCGAGCAGGGCGGCGAACGCGGGCGGACCCTGCTGGTCGTGATGAAGGACGCAGACCATGAGCGCGCGGCCCTCGGGCTCGCGGGCGAGCGCGGCGGCGGCCTCGAGGACCGCCGGCGGCGCGTCGTCGGCGTTGTCGAGCACCAGCAGCGTCGCTCGGTGGCCCGTGCCCGCCTCGGCGACGCTCGCCAGGGCGGCGTCGGCAAGCTCGCCGCCGCCGACGTAGAGCACCGCCGCGCCCTCACGCTGGAGCTCGGACGCGAGCTCGGCCACCAGCCTCGTCTTGCCGATCCCGGCGGGGCCCCAGACGAGCGCGCAGACGACCCGGCCCGCGCGCGCCTCGCTCCCAGCGCTTGTGCAGCCAGCGCAGCTCGCGCTCGCGCCCGGCGAGCAGCGGCGAGCCGCCCTCGAGCTCGACCGGCAGCTCGAGGGCCGGCGCCGGCGGGTCGAGGCGTGGGTCGTGGGCGAGGACGTCGGCCTGGAGGCGTTGCAGCTCGGGCCCGGGCTCGACCCCGATCTGCTCGATCAGCGCCGAGCGTGCCTCGCGGTAGGCGTCGAGGGCCTCGGCCTGGCGCCCGTCACGGTAGAGGGCGAGCATGCGCTGCGCGTGAAAGCGCTCGCGCAGGGGCTCCTCGGCGATCAGCGCCTCGAGCCGGGCGAGGACCTCGGCGTGGCGCCCGGCGGCGAGCTCGGCGTCGATCGCCAGCTCGAGCGCCCGCAGGTGAAGCTCCTCGAGCCTGCCGATCTCGGGGGCGGCGAAGGGCTCGGCGGCGACGTCGGCGAGGGGGGCGCCGCGCCACAGCTCGAGCGCGGCGCCGGCCAGGCCGTTGGTCCCGCCCGCCGGCTCGCGAGCGGCCTCCTCGACCAATTGCTCGAAGCGCAGGGCGTCGACGGCGTCCGTGGCCAGGCGCAGCTCGTAGCCGCGCCCGCGGGTGAGGATCTCCGCCTCTGCGCGGCCCTCGCCGAAGGCCTTGCGCAGGCGCGAGACGTATCGCTGGATGTTCTTGGCGGCGCTCGCCGGGGGGTCGTCTCCCCAGAGCGCGTCGATCAGCCGATCGCCGCTGAGCGTCGTGTTCGCATTGAGCGCGAGCAACGCGACGACGCTGCGCTGCTTACTTCCCCCCAGGGCAAGGGAGTGCCCATCGACAAGCGCCTCGACGGAGCCTAGAAGGCGTACCTCGAAAGCCATTCGCGCTCCGAACAAATCACTGTAGACCCATTCGGGCCCGCGGCCAAATCGCCGCTCATGATGGTCTTCCATCGACGTGACGGGCGCGGAGCTTGAAGCTCCGCGCCCGTCAAGTGGCCGCCGGGAGGCGAGACGGCTCAGCTCGTCGGGGCCGGCGGCGGCACCGGAGTGCGCCTGCGGACCGTGAGCAGCGCCGCCCCACCGAGCGCGGCGAGACACATCGCGGCCCCAGCGCCGACCAGGGCGCTCACCCAGTCGAAGCCGTCGCTCGTGCCGGCCGGCGAGCCGGTGAGGTGGGTGGGCTCGACCACGCCGTCCGCTCCGAGGGTCGCGTTCGGGGTCGTGGGGTCGGCGTAGAGCGAGTCACCGGCGCCGCCGGCGGGCTGGCCCGACTCCTCGCCCAGGGTCGCGTTCGGGGTCGTGGGGTCGGCGTAGAGCGAGTAACCGGCGCCGTCGGCGGACTGACCCGACTCCTCGCCCGCGATCGCGCCGGCGTCGATCGGCGCGGCGCTCGCGGCCGCCGGGATCGCCAGCGCGCAGACTCCGAGGGCGAGCGCGAGGACGCGACGCCGCCGGGCGCTGCGCCTGCGCCGGGAGATGGTGGTGATCGTGTGAGCCTTCATTTCGGGCCTCCTGTTGGTTGTGGCCCGGACCTGGTCCCCCGATGAGGCGAGGCTCCGGTGCCGCTTTGCACCCAGGAGGCTCCGACAGGGCGGTATACGCTCGGTCCACACGCGCGAGGCGGTCGAGAATTCGCCCGCCAGCCGAAATGTCCTCATGCGCGCGCGGCAGGTGCCGTCAAGTGCGCGTACAGGAACTGCTGGCTCGCGCCGGAGGGCGTTCGGTGCTGTTCGAGGTGGAAGGAGACGAGGCTGGCGCGCTCGGCGATCGTGGCGGCGAGCGCGTCGGCTCCGTAGCGGGCCACCGACAGACCGCTGCACCGGGTCGGCCCCTCGGGGCCGAACGTAGCCATAACCACGTGGCCGGACGGTTTCAGGCTGCGCTCCAGCGTCGCGAGGTAGGCGGCGCAATCCTCTGGCGACACCATGAACTGGAACAAGGCCCGGTCGTGCCAGAGCGCGAATCGGCGCCCGAACTCGTGGTCTCGCACGTCGGCGAGGACCCACTCGACCCGGTCCGCGTCCTGGAAACCCTCGCGCGCCCGCTCTAGCGCCTCGCCCGAGATGTCGGCCACCGTGACGTCTGCGTAGCCACGCCGCACGAGCTCCTCGGCGAGCCGCGACGCCCCTCCGCCCACATCGAGGATCGGCGCGTCGACGGGAAGGCCCAGCCCCTCGATCATCGCCAGCGAGGAGGCTGGCACGGGTTCGAACCAGCTGACCTGATCCGGCTCCTTGTCGGCGTAGATCTGCTCCCAGTGCTCGCGCTCGCGGCGCATCCCCGCAAGTTTGGCGGGCCGGTAATCGCCGCGCTTACTCAGCTGGGCCATGTTTCGGGAGAGGATTCGCTCAACGAGCCACGAGAGCACTTCGCTGCCTCCTCACGAGATGGCGACTACGCGTGTGAGGGCGCTGGGGCGACGGCGTCACGCCCGGCCGGCTCCGGAGCGTCCTCGAGGGGTTGCTGTTCGCCCCGTGTGTTGGTAGCCCGCAGCGCGACGACGGCGGCGGCGACCAGGAAGATGCTCGAGGCCAGGAGCGCCCGCTGAAACCCCGCCGTGAGCGCGTCGGGGACCGGAGTGTGGGTGGCCAACAGCCCCGCGGTGTGCGAGGTGGCGATCGCGGAGAAGATCGCCAGACCGAGCGCGCCGCCCAGTTGCTGTGAGGCGTTCAGCAGCGCGGCGGCGAGCCCGGCCACCTTGCCCGGGACGCCGGCGTTTGCCGCGGTGGTGACGGCGACGAAGACGGCGCCGAGCCCGAGCGACATCACCATCATGCCCGGCAACAGATCGCTGAGGTAGGAGCCGTGGACCGGGATCCGCGACAGCCAATAGACGCCGCTCGCAGCCATTAGCGAGCCGGTGACGATCAGCGGTCGCGTGCCCGTCCGCGACACGAGCTGCGAGGTGATGCCGGCGGCGACGACGACGCCGAAGGTGAGCGGGAGGTACGCCGCACCGGTCTGGATCGCCGAGTAGCCGAGGACGTTCTGCATGTACAGGGTGAGGAAGAAGAACACCGCGAGGAAGCCCGCGACGGCGATCAACTGGGTGGCGTTGGAGAAGCCGAGTCCGTTGATGCGGAAGATCGACAGCGGGGCGAGTGGGTTCTTGACGCGTCGCTCGTTGATCACGAAGGCGGCGAGCAGGGCCAGTGCGCCGCCGAGTTCGCCGATCGTCCGCGCCGTGCCCCAGCCGACATCCGGTGCCTTCACGAGGGCGTAGACCAGCAGCAGCATTCCGCCGGTGGCGAGGATGGCTCCACGAACGTCGAAGCCCCGAAGCTCGGCCCGGCGTCGGTCATCGCCGAGCAGCGAGAAGATTCCGACGAGCACGAGGGCGGCCGCCACCGGATTGACGAACATGACCCAGCGCCAGCCGGGCCCCTCCGTCAGCACCCCGCCGAGAAGGACGCCGGCGGCGGATGCGAGGCCCGCCACGCCTCCCCAGACTCCGAGCGCTGTGTTGCGGTCCGATCCCTCCTTGAACGTCGTCGTCAGGATCGAGAGCGCGGCCGGGAGCATCATGGCGGCGCCAACGCCCTGCGCGAGGCGAGCGCCGATGAGTACGCCGGCGCTTTCGGCGAATCCGCCGAGCAGCGACGAGACCCCGATCAGCACGGTGCCCGCGACGAGGATGCGGCGGCGACCCAGCAGGTCGGCGGCGCGGCCGCCCAGGAGCATGAATCCGCCGTAGGTCAACAAGTAAGCGCTCGGTACCCAAACGAGGCTCTGGTCGGAGAAGCCGAGGTCGCGCCGGATCGAGGGGAGGGCCACGTTGACGATCGACGCGTCGACGAAGTCGAGGAATGCGACGGCGGCCAGCAGGGCCAGTGTGAGCTTGCCGCGGCGGGTCGCGAGGAAGGATGGTTGGTGCGTGGCTGGCGTGGACATGGATTCCTCCGCATGGTCGGTTTGCATATCTCGACGATGCCGCGGCTGGGCGGCAGTCGCATCGGCGAAGTCGCCGGTCTAACTCGCCGGTCAGCCGGTTACGGGGTTCTCGAGGTCGATCCGGGCCAGGTCCCTGCGTGAGGCGATGTCGAGCTTGGCGAAGACCTTTCGCAGGTGGTAGTCGATTGTGCGCGGGCTGAGGAAAAGCTGGGCGCCGATCTCCGGGTTGGTCATACCGTCGGCCGCGAGGCCGGCGATCTGTAGCTCCCGCGGTGTGAGCTGATCGCGCGTCGAGGGGTCGCGCTTGCGCGCGGTCTCGCCGCTCGCGCGCAGCTCCGAGCGTGCTCGCCCGGACCAGGGCGGGACCGACAGCCGGTCGAAGAGCTCGAGCGCGGTGCGCAGGTGAGGGCGGGCGTCGATGCGCCTTCGGGCGCGTCGCAGCCACTCGCCGTACAGGAGCTCGGTCCGGGCCCTGTCGAATGGCGCCAGGGATCCCGAGAGCTCGATTGCATGCGCGTAGCGCCCCTCGGCGTCAGACTCCCCGGCCAGCGCGCGACAGCGCGCGAGCAAGGCCAGGCGGGCGGGGTTCGGGAATCGTTCCACCCACGCCTGGAAGCGGTCGAGGAGGTCGATCACCTCGTCGAGCCGTTGCGCGCGGAAGGCCGCTTCCACCGCGTCGGGTAGACCCAGAACGAACGTCGGGCTCGATTCCAGGCGGGTCGCGGCCAGCGGCACCAGCAGCTGCTCGAGCGCCTCGGCCGGCCTCCCGAGGCCGAGGTAAAGCAGGCCGAGCGTCCGCCCGATCTGGCCGCTGACCAGGCTCGGGCCGCTGGTCGCAAGCAAGGCCTGTAGCTCCTGTACATGCGCTCGCGCCTCCCGTTCGGCTCCGCGCACGGCGTCGACGGTGGCGAGATCTGCGAGGTTCCAGCTCGCGGCCCCCGGTTGGTCGAGATCGAGCGCGAGCCGTCGTCCCTCCTCGGCCGCCGAGTAGGCGAGGTCGAACTGGCTGCGGCCGAGAAGCTGGGATGCCTGCGCCCGCAGGGCAGATGGCAGCGTGGTCACCAGTGAGCGCTCACGGGCGACGCGGACGGCGCGATTGGCATGGGCCAGACCATCGCCCCAGATGCCCTCTCGTCCGGCTGCGAGCGCGGCCGAGATCAGGCATTGCGGATCGTCGAGGAGCTCTGCAACCTCGACCGCCTCGGTAAACAGCCGCGCTCCGCGCGCGTAATCACCTGACAGCTCGGCGGCCAGGCCGGTGAGTGAAGCAACGATGAAGCGGTCGATCTCGGTGACCGGCGCGCACTGGCTCGCGCGTTCGCCGAGCTCGATCATCTTGTCGACGTCGCCGGCAAGGAGCGCGGAGTCGGACGCCTCGCGGAGCATCACCAATGCCAGCGATACGTCTTGGGTCTCCGCGATTCCCTCGGAGAAGGTAGTCAGCGCTTCCTCGAACTTGCCGGCTCGCCCCTCGATGACTCCGCGGAGGTAGAGCAGCCGCGCGTGCTTCGGCTGATTCACGAGCGGGAGCGCCTCGTCTACCCAGTCGCGAGCGCGATCGACCTGGCCCGCCTCCCAGGCGGCTTCTGCCGCCGCCGCGAGGCGCCGGCCTCGCGATGACGCATCGTCGCTGAGCTGCGCCGCGCGATCGAAAGCCGTGGCCGCCGAGGCATGGCCGCCGCGCAGCTCTGAACGCTCGGCGGCTGCCTCGAGCTCAGCTGCGATCTCCTCGTCGGCGGTGAGCGTCGACATCGCCCGATGCCAGAGCGCGGCGTCCGCGCGCTTGCCAGCGGGCAACGCGTTCGCCAACGCGCCGTGGGCCTGGCGACGCTGGCCTACGGTGGCCGACCCGTATGCCGCCGATCTCATGAGGGGATGACGGAACCTGACGGTGCGATCATCGGTCTCGATCAGGCCGGTCTCCTCGGCGAAGTCAAGAGCGTCCTGGGGCAACTGGAGCTCAGCGCTGGCGCGCAGGATGACCGCCAGCTCTCCCTCGGTCTCCGCGGCGGCGATTAGCAGGGCCGCCCGGGTGGACTCGGGCAGCGGCTCGATTCGCTGCCTGAAGGCCGCTTGCAGGCGCGAGCTCAGCGGGATCGCCTCGGGCAGTTCCCCACGCCCGGCAAGCTGCCCGTCGGAGAGCCGCGCCGGAAGCTCGAGCAGTGCGAGGGGGTTTCCGGCCGCCTCGGCCAGTAGCCGCTCACGCACCGGAGGCGCAGCGTCACGCGCGGCGCGGTCGAGCAGGACGACCGCGGAGTCCGGGTCGAGCTCGTCGATCGCCAGCTCATCCAGTCCGGTGGTGTTGAAGCGCCGAGTCTCACCCTCGCGGGCCGCGAACAGGACTACGATGCCCTCGGCAGCCAGTCGGCGAGCCGTGAACACCATCGCTTCGGCTGACGGCACGTCCAACCACTGGGCGTCATCGACGAGGCACAAGATCGGGCCGTCCTCGGCAGCGGCGGCAAGCAGCGAGAGCACCGCCGCCGACACCAAGAAGCGATCAGAGCCTTCGGCGGGTCCTAGGCCGAGGGCCGCGGCCAACGCCGTGCGCTGGGGCCCCGGCAGCTCCGGGAGCTTGTCGACTATCGGTCGCACCAGGCCATAGAGCCCCCCGAAGGCGAGGTCGGACTCCACTTCAACGCCAGCCGCCCGAAGCACCGTCATCTCCGCCGCCCGATCAGCGGCGTATTCGAGCAGCGCGGTCTTTCCCACCCCGACCTCACCACGCAACACAAGCGAACCGCTTTCTCCACGCAAGGCCGCATCGAGCAGGCCGTCGATCACGGCGCATTCATGGTCGCGACCGACGAGCTCCCCAGCGTGCACATCCGACCCAGTTCCACCCATTCGCCGAAAGATCATCGTCCACTTCCGCGCTCGGTGTGCACCGCCATTGGACGCCGTTGGGCGAAGCCCAACCACGGCCAGCGAAGACCCGGACTATCTCCAGGTAGGGTCTCGGCGCCCATGGCCCTCGACTCCACTGACGTCGTCTTTGGCGCGACTGGCGGGGTCGGCGGTGCCGTCGTTGCCGAGCTCCTGCGCCGCGGCAAGACCGTGCGGGCCGTAAGCCGGCGTGGCGCGGCCCCCGCGGGAGCGGAGGGAGTGGCCGCCGATGCCGCCGACTCAGCCCAGGCAGCCGCCGCGGCGAAGGGAGCCGGGGTGGTCTATCACTGCGTCAGTCCTGATTACACGCGGTGGCCGGAGCTCCTGCCCCCGCTCAGCCGTTCGATCCTTGGCGCCGCCGAGTCATCGGGCGCCAAACTCGTCTTCGCCGACAACCTGTACGCCTACGGCCCCGTCGACGGCCCGCTGCGGGAGGACCTGCCTCCGACCGCGAGCGGCCCCAAGGGGCGGACCCACGTCGAGGTCGCCGCCGAGATGCTCGCCGCGCACCAGGAGGGCCTGGTGCGGGTGACGATCGGGAGGGCCTCGGACTACTACGGGCCCGGAGGCACGAGCTCCACCGCCGGGGAGACCGTCTTCGGGCGGGTCGTGGAGGGAAAGCGGCCGCAGTGGACCGGGAAGCTCGACGTGCCCCACACTTTCCACTATCTGCCCGACATCGCCGATGGGCTCGTCACCCTGGCGGAGCGCCCGGAGGCCGACGGTCAGGTCTGGCACCTGCCGGCCGCCGAGCCGCTCACCGCGCAGCAGTTCTTCAACCTCGTCTTCGAGGCCGCGGGGCGGCCGACGCCGGCGAAGGCTCAAATCATGGGCCCGGCGCTGCTCGGCGTGGCCGGCATCTTTTCGCCGCTGCTCCGAGAGCTGCGCGAGACCGCCTACCAGTTCCGCCGACCGTTCGTCATCGACTCGTCGAAGTTCGAGGGTGCTTTCGGTCGGCTCGAGACAACACCCCATCGTGAAGCGGTGGGGCGGACCGTCGAGTGGTTCCGCTCCCGCTGACGGCGAGGTGATCGGCTACGTTCCGAGTCGTGAGTTGATGCAGGCGATGACGCCGTCGGGCAGCCAGAACTGACCGAGAGCGTACTCGTTCGCCTTCCGCAGTCGGGCGGCTTCAAAACGAGGGAGCTAAAGAGATGGATGACCAAGCGGCGAAGATCGACTTCGAGAACATGCCCGCGCCCACTGAGGGCATCCTCATGACCCACTTCCTGATCGTGCGAGACGTCGCGCGCTCGAGGGCCTTCTACTCGGATGTCCTCGGCGGTCAGGTCGTGATCGAGGAGAACCCCTGCATCGTCAAGCTGGCCAACGGCTGGATCATCATGAATCCCGGCGGCGGCCCGACCCCGGACAAGCCGGATATCTCCGTCGTCCCATATGAGGCGTCGAACGAGGTCTCCAGTTTTCTCAACCTCAGGGTGGCCGACATCCAGGCCTGCTACCGCGACTGGAAGGCCAAGGGAGCGGAGTTCGTCACCGCGCCCATCGACCGCGTGGCTGAGGTGCGCTGCTACATGCGTGACCCCGACGGCTATCTGATCGAGGTCGGGCAGGCGACCGGGATGCTCGAGGGGCGGCTCGCAGAGAAGCGGCCCGAGGACCTGCCCGGGTAGGCGCCCATTGCGAATGCGATGAGGTCTGTTCGCCGCCGACCGTGAGCGGCAAGACGACGCCGGCGTTTTAGTGGGTCTAAGGGAGGATGAGGTGGGTGTCGCCGAACTCGTGGAAGCGGTAACGGCGCGCCCTTGCGGCCTGATATGACCGTTCGAGCAGCACTGCGCCCGCCGCCGCCTCTAGCAACTCGAGATGCGACGAGCCCTGGTCGTGCCAGCCGGTGATGAGGCCGTCGATCGCGCGCAAGCCGCGTTTCGCTGTCACGACCAGGTCCGTGGAGCCCTCACCCGCTGCGAGCGTTCCGTCGGGCGCCGCGACGGTCTCGATCGCCCGGACCACTGTGGTGCCGACAGCGATTACCCGCCCGCCCCAGTCGTGGACCGCGTTGACGAGCCGGGCCGTGGCCGGCGGGACGCGGTAGCGCTCGGGATAGGGGCCCTCGCCGCGCTCGAGCGAGGAAACGCCGGCGTGCAGGGTGAGTGGCGCGAGGAGCACCTCGCGGGCGACGAGCTCGGTCACGAGCTCATGGGTGAACGGGCGGCCGGCACTCGGCATCTCGGCGCTGCCCGACTCGAGCGCAAAGACCGTCTGGTAGGCGTCGATCGGGACCTCCTGATTGACGTAGCCGTAGCGGATCGGGCGACCGTGCCGGCGCAGGTACTGCCTGATCGGAGCACCCAACGTGAGCCGCGCTAGCCCGAGACGCTCGCTGCCGGGGTACGGGGCGAGGATCTCGGCATACGCTCCGCCTGGCAGCTCAAGTCGGGCTCCGATCGGGGGGCGCTTGGGCTTGAGATCGTTGGTTCGAAGCTCAACGACCCAGTTCCCGTCGCCCGCCGGCGTTGAGAGATGGAGTTCGAGCTCGTGCTCGCCGATCCGGGTTGGAAGCGCTGCAGGCAGGGTCGCCGAGTTGTTGACGACAAGCAGGTCGCCGGCAGCGAGGAACTTCGGCAGCTCGCGGAACCTGGCATCGACGAACGAGCCGTCGGCTCGGCGGGTGACGAGCATCGCGACGTCCGCGCGGTCTGCCCCGCGCTCCTCCGGCGGCTCCCGTGCCTCCAGTGGTGCGGGGAGAGCAGTCACGCTCAACGCGACGCCTCCGCGAGCTCGTGGGCGCGGTAGCGGCCGCTCGGCAGGTCTCCGTCGATCAGCGCCAACAGTCCCGGCACCGAGGCCTCCGGCGCCGGGCGGTCGGAGATGTCCTCGTCCGGGAACGCGGCCTGTTGCATCTGGGTGCGCATATCACCCGGGTCGAGGGCGTACACGCGGAGCTCGGGGTGCTCGACGGCGAGGATCGCGCTCAGCTGCTCGAGCGCTGCCTTCGACGAGCCATAGCCGCCCCAGCCTCCGTATGCCTCGACCGCCGCGTCCGACGTCACGTTCACAACAGCGGCGCCGTCTACTAACCGTGGCATCGCCAGCTGCGCCAGCGCCAGCGGCGCGACGACGTTCACCTCGTAGACGCGGGCCAGCTTGTCCAGCGGGTAGTCCGCGAGCTCGGGCTGCGGGCTTGGGCCGAGCAGGCTTGCGTTGTTCACCAGCAGGTCGATCGACTCTCCGGCGGCCTCCACGAGCGCCATGCGATGCTCCGGCTCCGCGACGTCGCCTGAGACCGCGACGACGCCGTCGAGCCCCTTCGTGGCCGCGTGGAGTTCTGGTCCGCCACGAGCGTCGACCACTACGTGCCAACCCCGGTCGCTCAGGCCACGAGTGAGCGCGAGGCCGAGGCCACGTGAGGCTCCGGTGACGATTCCGACGGGCATGTCGGACCATGATGCATCTTCAAGTGCGCTTGAAGTCAAGACCTCCAGGGGATTCGGCTCCGCTCTCGGGCCGAAGCTGGGCACACCGAATCACCCCTTCTGGGCGATGAAGACCGCGCCCGGCTCTCTTAGGATCGGTGTTTGCAAACGCCTGGATCAGGCTCCACCTGTCCGAAAGGAAGCCACATGGCCGACAGACCAGTGTTCCTCTACGCCGCCATCTACGACGAGATCCTCGATGCCGAGGCCGATTACGAGGCCGTGTTCGACCTCCATGCCGCCGGAGCGATCGGAACCTTCGACTCCGCCGTGATCCGCAAGGAGGAAGACGGCAAGGTCCGCGTGACCAAGACCGAAAAGCCCACCCAGCACGGTGCTTGGACCGGGGCGGGGGTCGGGGCGCTGGTCGGGATCATCTTCCCGCCCGCGATCATTGGCTCGGCGATCGTCGGCGCCGGCGCCGGTGGGCTCATCGGCCACCTCAGGGGCGGCATCTCGCGCGGCGATCTCAAGGACCTCGGCGACGAGCTCGAGGCGGGAAGCGCCGCCGTGATCGTGCTCGCCGAGTCGAGGATCGAGGAGCAACTCGAGAAGGCGACGACCCGCGCGAACAAGCTGATCGAGAAGCAGGTCGATGCCGACGCCGACGAGCTCAAGCGCGAGATCGATGCGGCGGCGAAGGAGGACGCCGCGGGCTAGGGCTCACGGCAGCAACCCCCGGGTCCGGGTCACCTCGGTCGCGGCGCTCTCCATCGGTGGTGCCGTGTCGCGGGGATGGCGCTCGAACCATCTTGCGTAACGGTCGGCGAGGGGAGCGGCGGTCAGGCCGTGGGCGAAGACCGAGAGCCCCACGGTGAGGTAGATCGCGAGAACGATCAGGTGCTCGTGGGGAAGCTGGGACTCCTCGATCACGATCACCGCGAAAACGATCGAGGCGAGGCCTCGGGGTCCAAACCAGCCGAGAAAGCCAACCGTCGGCACCCGAGCGTGGGAACCAAGCATCCCGATCGCGACGGGCACCATTCGCACTACCGTGAGGCTGAGGACGGCGTATAGGGCAAGCTCCCAGCTCAGCTCCCCCAGCGCCGGTCCGAGCAGGATCGCCCCGAAGAGGATGAAGGTGACCCCGTTGAGCACGCCTCCGACCTCCTCGGTGAGCCGGTTGATGTCCTCGGGGTCGCGCTTGATCGCCGCCCGGAAAACCATGCCGGCGACGAAAGCCGCGATGAAGCCGGATCCGTGAAGCGCCACGGCGGTGCCGTAGGCGAGGGCGGCGCCGGCGGCGGGGATCACCTGGCGCCAGGTGCCCTCGATCAGGTCCCTGCGGCCGGCATAAACCACCACGGCTGCGATCAGGAGCCCGCCGACGACCCCTCCGGCAATCCCGTAGCCAATCTCCTCGAGCAGGAGCTCCAACGCGCCTCTCCCTTCCGAGATGTGCGACTGGACGTCCGCGGCGGCAACCGCCGCGAACAGCAGCGGGACGCAGATCCCGTCGTTGAGCCCGCTCTCGATGTTCAGGCTCTGACGAATCCGGCCTGGGACGCGCGGCTCGGTGACGACCGCCTGACCGAGAGCGGCGTCGGTCGGCGCCAGGACAACTCCGAGGATGACGGCTTCCCAGAAGGTGAACTGGCCCAAGATCACCGCCGCCGCGAGCGCGCCGAGGGCGATGGTCAGCGGCAGGCCGATTCCGAGCAGGCGCAGCGGCACTGAGATCTCGCGCCGCAGCTTTCCGAGGTCGATGCGCGAGGCGTCGGAGAAGAGCACCAGCGCGAGCGTCGCCTCGGCAAGCGCTCGCACGGTCGAGCTGGTGCTCGAGATGTCGATTCCGTCGAGGACCCGGGGGCCTACGAGGAGCCCGACGGAGACGAACAGGATCGCGGGCGTGATCGGCGTTCCCGACAGCCGCTTCGAGACGGCGGCCACCGCGATCACCGCCAGCGCCAGGATCGTCAGGGCCCACTTCATTCAGATCCTCTCGATCATGGACCTTGGGTCGAAACCTATGCCCTTCACCGGCGGGTTCATCCTCGGGTTCGTCCTGGAGAGGTGCCAGGAGAGCGCACGGCTATGGGGAAAAGCCGCCGGTTGGCTACGGCGACTTCACCCGAGGCACGGGTGAAGGCGGATAGGCTGTCCCGACTCGCGACTGCGGTGAGCCGACCCAGAGGGGGATTTGAACCATGCGAAGACATCGTTTCCATGTGAGCTTGGGGCTCACGGCGCTGTGCGTCTGCGCCCTGGCCGCGGCCGGATGCGGCGGCGATGACGACGACGAGGCAACAACGACCACCTCCGCCACCGCGGCTGCGGAGCAGAAGATCGACTCGGCCGTCCAGTCCTGCAGCGACGAGGCCGAGCAGCTCGGCGGTACGGCGGGAACCGCCCTGGGGAGCGCCTGCACTTCCGTCGGCGACACCGCCAAGCGAGGCTCTCAGCTCCGGCGGCGGGGACGTGAAGCAGGCGCTCTCGCAGGCTGAGAGTTCCTGCAAGAGCGCGGTCGATCAGGTCCCGTCTGGCCAGGCTCAGGACGCGCTCTCAAAGCTCTGCGACGCGATCTCAAGCGCTGAGTAGACGGCTGGAGGCGGCTCCCGGTGCGTGTTGCGCCGTTCGCGGGCGCGCTATAAGACACCGGCGCGGCGCTGTACTCCTCGTCGCTGACGTGCTCGCCCCACGTTGCACTGTTGCCTTCGTCGTCCACCTCGACCATCGCGAGGTGGGTCATGAAGCGGTTGGGGGCGGCGCCGTGCCAGTGGTCCTCCCCGGGTTCGAAGTGGACACGGTCACCGGGCCGGATGATCTCGATCGGGCCGCCGCGGCGCTGCGCGAGGCCGACGCCCTCGGTGACGCAGATGGTCTGACCGTTGGGGTGGATGTGCCACGCGGTCCGGGCGGCCGGAGTGAAGTGGACGCTGCTTGCCTGCAGGCGCGACTGGCCTGACGGCGTCGCAACCGGGTCGATGTAGACCGCCCCGGTGAACCACTCGCTCGGCCCAGCCATGGTCTCGGTGGAGTTCTTGGTGAGCTGCATGTCGTCCTCCTGGTTGCGTGTCGCTCCGATGGGAGGAGCGCGCTTTGACGGGCGCCCCTTCCCGCCCTCACTTGCAAACTAATCCGCCGCTTCCCTTGTCGGCAGAATGATCCGACGATCGCGCCCGACGACCCCATCCTCACCTGACAATGGCCCAGGCGCCGGCGACAGCCAGCTCGCGCCTGCCGGCGGCCTGGGCGCTTCGCGGGAACCCGATGCCCACGATCAGGCGAGGCTTCCTGATCGCGGTGCCCGTGGCCGCCGCCCTGCTCACGGACTTCGAGCTCGACGACGCCGTCGCCGGGGCGCTCGGCACCGCGGCGATGATCTGCGGCTTCCTCGCCTTCGACGCTCCCGCCCGGGTGCGGGCGCGGTGGCAGCTCTGCTGCGCGCCGTTGGTGGGCGTCATGGCGGCGCTCGGGGTGCTCACGAGCCAGACCGTGCCGACGGCGATCCTCGGCATGGCGCTGGTCGCGACGCTCGCCGCGTACGCGGTCGCCGTCTCCATGCGAATGGCGATCGCCGGGCTGACCGTGGCGCTCGCCTTCCTGATCGCGCAGGGGCTGTGGCTGGAGCCACACCAGGCATGGGAGGCGCTCGCGCTCGGCACAGCCGGCGGCCTCGTGCAGGCCGGCTGGGCCGTCGGCGTGTGGGCGGTCGCCGATCGCGGTCGTGAGCGTCCGTTCGAGCTCGGCCGGGAGGCGCGGGAGACGGCCGCGAAGCTGCGCGCCGGCTTCTACCTCCAGGACCCGGCCCTGCGCCACGCGCTTCGCTTCGGTACGGCGATGGCGATCGGGGTGGCGATCTATCGCCTGGGCGGCTTCCACGACCACGGCTATTGGGTGCCGTTGACGATCCTCTTCGTGCTCAAGCCCGAGGCCGGCCAGACCTCCGAGCGGATCGCAATGCGCGCGGCCGGGACGGTGATCGGACTCGTGCTGGCTACGGCCCTGGCCGAGGTCCTGAGCGACGCGATCATCCCGAGCACGATCGTGCTCACGACCGCGGCGGCGCTCGCCTACGCGATGCTGACGATCGAGTACGCGCTCTTCACGACTGCAATCACCGTTTACGTCGTGCTCCTGACCGACACGCTGGGCTCGGATGCCTTCGACGCCGCGGGCGAGCGTGCCCTCGGCACGGCGCTCGGGATCCTGGTCGCGGGGCTGGCGTTCCGGGTCTTCCGCGAACCCAAGCGCTGAACCGGACCGACAAGGGCTAGAGCAGAGCCTCGAACTCGGCGTCGCTCAGCTCGATCTCCAGCGCGGCGAGGTTTTGCCTCAGGTGGTCGAGCGAGAGCGTGCCGGGGATCGGCAGCATCGTCGGGGAGCGCCGCAGCATCCAGGCAAGCGCGATCTGCTCGACCGTGGCGCCGTGCCGTGCGGCGATCTCGGCGAGCGCCGTGTCGCGGTCGCCGTGCAGCGGGTAGTACGGAACGAACGCGATCCCCTCCTGGGTGCAGTAGTCGACGACCTCCTCGTGGCTGCGCTCGACGAGGTTGTACGGGTTCTGGACGGCCGCGATCGGCAACGCCTGACGGGCGCGCTCGATCTCCTCGATCCCCACCGCTGAGACGCCCGCTTCCCGGATCTTCCCGCGGTCCCTGTACTCCGCGATCACGGCGAGGCTCTCCTCGAGCGGCGTCCGGGGGTCGACCCGGTGGAGGTAGTAGAGGCCGATGCTGCCGGTCCCCAGGCGTCGCAGGCTCTCCTCGATCTGGGCTCGCAGCACCTCGGGACGGCCCTCGCCGGCGTGGTATCCGCCCTTGGTGGCCACCACGCACCCCTCCGGGACGGGACTCAGCGCCGTGCCGATCGTCTCCTCGCTCTCCCCGTCCGTGTACACGTGGGCGGTGTCGATCATCCCGACACCGGCTGAGACCGCCGCCTTCACGAACGCGACGTTCTCGGGCGCGCTCGTGAGCCGGTTGGTCCCCAGCCCTATCCGGGCGACCTCAGTGCCGGCGATCTCGAGGCTGATGGTCATGCTCCGAGAGTAAACGCATGTGAGGTGCGGGCGAGCGGTTAGCGGCTGCCATGATCGCCGTCCGCGATCTGCGCGAGGGCCTGAAACAGCGCGGGGGCGTTCAGGACGAGGTCGAGCGGCAGGTACAGGATGCGATATCGCTTCGGTTAGCTACGCCATGCAAATAGCCCCTTGCATCTGGGCATCGATCGGGGTAGGGTCGAGTCGCCTCGGGAATTCCGGTGCGGGGCATCACCCTCTCCGATCGACGCCCTGGCCGGAGCGCAAAGGGGGGCGTAGACGTGAAACGGAGACTCAAGCACGGGTTGGCCATCGGCGCCGTCGCGGCCTGCCTCGTGGCGCTGGGCTCGACGCTCGCCCAAGGAGCCCTGAGGAACGGCGGCTTCGAGAGCGGCGACTTCTCGAGATGGCAGACAAACAGCCTCGGTGATGGGAGCTGGCAGATCTACTCGGGGCTCGGGTTCCAAGGGCTCTCCCCTCCGCCGCGGGGCGACTTCGCCGCCGAGACGGTCCAGAGCGCTTCGAGCTCAAACATCCTCTTTCGCGATCTGCGGCTGAGGAAGGACGTGCGCTACAGGCTCACGATGCTGGTCTATTACGTCAACGAAGCCGGCGTCTTTTCTACCCCGAAGCGCCTCTCACACACGGGCGCGCCGAACCAGCAATACCGGATCGACCTGATGAAGCCGAACTCGCCACTGCGCTCGCTCAAGCCCGAGCATGTCCTGGCGAACATCTTCAGGACCAGGGTCGGCGACCCATTGATAATGGCGCCGAACCCGGTCAGCGAGAACCTCTCGCGGTTCGCCGGGCGCACGGTGAGGCTGCGGTTCGCGGAGGTGGACAATCAGGCCAACTTTGCCGCGGGCGTCGACGCGGTCACGCTGAAGCGCCGCTGAACGGATCGCGACCCGCTGGCCGGGGCGCGGGTACTCGTTCAGCTCAATCCGATCGGAGTCAGTAGGGACCCGTGACGGCTGGGGGCCGCCCTGCCCCCGTAACCCGGCAGAGGCCGCCCGCGCGGCTGTTCTGCCTCCCGCTGCCCGCCGGCCGACGCCAAAGAGCACGGCCGCCGGTGGAACTTGCAGGGAGGCGGCCGTGCTACGTAGTTACAACGCGCCCGCCGGAGTCTTGTCAGAGACGTCTCGGGTCAAATTACGGCTGGCTGGCCGGCCTGTCCCGGACGGTTCGCTACGCGCCAGCGTCGGCGACGACGCTCACGAATCGTGATCCTGCTCATCAGGTTGGCGTCCGAACGTTCCGACGGGCTCTCCCCTGACCCGCGCGAACTCAGCAATCTTAAACCGACAAGAACCCGGCCGGGCGCGTTGTAACTGATGCAGGGACAAATTGGCAGTCCAGTGAGGTTGACCCGAAGGGGGCCCTTCATGTCACGTATGGCACGCATCCTCTCGTTGGCCGGCCTTGCGACCCTGGCGATGCTGCCAGCGGCCGCCGAGGCATCGGCGAGCAATCAGCCCGCCGTCAACGTCCAGCAGGCCACCGGCTCGAGCGCCGCGGCGATCCAGTCGGCGGTCGACGCCTACCGCGCTGACCTCGGCACGCTCAACCCGAACGTCGCCGGCTCATTCGGCTCGGGGCGGCGCGAGATCAATTGGGACGGCGTCCCGGACGCCTTCTCCTCGCCGAACGCCTTCCCGCCGGACTTCTTCAACGTCAACTCGCCGCGCGGAGCTGTCTTCTTCACTCCCGGGAGCGGGTTCCAGGTGAGCGGCAAGGCCCCGGTCGCGCCGATCGAGTTCGACAACATAAACCCGACCTACTCGAGCCTGTTCACGACGTTCAGCGCGCCGCGGCTGTTCACCGCTCTCGATAGCAAGTTTGTCGACGTCCGCTTCTTCGTGCCCGGCAGCTCGACGCCCGCCACCACCACGGGCTTCGGCTCGGTCTTCACCGACGTCGACCGGACCCGGAGGACCCAGATCAAGTACTTCGACGAGCGGGACCGCCCCCTGGGGACATTCGACGTGCCGGCTAGCCCCGGCAGCGAGACCCTGTCGTTCCTCGGCGTCCGCTTCCTCGACGATCAGGTCGCGCGGGTAAGGATCAGGAGCGGCAACAGGGCGCTGGGCCCAAACGAGAATCCAGGACGGGACCTCGTCGTGATGGACGACTTCATCTACGGCGAGCCCACGCCGTAACTCGCGACGACGAGGCCAGCCAACCGGAGCCGGGCTGCGAGCTGGGCGAGATCACGACGTTGTCCTGTCGCTCGGCCGCTGAGGGTTGCTCGAGCGAGCGCGCAGTCCGTAGAGTTGCGGGCCCTCCGGCCGTTCTTCGGCTAACGGGGGTTGCGATGTGACCGCTACAAGGCTCCAATCGAGCGCCAGACTCTTCTCACTACTCGGGCTCGCCATGGTGATCGCGGTGGGTTTGTATGTCTTCGGCACCGAGCACACACCCGATTACTCAGGCACCGGCCTGTTCGGAAAGACCGCAACGGACACTCTCCCGCTCAAGTCCTGGCTGGCGACGGGGGTGCTGGCACTCGCCGCCGTGCAGATCGGATTGGCGCTGTGGATGTACGGCAAGCTGCCGGGCATCGCCGCCAGCGGCACACGGCCCCGCACTGTGCATCGGGCCGTCGGGACCGTGGCCGTGCTGGCCACGTTGCCGATCGCCTATCACTGCGCCTTCGCGTACGGAGTGGAGACGAACATCGACGCGCGGGTCGCCGTCCACTCGCTGGCGGGCTGCTTCCTCTATGGGGCGATCGCCGCCAAGCTCGTGATCGTCCGCTCCCGGCGGTTGCCCGGCTGGGCGCTGCCGCTTGCCGGAGGCACATTGGTCACGCTCGTCGCCGTGCTCTGGTACACGAGCGCGCTCTGGTACTTCGACGACTACAGCCTGCCGTCGCTCTGATACGCCAAGCGGATCTCACCCCGGTAGAGCCCGACCCAACCGCGCACCCCTTTCACGACGGGCAGAACAGTGTTGCCGTCTGGCGCCGAGGACTTCGCCGGGAACCCAATCTGACCCTATGCTGCGGGCAGGCCAGCGAACCGGGATAGGCTTGGCGCGTTGCGAGGTATCGAGCCCTGATGAAGGCACCCGAGCCGCAATCCATTCTGAGCCCGATCACGGAAGCGGCGATCTTCGTGACGGTGACCGTGGATTCCGGGGCCGAGGACGGGGTTCGCGATCTGCTGTCCGATGTCAGCGGACTGAGGCGGTCGGTGGGCTTCCGGATCCCGGAGGGAGAGCTGACCTGTGTGGTCGGTGTCGGCGCCGGGATTTGGGATCGGCTGTTCGGCGCGCCGCGTCCGGCCGGATTGCATCCGTTTCCTGAGTTTGCGGGCCCCAGGCACACCGCGCCGGCGACGCCCGGCGATCTCTTGTTCCATATCCGCGCCCATCGGCTGGACCTTTGCTTCGAGCTGGCCCAGCGGCTGATGAGTCGGCTCGCCGGCTACGTGCGGGTGGTCGATGAGGTGCACGGGTTCAGGTCATTCGACGAACGCGATCTGCTCGGGTTCGTCGATGGCACGGAGAACCCAGAGGGAGCGGCGGCGCTCGCCGCGGTCTTGATCGGTGATGAGGACCCGGAGTTCGCGGGCGGGAGCTACGTCGTCGTTCAGAAGTACCTCCATGACCTCGAGGGTTGGGATGCGCTGCCGGTCGAGGAGCAGGAGCGAGCGATGGGCCGGACCAAGCTCAACGACATCGAATTCCCCGATGAGCTGAAGCCCGCCAACTCGCACGTGGCGCTGAACACGATCATCGATGAGAACGGCGAGCAGCGCCAGATCGTGCGCTTCAACATGCCCTTCGGGCGCGTCGGGGCAGGAGAGTTCGGGACATACTTCATCGGCTACGCCCGCGGCCCGGAGGTGATCGAGCAGATGCTGAAGAACATGTTCATCGGCAAGCCACCGGGCAGCTACGACCGGATCCTCGACTTCTCCACGGCACTCACGGGCAACCTGTTCGTCGTACCCACCGTCGACTTCCTCGACGACCCACCGGCTCCCGGCCCCGCCGCAGCGTCCGAGTCCGAGGATGAGTCCGAGGACGGGTCGCTAGCGATCGGAAGCCTGAGGGAGGCGGCGCGATGAATCACCTGCTCCGCGGGCACGCCCCCATCACCGAGTCGGGATGGGAGCTCCTCGACCGCGAGGCGCGGGATCGATCGACGCCCGCGCTCGCTGCTCGGAAGCTGGTCGACTTCTCCGGCCCGCATGGCTGGGAGCACTCGGCGACCAATCTGGGGCGTACGGATCCGCTGGCGTCCGCCCCGGCCGAGGGAGTGTCCGGGCTGCAGCGACGCGTCTTGCCGCTGGTCGAGATGCGAGCGGACTTCGAGCTGTCGAGGGCGGAGCTGCGTGACGCCGATCGTGGCGCTGATGACACTGACCTCGACGCGCTCGACGAGGCCGCGCGTCAGATCGCGGTGGCCGAGAACGTCGCCGTGTTTCACGGCTGGCAGGGCTCCATCGGCGGAATCGGCGAGGCCTCGCCGCACGAACCGATTCCGCTCGGCCAGGCCCCTGACGGGTATCCGCGGCCGGTGGCCGGCGCCATAGAGCGCCTATTGCAGAGCGGGATCGCGGGGCCGTATGGGCTGGCGCTTGAAAGCGAGCAATACCGCTCGGTGATCGAGACGGCAGAACACGGTGGCTACCCGCTGGTGGAGCACCTGCGCAAGATCGTCGAGGGGCCGGTCGTGTGGGCGCCGGGCGTGACCGGAGCGGTCGTCCTGAGCCTGCGTGGCGGCGATTTCATCTTCGAGTCGGGCCAGGACGTGTCGATTGGGTATGAGTCACACGACGCACAAGTAGTGCGGCTGTATCTCGAGGAGAGCTTCAGCTTCCACGTCGCCACGCCGGAGGCGGCCGTGGCGCTCACGCCGTGAGCGAGATCGGCATCGACCATCGCCTCACGACGCGCCGAGCTTCGGTCCGCTGCGTTGATCGTCCGACCGGCCGAGGGGCGACACTCCTGGCGTGCCGCAACCGGTTCGAGCGGGAGGTCGCGAGGTGCTGGATGTTGCGCGCGCGTCCACGCCGACGCATGGGTACCTGCGCTCACGCATCACCTACGTCTTAATCGCCACGGTAGTCTTCGACGCCGTCGCCAGCGTGCTGATCTTCGCCTTCGAGCGGCACGCGACGGGCACTGAGATCACGACCTTCGGGGACTCCGTGTTCTGGACCAGCACCCAGCTCCTCACCGTCTCCTCGCAGCTCCCGAATCCGATCTCCACGCCGGCGCGGATCCTGGATGTCTTCCTCCAGGCCTACGCCATCTCGGTCGTGGCGGTACTGGCCGGGTCGTTTAGCGCCTTCTTCCACCGCCGCGGAATGGAGCGCGAGCATGAAGAGGCGCGATCGACTTGAAGGACAGCGGATCCCTGATCGTCACGTCCAGGACGACCATCAGCTTGGCGATCCCGACGAGGACGAGGATCCACCAGCGGCGGGCATGTTGGTCGCTGGCCGCGGTCATCGCGAGGGCGTCTCCGTGATCCGGAAGATCGGATGGTCGGGCGCGATGCGCCGAAGCTCATTTTCGGGGTCCTGCGGCCCGACGCCGTCGAAGAAGACCCCGACCTCCCACTTCCATCGCTCGAGGTACGCGCGCAGGATCGGGGCCTTTTCGTCGTCAGGGAGCTCGCTGGCGCGGAAGACCTCCGCACGCCGGCCGTGAAGCAGGCGTCCCTCGCCCTGGGCGCGGAGGTTGCGCACCCACTGCGTGTTCCCGCGCGGCGCGACGAGGTAGCGCGTGCCATCGAGGGTCAGCGGGTTGACGGGCGTTCGTCGCGGCTCGCCCGTCTTTCGTCCACGCACCTCCAGTATGCGAGAGCCCGCGACGCTTAGCCCGAGGCGGGTGAGACGCGCTACCGCCGGGTTGAAGACGTGAGAGGTGAACCAGCCGGGACGTTGGTAGGTCTCCGAAGTCATTCAGCGCTCGGCCTCATCATGGTGCAAGTGTGGCGCAGCCCGGCCGAGCTCGCGACGGGGACCCGTCTGCGCGCTCAGGTGGCGCAGGTCGGCGAGCGTGCCCTGGTCGACAAGCCGTCCCTCCCCGCAGGATGCCGGCCCAGTCATGCCGTCGCCGGGCGCCACGCGTCGCCGCCGGCCGCGGTCATCTCGGCCCGGAACCGGCGCGCAGCGACGAACAGGCCGACCGCGGTCCACGCCGCAAGCAGCCACAGGTCGCTGGTAAATCCGCTGCCGGTGGTCGACGGGTCGAAGCAGGAGGCAAAGGCGTCGACGAGGTGGGCGACCGGAAACACGTCGGCAACCTTCTGGAGCCAATCGGGCGCCTCGCTGATCGGAAAGAAGACCCCGGAGAGGAAGATCACCGGGAAACTCGTCAGGTTGGCGACCATCGGCGCCGATTCGACCTTGCGGACGAAGCTCGAGACTGCGAGCCCCAGCGCGCTGAGGCAGGTGGCCCCGAGCAGCACGGTGGCCACGGCCGCCGGTATCAGCCTCGGCTCGATGCTGACGTTGAAGGCCAGCAGCCCGATCACGACCAGCAGCGCGGTCGAGACGAAGCCCGTGATGATCGCCGCCATCCCCCAAGAGGTGACGTAGATCGAGGTCGGCAGCGGGGTGCCCATCACCCGCTTGATGATTCCGCGGTCGCGCGCGGTGGCGATCGTGAAGATGGTCCACGTGTAGCAGGCGGTGACCAGGCCGAAGATCCCGATCGATGGGGTGTAGTAGGCGGCGAAGGAGACCTTCGAGCCGTTCGCGCCGGTGATCGTCTGACCACTATTCAGCGAGTCGAGCAGGGCCAGCAGGATCAGCGGGAAGAGGAAGGTGAAGAACGCGGTCCGCGGAGTGCGGAGGAAGAGCTTGAACCGGCCTTTGGTCCAGAGCGCGAGCAGTGCCAGCTTCCGGCGGGTGGTCATTCGTCGCCGTCCTGGTGTGCGGTCAGCTGCAGGTAGGCGTCTTCGAGCGTCGCCCTGTGAACGGCAAGTCCGCCGAGCTCGAGCCCGCGCTGGGTCGCCCAGGCGAGCAGCGGCGCCAGGTCGCGGGTCGGGGTGGTGGTGGTGAACACGACCCGCCCGTTCGCCCTCTGCGCCGCGGCGGCGTCGGGCAGCGGCAGCTCGGCGGCGCTGATGCCGGGCGGAACTGTGAACGAGACCTCGGCCTCGGCGTCGCCGGCGGCGAGCTCCTCGGGCGGGCCCTCGGCGAGGATCCTGCCGGCGCCCAGCACCGCGACCCGGTCTGCAAGCCGCTGGGCCTCCTCCATGTAGTGGGTGGTGAGCAGGATCGTCTTGCCCTCGTCGCGTAGCGCCCCCACGAGGTCCCAGGTGTGTCGGCGCGCCTCGGGGTCGAAGCCGGTGGTCGGCTCGTCGAGGTAGATCAGCTCCGGGTCGCCGACTACGCCGAGCGCCAGGTCGAGGCGACGTCGCTGGCCGCCGGAGAGGGTGGCGATGCGCTCCTCGAGCTTGTCGAGGAGGCCGACCAGCGCCACCACCTCATCGGTCGGCCGGCGGCGCGAGTAGGCGGCCCCGTAGAGCTCGACCGCCTCGCGGACCGTGAGGTCGGGCTCGATCCCGCTCTCCTGAAGGACGATGCCGATCCGGTCGCGCAGGTCGGCGTCGTCTCTCTCCGGGTCGGAGCCGAGGACGCTGACCTCGCCGTCGCTGCGGGTCCGGTAGCCCTCCAGGATTTCGACGATCGTCGTCTTGCCGGCGCCGTTCGGCCCGAGGAGGCCGAACACGGTCCCGCGCGGGATCTCGAAGGCGACGCCCCTGACCGCCTCATTGTCGCCATAGGACTTGCGAAGCCCCGCCACCCGGATCACCACATCCGCGGTCATCGTTAGTACGTCCTGGAAGTCATGCTCTGACTCTTCCCCGCGGGGTTGGCCCTCGCCATACCCACGCACCCGAGACTTCGCCGCAACAATCCCGACCCGGCGGGTAGGGAGTTCCCTACGCCGCGCTGCAATCCCAAGAGGCTCCTGATCGCGCTTCGCGCCGGCGACCACGCGGGGCGCTGCGACTGCGACACTAGGGTCACCCCTACCCCGCGGGTAGGGCCGAGCGACGCGCGATCTCGGGCTGAAGGGTATGGCGGCAGCGGCGGCTGGCAACGAAGATCACGCACATGAAGCGAATTCTCATACTCACCACCGTCCTTAGCCTCGCCGTCGCGGTTTCTACGACCGCTTCGGCAGAGGGTCCGAATCGCCAGCCCCAGGTGCGGGGACTGGCCGAAGCGAGCGCTCTTGATGTCGCCCCGCTCGCGGCCACAAGGCGAGTGTGCGTGGCCGCACAGGAGCCCAAGGCACCGTCAGGGGCCGACCGCAGCCACCTTCGGGCCGCCACGCGACTGTTCAGCGCGCGCTTCTACCGCATCACGCTGACGCTCGATGCCGACCTCGACGGGATCACGGGGAATCAGCTCCCGATCTCGATCGGCCGGGTCTGCGGCGTCCCCAAGCGCCTCGCCCGCCAAGCCCGTCGGCTCGCTGGCGCCGACGGCATCGCGCTGTTCACTGCCAATACCGTGGTCCTCCAGAATGGGAATCGGCTGCAGGGGGCGGCGGCCAGGACGGCGCTTGCAAACGCCGATACCGCGACTCTGGGAGCGCGTCTCCTACGTCCGGGTTCGTGGGGTCAGGACGAGGACGGTGCCCGCATCCCCACCTTCCGCACCATTCGCGCCAAGATCACCGACTGAATGCGATCAAGAGGGGTTCCGGGTGGCAGGCTCGCTGAGCGAGGAGACGACGATGTTCTTCGCGCCTGCGAGGCGGCGGAGACCCGGGAGAGCTGTCGCAGGACGCAGGGCGTTAGCGTCGCAGCGACGCCGCGCTCTGGCGTCGACGCCGGTCAGTCATCGAGGGGCGCGAAGAGGTCGATGAGGTTGCCGTCGGGGTCCGCCACCTCGGCGTAGCGCTGGCCCCAGAACGCGTCCCAGGGCTCCTTGGCCGCCCGGGCGCCTGCGTCGACCAGCTCGCCGTAGACGCGGTCGACTTCTTCCGGCGAGTCGCAGAGGAAGGCAACCGCCGTTCGCGGATCCCCGTCGTGCGGCGACCAGCCCGGATTGAATGATTTGACCGACTCCTCGCTGTCGAGCATGAAGCGGAGGCCTCCTGGCAGTGTGGCCTCGACGTGTCCATGACCCTCTGGATCCGGATCGTCGGGGAACTCGAGCCCGAGTCGCCGGTAGAGGTCGACCGCCTTGTCGATGTCGGAGACGATCACGCCGATGGCGTCGAAGCGCGTCATGCCGCCCCCTCTTCGATCGCGAACGTGTTGCCGTCGGGGTCGCGGAACCATGCGACCCTGCCGTCGTCGAGCTCATGGATGCCGTTCTCGTCGGCCGCCAGGGCCGGATCGTCATAGCGCTCGAAGCTCACGCCCTTGGAGTTGAGCTCGCCGGCGACACCCTCGAGGTCCGGCACGTACCAGGTGGCCAGCGTGGCACTCCCCGGGTCCGCGTGAGTCGGAGACTCATAGATGTGCAGCGACGTGCCGCCACCACAGGCGTAGATCCGGCTCTCGTCGGACTGCTCTGCTCCCTGGCGTAGACCTAGCTTGCCCTCGTAGAACTCGGCGGCCCGGGCGATGTCCGAGACGGCCACGGACGTTCTCAGCTTGTAGTCACTCAAACCCATCTGTGCTCCTCCTTGCCATCAGTCTTCGAACTCGTCCTCGTGCCCCTGGCCGGTCCTCGGCTTTGAGCCGAAGCCCCGCTGCAGGCCGCCGGTGCGGACCCCGGGCGGCGGGCCTCCCGGCTGGGGGTCGCCGGCGCGGCCGCGCTGGGTGGGCCGGTCCCGGTCGCGGCTCGGCTGGACGCGCTTGGGCTCGCCCTTCTGCTTGGGGAAGTGCGGCGGCCACGGCGCGTCTCCGAGGCCCTCCTCCTCGTCGCGCCGGGCGAGGTCGAGCAGCTGGTCGAGGGAGCCGGGGTGCTCGTCGATGTCGGCTGCCGGATCGCCGAGCGCTCCCAGGCGATCGGGCACCGTGTCGAGACGCAGGTCAGCCGGCTCGACGTCAGGCACGTCCTCCCAGCGCAGGGCGCATGAGACGCGAGCGTCGGGCGTCGGTCGCACCGAGTAGCCCGACGCGACCGTGCGGTCGCGCGCGTTCTGGTTGTAATCGACGAAGACGCCGTGGCGCTCCTCCTTCCACCACTTGCTCGTCGCCAGGTCGGGCGCGCGGCGCTCGACCTCCCGGGCCAGCGCCAGGGCGGCGCGCCGCACCCCGAGGAAGTCCCAGCGGGGCTCGATCCGGACGTTCACGTGGATGCCCTTGGATCCGGAGGTCTTCGGGTAGCCGCGCAGCCCATGCTCGGAGAGCACGTCGCGCACGACCATCGCGGTGCGCCGCACGTCGTCCCATCCGATACCGGGCGTGGGATCGAGGTCGACGCGGAGCTCGTCGGGATGGTCGAGGTCGTCGCGCCGCGCGGGCCAGGGGTTGAAGTCGATGACTCCGAGATTGACCGCCCACACCAGGTGTGCCGCGTCGTTGGCCACGAGCTCCTCGGCGGTGCGTCCCGACGGGAACGCGACGGTGGCCGTCTGGAGCCAGTCGGGCACGTTCCGGGGCACGCGCTTCTGCCAGATCGGCTCCTCCATGATCCCGTTCACGAAGCGCTTCATCACGGTCGGGCGCTCACGGAGGTGAACCAGCGCGGCCTCGGCCACGGCGAGGTAGTACTCGGCGACGTCCAGCTTCTTCCAGCCCGGCTTGGGGAAGTAGACCTTCGACGGGTTGGAGAGCCGGACCTCGCGACCCTCCACCTCGATGATCGTGTGCTCGCCCTTAGCCATCTAACCGAGCGTACCTGCGCCGGGGAGCGCGTTCGGCGCTGCCGGCGTCGCCGCTGAGCAATCGTTCCAGGTCCTGAGTCTGCGTCCCACTCTCGATCGGGTGAAAGGACCTGAAGATCCGCGGAAACTCATCGCTCTCGCGGCCGTCCTCACACGAGCATCGCGATCCCGACCGCCACCAGCCAGATCGACCAGGATCTCGTGGGTCGGCCGGCGAAGGATCTCGGGATAGTCGAAGCGCTGGGCCAGGATCGCGAAGCCGACGTTGAAGAGGAGCGGGACCCGTGCCGCATGCTCGGAGGTGTCACATCCGGGGCGGCCGTCTTGTCTTGTCGGGTGCAGCTAGTCCTCGATCAAGGAGTTGATGATGAGAGTGTTCGCCGCGATCAGGACGACGCCGGACGCGACCTGCTCGCTCATGCGCCCGTTCAGGCTCGGTGCTCAACCGATTTCCTTACCTGCCGTCGCGACGCGAGACCCAGCCGACGAGCGCGCCGAGCACCAACCCGGCCTCGGGCGCAAAGGGGACATCGGTGGTCACGCTGACGAGGATGCCAACGGCCAACCCGATCACCGCGCCGACGGCGATCACGGCTCCGGTGCTCATGCCGCCCACTCGATCACCCTACCCCGAGACGTGAGGATTGTCCCGGCCACCGATGAGTTCCCACGCGACCGGCGGTCTAAGAGAGCGTCGGCCGTCAGACGCCCGATCCAATCGCGAGAGAGGCCCCAACCAGGGGCCGGAGACCACGGAATGCCTATCTATGTTTGAACCTATGCGCAGGCCATCAGCCGAAAGAGGGACCCCCGAATGACGCGACGACTCGCCCGTCTCGCCGATATCACCTACCGCCGCCGGGGTCGCGTGGTGCTGGCTTGGATAGTCGGGGCGATCCTGATCATCGGGGTGGGCTCCTCCCTGGCCGGCGAGTACAACGCCGACTACGACACGCCCGGATCGGAGTCGCAGGCAGCAGCCGACCTCACCGAGCGCGAGTTCGGCGGCTACTCAGGCCAGGAGATCTACGTCACGTGGAAGGACGAGGCCGGGGCCGACAGCCCCGCTGCGAAGCAGGGCGTGAACGCCTTCCTCAGCGATGCGGAGGGAATCGACCATATCTCGCGGCACACGCCGATCCGCTACTCGCAGGACGGCACGATTGGGGCGACGACCCTCCCGATGACGCTCCCCGGCTGGGAGTTCCCCGATGAGGGCGGCGAGGAGCTAATCGACGCCGCGGAGGCGAACAGCACGGGCGGGCTCGAGATCGAGCTGGGGGGCGACCCGATCTACAGCGCCCAGGAGGGGCAGAGCCCCGAGTTCTACGGGTTCATCCTCGCGGCGATCGTCCTGCTGGTGGCCTTCGGCTCGGTCGTCGCCGCCGGCCTGCCGCTGGCGATGGCGCTGATCGGTCTGGGCATCTCCTCGGGCGGGCTGATCGCCCTGCTCACCAACGTCGTCGACGTACCCGACTGGGCCACGGCGGTCTCCGGCCTGATCGGGATCGGGGTCGGGATCGACTACGCGCTCCTGGTGCTGACCCGCTTCCGCGCCGCGATGGCCCATGGGAAGGACGTGCACGACGCGATCGTCGAGTCCGTGACCACCGCGGGGCGCAGCGTGATCATCGCCGGGGCAACGGTCGTGATCGCCGTCTGCGGCCTCTTCCTCACCGGCCTCACCTACATGTACGGGGTCGCGCTCTCGGCCTCGCTGGCGGTGCTGGTCGTGATGTTTGCGGCGATCAGCCTGCTGCCCGCGCTCCTCTCGTACCTGGGCCCGCGCGTCAACCGCCTCCACATCCCGTTCCTCGGTCGCACGCTGCGCGCCGAGGGCGACTCGAATTCCCCCGCGGCGCGCTGGAGCCACACGGTTCAGCGCCGGCCATGGCCGTTTGCCCTCGGCGCCGCGGCGATCATGCTCGCGATCGCCGCCCCGGCGCTCGGCATGCGCCTCGGCTTCCCCGACGCCGGCAACGACCCGCCCGACACGATGACCCGCAAGGCGTACGACCTGAACAGCGAGGGCTTCGGGCCGGGCTCGAACGGCCCGATCGTGATCGCCTTCGAGCTCCCGGACAGCGGCGCCGAGTCCGACATCGACGCGCTCGGCGATCGCCTGCGCGGAGAGGACGGGGTGGCGTTCGTCGCCGACCCGGTGGTGAACGACGCCGGTACGGCGGCGATCCTGAACGTCATTCCCACGACGTCGCCCCAGGACGAGGCCACCGAGGACCTGGTCAAGGAGCTGCGCTCCCAGGTGCTGCCGCAGGAGCTTGAGGGGAGCGGGATCACCCCCTATGTGGGCGGAATCGTCGCCGCCCTGGACGATCAGAGCGAGTACATGAAGGACCGCATGCCCCTGTTCATCGCGGGCGTGGTCGGCCTCTCGTTCCTGCTCCTGCTGGTCGCCTTCCACTCGCCGCTGATCTCGCTCAAGGCCGCGATCATGAACCTGCTCTCGGTGAGCGCCGCCTACGGGGTGATGACCCTGTTCGCGCAGGGCGGCGGGCTCAGCAACCTGATCGGCATCGACCACGAGGTCCCGATCGCCCCATTCATGCCCGTGATGATGTTCGCGATCCTGTTCGGCCTCTCGATGGACTACGAGGTCTTCCTGATCTCGCGGATCCGCGAGGAGTACCTGAAGGACGGCGACACCCGCCGCGCGGTTGCCGACGGCCTCGCCAAGACCGCGCGGGTGATCACCGCCGCCGCGGCGGTCATGGTGGTCGTCTTCCTCGCCTTCCTGGCGGCCCCTGACACCTTCCTGAAGCTGTTCGGGATCGGCCTCGCGACGGCGATCTTCCTCGACGCCACCGTGGTGCGGATGGTGCTCGTCCCGGCCGTGATGCAGCTCCTCGGCGACCGCAACTGGTGGATCCCCGACTGGCTCGAGCGCACCCTGCCGCGCCTGGACGTCGAGCCGGTCGCCGTCGGGACCGCGGAGGGCCGACCCTGAGCGTGCGAGGGCCCACGTCCCCTTAGAGTTCGCCCGTGGAAGCTTCGCCGCCGAGGCCGCTCGAGCTCATCCTGGCTCGGAACCTGCTGTCGAGCCTGTCCACTCCGGCGTTCCTCGTGAACCAGCCCGGCGACATGATCTTCCACAACGAGGCCGCCGGCGCCCTGCTCGGCCGCAGGTTCGAGGAGACCGGGGCCATGCCTGCACGTGACTGGCTGAACGCGCACGGCCCGCTGGACGAGTCCGGCGAGCCGATTCCGATCGAGGAGCAGCCGCTGACGATCGCGCTGCGGGCCAATCGTGCCGCGTATTCCCGTCACCGGATCCGCTCGATCGGCGGCGCCGAGCACGAGGTCGAGGTCAGCGGAGTGCCGGTCATCGGCGTCGATGGGTTCCAGGGGGCAATGGTCTTCTTCTGGGTCGCCGGGGAGGGTGAGGAGTGAAGGTCAAGATCTGGGGCGCGCGCGGCTCCATCCCCGCGCCCGGCCCGGAGACCACTCGCTACGGCGGCAACACTTCGTGCGTACAGGTAACGCTCGCGGACGGCAGCGTCCTGGTCCTCGACGGCGGGACCGGAATTCGCAGCCTCGGGCTGGCGTTGGCGCCCAGTGAGCGGCCGCTGAACATCCTGCTGACGCACCTGCACCTCGACCACATCCAGGGGCTGATGTTCTTCGCGCCCATGTTCAGCCCCCGCTCCAAGATCGTGATCTGGGGCCCGGCGGCCCGCGAAGCGTCCCTGGAGGACCGCATCGCCCGCTACATCTCCGCGCCGCTGTCGCCGGTCGAGGTGCGCGAGCTGCCATGCCATCCGTCGTTTCGCGAGGCCGAGACGAGCGAGTGGCGGATCGGGTCAGCCACGATCCGCGCCGCGTCCGTGACCCATCGCGGGCCGACGCTCGGGTACAGGATCGAGGCCGACGGCAGCTCCGTCTGCTACATCCCGGACCACGAACCCGGGCTCGGCACCTCGCTCGCGGACCTGGAGGAGGAGTGGATCTCTGGCCTCGACCTGGCGCGCGGGTCCTCTCTGCTGATCCACGATTGCCAGTACACCGACGACGAGTACCCCGGACACATCGGCTGGGGTCACTCGCCACTCTCGGACGCGCTCGTGCTCGGGCATCGGGCTCGGGCGGAGCGCCTCATGCTCTTCCACCACGATCCGCTCCACAGCGACGAGTTCCTGGACGCATGCCGGACACGTGTGGTCGATCGGGTGAAGGAGCTCGGCAGGCCGCTCGGCTGGGCCGAGCTCGCCATCGAGAGGAGCGAGATCGAGGTGCCGTCCGGTGTTAGGTTGACCGCATAGGAAAGACCGAGTTCATCGGACCGAAAGGGGAGTGAGATGGCAGACGAGGCGCTGTTCTTCGGGTGGGGTGATGTCGTCACGGGCCGCGAGCGCAAGGCGATCGAGGTCTTCAACGAGTCGATCGAGTACTACGGGCAGCTCCAGCAGGAGGGGAAGCTCGAGGGCTTCGAGACGTGGTTCCTCGGAGCGCACGGGGGCGATCTCGCCGGGTTCGTGCTGCTCCGCGGGGAGCGCGAGCGACTGGACGAGATCCAGCGCAGCCCCGAGTTCGAGCGGCTGCAGACGCGAGCCGGCATGATCGTGGAGCGGACCGGCGTGGTGAACGCGTATACGGGCGACGCCCTCGCCCGCCTCATGGGCCAGTTCGAGGAGGCGGCAGCGGATCTCGGCGGCTAGTCCCGGACGGCGATGACACAGGAGGACGTCAGCTCGCTGCGGCGGATCTACGCGGCCCTGGTGCGCTGGGACTTCCAGGGGCTCATCGACGCCGTCGCCCACGACATCGAGTGGAACCTTCCGGAGGCCGTGCCCTGGGGTGGGACCCGTCACGGTCACGACGGGCTCCAGGCGATCGCGGACATCTTCCAGGATCACGTCGACGGGTCATGGGCGGATGCCGATGACTTCCTCGATTCCGGCGACCGCGTGGTCGTGCTCGGCCGGATGAGCGGACGGGCGAGATCGACCGGGCGGGAGTTCGAGGTCCTGTTCGCCCACGTGTGGGCGATGACCGATGGGGTCCCGTCCTGGTTCCGCGGCTACTACGACACGGAGCCGATCATGGCCGCGCTCGAGACGCGTGAGCCCGTCGTGAGCCAGGCTCGGTTCGAGGTGACCCCGATCGGGACCGTCGAGTCCTCGCTGACCGATCCGGCGGCGGCGCCGAAGCAGGGCGACGAGGGAGCGCCCGACGCCTGGCTCCTGTTTCGCCCGGGCGTGCTCGACGGCCTCCGAGACATCCACCCCGGGGACCGGGTCATCGTCCTCACCTGGCTCCATCGCGCTCGCCGCGATGTCCTGCGCGTGCATCCCCGCGACGACCCCACCAACCCCGAGCAGGGGGTGTTCAGCACCCGCTCCGCGGATCGGCCCAATCCGATCGGCCTGCATCCTGTGGAAGTGGTCTCGGTCGACGGAGACAGGGTTCGCGTCCGAGAGCTCGAGGCCGTGGATGGAACGCCGATCGTCGACTTAAAGCCCGTGCTCGGCCCCGGGTGAGGCGCCTCAGGGCGTCGGCAGGGCGAAGAGGCCTAGGAATCGAGTTGCGGCGCGCCGAGCGTTGATTCGAGCTCGGAGCGAACCGCGGCCCTTGGGGGAGAGGTGCTCGCGCCCCCTTATGACATCCCGGACACCCCGCTTCGGCAGGCGGCCGTCGCCGACCCGCAGGGCGCCGCGTTCTCGATCACCGAGGTGAGGGCTGCTCCGTGATCGGAGCCTCGGGCAGGCCGTAGCGGGCGACCACTCGGTCGTAGTTCAGGCGCAGCAGCTCGATCACGTCGCGGACATCGTCCTCGTCGTCGATTCTGCGCGCGGCCGGTCCGGGCTTGCCGGGGAACACCGGGTGGTCGACGACGCGACCCTCCTCCCTCAGCGCCAGGCCCACCTCCTTCGGGAACGAGAAATGCGCGGCGTGGTCCCCGTGGAGGTGGCCGATCTGTCGGCGGCCCACGGTGAACCCGTACTCGCCGCGACGGCCGATGCCGGCCTCGACCCCCGGCCACGAGGTGACCTCCTCGGTGATCCGCTCGCTTGCTGTGAGTGCCTTGCTCATCGATGCCTCCTCGGGCCTCATGGGATGGCTACCTGCCCAAAATCTACAAGCTCAAGTGAACTTGAAGTCAAGGGCGAAACGTGATTTCCTTGTTGCGTGGCTCTGATGACGATCGGCGAGGTCTCCAGGCGCAGCGGCGTCGCCGCATCGGCGCTCCGGTTCTACGAGGAGCGGGGACTGATCACATCGGAGCGGGCCGGCTCGGGTCACCGTCGCTATCCCCGCCCGGTGTTGCGGCGGATCGCGTTCATCGTCTTCGCGCAACGGATCGGGTTGACCCTCGATGAGATCGGGGGCGAGCTCGCCAAGCTTCCCCCGGATCGGGCGCCGACCCGTCGCGACTGGTCGCGCCTGTCCAGCAAGTGGACGGCGAGGATCGATCAGCGAATCGCCGAGCTGGAACGGCTGCGGACCGGCCTTACGGAGTGCATCGGGTGCGGCTGCCTCTCGCTCGACCGCTGCCGCCTGGCGAACCCGGACGATCGGGCCGCCGGGCTCGGACCGGGTCCGCGCTACTGGATCGGCGACCGTCCGCTCGGCCGCACCTGACTATTGTGGTGTCCGTCGGGGCGCCCGGATGCGCCACGGCCGGACTGGGGACAGCGGGAGTAGGAGGAGAGCATGAGGCTTGGGACGGCGTTGGTGGCCGCGGCAGTCGGATTGATCCTCGGCGCGGCCGCGTCGTCGGCGACGGCTGCCGTCGAGTTCACGCGGATGGACGGGTTCAACGCCGCCGGGACGCCCAACAACCTTGATCGCGTCGGCGTCCTGAAGGTCGGCCCGAGGACGGCCAGGAACGTGCTGATCCTCAACCCGGGGACGTCGGCGAGCGCCGCGTACTTCCGACCGGTGGCCAGCTGGGTCGCCAATCAGGCGAAGGGCTGGCAGGTGTGGGCCGTGGAGCGACGCGAGAACCTGCTCGAGGACCAGTCGGTGTTCAACCAGGCGAAGGCCGGCGCGGCGACGCCTCAGGAGGCATTCGACTACTACCTCCGCTGGCTCGTCGACCCGAACATCACCGAGCACTTCGAGCCGATCCCCGACGCGGACGTCGCGTTCGCCCGACAGTGGGGCATGCGGGTCGAGATCGGCGACCTGCACCGGGTGGTCGAGAGGGCGAGGAGGCTCGGTGGCGAGGTCGTGCTCGGCGGCCACTCGCTCGGCGGCTCGATCACCACCGCCTATGCCACCTGGGACTTCAACGGCAAGGCCGGGGCCAGAGGGATCTCCGGCCTGGTCTACATCGACGGTGGCTCGAACCCGACCCCGATCACTCCGCAGGAGGCGACCTCGCGGCTCGAGGCGCTCCGGAACGGCTCGCCCTGGCTCGTGTTCGGCGGCATCCCGAGCCCGTTCACGGGCCTGTTCAACACGGGCGGATCGCTGGCGGCGCTCATGGATCCGGACGGGCCCTCCCTGGGACAGCAGTTCCCGCTGCTCCCGGCGAACCTGAGCCCGCCGTGCCCCGCCACCAACCTGGCCCAGTACGGGTTCGCGCTCGACTCGGAGACCTCGCCGGCGGGCCTGATCGCGGCCCAGGCGCACCTCGGCCAGCTCGATCAGAGCACCGAGCCCTGCGCCTGGGACCAGGCGGGGGAGATCACTCCGATCAAGCGGTACGCGCAGATGTTCGCCGGCGCAGGGCTCAGGGGGCTCGACGGCACCGCCTGGTACCACCCGCTGCGGTTGACGATCGACTCCGGGGCGGTCGCGGCCGGCAACAGGAACCCGGCGCAGGGGATCCTGGGCGTCCGAGCCATCCACGGCGGCGACCTGCCGAGGAAGCTACGGATCTACGCGTTCGGCGCGGCCCTGGGAGGAGGGGGCGTGCTCGATGCGGCCAGTGTGCTCGCGGAGCAATCGAGGATTCCCCGCCGGAACCTGACGCTGGTCGACCGGCAGCCGACCTACTCCCACAACGATCCCAACTCCGCGTTCCCGGACAACGACTTCGTCGAGCGGCTCGTGCCGTTCCTCAACCGGATCAAACGAGCCGGCTGAGCCCGCGCGACCTGGCGCCCGCACCCCGGGTCGGTCGGTGAGCGGGTCACTGTTCGAGCTCCCGCGGCCGGACGAACGCGACCGCTGAGCCGGCGCCGGGGGCAAGCTCGTGCCAGGGCCCATCGAACTCGAGCGTGGCCAGCGCCCCCGTCGGGAACTTCTCCTGCATCAAGCCCACCACGGTGCCGCGACCGGCGAGGGCCAGGCCCAGATCCTGGATCGCGGGGTTGTGGCCGATCAGCATCACCGACCCGACGTCGTCCGGGAGCCCCCTCAACAGGTCGAGCAGGTCCGTGGCGTCCGCCCGGTAGAGCTCACGCTCGATCCGGACCTCGGGCTTGGCTCCCATGGCCGGGGCGATCCGATCCAGCGTCTCCCGCGTGCGCCGGGCGGACGAGCACAGGATGAGCGCCGGCCTGATCCGCTCGCGTCCAAGGTGCTCGGCGATCAGCTTCGAGGCGCGGCGCCCACGCTTGGCGAGGGGTCGGTCGTGGTCGGAGAGCTCGGGATCGTCCCAGCTCGACTTCGCATGGCGCAGCAGATAGAGGCGCTTCACGGCCGCCTAACTGTAGGCTCGGAACGCGTGAGCTACACGATCAGGAATCTTCGCGAAGTCGAGGATCTCGCGGCCAAGTTCGGATACTCGGCCACTCAGGAGGCTCGATTCGCGGTCGAGGACCTCGATGCCGAGGCCACCGGCCTGTCGCTTCAGATCGTGCGGCCGGGGAAGCGCCAGGTGTTCGCCCATCGCCACGAGCAGGCCGAGGAGGTCTACGTCGTCCTCTCCGGCGACGGCCGGGTCAAGCTCGACGACGAGATCATCGAGATCGGCCCGATGGACGCGATTCGGATCGCGCCGCCGGTCGCGCGAGCCTTCGAGGCGGGCCCGGACGGCCTCGAGCTCCTCGTGTTCGGGCCCCGTCATGCCGGCGACGCCCAGTTGATCAGGGACGAGTTCTGGGGCGACTGATCGGTCCGACACCGTGGCTAGCGTGGTGCCACGGTGAGTGAAGCCGGGTCCGTCACGCCCGAGATGCGGACGATCGCTTCGCGGCTCTCGACGACGCGGGTGGAGGCCTTCAGCGACGGCGTCTTCGCGATCGCGATCACCCTGCTGGTCCTCGACATCGGGCTGTCGGCGGATGCCGGCGACGACCTGCTGCAGGCTCTGCTCGACGAGTGGCCCGCGTATCTCTCCTACCTGACCAGCTTCGCCGCGATCGGGGGCCTATGGCTCCTTCACCACTGGATCGTCGGAAGTCTCCGGGTGGTCGATGTCAATCTCCTGCGCCTGAACCTGCTGTTGCTGCTGTGCGTCGCGTTTCTCCCCTTCCCGACGATGCTCATGGGCACCTACCTCGTCGGCGAAAGCGATCCCGAGCGGGTAGCGGTCATCTTCTACGGGATCTGGCTTCTCCTCACCCGGAGTGCCCTCGGCGCAATGTGGTGGTATGCGCCCAGGCATCCCGCCCTGCTCAAGGACGACGTGACCGCAGCCGAGGTCGCAGCGGTGGGGCGCCTGGTTAACCCAAATGTCCTACTGGTGGCGGCTGCCACCCTGATCGCCCTCCCGGCGCCCGAGGCCGCGGCAATCCTCTACTGCGTGATCGTCGTCGGCTCGCTCGTGTGGTCACGCTGAGGGAGATCAGGCGGCGGCGAGCCCTGCACGAGTCTCCCCGGCGACCGACGCGCGCTCCCGGATCAGCTCGCGGTAGAGGGCGGCGTAGCGTGCGGCGACCGGCCGCGGGCGAAAGCGCGCGGCGTAGGCCCGCGCCGCCTCGAGGTCGGTTGAGCGACGACCCGCGAGCACAGCGCGGAGCGCTTCGGCGAGTGCCGCCGGGTCCTCGGGCGGAATCAGCACCCCGCGGCCCTCAGACAGCGTCAGCGGCAGGCCCTCGACGGCGGCGCCGACGACGGGGACTCCGAGCGCCATCGCCTGGACGGCCGTCTGTGACCACGCCTCGTATCGCGACGGCACGACGCAGGCGCTGGCCCCTGCGAGCCAAGGGGCGATCCGCGGCCGCCAGCCGCAGAAGCGGACCGTTCGCTTGAGCCCACGCCGACACGCCAGGTCCATCAGCTCAGCTTCCATGGGCCCCGAGCCGAGCACGTAGGTGCGCGGCGGGGACGGCATCAGGGCCAGCGCCTCGAGCAGGAGATCGGGCCCCTTCTCCTGGTGGAGGCGGCCGGCGAAGACAAGCCGGGGGCGGGGGAGGGGGACCACGGCCGCAGCGCCGTCATCGGGGATCACCGAGATTCCGGCTGAGATCCGCTCCGCCGCAAGCCCCGCCCGCAGGGCGGTCTCACGCGTGGCGGGGCCGTGGGCGAGGAACCTGTCCACCCGCTGAAGGGCCGAACGGAGCTCAGCGTCCCGGGGCTGCCCGGGCCATTGCAACGCGTTGTGCTCGCTCGCCACCAACGGAACCCCGACCGGTGCCGCCTGTGCCGCCGCCCACCAGGCGCCGAACATGTGGGCATGGACGAGGTCGGCGCCCGCAAGCCTCGGGGCCAACCACGAGACGAACCGCGGGTCGCATGCGTACTGCATGCCATGCGCACCGCCCCAGACCTCGACGGGCATCCCGGCCGACCGGGCGACCTCGATTCCCTCGGGGCTCGCTTCACCGGCGAGGACACGGCACGCGACGCGTTGGCGAACCTCCAGCTCGCGGGTCAGGCGCAGGGCGGCGAGCTGGGCTCCGCCCGGCTCGAGCTTCGCGATCACGCGCACGACGCGTGTCCCAGCGAGCTGCTGCCCAGCTGAAGCAATCATCACCCATCGTCCCAGGCGCGGGCCACGCTGGTGTTACCTCCGGGTGAATCGGCGGTTGTCCCGGCGGCGGGGCCGCCGGGACAACCGATCAACCTGTGGCGCTACGCGGCGGTTGCCTGCGCGTCGCCCGTGCCACGCTCACGGAAGGCGCGAGCGCTCAGCACGGCACCGACGCCGCCTACGATGCCGACGCCGAGAGCGCCCAGTGCCCAACCGGTGCCGGCCAGGTCCAGGCTGAGCGCGTGGTCGAGCGACCACTCGCCCGCGCCCACGCCGGCCAGCGCGAACGCCACCGCGATCATGACCAGGTTGTATTCGTAGCCGTTGTCCGAATTCCAGACCCCATTGGGCCGGTGGACGGTGAGGATCGCGGCGGTCATCACCGCGATCAGGGCCGCGGCCGCGAACGGCGTCACGAGCCCTGCGGCGAGCAGCAGCCCGCCGAGGAGCTCCGCCGTGCCGGCGGCGGTTGCGTGAAGTCGGCCTGGACGCAGGCCGAGTTGCTCGAAGAACCCGGCGGTTCCGTTGATGCCATGACCGCCGAAGACCCCGAACAGCTTCTGCGCGCCGTGCCCCGCGAACAAGGCGCCAACGACCACTCGCAGCGCAAGTAGTGCGATCTCCATCGAGTCCTCCTGAGTAGGTAGGGGGGTTTCCTGTTTCCCGATCCTGAGCCACCTCGCAATCCTGAGTAGCTCAGAACTTCTTAGTAGATTAGCGAAAGATGCTTGACCAAGCAAGTATTTGCCGGACCCCCAAGGAGAACGCACCGGGCTCCAAGGGCCGCCCGAGCGGCGGCTAGCATGGTCCGCAATGGGGGCGTCAGTGCAGCCCGAGTTCTGCTCCCGGTTCCACCGCGCGGTCGAGCTCGTGGGCCGGCGCTGGAGTGGAGCCGTCCTGAATGCGATCCTCGAGGGGAACCACCGCTACCGGGCGATCCGCGGCGCGATCCCCGGGCTCAGCGACACGATGCTGGCCCAACGGCTGCGCGAGCTCGAGGCCGAGGGGTTGCTCGAGCGGCGCGTGCTCGATACATCTCCGGTGCGGGTCGAGTACCACCTCACCGCGAAGGGCCGGGCGCTCGACGGCCCGCTCCAGGCCATCGCGGACTGGGCCGAGAAGTGGCTTGTGGCCGAGCCTGAAAGGAAGGTCGCGGCCGGATCTGGCAGGTGACCCGGGCGCTCATCTGCAGGAGGTGAGGGCTCCCGCGCTGCCTGAGCGCAACGTCAAGCGGTAAGAAGTCGCGGCGCGCCCGAGTGTTACGCGCTCACGCTGAGCTCCGCAGCCTCCTGGCCCTCCTCGCCGTCATCGCCCCCGCCGATGGCGTCGGCGATCAGCACCGCGGCGCCGAATACGCCGGCGACGATGGCCACGATCGCGACCACCCGGGTCGGCGGTCCGCCGTGAATGCCGGTCTCGTGCACCGCCGCGTGCCCCTTGCCGCGGGCGATCAGCCAGCGATTGACCGGGAAGGCGACGACACCGGCGATCACCAGCGCCACCGAGAGGCTCCCCCAGAAGAGCAGGTCGCCGACCCCGGCGTCCATCGCCCCCGGAATCAGGAGGACGAGCGCGTTGTCCACCACCTCCATCGTGGCGATGCTGAGCGTGTCCGAGGCCAGGGCGATGGGGATCACCGCCGCGAGGGCCATGCCCGCGCGCAGCAGCGGCAGGCTGGTCAGGCCGTACCCGAACAGGAACGCCAGCGCGATGGCCAGCGCGATCGTACCCAGGTTGGAGAACCCTGCCGCCGTGCCGATGATCAGTCCGAGCACCTCGCCGATCGCGCAGCCGGTGAGGCAGTGCAGGGTGGCGCTCAGCGCGACGCCGTCGAGCTCCCGGCCCGAGGTTGGCATCGCGTGGTGATCCGCGCCCGGCTCGCGGGCCTGATCGTGGCGGTGCGTGCTCGCTTCCATGGTTCCTCTGATCTTCGCTGATCCCTGGGCGCCCGAAGATCAGGATACCCCCCCGAAGTATCTGGCCGCGCCCGCTGGGCGCTCAATCGAGCGGTCGGAGGTCGACGCGCCGGGCTGACCTCATCGGCTCTGTATCCTGACGCGCACTGAGGGACTGGACCGCGGGGACCCGGCACGGAGGTGCGATGACTGATCGAGCGACGGGGACGGGGGCGCCTCGTGGTGCGGTGTTGACGGGGATCGTGGCGGTCTCGGCATTCGCGATCCTGGCGGCGCCGGCAAGCGCGGAGATCCCTCAGGTATTCACGGACGCCCCGGGGTCGACCCCGATTAACTGCACAGTTCAGGGACCGGGGCCGGACGAGGGGGTTCGCTTCTGCACCGACGGCGCCGAGGACCCCGACCCCCGAAGCACGGTCAAGACCTTCGACGGCGTTCCGCTCGACGTCAACGTCGCCTTCCCGCCCGAGCCCCTGGTGGGCCCCGACGGCGACTACCCGCTGGTGATGATGTTCCACGGCTACGGCGGCAGCAAGCTCGGGCTGGGGTCGATGCGCCGCTGGCTGAGCCAGGGCTACGCGACCTTCAGCCTGACCACCCGCGGCTTTCACGAGTCGTGCGGCAACGCGGCCTCGCGTGCGGCCGATCCCGTCGGTTGCGCTGAGGGCTGGGTCCGGCTGATGGACACCCGCTACGAGGTCCGCGACGCCCAGTACCTGGCCGGCCGCCTGGTCGACGAGGGGCTCGTGGATCCCGAGCGGATCGGCGCCACCGGGGGCTCCTATGGCGGCGGCATGTCGATGTCGCTGGCGGCCCTGCGCGACCGGGTGATGATGCCCGACGGGAGCCTGGTCGACTGGGAGAGCCCGGACGGCACCCCGATGCGGATCGCCGCGGCGGCCCCGGGAATCCCATGGACGGACCTCGCCCAGGCGCTGACTCCGAACGGGAGCACGCTCGACTATGTGGCGAACGCCCCGTATCTCGGGCCGAGCGGCCGGATCGGCGTGGAGAAGCAGAACTGGGTCGGGAACCTCTACCTCGCAGGCCTCGTCTTCGGTTTCTATGCCCCGCCCGGGGTCGATCCCGACGCCGACCTCACCACCTGGAAGGAGCGCCTCGACGAGGGTGGCCCCTATGACGGCGATCCGCTCGCGGAGGACGTGGTCGACGAGGTCACGACCCACCACTCCTCCTACTACATCGACCACTCGGAGCCGCCCGCCCCGCTGATCATCTCGAACGGCTTCACGGACGACCTGTTCCCGGCCAACGAGGCGCTCCGCTTCTACAACCGCACCCGCACCCAGTACCCGAATGCCCCGATCGCCCTCACCTTCGGCGACTTCGGGCACGCGCGCGGCGCGAACAAGGCCGACATCGGCGCCCTGGTCAACTCCCGCGAGAACGCCTGGTTCGCGCATTACCTGAAGGGCGAGGGGGCGACACCCCCCTCCGACGTGGTCGCCATGACCCAGACCTGCCCGAACTCGGCGCCCTCGGGAGGGCCGTTCGAAGCCGTGACCTGGGCGGAGATCGCCCCGGGCGAGATCCGGTTCGCCCAGGGCGCGCGCAGGACGGTTCAGGCGTCGGGGACGCAGTTCGGGAACGAGTACGGCAACTACTCCGCGCTCGCGGCGGGCAACCCGTGTGTGCAGACGGCGGGGGCGAACAACCCGGCCACTGCGAACTACCGTCTCGCCCCGGCCCCGGCCGGCGGCTACACGATGCTTGGCTCGCCCACGGTGATCGCCGACATCGCCCTTCCGGGCGCCAACAGCCAACTCGCCGCGCGGCTCTTCGACGTCGCGCCCGATGGCCAGCAGACCCTGGTTGCCCGCGGCCTCTGGCGGCCCGAGGTGAGCGGGAAGCGGGCGGTGCGCCAGGTGTTCCAGCTCACGCCCAACGGCTGGCAGTTCGCCGAGGGGCACGTGCCGAAGCTCGAGCTTCTGCCCAACGACGCGCCCTACGGGCTCGCCTCGCCCGGCCAGCGCCCGATCCGGGTCTCGAACCTGGAGCTGCGGCTGCCGGTCGTGGAGGAGCCGGGATCGCTGGGCGGCCTGGTCAAGGCGCCCGCGCGCAAGGTCCTGCCGCGCGGCTACCAGCTGGCCCGCGGCTTCGACTCGGGCCCGCCGAGCACGAGGATCGATGCGGCGCCGGCCAAGAGGACCAAGCGTCGCTCGGTCACCTTCCGCTTCAGCTCGAGCGACGTCGGCTCGAGCTTCCAGTGCAAGCTCGACCGCGGCGCCTTCAAGCGGTGCACCTCGCCGAAGCGCTACGGGAAGGTCTCGGCCGGTGCGCACGTGTTCGAGGTGCGGGCGATCGACCCCGACGGGAATCGCGACTCGAGCCCCGCGAAGCACCGGTTCCGCGTGCTCGCCTCCCGCTAGTCGCGCCCGGCGCGCAGCTCGAGGAAGAGGACGGTCACGGCCACGCCGTAGGGCGGGGACGTGAGGAGGCTCGCGAGCGTCGCGGCGCCCCAATCGCCGAGAAAGCCCTCGCCCAGACCCCACCATGAGGCCGACTCGGCAGCCGCGGAGAGGGCGCTCTCCGCGACAAGCAGCACCATCACCACACCGAGGACGAGCCAGAAGCGGCCGCGGACGAGCGCGTGGCTGCGACGGAACGCCGGGATGACCCCGCGACCCTCGAGCTCGACCGCAGGGGCGACAAGCGCGAACCAGGCGAGGAACACGATGCCCGGCACGAGCAGCGCGATGAAGCCGAGCGCGATCACGACGACCGCCAGCACGTCGACGGCGACCAGCCGCATCACCGGCAGGTGCGCGACGAGCTCGCGCAAGCGAAGCTCGCGGCCTTCCCGCTCGGCGACGACGGCACGGGCGACAATGCCGGTGTAGATCACCTCGCCGGCGAGCGCGGCGAGCGCCGCCGCGGACGCGGCCACCGCGGCCGAGGCGAGGAGGCCCTCGCCGACCCCGTCGTCCGTGAGCGCCTCGGAGAGGTCCTCAGCAAGCACGTCGACGAGGCCCAGGGGGACGAACACGATCACACCGGCGATGAGCAACGTCGCCCAGCGCGCCCGGCAAATCGAGAGCACCTCGGAGGCGAGGTCCCTGAGGCGAGGCGCGCGGGCGCCATCCCTCGCGTGCATCGCCACGATCCTACGTCCCGGCGGTGCGACGGACGAATGCAATCCATTGAACCTCCTCGCCCGCTCCCTCGTATGACGGCGCGGGGGATGCCAGACCCACCGAAGGGAGGGTTTCCGATGAGAAGCTCCTCGCGCCTGGTGGCCGCGGGCGTTGCCTGTCTGGCCGCGGGAGTGGTCGCGGTCCCGGCGGCGGCCGCGGCCGACACCCAGCCGCCCACCCCACCGTCCAACGTCCGCGTGCTGGCGACGAGCCCGTCCACCGTCACGATCTCGTTCACCGGCTCGACCGATGATGTCGGGCTTCGCTGGTACTCCGTGCGGGTCGGCAACCGACAGCAGTTCACGACTTCGCCGAGCCGCACCGAGATCGGCGGGCTGCTCTCGAACACGACCTACTCGCTGACCGTGGTCGCGATCGACACGGCGGGCAACGTGTCCCAGCCGAGCCAGCCGATCACCTTCACCACCGCGGGATGGGCCGCTCCGACCGGGCTCCGGGTGACGAGCACGGCCGGCGGCACGGTCGGGCTCGCATGGAACCGCTCGACGGACATGGATCCGTATCGCTTCCTGGTCTACGACAACGGCCGTGGCGAGGTGGTGACCAAGGGAGAACAGGTGACCGTGCGGAACCTGGCCGGGGGCAGTCACACGCTCACCGTCAGGGCGATGCACTCGTCCGGCGACGTCTCGCCGGCGAGCGACTCGGTGGCCGTGACGGTCCCGTCCACCAGCGACGATCGGACCGCGCCGACCGCGCCGGGGGGTCCGACGATCAGGGAAAACGAGGACGCCTATGACTTCACCACCACCTGGACGGCCTCGACCGACGACGTCGATCCGCAGTCGAGCCTGACCTATGAGCTGCTCCAGCTCTGGGCGGGCGAGCTGTTCGTCGCGCGCTACGGCATCACCGGGACGTCCACGTCCGGCCCCTTCGCCACCGCGGTGAGGGCCGTGGACCGCGCCGCAAACCGGTCCGAGCCGGCGTTCACCACCTTGGTCTGGTAGCGGAACCGCGGCGGTGAGGCGGATCCTGGGCACATGGCACCCAGGATCCGCCTCACCCCGGCGTCGAATCTCGCGAGGGCGCCTGGCGGCTACCGCTCGCGGACGATCATCCGCAGGCCGCCCTTCGGGCTCAGCGTCGGCATCTGCTGGATCGTGACCGGGCGTCCGGGCTCGAGCTCGAGCCGGTAGCGCTGGAGCACGAGCGAGGCGACCAGCTTCACCTCGGTCTGTCCGAAGCGCTTGCCGATGCAGATGCGCGAGCCGCCGCCGAAGGGGACGTAGGCGCCGCGCGGCAGTGCCGCCTTGCGCTCGCGGGTGAAGCGCTCGGGGATGAACGCGTCCGGGTGCGGGAAGACCTCGGGGAGGCGGTGGCTGGCCCAGGAGCTGTAGGAGACGTAGGCGCTGGCGGGTACCCGATGGCCGGCGAACTCGAACTCGCGCATGGCCCGCCGCGGCCCGATCCACGCCGGCGGGTAGAGCCGGAGCGTCTCGTCGAGGACCATCTCCAGGTAGGGCAGCTCACGCTCGAGCTGCGCGGGCGAGGGAGGGGCGCCCGCCAGCACCCGATCCTGCTCGGCTTGGAGGGCGGCAAGCGATCTCGGGTTGCGCGCCAGCTCGTAGAGCAAGAACGTCGTCGTCGACGTGGCGGTGTCGTGGCCGGCGAACATCAGGGTCATAACCTGGTCGCGGACCTCCTCGTCGGCCAGGCCCTCGCCACGCTCGTCGCGGGCCCCGAGCAGCAGGCTGAGGATGTCGCGCCGCTCGGGGTCCGGGCGAGCCCGGCGCTCTGCGATCTCGCCGTAGACGATCTCGTCGAGGATGCCTTTGGCTCGGTTCATCCGGCGCCAGGGCGATCCGGGGCCGCGAAGCAGGCGCATGTGGAAGTCCGTCCCGTAGAAGGACAGCGCGCGCTCGAAGTGCCCCGCGGCTGCTGCGCCCTTGCCGCGATCGTCGGGATCGAGGCCGAGCAAGGCCCGCATCGCGATCCGCATCGCCAGGTTGCGCGCCCAGTGGTAGACGTCGATGACCTCGCCGGGCCGCCAGCCCGCGAGGCCGGCCTGGGCCTCTGCCGTCATCGTCTCCACCGCCGCCACGATCTGCTCGCGGTGGAAGGCCGGCATCATGATCTGGCGCGCGCGATCGTGGTAAGCGCCGTCGATCGTCAGGAGGCCGTCCCCGAGGAGCGGGATCAGGTCGCCGAAGCTGCCCTCGCGCCAGTGGAAGACCTCCGGGTGGGAGACCGTGATGTAGTGATTGGCCTCCGGCCCGAGCATGAACACCGTGGGGACATGGAGGATCCGGACACTGAAGATCGGTCCGTGTTGCTCGTACAGCGACAGCAGGAGTGGCAGCGGGTCGTGCGCCATCTGACGGGTGCGCGCGAGGTTGAAGTCGCTCGGCCCGGGCGGATAGCCGCCCCGAGCCCGGCGCTCGGTGACGAAGTCGTCCACCAGCCGCCGGATCGGGTTCGCCGAGAGCCGCTCCGGCCTGGGCGCAACCGGGACCGGGGTGCTCATCGCGCCGTCTTCCGCTGCGAGCCGTTCACTGTCGATGAGCATATGCGTCCCACGCCGGCCCCCTCGCCCCAATATTCTCCCCGTCGAGGTTTCCACGCACGAACGAGGGGAGCATGAGGATGAGCAAGGAACCGAGGCCGCTCGCGGGCAAGGTCGTCGCGATCACGGGTGGCGCCCGCGGAATCGGGCGCGCCACCGCCGAGGCGCTTCAGCGCAAGGGGGCGAGGATCGCGATCGGGGACGTCGACGGCGAGGGCGCGCGCCGCACCGCCGGCGAGCTGGGGAACGGGGTGCTCGGGTTCGACCTCGACGTCACCGAGCGGGACTCGTTCACGGCGTTCATCGACTCCGTCGAGGAGGCGCACGGGCCGCTTGACGTACTCGTGAACAACGCGGGGGTGATGCCGGCCGGTCCGTTCCTGGAGGAGAGCGACGAGACGGCGTTCCGCCAGGTGGACATCAACGTCCACGGGGTGATCCTCGGGATGAAGATCGCGCTGCCGCGGATGCTCGAGCGGGGTAGCGGCCACATCGTCAACCTCGCCTCGATGGCGGGCAAGGGCGGCTTCCCGGGGATTGCCACCTACTGCGCGACCAAGCACGCGGTCGTCGGCGTGACCGAGGCCGTCCGGGCTGAGGTTGGCGACCAGGGAATCGACTTCACCATGGTGATGCCCTCGTTCGTCAACACCGAGCTGATCTCCGGGGCGTCACGCCCACGCGGTGTGAAGATCCCCGAGCCGGAGGAGGTCGCGGGCGCCATCGTGGACGCGCTCGAGTACGGGAACGTCGACGTCTTCATGCCGAAGTCGCTCGGGCCGCTGAACCGCATCTCTCACCTCCTGCCGCGTGCCGGCCGGGAGTGGATGGGGCGCGCGTTCAAGGCCGACCGAATCCTGACCGAGATCGACTGGGACCGCCGCGCAGCGTACGAGCGGCGCGTCGCCCGCAGCGAGCGGTCGCGCGCCGCCGAGCCGGCCGAGGCCATCACCGAGGCGGACGCACCCGCTGCCGCCGAGCCGGCCCCGGAGGATGAGGCCGCCGCCGAGGAGGCCGCCGAGCCGGCCGCCCGCGCGTAGCTCGCTGCCAACCCACTCGGGCCGATGTCCACGCAGAGGGTCGCCATCGTCGGCGGCGGCTTCAGCGGGATCGGCATGGGGATCGCGCTTCGGCGAGCTGGAATCGACTCGTTCACGATCCTCGAGCGGGCCGACCAAGTCGGCGGCGTCTGGCGCGACAACACCTATCCCGGCGCCGCCTGCGACGTGCCCTCGCACCTGTACTCGTACTCGTTCGAGCCCAGCCACCTGTGGTCGCGGCGATTCTCGCCGCAGCCGGAGATCCTTGGCTACCTCGAGCGTTGCGTGGAGAAGTATGGGCTGGTCGAGCACCTGCGGCTGGGAGAGGCGGTCGCCGTCGCCGACTTCGACGAGCGCCGGGGGCGGTGGACGCTTCGGACCGCCGACGGCGAGACGCTCGAGGCTGAGGCGCTGGTCGCGGCCTGCGGCCAGCTCAGCCGGCCGGTCCACCCGCCGCTCCCGGGGCTCGAGCGGTTCGAGCGGCCGTGGTTTCACTCGGCCTACTGGGACCACGACCTCGACCTCCGTGGCAAGCGTGTGGCGGTGATCGGCACCGGCGCGAGCGCGATCCAGTTCGTGCCTCGGATCGCGCCGCGGGTGGAGCGCCTGCACCTGTTCCAGCGCTCGGCGCCGTACGTGATCCCGAAGCCCGATCGGCCCTATCACGGCTGGCAGCGGCGTCTGTGGCGGCGGTTCCCGCAGTTACAGGCGATCAGCCGGTTCTACGTGTGGGGGCTGCTGGAGGTCTTCATCGCGGGCTTCACCCGTACGCCGAGGGTGATGTCGATCGCCCGCCGCGGATTCGAGCGCCAACTGCGGGACCAGATCCCCGATCCCGAGCTGCGCCGGGCGCTCACGCCCGATTACGACATGGGCTGCAAGCGGATTCTGGTTTCGAGCGAGTACTACGAGGCGCTCGCGCGGCCCAACGTCGAGGTCGTCACCGACCCGATTCGCGAGGTTCGACCGACGGGGATCATCGACGCAAGTGAAGTGGAGCGTGAGGTCGACGCGATCATCTTCGCCACCGGGTTCGCCGCGAACGACTTCCTCGCCCCGATGGAGGTGCGTGGACTCGGCGGGCGCGAGCTCAACCAGGCCTGGCGCGGCGGCGCCGAGGCCTACCTCGGGATCTGCGTCTCGGGGTTCCCGAACATGTTCATCCTCTACGGGCCGAACACGAACCTCGGCGCCGGCTCGATCATCTACATGCTCGAGCAACAGATCGCGTACGCGGTCGCAGCCTTGCGCGCACTGGGCGGATCGGGGGCCGCATACCTCGACCTGCGCGAGGACGTCCAGCGCCGCTTCAACCGTGAGCTCCGGCGGCGGCTCGACTCGACCGTGTGGCAGTCGGGGTGTACGAGCTGGTACGTGAACGAGGCCGGCCGCAACGTCAACAACTGGCCCGGGTTCATGAGCGAGTACCGGCGCCGCACCGCCCGCCTCGACCTCGAGGACTACCGGGTGGTTCCGGCCGCCTGAGCCCCGGACGATTCGCGGAATCCTCCGAGGCTCGGACATTTTTGTTGCGCTTTCATAAAGGTTTTCGCCTAGCTCTTGACAAATAGGCCGCCGCCGGTGAGGCTGCGCGCCGTGGCTCCGAGGACCGGCTCACTGAGCTCGCTGCGAGAGGGGAACCGGCAGCTTGTGATCGACGCACTCCGAGAGGGGGGGCTGTTGAGCCGCGCCGAGCTTGCGAGGAGCACGGGCCTCTCGCGGTCCACCGTGTCGACGATTGTCGCCGAGCTGCTCGACACAGGCCTCGCGCGCGAGCGGGACGGGACCGACGCGGGGACGCGCGAGACCCACGCCGGCCGCCCGCCGGTGATGGTTTCGCTATCGAGCTCGGCCGGGGTCGCGCTGGGGGTCGACTTCGGCCACCGCCACCTGAGGGTCGGGGTCGCCGATCTCTCCCATACGGTGCTCGCGGAGACCTGGCGGGAGCTGGACGTGGACCACTCGGCCGAGCAGGGCCTCGACGCGGCGGCAGCCTTCGTCGAGGCGGTCCTGGCCTCGGCGGAGGTCGAGCGCGCCGACGTGATCGGCGTCGCCATGGGCCTGCCCGCCCCGATCGACCGGAGGACCGGAGCGGTCCAATCGTCGGCGATCCTCCCGGGATGGGTGGGCGTCGATGCCGCGGCCGAGGCCGGCCTGCGGCTGGGCATGCCGGTCCATGTCGAGAACGACGCCAATCTGGGCGCGCTCGCCGAACTGGCGTGGGGCGCCGGCCAGGGGCGCTCCGAGGTCGCGTACGTCAAGGTCGCGACCGGAGTTGGCGCCGGATTGATCTCCGGAGGGAGGATCCACCACGGCATCGATGGCACGGCGGGCGAGATCGGCCATACCGTGCTCGTCGAGGGCGGGCCCGTGTGCCGCTGCGGCAACCGCGGTTGCCTGGAGACGGTTGCCTCCGCGCGCGCGATCGCCGATCTGCTGAGCCAGAGCCGGGGCGAGGAGATCTCACCCCGCCGCTTGCTCGAGCTGTCGGCCGCCGGGGATCCGGCCGCCCAGCGCCTGATCGGCGACGCCGGCAGGGCGATCGGGGTGGCGATCGCGAACCTGTGCAACCTGCTTAACCCCGAGTGCGTGATCATCGGCGGCGATCTCAGCGGGGCCGACGACGTGCTGCTCGCGCCGATGCGCGATTCGGTCGCACGCCACGCGATCCCCAGCGCCGTTGAGCGGCTGGAGATCGTGCCCGGCGTGCTCGGCGAACGGGCCGAGATGCTGGGCGCGCTCGCCGTGGTCATGCACGAGTCCGATCGGTTCTTCGCTTCGGGGCTGGCGGTGGAGGCCGCCTGACTGATTTAGACGACGAGGAAGAAGAAGGAAATGTCACACACGAGGAGGTATCTGATGAGTGCCGGAAACACGACTTCGACAGGAGGTTCTGGATGAGTCCCATGCGATGGTCCTGGCGTGCGCTCCTACCGCTTGCGGTGCTGAGCGCGGCGCTGGGCCTTGCCGCCTGCGGCGGCGATGATGACGACGACGGCGGCGGGGGCGACGGGGGCGGCAAGATCGCCTTCCTGCTACCCGAGACGCAGACGACTAGGTACGAGTCAGACGACCGGCCCAACTTCGAGGCGGAGGTCAAGAAGCTCTGTCCGGACTGCGAGATCCTCTACTTCAACGCCGACCAGGACGTGCCGACCCAGCAGCAGCAGGTCGAGACCGCGATCACCGAGGAGGCCGACGTAATGGTGCTCGATCCGGTCGACTCCGCCTCCGCGGGCGGGCTCGCCAACCAGGCCAAGAGCGCCGGGATCCCGGTGGTGAGCTACGACCGGCTGATCCTCAACGCCGACCTCGACTATTACGTGGCGTTCGACAGCGTGACGGTCGGCGAGCAGCAGGGCGAGTCGTTGTCCAAGAAGCTCGATGAAGAGGGCTCGCCGCAGGGCCCGATCGTGATGATCAACGGCGATCCCCAGGACAACAACGCCAAGCTCTTCAACCAGGGCGCGACGAGCGTCTTCGATAAGGAGGGGGTTGAGATCGCGAGGGAGTTCGACACCCCCGACTGGTTGGCGGAGAACGCGCAGCGCGAGATGGACCAGGCGATCACGGCGCTCGGCGAGGACGGGTTCGAGGCCGTCTACGCGGCCAATGACAACACCGCCGGCGGCGCGATCGCGGCCATGAAGGGGGCCGGCATCGATCCGGCGACGAAGCCGACCACCGGTCAGGACGCCGAACTCACGGGGATTCAGCGGATCATCGCGGGCGAGCAGTACATGACGGTCTACAAGCCGATCAAGACGCTCGCCGAGAACGCCGCCGCGATCGCGGTGCCGCTCGCCAATGGCGAGGAGGTGCCGCAGGACATGATCAATGCCGAGTACGACAACGGCACCGAGCAGGTACCGACCAACCAGATCGACACGATCCCGGTGTCGACCCCGAAGGAGATCGAGGACTCGGTGATCGCCGACGACTACTGGAGCGTCGACGAGATCTGCACGCAGCAGTACGCGCAGGCGTGCAAGCAGGCCGGCATCCAGTAGGGCGAGTTAGACGAGTGAGCCCCAATCACCACACACGCGGATTGACGCGCCTCCGCGCGCACGGAGATTGGGATCACTCGTCTAGAGTGGCCCCGTGGTGCGAGGAGAGGTGAGATGAGTGAAGCCGACCTACCGCTTGCGGCGAACGGTGGGTCGGCCGTCACGGAGCCTCTCCTCGCGCTCAAGGGGTTCAGCAAGCGCTTCGGCCCCGTCGAGGCGCTGACGGACGTCGACCTCGAGCTCCACGCCGGCGAGGTGGTCGGCCTCGTCGGCGACAACGGGGCCGGCAAGTCGACCTTGATCAAGGCGATCGCGGGCGTCCAGCCCCCCGACGAGGGCGAGGCGCAGTTCGAGGGCCGGCCCGTCAACCTGCAAACCCCCCAGGCGGCGACGGGGCTCGGGATCGCGACCGTCTACCAGGACCTCGCCCTGTGCGAGAACCTCGACGTGGTCGCGAACCTGTTCCTCGGGCAGGAGGAGACGGACACGGTCCCCGGGGTCAACGTCCTCGACGAGACCGCGATGGAGCAGCGCTCGCTGGAGCTGCTCGATTCCCTGGGCGTGACCACGCTGCGGAGCGTCCGCACCGAGGTCGCCTCGCTCTCCGGTGGCCAGCGCCAAGCGGTCGCGATCGCTCGCTCGTTGCTCGGCGAGCCGAGAGTGATGCTCCTCGACGAGCCGACCGCGGCGCTCGGCATCGTGCAGACGAACGAGATCCTGAAGCTGGTCGAGCGCCTGCGCGAACGGGGGCTCGGCGTGGTCGTGATCAGCCACAACCTCGCCAACGTGTTCGAGGTCGCGGATCGGATCGTCGTCCTCCGGCTTGGCCGGGTGGCAGCGACCTTCGACGCCCGCGGTGTGAGCCGCGAGGAGGTCGTCGGGGCGATCACGGGCGCCGAGTTCGGGACGGACGAGGAGGCCAGGCCGACCGAGGAGGAGCCGCTGTGAGCACGAGGGCAGAGACGCCCGCCGGCGTCGAGCCCGAGCGAAGCGAGTCCTCGCTTGGGGCGTTCCTCGGCCGGCTCGGCCGCGGCGAGCTCGGCTCGGTGCGGGTAATCGTCGCGATCGCGGTGATCTGGACGATCTTCCAGCTTTCCAACGACCGGTTTCTGAGCGCCATCAATCTCACCAACCTGACCCTCCAGATCGCCGCCGTGGCGACGATCTCGATCGGCGTCGTCCTCGTGCTCCTGCTGGGGGAGATCGACCTCTCGGTCGGCGCCGTGAGCGGCCTCGCCGCGGGGGTGATGGCGGTCCTGAGCGTCAAGGAGGGGTTCGACCCAGGGCTTGCGATCCTCGCCGGACTCGGCGCGGGTGCGTTGATCGGACTGATGATCGGGTTCTTCGTCACGGTGTTCGGAATCCCGTCGTTCGTCGTCACCCTCGCCGGATTGCTTGCATGGCAGGGTGCGCTTCTGCTCGTCCTCGGCGACACCGGGACCGTGCCCCTCCCGCCGAGCATCATCACCGACCTCACGGGTACCAGCGACGTCGCCCATGGCGGGGTTGATCTGCCGTCGTTCTTCGATCCGGTGGTCGGCTGGATTCTCGCCGTAGCCGTGGTCGCGATCTACGCGGCGACCGTTTTCCTTTCACGCACGCGGCGCCAGCGCGCCGGGCTCGAGGTACCACCGCTCGTTCAGGCTGCGATCGCGCCGCTGGTCGTCGCCGCCGGCACGTTCGCTGCCGTCGCGGTTCTCAACGCCGATCGCGGCGTCCCGCTCGCCCTCGTCATCGTCGTCGCGCTGATGGCGATCTTCTCGTTCATCACCGAGCGGACACGGTTCGGCAGGCACATCTTCGCCGTCGGCGGAAATGCCGAGGCGGCGCGGCGGGCCGGGATCCGGATCAATCGCGTGCGCGTGGTCGTGTTCATGCTCGCCTCGACCCTCGCGGCATTCGGCGGCATCCTCGCAGCGTCGCGCCTGCTCGCGGTCAATCAGCAGTCGGGCAGTGGGGAGGTGCTGCTGTTCGCCATCGCGGGCCCGGTGATCGCCGGCACGAGCCTGTTCGGTGGCCGTGGCTTCGTCTGGTCGGCGTTCCTCGGCGCGATCGTGATCGGCTCGATCTCGAACGGGATGGACCTGCTCGGCCTCGAGTCCGACATCAAGTTCATGATCACCGGCGCCGTCCTGCTCGCCGCGGTGACGATCGATGCCGCGACCCGGCTGCGGCGCCAAGCCGGCACGGCTTGATGCCGCCCGATCCCGCCGACGTCGAGCTGCCCCGCCCGGCGTTCCTGTTCGACCTCGACGGGACCCTGATCGACAGCGTCTACCAGCACGTGATCGCGTGGCGCGCCGCCCTGCAGGAGGTCGGGGTGTCCCTCCCCGTGTGGAAGCTCCACCGGCGGATCGGGATGAGCGGGGGCCTGTTCGTGAACGCGCTGCTGCGGGAGCTCGGGACGACGCTCGACGAGGAGACGCTGGGGCGGCTTCCCGACCTTCACGCGGAGGCCTACGGCGGACAGCTCGAGAGCGTGCGGCCGCTGCCCGGCGCCGAGGAGCTGCTCGGGACGCTCAGCGAGCACGGGGTGCCGTGGGCGATCGCGACGAGCGGCCTCGAGCGCTCGGCGAGCCTGGCTCGGGAGATGCTGAGCCTGCCCGCGGACACGCCGATGATCACCCGGGACCGGGTCCGTTACGCGAAGCCCGACCCCGACCTGTTCCTGGCGGCGGCGGCCGCGATCGATGTCGACATCGCCGACAGCATCGTCGTCGGCGACAGCGTCTGGGACCTGATGGCCGCGCGGCGCGCCCGGGCCCTCGGCATCGGGCTTCTCTCCGGCGGCTACGGACGCGAGGAGCTGATCTACGGCGGCGCCTTTCGCGTCTACGAGGACCCCGCTGACCTGCTCGCCCACCTCGATGAGGTCGGCGTGCGGCGACCCCTCTAAGCGGCGCCAGCCCCCAGCCGCTTTGCAAGGATCCCCCCATGTCGACCGTGAGGTCTCCGGAGCTGCGGCTGGGCGAGCGGCTCGAGGCGAGGACGGCGCGGGCCCTCGGCCTGCTGCCGCGATTCGCAATGCGCCGCCTGGTCGGCCCCCCGGTTGCGGTCGACGGCCAGGTGCTCGATGTCGAGGCGCAACTCGCGCTGCGGATGCTGGAGCGCGCGAACCGGCCGGCGTACGAGACCGTGTCGGTTGCCCAGGCGCGGGAGGAGGCGCTGCGCGGTGCGCGGATCGCCACCGGGCGCACGGTGAGGGTGAGAGGCGTCGAGGAGCTCGAGGTGCCGGGGCCGGCAGGACCGATCCCCGCCCGCCTCTACATCCCGGCCGACGCGGCCTGGGGCTTGGGGCTGCTCGTGTACTTCCATGGGGGCGGCTGGACCCTGGGAGGCCTCGACACTCACGACAACACCTGCCGCTTTCTCGCTCGCGAGGGGGCGGTGAGGGTGCTCTCGGTCGCCTACCGCCTCGCCCCGGAGCATCGGTTTCCGGCCGCGGTTGAGGACGCGCTCACTGCGTTTCGGTTCGCCGCCCGGCACCACGCCGCGCTCGGCACCCGCCCCGACGCGATCGCGGTGGGCGGCGACAGCGCCGGCGGGAATCTGGCCGCGGTGGTGGCCCAGCTCGCGCTCCGCGACGGTGGCCCCGTGCCCGCGTTCCAGCTCCTCTACTTCCCGGTGGTGGATCTCTCACGCAAGCGTGCCTCCTATCCACTGTTCGGGGAGGGGTTCTTCCTCACACAGCGCCAGATGGACTGGTACCGGGAGCAATACCTGCCCGATCCCGACGTCGCGCTCGATCCGCGGGTCTCGCCGCTTCTCGCGGACGATCTCGCGGGGCTGCCGCCGGCCTACATCGGCGTGGCGGGATTTGACCCGCTCCGTGACGAGGGCGAGGAATACGCGAGGCGCCTGCGCGACGCCGGCGTCACCGTCACCTTCCGTTGCCACCGCGGGCTCCCGCACGCGTTCGTCAACGTGGTCGGGATCGGACGGGCGGCGCGGGACGCCACCCGCGAGGGCGCGCTGGTCATGCGAGCCGCGCTCAGCGACCGTCCGAGGACCTCCGCGCACGCCTGACGGCGCCGGAGCGCGGCAGGCAGCGTCCTCGCCGGCTCACGTGGCTCTGCCACGCATCGCCGGCTGCGTCCTTGCCTGCCCCGCTCCGGCATCCGCCAGCCGCGCACGCGGGTCCTCGGATGGTCGCTCAGCGACCCGGGGCGCCTGGCGGGATCGCCAGCAGACCGCGCAGGCGGCGGATGAAGCCGCGGCCCGTGGTCAGCTCGCGGCGCACACCGCGACGCTCGGCCAGGGTTGGCGGCGGCGAGGTGTCTGGCCCGAACCGGCCCGCGCGCAGCTTCGCGAGATACGCGGCGGTCGCCGGACGCGTCCGACTGACCCGTCCCTCGAGGCTCAGCAACGTGACCCCTCCCGGAAGGGGGAAGCCGAGGCGTGGGAGGGCGCCCTCGATCTCGCCCAGTTGCGCATGTGCCATCGCGTCGCGCGTCAACGAGCGATAGCGGATCGCCCGGAACGCGAGCAGCCCGAACAGACCGATCGCGACGATGCCCACGACCGCGATCCCCACCGCCGCTGCGATCGCCGGCGCCGACGTGCCCTGATCCGAGGTGCCACCGTCCCCCTGCGCTCCGTCGGTTTCCCGCACGGGCCCGGCCGGCCCTTCCTCACCTCCGGGTGCGATCGCCCCGGACCCCGTGCCGAACGCGGCGGCGCCGATTTCGCCCGCCCGTAGCGCCGGAGACGCCTGCGGGGTCGGATCGAACGGCGCCCAGCCGATGCCCGGGAAATAGACCTCCACCCAGGAGTGCGCGTCGAAGTCACGCACCACGTACCGGTCGACCACCGCCTCGCTCGACTCGGCCTGACCCGGCGCGAATCCGGTCGCGACCCGCGCCGGGATCCCGAGCATGCGCAGCATCAGCGCCATCGTCCCGGAGAACTGCTGACAGTAGCCCTCCTCGTCGGTGAGCAGGAACGCGCGCAGTGGCAGCAGCCTGATCGGGACGTCTTCTGCATAGGTGTAGTTGGCGAGCAGGTACTGCTGGACCGCGTTGGCCGCGTCCGCCACCGTGGCCTCGCCGGCCGTGATCGCTCGGGCGCGGCTGAACACGTCCCGGTAAGGCGAGGTCGCGAGGATGCGGCGGGCGTCGCGGCGGGCCTCCGGGTCGGCGGCTCCGCCACGTAGCGGAACAGTCAAGGTGCGGGCCACGGAGGTCGCCACGAAGTCCTCGCCGAGCAGCCCCCCCGGGCGCGGCAGGTCGATCCGGGTGTAGCGTCGCAGCGCGGGCGGGTAGCGTTGCGGCGCATCCTCCAGGGTGTCGAAGGTGGGCTCGGGCGCGTAGCCGAGCACCGAGTACGTGTCACCCTCCGCGACCGGATTGTCGGCGAGGCTGGTCCCGTCCGCGAGGGTCGTCGCCGGAATTCCGCTGACGCTCCGCGCGCTTCCCGGGGAGACCAGGAAGGCGCCGGCGAGGCCGGCGATCGTGACATCCACCTTCGCCAGCCAGCGGGCCTCCGAAACCGCGCCGCCGCTGCGCTCGCCCGGTATCTGGGAAGGCAGCTCCAGCGGCTGAGGAAGCTCCGTGTCCGAGCGGACCCACCGGTAGCCGTCGAAACGGTCGAGCACGACCGCCCGCCAGTAGTGGGGATCGGCGGACTCGATCTCGAGCAGTGGGGTGCCGTCCCGCGGCCAGTCCAGCGGACCGTAGGAGTGGTCCCACCGGAAGTCGACCGTCGCGCTGGCGCCGGAGAAGTTCCAGCCGGTGTAGTCGAGCCAGGGCTCGTCAGCGTCGAGGATCGCCGCGAGCGGCAGGGCGGCGAGCCCAGCGAGGCCGAGGAGGCGGGCTCCCGTGAGCGCTGCGCCGGTGCTGAGCGACGGCAGCCACAACCAGGCCGCGATCAACGCCAGCAGGACGATCCCGAACAGCAGCGATTCGCTCGTCGGGTCGGCCGCGGCGGCCGTTGCCCATCCGGCGACCAGGACGCCAACGCCCGCCAGGCGCGTCGGCTTCGGTGTCTGGTTCGGCCAGAAGGCGAGTGCCGCAGCGAGGCCGAGCACTACGGGCAGGCCGAACAGGAGCACCAGCCGCGACCATTCGTTGGCGCCCGCGTACGGGTAGTCCACGTCCCGGCTGATGCCGCGGAATCCCTGATCGATCCCGTCGAGGAGCTCGCCCCAGCGGTCCGGATCCAGCAGGGCGGCGGGCAGGCCCATCGCGACCAGGGCCGCCGCCATGCCCGCCACGGAGACGACGGCGGCGAGGCCCCAGGCAATCCGGCGGTCGAGGCGCGCGCCAGCGATCCACACCATCGCGACGCTTCCCGCCACTGCCGCGGCGACCGCGAGCATCGTGCCGCCGATCGGTGGATCCTCGACCAGCGTGACCCATTGTGCGCCCGCGAATGCGGCGAGCGCGGCGAACACCCCGAGCCGGATGGTGGCTGCCTGGCTCACGCCGCCGGGACCTCCGGGCGGGCCCGACGGGCAAGCCGGGAGCCAAGCCGCCTTCCCTCGCACCCTGCGACCGTGAACGAGGGGGCGACGCCGGCAATCGCCACGGGGGAGACCAGGTATGAGGCGCCGGGGAGCAGCGCCCTGGCCCGCCCGGCCCGAGAGCCGGGCGCATCGGCGATGACCAGGAACACACCGGCGCGCGTCGGCCGGACCAGTGCCGGCGGCGCAGCGCCCGCCTCGACCAGTGCGAACTGGGCATGCGCCTGGGCCCAGCCGGACAGTTGGCGATCGATCTCCAGCGGCCGGGCGGCCCCCGGGATCAGCGCGGTACAGCCGATGCGGCGGGCCAGATGAAGACAGAGCGACGCCGCGGCACGTACCGCCCTGTCGAGCGAATCCGCGTCGGCCGGAGCGCGGGCGTCGAGCGCCACCACGGGCGAGGATCCCGCGCCCGCCACCAGGCGCCGCTCGAACAGCGAGCCGGTACGGGCGACGCTCGGCCAATGGATCCGGGACGCCGGGGTGCCGGGGCGGTAGGGGCGAACGCCGTCGATTTCGACGTCGAGGGAGGCAAGATCCAGACGCGACCCGGCCGCCGCTCCCCGATCGAACCCGTCGATCGTGCCCTGGCCGGCACCGCCCCCGGCGGTCACCTCGACCGGCTCGATCCGAGGAAGGACGAGGACCTCACCGCCGGGGCCGCTTCGCACCTCGCGCGAGTGAAGCCGCATCGGGTCACGGATTTCGAGCGTGGCCGCGCCGAGCTCCCTCCGGCCCCGGCGGGGGAAGCTGGTGTCCACGGTCAAGTGTCTCGGCGGGCGGCCCTGGAGCTCGAGCGGCTGCTCGAGCAACGGATCCCGAAGCTCGCCTCCGGGAGGCGTCACCTTGCCGCGGCGAATCCGCAGCCGCAGCGGGTAGGGCTCGCCCTCGACCACCGTCGCCGGGCCGGGCACGCGCTCGATCCGGATCCCGCGGGCGCCCAGCTCGACCCACGCGAACGCGCCCCCGGCCACGAGGGCGAGCGCGATGCCGGGCACATAGAGCGCGGGGAGGTCGAACGCGGCTCCGGCGATCAGGAGCGCCACTCCGAGACGGATCACAGAGCGGGCGCTCGGCATGCGTCTACAAGGCGCGCGTGCGCTCGACCGCGTCCGAGACGATCGCGGCTCGATCGCCCTCGGTGGCGCCGGGCGCCAAGAGCAGCCGGTGCGCGAGCACCGATTCGGCCAGCGCCTGAACGTCGTCGGGGAGCACGTGGTCGCGCCCGCCGATCGCCGCCAGGGCCTTCGCCGCCCGGAAGAGCATCAGCCCGGCCCGTGGGCTGGCGCCGAGCTCAGCCCTCGGATCCGACCGCGTCGCCTCGCAGAGAGCGACGACATAGCGGCGCAGCTCGTCGCTGGCGTGGATCTTCGATGCCGCCGTCTGCGCCCCGAGCACAGTGCCGACGTCGGCGACCGGGTCGAGGTCGAGCACCCGATCGCCCGCCGCGTGCTCGGCCAGCATGCTCGCCTCCTCCGACGCGTCGGGGTAGCCAAGCGCCAGCCGGACCATGAATCGGTCGAGCTGAGCTTCAGGCAGCGGATACGTCCCCTCGTATTCCACAGGATTCTGCGTCGCGATCACCAGGAATGGCGCTGCCAGCTCGTGAGCCTGGTTGTTGATCGTGACATGGCGCTCCTGCATGCACTCGAGCAGGCCCGACTGGGTCTTCGGCGAGGCGCGATTGATTTCGTCGACGAGCACGACGTTGGCGAACACGGGGCCTGGGTGGAAGTCGAACGTCGCCTCCCGCTGATTGAAGACGTTGGTTCCCATGAGATCGGCCGGGAGCAGGTCCGCCGTGCACTGAACCCGTGCGTACTCGGCATCGACCGACCGAGCCAGGGCGCGCGCCAGGGCGGTCTTGCCGACGCCGGGGAAGTCCTCGATCAGGATGTGGCCCTCGGCGAGCAGCGCCACGAGGAGGTCGCGAACGACCTCGTCCCGTACCTTCACCGCCCGCTGGATGTTGGCCCGCAGCCTCGAGCCGATCTCCGCCACCGCGAGGTAGTCGAGCTGCGGCAGGGTTGCCACGTTATCCATGTTACGGGGAGCGACCCGCTTGGGGTTCAATGAGCCGGGCGCCGCCCCCAACTGCGACTGCCGTCTCAGGCGGGCTCGCTTCGCTCGGCGCCCTTCGTCCACTTGGCCCGGCCCTCAGGCGCGTCGAAGCGCTCGGCGAAGTAGCGCGTGTCGCGGATGATCTTGCCGTCCTTGAACTCACACGTCAGCACGCTGTAGAAGAGGCCGCCGCGCTGGGGGCCATAGTCGAGCGTGGCCTCGAGCGTCCATTCGTCCCCGTTTCCGGTCAGGCGCTTGAGCGTCGCCCTCGGCGCTTCGCCCGGGTACTCATACTGCATCCCGCGCAGGCCGTCGCGGTCGAAGATCTCGCCCGACTGCGGGAACTCGATCACGCAATCGGGGTGGTGGTCCTCGTACTCGCCCTCGGGGCGACCGCCGCTGTTGAGGGCCTCGAGCCAGCGGTCGAACATCGCCTTGACCTCCGCGCGCTCCACCGCTACGCGCCCCCGATCGCGATCACGCAAATCATGAGCGCCGCCTCAATCTCGCTCCGGCGCCTCCTCGCCGGGCCAGGTGCCGGTCAGCCGGGCGTAGCCTCGGCGAAAGCCGTGCTCCGCGAGGCCACGGACGGCGCGGAAGATCGCGCCCTCGATCGCCAGCGCCGCCAACAACTCGACCAGGGAGACGTCTCGATGCTCGGGCTCCGGGGCCTCCTCCTTTCCTACGAGACGCCAGGCGCGCTCGAACAGCTTCTGCGCCACGAACCCGGCGAGCAGGCCGGCTGCGACGCTCAACGGGGTGTAGAGAACGCGGCTCACGCCGTTCCCCGCTGGGGGCTGCGGCCATGGACAGGCTCATCTGGCGGGTCCGGCTCCTCCCTCGGCTCGAGCGTCAGCGTCCGCTCCATGGGCTCCCCTGCCTCGACCTCGCGCTCTCGCTCCAGCTCGGCGTTGAGCACCGCTCCGAGCAGGATCGCGCAGTTGGAGAGCCACAGCCAGACCAGGAAGATGACCACCCCGGCGAGGCTCCCGTAGGTGGCGTTGTAGGAGCTGAAGTTGGAGACGTAGACGGCGAACCCGAGCGAGACCAGAATCCAGATCACGACCGCCAGCACACCACCGGGCGTGATCCAGCGAAAGCCGGGCTGGCGGACGTTTGGCGCCGCGTAGTAGAGGATCGCGCTGATCGTGATCACGATCAGCGCGATCACAGGCCACTTGGCCAGATCCCAGATCAAGACCGCGGTGTCGCCGGCTCCCACCACATCGCCAATCTCGCGGGCCAGCGGTCCTGTGACGACGACGGCGATCCCGCTCACGGCCAAGAGGAGCACGAGCACGATCGTGATCCCGATCTGGAGCGGCCGGAGCTTCCAGAACGGCCGCCCCTCCCTGACCTGGTAGACCCGATTCGAGGCGCGGGAGAAGGCGCCGACGTATCCGGAAGCCGACCACAGCGCGCCGACGAGGCCGAGCACGAACGCGAGTCCCGCGGCGCCCTGGCCGGCGGTGATCTCCTCGATCGCATTGGTGAGGATCTCGCCGGCCGGGCCGGGAGCGAGGTCGGCGACGTTGTCGAGCAGGGGGCCGGTGGCCGACTCACCGATCAGCCCCAGGGCCGACACGAGGACCAGCAGGGTCGGGAAAATGGCGAGCACCCCGTAGTACGTCAGGGCTGCCGCGGCGTCGGTCAGTGCCTCGGCGCGAAACCGCGACACCATCCGCTTCGCCGCCCACCACCACGAGCGCGGGCTGAGCTCCGTCGGCCCGTTCGGCTCGTCCTCGACCGCGTATCGCTCGTCCACGTGTCTGCCCGACTCCTCCACGGTCATTCTCCTCCTGCAATCTGGCCCCGGCGAGCGTCTACCCGGCCGGACGTGGTTCCATTCGGCCCATGACGATCGAGCCCGCCACCGAGAGCGACATTCCGAAGCTGCTGGCGCTGATGCGCGCCTACTGCGACTTCTACGGCGCCGATCCCACCGACGAGGGCCTGGCCGAGATGGCTCGGGCCCTGGTCGGTGCGCGCGACTCCGACGGCATGCTGTGGGTCGCCCGCGACGAGGACGGCCCGGTCGGGTTCGCCGCGGTGGGATGGAAGTGGTCGAGCTTGCGGGGGGCGCGCGTGGCGATTCTCGAGGACCTGTTCGTGCTCCCTGAGGCTCGCGGACAACGGCTCGCCGCGCGGTTGATCGAGGCCTGCGCGCAGCGTGCGGGCGAGCTCGGCGCGCCCGTGCTCCTCTGGGAGACGGCCCCAGACAATCGGCGCGCTCAGGCGGCGTACGCGCGAACCGGCGCCACCGCCTCGAGCTGGCTCGAGTACGAGCTCGAGCTGGGTCAAGAGAGCCGCACGGGTTCCGCGCGCGGCTAAACTCGTCGATTGGGAAGAAAAGGGGGGTAGTCGGCGTCCTGACAAAGGACACCGTCGCCCCGCGCGGGGGTGACGAGCAGATTTGCACGAGCGTAAGGAGAACGCATGAGCACCGTCTCGACCCCAGCGCAGACCGCACGTCAGGAGATGCCCGCCTTCCAGGGGCGATTGATCGGCCCGGGCGACGCCGACTACGAGGAGGCGCGCCAGGTCCACAACCGAATGATCGACAAGCGCCCGGCCCTGATCGCGCGCTGTGCCGATCCCGACGACGTCGCCGCGACGGTTCGCTTCGCCGCCGACCGCGGCATGCTCCTGGCGGTGCGGGGGGGCGGCCACAACGGCGCCGGACTCGGCACGTGTGACGACGGCGTCGTGATCGATCTCTCGCCGCTGAAGGAAATCGAGGTGGACCCCCAGGCTCGCACGGTGAGGGTTGGCGGCGGCTGCACCTGGGGCGAGGTCGACCGCGCCACCAACGAGCACGGTCTCGCCACCCCGAGCGGGATCATCTCGACGACCGGCGTGGGCGGGCTCACGCTCGGCGGCGGCTTGGGCCACCTGACCCGCAAGTGCGGCCTCACGATCGACAACCTGCTCGAAGCAGAGCTCGTGCTCGCGAGCGGCGAGCGCATCCGCGCGAGCGCCGACGAGAACCGCGACCTCTACTGGGCGATCCGCGGCGGCGGCGGGAACTTCGGTGTCGTCACCTCGTTCCTGTTCAGGCTGCACGACGTCGGCACGGTCATCGCCGGCCCGACGTTCTGGCCGGTGGAGGCGGCCGCCGAGGTCCTCTCGGCCTACCGCGAGTTCCTGCCCGCCGCTCCGCGCGAGCTGAACGGCTTCTTCGCCTTCGCCACGGTGCCGCCGGCGCCGCCCTTCCCTGAGGAGCTTCATATGCGGAAGGTCTCCGGCGTGGTCTGGTGCTACGTCGGCGGTGAGGAGGAGGCGGCCAAGGCGATGGCGCCCCTGCTCGACAACGTCTCGGAGCCGCTGATGCACGGCGTCCAGGCGATGCCGCATCCCGCGCTCCAGAGCGCCTTCGACGAGCTCTACCCCCCAGGCGACCAGTGGTACTGGCGGGCCGACTTCGTCAAGGAGATCCCCGACGAGGCGGTCCAGGCCCACGCGCGGTTCGGGGCCGAGCTGCCGACCATGAAGTCGACCATGCACATGTATCCGATCGACGGCGCCGCCCACGACGTCGCCTCATCCGACACGCCCTGGAGCTACCGCGATGCGCGTTGGGGCTCCGTGTTCGCGGGCGTCGATCCGGATCCCGCCAACGCCGACGAGATCAGCCGGTGGAGTGTCGACTACTTCGAGGCGTTGCACCCGTACTCGGCCGGCGGCGCGTACGTGAACATGATGATGGACGAGGGTCAGGAGCGGGTTCGCGCGAGCTACCGCGACAACTACGACCGCCTCGCGGAGATCAAGCGGGACCGCGATCCGGACAACCTGTTCCGCGTGAACCAGAACATCGAGCCGGCCGGCTCGTAACCCGGGCGCCGAGTGTCGATTTAGTCCGGCTCAGGCCCACAAACTCGACACTCGGCGGGATGGCGCGGTCCGCACCAGGGCGGCCCAGCGGCGGTCGTGCTCGAGCGAGTCGATCCGGCCACCCCGCTCGCGCAGCAGGCGGGCGATCACCACGGTGCTGATCCCCGAGCCGAGCTCGACGATCGCCCGCCGGCCCGCGAGGGCGATCTCGTTGCAGACCGTTGCCAGCGCGGCCGGCGCCAGCGCTCCCTCGGTCCACGGTAGATAGCCGCCCCGATCGAGCAGGGGACGCAGCACCTGCCAGGCGTGCAGGTCGGCCTCGGTCCAGGGATGGGTGCGCTCGTCCTCCACGCCCGAATCAAACCGCGTGCGCCCGTCCGGTGCTCACGCGTTGCAAGTCCGCCTTCAGCGCAGGTAACGGCCCGCAACCCGGATAGGGGTTCCCGGCCGGGCGACGAAGCCCGTTCGCACCAATCGAGCCACCTCAGGAGGCCGGACCGGATGATGCGAGGGGATAAGCGAGGCGGGGACCAGATGCGGCGCGTGCTCGCGCTCGCGGCGGGCATGGCTGCGGCGAGCACGGGAGGAGCCGCGCTCACCGCGCCGGCCGGCGCGGCCGTGCCGCACACGGTCCAGCCGGGCGAGACCGTGTGGGGAATCGCCACCGCCAACGGCCTCAGCGTGGACGCCGTCGCCGCGTTCAACGGCCTCTCGGACCCCAACCTGATCGTCGTCGGCTCGACGCTCGAGGTCCCAACGGCCGACGAGGCCGCGGCGGTGGCTCCGGCGGCGGGGACCGGCACAGACCTCGTCGACTATGGCGGCGCCCCCGCGCCGGCGCCCGGCGAGACCGCGTGGCTCTCCCACATCCCGTCGCCCTACGGCGACCTCCACCTGGATCCCGCCGCAGCCGACTCCTGGAACGCGATGCGCGAGGAGTCGCTCGCCACGTTCGGCGTCGACCTCTACCCGGGCGGTCCGCTGTCCGCCTTCCGAACCTACGCGCAGCAGGACTACCTCTACCAGCTCTACCTCTCGGGCCAGGGCGAGCCGGCCAACCCTCCGGGTTCCTCCACGCATGAGGTCGGGGTCGCCGTCGACGTCGCCGATCCGGTGATGCGCGACATCATCGACCAGATCGGACCCACATACGGCTGGTACGGAACGATCGAGACGGAGTGGTGGCACGTCGAGTACCTCGGCGGCTGGTGAGCTGCCCCCGCCTGTAGCATCGCCGTACGGCGAGTGATCCCAGAGGCGGCGACACGCGCGAGCGACGACGGTGCTGCCGAAGCGCCCTCGGTCCTTTTCGAGCGCGTGACCAAGCGCTATCCGGGTGCCGACCGCCCCGCCGTCGACGGCCTCGACCTCGAGGTCGGCGCCGGCGAGATCTGCGTCCTCGTGGGCCCCTCGGGGTCGGGCAAGACGACCGCGATGCGGATGGTCAACCGCATGGTCGAGATCACCGACGGCGAGATCCTGATCGGCGACACCTCCGTACGCGAGCGGTCGCCGGCCCGGCTCCGGCGCGAAATCGGCTACGTGATCCAGGAGATCGGCCTCTTCCCTCACCGCACGGTGGCCGCCAACGTGGCCACGGTCCCGCAGCTCCTGGGCTGGGACCGCGAGCGGACCGAGGCGCGCGTGGGCGAGCTGCTGGCGCTGGTGCAGCTCGAGCCTGGGCTCGCCGAGCGGTTCCCGGCGCAGCTGTCGGGCGGCCAGCAACAGCGGGTCGGGGTCGCCAGGGCGCTCGCGGCAAACCCCGGCGTCATGCTGATGGACGAGCCGTTCGGCGCCGTCGACCCGATCAACCGCGAGAAGCTCCAGAACGAGTTCCTCCGCCTCCAGGCGGACATCCGCAAGACGATCCTGTTCGTCACCCACGACATCGACGAGGCGATCAAGATGGGGGATCGGATCGCAATCCTGCGTGAGGGCGGGCGGCTGGCCCAGTACGCGACCCCGGCCGAGCTCCTGATGGCTCCGGCCGACGATTTCGTCGAGGACTTCGTGGGGGCGGATCGGGCGCTCAAGCGGCTGGCGCTGATGCGCGTTGGAGACATCGACCTGTGGCAGGCGCCGCTGGGCTTCGTGGGCCAGTCGACCGCCGAGGTGCGGGCGAAGCTCGATGGGGCCGAGGTCCCGTATGTCCTGGTACTCGACGGAGAGCGCCGGCCGCTCGGCTGGCTGTCGGACGACGACCTCGCCGGCGAGCTGGTCCCGTCCCGGCCAGATCACGCCCCCGACCCGATCGTCGACCGCGACGACGTGCTGCGGGACGCCCTTTCGGACCTGCTCCAGGCTGAGACCCGCTACGCGCCAGTGGTCGACGGCCAGGGCCGGCTGGCAGGCGTGCTCTCGGTTGAGATCGTGTCCGAGTTCCTGACCTCGGAGGAGGCGCTCGTGGAGGAGCACGGGGCGGCGGAGCGGGCCGCCGGCTGATGATCGCCCTCGCGCAATTGGTCCCGCTCGCACAGAATCAGCTGGGCGAGGATTTCTTCCGGGAGCGTTCCGAGCCCAACTGCGTACAGGAGAACGGCGCCTTCTGCCTCGGCTGGGCGGTCGACAACATCGACCGCTGGCTGACTCCCACGCTGCAGCATCTGATGCTCGTGTCGGTCTCGGTTGTCCTCGGGTTCGTGATCGCCTTCGGGTTGGCGCTCCTGGCCCATCGCCGCGGCTGGCTGGTCCCGACCTTCACCGGGATCACCGGCATCCTCTACACGATCCCGAGCCTCGCGTTCTTCTCGGTGCTACTGCCCCTGACCGGGCGCGGTACCGACACCGCGATCATCGCCCTCACCGCCTACACGCTCCAGATCATCTTCCGCAACATCATCATCGGGCTGGCCAACGTGCCCGAGTCGGCCAAGGATGCGGGCCGCGGGATGGGGATGTCGGGGCGGCACCTTCTCTGGCGCGTCGAGGTTCCGCTAGCTCTGCCGGAGATCATCGGCGGGCTGCGCATCGCCACCGTCTCCACGGTGGCCATCGCAACGCTCGCCGTGTTCGCCGGCGCCGGAGGGCTCGGAACGGAGATCTATCCGGAGGGCCTCACCTTCAAGACCGGGATCATCGTCACCGGCGGGATCGCGATCCTGATGGCGATCGGGTTCGACGTCGTCTGGCTTACGGCGCAGCGGTATCTGGCCCCCTGGCGGAGGGTACGGCCGGCGTGACCGGGGCCTTCCACATCATTCCGGTCGCCGACCTGTTCAGTTCGATCTCCGGGGCGATCGACTTCATCCTCCATCCACGCGAGGCGCAGGTGGGCGGGACGGAGGTCGGTGGTCCCTCCGAGGTGCTGGACGCGTTGGCCGAGCACCTGAAGGTGAGCGGCCTGGCGATGGCGATGGCGCTGGTGGTCGCGCTGCCCGTTGGCCTCGTCCTCGGCCACCGCGGTGCGGGCGAGGTGCTTGCGGTCGCGATCGGAAACGCGGGCAGGGCGCTGCCGGAGCTGGTCCTGATCGCCGCGCTGATTGCCTTCGTCGGTGTGGGGCTGGTGAATGTTGCGATCGCGCTCGCGATCGTCGGGGTGCCGCCGATTCTCACCAACGCCTTCATCGGCGTCACGCAGGTGGATCGCTCCAGCGTCGAGGCGGCGCGCGGGATGGGGATGTCAGGCGCCCAGGTGCTGGTGCGCGTCGAGCTGCCGCTCGCGGTGCCGACGATCATGAGCGGCGTCCGCACCGCGGCGCTGAACATCATCGCGACCGCAACGATCGCCCCCCTTGCCGGGGTTGTGACCCTCGGCGACTTCATCATCGCCCGCAACGTCTTCGGCGACGACGGCGTGCTCGCTGGCGCAATTCTGGTAGCGCTGCTGGCACTGATCGTGGAGTTCCTGCTTGCGCTCTTGCAGCGCGTTCTGACCCCGCGCGGCCTGAAGGTGCAGAGCGTCCCCGCGTCGGCGTAGCATCTTCGCCTTGACCCGCTACCCGCGGGAGATTTAGAGAGCGAGAGAAGGGATCACAATGAACACCGACTCGCGGCTCCGCGCCCTGTTCGCGCTCGTGGCGGCGGCCCTCCTAGCCGTGGGTGTCGCTGCCTGTGGGGGGGACGACGATGACGACGAGGGGGACGAGGGAGAGACCTCGTCGGCGCTGATCGAGGAGAACCCGGACAACAATGGCGTCCAGATCACCGTCGGCTCGAAGAACTTCACTGAGGTGTTCATCCTCGGCGAGATCTACGCGCAGGCGCTCGAGGCTGCCGGTTATGACGTCTCCAAGGACCTCAACCTCGGCTCGGAGGTGATTCAGCAGAAGGCGCTCCTGGCCGCAGAGGTGGACGCAGCCCCGGAATACACGTCGACGGCCCTGACCTCGCTCTTTGGGTTCGACGCCGATCAGGTGCCGGCGGATGCGCAGGCAGCGTACGAGAAGGCCAAGGCCGAGTACGCGAAGGAGGGGCTCGTGGCCTTCCCGCCGACGCCCTTCGCGGACTCGAACGCAGTCGGGACCCTTACCTCTACCGCGAACGACCTCGGACTCGAGACAATCTCCGATCTCGAGGGTCAGTCCGAGGACCTGACATTGGACGGCTCTCCCGAGTGCCGCCAGCGGGTCGATTGCCTCGTCGGGCTGGAGGACGTCTACGGGCTCACCTTCAAGAAGTTCACGCCGATCGACATCGCGCTGCGCTACGAGGTGCTCGACAAGGGCCAAGCCGACCTGTCGATCCTCTTCACCAGTGACGCCCAGCTCTCAACCTCGAACGACTACACGATCCTCGAGGACGACAAGGGGGTGTTCCCCGCCGGCAACGTGCTCTTCGTCGCCACCCAGGACACCGTCGACGAGGCTGGCCCGGATCTCCAGGAGACGGTCGAGAAGGTGCAGGGGAATCTGACGCTCGAGGTGATGCGGGAGCTGAACGCCCGCGTGGACATCGATCGGGAAGAGCCGGCGGACGTCGCTGAGGACTACCTGCGCGAGTCGGGCTACATCGACTAGCGCCCGGCGAGACCCCCGGCCCCGTCCCGCCCTCGCTCAGGCCCGCTCGACGGTGACCCGCGCGTTGTAGTCGGGGATTCCCGCCTCGGGCGAGCGCACGTCACCCGCCACCAGCCCGGACCCCTCGGGCCAGTGCACCTGGAGGTTGCCGGGAGCGATCGGGGCGAGATGGACGCGGCCGCGCAGCTCGCCGTGCTCGTTTCGCAGCAGCACGGCGTCTCCCTGGCCCAGGCCGAGACGCTCGGCGTCGACCCGGTTGATCAGGACGGCCTCGCGAGCCGCGCCGGTGAGCGCGTCCCGCTCGGCCTGGACCATGCTGTTGAACTGCTTCCCGCGGCGGGTCGAGACCGCGAACGCGCCGTCGCGGGCGACCGGGTCGGGGATCGGCACCGGGGCGAACCGGGCCCTGCCGTCGTCGGTGTCGAAGTGCCCGCCCTCGCACAGGCGGCGCCCCCCGTACTGGACCGAGTCGCCGCCTTCGCGCAGCCGCTCGATCCCCTCGTATGCCGGCACCACGCGGGCGATCTCCGCGCGGATGTCGGGGGTCCCCGCGAACCGCAGTCGCTCCGCCAGCTCCGGGCGGGCGCGGCTCGCCAACTCCATCATCACCTCCCACTCGGGCCGCGCCTCGCCGATCCGCGGGCCGGGGATCTCCGGGCTGAGGACGATCCGGCGCTCGGTGGTCGTCTCGGTCACCCCGCCGGGGACCTCGTATCGGGTTGCCGCCGGCAGCAGCAGGACCTCCTCGGCAGGGTCGACCAGCATCTGGCTGGAGGCGACGATGTCCATGTGAACGCGAAGCGGAACCCGCGCCAGCGACTCGCGCACGCGGTCGGGCTCGGGAAGCACCTCGAGGAAGTTGCCGCCGATTGCGAACAGCGCGTCGAGGTCACCGCGCCCCGCGGCGTCGACCATCTCGGGGGCGGTCATCCCCGGCTCGGCCGGGACGTCGAAGCCCCAGAGCTCGCTGAGCCGCGCGGCTCCCGCCTCGTCCACGGCCGCGCCGCCGGGGAACGCGGTCGCGTAGCAGCCCATCTCGGCCCCGCCCTGGACCCCCGAGTGGCCGCGGATCGGCATCAGGCCGGTGCCCTCGCGGCCGACGAACCCGCGCGCCAGCGCCAGGTTGACGATCGCACGCACGTTGTCCTCACCCGTTTCGTGCTGGGTCACGCCCATGCTCCAGACGAACACCCCCCGTTCGGCCGCAGCGACCATCCGGGCGAGCTCGAGCATCTCCTCCCGTGAGCTTCCCGACAGCGCCTCGAGTCGCTCCCAGGGGCCCTCCTCGACGATCGCACGGAGCTCGTCGAAGCCATTGGTGTGGTCGCGGACGAAGCTCTCGTTGACCCATCCCCGCTCGATCAGGTGTCTCAGCACGCCGGCGAGGAAGCCGATGTCGCCACCGACGTTGATCTGGAAGAAGCGGTCGGCGATCTTGGTCCCGAACAGGGCGCTCTCGACGCTCGAGGGCACCCAGTAGCGCTCCATCCCGGGCTCGCGGTAGGGATTGACCACGGCCACCTTCGTCCCCGCCTTCTTCGCCAGGTGGAGGTACTTGGTCGTCACCGGCTGGTTGTTGGCGACGTTCGAGCCGATGAACAGGATCAGGTCGGTGCCGATCCAGTCGGCGTAGGAGCACGTGGACGCGGCCACGCCCAGCCCCTGCTTGAGCGCATAGGTCGAGGGCGAGTGACAGACACGCGCCGCATTGTCGATCGAGTTCGTCCCCAGCGCGCGCGCGGCCTTCTGCGCCGCGTAGTACCCCTCGTTCGCCATCCCGCGGCTGGTCAAGTAGAACCCGACGCGGTCCGGCGCCGCCCGAACGATCCGACTCGCCGCGATCCCCATCGCCTCGTCCCAGGAGATGCGGCGGAAGCCGGACTCGCCGCGGCGGCGGCGCATCGGGTACGGCAGGCGCCCGAGGGCGCGAAGCTCCGCGCTCGAGCGCCGCTCGAGGGCCGAGACGTCCTCGAGCACCGCAGGGTCCATCGCCGGCATCGTGTTCAGCCGCAGGAGCCGCAGGCGCACGTTGCAGACGTGCACGCCGTCGATGGTCCAGTCGCGGAGCCCGCGGGTCCCCAGCGCGCAGCCGTCGCAGACGCCCTCGGAGAGGATCCGCCAGGCGTATCCGGCCCGATCGCGGTTCTCCCACGCCGCGCGGAAGACCTCGCCGTAGTTGTTGGGCCGCTGCTCGCCGATCCCGAGCGGCCTCCAGCTCGCCCAGTTGGACGGCGTCGGCCTGCGCTTCGGCTTCCTCAATCCCACTCCGCGACAATGTTGTCACCGATGCACAGCGATGCGAAGGGCGGCTCGCGGGCTGCGGCTGACGTCGACGCCCGTCGAATGTACGAACGGGTCGAGCACGACGGGGTCATCGACGACGTGGCGATCGAGGAGCCGCTCGAGATTCGGGTCGACGGCCGAGCGCTGGCGGTGACGATGCGGACGCCGGGCGCTGACGATGAGCTGGCGCTCGGGTTCCTCTACGGCGAGGGGCTGATCGATCGGCCTCATCGGGCGGAGCCACCCGCCGACCTCGCCGCGAACACGATCGAGGTCGAGGGGCCCCTTCTGCGGGATCCGGGCGAGCGCCGCTTCTACACCACCTCGTCCTGCGGCGTCTGCGGCAAGGGCGCGCTCGAGGAGGTGGCGGTCCACTCGGCGCCGCCCTCGGCCGGGCCGGTGGTCGGCCGCGCGCTCCTGGCGGAGCTCCCCGACCGCCTGCGCCAGCCGGCGTTCGAGCTCACCGGCGGCCTCCACGCCACCGGCCTGTTCGACAAGGGCGGACGGCTGCTGATGGCGCGGGAGGATGTCGGCCGCCACAACGCGATGGACAAGGTCGTCGGCCGGGCGCTACTGGACGGTCTCGTCCCGCTCGCCGGACGGATCCTCTGCGTCAGCGGGCGACTCGGGTTCGAGCTGGCCCAGAAGGCCGCGGTCGCGGGCGCCCCGATCCTGGTCGGCGTCGGCGCCCCCAGCTCGCTCGCGGTCGAGCTCGCGCGCGACCGCGGCATGACCCTCTGCGGCTTCGCCCGCGAGGGGCGGGTTAACGTCTACTCGAGGGCGGAACGGGTGGCGGGCGGTTAGCTTCGTCCCATCTCACTGAAGCCTTTGTCCGGCTATAGCCGGGTCAATCCTTCAGTGAAGGGACTACGGGCTCGAGGCCGTAGATCTCGCCGAACTTGGCCTCTAGCTGCTCCAGCAGCGGGCCGGTGTCGAGTGGGCCGCCGACCACACGCTGGATCATCTCCTTCGGCTCGAGCTTGCCGCCGTGACGGTAGATACGTTCGCGGAGCCAGTCTCGAAGCGGGAACAGCTCGCCGACCGCAATCATTCGCCCGAGGTCCGGCAGCTCCTCGTTCGCCGCCTGCCACACCTGCCCGGCGATCACGTTGCCCAGGGAGTACGTCGGGAAGTAGCCGAAAGAGCCGTCAGCCCAGTGCACGTCCTGGAGCACCCCGCGGGCGTTGTCGGGTACCTCGATCCCGAGGTGGTCGTGCATCCGGCGGTTCCACGCCTCGGGGAGGTCGCGCAGCTCGAGCTGGCCCTCGAAGATCTCCAGCTCGAGCTCGAACCGCAGGATGATGTGGAGGTTGTAGGTGACCTCGTCCGCCTCCATCCGGATCAGCGAGGGCTCGACCCGGTTTGAAGCGCGGTAGAGCCCCTCGGGATCCACCCCGTCGAAGCGGTCGGGGAACAGCTCGTGGAGCCTCGGGTGGATGTGGCTCAGGAACGGTCGGCCGCGCCCGATCCAGTTCTCCCACATCCGGCTCTGCGACTCGTCGAAGCCGAGCGAGACCGAGCGGCAGAGCGGGGTTCGCTCGAGCTCGCGGGCGATCCCGTTCTGGTAGAGGCCGTGCCCGGCCTCGTGGATCACCGCCCAGAGGCACGCCCCCACGTATGACGGGTCGAACCGGGTGGTGATCCTGACGTCGGAGATCGCGATCCCGACCGCGAACGGATGCACGGTCTCATCGAGCCGCCAGGCGTTGGCCTCCAGCGGGAGCAGCTCCAGGAGCTCGCGTGCGAGGGCGAACTGAGCCTCGACCGGGAACTCGCCGTAGAGGCAGGAGTCGTCCACGGCCCCCGGACGCTCCGCGATCCGCGCGACCAGGGGGCGCAGGCCGTCACGGAGCTGCTCGAGGACGGGGCGGAGCTCGGCGGTCTTCATCCCCGGCTCGAAGTCGTCGAGCAGGGCGTCATAGGGGTGGTCGAGCGGCTCGAAGCAGGCGACGTAGCTTCGTTTGAGCTCCACGATCCGCTCGAGGTGCGAAAGGAATCCGGCGAAGTCCGAACGCTCCCGGTGCTCGACCCAGGCGTGCTCGGCGATCGAGGTGACCCGGCTGATCTCCCCTCGCAGCTCGGCCGGCACCACGCGTGCCTTCTCCCACTCTCGGCGCGTCACCCGCACCAGGCTGGCGTCGTCGGAGTCATACGGCTGCTCCTCCGTCCAGGAGCCCAGCTCATCGAGCAGGCTGCCGAGCTCGGGGGAGGCGAGGCGCTCGTGCCGCAGACGGGTCAGGGTCGCCACCTGCTCCGCCCGCGCGCCAGCCCCGCCCGCCGGCATCTGGGTCCGTTCGTCCCAGGCGAGCAGCGCGCGGGCTCGCCCGAGGTCGCCGATCTCGCCGACCCGCTGACGCAGCTGCTCGAGCTGTCGTTCCATGGCCGGGCACGCTAGCGAGTCCGGCTCATATGCTGGCGCCGATGCGCCTCGGCACGTTTCGGGATCCCGACGGCGACACCCTTGTCGGCGACCTCGACGGCGACCGGGTGCACCGGCTCGCGGCGCCGTCGATGATCGCCTGGCTCTCGGGAGAGGGCCGCGAGCGAGTCGCCGAGGCCTTCTCCCTGGCCGATCTGGAGACGCTCGCCCCGGTACCCGAGCCGCCGAGCGTCCGTGACTTCTACGCGTTCGAGCGCCACGTTGCGGCTGGGGCGCGGTTGCGCGGGGAGGAGGTGGCGCCGTACTGGTACGAGGCCCCGGCCTTCTACTTCTCCAACCCGGCCTCGATCCTGGGACCGAGCGAGGCACTGTCCCGCCCGTCCGGCACCAGCCGGCTCGACTTCGAGCTTGAGATCGCCGCCCTCATCGGCGCCGACGCGGAGATCGCTGGATTCACGCTGATGAACGACTGGAGTGCCAGGGACGTCCAGGCTCGCGAGCGGCCAATCGGGCTCGGGCCGCACAAGGCCAAGGACTTCGGCACCAGCCTCGGCCCGCTTCTGGTGACCGGCGACGAGCTGCCCTACCGGGACGGGCGGTTGGCGATGGCTGCCAGGGTCACCGTGAACGGCCATCGGCTCATCGCCACTGACGCGAGCGCCCAGCACTTCGGCTGGCCGGAGATCGTCGCCCAAGCTGCGCGCGGCACCCGCCTTCGGCCAGGCGACGTGCTGGGCTCGGGCACACTGGCGGGGGGTTGTCTCCTGGAGCTGGGACCGCTCCCAGATGAGGCCGGCGGCGACGGGCAGCGGTGGCTCGAGCCCGGCGACGTGGTCGCGCTCGAGGCGGACGGCCTGGGGCGGCTCGAGACCCCGATCGTCGCCGGGTAAGGGACCACGACTCAGCGGTGAAGAGCGGAAGCAGCTGCACGGCCTCCTGGGTCGCATCCTGCTGACCATGTCGGTCGAGGAGCTCGGGCCAGAGGACGGCGACGACCCCGCCTGACGGCGGGTGCCCAGCCCGTATAAGCCCAGGAAACAAGCCGGTGCCGCCGAATAAGGCGGCGCATGCCCGTGGATCGGCCAAGCGCGCGCACGATCCTGCGCACCGTCCTGATCGTGGTCGTGGTGGTGCTCACCCTGTACGTGATCTACGTGCTGCGACGGCCGCTCAGCTGGCTCGTGATCGCGGCCTTCATCGCCATCGCCATGTCGGGCCCGGTGAACCTGTTGGAGCGACGGATGAGGCGCGGCCTGGCGATTGCCGTCGCCTACCTGGTCCTGATCCTGGTGCCGATCGGGCTCGGTGTGCTGCTGGTCCCGTCGCTAGTCGACCAGGCGGAGGAGCTCGCCGGCAACATTCCCGAGTACGCGCAGGACGTCACCGACTTCGTCAACGACAACGAGACGCTCAGCAACATCAACGAGAAGTACGACATCACCGGCGAGATCGAGAACGCGGCCGCCAACGTCCAGATCGGCGATGCCGCCGGGATCCTCAGCGACATCGGCGTCGGCCTCGTCAACTCGATCTTCGCTGCGCTCACGATTCTGATCCTGTCGATCTTCATGGTCGGCGGCGGGCCGCGCTGGCGCGAGAGCTTCCTGCGAGCCCAACCCCCGGACCGCGCCGAGCGGATGAGGACCGCATTCGAACACATGGGCCGCACCATCGGCAACTACGTCGGGGGCGCGCTGCTGCAGGCCACGATCGCCGGGGTGGCGGCGTTCATCGTGCTCCAGATCCTCGGCGCGCCGTTCGCCGGGCCGCTGGCCCTGATCATCTTCTTCTTCGACCTGATCCCGGTGGTCGGCGCGACGATCGCCGCGGTGATCGTCGCGGTCGTGTTGCTGTTCGTCAACTTCCCGACCGCCCTGATCATCTGGATCATCTACGCGATCGCCTATCAGCAGTTCGAGAACTACGTGATCCAGCCGCGGATCCAGGCTCGGGCGACCGAGATCGAGCCGTTCATCATCCTGGTCGCCGTGCTCTTCGGCAGCACCCTGTTCGGGGTGATCGGCGCGATCCTGGCGATTCCCGCCGCCGCCACGATCCAGATTGGCGTGAGGGAGTACGCCGCCTACCGGCGCGAATCCATCGCAGCACCGCCGGGCGCAGTCGGCGCGGGGCCACCCCCCGGCCCGACGCCCGGGGCCCCTCGCGGCCCCGGGGAGGCGGAGGCCCCGGCCTAGTGCACGCTCAACGGGCCGAAGAGGGGGCCGGCGCCCCGGTCCGGTCCAGGCCCTCCCGTAGCTCGCGGACCCGCTCCCGATAGGCGCCCTCGTCGCCATCGAGCAGGTAGGTGCCCCAGCGGGCCCCGTTGTGGACGTGGGGGACCTCGTCGGCGAGCAGGTAGTCGAAGACCTTGGCCACGGTCTCCTGTCCGCGCTCGATCAGCACCTTGCGGCGGTGCGAGTGACGCCACATCGCCCTCTGCTCGGAGGTGCCGTTGAACAGGGCGAGGCGGTCGAGCAGATCTAGGGCGTAGATCGACTTGAAGTAGGAGAAGCCGATCGCGTAGTCGCCCCACTCGCAGCCGAGCTCGGTCGGCATCAGGATCTGGTGGATGCGGGCGTGCCGGACCTCGTCCCAGGTCTGGCGGGCCATGTCGACATGGAAGTCCCACGGCATCTCGGGGTGCTCGTGCGAGTTGCGGGCCATCAGCTCGGCCGCGCACAGCTCGGCGTCCATCAGCGCGTGGAAGAAGTGGCGCTGCTCCTCGGGCTCCACCGGGACGTGGTTCTCGTCGGGGTCGTTGACGTAGAGCGCCTCGCTCAGGAACGGATCGCCCTCGGGGGTCACCTCGACGAAATCGTCCCGTGCCGGCTCGTTTAGCGGCGGCAGGATCCGCAGCTCCCGTGGCGGGGCCTTGAGCTCGATCGGAAGCGCGCCGATGTCGCCGATCGCCGCGACCCGCTCGCGCTCCGGCGGCCCCAGCTCGGACAGATGGCGCTCCTGGCGGGCGAGCAGCTGACGGAGCAGGCGCTGCGAGGGCTCGTCCGAGACGGGATCCAGGGCCTCCAGGTGGACGGCGATCGCGCGGGCAAGCGTCGGCTTCGCCTCGCCGTAGGCGAGCTCGAGATATTCCGCCGGGCCGTCGGCGCCTGCCATTCGGTCGAGCAGTCCCGTCAGCTCGTCGCCGGGCGCGCCCGGGTAGTCGCTTGGGTGCCGCAGCTCGTACAGCCGTCGCCTGACCTTGGTGACGGAGCGGGCATCGTCGTGCACGTGATCGCCGAGGGCGTACTTGGCCTCGAACTCGGGAACCAGCGGCAGCCATCCGTTCGAGAGGTGGACCAACTCGCGGAGGACGTGGAAGTAGTTGGAGAAGCGGATCGCGTTCTCGTCGACGTCGTAGCCGCGCTTCAGGGGCTCAACCATCATTGCCCGCCGGATGCTCCGCTCCCGCCTTCGAATCACTGCCCGTCGGCTGCTCCGCTCCCGCCCAGAACCCCTTGCCCTCGCCTTCGGCTCGGGCATTCGCTTGTGCTCCCGCGTCCGCGCCGACGGGGTATCCGCTTCCTTCGGTGTCACTGACATCCTCCTCCGTGAGCAGCCGCCGCTTGTGCCGACCGACCACGCTCGGCAGCAGCCCGCCGCCGGCCGAGACGTTGATCACCGCCCGGTCCGAGATCCGCGTGATCATGCCGGCGTAGCGGCCGCCGATCCCGAAGGGGTTGATGTTGAATCGCTTCAGGCGCATCTGCACGTGGCCGTCCTCGACCGTGGGGAACATCTCTTCGGGCACCGGCACGTACTCCTGGGCGATGTAGTCGCCGGAGTCGGCGTGGTCCGCGATGATCCGGTCCCAGTCGCCCTGCTCGGTCTCGATCCCGAGCGAGACCCCGTGCCCACCGTACTCCGAGGCCGGCTTCAGCACCAGCCGCGAGCGATTGTCGGAGACGAAGTCGAGCAGGTCCACCACCCACTGCCCGTAGGTGACCCGACCGGGGCGTAGCACTCGCGTCCAGGGAATCGTCGCCGAGATCACCTCGGCCTCGCGCGGCCCGACCAGATGGGAGAAGCGGGGGTCCTCGAGCAGGGCGAACAGCTTCTTGTTGTTGGCGACGCGGGCCCGCGGCGGGTTGACGACGCAGACGCGGCCGTCCCGCATCGCCGCGATCAGGTCGCCCTCAGCCAGCTCCTCGATCATCACCCGCCGGTAGACGAGCTGCACCGGCTGGCCGGCGGCGCGCAAGGTGGAGCCGTCGTAGGAGAGCTCCTCGGTGGTAGCGGAAATCGCCTCGATCCCGGCATCGCCGGCGGCGCGGCACGTGATGCGGAACTCCGGCACCGACGGGCTCGAGGGCGTGTCGATCAGGGCGAGCCGCGGGGTCTCGGGAAGGTGACCGCGACGCTCGCGAAACTGCCCATAGGCGTCGAGCAGGGTCTCGACCAGCATCGGGAGTATCGGCGTGTAGGCCGTGTCGAACTCGGCCTCGACCCTCGGCAGCGAGATCGCCCGGCGCAGCCCCTCATAGAGGACGTCGGTGTAGCCGGTGCCGGCGGGCGAGTCCGCGTTGAACTCGAGGAAGCGGACCTCGTAGCCGGACAGGAACGCGTCCAGCCGGCAGATGCGAAGCGGGCGCTCGTACCCGGGATCGATCCTGATCCACGCGTCCTCGGCGTCCGGCAGCGCCAGCTCGGAGCGCAGGCGCTCGTCGCTCGGGTAGGCCTCGCAGAAGCGGTCGAGCACCCGCGACAGGCACTCGACCGCGCGCTGCACCCGCTGCAGCTGGCCGGGTGAGACGAAGTGGGGCATGAGCACGAACGGGATCGTGCGTCCGTCAAAGACGACGTCGTGCTCGGCGAGCCAGCCCTCGATCTCGTCCTGAAGCCCCGCACACCCATCCCCGAGCTTCGACAGCTCGACCAGGTGCTGGAGCTTGAGGTTGTTGACGTGGTCGATCAAATGCCCGCCGCCTCCTCCGTTCCCGCTGCGTTCATCTTGGCCGCCCGTTGCTGCTCACCGGGCGCTCGAACAGGGTCGAGAGTACGACCTGGGTCTGGGTGCGCTGGACCCCGGGGACATCGCGAATGCGCTCGAGCGCCTGCTCGAGATGATGGGTGTCGGCGGCACGGAGGTGGATGATTGCGCTGGGGGCGCCCGCGATGGTGTACGCGCCCTCGACCTCGGGATGCCCCGTGAGCGCCTCGCGCACCTCCTCACCCGACATCCGACCCTCGCAGAAGAGCTCGACGAAGGCGTGCGTGCGCCAGCCGAGCGCGGCCGGGTCCACGTTCGCCGAGTAGCCCCTGATCACGCCATCGGCCTCGAGGCGATCGATGCGGCGCTTGACGGCCGGCGCCGAGAGCGAGACGCGGCCGCCAATGTCCTGAAAGGAGCGTCGGGCGTTCTCTCGCAAGAGCGCAACGATTCGATGGTCGATCTGGTCCATTTCTGGTTAAAGGACCGCTCAGTCGCAACGAATCGCGCTTGAGCCGCCTCTCCTGACGCGGAATCATAAAGGGAGAGGCCTGGGCGCGCAAGCGTGCGGGCCGACCGATCGAGAACGAGCGCAGGAGGCGAGCGATGGAGACCAGGACCGTCCCGCAAACAGGGGCTCCGCCGGTGCCCCAGCACGACGAGATGCCGCTGCACGGGATCGACCACATCGAGTTCTACGTCAGCAACGCCATCCAGGCCGCTCACTTCTTCACCCGGGCGCTCGGCTTCCGCGAGACCGCCTACGCGGGACTCGAGACCGGGGTGCGCGACCGGGTCTCGCGGGTGGTGGAGCAGGGCCGGATCCGGTTCGTGCTCACCTCGCCGCTCAGGGGCCACAGCGACATCGCAACGCATGTGGCGGCGCACGGTGACGGGGTCAAGGTGGTCGCGATCGGGGTCCCCGACGCCGAGCACGCGTACCGCTTCACGATCGAGCGCGGGGCGAAGGCCGTGCGCGAGCCGTGGGAGGAGTCCGACGAGCACGGCTCGGTGCGGATGGCGACGATCGCCACCTACGGCGAGACCATTCACACCTTCGTCGATCGCTCCCGCTATGGCGGTGCCTTCCTGCCCGGCTGCATCGCGGTCGAGGGCGGCCCGGACGACGCCGGCCTCCTGATGGGTGTCGACCACGTGGTCGGCAACATCGAGCTCGGCACCCTGGATCAATGGGTCTCCTACTACGAGCGGATCTTCGGCATGACGGAGATGATCCACTTCACCGACCGTGACATCTCGACCGAGTACTCGGCGCTGATGTCGAAGGTCATGACCGACGGCAAGGGTCGGCTCAAGTTCCCGCTGAACGAGCCCGCCGAGGGGAAGCGCAAGTCTCAGATCGAGGAGTACCTCGAGTACTACGGCGGACCGGGTGTGCAGCACATCGCGCTCTCGACCACGGACATCGTCCACACCGTGACCGAGCTTCGCTCGCGTGGCATGGAGTTCCTGTCCACACCCGAGACCTACTACGCGGACCTCCCCGAGCGGATCGGCGAGATCGACGAGGACCTGGCCGACCTCAGCCGCCTCGGGATCCTCGCGGACCGGGACGACGAGGGCTACCTGTTGCAGATCTTCACCCGCAATCTAGGCGATCGACCGACCACCTTTCTCGAGGTGATCGAGCGCCACGGCGCCCGGGGGTTCGGGGAAGGAAACTTCAAGGCGCTGTTCGAAGCGATCGAGCGTGAGCAGGAAAGGAGAGGGAATCTCTGATGCGGTATCACCGTCTGGGAGAGGTACCACGGAAGCGTCATATCCAGTTCCGCGACAACGGCCGGCTGCTGGTCGAGGAGGTGATGGGCTTCGAGGGGTTCTCGGGGAACGAGTCGATCCTCTACCACCTCGAGTCGCCGTGCCGGATCTCCGAGGCCGGTGAGCACCGGCCGATCTCGCATCGGGAGTGGGTGCCGGACGCGCACGTGCATCGACACCTTGTGAGCGGATCGATCGAGGCCGAGGGGGACCCCATCACCGGGCGCCGCTGCCTGATGTGGAACGGGGACCTCGAGGTCTCGCTGTGCAAGCCGACCGAGGAGACCGATGCCTTCTACCGCAACGGCGAGGGCGACGAGGTGATCTTTGTCCACGAGGGCTCGGGCACGCTCGACACCATGTTCGGCTCGGTGCCCTTCCGCGAGCACGACTACGTCGTGATCCCCCGCGGCACCACCTACAGGTTCTCGTTCGAGACCACGCCCCAGTTGTGGCTCGTCCTCCACACGCCGGGGGAGATCGAGACCCCGAACCGCTACCGCAACCGCTACGGGCAGTTGCTCGAGTCGGCCCCGTACTCACAGCGCGACTTCCATCCCCCCGAGGCGCTCGAGACGCACCGCGAGGCAGGCGAGTTCGAGCTGGTCGTGCGGGTGCGCTCGGGCCTTCAGAGCTACACGCTGGACTATCACCCGTTCGACGTCGTCGGCTGGGACGGCTACGTCTATCCGTACACGTTCAACGTCCACGACTTCGAGCCCCGGACCGGGCGGCTGCACCTGCCGCCGCCCGTGCACCAGACGTTCCAGGGGCCGAACTTCGTCATCTGCTCGTTCTGCCCGCGTGAGCTCGACTACGACCCGCAGGCCGTGCCGCTGCCCTACCACCACTCGAACCTCCAGTCGGAGGAGATCATCTACTACGTCTCCGGGGAGTTCGGCAGCCGCAAGGGGATCGAGGTCGGCTCGATCACGGTCCACCCGTCCGGGCTCCCGCACGGGCCGCAGCCGGGCCTGGTGGAGAAGGCCCTCGGGGCTCGGCGGACCGAGGAGCTGGCGGTGATGTGGGACACGTTCCGGCCGCTGCGCCTGACCGAGTTCGCGCGCGAGCTCGACGAGCCGAGCTACGCGTACTCGTGGCGCACGGGGGAGCCGGCCCCGGTGGCCGAGAGCACGACCGGATAGCCGGCCCGGGCCGGACGGACCACGCGCTACCGTCCCCCGGGTGGGCGCGGTGAAGGACACGGCTCGGGCCGACGAGGTCACGCTCGACGAGATCGAGCGCGCGGATCGCGCGATTCGCGCGCTGATCCGGCCGACCCCCATCCTCAGCGCGGGCGAGGTCTCGCGGCGGGTCGGCGCGCCGGTGGCGCTCAAGGCCGAGTGCCTCCAGCGCACGGGCTCGTTCAAGGTGCGCGGCGCCGCGAACAAGATCACCGGGCTCGCGGCGCCGGAGCTGGCCGCCGGGGTCGTCGCGGCCAGCGCCGGCAACCACGCCCAGGCGGTGGCGCTCGCCGCCCGCCTGCGCGGCGCTCGCGCCGATCTGGTGATGCCCGCGGACGCGCCCCTGGCGAAGGTTGCCGCCGTTCGCGCATACGGTGGCGAGGTCCACCTCGTGGAGGGGTCCTACGACGAGGCGGGCGAGGTCGCGCGCGAGCTCGCCGACCGGGACGGCAAGACGCTCATCCACGCCTTCGATGACCCGAAGGTGGTCGCCGGCCAGGGGACGATCGGACTTGAGATCGCCCGCGAGGCGCCGGCTACGCGCCTGATCGTCGCCGCGCTGGGCGGGGGAGGGATGGTCGCCGGCACCGCGATCGCGGCGAAGGCGAAGCTGCCGGGCGTCCGGGTGGTCGGCGTCCAGGCGGAGGCCTGCGCACCGTACCCGCCCTCGCTCGAGGCCCAGAAGCCGATCGGGGCTCGAGCGGCGAGCACGATCTGCGACGGGATTGCGGTCAAGCGACCTGGCGAGCTGACGCTGCCGCTGGTCGCCGAGCACGTCGACGAGGTCGTCACGGTCACCGACGACGAGGTCGCCGAGGCGATGGTGCTGCTCCTCGAGCGGTCGAAGCTCGTGGTCGAGGGAGCGGGCGCCGCCTCGGTCGCCGCCCTGATGGCGGGAAAGGTCCGGACGCCGGACGAGGGCGAGGTCTGCGCCGTGCTCTCGGGAGGGAACGTCGATGCCTCCCGCCTGGTCGAGTGCATCCGCCTCGGCGAGACCGCCGCGGCGCGCCGACTGGTTCTGGTCACCGTGGTCCCGGATCGCCCCGGGGCCCTGGCGCGGCTGCTTCGGGTGGTCGCTGAGCAGGGCGCGAACGTGATCGACGTCGTCCACCTCCGCGAGGGCGTCGACCTGCACGTGCGCGAGACCGCGGTGCGGCTGGTGCTCCAGACGGAGGGCAGGCGCCACTGCCAGGAGCTGATCGCCGCAGTCGAGGCCGAGGGCTTCGCCACGCGGGTGGAGCGCTCCGTGCAGGCCGAGTCCGCGGCCTGACCGGAGCACCTCACAGGTCTCTAGGCTGCGCTCGTGCGTCGCACGATCGGTGACTCAGACGACAAGTTCGAGGTCATGGCAGCCGGGGGCGTGGTCACGCGCGAGGGCGAGGACGGGGTGGAGATCGTCGTCGTCCACCGGCCCAAGTACGAGGATTGGTCGCTGCCGAAGGGAAAGCTCACCCCGGGCGAGGGCTGGGAACAGGCCGCCCTGCGCGAAGTGACCGAGGAAACCGGCCTCCGCTGCGAGCTCGGCGAGGAGCTCGAGCCGGCGCGCTATCTCGACCGCAAGGGCCGGCGCAAGCTCGTCCGCTACTGGCTCATGCGACCCCTGGACGGCTCGTTCGAGCCCACCGACGAGGTCGACGAGCTGCGGTGGCTGCCCCCGGAGGAGGCGGCTGCGCTGCTCAGCTACGAGCACGACCGCCGTCTCGCAGCCGGGCTTGCCGAATCAGGGCCCGGATAAACGGCGCCTGGAGCCCGCCCGCGCCGCGGACATGAGAACCGGACATGAAACGGGCGCCGCCTGGCGCCCCGTTCCCTGCCACAAAGCTGCGCGCGCCGTTGGGGGGTTTGCCGGCGCGCGCGGCTTATCGGCTCCCTCAATCTTCCCAAATCGTCCCGAATCTAAACATCCTCGTCCCGCGAATCTATTCCTGCCCGTCCTCGCGGCGGAGGCGGAGCCCGCCCACGATCACCGCAACGGCGCCGCCGAGAGCCACGAAGATGCCGTAACGGAGCGAGATCTCGAGGGGCGCGAAGTCGTCGGGGCGGTCGATCATCGCGTACGTGATGAGCACCGCGGCCCAGACGCCCGCGGCGACGAGCAGCCCACCCTCGCTCAGCGGACGTGGCAGCCGGTACCCGAGCGCGCAGCGGACGATCAGCAGGAGGGCGGCTCCGGCGGTCAGCACGAGACCGGTCTGGGCGAAGCCGAAGGCGTCGAGCCCCGTCTGGGAGAGGCTCGAGAGGAAGCGCAGGCCGTACCAGGGAAGGAGCATGCTCGCGAGCACCACGAGCGCCCCGATCCCCGCGATCCGCTCCGATGCTCCCAGCGAGCGAAGGGCGTCCGCGATGCGGGTCGCCCGGGCGACGCCGCGCGCCTCCCGATCGACGTCGGCGTCGCCGGACCGGTCAGTCGAGCGGCCGGCGGCCACGAAACCCACCCTCGAGCTCGTGCCAATGGGTCACGCGCTCCTCGCCGAGCTGCCAGCACAGATAGACCTCCCGGCCCTCCCGGATGGCCGGGAAGTCGATCAGGCCGCGGTCGAGGTCTCGCAGCACGATGCCGTTCCCCTGCAGCTCGATCAGCAGGCTGCGGAACCGCAGGAAGGCCTCGCCCACCTGGCGGCCCGGTTCGCCGCCCCCGTTGCCAGGCGACGCCTCGGAGAGCGCCTGGCGCACGTCGGCGTCGGTGAGGCGATCGCGCGACTCACGAAGCTCGGTGAGGAGGGGCTCGATCCGGACAAGCGCCGAGTTCGCCTCGTCGGGCGTGAAGTGCTGCTCGTGGATCAAGCTGGGGCTCTGAGGGCGGCGGCTGCCGAGATCCGCTCCCGGAGCAGCTTGCCATCGGCGTCGCTGACGGGGCGAAGCTGATGTCGGGAGGCGAGCTGCAGCGAGCCCGTGAGGATCCAGGTTTGGCTCACACGGATGATTCTAAGCCGGTGCCCCGGGCGCCCCCGGTCGCGACTTCCGTCGCGGCGCCGCCGACGCCGGTGATCTCCCTCACCACCGCGGCGGTCTGATCGGCACGGCTGAGGATGCCGTCGTCGACCTCGACCAGGTGGGCCTCGGGCAGGACCCTTCTCACGATCCTGACCAGTTCCGGGCCGACCGGGAACCACCCGCCCATGGCCCGCTCGGTGATCAGCACCCAGAGGCGTTCGCCGGTGGTCCGTGCGAGCTCCAGCGGCTCATCCTCGGCCCAGGCGCGCACGCGTGGAATCGCGGCCTCGGGAGGCGTGAACCGCGCCTGCTCGGCGATCCGCCGTCGAAGCTGATCGTCACTCATCTGCGTGTTCGTCGAAGCGAGGATGCCCCGCAGCGCGCCCCTGTAGTCGGTCTCGACCTGCTGGAGCAGCGCTGCGACGACGCTTTCCGAGGCAGCGAGCACGTCCGAATCGGCGAACACGGCCCGATCGAGGGGTGCACCTCCGACCCCGATCACGCCCGTGACCAGGTCCGGCCGCCGTGCCGCGACCCTGACGCCGCGGTTGGAAGCATCGCCGACGCCGACGATCACGGCCGGTCCGTTCGCCACCTCGATCACGGCCGCCAGGTCGTCCGCCGCGGTGTCGAGGTCGTATGGGCCGGCTCGCGTGGACTCGCCCGTGCCCCGATCGTGGTAGCTGACGACGCGATGGTCGCGCTCCAGCTCGGCTGTGATCGGCTCGAGCACGGAGGGATGCAGCGACCACCAGTTCGCGAGCACGACGAGCGGGCCGCGGCCGCACTCCTCCCAGTGGATCTCGACCCCGTCCGGACGGCTCAGCCTCGGCATGGGGTCGATTGTTAGCACGCCGCCGGAGCGGGAACACGGCTCTAGTGTTACCGCGGCGTCGCGCAGCGCCTGACCGAATCCGAACGAAGGAGGCTGACCAATGAGCGAGGCAACCGCCGTCCAGGGCGACATCATGGCCGAGGCCAGCAAGGAGAACCGCGAGCACGTCATCGGGCTCCTGAGCACGGCCTACTGGATGGAGATCGAGACGGTGATGAGCTACATCGCGAACTCGGTCAATCCGGATGGGGTACGGGCTCAGGAGGTCAAGGAGTCACTGGAGGAAGACATCCAGGAGGAGCTGGGGCACGCGCAGCGATTCGCCGCGCGGATCAAGGAGCTCTACGGCGTCGTCCCGGGATCCGAGGACTTCAGCCCGGAGCAGTCCTACCTGCAGCCGCCCTCGGATCAGGTCGACATCGTCCACGTGATCCGCGGCGTGATCGAGGCCGAGCGGGGCGCGATCGAGCACTACAGCCGGATTATCGGAGAGACCGACACGATCGATCCCGTGACCCAGGACATGGTGATCGAGATCCTCCACGACGAGCAGGGACACCTTCGCCTGTTCGAGGGATTTTTGCGCGAGTACGAGGCGGCGGGGCTCGCCTAGCGGCGGGCTAGCGCCCAGCCGCGCCGGCGCCTTCGGCCCGCTCCGCGGGTTGGCGCCCGGTCTGCACGACCGCGCGCCTCAGGCCGTCGAGGGAGCGCTCAACGATCAAGCGCAGGTATCGCTTGCCCAGGGCGCCCCAGACCACCCGGTGCTGGATGGTGCTCGGCTCGATTCCGAGCTCCGCCTCGAGGAACGTGGACTCGCGGGCCGCGGTCAGGACCCAGCGCGAGTAGTAGCCGCTCTCCTCGCAGCGGAGCGTGATCGCCCGCATCTCCTCCAGCTCGTCGATCCGGAAGTCGGTGGCCACCTTGGCCGGTCCCACCCGCGTCACCTGGCGAAATGGGGCATCCCTGACGACCGAGGCAAGCCCGGTGACCTCGACCACGTTGCCCGCCCACTCGGGGTAGCGGGCCGGGTCGCCGACAAGCTCCCAGACCTGCTCGATCGGGGCGTCGACCAGCGCCTGTTGCCGCCACGAGGACATCGCAGCCGATGGTAGTGCTCAGCAGTGGCTAGCTGCGAGCCAGCTCGCGCGCGTAGTCGGCCAGGTGCTGCACGCCGTACCGCCCGGCCGCGTCCGCGGCAGCCGTCAGCGCCTCACGCGAAACGGCCGGGTCGAGCTCTTGGAGGATCACGCCGCGCAGCAGATCGCAGCGCGCGGCGTCGAGCGGGCGGCCCAGCGCATCCCATGCAGTGCGAGCCTCGATCAGCGCCTGTGCACCCGCTGACGCATCCTCGGCCACGGCTCCCTGCGCCTCGAGGCTCGCCGCCTTGCCGACCGGATAGCGCAGTCGCTCGTTCAGGCGCACGGCCTCGTCGGCGGCCTCGCGCGCGGGCTCGAGCCGCCCCGCGCGCATCAGGACGACCGCGCGCGCCGAGATCGCCTCGACCGATTGGGCGACCAGACCCGCGCGCTCGCACAGGTCCAGCGCCCGCGAGAGCTCGGTGTCGGCCTCGGCGTAGTCGCCGCGCTGTCGCAGCGAGGCAGCGAGCCAGAACAGGGCCTGGAAGGCGACCTCGGAACGGCCGACCTGCTCGGCCAGCTCGGCGGCCCGCCGCAGGAGCTCCGCCGAGGCCGGAAAATCCCCTTCGCGCCAGCGCAGTGCCCCTCGCATCACGTAGGGGAAGCAGAGCTTGCCGGTCAGCCCCTCCCGCTCGGCGAGGGTTGCAGAGGCGTCGGTCTCCCGCTCCACGGCCTCCCAGTCGCCGCGATAAGTGGCGAGCTGCGCCAGCGCCGCATGCAGCTCGACCTGCGAGGGAAGGTCGCCGGTCTTGACCGCGAGCTTCAGGGCCTCGCCGTAGGCCGAGGCGGCCTCCGCATAGTCGGCCTCCGAGATCTCGAAGTGGTAGCCGAGCGTCAGCAGCGCCCGGACGGCCTCGGCCGGGTCCGAGTCGCGAGCGAGCTCGACCGAGCGCTCGAGGTTCTCCCGGGCCCGCTCGGAGTCGCCGATGCGCCCGAAAACGCGCCCGAAGATGCCGTGCGCCCGGCTCGCGGCCGCAGCCTCGCCCAGCCGCTCGGCCAGGCGCAGCGCCTTCTCCGACGCGTAGATCGCGAGCATGTTGTCGCCGGTGTGCATGTAGAGCGAGGCGGCCTCCTCGTAGAGGCGAACCAGCTCGAGGCACGGCGGGCCGTCCTTCAGCAGGTCGATGCCCCGCTGGTAGTGCTCGATCGAGCCCTCCCGGTCGCCCTTGTGCCAGAGGCCGGCGCCGATCTTCCGGTGCAGATCGCCCACCCGCTCGAGGTTCTCCTGGCGGCGGTGGAACTCCAGGCACCCCTCCCACAGCTCCGTCGCGCGGTCGACCCGACCCAGGCGCAGGGCGACGTCGCCCAGCTTCTCCGCGATCCGCGCCCGCGTCGAGGGATCGAGCTCGCCGCGCAGCGACAGTGCGGTCTCGTAATGGCCGAGCGCCTCCTGGTTGGAGTAGAGCGATGCGGCCGCATCGCCGGCAGCCTCCAGCGCCTCGACGGCGCGATGACCGATCCGCTCGAGCTCAGCCGGCTCCAGCCCCGCATCGCTGCCGAGCGCAGCAGCCCGGCCGTAGTGGTCGGCCACCATCGCCACCACCCCCTCGGATCGGTCTGCCGCGCGGCCCTCGATGAAGGCGCCGACCTCGGCGTGCTTGCGCGCGCGCACCGCCTTCGGCAGGGTCGAGTAGGCGACGTCGCGGATCAGGACATGCTTGAACGCGTACTCCTGCTCACCGGCCAGCCGGCTGCCGGCGCTCGAGGTGATCAGGTCCTTCTCCTGGAGTGAGCCGAGCGTGCTGGCCAGGTCGATCCGCTCCTCTCCGGCGAGCCCCTGGAGGGAGCCCACCCAGAACGTCTGGCCGACCACGGAGGCGTGTTGGAGCAGGCGTCGCTCCGCGATCTGCAACGAGTCCAGGCGGGCGGCGAGCACCGAGTGAACGGTCTCGGGCAGGGTCTGCACCTCGCTGGAGCCCTCCTCGAGGATGCGGTTGACCATCTCCTCGGCGAACAGCGGGTTGCCGCCGGATCGGTCGGCCACCTGACCGACCAGCGCGCGGTTGCCGTTCGCTTTGCCGTTGGCATCCGGGAGCAGGGCCCCAACGAGCTCGCGCGCCCGCTCGGGCCGCAGGGGCTCGAGCGTGATCGTGGTCGCGTTGCGTCGACCGCCGCCCCAGCCGGGGCGCCGGTCGAGAAGCTCGTCGCGCGCGAGACAGACGATCAGTAGCGGCCCGCGGACCCAGCGAGCCAGATACTCGATGAGGTCGAGCATCCCCTCGTCGGCCCAGTGGATGTCCTCGACCCCGATCACCAACGGCACCTCGTGGCTGGCCGCCTCGATCAGCGAGCGGATCGCGGAGAAGATGCGGTCGCGCGTGCCCTGGGGATCCTCGGGATCAAGCCCGAGCCCGGCTGCGGTCTCCGCCGGCACCTCGATCCCAAGCGGGCGCGCGATCAGGGCCGCGAGGCGCTCGGGGGGCTCTTCGGTGACCGCGTCGGAGACCACCTTGGCAACCGCCCGCTGCAGCTTGCTCCAAGCGGTCGCCTGGTCGTCGGTGTCAAGGATCTCGAATTGGGCTCTGAGCACCTCGCCGAGGGCCCAGTACGCGAGGCCGGCGCCATAGGCCGGGCAGCGGCCCACGCGCAGGATCGGCTTGTCCGGGCGCTCCTCGATCGACTTCGCCAGCTCCCGGAAGAGCCGTGATTTACCCACTCCGGCCTGTCCGATCACCGTGACCAGATGGGGGCGCCCCTCGCGAATGACGCGGTCGCACATCGAGGAGAGCAGCTGGGACTCGTCCTCCCGGCCGATCAACGGCGTCGCGCCGCGGACGGCGGACGCAGTCGCCTCCACCCGGACCGCCTCCCAGGCGGGCACGGGCTCGGCCTTGCCCTTGAGGTCGAGCGGCTCCAGCTCCACGTACTCGATCGCGGCCCGGGTCAGCCGGTGGGTGATCTCGCCCACGGTGACGCTGCCCGGCCGTGCGGCCGCCTGGAGACGCGAGGCCACGTTGACGGGGTCGCCGATCACCGTGTAGTCGCCGCCGCCGACCTGACCCGCGAGCACCTCCCCGGAGTTGACCCCCACGCGCAGCAAGAAGCTGACGCCCATGCCGAGGGCGATCTCATCGTTGATCTCATCCATCGCGTCCTGCATCGCGAGCCCGGCTCGCACCGCCCGCTCGGGATCGTCCTCGTGCGCCACTGGCGCCCCGAACACGCCCATGACGTTGTCGCCGATGTACTTGTCGACCCGGCCCCCGTAGCGGACGACCTCCTGGCCGAGGCGGCGCAGGGCCCGGTCGACCATTGACTTGAGGGTCTCCGGGTCCATGCGCTCGGCCACGGCCGTGTACCCCGAGAGGTCCGCGAACAGGACGGTCGCGTTCCGGCGCTCCTCGGGCAGGCTGGCCCCCGGCGGCGCGAGGTCGGGCCGCGAGCCCGGTGGGAAGGCCATTGTCCCGCCGACCGCCGGTGGACTTGCGGCGGGGGCGGGGGTCGCGGCGGCCGCCCCGGCGGCGGGGGCCATCGCGGTTCCGCACTCGATGCAGAACTTGGCTCCCGGAGGGTTCTCCGCTCCGCAGTTGGCACACTTGAGCGCCAGCGCGTCCCCGCAGGACATGCAGAACTTCGCGCCCGCCGGATTCTCGGTTGCGCAGCGCGGGCACGTGATTCCTGCGTTCACCTCTCAAACGATATGCGGCCGCAAAAAACGGGTTATGTGAGATTCGTCACTGTTGCAAGTCGCGCGCCACCCACGAGCCGCCGGGCGGGCGACACCCGGGCTCGAGGCCACGCCGTCTTCATGAACGCTTAAGGCGCGATGCTACCCTCGGCGGCCGATCAATCCGAGTACGGGGAGAGAGCGTGCGCACAGGGGTGATAGTTCGTTGAGCCGACTGATGACGCTGGGTGCCTGCGTGGCGGCTCTGGCAATACCGGCCACGGTCACGGGCTGCGGGGGGGACGACAGCGAGGAGGATCCGCAACAGGTCCTCCAGGAGACCTTCGGCCCGCACGACACCGAGGTCACCAGCGGCGTCATCGACGTCACACTGGAGGCATCCGCCGGAGACCAGGGAAGCTTCACGGCCTCGCTCAACGGGCCGTTCCAGGCGGATCCGGACGATCCCGGGCTTCCGCAGCTCGACTTGACGGCAGAGGCGAGCGGCGAGGGCACCGGCGAGGCCGTCGACTTCAACGGCGGCCTGGTGATCACTGACGACGCCGCGTTCGTCGAGTACAACGACCAGGCCTATGAGGCGCCCCCGGCGCTATTCGATCAGATCGAGCAGGCCGCCGAGGAGTCCGAGGCGGAGGCCGATCAGGGCTCCGGGCAGTCGTTCGAGCAGACCTGCGAGCGCGCGGCGGAGGAGGCTGGCGGGGATGCAAGCGCCTGCGACATCGACTTCGAGAGCTGGCTCCCGGATGTCACCAACGAGGGAACGGAGGACGTCGAGGGCACTGAGACGATCCACGTCTCGGCCGACGCCAACGTCGAGAGGATCCTCGGCGACCTCAGGGGACTGGTCAGTGCGGCGCTGCCGCCCCAGATCGGCCGGGTGCTGGATCTCGACGAGCTCGAAGGGGTCGCGCCCGCGATCAGCGAGGCGCAGATGGACGTCTACTCGGGTGAGGAGGACAGGATCGCCCGCCGGATCTCGTTTTCGGCGGTGCTGGATCCCGGCGCGGTCAGCGGCCTGCCGTTGCCCCAGATCGACCTCGACTTCACGGCCACCCTGAGCGAGCTCAACGAGGACCAGACGATCGAGCCCCCCGCCGACGCTCAGCCGTTGCGTGAGCTGCTCAACATGGCGGGGATCGACTTTGGCCTCGACCACAGGCTTCCCAACCTGGATGACATCCAGGGTCTCGACCGGGGGGGCGAGCCCCAGCAGAAGCCGGACGATGATGCTCCAGGCGAGGATCGCGGCGGCGAGAAGCCCGAGCGCGAGGCGCCCGACGACGACGGCTCCGACGGTGGGACGCCCGACGACGGAGGCGAGCCCGCTCCCTCCGGCGACGATGACAACGGTGGCCTCTTCGGCAACGCCCCGGGCCTCAGCGAGCAGGAGCAGGCGATCCTCGACTGCATCGGCGAGGCGACCGACAGGGAAGAGCTCGAGCGCTGCAACGACCTGCTCGAGCAGTGAGCTGACGCCCGCCGAGGGCGGGCGGGGGGCCTCCGCTCGTCACATAGGCTGCCCTGATGGTTCGGGCGGAAGGGTCAGGGGCGCGCAGCTTCCTGTTCAGCGCGAATGGCTGGCCGTACCTGCTGACTCCGTTCATCCCGCTGGCAGTGGTGCTGGAGCTGATGGATGTCTCGGCCGGATTGATCTTCGGCGTCGCCGCGGCCGGGATCATCCCGACCGCAGCGCTGATGGGGCTGGCCACGGAGGAGCTGGCGGCGAGATCCGGGCCAGGGATCGGCGGCTTCCTCAACGTCACCTTCGGCAACGCCCCCGAGATGATCATCGCCCTGTTCGCGCTCAGCGAGGGGCTGCACGAGGTGGTCAAGGCATCGATCATCGGCTCGATCCTCGGCAACATCCTGCTGGTGCTCGGGGCGGCGATGCTGGTCGGCGGGTGGCCGCGCGAGCGGCAGACCTTCAACGCGACCGCCGCCAACGTCCAGGCGCTGATGCTGTTCCTGGCGGCCGGGGCGCTGCTGATGCCGGCGATCTTCGAGCTGGTCGAGGGGCGAGGGCTGCCGTTGCCGGGGGCCGAATTGGTCTCCTACGACAGCGAGGTCGAGCATCTCTCGCTCGCCGTGGCGATCGTGCTGCTGCTCACCTACGGCGCCGGCCTGCTGTTTTCGCTGAAGACCCACCGCGCGCTGTTCAATCCGCCGCACGACGAGCCCGAGGAGACCACGTTCGGATGGAGCGTCCGCCGCTCGGTCGGGATGCTGGCCGTGGCCGGCCTCGCGGTCGGCCTGATGTCCGAGATCCTGGTCGGCTCGCTCGCGGAGGCCTCCGAGGCGGTCGGCCTCAGCGAGTTCTTCATCGGCGTCATCGTGGTCGCGATCGTGGGCAACGCGGCCGAGCACTGGGTCGCGGTCCTGATGGCCCACAAGAACAAGATGGACCTCGCGGTCAACATCGGGATCGGCTCGAGCGCCCAGGTCGCCCTGTTCGTTGCCCCGGTCCTGGTGCTGGCGTCGTTCGTCCTCGGCCCGGAGCCCATGCCCCTCGTGTTCAACGGGTTCGAGCTCGGCGCCGTGCTGCTCGCCGTGCTGGTGGCGAGCTACGTCACCCAGGAGGGCGAGTCGACCTGGTTCGAGGGCGTCCAGCTGCTCGCCCTGTACGCAATCCTCGGCCTGGCGTTCTTCTTCGCGTGAGCTCGGGCATCGGATAGGAACGGCGCATGGGCGACGCGGTCCTCCTCCTGGCGAGCTTCGCGATCATCCTCCTCGGGGCGCTGACCTTCACCAACGCCGTCGAGTGGGCCGGCAATCGGCTTGCCCTGGGCCAGGGCGCGGTCGGGAGCCTGCTCGCCGCGGTCGGCACCGCGATGCCGGAGACGCTGATCCCGATCGTCGCCGTGATCGGCGGGGCGGCGGGCGCCGAGGACGTCGCGATCGGGGCGATCATCGGCGCCCCCTTTTTGCTCGCGACGGTGGCGATGCTGCTCGTGGGGCTCGCCGCGCTCGGCTATCGCAACCGGCGGGATCAGGGGACGCACCTGAGGGCCCACGCCGCCACGCTCGAGCGCGACCTCGTCTTCTTCCTGATCTTCTTCGCGCTCGGAATCGGCGTGGGGCTTGGGGTTCCGGAGGCTCTGCAGATCCCGGTGGCGGTGCTGCTGCTGGTGGCATATGCGTTCTACGTCCAGCGCACCCTGAGAGCGGGGGGAGACGTCCAGCTCGCAGAGGAGATAGCGCCGTTGATCATCGCTCGCAGCCTGCCGCCGGACGCCGAGGATCCTCCACGCGGCCTGATCTGGACCCAGTTCGCGCTCGGCCTGGTTGCGATCGTCGGCGGAGCCCACCTATTCGTGGAGGAGCTGATCTCCGTGGCCGACTCGATCGGGGTGGAGCCGCTGGTGCTCTCCCTGGTGCTCGCGCCGCTGGCGACCGAGCTGCCCGAGAAGGCGAACAGCTTCTTCTGGGTTCGTGACGGCAAGGACACGCTGGCGCTCGGGAACATCACCGGCGCGATGGTGTTCCAGTCGACGATCCCGATCGCCTTCGGGCTCGCCTTCACCGAGTGGGAACTGGATCGCTATGCAGTCCTCTCGGGCGTCCTCGGCCTGGCGGGGGGCATCGTCGCTTACGCCACCCTGCACCGGCAGGGGCGCTTCAGCGGCCCCGCGATTGCGATCTGGGGCGCGCTCTACGGCGTGTTCCTGGCCTACGTCGCCGTGACCTAGCCCCGGCGCCTACGCGGTCGCCGCCCCGAGCTCCTCCAGGGCCGCCAACACCTCGGCGTCGTGGGTCTCCGGGGACACCTTCGGGAAGACCCTCGCGATCCTGCCCTCGGGATCGATGACGAAGGTGGTCCGCTCCACACCCCAGTAGGTCCTGTCGCCCTTGGTCTTCTCGACCCAGGTCCCGTACGCGTCCGCGACGGCATGGTCCTCGTCGGCGAGCAGGGTGAAGCCGAGCCCGTACTTGTCGTCGAACTGCGCGACCGCGCCCACCGGGTCGGGTGAGACGCCGAGCACCCGCGCCCCCGCCCCCTCGTAGTCCGCGCGATGGTCGCGGACGCCGCAGGCCTGTGTCGTACAGCCCGGCGTGTCCGCTCGTGGGTAGAAGTAGAGGACCACCGTCTGGCCCCGCAGGTCCGAGAGCGTGAGCGACTCGCCGTTCTGGTCGGGGAGGGTGAACTCGGATGCGAGGTCTCCCTCGGCGAGCACCGTCACCGCTCCTCCGGCCAGAAGTCGGGTGTGGTCTCGAGCTCGTGCTCGGCGTCGGCGGAGCGAATCGAGCAGATCACCAGCTCCGCCTCGTCGGGGCCGTCGTTGTGAACGGAGCGGAAGACGTCGGGTGAGACCCGAACGGCCGTGTGGGGATCCACCTCGACCACGTCGTCGCCCAGCTTGAACAGCAGCTTCCCCCTGGTCACGAAATAGATCTCCTCCTGGGTCCGGTGCCGGTGGCCGTAGGAGCCCTTGCCACCGGTGCCCGGCGGCATCAAGCGCCATGTGAACGCCACCTGCTCGCCCCCGAGCGCGTCGGCGAAAAAGCGCATCTCGCCGTAGCCTGGGTACTGCGCCATGAAGTCGGGAGCATCCTGGCGCTCGACGATCGCGTAGCCGGCCATGACGCGGTCGCTCAGTCCTCGCGGCCGGGCTCCTGGCCGTCCTCGTCCTCGTCGTATTCGTCGTCCCCCTGCTCGAGCGCGGTCGCCGAGAGCCCGCCCCGTGATCCGGCGTGATAGTGAGTCTGGAACCGCTCCAGCGCCGCGTCGAGGGCATCGGAGTCGACGGGGACGTCGTCGGAGATGCGGACCCAGTCCGCGCCCTCGTAGGCCTCCATGTTGAAGACCTCCTGGTCGATCGCGGCGGAGTCGTCGACGATCACAACCACCTCGGTCTGCGGATTGAAGTACGTCCCGGGCCTGAGCAGCAGGTCGTCCAGCTCGACCGCGGGGTTCTCGGTCTCCGATCCTGTCGCTGTCGGCCGATTGGGCATGAGCGATGTATATACGACGCCTACTGCCCGAGGTTCTCGAGCTCTCGCAGGTGGCGCTCGACCTCGGCCTCGATGTCGAGCGGAGCCTTTCCCTGGCGGAGGCGCCGCTCGTTCCGGGCGACGGCGAGCTGGCGGACCTCCTCGACCAGCTCCCGATCCGACCCCGTATGACCCTCGTCCTCGGATTCGGAGAGCAGGCGCTCAAGCTCGGAGTCGATGTCGAGCTGGGCCTCGCCGCGAGCGCGCTGGCGATAGGCCTTCGCCTCGAGCAGCTGTCTGATCTCGGCCTCGCGATCGCCGGCGGCCTCGCCGGGTTCCTCGCCGGCCGGGCCCGGGTCCAGATCATGCTCGAACTCCACCGCGAACCGCCCCTTGCCGACCTGGCCCAACGCACGTCCGGCCCCGAGCGCGAACGTGATGGCCGCGATCGGGATCGTGACCAGAACCACGATCAGGATCACCTCACCGTTCGAGACCGCAAGAGGCACGGTTCAACTCTAAGTGCTTCGATCGCTTCCGCTATCCTTGCCCCCAGCGCCATTGACTGACCAGTCAATCGGTGGCTACCGAACGCAGACAAGGAGTGGTTCGCAGTGGTTGATTTCACGCTTACCGACGAGCAGAAGGACCTGCGCGAGCTGGCACACGACTTCGCCGAGCGTGAGATTCGCCCGGTCGCCTGGGACTACGACCGCGACGGCACGTGGCCGCAGGACGTGATCGAGAAGGCGTGGGAGGTCGGCCTGATGAACACCCACGTGCCGGAGGCCTACGGGGGGCCGGGCCTCGACTACCTCTCCGCCTGCCTGATCGAGGAGGAGATGGGCTGGGGATGCTCCGGCATCGGGACCACGCTGATGGCCAACGGGCTGGCGGCGGCGCCGCTGGGGATCGGTGCCACCGAGGACGTGAAGAAGCATTACCTCGGGATGCTGATCGAGGAGCCGAAGCTCGCCTCGTTCTGCCTCACCGAGCCCGACGCCGGCTCGGACGTCTCCGGAATGAAGACGACCGCGATCAGGAACGGCGACAAGTACGTCATCAACGGCTCCAAGTGCTTCATCACCAACGGCGGCTACGCGGACTGGTACACGGTCTACGCCAAGACCGACAAGGACGCCGGCCACCGCGGCATCTCCGCCTTCGTCGTCCCCAAGGACGAAACCGTGATCGTCGACAAGAAGGAGGACAAGCTGGGCCAGCGGGCTTCCAACACCGCGACGATCACCTTCAACGAGACCGAGGTTCCCGCCGACCATCTGCTGGGCGAGGAGAACCGGGGATTCAAGCTGGCGATGATGACCCTCGATCGCACCCGTCCTGGGGTTGCCGCGATGGCCGTCGGCATCGCCCGCGCAGCGTTCGAGTTCGCCGCCGAGTACTCGAAGGAGCGGGTCCAGTTCGGCGTCCCGATCGCCATGCACCAGGCGATCTCGTTCATGATCGCCGACATGGCGACCAAGGTCGAGGCGGGTCGCCTGCTCGTGTGGCAGTCGGCGGCTCTGCTCGACCGCGGTCTGCGCAACACTCTGGCCGCATCGCATGCGAAGCGCTTCGCCGCCGACTCGGCGATGGAGGTCACCGTCGACGCCGTCCAGGTCTACGGCGGCTACGGGTTCATCAAGGAGTACCCGGTCGAGAAGCTGATGCGCGACGCCAAGATCATGCAGCTGTATGAGGGGACCTCACAGATCCAGCGGCTCGTGATCGCCAAGGAGGTGCTGATGGGTCGCAACGTCGAGGAGCCCCTGCCCGAGTCGGTCGGCACCCAGACCGAGGTCGCACAGAAGCAGAGCGAGACCGCCGTCGCGGCGGTCTAGCCAGAGCGCCGATCTAAGCTCGGCGCTGCGGGTCGATCGCGATCATGCCGCCGATCACGGTGGCGACGATCGCGCCGAGCACGGCCAACCGGGGCCATCCGTCGATCGCCTCGATCGCGGCGTATCCGAGGGCGATCAGGACCACGCTGGCCAGCACGGTGTAGATCACCAACGGCCACATCGACCGCACCCTGACGCCCGTCGTCGGGACAGTGAGGTCGACCCGCTCGAGCTGGGTCCGCTGGGTGATGTCCATGTTCGCCATATCGAATCTTCTCCCCCGTATCCGGCCGCGGCTGCGCCCGGTCGTTGTCGTCGTCGCTGACGTTATGTTCCTGCGGCGCCGCCGTGGGTGACCCTGCTCACAGATGCGCACGTGCGGCGCGCGCTCACGGACCGCCGCCCGTATAGTCGCCGGCTTGTGGTGCAGTGATGAGTGGCGAGGGGAGCGGCAAGCCCGTCGGCGAGGCGGTCGCGGCCGCGGCGCGGGCTTCTCGCAAGCGGGCCGCGGCCCCGGAGCGCCGGGCGCGGGGTCGACGCGGCGGGCGCCCGATGGATGTCTTCGGCGGCGAGCTTCGCCGCCGCGACGTGTTCCCGCTGCTGGTCCTGCATCTGATCGCCCGGGAACCGGCCTACGGGAACCGGCTGATCGAGCAGATCGAGGAGATGACCGAGGGGGTGATCTCGGTCAACCCCAACACGATCTATCCGTTGCTCCGCGAGCTCGAGGCGGATGGGATGATCCACGGCAGCTGGGAGCACCCAGACAAGCGCACCCGTCGCTACTACTCGATCACCCCTGCGGGCCGCCGGTTGTACAGGCGGCTCCGAGACGACCTGGAGCCGTTCCTTGACTCGGTGGTGCGCTCCGTGACCCTGATCAAGCGGGAGATCTATGACCCGCGTAAATGAGTCGATCCTGGTTCGCGCCTCGCTCGCCGAGACATGGGACCACTACTTCGAGCCGCTCGGCTGGCGCGCCTGGGTCGATCAGTTCGAGGCGGTTGCCGCCACTGACGGCTACCCCGAAGCCGGCGGCACGCTTCGCTGGCGCTCGGTGCCGGCCGGGCGCGGCGAGGTGTCCGAGCGCGTGCTCGAGCACGAGCCGCGGCGGCATCACCGAATCGCTTGGGAGGATCAGGCGAGCGAGGGGGAGCTCGAGACCACGTTCGAGATGCAGCGTCAGTCGACGCGCGTAACCCAAACGCTCACCTACGACCTCCGCGACCCCGGCCTGTTCACTCGGGCGGCCAACCTCCTCTTCGTGCGAGCGCAGATGCGTCGCTCGCTCGAGCGGTCCCTGACCCGGTTCCGGCACGAGGTCGAGGAGCTGGCGGCGCTCGCCCGCGTGACGCGATCGTGATTTCCCACCGAACCCAGATCACACACGCATCCGCGCCGGTCTGAGACCTTGCCGTACTCCACCCGACCCAGACAAAGTGTTCAGCCTGCACCACAACATCAAGCCCTAGGCGCACCCGACCCGCGACTTCGCCGCCAGCGTGCACTAGCCAGGCGATAGCCTGCGCGATCCGGTAACCCAGGAGGACTGGAGGATCGCTAGGAATGTTCGTCTTCAAGGCGGCCGTGGTCGGCGCCGGGACCATGGGCGGGGAGATCGCACAGGTGATGGCGTCCGCCGACGTCCCGGTGGTGCTCAAGGACATCGAGCGGAGCCTCGTCGACGCCGGTCTCGAGAAGGCGCGCGAGGTGACCGCCGCGCAGCTCACGCGGTTGGTCGAGCGCGAGAAGCTGACGCAGGCCGAAGCCGACTCGCGGCTCGATGAGGTCATGGGCCGAATCCACGGGACCACCGAGTACCAGGGCTTCGAGGACGTCGACCTCGTGATCGAGGCAGTCCCGGAGCGGATCGAGATCAAGCGATCGGTGTTCGCCGAGCTCGACGAGGTCACGCCCGGGCACGCGATCCTGTCCTCGAACACGTCCTCGCTCTCGATCACCGAGATGGGCGAGGCGACGCTTCGGCCGCACAAGGTCGTCGGGTTCCACTTCTTCGTCCCGGCGTCGGTGATGCCGCTGGTCGAGATCGTCGAGGGGGACGAGACCTCGGAGGAGACGCTCCAGGCGACGGTGAACTTCGCCCAGGCGATCCGCAAACAGCCGATCACCTGCGCCGAGGTGCCGGGCTTCGTCGTCAACCGGATCCTGCTCTCCGCCGTCGGTGAGCTGTGGCGGGCGCAGGAGGATCAGGGGCTATCGATCGAGAAGGTCGATGAGGCCGTGATCGAGCGGAAGCTGGCGCCGATGGGGCCGTTCTTCCTCGCCGACCTGTCGGGGCTTGACGTGGGGCTTCACACCGCGGAGCAGCTGAACGAGTCGTACGGCGACAGCTTCTACGTCCATCGCGGCATGCAACGCCTGGTCGCCGAGGGCAAGCTCGGGGCGAAGTCGGGTGGCGATGGCTTCTACAAGGATGGAAGGCCTCAGGTCGAGGGCGAGAACGAGCCAGACGAGGCGGTGATCGAGGCGTTCGGGCTGAAAGCGTTGGTCGAGGCCTGCCTGCTGCTGGAGGAGGGCGTCGCCTCGGCCCGGGACATCGACCTCGGGATGATGGCCGGCGCCGGCCTCGATCCACGCCGGGGGCTGCTCCCGCCGTTCATGAGGGCCGACCTCGACGGGCTGGAGGTCACCTACGAGAAGCTCGAGCGGGCGCGCGAGCGCTACGGGGAGCGGTTCGAGCCGCCGCGGATCCTGAAGCGGCTGGTGGCCCAGGGCCGGCTCGGGCAGAAGAGCGGTCAGGGCTTCTTCGCGTATCCGCGCCCCGACGATGGGGAGCAGACGGAGACCGTGAAGCTGGAGACGCGCGGTGAGGTGGCGATCGGCTGGCTCGCGAACCCGCCGATGAACGCGATCTCGCCGAAGGTGATGGAGGACCTGGCGTCGGTCTGGGAGCGGGTCAAGGAAGGCGGCGGTGTCAGGGCGATGCTGATCTGCTCCTCGAACCCGATGGTGTTCTCGGCCGGGGCGGACATCAAGGCGTTTACCCAGATGGATGTACGGGCCGGCGCCGAGTTGGTGGATTCGGGGCATGCGCTCCTCCGCGACCTGGGCTCTGGTCGAGTCGCCACGATCGCGGCCGTCAACGCGATCGCCTTCGGCGGCGGCTGCGAGCTGGCGATGGCGTGCGACTTCCGGATCGCGGCCGAGTCGGCGCTGTTCGGCCAGCCCGAGATCAAGCTCGGGATCATTCCGGGCTTCGGTGGCACCCAGCGGCTGCCGCGACTCGTCGGCTCGGCCAAGGCACTGGAGCTGAACCTGATCGGCGACGCGATCTCCGGGGCCGAGGCGGCCGAGTTCGGGCTCGCCCATCGGGTGGTGCCCGACCACGAACTGTTCGACACCGCGCTCGCATGGGCGCGCAGGCTTGCAGGCCAGGCCCCGATCGCGGTCGAGCAAATCAAGTCGGTGTCCGGCAAGGGCGACCTCGACGATGGGATCGAGGCGGAGAAGGCCGGATTTGCCGCCGCCTTCCTCTCCGAGGACGCGAAGGAGGGGATCGGCGCGTTCCTGGGCAAGCGATCCCCGCGATGGCAGGGCAGGTAACCAGCACGGCCGAGCAACTGGCGGCGCTGATTCGCCAGTCCGGCTCGACCGTCGCCCTCACCGGCGCCGGGATCTCGGTTCCCTCGGGGATCCCCGACTTCCGCTCGCCCGGCACCGGGCTGTGGACGAAGGTGGACCCGATGAAGGTCGCCCACATCGACGCCTTCCATCGCGATACCCAGCGGTTCTGGGAGTACTACCGGCCACGGTTCGCGATGCTCGGCGACAAGCGGCCGAACCCAGCCCACGAGGCACTCGCCGAGCTCGAGCGGCGGGGCCTGCTTGAGGCGGTGATCACCCAGAACATCGACCGGCTGCACGCGAAGGCGGGCTCCCGTCGGGTGGTCGAGGTCCACGGCTCGATCGCGACCTCGAGCTGTGTGAGCTGCCGCCGGTCCTACGGGCTCGAGGACGTGCCCGACCTTTTCGACGACGACGGCGTCGCCCGTTGCCGGGAATGCACGGGCAAGGTGAAGCCGGACGTGGTCCTGTTCGGCGAGCTCCTGCCACAGGAGCCCATGGCCGAGGCCGAGGCGCTCTGCTCCGGGGCCGACCTCCTGCTCTGTGTCGGCTCCTCGCTCGAGGTCTACCCGGTGGCCGCCCTGCCGGAGCGGACGCTGGCCGCGGGCGGCCGGGTCGCGATCGTGACCCAGAGCCCGACCCCGTACGACGCCGAGGCGATGGTTCGGCTCGACGGCGACGTCGCGGAAGAGCTCTCGGCGGTCCTCGCGGCCCTCTGAGGGCGCCGCCTCCTCCTTGACGCTGTGAGCCGCGTCTCGTGCGTTGGGCGAGTTGTGCCCACAATGGCGTACTAACTCGCCCATCGCCCTTAAGGAGCGGGGGCGGCCACCGACCACTCAGTCGCTGAGCACCTGACGCCGGCGGAGCACTCGCTCGCAGATCCCCAGCGTCTCGGAGATCTCGGAGACCCGGGCGGGGGAGAGGTCGCCCCGAAGCGCCTCGGCGGCGGCGCCCTCCGTGGCGGTGTGGCGTTCGCGCAGGCTCGCCAAGTCCTCCGCCTGGTCGCGTCCCACCCGGTCCGGGAGCTCCGTCAGCAGCGCCTCGAGCCCGGCCCGGAGCTGTAGCGCGGCCTCGCGGCCGCGGCCTGCATCGAGGTCGGCTCGGGCGCGAAGCAGGAGCGTCTCGCAGGCGTCGATCCGATCGCGCCCCCCGAGCACCGCCGCAACCCGCTCCTGGGGGCGGAGGGCGTCGGTCCGCCGCTGCCGACGGTCGTCGGGGGGAAGCTCCACCGCCTCGGTCCAGTCGCCCTCAGCCACCTCCTCGCCGGTCCCGTAGCCCAGCCGCAACGCCAGGGCCCGCCCGGAGGTCGCGTCCGCCAGGTACGGGTCGTGGCTCGCGGCGCGCTGGGCGTGGACGGCCCGGTTCACCACTCCGACGGCGATCTCGACGGCGGCCTCCGCCCGCTCCCGATCGCGCGAGGTCTCGGTCAGCCACCGCGCGGCCTCGCCGGCGCCGTCGAACGGGCTCGAGCGGATCACGGTCAGCGTGGCCACCGGAACCTCGGAGGGCCCGGCCTCCGCCTCCCTCACTCGCCAGCGCCGGCCGCCTCGGCGGCTGCGCGCCGCGGCCTCCGCGCCGGAGACGACCAGCACATGCTCCACATCCTCGCCCGAGCGCACCATGTAACGACCGTCGTCGAGACCTAGGCGGCCGGGGAACTCGAACTGGACAAAGGCGAAGCTCCGCTCGCCGTCGCTCACGTCCGGCACGCTACGCCGCCGAGGAGGTCAGGGCGGATCCGGAAGCCCGCCCAAACGCCGCGAGGCTACTCCCCGACGTGCGAGCTGGAGGCTGGTCCGGTGCGCTTCCGCTTGCTCGCGGGGATTGCGAACCGCGACGGCGAGCTGCGGACATCGGGATTGTCGATCTCGGCGATGCGGTCGATCAGGCGCTCCCACTGCGCCGGCTTCAGGATCCGGATGAACTGCTCCGATTCGCTCGACTCGCCCGCCGCGTCGTATCCGACGTGGACGTGGTCGGCGTGGTCGGCCATCGCGAAGCTGGGGCCGCCGAAGTCCATCAGCGAGATCACCTGGTGGGGCGCCATCGTCCCCTGGAGCCGGAGGACATCACGCACCAGCGCGTGAGCCAGGGTGCCCGGCCCCTGGTTCCCGAGGATCGCCTGGCCGTTGATCGCGGCGATGTCGACGGCCCCGCCCACCGAGTGCTCCGAGACGTTGCCGGACGTCGTGTAGACGCTGTGGCCGCACTTGAGCGAGGTGATCGTGAGCCGGAACCCGCGCTCGGCCAGGTACTCCAGCAATGCCATCACCCGGCGGTCGATCTGGCCGGTGCGAATGTCGGTGCGGCCGCACGCGTAGATCTCAAGCCGGGAATCGGCGAGCACCCGCCGCTCGAGCTGCTCCTTGGACATCAGCAGGATCTGGCTGACGGTGGCGCCCGTGTCCTCGAACGGATCCTCACCCGCGGCGCGGTAGATCGCGGTGGCCTCGAGCAGCTTCCAGCCGTCGAGGATCGGCTTCGGGTCGATTCGCGGCGCGCCCCGGCCCGTCGGCCGGATTGCGAAGTGGAGGTGCGGTGCCAACTCGTCGGTCTTGCCGATGCGGCCAAGAACGGTGCCGGAGACCACCCTGGAGCCCTCGCGCAGCGGCCGCAGGTCCATGGTCTTCTCTTCGAACTGGAGCACGCCGCCCAGATAGGACTTGAAGCTCTCGTACCCCGGGAAGCGCTCGGCGAGCAGGTCGTCGAGCTGCCCGGTGAGGTCCGCCCGGCCGAGATTGTTGCGCCGCTCGGGGAACGCGTACAGGCGCTCACGCAGGTCCTCCGTGTTCACCGGCCCGTCGGTGGCGTCGGCCGCCTGGCTCGACGTTGAGTCGGTGTCCTCGCCGGAGCCGCCGTCGCCGTTGCTGCCCTTGCTCGCGGGCGCGTCGGGCTCATCGTCTCGGTTGGGCGAGACCAACTCGAAGTCCTTCGCGGTGAGCCGTTCCTGCTGCGGCACCGGATGGAACTCGGAGATGCGGCCCAGCTGCGCGTAGGTGAAGCGGTTGCCGTAGGCGTCCTCGAGGACGACGAAGTTGCCGAGGCGCTTCGAATGGCCGAGCTTCTCGATCACCCCGTCGTTGACCGCGATGACCTTGGCGCCCTCGCGGGAGTAGATGTTGATCCCTCGACGTGTGGGTGAGCTTGAAACGACGTCGGCGGCGTTGCCGGAGGCGAGCTGGCTCGGCTCGGCCCGCTCGAGGGTCTCCCGCTCCGAGAGGTCATCGGCGTAGCGAGCGTCGGCCGCCACCGGGAAGCGAGCGCTCGAGAGCGCCCCCAGCCCGCTGACCAGGTCGTCAGGCAGGCGCTCGTACTGGTTGGCGTAGAAGAGCACCTCGTCGACGTACCAGTCGGCGTGGTTGTAGGCGAAGATCGCCGCGCGCATGTCCTCCTCCGCCCCGGCCGCGCGGAGGTACCGCGCCGCGGCGCAGATCGCGTCGTACGGGTTGTACGGGTCCTTGCGGCCGTCACCGTTGCGATCCACCCCGTATGCGCGCCAGCTCGACGGCAGGAACTGCATCCAGCCGACCGCGCCGGCGGTCGACACATTGAGGTTGGTCCCGAACGCGGTCTCGATCCGGTTGATCGAGGCCAGGATCTGCCAGGGGATCCCGTACTCCGTTCCGCATGCCTGGTAGATCTCGAGCAGGAACGGCGGGATCGAGAACGAGTCGATGATGAAGTTCGGGACGCCGAGCGGAGCCGGCTCGGCGTCAGCGATCGTCAGCGACGGGTTGTGGTTGGTCGGCACGCCGTCGGGCCTCCGGGTCGCCCGTTCGGGCATCTGCTCCTGATCGTCGGCGGCGTGATCCTCGCCCCGGTCGCCAGAGGGACCGGTTCCGCCGCTCCCCTCGTTCGTGTCGTCCGGCTGCGGGTCCGGCCGCTCGCCGCCACCGCGGCCGCCGCTTCCGCCGGGCCCGGTGGTGCCGTCGTCACCCTCGTCCTCGTCGTCCCCTCCGTCGTCGGGCGGCGGAGGAGGCGGCTCGCTGCCGCCGTCGTCGGGCGGTGGGGTTGGCTCGGCACCGCCATCGCCCCCGCCGCCACCGCCACCCCCGCCACCGTCATCGGGGTCCGGGGCCTCGATGGGGTCGGTGGGATCGGAGCAATCGGGATCGGCGAGATCGGCGAGGCCATCCCCGTCGTCGTCCTCGGCATTGGAGCAGGCGGGAAGCGGCGCCGGCTCGGGCAGGTCGTCGCGACCGGGGAGGGAGGGGTCGGCCTGCCGTGCCAGCGCGACCGAATCCTCGCCGGAGTCGTAGCTGCCTGCTATCACCGCGGCGCCGAGGGCGGCAAGGGCTAGCGAAAGTAGCTGCTTCTTTCTCATTCTCTCTCGAACCCCGGTCCGGTCAGCCTACCGCGCCCGCCTCCTGCGGCCGCATCGATAAACGCCTCTAGCTACCGGACGCAACACGCTACTCGTTCGACAGGCGCCTTGCAACGTGAAGACGGCCGCGATAACCGTACCGAGCGCGCCCTTGGTATGTAACCACCGACGCCTCCGCTCAACCCTCGGCAAACAACCATTACGGGCGGCCGACCGGTCTCGGATGATAGCCCCCTGCGGGAGCAGCCCCGAACGAATGCGCCCGTGGGGGGCAGGCGCGGCCTCAGGCCCGGAGAGCTGCGTTACCCTGAGGGCGCCGATGTCGAGCGACCCCATGGCAAGCGAGCGCGACGACCAGGCGGGTGGAAGCGACGCGGAGGGGCGAAACAACGTGCGTGCGCGCGGCGAGGAAGCCCTGGCCGAGCTCGCCGATGCGATGCTCGACAATCCGCTGCTGAATCAGGCGCTTTCGACCGCGCTGGGTGCGGGCGAGCGCGCGATCCAGGCCCAGCGCTCGGCGATCGGCGCCCTGAACCTCGCGTCGAGCGCCGACATCGAGCGGATCGAGCGGCGTTTGCGATCGTTCTCGGAGCGGCTCGAGGCGGTCGAGGATCGGCTCGACGACCTCGCCGACGAGCTGGCCGCGAGGCGCGGGCGCGAGCGTGAGGTGAGCGGCCCACCGGGGGCGGCCGGCGATCTGGAAGCGGCGCATCAGCGCTAAGACACGCCCGATCGCCGTTCGCTCCCCTGGATAAGCTTGCGGCCTGCCAGAGGGCTCCGAAAGATCCAGCGAGCGGCGGTCCGCGGAGCAGCGCGGTGTTGGCGACACGCTCCGGGACGCGATCGAGCGGACGCTGCAGGCAACCTCCGGGCCGGCGACGAGCACCAAGGACCGGGCCGGTGAGCTGGTGGACGAGGTCGCCCGCCTCGGACGCGAGGCCCGGGAGGAGCTCGCCCGCCGCGGTCAGGAGGCGGGAGCGGAGCTCGCGCGGCGAGGCCAGGAGGCCGGGGCCGAGCTCACGCGGCGGCTCGAGGGTCTGGAGCGCCGGCTCGCCTCGATCGAGGAAACCCTGCGACGCGAGAGCGCGAGCCAGCCCGGGATGGACACCGAGCCCGCGGCCGCTGACACGGAGGCTCCCCCCGCGCCGGACCAGGGAGGCTCTAAGCCTCACGCTGAGCGTTAGATGAGTGATTCGATGTCAGGGCGCCGGGTCGTGATCACGGGGATTGCGACCGAGCTCGGGTCGGAGCTCGCGCGGCGGCTCGAGCGTGATCCCGCGATTGACCACATCGCCGGCATCGACACCGAGCCGCCGGCCGCGGAGCTCGAGCGAACCGAGATGATCGAGGCCGACATCCGCAGCCCGACGCTGTCGCGTCTTCTGCCCGGCACTCGGGCCGATACCGTCGTCCACTGCGGCATCCTCTTGTATCCGGAGCCCGGTAAGCCGGCGCGCGCGCTGCACGACATCAACGTGATCGGGACGCTGCAGCTGCTCGCCGCCTGCGAGCGCACCCCCGGCTTGGAGCGGCTGGTTGTCAGGGGCTCGGCGGCCATCTATGGGTGCGAGGGCGCGGCTCCGTACTTCTTCACCGAGGAGCTCGCGCGGAAGATGCCGCTGAGGACTCGCTTCCAGCGCGACATCTCGGAGCTCGAGGACTACGTCTTCAACTTCGCTCGGCGCCATCCGGCGATCGCCTGCTGCGTGCTGCGCTATCAGCCCGACATCGGGCCCTCCGTCAGCACGCCCCTTGCCCGTTACCTGACGCTACCCGTGGTGCCGACGCAGCTCGGCTACGACCCGCGCCTTCAGCTGCTCCATGCGGAGGACGCGATCGGCGCCCTGGAAGCCGCCGCGACCCGGCCGGTCCGGGGCCCGGTGAACGTGGCGCCGTCCGGTTCGATCTCGCTCAGCCGGGCGCTCCGGCTGGCCCGGCGACCAAGCCTGCCGCTCCCACATCCGCTCTTCGAGCCGGCGCTCGCCCGGCTCGGTCGCATGCTCGGCGTCGGCGCCCTCTACGGCGACGCCGTGCGGTTCCTGCGCTACGGACGCGGGGTCGACAATCGGCGACTCCGCGAGGACCTGGGCTATGAGCCGAGGTTCGACGCGGAGGACGCCGTCCGCGACTTCGCAGCGAAGACCCGGGGGCGCCGGATCGGCCCGACGCTTCATCCCGGCGCCCTCGCGGATCGCCTGGGGTCGGCGCGGTGAGCTCCACCCGCACGGACGGGTCCGCCGGGCCCGAGGTGGTGGCCGACTTCCTCCGCGACGTGCGGTTGGGTGTCGAGGATGGACTCGACCCGGTCGGCGCGGCCGAGCGGGCGGCGACCGCGCTACCCGATCCCGTCCGGGAGGTGGTCGAGGCAATCGCGCGGCGCCTCGGGGGTGAGTACCCCGAGGACGAGTGGGGGTTCGACGAGGAGTTCGCGGAGGCCGTCTACCCGGTCTTCGAGTTTCTCTACGACGTCTGGTGGCGGGTGGAGATCGGCGGGATCCAGCATGTGCCGGCTCACGGACGAGCCCTGCTCGTCTCAAACCACGCTGGGTCCCTGTTCCCGTTCGACGCCTCGATGATCGGGATGGCGATCATGAAGCGCCATCCACTGCCGCGGTGGACGCGCTTCCTGGTGTTGGACTGGGCCTTCGCCCTCCCGTTCATCTCGTCGTTCATGCGGCGCGTGGGCGGCGTGCCGGCGAGCCCGCACAACGCGACCCGGCTGCTCGAGCAGGACGAGTTGGTGGCGGCGTTCCCCGAGGGGATCAAGGGCACCGGCAAGCCATTCGGCGAGCGCTACCGGCTGCAGCGCTTCGGCCGCGGCGGGTTCGTCGAGGTTGCGTTGCGGGCCCGAGCCCCGATCGTCCCGGTGGCGGTGGTCGGCTCCGAGGAGATCTATCCCAAGCTGGCCGAGAGCCGGGCCCTCGCGCGCGCGACCGGGGCCCCGTTCGTGCCGCTCACCCCGACGTTTCCGTGGCTCGGCCCCGCCGGCCTGATCCCGCTGCCCTCGCGGTGGCGAATCGAGTTCTGCCAGCCGATCGGCGTCGCCGGTCACCCGCCCGAGTCGGCCGAGGATCGACGGGTCGTCTTCGACCTCTCCGAGCGGGTCCGCTCGACGATCCAGGAGAAGCTCTACGAGAGCCTGATCAAGCGCGGCTCGGCCTTCCTCTAGATCGCTGATTCCCAATCCCCGCGCACCCGGATGACGCGCCCCCGAGCACACGCGGACTGGGAATCAGCGATCAACCTCGTCCGGTTGACTCGGGCGGGCTGCGGGCGTAGCCTCCGCGGTGCAAGTTGGACAACAGGCCGCAGTGGGCTCGGCGGCCCCTTCGTCCGGAGGCGACTCGGGCGGCGGACGCGGACCCGCGAGGCGCTGAGGCGCCGGAGGCCGACGTAGCGGGCCGTGACGCCCGCAAGCGACGGGGCGGCGCGACCCCGTCGCTCTTTGTAGAGGCCCATGACAGAGGACGCCATCTCCAAGGGTTCGCGCGCCGGTCGAGTAGACGCCGCCGCGCGCCCTAAGATCGCCACATGGCTAGACCTGAGGCGCTCGAGGCGCTCAGGGAAGCGGTTCGAGCCAGCGGGCTGATCGAGCCCGGCTGCTCGGTCGTCGTGATGACATCCGGTGGCCCGGACTCGGCCTGCGCCGCGGCCGGCGTGGCCGAGCTGATCGGGGCGGGGGACACGCATGCGCTCCACCTGAACTACTCGCTTCGCGAGAGCGCCGATCGCGACGAGCGCGTCTGTCGTGAGCTCTGCGCCAAGCACCGGATCGACCTCCACGTCGAGCGCCCCACGCTTGCCGGAGGCAACCTCCAGGCGGCGGCGCGCGAGGCACGCTACGCGGCCGCCGAGCGCCTTCGGGACCGCACGCACTCGGACCTCATCGTCACCGGCCACACTCGCACCGACCTGGCGGAGACCGTCCTCTATCGCCTCGCGGTCTCGCCCGGCAGCCGCGCCATGCTCGGGCTGGCCCCGCAGAGCGGCCGCGTCGTGCGTCCGCTGCTGGCCCTCGACCGCGCTCGGGTCCGTGCGTTGGCCGAGGAGGCCTGCCTGCCGTTCGCCGACGACGAGACCAACCTCGATCCGGCGTTCGCCCGCAACCGCATTCGCGGCCAGGTCCTGCCCGTGCTCCGAGCGCTCAGCCCGGCCGCCGAACGCAACCTGGCCGAGACCCGGATGGAGATGGCCGAGGAGGCGAGGCTGCTCGACCGGGTGATCCTGAGGGAGCTCGAGGCTCACGGGGCCGGCGCGGGGGCTGTCTCGGTCTCAGCCGATGCGCTGGACGCGTGGGATCCGGCCCTGCGGCGCCTTGCGCTCCGCGCGCTCGCCGAGCGAGCGGCCGGTCGCTCGGTGCCGCTTGGTCGCGACCGCGCCGTCGAGATCATGCGGTTGGCGGCAGATCCGGAGGGAGGCGAGATCGAGCTGGGCGGCGGCCTGAGGGCGATCTGCGAGTCGGGCCTGGTGCGCTTCGTCACCGCGGTCGAGGTCGAGGCCGCTCCCGAGCCGGTCGCGCTGCGCGTCCCCGGCAGCGCTCAGCTCGGTCGCTGGGAGGTGAGGGCGGAGCTGCACCCGGCGCCGGTGGAGCCCTCGGGGCCCGAGCTTGCCACGCTCGACGCCACGGCCGTATCGGGCGTGGTCGAGGTGCGAACATGGCGCAACGGCGACCGCATCCGGCCGCTCGGCATGGAGGGGACGAAGACGCTCCAGGATCTGTTCACGGACCGCGGTGTGCCGCGGACCGCTCGCCGCGACCTCCCCGTCGTCACGGTCGACGGGGCGATCGCGTGGGTTGCGGGCGTTGCCGTCTCCGAGGACTTCCGCCTCACGCCCAGGGCGGACGCGGCCGCGGTGCTCAGCGCCCGGGTCCTCGAGTAGTCGCCGAGCCGGGGCTGCGGCTCCACCAGCGGCGACATATCCTCATCCCGTGAACGACCCGCGGATCGGCGAGACCCTGGTCTCGGCCGCCGAGCTCGACCGCCGGGTGCGCGAGCTCGGGGCGGAAGTGAGCCGCGACTACGAGGGTCGCGACCTGCTCTTGGTCGGAGTGCTCAAGGGCGCGGTGCCGTTCATCGCCGACCTGATGCGCGAGCTCAGCGTGCCCTGCGAGCTGGACTTCATGGCGGTGTCCAGCTACGGATCGTCCACGGACTCCTCCGGGGTGGTGAGGATCCTCAAGGACCTCGACGCGTCGATCGAGGGCCGTCACGTGCTGGTGGTCGAGGACATCGTCGATTCCGGCCTGACGCTCCACTATCTGATCAAGAACCTGCGAGCGCGAAACCCCGCATCGCTGGAGGTCTGCGCACTGCTGACGAAGCCCGAGCGGCGCCGCGTCGACCTGCCGATCCGCTACGTGGGTTTCGAGATCCCGAACCGGTTCGCGATCGGCTACGGCCTCGACCACGGCCAGCGCTTCCGCAACCTCCGCTACGTGGCGGCGCTCGAGAGCGACTCCTGACTCGCAAGCCGGCTGCTGAACCCGGCTGATCCACCGGGTCGCAAGGCGCGCAGCACTTAAGCAACCCTTCATCTGGAGCCGAAACCCCCTGGTACGCTGAATCCGAGCGTGGGGTACAGAAACCGACACAGGATCATGCCCAATCACCCCTCCGCAGAGGCCCGGCAATGAGGCGCTTCTTCCGCAGCGCCGCGTTCCCGATCCTGATCGTGATCGTGCTGGCGTTCTTCGCCCAGCGTTTGATCAACCCACCGGACGAGCCGAGCACGCCGACCTACAGCGAGTTCATCGCCACCGTCGACAGCAATCCGGGCTCGATCGAGTCGGTCACGCTCCAGCCGAAGACGCAGACCGCCAAGGTCACCGAGGCCAACGGCGACGAGTACGAGACGGGCTACCCGCCGAACACCGAGGAGGCGCTCGTCAACTCGCTGGAGCGTCAGAAGATCGACACGACGGTCGAGGGCACCGGCGGCTCCAGCTTCCTCTCGATCCTCACGTACATCCTGCCGTTCATCCTGTTCTTCGGCTTCTGGGTGTTCCTGATGAACCAGATGCAGGGGGGCGGATCACGGGTGATGAGCTTCGGCAAGTCTCGCGCGAAGCGGATGTCTGTCGACGCGCCGAAGATCACGTTCCGCGACGTGGCCGGTGCGGACGAGGCGGTGCAGGAGCTCCACGAGATCAAGGAGTTCCTCGAGAACCCGAAGAAGTTCCAGGCCCTCGGGGCGCGCATCCCCAAGGGCGTGCTGCTCTACGGCCCGCCGGGGACGGGGAAGACGCTCCTGGCCCGGGCGGTTGCCGGCGAGGCGGGCGTGCCGTTCTTCTCGATCTCCGGGTCGGACTTCGTCGAGATGTTCGTCGGGGTCGGGGCCTCGCGGGTCCGCGACCTGTTCGAGCAGGCGAAGCAGAACGCTCCGTGCATCATCTTCATGGACGAGATCGACGCCGTCGGACGTCACCGGGGCGCTGGCATGGGCGGCGGCCACGACGAGCGCGAGCAGACCCTGAACCAGCTCCTGGTTGAGATGGACGGGTTCGAGATGAAGGACAACATCATCCTGATCGCCGCCACCAACCGCCCCGACATCCTCGACCCCGCGCTGCTCCGTCCCGGCCGCTTCGACCGCCAGATCGTGGTCGACCGTCCCGACCGCAAGGGACGCAAGAAGATCCTCGAGGTCCACACGCGCGGCAAGCCGCTCGCCAAGCAGATCAACCTCGACGCCCTCGCCGGCCAGACCCCTGGGTTCACGGGTGCCGACCTCGCCAACCTGATCAACGAGGCGGCGCTCCTGACCGCTCGGTCCGGCAAGCGCGAGATCACCATGCATGAGCTCGAGGAGGGGATCATGCGGGTGATCGCCGGGCCCGAGAAGAAGACCCGCGTGATGTCCGAGAAGGAGCGTTTGGTCACCGCCTACCACGAGCTCGGCCATGCGATCGTCGGCCACGTCCTGCCGAACTGCGATCCGGTCCACAAGATCTCGATCATCAGCCGCGGCCAGGCGCTCGGGTACACGATCTCGCTCCCGACCGAGGACAAGTTCCTCACGACCCGGGCGGAGCTGACCGACACGATGTCGATGACCCTGGGCGGGCGCGCCGCCGAGGAGATCATCTTCGCCGAGATCACGACCGGCGCCTCGAACGACCTCGAGAAGGTGACCGAGACCGCGAAGCAGATGGTGATGCGGTTCGGCATGTCCGAGCGGCTCGGTCCACGGGTCTTCGGCCATGATCGCTCCCTGCCATTCCTGGGCCGCGAGTTCTCCTCGGAGCCCGACTACTCGGACGAGATCGCCCGCGAGATCGACGATGAGATCCGCCGGATCGTCGAGGAGGCCCACCAGACGGCGAAGGACATCCTCGTCGAGCATCGCGGGGCGCTGGATCGAATCTCGAAGATCCTGCTGCAGCGGGAGACGATCGAGTCGGAGGAGTTCGAGCAGCTGCTCGCCGGCAAGCCCGAGGCCGAGGTCTTCCCGCCGGAGGCGGAGCCGAGCGAGCCCGCGCCGGAGCCCGAGCCGGAGCGCAAGCCCGGGCTTGAAGGCCCGCGGCCGATCCCCCAGCCGCGCCCCGGCCTTGCCGGTGGCGCCGCGGAGATGCGCGCCGACGAGCGCCCCGGGCCCCGCGACTGAGCGGGGTGTAGACAAGCGGAGCAGCCGATGGCCAGGCTGATGGGCGTTGTCAACGTCACGCCCGACTCGTTCTCCGACGGGGGCCTCTTCCTGGATCGGCAGGGCGCGGTCGAGCAGGGCCGGGAGCTGGCCGCGGCCGGGGCGGACATCGTCGATGTCGGCGGCGAGTCCACTCGTCCGGGTGCGGAGGCGGTCCCGGACGAGATCGAGCTCGAGCGGACCGCTCCGGTGGTCGCGGCACTCGCCAAGGCGGGGATCGAGGTGTCGATCGACACGTCGAAGGTGGCGGTCGCCGAGGCCGCCCTCAACGCCGGCGCGAGCATGGTCAACGACGTCACGGCGCTCCGGGCGGAGCCGGAGCTGGCGGCCCTGTGCGCCGCACGCGACTGCGAGCTGGTGCTGATGCATATGCAGGGAACGCCCAGGACGATGCAGGAGAACCCGACCTACGACGACGTCGTCGAGGACATCAAGGCCTTCCTCTCGGAGCGGATCGAGACGGCGGTGCGCGCCGGCATCGCCGAGGAGCGCATCTGGATCGATCCCGGGATCGGGTTCGGCAAGACGGTCGAGCACAACCTCGAGCTCGTTCGCCGGCTCGGCGAGCTGCACGAGCTCGGGCGACCGATCCTCGTGGGTACCTCGCGCAAGAGCTTCATCGGCCGGATCACGAGCCGCGAGGTGGGCGACCGGCTCGGGGGGACGATCGCCTCGAACGTGCTCGCACTAGCCGCCGGTGCCGACATGCTCCGCGTCCACGACGTCGCCGAGGTCGCCCAGGCGCTGACGGTGGCCGACGTGGTCATCGGGCGGCGCGCCTGGCAGACGCCAAGGTAGGTTTCCGCGCCGTGGAGCGCCACGTGAACGGACCCGACTCGACGGTCGAAATCGAGGTCAGGGGCCTCTCGGTGTACACGCATCATGGCGTCAGCGACGCCGAGCAGGAGGTCGGGCAGCGGCTCGTCTTCGACATCTCCCTCGAGCTGCCCGAGTGCGATGCGGTGCTCACCGATCGGCTCGAGGACACCGCCAACTACTCCGAGGTATGCGACATCGTCACCCTGGCCGCGACCGAGCGCAGCTACCGCACATTGGAGCGGCTCTGCCATGTGGTGGGGGAGCGGCTGCTGGAACGGTTCCGCGCGGACAGCGTGCGCGTGCGCGCGGCGAAGCCCGAGCCGCCGATCCCGCTCGCGGTCGAGGAGGTGGCGGTCGAGGTCGACGTCTCCAGCGAGCCGCCCGAGGAGGACGAGGAGGGCGGCTCCTGACCCGAATCGGCTACCTCGGCGTCGGGTCCAACGTCGGGGATCGCGAGGCTCACCTCCGCGATGCCGTCTCCGCACTCGACCGGCATGAGGTGAAGGTCGAGGCGGTCTCCGCGCTCTATGAGACGGAGCCGGTCGGCGAGATCCTCGACCAGCCGGATTTCCTGAACGCGGCCACGCGGATCCGCACCGAGCTCGCGCCCCAGGACCTGTTGCGCGTTTGCAAGGCGATCGAGGTCGAGCTCGGGCGGATGTTCGGCGCCCCTCGCCATGGCCCGCGGCCGATCGACATCGACCTGCTCCTCTTGACGGACGAGCCCGACGAGGAGTCGTCCGCGGCCGGGGGGTTCATCGAGCTCCAGAGTGAATCGCTGACCTTGCCGCATCCCGAGGTCACGAGCCGCCGGTTCGTCCTCGTGCCCCTGCTGGAGCTGGACCCGGATCTGGTGCTGCCCGACGGCACCCGGCTCACGGATGCGCTCGATCGCCTCGGGCCCGGTCAGCGGGTCGAGCCGGCGGGGCGACTCTAGTCACCGCGCAGTTCCTCGAGCCAACTCGCCGGCAGCACCGGCGCTATCCGGCCGGGAAAGACCGGCACGGCTCGCATCGCGAGCTCCCCCGCGGGGCGTTCCTCGATCGCGGGGCGCAGGTCGTCGATGGTCATCGCGAGTCGCAGGCTGGAGCCGATCTGGAGATCCGCGGCGTTCGGCTGCTCGGCGCCGAGCACCCCCTCGGCGATCCAATCGTCGATCCGCTGCAGGTGGCCCGGTAGAGCCGCGAGGTCAGCCCGCACCGCCGCATCGTCGGCGTGGTTCATGCGGGTGGCGGCCGCGACTATCGGAGCCGCGGTGCGAACCGCGACGTCGATCGGGATCCCGAGCCTCGCTCCCTCGGCGAAGCTGCGCAGGCACGAGCGGTCGCGCTTGATCGCGTTCCACAGAATCCGCCGCACGACCGATTGCAGGACCTCGTCGCCCCATGCCTCGGCGGCCTCGACGGCGGCCCGCGCCTCGGCGTCGGCCGGTAGGAGCGGCGGCTCCGGGGCAATCCGGTCCAGCTCGCGCCCGATCTCCCGCGATCCGGTCAGCTTTCGCCCGTCGAGCGTGAGCGACGGCACCGTCCTCCCCGGATAGCGGAGAACCGTCAGCACGCCGCGGGAGATCACAGGCATCAGATCCACCCGGCGGTAGGGGATGCCCTTCAGCTCGAGCATGCGACGGGCGGTCATCGAGGGGTGCGAGCCCGGGAACACGTAAAGGGTCGCCTCCATGAGCGTGATCCTAAGCGCTCACCGACCGTGCGTTCGCCCGCGCCCCGCGCGACCAGGTTGTTTAATCGACGCCATGCTGCTCGCGGTCGACGTCGGCAACACGCAGACCCACATCGGCGCCTTTCGCGACGCCCGGCTGCTGGAGCACTGGCGCTTTCAGACCCGCGCCGGCGCCACCGGCGACGAGCTCGCGGAGCGCATCGCGGGCCTCCTCGCCCTCCGCGAGATGGAGCTGGCCGAACTGGACTCGGTGATCGTCTCCTCGGTCGTGCCGCCCTTGGGGGCGCAGTACGAGCTGCTCGCGGACCGCTATCTCGACGGCTCCGCCCGCTACCTGCTGGTCGGTCCCGGGGTCAAGACCGGGATGCCAATCCGGATCGACAACCCGTACGAGGTGGGAGCCGACCGGCTGGTCAACGCGGTCGCCGCTTACGACCGCTTTCACGGACCCTGCGTGGTCGTCGACTTCGGTACCGGGATCAACTTCGACGCGGTCTCCGCCGACGGCGAGTATCTCGGCGGCGCGATCGCCCCGGGGGTCGAGATCTCGCTCACCGCTCTGGCCGAGCGCGGCGCCCGGCTGCCCCGGATCGACCTCGCCGAGCCGGACTCAGCAATCGGACGGTCGACGCGGTCGGCGATCCAGTCCGGGGTGGTGTTCGGCTTCGCCGGCCTGATCGACGGGATCGCGAGGCGGATCCAGCGCGAGCTCGGGGAGGGTGTCACGTTCCTCGCCACCGGCGGCCTCGCCCCGTCGATAGTGCCCTTCTGCGAGATGATCGACGAGGTCGACGACCTGCTCACGCTCACCGGCCTCCGCCTGATCTGGGAGCTGAACGATGACTCCTGAGCAGCCCCCGCTGACCTCCCCGTTCCGCATCGGCCCGGTCGAGATCGCGAACCGGGTGCTGCTGGCGCCGCTCGCCGGGATCGGCAATTGGTTCGTGCGCCTTCAGGCGCGCCGCCACGGCGCGGGCATGGCCGTCTCGGAGATGGTGTCCAGCTTCGCGATCAGCCACGGCAACGAGCGCACGCTGGGGGAGATGCTCACGATCCATCCGGACGAGCATCCCGTCTCGATCCAGCTCTTCGGCCCCGATCCGGCGGTGATGCGTCGCGCGGCCGAAGTGGCTGCGACCGCCGGCGCGGACCTGATCGACATCAACATGGGCTGTCCAGTGCCCAAGGTGTGCAAGACGGGCGCGGGGGCGGCCCTACTCAGCGATCCCGACCGGGCCGTGGCGCTCGCCCGGGCGGCGATCGAGGGCTCCGGCCTGCCGGTGACGGTGAAGCTGCGCTCCGGGATCAAGGAGGGCGATCGCTCGGGGCTCAGGCTGGCGGTGCGCCTTGCCGAGGAGGCGGGGGTCGCTGGGATCGGCTTCCATCCGCGTCCGGCGGCGTCCCATCACAGCGGTGCCCCGGACTACCACATGGTCCGGGAGCTCAGGGAGCGTGTGACCGTCCCGGTGGTCGTCTCCGGCGGGCTGGACACGGCCGCCGAGGCTCGGCGGGCGTATGAGCGCTCCGCCGCCGACGCGGTCATGATCGCCCGTGGCGCCCTCGGGGATCCGTGGGTGTTCGAGGAGCTGACCGGCCGCAGGGGCGAGCCGCCCACCCGCGCTCAGGTGATCGCCGAGCTCGAGTGGGTGGTGAGCCGTGGAGAGCTGCATTGGGGAGCCGAGCGCGCCTCGCGCAACCTGCGTAAGTTCTATCCCTGGTACCTCGATCGACTCGGGATCAACGGCAGCGAGGCGCACGCATTTCAGCGCGCCGACGGTCTCGGAGAGGTCCGCGCGATGCTGGCCCAAGCCGCGTAACCAAGCCGCTTAGGGCCGGGGAATCGGGTCGCTATACTTCCGCGCCTGCCCGAGTGGGTGTGCGCATCCGGCGCCCCTTTTCGGGCGTTATTTACTAAGACGCGAGGCCGCGATTGGGCGGCCGAGCCGAGGAACGAACGAGGTCTTTAGACAGTGACTCCGGAAGCCGTCATCACTCATGAGGGACTCGACAAGCTGAAGGCTGAGATCGAGCATCTCTCGACCGTGAAGAGGCGCGAGGTCGCCACTCGGATCAAGGAAGCTCGCGAGTTCGGGGACATCACGGAGAACTCCGAGTACGACGACGCCAAGAACGAGCAGGCGCTGCTCGAGCAGCGGATCGCTCAGCTCGAGGAGCGGTTGCGCCGTGCCATCGTGATCGACGAGAACCATGTCGGCACCGATGAGGTCTCCGTGGGGGTTCTCGTCCACGTCAAGGACCAGAAGACCGGCGATTCCCGCAAGTTCCAGATCGTGGGCTCGACCGAGGCCAATCCCGCGGAGCACAAGCTCTCGAACGAGTCACCCATCGGCCGGGCGCTGCTCGGGCACAAGCGCGGCGACGTCGTCACGGTCGAGACTCCCCGCGGCCCCAAGAAGAAACTGAAGATCACCAAGATCGAAACGGCGTAGCTCCGGGTTAGGCTGCCGCGCATGAGCGCGGACTCATCGGACCGCGGGGGAGACGAGTCAGCGCTTCTCGCCGAGCGCCGCGAGAAGCTCGAGCGGCTGCGCGCGGACGGCATCGAGCCCTTTCCCCACGAGTTCGAGGGCCGCACGGAGATCGCCGAGGTGCGAGCGTCGCACGACGCGCTGGCCGCCGGCGATGAGACCGACACCAGCTATCGCGTCGCGGGGAGGCTGATTGCCAGGCGGGGGCATGGCAAGGCCGCCTTTCTCGACCTCGTCGACGGCTCCGGCACGATCCAGCTCCACGCGCGCGCCGACGAGATCGGGGCCGAGAGCCACGATCGCCTGCTGCATCTCGACCTCGGCGACATCGTCGGGGTCGAAGGCACCGCGTTCAAGACCCGCACGGGCGAGCTCTCGCTGCGGGTAACCGACTGGACGCTGCTCGCGAAGAGCCTGCATCCGCCGCCGGACAAGTTCCACGGGCTCGAGGACCGGGAGACGCGTTATCGGCGCCGCGAGCTCGACCTGATCGCCAACCCCGAGACACGCGAGCTGTTTCGCAAGCGCGCGCAGACGGTCACGGCAGTCCGCGAATGGCTGGACGATCGCGGCTTCCTCGAGGTCGAGACCCCGGTCCTCCAGCCGCTCTACGGCGGTGCGCTCGCGCGTCCGTTCATCACCCACCACAACGCGCTCGACCGCGACTTCTACCTGAGGATCGCGACGGAGCTCTACCTCAAGCGACTGATCGTGGGCGGCATCGACCGCGTGTACGAGCTCGGCAAGGACTTCCGCAACGAGGGTGTCTCACAGAAGCACAATCCCGAGTTCACGATGCTCGAGTGGTACGAGGCCTACGCCGACTACGAGGACACGGCCGAGCGCCTCGAGGAGCTGATCGCGTTCGTGGCCGAGCGGGTGAACGGGACGACGAAGGTAGAGCGCGACGGGCAGAAGATCGACCTGGCGCCGCCATGGCGCCGCCAGACGCTGCGCGACGCGATCCGCGAGCGCACGGAGATCGACATCGTCGAGCACCCGAGCCGGGAGGCGCTGGCCGCGGCGATGGGCTCCGAGCCGACCCCTGAGGAGGGCTGGGGGAAGCTCGTGGATGGTCTCCTGTCGAGGGAGGTCGAGCCGACCCTGATCCAGCCGACCTTCATCATCGACTACCCGGTGGAGATGTCCCCGTTCGCGAAGGGTCACCGCGAGCAGGACGGCCTGGTCGAGCGCTGGGAGGCGTTCGTGGGAGGGATGGAGATCGCCAACGCGTTCACCGAGCTCAACGATCCCGACGAGCAGCGCCGGCGTTTCGAGCAGCAGCGCGAGGAGCAGCGCCGGGGGGACGAGGAGGCCCAACCCTACGACGAGGTCTTCATCCGCGCGCTCGAGCAGGGGATGCCGCCGACCGGCGGAGCCGGGCTCGGAATCGACCGGTTGGTGATGATCCTGACCGGCGCTCGCACGTTGCGGGAAGTCCTGCTGTTTCCGGCCATGCGGACCTGAGCTCTCCGGGAAGCGCCCCCACTCCACGCGCGTGGATTCACCCTCTCCTGTGTGGGTGAATCAATGTTCGTCGACCGGAGCGCCCGCTCGTGCTTGCTTCTTCCCAGGGTTCAGCAGGCCCTTGGGGTCAAGGGCGCGCTTGATCGCGTCGTGCAGCTCGAGCGCGGGCTCGGGCCACTGCCGAGCGAGCGCCCCGCGTTTCACCCACCCGGTGCCGTGCTCCCCCGAGACCGAGCCGCCAAGCCGCACCGCGAGGTCGAACAGGTCGGCGGCGGCCCCCCCCGCACGCTCGAGCGCGGGCTCGTCCGCCGGGGAGACGAGGAAGGTCGAGTGGAGGTTGCCGTCGCCGGCGTGGCCCCAGGAGCAGGCAGGGAGATCGTGCCGCCGGCCGATCGCCACCGTCTCCTCGATCGCCTCGGCCAGGCGATCGAGGGGCACAACGATGTCCTCCGAGACCTTCCCGCCCCGCTGGGCCGTGACCGCGAACGAGATCCCGTCGCGCCATCGCCACAGGCGCTCGACCTCCCCGCGATCGGTCGGGGCGTACACGGCGAACGCGGCCTCTCCCAGGGCCTGCTCGAGCTGATCGCGAATGCGATGGGCCTCGGGCTCGGATCCGTCGGCCTCGGCGATCACCATGAACGCATCGTGGTCGGGGAGCGCCACGGGGAAGGCGGGCCCCGCTGCGGCGAGCGCGCCCTCGTCCAGGAACTCCAGCGCCGCCGGGAGGATGCCGGAGCCCAGCACCCGCTCGATCGCCTCGATCCCGGGACGCGGCCCCGGATACAGGGCGACCACCGGAAGGGCGGTCTCCGGCGCGGGCAGCAGCCGCAGCCAGGCGGCGGTGATGATCCCGAGCGTCCCCTCGGAGCCGATCAGCAGGCTCTTCAGGTCATAGCCCGCGACGTCCTTGCGAATCGGGCCGCCCACGCGCACGATCTCGCCGGGGGCGACCACCGCCTCGAGGCCGGTCACCCAGGTCCCGGTGACCCCGTACTTGAAGGCGTGCGGGCCGCCCGCATTGGTGGCGATGTTGCCGCCGATCTGCGACTGCTCGGCCGCCCCGGGGTCGGGCGGAAAGGTGAGCCCGTTCTCGCGGGCGAGGCGCCGCACCGTGGCGGTCCGGACCCCGGCCTCGGCCTCGATCCGCCAAAGGAGCGGGTCGAACGCCCTGATCGCCGTCAACCGCTCCAGCGCGACCACGATCCCGCCGGCGACCGGAACGGCGCCTCCGGAGAATCCCGTGCCCCCGCCACGGGGCACGATCGGCAGGTCGTGCCCGTAACACCAGGCGACGACCCGAGCGACCTGCTCGCCCGTCGTCGGAAGCGCGATCGCCTCGACGGCGCCACCGCCCACGCCCCGCCCCTCGGTCTGGTCATGCAGGTACGCGGCGGTGTCGCCCGGCAGCACCGCGTCGCGACCGATCAGGGCGGCGAGGTCGCGCTCGGCCGCCGTTGGAATGTGGCGAGTCGGCCCGGGGACGCTCAGACCGCGGCCGCCTCCGGCTCAGCCGGTGCCCGCTCCTTCAGGAGTCGCATGAACTCGCCCATCCACGCCGGATGGTCGGGCCAGGCACGGGCGGAGATCATGCTCCCGTCGACAACCGCCTCGGCATCGACGAACTCGGCTCCGGCCGCCTCGATGTCCGGCGCGAGCGCCGGGTACGCGGCCGTGCGCCGATCCTCGAGCACTCCGGCGGCGGCCAGCGCGAGCCCGGCGTGGCAGAGCTGAGCCACCGGCTTCTCCCGTTCGAAGAAGTCACGGATGATCCGCTTCACATCCGGGTCGTTGCGGATGTATTCCGGCGCCCTCCCGCCCGGGATCACCAGCGCGACGTACTCGGACGGGTCGACGTCGGCGAAGGCCAGGTCGGCCTCCCACGTGTAACCGGGCTTCTCGGTGTAGGTGTCGTAGCCGTCCACGAAGTCATGAACCACGAATTGAAGCCTCTTCCTCGACGGGCCCGCGAGGTCGACCTCGTAGCCCTCCTCCAACAGCCGCTGATAGGGGTAGAGCACCTCCAGCGATTCCGCGGCATCGCCCGCGAGCATCAGCACCTTCGGCATGGCCGGTCCTCCTTTGTCTCGAGTCCCCTGGGGACGGGGCTTAAGTGGTCGCCACTGAGGCCAAGGCTACCCCTCTCAAGGCGCGCCCGATTCGCCCATCGAGCGGACCCCGGGAGCGCCCTTAATCCCAGCCCAACGGAGGCCCCCGGGCACCGAAAAGGGCGCCGATATACTGATCACTCGTCGTCGTCGATAAACCGGAGGTGCTGATCCATCGGCAACGCGAGGCCGAAGAAGTGGATAGGCCCCCGGTGATCTTGCGTCCCCACGAGAGGTTGCCGGAGCCGACCACAAGGTTCGCGATACTGAGATCAGGCACCAGGAACGACATCCAGAGGTAGGCAGCAAAGGAACGGACAGGGGCGAAGTTGTTCGAGCGATTCACAGAGAGGGCCCGGCAGGTCGTCGTTCTCGCGCAGGAGGAGGCCCGCACGCTCAAGCACAACTACATCGGCACCGAGCACATCCTGCTGGGGCTCCTGCGTGAGGAGGAGGGCCTTGCCGCCCGGGTGCTCGAGTCGCTCGACATCACGGTCGAGCGCGTCCGCGCCCAGGTGGTCCGGATCGTCGGCTCCGGCGAGGAGGTGACCTCGGGTCAGATTCCATTCACCCCCCGCGCCAAGAAGGTGCTCGAGCTGGCGCTTCGCGAGGCGCTCTCCCTCGGCCACAACTACATCGGCACCGAGCACATCCTGCTCGGGCTGGTGCGGGAGAACGAGGGCGTCGCCGCGCGCATCCTGCTCGACTTCGATGCCGACTCGGAGAAGATCCGCAACGAGGTCATCCGGATGCTCTCGGGCCCCGGCGGGCGTCGCGAGGGTGGCGCCGCCGCGGCCACGGGCGAGGGCAAGAAGTCGTCGAAGCTGCTCGACCAGTTCGGCCGCAACCTGACGAAGCTCGCCTCCGAGAACAAGCTCGACCCGACCATCGGCCGCGAGGTCGAGATCGAGCGGATCATGCAGATCCTCTCCCGGCGGACCAAGAACAACCCGGTGCTGCTGGGCGAGCCCGGGGTCGGCAAGACCGCGATCGTCGAGGGCCTGGCCACCCGGATCACCAAGGGCGAGGTGCCCGAGCTGCTGCGCAACAAGCAGATCTACACGCTCGACCTCGCCGCCCTGGTCGCCGGCTCCAAGTACCGCGGCGAGTTCGAGGAGCGACTGAAGAAGGTGATGAAGGAGATCACCCAGCGCGGCGACATCGTGCTGTTCATCGATGAGCTCCACAACCTCGTCGGCGCCGGGGCCGCCGAGGGCGCCATCGATGCGGCGTCGATCCTGAAGCCGGCGCTGGCCCGCGGCGAGCTGCAGACGATCGGCGCCACGACGCTCGACGAGTACCGCAAGTACCTCGAGCGGGACTCGGCGCTGGAGCGCCGCTTCCAGCAGATCAAGGTGGACGAGCCCGGGATCCCGGACACGGTCAAGATCCTCGAGGGCCTGCGCGAGCGCTACGAGTCCCACCACCGGGTCCAGATCACCGACGATGCGCTCGGGGCCGCCGCCGAGCTTGCGAACCGCTACATCTCCGACCGCTTCCTCCCCGACAAGGCGATCGACCTGATCGACGAGGCTGCCTCGCGGATGCGGATCAAGTCGATGTCGCAGCCGCCGGTCTACCGGGACCTCGAGGAGGAGATCGAGGAGACCCGGCGAGCCAAGGAGGCCGCGATCGAGGCCCAGGAGTTCGAGAAGGCGGCAAATCTTCGTGACAAGGAGCGTCAGCTGACGAACAAGAAGCGGGAGCTGGAGGACCAGTGGTCAGAGGGCGACGCGGGCGAGCGCCCGAGCGTCGGCGAGGAGGAGATCGCTGACATCGTCTCGATGTGGACCGGGATCCCCGTGTTCAAGCTGACCGAGGCCGAGACCAAGAAGCTGATCCGGATGGAGGACGAGCTCCACAAGCGGGTGATCGGCCAGGACGTCGCGATCGAGGCGGTCTCGAAGGCGATCCGCCGCTCGCGCGCCGGGATCAAGGACCCCAAGCGCCCCGCAGGCTCGTTCATCTTCCTCGGCCCCTCGGGGGTCGGCAAGACCGAGCTCGCCCGCACCCTTGCCGAGTTCCTGTTCGGTGACGAGGACGCGATGGTCCGGATTGACATGTCCGAGTACATGGAGAAGCACTCGGTCTCGCGCCTGGTCGGCTCGCCGCCCGGGTACGTCGGCTACGACGAGGGTGGGCAGCTGACCGAGGCCGTGCGGCGCAAGCCCTACTCGGTGCTGCTGATGGACGAGATCGAGAAGGCCCACCCCGATGTCTTCAACATCCTCCTGCAGATCCTCGAGGACGGACGGCTCACGGATGCCCAGGGGCGCACGGTCGACTTCCGCAACACGATCGTGATCATGACCTCGAATATCGGGGCGAAGGACATCGCCCGCAACGTCAGCTTCGGCTTCGGGGCATCGGACGAGACCGGGACCTCCTACGAGGAGATGAAGGACCGGATCATGGGCGAGCTGAAGAAGGTGTTCCGGCCCGAGTTCCTCAACCGGATCGACGAGGTGATCGTCTTCCACAAGCTCACCCGCGAGGAGATCAAGGAGATCATCGACCTGATGATCAACCGGGTCCGTGCCCAGGTGGCCGAGCACGAGTTGCAGCTCGACCTCGCCGATGAGGCAAAGGAGCTCTTGGTCGACAAGGGCTGGGACCCGGCGATGGGCGCCCGCCCGCTGCGCCGGGCGATCCAGCGCTACATCGAGGACCCGCTCGCCGACGAGGTTCTCCGCGCGGGGCCCGAGGCGATCGTCTCCGGCACCACCGTCCTGGTCGAGCGCGATGAGGCCGGCGACGCCGAAGACCTTCCGCTCAAGCTCACGCTGGTGAAGCCGCGCAAGCGCCCGGCGCGCAAGAAGGAGCCGGCGGGCGTCGGCGGTCGCGGGGGCTCCGAGGAGGACGCCCCGGCCGAGGAGCCGAGCGCCCCCAACGGCCAGGGCGAGCCCGACGGCGAGCACCCGGACGTTTCGTAGCTCGGGTCGGGCTCCCCGGGGACGGTTGCCTGCCGGCAGTGCGTCCGTGGAGGGTTCACCACCCATACGGTGGTCAACCCTCCATCCGCCCGCCCGAGCAGTTCCACGGGACCCGCAGGCGATCAACGGAGTACGGTTGGCAACGCGGTGGGACGGCTTCGTTCCGGATTGTCGATCTTGGCACTCGGGCTCGCGGTCGGTGCGGCGATCGGGGTCGAGGGAGCGACCCTTGACCGCTCGACCGAGGCGTTTGCCTCAGCGGCCCGAGGCTTGGTTGAGCCACCCATCGTGGATTGCCACACGCGGCTCCAGGTCCCAGGTCGCCGCACGCTGAACCGTGCTGCGCGCAGGATCAGCATCGTGGCTGGGCCGCTGGTGTTCTCTGGCGTGGGACGCTGGGGCAACGTTCGACGGCGGATGCTCGAACCGCGGCCGGGACGACTCAAGGCGATCGAGGTGCCCTTGCTGCTCAAAGCTGGGGAAACGGTCATCCTGAACGTCCTCTCCCCCGTAGGACGGTACGCGGAGACCCGGGTCGGGCTCGACGAGGAGCCCAACGAAACCGGGGGCCAGGGCGTCGAGCTTCGCTCATGCCCGATCCGGCCTCCGGGCGCTGGCCGGCGCCGCGGTGGCTACCTGTTCTTCCCGGCCGGGTTCAGGATCGACGGGCCCATGTGCCTCCGGATCACGGTCGGGGTGGAGGGCCGTCTGGCGCCGATCTCGCGCCGCATCGCCTTCGGCAGGCACACGTGCGAGCGCAGACACGGACCGGGCTGACCCTGCTCCCTCAATCCAAGAGGCCCGAGCCGAATGTCGAGTTTGTCGGTCTGAGGCGGACAAACTCGACACTCGGCGCAAAGAAATCGAGGCCGGGGGCGCCATGGCGTCCTCCGGGGTTGCGAGGATCGAGGGCCGGATGACAAAGCCCAGGAGCCACTACGTCTGCCAGGGGTGCGGGCACCAGGCACTCGCATGGTCGGGGCGCTGCCCCGGGTGCGGCGAGTGGAACACCATGGTCGAGGCGATCCGGCCCGAGGGCCGTCGAGCCGGCGCATCCGGGCGTCGCGTCCATCCCGGCGTCGCCGCGTCGCGCCCGGTGCCGCTGCGCGATGTCCGCGCGCCGGCGGCGGCCCGCCTGACGACGGGAGTCGACGAGCTCGACCGGGTGCTCGGAGGCGGGCTCGTCCCTGGCTCGCTGGTGCTTCTGGGCGGCTCGCCCGGGATCGGCAAGTCGACGCTCACCGGGATGGCGCTGGGGAACCTCGCCGGCGCCGGCCGGCGCGTGCTCTACGTCTCGGGGGAGGAGTCGGCGGCGCAGGTGCGGCTGCGGGCCGAGCGGCTCGGCGACGCGGCGCTGTCCGTCCCGGCGCTGGCCGAGACGTCGCTCGAGGCGGTCCTGACGACGCTCCAGGCGGAGCGCCCCGACGTCTGCGTGATCGACTCGGTGCAGACGCTTCACACGGGGGAGATGACCGGCGCGCCCGGCTCGGTCGGACAGGTGCGCGAGGCGGCGTCGCGGATCATGGACGTGTGCAAGCGCCTCGACTGCGCAGTGATCCTCGTCGGCCACGTGACCAAGGAGGGGGCGGTGGCCGGCCCGCGCGTGCTCGAGCACCTCGTCGACTGCGTGTTGCTGTTCGAGGGTGAGCGAGAGCGGAGCTTCCGTACGCTGCGGGCGCTCAAGAACCGGTTCGGGGCCACCAGCGAGGTCGGGGTGTTCGAGATGCGCTCCGGCGGCCTGGTGGAGGTCGCCGATCCCTCAGCGCGGTTCGTCGGCGAGGCCAGCCGGGCGCCGGGATCGGTTGTGTTGTGCGCGATGGAGGGGACCCGACCCCTGTTGGTCGAGGTCCAAGCGCTGGTCGCGCCGACTGAGATCGTGCCGCCGAGGCGCGTCTCCACCGGGATCGACCGGAACCGGCTGGCCATGGTGCTGGCGGTGCTCGCCCGCCACGGCGGCCCGTCCCTGGCGGGCGCCGACGTCTTCGTCAACGTCGCCGGAGGCGTCCGCGTGGACGAGCCGGGCGCCGATCTCGCGGTCGCCCTCGCCCTGGCCTCGGCGCACCGCGGCGAGCCCTTCGCCGGGGCGGAGGGGCGTCCGCTCGCGTGCTTTGGCGAGATCGGCCTGACCGGCGAGTTGCGGTTCGTAGCCCATCCCGAGCGTCGGGTCGCCGAGGCGCTGAAGTTCGGACTCGGGCCCGTCCTCGCACCCGCCGCTGGAGAGGGCGTGGAGGGGCTCGTGGCTCACGTGTCGTTGCGGGAGGCGCTTCGCGGGGCCCGCGTCCCGGCGGCACCGGCCCGCCGGGCGGCCTGAGGCGCCGGCGCCACTCCTCCGAGGACCCAGCAGCCGGTGAGCCGGACATTCGGCTTGACACAGCCCAATCCGATCTATCCACCCGGGATTACCCGCACCTCGGAAACAACCCGCCATTTGGCATCATGAGATGTGATGGCGCCGCATGCTGGGGATCAGTTGAACGAGTTGGAGGCGCGTCAAGACCCCCGGCTGCTGCGGGCGCTCGACATGGTCGCGCCGGGAACACCGCTGCGCGAGGGCATCGACGGGATCGTCCATGCCCAGAGCGGGGGCCTGATCGTGATCGGGGAGCCCGACGAGATCTCGTTCCTGTTCTCAGGCGGGATCCGGCTCGACGTCGACTACACGCCGGGCCTCCTCTATCAGGTGGCGAAGATGGACGGCGCGATCGTGCTCGATCCGAGCGCGGACAAGATCCACTGGGCGAACGTCCAGCTGATGCCCGATCCGACGATCCTCTCGATGGAGACCGGGACTCGTCACCGCACCGCCGAGCGGGTCTCGAAGCAGACCGACGCGCTCGTGATCGCGATCTCGGGCCGCCGTGACGTGGTCTCGCTCTACATCCAGGGCATCAAGTACATCCTTCAGGACATACCCACGGTGCTGTCCAAGGCGAACCAGGGACTCGCCACGCTGGAGAAGTACAGGGCGCGCCTAGATCACCTCTCGGCTCGCCTGACCACGCTCGAGTTCGCCGGCACCGCGGTTCTCTACGACGTGCTCTCGGTGCTTCAGCGCGCCGAGCTCGTGATCCGCATGGCGGCCGAGGTCGAGCGCTACATCATCGAGCTCGGCACCGAGGGCCGGTTGATCGAGATGCAGCTCGAGGAGATGGTTGTGGGCGTGATGACGGATCGGGTCGCCCTGGTCCGCGACTACCACGCCGACGACACCGAGGCCGGGGTGGAGCGCACCCTTGAGGAGCTCGCCGCCCTCCCGTACGAAGAGGTGCTCGACTTCGGCCGGCTCGCTGAGCTGCTCGGCTACGACCGCAAGACGAGCACCGTCGACTTCCCGGTTTCGGCGCGGGGCTATCGTGCACTGTCACGGATCCCGCGTCTGCCGCGCCTGGTCGTTCAGAAAATCGTCCAGCGCTTCGCCGAGCTCGGGCAGATCGTCGCAGCGACGGACGAGGAGCTGGCCGAGGTCGACGGGGTGGGGGAGACCCGCGCGAGGGACATCCGAGAAGGGCTACGCAGACTTGAGGAGGTCGACCTCGTCGACCGCTACCCATAATACGGCTGCCCGGGGGAGCCGTCTACCACAAGGAGGCAAACATTCCAGAGCTAGCAGTAGAGGGGGCTCTTGACCCCGAGATGGCGCTCGGCCCCGCCGAGTGCAACTTTGGGGTTGGCGACAACGTCGTCTACCCGCACCACGGGGCCGGAGTCGTACTCAAAAAGGAAACCAAGGATCTCCTCGGTGAGAACAGGGATTACCTGACGATCAAGATCCTGCACAACGACATGACCGTGATGGTCCCCTGCGAGAACGCCCACCGAGCGGGTCTGCGGCGGGTCATCGACGGGGAGCAGGTCAAGAAGGTGATCGAGGTGCTCACCGGCGAGCTCTCCGACATGCCGAAGAACTGGAATCGCCGGTTCAAGTACAACCGCGAGAAGATCAAGACGGGGGACGTCTTCGAGCTCGCGGAGGTGGTGCGAAACCTCGCTATCCGGGAGTGGGAGAAGGGGCTCTCGACCGGCGAGAAGCAGATGTACACGCGGGCCAAGAAGATCCTGGCGTCCGAGTTCATGTACGCCCTCGACAAGGACGAGGGGGGCGCCGAGACCTACATCGACGGGTTGCTGGAGGAGCGCTTCGGCGCCAAGGCAACGGTCTGAGAGCGCCACGGCGCTGCTGGCGGCCGCCGGCTCCGGCGAGAGGCTCGGAGCCGGCGGCCCCAAGGCGCTGGTGGCCTTGGCCGGGAGGCCGATGCTCGCCTGGTCGCTGGAGGCATTTGCGCGCGCCGCGCGCGTCGATTCCGTGGTGATCGCCGCGCCCCCCGGGGAGGAGGCCGAGGTCGAGCGGGCGGTTGCGGCCGATGGCCTTCCGCTTGCGATCTCGATCGTCGCCGGGGGCGCCTCACGCTCTGAGTCGGTTTCGGTGGCGCTGGCGGCGGCCACTGGCGAGATCGTCGCGGTCCATGACGCCGCGCGCCCCCTGGTTACCTCCGAGCTCATCGACGAGCTGGTCGGCAAGCTTGCCGCGCGGCCTGACGCCGACGGCGTGATCGCGGGGGCGCCGCTGACGGACACCGTCAAACGGGCCCGCGAACCGCGGCCGGCCGGGGGCGAGTTCCCGCGCGGCGGCCCGACCATCGCCAAGACCGAAAGCCGCGATCACCTCTGGGCGGCGCAGACGCCGCAGGTGTTCCGCGCGGACAAGCTGCGCGCGGCGCTCGACGCCGACCCGCAACAGGTGGCCGCGGCCACCGATGATGCGATGCTGGTGGAGAAGGCCGGCGGCAAGGTGCTCATCCACCCCGCGCCGACGGAGAACCTGAAGATCACGACCCCGTTCGAGCTCCGGCTCGCGGAGATCCTCCTGCAGGAGAGGGCGGCGCGTTAGCGCCCCGTCAACCAGTGACGCGGCGCTAGCGCGTCAGCAGCACCCAAGCCAGCGCCGCGGCGAACCCCATCTGGCCGAACGTGAGCGCGGTGCCGAAATTGGCGGCGCCGAGCGCTGCCGCGATCGCGCTCGAAGCCGCGAACGCGCCCACGAGAATCGCGACATCCCTCAGCGTCCTATCCACGGGGGACCCCTCCCTTGGAGGCGACGGTTGCCTGTCGGCGGCTGCGGCCGAGCGGCAGGCCCGCCACTCCTCTCGCGGCGTGGTCGAGGTGGGCGCGGCGCCGGCGCATGTAGATACGGCGCTGAACGAACAGGGTCAGGACCCCACCGAGCAGCAGGGAGCCGAGGTTGAGGCCGAGCTGCTCCGCCGCGCCGGCGCACTCCGCCCAATCGCCGAGCGCAGCGGCGATCCCGATGTTCGCCGCGGCCGGGATCGTCGTCACGGAGACCAGGACGCCGATGAGGGCGCCCGACTTAGCCGCGGTCAGCGACAGCATCCCGACGGTGCCCGCGAGATACGCGACCAGGATGCTCCACCAGCTCGGGTCCGAGATGAAGGCGGTGAACGGGTGCCCCTCCTGGGCGAATGCCTCGGGAATCACGTCGAGCGCGTCGAGGATCAGCGTGAACACCAGGGTGGCTGCGATCCCGACCGGGAAGCCGACTGCGAGCGCCGCGAGCGAGCGCTTCGCGAGGTCCATGCGAGTCTGCACGGCCGCCACGCAGAGCCCCGCGATCGGGCCGAACTCCGGGCCGACGATCATGGCTCCGATGATCAGGATCAGCTGGTCGGTCAGGATTCCCACCCCGGCGATCAGCATCGCCAGCACCATGAACGCGAGGAAGCTCGCCGACAGCTCGATGTTCTCCGAGGTCTTCGACTCGACCTCCTCCCAGAGCACCGCGTCGGACGGAAGCCCGATTGCGGCTCCCTCCGCCTCGACCGCGGCATCGGAGATGTGGGAGTCGATGTGCTCGATGGCGATCGACCCCTCGGTGTCGATCTCGAGCTCGCGCAGGTCGGAGACGATCACGCTCGCGTCCTCGCGCGCGACGTCGCAGAGGATCACGTCGCCCTCGGGCTTCTGTGCGGCCCGTTCGAGATAGATCAGGTTGGTGACGCTCGGAATGTGTGCGAGCAGATCCAGCGCGTGCTCGGCTTGATGGCTGGGGACGACGATCCGGAAGTGGACCATGCGCCGCTAGCGTACTGCGGCGATCTCATGCTCACCGACTACCACGTACATCTGCGGCCGGATGAGTTCGACGCCACGCCCGAGTCGTACTTCACCGCTGAGAACGTCGAGCGCTATCGAGAGGCGGCCCGGGCCGGCGGGATCGAGGAGCTCGGCGTCGCCGAGCACATCCACCGGTTCGCTGATGCGCTCGAGGTCTGGGACCACCCGTTCTGGAGGGAGAGCGCCCGCGACGACCTGGGGGCCTACTGCGAGTTCGTTGCCGGGACCCCGCTGCGGCTCGGGATCGAGATGGACTTCATCCCCGGTCGCGAGGACCGCATCGCCAGCCTGCTCGACCGGTACGAGCTCGACTACGTGGTCGGCTCGGTGCACTTCGTCGGCGACGGTGCCGTCGACTACCGGGTTTTCGACGTCTGGGACGATGGCGCCGATCCCGACCGGCTCTGGCGCCGGTACTTCGAGACCCTGGCGGAGGCGGCCCGCAGCGGCCTCTACGACATCCTCGCCCACCCCGACCTGATCAAGTACTGGGGCGATCAGCGCCCGTTGCCCGGGCGCGATCCCAGGTTCCACTACGAGCCCGCGATCGAGGCCATCGCCGAGTCGGGGGTGGCGGTCGAGGTCTCCACCGCGGGGCTGCGGAAGCCGGTCGGCGAGCTCTACCCGTCCGAGGCGTTCGCGGAGATGTGCGTGGACGTCGGTGCCGCGTTCTCGCTCTCATCCGACGCCCACGTGCCCGCGCACATCGGCTACGAGTACGAGGCGACAGTCGAGACCATGCGCCGGTGGGGGATCGACCAGATCGCCGTGTTCGAGCAGCGCGAGCGCCGGATGGAGGCGCTCGGTTGAGTCCCCGCGTCGGCATCGGCTGCGACTCCCACCGTTTCGCCGCCGGCCGCCGGCTTGTGCTCGGCGGGGTCGAGATCGACCATGAGGTCGGCCTCGAGGGCCACTCGGACGCCGACGTCCTCACGCACGCTGTGATCGACGCCATCCTGGGCGCCGGCGGGCTCGGCGACCTCGGCCAGCACTTCCCGCCGTCGGAGGAGCGCTGGCGCAACGCCGACTCGCTCGACCTCCTGCGCACCGCGCTCGGCCAGCTGCGCGGCCGTGTGCTCAACGTCGACGCCACCCTGATCTGTGAGCAGCCTCGGATCGCCCCCCACCGCGCCGAGATGGAGCGCACGCTGGGGACCGCGCTCTCGGCGCCGGTCAACGTCAAGGCCACGACGGCCGAGGGCATGGGCGCGATCGGCCGTGGCGAGGGCATCGCCTGCGTCGCGGTCGCGCTCGTGGACCTGGACTAGGGTTTGCGCCGATGGACCTCGGATCGATCGCCCGCAGGCTGCCCACCGATCGCGCCTCATCGGTAGCCCGGCAGGTCTCGCTGGGGCCCCTCGGCCCACTCATGGACGTTCCGTTCACGGTCAAGTCCCTCGCCGAGGCCGGCGTGATCCATCCCGTGCGTCCGGACAAGCTGGTCGGCACCCTCCGCGAGCTGCGCCGGTGGGGGGCTTCGCCGGCCGCCGGGATTGCCGGGGCCGCGATCACCCGGCCGGATGAGCCCATGGTCGAGGATGAGGCCGGAACGCTCACCTTCCGGCAGGTTCACCTCCGGTCGAACGCGCTGGCCCGCGGTCTGGCCGGCGAGGGCGTGGGTGCGGGAGACGGGGTCGCGATCATGTGCCGCAACCACCGCGGCTTCATCGAGGCCACCCTCGCCGTCTCCAAGCTGGGCGCCACCGGGCTCTACATGAACACGGCCTTCTCGGGCCCTCAGCTCGCTGGGGTGGTCGAGCGCGAGGAGCCGGTGGCGATGATCTACGACGAGGAGTTCGCCCGGCTGCTCGCCGAGGCGGGCCGCGACCTGCGGCGGTTCATCGCCTGGCGTGAGGGCGGCGCCCTTGACGACCCGGGCATCGACGATCTGATCGACGCCACCCTCGACAACGACCTCGACGCCCCCGACGAGCCGAGCCGGTTCGTCATCCTCACCTCGGGCACGACCGGGGCTCCCAAGGGAGCCCAGCGCTCGCAGCCGGGTCACCTGGGGCCGCTGGCGGCGATGCTCTCGCGGATCCCGCTCCACGCCGGCGAGCGGACGATGATCGCCGCTCCCCTCTTCCACTCCTGGGGGTTCGTCCACTTCGCGCTCGGCCTCGCGCTCAACTCGACCTACATCCTGCGGCGGCGCTTCGATCCGGAGGAAACCCTGCGGGCAGCCCAGGAGAGCGGGGCCACCGCGCTGGTCGTGGTTCCGGTGATGATCCAGCGGATCCTCCAGCTTCCGGCGGAGGTGCTCTCCCGCTACGAGCTACCGGAGCTCACGGTGACCGCGGTCAGCGGCTCGGCCCTGCAGGGGCCCATGGCGGAGCAATGGATGGATCGCTTTGGCGACAACCTCTACAACCTCTACGGATCGACCGAGGTCGCGTGGGCGACGATCGCCACCCCCGAGGACCTGCGGGCGGCGCCGGGAACCGCCGGAACGCCGCCCCGGGGCTCGGTCGTCAAGATCGTCGACCAGGACGGCCGTGAGCTGCCGCCCGGCGCGACCGGACGGGTGTTCGTGGGCAACGACATGGCCTTCGAGGGCTACACCGGCGGCGGCGCGAAGGAGCTGCTCGAGGGGCTCCTGTCCTCCGGAGACGTCGGGCATTTCGACGAGCAGGGGCGCCTGTTCATCGACGGCCGTGACGACGAGATGATCGTCTCCGGGGGCGAGAACGTGTTCCCGCGCGAGGTCGAGGACCTGCTGGCGGGCCACGACGCGGTCGCCGAGGTGGCGGTGATCGGGGTCGACGACGAGGAGTTCGGGCAGCGGCTGAAGGCGTTCCTGGTCGTGGTCGAGGGAGGCGAGCTGAGCGAGGACGACGTGAAAGCACACGTCAAGGCCAACCTCGCCCGATACAAGGTCCCTCGCGAGGTGGTGTTCGTCGACTCGCTGCCCCGGAACGCCACCGGGAAGGTCCTGAAGCGCGAGCTCGCGTAAGCCTGGGAAGACGCCCGGCGCCCCCCGGGGGCGCCCCTCCTCGGCGCGTTGGCCGAGTTAATCCCACATTGTCGTAACAACTCGGCCATCGCCGGGCGCTCCGGCCGGGCGGTCCCTAAAACAGCAGCAAACCGAGCAGGACGCCGAGCGCGGTGAACAGCAGGGCGAGCGCGATAACGGTCAGGGTGAGCGTTCGCGGGTTGCGCAGCCGGTCCGCGACGACCGAGGCGAGGATCGACCCGGCGGGCAGGCTCGCTTCCCCGGGGCTCGGCTGATCGGTCGCGGCCGGCACGGGCTGATCGGCCGGCGCCGCGGCCGGCGTGGCAGCGGCCTCGACCCCGGCGCCCTCGGGGCTCGTCGCGGTGGCCGGAGCGGCCCCCGGCTCGGCCGCCGTCGCCCCCGGCTCGCCCGCAGCGAGCATCTCCGCCAGATTCCTCGAGAACTCCTCCACGAGCTTCGCCGAGACGTCGCGGATCACCCCCTGGCCCATGGCGGCCGCCCTCCCGCTCAGCTGGAGATCGGTCTCGATCGTGCCCTCGGTGACGTCCTGGCCTCCGCTCAGCCTCATCTCGACCGTCGCGTCCGCGGTTCCCTGCCCACGAGCCTCCTGGGCCCGGGCCCGCATCACGGCCCGCCGCGCCTCGGCGTCCTCCTCGACGATCTCGACCTGGCCGCGGTACTGCATCGACATCGGTCCCAGCTTGACCCTGATCCCGACCTTGTAGGCGTCCTCGCCGGCCCGCTCGAGGACTTGCGCCCCGGGCACGCACGGGGCGACGCGCTCGACATCCAGGAGCGTGCGCCAGACCTCTTCGACCGGGGCCTCGACCGCGAACGAGTTCTCGAATCTCATCCCCGGGGTCCTTCCGCTGGGGGCGGGGGGAGGGCATCGGCCCCGCCGATCGCGTCGGCGACGGCGTTCATTGCGGCGAGCGAGTGACCGCTGAGCATCGCGTCGCAGTACGGGAGCGCGGCGGCCATCCCCCCGGCGAGGGGGGCGAATCCGGGGCTTGCCTTGCGCGGATTGACCCACACGATCCGATGCGCCAGCCTGCGAAGCCGCTCCATCTCGCGGCCGACCGCCGCCGGATCGTCGCGCTCCCACCCGTCGGAGAGGATCACGATCACTGCCCCGCGGGCCATTCCCCGGCGCCCGTAGCGATCGTTGAACTCACGCAGGGCCGCGCCGATGCGGGTGCCGCTGGACCAATCGGGCGCCGCGGCCGCCGCCCGCTCGATCGCGAGCTGTGGTTGCGTGCCCGAGAGCGCGCGGGTCAACCGGGTCAGACGGGTGGCGAAGACGAACGCCTCGGCGTTGGCGCCGCCGACCGCGCCGCACAGGAACTGGAGGAAGGCGCGCGTGTATGGCTCCATCGATCCGGAGATGTCACAGATCACCACCAGCCGCCGCGGCCGCAGCCGCCTGCGCCGGCGGATCAGGTGCAGCGGGTCGCCGCCGCTCCGCCGGCTGCGCCGCAACGTCGCCCGAAGATCGAGCCGCTCACCGTGGCGTCCGCGACGAGCCCGGCGCGACCGGCGCGGTGGTGGCGCGATCGCCAGGCGGCCGATCAGCGCCCGCAGCGCATCGAGCTCCTCGGCGTCCAGCTCGGCGAAGTCCCGGTGGCGCAGTCGCTCCTCGCTGGAGGACAGGGCGAGGATGGCCTCGCGCTCCGGCGCGTCCGGCGTCCGGCGCCCGGGCTCCCCGCCGTCGGGATACGGCCCCGGGGACGAGCCCGCGGACGATGCGGGCGCGGTTCGCGGCCGCGGCGAGCGGCTCGCCGGCCTGGTTCCCGGCCGGGGCGCGTTGGGGTCGCCGCGGGTCTCGGCGATGTCGGCCGTCCCGTCGAAGATCGCGGCGAACACCCGGTCGAACGTCTCGAGCTGGGCGCGCGCGGAGACGAAGGTGACGCGTGCCGTCCAGTAGAGCGCGTCGCGGCTCTGGGGGCGGGCGAGGCTGAGAGCGAGGGCGAAGCGCGCGGCCCGTTCGGGCGTGCTGGGCAGTCCCGCGCGCCGCAGCTCTCGCCCGAGGGCGGCGGCGAGGGCCGGCAGGTCCAGCTGCCCGTCGTCAGGCGGCTGTGGCCCAGGCCCTGACTCAGCCATCGGGGGCTCCCACAAGCCGGTCGAGCCCCCGATCGCGGATCAAGGCCTGATCCTCGTGGTACTTGAGCACCGAGCCGAGCGTCCGCTCGGCGCCCTCGGCGTCGAGCGCATCGAGGCCGAGCAGCTCCAGCGCCGCCACCCAATCGATCGCCTCGGCGATCCCGGGCGGCTTTTGCACGTCGCTGTCACGAAGGCGGCGCACGGCCTGTGCCACGCCCACGGCCAGCCGCTGCGAGGTGCCCGGCACCCTGCGCCGCACGATCTCCACCTCACGCTCCGGGCTCGGATAGTCGATCCAGTGATAGAGGCAGCGGCGCTTCAGCGCATCGTGGAGGTCACGGGTGCGGTTGGAGGTGAGCACCACCGCCGGAGGATGCGTGGCGCGAATCGTGCCGAGCTCGGGGACGGTGACGCTGGCCTCCGCGAGCAGCTCGAAGAGAAACGCCTCGAACTCGTGGTCGGCGCGGTCGAGCTCGTCGACGAGCAGCACGGCCGGGAGCGGACCCTGGTGCTCGATCGCCTCCAACAGCGGCCGGTGGATCAGGTAGTCGCGGCCGAAGAGCTCGTCCTCGGAGAGGTCGGCGCCCTCTGACTCGGCGAGTCGGATCCGAAGCAGCTGGCGCGGATAGTTCCATTCGTAGAGCGCCTCGGAAGCGTCGATCCCCTCGTAGCACTGCAGCCGAATGAGCTCAGTCCCCAGCGCGGCCGCAAGCGCCTTCGCCGCCTCGGTCTTGCCGACGCCGGCCTCGCCCTCGAGCAGGAGCGGCTGCGGGAGGCGCAGGGAGAGGAACAGCGCGGTGGCGAGCCCGGGGTCGGTGAGATAGTCGACGGCGTCCAGCCGCCGCACCAGCTCGTCCGCGTCGGGCGCCAGGCGCTCGAGCGCCCCGGTGGGGTCCGCGGGCGAGGGCGAAGTCATGCCGGGCTCCCGGCCTGGGCTCGAATCAGCACGTAGTCGGCCCACGTGTCGACGTCCGGTGGGGTCGGGCCGTCGACCCGGACCTCCACGACCCGCTCGGGGCGGCGCTCCAGCAGCCTCCAGACTGCCTTGTCGCCGTGCAGTGCCTTGACGCGGGTGAAGGTCGATCGGTCGAGCGCCAGCGGATGACCGCGGCCGTCGTCGTACCGGCAGACGGCGAACTCCGCGTCCCCGCGGCCGGCGAGGAGCCTGCGGACGATCGTCGGGGTCACCCCGGGCTGGTCGCCGAGCATCAGCACGACCACCTGGCAACTCGGCTTGATCGCACCGATCGCCGCCCCGATCGACGACGAGCAGCCCGGCTCGGCGTCGGTCACCTCGACCACCTCGACTCCGGAGAGGTCGGTGGCGCGGCGCACCTCCGCGGCGTTCTCGCCCATTGTCACAAGCAGCTGATCGAACTCGCATGCCCTGGCGACCTCGAGCGCGTGGTCCAGCAGCGTCGCGCAGCCATAGGGCAGGGTCTGCTTCGGTCTCCCCAGCCTCTGTGATCGGCCGGCCGCCAGCACCACGCCGGCGACACTCCCCTTAGGTGATGAATCAACCATCTAATGGCAGTGATGCTCACCCGCCGGCTCGTCCACGGCCGGTGCGCCGCCGGGGAGCGCCGTGGCCGACCGGGAGGCGACGATCTCGGCAAGGATCGCGAGGGCGATCTCCGCCGGGGTGCGCGCTCCGATGTCGAGGCCCGCCGGCGTTCGTACCTGGTCACGGAGCTCCTCTGGAACGTCGAGCGCATCCGTGACGGCCGCGCCGCGCCGGGCGCTGGCGACCAGCGCCACATAGGGAACTCCCGCCTCGAGCGCTGCCTCGAGCGTCCGCTCCTCCCCTCGCCCGTGTGACGCGACGACGACGGCGGCCGCGTCGCCGTCGACCGTGTCGGCGCCATCCTCGCTCGCGATCACCGCGTACCCGACCCTTGTCCCCAGATCGGTCAGGGCCGCGGCGATCGGGGTGGTCCCGACCACCAGCACGGTTGGCGCCGGCACATGCGGCTCCAGGAAGATCTCCAGGGCGCCGCCCGAGAGGCACGGGTTCTCGACCGTCACCGATCCCTCCGCGGCCGGCGCTTCCGTGTCCGCATCGCCCTCGCCGGGGAGGATGCGCAACAGCAGGGGCTCCCCGGACTCCATCACCCGAAGCGCGTGCAACCTCACCGACTCCTCGGCGCAGGCACCGCCGATGAAGCCGTCGATGCGTCCATCGGCGCCGACGATGGCGGTCGCCCCCGGGCGCACGCTGCTCGGCCGCCGCGCGCCGACCACGGTTGCCTCCACAAACGGGCTCCGCGCGGCCTCGAGCTCCTCGGCGCGTCGCTGGAGCTCGCCCGTGATCATGCCGGCGGCTCCGCCCGGCCCTGCATCGCCTCCCACACTCGCGCCGGTGTGCACGGCATGTCGATGTGCTTGACGCCGTGGGGCCGCAGTGCGTCGACCACCGCGTTGACGATCGTCGGCGGCGACCCGACGGTCGCCGACTCGCCGATGCCCTTGGCGCCGATGGGGTGATGCGGCGAGGGGGTCACCGTGAAGTCGGTCTCCCAATCGGGGACCTCCATCGCCGTCGGAATCAGGTAGTCCATGAACGAGCCGCCAAGGCAGTTGCCGTCCTCGTCGAAGGCGATCAGCTCCATCAGCGCCATGCCGACGCCGTCCGCGAGGCCGCCGTGCACCTGTCCCTCGATGATCATCGGGTTGATCCGGGTGCCGCAGTCGTCGACGGCGACGAAACGGCGCACCTTGGCCTTGCCGGTGCCCGGATCGACGTCGACCACGCAGATGTAGGCGCCGAACGGGAAGGTCAGGTTCGGCGGGTCGTACACGGCCTCGGCGTCGAGCCCGCCCTCGACTCCCTCCGGCAGCTCGAGCGCACCGTGGGCCGCCATCGCGATCTCCTGGATCGTGGCGCCCTTCTCCGGGTCACCCTTGACGAACCAGCGCCCCTTCTCCCACTCGAGGTCGTCGGGCGAGGCCTCAAGCATGGCCGAGGCGACCATCCGCGCTCGCTCCCGGACCTTCCGGGCGACGACCGCGGTGGCCGCTCCCGAGACGGGGGTCGACCGCGACCCGTAGGTGCCGAGGCCGAACGGGGTCGCGTCGGTGTCGCCGTGCACCACCTCGATGTCCTCGGGCGGGATGCCAAGCTCCTCGGCGACGATCTGGGCGAAGGTGGTCTCGTGTCCCTGGCCCTGGCTCTGGACGCTGATCCCGAGCACGGCCTTCCCGGTGGGGTGCACGCGCAGGTCGGCGCCGTCGGCCATCCCCAAGCCGGCGATGTCCATGTGCTTGCGTGGGCCGGCACCCACGGCCTCGGTGAAGAACCCGACGCCGATCCCCATCAGCTCGCCCCGCTCACGCCGTTCGGCCTGCTCGCGGCGGAGCTCGTCGTAGCCCGCGATGTCCATCGCCTTGCGCATCGTCGTCGGATAGTCGCCCGAGTCGTAGACCCAGCCGGTCTTGCACTTGTAGGGGAACTGCTCCGGCTGGATCAGGTTGCGCAGGCGCAGCTCCGCCGGGTCGACCTCGAGCTCGGCGGCGAGCAGGTCGACCATCCGCTCCACCAGGTAGACGGCCTCGGTCACCCGGAACGAGCAGGCGTAGGCGACGCCGCCGGGCGCCTTGTTCGAGTAGATGCCCGTCACCTTGCAGTGAGCGGCCTCGAGGTCGTAGGAGCCGGTGAACACGTGGAAGAAGCCGGCCGGGGTCTTGGTCGGCTGCGCAGTCGCGTTGAAGGCTCCGTGGTCGGCGATCACATCGACCCGGACCCCGAGGATCTTCCCCTCGCGGGTGCCGGCGATCTCGCCGCGCATGATGTAGTCGCGCGCGAACCCGGTGCTGATCAGGTTCTCCGAACGGTCCTCCATCCACTTGACCGGCTTGCCGGTGACGATTGAGCCGACGACCGCGCAGACGTACCCGGGATAGATCGGGACCTTGTTGCCGAACCCGCCGCCGATGTCCGGTGAGATCACGCGGATCTTGTGCTCCGGCAGGCCGGCCACGATCGCGTACAGGGTGCGGTGCGCGTGCGGCGCCTGCGTCGTGCACCAGAGCGTCAGCTTCCCGCTGACCGCGTCGAAATCGGCAACCGCCCCGCAGGTCTCCATCGGAGCGGGGTGCACCCTCGGGTAGATCATGTCCTGGGTGACGATGACGTCGGCCCGCTCGAAGACCGCGTCGGTCTCCTCTCGATCCCCGGCCTCCCAGTCGAAGATGTGGTTGTCGGCCTTGTCCTCGATGTCGTCGCGGATCACCGGCGCATCGGGGTCGAGGGCCTTGCGCGCGTCGACCACCGGCGGAAGCGGCTCGTACTCGACCTCGATCAGCTCCAGGGCGTCGCGGGCCGCGTACCGGTCGTCGGCGATCGCGAACGCCACCTCCTGCCCCTGGAAGCGGACCTTGTCGGTGGCCAGCACGGCCTGAACGTCGGCCGACAGGGTCGGCATCCAGGCGAGGTTCTGCGCCTCGAGGTCCTTGCCGGTGATCACCGCGTGGACCTTGGGATGGCCCAGGGCGGCCGATGTGTCGATCGAAACGATCCGGGCGTGGGCCAGCGGGCTGCGCAGGACGGCCCCGTGGAGCATCCCCGGAAGCTGGACGTCGTCGACGTAGTTGCCCTGACCGCGGACGAAGCGCGGGTCCTCCTTGCGCTGCAGCCGGCCGAAGCCGATCGGTCGCTCTTCCTCGACTGTGGCCATTACGCGGACACCTCCTCCTTTGAGTGCTCCGCCGCCCAGCGGATCGAGCGGACGATCGTGGCGTAGCCGGTGCAGCGGCAGATCTGGCCCGAGATCGCCTCGCGGATCTCGTCCTCCGACGGATCGGGGTTGCGGTCGAGCAGGGCCCGGGCCGTCATCATCATCCCGGGGGTGCAGAACCCGCACTGAAGGCCGTGCTCCTCGATGAACCCCTGCTGGATCGGATCGAGCTCGCCGTCCTGCTCGAGGTTCTCCACCGTGCTGATCTCGTGGCCGGAGGCCTGGGCGGCCAGCACCGTGCACGACTTGACCGGCTCGCCGTCCATCAGCAGCACGCAGGTGCCGCAGTTGGACGTATCGCAGCCCCAGTGCGTCCCTGTCAGCCCCAGCTCGTCGCGGACGAAGTGGACCAGGAGCATCCGCGGCTCCACGTCGCGCGTGACCTCCTCGCCGTTCACCGTGATCGTGACTTCCATCGGCCCTATGCCTCCTCTCCCAGCGCCCTTGCCGTCGCTCGTCGCAGGGCGCGACGGGTCAGCTCTCCGGCGAGATGCCGCTTGTACTCGGCGGAACCGCGCTGATCGTCGACGGGAGAGCAGTCCTCGGCGGCGAGTCCCGCCGCGGTGTCGAACAGCTCCTCCGATGGGGATTGCCCCACCAGCGCCTCCTGGGCGCGCTTCGAGCTGACCTCGCCGCCGACCGCGGCGAGCGCGATCCCGGCATCGGCGATCGCCCCGCCGTCCATCCACACCGCGGCACCGGTGGCGGCGACCGCCCAGTCGCCCACCCGCCGCTCGACCTTCTCGTAGGCGCTGCCCGCGCCATCGCGGAGGGGGACGCGGACCTCGACCAGCATCTCACCCTCCTCGAGCGCGCTCTCGTAGGGCCCCTGGTGGAACTCATCCATGTCGAGCACACGCTCGCCCGCCGCGCCCCGGATCACCGCCCGTGCCCCGACGGCGGCGCAGACCGCCGACAGGTCCTCGGCGGGATCGGCATGGCAGAGCGCGCCTCCGATGGTCCCGCGGTTGCGTACGACCGGGTCGGCGATCACCCGTTCGGCGTCGGTGAAGATCTCAAGGCGCCGCGTCAAGAGCTCGGACTCGAGCAGCTCGCGGTGCCGCGTCATCGCGCCGATCCGCGCCTCGCCGTCGGCCTCGCGGATGTACCCGAGCTCGCCGGCGAGCCCGTCGATGTCCACCAGGTACTCCGGCGTCGCCAGCCGCAGCTTCATCATCGGCAGCAGCGAGTGGCCGCCGGCGAGGATGCGCGCCTCCGGGCCGAGGCGGCCGAGCAGCTCCAGGGCGTGCTCGACGCTCGTTGCCCGCTCATACTCGAACGATGCTGGGACCTGCACGCGGATCCCCCTTTCTCTCCTCTCCGAGGCCGCGGGACGCTGCGCGCCCGCATGGCCTTTGGCAAGGGGACCTTGGCAAGTTACAATCCGGACGTCAACCGGCGATTAAGCGATCGCTGAAGAAGGTGGGATCGGGGACCGGATGACGTTGGCGCAGCTGAGATCGTTCGTGACCGTCGCCCGGCTGGGCTCGGTCAAGGCAGCGGCCCTCGAGCTGGCGGTGAGCGAGCCGGCGGTCTCGGTTGCGGTCGCGGCGCTGCGGCGTGAGCTCGGCGACCCGCTCTACGTCCGCAACGGCAACGGCGTCGCCCTCACCGCCGGCGGACGTCGCCTGGCCGAGATGGCCACCGAGATCCTCGGGCTAGCCGATCAGGCGCGGCGCGAGCTCGGGGGCGACAAGGGGCTCGCGCCGATGCGGGTGGTGGCGACCAGCACCGTCGCCGAGTACGTGGCGACGCCCCTGATCGACGCCTTTGCCGCTCGCGCGCCCAACCTCGAGATCGCGCTCGAGCGTGAGCATGGATCGGCGTTCGCGGACCTGCTCGACCACCGGCGCGCCGATCTCACCCTCGGCCCGCGCCCGGCCCGGGACACCGGGGCCTCGATCAGATCGGTGCCGATCCTCCGCTGCGTGCTGATGATCGTTGCCGAGCCCGGGCATCCCCTGAGCGCCCGGCGCGACATCGCACCGCAGGCCCTCGCCGGCGAGCGCTGGCTCGTGGGGCCGGGCGGGATCGAGCCGTCGGCGCCGACCGCCCGATTCTTCGAGCGGTCCGGGATCGCCCCCGAGGACGTGCGCGCCTACTCGAGCGAGGCTGCGGCGCTGTCCGCGGCGGCGGGCGGCGACGGGATCATGCTCACGGTCGCGCATGCGGTGCTCGATCAGCTGCGCCGGCGCGCGCTGATGCGCCTACGCGTGCGGGGCACGCCGATCGGCGAGCTCTGGCACGCGAGCACGCTGGATGCCGACCGCTGCCTGCCCGCGGCGTCGGCGCTGCAGCGGTTCGCGACCACGCCAGAGGCGACGCAGGCGATGTCGAGCGGGCGCGGCGGAGTGCCCGCCGCCCGGTTTCGCCCGCCGGTCCACGTGACCCTGTGGAGCTCGGTGGCGCGTCAGGTCGACGCCGGCTTGGCCCGCTCCGTTCACGCAGGGGGTGGAGCGTGAACCGCGCCGCCGGCACGCAGACGGTCGCGATCGACTGGCTCGGCAGCGCGCGGCGCGTGGTGGCCGCGACCCTGGTCGAGCGGATCGGCTCGGCGCCGCTCGATCCCGGCGCCGAGATGCTCGTCGACGATCAGGGCCGCGTCGAGGGGTCCGTCACCGGAGGTTGCGTCGAGAGCGCCCTGGTCGAGGAGGCGCAGACGATCCTCGGCGGTGGTCCGCCGAAGGTGGTCACGTACGGGATCTCCGACGAAGAGGCGGCGGGAGTCGGTCTGATGTGCGGCGGCACCGTGCACGTTTTCGTACACGAGCTCTCGCAGGATGCCCGCGAGGCTCTCGACGCGGTCGCCGAGGCGGTGGGCCGGGATCGACCTGCGGCGCTGGCGACGCTGATCGATGGCGAGGCCGCCGGGGCGAAGCTGGCGGTGGTGGAGGATCGGGTGGTCGGTGGCCTCGGGGTCACCGAGCTCCTCGATCGCTCGGTGGAGCGCGAGGCGCGCGGCTTCCTGGACGAGGGCATCTCCAGTTTGCGCCGTTACGGGGCCGGGGGAGAGGTCATGGGGTCGGAGGTCCCCGTGTACATCCAGGCGTTCTCGACCCCGCCGAGCATGGTGATCTTCGGCGCGATCGACTTCTCCGCGGCGATCGCGAGGGTGGCGAGCGAGATCGGCTACCAGGTGACGATCTGCGATGCCCGGGCCCCGTTCGCCGACAGCCCGCGCTTCAGAGAGGCGGCGGAGGTCGTGATCGACTGGCCCGATCGCTACATGGAGGGACGCGAGCTCGGCCCACGGGACGCCGTCCTGGTCTTCACCCACGACCCGAAGTTCGACGAGCCCGCGCTGATCGCCGCGCTGGAGAGCGGCGCCGGCTACATCGGCGCCCTCGGCAGCAGGCGCACCCAGGCCCAACGCGCGGAGCGCCTGCGGGAGGCCGGGATATCCGACGAGCAGATCGCGCGGATCCACGCGCCCTGCGGGCTCGACGTCGGGGCCCGGACCCCCGACGAGACCGCGATCTCGATCCTGGCGGAGCTGATCGGGGTCCGCGCCGGGCGCGCCGGCGCGAGCCTCTCCGGGACCTCCGGGCCGATCCACCCGCGCGAGGCCGAGGTGGCCTGAGAGGCTGACCCTTCGCCGAAGGTCCCCTCGCCGCGCCGCCGCATACGATCGCGCCATGCGTGAGGTGCGGATCAAGGACACGCTGAGCGGCCAGCTGGGGGCGATCGAGCCTGGCGTGGTCGGGATCTACGCCTGCGGGCCGACGGTCTACTCGCGGATCCACATCGGCAATGCCCGGCCGTACGTGGTCTTCATGCTGCTTCGCCGCTTCCTGGCGCACGAGGGATACGACCCGACGCTGGTCATCAACGTCACCGACATCAACGACAAGATCTACGACGCGGCGCGGGAGGCGGGGGTCGGCTCGGTCGAGCATGCCCGCGAGATGACCGGCCTGTACCTCGAGGACACCGATCGACTCGGTCTCGGGCGGCCGGACGCCGAGCCGCTCGCGAGCGAGACGCTCGCGGGCATCGTCGCCCTGATCGAGGCTCTGATCGAGCGCGATCACGCCTATGAGTCCGGCGGCGACGTCTACTTCGCGGTCCGCAGCTTCGCCGGCTACGGCAAGCTCTCCAACCGCGATCCCGCCGACATGGACCAGGGCGAGGAGGCGGGCTCCGCCGAGCTCAAGCGCGATCCCCTCGACTTCGCGCTGTGGAAGGCGCGAAAGCCCGACGAGGACAGCTGGTGGCCCTCGCCGTGGGGCGAAGGCCGACCCGGATGGCATATCGAATGCTCAGCGATGGCGGAGAAGCTGCTGGGGGCTCCGTTCGCGATCCACGGCGGCGGCACCGACCTGATCTTCCCCCACCACGAAAACGAGATCGCTCAGACCGAGGCGGCACGCGGGGTGCCGTTGGCCGCGATCTGGATGCACAACGGGATGGTCCTCGCCGAGCGCGAGGCGAAGATGGCGAAGTCGGAGGGGAACGTGTTCCTCCTGCACGAGGCGCTCGACCGCTACGGGCCCGAGGCCGTCGTGGACTTCCTGATCTCCGGCCACTACCGCCAGCCGCTGGCCTTCGGCGAGGACGCGCTGGAGGCTGCGGCCGCGCGCAACGAGCGCGTGCGCGACTTCTTTCGTGGCACCGAACGGGCCGACGGTGCTCCGGACGCCGTCGTGGCCGGGTTTCGTGAGGCCTTCCTGAGCGCGCTCGCGGACGATTTCAACACCCCGCGGGCGATGGCGGAGGTCTATGACTTGATCACCGAGGGAAACAAGCGCGCCCCGCTTCGCGGCGCCCACGCGCAGCTCGAGGAGCTGCTGAGGGTGGTCGGGCTCGACCGCCTCGCCGCCGCCGGTTACGTGGCCGACCCGGATGCGGAGGGCCTGCTCGCTGAGCGCGAGCGGGCGCGCGCGGCCGGTGACTTCGCCACCGCCGACCGGATCCGCGACGAGCTTGCGGGCCGCGGGTTCGAGGTGCGCGACACGCCCGACGGGGCCCGCCTGGTGCGGCGGCCGTAGGCGCTGAGGCGATGGCGGGCAGGCCGGGACGCCGCCCCGAGGTCATCTACGGGCGGCGTCCGGTGGCCGAAGCGAGGCGCGGCCGGCGCCGAGTGCTCCGCGAGTGGACCATCGGGGACACCGATGCGGCGGAGTTGACCCGGCTGGCCGGCTCGCCGGACCACCAGGGGATCGTGGCCGAGGTGGAGCCGTATCCCTACGCCGATCCCGGCTCCCTGCTGACCGCGTCCGATGCCCTGGTGGTGGCGCTGGACCACGTGCAGGACCCGCGGAACCTGGGCGCGGTCTGCCGCAGCGCCGAGGCGGCGGGCGCGAGCGGCGTCGTGATCCACGAGCGACGCGCGGCGGCGGTGACGGCGGTCGCCTGCAGGGCATCCGCGGGGGCGGTCGAGCATCTGCCGGTGGCCCGGGTCAGGAACGTGGCCGACTGGCTGCGGGAGGCCAAGGAGGACGGGGCCTGGGTCCACGGGGCGGCCGCCGACGCCTCGACCGGCTACGCCGAGGCCGATCTCAGCGGCAAGCTGGTGCTCGTGCTGGGCAGCGAGGGGACCGGCCTGAGGCCGCGGGTTGCCGCCACGTGCGACCTGCTGATCGCGATCCCGCTGCTCGGCAGGGTGGAGTCGCTCAACGTCTCGGCCGCGGCGGCCGTGCTCCTGTTCGAGGCGGTGCGCCAACGATCGCGCCAGGCTCCGGACCGCTAGCACGAGGCGCGGACGGAGCGCCGGATCTGCAACGGGTCTTGCACGCTCGGCGCCCCGGGTTGACAGAAGAACGCCGCAGCGCTTACACTCCCGCATAACGGTGAACTAAAGGTCGAGCTTTCGGCCCGGAGTTGATCGAGACGATAGGGCGCCCAGGGGAGGTACGGGCGCCACCAGGTCCAATCGAATTTGGAGGACCCAGTGGCTGCACCGACCCCCACGCAGGAATTCGTCGCGCCCGTCGCCGCCCAGCGAAAGCGGAGTGAAGCTCAACCCGAGCTTGATGATGCCTACCTGGTAGCGCTCGCCAAGCGCGGCAGCGCCGACGCGTACGAACGGATCGTCAAGCGGTATCGCGGCTTCGTCCGGCTCAAGGCATCCTCCTACTTCCTGCTCGGCGGCGATGCGGAGGATCTGATCCAGGAGGGGTTGCTCGGCCTCTACAAGGCGATCCGCGACTTCCGGACGGACCGTGAGTCGAGCTTTCGCAACTTCGCCGAGCTCTGCATCACCCGGCAGATCATCACCGCGGTGAAGACCGCGAGCCGCAACAAGCACGCCCCGCTCAACCAGTACCTCTCGTTCGCGCAGACCCCGGCGGCCGCCGGCGACTCGGACGCGACCCTCGAGGAGGTGCTTCCGGGACCGCCGAGCGACGATCCCGCCGACCGGGTGATCGCGAGTGAGGAGCTTCAGAGCCTGATCGCCTGCCTCTCAAGCGTCCTCTCCGACCTCGAGAGCCGCGTGCTCTCGCTCTATCTCGACGGCCACTCCTACGAGCTGATCGGCCGGCGGCTCGAGTGCGACACGAAGACCGTCGACAACGCGCTCCAGCGGGTGAAGCGCAAGGTCAGCCTCCACCTGTCCTCACGAGACGTGCTGCTGTAGCTCGACGCCGAGCCGGCCGCGCTACCGTTGCCACCCGGGTGCCCGCCTAGCTCAAGCGGTAGAGCACCAACCTTGTAAGTTGGCTAGTCCCGGTTCGAGTCCGGGGGCGGGCTTTGAGCGACTCGGGGGCGCGATAGCGTCGCGCCGCATGAGCCCCATGAAGGAGCTCCCCAACGAGTCCGAGTTCACCTGGCGCGACGGCGAGCGGGTGGTCGTCTTTCGTCAGAGCGCCATGCGTGGGTCGCTCGAGATCCTCCACGAACACGGCTGGGACCGGTTCGAGCTCTTGACGACGTCTCGGGCCTTGCTGGAGGCTCCGCTCGAGCTGCCCGAGGCCGCCTCGACCGTGCACGAGGTCGGGCGGGGACAGGTTGCGCGGGTCGCCGCGGAGCTGATCGACTCGGTCACTGTCCCGACCCTGGTCGCGCTCGGCGGCGGTCGCGTGATCGACAGCGCCAAGGCGATCGCGGCGGTCCGGGGCGGGCGAGTCGCCGCGCTCCCGACGACGCTCTCGGGGGCCGAGATGACCCGCATCCACCGTCTCCCCGAGGGGCACCAGGCGCCGCACCTCGTGCGTCCGGCGCTGGTCATCGCTGATCCGCCCGAGATGACGGGTCTCGCGGATGACCCGCTCCGCGCGAGCGCCATGAACGCGCTCGCACACGGCGCCGAGGCTCTCTACACGCCCCTTGCGAACCCCGTCGGGACCCTGGCGGCCCTCCGCGGGGCCGCGCTGATCGCCGGCGCGCTCGACCAGGCGACGGCGGACCGGGACCGAGCCGCTCTGGCGCTCGGATCGGTGTTGTGCGCGTACGCGATGGATGGCGCCGGATACGCCCTGCACCACGTCGTCTGCCAGACGCTGGTGCAGGTGTTGGGGACGCCGCACGCCGAGACCAACGCGACCATGCTGCCCCGAACCATGGAGGCGATGCGCACGCGCGCCCCGGAGGCGATCGCGGCGCTCGCCGACGCCCTCGGCACGGATGGCGATGGCCTCCCCGCCCGCATCGAGGCTCTCGGCGGGGGCCCGCGGCGACTCTCGGAGCTTGGCGGCGATCGCGCCGGCGTGGACGCGGCGGTGGACGCGATCCAGGCGCGCGAGCAGCTCACCCGCACCCCGGATCCCCCCGGCCGTGACGAGCTTCGCGAGCTGATCGAGCGCGCCTTCTGACCTGTACACGCGGCCACAAATACGCCGGTGTTCAGCCGGCTGTGACCCGTCGCCTGGCTGCGTCCTCGGTCGCCCGCATAGTGCTTGACTATGCGGGCTCCCTGCGTCCTTGCCAGGCTCGGTTCTCGCCGGCTGAAATCCACCGTACTCATGGCCGCGTGTACTGGCCGCGCCCGTCCGACCCGTAACGCTCGCGCCGAGAACGTGTACGCATCTCCGTGGAGGAGCGGCAACGTAAATCAGTCCGAGCGCGCTCAGGTCCGGTCATCAGCGAGGAGCGATACCTCGCCTACCACGAGTACGCCCGCACACGTGGCGTCAACCCGGTCCTGTACACGGTCATGCGGGCGCTCCTGCTCGTCTTCTGCCTGGTCTGGTTCCGGCTGGAGCGCATCGGGCGTGAGCACGCGCGCGTCGAGGGCGGGCTGATCGTGGCCTCGAACCACCGCAGCTTCGTTGACCCCTTCGCGATCGGCCTGCTTCTACCCTGGCGTCGCCGGATCCAGTTCATGGCCAAGGTCGAGCTCTTCGAGAGACGTTGGCTGGGTTGGCTCGTCTCGCGGCTCGGGGCGTTCCCGGTGCGCCGCGGCCAGGCCGACGAGACCGCGATGGAGACGGCACGAATCGCTATCCAGCGCGGTGGGACCCTGGTCATGTTCCCGGAGGGAACCCGGATCCGGCCGGGGTCGCTGGCGAGGCCGAAGCGCGGTGTCGGCAGGCTGGCGCTCGAGACCGGGGCTCCGGTACTGCCGGTTGCGGTGCACGGCTCCGAGCACGTGCGGCGTGGCTGGCGCATCCGCCCGCGCAAGGTGAGGCTCCGCGCCGGTCGCCCGCTGACCTTCCCCCAGACGGATCGCCCGTCGCCTGCGCTGGCCGCGACCGTGACCGAGCGGATCTGGCCCAACATCGAGCTTCAGTGGGGATGGCTCGGCGGCGAGCCGCCGCCGCGGCAGGCCGAGGTCATTCGAGAGGTCGAGCGTGCCCGGAGGGCGGCGTGAGGCCAGCGGCATCGCACTCGGCGCGGGAGGGCGGCATGGGAGGACCAAGTGCCCGACCGAGCCTAAGACGGGCAGCACTAAGCTTGGGCGGTGAGTGCGGAAAGCGGCAACGGGCGCGATTCGACTGCAGCGCCCGGCCCGGGCCTCGAGCGTGCCGGCGAGGAGGTATCGAAGGCGGAGCTGGACCGGGCCTTCGAGGAGCTATACCGGGCGCACCTGCGGGACGTCTACTCCTACGCGTACTACCGGGTGGGCAACCACCACGACGCCGAGGACGTGACCGAGCAGGCGTTCCTGCAGGCGTACAGACACTTCGAGCGCGCCCGGCGCGAATCCGACGGGCGCCCGCTGCGCCCGTGGCTGATCAGGATCGCCCACAACCTCGCGTCGAACTACCACCGCGACCGCGCCCGGCGACCCGAGGCCGCGCTCGACGCGGTGGAGCCGCCGTCCCATCCGCACGGCACCGAGCAGATCGTCGAGGGACGGGAGGAGCTGCGCCTGGTGATCGACCGGCTCGACGACCTTCCCGAGGAGCGGCGCGAGGCGCTGATCATGCGGTTCGCGCTGGACATGTCCAACACCGAGATCGCCCGCGCCATGGGCAAGTCGGACGGCGCGACGAAGGTGCTGATCCATCGGGCGATCCGGCAGCTGGAGGAGCTCATGAGGAAAGACTCCGGGGCGGCTGACGATGGCTGAAGCGATGGAGGGCGGCCTCAATCTGGAGGAGCTGCTGGCCGACGCGCTGCGGCCGATCGAGCCGCCGGAACGCCTGTCCACGCGGCTCGAGGGAACCCTGAGCGCGATTACCGAGCACGCCGCGGCGGAGCTCTCGAGCTGGGCGGGGGAGCTCTCCGAGGGCGAGCTTCAGGCGCTTCGCGACCCCCGCAACTGGGTCCGTCCCGTGATCGCCATCGGCGTCGGCAGCGCGGCCGCCGCGGGGCTCGCGGTCGTCGTCGGCCTGCGGCGACGGAACCGCCCGCAGAGCGGCCTGCGCGGGACCGCCGGGCGGTTGCTCTCCGATATGCGGCGCGACTGACGCGGGGCGACGGCGCCACGCCGAAGCGCCCGCCGGGTGGCGGGCGCTTCGCCGGATAGGGCGGGCTGTGAGCGCTAGGACGTGCGGGGCGCAGCCACGGGCACGGCATGCGTCGCCGACGTCGCGGCCCCGGCTGCGAGCCCCGTCAGCCCGAGGATCAGGTGCAGCACGTTGTCCTCGGTGTTGACCGGGATGAATCCGAGCAGCGATTCACCGCTGCCGATGATGAATCCCCAGATCGCGATGACGAGGTACACGGCGCCCAGACCGAGCGCGTACGTGCGTGCCGCGTATCCCGCCGCGGCCAGGCCGAGCAGTCCGGTGAGGATGTGGACCACGTTGTGCCAGCCGTTCACGGCAAGGATGCCGAAGACATCGTCGACCTCGCCGGGACCACCGAAGCTGCTCGAGTAGAAGAAGCCGATGATCCCCGCGATCACGAGGGCTCCGCCAACTAGGATCGCGTAAAGCCGTGCTGGGCTCGTCGCTTCCATCCTGTCCCTCCTTGAGAGTGGGTTCGCTGATTATCCTGCGCACCGCGGTGGCGTCGCACGCGACCACCGGGGGTGATCCGACCGCGGCGCGCTTCCGTAGTTACGTGCATGTATCGGGCAATGCGAGTTCGGTGGTGCCGTGGATCACTCGTTCCTTAGCCGAGGAGGACGCGTGAAGCGGGAACAGCTTCGCCGCCTCGCCGACGAGGATCTGATGACCCTCGTCGACCGGAAGGATGCGGCCGCCTTCGAGGTTTTCTACGAGCGTCACGGCGGGGCCGCTTACTCGCTCGCCCACAGAATCGTCGGCGACCCCGGAAAGGCTGAGGACGTGACCCAAGAGGCGTTTCTCTCGATCTGGCGCTCGCGCGCCCGCTACGAGGCGGCACGCGGCAGTGTCAGGGGCTGGTCGCTTGGGATCGTGCGCAACCGAGCGATCGACGCGCTTCGCCGCTCTGCTCCTCCCGCCCGCCGGCTCGATTTCGACGACGAGGCGCTGCTCGAGGCTCAGGAGGCGCCGGAGATGACCGACGCCGAGGTGATTCGCCGCGACACGGCCCGACACATTCGTGGAGCCCTCGGCGAGCTTCCCCGCGAGCAGTCGCAGGTGATCGAGCTCGCCTTCTTCGGCGGTTTCAGCCACTCCGAGATCGCCGATGTGCTGAGCTTGCCGATCGGTACGGTCAAGGGACGCATGCGGCTGGGCTTGGAGAAGATCCGCGCGACACTCGCCGAGGGGCTGGCAGGCGAGCCGGCAACGGAGGCGCTGCCGTGAACAGCGTGCACGAAGAGCTTCGCGACGACCTCGCCGCGTACGCGCTCGGGGCACTCCAGGGGCGCGACCTGGAGCGGCTCGAGGAGCACCTCGCCGGATGCGAGTCCTGCCGCGGCTACCTCCAGTGGCTCGAGCCCGCGGTCGAGGTCCTTCCGGCCTCGGTGGAGCAGCTGCCCCCACCGCGAAGCCTCGAGAAGAGCCTGATGGCCACCGTTCGCGCGGAGGCGAACCAGGCGTCCGAGACGCGCCGCGAGCAACGGCGGGGATTCAGCTGGCCCAGCTGGCGAGGCCTGGCGCTGCGGCCGGCGACGGTGCTCGCCGCCATCGGCGTGCTCGCGGCAGGGCTCGCCGTCGGGTATGCGATTCGCGGCTCGGACGACGCCGACCAAACCGTGATCGCGGCGCAGCCGACCCCCGAGGCGCCGGGTCCGATCAACGTGTCGCTCGAGCGAGAGGGCGACTCCGGCACGCTGCGGGTGGAGCAGATGCCCCCACTCCCCGGCGATGACGTGTACGAGGCATGGATCGGCCGGGGCGACGAAGTGACGCCCGCGGGGACCTTCGTGCTCGACAGCGACGGCAGCGGCAACGCCGTCATCGACGGGTCGCTGGAGGGAGCCGAGGCCGTCCTCGTCACCCGCGAGCCCAAGGGAGGGAGCGAGCAGCCGACCTCAGACCCGGTGCTCTCGGTTCCGCTCAGCTAGGGACCGGACCGCCGCGGGCTGAGCGGAGACCCCTTTGTAGGCTCCGGCCGTGGCCACTTGCTACCGCCACCCGGGACGCGAGACGAACGTCTCGTGCTCCAACTGCGGGCGGCCGATCTGCCCCGACTGCATGACGTCCACCTCGGTCGGCATGCGTTGCCCCGAGTGCGCGGGCGAGCGGACCCGCGTGAACCGCGGGACCGCTGGCGGGATCGCGACCGGCGCCGCTCCTGCCACCTACGCGCTGATCGCGATCAACGTGATCGCGTTCGCCGCCGAGATGTTCGGTGGAGGCGGCGCCACGTCGCTCGAGGGCGGGGGAGACCTGATCCGCGACGCGGCTCTCAACGGGCCGCAGGTCGATTCCGGCGAATGGTGGCGGATCATCACCGGCGGCTTTCTCCACGCCGGCCCACTCCACCTGCTGCTCAACATGTTCGCGCTGTACATACTCGGCAACCTGCTCGAGCCGGCGATCGGCACCCCGCGCTTCGTCGCCATCTACTTCGTCTCGCTCCTGGCCGGCGCCTGCGGGGCGATGCTGGTCGAGCCCGACCAGAACACGGTCGGCGCCTCCGGGGCGATCTTCGGCCTGCTCGCGGCGGCCTTCGTGGTCGCCCGCGCCCGCCGCCTCGAGGGGCTAGCGACCGAGATCGGGATCTTCGTCGTGATCAACCTCGTGTTCACGTTCAGCATCCCCAACATCAGCATCGGCGGCCATATCGGCGGACTGATCGGCGGGGCGCTCGCCGCCCTCGCGGTCTCCTACGCCGAGCGGCGCCCGACCCGCGCCAACCACCTGCTCGAGCTCGGGGCGCTCGTGGCGGTGGGGGTGATCTCGGTCGCGGTCGCGCTGTGGGCGGCCGGCGAGCCCAATCCGGTCATCGGCTAGCCCGACGCCCGGCGCTCGGCCTCGCGCTTCAGGTCCTCGATCGCGCGCCGCATCACGCCCTCGTTCAGGCGCTTGGCGATGAACCCGGGGATCGGGACGCCGGCGTCGATCCCCAGGCGATAGGTGGCGCGGGTCGCCTCCGCGCCGACCGACTCGAACAGGTACTCGCCGTCGATGTAGGAGACCCCGTCGCCCTCGACGAAGTCCCACCACAGCCGCCCGGGGCGGTCGTAGTTGTAATGCAGCCGATAGGTGACCCGGCGGACCTTGGCGTCGACCTCCAGCTCGACGATCTCGCCGAGGCCGTCGCGGTAGCGCTCGACCACCTCCGTGCGGATCACCGCCTGCTGCCAGTCGGGGTAGGTCTCGAAGTCGACGATCGCCTCGAAGCATGCCTCGGGCGGGGCGGCGACGTCGATCGACTGCTCGGCCCGGCTCACTCCCACCGGCTGCTCCCCGCGGGCGCCATCTCCAGCTCCCGCCAGCCCAGGCCCTCCGGCGCCTTGACCCGCTCCGGGTGGAACAGGTGCGCGAGGAGCTCAACCCCGTCGGCCAGGCGCGGCCCCGGCCGGGAGAACGAGGACGCGGCGTCGACCGCGATCACCCGTGACGCTGCGGTCGCTCCCAGGTGATCGCGCCGAGCCTCTGCCTGCTCGGCGGCCTCATCCGCATAGAGGCCGCACGGCATCGCCACGACCACGTCGGGCCGTGCGTCGGCCACCTGCGCCCAGCGCACCGTCTGGGACTTCTGACCGGGCGGACCGAGCACGTCGCGGCCGCCTGCGAGCTCGACCATCTGCGGCACCCAGTGCCCGCCGACGTACGGCGGGTCGAGCCATTCGAGCGCGACCACCCGTGGGCGCTCGGCATCGGCAACGGCGCGGTGCACGGAGTCGAGCCGGCGTTGGAGCTCCGCCCGCAGCCGGTCGCCGAGCTCGGGGTCGCCGGTCGCATGGGCGAGTCGCGGCAGGTCGGCGAGGACCTCCGCCAGCGTCTCCGGGTCGAGCGAGATCACCCGCGGGCGGCTCGGGAGCCGGGCGGCGACCGCGCGGACGTCGTCGTAGGAGACCGCGCAGACGGCACATAGCGCCTGGGTCACGATCAGGGTGGGGTCGAGCTCCCGCAGGGCAGCCTTGTCGAGCTCGTAGAGGGCATCGCCACGTCCGGTGACCTCCCGGACCCGTCGGTCGATCTCGGCCGGCTCGAGCCCCGCTGGAATCACGCTCCGTGTCAGGCGCGGGAGGCGCTCCGCCGCCGGCGGGAAGTCGCACTCATGGGTGACCGCGACCACCCGGTCGCCGAGCCCGAGCGCAAACAGCGTCTCTGTGGCGGACGGGACGAGGCTGGCGATGCGCACGACTCGACTGTAGAGGGCGCGGGGCGATCATTGCCACGAACCAGGACGCAGCCCTCCGTGACGGGCGGGCGGCGCAACCTTCGCGACGAACGGAGCGCTCAGCCCCGCGACGACGAGCGCTCAGCCCCGCGACGAACGGAGCGCTCAGCCCCGCGACGAACGGGGAGTTATGCATGGCATAGATGCATAAGCGCTTGTTCGTCGCCGTGGCGCGCGCCAACCGCTGGCGACGCCCCATGCACTTCGCCCCCGGTTTAACCTGCGTGCCATGGACCTGCTGTCCGACTCGGAAATCGGCGAGCGCCTGGGCGAGCTCGACGGCTGGGAGCGGAAGGGCGAGGCGATCTCGAAGACCTTCGACCGCGGCGATTTCGTCGGCTCGGTCCAGTTCATCCGCAGGCTGGTTGAGCCCGCGGAGGGGATGGGCCATCACCCGGACCTCTCGATCTCCTGGAGCCAGGTCGAGGTCACGATCACCACCCACTCGGCCGGCGGGCTCACCGCCAGCGACTTCGAGCTGGCGAAGAAGATCGACGCGGTGGCGACGGGCTAGGTTCGACCTTCACGTCGCCGGCCCGCTTCCGGCTACCCTCCGCGCCCCCATGCGCATCGTCCACGTGGTCGGCACGCGGCCCAACTTCGTCAAGATGGCACCGGTGATCGCGGCCTTGCGCGACCGGTTCCCGGAATGGCACGCACCGGTCGTCCACACCGGCCAGCACTACGACCCCGCCATGTCCGAGATCTTCTTCGAGGAGCTCGGGGTGCCCGAGCCGCAGCACCTCCTCGGGGTCGGGTCCGGCACCCATACCGAGCAGATCGCCCGGGTGCTCGAGCGGCTCGAGCCGGTGCTGCTCGCGGAGCGACCCGATCTCGTGCTCGTGCCCGGCGACGTCAACTCGACCCTGGCCGCCGCGCTGTGCGCGTCGAACCTGGAGATCCCGGTCGGCCACGTGGAGTCGGGGCTTCGCAGCTTCGATCGCTCGATGCCCGAGGAGACCAACCGCCTCCTCACCGACCACCTCTCGGCGCTCTGCTTCCTCCACTGCGATGAGGCGATCGAGAACCTCCAGCGTGAGGGGATCGACGAGGAGCGGATGAAGTACGTCGGCAACACGATGATCGACACCCTCGTCGCGCTCGAGGACCGCTTCCGGGAACGGCGTACGGCGACCGGGATGGGGATGGAGCCGGGCTCTTACCTGCTGGTCACCCTGCACCGTCCGGCGCTGGTCGACGGGCCACTCCTCGGTGACGCGATGGCCCGTCTCGTCGAGGTCGCCCGAGAGCTGCCGGTCCTGTTCCCGGTGCATCCGCGCACCCGCAAGACGCTTGGGTCGAGCGAGCACCCGGGCGTGAAGCTGATCGATCCGATCGGCTACCTCGACTTCCTCTCACTCGAGGCCGATGCCGGCGCGGTGCTCACGGACTCAGGAGGGATCCAGGAGGAGACCACCTTTCTCGGCGTTCCCTGCTTCACCCTCCGCGACAACACCGAGCGTCCGGTGACGATCCGGGCGGGCACCAACACCCTTCTGGGGCTCGAGCCGGCCCGAATCGCCGAGATCCCGGAGCTGCTCGGTGGGTCGCCCGCTGGGGATCCGGAGCCTCCGCCCAAATGGGATGGCAAGGCCGCCGAGCGCGTCGCCGGGGTCCTTGCCGACTGGTAGCTTGAACTTGATGCCGCTTCCGTCGCAGGTTCCGCGCGACAGGGCCTTTTTCGACCTGTTCAACCAGGCGGGACAGAACACGCTGAGGTCCGCCCGGCTGCTCAAGGACATGCTCGATCGGTGGCCTGACGATCAAGGCCTGGGCCGCGAGATCCTGCTCGCCGAGAAAGAGGGCGACCGGATCACGCACGACATCGTCCAGCGCCTCAACACGACCTTCGTCACGCCGCTCGACCGTGAGGACATCTACGGCCTGGCCACCCAGCTCGACGACATCGTCGACTACATCGAGGAGGCCGCGGACTTCCTCGGCCTCTACCAGGTCGAGGCGCCGATGGACCAGGCGCTGGCGCTCGCCGACGTACTCGTCCGGGCCTGCGAGCAGCTCGCGGGGGCGCTCGACGACCTACGGGGCTTCAAGGACCTCGACCACTACTGGATCGAGATCCACCGGCTCGAGAACGACGGCGACCGGCTCTCTCGCGACGCCGTGGCCTCGCTGTTCGCGAACGGGATCGACCCGATGTTCGTGATCCGCTGGAAGGACATCTTCGCCGTGCTCGAGCGGGCGATCGACTCCTGCGAGAGCTCCGCCCACATTCTCGAGGGCATAGTCATAAAGAACGCCTGAGGACTCGCGCCCTCCGCCGATTGCGAAGGCGATCTGATCCTCTACATCGTGGTCGCGAACCGCACTGGTCTTCGACTTCACCGGCGCTGAGTACGCTTCCGAGGCCATGCGCACCTTGCGCAACATCGCGATCATCGCCCTCCTGGCGCTGGTCGTGGCCGTGGCTCCGGGCGGCGGTAACGCGGCAGCCGCGGTGCTGACCGCGATCACGCTGGCGTTCATGGCGACGATCGCCTTCGCCGCGTATTCGATCTATCGCCAGAACCAGCTCACCTTCGTCTCGCTCACGGAGCGCCAGCGCGGCCTCCTCCTGGGCGCGCTGGGGGTGATCGCGCTGATGATCGCCGGCGCGGACGAGCTGCTCGAGACGGGGCTGGGCGCCCTCGTGTGGATCGGCCTGATGGCCGCCGCGGTGATCGCGATTTGGCGCGTGTGGGTGGAGTCGCAGAGCTACTGAGCGGGGGAGGCACCGGCCGCCGACGCGGTCGAGGTTGTCACTGAGCCGACTCGCTTTCGGCGCACGATGCGCGCCACGCGCGGGCCGTTGCCGTCTAGCTTCGGCGCATGGCATCGCGCGCCAGCGCCTTCCCACCGACAACCCGCACCGTTGGGCCACCCGGGGGTCCATGTGGCGCCGCCGATGCGCGCTGCGGTGAGCGCGGACAGGCGTCGGTGGAGCTGGTCGCCGCGCTACCGGCGCTGATCCTGGCGGCTTTGATCGCGGCGCAGCTCGCGGTTGTCGGCTACTCGCTGTGGAGCGCGGCGACGGCGGCGCGGGCCGGGGCACGCGCCGGCTACGTTGGCGGCGACGCCGCAGCCGCGGCGCGGAGCGCGCTGCCCGCGCCGCTCGAGCAGGGCGCCCGGCTGCACGCCGGGAACGGGTCGATGGACGTGCGGGTGCTGTCGCCCACGCTCGTCCCCGGCCTGCCCAGGATCCCGGTGGAGGCGGCGACCGCGCTGGGCGCAGGGGATGGCTAGCGGTCGCCGGCACACAGGCCTCCCGGACCGTCGCAGGGCGGCGCCCACGGATCAGTGCGGCCAGGCGTCGGTTGAGGTGCTCGCGGGATTCCCGGCCCTGCTGCTGGCCGGTCTGATCGCCCTTCAGCTGCTCGTCGCCGGCTACTCCATGACGCTCGCAGACGGCGCGGCCGAGGCCGGAGCGCTGGCGGTGGTCGCGGGACGCGACCCGGGGGACGCGGTGCGCGACGCGCTCCCGCGATGGGCGCGGGAGCGGGTTTCGATCGGGGAGGCCGGGGGCCGGATCACGGTCGCATTGCGCCCGCCGTCGGCGCTCGAGCTGGTCGGGAGGTCGTTTGAGGTGAGCGCGAGTGCGTGGGTGCGGCCGCCCGGCGGAGCGTGAGCGATGGCCTCGCCGGCGGCGCTCGCGCCCGCGCGACCCAGGGGCTCGCCCGCTGTGCCCCGGCCGGTGCTGGCGACCGAGCTGGGCTCGGCCCCAGGGGGCCTGGCGGTTTCCGCCGCCGTCGCGACCGCGCTCGGGAGCCGCTCACCGGGCCAACCCGGGAGCGTGATGGCCGAGATCGGCGGCGCACGCTCACGCTCGCCCACGCTGCTCGCCTCTGAGGCGGCGCGTGAGCTCGAGGACGAGCTGCGGGCCGCCGGGCTGGACCGCGCCGCCGCGCGTGGGCGTCTCTGCTGGCTCTGCCTGGAGGCGGGTGAGGGCTCCACCGAGGAGCTCGAACGAGCGGTGGCCACGGCCTCCCCACGATTGGTGCTGGCCCACGTGCCGCCGGCCCTGTGGACGCCGCTGCTGGATTCGCTGCGACCGTGCGCGGGCCTGTTGCGCGCCGACACTCGGGCTGACCGCGCGCTCGCTGCCCTCGCCGTCGGCGAGCTGCGCGTGCGGGGCGCGGCCGCGCGGATCGCGACCCGGCCGCTGGGTCGGGTGGGAGCGCGCCGTGCGATCGCTGGTCTCGACCCGGGCGGGACGTCCGCGCGGCGGATCGAGCGCCTCGCGCGGGGACTGCGGCCGGGGAACGACGCCGGCCAGGCGCTGCCGATGGTGCTTGGTGCCGCCCTGATCCTGATCGTGGTCGCGCTGGCGCTGGTCGCGCTCGCCGGGGCCCTCACCGGGACCGCGCGAGCCCAACGCGGGTCGGACCTCGCCGCGCTCTCCGCCGCCCGCTCGATGCGCGACGACCTCTGGCGGCTGTTGGCGCCGCCGCGGCTGCCGAACGGGCTGCCCAACCCCGTGCACATGCCGAAGGCCGTCTACCTGGCCCGTGCGAGCGCCGCCGCCCGGGAGGCGGCGTCGCGCAATGGCATCGATGCGGCCCGGCTGCGCGTCTCGTTCCCGGACCGACTATCGCCGGCCCCGCTGCGGGTCAGGGTGGCGGTGCGCGCCGAGGTCGACCTTCCCGACGGGAGATCGGGCGGCTCCTTCGAGTCGGAGGCCGAGGCTCATGCGGCGCTCCCTGCCGGGTTCACCGGGGCTCCGGCCATCGCCTCCGGCGGCGGTTACGCAGGCCCGCTCGCGTACAGGCAGGGCAAGCGGATGCGCCCGGACGTCGCCGCGGCCTTCGATCGCCTCGCCGCCGCGGCCGCCGGCGCAGGCCACGGCCTGGTGATCACCTCGGGCTACCGCTCCGACGCCGAGCAGGCCCGGTTGTTCGCACAGAACCCCGATCCGCGCTGGGTCGCCCCGCCCGGAAAGTCGCTCCATCGCTGCGGCACCGAGCTCGATCTCGGCCCCGCTTCGGCCTACGGCTGGCTCGCCGCCAACGCGTCGCGATTCGGCTTCCTCAGGCGGTACGCCTGGGAGCCGTGGCATTTCGGATACGTCCGCGGCCCGGCTCCGTGCGCGGCGGATGCCAGCTCGGTCGGTGGGCTCGCGGCCGATGGCCGCGCCGCTTCGCTGGGGTTGCCCGCGTTCGTCCCAGGGCCGTTTCGGGCGCCGATCGAGCGCGCGGCGGCCCGCTGGAGCGTCTCTGCCGGACTCCTGGCGGCGCAGCTCGCGGCCGAGTCGAACTTCGATCCGGACGCGGTCTCGCCCGCCGGAGCCCAGGGGATCGCCCAGTTCATGCCGGCCACTGCGGCCGCCTACGGGCTTCGAGACCCGTTCGATCCGGCGGCAGCGATCGACGCCCAGGCCCACCTGATGTCGGACCTGCTGGAGCGGTTCGCCTCGATCCCGCTTGCCCTGGCCGCATACAACGCCGGGGCGGGCGCGGTTGCGGCCTGCACCTGCGTTCCCGCCTATCCCGAGACTCAGGCCTACGTGGCCCGGATTCTGGGGCTCATGGGCGCCGCCGGCGAGCTGGTCCTGCCGGCTCTCGAGGTTCGACTGGTCGACTGAGGCGCCCTGCGACCGTCGCCTTGAAGTCGAGCCCGAGGTCCTCGAAGATCACATGCGGGGACGGCGGGTCGCGATCCGGCGCACGAGGTCGACGGGCTGCGCCAGCGGCGCCGGCTGAGCTCGACCAAGAGATCGAGCGCGACGAAGCCCGAGCTGCCCGCGGCCACGGCGTCATCCGCAAGCGCCCGCCAACAGCTTCCTCGAAGTCTCGGACAACCGAAAGCCCGCCGCCGGGACACCCCAGCGGCGGGCTTTTTGGTGGGCTCGTGAGGTCCTCTAAAGGAGTACCACTCGAACTCGCGCTCGACTCTCGCTCAAGCCAACCGCTGCGAGCGTGCACTCCGGTCGGGTGAGGCGGATCGGGATCACGAACGCCTCGCCGCGATGAAGCCGGCCGGAATCGGCGAACTGGTGCGAGCCCTTGTTGCAGTGGATCGCCCAGGCGCCACGCGTCAGCACGCCCATCTTCACCCGGGCGAACGTCACTTTGTCCTCCGAGGTGTTGGCCGTGCATGACACGTTGTCGCCCCTGACGAAACAGCTATCGGCGCTCGCCTGGGCGGCCGACGGGATGATCAGCGCGGCCGCCAGGGCCGCGAGTCCCGCGATCAGCAGGTTCTTCACTCGTACCTCCTCCTTATAGTGGTCGTCTTCTTATCGGCTGTTTGGCCCCGGATCAGTAGTCCCCGGACATCGTCGAGCCCGACGGGGAGAGGACCTGACCGAGGTTACGTACGATCCGCGCTCGCTTGAGGTGACCGGAGGCGGGAGCGGTTCGCCTCGATCCCGCTTCCTGCCGGCTATCGAGGTACGGCTGGTCGACTGACCTGGCCCGACCACTTAGACTCCGCGCGATGGCGCCGGTTGCAATCGAGGGAATCGAGGGGCTCAGGCAGATCGTCGACCAGGAGGTCGGCCCGAGCGAGTGGCTCGAGGTCACCCAGGAGGACATCGATCGCTTCGCCGAGGTCTCGCGCGACTTCCAGTGGATCCATGTCGATCGGGAGCGGGCGGAGCGGGAGAGCCCCTTCGGGACGACGATCGCCCACGGCAACCTGACCCTGTCACTGATCGACGGCTTTCGCTCCCAGCTGTTTCAGCAGGATGGGGTCGCAATGGGGATCAACTACGGCTGGAACAAGGTCCGCTTTCCGGCGCCGGTGCCGTCCGGCTCGCGCGTCCGGGCCCGAGCGACCGTGCTCTCCGTCGACGAGCTCGACGGTGGGTGGTACCAGGTGGTCACCCGATTCATGGTCGAGCGCGAGGGCGAGGACAAGCCCGTCTGCGTGGCCGACTCGGTCGGCCGCTTCCTGCCCGGCTGACGCTCGCTCGGCTACTGGACGGTGAGCGTGCCCTCCATCCCGGCTTCGCGGTGCCCTGGAACCGAGCAGTAGAACGTGTAGTCGCCGGTCTGGACCTCCTCGGTCAGCTCCGTTGAGCTGTCCGTGATCTGATCGCTGCACCCGATCTCGTCTCCGGACGGGCTTTCGAGACAGACGTCGTGGGAAATGCTCGCCGGGTTGTCGAACTCGATCGTGACCTCGCCCGCGGACGCGTCGAGAGTCGACGTGTCAAAGGCGAGCTCACCGCCCGGGTCCGCGCTCAGCTTGAGCGTCGTCGCCTCGCCACCACCGCCGCCGCCACCACCGGCGGCAGTCTCGGTGGTCTGCTCGGTCGTCGCAGCCTCCTCGCCCCCGTCGTCATCGTCATCGCCACCGCACGCGGCCACCGACAGTGAGGCGAGCGCAACTGCCACCAGAAGGACCAGCAGCTTCTTCATCGAGATCCCCTTTCCTGAGATCGGGTCCGCAGCGAACTCTAGCTCCCGGTGAAGGTCGGCTCGCGTTGCTCGAGGAAGGCGGTGACCCCCTCACGCAGGTCGTCGGTCGCCATCGAGTCGGCGATCCCGTGGCGTTCGAGCTGAAGATGCTCCGCGAGGGAGTGGTCGAGGCTCTCACCGACGAGCCGCTTGCACATTCTCACGTAGTGAGGCGCCTTCGCCGCGAGCTTCTCCGCCTTCTCCCGTGCTCGCGCCGCCAGCCGGTCCGCCGGGACGACCTCCGCGACGAGCCCTGCCTCGAGCGCCTGCTGGGCGGAGAGCATCGGGTCGTTCAGCAGCAGCTCGACCGCCCGGCTGGGACCGATGATCCGAGGGAGGAAGTAGGTCATGCCCCCGTCCGGCGAGGCTCCGATCCGGCCGTAGGCGCAGACGAACGCGGCCTCCTCCGACGCGATCCGCGTATCGCACATGAGCGCCAGCGAGAATCCGGCGCCCGCGGCGACGCCGTTGACCGCAGCGACCACCGGATAGGGGATGCGGCGGAAGTCGACGATCGCCTGATGCAGGACCTCGGCAGCGCGCCGGACGTCCGCCGGGAGATCGTGGCCCTCGTCGTCGATCCCCCGCTTGAACCAGGTGACGTCGCCGCCCGCCGAGAACGCGCGGCCGTCGCCGGTGACGATCAATGCGCGCAGCTGGGCGCTGTCGGCGAGCCAGGATGCGGCCAGGACGAGCTCGCCGATCATCTCCGGGCTCATCGCGTTCAGCCGGTCGGGTCGGTTCAGGGTGAGCGTTCCGATCTCGCCGTCGAGGTCGATCCGAAGCGTGTTCAGCGTGGGTGGCGCGGGCGTGGTGATGTCCGGCATCTGAGCTCCTCTCGGCGGTCGTTAACCGCATCGTCGCCAGGCGGTCGGGCGCGGAGCCTAACCTTTGATCAATGACCGATACGCGCCCCGCCGATGACGAGCTCAGCGTCGACGCTCAGCGGCGGCGCCTGCCCGACCAGCCCGGGGTCTACGTGTTCAAGGACTCCGGCGGGCGTGTGCTCTACGTCGGCAAGGCCCGGTCGCTACGCAAGCGAGTCGCCGGTCACTTCTCCGGCAGGGGCGGGCTCGGCAGCGCGGTGGAGCAGGTGGCGACGATCGACTTCCTCGTCACCGAGACCGAGGCCGAGGCGCTGCTGGCCGAGCAGCAGTTCATTCGGCGGCACCGCCCGCGCTTCAACATCCGCCTCCGCGACGACAAGTCCTACCCGTACATCGGCATCAGCCTGGACGAGGAGTTCCCCAGGGTCTACTTCACCCGCGAGCGCCACCGCCCCTCGCGCCTCTACTTCGGGCCGTACTCGAATGCGAAGCGCACCCGGGAGACGCTCGAGCTGCTCGGCAAGCTGTTCCAGTACCGCACATGCGAGGGACCGGAGCCCGGCCGGCGCTCAGGCGTCCCCTGCCTCGACTACTACATCAAGCGCTGCCAGGCCCCGTGTGTCGGTTACATCGAGCGCGACGAGTACCGTCGGAACATCGACGCGATCATCGGGTTCCTCTCCGGCCGCTACCGCGACGTCGAGCGCGACCTCGAGCGCAAGATGGAGGAGGCGGCCTCCTTCGAGGAGTTCGAGCGAGCCGCCGTCTATCGGGACCGGCTGGAGGCCGTGCGCTCGCTGATGGAGCGCCGGAGCGTCGCCTCGGATGCGCTCGACAGCGCGGACCTGATCGCGGTGGCGGTCGAGGGCGCCGACGCGAACGCCCAGGTGTTTCAGGTGCGCGACGGCGTGCTCGCGGAGCGCCAGGGCTTCTACCTCTCGAACGCGGGTGAGCGGGAGGAGACCGAGGTCACCGAGGAGTTCCTCGCCCAGTACTACTCTGCGGCACCGGCGGTGCCCCGGCTGATCGTGGTCGGGCCGGCGATGAAGGAGCGCGCCGAGCTGGTCGCGGAGGCGCTCGCGGCGCGGCGCGGCGGACCGGTCGAGGTGAGGGTCTCCGAGCGCGGCGACAAGCGCCGGTTGCGGGAGCTCGCCGAGCGCAACGCTCGGCTCGCGCTGGCCCAGGACCGGCTGCGGCGGGAACGCCGGCGCCAGCAGCGGGTCGATGCGCTCTCGGCCCTCCAGGAGGCGCTCGACCTCGAGGCGCTGCCGGTGCGGATCGAGGGCTTCGACGTCTCGAACCTGGGGTCGGAGCACACCGTGGCGTCGATGGTCGTCTTCGAGGGCGGAGCGCCGAAGAAGTCCGACTACCGGCGATTCAAGATCCGGCACGGTGGACCGGATGACGTGGGCTCGATCGAGGAGGTGCTTGCCCGCCGGATAGCGCGACACCTGGAGCAGGCCGACCTCTCCCCACATGACACGGACAGGGACGAGAGCTTCGCGAGTGCGCCCGACCTGATCGTGATCGACGGGGGAAAGGGGCAGCTCTCGGCGGGGATGCGGGCGCTGGCGCCGCTGGCCGAACGTGGCACGGCGGTGATCGGCCTGGCGAAGCGAATCGAGGAGGTGTTCGTTCCCGGCGGCTCCGAACCCGTGCCGATCCCGCGCGATACCGAGGCGCTGCGGCTGCTGCAGCGGGTCCGCGACGAGGCGCACCGGTTTGCCCTGGACTTCCACCGGGAGCGACGCGGGAAGGCGATGACGCACTCGCTGCTCGACGAGCTGCGGGGCGTCGGCCCCGTCCGCAAGCGTGCGCTGCTCAAGCACTTCGGCTCACCTGAGCGCCTGGTCGGCGCCAGCCGCGAGGAGCTGGAGGCGGTCCCGGGCATTCCCGGCAAGCTCGCGCGTGACATTCACCGGCAGCTGAACAAGGCCGGGTGAGCATGGACGACGCCGAGCGAACCGAGCCTCGCAAGCCGGTGGGCGACGCCGAGCCGCCCGAGGCCGCCGCGGACGACGGTGCCGGGCCCGATGCCGGTGCCCCGGAGGTCGCCGAGGGCGGGGCGGCTGCCCCTTTCGCCGGGCTGGGTCGCCAGGTCGACCTGGTCGTGATCACGGGATACTCCGGCGCCGGGAAGTCGGAGGCGATCGCCGCCTTCGAGGACGGCGGGTACTTCTGTGTCGACAACCTGCCCCCGCGAATGATCAGCGCTCTCGGCGAGCTCTTCCAGCACGAGGGCAGCGGCGTCCGCCGTGCCGCGATCGTCTCGGACGTGCGCGGTGGCGATTACTTCCAGGAGCTGATCGCCGTGCTGGACGAGCTCGAGGGCGCCGGGCTCACCCCGCGCGTGCTGTTCCTCGAAGCGAGCGAGGAGGCGCTCGTGGATCGGTTCAAGGAGACGCGCCGGCGGCATCCGCTGGCGCCCGATGGTCGGGTCGTCGACGGGATCAGGGCCGAGCGCGCCGTCCTTGGCCGGCTGCGCGAGCGCGCCGACCTGGTCATGGACACGAGCGACCTCACCGGCGCCATGCTGCGCAGGCGGATCGCGACCGAGATGCTCGGGACGCGCGGACCGGCGAAGTTGGCGTTGACGATCCTCACCTTCGGCTTCAAGAACGGCCCGCCGCGTGACGCGGACGTGGTGCTCGACGTCCGCTTCCTCCCGAATCCCCACTATCGCGAGGATCTGCGCCCGCTGACCGGGCGCGACCCGCAGGTGGTCGAGCACGTCGAAGCAGGCGAGCTCGCCCACGACTTCTACGAGCGGTTGTTCCCGCTGCTCGACTTCCTGCTCCCGGCGTACGTGGCCGAGGGAAAGACGCACATGACGATCGCCGTCGGCTGCACCGGAGGGCGGCACCGGTCGGTGACGATCGCCGACCGCATTGCGCGTCACCTCGCATCGCGCGAGGACGTGCAGTTGCGCGTCGTGCATCGCGACGTAGAGCTCAGGTAACGGTTCCCCGGGCGGCACGCGGGCCGTCCATACAATCGCGCTCGTGGCGGAGCCGGTGATCAACGTCCGCGGGCTGCGCAAGTCGTACGGCTCGCTCGAGGCCGTCCGCGGCATCGACCTCGAGATCCGCCGCGGTGAGATCTTCGCCTTCCTCGGCCCCAACGGCGCCGGCAAGACGACCACCGTGGAGATCCTGGAGGGTTATCGCGAGCGCGACGCCGGCGAGGTGACCGTGCTCGGCGCCGATCCGGCGCAGGCCGAGCGTGCCTGGCGGGAGCGGATCGGGATCGTGCTGCAGCAGAGCAAGATGCACCCCGAGCTGACCGTGCGCGAGAGCCTGGAGATGTTCGCCGGGTACTACCGCGCGCCGCGCGGGGTCGACGAAACGGTCGGGCAGGTGGGCCTGACCGAGAAGGCCGACGATCGCGTGAGCAGGCTGTCCGGCGGTCAGCAACGCAGGCTCGACGTAGCGCTCGCGCTCATCGGCGACCCAGAGCTGCTCTTCCTCGACGAGCCCACGACCGGGTTCGACCCGACCGCCAGACGGCGTGCGTGGGAGCTTGTGGGCGGCCTGCGGGATCTCGGCAAGACGATCTTCCTCACCACGCACTACATGGAGGAGGCACAAGTGCTCGCCGACCGGGTGGCGATCATCGCCGCTGGCAGGATCGTGGTCGAGGGGCCGCCGGACCGCCTGGGGGAGGGCGCCGCCACGGTCGAGATCCGCTTCCGTCTACCCACCGGCGTCGCTGCGGGAGAGGTGCCGCTGCGGCTCGTCGAGGACGGGGGTGACGGTCGCCTCCTCGTCGCTCGCACGGCGGAGCCGGTTAAGGCGCTCAACGAGCTCACCGAGTGGGCGCTGCGCCGCGGCGTGGATCTCCCTGGGCTGCAGGTGGGGGCGCCCAGCCTCGAGGACGTCTATCTCGAGGTCACGGCCGAGGACGGCGGTGAGGTGTAGCGGTGAGCGGCGCGGCGCTGGCCCTCCATCAGTTCCGGTTCGACCAGAAGACGTTCTGGCGAAACCCGGCCTCGGTGTTCTTCACCGTGCTGTTGCCGGTGATGTTCCTGCTGATCTTCGCGACGATCTTCGGCGACGAGACGATCGAGGAGCTCGGCGTCAAGACGACCACCTACTACGTGCCGGCGATCATCACCCTCGGAGTCGTCTCGGCGTCCTTTCAGAGCCTGGCGATCTCGCTCACCGTGGATCGCGAGAACGGCATCCTCAAGCGGACTCGCGGCACTCCGCTCCCGAGCTGGGTGTTCATAGCCGGACGCATCGGCAACGCGATCGTGATCTCCCTGCTCAGCCTCGCCGTGCTCTCGGTGATCGGCTTGATCGTCTACGACGTCGACATTCCGTGGGAGCGGCTTCCGGCGGTGCTGGTGACGCTCGCGGTCGGAGCCGCCTCGTTCTGCTGCCTTGGGATCGCGCTCACCGCGGCGATTCCCTCGGAGGACGCGGCGGCCCCCATTACCAACGTCGCGGTGTTGCCCCTGTACTTCCTCTCCGGGGTGTTCATCCCGGAGAGTGAGATTCCCGACGGCGTGCTTCAGGTAGCCGACCTCTTTCCGATCCGACATTTCTTCGAGGCCTTCTTCACCGCCTGGAACCCGCTGACCACGGGTGCCGGCTTCGAATGGGGCGACCTGGCGGTGGTCGCGGCCTGGGGGCTGGCCGGGCTCCTGATCGCGATCCGGACCTTCCGCTGGGAGCCCCGGCACTGAGCGCACGGGGGCGTCACGCTGCCTCATATGGGTACGGTGTCAGTGACGGTCGACACCGGCTGATCCCGGGGCGCGGATCAACGCTAAAGACGACAACAGGAGGAAATGAAGTGGGACCCGTGAAGGTCGGCATCAACGGCTTCGGACGGATCGGCAGGAATCTGTTCCGCGCCGCCTACGAGGCGGGCTCGGACCTGGACTTCATCGCCGTCAACGACATCACCGACAACGAGACGCTCGGCCACCTGCTCAAGTACGACTCGCTCCTCGGCCGGTTCCCGGGCGAGGTGGAGGCACGCGGCGAGTCGATCGCCGTCGACGGGAAGGAGATACGCGTCTTCGAGGAGCGCGATCCCGCTCAGCTCCCCTGGGGGGAGCTGGGGGTGGAGGTGGTGATCGAGTCCACCGGCCTGTTCACCAAGCGCGAGGACGCAGCGAAGCACCTCGAGGCGGGCGCGAAGAAGGTGATCATCTCGGCGCCGGCGACCGAGCCGGACGTGACCGTCGCCCTCGGTGTCAACTTCGACCAGGCCTACGACCCGGACCAGCACCACATCATCTCGAACGCCTCGTGCACGACCAACTGCCTCGCGCCGCTGGCGAAGGTGATCCACGAGACGGTCGGGATCGAGCGCGGCCTGATGACCACGATTCACGCCTACACGGCAGACCAACGCCTCCAGGACCTGCCCCACAAGGACCTTCGCCGGGCGCGGGCGGCGGCGATCAACCTGATCCCGACCACGACTGGAGCGGCAAAGGCAATCGGGCTGGTTCTCCCCGAGCTCGACGGCAAGCTCAACGGCGTGTCCATACGGGCGCCCGTCCCCAGCGGCTCGGTGGTCGACCTGGTTTGCGACGTCGCACGGGAGACCAGCCCCGAGGAGATCAACGCCGCGGCCAGGGAGGCGGCCGACGGGCCCCTGGGCGGCATCCTCGCCTACACCGAGGACCCGATCGTCTCCACGGACATCGTCCAGGACCCGCACTCGTCCATCTTCGACTCCCTGCAGACGATGGTGCTCGAGGGCACCATGGTGAAGGCGGTTGCCTGGTACGACAACGAGTGGGGATACTCGAACCGCTGCGTCGAGCTGGCAGCGAAGGTGCTCGAGCCCAAGCCCGCCGCGGTGGGGGCTTGACGTCTGATCGTGGGACGTTCGCGAAGGCGAGCGTCCGGGATGCCGACGTCGGGGGCCGGCGGGCCCTCGTGCGGGTCGACTTCAACGTGCCCCTCGAGGAGGGCGCGGTCGCGGACGACACGCGGATCCGTGCGGCGCTCCCGACGATCGAGCTGCTGCGTGAACGTCGTGGAGCGTTGATCCTGGTCTCGCATCTGGGGCGGCCCGAGGACCGCGAGCCGGAGTTGTCGCTGGGCCCGGTGGCCTCGCGCCTGTCGGAGCTCCTCGGCGTCGAGGTCCCGCTCGCAGGCGGTGTAGTCGGGCCCGAGGTCGAGCGCCAGGCCTCGGCGCTCGGGGATGGCGAGCTGTTGCTGTTGGAGAACAGTCGCTTCAAGCCGGGCGAGAGCGCCAACGATCCGGAGTTGGCGAAGGCGCTGGCGGCGCTGGCCGACGTCTACGTGAACGACGCGTTCGGCGCGGCCCATCGCGCCCATGCCACGACCGAGGGGGTTGCCCACCTGCTCCCTGCATACGCGGGCCTGCTGCTCGAACGTGAGGTGCGGGAGCTGACCGCCGTGCGCGACGATCCGGCGCGGCCCCTCTGCGTGGTTCTCGGCGGAGCCAAGGTCTCGGACAAGATCGGCGTCCTGGAGCGCTTCCTCGAGGTCGCCGACCGGGTCCTGATCGGAGGGGCGATGTGCTTCGCGTTCTTTCGCGCCCAGGGAATCAGCACGGGCGACTCGCTGGTGGAGGTTGAGGGCGTTGAACTGGCCGAGCGCGCGCTGGCCCAGGCGGAGCGGTCCTTGTGCGAGCTCTGGCTCCCGCACGACTTGGTCATCGCCGACGGGTTCGCCGCCGATGCCGAGCGGCGTGAGATCGACAACACCGCCGTGCCGGACGGCTGGATGGGCCTCGACGTGGGCCCACGCACGGCCCATGAGTATGCGGAGGCGATCGCCGGGGCGGGCACCGTGTTCTGGAACGGCCCGATGGGGGCGTTCGAGCTGGAGCCGTTCGCGGCCGGGACCAGGACGGTCGCCGAGGCCGTTGCGGCGGCATCCGGCACGACCGTCGTCGGCGGCGGGGACTCGGTCGCTGCGCTCACAGAGTTCGGCCTCGCCGACCGGGTCGACTGGCTCTCGACCGGGGGCGGAGCCTCGCTGGAGCTGATGGAGGGCAAGGTGCTGCCCGGGGTGGAGGCGCTCGACGATGCCTGACCGAGCACCTGAACGGCACCAGCCTCACCCGTCGCAATCGGGGCTTCGCCCCTCTGCTCCGGGTCAGAGAACACCGCTCGTCGCCGCCAACTGGAAGATGCACAAGACGCGTGGCGAGACCGCGGAGTTCCTGAATGCGTTCGTGGAACCGGCCTCCGAGCTCGCCAGGGTCGAGATCGTGATCTGCCCCCCGTTCCCGTCGCTCGAGTTGGCGGTCGAGCGCTGCAGTGGCACGGCCATCCGCATCGCCGCCCAGAACATGCACTCGGCATCGCACGGGGCCTTCACCGGTGAGGTCTCGCCCCCGATGCTGCGTGACGTCGGGGTCGATTGCGTCGTCCTCGGCCACTCCGAGCGGCGGGCGATGTTCGGCGAGACCGATGCCGCGCTGGCCGAGAAGGTACCGGCCGCGCTCGAGGGCGGGCTGACGCCGATCCTGTGCGTGGGGGAGACCGAGCGACAGCGCGACGACGGCGAGACCGAGACCGTTCTGCGTGGGCAGGTGGAGGCCGACCTCGCGGGGGTCGCATCGGGCGCGCTGGCCGACGTGGTGATCGCCTACGAGCCGATCTGGGCGATCGGCACGGGCCGCACCGCCACCCCCGACCAGGCGGAGGAGGTGATCGCGTTCATCCGGTCGTTGATCGCTACCCGTGAGCCCGGGGCGGCGGAGGGAATCCGCATCGTCTACGGCGGCTCGGTCAAGCCGGAGAACGCGGCCGAGCTGTTCGCTCGCGAGGCGATCGACGGCGGGCTCGTCGGCGGCGCCAGCCTCGATCCGAACCAGTTCGCCGCCATCTGCCGGGCGGCGGTCGGGTGAGTTCCCTCCCCGAGGGGCCGTCCGCGCTTCCCGTACCGTCGCTCTGCCTGGTCGTGCTCGACGGCTGGGGGCTCGCCCCGGCCGGTCCGGGGAACGCGATCAGCCAGGCCTCAACGCCCACCTTCGACGAGCTCTGGGGACGGTACCCGCACACCCAGCTCTCTGCGAGCGGTCGCGACGTGGGACTCCCCGACGGCCAGATGGGCAACTCCGAGGTGGGACACCTGAACCTAGGCGCGGGCTCGATCGTGAAGCAGGACCTGGCCCGGATCGACGACGCGATCGCCGACGGCAGCTTCTTCGAGAACGAGGCCCTGCGGGCCGCGTGCGAGGCGGCCAAGACCGGGCCCCGCGGGCGCCTGCATCTGATGGGGCTCGTCTCGGACGGGGGCGTGCACTCGGGCTGGAGGCACATCGAGGCTTTGATCGAGCTCGCCCGCCGCGAGGCCGTGCCCGACCTCGTGGTCCACGCCTTCACCGACGGACGGGACACGCTCCCAACCGCCGGCCCCGGCTACCTCGAGCAGCTCCGGGGCTGGCTCGGTGCAGCCGGTCGGATCGGGACGGTCTGCGGCCGCTACTACGCGATGGACCGGGATCGGCGCTGGGATCGGACCAAGCTCGCCTACGACGCGATCGTCCACGCCGCCAGCGAGCGCGCGGACGACGCGATCGCCGCCGTGCGGGAATCGCACCGGCGCGGCGAGACGGACGAGTTCGTGCGGCCGACCGTGATCGGCGACTACGACGGGATCGCCGACGGCGACTCAGTGGTCGACTTCAACTTCCGGCCCGATCGTGCGCGGCAGCTCATCCGTGCCCTCGGCGAGCCCGACTTCGCCGAGTTCGACCGTGGAAACGCGCCACGGATCCTGATGACGACGCTGACCGAGTTCCACGCGGATTGGCAATACCCGATCGCGTTTCCGCCTCGCGAGCCCGGGGTGACGCTGGCGGAGCTCCTCTCAGAGCGGGGCGACCGCCAGCTCCACGTGGCCGAGACCGAGAAGTACGCCCACGTCACCTACTTCTTCAACGGCGGTCACGAGGTCGAGTGGGAGGGCGAGGAGCGCTGCCTCGTGGACTCGCCCAGGGACGTCCCCACCTACGACCACAAGCCGGAGATGAGCGCCCCGGCGGCCGCCCAGGCCTTCGCCGAGCGGTGGCGGGGGGACGGCTACCGGTTCGGGATCATCAACTTCGCCAACCCCGACATGGTCGGGCACACCGGCAACATCCCGGCCGCGGTGGCGGGGGTGGAGGTTGTCGATCGCTGCCTTGCGGACGTCCTCGGGGTCGTCCACGAGGCCGGCGGTGCCTGCATCGTCACCGCCGACCACGGCAACGCCGACAACATGCTCGAGCCCGACGGGTCCCCGAACACCGCCCACTCGACGAACCCCGTGCCGCTGATCGTCACGGTCGAGGGGCTGGAGGTCGCCGATCGAGGCATCCTGGCCGACGTCGCGCCGACGGCGCTCGAGCTGCTCGGGATCCCGCAGCCCGAGGCGATGACCGGCCGCTCGCTGATCGCTACTTGAGCGCCTCGCCGCGACTGCCCCTCTACCGGCCCTTCGTCGCGGCGGCTAACGGCCCTAGCCGGAGGAGCGCAAGCCGCACCGGGTCGCGATCGGCGCCGGTGGCGTCGAGGGGACTGCCGAGGAGAAGTAAGGGGCTCCCCCTACGCTTCGGCGGTGCGTAACGACTCCGAGCGTCTCGAATTCGAGATAACCGCGCGTGACGGAGCCGCCCGGACCGGGCGGCTCCGCGTCCCTCACGGCGAGATCGAGACGCCTGCGTTCATCCCGCTGGCGACGCGCGGAAGCGTCCGCTCGCTGTCCGCCGCAGAGGTCAGCGGCCTCGGCTATCGCCTGGTGCTCGGCAATACATTCCACCTGCTGCTCGCGCCCGGCGAGGAGCGGATCGCCGCGCTCGGGGGCCTGCGGCGGTTCATGGGTTGGGACGGAGCCGTGATCACGGACTCGGGTGGCTTCCAGGTGTTCTCGCTCGCCCACGGCACCGTCGCCGACGAGATCAAGGGTCGGCGCGGCGCCCGCGCCGGCCGGGGATCGGTGATCGAGGTGGGCGAGCGGGGGGTCCGCTTTCGCTCCTACCTTGACGGCTCTGAGCGGTTCCTGGGCCCGGAGGACTCAATGCGGGTGCAGGCCGCACTCGGCTCCGACATCGCCCTGGTCTTCGACGAGTGCACGCCCTTCCACGCGACCCGGGACTACACCGCGCGCTCGACTGAGCGCACTCACCGCTGGCTCGACCGCTGCCTCGCCTGGCACAACGGCGAGGGGCCGCGGCGGCAGGCCGTGTTTGGGATCGTCCAGGGTGGCGTCTATGAGGACCTGCGCCGCGACTCCGCAGCGCGTGTCGCCGCCGCGCCCGTGGACGGGATCGCGATCGGGGGCACGCTGGGCCGAAACAAGCCGGAGATGTACGGGGTGCTCGACCTGACCGTGCCGCACCTGCCGGCCGATGCTCCCAAGCACCTTCTCGGGATCGGCGAGCCGGATGACCTGATCGAGGGCATCGCCAGGGGTATCGATCTGTTCGACTGCGCGGTTCCCACCCGGCTGGGGCGCCACGGGATGGCGCTGGCTCCACTGCCGGGCTCCCGCTTCCGCTTCGATCTGCGACGGGCGTCGATGGCGACCGACGAGGGGCCGCTCGTGGACGGCTGCCCGTGTCCCGCCTGCACCGCCCACACCCGTGCCTACCTCCACCACCTGGCCCGCCAGCAGGAGCTGACCGCGGCGCGCCTGGTCACCCTCCACAACCTCACCTACCTGGAGCAGCTCGTGCGCGGCGCTCGCGCCGCGATCGCCGACGCGCGGTTCGGCGTGTATGCGGACGCGATCCTGGGGGGCGCCGCGCCGTGGGATCTGGTGAGCCACTGATCCACGCCGGCCACCGCGCGGGACGCTACTGGGTGTTGTTCTGGATGAAGTCCCTGAGCGCGTCGATCTGTTGATCGATCTCGTCTCTGAGCTCGACGCCGAGGTCGGTGCTCTGGCCCGCGTCGGTGAGCAGCAGGACCGCGCCGGCGATAACCCCGGCGAGGATCGCGATCAGCAGCAGGATCCCCAGCCCCCGCGCGAGGCGGCTGAACGCCGACGGGCGTTGGCGGGCGCGGGGCGGCCGTGGCTGGGCGGGAGGGACCGCCGGGGGCACGGGCGCGGGACGCGGCCTCGGCGGCGGTGCCGGTCGCCTGACCGTGGCCGGCGTCTGTGGCTCGGGCGCCATGCGGCGAGTGGCCTCGGTGCTCGCTCCGGCGAGGGCAGCCGTCGGTGCCTCGGACGCGGTGATCGGCGGCTCCCTACCGGCGAGGCCGGCTCGCAGCGCCCGCGAGAACTCGCGCGCGGTCGAGTAGCGATCGCTCAGGTCGCCCTCCAGCGCTCGCAGGACCGCGGTTGAGAGCGTCGGCGGAACGGCTTCGTTATACGAGTCGGGCGACAGGGGGCTCTCGTTCTCCCGGCGGGTCGCGAGTTCGGCCAGGGTCGAGCCCTCCCACGGAAGCCGGCCGGTCAGAAACTGGTAGATGACGACGCCCAGCGCGTACACGTCGGAGGCCGGCGTCGCCTCCTCCCCCCTGGCCTGCTCCGGGGCCAGGTAGGCGGCCGTCCCCACCACCGAGCCGACCTGGGTCAGTCGGGTCTGCTCCGCCGCCCGCGCGATCCCGAAGTCGGTCAGCTTCACCGTCATCTCTCCGGTCGGCGGGTCATGGGCAGAGCTGGCAGCCGATCGCCGCCCCGCCGGGCCGCCGATCGCCATCAGATTGCCGGGCTTCACGTCGCGGTGCACGATGCCCTGCCGGTGCGCGTACTCGAGGCCAGCGCACGCCTGAACCCCGATCTGCACCGAGACCTCGGGCGCGAGGCGGCCCTCGCTCTGCAGCAGCTGGGCCCCGGAGCGCCCCTCGACGTACTCCATGACGATGTAGTGGCGCCCGTCGTCGACGCCCGTGTCGTAGACCTGAACGATGTTCGGATGGATCAGCTTCGCGACCGCCAGCGCCTCGCGGCGGAATCGGGCGACGAACTTCTGGTCGTCGGAGAGATGCTCGGCGAGCACCTTGACCGCGACCGTGCGCTCGAGCACGCGATCGGTCGCGCGGTACACGGTCGACATCCCGCCCGACCCGAGCCTGTCGCCCAGCTCGTAGCGGTTGGAGATCATGATCCCGGTCACCGCACCCCTCACCTCATCAACCCTCGATGCCGCCCGTGCCCGAGTGGTCGGTGTTCTCGCCGCCGCCGGGCCCGCCGTTCTCGCCGTCGTCCCCGTCATCGTCGGGTGGGGGCGTCACCTCACCCTCCCCGGGGGGTTGCCGGGGCGGCTCCTCGGTCTCGGTGTCGGTCTCCGTCTCAGTCGGCTCATCCTCGGGGGGCTCCTCCTCGGTCGTCGTCTCCTCAGTGGTGGTCTCCTCTGGCGGCGCGACCTCGCCTTCGTCGGGCGTTTCGGTTGCCGCCGCCGGCTCCTCGCACTGGTCGTTGATCAGCTCCTCGAGCCTGAAACCCGCCGCGCGCATGGCCTCCTTGACCTCGGTCTCGACGTCCTCCGCCTTCAGCTCGTTGACCACGCCCACGAATTCCTCCGCGGCCGCCTGGGCCGTGGCACAGTCACCTGCCTCCGCGGCGGCGCGCGCCTGATCGAGGCGATCGAGCATCGCCGTTGCGTCCGTCTGAGGGATATCTGCCATCGGCTCGTCCTCGCCGCACGCCGTGATCGCCACCGCGAGCGCAGCGACGACGAGCGCAGCGAGGCTACGGCCACCCGGGGTGGCCCTGTGTGCGGCGGTCCCCATCGCGGCGAGTGTAGCCCCGCCGCCGCGCCCCACAGGGCCTCGAAGTCGTCTCACCCTGATCACTGTCCGATGTACAGGCGCCGTGCCAGGTGCTCGGGGAGGCCCGCCGCCTCGATCGCTTCCGCGGCGCGATCGATCTCGTACTCGACGCGGCGGTAGGTCGCCGTCCAGGAGTCGAGATCCAGCTCGAGCCAGGCCGCGCGGGGATCGCGATCACGCGGCTGGCCGACGCTGCCGGGGTTGATCAGCCACCGTCCCTCGGCGAGATCGAGCTCGGTGCCCGGGACCGCCTGGGCCCCTCTGGCGAGGTGGCCGTCGGGCTGCGACTCGACCTCGCCCGCTCCATCGCGAACGAAGAACAGGGCGACGTGGGAGTGGCCGATGAGGCTGACCCTCGCAGCCTGGCGATCGATGCACTCGGCGGCCTGGTCGGGCCAGAGAACGTACTCCCAGATGGGATCGCGGGGAGAGGCGTGATAGAGCGCTACCTCGTTGCTCTCATCGAGCGGCTCGAGCCGGCGCAGGAACCGGATCGTCTCCTCGCTGGCGTCGGCCTGCGTCCAGCGAACGGCTGCCGCCGCGGCGGGAGAGAACGAGTCGATGTCGAGCTCGCCCAGGACCGCCAGGTCGTGGTTGCCGACGAGGCACAGGTCGCAGCGGTCGGCGACGAGCCGGGCGCACTCGTCGGGCTGAGCCCCATAACCCACCACGTCGCCAAGGCACCAGACCTGGCTCGGATTTGCCGTCTCGACCTCCCGAAGAACCGCCTCGAGGGCCGGCAGGTTGGCGTGGATGTCGCTGAGGATCGCTAGGCGCATCGGGACGGTGGGGGCAATACCCCCGGCCGGGGGCGGACTATCGTACGAACGATGCCTAGCGGCTCTCGCAGCGCCCACGTCGCCGGGGGCCCTCGCATCCTGATCCGCTCCCGTGCGGCGCGGATCGGGGTCGTGGCGGTCGCGATGATCATGGTCGCCGAGGCGGCCGTTTGGCTGCTTCGACCGCGTGACCCGCCGCTCGAGCCCCTCTCCGTCTCCGCGAACCAGTACTTCACCGAGGCCCAGATCGAGCGCGGCCGCGACTACCGCGACGGTCAGCTGTGGCTGTTCCTGGCCGGCCTGGGTGCGGAGGCTGGGGTGCTTTTGATCCTCGCCCTTGGCCGCCCGACGGCGGTCCGCGGGGCGCTCGAGCGCATCGGTCGCCGGCCGCTCGTGGGAGCGGCGGCGGTGGGCGCCGGGCTCTCGCTCGCGGTCACTGCCGCCGGCTTCCCGGCCAGCGTCTGGGCCCATGAGCGCTCGGTCGACGTCGGGCTCTCGACCCAGTCGTTCGCGGAGTGGCTCGGGGACGTCGGCAAGTCGACAGCGATCGGCGCCGTGCTCGCGGCCGCCGGGGCGACCCTGCTGATCGCGCTGGTGCGGCGCTTCGGCCGCGTGTGGTGGGTCCCCGGGAGTGTTGCCGTGGTTGCGCTGGCCGCGCTCTTCACCTGGCTCGCCCCCGTGCTGCTGGCGCCGATTTTCAACCGCTTCGACCCGCTCCCGGAGAACAGCCCCGTGCGGGCGGACGTGCTCGAGCTGGGCGAGCGCGCCGGCGTGGACATCGGCGAGGTGTATCGGGTCGACGCCAGCAGGCGCTCGACGTCGCTCAACGCCTACGTGACCGGGCTCGGCCCGACCAAGCGCGTCGTCCTCTACGACAACCTGATCGCGGGCACCGACCGCGGCGAGCTGAACTCGATCGTCGCGCACGAGCTCGGCCATGTCGAGCACGGCGACATCCGGCGGGGGATCGCCTTCGTCGCCCTGGTCGCCCCTCTCGGCCTCCTGTTCACCAGCGAGCTCGGTAGGGCGCTCGCCGGGCGGGCGGGAATCAATCCGCGCCGCCCCGCGGCGCTGCCGGCGTACGCGCTGGCGCTCGGGATCGCGTCTCTCGTCCTCAGCGTCCCGGGGAACCAGCTCTCCCGGAAGGTCGAGGCGAGCGCCGATGAGTTCGCCCTCGAGCTCACCGAGGACCCGCGTGCCCTGATCGAGGTGCAGCGGCGGCTGGCGGTCGCCAACGTCTCGGACCCCGACCCGCCGGACCTCGTCAGCTTTCTTTTGCGGACGCACCCGACCGCGGTCGAGCGGATCGGCGCGGCAGAGGCGTATCGGGCAGAGGTTCAGGACTAGCCGGGAGCGTCCCTGAGCGCGCTGACGGTGGCCTCGAGCCCCTCGCGCAGGCTCGTTGACGCCGTCCAGCCGAGCTCCGCCTCAGCGAGGGAGCTGTCGATCGCGATCCGTTGGACCTCGCCCGGGCGGGGAGGGGCGTGCTCGGGCTCGAACTCCGTGCCGCAGGCGTCGGCGATGATCGCGCCGAGCTCGATCACGTTGGTTTCGATCCCGGTGCCGACGTTGAACGCTCCCTCAGCCCGCGAGTCGCCCGCCGCGAGGAAGGCGGCGACCACGTCGCGGACGGACACGTAGTCTCGGGTCTGGAGGCCGTCGCCGAAGACGCGCGGCCGCTCACCGGCCAGGAGGGCGCCGGTGAAGATCGCGACGACCCCGGCCTCCCCGTACGGGTCCTGGCGCGGTCCGTAGACGTTCCCGAGCCGGAGGGCGGCGGCGGAGAGCCCGTAGAGGCGTACGTACAGGCTCAGGTAGCCCTCGGCGGTGAGCTTGCTCTGGCCGTACGGCGCGTCGGGCCTGCGCTCGGCGTCCTCGGCGAGCGGCAGCTCTCGGTCGCTGCCCTCCCCGTAGATCGCGCCGCCCGTCGATGCAAACACGAACCGCCGGACCTCGTCCCGCCGGGACGCCTCGAGCAGGTTCAGGGTCGCTCCGACGTTGAGCCCAAGGTCGAACACGGGGTCGGCGACGGAACGGCGCACGTCGATTTGCGCAGCCATGTGCATCACCGTCTCGGGGCGATGCTGGGCGAAGGCCCGGGCGATCACATCGGGGTCGCCGATGTCCCCCTCGAGCAGCTGAGCGCCGCCGGCAAGCGCACGCTCGAGATTCGCCCGCCGGCCGGTGGAGAGGTCGTCGATGACCAGGACCTCGTCGCCGCGCCCTGTGAGCGCGTCGACCAGGTGCGATCCGATGAATCCCGCGCCACCGGTTACCAGGGTCCTCACGAGCCGGACAGCTTACGTCGGCCCCTAATATCGCGCCATGTCACGCACCGCCACCACCGACCCGGTCGGGGACCTGCACAAGGCGGTGTCGGCGGCGGCCTCGGCGCTCGCCGATGGCCAGGCCACGCTCGCGCCGGCGCTCGAGCGCCCCCCGCGCCCCGATCTCGGCGACTACTCGACCAATGCCGCGATGCTGCTGGCGCCGGTGCGCGGCGAGCCGCCGCGTGAGGTCGCGAAGCGCCTGGGGTCGGAGCTCGCCGCCTCGCTCGGGGAGATGGCCGCCCGGGTAGAGGTGGCCGGCCCGGGGTTCCTCAACCTGTTCCTGACCGACACCTGGCATCGCGGTGCGGTGGCGCGGGTGCTCGCGGCGGGCGACGGATTCGGCGCCGGGGGGATGGAGCGACCGGAGACGGTCCTGCTGGAGTTCGTCTCCGCCAATCCGACCGGCCCGATCACGGCCGCGGCGGGGAGGCACGCGGCCTACGGCGACTCGCTCGCCCGGGTCCTCGAGGCGCAGGGGCATCGGGTCGAGCGCGAGTACCTGCTCAACGACGTCGGGGGCCAGGTCCAGCGGTTCGCGGCCTCGATCGCGGCCCGGATGAGGGGGGAGGAGCCCCCCGAGGACGGCTACGCCGGCGAGTACGTCGCCGAGCTGGCCGAGGAGCTCTCCGCAGCGGGTGTCGGCGCCGACCATCTCGATCGGCTGGCACGAGAGGGCACCGCGGCGATGAGAGAGCGGATCGAGGCGACCCTCAAACGCTTTCGTGTGGTCTACGACACCTGGTTCTCCGAGCGTGCGCTGCACGAGGGAGGGCAGATCGAAGCGGCGATCGACGAGCTGCGCAGGCGCGGACACACCTACGAGAGCGAGGGCGCCCTGTGGCTGCGTACGAGCGAGCTCGGGGACGACAAGGATCGGGTGCTGGTCCGCGCGGGCGGCGACCCCACCTACTTCGCGGCTGACATCGCCTATCACCGCGACAAGCTCGCACGGGGGGCCGATCGGCTGATCGACCCGCTGGGCGCCGACCATCACGGCTACCTGCCGCGGATGCGAGCCGTGTTCGCGGCGCTTGGCGAGGATCCGGATCGGTTCGAGGCCCCGCTCATCCAGTTCGTCCACATCGTCGAGGGCGGGCAGCGCGCCCAGATGTCGAAGCGCAAGGGCCAGTTCATCACCCTCGACGAGCTGCTCGACGACATCGGGGTGGATGCCACGCGATTCTTCATGCTCCAGCGCAGCCACGAGACCACGGTCGACCTCGACCTCGACCTGGCGCGCAAGCGGTCCCAGGACAATCCGGTGTACTACGTGCAGTACGCGCACGCCCGGATCGCGAGCATCCTGCGGAAGGCGGTGGCGGAGGACGTGACCCCGGCGGGCGAGTCGGGCCGGGCCGCCGACGAGGCACGGATCGCCGATGCGGCCGCCTCGGAGCCCGCGCTGGCAACGCCGGTGGAGCCAGCCGAGCGCGCCCTCGTGGCGCGTCTGCTGGAGCTGCCGGCCCAGGTGAGCGCGGCGGCCGATGGCCGCGCGCCCCACCGGTTGTGCGCCTACGCGATGTCGACGGCGGCGGACTTTCACGCCTTCTATCGCGATTGCCAGGTGGTCGGCGCGCCGGCGGGCACTCAGGAGGCGCGACTGGGCCTGTGCGTCGCTGCGAAGCGGGTGATCGCCCGCACGCTCGGCCTGATCGCGGTCGAGGCGCCGGACCGGATGTAGGTGCTACGGACGCCCGCGGATGCGACGCCTGCCGACACGACTCGAGGGACCGATCCTGATCGAGCCCGACGTTCACCGCGACCCGCGCGGGTTCCTGCTGGAGACCTTTCGCCGGGACGCGCTGGCCAGGCTCGGGGTCGAGGGGGAGTTCGTCCAGGACAACCACTCGCGCTCCGCGCGCGGCGTGGTTCGGGGGATGCACTTCCAGATCGGTGCGGGGCAGGCGAAGCTGGTGCGCTGTCCCCGCGGGGCGATCGTCGACGCGGTCGTCGACATCCGGCGCGGCTCCCCTACATACGGTGAGTGGGAGGGGTTCGGGCTCGACGACCAGCGCCTGCGCGAGCTCTACGTCCCGATCGGCTTCGCTCACGGGTTCTGCGTGACCTCAGAGACCGCCGACGTGCTCTACAAGTGCTCCTCGTACTACGACCCGGCGCTCGAACGCGGAATCTCCTATCTCGACCCGGATGTGGGGATCGAGTGGCCTCCCGGGCTGCCGCTGGTGGCCTCGGAGCGCGACGCGAAGGCCCCGCGCCTGCGGGAGATCGAGCATGAGCTTCCGTTCGTCTACTCGGACGGGCGCGCCGACTGAGCGTTGTGCGGAATGTTACGAACACGCCTGCGGTTCGTCCCACGCCGTTGTTAGATTGCGCCCGTTCCGATCGAAGAGGAGGAGTCACATTGACCAAGGCTGAATTCGTCGACCGCATCGCCGGGAGCTTCGACTCGAGACGGGCGGCTGCCGACGCGGTCGATACCGTGCTTGAGGGCGTCTCCAGCGTTCTGGCGAGCGGCGGCGATGTCAACTTCACTGGCTTCGGCAAGTTCAGCGTCGCCGAGCGGGGCCCGCGCCAGGGCGTCAACCCGCGCACGGGTGAGCGGATCACGATCGCCGGCGGGCGGGTCCCGAAGTTCTCTGCGGGCGCGGGGCTGAAGTCGAGGGTCAAGGACGGCTCAGCGCCGGCCGGCTTCGCGGGCTGAGCAGCGACGCGGCAGCGGGCGGGGCTAGCGACCCCGTCCCGTTCGCCGATCGCCTCGCCCGGCTGGTCGAGGAGCGGCGCAGCCAGGTCTGTCTCGGACTGGACCCCGATCCGGCCGCGATCGAGCCGGCGGGGTCGTCCGGCGCGGGGGACGCGACGCCCGCCGAGCTCGCGGCAGCGGCGATCACCGAGAGCTGCCGTCGACTGATCGAGCGAGCCGGCCCGGTGTGCGTCGCGGCGAAGCCGCAGCTCGCCTGCTTCGAGCGGCTGGGAGCCCCGGGCTGGGCCGCGCTGGAGGCGGTGGTGCGCGCGGCGCGCGACGCGGGGCTCGTGGTGATCGCCGATGGCAAGCGCGGCGACGTTCCGGTGAGCGCCGTCGCCTACGCTCAGGCGCTGTTCGGGTCGACATCGACCCCGTACGGAGACGTGACGGGCCTGGGCGTCGACGCGGCCACCGTCAATCCGTTGCTCGGCGGCGACGCCCTCGAGCCGCTGATCGAGGCGGCCGCCTCGGCGGGCGCGGGACTGTTCGCACTGGTCCGCACGTCCAACCCCGGCGCCGCCGACGTGCTGGACCTTCCGGCCCCCACCGCCCCCCTCTACGAGCGCCTCGCGCTCATGGTGGCCGAGCGGGCGGAGCGGCTCCAAGGCGACTCCGGGCTGTCCGGGATGGGGGCGGTCACGGGGGCGACCGAGCCGAGCCACCTGCATCGGCTGCGCGAGCTGATGCCCCGCTCGATCTTCCTCGTCCCAGGCGTCGGCGCTCAGGGCGGACAGGCCGGGGAGCTTGGGCCGGCGTTCGGCGAGCACCCCGCGTCCGCGCTGGTGAGCGCGTCGCGCTCGATCGCCGACGCCGACGACCCCGGCGCAGCGGCGGCGGAGCTTCGCGCCCAGGTCTGGTCCCTTCGCACGTGGTAGCCCCCTCGTACAGCTACCATCGCCGCGGCTGACCCAAGTCCGTGCCGCTGGTGCGTGCGGAGCGATGGAGCCGACCCAGATCACAGCGAAGCCCTCCCGGAGCATCGTCGCCCGTGTGCTCGCGCCGCTTGCCCTGGTGGCCGTGGCGATCGTGGTGATCGTCGTCATCAGCAACACGCTGGACGAGCCGAATTCAGGTGGCGGCGAGCGCCAGGGAGGGAACCCACCGGCACGCACCCAGCCCCAGGAGCAGGGCCCGGCGACGTACGTGATCCAGCCCGGCGACACGCTCGAGACGATCGCGGAGGAAACCGGCGTCTCGGTTGATCGCCTCCTCACCCTCAACCCTGGCATCGATCCGCAGGCGCTGCCGTCCGGCGCGGAGCTGAACCTTCGGTAGATGATTGATTCCATGTCCGCGCGTGCCCGGGGGCGCGCCCGGCCGAGCAGGTCGAGGACGCAGGCCACGACGTGTGCTTGGCTGCACACGAGTGGCCGAGGACGACGAGATGCGAAGGCCAGGCGCGTCATCCGGGTGGGTGGAGATATGGAATCACTCATCTAGATGAGCCCAACCGGGACCCGACCGCGCGGTCGCCTAGCGCGGCGCTGGCTGATCGCGCTGCCGCTCGTGTTTGCGGTGATCGTCGCGCCCGGCCCGCCGTACGCGACCGCCGCCAGCCCGCCGACACCCGACGCGGCGGCCTGGATCCTCGTCGATCCCAGCGACCGTGCGACGCTCGCCTCCGCCGCCCCCGACGAGCGACGCGCCATCGCCAGCACGACCAAGCTGATGACGGCTTACCTGGCGCTGCGCGAGCTGCCCCTCGACCGCGAGCTGATCGCCCCCGGATACGAGCCGGTGACCGGGGAGTCGCTGCTTGGGCTCACGGCCGGCGACGAGGTCACCGTGCGCGACCTCCTCTATGGGCTGCTGCTGGCGAGTGGCAACGATGCGGCGGTGGCGCTGGCCGTCGGCGTCTCCGGATCCGTCGAGGCGTTCGTCGGCGAGATGAACGCGGCCGCCCGCGAGCTTGGCCTCGATGACACCCACTATGCGAACCCGATCGGGCTCGATGCTCCCGGGAACTACTCGAGCGCCCGAGACTTGGTCGCGTTGACGATTCGCCTGCGCCGAAACCCCGAATTCCGCGAGATCGTCGATACCGCCGCGACCACGGTGACGCTCGACGGGCAACCGGTCGCGGTCGAGAACCGCAACCTCCTGGTCGGGACGGTGCCCTGGGTAAACGGGGTGAAGACCGGTTTCACGGGGGAGGCCGGCAATGTGCTCGTCGGGTCGGGCACGCGCGACGGGGTCACCCTCGTCTCGGCCCTCCTCGGGGCGCCGAGCGAGGCGGAGCGCGATGCCGCCACCCTGGAGCTCCTCCGGTACGGCCTCTCGCTCTACCGCGAACGGATCGCGGTCGAGCGTCGCGAGCCCCTGGCCGCGGTCGCGCTCAGCTACCGCGACCAGCGGCTGCCCCTCGTCACTTCCCACGGCGTCCGGCTGACCGTGCGCCGCGGCCAGGACCTCGAAACGGACGTGGTCCGGGCTCGCGCCGAAGTCGATGAGGCGGAGCGCGGCGAGCGCCTCGGCCTGGCCGTGGTCACCGTGGACGGTGAGCCGGAGGCCCGCGTTCCGCTGATCGCACAGGTCACGGTCGGCCCGCCCGCAATCATCGACCGGATCGACTCCGCCCTCCCGGGCTCGCGGACGGCGGCGTGGCTGCTGATCGGCCTGGGCGTCGTCGCCCTGGTGCTGATGGCTATCGGGATCGTCCTGGTGCTGGAGCGCCGCCGGCGCTCCGATCCGCTCGGCTGACTAAAGTCCTCGTCGCCAGCAGTGATCCTCACCGTCACACTCAACGCTGCGATCGACCGGACCGTGGCCGTGCCGAACTTCAGGCTGGGCCAGCGGCACCGCGCAATCGAATCCAGGACCCTCGTCGGAGGCAAGGGCGTGAATGTGGCGCGGGCCCTGAAGCTGCTGGGACGTCCGGTGATCGCCACCGGCCTCGCCGGCGGCACGGTGGGCAACCGGGTCCTGGAGCGCCTCGCCGAGGAGTCGATCCTCGCCGACTTCACCCGGATCGAGGGCGACTCGCGCACCAACCTGGCGGTAGTCGATCCCACGTCGGGTCAGCAGACCGAGATCAACGAACGCGGGCCACAGGTGAGCGCCGACGAGATCGAGCGCTTCGTCGAAAAGCTGCTGTACCTCGCCCCGGGCGCGAGCATCTGCGCGCTCGCCGGCAGCATCCCTCCCGGCTTGGAACCGGACGTCTACGCCCGGTTGATAGCCGAGTTGCGCAACGCCGGGGTGCTGACCGTGCTCGACGCCGAGGGCGAGCCGATGCGTGCCGGGCTGCGGGCCGAACCGGCGGTGGTCGTCCCGAACGTCCTCGAGGCCGAGGCCGCGGTCGGGCACGAGTTCAACGACGCCGACGACTTCCTGCTCGGTCTCAACGGCCTCCTCGAGATGGGCGCCGGCGAGGCGATCATCACCCGGGAGAACGGCTGTGTGGCGATCGTTGGCAACGGCGTCGACCGCCGCCGCTATGAGGTTGAGATCGAGCCGCTGGAACCGGTCTCGACGGTGGGCTCGGGCGACGCATTCCTGGCCGGCTACCTCGCGGCCCGCTACGACGGCTCGTCGGCGCGCGAGTGCCTTGCGTATGGCGTCGCCTGCGGGGCCGAATCGACCCAGCACTTCGGCGCGGGCGCGCTCGACCCGGCTGAGGTCCGTCGCATGCTGTCGCGGGTCGAGGTTCGCGAGCTGCAGCTCCCGGCGGGAGTGCGATAGCCGCTGCGCCGGCGTTGCCTGGTTGTATCATCGCCTGGGCGTTGTCGCGGCGCCAGATCACCCCGCATCATCCGGCCACAGAGCCCCGCTTCAGCGGGGTTTTTTCGTCCGCGTCCACGCATAGCCTGGGAACTGCCCTCGAGCTGGCGCGTCCGGGGCGCGCGGCGGGAGGGCCGTTCGTTTCCTGCGGAGCGTGAACTCGAGGTGATTCGGTGGAAGTAGAGATCGGTCGCGGCAAGAAGGGGCGGAGAGCCTACGGCTTCGACGACATCGCAATCGTGCCCTCACGGCGCACGCGCGATCCCGACGACGTCGACATCTCGTGCACGCTCGGGCCCTACCGGTTCGAGCTGCCGCTACTCGCCTCGGCCATGGACGGGGTCGTAAGCCCGGCCACGGCCGCCTCGATCGGCCGTCTCGGGGGCCTCGCGGTGCTTAACCTCGAGGGGATCTGGTCGCGCTACGAGGACGCCGACGCTCAGCTCGAGCAGATCGCCGAGGCCCCGGCGGAGACCGCGACGCAGCTGCTTCAAGCGATCTACCGTGAGCCGGTCAAGCCGGAGCTGATCGCGAAGCGAGTGGAGCAGGTCAAGGCCGATGGGGTGGTCGCCGCCGGCTCGTTCACGCCGCAGCGGGTGGCCAAGTACTACGAGGTGGCGCTCGAGGCCGGGCTGGACATCCTCGTGATCCAAGGCACCGTGATCTCGGCCGAGCATGTCTCCTCGAAGAGCGAGCCGCTGAACCTGAAGAAGTTCATCGCCGAGGTGCCGGTGCCGTGCGTGGTCGGCGGCTGCGCGTCATACGCCACGGGGCTCCATCTGATGCGCACCGGAGCCGTGGGCGTGCTGGTCGGAGTCGGTCCGGGCGCCGCCTGCACGACCCGGGGTGTGCTCGGACTCGGGGTCCCGCAGGCGACCGCGATCGCCGATGTCGCCGCCGCCCGCTCTCAACACATGCTCGAGACCGGCGAGTACTGCAACGTGATCGGCGATGGCGGGATGCGAACCGGGGGAGATGTCTCCAAGGCGATCGCGTGCGGCGCCGACGCCGTGATGATCGGCTCGCCGTTGGCGCGCGCCAAGGAGGCTCCGGGGCTCGGATTCCACTGGGGCATGGCGACCTTCCACCCGTCGCTCCCACGCGGCACCCGCGTGGCCACCCTCCAGGACGGGACGCTGGAGGAGATCCTGCTCGGCCCCGCCCACGAGAACGATGGGACCTTCAACCTGATGGGCGCCCTGAGGACGTCCATGGCGACCACCGGTTACGAGGACATCCGCGACTTCCAGCGGGCCGAGGTGATGGTGGCGCCGGCGCTCCAAACCGAGGGCAAGCAGCTCCAGCGCGAGCAATCCGTGGGCATGGGGTCGAATGGCCGAGCCGCGGTCGAAACGGGAGTGGCCGTCTCGGATGACTGAGGGCCCTGCCGAGGGCGCGCTCAAGGAGACGCCCGCTGGGGCTAGGGACGAAGTCCCGGGCCGCGCGGCCCAGGACGCCAGGGCGTTCGAGGCCGGACCCGCCGGAAACGGAGGCGAAGCCGAGGCTTCCGGCGGAGGTGTACTCGTCTTGGACTTCGGAGGTCAGTATTCCCAGCTGATCGCTCGGCGGATCCGCGAGTGCGGCGTCTACGCTGAGCTTCTCCCGCACGACACGGACCTCGACCTGATCCGCGGGCGGCGTCCGGCGGCGCTCGTGCTCTCCGGCGGGCCCGCGTCGGTCTATTCCCCGGGCGCCCCGGAACTGCGCCGCGAGCTCCTCGATCTCGGAGTCCCGGTGCTCGGCATCTGCTACGGGATGCAGGCGATGGTTCACGTGCTCGGCGGCCGGGTCGAGGGGGCCGAGGCCGGTGAGTTCGGTCGCACTCCGCTCACCCTCGCCGACGGGGGCGGACGGCTGCTCGACGGCCTCCCGCACGAGCAGCAGTGTTGGATGAGCCACCGCGACTCGGTCTTCGAGGCGCCCGGCGGGTTCGTCGCCCTGGCCTCGAGCCCAGGCTCCCCCGTGGCCGCGTGCGAGAGCCCCGAGCGCAGCCTCTACGGGATCCAGTTCCACCCCGAGGTCGTCCACACGCCGTACGGCACCCGGATCCTGGAGCGGTTCCTGCGGGGGATCGCGGGGATCGAGCGACGCTGGTCGCCGGCATCGGTGATCGAGGAGCAGGTGCGGCGGGTTCGGGCCCAGGTCGGCGACGGAGGCGTGATCTGCGGCTTGTCGGGCGGTGTGGACTCGGCGACGGCCGCGGCGCTCGTGCATCGTGCGGTCGGCGACCAGCTCACCTGCGTGCTCGTCGATCACGGGCTGATGCGCAGGGACGAGGCGGCACAGGTTGCGAAGGCGTTCAGGGAGGGCCTCGGCGCGCGGCTGATCCATGTCGACGCACAGGACCGCTTCCTGGCGCGGCTCGCCGGGGTGGACGATCCGGAGCGCAAGCGCAAGATCATCGGCGAGGAGTTCATCCGTGTGTTCGAGGAGGAGGCCGAGAAGCTCCCCGACGTTCGTTTCCTGGTTCAGGGCACGCTGTACTCGGACGTCATCGAGTCGGGTGGAGACGGGCATGCGGCGGCGACGATCAAGTCCCACCACAATGTGGGCGGCCTGCCGGAGGACCTCGGCCTCGAGCTGGTGGAGCCGTTGCGCCTCCTGTTCAAGGATGAAGTGCGCGCGGTTGCGGAGGAGCTTGGGTTGCCCGACCGGATCGTCTGGCGCCAGCCGTTCCCGGGGCCGGGCCTAGCGATCCGCGTCGTTGGCGGCGAGGTCACGGCGGAGCGGCTCGAGATTCTGCGCGAGGCCGACGCGATCCTTCAGGAGGAGGTGCGGGCGGCCGGGCTCTACCGGGAGCTCTGGCAGTCGTTCTGCGTGCTACCGGTGGTGCGTTCGGTCGGGGTCCAGGGCGACGGTCGGACCTACGCGTATCCCGTGATGATCCGGGCGGTCACCTCCGACGATGCGATGACCGCCGACTGGGCTCGGCTTCCCTACGACCTGATCGAACGCGTCTCGAGCCGGATCATCAACGAGGTCCCGCACGTGAACCGGGTGGCGCTGGACGTCTCGTCCAAGCCACCGGCGACGATTGAATGGGAATAGCCGCTAGCTCCAGCCATCCCAGCGCTTGAGGACCCTGGTGACGGACGGCAGGGGGCGCCCACCGTCCCACCAGTGCGCGGTCCAGTACTCGAAGTGGAGGTGACAGCCCGTGGCGTTCCCCGTGGCACCGACCCTGCCTATCCGCTCACCGGTTCGCACCCGCTCGCCCTCGTGCACCGACGCCGGCTCCAGCAGGTGGGCGTACATGTAGTCGTGACGGTCACGCTTGCCGTCGATGACCACGTAGTAGCCCGCGGCTGAGTGGTAGCGCTTCCAGCTGACCCGGCCGCCGCGCGCGGCGACGACCTTCGCCCCACACCGAGCCCCGACGTCCTGTCCCTCGTGACCGCGCCCCGCTCCCCAGCCGTCCCAATACTCGTGGCGAGCGCGGACCGGGAACATGTGATCGTAGTAGTGGAAGCCGGACCCCTCGACTCCCGTTGGGTCGCCGTCAGTGGTTGCGCCGACGCGGAACCGGTACTTGCCGTTCGGCGCCTCGCCGCCCCGTTCGCGAGCCCCGTTCCAGACAGCACGGTTGTCGATAAACGCCTTCCGGTCCCGCTCGACCCAGCTCGAGACGACGCGGCGCGTCCTCTTGTTCACGACCTCGATCCGCACATCGGTCGCCGAGCCCTCGAACGCATACGTCAGCGTCGGGTCGCGCTTGCCGTAGAAGAAGGTGGGGTCCGGGTGGACCTCGGCTGCCGCCATCCGGAACTGGGGATCGGGCGGGATCAGCTCGGTTGCGACGATCCGAAGCTCCTGCGAGGAGATCGCGCTACCGCCGAGGTCGTCGACGACCCTCGGCTTGCCGCTGGTGGCGCCGTCGGGCACGCGAGCACGGACCGACTCGTCTTCGACCCGGTAGGGAGTGACTCGAATGCGCTTGCCGGTCTCGGCCGTGAACCGGACCTCGGTCGCCTCGCCGAGGCCGCGCCCTGTGAGCCTGACCTTGGAGCCGACCGCCCCGACCCGCAGCCCCGCGCACATGCGGATGCAGCGGACATCGTTCACCTTGGGCGGGGTCGGCATGCCGACCCCGCCGCTTCCGGTCGTGACACCGCCGCCCCCGTCGGCCCCGAGGGACGCCCCGGCCCCCACTGAGAGGCCCGTCACGACGGTCGCCGTGCACACGAGCCGGAGAAGAGCGGAAAAGCCCCGATTGCCTCCGGTGAAGCTGGTGCCGGTTGGGGTTGCTCGCAAGCTTTGCCGCGGCCGCGACGGAGCCAAGTCAAGCCTCTCTTTCTCCGGCCTACGGGGTTAGCTGACGGGCTCGCGCCGAAAGAGCGGCGCTACGGGCTGCGTGGGCCCGATTAGCCCCTGGGACGACTTCGACGTCGCCCCTTCGGTTCCCCCGTTTCCCCGTGGACGGGCCACAGGGAATTCGGCAGGTCTGTTGGCGCGGCAGTATATCCCCGACGGCGGCCGCGCTCCCGTGATCACAGGCGGGCCGCGCCACTCTGATGGACGGTGGCCCCTGGTGGGCGACTATCATTCCCGGGCCGCGCTGCGGCGAGGTCCGCGGGCGCGGCTTTTCCGCTGCGCCCGGAGCGCGCTGCCACCCAATGAAGACCTACGTAGCCACAGCCGAGAGCCGTCAGCGCGACTGGTACGTCGTCGACGCGGAGGGCAAGACCCTTGGACGGCTGGCGACCCAGATCGCCGACGTGCTCAGGGGCAAGCGCAAGCCGGAGTACACCCCGCACGTCGATACCGGCGACTTCGTGATTGTCGTCAACGCCGCGAAGGTCGCGGTCACCGGGAACAAGCGGGCGGACAAGATCTACTACCGGCACACCGGCTACCCGGGCGGGATCCGCTCGCGGACCCTCGCCGAGATGCTCCAGCGCCAGCCGGAGGAAGTCATCCGCAAGGCGGTCAAGGGGATGCTGCCGCGAAACCGCCTGGCGCGCCGGCAGCTGACCAAGCTCAAGATTTACGCTGGGCCTGAGCATCCCCACCAGGCCCAGCAACCGAAGCCGATGGAGGTCACCGAGTGAGCGAAGAGGAGCGTCGAGAGGACGACGCGCCGGCGGCCGAGGACGCCGGCGACAAGGAGGCCACCGAGCCCGAGGCCGCGGAGGAGCCCCGGCCCGCGGAGGCCGCGGAGGAGCCCCAGCCCGAGGCCGCGGAGGAGCCCCGGCCTGAGGAGGCCGCGGAGGAGCCCCAGCCCGCGGAGGCCGCGGAGGAGCCCCAGCCCGAGGCCGCGGAGGAGCCCCGGCCTGAGGAGGCCGCGGAGGAGCCCCAGCCCGTGGAGGCCGCGGAGGAGCCCCGGCCTGCCGAGGCCGCGGAGGAGCCTCAGCCCGCGGCCGCGGAGGAGCCTCAGCCCGCGGCCGCGGAGGAGCCCCGGCCCGCGGCCGCGGAGGAGCCCCGGCCCGAGGCCGCGGAGGAGCCCCAGCCCGTGGAGGCCGCGGATGAGCCCCAGCCCGAGCCCGCCCAAGAACGCCCGCCCGAGGCCGCCGAGGGATCGGCGCCTGCGTCCGAGCAGCCGCCCGGCGCGGAGCTGGACCCGATCGCGCTCGAGCCCGAGCGGGAGCTCTCGGCGGAGGAACGCGCCCGGCTAGAGGCCGAGGCGGAGGAGCGTGCCCGGCTCGAGGCCGAGGCCACGGCCGAGACCGGCGAGGAGCCGGTGGCTCGCCGCAGGCCCAAGGTCGAGCTCCCCGCGGATGCGCGCATTCAGACAACCGGCAAGCGCAAGAGCTCGGTGGCGCGCGTGATCCTCGGGCCGGGCACCGGGAACGTCGAGATCAACGCCCGCCCGCTCGAGGACTACTTCCCGCGCCATCATCACCAGACGACGGCGAGGCAGGCTCTGATCACGTCCGGCTACGAGGGCGCGGTTGACGTCCGGGTCCGGGTCCACGGCGGCGGCATCGCGGGCCAGGCCGGAGCGGTCCGCCACGGAATCGCACGGGCCCTGGTGGAGGTCGACCCCGAGCTGCGGGGAGAGCTCAAGCAGCGAGGGCTCCTCACACGCGATGCCCGCCGCAAGGAGCGCCGCAAGGCGGGGCTCAAGAAGGCCCGCAAGCGCCCGCAGTTCTCGAAGCGCTGACGCCCTGGGACGATTGATGGATTGTCTGGCCGATGGGCAAGACAATCCATCAGTGAGTGGGAGGGGATGACCTCGACAACGACTCAGAAGCTCTTCGGCACCGATGGCGTTCGGGGGGTCGCGGGCGAGCTCCTGACCGCCGAGCTGGCGGTTGCGCTCGGGCACGCTGCGGCGACGGCGACCGAGACGCCTCGCCCACAGGTACTGATCGTGCGCGACACGCGCGAGAGCGGCCCGATGCTCGAGTCGGCCCTGGCGGCGGGCGTCGCGCAGGGGGGCGGCGATGCCTGGCTGGGCGGGGTCCTGCCAACACCGGCCGCCTCGATCCTGGTACGCCGCCTGGGGTTGGATCTCGCCGCGGTCGTCTCCGCCTCTCACAATCCGTGGCGCGACAACGGGATCAAGTTCTTTGGGGCGGACGGGCGCAAGCTCGACGACGCGACCGAGGAGCGGATGGAATCGCTCGTCTGGGCCTACTTGGCCACTGACGAGGTCGAACACACTGGGGAGGGGAAGCCGACCCCTGACATCGGCCGCGTCCGCGCCCTTGAGGCCGCCCTCGCCGACTACCTCCGCGAGCTCGCCGGGACCTTCCGTCTCGACCTCTCCGGCACGCACGTGGTGCTCGACTGCGCCCACGGCGCCACCTATCGCGCGGGCCCGGCGATCTTCGAACAGCTCGGCGCGCGGGTCGAGGCGATCGGCCGTGAGCCCGATGGGCGCAACATCAACGACGGTTGCGGCTCGACCCATCCGGAGCACCTCGCCGAGCGGATCGCCGATGCCGGCGCGGACCTCGGCTTCAGCTTCGACGGCGACGGCGACCGGGTGATCGCCGTCGACCGCAACGGCGCGATCCACGACGGCGACGAGCTGATCGCGCTCGGCGCCCGTCACCTGGCCGAGCAGGACCGGCTCGAGGGGGGCGTAGTGGTCACGGTCATGACCAACTACGGCTTCCACCGGGCGATGTCCGATGCGGGGATCGAGGTCGAGACGACCGACGTCGGCGACCGCCAAGTGATCGCGGCGCTCGAGCGGCGCCAGTGGACGCTCGGTGGCGAGCAGTCGGGGCACGTCATCTGGCGCGAGTTCGCTCCTACGGGCGACGGGATCGCCGCCGCGCTGCTCGTGATGCAGGCGCTGGGCGGCCGTGACCTGGCCGAGACCCAACCGATCGAGCGGCTGCCGCAGGTGCTGCGAAACGTCGAGGTCGCCGACCGCGGCGCCGTCGCCGACGCCTCGGAGCTCTGGAGCGCGGTCGATCGCGAGAGCGCGGACCTCGACGGGCGCGGCCGTGTCCTCGTGCGGCCATCGGGAACCGAACCCCTGGTCCGGGTGATGGTCGAGGCCCCGGACGCCGATGAGGCGAAGGCGGTGTGCGACCGCCTCATCTCGATCGCGGAGCGCGAACTGAACGGCCGTGCGCGATAGATCGGCGCCCACGCTCTACCCTTAAGCGCCTCTGATGTGCGGCATCGTCGGATACGTGGGTGATCGTCCGTGCCGCGACCTGCTGGTCGCCGGCCTCGAGAAGCTCGAGTACCGGGGCTACGACTCCGCCGGGATCTCGCTGCTCGATGACGGGCGAATCGACTCCGTCCGCGCGGTGGGCAACCTCGCCAACCTGCGCACGGCCGTCGGCATGGCCGAGAACGGCGATGGCGCCGTCGCCGTCGCCGCGCCCGCCGCGACCACCGGCCTCGCCCACACCCGCTGGGCGACACATGGCCGCGTCACCGAGGAGAACGCCCACCCGCACGGGGACTGCTCGGACCGGATCCATATCGTCCTCAACGGGATCGTCGAGAACCACTCCGAGCTTCGCCGGGAGCTCAAGGCCGAGGGCCACTCCTTCAGCTCGGAGACCGACGCGGAGATCGTCGCTCACCTGATCGAGCGCCACGACGACGGAGACCTGACCGAGGCCGTGCGGGGCGCCTTCGGGGAACTGCGGGGCCACTACGCATTCGTTGCCATGCACGCCGATCATCCGGGCACCTTGGTGGCTGGGCGGCAGGAGTGTCCGCTCGTCGTCGGGCTCGGCGACGGCGAGACATATCTCGCCTCCGCGATCTCCGCGTTCCTGTCCCAGACGCGCCGGGCGCTCGTGATCGATAACGGCGAGATCGTCACCATCGACCCATCCGGGGCCACGATCATGGATGCCGCCGGGCACTCCGTTTCGCGCGAGCCGGACGAGGTGGACTGGGACGAGGACGCCGCAGAGAAGGGCGGCTTCGAGACCTTCATGCTCAAGGAGATCCATGAGCAGCCGGACGCGGTTGCGGAGACGATCACGGATCGCCTCCCCTCGCTGGACCGCGTCGACCTCTCCGAGCTCGAGCTCTCGGATGACTTCGCCACACGCCTGCGGCGAATCGTGATCGTCGCCTGCGGCACCTCGTACCACGCTGGTCTTGTCGGCCGCTACGCGATCGAGCAGTGGGCACGGGTGCCGGTCGAGATGGACATCGCATCCGAGTACCGGCACCGCGACCCTGTGATCGGCGCTGACGATCTCGTGATCGGAATCACCCAATCCGGTGAGACCGCCGACACGCTGGCGGCGATGCGTCTCGCTCGCGAGCAGGGTGCGACGGTGCTGGCCCTCACCAACGTCATGGGCAGCCAGGCGACCCGCGACGCCGACGCGGTTCTGTTCACCCGTGCCGGCCTCGAGATCGGGGTCGCCGCGACCAAGACGTTCACCAGCCAGGTCGCGGCGATGTACCTGCTCGGCCTGTGGCTGGCGCAGGCCCGCGGGACCCTGCCTGCAGAGCGGATCGAGGAGCTGATCGCGGATCTGAAGCGAATCCCGTCGAGGATCGAGCGCACGCTGGCCTCGATCGATCAGCCTGTGAGAGCGATCGCCGAGGCGGAGCACGAGGGACGCTTCTTCCTCTATCTCGGGCGCAACATCGGCCTGCCCGTGTGTCTGGAGGGGGCGCTGAAGCTCAAGGAGATCTCCTACATCCCGACCGACGCGTACGCGGCCGGCGAGATGAAGCACGGGCCGATCGCGCTGCTCGACGAGTCGACGCCGGTGGTCTGCGTCGCCACCGACAGCCCCGTGCTCGAGAAGATGCTCTCGAACATGGCCGAGGTGAGCGTCCGCGGAGCCGACGTGATCGCCATCGCCACCGAGGGGGCGGACACCGTTGCCGAGGCAGCCGACCAGGTCCTCTTCGTGCCCAGGTCCGACTGGGTGCTCCAGCCGATCCTGGCGATCCTGCCGCTCCAGCTCCTCGCGTACCACATCGCCCGTCTCAACGGGCTCAACGTAGACCAGCCCCGGAACCTGGCGAAGACCGTCACCGTCGAGTGACGGGGCCTCGGACGTGTCGGCGCGGGCTCCTGGCCTGCTGGCGGTGCGCGTTTCCTCTCGCACGCGAATGGGAAAAGCCACCCCCCAAGACGCTCCCGGCTGTGAGCACGGGCCCGCCGACCCCCGGCCGGGCCCTCCCCGTCCTGCTCGCGCTCGTTCTGGTGGCGGTGGCGATGGCGGCCTGCGGCGAGGGCGAAAGCCCGTCGAGCAAGCTCGCCGGCCTGACCCCGCCTGACGCCCCGCTTTACGTCGAGGGAGCCGTGCGGCCCAGCGATGACCAGCGCGAGGCGATCGAGTCGCTGACATCGAGCGTGGCCGGCATCTCGGACCCCGGTGAGCTGCTCGAGGCCGAGGTCGAGACCGTGCTCGGAGGATCAGACCTCACCTTCACCGAAGACATCGAGCCTTGGCTCGGGCACCGTGCGGCCCTGTTCGTACGCTCGTTCGAGACCTCACGTGCGCTCGGAGGGATGCCCGATGTCGCAGCAGCGGTGGAGGTCGCCGATGCCGACGCGGCAACGGAGTTCATCGACGACTTGGCCGAGGGTGGTCTTTTCAGCGGTCCAAGCCGCAGCTACGAGGGTCACACCTACCTGTCCGAGAGCGACACCGGCGGCACTGTTATAGGCCTGGTCGGTGACGCGCTCGTTGTCGGCACCGAAGGCTCGCTCAAGGCGGCGGTCGACGCGTCATCTGGCGAGTCGCTTGCGGATTCGGAGGCGTTCGACACCGGAATCGGGGCGCTCCCGGGCGATCCGCTGCTGACGGCCTACGTCGATCTCGATACGGCGTTGGACGCGACCGTCGAGGCCGGCGGGACGTCGGCGGCCGGCGCGGCAGCCGCCCGGGGCCTCATGAGCCCGCTGTTCGAGGAGCCGATCGCGGCGGGCCTCGAGGTCCTCCCCGACGGCGTGGACCTCGACGTGGCGCTGGCCACGGGCGAGGGGCTGGCAACCCGGGCCACCCCGCTGCTCGAGAGCGTCCCTGGGGACGCTTGGTTCGCCTGGGGATTCAGCGATGCGGGTGAGACCGCGAAGGGCGCTGTCGCCAAGCTCGAGGCCGCCAGCGCCGAGACCGGCCGCGGCGACCTGAGACCCGGATCGGTCGCCCGGGAGGTCCGGGCGGTGACCGGGCTCAACCTCAGCCGCGACGTGCTCTCCCTGGTCGGCGACGCTGCCGTCTTCATTCGGGGGGTGGGCGAGCGCGACCTGGAGTTCGGCGCCGATCTGGAGGTGACGGCATCCGGGAGCGCTATGCGGACGCTGGGCTCGGCCCGCACCGCGATCGGCGAGCTGCCGGGAACGGTGGTCGGCCCTCCGCTAGGCGACGTTAAGGCGGGGTTCTCAGCCACCGGCTCGTCCGGGTCCGGGGCCATCAACGTCGCGCACGGGGAGGACCTGATCCGGGTCGCGCTTGCCTCGAGCCCCAGGCCGATCGAGTCCGAGGCGATGGCGGGGACCCTCTCAGACGACGAGACCTTCCAAGCGGCGATCGATGCCCTGAGCGAGGAGTTCAGCCCCCTCGGCTTCATCGACCTCGATGGGTTGATCGAGGCCGCGAGCGGCGCCCTGTCGCAGGACGGCGAGCTGCTCGATCCGGTCGCCAGGCAACTCCTCTCGCGGCTGGCGTTCGCGGCCGTCGGCGCCCATTCCACCGGCGAGGGCGACGGCTTCGTGGTCAGGGGCGCGCTCCGCCTTGATCAGTGATCACACCACGCATCAATTGACTGACGGGATCGGCATCGACCTGATCGAGATCGAGCGACTCGAGCTGGCGCTGGAGCGCCGCCCGGGCCTGGCCGACCGCATCTTCCGTGCCGGGGAGCTCGCCTACGCGGGCTCGCGGCGACGCCCTGGGCCGCACCTGGCGGCACGCTTCGCGGCCAAGGAGGCGGCGCTGAAGGCGCTGGGGATTGGCGGCCTCGGGTTGCGCGAGATCGAGGTCGAGGGGGGCGACCGCGAGCCGCCGCGGCTGCGACTCCATGGCCGCGCCGCTGAGGAGGCCGAGCGGCGGGGGCTGACGCTGGCGGTTTCGCTCACCCATTCGCGGGGAATGGCGGGTGCCGTCGTGATCGCGCGCAGCGACCCGTGATCTCCGCCCAAGCCGCGCGCCGCTCGCAATACGCTCCGGGCACGATGGAGCCGTGGCTTGAGCCGCTGTATGACGCCCGCGGGATGCGCGGGGCCGACTCGTGGGCGATCAACGACCGTGGGGTTCCGTCGCTGGAGCTGATGGAGGCGGCCGGCGAGGCGGTCGCCACGGCGGTCCGCGAGACCGCCCGCCCCGGGCCCGTGCGGATCGTATGCGGCAAGGGCAACAACGCGGGCGACGGTCTCGTCGCCGCTCGCCTTCTAACGCAAACCGGGTTCGACGTCGAGACCCTGCTGTTGTGGCCGGCGGCCGAGCTCTCCGGCGACGCCGGCGTGAATCTCGGGCGCCTCGACGGCGCAGTTCGCGAGCCTGGCGGGGCCATCGGTGCCGTCCTCGAGGAGTCGGGCGCGATCGTCGATGCGATCTTCGGCACCGGCTTCTCCGGGGCCCCGCGGGCTCCGGCGGACGCGGCGATCGCCGCCATCAACGCCTGCCCCGCGCCGGTGATCGCCGCCGACATCGCTTCCGGCGTCGACGCCTCGAGCGGCGAGGTCGCCGACGCTGCGGTCGAGGCCGACGTCACCGTCAGCTTCCACGCCGCCAAGCTCGGCCATTGGATCTCCCCGGGCAAGGCGTACACCGGTGACCTCCGCGTGTCGCCGATCGGGATCCCCGACGGAGCCCGGGCGGAGCCAGCCGGCGGCCTGATCGGGCCGGGTGTGCTCGAGCTGGCGCCTCGACGTCGGCCCGGATCGACCAAGTTCACCTCCGGACAGGCGTTGATCGTGGGGGGCTCTCGAGGGCTCACGGGGGCGGTCTGCATGGCGGGTGAGGCTGCGATCCGGGCCGGTGCCGGGTACGCGACCGTGGCGGTGCCCGCCGATCTCGAGCCGATCTTCGAGGTCAAGCTCACCGAGGTCATGTCCCGCGGGTTCGATGGCGCCACGGGTCGTCTGGCGACCTCCGACCGGGCTGCGATCGCCGACTCGGCGGCGCGCGCGGCCTCGGTCGTGCTCGGGCCGGGCCTCGGCCGCGATCCCGACTCGCTCGAGCTTGCACGAGCCCTGGCCGGCGAGCTCGAGGCGCCGCTGCTTATCGACGCCGACGGGCTCAACGCGCACGCCGGGCGCCTCCACGCGCTCGCCGATCGCTCCGCGCCAACCGTGCTCACCCCGCACGAGGGCGAGCTCGGGCGATTGCTCGAGCGCGAGTCGGCCGAGGTCGCCGCCCACCGGCTGGCGAGCGCGCGCGACGCCGCCGAGCAGTCGGGCGCGATCGTCGTGCTCAAGGGCGACGACACCCTGGTCGCGGGAGGGGGGCGGCTTGCGATCAGTCGCGGCGGCGCCCCCGGGTTGGCGACCGCCGGTACCGGGGACGTTCTCTCCGGTGTCATCGGGGCGTTTCTCGCGCGCGGGATGGCGCCGTTCGATGCCGCCTGCGCCGGGGTCTTCGCGCAGCGACGCGCGGGAGCGCTGGCCGCCGAGCGGCTCGGCGCGGCCGAGTCCGTGATCGCGACCGAGGTGATCGCCTCGCTGCCGGAGGCGCTGGCATGAGAGCCGACCTCGAAGCCGGTCTCGGTGTTTCGCGGGCGATGGCCGTGGTCGACCTCGGCGCGATCGAGCGGAACTGCGCCCGCCTGCGGTCCGAGCTTGCCGGGGCGACGGAGCTGTGTGCCGTGGTGAAGGCGGATGGGTACGGGCACGGGGCGGTGGAGTCCGGGCGGGCGGCGGTCGCGGGCGGGGCCACCTGGCTCGCGGTGGCCACCGGCAGTGAGGCCGCCGAGCTTCGCGCCTCGCTCCCCGACGTGACGATCCTGACGATGGGCGCGCTGACCCTGAGCGACCTCGATCTGGCGCTCGGTGCGCGCGCCGAGCTGGCGCTGTGGCGCGGCGAGTTTCTCGCCGCGATCGCCGAGCGGGGCGCCGCGCTCGGAGTCCGCCCTCGTCTCCACGTCAAGTACGACACCGGCATGGGGCGCCTGGGGGCCCGCGATCCGCGAGCCGTGACCGCTCTGGTCCGCGCGGTCGCCGAGGATGATCGGGTCGAGCTGGCGGCCGTATGGACCCACTTCGCAACCGCGGACGAGCCCGGGTCCTCCTTCTTCGATGAGCAGCTCGCCCGATTCAGCGAGTTCGCCGAGGCGCTCCGTGCCGAGCATCCGGGCCTGATGCTGCACGCTGCCAACAGCGCCGCAACCCTGCGAGACCGCCGCTCGCACTTCGACCTGGCGCGCTGCGGCATCGCCGTGTACGGGCTCGACCCCTTTCAGGAGGACCCCTACGCGCGTGGGCTCGAGCCGGCGTTCTCGCTGCGCTCGTATGTTGCCGACGTGAAGCCGTTCGAGTCCGGGGCGAGCGCCGGGTACGGCCAGCGCTGGCGCGCCCCCGGCAACACCTGGGTCGGGGTGTTGCCGATCGGCTACGGCGACGGGGTCCGCCGCGCGCTGACCAACAACGCGGAGGTCCTCGTCGACGGTCGACGCCATCCGCTGGTCGGCACCGTGTCGATGGACAACGTCACCATCGACCTCGGTCCTAACACCGAGGTCGAGCCGGGCGCCCCGGCGGTCCTGATCGGAGCGCAGGGCGGCGAGCGAATCCTCTGTGAGGAGGTCGCTCGCCGACTGGCGACCATCAACTACGAGATCACCTGCGGGATCTCCGATCGCGTCCCGCGCGCGTACGTGGGTTCGTGAGCACGGAAACCCTCGCCGACCGGCTGCTCGTCGCCCCGGCCGTCAGGTTGGCGCGCGAGGCGCTCGCGGGTCGGGACGCCTGGCTCGTGGGAGGCGCCGTCCGTGACGCCGCTCTCGGCCTTGAGGTGGTCGACATCGACCTGGTGGTCGCCGAGGACGAGCGCGGCGCCGCGAGGGCGATCGGGCGCGCCGCCGGCGGACCCTCGTTCGAGCTCTCGGCCGAGTTCGCCACCTGGCGGGCTCTGGCGAAGGACAACGCCTGGCACGCGGACGTGACCCGCCTGCGCGGCGAGGGGATCGAGGCGGACCTGGCGCTGCGCGACTTCACCGTGAACGCGATCGCCGTGCCGCTCGCGGCGCCCGAGTCCGCGCCGCTGGACCCAACCGGAGGTCTCGCCGATGCCGAGACCCGGACGCTGCGGGCCGCCTCCGAGCGGAGCTTCGCGGACGATCCGGTGCGGTTGTTGCGGGCCGCTCGGCTGGCCGCGGCTCTCGGCCTCGATCCCGACCCGGCGACGATCGAGCTCGGCCGGGCAGCCGCCCCGCGCGCGGGGGAGCCGGCCGGCGAGCGCCAGTTCGCCGAGCTGCGCTTGATCGTCGGCGGCCCGGATCCGCTGCGCGGCCTGCGGCTGATGGACGCGATCGGTGTCACGGCCGCGGTCCTGCCCGAGGTCGAGGCGCTTCGCGGGGTCGAGCAGAACCCGAACCATCACCTGGACGTCCACGGGCACACGATCGAGGTGCTGTCTGAGCTGCTGGGGATCGAGCGCGACCTCGGCCGCTTCGCCGGCGAGCGTGCCGGCGAGGTCGAGCAGCTCCTGGCCGAGCCGCTCGCCGACGAGCTCAGCCGCGGCGGCGCCTTGCGACTCGGCGCCCTCCTGCACGACGTCGGCAAGCCCGCGACCCGGGAGACGAGTGGGAGCTACGTCACCTTCATCGGGCACGACCACGAGGGCGCCCGGATGGTTGCGGCGATCTGCGATCGCTTCCGGGTTAGCCGCGCCCTGCGCTCCCATCTGGCAGCGCTCGCCCTCCACCACCTGCGCCTTGGGTTCCTGGTCCCGGAGCGGCCCCTGCCGCCGAGGCGGGTTTACGACTACCTTCGCGCGACTGAGCCGGTGGCCGCGGACGTGACCCTGCTTAGCGCCGCCGATCGGCTTGCGGCACGGGGCGAGGGCCCGATCGCCTCACCGGAGATGGTCGAGGCGCATCTCGCCCTGGCTCGCGAGATGTTGGCGGCGGCGCTGGACTGGCGCCGCGACGGACCCCCGGCACCACCGATCCGGGGCGACGAGCTAGCGGGCGAGCTCGGGATCGAGCCGGGTCCGGAGCTGGGCCGGCTGCTGCGTGAGATCGAGGCGGCGCAATACGCGGGCGAGGTGCGCGACCGCTACGACGCGGTCGGGTTGGCCCGCCGCGTGCTCGAGACCAGCCAATAGTCTCCCGGCCCGTGGCGAGCGACTGCCTCTTCTGCGGGATCGTGGCCGGCGAGGTCCCGGCGCAGATCATCGACTCGGACGAGCACACGGTCGCGTTCATGGACATCAACCCGGCCACCGCGGGACACGCGCTGGTCGTACCCCGGCGGCATGCCGCCGACCTGATGGACGTCTCCGACGACGATCTCGAGCACACGATGCGGGCCGCGCGGAGACTGGCGCAGAGGATCGACGCGGCCCTCCACCCGGACGGCTTCAACATCCTCAACTCGTGCGGCCCCGCCGCCTGGCAGACGATCTTCCACTATCACCTCCATGTAGTCCCGCGCTACGAGGACGACCCGCTGGAGCTGCCCTGGATCCCGGGCGAGGGCGACCCGGACGAGATCGCGGCGCTCGCCGAGCGCATCCGCTCGGCCGGCGCGGCTGGGGGCGACGGCGTTTGATGTCCCCGGCGCGCCCGATCCGCCTGGAGCGGGACGGTCCGGTCGCCTCGATCGTGCTCGAGAACCCGCCCCTCAACCTGTTCACCGACGATGCGTTTCCGGCGCTGGACGAGTGCATCGGCGAGGTCGCCGGCTCCGACGCACGGGCGCTCGTGTGGCGGGCCGAGGGCGAGATCTTCACCGGCGGGGTCGACGTGAACGCGTTCCAGCGGGTGGTCGAGGCGGGCCCCGAGCGGGCTGCGAGCTTCGCGGCCCCGCTGATCGAATCCGTCCAGCGCCTCGAGGCGCTCGAGATCCCGACGCTGGCGCTGGTACATGGCCTGTGCCTGACGGCGGGACTCGAGATCGCGCTCGGCTGCGATCTGATCTGGGCCGCCGAGTCGGCGCGCTTTGGCCTGGTGGAGGCTGTCGTCGGGCTCACCCCCGGGGCCGGGGGCACCCAGCGCGTGGCGGAGCGGGCGGGGCCCGCGCGTGCTCGCGAGCTCGTGATGAGCGGGGCTCTCTACGACGCGGCGACGCTCGAGCGCTGGAACGTGATCGGCCGCGTACTGCCCGACGACGAGCTCCGCGAGAAGGGGATGCGGTTCGCCCACAGGCTCGCCGACGGGCCGACCCGAGCCCACGCGGCGACCAAGCGGATCGTCCGCGGCTATCTCGAGGGCGGGGTGGAGGAGGCGGATCGGATCACCCCGGGGATGTTCGCGGAGCTGTTCGCGACCGAGGATCTCCAGAACGGCGTGCGCTCCTTTCTTGCCGAGGGGCCCGGCAAGGCCACTTTCGAGGGTCGCTAGGGCCCCGTCAAACCGGGACCGGAGCGCTACCCTCCCTCGGCGCATGGCCAAGGAAGAGAAGATCGAGATGGAGGGCGAGGTCACGGAGGCCCTGCCCAACACGATGTTCAAGGTCAAGCTCGACAACGACCACGAGGTGCTGGGTCACATCTCGGGGAAGATGCGGCGCCACTACATCCGCATCCTGCCCGGCGACCGGGTGAAGATCGAGCTCTCACCGTACGACCTCGACCGGGGTCGGATCACCTACCGGTACAAGTAGGCGCGCCCTCCGGCACGTTCTGCGCGCCACGCGGCGCTCCGCGCGCGTGACCATCCCTGCATGCCCGCCGATGGCCGAGTTACTCACCCATTGTCGGCAAAACTCGACCAACGCGAGCGAAAGCGAGAGCTGGAGCGCCACATCGTCGCCCTGGCAACTCACCAGCACGGCGTTGTCACGCTGGCTCAGCTCCGCGCGTTAGGTCTGAGCTCCCAGGCTCTGTACGCGCGCGCGGCCAACGGGCGGCTTCACCGGGTTCACCGTGGCGTGTACGCGCTGGGACGTCCGGAGCTACCGATCGAGGGCAAATGGATGGCGGCGGTCTTTGCATGTGGACAGGAGGCTCTGCTCTCGCATCGGTCGGCGGCCGCGCTTCACGGGCTGATCCGCAGTGCGCGAACGATGATCGATGTCACCCTCCCGAGACGGACCGGCGTCTCCCGACCTGGGATCCGCCTTCATCGCTCCACGGGCCTCGTGCCCGCCGATCGCGCCAGCGTCAAGGGCATTCCCTGCACGAGCCCGGCCTGGACCCTGCTCGATCTGGCCAGGGACGCCCCTCGCAACGTGCTCGAGAGGGCGTGCGATCAGGCTGAGCTGCTGCGGGTGCTGGACATGGCTGCGATCGAGGAGTTGCTGATTCGTCGGGAGGGCCAGCCGGGCACCGGCAGGCTCAGCGAGGTCCTCGGCACGGGATTGGTGGGACAGGACATTCCGCGCAGCGAGCTGGAGCGACGCCTCCTGGCGCTGTGCAGGGCGGCCGAGCTTCCGCTGCCCGAAGTGAACGTATGGGTCCCCGTGCCGGGCGACGAGATCAAGGTCGACTTCCTGTGGCGCGAGCAGCACCTGATCGTGGAGGTGGACGGGTTCGAGACGCACCGCACGCGCCAGGCCTTTGGGCGCGACCGTCGGCGCGACCGGGTGCTGGCGGTTCACGGATGGCGAGTCGTTCGCTTCACGTGGGAGGACGTGACCCGTCGTCCCGGGCACGTCGGCGAGGTCTTGGCGCGCCTGCTCGGCGCCGGCGCGGTGGGCCCGGGTCGAGGCGATGGCCGAGTTAGTGCGCCATTGTTGGCATAACTCGGCCAACGCTGAGGAGGGGCAGGGGGAGGGGAGGGCGCGGGATAGGGCCCGGGGCAGGGGAGGCGCTGGGGAGGGCCAGGAGGCTCGGGAGGGGCGTGCAGGCTACAGGTAGCTGCCCACGCTCGCGGGGTCCGGGTCGGCCATCTCAAGCGCGAGGCTGGTCCACGCGAAGTCCGTGGCGCCCAGGCCCTCGCCGGAGTGCGGGTCGTAGTACTCGCGCAGGCCCTCGCGCAGGATCACAGGCATCAATCGCTCGACCATCTCCGCGGCCTGCGCCCCGTATCCGAGCCGGCGCATCCCGAGCCACAGGAGCCAGGCCGCGTTGATCCAGGTCGGTCCCCGCCAGTAGCGGCGCTTCCACCCCGAGCCCCGGTTGGGCTCGAAGCTCGGCTCGGTGGCTGCCACCGATGGAGGCGGGACCGCGAGCCAGTACCTCGCTGGGTCGAGCAGGTGCTCCTCCACCAGGCGTCGACCGATCTCCTCGGGCAGATCGGGAAGCGCCAGGGGCGACAGGGCCGCCCAGGTGTTGACCAGGGGCCGGGCCCCGCCCGGCTGTGCCTCGTCGAGGAAAAGGCCCGAGCGCTCGTCCCAGAGGCGGTCGACCAGCGCCGGCGTGATCGATGCCTCGCCCGCCGCAAGCCGTGCCAACCCCCAGAGGACGTTGGTCATCGTCTCGCACAGCACCGGGCCGCCGGCGTCGCGGACGCGGCGCGCATCCCAGTCGAGCCGGCGGTTGCGGTGGACCAGGAGCGGGAAGCCCCAACTCGCATGCGCCCGGCGGCCCCACACAGGGTCGTACTTGGGGGACGAGTCGAGGCCGGACTCATCCGGCTGGACGAGCCACAGCAGGCCGTCGCCCTCGAGATCGCGGTTCGTTCGCAGCCAGTCGTGGTGGATCGAGATTCCGGGCTCGTCTGCCGGATCGCCGACCGCGATTCGCCACGCCCAGGCCAGCAGCGGCGGCTGGATCGTCCCGGTCATCTCGGCCGATCGCGACGGGACGTTGTAGTAGACGAGCCGGCGGAGGCTCACCGGATGGTCCCAGAACACCACATGGCCCACGAATCCGTCCGGTCGCATCCCCCGGATCAGCGTCTCCAGCTCCGCGCGTGCCCGGTCGCGGTCGAGGCGACGCCAGACGATCGCGGCGAAGCACGAGTCCCAATACCACTGCCACGGATAGCGGGCCGGGCTGGGACGGGTGTAGAGGTAGGGCGTGCCGCGGCGCTCCCCGGTGGCGGTGCTGGCCCGCAAAACCCCCTCGCAGAGCTCAGCGAGAGGTGCGTTCATTCGTTGGTTTTCGCCATCTGGCGCAGCGCGAAGAAGGCCATGATCGCGATCAGGCCGATGAGGGTGAGCACCCCGGGCCAGGTGTCACCCCAGGTGATCCCCCCTTCCACGAAGCCCTGGCGGGCCGCCTCGACGACCTGCGTCACCGGGTTGTAGCGGGCCACCTCCTGGAGCCAGCCGACCATCAGGTCGAGCGGCGCGTAGGCGGTGGTCATCAGGATCGCCGTGAAGGCGCCGGCCTGCATCAGCGGGGCCGCCGACTGGCTCTTGTAGCGGAGCGCCAGGGTCACTCCCCATAGGGCGGCGAGGGTCCCCATCCCCATCGCCAGCGCCAAGGCCAGCAGCAGCCCGGGCACGCCGGGCCACCTCACGCCGATCGCGAATCCGACGATGAGCACGACCATGGCGGGCACCAGCGCCCGCAGGCTGGCGGAGAGCACCATCCCGGCCAGGAGTACGGGGCGTGGAGCCGGCGAGACGAGCAGGCGGTCGAACCAGCCCTGCTCGATGTCGCGGGCGAGGTTGACGCCGGTCGCGGCCCCGGTGAACCCCGCGCCCTGCATCAGGCTGATCGGGATCACGAACGACTGGTAGCTCTCGGTGGTGAAGCCCGGGAGCAGCGCCAGGTTCCCGAACACCGCGGTGAGCCCGAGAAAGAAGATCGTCGGCGCCAGCACGCCCGGGATCGCCGCACCCGGCACGCGCAACAGCTCGTTCGCGGCCCGCCCGACCAGGGCCCGGATCGTGGCGAGGCTCGTGCGGGCGTCGAGGGGTGCCAGCTGGCGTGTGCCTGTGGTCGCCTCCACCTAGCCTCCCGTCCGCAGCCGACGCCGCAGGGCGAGTGCGCTGAGCCCGATGCTGATCCCGCCCACGAGCACGATCGCGCCGAGCGCCTCCCAGAACGCCTCGGCCGACAGGGTCGAGATCACCGGTTCGCGAATGCCCTCGACGATGAAGCTGAGCGGGTTGTACTCGGCCACGGAGGCGGCCGGCTCGAGGATTAGGTTCGCGGGGAAGAAGGCGGAGGAGAGGAACAGGATCACGAACACCAGCGGGAACAGTCCCTGCACGACCGACGCCTTGCCAGTGCGCAGGGCGATCGCGGCGCCGATGCCGCCGAAGGCAACGGCGGAGAGCGCCCCGAAGGCGATCATCAAGAGCCCGCCGAGAACTCCCTCGTGGATGGTGGCGCCGAAGATCACGCCGATGGCGATGAACCAGACCGCGGCCAGCGCGCCGAGCGCCGCCGTCCCAGCGAGCCGTCCCAGGACGATCGCGAACCGGGAGATCGGCGCCGCCAGCAGCCGGTCGGTGAAACCCATCTCGATGTCGACCGCCAGCGCGATCGCGCCGCTGTTTCCCGCCAGCAGGGTCGACTGGATGATCGAGCCGGCGAGCATGAAGTCGAGGAAGCCGTCGACCTCGGGGAAGCCTGGCAAGTCGACGGCCCTGCCGGCGCCTGCGGTTTGAATGGCCAGCAGCAGTGTCGGGAAGACCAGGATCGGCGCCACCAGTTGCGGGCGGCGGAAGGTCTGCCGGACCGAACGAGCGCCCAGCGCGGCGATCACCCGCAGGTCGGCGGCGAGCGCGCTCACGCCTCTGCTTCCGCCGGCTCTCCGCCGGGTTCGAGCGCGGGCGCGTCGGCCTCCTGCTCCGCGGGCTCGATGTGGTATCCGGTCTTGGCCACGAACACGTCGTCGAGCGTGGGCTCCACCAGGTCGAGCGATTCCACCGTGAGCCCGGCCTGGTCGAGGGCGCGGACCACCGGGGCCACCTCCGCCGCCCCGCGCGCCAACTCGACCAACGCGACGCCGTCCCTCGCCGGCAGCGGCCGCCCGAAACGCGAGATCACGCGCTCGGCGCGCTCCACGGCGCCGTCGGCCAGCCTGATCTCGAGGTGGGGCCGTCCGACCTCGGCCTTGAGCGATCCTGGCGTGCCCTCGGCCACGATCCGTCCGACGTCGATGATCCCGACACAATCCGCCAGTCGGTCGGCCTCCTCCAGATACTGGGTCGTGAGGAACACGGTGGTGCCATCCCGATTGAGGCGAGAGACCTCCTCCCAGATCCCCTTGCGGCTGACCGGGTCGAGGCCGGTAGTCGGTTCGTCCAGGAACAGCACCCGCGGCTCATGAACCAGGGCGGAAGCGAGGTCGAGCCGCCGGCGCATCCCGCCGGAGTAGGTCCCGACCCGGCGGTCGGCGGCGTCGCTCAAACCGACACGATCGAGCAGCTCAAGCCCGCGGCGGCGGCCCTCCTCCCGCGGCAGCCCGTGAAGTGTCGCCTGAAGCTGGATCAGCTCCCGACCCGTCATCAGGGGATCGAGTGCCGCCTCCTGCAGGGCCACGCCGATCGCCCTGCGCACCTGGGCCGGCTGAGCGACGACGTCGAAGCCCGCCACCCGGGCCCGGCCGCCGGTCGGGCGGAGCAGCGTCGTCAGCACCCGCACCGTCGTCGTCTTGCCCGCGCCGTTCGGCCCGAGGAAGGCGTAGATCTCGCCGTCGGCGACCTCGAGATCGACGCCGTCGACCGCTCGTACGCCCCCTGGGAACGTACGCTCGAGCGCCTCTACCTCGATCGCGGCCATGCCTGATGAAAATAGCGACGCCGTGAGCCCGTCAGGCGGCCGCCACCAGCGGTGGCACCGCGTCGACCCAGCGTCGGTCGGTGGCGCGCTCCAGCGCCTCGGCGGCGTCGAGCAGCAGCTGATCACGCCTCCAGGCGGCAAGCAGCTGCAGCGCCACCGGCAGTCCCTCGGAGCTGAGGCCGACCGGAATGCTGATCCCGGGGATGCCGGTGAGGTTGGCGATCCCCGCCTGGCGCGGGTTGGCGTAGTCGGCGGGGTGGGGGCCGGAGGGCAGCTCGACCCTCGGATCGCCAAGTGGCGGCGCGGGCGCGGCCACCGTGGGCCAGGCGAGCACGTCGACCTGCTCGAAGGCCTGTGCGAGCGAGCGGCGCACCAGCGTTCGCACCCGCTGGGCACGTGCGATCGTCACCGCCGGGGTCAGCATCCGGTACCGAAGCAGGGCCCGCGCGATCGGGCTGACGCCGTCGCCGAGGGCGGCGAGGCTCTCGGGCGTCAACTGAGCCATCTCCTCGCTCGACGTGACCAGAATCGAGCAGACGAGGGTGTGCTCGATCCCCTCGACGGAGACCTCGGAGGTCGAGCCGCCCGTCGCCTCGCGCAGGATCTCGACCGCCGCTTCGCAAGGACCCCGCACGTCCTCCCGGCAGTCGTCCCACACCTCACCGGGAACGATCCCGATCCGAAGCCCGGAGGCGTCGCCCACGGCAAGCTCCTCGCCGAACAGCGCGCCACCGAGCAGCCGGCAGTCGGCGGCGTCGCGGCAGAGCGGACCGGAGACGATCGTGGTCGTGTGAGGGACGTGGTGCCCGGCCATCGCCGAGCGGCCGAACGTCGGCTTCAGCCCGGTCAGCCCGCAGTAGGCGGCCGGGAAGCGGATCGAGCCGATCCCGTCCGCGCCGACCGCGCCCGCGACCAGACGCGCGGCGACCGCCGCGGCCGGACCGCTGGAAGAACCGCCCGGACACCGCTCTGTGTCCCAAGGGTTGTGCGCCGGGCCGTAGACCGAGATCGCCCCGGTCGAGCCCATCCCGTACTCGTGCATGTTGGCGATGCCGACGATCACCGCGCCCGAGTCGCGCAGCGCCCGGTAGGGGCCGGACTCGCCCGGCCGCGGGGCGGCGCCGAGCGGCGCGGCCGCGCCCAGCCGCTCCGCTCGCCACGGCAGTGGCCACTCATCCTTGACCGCGATCGGGACGCCGTACAAGGGTCCGTGCGGCGCGGCGTCGAGCATCCGGCGAGATTCCTCCGGGAAGGTGTCGACGATGGCGTTCAGGGCCGGGTTCCGCCGCTCGATCCGCGCCAGGGTTGCGTCGAGGAGCTCGCGGGGATCGGCGTTGCCCGAGGCGATCGCCCGGGCCTGCTCAGCGACGCCGGCGTCGAGCAACCTCACCGCCGCTCGGCCTCCGGCGGCGGAGCGGAGAGGTCGATGCCCGGCTCGGCCTCGACCTGGCCCAGGTCGGCCCGCATCAGCCGGTCGATCAACGGGCCGTAGAGCGTATCGACCACGCTGATCACCGCCATCGTCACCCCGTCGGCCTCGAAGCCGAGCTGCTCAAAGCCCGCCCTGACGTAGCGTTCGAACGCCGGCTCGGGCGGCCCGGGTGCGCTATCGGAGTGCCCGTGCTCGGCCGGCATCAACCGCGCACCCTAAGCGCTCGCAGGCAGTGGCGGTGAGGAGAGCACTACGCTATGCGGCCAGATCGAACCGCTCGCCGGCGGGATCAGCGCCCGACAACGGCTCTGCACCGGAGAGCGAAACTCGCTTACATGAGTGCGATGATCGAGCAAGGATCGCTGAGTTTGCGCCGCATCCTCGTTGTTGCGGCGTTTGCCGCGCTGGCCGCGGCCGTGGTCGCGGTCGGGGCGTCCAGCCAGGAGGCGGACGCCGCCCGAGCCAAGCAGCTCGGGAAGACGAGACACACGCCCCAACCGAACTGTCCGACGGCGAAGCGGTTTCGAGGCCCGGGCGCCCCGCCGGCGCCACTGAGCAAGTCCTGCCAGGTGCTGGCCAGGGTGACCGGGTTCCAGGTCAAGGGAGACGGCAGGGGCGCGTTGTTCCAGATGCCGCGCAAGGGCAAGATCGTCGCGTGGAGCGTGGACGTGTCGCGCCCGACCAAGAAGGAGCGCAGGGGCCTCGGCGCGATCGCTGGCACGGAGAAGCTCGGCGGAGGCGCGTTCGCGCAGCTCGCGGTGCTCCGGCGCCTTGGAGGCGGGAATAAGTACAAGCTGGTGAAGGAAACACCCCGAGTGAAGCTCAAGCCCTACCTCGGGACAACGCCGGTGTTCACGCTGGAGCGGCCTCTGACCGTGAAGAGGGGCCGGATCATCGGGATCACGACACCCACCTGGGCGTCGATGCTCGCGGCCGGTCGCGGTAGCCGCGGCGACAAGTGGCGGGCAAGCCGCAACCGGGGTAAATGCTCCGGCACCGCGCGCAACCCCAACCTCGTCATCAACACGACGAGGGCCCACAAGAAGGTGGGCTCGACCCGCCGCTACGGCTGCCGCTACGACGACCGCCTGACCTACTGGGCGTATCTAGCGCGCCGGTGAGCGCGCTAGACAGCTAGCACGACTCGGGGTTGCGCTCGCAGCGTTCCTCGAAGCGCTCGGCGGGGCTGTCCGACGGGGGCGGGACGTCGTTCTCCGCCGTGTCCTCCACCTCATCGCTGGGGGAGGTTCCCCCGGTGTCCTCGTCCGAGTCCGTCTCGGTCTCGGTCGTGGTGGTGTCGGTGGTCGACGTCGTTGTCGTCGGCTCGGTCGTGGTGGTGTCGGTCGTGGTGGTGTCGGTGGTCGACGTGCTCTGCGTGGTCGAGGTGGTCGTCGTCGGCGCGGAAGCGCTCTCATCATCGTCGTCCCCGCCGCAACCCGCGGCGGGAATCGCGGCGAGGGCAAGGACGCTGAGCGCCAGGGCGGCCATGCGGAGCCGCCGGGTCCGAGCGGGGGGCGCCATTAGGACGCCCCGTCGAGGGCGGCCTGGCGCAGGCCGCAGTAGGGGCAGTCGCTCACGTCGAGCCCGATCAGCTGGTTGCAGCGGCGGCAGATGCGCAGGTTCTCGGGAGTGCGAAGGAGCGCGGACGCGGACGGAGCCAGCGGCACGGTGCGCGTCACCGGCTCCATCTCCTCGCCCGTGACCCTGTCGACGTAGACGCCGCCAGGCTCGACGGGCGCAATCGCCTCGCGCCCGGAGGCGGGCGCGCGCAGCCGATATGTCTGCCGGTCGTTCGCCATCCGCGCGAACGATAACGGCGTCGATGACGGCAAACCACCGAAACAACACCAGCCTGACCCGTCGCAATCGGGCTTCGCCCCTCTGCTCCGGGCAGAATGCCTGACGTGAAGGTCCTGATCTTCCACGGCTACCTGCTTCGCGGCACCGGCTCCAACGTCTACAACGCGAGCCTCGCCCAGGCGCTCGCCCGCCTGGGCCACCAGGTGCACCTGCTGTGCCAGGAGCGCGACGCCGCGTCGCTGCCTTGGATCCGCTCGGTCGGCCGGTGGGAGAACGGGCGGCTGATCGTGGAGGAGACCGGGGTGAAGTCACGGCGCAAGGGCCGGGTGATCGCATACCTCCCGGAGATCGGCCGGATCCTCCCTGTGTACGTGCCCGACGCCTACGAGGGCTTCGAGGCGCGGGCGTTCCCCGACCTCAGCCACGAGGAGGTGGAGCGCTATGTCGAGGCGAACGTGACCGCCGTGCGTGAGGTCGCCGAGACGGCCGAGGGGATCGACGCCGCTCTCGCCAACCATCTGGTGATGGGCCCGGCGATCCTCGCGCGGGCGGGCATGGGTCTCCGCGAGGGCGGGCCTGGGTTCGCGGTCAAGGTTCACGGCTCGGCCCTCGAGTACACCGTGAAGCCCCACCCGGAGCGATTCCTGTCATACGCGCGCGAGGGGTTGGGCGCGGCCTCCGGGGTGCTGGTCGGGTCCCGGCACACGGCCGAGAGCCTGTGGGAGGCGATGGCCGAGGGCGACCTGCGGGCCCGTACCCGTCTGGGGCCCCCGGGCGTGGACACCGAGCTGTTCGTTCCGATTCCCCGCCGCGAGGCTCCCACGCGCCTGCGGGAGCTGGCGGCCGAGCTGGCAGGCGAGGGTGAGGTTCCGGGCGCCTGGGGTCGCGACCCCAGGCGCGCCGCCGACGCGCTCGAGCGGTTCGCGGCCGCCTCCGGGCCCCGGATCGTGTTCGTCGGGAAGCTGATCGTGTCCAAGGGCGTGGACCTGCTGCTCGCGGCGTGGCCGCTGATCCACGCGCGCAACCGCGGGGGGCGGCTCCTCTTTGTTGGCTTCGGCGAGTACGCGGAGGCCGCCCAGCGGCTGTGGCGGGTGCTCTCGGGCGGCGATCTCGCGGCGGCGCGCGAGATCGCCGCCCGCGGCCGGTCCCTCGAGGGTGGCGAGGAGCACCCCCTGCGGCTCCTGGGCGACTTCCTCGAGGCCCCGCCGCCGGGCTACGTCGACGCCGCCGTTGGCGCCTCCGACAGCGTCTCGTTCGCCGGCCGGCTTGAGCATGAGGAGGTCGGCCGGCTGGTCCCCGCCGCCGACGCCCTGGTCTTCCCGAGCACCTTCCCGGAGGCCTTCGGCATGGTCGCCGCCGAGGCCGCGGCCGCCGGGGTGCTGCCGGTCTCGGCGGCGCACTCGGGCCTGGTCGAGGTCAGCCGCGAGCTTGCCGAGGCGCTGCCTGTGGGCGTCGCGGAGCTGGTCTCGTTCCCGCTCGAGGGCGACGTCATCGGCGCGATCGCCGATCGCGTCAACGGCTGGCTCGCGCTCGACGAGGGCATCCGGCGGCCGGCGCGTGAGTCACTCCGCGACACGGTCGAGCGGGTGTGGAGCTGGCGCCGCGTGGCGCGCGGAGTGCTCGCTGCCGCCGCCGGGAGGCTCGACAAGCTGCCGAACGTGCCCGTCGACTAGAGGCTTCCTGTGGGCGGCTCGTGCGGGTTGCCGCTAGCGCAGAGGTCACCGATGAGCGCGAGTGCCGGCGCGAATAGAATCCGGCGCGTTGACCCGGGCCACGCTTCTCAAGCTGATCGCCGCGATGGTCGTGCTGACGATCGTGCAGTCGGCGGTGATGCTCCAGATCGACTGGAACGGGGTCCAGGCATCCGAGGAGGCGGCGCCGATCGACACCCTCCTCGACGTCATGATCGTCCTCTCCTGCTTCGTGTTCTCGATCGTCCTGGTGATGCTCGGGTACTCGATCTGGAAGTACCGGGCGAAGCCCGGCGACGAGTCGGACGGCGAGCCGATCCACGGCAACACCAAGCTCGAGATCGCCTGGACCGTCATCCCGACGGTGATCGTCCTCTCCGGCGTCGTCTACAGCTGGATCGTGCTCGACGACATCGAGGAGCCGGCGGCGGCAGCCGACCAGCTGCGGGTGAACGTCTACGCGCAGCAGTACAAGTGGACCTTCGAGTATCCGGATCAGAACGTGACCTCGAACGAGCTCCACGTTCCGGTTGACCGCCAGCTCGACCTGCACCTGACCGCGGTCGACGTGATCCATTCCTTTTGGGTGCCGGAGTGGCGGCTCAAGCGCGATCTGGTGCCTCAGGGGCCCACGGAGACCGAGGTCGATGACACGCTGCTGGTTACCCCCGATCGCGAGGGCACCTACAGCGTCCTCTGCACGGAGCTCTGCGGGTTCGGGCACGCCACCATGAGTGCGCCGGTGGTGGTCACCTCGGAGGACGAGTTCAACGACTGGGCCGCGAAGGCGAAGCGGGCGGGCGGGGGGCCACCGGTGCCGCAGGGGCCGGGTCCGGTCACCAGCGGGGGCGATGAAGGGGGAGCGTCGTGACCATGGCGCTGAGAGCGCCCGGGTTGGCACGCGGGGGCCTCGGGTTCGTGCTCGGCTGCGCCTTCGGCTTCGGCCTCGTGGTCGCGCTGCGCGCGATCTCGGGACTCGAGATCTTCCAGACCGAGGAGACCGGCTACCCGCACGTGATCGTTCCGGCGATCACCGGGCCGCTCGGCTTCCTGGTCGGCCTCGGCGCCTTCGACTACTGGTTCCGCTGGGCGAGCGGGGCGCCCACCGTGCCCGAGGACCACTCCCAGCACGGTGCCCATTCGTGGCGCGATTACTTCCGGTTCAACACCGATCACAAGGTGATCGGCATCCAGTACATCGTCACCACCTTCTTCTTCTACTTCGTCGGCGGGCTGATCGCGATGGTGATGCGGGCCGAGCTCGCGCAGCCCGGGACGCAGGTGATCGATCCCAACGTTTTCAACGGCCTCTTCTCCACCCACGCGGCGCTGATGATCTTCGTGTTCGTGATCCCGGTGTTCGCCGGCATCGCCAACTACGTGCTGCCGCTGATGATCGGCGCGCCCGACATGGCGTTTCCCCGGCTCAACGCCCTCAGCTTCTGGATGCTTCCCATCGCCGGCCTGCTCTTCCTGGCGAGCTACTTCGTGCCAGGCGGCGCCTTCGACGCGGGCTGGACCGGCTATGCGCCGCTGTCGACCGGGGCCCCGTTGGGCCAGTCGTTCTTCAACCTCGGGGTCCAGTTCGCCGGCGCCTCGTCGGTGGCCACCGCGCTCAACTTCCTGGTGACGATCATCACCATGCGTGCGCCCGGAATGACCTTCTGGCGCATGCCGCTACTGGTCTGGGCGAACCTCTCGACGTCGCTCCTGGTGGTTGCGGCGACGCCGTTCATCGCCGGCGTTCAGTTCATGGTCCTGTTCGACCGTGCCCTGGACACGAACTTCTTCCAGGCGCAGTTCGGCGGCGACGTCCTCAGCTACCAGCACATCTTCTGGTTCTACTCGCACCCGGCCGTGTACATCATGATGTTGCCCGGCTTCGGGATCGTCTCCGAGGTGATCTCGACCCACGCCCGAAAACCGATCTTCGGCTATCGCCTGATGGCCCTCGCCCTGATCGGGATCGTGGTGCTGTCGTACACCGTCTGGGCGCACCACATGTTCGTCTCGGGCATGTTCAGCTGGCTGCGGGTGCCGATGATGATCACCACGCTCCTGATCGCGGTGCCCACGGGGATCAAGATCTTCTCCTGGCTGGGGACCCTGTTCGGCTCCGTGCTTCACCTGTACTCGACCGCGATGCTGTTCGCGCTCGGGTTCATCGTCACCTTCGTCATCGGCGGGATCTCCGGGGTGATGCTGGGGATGGTGCCGATCGACATCCACGTCTCCGATACCTACTTCGTCGTCGCCCACATCCACTTCGTGCTCTTCGGGGGGTCGGTGTTCACGATCTTCGCGGGGATCTACCACTGGTTCCCGAAGATGACCGGGCGCATGTACGACGAGAAGCTTGGCCGTGTTCACTTCTACCTCACCCTGGTCGGGATGCTGGGCACGTTCGTGCCGATGCACTGGATCGGGATGGAGGGGATGCCGCGGCGGGTCGCGGACTACTCGGCGCAGTTCGGCGACTGGAACCTGCTGATCTCCTGCTTCGCCTTCATGCTCGGCGCCGCCCAGCTGATCTTCCTCTACAACATGGTCGTCTCGTGGAAGTGGGGCCCGCGCGCCCCGGCGAACCCGTGGCGGGCCAAGACCATCGAGTGGCAAGTGTCCTCGCCACCGCCGGTGTTCAACTTCGACGAGATCCCGCGCGTCGTCGGGGGCCCGTACGAGTTCGGCGTTCCCGGCGCCCGGCACGCGATCATGGGCGGCGAGGAGGCCGAGGTGAGGCCGCCCGAGCCGGCGCTGGCGGGCACCGCCGGAAGCGGCGGCGGCTCGAGCGGCGCTCCGAGTGGGGGTGGGCCGTGAGCGAGGCGGCGAGCGCAACCCCGGCCGGCGCCAACGGCGCCAGCGGCACGATCCTCGCCTTCCTCAACGAGGTCGCCGGCGGCCGCAAGCTGCTGGAGACGATTCGCGACCGGGTGGAGTCCGGCGCCGAGCGGGTCGCGCTCGTCGCGCCGCAGAACCAGCCGGCCGCCGGGCAGATCGTCGACCGCGACGAGCTCCGGGAGGCCGCGCTGAGCCGCGTCGAGGTGACCGAGGCGGTCCTGGCCGAGTTCGGCATCGACGCTGTCGGGGCGGTCATGGACCCCGATCCGTCGCTCGCGCTCGACGATGCCGTTCGTGCCTTCGACCCGACCGAGGTGCTCATCTCGGCCCTGGCCGAGACCCGCTTCGGCTTCCTTCGCCGCGACTTGGTCGAGTGGGCGAAGGAGCATCTCGACGTCCCGGTGACCCACATCCCGGTGCGGATCGAGGACGACGCGATCCGGTGGGACGTGACCCACACGTTGGTGGTCGCGACCCAAACGGTCGCCAGCGGCGATCTGGTCTCACACCTGAAGAGCAAGGCGGCCGAGCGTCCGCACCGGTACACGATCATCAGCCCGCGATCGGGCGACCTCGACCGCGAGGAGGTCTGCGACCGACTGGCCCGGACCCTCGCCGAGCTCTACCGCTCGGATATCGACGCCACCGGCCAGCCGATGAGCCCGGCGCCGTTCGCGGCGATCCAGAACGCGATCACGCACTACCGGATCGACGAGATCCTGATCTCGACCCTGGCCGGGGAGCAGTCCAAGTGGCTTCAGGAGGGGCTGGTCGATCGGGTCAAGGAGATCACCGACAAGCCGGTCGAGCACCTCGAGGCGCGCGGCGGGGTTCAGGGGGCGCCGCCGGTGCCGCAGCCGCAGCCGGCGCGGGTCGCGATCGGCGCCGAGGAGCGCGAGGCCACGGACTCCTCCCCCGAACGGGGGGACGCCTGATGGAGGCGACTACCGCCACCGTCGAGCACGCGCATCACGGCCCGCCGGAGGCCCATCAGAGCTCGCGGATCGACCGCCAGACGCTGGGGATCCTGCTGTTCATCGTCTCCGAGGTGATGCTGTTCGGGGCGTTCTTCGCCTCGTACTTCTTCCTCCGCGTCGTCGCCAACGAGGGCCCGTGGCCCCCCGAGGGGTTCGAGCTCCCCGTGGCGGTGGCCGGGGTCAACACCGCGATCCTGATCTCGTCCAGCTTCACCGTGCACTGGGCGCTGGAGTCGATCCGCCACGGCAACCATCGGGGCCTGCAGATGGGCCTGGCGGCGACCTGGCTCCTGGGCGCGACGTTCCTCTTCATCCAGATCAACGAGTACATCCACATCGGCTTCTCCGCCCGCGACACGGCCTTCGGCACGATCTTCTACGGGCTCACCGGGCTTCACGGCGCGCACGTGTTCGTGGGGCTGCTGCTGCTGACGTTCGCGAACATTCGCGCCTGGCGGGGGCACTTCGGCCCGGCGGCGAAGGACCACCTGGGCGTCGAGGTGCCCGGGATCTACTGGCACTTCGTCGACGTCATGTGGATCATCGTCTTTACGACCGTCTACGTCCTCTAGAAACGGCTTAGATGAGCCGTTTTCAGCCGTCGGTGCGAAGAGATGCGCCACCAGATGCGCCACGCAGCTCGGCGCCAGCTCCGCGCGCGGTCTCCTCGGCGCGCGCGCGCTGGGCCTCCAGGTAGGCGTCGAGCAGGCCCGCCGCCTCCTCCTCCGAGCCCGGCATCAGGTGGCCATAGCGATCGAGGCTGATCGAGATCGTGGCGTGCCCCGCATATCGGCGCTATCTCTGGCGCTCGTTGGACTCGGCCGCTCGGTCTCGGGTAGAACTGCGGGCATCGAGACCGAGGAGGTTCCGCGTCCATTCCTCCCGTGGATCGGTCGCGCCTGCCGCCGAGCACGTAAGGAGAGGGGGGTGCATCAGGTCCAGATCGCGGCCGCGATCGAGGTCAACCAGGCGACGATCGCGCGGTTTGAGGAGGGCAGCGCGTGGCCGCGGCGCCCCGAGGAGGTCTTGGTGGCCTACGCCAGCGAGCTCGACATGGACGTGCGGCTGATCTGGGTTCGCGCCCTGGTCATGTGGTTCGAGCACGAGCCGGTCCTCGAGCCGGAGAGTCAGGAGCGGATTCGGGCGGCGCTCGAGCGGCTGCGGATCTAGGTGTAGATCCCAGCCACGTTGTTCCCCTGGAGCTCCCGTAGCCGAGCGATCGGCGGTCGGTGACCGAGGGCGCCGATCTGCTCGGGCTCACCCGCCCGCGCACCGGTGGACTCGTCGCGAGAGGGAAGCTGCGCTCCCACCCGCGCCCCGGCCGGCCGGTCGCGATCCGGCGCCCGAGCTCGACGAGCTGCGGGGCTAGCGGCACTTCGTGCGCTCCCGCCGCCGGGCGGTGAACTCGTCGGCGTAGAGGTCGTCGAAGGGATTCGGCTCCTCCTCGGACTCGGCTCGGCGCCACTCCCACAGGGTTCGGATCGCCGTCACCCGGCTCGACGGGTATGCGTCCGGGTCCCGGGCGATCTCCTCGAGGATCGCGATCATCTCCTCGTGAGTCATTTTTGAGGGCGCTTTTTTTTGCGCTGAGCTGGTCGGGGGTATTTTGAAACGAGGCTCATCGGCTCGCGACCCTCCCCCCGCCGCGAGATACTGGGCGGGCGATGTCGCAGGAGAACGTCGAGCTCGTGAAGGCGGTGTTTGCCCGCGGCAGCCGCGGTGACTTCGACGGACTGCTTGCGCTCTTTCACCCAGGGGTCGAATGGGTCGAAGATCCTCACGCACCAAGCGCGATCACCCACCGAGGTCACGCCGAGGTCAAGCGGTATTTCGAAAGCATGCCCAGGTACTGGGAGAAGTTGCGGATCGAGCCCGAGCGATTTGTCGACTACGGCGATGAGGTTCTCGCCCTCGCTCGGGTGACCACACGTGCTCGGCGCGGCGGACCCGAGATCGATAGGCCATTTGACGCGATCTTCACGGTCCGCGACGGGAAGATCGTCCGCGGTCGCTCGTTTTCGACTCGCCACGACGCTCTCGATGCCGCCGGGCTGCGGGAGTAGGCTCTCGCTCATCTGACGCTCCATCCCTGCCAGTTCAGGAATAGCTAAACGCCCACCGAGGAGGCGTAGACGAGGCTCGGCACCCCGCGCCGCGGCCACGGCTTCGAACACGCGCCGGCTGCCCGTCACGTTGACGGCCCACAGCGTGTGCTCGTCCCTCGACGGCTGGATCAGCCAGGCGAGGTGGACCAACGCATCGGCGCCCTGAGACAGGCTCACGAGATCGGCCTCGACGATGTCCGCCGAATGCCAATCGACCTTGGCGAGTTCGAACTCAGGAATCCTCCGGGAGACGATCGAGTCGACATCCCGATGAGCGCCGAGCGCGTCGACGACAGCCGTGCCGACGTTTCCGGTCGCACCGAGCACCACCCCGCGCATCACTTCCGCTTCATGAGGTGCGGGGTACCCGGCGCGGCCGCCCTAACGCGAGCAGCGTTCGCAAGCCAGCGCACGAGTCCTTTGGAGGACTATTCGACCGCCAGGCAGACCACGGTCACATCGTCCTGAAGGCGTTGGTCGCTCGCCTCGAGAGCCGCGCCGTGCACCTTGCGGACGGTGTCCGCGGCCGAACCTCGGTCGGAGAGCAACGCCGCCTCGGCGCAACCGTCGAGGCCCAGGCCCGCCTGTCCTGTGCCACCCTCGATCACCCCGTCGGAGCACATGAGCAGGCGGTCGCCCGGCTCGAGCACGGTCGAGCGCTCCGCGGGCCTGGGACTCGAGCGGCCTCCGAGCCCGTGGCCGGCGGGGACGTCGATGATCTCCACGCGACCCCCGGCGCGAATGACCAAGGGCGACACGTGTCCGCAGTTGACGAGCTCAAGTCGAAAGCTCGCCGGATCCCAGCGCGCCACGACTGCCTCCATCTCAGCCTTGGGGCCGGGCATCTCACGAAGCGTCCGGTGCATCAACATCAGGGCGTCATTCGTCGTCCCCCCGCTGCGGCGGCTCGCGCGCAGGGCGCCCAAAGCCACGGCGCTGCTGGCCGCGGCTCGGGTGCTGGGCCCGAGACCGTCCGCGAGCGTGATCCAGATCCCGTCCAGGTTCTCGACGATGTCGAACCAATCTCCCGCGACCTCATAGCTCGGCAGCACATTGCCGGCGACCTCGCCTCCCGTGATCCGCGAGATCCGCGGCGGAAGCAGGCTCTGCTGGATCTCGGCTGCCGCCCGCGGTTGTTTGCGGCGTTGCCCGCGCGCGAAGGTGTCGGTGTAGCGGTCGGCCAGCGTTATCGCCGCGGCCGCTTGGCGCGCGAGCTCGCTCAGCGGTCGTCGCGGCCGTCCCAAGGTGATCATCACGCCGGTGGCTCGTCCGCGCAGCCAGAGCGGGACGACCTCGATCCCTGGGCGATCCCCGAGACTTGCCCTGAGCTCGGAAAGGCCGTCGGAATCGAGTTCGGGTCCGATGGCCAACGGGGCCTCGATCCGCTCCGGCAGCCGCTCGGGGCCGGCGACCCGCAGCAGGTGAGAGCCGTCGATGTCGAGGACGTAGAGCGCGAGGGGCACGTCGGCGATCCGCTCGGCCTCCGCGACCAGCTGCTCGGGAAGAACCGCTGGCGCAACGACGTCGAAGACGTGAACGCCCTCGAGCGAGACCGGGCGTTCGCGTCCCAGGCGACCCGCCGGCAGGGTCTGTTCCGGCTCGGGCTGATCCGTCCGGGCGAGCTCGCGTTTGGGGACCGCCGCCAGCAGGCTGTCGCGGTTGGGAAAGTGGCGGTAGAGCGTCGAACGCGAAACGCCCGCCGCCGTCGCGATGTCGGCCATCGGGGTCGTAGGCGACTGCTCGAGCAGCCGCCGGCTCGCCGCAAGGATGCGTTCGCGGTTGCGTCGCGTGTCGGATCGCGGGTGGTCAGCCATTCGTGGCAGACAGGTTTGCGCACGGCGGGCGCGGCATGGAACGGAGTGTCTCAGAATTCTGTCTCATTTTCCTCACAGCTGGCACGAACCTGTTGCAAGTTCGCTACTAAGAGGGACAGGTTTCCCAAAACGGTACCCGAGGGGCACATCACCGGGACCGCTCGTCCCGGTGACGCGATCGAAGGAGAGCCATGGAGCCAGATCCGAAATTGAGTGAGGACGCAGAGCAGGCCAACGGTCTCGATCAGGCCTCGATCAGCGAGCTCATGCGACTGCTCTCCGATCAGGTGTCGACTCTGGCGCGAAAGGAAGTCGAGCTCGCCAAGGCCGAGGTCACCGAGAAGGGCAAGCGCTTGGGCGTGAGTGCCGGCGCCTTCGGCGCCGCGGGGATTGTCGCTCTGTTTGCGCTCGGGGCACTCACGGCGGCGCTGATCCTTGCCCTGGAATCGGTGGCGGCCGCCTGGCTGGCGGCGTTGATCGTCGCCGCGGCCTACGGGCTGATCGCGGGCGGGCTGGCGCTCGCCGCCAAGCAAAAGGCCGAGGCGGGCTCGCCCCCGGTCCCAGAGCGAGCGATTGAGAGCACGAAGTTGGACATCGAGGCGGCGAAGGCCGGCGCAAAGGAGGGCCGAAATGGCTGAGAAGAACGCGAGCACGACCTCGACTTCACGCGCGAGCGCGGTCGAGAACGAGGCGGCGTCCAGCGATGCCCCCGAGAGCCCCGAGCGGATCGAGGTCGAGATCGAGCAGACTCGGGAGGAGCTCGGTGAGACGGCCGCAGCGCTCGCTGAGAAGTCCGACGTCAGGCAGCAGGCCCAGCAGAAGTTCGAGGACACCAAGGAGGCTGCCCAGGCGAAGATCTCGGCGACCGCGGAGGCGGCGAAGGAGAAATTCCAGACCGCGCCCGAGGCGAGTCAGACAGCGGACCGGACCATTGCGACGCTGCGCGAAAACCCGGCGCCGGCGTTCGCGGCGGTCGCCGCGTTGCTGGTGGTAGCGGTGATCCTGCGCCGCCGTTCCCGTTAGGGGCCGGAGATGGGAAACGTCATCTTCACCCCGATCAGCCTGCTCAGCGGCCTGCTCGCCGGGCTGATCGCCTCGAAGCTGTTCGAGTTCATCTGGGCTCGCTTCGCCGACGAGGAGGCTCCCGGGCCCGACCAGCGCGAGATCGCCTGGCCCGCCCTGATCGCCGCGATGACGCTCGAAGGCGCGATCTTCCGGCTCGTGCGGGGCCTCGTGGACCGCGGCACCCGGGTCGCGTTCTTGCGCGCGACGGGGGCTTGGCCCGGTGAACAGAAGCCCGAGAAGAAGTGAGGAGAGAGGACCCCGGGATGGAGATCGAGCAGCGAACGGAGCGGCAGCGGGATCGCGAGGAGCGTGACCGAGAGCGCGAGGACGTGCGGGAGGACGTGAACTCGGTGCGCCGAGACTACGCGCCCGAAGGCACCGACCCGCGCACCGGGCTATGGCCGACGCTGAAGCTCACCGCGACCGAGTTCAGCGAGGACAGCATGACCGTGGGCCTTCTCAACGAGGCCTACGGCAAGGAACGTCAGTTGGCGATCGTGCTCGAGTCGCACCTCGAGACGACCACCCGGGCTCTGGCGCTGCTCTTCGGAGTCGAGCTCAGCGCGAGCGCAGCCGGGAGCTGCGAGCAGAGGTGCCGCGTGCCGAGCGCGAGATCCAGCTCGAGCCACGTGACGAGCCCAAGGACAAGCAGACCACCTGAACGTGAACCGAAGCGACCAACCCCATGCCGAACACGAGCACCAACCCCGACAAGTAGGAGGATGAATTGTCCGAGCAAACGACCAGAGATGCAAAGCTGGTGGGCCTTCTCAACGAGGCCTACGGCAAGGAACGTCAGTTGGCGATCGTGCTCGAGTCGCACCTCGAGACGACCACCCGGGCTGACTACGAGAAGCGCCTGCGCCAGCACCTGAAGGAAACGGAGTCGCACGCGACCTCCGTCGCCAAGCGGATCAAGCAGCTCGGCGGGACCGCCGAAACGGTTTCGCTGCCCGGCCCTGACGGGGCGAGCAAGGCCGCGCAGAGCGTTCAGGAGGTCGTCGGCAAGGCGAAGGCAGCGGCCCAGGGCCCGCTCCATGTAGCGAGGGGTTCGGGCGAGCAGGAGAGGATGCTTCACAACGCCCGCGCGGAATATCGCGAGGAGGCCGACGAGATCGCCACCTACACCACGATCGCGGCCCTGGCCACCGCCGTCGGCGACAAGCAGACCGCAAAACTCGCCCGCGACATCCGCGGTGACGAGGAACGGATGGCGAAGTTCATCGGCGAGCTACTCCCGCAGCTGGCGACCGACGTCGCTCACGACGAGATCCCGGTTTCGGAGATCCATGGTGATGCGGAGCGACGGACGTCTTCAGGATCGGGCCGAACGAGGCGCGCGTCGACCTCCAAGTCGCGCTCGGCCAAGTCCGGATCGGCGAAGAGCAACAAGTCCAAGCGCGGCTAGCCTCGCGCAACACGAATGAGGAGTGAAAGAGATGGCGCAAGCGACGAGATCAAGGGGTAAGAGCTCGAGGGGCCGCAACGGTTCGCGGGCGAATTCCTCCTCCCACGCCAGTCGAGCCAAGGGTAAGAGCGCGGCGGCGTCCCGCCCGCGGTCGCAGTCGCGCTCGACAGTTCAAAACCGAAACGGCGCGGAGGCGATCAAGGACACGGCGATCACCAAGACGAAGGGCGCGGGACACGCGGTGGCGCAAGCAGCATCGAAGGCCAAGACCCCTTTGATCGCGGGGGGCACCGCGCTCGCGGGCGCGGCCGCGGCAGCAGTGATCAGGGACCGGTTCGCCGCCAACCGATCGCAGAGCCCGCTCAAGCGCCTGGGCAGCATGTCCATGCCGAAGCCTGCGGCGCAGCTGGATCTACGCAAGCTCGACCTCGACACCGTCAAGTCGGCGGCCGAGCGGGTCAGCGCATACGCGCAGCAAGCCTCCGACATCGCCGCCGCTGTGGAGAAGACCCGCAAGAAGAACAGCTAGCCGGTCCTACCCTCCGGCGTGGGCGCGCTGACCCCGTAGGCGTACTGGTGGCCAGATTCCTAAGCATCCGGAGTAATAGGGGCCTTTCCTGCTCCGACCGCGTGAAGGGCAATGGTTTGAGTCCACCCTGGCCCATCCATAGACAAGCCAGTTGCGAGCCTCGCTCTGGCACTTGGGCGGGGCGCGCGGGGTCCCCGCGGATTGCGCTGTCCGACCCGGGCAGACGTCGCGGGGCGTCACCGCGTGTTTGACGGATGGCTCTCGCTTGTGCCGATCGCGCCAAGAGCCCGCGCTCCGGCGGCCATCCGCTCACGCTCAAGGGCTTCTGCCTGTCTGCTGGCGCGCTCGATCAACGTGTCTAACTCGAGTCTCGTCAGCCCCTCGTGCTGGCCGCGGACCTGGCTCAAGGCCAGCCAGAGGCATTTCTTCCCGGCCACACCGAGCCGGAGGCTCTCCAGGGCCATGAACGTGCCGTCGTCGGGTTCCCCGGACGTGGCGCCGCTGAACTTGACCCGGCTTGCCTTCTCGGCCATCCAGCCGGTTACCTGTTTGACGGGGTTGCGAGAGACGTCCAGCGCCTCCATCAGCTCGACCAGCGTTTCGGTTCTCCTTGATCTCGGCGGCGATATCGGCCATCACGGCGCCGAGCTGCGTGCCCTCGCTCTGGTCGCGGATCTGCTCTGCCAGATCGCTGCCGAGCATCGCCCTACCGAGGTGATCGTTGAGGTAGACGTCCATTGCTTATCGGCCATCGGGATTTCTCCTTTGTATTCGGTTGGATTACGTCTAGGCCAGGCCCAGTCCGCGTCCACGCCCCACGCGGCGAACGCTCACCCAGTGCCCTGCTATGAACCACAAACAGCTCGCGATCGGAGCGCCAGCGACTGCGCTCCAAAAGCGACCCCCGAACTGGGTCACTGATGCGGCCAGGGTGAAGCGCCGAAGCGCCTTACCCGTGACCGGAAGATGGTCGGGACCTCTTCGGCCAGCGCCAGCAAGTCGTCCCGGGACACCTTGCCCGCCACGCGCAGGCGCTACTGCTTCGGACGGAGGCTGTCCCACAAACCCAAACCGGGCCGATAGGAGCCGATCTCCGCACGGGTTAACAATCCGGGCAACCTCCGCCTCGTCCACCACGCGCTCGTCCTGCAGGGCGCCTGCCCAGTCGCTCCAGTCGCTGTCTGAGCCTCGCTAGGGGTGCTTGTCGCCAGGACCCTTTGTGCGACATCCTCGCGTGAAAGCAGAAGCCCCGGGTCGCCGCCGACGCAATAGCAGTTAGTGACGTAACCGCCCAACCGCTCCTATCAAGGCCCCACAGCCGACCGGCGGGCGCCGCCTGCGCTAGCCCGGACGTTCGCTACCCTCGGGCGCGATGAAGGATCTGGGTCAGCCGAGCTCCTACGTCGCCCTCCAGGAGCGCGTGCCCGTGTACTCGAGCGATGGGAAGGAGCTCGGCGCGATCGAGCACGTCCTCGCCAACCCGGCCCTCGACGTCTTCGATGGGATCGTGCTCGACAAGAGCGTCCTCCCCGGCGGGCGGTTCGTGGATGCCTCGCAGGTCGAGGAGATCTACGAGCGCGGGGTGGTGCTCAGGGTCGACGCAGCCGAGGCCGAGGGCTTGCCCGAGCCGAGCGCCAGCCCGGGCGACATCGAGGTTGGGCCGGACGACATGGTCAAGAACGACTGGCACGACAAGCTCCGCCACGCCTGGGACCGGATCTCGGGCAAGGACTGAGCGCGGCCGGCGTCAGCCATCCGCCGGTAACGGACGGTAAGCGGGATGCGGATCCAACGCACGCGGTAGGCTGGCAATCTTGACGGACGCGCCTCAAGGCGGACTTTGACCCCGCCTCAAGCATTGGAAGACATGGGATCCGTCGGACCCAGGAGCGCTGGGGCGACTCACGAGCGCCCCTACTGGCGCGAGAGCGTGACTCCGTATGCCCGGCCGCACCTCGGCCGAAGCTTGCGCGACCTGGCTGTCTCGGTGGTTCCGTACGTAGCGCTGTGGACACTTATGTATCTCGCGCTTGACGTCTCCTATCTGCTCGTCCTCGCGCTCGCCGTCCCCGCCGCCGGCTTCCTGCTTCGCATCTACATTCTCTTCCACGACTGCGCTCATGGCTCGTTCCTGCCGAGGCGCCGGGCCAACGCCTGGCTCGGCGCGGCGCTCGCGGTGCTCGTTTTCACCCCGTTCCAGAGCTGGCGGCACAGCCACGCGGTTCACCACGCGACCGCCGGCGATCTCGATCGCCGCGGCACCGGAGACGTCCCCACGCTGACGGTTCGTGAGTACCGGAGCTCGTCGTGGCATCGGCGGTTCGCCTACCGGCTGTTCCGCAACCCGCTGGTGATGTTCGGGATCGGCCCCATCTACGCGATGCTGCTGGCGCCGCGCTGGGCGCCGGCCTCCGCGCGCCCGCGCATCCTGCGCAGCGTCTATGGGACCGATCTCGCGCTGGTGGTTTTGATCGGCGGCCTGTGCTGGCTTCTCGGCTGGCGCGAGGTGATGCTCATCCAGGGGCCCGTTGCCTTGCTCGCCGGGAGCGCCGGGGTTTGGCTGTTTTACGTCCAGCATCAGTTCGAGGACACCTACTGGCAGAGCGCCGGGGGTTGGAGCTACGCGGATGCGGCGCTGCGAGGCAGCTCCTACCTGAGGCTGCCGAAGGTGCTGCAGTTCTTCACGGGCAACATCGGCCTCCATCACGTCCACCACCTGAGCACCAAGATCCCCAACTACAACCTTCAGCGAGCCCACGACGAAAACCCGATCTTCCACAGCGTTCCGACCCTCTCGCTCTGGGACGGGCTGCGGACGATTCGCCTGAAGCTCTGGGACGAGGAATCGGGCCGGCTCGTAACCTGGGCCGAGGCGCGCCGGATCGCAAGGGTCGCCGGGCGCGCCTAGTGCGCCCTCTCACCCGCCTTCCAAGCTGTGGCCGACCGCGATGATCTCGAATTCACCTATTCGCTGATCGATCGCATCTTCCGGCTCAGCCTGGGAGAGCTTGCGGACTTCAGCGGAGCCAAGTACGACGGTGACTTCTCCCTGACCCTGGAGGAGGCCCAGCGGCGCAAGCACGACTACGTGGCCGACCAGATCGGGATCGGTCCCGGCCGGCGCGTGCTCGACCTAGGCTGCGGATGGGGCCCGCTCCTCGAGTTTGTCCGCAGCCGGGGGTGCACCGGGGTCGGCGTCACGTTGTCGTCGGCGCAGGCGGCGGCCTGCCGCCGGCAGGGGCTCGACGTCCACCTCCACGACGCGCGGCAGGTCGACTGCGATAGCTTCGGCTCCTTCGACGCCGTGGCCAGCCTCGGCGCCTTCGAGCACTTCTGCTCTCCGGAGGAGTACCGCACCGGGCGGCAGGAGGAGGCTTATCGCGGATTCTTCGCCCGGATAGCGAGCGTGTTGCCCGAGGGGGGCCGGTTCTTCCTGCAGACGATGGTGTTCGGCCGCAACATGATCCCGCGCGACCGAATCGACATCAACGCCCCGCGGGACTCCGACGCCTGGTACCTCGCTCTCATGGGGCGCCAGTTCCCCGGCTCCTGGCTTCCCTTCGGCCAGGACCAGATCATCCGCAACGCCGAGCCTCGCTTTCGTCTCGTGTCGAGCTCGAGCGGCAGGCTCGACTACATCGAGACCATCCGCCAGTGGCGGAAGCGGTTCGCGGCGCCGAGCCTCAGGAAGACGCTACTCAAGCTCCAGCTTCTTCCCCGGTGGCTCACCAGCGCCGATTTTCGGCTCGCGTTCACCTCAGGCGTGAGTGCCAATAGCGTCTGCTTCGAGCGGGAGCTGCTGGACCACTATCGGCTCGTGTTCGAGAAGACGCGATAACCGAAGGCGTGGGAGCTGGGGCAGCTCCGGCCGCCGCCAGTGCAGGGACCTGAAGACCGCCCAGGACGCACTGATCGACGCCGACGGGCGCGACCCGGCGGCCGCGATCACGGACGTTGCGGCAACGGCACTCCTAGGCCGCAGCCTTGGCGCCGAAGCGCTCCTCCAGCAGCTTGTCCAGATAGGACTTGGCGTCGTCCTCGTCCTTGTCGAGCGCGTACATGAACTCTGACGCGAGGATCTTCCTGGCGCGGGTGTACATCTGCTTCTCGCCGGCGGAGAGGCCCCTCCCCGACTCGCGGAGCGCCAGGTTGCGGACGACCTCGGCGAGCTCGTAGACGTCCCCGGTCTTGATCTTGGCCCGGTTGTGCTTGAAGCGGACGGTCCAGCTCTTCGGCATCTCGGAGACCTCGTCGGTGAGGACGCCGATCACCTTCTTGACCTGCTCGCCGTCGATGACGCGGCGAAGACCAGCCGTGTGGGCATTCTCGCAGGGGACCATCGCGGTCATGCTGTTGTGGAGGATCTGAATCGTGAGGTAGTCGCGGTTCTCTCCGAGGAGATCCTTGGTCTCCTTCTTGACCACGACGCCCGCGCCGTGGTGCGGGTAGACGACGTTGTCGCCGACCTCGAAGTTGCACGCCGGCACCTCAACCTCGATGTCGGACCTTCATGGCCTCATGCAGCACCTCTTCGTCTAGCTCGGGAATTCCGTCCTCCTTCGATCGTGACGGGCAGAGCTCGCGGTCTCCGGCACACATTGAGAACCGTTCGGCGGCCCGGTGGCTGGGCGCACGCCCCGGCTCAAGGGTCGCTCACCAGCCCTCCCAGGATGAAGGATCAGACAGCTCCGAGGTAGCGCTCGCGTTCTGTCCTGATCCAGAAAGTGTCCCAGAGGGGCGGTATTCGACATAGTGGACGCGACTGGGCGGCCCGCGGCGGGGCCAGCCCGGGCCAGGTTTACGCGGCGCATGCCGCGGGCTTGAGCCGCCAGGAACAGGGCACTAGCTAGGGTTGGTCACAGCAGTTCGCTGCAACCAACCAACTGAGAGGCGGTCCCGTGGATCCTGTCGGCTACCAGCTGCGCACAACCACGGGCGGCAAGGGCGATGGTTGGAAGGATCTCTCCGACGAGCGAAAGGCGGCCTACTCGGGGGCCGGTCGCCCCTACTTGCTCGAGATCGACCGGGAGACTGCCGCGCCATGAGCCCCGTGGTCCCGATGGTGGTCGAGCAGACCTCGCGCGGCGAGCGCGCCTTCGACATCTACTCGCGGCTGCTCAACGAGCGAATCATCTTCCTCGGCACCGAGATCAGCGAAGACATCGCCAACCTCGTCGTCGCCCAGCTGGTCCACCTCGAGTCGGAGGACCCCGAGAAGGACATCTCGATCTACGTCAACTCACCTGGCGGGCCCGTGTACGCCGGGTTGGCGATCTACGACACGATGCAGTACATCAAGCCCGACGTGCAGACGATCTGCGTCGGTGTGGCGATGAGCATGGGCGCGCTGCTGCTCGCGGGCGGCGCCGAGGGCAAGCGGATGGCGACGCCGAACTCGAAGATCCTCATCCACCAGGTCTCCGGTGGGTTCCAGGGCCAGGCGACCGACATCGAGATCCAAGCGCGAGAGATCATCGACGTTCGCAGCCGGCTCGACAAGATCATCGCCAAACACACCAACCAACCGTTCGAGAAGGTCGCCAACGACACCGAGCGCGACTACTTCATGAGCGCCGAGGAGGCGAAGGCGTACAGCATCATCGACCGGGTGATCGAGCACCACTAGCCTCGATTCGCCGGTAAGCCCCGCCCGGGGGGCCGTTCTTGCCCAAGAAATGGCGATCCTCTGCCTCGGCGATTGTCGTCGTCGTCGGGCCCTTGCCTCCCGAGCCGGGAACATCCTTGAGATTTCACGGGGATCAGGCTGGCGTCAAGAGACGCCTTGGTGAATGCGACCCGGACTGGAGGGACTACCTCCGCCCGCGTTAGGCCCGAGCCGTGCGCCTCACGCCCTAGAGCGGCTACATTGCTCCCGAGATGGAGGGTGGGGAGCATTCTTCAAGAGAACTAACGGTCTCCGTCAAGGTGCCGTGCCAAGAGTGCGGCGGCCTCGGCTACATCCAGAGGGTAAAGGCGGGCCATGTCGTTGGCGACAAGACGAAGAAGTGCCGCACCTGCCGCGGCAGAGGTCTCATCCCAGATGACATGCCTGTCTCTCAGTTGCGAGAGCTACTGAAATGACTTTCGCTACAACACCCTCCCCCTCTGGCGGGCAGAGGGCGTCCCCTACATCCACCACGACCGCTGGCCCGGCGAGACGAAGGCGCCCGCCTACTCGACCTCGGTCACCTGGCCTGCCAGGGTCCTCGGCCAGGCGGCTCCCGAGGCGCTGCTCAAATATGTCGAGGTCAAGGCCCTCGTCGGCGGCACGACCTCGATCCAGGGGGCGCCGCTTTCGACCCGGCCGGTCGACGGCTGGCTGCTGCGCATCGTCGACGACGAGAAGCTCCCGGGCGGCAAGGACCTCGTCATGTGCGCGGCGCTTCAGCGCGACATCTCCGAGCTGCGCCGAAACGCGAGGCGGACGGGAGTGGCCGACAAGCTCGACGACGGCCAGGTGATGATCTACCACGCCGCCGAGGGTCAGCGGCGCGCCGTCGGCCCCGGCGACTTCTCGCGTCGCCCTTCGCCGCGTCACCCGCGTCAACGATCGGGTAGGGGTGCCGCTCGAGGATCTCGGCGTCCGCGCCGACAGCGTGCACCTGCTCAGCCGGCGGGACATCACAGAGGACAACCAAGACCTGCTCGCGGCCGCTGCGAGCCTGCTCTCTGCCTGATCCGCGCAGAGGCGGCGATGCCCGGCCGCCGTGTGCGTCCAGTGCGTCCTCGTTAATCCGATCCGTGGCCCGGACGGCATCCTGTTCCCGACAGCCACGCCAGGAGCGGTCGGCCCGCGGTGAGACTTCTACTCCGCGCGATCTCCGGCACCCAAGTGCGTACCGGCTCCGGACCACCGCCTGAAGTCTCGCGCGTCGCCGCCAGATGGGTGGCGGCGCCCACGGTGATTGTGTTCACGGCGGGTGGGTGTTGCCTGCTGGCGGCCCAGGCGAGCGCTTGTCGGGGGTCCGGACGAACCGGGGACCGCGGGATGATGTCCGGGTGCCCTCGATGGACGAGTACCTCGGCGATTTACCGGAGGAGCAGCGGGTCGCCCTGGAGCGCGTGCGCGCGATTGTCATCAAGGTCGTCCCGGAGGCCGAGGAGGGCGTCAGCTACGGCATGCCGGCGTTTCTCTACCAGGGCCGCCCGCTGCTCGGGTTGAGAGCGGCGCAGAAGCACCTCAGTGTGTTTCCGTTCAGCCCGGACGCGGTCGCGAGCGTCGAGGATCGCCTTGAGGGCTTCTCGCTCTCCAAGGGGACGATCCGCTTCAGCCCCGATGACCCCGTGCCCGAGGCGGTCCTGGCGCAGCTGGTGCGGGCGCGGCAGCGAGAGATCACGAGTTAGCCGCGGCGGCGCGGACTTCTCTGCCCCTGCGCGCCTGCGAGCGGCGCGGCCTCGCTTGCGAGGGGCGATCACTCGGGCGTTCGTTGGCTTCCGCTCCGCGCGACTTGCAGCCAGACGGCCCGGCCTCCCATTACGCCTCCTCCTCGTCCGAGGCGAGCGTCTCGGTGAAGCCGTGGAAACGCCTCCTTCTGCGCAAGCCAGAGCGCCGCCCGCAGGACGGCTGCCTCCCACTCGGTCGGGCCAATCGCCCATCGCGGTCATGCTCTGCGGGATACTCGGGCGGCCGGCATTCGCCCGTCCCCAGGAGAGATGAAACATGGATTCGATTCGGAGCGCGATAGAGCGAGCATCCGACCAGCTCACCGAGCACCCCGAGGCGGCGACGGCTTCCGACTCCGTCGCGACGGCCGTCCGTGAGGATGGCCCGCGGTTTCGTCTCGAAGGGCCGTGGGCCTCACTGACGAGCGATATGGCCGAGTCGGTCGGCGGGGGTGCCTCGGCTCCGACGCCAGGCTGGCTACTGCGCGCCGCGCTTGCCGCGTGCGACGCCACCGTGGTGGCGATGGAGGCCGCCCGCGATGGCATCGAGCTCACCGATCTCCAGGTAAGCGTGGAGAGCGAGTCCGACTTCCGCGGCGTCCTCGGAGTCGACCCATCCGTCCCGGCCGGTCCTTTGTCGGTGCAGGTAAGGATCCGGCTCGCGGCGACCGACGCCACTGATGACCAGCTGCGAGAGATCGTGGAGCGCGCAGAGTCCCGCTCGGCGGTCCGAGACGCTTTGGCGCGCGAGCTGCCGATGAAGACCGAGATCGCCACCGGCTGAGTCGGACTCGCTCGCTTCTCCGCGGAAGCGAGCAACGCGGCTGGCCCCGGCGGGGTGGCCGCCACGGACGAAACTCGGGCATCTGGGTGTCGGTCAGCACGCTCCTCCTTCGCGCGAAAGCGAGCACCCCGCTCCGGTGCCGAGACGCATCCCGTTCGTGATCGCCCGCCGACTAGAGTCAGACGATATGTCGGAGAACGTAGAACTCGCCAGGAGGAGCTTCGAGGCGATGAGCGCCTGGGACGTCAATGGCCTGCTTCGACTTTACGACCCGGATGTGGAGTTCCTGCCGCTGACGGGAACCCGCGTCGAGAGCGGCGGATACCGGGGCCATGACGGCGTACGCGCGTACTTCGCGGAAGCCCGGGACCTCTGGGATGTGCTGGAGCCCGAGGGTCACGAGTACAGGGACCTCGGCGATTACGTCCTGGTGGCCGGGCGCTGCCGCGTGCGTGGCCGTGTCAGCGGAGCGGAGAGCCATCCGGCGTGCGCCTGGGTGATCCGCGTGCGCGATGGCACCATCGTCTCTCACCGGACCTGCGCGACCTTCGACGAAGCGCTCCAGGTTGCCGCCGAAGAGCCGGCGGAGGACCACGCGGGCTGAGGTCGTGCCGGGCCACCTGCAGACAACGCCGCCCGAGGTCGAGATCATCGAGGCGGGGGCAGAACGGCTCGACGACATCGAGTCGCTGTGGGAAACCATGCACGAATACCACGCGGGGGTCGTCGGCGAGGTGCGCGAGGTCGCCCCGTTCCGGCGCGCGGAGGATTCCTGGCAGCGCCGCCGAGGTGAGTTCGAGCGGTGGATGCGCGCTGGCGACGCTTGGCTGCTGATCGCCGAACGCGAGGGCTCGCCGGTCGGATTCGCCTTCTTCCGGGTTTGCGACGGCGACTGGAGCTTCAAGACCAACGAGCGGATGGGCGAGCTCGAGGCGCTCTCGGTCGAGCCCGAGCTGCGCCGCTGGGGCATCGGCTCGCTGCTCATGGAGGAGGTCGAGCAGCGTCTCGTCGCCGCCGGCGTCGCGTTCATCGGCCTGGCTGTCATCGCCGGGAACGAGGACGCGCTGCGCTTCTACAGGCGCTGGGGGATGGTGCCATCGCACGTCCGCTGTCTTGGACGGACGCTCCCGCGCGGCGGCGGCCACTAGCTGCCCCCGCGGGTCCCGGACGCTAGGGGCGAGGAGGGCTCGAGGCTGGATCGAGCGGCACCACCTTCACGGCTTCCGCTTTCGCGCGATTTGCAGCGGCGGGGCAGCGCGGCTGTTGCGGCACGCGAAAGGGTCGAGGATGGCGTGCCTGCGACGCGCGCTGGCTGCAGGTGCCGACACGACGTGGTTTCATTGCCTCAACCGACGATTGCGCGGAGGTGGACCATGGCCCGTTATGTCTCGCTTGTCAACTGGACCGACCAGGGGATCGCTGCGTTTCAGGACACCCTTGATCGCGCCGAGGCCGCGGCCGACTTGGCGAAGGGCCTCGGCGCCGAGCTGCAGGAGATCTACTGGTGCCTGGGGCCGCACGACATCGTCGCGATCCTCGAGGCGCCCGACGACGAAACGGTGACGGCATTCGCGCTCAAGCTCAGCGCCGGTGGAAACGTTCGTACGGCCACGATGCGCGCCTACTCGCGCGAGGAGATGAGCTCGATCATCGACAAGGCGGGCTGACCGCCGCTGCGATAACGCCGCAGTTGGCGGCCGGCGGTCAGGGCAAGGCGTGATGCCGCCGCTGCCGCATTGCGCGACGATGAGCAGCGCCGACGAGTGCTGGGACCGCTGTGTTCGTCGTTGGCCGCACGGCGCGGCTGGTCGCGCCAGCAGCCGAGTCGGCGCGCCGCCCCTGCGGTAGAGTTCGGGCTGGCCAGGCGCAGCAAACCGGAGGAGGCACCGATGGGGAAAGCTAGTCGTCCATGTTTGGTCATGGTCGTGGGGGTATTGCTTGCGTTGCCCGCGGTCGCCACGGCCCAGTCCGGGCCGCCGCCGGACACCGAGTTCGAGAAGGTCACACTGAATGACTTTCCCGGCGAGCCGATGGATCTGGCCGTGCTGCCCGACGGACGGGTGCTCCACACGACCCGTCCCGGGGAGCTGTGGATGTATGACCCGGCAACCGGCCGCAACAGAGTCGTGAACGAGTTCGATGTCTACCGGCACGACGAGGAGGGCCTGCAGAGCGTCGCGCTCGATCCGAACTTCAGCGAGAACGGCTGGGTGTACATCTACTACTCGCCGCCCCTGAACACGCCCGTGGACGACCCGGTGACGCCGGTGAACGAGGGCGACGCACCGTTCTTCGGCACGCAGGCCGACTGGGATCGCTACCGGGGGCTGATTCGCCTGTCGCGCTTCCGGTGGGTGGGCCAGCGGCTCGACATGCGCAGCGAGCAGCGGATCATCGACGTGCCCGTCGACCGCGGCATCTGCTGCCACGTCGGCGGGGACATCGTCTTCGACAGCGCCGGCAACCTGATCCTGTCCACCGGCGACGACACCAACCCGTTCGAGTCGGATGGCTACACGCCGATCGACGAGCGCCCGAACCGCAACCCCGCGTTCGACGCCCAGCGCACGGCGGCCAACACCAACGACCTGCGCGGCAAGATCCTGCGGATCCGGGTCGGGCAGCGTGGCGGCTACTCGATTCCCGCCGGGAACCTGTTCGCGCCCGGTACCGCGGGGACGAGGCCGGAGATCTACGCGATGGGCTTCCGCAACCCGTTCCGGATCGAGATCAACCGCGAGAACGACGACATCTACGTGGCCGACTACTCGCCGGACAACCGCAACGCGAACCCGCTGCGGGGGCCGGCCGGCCATGGCAAGTGGACGATCCTGCGTGAGCCCGGCAACTACGGCTGGCCGTACTGCGCCACCGCCAGGCTGCCCTACGTCGACTACAACTTCGCCACCGGCGTGTCCGGTGCGCCGTTCGACTGCGCCAACCCGGTGAACGAGTCGCCCCACAACACCGGCCTGAGGGAGCTGCCGCCGGTGACCCAGCCCGACGTCTGGTACTCGTACACGCTGTCGGCGGAGTTCCCGGAGCTCGGCAGCACGCCGCCGGGCGGCATCGGGCCGATGGCTGGTCCGGCGTACGACTTCGACCCCGCGAAGGCGAGCCCGCCCGCGTGGCCGGCGTACTTCGACGACGTGCCGCTGTTCTACGAGTGGACGCGTGACTACATCAAGGAGTTCCGGCTGAACTCGGCCGGCGAGCTCGCCGAGATCAGGCCGGCCACTGGCTCGCTGCTGGGCACGCTCGGCCCCGCCAATGGTGACCAGCGGACGCTCGACAACGGGATGGACCTCGAGTTCGGCCCCGACGGCGCGTTGTACATGCTCGAGTACGGCGACGGCTTCTTCAGCGAGAACCCGGACGCCCAGCTGGCGAAGATCGACTACATCGGGCCGAACGGCAACCACGCCCCGCGGGTCCGGGTGTCGGCCAGCCCGACTAGGGGCTTGACGCGCCTGACGGTGTCGTTCTCGAGCGCGGGCACGACCGATCCCGACGGGGACTCGCTCTCGTACGAGTGGTACCTGGACGCCAACGACGACGTCGATTCGACGGCACCGAATCCCACGTTCACCTACAAGAAGGACGGCGTCTACCTTGCGACGCTGAAGGTGACCGACGAGCACGGCCGCTCGGCGTCGAGGTACGTGGAGATCACGGTCGGCAATCAGCCGCCGGTCGTCGACCTCACCACGACGCCCGCGCCCGGGCAGCCGTTCGCGTTCGGCCAGAGCGTCACCTACAGCGTGAACGTCACCGACGAGGCCCCGGTCGACTGCAGCCGGGTGCAGGTGCACTACATCCTGGGCCACGACACCCACGGGCATCCGCAATCGACTACCGCCGGTTGCACGGGGACGATCCAGACCACGGTGCTCACGGGCCATGACCCGGCGGTGGACAACATCACCGCAGTGTTCGTGGCCGAGTACACCGACGCGGGCGGCCTGACCGGCCGCGACCAGGTCGTGCTCAGGCAGACCGGCTAGGACAACCGAGCCACCGCCGATCGGCGGTGATACCGGTTGGGGGCGCCGCCCGCGCCGGGCGGCGCCCCGCCAACCTCGCACGACCGCGATAACAAGCCGCGAGTAGGAAGCGTGACGACTCGGCGAAGTGGCGCACACGAGGCGCAAGCAGCTCTTCCTCGAGCCGATGTGCGAGATCGAGGGCTGCGATCGGATCGCGACCGACGTTCACCACCGCCAAGCGATTCAAGACGGCGGCGCGATCTGGTCGCTCGTGAACCCGGAGTCGCTCTGCCATCGGCACCACGCGCAGATCAGCCGAGCCGAGCAGCTGCCGGGACGGGGCGTCAGATGAGCGAGGGCCTACTCCCGCAGCCCGGCGGCTTCGAAGGCTTCTCGCTCGTTCAGGAACAATCGGATGCGCGAGAGCTTGCCGTGCTCGATGCGAACGGACTCGAAGATCGGCCCGTCGAGGAGCAGCCCACCGCGTGGCGCGTCGAGATGCACACGGAGCCGGACGAAGACCTCGTCTCCACCGGACACGAGTCCCTCGACTTCAACCTCCATGTCTCCGAGGACCTCGGTGAGATCTCTGAAATGCGCGGCGACAGCGTCCGAGCCTTGATAGACGCCAGCATCAGGCATCCCCGGCGCATCGTGCCACTCAAAGTCATCGCTCCAGAATGCCCGGACCACGTCGAGGCCGCCAGTGTTCCAAGCGGTGTAGTACCGCCGTATGAGTTCCACGTTCTCCTGCGACATCGCCCGCCCATTATCTCGCGGGAAGGGGAGGGTCGCGAGCCGGTGAGCGTCGTTTCAAACAACCCCCGACCAGCTCAGCGTGAAAGAAACCGCCACCAAAATGACTGACGAGGAGATGATCGCGGTCCTCGAGGAGATCGCCCGGGACCCGAACGCGTATCCGTCGAGCCGGGTGACGGCGATCCGCACCCTGTGGGAGTGGCGCCACGCCGAGCCGGAGGAGGGGCCGAGCCCCTTCGACGAGCTCTACGCCGACGAGTTCACCGCCCGCCGGCGGGAGCGTTAGCGCCGCAAGCCCGATCAGACTGCCGACCGCGCTTCACCTGCCATTGGCGCGGATGAGGGCGGTAGTCGCTTGGCGCTTCCCGGGCGAGGCGGGTTTCGCGACGATCGTTTTGGGCAGAGGCGTACCAGGCGTACGGATGCGGATACGAAGAGGTAAAGGATGACCGAGGTAGCGGGGACAAAGTTCGCCGGAAAGGCCGAGCCGGCGCTAATGCCTCACGACGCCCAGATAGGGGCGCAGGTGCTCGAAACGGCGCTGCGACAGATCGCGGAGCAGCCAACTGAGGATCCGGGGACGCTCCAACAGTTTGCCGCGACTGCGCTGGAGAACCAGTGCCGCCTGCTGGCCGCCGCGCTCCGCGTCGTAGGCTCGCTGCAGCTTGACGTCGGCGGGCGCCGCTAGCCCCGCAGCTGGGCGCGAGTGGGATACCTGCAATCAGGTAATTGAACGCGAAACGTCCTGGAAAGAACCCGGCGGGCGCGTTGTAGCCAATGCATAACCAACCCGGCCGTTCGGCTGCCCCGGCACCTTCCGAAGGATCCGGGCCAAGCAGCCGATAAGACAACCAAACGTGCAAGGGAGGTACGAGTGAAGAAGATGCTGATCGCGGGACTCGCGGCCCTGGCGGCCGCGGTGATCATCCCGACGGCGGCCCAGGCGAGTGCCGATAGCTGTTTCGTCAGGGGCGACGGCGTGTCATGCACGGCCAACACCTCGGGGGACAGGGTCAGCTTCGCCCGGGTGAAGATGGGCGTGCTGACGCGTGGTTCCTTCGCAATCCTCTGCACCAAGGGAAGCCACGAGTTCGCCGATTCCGGTGAGCTTCACCGGGGCGAGGGGTTCGTGATCCCGCTCCGGCTCAACCGGCCGGACTGCACGCTCACGGCGGTCGGCCGCAGCAAGAGCCGAGCCCGCGTTCGAGTGGTACTCCGTTAGAGGGCCTCACGAGTGCACCAAAAGCCCGCCGCCGGGGTGTCCTGGCGGCGGGCTCCTCGGGCTTCGCTGCGCTCGATCTCATGGTCGAGCTCGGCCGGCGCCGCTAGGGGGCCGCCCTGTCCCCCGTAACCCGGCAGAGGCCGCCCGTCCGGCTGTCTGCCTCCCGCCGCCGGCCGGCCGATGGAGGCAAAGAGAACGGCCACCCAGCACCTGTAGGGCGGCCGTTCTCGTGTTCAGCCGTAGGGCTGGGGCGACATGTCGGCTACGCCCCGGCCCCGGCTTCGGGGAGCTCTAGCCAAAAACGCCCAAGTCGCCTTTTTGTCAGGCGGGTCTTCCAGAATCAGGGACGCGGGAAGCGGGACCGCCGAGCTCGGCCGGCGCGTCAGAACCTGACCGTGGCCGGGTTCGAGCAGAGCGGGCCCCCGAACGCGCAGACGTCATAGCGGTAGGTGCCCGGGCCCCTGCGGCCGAGCCGGTCGGTGTAGGAGTGGCCGGAGAGGTCGGCGATCCTGCGGCCGTTGCGGTAGAGCTCGAAGCCGTTGGCGCTGGAGCCGGTCCAGGAGAGGTCGACCCGCGGGCGGCCGTTGACCTTGTAGCCGCGCGCGGCCAGCCTGATCGGGGTGATCGCCTTAGAGGTGGTGGCGGTGGCGCCGTCGTCGTCGGTGACGGTCAGCTTGACCGTGTAGGTGCCGGGCTGGGTGTAGCCGTGCTGGGCGGTCTCGCCGTTGCCAGTCGCGCCGTCGCCGAACTCCCAGGCGTAGTCGACGATCGTCCCGTCGGCGTCACTCGAGCCGCCGGCGTCGAGCGTGCAGGCAAGCCCGGTGCAGGCGAAGCTGAAGCGGGCGGCGGGGGCGGCGTTGGGCTCGGGGCGATCGAGCCTGAAGCTGTCGGTGGCGGGCTCGGAGCGGTTGCCGAGGGGGTCGGTTAGAACAACTGACAGCGTGTAGGTGTCGTCGGGGTAGGCGCCGAGGTCGAAGGTGTAGGTCCCGGAGTTGCACGGCCCCTGATCGATCGGCGCGTCCGAGCCGCTCCTCGTCAGGGTGCACTCGAAGTCCGCGCCGGACTCACCGAAGAAGGTCCAGGTGGGCGTGGACTCGCTGGAGACATCGTCCGGAAGGGTGTTGAAGTACGGGCCCAAAGTACTCCGGTCGAGGCGGAAGTAGCCGGTGGCCGCGGCCGAGGTGTTGCCGGCATCGTCGGCCTGGGTGACGGAGAGGGAGTAGCCCTGGTCGGGATAGGCGCCGAGGTCGAAGCTGTAGCTGCCGGAGTCGCACGGTCCGCTGTCCACCGTGATCGGATCGGGCGGGGGCTGCTCGCCGTCGCCCCCGCCATCCCACTGCCCCTCGAACGGCTTGATCAGCGTGCAATCGAAGCTCGCCCCGGGCTCGCCGCTGAACGTCCATGTGGGGGTCGAGTCGCTCGAGTGTTCGTCGGGGGTGGTCATGAACGTCGGCGGAGGCGGGGTGCCGCCGCCGCTAGGGCCGTCCGGCAGCCGATACCACTGCTCGGTCGGCTCGTCCCACCAATAGGCCCAGGCGGCGGAATAGCCATTGGCGTCGTCGACCCCATAGGAATAGGACTGCCCATAGAAGACGGCGTGCGAGCCGTCCCAATAGAAGTGGTCGGCCGACTGCTCCCAGAGCCAGAAGCAGTCCCACGGGTAGCCGTAGCAGACCGCATTGCATTGTGGTCCCTCGCAGGGATGCGGGTAATACTCCGCGCGCTCGTGGCTGCAGCGGTACTCCCACCAGGTCGAGCCCGCCGGCCAGCGGTCGCCGTACTTGCTCTGCTGGTGCCAGCCCCCGCAAGTCGCCTCCGGCGTGACCGGATCGTTGATCGCGTCCGCCGGAGGCGCGGTCTCGCCGGCGGGAGGCAGGGAGGCAATCGGCGGCGGGCCGGGCGGCGGATCGAACGGGATCGGCGGCGGCTCGGCTTGGGCTCGAACTGCGCCCAGCCACAGCGCAAGCGCGGCGGCGGCGAGGAGAACGAGGATTCCGACCACCCTCGGTAGCGGGTCGATGCTGGACCGTCGTGCACTCATCCTGGTCCCCTCTCGGTCTTTGTCACGATAATTACATGGTCGGGGCGAATGGGTTGTGACTTGGCTCACAAAGTGACCAGATTTCGTTGACCGGGGGCGCGGTCTCCCGTGCTTCGGCGGATCCGGCTCCCAAGTCATGGCGTCAGCCGGGGAGCGAGTCGCGCCGACTCAAAGGGCCTCGACGCGCTTGGACGCTACGGGCTCCTGGCCGCCCTCGCGACGGGGACCACCCTGTCGCTGCCCCTGCACTTTCGCCACGCCGCGAGTCCCGGAAGGCTCCGCCTCGCGGCAGGGTCGTGAGTTACATGAGAAGTTCTGGGCGAATCGAGCGGGTGCTGCGGGGCCGCTCTGAGTTGCTACTCCCGCAGCCCGGCGGCTTCGAGGGCTTCGGCCTTGAGCGGTGGCGAGCCCAAGGCTCTGAGGCCGCCTACCGCCTCTCAAGATCACGAGGAGGCCGAGTGATCGCTGAGCTAGCTCGCGATCAGCGTGTCTCCACCGCAGATGACCCGGGACCTACCGATTCGCTCGCGGCTCACCCGAACCTTGATCTCAGTGACCGAGCCCGAGGGGCCCACCTGCGCGCCGATACCGCCCCACGCACCCTGACCGGTGGACCTGCCGAGGTCTACGGGCGTCCATGTGGTATCGGAGCCATAGCGGAAGAGGACTTTGACGCGGCGGTCACCTCGGCATCTGGGCGGCGTCTCCAAATACCCAAAGGCGGCGGACCTGCTCGGCGAAACCGGGCCGATAAAGGTTGTCACGATCGTCGTCGGCACGATCACCGTGCACGAGCCCGCGGAGCAGCTGTGCGCCGTGTGCGCGCGCGCGGGCGCGGCCGCGCAGATCAGCGCGACGCTCGAACAGAGCACGGCGATTGCTTTTTTCATCTGGGTCCGCTCCTTCTTGAAGCTGCTGAGGCTCACCTTCCCACCGATGTGGATACGGTCAGCTACCCGGGGAAGGTCCCGATTCGGGGATGAGACGACCTGCATACCCCCGACCAGCTCAGCGTGAAAAAAACCGCCCCCCACACGACAATGACTGACGACGAGCTGATCGCGGTCCTCGAGGAGATCGTCCGGGACGAGGCCGCGCCGGCGTCGGCGAGGGTGACGGCGATCCGGACCTTATGGGGGTGGCGCCGAGCCGAGCCCGAGGAGGAGCCGTCGGCCTTCGACGACCTCTACGGCGACGAGTTCACCGCGCGGCGGCGAGCGGCCGCGAGACAGCGCGAGAAGCGCCATTAGGAGCCGCTCTCTCACGTCGCGTGACGGACAGCGCCGACTAGCGGATTGGCAAATCCGAACGGGGCGGCTAGCCTCGATTATCTGCAGACCCGGCCGCTAAGGCAGCGGTCTACGGGTCGGCGAAGTAGCTGCAGAAGGCGTCAGCGTCGCCGTTCAGGAACTGATGCGGGCCAGCTTCAAAGAGGACCTCGTCGGTTGCCTGATCAATGATGACGCGCCCTGCGTCGAGAAGCACTCTCCCGGCTCCCGGGACCGTGTAGGCGTTTCGGAGCCCCAGCTCTATCCGCAAGTCGTCTTGGTCGTCCTCGATCGACGTGATGACGACGAGCGGGTAGTTGGTAGCCAGCGTCTTCCCGTTGGCCGTCGCGGTCGCGGTGTACCTGTCACTGAAGTTCGAGAGGATCGTCCGCACCCGGTTCCCCTCGGCGTCGTAGAACGTCGTGACCTTGAAGGTCCCACTCTCGTCGAACATGATCGGGAACCCGCAGAGCTCCTCATCGACAAACGCGAAATCCCCAAGCTCGACCGTAGTCACCTCCGTAGTTGGGGGAGCGGCAAGCGCCGGGGCCGCGAAGGCAAGTGGCAGTAGGACGGAGCCAAGCAGGAGTCTGCATCTGCGCATGGTCGCTCCTTTGCGTTTGATGTGCGGGTTTTCTTGAGCCCCCGACCGCCGAGGGCTCGCCAGCCCTGGTGTAAGCAGTCTCCCCCCGGAGGAGGACTTGTGTCAAGCCCCACTTTCGTGTAGGTAAAACCCAGGACGGATCGAGGTGGGGCGCCGCTAGCCCCGCAGCTCGTCGAGCTCGGGCGCCGGATCGCGACCGGCCGGCCGGGGCGCGGGTAGGGGCGCAGCTTCCCTCTCGCGACGAGTCCCCGATGCGCTGACGGGTGACCCCGAGCAGATCGGCGGTCTTGGTAACCGAGACCACTCATCCCCGAGCTCGATCGACGCGCCGGCCGTATTGGCTAGCGAAGCGCGTGACAGACGGCGTCCACCTGCGCAAAACGGATCAGGTCGGACACCTCCTGCGAGCCGGTGTCCGGCACGATCTGGGCGTTGACGGTGAAGACCACGGAACGGTTGCCGGCCCGGTTCGAGGCGGCGAACAGGCGGTATCCGGGAAACGAGCCGGTGTGCCCGAAGACGGTTCCGCAGTGCGTCTTGTAGCGGAAGAGCCCGAGGGTGGCCCGGTTTCGCCCCGGGCCGGGCGGGGAGGACGAGCCGATGATGAAGTCCTCCTGGGCCCGCCTTGTCTTGGCGTTGAAGAGATCGCCACCGACGTAAGCTCGGAAGAAGCGTCCGACATCGACGGCGTTCGAGACGATGCCGCCCGACGCCCATGCCAGAGCCGGGTTGATGACCTCGCTGACGTCGACCGGGGGTGCGCCGACCGGAACGTCATAGCCATGCAGATACGGCGCCGGCATCGCGACCGTGATCGGGAGGGTGGTGTTCTCCAGGCCGGCCTTCGAGTACACGTAGCGCTCAAGCAGTTCGTCATAGGTCTTCCCGGTCGCGGCCTCCGCCATCAGGCCGACGATCACGTTGTCGGTATCCGAGTACTGGTAGCGCTCGCCGGGGTCGAACTCCGGCTCGGTGTCGGCGACGTACTCGACCAGCTCGAGCGGGGTGAGGTACTGGGTTGGGTCCGACATGAGCACGTCCAGGAAGTCCTCATCCTTGATGTAGTCGGGCAGCGCGGCGGTGTGCTGGAGCGCCTGTGCGAGCGTCACGTCCTCGGCGAGCGGCAGCACGCCGGGAAGGAGCTCGCCGATCGTGTCGCTCAGCTCGAGCCTGTCCCTCGACACGAGCGCCAATGCCACCGCGCCGTTGAACGCCTTCGCCATGCTGGCGATCCGGTAGTGCTGCTGTCTGGTCGGGCGTTGGCCCGTGCTCAGGTCGGCCACCCCGCGGCGTAGGTACTGGGTGTCCCGGCCGCGCTGGATGAGGACCGAGATCCCGGGCGGGCCCTCCGGCGGCTCCATGACCTCGTCGAGTGCCGCCTGCAGCCGCTTGCCCGTCTCAGTGGCGCCAGCGGCTGGGCCGGAGGTCGCGCCGAAGACGGCAAGGAATGCCAAGCCCGTAAGCATCTGCGCGATCCTCGCTCGTGGCCCCCCCATGACCCTGAGAGTACCTAGCGTGGGAGAGGCGTGTCCACCGGCAACGGCTCGCTCCCGCTTAGGACGAAAGCAGCAGTCCCCCTGACTAGCGACGGCGCGCGCCGGTCAGTGACACAGCGAGCCGGCGATGACCCCTTAGAGACCGGGCTATCCCGGATAGAGTCGGCAGCGGCGACCAGGAGGAGGAACATCATGGCAGTCGTGCTGGTGCATCACGGACCGAGCGTCACCCAGGAGAGGTACGACGAGATCGTGCGCAGGATGATCGGCAAGGACCGCGCGGATTCGCCGGCCGATTGGCCCGTCGAGGGCCTTCTGGTCCATGCGGCGGGGCAAGGACCGAATGGCTTCCGCATCGTGGACGTCTGGGAATCAGAGGAGGCGTGCAACAGGTTCGGCGAGGTCCTCGGGTCGCATCTTGAGGCCGTCGGGATCACCGACCAGCCGGAGATGTATGAGGCGCACGCGTTCGTCTCCACTTGACAGTGAGCCGGGACGCCTAGGCTAAAGACCGGCCCGACTGCGACGGCGGCGCCCTATTCCCGCACCCCGGCGGCTTCGAGGGCTTCTTTGCGGGTGGCGTACTCGCGACCGGTGACCATCTTCCCGTTCCGGACTTCGTTGACGACTGCGAAGTATTCGGGCGGAACCTCAATCCCGGTTCGCTTCTCGCGTCCGCTGTACCGCAGGACTGTGATGACACGCTGGTCGCCGGCGTCGATGAACTCAATTGGCTCAGCCTTGACCTCGTCAAACGACCCGAGCAACTCCTGCAGATATGCACGTCCAGCATCCTTGCCGCGCCATCGGCCCCCAATGGCTCGCCAGTCGATGTCATCTGCCCAGTACTCGGTAAATCCCGCAAGCCCGTTGCGCTCCCACGCCGCCCAGGCAGCTTGCACCACCTCCACGTTCTCCTCCGACATCGCCTACCCCGACAGCCCGGCGGCTTCGAGGGCCTGCGTCCTGTCCCCGTAGTCGATGTAATCGATCACCAGCCCGTCCCTGAACTCCGCCACGATTGCGAGGGGCAGTTCGGTCTCGACTCGGCTCCCCTTCCCAGTGGTGTGGATGGTGCCCAATGCGAGCACCCGGTCGCCCAGATCACGGATGTCGGGGCAGTGGATATGCCAGGTGTCGAAGTACTCAACGAGGTCCGCGAACCAGCCCCTCACAGCATCGATACCGACGAGGCTTCCCTCCAGTTCCGCGAGCCGGTGCTCGAAACGGATTTCAGGGTCCAGAAGCTGAAGAGCGCCCTCAATGTCGCGGCGGTTGATTGCCTCGACGCTCGCCCGCATGAGGTCAACGTTCTCCTGCGACATCGCCCGCTCAGTATCTCGCCCCCGGCAGAGAAGTGGGAAGAGGGACAAGAACCGTCCGACGAACATCTACCGTCGATTAGGGGAGGCGGCCCATGACCGGGTCCGGTCTCGTCCCACTCCGAGTATCTCGCAGCGGGGGGAGGGTTGCAAGCCGGAAATCCTCGATCTGACATACCCCCGACCAGCTCAGCGCAAAAAAAAGCGCCCTCAAAAATGACTCACGAGGAGATGATCGCGGTCCTCGAGGAGATCGTCTTCGACCCGAAGGCTCCCGGGTCTGCGAGAGTGACCGCCTCCGTACGCTGCACGAGTGGCGACGCGCCGCCGAGGCTGAGGAGGGGCCGAGCCCCTTCGACGAGGTCTACGACGCCGACGAGCTTCGCGCCCGGCGGCAGCGGAAGCGCCGCTAGCCCCGCAGCTCGTCGAGCTCGGTACCAGAGCGGAGCCGCGTGAGCCCCGCTTTACAGCCAGACGGACGCCTCCCAGCTGGTGCCTCGTCGCCTGATCCCGGTCGGCGGCACGCGGCAACTGTATGGGGTCATGGGGCCAGCACCCGCTCGGCGTTTTCGGCCAGCCAGCACCCGCTCGGCGACGGCGACGACCCGCTTGCGGCCCTGGCGAACCCAGCGGACATGAGGGGCGACGTGCTCGCGGAAGTGATCCTCGCTCATGTCGAGAGCCGCAGCGGCGCGGGCCACCGTCAGCGCCAGCGGCGGGCCGGGACGGTGGCGCGGCGGCCGCTCATGCCGGACCCCGGTGAACACGTGAACACAGGAAAACACCGCCATCAAGAAGGAAACACTCGGTTCCCTCGCGCGTGCGCGTATTAGATAAGTATTCGGTGTTCACGTGTTCACCCCCTTATGAGGTGGGAAATGTCTCACGTGTTCACGTCCTCGGTGTCATCGGCGGGAAGGACGCCGCGATAAAGGCCGCTCCGCAGGTGCGGCGTATGGCGCCCGATGCGGCCGGAGAGCCGGTAGCCCTGGAGCGTGAGGCGGTGCCAACCCTAGGGGTAGGCTTGCGTCATGCCCGACGTCCCCGAGGCATCGGACGATCGGCTGCTAGGGCTCAAGACAGTTGATCGCGCCGAGATTACGATCGTCGTCGACAACTTCGTCGACATCCTGATGGCCGGGTCCGAGAATGTTCACAGGTACCTCGCGTCCGACCTCTCCGACCGCGAGCAACTCGTGGCCGAGCACGGGTTCTCGGCGCTGGTCACCGTGGAGTCCGACGGGCACCGGAGCTCGGCCCTCTACGACGCCGGGCTGACGCCCGACGCGCTCGGCCGGAACCTCGACGTACTCGACGTCCCGGTCAAGGACCTCCGCGCGATCGTCATCTCCCACGGTCATGCGGATCACCACGGCGGGCTTGAGGGTCTTTTTGCCCGCTACCGTCGCTCCCGGCTGCCGCTCGTCATTCATCCCGAAGCCTGGCGCGAGCGCAAGGTCGTCTTCCCGACCGGAGCGGAGCTTCGCCTGCCGCCGCCAAGCCGGGCGGACCTCGAAGCCGAGGACGTAGAGGTGGTCGAGGAGCGAGGCCAGACGCTGCTAGTGGACGACACCGTCCTCGTGTCCGGTCAGATCGAGCGCGTGACCGAGTTCGAGAAGGGCTTTCCGATCCACTTCGTTCGCTCGGCGGAGGGGTGGGAGCCCGATCCGATGATCTGGGACGACCAGAGCGTGATCGTAAATGTGAAGAACAAGGGCCTGGTCATTGTGTCGGGCTGCTCGCATGCTGGCGTGGTGAACGTCGTGGGCAACGCGCAGCGGCTCACGGGTGAACAGAGGGTCGCGGGCGTCATCGGAGGCTTTCACCTGACCGGCGGGATCTTCGAGCCGATCATCGAGCCGACGGTCGAAGCCCTCTCGGCCGCGAATATCGGTCTTATCCTGCCCGCTCACTGCACCGGCTGGCGGGCAGTCCACCTCTTGGCGCGGGCTATGCCCACGGCCTTCGTCCAGCCAGCCGTCGGAACTGTCGTCAGCTTCTGAAGTCGCTACCGCTTTGGAGGCAGAGCGCAACAAACGGCGCGCGCCGGTCAGTGGCACAGTGAGCCGGGAACGGCCCGTAAAAAGTCGCGCGGCCTACTCCGACAGCCCGGCGGCTTCGAGGGCCTCGGCGCGGCTCGTGCTAAACGCCCCGCTTCCGGGCGACCACGAGCAGATACTCGTAGTGGAACTCCGCGGGGCCCTTGGCCTCGCCTCGATTCGATTGAGTGGCAAACTCGAGAAAGTCCCGGTCGAACGCCTGCGCCCGGTCCGGCTGATCCGCGAGGCTTGCATAGATCGCTACCGCGGGGCCGAAGGTCTGCTTGAAGAGCTCGCGGTAGTCCTTTGGGGTCGCGGCCCTCTCAACGTACTCCCTGCGGGTCATCTCCAGCGACTCCACCCAGTCGCCGAACAGCTCCCGCACGTGGTCCTCGCGGCCCCACATGACCGGAGGCAGGGCTCCGGGCGGAGGCGGTGGCGCGTATTTCGCTACGACACCGAAGAACTCACCCGCGAGCCCCTCGGGTGTGAAGTTGATCATCCCGACCGTGCCTCCGGTCCGGCACACGCGCAGCAGCTCGTCAGCCACCCTCTGATGGTCGGGAGCGAAGATCACACCCAACGAGGACGTGACCACGTCGAACTCGTCGTCCCCGAACGGGAGCTCCTCGGCGTCCGCCTCGACCCACTCAAGTGCGACGCCCTTCGCCTCGGCTTCCCGTCGGCCCGCCTCGAAGTTCTCCGGCGTGAGGTCCGACGCGACGACATTCGCCCCAGCCTCGGCGGCCCGAATCGCCACGTTTCCCGATCCCGCAGCCACGTCGAGTACCCGCTGGCCCCTCGAAATTCCACAGGCCTCGACGAGCACCGGGCCGAGCTCCCAAACCGTCTCCTTGGCAAACCTGTGGTAGTCGCCGAGCGCCCACATCGCCCTCTCGGAGGCCTTGAGGTCGTGTTTTACCTCGTTCTCCTGGGACATCGCCCACGCAGTATCTCGGGTCGGCACCCGACTCGGGCGCTCAGTTGCGCGAAGCCTGCTCGGCCGCCGCTGTCACGATCGGGTCGTCCATCAGGCCCTTGAGCTCGTAGTGGCCGCTCGGCTCGATCCGCCAGACGCCGACCATCGCCGTGTTCGGGACCGGAGCGGTCAGGTCGACGGCACCGTCCTCCATGCCGGTGAACGTCGCGTGCTTCTCGCTCATCACCACCGGCTGGTCGTCCTCCGTCTCGGCCCAATCCCAGGGCTCGATCTCGGCGAGCTGCGGGAACAGTTCGAGGATGCGGTCGGTCAACTCATCTCGCGTCATCAGTCAGTCCTCCTCGGGTTCGGTGCGGATCAGGTTCTGGCCGGGTGGTCGGAGGTCGCAATGCGCCACAAATGCGCCACAGAGCGCCAGTCCCAGGCGTCTCCCAGCGGGTCCCAGCGAGTATCTCAGGCACGAATCGGCCAGTCCGCGCCCAGGTGAGATCATGTGGATCATCGTCTTCACGACCGTGTACGTCCTCTGAAAACCGCTTGCTAGAGCAGTTCTCGGCGCGTCGACCCGACCCCGCTCCTCGCCGGAGTCCAACGCGAGCTGGCCAAGGCCCGGGGGGAGTCCGTCGGCAGGTACGGAAATCAGCCTGCTGATCAGGATCCCGATTCGTGAGCGTCGCCGCCGACGTCGAGGTCCAGCGCGGCTACGACGCCGAGCTCGAGAGGGATACCTGCAATCAGGTAATTGACCCGAAACGTCCCGGACAAGAACCCCGGCGGGCGCGTTGTAACTAGTGCATAGCCAACCCGGCCGATCGGTCGGGAGCGCTAGGGGTGCGGGGACCCAGCCTCCGGTCCGATTCGGCACGGGACTGGAGGCTGGCGACCGCGAACATCGCGGCTCGCCCTAGTCAAAAAGCGCGGGTTTAACGCCCGCATGTCGACCAAAGGAGGAACGATGAGGAGACGCAAGCTAGTCGCCCTCCTCCTGTCCGCCGGCGCCCTTGCCATCCCGGCGGCACCAGTCGCCGCGGATCCGGACTTCGGCCCTGGCAACAGCAGCAAGGGCCCGAACGACGGCGGGGCCAAGTGCCATCCGCCGGGCCAGACGGTGGACGAGCCGGGCTGCAAGTAGAGCTCCCCAAAGCCGGGGTCGGGGCGTTACCGGCCCCCGACAGCCGCCCCGGCCCTACGGCTAACACGAGAACGGCCGCCCTGCAGGTGCTGGGTGGCCGTTCTCTTTGCCGTCGGCCGGCAGGCGGCGGAAGGCAGAACAGCCGCACGGGCGGTCTCTGCCGGGTTAGGGGGCAGGGCCGAAGTCGGAGGCGGGTGCCGAGGTTTCGAGCGGGCATCGTCAGCCTCGGCTTCGGTACCTGGTCTGAGGTAACCCTGCCGCGTGAGGCTTGCGCTTGAGCAGCCCCGCGTGTAGCGTCGCGAGAAACCTCAACCACGGATGATCCGGGGGGAATCGCATGAGGCGATTGTTTGCGGCGAGCATCGCCGCTGTTTTATTTGGGGGGCTGATCGCGGCCCAGACCGACGCCGACGGCCCACGCACTGCCGGTGAGCACCACTCAGCCTCGAGCGCCGGCGCGGCGCAGGCGCCGGAGCCGTTCCACGTGGAGTTCAACCGCAGCGAGCTGCGTATCGGCTCGTACGAGCCATTCGAATCGTCGCTGAGCAACCAGCACCGGGCGGTTTTCGACGGGGAGGTTGATCCGGCGACCGGGGAACTCACGGTTCCGGTCGAGGGCTTGGAGGCGCTGGGGTGGCGGGGCGCCTTTCCGTGGCCTGTCACACCCGCCGCCCCGATCGTCTTCTTTGCCGGGGTACAGGAACCGGTCCACGGGAGCTTCGACCAGGCGACGGGGAAGCTCGACCTGCCCTTGCTGGTCGACCTCTTCGCAGGCATCTGCGTGTTCAGTTGCGGGCCCGAGTGCCGTTACGAGGACGTCCAGTTGGACCTGTCGAGCGCGAACGCGGTCGCTCCTCTGCGCGGCGCCCGGTTCGAAGATGGCCTCGACGGCGCCGGGGCGATCGTCGCCTCCTGGGAGGAACTCCCGCCGGGCTCGGGGGATTCACAGTTCTGCAGTGCTGTCGGCGACGCCCCCGGTGCGCTCCTGCTCGAGCGTGACCCCGCCGAGCTCAACCTCTCGGTCAGGCCCAAGACGGAGACGGTGACGCAGGGCAAGGAGGCGACCTTCACCGCCACGGTCAGGAATACGTCCAACGTTGACGGCACCCACTTGGACAACGTATGCGTGAGGGCGCCCGAGGGGGCGATCAGGGTCGGGCCGTTCGGGCCGTGCTCGGGCGAGGGCAGACGCCTCTCCCCCGGCGAATACGTGAGGTTCAGGTTCGACGTCAAGGCCAAGCCCCACGCCGAGCCGAGGTCCTACAGGCTGAGGTTCACGGCAACCGCGATAGGAGATGTCGACCCGGCTCACGACACGGCGAAGCTGAAGGTCCTGGAGAAGTAGCCGAGGGCCCGAGACACGCGGGCAGCCGCTATCCGCGGCCAACCGACCGAGGGGCGGCGATTGCGCCGCCCCTCGCCGAATTCAGGGTTCCGTAGCCGGACGGCGCCGGCTGAGCTCGTAGTCCGCCTCCGGCATGCCTGATTCTGGAAGACCGCCTGACAAAAACGGGACTCGAGCGTTTAAACATGCAGTAGCGCCCGATTTGGGCTCACATCGAATCGAGCTCCAGGGAAGGAGGTGAACGATGAGGAAGCTGATCGCGGGGGCGATCGTGGCGGCGGCACTGGCTGTGCCCGCCACTCCCGCCTTCGCCATCCATGACGGGACGGGTATGCCGGGGGCTGTCTGCTCGAATCCGGATTCCCGGGCAGTTGGGAACAACCCCAACCCGGGTACCCCAAACACGGCCTTCTCCAACGAGATATTGGAGGAGCACAACCCGCTGGTCGGAAACCCCCCGCCCTGCCACTTCAACGACTGAGCTACTGAGGGTCCGGGCGGGGCGAAACCTCGCTCGCTCTTGATCGAGGGGACGCCGCCCGGACTCACCATGGAGAAGGGAATCACCATGCTCGCACCCATTCGCAGGCACCCGACCGACGCAAGAGTGATCTCGACGCTCATCCCGGTTCTCGTCGCCGGTGCGGCGCTGTTCGCGTCCGCCGCCGCGGCCGCAGCCCCGGTCTATGAAGGTCACATCAGGGGAGTCCCGGGGGCGGGGTTCGACCTCAGGTTCGCGAAGACGAACGGCAAGTTGTTCCTGAACGCGATCCAGACCACCGACACCCCCGTCACCTGCGAGGACCGGCCGCGGACGATCACGGGCGCCACGCAGTTCCCGCCCACCCCGGAATCCCGCGTGCGAGACCGTGCCTTCGACATCAGGCAGGACTCCGGGAAGGGGGACTTCGCGCGCGTCGCGGGCGAGCTGAAGAGGGGGGGCAAGGCTGTGGGGATCTACAGGCAGCGGGTCACGTTCGGTCCGCCGCTCGGCGTCTGCAGGACGGGCAAACTCGAGTGGGTGGCGAAGAGGCTCTGACGCGTCCGGCTGCTTGCCATTCGCGATAGGGAATGACGCCAGATCCGGATGCAAAGAGACGCGAGTCCGGGCGCAGCCCTCGAAGCCGGCCGGGCTGCGGGAGTAGCCGCTCCCTCATCTGACGCTCCATCCTGTAGCGGCGGCGCGCCGAGCTCAGCCGTCCTGACCGGCAACCAGCGCCACGCGCAGCGTGGACCAGAACGGGGTGACGAGCCACGGCACGCGCAACGATGCGCACAGGCAGTTTCCGGGCGACCGCGCCCTTAAGAATCCGGCTTCCGCTCCGCCAGCGGGTCGGCCACCAGGGACAAGCCTTACCATCGATGCCTGCGCGGGAGGATCTCATGAAGAGCCACCTCAACAACCACCATCGCGACACGCTCCAGCGAATCCTCAGCCATCCGACGAGCGGCAACATCGAGTGGCGCGAGGTCCTCTCGCTGCTGAACGCGGTCGGGACCGTGGATCAAGAGCCCAACGGGAAGGTCAAGGTCACCGTCGGCCCCGAGACCGAGGTTCTCAACCGGCCTCGAGGCAAGGACATCGACGTGCAGATGGTCGTCGACCTGCGGCGGATGCTGAGCTCAGCCGGACTCGCCGAAGCACCGGCCATGGAGGACATGCGCTCGCGCGACCATGGCGACAGTCGGCGGGGCAGCCCCACCTAGCCCGACCCAGTATCCCGCGACGGCTTCTACTCCGCCAGCGGGTCGGTCACCGCGCGAGCGAGCCGTCGGCTGGCCCTCCGGCCGGATCACGATGAGGCCGAGGTGGCCCCCGATCGCGGGGCAAGCGGCAGGGTGTTTTCGATAAGCAAAAGTAAGGGGTCCGCGGTCGCCGTTCAGGATGAGTGGGCTCGGTCGGCGAGGCCGATCTGCTCGGGGTCACACGTAAGCACGAAGTGGCGGCTCGTCCCGATTGACTCCGGTAGGGTGAGACGCCGAGTGAAGGGGGTAGCGATCGTCGCTGCGGCTGCGGTGCTCGGGATCGAAGCGGGGATCGGAATCTCGGCGTGCGGGGGCGACGACACGACGACGACGGTCATCCAGCCCAGTGGTTCTGCCAAGGAGAAGGCGGAGGAGACCAGTGGTTCTGCCGGTGAGGAGAAGGCAGAAGCCAAAGGGACCACGACGACCACCGGGACGGACACGACCACCACCGATGATGACAACGGCGGAGGTGGCGAGGACGAGGACGGCGGCGGCCAGGATTGACGAGCGGCTCGCACGTCGGCATAGAGGTCGTCGAAGCCGGTCGGCTCCTCCTCGGGCTGGTTTCGGCGCCATTCCCACAGGGTCCGGAATCGCCGTCACCCTTGCCGACGTCGGCGCGGTCTCGTCCCGGACGATCTCCTCGAGGACCGCGATCAGCTCGTCATCAGACATTGTGTGGGGGCGGTTTTTTTTGCGCTGAGCTGGTCGGGGGTCTCCAGTCGTAGCATCGCTCGGGGGTCCCCCCTCCCCCCGCTCGTGGGGCTGGGTGTAGGGTCATCCGGGAACCCATCGCGATGAGGAGGGCCGGAAACCGTGGCTGATGAGAGCGCCGTTTCTGATGGCTCGACACGTCTCGCCTACATCCTCGGGGCGCCGCTGGCAGACGACGCGGTTCGAGAATGGCCGCAGATGGGAGAGATAGTCCGGGGCCGCGACCAGATCGGCGCGGTCGAGGGGCACTTCGAGGAGTTCAGACTTGCGGTTGGAGAACGCCGCCGCTTCGGCGACCTCCTGCTCGTTGAGTGGAGCGCCGACTACGGCGACGGCGCCATCTACCGCAATGTGACGATCGCCGAGATCAAAGACGGCGAGGCCGTTCGGGTCACCGACTACTGGGGTAAGCCGTTCGATACCCCGGACTGGCGCGAGGAGATGACAGACCCGCTCGACATGCCGGCCGACGGGCGGTGGCCTTCGGCCGACCGGCTCTCGGGCCACTGAATCGGCATCTGTGACACGGCGTTCCGCGAGCGGCAGGCTCACGCTGGTCGACCTCTCCCTCGTCGCGAGATACTGAGCGGGCGATGTCGCAGGAGAACATCGAGAAGCTGCGAGCCGGGTACGAAGCCTTCAACAGCGGCGATCTCGACGGCGCCCTGCGTGCCGTACATAGGGACATCGAGTTCCGTAGGCCTGAGACGGCCATGGACACGGCGGCCGTCCTACGTGGCGTCGATGCAGTCCGCCAGTACCTGGTTCCCGATGCGTTCGCGGAACAGACATTCGAGCCCGAGGAATTCATCGAGAAGGGGGATCTCGTGCTCGTCCGAGGCAAGGGTCGGATACGGGGCCGCGGCAGCGGCATCGGGCTCGAACAGACCGTCTTTCACGTCTGGGAGATTCGTGACGGTATCGCCGTTCGGCTTGAGGTTCATCTGGACCGGCAAGAAGCCCTCGAAGCCGCCGGGCTGCGGGGGTAGGCGATGTCGCGGGAGAACGTCGAGGCCTTCAAGCGCGGGGCTGATGCTTACAACCGCCGAGATGTCGAAGCGCTGCTGGAGGAACTCCACCCCCAGGTCGAGTGGCGCCCCTTGCTGCCGGTGCTGCTCGGCGGGGAAGCCGCTGTCTACAGGGGTCACGAGGCCGCCCGCCAAGGGATCCGAGAGCTGGAGGAGGCTTTCACCGAGCTCCGGGCCGAGCCCTTGGAGTTCCGGGACCTTGGCGAGCGGGTCGTCGCGATCGGCCACCTGCATGGACGGGGCCGGGAGAGCGGCGTAAAGACCGAATCGCCCATCGCGTGGTTGGTGGATTTCAAGGACGGCAAGGTGGTTCGGATTCGCGAGTACGTCGATCCTGACGAGGCCCTCGAAGCCGCCGGGCTGCGGGAGTAGGGCCCGCTCATCTAGTTCATCCCCGCGGCTCAGCGCCGGATCCAACCGCCGCAACTCGTCGGCCTGGTCGGCGCTCGGAACGGGGCGCCAGCCTCGAGCGTACTGATCGGGCCAGCCGCGAAGGTCGCTCGCCAGTCGCCCAGCGGCCTCGAAGACCCGCAACCCCTCCCGTTCCCGCGAGATACTGGGCGGGCGATGTCGCAGGAGAACGTCGAGACCGCGCGGCAGTGGCTCAAAGCTGTCGGCAGCGTGGACTTTGACGCAGCCCTCGCACTGGTCCGTTCCGATGTCGAGTTCGTCCCACCGGGCGATCAGCCGGCATATAGAGGCGCCGAGAGCATCCGCCGATGGATGGAGCCAGACGCGTTTGTGGAGCAGGTGATCGAGCCGCTGGATTTCACCGTCGCACAGGACGGGAGGATCCTCGGGAGACAGCACATCAGAGCCCGCGGGGCGGCCAGCGGAATCGAGATGGACATCATTACCTGGTCCGTCTGGACGTTCGATGAGAGCGGCTTGATCATCAGGGTGGAGGTGTTCCTTCCCCACGAGGAGGCGAGGGCTCGCAAAGCCGCCGGGCTGCGGGAGTAGGGGCGCCGGAGGCTCGCAACCAGTGTTCTCGTTCCTGCACCGTCCTGCTCGGGATCCCTGAACCTCTCATACAGCCGTGCTCGTACAACTGTCGGGCGCGGTAACTTCTGCGCTGGGGGCGACGCCCGGAGGAGGCGACGATGCACAACCCGCTGCGGTCCGAGGCCGAGATGTTCCGGCTGACGGTGATCATCGGGATTGGCTGCGCCGCGGTGATCGCGTTGGCGCTCCTGACCGAGCCGGTGTACGGGGCGATTCTGCTGGCGGCCGAGGTCGGGCTGGGCATCGGGCTCGTCTGGCGCGGCTCACGCGGGACCCTGCCGCACACCGCCGAGGTCGCGGCGAAGGGGGACGAGGTCCACCGGTTGCTGGTGGTCGGCAACGAGACCGTCGCCGGCCGGGCGCTCCTCGCGGAGGTCGAGAACCGCTCCAAGGGACGCGACTCGGAGATCCTGGTCGTGGTCCCGGCGCTGGCGAGCACCCCGCTCGAACACTGGTCGTCCGACGTCGACGGCGCGATCGAGCGGGCGCGAGGTCGACTCGATGAGGCGTTGCGAGCGATGGCCGCGGCCGGTCTCAACGCCCACGGTGATCTCGGCGACCACCACGACCCCAATGTCGCGCTGGAGGACGCACTGCGGGAGTTCCCCGCCGACGAGGTGATCGTCTCCACCCATCCCCCCGAGCGCTCGCGATGGCTGGAGCGGGGCGTGGTCGAGAAGGCGCGCCGCGAGGTGCCCCTGCCGCTCACGCACGTGGTGGTCGATCTCGAGGCGGAGGCGGCGGCGGCTAAGCCGGCCGCCTAGTGGGTCGCCGACTACTGCCCCTCGCCGGTGCAGGTGGGGTCGTCGCCGTTCCCCGCGCACTGCATCAGGTATTTGACAAGGGCGGCGAGGTCGTCGGTCGGGATCGTCGTCCCGAATTCCTTCGGCATCGCGTCGGTGAAGCCCTGGGTGATCCGGGCTGACGGATCGACGATCGACTCCTCGATCTCGCTCGCGCGCATGCCCGGGAGGGCGTCATCGAGATCGGGGCCGAGGGTGCCCCCGGTGCCGGCCGCCTCCAACGTGTGGCAGCCGCCGCAGCCGTTGTCGGCGAACACCTGCGCCCCCGGGGGCCCGGGCACCTGGGGCGGCATGATTCCCGGAACCCCCGCCACGCTCCCGACGTAGGCGGCGACGGCCTCGGCGTCGCTGCCTGTCACCAGGTCCGCGGGCATGTAGACGCTGGCACTCTGGGGTGAGGCTGGGCGCGGGTTGGCGATCTGGCTCTGGACCACGCCCTCGACCGTGTCGCTGTCCATGCCCCGGCTACGCGCCTCCGCAAACGCGGCGTCGAGGTCGGGGCCGATGGTCGCCGTGGTCCCCGCCTCGGCGAGTGAGTGGCAGGTGCCGCACCTTGCCGTGAACAGCTCGCGGCCGCGGTCGAGGTCGGCGTCCTCCTGAAGGTCGCAGCCGCTGAGCGCGACCACACCGGTGAGCGCGACCGCGGTCATCGCCGGCCAAGCCCAGCCCCGCCGCGGTCCCTTGGTCAGCCCGAGCACGGCCGGGATCCTATCTGTCGCGAACGCCGCTCCCGCCCGCCTGGATCACGGCTACGGGGAGGTTGCGCGACTCCACCGACGCGCTGGAATCCGGCGTCCGACTCGGCTAAGGTTGCGACGATCAGCACTAGGCGGCTCCCAGGTCGCCGCGGTCCGGTCCAGTGCAGTCGAGCGTGAAGGGCGGTCGATGGAAGTTCGAGACGGCATGTCGAACGTGATCCTGACGTTGGGTCCCGGACATACCCTGCGCCAGGCCGCGCAGCGGATGACCGAGAAGGGCGTCGGGGCCGCGGTGGTCATCGACGAGAGCGAGTTTGCCCCCAAGATCGTCAGCGAGCGCGATGTCCTCAACTCGCTCGGCCGCGGCGAGGATCCCGACACCGAGCGCGTCGGCGATCACATGAGCGACACGGTCATCGCCGCCTCGCCCGGCTGGAGCCTCGAGCGTGCGGCCGTGGAGATGTCGCGCCGCCACATCCGGCACCTCGTGGTCGTCGACGGCGGCCAGCTCGTGGGCATCCTCTCGATCCGCGACATCGTTCGCTGCTGGACCTCGGAGGGCGCCACCTCGGGCATGACCCCGCCGGATGCGGAGCAGACGCCCGCCTAGCGGCGCCCCTCGCCACGCCTCCGGCGAGTGCGCAGTTGGGTACCCATACGGTCCCCAATCGCACACTCGATCGCGAGCGCGTCTAGGAGGGGGGGACGCGGCGAGCCGCCGCGCGCAGCGGGGTCGCCGGGATCGCCGCCGTGGTCACCGACTGACGGCGGGGCAGGCGGGCCAGGTCAGCGCGGGTATCGGCGATCCAGCCGCGCAGGGCCAGCAGAAAGACGATCGCCCCACAGGCCGCCCACACCCAGCCCATGAAGGTGCCAGCCACAAGCAGCCCGATCCCGAAGGCGACCAGCACCGGCTTCCACGACGGCTCCGGCAGGTAGATGAGCTCGGTCGGCTCGGGGATGCCTGTCGGCTCGGCGGCCATCAGCCGATATACAGCATCGCCGCGAAGAAGGTGAGGCCGAGCATCCCGATCCCGATCGCGGCCGCGGCCAGCCCCGACCTCAGGTTTGCCGATGCGCGCCGCCGGTCCATCGCCGAGGTTCTATCAGAGGGCTTCCCGCGAACACACCCGCGATGGTCGACTTATGCCCATATCGTGAGCGAACCTCGACCATCGCTCGGGGGTGCGCCGAGGGCGGGGGCTGGCGTCAGAGCGCTGCGTCCAGCGCCATCGCCACGAACAGCGCCGCGAGGTAGGCGAGCGAGGCGAGGTAGAGCTGGAGCGCCGCCCGGCGCGAGGGCGCCAGCCAGAGCCGGACGGCCAGGGCGACGAAGCCGGCTCCGAGCGCCAGCGCCGCCGCCAGATAGGCGGCCCCGAGCACGCCGGTCGCGAACGGCAGCGCCGTGATCGCGACCAGCAGCAACGAGTAGGCGAGGATCAGGCGCCGGGTGGCGCCCTCGCCCCGCACCACCGGCATCATCGGGACCCCGGTCCGGGCGTACTGGTCCTTGATCAGCAGCGCCAGCGCCCAGAAGTGGGGGGGCGTCCAGAAGAAGACGATCGCGAACGGCAGCAGCGCCTCGAGACTGAGGCCGCCGGTGGCCGCGGCCCAGCCGACAAGCGGCGGCACCGCCCCGGCGGCGCCGCCGATGACGATGTTCTGCGGGGTCGCCGGCTTGAGCCAGACGGTGTAGACCACGGCGTAGCCGAGGAGGCCGGCGAGCGCGAGCGCCGCGGCGAGCGCGTTCACCGTCAGGGCGAGCTGCACCCCGGCGGCAGCCCCGAGCGCGATCCCGAACACCAACCCGTGCCACGGCTCGATGCGGCCGGAGGCAAGCGGACGCCCCCGGGTGCGGGCCATGCGCGCGTCGCGCTCGCGGTCGAGGTAGTGATTGATGGCCCCGGCGCCGCCGGCGGCGAGATAACCCCCGAGCATGGTCCAGAGGATCACGGACAGGGCCGGGCCCGACGGATCGGCGACGTACATCGTCGCCACCGTCGTCAGCAGCAGGAGGGCGATGATCCGTGGCTTGGTCAGTGAGACGTAGTCGCGAACCACGGCGAGCGCGGACGAGCGGCGACGCCCGTCCACCCGCAGCGGCCCGCGGGCCGTCGGAGCGCCGGCGTGGTCGACGGGGGCGCCGTCGACGGGGTGTGTGGTGGTGGTCGCGCTCTCCATGTGGGTCTAGTGCTCTCCGTCGCAGGTTCGCTCGTGGCTTGGCGTGCGAAGGTCGAGACTGGCAAGGACGCAGCGAGCGTCGCGTACTTGAAAAGTACGCGAGCGAGCGAGTGCGCAGCCAGGCGAAGACTTGCAGCCGCCAAACGCGAGCGTACTTGCGGCGGCGAGCACTATGCCTCCGCCGTCCGGGTCGTCGCGGGCGACGGCTCGAGCCGCTCGCGGACGCTGAGCGACGCAGGAAGCAGGCTAGAGGCAGCCTGGACCACGGTCCACCAGAGCAGCGTCCCCAGCGCCAAGTGGCCCATGATCAGACCCGGGTGCTTGCCGAGCCAGACGTTGAGCGCGCCGAGCAGGATCTGCGCGAGCAGCAGCCCCGCGGCGAGATAGAAGGAGCGGGCGCGGACTCCCTCGCGGAGCGCAACCGCACCCATCGCCAGCACCGAGATCGCGGCGAGATACATGAACAAGCGGTGGGTGAGGTGGATGTCGACCAGGCGCCCGGTCCCGAACGGCATGAACTGGTCGAGGCAGGTGGGGAACTGCTCGCCGCATGCGAGGTGTGCGCCGAGCACCGGCTCGTTCGCCGTGCCCTCGCCCTCGGTGCCGGCGACGACCCCGCCGGCCACGATCGTGCACAGCACCAGCGCGGTCGAGGTGACGGCGAGGATCCGCAGCGCCCGTGAGGAAGGGACCGCGGGCTGCTCGGGCCGTGCCAGCCGTCGCAGGGCCACCAGCAGCCCGAGGAGCAGCATGGCAAGCCCCAGGTGCGCGGCCACCAGCGCCTCGTGCAGGTTGTTCTCGACGGCGACGCCGCCGAGCCCGGCCTGGACCAGCACCAGGACACCTGCGGCGAGCGTGCCGCGCACAAGCCAGCGGTAAGCCCGCAGGTGGCGCCAGGCCTGCCAGGCCATTGCGAGGATCAGCACGGCGACGACGGTGGCCGCGATCCGGTGGCTGAACTCGACGATCGCATTCGCGTCGGCGTTCGGAACCAGGCCTCCCTCGCAGAGGGGCCAGCCATGCGTGCCGCTCCCGGCGGCGCCGCAGCCAAGTCCCGAGTCGCTGACCCTGACGGCCCCGCCGATCAGGATCAGCACGAAGGTGGCGACGATCGTCGCGCCCACGAGGCGCCGAAAGCGGGCGAGCTCGTCCGCTTCGCCACGAGGGGCGACTCCTTGACCACCGGGCATCGGCGTCAGGATACGGATTGACCCTCGTCGTCGGACGACGCGCCCGGGGCCTCGGCGGGTGTCTCCACCGGCTCCTGAGGCCGCTCTCGACGCGGCGCCTCGGGGCCCCTCCAGCCCTCCGTCCGGCGGCGCACCGCCTCGCGGATATCGAGCACGGGCTCCGTGCTCCGGACGTCGGGGACCGCGTCGAAGTTGTGCGGCGGGGGTGGCGACAGCGCGAACCACTCGAGCGCGGTCCCGCCCCAGGGATCGTGACCGGCGAGGGGGCCGTGGCGGTAGCCCCATGCGAGCGCTCCCAGCTCGAGCAGGATGCCTGCGGCGAGCACGAACGCGCCGATCGAGGCGATCAGGTTGAAGGTGGAGAGGTCGGCGCCCTCGTAGTACCGGTAGACGTCGACCGGCTGGCCGGCGAGCCCCGCCAGGAACATGGGGATCGCGTAGAGCTGAACTCCCGCGATGATCGTGGCCAGCGCGATCTTGCTGAGGGCCTCGGGGACGATTCGCCCGGTCATCTTCGGCAGCCAGTAGTGAAGCGCGGCGAATCCGCCGAGCACCGCCCCGCCGACCAGCACGTAGAGCGTCGCGGCCTGGGAGGCGGTCGTGTGGTCGAGCTGCCAACCGACGGGGATCACCGAGACGGCGAGCTCGGCGGCGAGGCCGAAGACCATGGTCGAGATCGCCGCCAGGGCGAAGAGCATCGGGGCCCTGAGGCTGATTGCCCCGCGCCAGAGGGTCGAGATCCAGACGAACAGGAGGACCCCGACCGGGATCACCAAGGCGAGCGCCATGGTCATCGCCAGGTAGCCAAAGCCGGTGTTCAGCGGAGCGAAGTACATGTTCTGCATCCATGCCAGCAGGCCGAGGGGGGCGATCGCGATCAGCGATGCAACCACGGCGCGATGGCTGAAGATCGGTCTCCGCGCGAGCGTCGGGAGGATCTCGGAGATCGCGCCCGAGGCGAACAGGAGCACGATCAGGTAGACCCCGGTCATGTAGATGTACGCGAGATGCTCGTAGAGCAGCGGGGCGCCGCCCTCGCCGGAGTCATAGAAGACGCCGTCGAAGTGGCGGTCGACCATCAGCATCCCGAGTGCCGCCAGCATCACGGGGCCGACCACCAGCAGCACGTAGGCGATGACGGTGCCGGCCCACGAGAACAGGGGCATCCGCCGCCACGCGAGCCCGGGCGCCCGCATGTTGCGGACGGTGGCGACGAGGTTGATCGCGAAGCAGATGAAGCCGAGGGTGGCGAGGCCCGTGCCGGCGATCCACGCGTCGACCCCGCGGCTGGGGGTGAACGCGGTTTCGGAGAGCGGCGCGAGCGCGAGCACCCCCCCGTCCGGTGGGGTGTAGAGGAAGCTCAGATAGATCGCGGCGCCGCCGAGGATGTAGAGCCAGGCCGACAGCAGGTTGAGGCGCGGCAGTGCCACCCCGCGCGCGCCGATCTGAAGCGGCACGACGTAGCCGATCACGCCGAGCGCCAGCGGCACCGCGAACAGGACGGCGAAGGTGACGCCGGCCGACGACAGCAGGCGGGCGAAGATCTCAGGGCTGATCATCGTGTTGTCGGGGACGATCAGCTGCACCCGCATCAGCACGAACTCGGTGACCGCAACGACGAGGAACGTCGCCGCCGCCCCCAGGTAGAGCAGGGCGACCGACTTGTGGTCGGCGCCCGTGGCGCGCTCGATCCAGGCCGGGCGGGTTGCGGGGAGGCCGCGGGTGACGATCTCCGGCCGGGCGAGCGGGCTCACTGGGCCTCTCCCGTCGGCGCGGTGCCCGCCTCGACCTGCTCCTGGACGGCTTCTTGCGCCTCGCGGAGCTCTCGCTCGAGCTGCTCGAGGTAGCTCTGGTAGGCGTCGGCGCTCACGACCCGTACCCAGGCCCGCATCGCCGGGAAGTTGGTGCCGGAGAAGGTGGTGGAGGCCCCCTCGAAGACGCCCTCCTCGTCCGCCCTCAGCCAGGTCTGCGAGACGTCGCCCGGCACCGCCTGGACCTGCCCGCCGAGGCTGGGGATCCACCACGTGTGCATGACGTCGGTCGAGGTCACGTTGAGGATCACCGTGGTGTCGACCGGGAGGACCAGCTCGCTGTACGAGAACCGAGGCGAGACGCTTGGGTCGTGGCCGGGATACTCGAACCGCCACAGCCACTGCTGACCGATCACGTCGATCACGACCGGGCCGCGCGGCTCGGCGATCTCTTCCTCGGTGGCCGGGACCGGAGGGGCATCGCCACCCAGGCCGACCTGCGCGTACCGAGCGTTGCCCGCGGAGAGGCCCTCGGGCCCGCTCGGCTCGACGCTCCTGGTCTCCGACGTCATCACGATGCCGAAGACGAGGACCGCGACGGCGAGCAGCCCGAAGCCCGCCGCGGCCCGCGCGACCACCCCGCGCCCGGCCGCCTCGCGCACCGCGACCCGATCCCGACCCGCGCGGAACCGCATGACCGCCGCAAACAGCGCCACGTGCACCGCGACGACCGCGAGCACGGCGATGACGAGCATCACCCAGTACGCGGTGGACATGTCCTCGGCATTGGGCGAGTGGGGCGCCTCGGGGCCGAGCACGGAGGCCTCGGCGGGCGCGGCGACGGACCAGCGCGACCGCCGCGGCGGACACCAGGGCCCAGCGGATCGAGCGAGGGCAGAGCGCGCGCAGCGGCTTATCCGACGGAGGCCCCAAGGCGCGAGCATTCTAATCACGGTGCTGGCACCTCAGGCCGATCCGGGATTCGCCATAAACTCGCCGCTCCTTGCGCCGGCTGGTTGGATCGAGTGGCGGAACCGCGCTGGGCACCGCGGTGCGCGCCGCAGCCGTGATCGGCCTCGCGGCGGCCGTGGTCGTGCCGCTGGTGCGCCGGCGCTACCGGATCCCGCCGGCGGTGACGATCGCATCGGTGGCTGCCGGACCCGTCGCGCTGGCCGTGCTGACCCCGCGGACGAAGGCCCGGGATGCGGGCATGTTCGGCCTTCAGATGTGGGCGTTCACGATGGTCCACGAGCTCCCCTATGACGACCCCGAGAAGCTGCGAGCGCGCCTGCGCGTGCACTACCCGATCCACGTCGACCGCGTCATCGGGGGCGGCGAGCTCCCCGGAATGCGCCTGCAGCGCCTCCTGTCACGGCCCGGTCAGGTGGCGATGCATGACCGCGTGCTGACGGTCGTCCACTGGGCCTGGTTCTTCCAACCCCACCTGGCTCTGCTTTACGTGCTGGTTCGCCATGAGGACGGCTTCGCGCGCGCCGCCCGCCAGATGGCGGCCACCTTCGACCTCGGCTGCCTCCTTTACTTCCTCGCGCCCACCGCCCCGCCCTGGTGGGCGGCGGAGCAGGGGTACCTGGACGGAGAGCTCGAGCGGAAGGCCGCCGAGATCGCATCCGCCGATTCGGCCGGGGTCGAGCCGTCCGGCGAGCTTCCCCCCGCCGTGCGGCGGATCATGGTTGACGTGGGGGAGCGATTCTGGGGGCGCGCGTGGCCGACGCTCTATGACTCGCTGGGGGGCAATCCCTGGGCGGCGATGCCCTCGCTCCACTTCGCAACCTCTCTGATGGCCGCGATCCTGCTCGCCGAGAGCGAGCCCGCGGCCGGCTGGGTCGGCTGGGGCTACGCGATCACCCTCGGCTTCGCCCTGGTCTATCTCGGCGAGCACTATGTGACCGACCTGGTCGCCGGCGCCGCCTTGGTCGCCGCCGTCCGTCGCGGGGAGCCGGTGGTCGAGCCGCTGGCGTTGCGGGCGAGCGAGGCGGTCCAGCGGCTGGAGCAGCTTGCCAACGGGTAGCCCCCGGCGAAAGCGGGTAGGCGGCCTGCGAGGATAAGACACCAATGAGTGGCCACAGCGCAGGTCAGAGGGACGCTGAGGGCCAGGTGTCATCGCCCGGGCCGGTGGACTCGGCCCCGTCCGCCGGCGAGCAGGACGAGGACGTCGAGCCCTCGTTCTTCGGCGATCCGAAACGGATAGCGCAGACGCTGGTCATCGTCGGCCTTCTGCTGGTCGCGATCTACCTGCTGTTCCCGCGACTGGTCGGCCTCGAGAGCTCGTTCCGGCGGCTGGGACAGGGAGACCCCCTATGGATCACGATCGCCCTGGCCCTCTGCGTCGGCTCGTTCTTCTCGTACGTCGCGCTCTTCCGCGGGGTCGTCGGCGAGCGCGTGAGGCACCTCGAGTGGAGTGAGTCCTACCAGATCACGATGGCCGGGCTGGCGGCCACCCGCATCTTCTCGGCCGGTGGGGCGGGGGGCATCATCCTCACCTACTGGGCCCTGCGGAAGGCCGGGATGCCGCGTCGCCAGACGGCCTGTCGCATGGTCGCGTTCCTGGTCGTCCTGTACGCGGTCTACATGCTGGCGCTGATCATCGCCGGAATCCTCCTGCGGACCGGCGTCATCAACGGCGCCGACCCGATCGGGCTGACGATCGTGCCCGCGGCGATCGCCGGGGTCGTGGTGGTGGTCTTCCTCCTGATCGCCCTGATCCCGGAGGACTTCGAGCGCCGCATGTACGGCTTCACCCGCGGCTACCGGTTCCGCGCGTTCGTCCACCGGCTTGCGAGCGCGCCGGCAACCCTCGCCAGCGGGACGAGGACCGCGATCGACTTCGTCCGCAACCCCGAGCGGGGCGGCCTGGCGGTGCTCGGGGCCGTGGGTTTCTGGGCCACCAACGTCGGCATCCTCTGGGCCAGCTTCCACGCCTTCGACGTCCAGGTCCCGCTGGGCGTGGTCATCCAGGGGTTCTTCATCGGCATGGTCGCCAACCTGTTCCCGTTCGCACCCGGCGGAGTCGGGGCCGTCGACGCCGGCCTGATCGGCACCTTCGTCCTCTTCGGCATCCCGAGCAGCGCCGTGTTCCCGGCGATCCTGGTCTACCGGCTGATCGCCTTCTGGCTGCCGATCCCGCCCGGGATCGTGGCCTTTCTCCAGCTGCGCAAAACGGTCGCGAGATGGGAGCGCGAGGGGCGTCCCATCAGGGACGGAAGGCCGCCCCTTCCGGTACTTCAGAAAGTGAAGTAAGATATGTACAAGCGCTACGTCGGGTTGACCCGGTAAACAGAGGAGCCCGAGATCGATCGAGGAGTGAAAGCGGAGTGAGCGAGAAGCCAGTCCACAACGTGATCATCGTCGGCAGCGGCCCTGCCGGCTATACCGCTGCGCTCTACGCATCGCGGGCCAACCTCGATCCGCTCGTGATCGAGGGCTTCCAGTGGGGGGGCCAGCTCCAGACCACGACCGACGTCGAGAACTACCCGGGCTATCCCGGGGGGATCATGGGCCCCGAGATGATGAGCGAGTTCCGGGCCCAGGCCGGGCGCTTCGGGACCGAGTTCATCACCGACGACGTCACCGAGCTGGACCTCGCAGACGGCGGCATCCAGCGCGTGATCGTCGGCGAGGACGAGTACCTCGCCCGCGCCGTCATCCTCGCGATGGGCGCCGAGCCGAAGCGGCTCGGGATCCCCGGGGAGCTGGAGCTGGGCGGGCGGGGAGTCTCCACCTGCGGCGTCTGCGACGGTGCTTTCTTCAAGGGCGAGAGGGTGGTCGTGATCGGTGGCGGCGACTCCGCGATGGAGGACTCGATCTTCATCTCGAAGTTCGCCTCGGAGCTCGTGATCGTCCACCGTCGCGACGAGTTCCGGGCCTCGAAGATCATGCTGGAGCGCGCGCGCGAGCGCGACAACATCTCGTTCAAGACCCCCTACGTGCCGGTCGAGTTCGTCGCCGGGGATGACGGGAAGCTCGTCAGCGTGCGGCTGCAGCACGTCGATACCGGCGACGAGGAGGAGCTCGAGGCCGGCGGCGCGTTCGTCGCCATCGGCCACACCCCTCGCTCGGAGCTGGTCACCGGGCAGGTGGACACCGACGACGGCGGCTACGTCGTCACCCAGCCCGGCTCGACCCGGACCAAGCTGGGCGGCGTGTTCGCCGTCGGCGACCTCGTCGACCACACGTACCGGCAGGCGGTGACCGCCGCCGGCACCGGATGCATGGGCGCGCTCGATGCCGAGTGGTACCTGCGTGACACGCCGCCATCGCCGGAGGCGCACTGGCGGCGGGGCGGCGAGCCGATCGAGATCGCGCCCCAGCTCAGCTGAGTAGACGACCCGCCTAGGTCGCGAGCCGCCGGCACGAGCCCGGCAGCGGCTCCACCGTGCCCTTCCGCGGGTGGATCTCGAGCCGGAACCCGCGGGAGTTGTTGGCGTCGTTGGTCTCGCGGATCCGGTCCTCGGGATCCGCGGTTGAGATCAGGCAGAACCTTCCCTGGCGGATCCCCGTGACGACGATCGACTGCCCCTGAAGCCCGGCGGAGTACGAGTCCGCCCACCCGATCGAGATCCCGTTGGTGCTGGTCGGGCTGCAGCTTGCGAAGCCCGGTTCGTCGTCCTCGTGCGGGTAGTACCCCGCCTCCGGGGCGCCGGGCAAGTCGGGGGACTCGTCGAAGCCGTCGAGGAGGCAGAACCCGACCTTCGTCGCCGCTCCGACGAATCTCCCGGCGGGCAGTCGCCTGAGCGTGTACTTGGAGAACCCCTCGAGGTGCCAGTGATCGTGCGCGGGGTGGAACCGCATACAGCCGATTTGCTCGGTCGTGGACTCGGTGTCGTCGGCTCGTTCGAAGTACCGGGGCGAATCAGCTCCGGGGTTGTCGAGGAAGACCCGCTGCCAAGCGAAGCGACCCTCCTCGGGCGGACCGGTGGGGTTGCACTCCGCCGCGGGCCCGTCCCCGGGGAAGATCTCCAACGGCCCCGTGCCCCGGTTGGCCACGGTGTTGTCGAGCCGCAGTCGGAGCGCGTGATCGCCGGCGTGCTCCAGGTAGGCGTGGGGCGATCCGACGATCATGAGGTCGGGAAGCAGCTCGACCGAGCCGCCCGAGCGGGCCGGCGCGGCGACGACGAGCGCAGTGATCCCAACGCTCGATGCGACCGCCACCGCGATGGTGGCGACGATGCGGCGGCGAGGCGAGGCAGCGACCATCCCGATTTCCCCAGATGCGGAGGGTACAGCGAGGCGAGAGCCGGTACTAGAGTTCGACTCGAGCGAGCGACGAGGGGAGTGCTGACATGGCGGTGGTCGAGGCGCCGAGAGTGAAGCCGGAGGTGGTGGGGCTGAGGCCCTTCCACGAGTTCGTCGAGGCGAACGCGACGTGGCCCCGGGGGGACCGGCCGGCAGCGATCCGTGAGGCGGCCGCGGAGTTCCGGGCCCGGTTCGCCACCCCCGAGAACCGCGTCCACGCGGTCCGCACGGTCGACATCGGGTCGGCGGGGTACCCGCTGCGGTTCGCGTTCGGCGGCGCCGCCAAGGGCCCGAATCCCTACGTCAACATCATCAACCGGCTGCAGGTCGTGCAGTTCGAGGACTTCGATGGGCAGCTTCGGACGCTCGCCTACGAGCCGACGGTGCCCGCGGGGCCGGCTGAGGCGCCCTTCTACGCCCAACAGATCGAGCGCCTCGGCGAGTTCCTCTCGTACAAGGTGCTCGCGAAGATCTGGAACCAGCCGGACCAGGCGCTGGCCAAGGCCGGCCTTCGTCCCGAGGACGTCGACTACGTCAGCTTCGACCACCTGCACGTCCAGGACCTGCGCTTCGTGCTCGGCACAACCGAGCCGATCGAGGGTGAGCAGGCGCCGCGGCCGCCGATGTTCCCGAACGCGACGCTGATCGCTCAGCGAAGCGAATGGGACACGTTCGCCTCCCTCCACCCGATGCAGTGGGCCTGGTACGTCGAGGACGGGATCAAGGACCTGATCACCGAAAACGTCGTGCTGGTCGAGGGCGATGTCGAGCTCGGCAAGGGGGTGGCCCTGGTCTCGACCCCGGGCCACACCGACGGCAACCACTCGCTCTGCATCAACACGCCGGACGGCGTCTGGGTCTCATCTGAGAACGGGGTGGCTGCGGACTCGTGGCATCCCCACCTGTCGAAGATCCCGGGCGTGCGCCGGACCGCCGAGTTCTTCGGCCGCGAGGTGATCCTCAACTCGAACACGCTCGAGGACTCGATCGACCAGTACGACTCGATGATCAAGGAGAAGGCGCTCGCCGATCCTCACCAGCGTGACCCTCGATTCCTTCAGGTGTTCCCGTCGTCGGAGATGGCCGACTGGAGGCGCCAGTGGCCGGTGGTGCCGACGTTCTGGTACGGCGGGATCAACTACGGCGCGGTCGAGCGCGCGGCCGGGCCGGCCGACTGATAGCCATCATCGGCAGACCTAATAGGCGGATCGGGGGACGGGCTCTAAGCTCGATTGAATGGATCGTCGCGCGTGGTCGCTGCTCATCGTCCTGGGGGCGATCTGGGGCGCGAGCTACATGTTCATCAAGATCGCCGTCGACGATCTCTCGCCCGGGATGGTCGCGTGGTCGCGAGTCGCCCTCGCCGCGCTGGTCCTGGTGGCGCTCGCCGCGGCGCGGGACGCGCTCGCCGAAACACTTAAAGGCCACCAGCCTCACCCGTCGCAATCGGGGCTTCGCCCCTCTGCTCCGGGTCAGAGCACTTGGGGCAGGGTCGGGGTGCTGGCCCTGCTCGGGGCGGTCCAGGTCGCGGGCCCGTTCTTCCTGATCGGGGCCGGTGAGGAGGAGATCTCCTCGTCGCTCGCCGGGATCCTGGTCACCTCGGCGCCGCTGTTCACCGCGCTGCTTGCGATCTGGGTCGACCACGAGGAACGCTCCCAGGGCCTGCGCCTGGTGGGCGTCCTGCTCGGAGTCGTCGGCGTCGGGGTGCTGTTGGGGCTCGATCTCGGGGGCTCCGGGAACGAGCTTCTCGGCGGGCTTGCCATTGTCCTCGCGAGCCTCGGATACGCGGTCGGCGGCTTCCTCGTCAAGCACCGACTCGGGGACGCGCCGCCGATCGGGATCGCCGCCTGGGTGATGGTCTCGAGCACGATCCTGCTTGCTCCGGTGGCCCTGTTGACGCTGCCGGATGCGGCGCCGGGGCTCGGTCCGGTCGCGGCGGTGGCCGCGCTCGGCGTGCTCGGCACCGGGATCGCGTTCCTGATCTTCTACGACCTGATCGCCACGATTGGCCCGGCCCGGGCGTTCGTCGTCACGTACCTGGCGCCCGGGTTCGCCGTGGTCTACGGCGCCACCCTGCTCGACGAGACGATCACGGTCGCCACCATTGCCGGCCTGACCCTGATCCTCGCCGGCTCCTGGTTGGCGGCCGAGGGCCGGTGGCCGCGGTGGCTTCGGCGGGGGCGCCGGGCGCGGGAGGAGCCCGACTTCACCGGTCGCCTCCAGCCCGCTCCAGCGCCGGCGCCGGCCGGTAACGCTCCTGGTTCAGCTCATCCGACAGTGCCTCCAGCAGGGAGAGCACCTGCGCATGGCCGATCTCCTCGGCCCACTCGAACGGTCCACGGGGATGATTGAGGCCTAGCCGCATCGCCCGGTCGATGTCCTTTGCCTCGCCGACGCCCTCCTCGAGCGCGAAGTAGGCCTCGTTCACGAGTTGGCAGACGATCCGGTTGACGATCAGGCCCGGCGTGTCTTCGACCCAGCTTGCCGCCGGCCCGAGCCGCTCGAGCTCGGCGACGCCGGCGGAGGTCGGCCCGCGGTCGGACGCAGGATCCGGGCGACTGGCTGCTTGCCCCTCCGCGTAGTCGTAGAAGCCCCTGCCGGACTTGCGTCCCAGCCTGCCCTCGATCACCATCTGCTCCTGGATCCGGTGGGGTCGCCACCGTGCCTCGGGGCGCTGGCGGTAGAACGAGCGCGCCACCTCCAGGTTGACGTCGATCCCCACCAGGTCCATCAGCTCGAACGGGCCCATGCGGTAGCCGCGCTCGCGGAGGGCGCGATCGATCTCCTCATGGCCGGCGATCCCCTCGTCGAGCATGGCGAGGGCCTCCAGCGTGAACGGTCGGTTGCAGCGGTTGACGATGAACCCGACCGAGTCGGCGCAGCGCACCGGCTCGCGACCCATCGCCCGTGCGACCTCCATGGCCACTTCCATCGTCATCTCCGACGTGTCCTCGCCGCGAACGACCTCGACCAACGGCATCAGCGCCGGCGGGTTGAAGAAGTGCATGCCGCAGACCCGTGCCGGTCGCTCGGCCGCCGTTGCGAGCGCGCTGACCGAGAGCGACGAGGTGTTGGTGGCGAGGATCGCGTCCGGGCCGCACGCCGCCTCCAGCCGTGCGAACAGCTCGCGTTTAAGCGCCAGGTCCTCCGGTGCTGCCTCGATCACGAGCTCGCAGCCGGCCAGGTCGTCCAGCCGCGGGGTGGCCAGCACGCGCGCCGAGGCGGCCTCCGCGTGCCCGCGCGTCCACCGGCCGCGGTCCGTTCCCCTGAGCAGGTCGGCACGAAGCCGCGCCTCGCCCGATTCGAGCGCGTCTCCCACCGGGTCGTGAAGCAGCGTCCGGAACCTGCCCAGGCACGCGACCTGAGCGATTCCGGCGCCCATGGTGCCGGCGCCGACGACACCGACGCTCGTGACATTCACAGGCGCCTGGCCTGGCTATCTCCCCTGGAAACGGGGGCGGCGCTTCTCGAGGAAGGCACGCATGCCCTCCACCCGGTCCTCGGTGGCCATCGCCAGCTCGTAAAGGCGCCGCTCCTGCTCGAGCCCTGCCCCGAGGCCCGTCTCCTCGGCCGCGAGGACCGCCTGTTTCGCCAGCCTCGCCGCGAGCGGCGGCCGCGATGCGATTCGCCCCGCCATCTCGAGCGCCGCGTCGAGCCACTCCCGCTTGCCGACGACCGCGTTGACGATTCCCAGCTGGTGCGCCTCCCTTGCGTCGAAGCGCCGCCCGGTGAGCACGAGCTCCATCGCCCGCTGCTTCCCGATCGCCCGCGCCAGTCGCTGCGTGCCGCCGCCTCCCGGGATGATCCCGAGGGTGATCTCCGGCTGGCCGAACTCAGCCGTCTCCGAGGCGATGATCAGGTCGCAGGCCAGGGCGAGCTCGCAACCACCGCCCAGCGCCCAGCCCGACACGCCCGCCACCATCGGGGTGCGGCACTCGGCGAGCACCCGCCAGAACCTGGTGGCGGGATGGAACAGAGCCTCGTGGAACTCGCGCTCGGCCATCGCCCCGATGTCGGCGCCCGCGGCGAACACCTCGTCGGAGCCGGCGATGACGATGCAGCGAATTTCGGGATCGGCGTCGTGCTCGGCGATCGCGCCGCCGAGCAGCGCCATCAACTCGGGCGACAGCGCGTTGCGCGCTTCGGGGCGGTCGAGGCGAAGGAGCGCGACCTGCGCCTCGACGCTCGTCTTGAGGGGGTCCTCGGTCATCCGTGGGGGGTCATCGCGTCGACCCCCGTCAGGGCCCGGCCGATGATCAGCTTCTGGATCTGCGACGTCCCCTCATACAACGTCGTCACCCTCGCGTCTCGCAGGTAGCGCTCGACCGGATGGTCGTCGACGTACCCGGAGCCGCCGTGGACCTGGATCGCGAGGTTGGCGCACTCGACGGCCGACTCCGTCGCGTACAGCTTCGCGATCGACGTTTCGACGGTCGATGGCTTGCGAGCGTCCTTGACCGCGGCCGCTCGGCGCACGAGGAGCCGGGCGGCGTCGGTGCGGACCACGATCTCGGCCAGCATCTCCTGGACCAGCTGGAAGCTCGCGATCGGCACCCCGAACTGCCGGCGCTGCTTCGCGTACTCGACGGAGGCATCGAGCGAGCCCTGACAGATGCCGACGCAGCCGGCGGCCACCGAGTAGCGCCCCGAGTCGAGCGCCGACATCGCCACCTTGAACCCCTCGCCGACCTCCCCGAGGAGGGCCTCGTCCCCGACCTCGACCCCGTCGAGCCCGAGCGCCGCGGTGTCAGAGGCGCGCAGGCCGAGCTTGCCGTGGATCTCCTGCGTGGAGAACCCGTCCGAGCCTGTGGGGACGAGGAAGCATGCGATGCCCCGGTGCCCGCGCTCGGGGTCGGTCTGGGCGAAGATCAGCGCGACCTCGGCCACGTTGCCGAGCGAGATCCACATCTTCTGCCCGCTGAGCCGCCAGCCGCCGTCGATCTTCTCGGCGCGGGTGCGAAGCGAGGCGGCATCCGAGCCGGCGTCCGGCTCGGTCAGTCCGAAGCATCCGAACGCCTCGCCCGAGCACAGCGACGGCAGCCAGCGCCGCTTCTGCTCCTCGCTTCCCCAGCGCTCGATCGACCCGCAGACGAGTGATGTCTGCACCGAGACCACCGTGCGCATCGCGGAGTCGCCGCGGCCGACCTCCTCGACGATCAGCCCGTAACTCGTGAAGTCGAGGCCCCGGCCGCCGTAGTCCTCGGCGACCGGGGCGCCGAGGTATCCCATGTCGCCCAGGCGGCGGGCGAGCTCGGCGTCGAACCGCTCCGCCCGGTCGGAATCGCGAGCGCGCGGGACGACCTCGTTGTCGACGAAGTCGCGAGCCGTCTCCTTGATCAGCCGCTGCTCGTCGCTGAGCTCGAGCGTCATCCGCGGAGCCTATGAGAATCCAGCACTCGCCCAAAGGTCTCTTGGGCCTCGACCGTACGGGGCCCCGGCGCGTCGTACGGGCGCTCGTCGATCACCGCCACCGCCTGCACCTCGCGTGTGGTGGAGGCCAGGAATGCCTCGCTCGCGCCCTCGAGATCCGCCAGGTCGAACCGGCCCTCCTCGACCTCCAGCTCGCGCACCAGCTGTGCCCGGGTGATCGAGTCGAGGATCGCGCAGTCGAGCGACGGGGTGCGCAGCGTCCCCTCGGCCGACGCCCAGAAGATCGACGAGGTCGGCGCCTCGAGCACGACCCCATCGGGGCGGACCAGGAGCGCCTCGTCGGCGCCACGCGACTGCGCGATCCGGCTCGCCTGCATGTTCGCTGCATAGCTGAGCGACTTCACCCCGTCGAGGATCACGGTGGTCGAGTAGGTGACCGTCGCGAGACGAATCGTCGGCGCCTGCACCGGTAGCTCCTCGGTCATCGCCAGGCGCCGGCCGCCGCGGGTGAGGACGATCCGGAGCTGTCCGTCGCCGTCGCCGAACTCCTTCAGGAGCGCCGCCACCTCCCGCTCCAGGGGGGCGCGCTGGACGGGCAGCTCGATCGACGCGGCGGAGCGCTCGATCCGGTCTAGGTGCTCGGCGAGGGCGAACGGGCGCCCGCGGTAGAGCCGAATCACCTCGAACACCCCGTCGCCGCGATAGATCCCGTCGTCGAGCAGCGGCACGCTGGCGTCGGCGGTCGCCGAGATGCGCCCGTCGACGCTGGCCAGCTCCGGGACGCTCATGCCGGCGCCTTCACGTTCTCGACCACCGTGGCCACCCCCTGGCCGACGCCGACGCACAGTGCGGCGATCCCGTAGCGCCCGCCACGCCGGCGGAGCTCCCAGACGAGGGTGGTCACGAGGCGAGCCCCCGAGCAGCCGAGCGGGTGCCCGAGGGCGATCGCGCCGCCGTTCACGTTGAGCCGGTCCTCGTCGATGCCGAGCTCGCCGGCGCAGGCCAGGACCTGGGCCGCGAATGCCTCGTTGATCTCAATTAGGTCGATCTGGTCCAGCTCGAGCCCGGCGGCGGCGAGTGCGCTGCGGATCGCGGGCACCGGGCCCATGCCCATGTAGGCGGGATCGACCCCGGCGACACCGGTGGCGAGGATTCGTGCCAGCGGCCGCGCTCCCATCGCGGCGGCCCGCGCCTCCGATGCCAGCACCAGGCAGGCGGCGCCGTCGTTCAGGGTCGAGGCGTTGCCGGCCGTGACCGAACCGCCCTCACGGAACGCCGGGCGAAGCCGCGCGAGCTGGTCCAGGGAGGTGTCCGGCCGCGGCCCCTCATCGGCCTCGACCGTCGTCGGCTCGGCCCCGTCGGCCGCGACCTCGACCGGCACTATCTCGTCGGCGAACCGGCCCTCGCGGCCGGCCGCGACCGCGCGCTCGTGGCTGCGCAGCGCGAAGCGGTCCTGCGCCTCGCGGTCGATTCCGTAGCGCCCGGCGACGTTCTCGGCGGTCTCGCCCATCGACTCGGTCGGGTGAAGCTCGGCCATGCGGGGATTCACCAGGCGCCAGCCGAGGGCGGTGTCGTGCATCGTCTGCGGACCGCGCGGCAGGCCGGCCTCGGGCTTCGGCACCACCCACGGCGCCCGGCTCATCGACTCCGCCCCGCCGGCGAGGTAGAGGTCGCCCTCGCCCAGCCGAAGCGCCCGCGAGGCCTGGTTGACGGCGTCGAGCCCCGACGCGCACAGGCGGTTGACGGTCACGCCGGGGACCTCCACGGGCAACCCGGCGAGCAGCGCCGCCATCCGGGCAAGGTCGCGATTGTCCTCGCCCGCTTGGTTGGCGGCGCCGAAGTAGACGTCGGCGATCCCGCCGGGATCAGCACCCGAGCGGGCGACGGCTTCACGGATCACGTGCGCAGCCAGGTCGTCGGGACGCACGCGCGACAGGGCGCCTCGGTATCGCCCCATCGGGGTCCGCACCGCCTCGATTATCAGCGCCTCAGGCATCGATCGGGGCCGCGATCATGCCACGGCGCCACTAAGGTTGGCGGCGGGCCGATGGAGTTCATGTGGCTCTCGCTGGGGATGCTGGCGTTCATCGTCGTGGTCCTCGTCCTGCTCGCCCGGGGGTACCCGGGCTCCGGTGCCGACCTCGTGGACTGGAAGCCGACGCGCTCGCCGGAGACCGAGGTCCAGCTCGAGCTGGACGACGTTCAGCAGATGATCGAGGCGCAGAACGAGATGCGCCGGCGGCGTGGTGCGCCGGACCTGACCGAGGGCGACGCGCAGCGGATGGCGATGGAGGACGAGGCGGTGAGGGAGCGGGCCCGAGGCTCGCGGCGCGGCGGGCCCGACGACGGCGGCGGCGAGCAGGACACCTAGCGCCGGCCAGGAGGAACGCGGTGGCACGGGCGCTGATCGTCGGATGCGGCTGTCGCGGGCTGGAGCTGGGGCGAGCGCTCGCCGGACAGGGGTGGCTCGTGCGAGGCACCACCCGCAGGCCGGAGAGGACGAGCGAGATCGAGGGGGCCGGGATCGAAGCTCGGGTCGCCGACCCGGGCCGGCTTGACACGGTGCTGGAGCTCGTGGACGACATCGCGGTCGTCTACTGGCTGATGGGCTCGGCCGCCGGCGAGCCGGAGGCGCTTGCCGCGATGCACGGATCGAAGCTCGAGTTGCTCCTGCGTCATCTCGTCGACACCCCCGTGCGCGGGTTCGTGTACGAGGCGCCCGGGAGCGCGGAGGCCGACGTCCGCGCGCGCGGGGCCGCGATCGTGCGCGGCGCGGCGGAGCGCTGGCGGATCCCGGTCGAGGTGGTCGAGGCCCCGCCCGCGGACCCGGACGCGTGGCGCGACGCGATGGTCGCGGCGGCGGAGCGGGTCACCAGTTCGCCGGAGAGCGGCCGAGTCGCCCGCGGTCCGCCCACAAAGGAATAAACTCGGATAAGAATTTGGGGCAAATCGCACACTGGAGGCTGCCGTGGCCGATTACGCGAAGGACGTGCTGGTCTCGACCGATTGGGTCGCCGAGCACCTGGATGACGACTCGATCCGGATCGTCGAGGTGGACGAGAACCCGGCCCTGTACGCAGAGGCCCATATCCCGGGCGCGATCGGCTTCGACTGGAAGGCCGACCTCCAGGATCAGGTCAAGCGCGACTTCCTCGGCCCGGAGGAGTTCGGGCAGCTGATGGGCTCGCGGGGGATCTCCAATGACCACACGGTCGTCCTCTACGGCGATCGCAATAACTGGTTCGCCTCCTACACCTACTGGTACTTCCGCTACTACGGCCACGACAACGTCAAGCTCATGAACGGCCCCCGCGAGAAGTGGATCGCTGAGGAGCGTGCGACCACGTCCGAGGTGCCGAGCTACCCACAGGCCACCTTCACCGCCGCCGGCCCGGACGAGGCGATCCGGGCACGTCGCGACGAGGTGCAGCAGGCGATCGACGCCGCCACCAAGCTGGTCGATGTGCGCAGCCCGCAGGAGTACTCGGGGGAGCTGGTCGCGATGGCCGGCTACGAGCACGAGGGCGCCCAGCGCGCTGGCCACATTCCGAGCGCCGCTTCGATCCCCTGGGCCAAGGCGGTGAACGAGGACGGGACCTTCCGCTCGGCCGACGAGCTGCGCGAGCTGTACGGCTCCGCCGGCGTCCTCGACGGCGACCCGATCATCGCCTACTGCCGGATCGGTGAGCGCTCGGCCCACACCTGGTTCGTCCTGCACGAGCTGCTCGGCCATGACGACGTCCAGAACTACGACGGCTCGTGGACCGAGTGGGGCAACATGGTGGATGTGCCGATCGAGAAGGACGTCTAGGGAAGGCGCTCCAGGAGCTCGCCGAGGATGCGAGCGGTCGCGCCCCAGACCAGGTGGTCGGCGACCTGGTAGGTCGGGGTCCTGAGCGGAACGCCGCGGCGAATCAGCCGCCGCATCTCGAACCCGGCGCGGAGCTCGTCGATCCTCAGCCGCAGCACCTCGGCCACCTCGAGCGGGTTCGGCTGGAGCTCGACCCCATCCGGAATCAGACCGACGAACGGGTGGACCTTGTAGTTGGTGACGAAGGTGCCGATCGGCGGGAGCGCGCCGACCAGCTCTACATCGCCGGGCTCGAGCCCGATCTCCTCGTTGCTCTCGCGGAGCGCGGTCACCAGGAGGTCCTCCAGCGGGCTGTCGCGCCGCCCGCCCGGGAATGAGATCTCGCCGGCGTGGCGGCGCAGGTCCATGCGGCGCTCGGTCAGCACCAGGCCGGGCCTCTCCGGGAAGTCGTAGAGCGGCACCAGCACCGCCGCCTCGGTCTTGCCGTGGGCGTCCATCGTCGCCGCCTGCTCGGGGGTGAGCAGCGCGTTCCGTAACGCGTCTACCGAATCCACATCCAGGACTAGATGATGACCTGGACGGTGCCCCCGTCGACCGACCAGGCGGCGCCCGAGACGTAGGAGGCATGCTCGGAGCAGAGCCACACGATGACCGCGGCGATCTCATCCGGCTCTGCCAGACGCCCGATCGGACGCCTCGACCCAGCCGCCTCGAGCGCCTCCTCCCGGGAGCCGAGATCGGCGAGCTCCCTGGACTGATCCAGGAGACCCCCGGGCTCCATCCACAGCGGCGACTTGGTGGGCCCCGGGCAGACGGCGTTCACCAGGACGCCCTCCTTTGCGTAGAGGTCGGCGAACAGCCGCGACAGCGACAGCATGGCCGACTTCGCCACCGAGTACTCCGGCATCAGCGCGGATGGTCGCTTGCCCGAGGTCGAGGAGACGTTGACGATCCGGCCCCAGCCCCGCTCGCACATCCCGGGCACGGCGGCGCGCATCGCCCGCAGCGGCCCCATCACGTTCACGTCCCATGCGGCCTGCCAGTCGGCGTCGGGCACCTCGTCGAGCCGGCGCCAGCGGGCGGTGCCCGCGTTGTTCACGAGCACATCGAGCCGCCCGAAGCGCTCCTCTCCGGCGGCGAGCATGCGCTCGCCCGCGTCGGGCACGGCGACGTCCAGCGCCAGCGGCGCCGCTCGCCCGCCGCTCACCTCGCCGTCGGCGGCGCACCGCTCAACGGCCTCGGCCAGGTCATCCTCCGAGCGCGCGATCAGGAGGACCGCGGCGCCCTCGGCGCAGAGGCGGCGGGCGACGTCCAGCCCGATCCCCCTGCTGGCGCCGGTGACCGCGCAGGCTCGGTGCTGGAGGCCGAGGTCCATCTAGCGGTCCACTAGTCGCTGACCACGATGTCGGTGATGGTTACGTCGGTCTCGCGCGAGAGGGCGCGGTGGACCGGGCACTTGCCTGCGATCGCACGCACCTGTTCCCGCTGCTCGGGCGAGAGCTCGGCCGGGATGTTGAGCGTGACCGTGAACGAGCTCGGGACCGGGCCGTCGTACTCCATCTCCACGTCGACGTTCACCCCGCCGAGCTCCCAGCCCTTGCGCTCGGCATACATCTCGGTCGTGATCGCCGTGCAGGACGCGAGTGCGGCGGCCAGGACGCGGGTGGGGGACGGCCCCTCGTCGGCGCCGCCCGACTCGATCGGCTCGTCGACGACGAGGGAGTGGCCGTCGACCTCGACGTCGTGCGTGTAACCGCCGCGGCGGCGGGCGACGGCCCTAGGCATCGGATTGGCTCGCGTCGCGCCCCACGAACAGCTCGGGCTCGGGGACGTCGGCGAACCGGGCCATCGCGTAGGCGGCGTCGGACGCGCGGTTGAGGAACCGAAGGACGGCCTCGGAAGAGAGTCCGTCGGCCTCCTTCAGGGCGACGACCCGGCGTTCCGCCCTTCGAATGATGGCGCGCGCCAGGTCAAGCTGGGCCGACAGCGCCGTCCCCCCGGGGATCACGAACTTGGGCGGGAGCGAGACCCGCTCCATGTAGCGATCGATGACCGCATCGAGCGCGTCGGCCATCTCGTCGGTGACGCGGCTCACGCCGTCCTCCAGCCGGCCGGCGGCGTCCGGCGCGGTCGCCAGTTCGGCGCCCGCCACGAACAGCTCGTTCTGGATCCGGAGGATGTCGGCCGCGAACTCGCCGCCGTCCGGGCCGCAGAGCGCGCGAGCGACCCCCAGAGCCGAGCCCGCCTCGTCGACCGCCCCGTAGGCGTCGGTGCGGACATCGGACTTCGACACCCGCCCCCCGTACCAGAGCGAGGTGGTCCCGTCGTCGCCCTTCTTGGTGTAGATCCGGGGCACGCCCAGCGGACCCTAGCGCGCTCAGCTCAGCGGGTTGAAGACGATCCCGGTGGGCACCTTGGGGAAGAAGTAGGTCGATTTCGGCGGCATCGCCTCGCCGGCCGCGGCCACCGCTCGGACGTGTTCGATCGGGGTGGGGCGGAGCAGGAACGCGGCCTGGTAGGCGCCGTCGTCGGCGAGTTGGGCCAGGGCCTCCTCGACTGTGGTTGCGTAGCCGAGGCCGCGCTTGGCCTCGATCTCCTCGTCGCCCATGCCCAGAGCACCCTTGAGGATCAGCTCCTCGAGGATCACGGCGTCCAGCTGCAGGTACGCCTCGGTGCGATCGGCGAGCCCCTCGAGCCCGCCCGGATCCTTGAGGCGCAGGCGAAAGCCTCGACGGAAGTGCGAGTCGATGTAGCCGAAGACGCCGAGGCCGTCCTCTCCGGCGGGGTCAATCCGATCCGCGCCGACCTCCTGGAGCTCGAAGTGCTCGCGGATGGCGCCTGCGAGCGCCTCCTGCTTGTCGGAGTCGCCCGTGAGCCCGCCGATCAGGCGGTGGGTGCCGAACACGGTGAGGCCGGGATCGCTGAGGGAGACGAGGCACATCAGCGTGTAGCGGTGCGGACCGTCGCCGCCGACCTCCTCCGCATACGTGCGAGCGGTCTCGTAACGGTGGTGGCCGTCGGCGATCAGTAGCTCGGCGTCGGCGAGCTCGGCGGCGATCGCGTCGTGGATCGCGGGGTCGGCGACGCGCCAGACCCGGTTCATGGTGCCGTCGCCGTCGGTTGCCTCGCCCCACGGCTCTGACTCGAGCGCCGCATCGAGGTGGCGCCAGGCATCGCTCTCGTACAGGGAGAAGATCGGTGAGAGGTTGTGCCGGGTGGCGCGGGTGAGGCGGAGGCGATCCTCCTTGGGGCCGGGCTGGGTGCGCTCGTGAGGCCGGATGAGCCCGGGCCCGTAGTCGGTGATCCGCACCCGCGTGAGGAGGCCGCCGCGGGTGCGACGTTCACCGTCCGGGCCGGTGTAGTCCTGGGTCAGGGCCCAGATCGCCGGCTCCCGATCGCTGGCGAGGATTCCCTGGAGAGTCCATTCCTCCAGCAGCTCCGCCGCGTACTCGTATGGGTCGGCGCCGCCGGGAGCCTGCGGAAGGTCGAGCTCGACCGCGTTGAACGGCGATTTCGCGGCGAGCTGGCGCCGATCATCGGCGTCGATCACGTCATAGGGCGGCGCGAGGACGTCGCCGAGCGAGCCGACGGCCGCCGGGTTGTAGTGGAGGGCCTGCAGTGGGCGGACCTCGGCCACGGCGGCGGAGACTATCGGCGGTGGCTGGCGGCGCGGTGCGGTTCCAGCCGCGCCGGAATCGAACCGGAGATCGGGGCGGCCGGATTTGAACCGACGACCTTTGCCACCCAAAGGCAACGCGCTACCAGGCTGCGCCACGCCCCGGTGCCGCCGAGTCTAGCCCCATGCCTGGAGCCCACGTGCGAAGAACGCGCCACGCTGCCCTGACTGGCGCCTTGTTCACACTGTCTGTGGTCAGCGCGCCGGCGGTAGCGGTCTTCGAATCCTGCCCGGCGGACTCCAGCCAGACCGCGCAGGTCGTCCAGGCGATCTCGGCCACGCCCTGATCGCCGATACATACCCGCATCACTCGGTCGGTGGCACCGGCGGCGGCGCTACGCTGCGCGCGGGCCCCCGTAGCTCAGTGGACAGAGCGGCTGCCTTCTAAGCATGGCGAGAGACGGCGGCGAGAGTCGCCGTTTCCGCTTTGTAGAGCCGGATTCACCGAGTTCGAGCGGGCACCGCGATCGGGCGGATTAGGGCCGATTCGGGTCGTTTTAGGGCGATTTAGGCACTAGTGCCCGGCGTCCACCGCTTAGGGTGCTCCCCTTGTCTGCCGAAGACGCGCTGCCAGCCGACGACGCCACCGTTCGGGAGGAGCAACAGTGGCTGACGCCGGGGGTTCGCGGCATCGGCGCCGCGAGTCTCCTCGCGGATGCTGGACACGAGGTTCCGACCTCGCTGCTGCCGACCTTCCTGACCTCGACCCTCGGTGCCCCGGCGAGCGCCCTCGGCCTGATCGAGGGCATCTCCGACGGGCTCGCAGGTGCGGCCCGCCTCGGCGGCGGCGCCCTGGCCGATGACCCGCACCGGCGGCGGGCGACGGCGGTAGGCGGATACGCGAGCACGGCGGTGCTCTCGGGGCTCATCGGCGCTGCTTCGAACGCCTGGCAGGTGGGCGTTCTGCGGGCCGGAGCCTGGGCGAGCCGCGGGCTTCGGGTGCCCGCCCGCAACGCCCTGCTTGCCGACACCGTGCCAGCGGCCGTCTACGGACGCGCCTACGGGTTCGAACGGGCGATGGACAACCTCGGGGCGATCATCGGCCCGCTGTTGGCGCTCGGATTGATCGCGCTCTTCGATACCCGCACGGCGATCCTGCTGTCGGTGATCCCTGGACTCCTGGCGGTGGCGGCGATCATCTATGCAATCCGGCATACGCCCCGCCCCGAGCGCCGCGAGCGCCAGCCGATCCGCCTGCGCATCCGGCCGGTCATGCGCGGGGAACTCGGGCGACTTCTGGCGGCGGTGTCCGTCTTCGAACTCGGCAACATCGCCGCCACGCTCCTGATCCTGCGGGCTACCGACCTCCTCGACGCCGGGCGGTCGCTCGACGAGGCGACTCAATACGCGGTCGCCCTCTACGTGCTCTACAACGTCGCGGCGACCGTGGCGAGCGTCCCGGCCGGACGCTTGGCCGATACCTCCACACCGGTTCGGGTGCTGGCACTCGGCGTCGGCGCGTTCGCCGTCGCTTATCTCGGCTTTGCATTCGTTGGCGCCTCGGTCGCGCTGCTCGCGATGTTCTTCGTCGCCGCCGGAGTCGGAATCGGTGCAGTCGAAACGGCCGAGCACTCGGCGGTCGCGACGCTCGCCCGAGACGATCTGCGCGGGTCTAGCTTCGGTGCGCTGGCGGCGATTCAGAGCTTCGGGAACCTGATCGCAAGCTCGGTGGTGGGCATTCTCTACGCCGCCGCCTCGCCCACCGCAGCATTCCTCTTTCCCGCGGTGGCAATGGTGCTCGCGTTTCTCATGCTTCTTGTGCCGAACGTACGGACGCCGTAGGCGCCGCGAGTAATACACCAGGCTCAGCAGACGAACACGAGGATCGCCGCGCCCGCGACCCGGAATCACCGTGGGCGTCTGCGTCGATCGCGAGCCCGGCCGGGCAACCCGCGCCCTCGGGATTATCGCTCATGCGATACGCCGCTTGAGCCGCTCCCGAACGGGGTGGCGGCGACTTACTCAGGCGGGAAATTCCGCCGACAAAGTACGTCCGGGCGCCGGTTTACCTTCGGGCACGATGCGAGTAATCGCTGTTCGTGTACCCGACGATCTCGATCGTGGCCTGCGTGCCGCCGCGGCGATCCGCGACCACGCTCTCGCCGACGAGTTGCGGGACGCGCTTCGAGCGCACCTCGAAACTGTCGCCGCCGCCCATGAACAGAGCGACGGCCCGCAAGCTAGGGGCGGGCCGATCGCGACGCCGATCGGAGCATCGGCACATGAGCCACCGTAGCGACGCCGCCGGTCTGACTCCGTACGCCTTCGAGCGGGCGAAGGCTCTGCTCGCACGGGAGCAGCGTCGGAACGATCGCGAGTCGATCCGGCTGCGACGCTGGTTCGTCATGGACGCGAAGCGGCGTCGGCAGCACGCGGGCCGATGTGAGGATCGCCACCGCCGCGCTCCGGGCGCCGGCCCGATCCGGCGCCGCGGATCACGTCGGACAAGTCGGGCGACCCGCGCAGGCCCCGGCGGCGACCCCGATGAACCCGAGCCGCCCGGTGACCTAGCCGGGCGGCGTTCCAGCTTCCCTCAGCAGGGGTTCCGGCATGACCCCGGAGCCCCGGTTCGCCATGAGGAGAGGGCGCCGGGCAACCCGGCTCGGCGCCCTCATCGTGGGCGGGAGGCGGCGACGTGAGCGCACTCAGCGAGGCCGCTCGGGCTGCGCTCCGCCGCACGTACGGACCCGAGGAGGCGGTCGAGGTCGAGGCTGAGGTCGTCGCCGGTCGCGCCACCGTCTCGATCGACCGCGACGGCGAGGCCCGGATCACGGTCGCTGACGGCGAGCGAGGAGCTTCGACGACGACGACGAGATCGAGGGGCGGCAATGACGAAGCCCGAGCCCGAGATCACGGAGCGGCCGACCCTGCACGCGATCGAGAACGATCCCGGCCCGCCGGAGCACGACGAGAACGAGCCCGACCCGACCCTGCCGCCGGAGGCGTTCGGAGAGGAGGCATGGCCGGACGTGCCGCCGGAGGAGGAGGGGGAGCTTGCGGCCGGAGGCGGCAACACCGATCGGCCCGGTGCCGCACCGCGGTTGAAGGTGCTGACCGCCCGCGAGCTTTGCAAGTTGCCCGACCCCGACCGCTCGGACGAAGTGCTCGGCCCGCTGCTGATTCGCCGCGAGCGCACGGTGCTCGGCGGCGCGAAGAACGAGGGCAAGACGAGCCTCGGATTGCAGATGGTCGCGGCGGTGGTCACCGGGGGCGAGTTCCTGGGCTTTACCGGCGCCGGAGGCCGGGCGCTCGTGATCGACGCCGAGCAGGGGCTCCGCACGGTGAAACGCCGCCTCGCTGAAGTCGGACTAGCTGACTCGGATGCGGTGGACTACCTGCGGGTTCCCGATGGGCTCGCGCTCGACTCGGACAAGTCCGAGATCGCCGAGATCGAGGCGACGCTGAAGTCGGGGGGTTACTCCCTCGTCTACGCCGAGCCGCTCTACAAGCTCCACCGTGGCGAGTCGAAAGACGATCGCCACGCGATCGACGTGATGCGGCGCTTCGACGGGTGGCGCGAACGGTACGGGTTCGCGCTCGGCCTGGCGATGCACCTCCGCAAGCGCCAACCGGGCAGCGGCCGGTTCACGCTCGACGAGTTCTTCGGCTCGGCCGCGTACACCTGGGGCGCCGAGATCGTGCTCGGCATCCGGCGGCTGAACCCCGGCGCGGCGGCGTTGCACTTCTTCGGCGACCGCGACGGCGACCTTCCGCTCGGCGAGCATTGGCGGCTCCTGTTCGACCGCGACGACGGCGGCTTTCGCCGTGATCCCGACGACGGCAAGACGCAGCCGACGACCCCCGAGCAACTGCGCGAGGCACTCCGAGCCGAGCCCGGCATGACCGAGGAGCAGATGGTGAAGGTCACCGGCAAGGCCGAGCGCACGGTGCGCGACGCGCTGAAGTCGATCGGCGCCGTGAACGATGGTGGACGGCCGAAGCGGTGGAGGCTCCCGGCGGGTGAGCAGGAGGGGTTGTTGTGATCGCCGACCCGGCAGTGGCCGGCGGCATCCCGGCAGCATCCCGGCAACCGGCAGTCGAACCGGCAACTTACTTCGTAAGTAAGGGTGGACCGCCAACCGGCAGTTACCGGCAGCGAGAACGAGAACGGCCCCGACGCGGTGGCTGCGTCTGTCGAGAACGCAGCACACCGCCTCCCGGCCAGTTCTCGACGCGGAGGGTGTCGGGGCGAAAGGGGGCGCGGAGCGGTGTCTGAGTGGGGCACGTCACCGCAGCGGCCGAATCGGCCTTCGGGGAGGCCGGAGTTCACCGATCCACTCCGCGTGGCGCTCGATGAGGAGTCGATCGAGAGGATCGCCCTGCGCGTTGCCGCCCTGCTTGACGTTCCCGAGAAGTCGGGGGGCGGCGGGTTGATCGACGCGGCCGAGGTGGCGCGGCGGTTCGGGGTCGATCGCTCCTGGGTCTACGCGCACGCTTCCGAACTCGGCGCGATCCGGCTCGGGGAAGGTGAGCGGCCACGGCTCCGATTCGACCCCGAGACGGTGGCCGGGCGACTGAGCGCAGGCTCGGAGGGCAGGCGAACTGCGGCCCGCGAACCCGCTCGGGCAGCGGGATCACGGCGTCGGCGTCCCCGGCGATCGGGCAGCGGTGCCCGTCTACTGCCCGTTCGAGGCGCTGATCCGGCCGGGGAGGGGGGCTCGACGTGAACCGGGAGCCCGCCACGAGAGCACCGGCGAACGCGCTGAGAGGCCGGGAGGGCGCTGACCTTCCGCGTGCACGTCCGACCCTGCCGAAGCCGCGAGTCGCCGGGACGAGCGGGAAGGGAGGTGCCTAAGTGGCACGTCGTAAGAAGCGGATCGGCGGCGGCGGGGGTGAGGAACCCGCGCTCGCTCGCGAACCTCCGGCGGGGTGGGGCGCCTCCGGCTCCGCCTGGTGGCCACCCGGCGATGGTGAAGCATGGCGCCTTCCGCACGATCCCCCGCGATCAACTCGACGCCGAGATCGAGGCGATCTACCGGGCGCTCGCCGACTCGGCTCCGGTGCGCGACCCCGACGGCGGGCTACCGAAGGCCGACGAGGCGGCGGTCGAGGTGGCGGCTCGGGCGCTCCGGCGGTGGCGCGAGGTGGTCGCTTGGTGCGACCTCTACGGACGCTACGTCGAGAAAACCGGCGCGGTGAAGCCCGCGGCCGAGCATGAGCTTGCCTGCGAGCGGGCGTTGACGGCGGCGCTCGCCACCCTCGGGCTCGACCCCACCGCTCGGGCGAAGCTCGGGCTCGACGTGGCTCGGGCGCAGCGGTTCGACCTCGCCCGCTACTGGCAGGAGCACCCACCCGCCGATCTCGACGCCGACGCCGAGGAGGTCGGGGGGTGACCGGCCTAATCCCGCAGCCCTGCGGCTTCGAGGGCCTGCTCCTTCGTCCAGTACTCGCGGCCCCGCACGAGCTTCCCGTCTCGGATCGTGTAGAGCGCAGCGTAGGTCAGGTCCGCCTCGACCCCGCTGAGCTTGGCGCGGCCGCTGATCCGCAAGACCGCGATGACCTGGTTCTCTCCCGCGTCGATCAACTCCGCCTGCTCCACCTTGAGGTCGTCGAACGTGTCGAGCCAGTCCTGCAGGTAGGCGCGTACGGCATCCTTGCCGTGCATCGGGCCACGGTCATCGAGCGCACCCTCGACCGCCCGGTAGTCGATGTCGTCCGCCCAGTACGACGCGAGCCAGCTGTCCAGGTCGCCACGGTTGAAGGCATCCCAGCCGCGTCGCACGGTCTCCACGTTCTCCTGCGACATCGCCCGCCCAGTATCCCGCGAGGGAGAGCCGGTGCGTAGGCCCGACCTCGACCGCGCCCGCCGCGATCTTGCCTACTTCGCGAAGCTCGTCGGCGCCCCGCTCGCGAAGTGGCAGGCCGCGGCCCTCGGGCTCGACTCGCGGGTGACCTACATCATCGGTGCCCGCCAGTCGGGCAAGAGCCGGAGCGTCGCGGTGCTCGCCGCCTGGTGGGCGTTCCGCGAGCCCGATCAGCACATCCTCGTCATTAGCGCCGGTGAGCTTGGCTCGAAGCGCCTGCTCGCGATGATCGCGCAACTGGTCGCCGACTCGGCGCTGTTATCGGCCTCCGTGCTCGACGAGCAGACCGGGCTCCTGCGGCTCACCAACGGCTCGACGATCCGCTCGGTCCCGGCGTCGAGCAGGGCGATTCGCGGGTGGTCGATCGACCTCCTGATCCTCGACGAGGCGACCGAGCTATCGGACGAGATCATCGACGTTGCCCTGCCGACCGCCGCCGCGCGGCCCGATGCCCGGATCGTGTTCGCCTCCACCGGCGGGGCCCCGGTCGGCCGCGCTTACGAGACGTACATGGCCGGGCTCGACCCGAGATCGGTCACGGTGCGGAGCTTCCGGTGGGCGCTCCGCGACGCGAGGTGGATATCGAAGGCGGCGATCGAGCACGAGCGCAACACGATGCCGCCGTGGCGCTTTCAGGCCGAGTACCTCGGCGAGTGGGCGGGCTCGGTCGATTCGCTGTTCCCGCCTGACCTCCTGAAGCGGGCGAGCGCCGATCTCGACCTCCCCGATCTCGCGAGCCTCCGCGGCCCGGCCCGGCTCCTCGGCGGGATCGACTGGGCCGACACCGGACCCGATCAGACCGCGGTGGTCGCGATCGCCCGCGCCCCGGCCGGCGGTGAGGTGAACGGCCCGGTGTTCGTGGCCTGGCCTGCACGGGTCTACCCGGTCGGGACCGAGGCGACCGCCGCGGCGAAGGAGATCGCCACCTCACCCGCCCGATGGCGCTGCCTCTCCTGGGAGCGGGTCGGGATCGGCGCCCCGGCCGGACAGGTGCTCCGCGACGAGCTTCAGCGCACCCACCGAGCCGAGCGGGCGCTCTTCGAGCACGGCGGCGGGCACCCGCTCGACTTCGACGGCGCCCCGGCCCTCAAGGTGAACCGGATCAACGTCTCCTGGGAGGTGAAGGCCGACGCCTACGGGACGCTGAAGCTGCTCGCCGACCGCGGCCAGATCGTGTTCCAGCGCCAGCAGCAGTTCATGCGCCAGTTGGCGACGATCAAGGTCGAGCACCGCCAGCACTCGGTCGGGATCGAGGCGCCCAGCGGCGGGCATGACGATCTCGCCGACGCCGCCTACATCGCCGCCTGTCCGTACCGGGTCGAGGGCTCCACCGAGCGCCGGGTGCTGCTCGGCGAGCTTGCCCGTCGCCGCCTCCCCGAGCCGGCTCTTGCCGAGCCCGACGAGTGGGTCGAGGCGGGCGATCTGCTCCTGCCGAAGAGCCCGGACGTGCTCTCGGTCGCGGGCGCCGAGGTGACCCCGGCGCCGCGGCGCACGCCCGACCCGACGGACCCGATCGCGAAGTACCGCGAGCAGTTCCAGCGAGCAAGACAACGACGAGCCGAGGAGGCAACGAGTGGACGATGAGGAGCGCGAGCAGCGCCAGGAGCGGATCGAGCGCGAGGCGGGCGCGGCGATCTTCAAGTTCGTGACCGAGCAGAAGCGCCGAGACGCCCGGCTGCGGCAGATCGTGAGCGCCGCCGTCGCTGCGATGGGCGAGGAGGCCGAGCAGAAGCAGAAGGAGGCCGAGAACGATGCCGAGAAGTAGCCCGACCCGCAAGCTCGACGAATTGCGCAAGAAACTCGCCGGGGCGAAGGCGCACGAGCAGGAGATCGCCGAGACGCCGGGGCGGCTCCGGCGCGAGTTCGACGCGCTCGGAGATCGACTCGCCGAGCACGACCTACCGATCGACGGCTCGGCACCACCCTCCGGGTCGGAGGCCGGGAAGCTCTGGCGCACCCGGAACGATCTCCAAGTCAAGCTCGCCGGGCCGTGGCCGCAGCGGCGCCAGAACGCAAGGGCCGAGATCGCGGGCCGCGAGGCCGAGCTTGCCCGCTTCGTCGCCGGGAGCTTCGGTGATCTCGTGGCCGAGATCGAGCCCGATGCCGAGGCGGTGGCGAGCGCGGTCGATGACACCGCCGCCGCGCTCCTCGGGGCGCTCGATTCCTGGCACGAGGTCGAGGGGCTGGTGCTCGCGCTCCTGCGCTACATGCCCGGACTCAGCGGGCAGGATGTTCCGCGACTTCCGGCCGACGCGCTGCGGCAGGAGCTTCGCCGGGTGCTGATCGAGCCGAGCCCGCGGCCGCTGCCGCGGAGCCTCTACGGCGAGGGGGCCGACGCCGAGGCCGAGGAGCACCGGCGCAAGGTCGAGGCGGCGGTGAGCGATGCCGACTAGGCGGCGCGGCGCACCTCCGCCGAGCCCGAGGCGCCGGACCCCGAGCCCGGAGCGGCCCGACTCGGCGCCGCCGGTGCCGCCGAACATCTCCCGGCGCCCGCTTCGCCCGCCGCCGATGCGCAACGTCAAGGGCGACCGCCCGCCGGTGTCTGAGTGGTGATCGCGATGATCGAGTGGTCGGCGTCGGAGATCGCGGCCGAGATCACGGTCGAGCGCGGGTTCGAGCGGGCGGCGCTCGTCTGGCACGGCCACCCGGTCGGAATCGTCCACTTCGACGACGGCTTCTGGTCGCTCGACGACGGCTCCGATATCGACCTCCTCCTGCCCGACTCCGAGCCCGAGGCGGTTGCGACCGCGATCGAGGAGACGGCGCAGCGGCTCGTGAGGTCGCTCGCCACCGCAACCGAGGGCGTAGCCTCCGATGGGTGACCATCGCCGTCTACGCGATTCGCGACGGCGCCGCTTCGGAACTCGGCACGCTGCACCTGACGAGCAACGGCAAGGTGCAGCTTGAAGGCTTCGAGCGGAGGATGGCGCACTTCCTTCGGGAGCTACCGGCGTGGCGCCACGGCACCCGGTACACGATCGCCGACGGCGAGCCGTGGTTGCGTGAACTTCCCGCCGCGCTTCGCGGCACCTACCTTTGGGCAGAGGAGAAGGTCCGGCGCTGACGCAAGGCGTTCGCGACTACTGAGCACCGACGCGGGCGTCAGGAGGGCCGGGTGACCGGCGCTCCGGCCCCGGCGGGCCGGACTTGCGAACGCTGCGGAGCGCCGATCGAGGGCCGACGCGCTGACGCTCGTTTCTGCGGCGACCCCTGCCGGTACGCATCCTGGGTCGAAAGGCTCGAACTATCCGTTGACCAACGGCTACAGCGGCGTCAGACGGGCCGTCAATCCTCAGCTTCGCGCCGAGGTTCCCGCCAAGGCCGCGGCACCCGCGTCTACGTCCGGCCGAGCGACTCGAACGCGACCGTGATCGCGAAGGTCCGAGCGAAACGGAAGCGAACGTGATCCGCTCAGGGAGCGCTCGGGGCTCACCGCTTCCCCCGCTCGCGAACGATCTGGTGGATGCGAGTAGGGGAGAGGCCGACGGCGGCTGCAACGGCTCGGCGGCTCATGCCCGCCTCGGACGCCTCGACGATCAACTCGTCACGGAGTCGGGTGAACTCCCGCGATCGCTTCGCCGCCGCTCGAAGCCGCCTCTCGAAGTTCTTCGCCATGTTCAGTATTCTAAACGCAGAATGTAGAAGCCCCCGCGCCGCAGACACGGCCGGGGGCATGGCACCGGGGGTTTGCGCCCCGGCGCGGTTCGCAGGCTATGCCTCTGAACCGGCCTTCGGTGCCCGACCGAAGGAGGTTCAGCATGGCCCGTAAAGCCACCGGCCAGGTAATCGAGAAGAAGACGAAGCGAGGCCGCGTCTACGCGCTCCGCTTCCGCGCCAACGGCGACCGCCACTACCTCACCCTCGGCACCGCCGAGGAGGGGTGGGATCGACGCGGCGCCGAGGAGGAGCTACAGAACGTGCTCGCCGACGTGCGCCGCGGCATCTGGAAACCGCCGCGGCCGGAGCCGGTGGTCGTCGCGACCGAAGACCCGACGTTCCACGAGTTCGCCTCGGAGTGGTTCGAGCGCCACCGGCCCGAGTGGCGGGAGAAGACGATCAGGGACTACGAGTGGGCGATCTGCGGCCACCTGCTCCCGTTCTTCGCCGAGCACCGGCTGACGCAGATCACGGTCGCCGAGGTCGATCGCTACAAGGCGGCGAAGCTCGGCGAGCATCGGCTCGCCCCGGCGCAGATCAACAAGACGATCACCCGGCTCGCGCAGATTTTTGACGAAGCGGTCGAGTACGAGCACCTGGCGCTCGATCGGAACTCGGCTCGCGGCCGGAGGCGGAAGCTGAAGGCGCCGAAGCCGCGGCGCTCGTGGGTCGAGCCGGAGCAGCTACCGGCGCTCCTCGAAGCCGCCGACGAGTGGTTCCGGCCGGTGGTCGCGACCCTCGTGGGGTCCGGGCTCCGGGTCGGCGAGGCGGTCGCCCTCGACTGGCGCGACGTGAACCTCCGCACCGGGACGATCACCGTGCGCGAGTCGAAGACGGATGCCGGTCGCGGTCGGCAAGTCGATCTCCCGCTCGGGCTCCACGAGGAGCTAGTCGAGTGGAAGGCTCGGACGCCGCGGCCCGAGGATGGTGATCCGGTGTTCGTCTCGCGGGCGCGGAGCGGCGCTCACCGCCGCCAGACCGAGCGCAACGTCTTGGCGCGGTTGAAGACGACGATTCGGCGGGCGAACGAGCGGCTAGAGAGGCTCGGGATCGAACCGATCTCCGAGCGGGTCACGAATCACTCGCTGCGCCGGACCTACGCCTCGCTGCGGTCGGCGCTCCGCGACGACCCGATCTACATCGCCGAGCAGATCGGGCACACCGACGCCCGGTTCACCCTGAACGTCTACGCGAAGGCGGTGAAGCGCCGGGAGAGGCTTTCCGGCGCCTACCTCGAAGCCTTCGATCAGGCGCTCGAATGGGCACTAATGGGCACTAACGGGCACCCGGAGCCGATCGAGGCGTTCGAGCCCGAGCACGCCGAGGTCGCTGATCCGGCACCGGCAAGCGATAATTGAGGCACCTGGCCCCCGTAGCTCAGTGGACAGAGCGGCTGCCTTCTAAGCAGCGGGCCGCAGGTTCGAATCCTGCCGGGGGCATCCGGTTCAGTGACCGGCGGACATGATCGACCACGTCGTGATCAACGTCAGCGACTACGACGCCGCTCGCGCGTTCTACACGCACGCGCTCGAGCCGCTCGGCGTCGACGTGGTGATGGAGCTCGGTCAGATGTGCGGGCTGGGAAACCGCGGGAAGCCGGACCTCTGGATCGCAGAGCGCGACCAGCCCAGCGCCCCCGTCCATGTCGCGCTCAGGGCGCCCGATCGCGCGACCGTCGACGCCTTCCATCGGGCCGCGCTCGAGGTGGGGGGGACGGACAACGGTCTCCCCGGCGTGCGGTCCCACTATCACCAGCACTACTACGGCGCATTCGTCCTCGATCCAGACGGCAACAACATCGAGGCCGTCTGTCATGAGCCGGCCACGTAGTAGCCGCTGACGATCCACCCCGCGCGCCGCTACATTGGAAGCCGCGTGGTGAGCGTAGCTCAGCTGGTAGAGCTCCTGGTTGTGGTCCAGGCGGTCGCCGGTTCGAATCCGGTCGCTCACCCCTCACGGAAGGCCCGCTACGGCGGGCTTTTCGCGTGGAGGAGCCCGGAGCCCGAGCGGGTCCGAGCTACTACAGGAGCTACTACCGGCCCCGGCTGGATCACCCCGGCGCGGCCTTCTTGGCATCGCCCGCCGATCCCCCCGGAACCGCACTTCCGGGCTTGGTAGAGCCATTTTTCACGACCGGCGGAGGTGGTAGAACGTCGTCGAACATGAACGTTCGCATGGCATTCGTGGTGACCGAGAACGAGCGCGAGGCGCTCGCCGAGATCGCCGAGCGGAGAACCGCACCATGTCGGGCGAGCTTCGCGCCCTCGTGCGGCGCCGGATCGTCGAGTTCGCCTCCCTGAACGACGAACGCTCGGCCCACGAGGATTTCGCCGAGCGTCGTCTTCGTCCGGCTGAGAAGGAGCCGGAGTGTGAGCAAGTCTAGACCGAGCCGCAGACGGCCGACCGGGATCATCGGCTACCGGCCCCGGCGCTTCCCGCGCTGCTACGCCGGGGCGCCGAGCGCCGGGTTCGTCTCCGCGCATGTCGCGGCACGGCTCGACGCGGCCGCGACTCCGTTGCCCGTGAACCGCCTCCGCCGACTCGCGCTCCGACCCGGCGCTCACCGCGAGCGTCTCTGTCGGCCCGGTCGCCACCGTCGAGCATCAGGCGCTCGCCCGACTCGCCGCCGTGGATCGCGCCGCCGGACGGCTCGGGCGACCCGCGCCGGTCCACGATCTAGCGACCCCGACGAACCGCCACCGCCCCTAGCCGGGCGGCGTTCCAGCTTCCCTCAGGAGGGGTTCCGGCATGACCCCGGAGCCCCGGTTCGCCATGAGGAAAGGGCGCCGGGCAACCCGGCTCGGCGCCCTCATCGTGGGCTTCGGGAGGCGACGTGATCCCGCTCCGAGGTGAGGTCGAGATTTCCAGCGGGTCGAGCGCCACACCGCCGAAGTTGCTCGGGCCGGGGCCGGGCTGTTCGTGCACGAAGCCGATCACTTGGCAGATCGGGCCGCACGTCTCCTGCATCCGTTGCGGCCGGGCGACCAAGCTGCGGCGAGGGCGCGGGACGAGGCGAGGAGGCGGCTCGTGAGCGACCGCCACCTCCAAGCGGTCGAGCGCCGGGGCCGTCTCGGCGACGTGATCCCGGTCTTTCAGGATTGGCTCTACCTGCCCGATCCCGGCATCGTCTACGCGGTGCTCGGAGCCGTCGCCGCCAACCGGCTCGACGGCGATCCGGTCTGGCTTCAGGTGATCGCCCCGCCGGGCTTCGGCAAGACCGAGGTGCTGCTCTCGATCGCCGATCTCGACGACGTTCACCTCGCGAGCACGATCACCGAGGCGGCGCTGCTCTCGGGCACGCCGAAGAAGGAGAAGGCCGAAGGGCGCGACGGGCGGGCTCCTGCGCCGGATCGGCGACTCGGGGATTCTGCTGCTCAAAGACTTCACCTCGATCCTCTCGATGCACCGGGAGACGCGGGCCGAGGTGATCGCGGCGCTCCGCGAGATTTATGACGGGTCGTGGGATCGACCGATCGGCGCGGAGGGCGGTAAGACCCTTCATTGGCACGGCAAGGTCGGGATGATCGCGGGCTGCACGCCGACGATCGACCGCCACCACGCGGTCATGGGCGCGATGGGGGAGCGGTTCCTGCTCTACCGGCTACCCGAGGTCGATGAAGACGAGCAGGCCCGGCAGGCGCTCGCGGTGGCCGGGCACGAGCCGGAAATGCGCTCGACGCTCTCGGCTGCGGTGCGGGGGCTTTTCGAGGCCGACCTTGACGCTCCTCGCGAACTCAGCCCGGAGGAGTCGGGGCGGCTGATCTCCCTGGCGACGTTCGTGGTCCGAAGCCGCAGCGCCGTCGAGCGCGAGGGTTACAGCCGCGAGATCGAACTCGTCCCCGGCGCCGAGGCACCGGCCCGATTGGCGAAGGTGCTGCACCGCCTGCTCGCCGGGCTCGACTCCCTCGGGGTGGATCGCGGGCTCGCGTGGGGGGTGGTGGCGAAGGCGGCGCTCGATTGCATCCCGGCCCTCCGCCGCGAGATCGTCGCCGTGCTGCACCAGGGGAACCCGCTGACGACGGACGAGATCGCCGAGGCGATCCGCTACCCGACCTCGACCACCCGCCGCGGCCTCGAAGACCTCACCGCGCACCGGATCACCGACCGCTCGAAGGCGGGGAACGCCGCTATCTGGTCGCTGACGACGTGGGCGAAGGAGCGATACGAGGCCGTCATCCCCGGAATGTCGGGGGGGCTCTATTTAGAGAAAGAGGGGGTAAGACGACTTTTCGGGAAAGGAGCGACACGAGAAGGGGGGAACGGTGACTGAGGGGGGCACTCCCCCGCAGCGGCCACGCCTGGCCGATTCCCGAAGGGATTTCACCGATCTCTCCTCGAACGGCCCGGTTCGGCTACTCGACGCCGGGCAAGTCGCCGACCTTCTCCGCGTGCCGAAGTCGTGGGTGTACGCCGAGGTTCGGGCCGGGCGCCTGCCGCACATAAAGCTCGGCCGCTACTACCGCTTCGCGCCGGAGTCGATCGCCGCCTTCGTCGCCGGGCTCGAACGAGGGCCGGTGCCGTACAGGAAGTACCCGGCGCCGGGGAGTGGACCCGGAGGTTCACCCGATGCCTGAGCCGTTTGCGGGCCGAAGCTACTACCGGGGCTACTGCCGGTGATCTATTTCGTGCAGATCAGCTGCACGGGGAGTGGTTCCGGCCGAGCCCTGCCCTGGCGGCGTAGGTGTACGTGGCGGCTGACCGAATCGACCCGCGAGGTGCTCGGGGCGAGTGCGAGAGGAGGCGTCTGAATGGCGCGTCGTAAGCGCAGACCGATGGGTGGTGGCGGCGCCAGGAATCCGAACTCGCTCGCCAACCTCCGGCGGGGCGGGGCGCCACCGGCTCCGCCCGGTGGTCACCCGGCGGTGGTGAAGCACGGCGCCTTCCGCACGATCCCCCGCGATCAACTCGACGCCGAGATCGAGGCGATCTACCGGGCGCTCGCCGACTCGGCTCCGGTGCGCGACTCGGACGGCGGGCTACCGAAGGCCGACGAGGCGGCGGTCGAGGTGGCGGCTCGGGCGCTGAAGCGGTGGCGCGGCGTGGTCGCGTGGTGCGAGACGTTCGGGCGGTTCGAGGAGCACACGGGGGCGATGAAGCCCGCCGCCGAGTACGAGCTTCAGACCGAGCGGGCGTTGAAGGCGGCGCTCGCCGACCTCGGGCTCGACCCGACGGCTCGGGCGAAGCTCGGGCTCGATCTGATCCGCGGCGTCGATCTGGCGACCGCCATGAGCCACCCCGACCCCGAGGTGCGAGCGCGGCTGCTCTCCGAGGCCGGGCTCGACGAGGAGGGCGACCAGTGACCGGCCTACTCCGACAGCCCGGCGGCTTCGAGGGCCTCGTGGACGCGCCGGAAGGACTGCATCCGAACGATGCGCCCGTCTCGAAGCGTCAACCACTGAGCAAACTGATCATCGAGCGATGCGGGACTTCGGGCGCTCCGGGCGCTGCGGTGAAAGGCGACAACGACTTGGTCGCCTCCTTCATAGAAAGCCTCCGGCGACACGCTGTACGACTCAAAGGTCCCGGCGAACTCGCTGATCGATCGAGCGACGTTATCGACCCCCGATGTGGACCCGCCCATCAGACCGAGAGGGAGGAACTCGACGTCGGACGCCAACAGCGCCTTCCAACCCTCGTGGTCATCTCGCTCGTACGCCTCGAAGTAGCTCCGCACGATCTCCACGTTCTCCTGCGACATCGCCCGTCAAGTATCTCGCGAGGGCCGTGCAGATGACGGACCTGCGAACCGACTCGGCCGCCTTTGCACGCCGCGTGCTCGGGCTCGGGCTCTGGCCGCACCAGATCGAGGTGATCGAGGATCGGACGTTCATCCGGGCGCTCGCGAAGGCCCGGCGCACCGGCGGCACCGTCACCGCCGGGGTCGAGTCGATCCACACCGCCTTCGCCCACCCCGGATGCCGGACGATCGTTTTGAGCGCAACTCAGGATGCCGCCCGACGACTGACCGAGTGGATCGGGGAGCGGCTCGGGCGCTCGAAGCTCACCCGAGGCGCCGTCGTCGATGCCCACGCGACCCGGATCAGGCTCACGAACGGGTCGGAGATCGTCTCCCTTCCCGCCTCTCAGCGGCAGGTTCGGGGCTACGGCGAGAACGTGCTGCTCGTGGTGCTCGACGAGGCCGGGTTCATGGCCTCGGAGCTATGGACCGCGGCCCACTACGTCGCCCTCGACGAGCGAGCTAACGGCTCGCGAATCCTGATGATCGGGACGCCCTGGGGCGGTCCCGAGCACTTCTTCCGCCGCGCCTTCGAGGCCGGTCGCGACGGCGATCCGGATCACTCGGCGCACCATTGGACCTTCGAGGCGAACCCGCGACTCGATCACGCCTACCTCGCCCGGATGCGAGATCGGGTGAGCCCGGCCGAGTACGAGGCCGAGGTGCTCGGGGAATGGTCCGAGGCCCAGGGGAGTTTGATCCCGCGGGCGGTGATCGAGGCCGCGACCGCCGACTTCGAGGTGCCGGGGCTCGACGGCCTGCGGCCTCCGGCGCGAGCCCTCCTCGGGCTCGACTGGGGCGTGAGCTTCGATCGCTCCGCCGCCGTCGCGATCTCGCGCCTCCCGGTGGCGATGCTCAACCCCGGCCGGATCGAGCGCCCGACCTTCTGCGTCTCGGCGGTCGAGGTCTGGCCCGCCGGAGCCCTGCTCGATGAGGTCGTCTCCGCCGTCGTCGCCTCGCCGGGCGAGTGGGCGGTGATCTCGCCCGAGGTATCCGGGGTCGGTGCCGGGCCGACGCAGGAGCTACGCCGCCGGTTCGGGAAGAAGCTCGCCGTGCTCAAAGCTCAGGCCCGCCACGACGGCAACCCCGGCCCGGCGAAGCTCGTCTGGAACGAGGTCGCGACCACGGCTCAGAAGAAGACCATCGGCTACGGCTGGATTCGCCACCTGCTCGAACAGGGGCGGCTCGTGCTCCCCCGCCACCCCGATCTGCTCCGCCAACTCGCCGGGCTCCGGTTCGAGATCGGCGAGCGCGGGTTCATGCGGATCGAGGCCGACTCTCCGGCGATGCATGACGATGTGGCGGACGCGCTCATGCTCGCCGCCGGGCCGCACACCCGCGGCGGTCGCGCCACCTGCACCCTCGCGAGGTGCGCCGCGAGCCCGGTCGCTGACGCCGCGGTCCCGAGCGCCGACGTGGTGGAGACGGGCGGGGGGCTCGTGGTTCCCCGCCTCCCGGCGCTCCAAGACCTCTACGGAGAGGCGGTGACGATGCCGCCGAAACGAGCGGCCGATCCCCTGGCGGCGATCCGCGAGCAGTTCCAGCGAGCAAGAGAAACACGAGCCGAGGAGGCAACCGATGGAAACCGATGAGGAGCGCGAGCAGCGCCAAGAGCGGATCGAGCGCGAGGCGGGCGCGGCGATCCTGAAGTTCGTGACCGAGCAGAGGCGCCGAGACGCCCGGCTGCGGCAGATCGTGAGCGCCGCCGTCGCCGCGATGGGCGAGGAGGCCGAGCAGAAGCAGAAGGAGGCCGAGCACGATGCCGAGGAGAAGTAGCCCGACCCGCAAGCTCGACGATCTGCGCCAGAAGGTCGCCGAGGCGAAGGCCCACGAGCAGGAGATCGCTGAGGCGCCGGGGAGGCTCCGGCGTGAGTTCGATGGGCTCGGGGATCGACTGGCCGAGCACGACCTCCCGATCGACGGCTCGGCGCCACCGGCCGGATCGGAGGCCGGGAAGCTCTGGCGCAAGCGCCACGAGATCGAGGTGAAGCTCGCCGGGCCATGGCCGCAGCGGCGCCGGAACGCGAGGGCCGAGATCGAGGGCCGCGAGGCCGAGCTTGCCCGCTTCGTCGCCGCGAGCTTCGGCGATCTGGTGGCCGAGATCGAGCCCGAGGCCGAGGCGGTGGCGAGGGCGGTCGATGATGCCGCCGCCGGGCTCCTCGGGGCACTCGATTCCTGGCACGAGGTCGAGGGCCGGGTGCTCTCGATGGTGGGCTACATGCCCGGACTCAGCGGGCAGGATGTGCCGCGGCTTCCGGCCGACGCGCTGCGACAGGAGCTTCGCCGGGTGCGGATCGAGCCGAGCCCGCGGCCGTTGCCGCGGAGCCTCTACGGCGAGGAGCCCGACGCGGAGGCCGACGAGCACCGGCGCAGGGTCGAAGCATCAGTGAGCGATGCCGAGAGCTAGTTCATGGATCACCGAGTCTGCACCGCAGACGCGTCTGGACCTACCGATCCGGTCGCGGCTCACTTGAACCTTGATGTGGGTGACCGAGCCCGAGGGACCAACCTGCACGCCGATACCGCCCCACGCGCCCTGACCACTGGACCTGCCCAGGTCAACGGGCGTCCATGTGGTATCGGAGCCGTACCGGAAAAGGACCTTGACGCGCCGATCACCTCGGCATCTCGGTGGCGTCTTCAGATACCCAAAGGCACCGAACTTGTTCGGCGAGACCGGGCCGATGAAGGTGGTCAGGATTGTCGTCGGCGTGTGCGTCGTCTGGGCGGGAGCGGCCGTGGCTCCCGCGATCAGAGCCACGCTCAAACAGAGCACTGCGAGTGTTGTCTTCATCCTGGGTCCCTCCTCGTTGACGCTCTCCACCGATTTGGATACGGCCGATGGGTAGGGGAAGGTCCCGCCTCGCGGGCCAGACGATCTGCATATCGCCCGGTTCCTGCGGCCGGACCCGGCCGAGACCGAGGTCGAGAGGCTGATTGCCGCCGGGTGGCCGGAGTGGGCGGCTCGGGAGGCGGTGGCGCTGACGCAGGGCGTTCGCGACTACTGAGCACCGACGCGGGCGCCAGGAGGGCCGCGTGATCTCAGGCGCTCCGGACCCGGCAGGCCGGACCTGCGAACGCTGCGGAGCGCCGATCGAGGGCCGACGCGCTGACGCCCGTTTCTGCGGCGACCCCTGCCGGTACGCATCCTGGATCGAAAAGCTCGAACTATCCGTTGACCAACGGCTACAGCGGCGTCAGACAGGCCGTCAATCCTCAGCTTCGCGCCGGAGTTCCCGCCAAGGCCGCGGCACCCGCGTCTACGTCCGGCCGAGCGACTCGAACGCGACCGTGATCGCGAAGGTCCGAGCGAAGCGGAAGCGAACGTGATCCGCGCACCGCGGCGCGGCTCAGCCTCCGGCCCGACCCCGACCCTCCGGCCGAACGACCTCGCCCCAAAGGTAGACGCCGCGAAGCGCGGCGGGAAGTTCGCGAAGCCACGGCTCGCCGTCGGCGATCGTGTACCGGACTCCGTAGCGCCACGCCGGGAGGTTCCTGATGAATCGCGCCATCGGCCGGTTGAAGCCTTCGAGCCGCACCCTCCCGTCGCGGGTCAGGTGCAACCTCCCGCGCTCGGCGGCGGCACGATCGCGAATCCCGTAGACGGCGACGATCACGGCAACCTCCGCTCGCGGTCGATGATCTGTTGGATTCGACCGACCGAGAGGCCGACGGCGGCTGCAACGGCTCGGCGGCTCATGCCCGCCTCGGACGCCTCGACGATCAACTCGTCACGGAGTCGGGCGAACTCCCGCGCTCGCTTCGCCGCCGCCCGAAGCCGCCTCTCGAAGTTCTTCGCCATGTTCAGTATTCTAAACGCAGAATGTAGAAGCCCCCGCGAGGCCGAAACCTCCGGGGGCATGGCACCGGAGAGTGACCCTCCGGCGCGATCCGCAGGCTATCTGCGACCTCGCCTGAGCCGCCCTTCGGTGCTCCGACCAAAGGAGACGATCTGAAATGGCGACGACCAGAAAGCGAACCCGACGGGCTCCGGGCGCCGGGCACCTGCTCGTGAGGCGAACCCGCGCCGGGCACGAGTCGTGGTACGGGAAGTGGTACGCCGACGGGCGGCAAGTGTGGCGGAAGATCGGGCCGAAGCGCCCGCCCGGCGGCAAGACCGGGCTCACCCGAGGGGAGGCCGAGAAGCGGCTCCGCGAGTTGCAGGCCGACGTGTCACCGGCGCCGCGTGAGCGGGTCGGGGTCGCCGAGGCCGGAGAGGCGCTGATCGCGCACCTCGTCGCGCTCGGCCGCAAGGCCGCAACCGTCGAGGCGTATGAGTCGATCCTGCGGGTCCACCTCGCGCCCTATTTCGCCGGGCGCTCGCTCGACGCGATCGAGGCCGACGATCTCGAAGGGTTCGTCCGGGCAACGGCGGCGGAGGGGAAGTCGGCGAAGACGATCCGCAACGCGCTCGGGTTCATGCACTCGATCTACGAGTTCGCGCTGCGGAAGGGGTGGGCGAAGGCGAACCCCTGCAAGTTGATCGAGAAGCCGCGAGACGACGGCGATCCCGAGATCAGGTTCCTCGATCCCGAGGAGCTAGACGCGGTGGTCCGGGCCGAGGCCGCGGGTCGGGATGATCTCGCCCCGACCCTGGCGCTGATCTACCTCACGGCAGGCATGACCGGGCTCCGGCAGGGCGAGTTGATCGCGCTCCGCTGGCGCGACGTGGACTGGGCCGCGGGGAAGGTTCGGGTCCGTCGCTCCTACGTCCGGGGCGAGTTCGGCTCGCCGAAGTCGCGCCGGGGTTTCCGCTCGGTTCCGCTCGCTGACGAACTGGCCGGTGAACTCGACCGCCACTTTCAGGCGTCGAGGTTCCGGGGCGACGACGATCTCGTCTTCGCCCATCCCCGGCTCGGCAGGCCGCTCGATCGCACGAAGGTCCGAAAGCGGTTCAAGGCGGCGCTCCGGGCGGCGGGCGTGCGGGAGGTCCGGTTCCACGATCTCCGCCACACCTTCGGGACCAGGGCGGCGGCGGTCGGCACGCCGCTTCGAACCTTGCAGGAGTGGATGGGTCACCGCGACTCGAAGACGACGCAAATCTACGCCGACTACGCGCCGTCGGAGCGCGAGCGCGAGTGGGTCGAGGCCGCGTTCGCGCGGCCGCAGCCGTCGGCCGAAGAAGTCGCCTCCGGGGCTTCAGCGTGAGGCGGCACCACCTCTTCCTCAATTGCGCTTTGCATGGAAAGCAGCACCCCGCCGAGGGATACTGCGTGGGCGATGTCGGAGAAGGACGTCACGCCCGCGCCCGAGCAAGAATCGATCGTCCTCGCCACCTTCAAGAAGCGCGGCGCTGCCGAGCGGATGCTGGCATCGCTTGGGCACAACTTCCGGCGCGAAGCCCGCGAGGGCAAATCGAACGTCTTCGTGATCAGCGGTAATGCCGACGGCTCCTTGAAGGTCACCGAGTCGCGGGCGATTGAAGCAAGCGGCGTCGTCTCCACCCTGATCCGCGTCACCGCCAGCATGCTCGCGGGCTTCATGGGCATGTTCTCGACGCTCAAGGAAGCCTTTCGGGTCCGCCGCTCTAGACAGGTACATGCAGCGCACGTGGGAATGGACGACATGAAATCCCACGAAATCCTCGCTCAGGCGGGCGAGGATGCAGCCCTTGTGATGGTTCGTTGTAAGGACGAAGGAACGCGGCACGCGGCGGTCGAGAAAGCGGCTGAATCTGCGGTGGACACCTGGGATGGCTCGCTCGCCGAGTTCCTCTCCGACCTCGACCCTGGGAGCAAACACGACTGGGTGCGTGCCGCTCTTGGGGAGCCGTCCGGCACGGATCACTAGGCCGTCGAGCTGTCGGATTACCGCTTGCTGGAAAGCTCGGTCTTGATCTGCTCGAGCTGGGCGCTCATGTCCTGGAGCCTCTGCATCACCGGGTCATCCCCTCCCTTGCGCCGCTCGGCCTCTGTCTGGCTGACGAAGCCGCTCGTGATGGCTCCCGTCACCACGGCGAACAGCGAAAGCCCACCCAGCATCAGGAAAACCGCGATCACCTTGCCGACGGTGTCCTGGGGAACGACGTCCCCGTAGCCGACCGTGGTCACCGTTTCCACTCCCCACCACATACCCAGCCATACCGAGCCGAAGGTATCGGGATCCACCAGGTGCTCGACCACACCGAAGACGACAACCGAGACGGACCAGACCGCCACGATCACGTATGCGGCGTAACGCGGGCGCAGCCCCTTGCTCGCGATGCGTTTCTCGAGCCACCTGACGGGGCGGCCTGATTGAGGCCGGCTAGACACGACCTAGTGTTCGCTAACTCGCTCGCCGTTCCTCTCACGACCCACCTCAGGGGGGCGCGGCCAGTCGCTACTGCTTTGGACGAAAAGCAGCGCATCCAATCCGGGCTACTACACGAGCTACTAAACCGAGCAGACCTGGGCGAACTGAGGTGAACTGCGATCGCTTGACTGAGCGGAGGTGGCCTCGATTCGGCCCCCGGGTGCGAGTTGTGGTCCAGGCGGTCGCCGGTTCGAATCCGGTCGCTCACCCTTCATAGAAGCCCCGCACAGCGACATGGTCAGGCGCAGGGCGATGCAATCGGGTCAGCGTCAAGGTGGCAACGGGGTGCCAATGCGTGCGAGAGCCGGCCGCTGCTCCAGTTTCTTGCGTTGCGCTGATCGACGCTTTAGACCTACAGCTCGAGCGGACGCGCAGGCTCACAACCCGGAAATCGCTGGTTCAAATCCCGCCCCCGCTATTGCCGGAAGCCCGCTCGGTGAGCGGGCTTCCGGCGCTCGTCGCTCGTCGCGCTATGCGGCAGCGAGCCGCTCGGATGGGGTTCGCCGCCCCCGCCCATGGAAACGGCGTGGGCGAGATACTGCGCTCGGGATGTCGGAGACGAACATCGAGATCGTCAGGGCGTTCTTCGAAGCGGCGCTCGACGATCCGGAAGACGGCGGCAGGGCCTATCTCGCCGACGACGTCGAGTTCCTTCCCCTCAGCCGCATCGCCGGACCCTCGCGGGGACCGCAGGGCTTCATGGATCGGATCGCTGATATCTCGGACCAATTCGAGCGGTACGACGTTCGACCGGAGCGCCTCCAGGGAGTCGGGCGCCTTGTGGTTGCCGATCTTCGGAGGGAGGGAAAGACCAGGCGAGGCCCGGCAGTGATCAGTGATCGCTTCGCGCAGGTGTTCACTCTGCGCAACGGCAAGATCACGCGGATCAGGTCCCTCCCCACCTACGCGGAAGCCCTCGAGGCCGCCGGGCTCCGAGAGTAGTCAAGGGCTGGTGGTTCTCGCGCGCAGCGGGAGCGGGCGAAGCTACCATCCGCGGGTGATCGCTCGTCGCTGGCGGGGCTGGGCCGACGGTCCGGCGAACGCAGACTCCTACGTCGCGCACTTCGAGGGCGCCGTGCGACCGCGACTCGAGGCCACGGACGGCCTCGTGGACGCGACGCTCGAGCGGGTCGAGAGCGATGGTGGCCGTATCGAGATCGTGGTTGTCACTCGCTGGGCATCGATGGACGCGATTCGCGCCTTCGCGGGCAACGACGTTGATGTTGCCGTGGTCGAGCCTGAGGCGCGCGCGGTGCTCGACGACTTCGACGCGCACGTGCGCCACATCGAGCTGCGCGACGGCGACGCATTCGGTCACCTCGAGCTCATCGACGTCGCCGCCGAGGCCGCGGCGCATGAGCCCTGGTTCAACGAGACGCTGACGACCGTCAACGACGCTGTGGTCCGACTCGGAGTCATCGAGGGCGATTTCCACTGGCACAAGCACGACGACGAGGACGAGTTCTTCCTGGTCCTCGAGGGCGAGCTGCTGATCGACCTCCGGGAAGGCGACCGGACCGTGAGCCTCGGCCCACAGCAGGCGTTCACCGTTCCCCGCGGGGCGATCCACCGCACTCGCGCCCCCCGGCGCGCGACGATCCTCATGGTCGAGGCCGCCGGCGTGGCGCCGACCGGCGACTGATCGCCGAGCGCGGCCCGCCCGCGCCCGCCACGCGCGCCCCGATCGAGTGCGCGCGGCCAGTGCGCTGCTCCTCGTCGCGCCAAGCGGAAGCGGCGCCGCGCGGGAACAGCGGCCACCGCGATACTGCAACGGGATGGAGAACGAGAACGTCGAGGCGGTTCGAGCGGTAGTTGACGCCTTCAATCGCCGCGACTTTGATGCCGCCATGGGCCCACTACGGGGTGACGTCACCTGGGAGCGGTTCCTCTCCCGAGCTGAGGCCACAAGCCCGGCGGTGCGAGGGAAGGCGGAGCTCCTGGCCGTCTGGAAGAGTCAGGCCGAGGCCGTCGACTTGCGGGTCGAGCCCGAGGAGTTCATCCCGGTAGGGAACAAGGTGATCGCGCCGATGCGGATGGTTGCGCGCGGCAGCGGCAGTGAGATCGAGCTGGTGAGCGTGGTCACGTGGGTGTCGACCTTCGACGACGGCGGTCTCTGTACCAAGGTCGAGGCTTACGAAAGTCGCGACGAGGCCCTCCGTGCCGCGGGTATGGGCAGCAGCGCTTAGGGCGGCGCGGAACGTGGTGCTCGCGATCGGCGTGCTTCCGCGAAATGCGGCGGGGCCCGATGCCGAGGAGGACGTCGAGAGGTGCACGTGGGTGCACGTGCTACGAGCTATCAGGCTCACCGAGGTCACCGCTGGGTTTCGCGCAGAGCGACAGGAAGTACGGCCTCCGCCGACCCCCTAGTCGGCCTCGAAAGCCGGGTCCGCCTGGCTGCCGAGGTCCTAGTTCTCGGGCACGAACCGGCTGGCCATGCATCTCCTGCTCGGTCATTTTTCTGGTCGCTTTCCTTGCGCTGACCTGGGTCGGCGAGATTGGGCTGCAGGCGGTGTGACCCTCCCTCGCCTTCTTTGGAGCTGACGTTTATAAGGTGGCGCCAGTGGAGGTGAACCGCTATCTCGATCTGCTCGAAGACAGCCTGCTCGGCGTAAACGCGCGGCAACCGAACCAGGTCCTGGTCCCGCTCGACAGACCCCAAGGCGTGATCCGACCATTCGTCCAGCGCCAGTTCAAGCGCCGCGGATGGATCATCTCGCGTTGGGCACGTCCGAACCTCGACCCGATCGAAGAGGGAGTGATTTGGCCGGAGATCGGGTTCACGATGATCGGCCGAGCGCGAATGCGAAACATTCGCGAATGCGTCGACAGCGTGATCGCCGATGGCATCCCAGGTGACCTGATCGAAACCGGAGTGTGGAGGGGAGGGGCCTGCATCTACATGCGCGGCATTCTCGCCGCTCACGATCAAGACCGACAGGTCTGGGTGGCCGATTCCTTCGCCGGCCTGCCCGAACCGCACCATCCGGCCGATGCCGGGGCCGATTTCCACACCTACGACACGCTGGCCGTCTCGCTCGATGAAGTGCGTGAGAACTTCGCTCGCTACCGCCTGCTCGATGACCGGGTGCAATTCGCCAAGGGGTGGTTTCGCGACACGCTCCCGGCTCTCCGTGACCGAACCTGGGCCGTTGTCCGACTCGATGGCGACATGTACGAGTCCACAATGGATGGACTCACGAATCTTTATGCCGGGCTCTCGCCGGGTGGATACCTGATCGTTGACGACTACGGCGATGTCCCCAACTGCAGGAGAGCCGTTGACGATTTTCGGGCCGGGAACAACATCTCGGATCCAATCGAGACCATCGACGCATTGGGCGTGTTCTGGCGCAAGTCGTAAGGGGCGCCCGGGACGACCCCTACTCAGACGCCCCGCCGGGAAGCCCTCGAAGCCGCCGGGCCGCTGCGCGTCAACGCGATCTCTCCCGGCGGCATCGGCATCGGCCGGACCCGCCAGCTGATCCCCCACGCGGGCGAGGCTCGGGACTTCGGCGCCGCCGCGGTGGCACTGATGCTAAACCTGGCGATCACCGGCGTCGTCGTCGACGTCGACGGCGGCGAGTTCCTCGGGACAATCAGCGACGCGTGAGCCAGACACCCAGTAGATGTGGGCCGCGCAGGCGCGCGGTCGCTCATCCGCCTTGCGGGCTCCTCATCCCGCCGGCCGCGGCGTAATAGACGGCCAGGAGCGCGTTGATCACCAGCACCGCCCCCGGGCTGACGAAGGCGATCCCGATCGAGGCCAGGTAGACGGGGGCTCCGGCGGTGAACAGCCGGGTTCGGCGACGGATCTCCTCGTCACCGAGGTCGACCCCGAGCTCCTGCCGGTGGGTGGTGATGTAGGTCCAGAGCACGCTGAAGCTGACCGCCATCAGGGACATCGCGCCCATGTAGACGGCCGCGGCCACCTCCTCGTCGACGCCGGCGTCGAGGTGCTCGGCCAGAAGCGCCGTGGGGAACGGGATGAACGCGACCGAGAAGAGCAGCAAGAGGTTGAGGTAGAGCACCGTGCGGTTGGCGCGCTTGAGGTGATCGACGACGCCATGGTGGTTGACCCAGATGATCCCGATCACGAGGAAGCTGACCGCGAAGCCGGCGAACGAGGGCCACTCCTCGGTGAGCGCGTGCCAGAGGCCGCCCCCGCCGGCCTCGGGGACGCCGATCTCCAGCACCAGCAGCGTGATCGCGATCGCGAAGACCCCGTCGCTGAACGCCTCCAGGCGGTTGATGGTCATTGCTTCGCCATCAGGCGGGGGCGCTATCCGCCAGGTCGTTGCCCCCTGGCAGCGCCACGGTCGCGCCCCTTAGGCGTGTGTCGTCCAGCCGTCGACCGCGCGCGCCGAGTCGAGCACGGCCTCGGAGATGGTCGGGTGAGGGTGGACGATCCGGGCCAGCTCCTGGTAGCCGCCGATGATCTTCACCAGCCCGGCCCGGTCGTCGTAGACGACGGAGGCGCCGACGCCACCGAGCTTGAACTTGCCCATACGTATCCGTCTTGTCTGTTCCTTTCCTCTAAACCAGTAACGGCCATCGACGCCACGCTACTCCTTGGTGGGCTTGTTGGCGGCGGTCGCCGCTAGTCCCAGACCGCTCGGTCCGGCGGGTGGGCTCAGGCGCCTGATCCATGGTGGTACCTGCCGGGGGCGGCGCGAGCGGGCGATCGGTCTCGACATCCACCGCGACTTCGCAGAGGTCGCGATCGCCGAGGGAGGCGCGATCCGCTCCGCCGGCCGGATCGAGACGACCCCGGCGGCGCTTCGGCTGTTCGCCGGACGCCTTGGGGCGGACGACCGGGTGGCGCTCGAGGTCTCCGGCGACGCCTGGGAGGTGGCGCGGATCGTTCGCCCCCACGTCGCCCGGGTGGTGGTCGTCTCCCTGGCCGACACCCGGGATCCGCTCGGCCCGGGCGAAGACCGACCGCCTCGACGCCCGGGTGCTGGCCAAGCTCCTGGCCTCGGGCTCGCTCGACGCGGTCTGGGTACGACGGCCTGCTCGACCGGACCCTCGATCACCCCGCCCGACGTCGTCGGCAGGGATCATCCCAGCGGACAGCGCTTCCGTCTTCGTGGAGTACGAACCGGCGGGGTACGATGGGCCACAGCGGACCTGGCGGGCAACCCGACGGAGGAGGAGTCATGGCCACCGCAACCGACGTCGCCGAGCTACTCGCCACCCACCCGAAGCCGAGCGAGGTCGATCGCGAGACGCTCGCCCGCTGCATCGCCGAATGCTTCGACTGCGCTCGCAGCTGCACGGCGTGCGCGGACGCCGATCTCGCCGAGGAGGACCTCTCCGAGATGCGGAGATGCATCCGCCTGTGCCTCGACTGCGCCGATGTCTGCGACGCCACAGGGCGTGTGGTGAGCCGTCAGACCGAATACGAGCCGGAAACCTCGAGAGCGCAGGTCGAGAGCTGCCGGCGGTCATGTTCGGCATGCGCCGAGGAGTGCGAGCGCCACTCCCAGCATCACGAGCACTGCCGGATCTGCGCCGAAACCTGCCGGCGTTGCGAGGAGGCATGCGCCAGCCTGCTCGACGCGATCGGGTAAGCCCACTCAGGACGACCTGACCAGCTGATCACGGCGAGGCCGAGGAGGACTCGTCGGCCCTCGACGAGCTCGACGACGAGCTAACCCGTCGCGCTCTGCCACCAGCGCCACGCGCAGATCACGCGGGCCGAGCAGCTGCAGGGACGGAGCGTCAGGTGAGCGAGGGCCTACCTCCGCAGGCCGGCGGCTTCGAGGGCGGCGTTCGGGTCGGCAGTCGTGGTTGGTGCTCTCGGCGTTCTGCCCTAGAAGATGGTCTCCGCGCCCTCGATCAGCCCGAGCGCCTCCTCCATCGAATACGTGGCGTGGATCCTTACCGTGTTCCACTGCATGAGGCGGCTCTGGAGGGCGAAGTCCCTGACCGAATCAATGTCGTCCGCCTCGACGACCGCGAGGATGATGTGGTCCGGGCCGAAGATGCGCAGCGTGACGATGTTGATGCCGAGCTGCTCTGCGAGGTGAGGGATCTGGCTGGCACCCTCCAGCATTATCTGCCGCGTCTTAGCATTGGCCGTCGGGCAGAGGTCGGGCGGATGCTCGGCGATGACTGCGAATGTTGCCATGAGAACCTCCGTGGCTTGCCGGATCTCAGCCTAACCGCGTGCCGCGCTGCTTGCTAGCGGGTGGACGGGCGGTGATCTCGAGCACGTGCCGCCAGAACGTCCTCGTGCCCCCCTCTCCAGCCCGTTGAGCTCGGCGCGCCGGATCGCGACCCGCCGGCCGGGGCGCGGGTAGTCGTTCAGCCTGGTCCGATCAGAGTCAGCTGTTCTGCCTCCCGCCGCCGGCCGGCCGACGGGCCAAGAGCACGGCCGCCCACGAAGCTTGAGGCGGCCGTGCTCGTGTCGAGCCGTAGGGCTGGGGCGGCATGTGTGGGCAACGCCCCGGCCCCGGCCTTGGGGAGCTCTAGCTAGCCGCCCTGGTTGCCGGGCTGGCCCTCGTAGCCGAGCAGTCCGGGAGGCTGTCCGCCTCCGTCGCCGGCATGCGGCTGGCCACCCTGGTTGCCGGGCTGGCCCTCGTAGCCGAGCAGTCCCGGCGGCTGGTCTGCGAACGCCGCCGGCGCCCCGATCAACAGCGCCGCGATCGCTAGCAGCAGCGCAAACACCTTCCTCATCGGAACCTCCTTGATCGATTGCGGGTCGCGCCTTCTCTGACCGTGATTCCCCCTGTCACGGTGGATGCCGTGAGGCAACCCGCGAATCGCCAGTGAAATCGGGCGCTACTGCACCTTTAAACGCCCGAGTCCCGTTTTTGTCGGGGCGGTGTTCCAGAATCAGCGTTGGCCGCGCCAAAGGCCAGGCTCGACCCGGCGACCCCGTCGAGCGAGCCGCGATTGAGATTGACCTCATGGCGCTCTACGTGCACGCGGCCTCGCGGCACCGTAGCTCCCCCGCAGCAGATCCGCGGGGTTCGTCTCGGTTCAAGTTCTCGCGTGGCCCGGTCGATAGATATCAAGTGAGCAAGGGAGTTACTCGAATGACCCAAGAGCAAGCACAGAAGAAGGCCGAGGACCTTAACCGGAATGCCCAGCGTTGTGGCCTTCGCAAGAAGTACGTGGTGATCTCCACCTGCACCATGGGGATCGTCGTTGCCGAACGGTGCAAGCTCTGATGACTGTGAAGGAAGTTCCCTTCGACTCTCTGCTGCACCGTCGCGTGAGTTGAGCCGTCCGGAGGGGCGCGGGCACATCTCCTCCGTGCATCTCCTAGGGGGGCCGGGGAAGTGGTCGTTACTGACACCCCGGTAGCGCCTCTCCCGACGGTTCGCTTGCGCTCTCAGGCTTCGCGGCTCCACCCGGTTCACGGGGTTTTCACGATCGGGTTACCGCGCGGTTACGCGCCTCGCCGAGTGGCTGAGTTGACTGGCGTCCGATGAGGCCGAGGCACCTGCCCTCCCTACCAGTCGCCGCCGCAGCTCTGCTCGGGCTCGGGGGGTTGCTCGCGGCGGGCACCTCGGCCGCGGCGCAGGCGGTGCCGACCCTCGAGGCGAGGGCGATCCTGCCCGCCGACGCGACCGCGCCGGCGCCGTTCCCGGGGGTGCCCAACACCGAACCGGCGCCCGCTCCCGGCTCGACCCAGCCGGTGGGCGGCTTCTCGGCGCTCCTTCCCGCCCACGGGCGCGACGTGTTCTGGGCGATGCCGGACAACGGCTTCGGCAACAAGGCGAACTCCCGGTCGTTCCTCCTCCGTGTCTACAGGGTGAGGGCTGATTTCGAGACCCGCCGCGGAGGCGGCGGTGATGTCGAGATCCTGGACTGGATCACGCTGCGCGACCCGGCCGAGCGGGTGCCGTTCGAGATCGTCACCGATGGCACCGACGACCGCCTGCTGACCGGCGGCGACTTCGACATCGAGTCGTTTCGGATCACTCGCCAAGGCGAGCTCTGGTTCGGCGACGAGTTCGGCCCGTTTCTCCTTCATACCGACCGGAGCGGCCAGGTGCTGGAGGCGCCAATCCCGCTGCCCGACGTCAAGTCGCCCGACTACCCGGCCGACCTCGCGCCGCCGTACATCGGGGCTCCGAACCTCGCCAGCTCGAATGGGTTCGAGGGGATGGCCCTGTCAGAGGACGGCAAGACGCTCTACCCGACGCTCGAGGGCCCGGTGGTGGGCGACGATCCGACGCAGCGCAGGATGTACGAGTTCGACCTTCGCAAGGGGGAGTACAGCCCGATCCGCCGCGTCTATCCGGTGGCCGAGTCCGGGCTCCTGGTCTCCGACCTGACGGCCCTGGACACGCATCGCCTGGTGGCCCTCGAGCGCGACAACTTTCAGGGCGCAGCGGCCGCCCACAAGCGCGGGTTCGTGATGGATCTTCGTCGCACGGGGCCGGACGGTGCGCTGATCAAGCGACCCGTCGTCGACCTGCTCGACCTCGCCGATCCAGACCTGATCTCGCTTCCGGCCCGCGCCGGCGACATCGGCCTCGGCGACCCATTCGCGATGCCCTACGTGACGATCGAGGCAGTCCTCCCGCTTCACGGGAGCCGGCTCGCGATCGTCAATGACACCAACTTCGGGTCGACCGGGCGGAACCCCGCGTTACCGGATTACAGCGACTTCGTCGTCGTCCAAGTCCCGGATCTGCGCGGCTGGTAACCGCGGCCTCACCGGACCTTCGACCACTGGGCCTTGTGGGCACGCTTCGCCGCCTGGTAGTCGGCGAGCGCCTGCGGGGAGTCGACGTCACCCAGGGTCGGATGCCCTGGCACGAGGTCGTGGGCGGCCTCGACGCCGAACCGCTTCGCGAGGACCGCACCCAGCGCCTTGACCTTCATTTCGCCGAAGCCGGGGAGAGCGGCCAGGTTGGCGCGGAGCGCATCCGTGTCCGAGGCGCCGGTCCAGACGCGCGCAGCATCGCCGTCGTAGCGGTCGCGAATGTGTACCGCCAGGTCGTGCACGCGCTGAGCCATCGACGCCGGGAAGCGGTGAATCGCCGGCCTCGCGCGGAAGACCGGCTCGAGATCGGCGGACGCCAGGGTGCCGGCATCGATCGCACCCAGGCGCTCTCGGAGGGCCAGTGGCCCGGTGAACGCCTTCTGCACGGTGACCTGCTGGTCGAGGACGAAGCCAACCACCAGGGCCATCGGATCCGAGGCGATCAGGGCATTGGCCTCATCGGAGTCCGTGAAGTACAGCCGGTCAGGCATGGAGCCGATCGTACCCGGCGGTTGCGGTTTTCCGGACGTGCACGTCTTGCCGGCCCAGCCTGCCACGGCGGGATGACCGGAAATGGCGCCCCGGAGCTCATGGTCGCCGAGGTTGAGGACAGTGCCTGACCTAAACCGCCAATAGTGTGCGGCGACCCCGAAGGCGACGCGGAATGGAGCGGCAAATGCCCGAGCGAGACGGATACATCCCCGGCGTTCCCTGCTGGATCGACACTAGCCAGCCCGACCCGGACGCAGTCCTGGATTTCTACAGCGGCCTCTTCGGCTGGGAGTTCGAGAATGTGATGCCGGAGGACTCGGACGGGAAGTACTTCTTCGCCCGGCTGCGCGGCGGCGACGTGGCTGCAGTCGGGTCGATTCCCGAGGGTGCCCCGCCGATGGCCGTGTGGAACACGTACATCTGGGTGGAGGGCGCCGACGAAACCGCGGCGAAGGTCCGCGATGCCGGCGGCAGCGTCGTGATGGAGCCGTTCGACATCCCGGGCTCCGGGCGCATGGCAGTCTTCACCGATCCCGAGGGAGCCGTGTTCTGCGTCTGGCAGGCGAAGGAGCACAAGGGCGCGCAGATCGTCAACGAGCACGGGTCGCTGAACTTCAATGGCCTCAACACCCGCGACGTGGAGGGCGCGAAGTCCTTCTACGGCTCGGTGTTCGGCTGGACGACGCTCGCTCTCGACGCCGGTGAGATGTGGACGCTGCCCGGCTACGGCGACTATCTCGAGCGCGACAACCCCGGCCTCCGCAAGCAGCTGGCCGAAATGGGCGGACCCGAGGGCTTCGAGGACGTCGTCGCCAGCATCAATCCGATCCCGGATGACCAGCCCGACACGCCGGCGCACTGGAGCGTCACGTTTGCCGTCGACGACGCCGACGCCACCGCATCGAAGGCCACCGAGCTCGGCGGCAGCGTGATCGTCCCGCCCTTTGATGCTCCATGGGTCCGACTGACGATCATCAACGACCCGCGGGGCGCGACGTTCATCGCCGGCCAGTTCGTCCCCGAGAACCCGGGACCTCGGTAGCCAGGCGGACGCCGGGGTCAGCGCCGCCTAGCCCCGCGTGCAGGCCTGGGCGCCATCACATCGCCCGGTCCTTCAACCCGGCTGCCTCGAGCGCCTCTCCCCGATCGGTGAAGGCCCGGAGCCGCCCGATCCTCTCCCCGCGGATCTGCAACAGCCAGGCCGCTTGCGGGAAGTCGAGCGGTACCGCTCCCCGCCGTCCCTGCGCCCGCCATGTCCCGACGGCCAGCACCCGGCCCTCGCCCAGGTCCCGGAAGTGCTCCGGTTTCACCTGAAACGCGGCCCAGTCCTGCCTCAGGTCCGCAACCCAGCGCCGTACCTCCTCGGTCCCGCGGTACGTCCTGCCCTCCAGCACGGCCATGACCGGAATCCACTCGACATCCGGGTCGAGCATCTCGTAGAGGTCTTCGGCCCCCTCCGCGAACGCGAGGTTGAACGCCTCGAACGTCCTCCGCGCGACCTCGAGAGCATCCTGCGACATCGCCGTCGAGTATCGCGGGAAACGGCTGGGAACGGCCGGCTCCACCTCGGCCGACGGCAGCGGCGTCCGCTCCGTTTCCGATCCAGACAACATGTGACCAAAAGGTCACGTATACTCGGGACGATGGACGCGGTGTTCAAGGCACTGGCCGACCCCACCCGCCGAAGGCTGCTCGACGAGCTGTTCAGGCAGGACGGGCGGCCGCTGAGCGCGCTCGAGCGGGGCCTGCCCATGACCCGCTTCGGCGTCATGAAGCACCTCCGGGTGCTCGAGGAGGCCGGCCTGGTGACCACCAGGCGGTGCGGGCGCGAGAAGCTCCACTACCTGAACCCCGTCCCGATCCGGCTCGTCCACGACCGGTGGGTGAGCAAATACGCCGAGCCCTGGGCCGCGGCGCTCAGCGGGCTCAAGAAGACGATCGAGGAGGAACGCATGGAGAAGGTGTTCGAGATCTACATCAAGACGACCCCGGATCGCCTGTGGGAGGCGATCACCGACAACGGGATGAGGCAGAAGTACAACTTCGGGGTCGGCGTCACCTCGGACTGGAGGCCCGGCTCACGCTACGAGGGCGTCCACCCTGGCGCCGGCATCACGATCGCCGAGGGCGAGAATCTCGAGGTCGATCCGCCGCGCCGGCTGGTGCAGAGCTTCAACGCGCTCTGGAGCGACGACGTGAAGCGCGAGGGGACGTCGAGGGTCACCTGGGAGATCGAGCCGGTCGGCGACTCGTGCCGGCTGACCGTCATCCACGACGAGCTTCGCGAGGGCGCCCATGAGGAGCTCTACGGCGGCTGGCCGCAGATCCTCTCCGGGCTCAAGACCCTGCTCGAGACCGGCGAGACGCTCACCACGCCCGGCTCACTCCTCTACTCGGAGGCCTCCGAGCAGGCGGCCTGAGACCCAGACCGACCCGATCGAGGCGCCGCCTCACCCCGGGGTGGCGCCTCGGTTCGGCGGTCGATCGTCCATAGTTAGAGCCGGAGTGCGCTCAGACCTTCCCCCGGGGCCGCGGTATCCGAGCCTGATCCAGGGGATCGGCCTCTGGACGCGTCCACTCGCCCTACCGGAGCGCTACCGCGCCCGCTACGGCAAGCGCTTCACGATCCACTTCCCGCTGGCGCCGCCCTTCGTGATCCTCTCCGACCCGGATGAGGTCAGGGAGGTGTTCATGGCGCCGCCTGACGTCCTCCACCCGGGTGAGGGTGCCCGCGTGCTGGAGCCCCTGGTCGGCAAGAACTCGGTGATCCTGCTCGACGAGGGGGCGCACATGGAGCAGCGCAGGCTGATCCTCCCGGCCTTCCACGGCGAGAAGATGGCGCGGCTCGGGGGGCTCATGACCCAGGTCGCGGAGCGGGAGGTGGCCGGATGGCCAAGCGGCGAGGAGATCGAGCTCCAGCCGCGCATGCAGCGGCTCACGCTGGAGATCATCCTGCGCGCCGTGTTCGGGCTCGACCCCGGGGCGCGTCTCGACGCTCTCCGCGATCGGCTCGGCGAGTTACTCGCCTTCGGCGACCGGCCGATCAGCCTCGTGCCACCGGACCCGGAGGGCCTCCCGGCGCGCCTGCTGGAGAGGGTGGGGCCGTTTGCGCGCTTTGTCCGCATTCAGCAGGAGACGGACGAGCTCTTGTTCGAGCTCATCGATGAGCGGCGTGGTGCGGATGGCGAGCGCGAGGACGTGCTGGCGATGCTGCTCGAGGCGCGCCACGAGGACGGCTCGCCGATGTCCGCGCAGGAGCTCCGCGACGAGCTGATGACGCTCCTCGCGGCCGGCCACGAGACGACCGCATCCTCGCTGGCGTGGGCGTTCGAGCGCCTCTGCCGCTCACCCGCGGTTCTCGACCGGCTGGTCGGCGAGCTCGACGCCGATGGCGATGCCTACCTCGTCGCGACCATCCAGGAGACCCTGCGCCGGCGCCCGGTGCTGCCTAACGTGGAGCCCCGGCTGGTCAAGCGACCGATCGAAATCGGCGGTTGGACCTATCCACCCGGCGTCTGCCTGGTCCCCAACGCCTACCTCATCCACCACGATCCCGAGATCTACCCGGATCCATACGCCTTCCGTCCCGAGCGCTTCCTCGAGGAGCCGCCCGGCACCTACACCTGGATCCCGTTCGGGGGCGGCCGCCGGCGCTGCGTCGGGGCCAGCTTCGCGATGCTCGAGATGCAGATCGTGATGCGGACCGTGCTCACGGATCGTGAGCTTCGCCCCGCCGGCAAGGGGGTCGAGGTGCCGAGGCGGCGCAACATCACGGTCACGCCGGCGCGCGGGGCGCGCGCGGTGCTCGCTGAGCGCGCCCGCGAGCCGGCCGCCACTACGGGGATCTGACAGCATCGCTGGCACGGTCCTGGACATCGACACACTCCACGGTCAGGCGCGCGCGCACCTGCACGGCACCGATCGGCCGAGGGCGGCGCTGGTCCTCGGCCATGGCGCTGCCGGCGGGGTGACGTCAGGGGACCTGGGCGCGGCGACGGAGGCGGCGGTTTCTGAGGGTGTCAGCGTGGCGCTCGTCGAGCAGCCGTACCGCGTTGCCGGGCGACGCTCGCCGGCATCCGCGCGCCGGCTCGATGCAGCGTGGACGGCCGTGGTCGACCACCTGGCCGCGGGCGAGCTGCGCGGGCTGCCGCTCCTCGTCGGCGGGCGCTCGCTGGGCGCGCGGGTCGCCTGCCGCACCGCGGAGACGACCGGCGCAGCGGCCGTGCTCTGCCTTGCGTTCCCCCTCCAGCCGCCGCGCCGCGCCGGTGGCACCGCGTCCCCCAGCCGGCTGCCAGAGCTCGACCAGGTAAAGGTCCCGATGCTGGTCGTCCAGGGCGAGCGCGACCGGTTCGGGATCCCGCCCGCCACCGCGCGCCGCACCGTCGTGCAGGTGCCGGGCGATCACAGCCTGCGGACGGACGTCGACGCCGTGGCTGCCGCTGTGCGCGACTGGCTTCCCGGGGTCGTGGCTAAGGCCGCCCGGGCTGAGGTCCCATCCGGGCGATGAGTTTGCGCTGATCCGGATGTCTATAGGGGTGGCATCGAAAGGAAGGGAGCCATCCATGCTCGAGAACACGCAGGCGTTCCACGGCTTCGCGGTCGACGACCTGGCGAAGGCCCAGAAGTTCTACGGCGAGACGCTGGGGCTGAATACATCCATCCTCGACGAGGACAACGGGCTCCTCTCGCTGCGCCTGAACGGTAGCCGCGACACGCTCATCTACCTGAAGCCCGACCACGTGCCCGCGACCTACACGATCCTGAACTTCCCGGTCGACGACGTCGACGGAGTGGTGGACGAGCTGACCGCGCGCGGCGTCAGCTTTGAGCGCTACGACGGCTTCGAGCAGGACGAAAAGGGCATCGCCCGCGGCAACGGACCGGACATCGCCTGGTTCAAGGACCCGGCGGGGAACATCCTCTCAGTGCTCGAGGAAGCCTGACGATCAGACCCCCGGGCGGTGCCGCGGGGCGCCGGCGGGGCTTCCGCAGCACGGGTTCCGTCCTGGGGGACTACTCCTCCTCGCCGAAGCTCCCCTCGCGCTCGTGCTCGGGCGCGAGCCGGCTCCTCCTCTTCGCCCGTGTCGAAGCTGCCCTCGCGCTCGTGCTCGGGCGCGGCCGGCTCCTCCTCTTCGCCCGTGTCGAAGCTGCCCTCGCGCTCGTGCTCGGGCGCGAGCGGCTCCTCCTCCTCGCCCTCGTCGAAGCTTCCCTTGTCCTCCTTGTGCCTCTCTTCCGATTCGGCTGACATCGGGTCGACCTCCTCCGCTGATTCCTTCCCGCCTCGTGAGCGATCTTATGCGTTTGCGTCGAGCCCCGCCTGTAACCACGCGCTCCATCGGAGGTATCCCCAGGCGTGGCCTGGTACAGCCGCAAGCGCTCGTTAGGGCATCGAGTCAGGCACCGCGGTCGCGAGCTGCGAAAGGCCGCGTCCCAGCTCGACCTGCCCTGGGCTCGCCGACCCGAGGCCGGCGCGGTGCGCGAGGCGTTGATGACCTTCGTGCTGAAGCCGCTGATGGACTACTACACGACGCGACGCGCCAGCGGTGGCGAGCGGCTCGCCAACGTCAAGGGGCCCGTGATCCTGGTCGCGAACCACACCAGCCACATGGACACTCCGGTGATCCTGGCGGCGCTGCCGTGGACCCTGCGCCGGCGCACCGCGGTGGCGGCGGCGACCGACTACTTCTACCGCAACAAGCTGGTCGCCTCGCTGGTCTCGCTGATCTTCAACACCGTGCCCGTCGACCGGACCGGAGGCGCGGGGTTGAGCAAGCCCGGGGTGAGCCACCTCGACCGCCTCCTCGACCAGGGCTGGAGCCTGCTGCTCTACCCGGAGGGAACCCGCTCGCGCCAGGGGCGGCTGGGCCGGGTGCGCAAGGGCGCCGCGGTGCTGGCCGCCCGCCATGGGGTGCCGATCGTCCCGATCCGGGTGACCGGGACTCGGACGGCGATGCCCCCCGGCCGGGTGTGGCCGCGACGGAGCCGCGGCAAGCCGCTGCCGAGGCGCCACCCGGTCGAGATCTCGTTCGGAGATCCGATCCCGCCCGACGAGGACACCGTCGAGCTGACCCAGCGGGTCCAGCAATTCTTCGAGGACGGCGCTCGCAACGGCGCCGCGCCCGCGCCCAAGGGCCGGTTCGCCCGCTCGCGCTGACGCGGTATCAGTCGTCGTCGTCGTCGACCCAGTCGACGGTCCGGGCGACGGCCTTCCTCCACTTGCGGAATCCTCGCTCGCGCTGCTCGCCGTCCATCCGCGGCATCCACTCGGCGGCCTTGTGCCAGTTCGCCCGCAGGCTCTCGATGTCGGGCCAGAACCCGACCGCGAGGCCCGCCGCGTAGGCCGCGCCGAGTGACACGGTCTCGGCCACGATCGGGCGCACGACGGAGACGTCGAGCACGTCCGCCAGGAACTGCATCAGCAGGTTGTTGGCGGTCATGCCGCCGTCGACACGCAGGGTCTTGAGGTCGACCTCGGTGTCGGCGTTCATCGCCTCGATGACCTCGCGCGTCTGCCACGCGGTGGCCTCGAGCACGGCGCGTGCGAGGTGGCCCTTGGTGATGTATCCGGTGAGCCCGGCGATCACCCCGCGCGCGTCGCTGCGCCAGTAGGGGGCGAACAGCCCGGAGAACGCGGGCACGAAGTAGCAGCCGCCGTTGTCGTCGACCGTCCGGGCCAGCGTCTCGATCTCGGGCGCGCTGCCGATCAGCTCGACGTTGTCGCGAAACCACTGCACGAGGGCGCCGGTCACCGCGATCGAGCCCTCTAGCGCGTACGTCGGCGGCCCGTCGCCGAGCTTGTAGCCCATGGTCGTCAGCAGGCCGCTGGCGGAGGCGACCGGACGCTCGCCCGTGTTCTGCAGCAGAAAGCTCCCGGTGCCGTAGGTGCACTTGGTGTCGCCGAGGGAGAAGCAGGTCTGCCCCACGAGCGCGGCGTGCTGGTCGCCGAGCGCGGAGGCCACCGGAAGCCCGGCGAGCAGATCGCCCGCCTCGCCGTAGATCTCGGAGGACGCCCGGATCTCCGGCAGCATCGCGCGAGGCACGCCCATCGCGTCGAGCAGCTCGTCGTCCCAGTCCAGGGTGTGGATGTTCATCAGCATCGTCCGGCTCGCGTTGGTGACGTCGCCCACGTGTCGGCCGGTCAGCTTCCAGATCAGCCACCCCTCCATCGTCCCGAACAGCACCTCGCCGGCCTCCGCCCGCTCGCGCAGTCCGGGGATGTGGTCCAGCAGCCAGCGGATCTTGGGGCCCGAGAAGTACGTCGTCAGGGGCAGGCCGCAGCGATCGCGAAAGCGATCCTGACCCACGTCTCCCGCCAGCTCCTGGCACAGCTGCGCCGTCCGGGTGTCCGCCCAGTTGATCGCGTTGTGCACCGGGCGCCCCGTGGCACGGTCCCAGATCACGCTCGTCTCGCGCTGGTTCGCGATCCCGAGGGCCAGCAGGTCGCTGACCGTCAGCTGGGCCTTCTCCAGCGCCTCGCGCACGACGGTCAGCACGTTCGCCCAGATCTCCTCCGGATCGTGCTCCACCCATCCAGGTCGGGGGAAGTGCTGGCGGTGCTCCTTCTGGGCCACCGAGACGATCCGCGCCCGGCGGTCGAAGACGATGCAGCGCGAAGAGGCGGTCCCCTGATCGATCGAGGCGATGTAGCGCTCGCTCACGTGAACGCGGTCTCCGTTTGCGAGCCGGCCGGGGTGGACGGGCTCGGGGCCACGGCGCTCCGCCTACCAGGGGATCGCTCCCAGCTCCCGAGACACCGCGCGGGCCGCGTCCCGCACGTAGGTGACGAGCTCCTCATCGGGGTGGCGATCCTCGCACAATCGCTCAACCGAGCCGCTGATCCCCATCGCGCCCACCGTCAGCTTGCGGCGATCCTGAATCGGCGCGGCGATCGACGCCTCGCCGTCGACCAGCTCCTCGACGTCCGCTCCCCAGCCGCGCAGACGCACGTGCTCGAGCTCCCGCTCGAGCCGGTAGATGTCGGTGATCGTCGAGGCCGTGAATCCGTCGAGCGGCAGCCCTCTGGCGAGGTAGGGGTGGTCGGCGAGCAGTGCCTTGCCGAACGCGGTCGCGTGCACGGGCAGGAGCGCACCGACCTCGAGCGTCTGGCGGCTGTCGTCCGGACGGAACACGTGGTGGACCACGAGCACCCGGTGCTCGTGCAAGGTGCCGATGCGCACGCTCTCGCCACTACGGGTGGCCAGCGCGTCGGCCCAGTTGAGGGCCCGGGTGCGGAGCTCGTTGCCGTCGAGGTAGCTGGAGCCCATGTGGAGGAGGGCGGGACCGAGCTGGTACTTGCCCGACTCCGGGTCCTGCTCGACGAAGCCCACCAACTGCAGCGTTCGCAGCAACCCGTGGACGGTGCCCTTCGGCAGCTCGAGCTCATTCGCGAGCTCGGCGACCCCAAGGCCGCGCGTGCGCCCGGAGAGCAGCCGCAGGATCGCCGCCGCTCGCTCGATCGACTGAATTGCCCTGGGCATTCCTCACATTGTCGGGCATTTTTGCTCAATTCCACACAATGTCTGGCAATGTCGAACAGTTTGCGTTAATGTCGCACCGTTTTCGGGAGTCAGTTGTTGAAAGGAGGAGAGGCTCTTGAGCATTTTCGGTGCAGAGACGATCGGCACCGCGCTGCTGATCCTGTTCGGAGACGGGGTTGTGGCCGCGGTGCTGCTCAATCGATCGAAGGCCCAGGGTGCCGACTGGATCGTGATCGCCCTGGGATGGGGTCTGGCGGTGGCAATCGGCGTCTATGCGATAGGCCAGTTCAGCGGCGCCCATCTCAACCCGGCGGTCACGCTCGGGTTCTGGATCGAGGGGACCACCCCGGGCAGCGACGTGCCCAAGTACCTCGCCGGGGAGTTTCTCGGCGCGGCGATCGGGGCGGTGCTGGTGGTGCTGGCGTACTACAAGCACTTCGGCGAAACGGAGGACCAAGGTTCGAAGCTTTCGGTGTTCTGTACGGGACCCGCGATCCGAAGCTACGGTTGGAACCTGGTCACCGAGGTGATCGGCACGTTCGCGCTGGTGTTCGGCGTGCTCGCCCTCATCGCCAACGGCGCCCCCATTGAGTCGGGCCTTACGCCGCTGCTGGTCGGGCTGCTGGTCGCCGGGATCGGCCTGTCGCTCGGCGGACCGACGGGGTACGCCATCAACCCCGCACGCGACCTGAGCCCTCGGCTCATCCACGCGATCCTGCCGATCCCCGGCAAGGGAACGTCGGATTTCGCGTACTCGTGGGTGCCGGTGTTGGGTCCGCTCATGGGTGGCGCCCTCGGCGCACTCGCCTACGACTGGTGGTGGCCGGCTGTCTAAGCCGGAACGAGACACGAACGCGGCGGTCATGGACGTGGACGTCGTCAGTTGGCCGCGGCGTGGGCGAGGCAGCAGCCTCGCCCACGCCGCGGCCGAGCAAGGGATCGGGGAAGCCCGCACGGAGTAGAGAGCAAGACTGAGAGGAGCGAGGAGCAATGGCGAACTACGCCGCAGCCCTGGATCAGGGCACGACGAGCACGCGCTGCATGATCTTCGACCACGGCGGCAAGGTGGTCGCGGTCGAGCAGAAGGAGCACGAGCAGATCTATCCGCAGCCGGGATGGGTCGAGCACGACGCGAACGAGATCTGGCAGCGATCGCGCGAGGTGATGGACGAGGTGCTCGAGAAGGCAGGCGCGAGCGCCGACGACATCGCCGGGCTCGGGATCACCAATCAGCGCGAGACGACCGTGGTCTGGGACCGCAACACCGGCGAGCCGGTGTTCAACGCGATCGTCTGGCAGGACACGCGCACCGACAAGATCTGCGAGGAGCTGTCCGCGGACGGCGGTCAGGACCGGTTCCGCCAGAAGAACGGTCTGCCGATCGCGACCTACTTCTCAGGTCCCAAGGTTCGCTGGATCCTCGAGAACGTCGACGGAACCCGCGAGCGGGCCGACGCCGGCGATCTCTGCTTCGGCAACATCGACACCTGGTGCATCTGGAACCTCACCGGCGGCACCGACGGCGGCCTCCACATCACCGATCCGAGCAACGCGAGCCGGACGATGCTGATGGACCTGGAGACCCTGGACTGGGACGACGAGCTGCTCGACACGATCGGGGTTCCTCGCTCGATGCTGCCCGAGATCCGGCCATCGAGCGCCCCCTACGGGGAGGTCAAGGACGGCTCGTTCGCCGGGGTCCAGGTTGCCGGCGACCTCGGCGACCAGCAGGCGGCCACCTTCGGCCAGACCTGCTTCTCGGTCGGCGAGGCGAAGAACACCTACGGCACCGGCAACTTCCTCCTGCTCAACACGGGGAACGAGGCGGTGCAGTCGGAAAACGGCCTGATCACCACAGTGGGCTACAAGATCGGCGATGACGCGCCTGTCTACTGCCTCGAGGGGTCGATCGCGATCACCGGGGCGCTGGTCCAGTGGCTACGGGACAACCTCAAGCTCATCTCGTCGTCGGACGAGGTGGAGGCGCTGGCGAAGACGGTCGACGACAACGGCGGCGCCTATTTCGTGCCCGCGTTCTCGGGGCTGTTCGCTCCGTACTGGAAGGCGGATGCGCGCGGCGTCGTCGCCGGGCTCACCCGCTACGTCAACGGCGGCCACATCGCCCGCGCGGCGCTCGAGGCGACCGCGTTTCAGAGCAAGGAGGTCGCGGACGCGATGAACGCCGACTCGGGCGTGGCGCTCGAGTCGCTCAAGGTCGACGGCGGCATGGTCGTCAACGAGACCCTGATGCAGTTCCAGGCGGACATCCTGGACGTGCCCGTGATCCGGCCGCAGGTGCCCGAGACGACCTCGCTCGGGGCCGCCTACGCGGCCGGCCTGGCGACCGGATTCTGGGCGGAGATCGAGGACCTGCGCGAGAACTGGATCGAGGACAAGCGCTGGGAGCCGCAGATGGACGCCGCCGATCGCGACAAGGCCTTCCACCTCTGGAAGAAGGCGGTGGAGCGGACGTTCGACTGGGCTGAGTAATCACCGTCGACCCCATCACCGTTGTCGGGTTCGGTACCGCATAGGTCCCGGACCCGACAACGCCCGCGGTGGGGCTGAGCTAAGTTGAGCCGGTGAGCAATCTCACCACTGACGTGCTGGTGATCGGGGGCGGGGCGACCGGCGCCGGGGTGGCCTGGGACGCAGCGCTCCGGGGATTCGACGTGGTCCTCGTCGACCGGTCGGATCTCGGGATGGGGACCAGCGGCCGGTTTCACGGCCTGCTCCACTCGGGAGGCAGGTACGTGGTCAAGGACCCGCGCGCGGCCGAGGAGTGCATCGCGGAGAACCGCATCGTGCGCGAGATCGCGGCCGACGCGATCGAGGACACCGGTGGCCTGTTCGTGACCACGCCCTTCGACGATCCCGACTACGCGGACCGCTTTCGGGATGCGTGCCGGGCCACTGGGGTCGATTGCGAGGAGATCGAGCCGGCCGCAAGCGCTCGAGGACGAGCCGCGGCTCCACCCCGAGATCTCACGGGCGTTTCGCGTCCCGGATGCCAGCATCGACGCCTGGAAGCTGCTTGGGGGGCTTGCCAGGGGAATTCGCGAACGCGGGGGAACCGTTCTGCCCTACCACGCGGTCGTGGCCGTTCACCGCGACGGCGACGAGGTCACGGGAGCGCGCCTGCGCGACGCTCGCAACGGGGAGGAGGTCGATGTCGAGGCCCGGGTCACGGTGAACGCAGCCGGCGCCTGGGCCGGGCAGATCGCCGAGCTCGCCGAGATCGAGGGGGTCCAGGTGCGGCCCGGCAAGGGGATCATGATTGCGATGAACCACCGCCTCGTGAACTCGGTGGTCAACCGCTGTCAGATGCCCGCCGACGGCGACATCCTCGTCCCCATCCGCACCGTCTCAGTCATCGGTACCACCGACGCTCAGGTCGCCGACCCCGACGACACCAGCATCGCGCAGGACGACGTCGATGCGATGCTGGACAGCGGCGAGCAGCTGATCCCGGGGTTCCGCAGGGCTCGAGCGCTGCGCGTCTGGGCGGGCGCGCGCCCCCTCTTCCAGGACACCAAGGAGGGCGTCGCCTCCACTCGCGACATCACCCGCGCGCACACCCTCCTCGACCATGCGGAGCGGGACGGGGTCGGCCGCTTCGTCACGATCACCGGCGGCAAGCTGACCACCTTCAGGCTGATGGCCGAGGAGACCGTCGACGCCGTCTGTCGCCAGCTCGGTCAGGACCGCCCCTCACGGACCGCCACGCAGCGGCTCCCGGGATCCGAGGAGGGCGAGCACTATCGGCTGGGCGAGCGGCTGGGTCGTCGGGAGCGGAACCTGCCGTCGGAGCAGCTCATCTGCGAGTGCGAGCTGATCCCCCGGCGCCGGCTGATCGAGGGTGTGCGCCAGCGTGAGACGACGAACCTCGACGACATCCGCCGCACCCTGCGGCTCGGCATGGGGCCCTGCCAGGGGGGCTTCTGCATCTACCGGGCGACCGGGATCCTGCACGGGCTCGGCGGGCTGACGGCGGAGCAGGCGAACGCCGCGCTGCTCGACTTCCTGCAGGAGCGCTGGAAGGGCGTGTGGCCGATCCTCTACGGCGATCAGATGCGACAGGCCCGGCTCGACGATTGGATCTTCCAGGGCGTGCTCGACGTCGGGCATGTGCCGGTGGGCTCATGAGCCCGGCGCTCCGCTACGACGCGGTCGTGATCGGCGCCGGGGTCGCCGGGCTCACCGCGGCCACCCGATTGGCGGAGCAGGGCGCGGCGGTCTGCGTGGTCGCCAAGGGCGTCGGGTCGACCCATCTCGCCCCCGGCACCGTGGACGTGCTCGGGTACGACCCGGATCGCGTCGATTCGCCCGCCGAGTCGCTTCGGTCGTTCGTCGCCGCTCATCCGGATCACCCTTACGCGCTGGTCGGAACCGAGGCCATCGCCCCGGCCGTGGACTGGTTCTCCGACCGGATCGCCGCCGGTCCGATGCGTCCCTATCGGTACGTCGGCGGCCTGGAGCGCAACCTGCTGCTCGCCACCGCCGTCGGCGCGGCTCGGCCGTCGGCGGCCGTCCCGGAGACGATGGCCGGTGGCGATCTGCGCGACCCGCGACCGGCGTGCATCGTCGGCGTCCCGGTCCTCCGGGACTTCGGCGCCACGCTGTGCGCGGCGAACATCTCTCGCGGGGGCGTGGATGCGCGCGCGGTCGAGATCGAGATCGACGTCGGTCGCGCCGACGCCAACGCCCTCGGGCTCGCGCGGCGCTTCGACGATCCGGGCTTCCGGGAGAAGTTCGTCCGTGCGCTGACCCCGCTCCTCCGTGATTCGGAGCGGGTCGGGGTCCCGGCGATGCTCGGCACCAGGGATCCGAGCGGCGTCTGGAGCGAGCTCGAGGGCCGCCTCGAGCGCCCGGTGTTCGAGATTCCGACCCCGCCTCCCTCGGTCCCGGGGATGCGCGTCTACGCCGCGCTCACCGCGGCCCTTCGGGCGGCCGGGGGCAGGCTCGTGCTCGGCTCCGCCGTCACCGAAGTCGAGCGGGAGGGCGATCGGGTGAGCGCGGCTCGCGCGCACGCGAGCGGTCACGAGGTGCGCTACGAGGCGGGTTCGTTCGTGCTCGCGACCGGCGGCTTCGCCTCGGGCGGCCTGACCCTCGACTCCGACTGGGTCACCCGCGAGACTCCGTTCGGGCTGCCCGTTCGCGGTGCCCCGGGTCCCGGCGAGCCCCGCTTCGAGGCCGAGTACTTCGTCGAGCAGCCGATGGCCCGCGCCGGGATCGCCGTCGACGCCTCACAGCGAGCCGAGGGGACCGAGAACGTGATCGTCGCGGGCGCCGCCCTGCCGGGGGCCGTGCCGTGGCGCGAGGGAAGCGGCGAGGGCATCGCCCTCTCCAGCGGCCACCGCGCCGCCCAGCTGGTCCTGGCGGCCCAGGGGGTGACCGCGGCCGCATGACCGATGTCCTCCAAGAGCTCCTGCGGGGATCCCTCGATCACTGCGTCAAGTGCACGATCTGCGAGACCGCCTGCCCGGTGTCGAACGTGACCCCGCTGTTTCCCGGGCCGAAGTATGTCGGCCCGCAAGCCGAGCGCTATCGGGTCAAGGGGGAGCCCGCGGTCGAGCACTCGGTCGATTACTGCTCCGGCTGCGGCATCTGCACCCAGGTCTGCCCGCAGGGGGTGCAGATCGCCGAGATCAACGCCCACGCACGCCAGAAGGTCAAGCAGGAGAAGGGTGTTCCGCTGCGCGACCGGCTGATCGCCCGGCCGACCGTGCTCGGCCGGATCGGCACGCCGGTCGCCCCTCTGGCCAACGCGTCGCTGCAGGCACGACCGCTACGCGTGCTCGGCGAGCGGGTCCTCGGGGTTCACCGCGACGCCCCGGTGGCGCGGTTCGCCGGGCGCCGCTTTCGCACATGGGCGAAGCGGCACCGCAGCCCTCAGGCGGAGCGACGGGTCGTCTACTTCCACGGTTGCGGCACCGCGTACTACGAGCCCGAGGTGGGGGAGAAGGTCGTCGCCATGCTCGAACGCAACGGGTACCAGGTGGAGATCCCGAAGCAGGACTGCTGCGGGCTCCCGCTTCAGTCCAACGGCCTCTTCGACGATGCCCGCACCTACGTCCTGCGACTGGCTCGGGCCCTGGCCCCTCACGCCCGCGACGGCGCCCTCATCGTGGGCAACGCCACCAGCTGCACCCTGATGCTGAAGCGCGAGGCGCGCGAGATCCTCGGTCTCGCCGACGATCCCGACCTGACCCTGGTGAGCCAGCGGACCTACGACGTCTGCGAGCTCCTGCTCGAGCTCCACAACCAGGGTGAGCTCGATTTGGAGCTCCAGCCGATCGACGAGACGATCCTCTACCACGCGCCGTGCCAGCAGCAGGGGCACTGGATCGGCAAGCCGGCGCTGGACCTGCTGGCGCTGATCCCCGGTCTCGCGATCCGCGAGTCGGACGTGCGCTGCTGTGGGATCGCCGGCACCTACGGCCTGAAGCGCGAGAAGTACGAGATCGCGATGGATGTGGGCGCCGATCTATTCAGTCAGGCGGGAGCGGCGGACGTCGACCTGGTCGCGTGCGACAGCGAGACCTGCCGCTGGCAGATCGAGCATGGCTCCGGCAAGCTCTCGGTGCACCCGATCGAGGTGCTCCACCGCGCCTACGGGCTCTAGGGACAATCCGTACGTACACTGGCCGCCATGAGCGGCCCTCGCGCGAGCGCGGTCGAGTCGACCCCGGGCGCCGGCGCATCACGTGAGGCGAGCGGGCGGACGCGACTGCTGGCGATCGGCACCAGCCTTCGCATCCTGCTCGCGCCGGTGGTCATGTGGCTGGTGATCGAGGGCAGCGACACGGCCGCCGGCATCGTCTTCGGAGTCGCGGCCGCGACCGACTGGGTGGACGGGCGGCTCGCGCGTCGCTGGGAGGTGACCTCGCCGCTCGGCTCGTTCCTCGACACCACCGCGGACAAGCTGTTGATCACCGCCGCGTTGATCGCGCTGGTCGCGGTCGACCGCGCCTCGCCTTGGCTGTCGATAGTGATCATCGGGCGGGAGATCACCCTGCTCGGCCTGCGGGCGGCGGTCGCCACCAGCGGCGCCCACCTGGAGGCCTCGCTGCTCGGCAAGTGGAAGGCGACCGTGCAGTTCGTCGCGATCGCCCTGGCGATGTTCCGGCCGGACGTCACGATCGCGGGCGCCTACCTCGACCAATGGGCCCTGGCGGTTGCCGCGATCGTCACGGTGTGGTCGGGCGTCGACTATCTGGTGCGGTTCTCATCGGCGCTCAGAACGAGCCCGTGAGCCCCGTCTTCGTCACCGGCGGCAGCGGTGTCGTCGGCGGCGCGGTCGTGGATCGGCTCGTCTCGCGAGGGGAGGACGTGGTCGCGCTCGCCCGCTCGCCGGCGGCCCGGACGGCGCTGGAACGCCGCGGCGCGCGAGTGGCGGAGGGCGACCTGCTCGACCGGGACGCACTTGCCGCCGGCATGGATGGATGCGCCCTCCTCTACAACGTGGCGGGGGTGAACAGGCTCTGCATCGGGGATCCGGCTCCGATGCTGCGCGTCAACGTCGACGGGGCGGTGGCCGCCGTGCGCGCGGCTGCGCGGGCCGGGGTCCCACGCGTGGTGCATACCTCCTCGGCGGCCACCATCGGGGAGCGCCAGGGAGAGGTCGGGCGCGAGGACACCCCGCATCGCGGCTCGTACCTGTCGAGCTACGAGCGGTCGAAGACCGAGGGTGAGCGCGCAGCGCTGGCGGCCGGCCGCGAGTCCGGGGTCGAGGTGGTCTGCGTCAACCCCTCCTCGGTGCAGGGGCCCGGGCGCGCCGGTGGAACGGGCCGGATCCTGCTCGCCTTCCTCGACGGCCGGCTCAAGGTGTTCGTCGACACGAACGTCAGCCTGGTCGACATCGACGACTGCGCCGAGGGCCACATCCTGGCCGCGGAGCGAGGGGTGCCCGGCGAGCGATATCTGCTGAACGGAATCGCCCTCACGCTGTCGGAGGCGCTCGCCCTCGCTGCCGAGGTCGCGGGCGTCGAGCGAAGCCCGAGGCTCGTTCCTCGGGCGGTGGCCCTTCCGGCGGCCTCGATCGCCGAGGCCGGCTTCCGCCTCGCCCGCCGCGAGCCCCCGGTCTGTCGCGAGATGGTCCGCACCCTGCTGCACGGCCACCGCTACGACGGGTCGCGGGCCGAGCGCGAGCTGGGCCTCCGCTACACCGAGCCGCGTGAGACCGTTCGCCGGATCGTGGAGTGGGCGAGGGGGGCCGGCCTGCTCCGGTCCGGCTGAGCCGTCGGCGGTGGCTCGCTCGCGCCGGAGGGGGTCTCGGGGTCGGGGTATCGCCCGACCGGGGGCTCTGCCCGGCATGGATGCCTGTTCGGGCAGGAGGGCGGGACGCCCGTCCCCCGGGCGGGCGATACCCGGCCCCGAGGCCGACGCGCCCATCCCCGCGGCTGGCGCCTTATCGAGTCATATAGACCCAAAAGGCGCCAGTAGCACCCGCTGGCGCCGCTCGTGGGCGACCCAACCGCCGCTGGTTGAGAGACTCCGCCGATGGCCCTGCGCGCCGGCCCCTACACCTTCTCCCACGTGACCTACGACCCCCCGAGCGACGTGCTCTACGCCGCGATGGGCGAGCCCCGCCCGGGGACGAGGCGGGAGACGCCGGAGCGCCATCTCCTGCGCTTCGACGAGCGCGGCCGCTTCTTCGGCTTGATCCTGGTCGGGCCTCGCGAGCAGCTCGAGCGCGAGGGCGGCGTGTTCGTGAGCCTGCCCTCGGGCGAGCGGGTTCGGGTGCAGGGGGTGGAGGGCGTGCTCCGCGACGGCGGATAGGGCATAGGGCCCGATCTCACATTCGCGCCCCTCGCGCCGTTTAATCAGTGAGCCGATGAGCCACGCGACGTCACCGAGCCCGCCGCCGTTTCAGGCATTCCTGGACCAGCATCAGGCGACAGTGATGGCGTTCTGCCGGGCGATGGTCGGGCCCGACGATGCGGACGACTGCTTCCAGGAGACGTTCATCGCCGCGCTGCGGGCTTACGACCGCATGGATGGGCGGAAACCGCGGGCCTGGGTGCTGACCATCGCCCGGCGCAAGGCGATCGACGTTCATCGCGCCCGCGCTCGGCGGCCGGAGCCTCGCGCCGAGGTCCCCGAGCAGGCCGCACACGACGACGCCGATCCCGATCCGTCTGAGTTATGGGTCGCCGTCGCCGACCTGCCGCCGAAGCAGCGCGGCGCTGTGGCGCTTCGGTTCGCGGCCGACCTCGCCTACCGCGAGGTTGCCGAGGCGCTCGGGTCCTCGGAGGAGGCCGCTCGGCGGAGCGTGCACGAAGGCCTCAAGCGCCTACGAGAGAGAATCGAAGTCGAAGGAGGAAAGCGATGATGGCGACCGAGTTGGATGCGAGGTCGATCGGGCGGCGGCTGCAGGCCGGGTCCCGCGAGGATGCGACGGCCGCCGCGCGCGGCCTCGCCGAGCGCGCCGACGAGGCGGGGCTGCTGGACGTGGCCTATGCCACGGCGGAGACCCCGATGGGTACCGCGATCGTGGCGGCCACGGCACGCGGCCTCGTCCGGGTCGGGCTGCCGAACCAGGCGGCCGACACGGTTCTCGACCAGCTGGCGAGGGAGGTCTCCCCGCGGGTGCTCGAGTGGCGCGGCCGGCTGGACGACGTTCTGCGCGAGCTCGACGAGTACTTCGAGGGCCGCCGCGACCGCTTCGAGCTGCCGCTCGACTGGCGCCTGACCACGGCCCCGTTCGCGCGCAACGTGTTGCGGGAGACCGCCCGGATCCCGTTCGGGCTGACCTCGACCTACTCCCAGGTCGCCGCCAAGGCCGGCAACCCGCGCGCCTCGCGCGCCGCCGGCAACGCCCTGGGCTCGAACCCGATCCCGATCGTGGTCCCGTGCCATCGCGTGCTCCGCGCCGGCGGCGCCATCGGTGGCTACGGGGGAGGGCCCGAGATGAAGGAGTTCCTGCTGCGGCTCGAGGGCGCGATCGCGTAGTCCTCGCCCGGCCTGACCTTGGCGGTTGCTAAGGTTGCCAAGGTATGCAAAGCCAAGGAAGCCAAGCCGAGCTCACCAAGCGGCAACGCGAGGTCCTCGAGCGGATCGAGCTCGGCTACAGCGTCAAGCAGATCGCGACCGACATCGGCGTCAGCCGCAACGCGGTGTACCAGACGATCGATCGCCTGCGACGCCAGGGCGCCCTGGCCGAGACCTTCACCGCGAGCGGACAGCCGCCCCGGCGGTCCGAGGCGAGGCAGATCGGCGCCGCGGCCTTCGGCCCGACGACGCTGGCGCCGCGCGAGAGCGGCCTGCGGAGCCTTCGCGAGCTGGCGCAGGCGGGGAGCGACGAGGCCGCCTACGCATCGGCGATCGAGGCAGCGATCGCCTCGGGTGACGTCGCGGCGCTCGCATACGAGCTCGGCCGCGCCGACGCCGAGGGACGCGACGACCTGCCGGTGAAGCTGGTCGAGGCCGCCCTGCGGCGGATCGCCGTCCTCGACCCCGAGTCCGAGAAGGTGTAGAACACCTCCGGAGCCAACCCAGCGGAAGGAAGAAGAGCATGGTTGTAGTCCTGATCGTGATCGGCGTGATCATCCTGATCGCGCTGGCCTTTGTCCTCATTCGCAACTCGATGATCGGGGCGCGGAACCGGGTCGACGAGGCCTGGTCGGGCATCGACGTGCAGCTCAAGCGTCGGCACGACCTGATCCCCAACCTGGTCGAGACCGTGAAGGGGTACGCGACCCACGAGCGCGAGACCTTCGAGAAGGTCACGGCCGCCAGGGCCGATGCGATGAAGGCCCAGGGGCCGGCCGAGTCGAGCGCGGCCGAGGGTCGGCTGTCCGCTGTGCTCGGCGACCTGAGGGCGGTCGCGGAGAACTATCCCGAGCTGCGGGCGACCGAGAACTTCCAGCAGCTCTCGCGCAATCTGAGCGAGACCGAGGACGAGATTCAGGCCTCCCGGCGGATCTACAACTCGAACGTACAGGCCTACAACACCCAGATCCAGAAGTTCCCGAACTCGATCGTGGCCGGCAGCGGGGGGTTCACCGCGCGCGAGTTCTTCGAGATCACCGAGCCGACCGAGCGCGAGGCCCCCAAGGTCAGCTTCAGTTAGAGCCGTCGCGCACAGGATCTCCCCGCTTGGCCGGCGTGCAGCGGTAAGATCGCCGGTCTCATGGCCAGCCGTGACGGCGGGCAGGGTGGAGCGCCGCAGTTCGTTCGGGAATCCGAGCTTCTGCGAGGCGCGTTCGCGCTCGCCGACGATGCGCATGCCGGCCAGCGCCGCCGAGCGGGCGACGCGTATGTGTCGCATCCGGTTGAGACCGCGCGACGGCTGCGAGAGGCCGGCGCGGGAGACGAGACGGTGGCGGCGGCGCTGCTTCACGACGTGGTCGAGAAGGCGGACCTGGGGCTGGGCGATGTGGTCGAGCGCTTCGGCGTCGAGGTGGGGGAGCTGGTCGCGGCCCTGACCGAGGACCCTTCGATCGAGCCGTGGACGGAGCGCAAACGGGCGCTCCGCGAGCAGGTGGCCGAGTCGGGGCGCACCGCCACGGAGATCTACGCCGTGGACAAGCTCTCGAACGTCGTCGATCTGCGCCGCCTCTACGCCCAGCAGGGCGAGGCTGCCGCGGACGCAAGCTACGCCGTGCCCCTCGACGTCCGGATCCGGGCCTGGCACGAGGACCTGGCCATGGTTTCCCGCGAGCTCCCCGGATTCGATCCGGTCGACGAGCTTCGAGCCGAGCTGGAAGGCCTGGAGCGTGACCGCTCCGAGGCCCGCCACCGGAGCGAGCTCTCCTCGCAAGTCACGTAGACGGCCTCGACCGTCGGCCGGGCGCGACCCCCGCAGGGATGGAGGGCCGGGGGGAACGCCGCCGAGGTCGAGCTCCAGCGCGCCTACGACGCCGAGCGCGGCGGCGAGTCCGAGGACGCTCGGTGCCACGGAGGGCACCGAGCGTGTCCCCGAATGTTCTCGGCTTACTAGGGCGTGGGATCGCCAGGCCCGCCCTGGCTCTTGCAGGAGGCGGGCGGTCATCGTTGGGCCCGGTGCACTGCCCGCTCTGGCCGGCGCCGTTGCCGCCGTTGGTCGGGGGACGGGCTGGCGAACGCCGGCGCGGTCGTGGCGATCACGAGCGCCGCTGGCGAGAATCGCTGCGAATTGCGCTTCATCTTTCACCTCCTCCCTGAGAACTGGCTTCCATACCTCTCCTTTAAGCCCGGGCGAGCGCACGATGTCAACTCCTTTACCTGGTCTCAGGTAATTCCCTGGCGGAGCGGTGCGACGCGCATCTACGCGCTCGCCCATGACGGACGGCCCCACCCACGCCCGCATATCGGCAGGGTGATCGCGATCAGTCGCTCGGAGCTCGACCAGCTGCGCTAGCGGTGCTTCTCGCGCTTCCTAGCGGTCCGCCGGCGGCCGCTGAACTCGTCGCCGTAGAGGTCGTCGAAGGGGTTCGGCTCCTCCTCGGGCCCGGCTCGGCGCCACTCCCACAGGGTCCGGATCGCCGTCACCCTCGCCGACGCCGGCGCGCCCCGTCCCGGACGATCTCCTCGAGGACCGCGATCATCTGCTCGTCAGTCATTGCCGTGTGTGGGGCGCTTTTTTTACACTGAGCTGGTCGGGGGTACTTGCAACGAGGCTCACCGGGTCGCAACCCTCCCCCTTGCCGCCAGTATCTCGCGGACGATTGTCGCCCGCCTGCGATGGCGCCCACCCTCGGCGGATAACGGGAAGCCGGGGCTGACGCTGCCGCTGATCCAGGTGCCTACAGCCTCGGCGACGAGGCCCCAGCGAGCTACCTGACTGCTCCACCCCGCGTCGCAGGGTCAAACTTAGCAGCGGTCGGCGGCCATCGAACGCAGGAAGCCGCGCGTGATCCAGCGGTGCAGGCGTTGCTGCGTATGACCGTAGAGCCACGCTCCGAAGCGGGCAAAGCGCCCGCTCCCACGCAGCCACGGATAGAAGTTGCGCACCTCCATCTGCACCCACACCCGCGCCTGCTCGTCCGCTGGCTCGCCGTCGAGCTGCGCGACCGAGAGCCGCAGGAACCCCCGGCTTCGCCCCTCGCGCGATACGAGCAACCCGCGCTCGATCCGCCATGTCACGGCCGCCCTGTCCTCGCCGAGCTCGTACTCCGGCGCGCGGAACCGCAGCAGCACCAGCGGGCTCCGGATCAGGACGACGGACTGATGGTCGGCGGCGTATGCCACGCGGACCAGGTCCAGCGTGACGCGCGACAGGAAGCGCCAGTACCCGGCGGCGGCCCTGTCGAGGAACTTGCGGTCGAGGATCCGCGACAGCGGCTGATCGACGACGAGCACTCCGGCTTGGACCGACCCGAGCGCACCGGTTCGCGGCACCTTCTCGAGCTCGTCCGGCAACAGCCGCAGGCGGCCGGCGGGCGTGGTCGGGCTCACGGCGCCTCGGGATCGTCGCCGAGCGCGCGCCGCAGCGTCTCGATGAACGGCGCGGGCTCGATCCCGAACGGCGCGGCCGCCGATGGATCCGTGACGGTGGTCGGCGTCGACAGGCCCTCGATCAGGGGCCGGGCGATCGCCGCGTCGACCGGTGTGACGAGCCCGATCCACAGCGACGAAAGCCACGGCGTCAGCAGCGGGACCGGGAGCTTCGGACGCCGCCGGGCGCCGAGCGCGTCGGCCATCCGGTCGAGCATCTCGCCGTACGAGAGCACGTCGGGCCCGCCGATCTGGACTTCCCGCCCCTCGGACGCCGCGACGTCGGGCGCCTTCGCCAGGTAAGCGACCACGTCGTCGATCCCGATCGGCTGCGTCGGGGTCGCGAGCCACGCCGGCGCGATCATCGCCGGCAGCCGCTGGACCAGATATCGCATTGTCCTGTAGGACTCGCTCCCGGCGCCGACCACCATCCCGGCGCGGAAGTACGTCAGCGGAGGACCGTGCTCGGCGAGCATCTCCGCCGTGCGGTGGCGGCTTCGCAGGTGCCGCGATCGTGGCTGGTCGCCGAGCCCGCCGAGGTAGACGACGCGGCGAACGCCCTCGCCCTTCGCCATTCGCGCGAAGTTGAGCGCGCCGCGGCGCTCACGCTGCTCGAAGTCGCCATTGCCGCCGCGACCCATCGCGTGGACCAGGTAGTAGGCGACCTCGGCATGCTCGCCCACGCCGCGCAGCGAGTCCGCGTCGAGGACGTCGCCCTCGCGCAGCTCGATCTTCCGGTCGTCAAGGGCTATGGCCCGCGATCTATCCCGGACGAGGCACCGCACGTCCCACCCGCCGGCCGCGAGCTCGCCCGTGAGGCGCCCTCCCACGAAGCCCGTCGCCCCCGTTACCAGCGCCCGTCTGGACACGGTCAGCGCTTCCCGCCCGACCCTCCCCTGAGGAGCGGGACGCCGAAGCGCATGCGCTCGGGGTCGACGTCCGACACGACCGGAACACCGAGCCGCCGAGCGAGGCGATAGGTCCACGCGTACGGCCACGGGACGGGCACCTCGGGCGCAAACCTGGCCACCGTGCCGTCCATCCGGTCGACCTCGAGCGACACCGTGGCGGTCGGCACGATCAAGCCCTCGGGAGGGCTGATCCCGGTCACCCGCACCGCCTTCGGGCCGCCGCGCGAGAGCGCGCTGCGAACGTCGCCGGCTGCGCGCGCAAACTTGATCGGGCTCAGGTACCAGGGCATCGGCCCGGGGCTACCCCGGCCCGTTGGGGCTCAAACAGCGACGGATCGGCGCGATCATCGTTGACCTCACGGCGTGGGCTGGGTGACCTTGATCATCGGCGTGATCCAGGTCCTCGTCGGCTTCGGCCTGCTCGCGGCCTAGGAGTGGGCGCGCTGGGCGGGCATCTTCACCGCGGCGCTCAAGGCGATCGGACAGATCGGCATCGTCACCGCGTTCCCGATCTGGTCGTTCATCATGATCGTGCTCTCGGTCCTGGTGATCTACACCCTGACCGTGCACCCGTACGAGCCTGCCCCACGGTGACCCGGCGAGCGCCAGCCTTAGCGGCAGGAAGCCGCCGGGCTGTCGGAGTAGGCGATGTCGCGGGAGAACGTCGGGGGACTCAGCCTGTTCCGCTGGGTGTTTCAGTTCGGGGGCTCGCCGATGTCTTCGTCCGCGTCGCATGCGTTACTTGGCGCCACGAAGCGATACCTGCAGCGAGCGAGAGGAGGGACACCACCCGATGACCGACCCGACCGAAACCGCGACGAGGGAGTTGACCATCGTCACCGTGTTCGAGCACCACGACGCAGATGGCGCCAACCTGGACGTGGCTGTGGTGCGGCCACACAGGTGGCAGTTCATGACCGTAGAAGAGGCGCGCGACCTCGCGAACAAGCTGCTCGACGCGGCCGACGTGGCGGAGGAGTGCAGCGAGGAGTTCGAGGTTCCACTACGGATGCGCTAGGGGAACAGTTGCTCGGGCTTCGCCGCGCCCGCTCGACATCTACGCCACAGGGGACGAGGGATTAGTCCGATTCCCTGCGGGTAAAGCGATCGGAGAACGGATTTCCCAGCAAAAGAAAGGAAACATGGCCCAGACCAAGACATCCCAGCGCCGTGGTTCGTCGGGTTCTTCGAAATCCGGCTCGAAGGTGCGTGCCTCGAACGGTCGCTCGGGTGGTCGCTCGTCGAGCGGAGGGTCCGCCCGCCAAAGCAGGAGCTCTGCGCAGAGGAAGCCGTCGCAAAAGAAGCCGAGCGCGCGGGCTGCCGGAAGCACACGGGGGCGTTCGAGCCGCTCCAGGAACGGAGCGACCGCGGTTGAGGGCGTCACGGGGGCGGTGTCCTCCGGTGCGCAAACGGTCTCTTCAGGTGCTCAGAGTGCTGGCCAAGGTGTGGTCGGCTTCGTCAAGCGGGCGAAGACGCCTCTGATCGCGGGTGGTGCCGCGATTGCCGCATTGGCTGGAGCCGCGGCGCTCAACAACGCGCGCTCTCGCCGTCGCGAGGTATTCGGGGTGACGATGCCACGAGGTAAGGAGCTCAAGAATCTCGATGCTCGAAAGATCGCCGGGGCCGTTACCGATGGCGCAAAGCGTGCCGATCGGTTCGGGCAGCGCGTGAGCAGCGTGGCGAGCAGCGTCCAGACGGTGGGCGAGACCGCTAACAAGGCGGCTAAGAAGGCGTAGTGCGTACTCTCGCCCCCGCCGCCCGGCTGCCGGACGCCGAGGGATCGGGAGGGTCTCAGAACCGAGCGCGATGGAACGAAAGTGAGGACGATGGACGCCACTGAGCTTGCTCAGACGGGACTTGTTGGCTGGCGGGAGAAGGTCGCCGGGAGCGTCGCCGGACCGGTGTCCGAGCGGACCCCGCTGGCGGACGAGCAGGTACGTGCGGTGATCGGTGGCGTCTTCTTCGCACTTGCCGTCTATTACGTCGTTGGGACATTGCGTCGCGCTCTGACGGCCGCTCGAAGTTGACGCGACGCCGTAGATGATCGCGATCTGGAAGCGATCGGGCGAACGCACCCAGGTGCGCTTCATGCCCGGCTGCCTTGTCTGGTCAATCGCGCTCTCAATCGCGCTGACCATCTTGGTGAACCTGCTGATCCGATTGTTCTGAGCAGGTTTTCCGGCTCGCGCCCGCATGCTCCAGCCCTCGTCAGCGCCTAGGACGCGATAGCCCACCCGGCACCGCCTCCACCTCTTCGCGCCGCGGCCGCGCCTGGTGTGATCTCCGCGCCCAGCAGGTAGGGAGCCTCCGCATGACGGGGATCCTGCTAGCGGCGGCATTCGCGCTGATCATCGGCGGAGCGATCCTGTTCACGAACGCGATCGAGTGGTCGGGCAAAGCGTCTCGATCTCGGTGAAGGAGCCGTGGGAAGCCTGCTGGCCGCGGTCGGTACGGCGCTGCGCGAGTCACTGATTCCCGTGGTCGCGGTCCTCTCGGGTGGCGAGTCCGAACAGGTTGCGATCGGCGCCATCGTCGGCGCCCCCTTCATGCTGGGCACGCTCGCCATGCTGGTGGTGGGCGCCAGCGCCCTAGCGTTTCGCCGACGGCGAGGCAGCGGATCGGAGGTGACCGCCGACGACCGCTCGCTCCGTCGCGACCTCGGCTTCTTTTTGCCCTGCTTCGCCATCGGCATCGGCCTGGGCTGATCGACTCGACCCGGGCGAAGCGGGTTTCGCGACGATCGTTTTGGGCAGAGGCGTACCAACCGTACGGATGCGAGTACGAAGAGGTAAAGGATGACCAAGGTAGCGGGGACAAAGTTCGCCGGAAATGCCGAGCCGGCGCTGATGCCTCACGACGCCCAGATACGGACGCAGGAGCTCGAAACGGCGCTGCGACAGATCGCGGAGCAGCCATCTGACGATCCGGGGACGCTCCAACAGTTTGCCGCGACTGCGCTGGAGAACCAGTGCCGCCTGCTGGCCGCCGCGCTCCGCGTCGTAGGCTCGCTGCAGCTCGACGTCGGCGGGCGCCGCTAGCCCCGCAGCTCCTCGAGCTCGGTGCCAGAGCGGAGCCCGCGTGAGCCGCGCTCATACCCCCGAGCAATCGGCTGCGGGGTATGGCCTCGACAGCGCATCTACTTCCTCAAGCGCGAGGTGATCGAGTTCGATCGCGCGACCTTTCCGCTCCTGGTCCCGCTCGAGGCGCTGGAGGCCGGTGGCTACGTGCAGATCGACGACGAGCTGCGCCAGTTCTTCCGCGACGTTGCCGATCATGCGCGCCGTGTCGATGAGCAGGTCACCGCCCAACGGGAGCTCCTCACCAGCATCCGCGAGGCGAACCTCCGCTGCTCGGCGTGCAGCAGAACGCGGTCGTGCGGACGATCTCGGCTTGGGCGGCGATCATCGCCGTACCGACCTTCCTGGCCAGCATCTGGGGCATGAACTTCGAGCACATGCCGGAGCTGGGGTGGGCGGCCGGCTACCCGATGGCGCTGGCGCTGATGGCCGTCGCCGTCCTCGTGCTGCTCCGCTTCTTCAAGCGGATCGAGTGGCTCTGAGCCCTGGGCGCGACGCAGCCGCTGGCCTACGATGAGAAATGATGGTGCCGCTGGCTCATCTGGGGGGCGGTGCATTCGCGCCGCTTCAGGTGCTCGGGCTGACCCTGCTCGGGACCGCGTACGCGCTGCGGGCGACCTCGCTCTCACGCCAGGGGCGACCGGTCCCTTCGTGGCGCATCGCGTGCTTCGCCGCCGGGATCGCATTGATCGCCGCAGCGTTCGTCTCGCCGCTCGCCCACTTGGGCGAGGAGCTGGTGCTCGCGCACATGATCCAGCACCTCCTGATCGGGGACATCGCCGCGCTCCTGATCGTGCTGGGTCTCACTCGCTCGATCCTGCAGCCGCTGCTCCAGATCACCGTCATCGACAGGATGCGGGCGCTGACGCTGCCGGCGATCGCGCTCACCCTCTGGATCGCGAACCTCTATGTCTGGCACATCCCGGTGCTCTATGAGGAGGCGGTCCGGAGCGATGCGGTCCACGCTTTACAACACGCGTGCTTCATCGGGTTCGGCGTGCTGATGTGGATGCCCGTTTTCGGGCCGCTCCCGGTGCCAGCCTGGTTCGGCGGCGGCGCTCAGCTCGTCTACACGGCGATCGCGCGACTGGCGGCGGTCTCGCTCGGAAACGTGCTGATGTGGTCCGGGACCGTCCTGTATCCGATCTACGCGCCGGGCGAGGCCTACTGGGACATCGCGCCGCTGACCGACCAGGGGATCGCCGGCGCGATCATGATGGCGGAGGGGACCGCGGTCACCGTGGGCGTCCTCTGCTGGGTGTTGCTGCGCTGGGCGCAGCGCGACACCGAGAAGCAGGGCCTGCTCGACCTCGCGCGGGAGCGCGGGATTCCCCTGGATGAGGCGCGGGCGGCGCGGGCCGTCGCGGCCGGGCAGGGGCGCCGTCTGCGGGAACGACTCGAGCGCAGTGCCTGAGCCCTCCGCCATCTCATCCGAAGCGGCGGGGCCCGAGCGCCGCAACCGGTTCCTGTACGTGCTCGTGTTCGTCGTCGGCACCGCCAGCCTCGGCGCAGAGATCGCCGCGGTGCGGCTGATGGCGCCGTTCTTCGGCGCCTCGACCATCGTCTGGGCGAACACGATCGGGGTCGTCCTGGTCGCGCTCTCCATCGGCTACTGGCTGGGCGGGAGGCTCGGCGATCGCCGTCCCGACATGCGGAGCCTCTGCCTGATGGTGATGGCGGCGGCGGCGCTGCTCGCGGTGGTCCCATTCGTCGCCCGGCCGTTCCTCGACCTCTCCGTCGACGCGCTGGACGAGATCGAGGCCGGGGCCTTCATCGGCTCGCTGTTCGCGGTCCTGGTCCTGATCGCCGTCCCGGTGGTGCTGCTCGGAACGGTCTCGCCCTGGGCGATCCGGATCGCAGTTCCCGACGTCGAGCACTCCGGTCGGGTGGCCGGCCGTCTCTACGCGGTCTCCACCGTGGGCTCCCTCCTCGGCACCCTGCTGGCGGCGCTCGCGCTGATCCCGTTCGTCGGCACCCAGCGGACGTTCCTCGTGTTCGCAGTGGCGATCGCGCTGATCGCGGCCGTCGGGCTCGGCTGGCGCTTCGTGGCGGTGCCGGTGGTGCTCGCGGGCGCGATCGCGATCCCGGTGGGAACGGTGAAGGCGACCGACGAGGGTCGGGTGCTGTTCGAGACCGAGTCGGAGGACCAGTACATCCGCGTGGTGGAGCAGCCCGACGGCGACCGCCTGCTGGAGCTGAACGAGGGTCAGGCGATTCACTCGCTCTACCGGCCCGGCAGCTACCTGACCGATGACGTCTGGGACGGCTACCTGGTGCTGCCGTTCGCCGCGCTCGATCGCCCGCCGGAGCGCATCGCGATCCTCGGCAACGCCGCAGGGACTACCGCCCGCGCCTACGGCCACTTCTTCCCGGAGACGCTCGTGGACGGGGTCGAGATCGACGCCGAGCTCGAGGAGGTGGGGAACCGTTACTTCGAGATGGCCTCGAACGAGAACCTCACCGTCCACAACGAGGACGCGCGCCCGTGGCTCCGCCGCTCGGAGGGCGGCTTCGACGTGATCATGGTCGACGCCTATCGCCAGCCCTACATCCCCTTCTACCTCGCCACCCGTGAGTTCTTCGAGCTGGTCTCGGAGCGGCTCGCGCCGGGCGGCGTGGTGATCGTCAACGCGGGCCACCCCGAGGGCAACGACGACCTCGAGGAGGTGCTCGCGGCGACCATGGGCGAGGTCTTCCCGTCGGTCATGCGCGACCCGATCGAGCCCACCAACACGCTGCTGGTGGGGAGCGAGACGCCCCTCTCCGCCGCCAACATGCGCGACGCGATCCCGCGTCTTCCGCGCGGGCTTCAGGCGCTGGCGGCGGTCGAGTCGGACCGGCTTGGGCCGCCGCTCGAGGGCGGGGAGGTCTACACCGATGATCGGGCGCCGGTCGAGTGGCTGATCGACCGCTCGATCCTCGGGTACGCAGAGGATCAGTGAGCGCGCGGTCCGCACCCGGGGGTCCGGGGGTTCGGCCGCTCGACCGGGCGCTCTCCTGGCTGGTGACCGGCCCCGTCGGCCGGGTGCTCGCGTTCGTGCTCGACCTCGGCGCGGCGTGGTGGGGCTGGGCTCGGGATCGCGTGCGGCGCACCATCGGCCGCCGACGGTAACCGCCGCCTATCGCCTTACCCTCAGCCGCACGACCGTCCTGTCGGTCTCGGCGTTCGAGGCGTGGGCGAGCAGCGTGATCCTGGTCAGCTTGCCGCGGGCCGCGGGCTTGATCCGCAGCTCGACCGCGCGCCGGCGGGTCCCACCCACGGGGATCGGGCCGCCCGCGACGCAGGGCTTGCCGCGGATCGCGACCCGCCGGTCCGGGGCGCTCGCGCAGAGGCGGACCGCGTCGGCGGGAGCGGCGCCGACGTTATCGACGCGCAGCCGGTAGGTGACCCGCTTCCTCCGTGGACCCACCAGGCGCTCCGTCGGCCGGCCTTCGACGTGTAGGCGAGCCTCGCCCGCTGGGGGGTCCGTCATCACCAGCCGCCACTGCTGAGGCGGCCACGCGTTGGCGTCGGCACAGACCGCGGGGCCGGAGGCGCAGCTCGCGCCGGTCTGGGGATGGGTGGCCCTGTTCTCGCCGTCGCGCCGGAAGCCGCCGATCACGTTGGTACCGACGGTGCCGTCGACGTTCTCGACCTCGAGAGCCAGGTTGGCGCCCTTCACAACGGGGCGGTGAAAGCCATGGCCGGTGTCGTCCAGGTACCACTGCTGGAGCCCCGTGCCGACCACGCACGGGGCGATGACGACGTCCGTCCCCGGCTCGCCGGACCCGTCTGCCATCTCCAGGCACCGCCCCCGGTTTCCGGACATGCTGCGGAACCGGTAGAAGCCGTCGGCCTGCCGCTCGAGCCGCCAGATCTGCTCGAGCGAGACATCGTCACACGTTCGCTGGATCACGTTCGACTCGCCGCCGTCGTCGACCGCGGTCAGGCACCGATCGCTCGCGACCGGGTTGTGGACGCTCTCCGGGTCAGCCGGGCCGAGTTCGTTCACCAGGCGGTAGTACGCGCCGTCCGAGAGGTCGTAGGGACCGCCGCCCGGCTCCTGGAAGTACGGCCAGCCGTCGTGCCAGTTCATCGGCCGGATCCCGAGGGTGTTGTCCGGGAGGTACGCGTGGTAGACGAGGTAATAGGTCCCATCCTCGACGAACACGTCCGGACCACCCGGCGCACGCCAGAGTCCTCCCGGGGTCACCCCCGGCCGGGCGAACCGGCTGTCGAGGATGGTGCTGCCGCCGCCCTCGGTCAGGGGAACGCCGTTCTTGTCGACGTACGGGCCGTCGATGCTCTCCGAGCGCCCGATGCTGATCTTGTACGTGGAATCGTCGCCGCGACAGCACCAGTCCCAGCCCGTCAACAGGTAGTAGTAGCCGCCGCGTTGGAAGATCGCCGGCCCCTCGACCCGGTTCGGGGGCACGGGGAAGCCCGGCTGGATCGGGAACCGCGCGCTCCCACGCGAGGCGATCTGCGTCATCTCGCCAGTGGGGGTGACCATGTCGGCTGCGAGGCGCTGGATCATGATCCCGTCCCAGTGCGAGCCCCAGGCGATCCACCAGTTCCCGTCCAGATCATGTTGCACGTGCGGGTCGATCGCGTTGTGCTCGTACGGATCGTCTGAGCCCGAGGCCGCCCCCGAGGCGATGATCGGCTCCCCGTGGTCGACGTAGCTCGACGGAACGGTCGGGGTCTGGGTGGTCTTGAGGCCGATGGCCGAGGTCTGCGATCCGAAGCTCGACTGCGAGTAGTAGTAGTAGAAGGTGTCGCCGACCCTCTCCACGTGCGGCGCCCAAAGGGTCCCCGGGCTGATCGCGAAGGTCCAGTCGGCCTTGGGGACGTCGCCGAGGTCCGTCCAGGGGCCGCTGAGGCTCGGCGCGCTCCGGATCGAGTTGTGCGTCGCCGCGACGATGTAGGTGTCCCCATCCCTGTACAGCGTGGGGTCGTGGACCTCGATCTCCCCGGTGACCGGTATCTGTCCAGATGGGACCGTGCCGGCGCCGGCAGCATCCGTTGATGGCCACGCGGCCGCCGCACCCGCGAGCCCACCGAGGAGCAGCGCCGACGCCCAGACCCGCCAGGCCCTCTGATGCCCCCTGGTCGACACCACTCGTTCTCTAACCTCCAGCCTCCCTTGAAGGGGAGCTGTGTCCCGCATTACGGAAGGATGCGCCCGTCTGCTGGAATGCTACACCCGACGTGCCACCAGACGGTGATCGACTATATGCCCGCCTGGCCGCCACCGATGGTCGAGTTACCAACCCATTGTGAGCACAACTCGACCAACGCCTGCGAACGCACCCGTGATGCGGCGGCGGTCTAAGGTTCCCGCACGATGAAGACCTCGGTCACCGAGCTGCCGGAGTCCCGCGTGCGCGTGAGCGTCGAGGTCGACCCCGCCGACGTCGAGCACTCGGTCGAGCACGCCGCCGGCCACCTTGCCGAGGACATGCGCCTTCCCGGCTTTCGCAAGGGCAAGGTGCCGGCGCAGCTGGTGATCCAGCGGTTCGGTCGGGACACCGTGCTCGACGCGGCGCTGCGCGAGTTCATGCCGAGCTGGTACGAGCTGGCGCTGATCGATACCGGGATCAGCCCGGTCGGCGACCCGGACCTCAACGTCGACTCGCTTCCTGCCCGCGGCGAGCCGCTCGCGTTCTCGATCGAGGTGGCGGTGCGCCCGCGGGCGACGCTCGGCGAGTACCGGGGGCTTGACGTGGGCAGGGCCGTGCCCGAGGTCCCCGACGAGGCGGTCGAGGCCGAGCTCGAGCGCCTGCGCGAGGGCTTCGCCAGCCTCAACCCGGTCGACCGGCCGGCCCGGCCCGGGGACGTGCTCCTGGTCGACTACGAGGGCACGATCGACGGTGAGCCGTTCGAGGGCTCCGAGGCGCGCGACTTCACGATCGAGCTCGGCCGCGAGGGGCTGCTGCCCGAGTTCGACCAGGGCCTAACCGGGGCCGTCGCCGGCGACGAGCGCACGATCGACGTCACCTTTCCCGACGATCACCGTCCCGCGGACCTGGCTGGCAAGACCGCGAGATTCCAGGTGAAGGTGAACGAGGTGCGCGAGAAGGACCTGCCCGAGCTCGACGACGAGTTCGCCTCGGACGCCTCGGAGTTCGACACGCTCGCCGAGCTTCGCGACGCGATTCGCATGCGCATCGCCGAGGCCCTCGAGCACCGCGCCGATGACGAGTTCCGCGAGGCGGCGGTCGACGCCGCCGCCACCGCCGCAACGATCGAGCTGCCTGAGGAGATCGTCCGCGCTCGCGCCGCTGACAGCATGGAGCGACTGGAGCGCTCACTCGGCGCCCGCGGGATCAGCCCGGAGAGCTATCTGCGGATGCAGGGCAAGACGCGCGATCAGCTGATCGAGGAGGCGATGCCCGACGCCGAGCGCGCGCTTCGCCGGGAGGCAACCCTGACGGCGGTGGCGGAGACGGAGGGCATCGAGGTCTCCGACGACGATCTGATCGCCGCGCTCGGGCCCGGAGAGGGGGGCGAGGACCCGGAGCGGATCCTGCGCCGGCTGCGCGAGTCCGGGCGGGACGTGCTTCTTGCCGAGGAGGTCCGGCTGCGCAAGGCGGCGGACCTGATCGTCGAGTCGGCGAAGCCGATCCCCTTGGAGCAGGCCGCAGCCCGTGAGCGGTTGTGGACGCCCGAGAAGGAGCGCGGCGAGGCGGGCGCGATCTGGACCCCGGGCGACGAGTAGCGGCTCCGCCGGGCGAAGTCCGCGGAGGCGCCAATCCCCTTTTATAGACTCACCGCTCCATGAGCCCCCTGGTTCCAATGGTGGTCGAGCAGACTTCACGCGGCGAGCGCGCGTTCGACATCTACTCGCGCCTGCTCAACGAGCGGATCATCTTCCTGGGCACCCCGGTGACGGAGGACATCGCCAACCTCGTGGTCGCCCAGCTGATCCACCTCGAGTCCGAGGACCCCGACAAGGACATCTCGATCTACGTCAACTCACCGGGCGGCTCGGTCTATGCGGGCCTGGCGATCTACGACACGATCCAGTACATCAAGCCCGACGTGCAGACGATCTGCGTCGGGGTGGCGATGAGCATGGGAGCCCTGTTGCTCGCCGGCGGAGCCGAGGGGAAGCGGATGGCGACGCCGAACTCGAAGATCCTGATCCATCAGGTCTCGGGCGGGTTCTCAGGACAGGCGACGGACATCGAGATCCACGCGAAGGAGATCATCGACGTCCGCCGCCGGCTCGACGAGATCATCGCCAAGCACACGGGCCAGCCGTTCGAGAAGGTCGCCAAGGACACCGAGCGCGACTACTTCATGAGCGCCGAAGAGGCCAAGGACTACAAGATCGTCGACCGGGTGATCGAGCACCACTAGACCATCCCGCCCGCGGCTTGGGCGGGGGCTCAGGCGCTCTTCAACCGACGGCTACCTCGAGGCGTTCCAGTTGCGGGGACCGCCCGTGGTGCAGTTGTGGAGGGTCTCGTGCCTGCCTGTCGCGTCCTAGCTAGCGCGCGACCCACCTGACGACGCCGCTGTCGCAGCCGGTCTGGGCCCCGAAGCGGCCCCGCGCCCGGATCTTGCCCCTGACCACGGTGCCGTGGTGCCTGAAGTTGCCCTCTACGTGGATCTTCCTCCCTGTCCTGCGGATCGTGCGGCCGAAGTGGTTGTTGTTGACGTCCATCCTCCGGATCTTGCCCCTGACCCGGACCGTCGTCCCCGCCGGCGCAGCTCGCCAGCAGCCCGCGGAACCTGAAGCGCTTGACCGCGATCGGGACGCTGCCCTGCGTGACCACGACCATCCGGATCTGAAGCCGGGCGCCCTTGGCAGCGGCCGCTGCCTCGCTGTCAACGGATTGAGTCGTGGCGCCCGCCGACGTGCCCGCAACTGCGAGCGCGGCGACCAGGCTGATCGCGAGCGCCGCTCCCTTGATGCCTCCGTTCACGAACACCCTCCATGTTAGGAACCCCTATGCAGAACCGGCGGGCAGGGTAACAACGTCGAGCGGGCCGCACTCCGGCGCGGTCGCGCGACTGCAACCCGGCGTCCGGCGGAAGGGACCGGGCGAGCCGCCGAGTAACAACCTAGGCATCCAGCCACCCCAGCGCGTGTCGTAACCTGAGTGGCCGACGGCACCGCAGGTCGAAGGAGGCCCACGCTGGCACGCCCAACCGACTCCAACGAGCAGCTCCTCTGCAGCTTCTGCGGCAAGTCGCAGCGCCAGGTGAAGAAGCTGATCGCCGGCCCCGGCGTCTACATCTGCGACGAGTGCATCGACCTTTGCAACGAGATCATCGACGAGGAGCTGACCCCGGCGCCCAGCTTCGAGCTCGAGAGCCTGCCGAAGCCCAGGGAGATCTACGCGGTGCTGAACGAGTACGTCGTCGGCCAGGAGGGCGCCAAGCGGGCCCTCTCCGTTGCCGTCTACAACCACTACAAACGGGTGCAGATGACACACAACGGGGGCGACGGCGAGATCGAGCTGCAGAAGTCGAACATCCTCCTGCTGGGCCCCACGGGGTGCGGGAAGACGCTCCTCGCTCAGACCCTGGCGAAGATCCTCAATGTCCCGTTCGCGATCGCCGACGCGACCGCCCTGACCGAGGCCGGCTACGTCGGCGAGGACGTCGAGAACATCCTGCTGAAGCTGATCCAGGCGGCGGACTTCGATGTCAAGAAGGCCGAGAGCGGGATCATCTACATCGACGAGGTCGACAAGATCGCCCGCAAGGCGGACAACCCGTCGATCACCCGTGACGTCTCCGGCGAGGGCGTGCAGCAGGCGCTCTTGAAGATCCTCGAGGGCACCACCGCCTCGGTGCCGCCGCAGGGAGGCCGCAAGCACCCGCACCAAGAATTCCTGACGATCGACACCACCAACATCCTGTTCGTGCTCGGCGGCTCGTTCGCCCAGCTCGACCGGATCATCGAGCGGCGCATCGGCCACAAGGGCGTCGGCTTCGGCGCATCGATCCCGTCCCGCGCTCACAAGGACACCGGCGAGCTGTTCGAGCGGGTGCTGCCCGAGGACCTGATCGAGTACGGGCTGATCCCCGAGTTCATCGGCCGGATGCCGGTGGTCGCCGCCATCCACCAGCTCACCCGGGAGGACCTGATCACGATCCTGACCGAGCCGCGAAACGCGCTGACGAAGCAGTTCCAGCGCTTCTTCGAGTTCGACGACATCGAGCTGGTCTTCGCCGAGGACTCGCTGGGGGCGATCTCCGACAAGGCGCTCGAGCGGGAGACGGGCGCCCGCGGGCTGCGCTCGATCCTCGAGGAGACCCTGCTCGACGTTCAGTTCGAGCTGCCCTCACGCCGCGACGTGCGCAAGTGCGTGGTCACGAAGGACACGATCGACCGCGGGCTGAAGCCCACCCTGGTGACGCAGGCGGCGCCCGAGGAGCCGGACGAGGACGTGGGCGAGCTGCGTGAGGAGTCGGCCTAGCCTCTGACCGCTGCGGCCTCGGTGAGGTCGCGCTCCACGTCGATGCCCCAGCGCTCGCCGGCCTCGACCAGCTGCTCGCTGAGCGGCCAGCGGTCCGGGGCGAGCTCCCGCTGGTCGGGCGCCGCCCCCTTCAGGCGCATCGAGCCGGTGTTGTCGCCGATTGCGCGGATCGCGGCCAGGTCGTCGTCCGACAGGCGCGAATCTGGCGGGAGCGCGGCGAGCTCGGCCCGCTTGTCCTCGATCGGCCGAGCGCCGGCGCCCGCCTCCTGGATCAGCGTGGGAACGACGCACTCGACCGCGTCATGGGCGAGGTTCCACTGGCACGCCAGCTGTATCGGCGTGAGCCCGGCGCGCTCGGCGATCGGCCGGATGCGGTCGAGCCGCTCACGACCGGCCTCGATCCAGCCCTCGGGCCTGAACGCGCGGTGGTCGCCCGGTGGGAACGCGTGCCCCGGCCGGACGTCGTCCCAGAACAGGCCGCCGTAGTCGACCACCCGGGTGATCACGCGCACGCCGTGGCGGGCGGCGGCCGCGAGGCAGAGCTCCCCCGGCCACGGCTCCAGGGGGTTGAGGATGATCATCGCCCAGTCGATCACGTCGCCGAACCGCTCGAAGCAGCGGATCAGATCGAGGGTGAACCCGTTGGCCGGACCGGGGGCGACGCCGACCAGGCGCGTGAGGCCGCCGTCGCGAAGAGCCGACATCCCGGCCCAGACCGCCTCGCTCTCGAACCCGGTGCGGTCCGGGTTGTGCAGGAGCAGCACGTCGAAGCGCTCGACGCCGAGGCGCCCCAGCGAGCGCTCGGTCGCCATCCGCAGGTAGGACGCGTACTCATCCGGGCCGCGCAGCGTCGGGGCGGTGAAGCGGGGGAAGCCCTTCGCCCCTTGGCGCTCCCCCGCATAGAAGTCGTGGCCGACGGCGCCGATCAGGCTGTAGGAGTCCCGATCGCGTCCGGCGAGGACCCGGCCGAGCAGGGTGTCCGCGTCTCCCTCGCCGTAGACGTCGGCGGTGAGCACGGTGTCAATCGCGTCGTCGGGAGCCAGCAGTGGCTCGAGCCGCGTCTCGCCGATCGCCTCGCCGAAGCGCAGGTAGCGCCCGCCGCTCCAGGTTCCGATCGCGGCGCGTCCGGGGTCCATGCAACGACAACTTACGAGATGCCGCGCTTCCTGAAATGGGTGAGGCGGATCGTGGTGGATATACGCCCAGGATCCGCCTCACCGCGGGCCGGGACCCGCGACTACACTCGCCCGCGTGGACGCCGCGCGGCGGACGAAGCTCGAGCAAACGACCCGCTACGACCCGCAGGAGGTCGAGGGGCGGATCTTCGAGCGGTGGCTCGAGCGCGGCTACTTCCACCCGCCGGCCTCGGGTACGCCGGAGGAGAACTTCTCGATCGCGATCCCGCCGCCCAACGTGACTGGTCGCCTCCACATGGGCCATGCGCTCAACGGCTCGATCCAGGACGCGCTCATCCGGCTCAACCGGATGCGCGGGCGAAACACCCTCTGGGTCCTCGGGACCGACCACGCGAGCATCGCCGTGCACGCCGTGCTGGAGAACGAGCTGCGGGCGGAGGGCACGTCGCGGCATGAGCTCGGGCGAGAGGCGTTCCTCGAGCGAGCCTGGGCGTGGAGGCGGGAGTACGGCTCGCAGATCATCGAGCAGTTCAAGCGCCTGGGGGCCTCGTGCGACTACGACCGGGAGCGGTTCACCCTCGACGAGGGCTACGTCCGCGCGGTCTACCGCGTGTTCGTCGCCCTCTATGAGAAGGGCTACATCTACCGCGACAACTACATGGTCAACTGGGACGTCGGCTCCCGCTCGGTGATCTCGGACCTCGAGGTGGCGAACCGCGAGGTGACCGACAGCCTGTATTCGATCGACTACCCGCTCGAGGATTCGGACGAGGTCGTGACCGTGGCCACGGTGCGGCCGGAGACGATGCTCGCCGACGCCGCCGTGGCGGTGCACCCCGACGACGAGCGCTACAAGGAGCTCGTCGGCCGCGCGGCGATCCTGCCGCTCGTCGGCAGGCGCCTGCCGATCATCGCCGACGAGCACGTCGATCCCGAGTTCGGGTCTGGGGCGCTCAAGATCACCCCCGGGCACGACCCGAACGACTTCGAGATCGGCCGTGCGCACGAACTCGACGAGATCGTGGTGATCGGCGAGGACGGGCGGATGACCGCAGCCGCCGGCGAGCGGTTCGAGGGGCTCACGGTCGAGGAGGCGCGAAAGGCGGTCGTGGAAGCCCTGCGGGAGGAGGGCCGCCTGCGCGGCGAGGAGCCCTACCACCACTCGGTGCCGTTCTCGCACCGCTCCGGCGAGCGGATCGAGCCCCTGGTATCGCTCCAGTGGTTCTGCCGGATGGACGAGCTCGCGGAGCCCGCGATCGACGTGGTCGAGTCGGGCAGGGTGCGGATCACGCCCGAGCAGCACAAGCGCGTCTATCTCGAGTGGATGCGAAACATCCGTCCGTGGTGCATCTCGCGCCAGCTCTGGTGGGGTCACCGGCTTCCGGTCTGGTACTGCGACGCGTGCGAAGAGACCTACGTCGCGGAGATGCCGCCCGAGCGCTGCGGCGCCTGCGGCGGGGAGCTGCGCCAGGACGAGGACGTCCTGGACACGTGGTTCAGCTCCGCGCTGTGGCCGTTCGCGACCCTCGGGTGGCCCGAGGACACCGACCTGCTTCGGGCCTTCTACCCGACCGACGTGCTCGTCACCGCCCGCGACATCCTCTTCCTCTGGGTCGCGCGGATGGTGATGATGGGAATCGAGTTCGTCGGCGAGGTCCCGTTCGACGACGTCTGCATCACGTCGATCATCCAGGCGCCCGACGGACGGCGGATGTCGAAGAGCCTCGGCACCGGGATCGACCCGCTCGACGAGATCGAGGCCCACGGCGCCGACGCGGTGCGCTTCGGCCTGTTGGCGATGTCCTCCGGGCAGGACGTGCGCTACTCGGCCGACCGCATCCAGCAGGGCGAGGACCTGGCCAACAAGCTCTGGAACGCCTCGCGCCTGATCCTGACCAACGTCGGGGCGGTCGAGCCCCGGCCCACCCCGCTGACGATCGAGGATCGCTGGATCCTCTCGCGCCTGCAGCGCGCCTCACGGTCGATCGGCCAGCAGCTCGACGCCTACGACTTCGCCCACGCCGGGCTCGAGCTCTACGAGTTCTTCTGGTCGGAGGTCTGTGACTGGTACCTCGAGATCGTCAAGCCGAGGCTGTATGAGGCCGAGGAGGAGGTGTCGGCAACGCTCCTGTGGGTGCTGGAGCAGGTGCTCGCCCTGGCCCACCCGATGATGCCGTTCGTGACCGAGGAGATCTACGGCTACCTCCGCGATCTCGCCGGCGGCGAGCGCCCTGAGATGCTGGTGATCCACTCGTTCCCGGAGGCCGACGGGTCGCTGATCGACCCGGTGGCGGAGGAGACAGTCGGGGAGTCGATCGGTCTCACCCGCGCGATCCGCCGCTGGCGCGACCTTGTCGGCGTGGCTGCCGGCAGCGTCCTGCCCGCGCGGCTGGCCGGCTCGGACGCCGACGCCGATCGGCCGCAGGAGCTGGTCGCCCGCTTGGCGCGCCTCAGCTTCGATCGCGCCGATGGCGGCGAGCCGCTCGCGGCGATCGGCCCGGTGGAGATCCTCGCCAGCGGCGAGATCGACGCGGAGCAGGCCAGGCGCCGGATCGAGCGGCGCCGGGACGAGCTTCGCTCCGAGGTCGCGCGCGCCGAGGGCAGGCTCGCCAACGACGGCTTCGTCAGCAAGGCCCCGGCGGAGGTGGTCGAGGCCCAGCGAGAGAAGCTGGCGGCCTATCGAGCCGAGCTGGAAGAGCTCGGTTAGTGGACGCCTGGAGCTACCAACAGGCCGAGGACTACCTGGCCTCGCTCGAGCCGCTTGGCTGGCGCTTCGGGCTCGATCGAATCCAGCGACTGACCTTGTTGCTGGGCATGCCCCAGCACCGCTTCGCCTCGATTCACGTCGTCGGCACCAACGGGAAGTCGTCGGTTTCGGAGATCACCGCGGCGCTGCTCGAGGCCCACGGCGTCGGCACGGGGGCCTACCTCTCACCCCACGACGAGCGCTGGTCCGAGCGGGTCCAGATCGGCGGCGATGAGATCGAGCCGGGCGCCTTCGCCGCGGCGCTGGAGCGCATCTCTCAGTCGGTCGGCGCGGTGAACCGGACGCTGGAGTCGGACGACTCGGTGACCCAGTTCGAGGCGGTGACGGCGGCCGCGTTCGTGGCGATGGCGGCGGCATCGGTCGAGGTCGGGGTGATCGAGGCGGGCCTGGGCGGCCGGCTCGACGCGACCAACGTGCTGCCATCGAAGGCAACCGTTCTGACCTCGGTCGGCCTCGACCACACCGAGTGGCTGGGCGAGACCGAGGAGCAGATCGCGGCCGAGAAGCTGGCCGTGCTGCGCGATCACTCCACCCTGGTGCTCGGGCGGGTGAGCGAGCCCGTCGCCGACCTGGCGCGGCGGACGGCGACCGAGCGGCACACGCGCCTGGTCGCGGTCCCGGGGGCCGAGGAGCGCCTGCCGGTTGCGACCGCGGCTCCGTATGTTCGACGGAACTTCGCGGTTGCCGAGGCGGCGGCCGAGGCCGCGATCGGGCCGCTGAACGCCCACCGGGTTGCGGAGGTCGCGGCAGATCTCGACCTCCCGGGCCGGATGGAGATCCGCGAGGGCGATCCCCCGCTGATCCTCGACTCCGCCCACAACCCGGAGGGTGCCGGGGCGCTCGCCGAGGCGCTGCCGGGGGCGGCCGGCGGGCGCCCGTTGGTCGCCTGCCTCGCGGTGCTCGCCGACAAGGACGCCGCCGGCATCGTCGGCCCGCTGGCGCCGTTGCTCAGCGCCTGCGTCTGCACCGAGATCCCGCAGGAGCGCTTCGAGCGGGCTGGGCGCCCGGGAGCCCGGGCGCTCGCGGCCGGCCGCCTGGCCGACCTTGCCCGGGCGGCTGGAGTCGAGGAGGTGGAGGTGGCGGCGGAGCCCCAGATCGCCGCCGCGCGCGCCCTCGACCTGGCGTCGGAGCTCGGCGGGGTGGCGCTGACGAGCGGTTCGCATTACCTTCTCGGGTACGCAACCGAGGCCGCCGGCGCGCCCCGCCGAGCCTGAACGGGATGGACAAGCAGGCACGCTCAGAGCTGTTGCAGATGATGGGATTGGTCGCGGCCGTGGTCGCGATCGTGATCCTCGTCTTCTTCGGTCTCGGATACCTCTTCGGGAGGCTGTTTCTCTAGCGCTTCGCCCGGACTCCTGCCAGGGTTTGAGCCGTAGTCAACGAAGTACACTCACCGATCCCCTATGCCCGCAGGCGTATTCGGCATCGAGAACGAGGGCCTGGACCTCGCGGCTAACCTTGTGCTGCTGTTTCTGGCAGTGGTCTGGCTGGCGCTGATCGTCTGGACCTACCTCGATGCGAGGCGGAGGCTGGACGACCCGGTGCTGGTGGCGACCGCGACCGCGGCCTCGCTGTTCCCGTTCGTCGGCACGATCATCTACACGATCCTCCGTCCCCCGGAGTTCACCGACGAGCGACGCGAGCGGATGCTCGAGACGCGCGCCGCCGAGTTGCGGGTGCGCCAGCTCGAGGAGCAGTCGTGCCCGAACTGCGGCTTCCCGGTGGAGCGCACCTATCTGCGCTGTCCGTCGTGCCGCGCTCGGGTCAAGGATCCCTGCGAGGCGTGCGGAAAGCCGATCGACCCGCGCTGGGCGATCTGCCCGTATTGCGAGACCCCGACTCGGACGGGGGCTCCCGAGCGCCGGGTGGCCACCGGCGCCTCCGCGCGCGCTCGGGCGGCAGAGCGCAGGGCCCCGCGCCAGCCGCGACCCGCGCGCCAGGCCAAGTCGGGCCGCCAGGCGGCGCCGGCGACCAGCCGCCAGAGCGTGACCCGCGCGGCCCGCCCCGCGTCGCAGAACGCGAGTCCGCCACGCGAGCCGAGCCCAAGGCCCGCGCGCCCGGTCAGGTCCACGCCCAGGGAGACGGGCGAGTAGCTCACGCCCGGGTATCACCCGCCCGGGGGACGGGCATCCCTCCCTCCGCCCCAACGGGCATCCATCCGGGCAGAGCCCCCGCGCGGGCGACACCCGGCCCGGCCGGGTCCGTCCGATCGCCTTGTAGGCTCCCGCCGCGTGGCAGGCGGGTCACAGACGCTGATCCTGGTCAAACCCGACGCGTTCGAGCGCGGGCTCACCGGCGAGATCCTCGCTCGATTCGAGCGGAAGGGTCTGCGGATCGCCGCCCTCCGCCAGCTCACGATCGAGTCGGAGTTCGCCCACCGTCACTACGCCGAGCATGTCGGGAAGCCGTTCTTCGGCGAACTGGTCGAGTTCATCACCCGCGGGCCGCTGGTCGCCGCAGTGCTCGAGGGGCATGAGGCGGTCGCGGCGGCGCGCCAGGTGATCGGCGCCACGGATCCGCTCGAGGCTGCCCCCGGCTCGATCCGCGGAGACTACGCGCGCGAGGTCACCTTCAACCTGGTCCACGGCTCCGACTCCGACGAGTCGGCCGCGCGCGAGATCGAGCTCTGGTTTCCGGAGCTGTAGCCAACGGAGCTCTCGCGCTTCACCCGCCCATGGGTACCGTGGGGCGGTGCCCGCGCTGATCCTCGCCTCGGCCTCTCCCCGGCGCCGGGACATCCTCTCGGTGCTCGGGGTCGACTTCGAGGTTGTCGTCCCCGAGGTCGAGGAGATTCGGCACGGCGCGGCACCCGAGGAGCTGGTGGTTGAGAACGCACGCCGCAAGGCGCGTGTCGGGCTCGAGCTCGCCGGTGCGGTGGAGGCCGTCGTCCTCGGCGTCGACACCGACGTGGTCCTCGACGAGGCCACGCTGGGGAAGGCCGAGAGCGCCGACGAGGCGCGCGAGCGCTTGGAGGCTCTCTCCGGGCGGACCCACGAGGTCCTCAGCGGGGTCGCGCTGATGAGCGCCGGGGCCGCGCCGGAGCGCTCCGGGGTCGCGCGCTCCTGGGTCACGTTCAGGGAACTCGATCGAGCCACCATCGAGCGCTATGTGGCGTCGGGGGAGTGGCGGGATCGAGCCGGGGCCTATGCGATCCAAGGGCTCGGCTCGTTCTTGATCGAGCGGCTCGAGGGTGACTTCTCGAACGTGGTTGGCCTCCCTCTGCAGCTACTTCTCTCCCTCGCCCCCGAACTCTTCCCAAAACTCTCATCCTAAGGTCCAGACTTAGTGTCGCAAACATCCCTCAAGTTGCACTTTGGGGTGTGGGGGCCCTTCGCTACACTGCGGGCCGCGGCAAGGCAGCCAGGCGGCCTAGCCTGCCTGCGCTAAGGGCGAAGCCATCCTCGCTGACCGCTCCGCGACTCAACGTACCCGCAGTTCCGCCGGCACCCCCGCGCCGGGCATCTCCACCCCATGGGCCTCTTGAGAAATCTGACCGGCTTCGGCGGCCGCGACATGGCGGTCGACTTGGGCACGGCGAACACCCTGGTCTACGTCCGCGGGCGGGGCATCGTGCTGTCGGAGCCCTCGGTGGTCGCGGTCGACTCGCGCACCGGCGAGGTCCACGCGGTCGGCGTCGAGGCGAAGCGGATGCTGGGCCGGACCCCCGGGACGATTCAGGCGATCCGCCCGCTGAAGGACGGGGTGATCGCCGATTTCGACGTCACCGAGCAGATGCTCCGCCACTTCATCCAGCGGGTGCACCAGAACCGCTGGGCGCACCCGCGCGTGGTCGTCTGCGTTCCGTCCGGCGTCACCGGGGTCGAGAAGCGCGCGGTCGAGGAGGCGTGCCTGTCGGCCGGCGCGCGCCAGGCCTACCTGATCGAGGAGCCGATGGCGGCCGCGATCGGCGCCGGCCTTCCGGTGGGTGAGCCCACCGGGAGCATGGTCCTCGACGTCGGCGGCGGCACCAGCGAGGTGGCCGTGATCTCGCTCGGCGGGATCGTCGTCTCCGAGTCGATTCGGGTCGGCGGCGACGAGATGGACGAGGGGATCGTCAACCACTGCAAGCACGACCACAAGCTCTTGATCGGCCAGCAGACGGCGGAGGAGGTGAAGCTCGAGATCGGTTCGGCCGTCGACGCGCCGGAGGCGCTCACCGCGGAGATCCGCGGCCGCGACATGGTCACGGGGCTGCCGAAGACGATCATGCTCACCTCGGGCGAGGTCCGAGCGGCGATCGAGGAGCCGGTGGCCCAGATCGTGGGCGCCGTCAAGGACACCCTCGACCGCACACCGCCCGAGCTGGCGGGCGACATCATGGACCGCGGCATCACTCTCGCCGGGGGCGGGGCGCTCCTGCAGGGGATGGACCAGCGGATGCGCGACGAATGCCAGATGCCGGCCCAGCTGACAGAGTCGCCCTTGACCTGCGTGGCGGTGGGCTCGGGCCGCTCGCTCGAGGAGTTCGAGGTGATCCACCGGATGAGCCGCAACTCACACCGTAGCCGGCGCTTCGACGGCGCCGGGTAGCGGAGCCGAGGGTGTATCGAAAGCAGGTGAGGAGGCGCCGAGCGGCCCTGGTGACGCTGATCGTGATCTCGCTGGTGCTGATCTCCGTCAGCTTCAGTGAGTCCGAGAGCGGACCGCTGCATTCGGTGCAGAGCGGAGTCTCGAGCGCACTGTCGCCGATCGAGGAGGGCGCGAGCCGGGCGCTGAAGCCCGCGCGCGACCTCGTCAACTGGTTCGACGAGACCTTCGATGCCCGCGGCGAGAATGACGAGCTCCGAGCCCAGCTGCAGGACCTGCGGCAGCGTGTGGTCGAAGCCGAGTCGGCCCTCGGCGAGAACGAGGAATTCCGGAAGGCGCTCGAGCTCAACGCCGAGCTGGGCCTCGACGCCACATACGAGCCGGTCACGGCCAGGGTGATCGAGCGCTCGCCCACCGTGTGGTGGTCGACGGTCGGGATCGACAAGGGCTCAAGCGCGGGGGTCGAGCTGAACGACGCGGTGATCACCGGTGACGGCCTGGTCGGGCGGATCAGCGACGTGGAGCGAGGCACGGCCCTGGTCGAGATGATCACCGATCACGAGAGCGCCGTCTCGGCCCGGGCCCTGCCCGACGGGCCCCAGGGGGTGGTCGAGCCGGAGGCGGGCGATCCCGACGACCTCCTGCTGGATTTCATCGAGGGCAGCGAACAGGTCAAGCAGGGAGTGACGCTGGTCACGGCCGGATGGTCGAACGGGCAGATCTCCTCGGCCTACCCGGCCGGGATCCCGATCGGCGAGGTGACCGAGACGGTCACCGGCGAGCAGGAGACGTTCCAGCGGGTACACGTGCGGCCGTTCACCGACATGCGCGACCTCGACTGGATCCAGGTCCTGACCGGCGGGCCGGAGCGACCGGGGGTCCCGGGATGATCGTCACGTGGAGGATCGCCGTGCGGTTGGCGCTGATCATCACAGCGGCGGTGATCCTGCAGGTCTCGTTCTTCTCGTTCCTCTCGATCCTCGGAGGCACGCCGGACGTGCTCTACGTCGTGGTGGCCTCGATCGGGCTTCTGGGCGGCGGCGTCGTCGGGGCCGTCTGCGGCTTCGCCACCGGACTCCTCCTCGACTCGGTGCTGGTGCAGACCCTGGGCGTCTCGTCGCTCGTGCTGCTGGGGGTCGGGTACCTGGCCGGGCGCTTCCGCGAGGCCTTCGAGATCTCGAGCTCGCTGACGCCGGCGCTCCTCGTCGGCGGGCTGACTCTCGGCGGAGCCGCCGGCTTCGCCGCGATCCAGCTGATGCTCGGCGTGGAGGCCCAGGTGAGCCTGCTGGTCCTGCGTGAGATCGTGGTCAAGGGCCTGCTCGCGTTCCTGCTCGCCATCCCCTTCTACCCGTTGCTCCGCCGCGTGCTGCGTCCCGCCCTGATCGACCAGGCGCCCAGGCGCGGCCTGCTGTCCCGTGCCCCCAGGGGCCGCCGTTCCCGTCGCCGGCGCGGCCGCGCCGCGCGGCTCAGCAGGCCGGCCACGGTCGCCGTGGGCAGGAGCGGCGGCATTCGCGGAGGGCTCGGCTAGTGGTGGCTCACTGATGTTCCTTCGCGACGATCGCCCGCCGCTCCCGGGCCAGTTCTCGGTGCGCATCGCCCTCCTCGGGGCGTTCGCGCTGATCGCCTTCTCGATCATCTTCTTCCGGCTCTGGTACCTCGAGGTCCTCTCGGGCGACAAGTACCTCGCCGAGGCCCAGAACAACCAGGTGCGGAAGATCACCGTTCAGGCGCCCCGCGGCGAGATCCTCGATCGCAACGGCGAGGTCCTGGTGGCGAACCGCGACGCGCTCGCGCTGCAGGTGCGCACCGAGGAGCTGCCGCGTCGGCCCCGCAAGCGCGAGGAGGTCTTGCGCGAGGTCGCCCGGATCGCGAACCTCAGGTATGAGCGGATCCGCGAGCAGATCCGTGAGGGGGCGAGGGAGGCCCCGGCGACGCCGGTGACGCTCCGCCGGGACGTGCCCTTCGAGCTGATCTACTACATCCGCGAGAACCAGGAGCGGTTCCCTGGCGTGAGCGTCGAGCGGATCTACGTCCGCACCTACCCCCAGGGGACGCTCGCCGCGCACGTGCTCGGCTACGTGCGAGAGGTGAGCGCCGAGCAGCTCAAGGATCCCCGCTTCCAGAACCTCGACCCGGGCGACACCGTCGGCCAGGACGGGGCCGAGTCCTCCTACGACAGCCTGCTGCGCGGGATCAACGGCATCACCAGGGTCCAAGTCGACGCGACCGGGCGCCCGACGGGCAGGGCGCTCTCCCAACAGCAGTCGAAGGCCGGGAACAACCTGGTCCTGTCGATTGACAGCAACATCCAGGAGGCGGGCGAGGACGCGGTCGAGTCGTTCGGGAAGCCGGGGGCGTTCGCGGTCCTGAACGTGAACAACGGGGAGGTGCTGGGCCTCGGGTCGGTTCCCACCTACGATCCCTCGGTCTTCTCCCAGCCGGTGATCACCCAGGGGGAGTCGGAGGCGATCTTCGGCGTGCCGGGCGACACCACCTCCACCGGCGCCCCGATCTTCAACCGGGCCACAAACGGCGCCTACCCGACCGGCTCGGCGTTCAAGCCGATCACGGCGATCGCGGCGATGTCGAGCGGGATCGCCGGCCCCGACACCGTGATCTACGACCCGGGCTCGATCAGGATCGGGGACATCACGTTCTCAAACGCCGGCGGGGCCGCGCACGGGTCGGTCGACATGCGCACGGCCCTTCAGGTCTCCTCGGACGTCTACTTCTACACCCTCGGTCGCGATCTCGACTACGCGGGCGATGAGGCGCTGCAGAAGACCGGGGCCGCTCTCGGGATCGGCAGTCCGACCGGGATCGACCTCCCCGGCGAGGGACCGGGCCTGCTGCCCTCGCCGGAGTGGCGGGACGAGCTCTACCGCAAGGGGCTCACCGACCGGCCTTGGAGCGTGGGGGACAACGTGAACCTCGCGGTCGGGCAGGGCGATCTGCAGGCGGATCCGCTGCAAATGGCAGTCGCCTACGCGACGATCGCGAACGGGGGCCAGGTCGTGCGCCCGCACGTGGGCCTGCGGGTGGAGGATCCCTCCGGCCGCGTGATCCAGCAGATCGAGCCGGCGCCGCGCCGCGAGGTCGAGATCGACCCCGCCTGGCGCGACGCGATCATGGAGGGGCTCAACCGCGCGGCCATGGAGCCGGGCGGGACCTCGTACGCGATCTTCGGCGGCTTCCCGATCGAGATCGCGGGCAAGACGGGTACGGCGGAGCGGCCGCCCTACGGCGATCAGTCCTGGTACGTCGCCCTCGCGCCCTACCCCGATCCCCAGATCGCGGTCGCCGTCACGATCGAGCAGGGTGGCTTCGGTGCGGACGCAGCAGCGCCGGCCACTCGCCAGATCCTCGAGACCTACTTCAACCTCAAGCCGGGCCAGGTGGAATCGGTGGACTCGGCCACGGCGGTCTACGAGTGATGGAAGCAGGGACAGGCGCCTCCGCGGCCCGGCGCCGCCCGGCCGGCCGGCGGACCTCGCTCGCCGGCGGGCAGGCGCATCCGCGCCCGTTCGAGGAGGAGCGCCCGGGGATCCTCGAGCGCTCGTTCTTCGGGCTCGACTTCATCGTCGCCATCACCGCGATGCTCGCCGTCGCCTTCAGCGTCTACACGATCGCGCTCACGACCAAGGGCGACGTCCCGGGCGAGCCCTACTACTTCGCGATCCGGCAGACCATCTACGCGGTGGTGGGGATCGCTCTGATGCTGGGTCTGGCGCGGATCGACTACTCACGCTTCCGCGAGCTGCGGGTCGGCATCTACACGGCGATGATCGCGAGCGTGGTGCTGGTGCTCGCCCTCGGCGAGGCCACGCGCGGCTCGCGGCGCTGGATCGAGCTCCCCTTCTTCACATTCCAGCCGTCGGAGCTGGGAAAGGTCCTGCTGATACTCGCACTGGCCGCGTTCGCGCTGGAGCGCACGAGGCGGGTCGGGGAGTGGCAGCGGACCGCACGGCTGCTGCTGCTCGGGGTCGTCCCCGCCGCGATCGTCCTGCTCCAGCCCGACCTCGGCACGGCGCTCGTGTACGGGGCGATCACGCTCGCCGTCCTGTTCATCGCCGGCGTGCGCTGGACCCACTTCGCCGCGATCGGCGCGGTGGCGGCCCTCGCGGTCTCGGCGGTCCTGGTGATCGCCCCCGCGATCGGACACCCTATCCTCAAGGACTACCAGGAGGAGCGGCTGACGGCGTTCCTGAACCCGTCGAGCGACCCTCGTGACTCCAGCTACCAGATCAATCAGTCGCTGATAGCCATAGGATCTGGTGGAAAGACCGGACGCGGTGACGACTCCACACAGACGCGGCAGGGTTTCCTGCCCGAGCGCCATACGGACTTCATCTTCGCCGTCGTCGGCGAGCGCTTCGGATTCGTCGGTGCCGCGTTCCTACTATCCCTCTACGCCCTGCTGATATGGAGGGCCTTGCGCATCCTGACGCTCTCGAAAAACTTGTACGGAAGCATGATCGCCGGCGGTATCGCCGCCATGCTGATGTTCCAGGTGTTCGTCAACGTCGGCATGAACATCGGAATCATGCCGATCACCGGGATCACCCTGCCTCTGATGAGCTTCGGCGGTTCGTCGATCCTCGTCACGTTCATGGCGCTGGGGATCCTGCAGAGCATCTACGTTCAGGCAAGGCTCACCTCCAAGAGCAGGGCTCCCGTGTAGGTCAGGAGCATCGTGCTCCCCCGCGGGCAACCCACTCTTGAGGTGAGAACTTGAAGAAGCGAATACTGGTATCGGTCGACGCCGGCGAGACGCGCGTCGCCGTGCTCGAGTCGAAGGGCTCGGCACGGGGCGGGCGCGGGCGCCGGGGCGGCCGGGCAAAGTCGAATGGCAAGGGCGGCTCCAATGGCGCCCAGGCCGAATGGAAGGTCGGCGAGCTCTACGTGGAGCGGCGCGGCTCGCGCACGATCGTCGGCAACATCTACAAGGGCGTCGTCGACAACGTCCTCCCCGGGATGGAGGCGGCGTTCGTCGACATCGGGCTCGAGCGCAACGGCTTCCTGCACGTCGACGAGATCGTGCTTCCGGACGGGACCCCGGTCCCGAAGCGCGGCCGCGGCAAGGGGCGGCGGATCGACGAGCTCCTGAAGCCGCGCCAGGAGGTGCTGGTGCAGGTCGTCAAGGACCCGCTGAAGACCAAGGGCGCGCGGCTCTCGATGCAGCTCTCGATCGCCGGGCGCTACCTCGTGTACATGCCGCAGGGAGCCGGCGTCGGGGCCAGCCGGCGGCTGTCGGATGCCGAGCGCGACCGCCAGCGCAAGCTGCTCCAGAAGCTGCACAAGGGTCCCGGCGGGGTCATCGTCCGGACCGCGGCACAGGGGGCGCGCAAGGCCGACTTCGAGCGCGATCTCGCCTACCTGCACCGGCTGAACGAGGTAGTGGAGAAGCGGGCGAAGGAGGTGAAGGCGCCCGGGATGGTGTTCCAGGAGGCCGATCTCTCGATCCGGGTCCTGCGCGACGTGCTCTCGAAGGAGTTCGACGGCGCCGTCATCGACGACCCCAAGCAGCATCACCGGGTGACCAGCTTCTTCCAGCGCACCGCGCCGGAGCTGGTCGAGTACGTGGAGCTGTACGAGGGCGAGGAGCCGCTGTTCGAGCGCGAGGGGGTCGAGGAAGCGTTCCAGTCGGTGCTCTCGCGCCGCGTGGACCTGCGCTCCGGCGGCTACCTGATGGTCGACTACGCCGAGGCGCTGACGGTGATCGATGTGAACACGGGCAGCTTCACCGGCCGCGGCAAGGGCCGCCTGGAGGACACGATCACCAAGGTCAACGTGGAGGCGGCGGAGGAGGTGGTGCGCCAGCTCAGGCTGCGCGACATCGGCGGGATCATCGTCATCGACTTCATCGATATGGCGCGCTCGGCCAACCGCGACCAGGTGATCAAGACGCATGCGCAAGGCGCTCGACGAGGACAAGACCAAGACCTACGTGGTCGAGGTCTCGCCGCTGGGCCTGGTCGAGATGACCCGCCAGAACATCACCGACGGCGTGCGCGAGATCCTGACCAAGCAGTGCCCCACCTGTGGTGGCGAGGGGGTGGTCGAGTCCGAGGAGACCGTCGCGATCGACGTTCTGCGACGGCTGCGCAAGCTGGTGATCGAGCGCCCCGGCCCGGAGGCATTCCTGATCCGGGTCCATCCGAGCGTCGCCAGGGAGCTGCTCGAAGCCGACAGCGGGCTGCGCGAGTTCGAGGCCGAGACCGGCAAGAAGTTCCACTTCGAGGGCGGCGAGGCGCTGCCGATCAACACCTACGAGGTCGCCGACGAGGGGACCCGGGGGCAGATCGAGCAGCGAGCGCTGCCGTTCCAGGTCGGGGAGGAGGTCCTGCTCACGATCGAGGAGCCGCACATGTACAACGTGGACGACGCGGTCGCCCGGGTCGACTCCTACGTGATCAGCGTCAGCGGCGGCGGCAAGCATGTCGGCAAGCGCCGTCTGGTGCGCATCGAGCAGGTGGGGCGCTCGTCCGCGACCGCCTCGCTGGTAGATGCGCAAGCGACGAACGGCGGCGGCGAAGCCCCCAAGGACTCCGGCGACAAGCAGGTAGAATCACGCTCCTCCAGCGCGCGGCGCAGGGGCCGTAGGGGCGGCCGGCGCCGCTCTCGCACCCGAGGAGGCAATGGCAACGGAAATGGCTGAGAGCTACGCGATCGTCGAGACCGGCGGCAAGCAGTACCGCGCCGAGCAGGGCGCGACGCTGCTGGTCGAGCGCCTTCCCGACGACCAGGGCGCCAAGGTCAACCTCCGCGCGGTCATGTACCGGGCCGACGGGAGCGTCGTGCTCGAGCCCAAGGAGCTGGAGAAGGTCAAGGTCGAGGCGACCGTCGCCGAGCACCTCCGGGCCCCCAAGGTGCGGATCTTCAAGCACCGGCCGAAGAAGGGCTATCGTCGCGCGGGCGGGCCACCGTCAGGGGCTGACAAAGCTCGAGGTGACCGAGGTCAAGATGCTGACGCGCAAGCCGGCGGCGAAGAAGGCCGAGCCGCGGCGAAGAAGCCGGCGGCGAAGAAGCCGGCGGCGAAGAAGCCGGCGGCGAAGGCCACGGGAGCGAAGACGACGGCGGCGAAGACACCCGCCGCGAAGACGCGCTCGACCTCGACACGCAAGACTTCGAGCAGCCGGTCCGGCAGCACGAGCACTCGGACGAAGAAGGAAGAGGACTGATGGCGCACAAGAAGGGACTCGGATCGAGCCGCAACGGCCGCGACTCCAACCCGAAGATGCTCGGGGTGAAGGTGTTCGCCGGCCAGCGCGTGGGCGGGGGCGAGATCATCGTCCGCCAGCGCGGCACCCGGTTCCGCCCGGGCCCGGGCGCCGGCATCGGCCGCGACCATACGATCTTCGCCGCCCGCGCCGGGCTGGTCGAGTTCAGCTCCTCGCGCAAGGGGCGCGTGGTCTCGGTCGCCGAGACGGATTAGCCCTTACCTCGGACCCGGGTGTCGCCCGCCCGGGGGCGGGCATCCCGGCCCTCCCGCCCACACAGGGCATCCATGCCGGGCAGAGCCCCCGGTCGGGCGACACCCGTCCCCGACGAGCTGACGAGATCCAGATTTCGTCCACCCCTCGGATGAAATCCGCATCTCGTGGGCCGGACGGCGGTTGTCGCCGGGCTATCGTCGCCCCGTGCTCAACGACAGGGCGAAGATCTACGTGGAGGGCGGCCGCGGCGGCGATGGCGTGGTCAGCTTTCGCCGGGAGGCGCACGTGCCGCGCGGAGGGCCGGACGGGGGCGACGGCGGGCGCGGCGGCAACGTCGTTCTCGTCTGCGACCCGTCGAAGCGGGACCTCGCCGCGCTTCGCTACGCGCGCCACTTCCGCGCGGGGCGCGGGGGCCATGGTCAGGGCTCACGTCGCCATGGCGCCCGCGGGAATGACCGCGTGATTCAGGTTCCGCCCGGGACCCAGGTCAAGGGCCTCGAGGGGGAGCGGTTCGATCTGGTCGCGCCGGGTCACCGCGCGGTGGTCGCTGCCGGCGGCAGCGGGGGACACGGCAACAAGCGCTTCGCCACATCCACGCGGCAGACGCCAAGGTTCGCCGAAAAGGGCGTGGAGGGCCCCTCGGGCTGGATCGAGCTGCAGCTGAAGCTGCTCGCCGATGCCGGGCTGGTCGGGCTGCCCAACGCGGGCAAGTCGTCGCTGCTCGGACGCCTCACGCGGGCCGCGCCGAAGGTTGCGGACTATCCGTTCACGACGTTGGAACCTGTGCTGGGAACGCTCGAGTCCGACGACCGCCAGCTGGTGCTCGCGGACGTGCCGGGGTTGATCGAGGGCGCGGCGGAGGGCGCCGGGCTGGGTGACGAGTTCCTCGCCCACATCGAGCGCTGCCGCCTGCTGGTGCACCTCGTCGAGATCGGCGAGCATGCCGAGCCGGACGCCGCTTACGAGACGGTCCGCGACGAGCTCCGGGCGTACGGGGCAGGCCTCGAGGACCTCCCCGAGCTGGTCGCCCTCGCGAAGGCAGATCTGGTCCCTTACGAGCGCGCGGCCGAGCTTGCCGAGGCCTGGGGCGAGCGCTTGGGCGAACGAGTGCTGGGCGTGCATGCCATCTCCTCGGCGACCGGCGCCGGCCTGGAGTCGCTGCGGCAGGCGATCCTGGCCGCGGTGCCCGACGAGGAGGCGCCCGCGCTCGCCGCGCCGGAGGAGCCCGAGTTCGAAGCCGAGCACATCACGTACCGGCCCGCGGCCGTCCAGGGCTTCGAGGTCGAGCCGGAGGGCGAGGGAGCCTTCCGCGTCGCCGGGCGAGGGATCGAGCTTCTCGTCGCCCGCCACGACCTCACGAACGAGGAGGCGCTCGCCTACCTCGAGCGGCGGCTGACCGAGATCGGCGTGATCGCTGCGCTCGAGCGGGCCGGGTTCGAGCCGGGCGACGAGGTGCGCATCGGCGACGAGGCGTTCGAGCTCGATCCCGGCTGAGCGGACCTACACTTTCGGCGGGCAATGCCGGCACCCCGCACATCCGGATGACGCACGTGGCGCGTCGCATCTCTTCGTCCTCGGCCGCTCGTGTGCTGGGGCACACTTCGCGCCCTGCGTCCTCGATCTGCTCGGCCACGTGCGCCCCCGAGCGCACGCGGTCCGGCATTGACCACCGCACCCGATGACGGTGGTCGCCAAACTGGGCTCCTCGATCGTCGCGGACGACTCCGGCGAGCTGCGCGAGCGCGTGCTCGACTCGGTCTGCGAGCAGGTCGCTGAGCTACATCACGGCGGCGAGAACGTCGCGCTCGTGACCTCCGGGGCGGTTGCGTGCGGGATGCGCGTGATGGAGCTCGTCGATCGCCCTCAGGCGATCGACGAGCTCCAGGCCGCATCGGCCGTCGGCCAGGGAACGTTGTTCCGCGCGTACGAGGAACGGCTGGCGGCGCGGGGCGTTCACGCCGCTCAGGTGCTGCTGACGTCGTTCGACATGTCGGCGCGGATGCATTACCTGAACGCACGCCAGACGCTGCGCCGCCTGATGGACTGGCGCGCAGTGCCGGTGGTGAACGAGAACGACACGACCGCGACAGACGAGATCACCTTCGGCGACAACGACTTCCTCTCCGCTCAGGTCGCGATCCTGCTCGGGGCCCGGGTGCTGGTGCTGCTCACGGACACAGAGGGCCTCCACACGGCCGACCCCCGGCGCGCGCCGGACGCTGAGCTGATCGGGGAGGTGGACGACTTCGCCGAGCTGCGCGCCTATGAGATCGGCCAGCGCACCTCCGCGTTCGGGTCGGGCGGGATGCGGAGCAAGGTCGCGGCCGCGGAGATGGCGAGCGCCGCGGGGATCCCGGTGGTGATCTGCGACGGGACGCAAGCGGGCACGCTGGCGGGGGCCGCTCGCGGCCATGCTGTCGGCACGCGGTTCGCGGCCCACCCCGAGCGGACCCCGTCGTTCAAGCTGTGGCTGCGCTACGCGAAGCCGAGCCGGGGGCGCATCGTTGTGGATGAAGGTGCGGCGCGGGTCCTGCGGGAGAGCGGATCCAGCCTGCTGCCGGTGGGGATCACCAGGATCGAGGGCGAGTTCGCCGCCGGCGACGCCGTCGAGGTGGTCTCGAACGGCGAGGTGGTGGGCAAGGGGATCGTCAACTACTCGGCCGCGGAGCTCAGCCGGGTCAAGGGCATGCGCTCCGAGCGGGTCCTGGAGCTACTCCCCGACGCCGCCGAGGAGGCGGTGCACCGGGACTACTTCGTGCTGACGTAGCTCAGCCGCCGGTCGATCGCCGGTCTCAGCCGCCGCGCTCGATCAGCTCGACCCGGTAGCCGTCCGGGTCGCGCACGAAGCAGATGCGCGAGCCCCCGTCCCTGACGGTGTAGGGCGGACGCTCGGGCTCGATCCCATCGCCGGCGAGGCGCTCGAGCGTGGCATCGAGATCGTCGGCGGTGATCGCGATGTGGCCGTAGCCGGTGCCGATCTCGTAAGGCTCCTCCCGGCCGATGTTGTAGGTCAGCTCGAGCCGGGCGCCGTCGTCCGGCAGGCCCATGAACACGTTGATTGCCTCGTCGCGAATCGGGACCCGGCCGACCTCTTCGAACCCGAGCTTCTCGTAGAAGCTGACCGAGCGGTCGAGGCCGAGGACGCGGTAGCAGGTGTGGATCAGCTCGCTCATCGGGTCAACGCTATCGGGCCTGCGGAGTGGGCGGCGGTGACCGGTAACGCGGGCGGGCGGCGACGGCACGCGCCGGTACCCTTGCAGTGATGGCCACCGCCACCCGAAGCGTCGCCGACGTCTCCGGTAGCGCCAAGCGCGCCTCGCGCGTGCTTGCGCGTGCGAACGCCGAGACCAAGGACGCTGCCCTCGACCGACTCGCCGAGCTGCTGACGGAGCGGACCGCCGACGTGCTCGAGGCCAACCGCGCAGACCTGGAGGACGAGCGCGCCGCCGGGTTGACCGACGCGCTCCGCGACCGCCTGACCCTGACCGAGGAGCGGATCGCCGCCATGGCCGAGGGGGTGCGCGCCATTCGCGCCCTGCCCGATCCGGTGGGCGAGGAGCTCGAGCGCCGCACGCTCGATAGCGGGGTGGAGCTGCGGAAGGTGCGAGTCCCGCTGGGGGTCGTCGCGGTCGTCTACGAGGCGCGTCCAAATGTCACCGTCGATTGCGCGGCGCTCACGCTCAAGAGCGGCAATGCGATCGTGCTCAGGGGCTCGAGCTACGCCCAGCGCTCGAACGCCGCGCTGGCGGCGATCGTGCGCGAGGCGGTGGCCGACGCGGGACTTCCTGAGTCCGCCGTGGAGTTGCTGGAGGGCGGTCGCGAGGACCTCGCCGAGCTGGCGACGCAGGACGGCGTGGTCGATCTCCTGATCCCGCGCGGCGGCGAGGGCCTGAAGGAGGCGCTCAAGGCGGTGGCCACGGTGCCGGTGATGTACGCGGCCTCAGGCAACTGTCACGTCTACGTGCACGAGGACGCCGATCTCGAGATGGCCCGTGCCGTGGCGTTCAACGCCAAGGTCGATCGCCCGGGGGTGTGCAACTCGGCCGAGACCCTGATCGTGCACGAGGCGATCGCGTCCGACTTCCTGCCCGGGATCCTGGGTGACCTGGATGACGCCGGCGTCGAGCTGGTCGGCGACGCTCCCGCGCGGGCGGCGGCCGGCGAGGTGAGCGTGGGGGAGGCCACCGACGCGGACTGGGACACGGAGTACCTCGGGATGAAGATGGCCGTTGGGCTCGTCGACTCGCTCGAGGCGGCGATCGAGCATGTGAACGAGCACGGCAGCGGTCACTCCGAGGCGATCGTGACCTCGTCGGATGATGCCGGCGACGCCTTCACCGAGGCCGTGGATGCGGCCTGCGTGTACGTGAACGCCTCGACCCGGTTCACTGACGGGTTCGTGTTCGGAATGGGCGCCGAGATCGGGAACTCCACCCAGAAGCTCCACGCACGCGGTCCGATCGGCCTGCGCGAGCTGACCACGATGAAGTTCGTTTTGCACGGCGACGGCCAGGTTCGATAGGGGGGAGTTCGGGTCGCCAGGATCGGCGTTCTCGGGGGCGCGTTCAACCCGCCGCACATCGGGCACCTTGTGCTCGCGCAGGAGGCGGCCGCACAACTCGGTCTGCACCGGGTGCTGCTCGTGCCGACCGGCCGCGCTCCGCACAAGGAGATCGTCGATGACCCGGGGGAGCTAACGCGCCTGGAGATGGCCGAGCTGGCGGCTGCGGGAAATGCCCTGCTGGAGGTGGACGGGTTCGAGATCGATGCGACCGCCGGCGACGGCCCCCCCTCGTACACGGTGACCACGCTGGAGGATCTGCAACGCCGCAGGCGCGATTCCCTGTTCCTGCTGATGGGCGCGGACGTGGCAGCCGGGTTCGGGTCCTGGCACCAGCCCGAGCGGATCGTCGAGCTGGCGCAGCTGGCGATCGCGGCCCGGCCGGGGACCGTGCTCGACGAGGCTGAGGCGGCGCTGGAGCGGCTCGGCGCTGCGGAGCGCACCGAGGTGATCCGGATGCCCGAGATCGGCGTCTCTTCAACCCGGATTCGCCGCCGGGTCGCACAGTCCCGGCCGATCCGCTATCTGGTGCCGGACGCGGTCCTGGAATTCATCGAGGCACAGGGGTTGTACGCGGAATGAGGCATCGCCGGTGAGCGAGAAGGCCAAGAGCCGGGTGGAGCGCCGGGCCGAGGTGGCGACCCGGCGGGCGTCCTCGCCCGAGGCGTCCGCCGAGCTGGCGCGGCGGGTGGCGGCCCTGGCCGACTCCAAGAAGGCGGAGGACCCGGTGGCGCTCGACGTCCGCGACCTGGTCGGCTACACCGACTTCCTCGTGGTGGTGACCGCGCGAAACGAGCGCCAGGCGAAGGCGATCCACGACGAGGTGTACGAGCGGCTCAAGAAGGACGACGGGCGCCTGCCGGCCCGGGTCGAGGGGAATGCGGAGGGGCGCTGGGTGCTGATGGACTATCTCGACTGCGTGCTGCACGTGTTCGTCCCCGATCTGCGCGAGCGCTACCGGCTCGAGGTGCTGTGGGGCGAGGCGCCGCGGCTCGAGCTCGATCCGGAGAGCTCGTAGACATCGAGCTCGATGTCCAACTGGGGATGGCGCACGGCCCTCGCCCGCCCCATACCCAGGCGTGATGCGACTGCGATCGACCGCGTGTTGGCGGGGTTGATGATGCTGATCAGTCGTGGCGGGTTCAGATGGGTTGCCGCGGAGTCCGCCGCCGCGCGGGCGCCCTCGGTGGCGAGGCCGTGTCCCCAGAAAGGGCGGCGGAGGGCCCAGCCGATCTCGATCTCCCCGACCAGCTCGGGAATGAAGTCGGGGTACCAGGCGCCGATCCACCCGGCCGACTCATCCGTGGCGCGCTCGACCGCGTGCCAGAGCCCGAATCCGTGCTGCCGCCAGTGGTCGAGTTGATGCTGGAAGCGGCGGGCGAGATGCTCGGGGTCGGGGGGTTTCCCGGGCCAGAGCTGGCCGCGGACGGCCGGGTCTGCCCAGATCGCCAGGTAGGCATCGAGGTCGCCGGGCCGCCAGCGGCGGAGGATGAGGCGCTCGGTTTCGACCCGCTCGGGGAATGGCAAGGAAGTGATCCTGTCAGGTGCCGTCCGGCGTGCCGCCTAGCGTTCTCGCCATCGCACGCGCGCGGTTCAAGAGGTCGCTGCTGGGCTATCGCCGGAGCGAGGTGGACGAGGCGATCGCGGTTCGCGACGCCGCGCTCGACACGGTGGGACAGACGCTGGCGGCGGCCGAGGAGTCGTTCGAGCGCCAGCGGGCACAGATCGAGACGCAGAGGGCGGAGCTGGGCAGCCGCGAGACGGCGGATCGAGGATCTCGAGCGGATGACGACGAAGCTGTCGGAGCGTCTGGTCGAGCGTGAGCAGGAGCTTCGGCGCATGCGCGACGAGCTCGCGCGGGTGCGCGAGGAGGGCGAGGCGCGGGTGGAGTCGCTGGCGACGGTCGTGAGCGAGCTGGATGGCGTGCGGCGCCAGGCTCGGGCGCAGGCGACGCGGATCCGGCTCGGCGCGTTGCGGGATGCGGCGGCGCTGGCCGAGGCGATGGAGTGGCTCGGAAGGCGGCCGCCCGAGGCGCGCGAGCTGCTGATGGAAGCGCTGACGGAGGCGCTCTGGCGGATCGGTGCGGAGCCCGTGGATGGGGAGGGGGAGATGGTCGACGGGGCCAGCGGGAACGGCGGCGCGTGGCGGGCGCCCGCCGAGGTGTTCGAGGGGCACGTCGAGGTGGAGATCGGGCCGCTCAGCGACTTCTCGCAGCTCGTCGGGTTCGAGGATGCGGCCAAGTCGATCGCGGCGACCTCGGCGATCTCCGTGAGGCGGTTCAGCGAGGGGAGGGCGACGCTGGCGGTCACGCTCGCCGAGCCGGTGGCGCTCCTTCGCGAGCTCGAGGAGCGTTGCAGCCTCGCGCTCGTTGTGCGCGACGTGCGCCGCGACCGCCTCGTTCTCGACGTCGGCGCATAGGCTCTGTCAAAGAGTGGAAGAGCGCTTCCCTTCGCAGCTCGGGGACCATGTCTTCTGCTCGCGGTCTCACTTTGGAAAATGGAACATGGCCCGGCGAAACGGCGAACGCCCGTCCACACCGACCGGAGCGCAACTACAATCCTGACTCCACCGGGGGCCATAGCTCAGCTGGGAGAGCGTCGCGATGGCATCGCGAAGGTCGTGGGTTCGAGTCCCACTGGCTCCACTCACAGGGCGGAACCCGAAACCGTCGGCGCCCACATCTTCCGTAACCACTTCGGCTGGTACATGGAACGAGCACGCGCCGGAGAGCGTTTCCTCGTCACCCGCCGCGGCAAGCCGTACGTCCGTCTGATCCCGGCCGACGATCAGCCCTCCCTGCAGCAGGAACCGCGGCCCGCCCCGTACTAGGCTGCGCCGCCGTGAAACAGCTCGCCGACGGCGTCTGGCAGCTCCGCGGGTTCCCCCCGAACGCGATCAACGTCTACCTGGTCGAGGACGTGCTCATCGACGCCGCCTCACGCCACGCCACCCGCCGCATCCTCCGCGAGCTGCGCGGTCAGACCGTCAGCGCCCACGCGCTCACCCACGCCCACCCCGACCACCAGGGAGCGAGCCACGAGGTCTGCACGAAGCTGGGCATCCCCTTCTGGGTCCCCGAGGGCGACACCGACGCCGCGGAGGACCCAGCGTTGATCGGCCGGCGCCAGCCGCACAACGCGATCGCCCAGTTCTACTTCCGCACGTTGACCGGCCCCGGCCATCCCGTCGACCGCCGGCTCGCCGACGGCGACGACGTCGCTGGGTTCCGCGTGATCGACACCCCGGGCCACTCGGCCGGCCACGCCGTCTACTGGCGCGAGGCCGACCGAGTCCTGATCGTCGGCGACGTGCTCACCAACCTGGACACGCTGACCGGCATCCCAGGGCTCCACGAGCCGAAGCCGTACCTGACCCCCGACCCGGCCGAGAACCGCCGCTCGGCGAAGAAGCTCGCGCCGCTCGAGCCGCGCCTAATCCTGTTCGGCCACGGCGCGCCACTCCGCGACACGCGCAAGTTCGTCGACTTCATCGAGTCCCTTTGACGCAACTAGGCTGATCCGCGTGGCAGACGTCCTGCTCTTTCATCACGCACAGGGTCTGACGCCTGGGTGCCTCTCCTTCGCCGAGCGGCTCCGCGCCGCCGGACACGTCGCGCACGCTCCTGATCTCTACGAGGGCAGGACCTTCACCGACCTCAGCGACGGTATGAGCTACGCGGAGGAAATCGGCTTCGGCACCATCATCGAGCGCGGCCGCGTCGCCGCCGACACCTTCCCCAGCGGCCTCGTCTACGCCGGCTTCTCGCTGGGAGTCCTGCCGGCGCAGATGCTGGCCCAGACGAGGCCCGGTACGAAGGGAGCCTTGCTCTTTCACAGCTGCGTGCCACCCTCGGAATTCGGTCGCCCGTGGCCGCAGGGCATTCCGCTCCAGATGCACATGATGGACGCCGACGAGCTGTCCCTGCCGCCGAACGAGGACCTCGCCGCCGCCCGCGAGCTCGACGAGACGGTGGAGAGCGCGACGCTGTTCTCCTATCCCGGCGATCGACACCTGTTCGCCGACGACACCCTCCCCGACTACGACGAGCACGCCGCCGCGCTTCTCACCGAACGGGTGCTCGGCTTCCTCCAGAGAATCGGGTAGACCTGAGTTTCGTGGCACGCTTGTTCGGGTAATGTGCCCGCCGTGCGGTTCGAGGAGAGCGCGCGGGGGGCTCGCACGGTCGTCGGTCTGCTCGCGGACGCACGCAGCCAACTGCGCCGCCTCACCCCGTTTGAAGCGCACTCCGCGCGTGCCGACGGCGCCCGCCTGGTCGATATCCGCTCGGAGGCCGATCGCCTGCAGCACGGGACCGTTCCGGGCGCCCACTTCATTCCCCGCAACGTCCTCGAGAAGCGGCTTGACCCTCACTGCGTGGATTACGCCACGGAGGTCGCCGAGGGCGGTGCCCGCGTGATCCTCTTCTGCCAGGACGGGTGCCAGTCCAGCCTCGCGGCCGCGACCGTCCGCCAGTTCGGGATCGACGCCACCGACATCATGGATGGGTTCGCAGCATGGCGCGCGGCCGGCCTGCCGGTCGCGGCGGTGAGCAGGGAAGAGCTCGGGGGGTCGGTCCTCGCCTGAGTCAGCGCCGGGCGCTCCGACGCGCCGCGTCGAGCGCCACCCGCGTGCGCTCGCCCAGCCTGCCGCGTACCCGCCAGACGGCCCCGGAGAAGTTCATGTTCGCGACCGTCGCGAACCCCGTCTCGTCCTCGCGGAGCGCCAGCAGCAGGTGGGCCACGCGGTCGGCGGCCGGCAGCCCTTCGGGCTCGCCGATCCTCACGCACCAGCAGTCCACGCGACGCCCGCCCGGCCGCACGAGGAGCGCCCCCTCATCCCCGAGCACCCAGACGCCCAGCTCGCCACCCTGGAGCGCGTGCCCGCTCCGCTCGAGCAGCTCCCGTTCGCGGTGCCCGACGAGGTCTGCAAGCAAACCGAGCGCCACCCGCTCGGATGAGCTCAACCCCGTGCCGTGAGCTGACGCCGCCCCGAGCGCCCCCACCGACCGGGCCCCGCGCCCCGCCTGCAACCACGGGATCGCCCATGCGTGTGCGAAGCACAGGGCGGCTGCGGGGAACGCCAGCGGCTCGACGTAGAGCAGCAGCGCTCCGGGCAGCGTGAACGCAAGCACCACCCAGGTGGTCCACGCCGTCCAGCGGCGCTCATCGCGGCGGAGCGTCCGCTCGCTGACGCTCTCCCGCCACCACAGGGCCGCGGCCTCGGCCAGGCGCGCGCCCGCGCGCGGGGTGCCGCTGGCGGCGGCGTCTGCCGCGGACGTCACGCCTGCCTCCACGGGCCAGGTTCCTACCCGCCCGCGATCGGGCGCCGCATCACCACCAGCTCGGCGTCCAACGGCAACTGGCGCACGACCTGAGCGGTGCCGTCCGGACGGCTGACCGAGCCGATCATGCCGCGATCGAGCTCGCGGCGGAACGCCTCGACCGCCTCCTCGGTGCCAACCTCGTTCCCGGCCGTCCACTCCGCCAGGGTCGTGTGGCCGGAGCGGTCGAGCCTGATCAGGCGAGCCATGTGTCCTCCTCGGATCGCTTGCGGCTGAATATACGCCGGCTCGCCTGGCCGGCGCGCTCGTAAACTCACGACTCACGCCATGGATCGCTACCAGCCAGATGAGATCGAGCGCCGCTGGCAGGCGGTGTGGGAAACCGAGCGCACCTGGGAGGTCCCGAATCCGGGGCAACCCGGCTTCGACGGCTCCCGCCCCAAGGCCTACGTCCTCGAGATGCTTCCGTATCCATCGGGTGAGCCCCACGTCGGCAACCTGAAGTGCTACGCGATCGGCGACGCGATCGCACACTTCCGGCGCCGTCACGGCTTTCAGGTGGTCCATCCGATGGGCTATGACGCGTTCGGCCTCCCGGCGGAGAACAACGCGATCAAGACCGGCGAGCATCCACGGGTAGCGACCGAGCGGTCGATCGCGAACTACCGCAAGGCGTTCAGGCGCTGGGGCGTGTCGCTCGACTGGAGCCGGGAGTTCGCGACCTCGGACCCGGCCTACTACCGGTGGACCCAGTGGATCTTCCTCCGTCTCTACGAGCGCGGCCTCGCCTACCGGGCCGAGGCCCAGGTCCAATGGTGCCCCAAGGACCAGACCGTGCTCGCCAACGAGCAGGTGATCGACGGCCGCTGCGAGCGCTGCGGCACTCCCGTCGTCGCCCGCAACCTCGAGCAGTGGTTCTTCCGCATCACCGACTACGCCGACCGCCTGCTGTCGGACTTCGACCTGCTCGAGTCGTGGCCCGAGCACGTGGTGACCATGCAGCGCAACTGGATCGGCCGCTCCGAGGGCGCCGAGGTCAGTTTCCGCTGCGAGGAGCTGGGGCTCGACTTCCCGGTGTTCACGACCAGGCCGGACACGCTGTTCGGCGCGACCTTCTTCGTCCTCGCGCCCGAGCACCCCGAGGTCCTGCGTCTGGCCGCGGACACCGAGCACGAGCAGGCCGTCCGCGCCTACGTGGACGAGTCGATCCGGGAATCGCCCGAGGAGCGCGGCTCCGAGGAGCGCCAGAAGACCGGCGTGCCGCTGGGCCGCACGGTCACCAACCCGGTCAACGGCGAGGAGATCCCGATGTTCGTCGCCGACTACGTCCTGATGGAGTACGGAACCGGCGCGATCATGGCCGTGCCCGCCCACGACCGGCGCGATTACGACTTCGCCAGGGCATTCGGGCTTGAGATCCGGCAGGTGGTCGCGCCGGCCGAGGGCGAGGAGGAGCCCCCGGAGGCAGAGCCCTTCCTCGGCCACACCGAGAACGAGCGCCTCGTGAACTCGGGCGAGTTCACCGGCTTGAGCGCCCCCGATGGAGCGCGCGCGATCACCGAGAGGCTGCGCGAGCGCGGACTGGGCGACTTCGCGGTTCACTATCGCCTCCGCGACTGGCTGCTCTCCCGCCAGCGCTACTGGGGCTGCCCGATCCCGATCGTCTATTGCGCCGCATGCGGGACCGTCCCCGTGCCCGACGACCAGCTCCCGGTCGAGCTCCCGGACGTCGACGACTACGCCCCCAAGGGGAAGAGCCCGCTGGCCGCAGTCGAGGACTGGGTCAACGTCGACTGCCCCCGGTGCGGAGGCGCCGCCAGGCGCGAGACGGACACGATGGACACCTTCGTCGACTCCTCCTGGTACTTCATCCGCTACCTCGATCCACGCAACGACGAGCGTCCGTGGGACCGCGAGGCCGCCGATTACTGGATGCCCGCCGATCAGTACATCGGCGGAGTCGAGCACGCGATCCTGCATCTGATGTACGCGCGCTTCTTCACCAAGGCGCTGGCGGACATGGACGAGCTCGGTGTGGAGGAGCCGTTCGCCAACCTCTTCACTCAGGGGATGATCACGCGGGACGGGGCCAAGATGTCGTCGTCGAAGGGCAACGTGGTCAGCCCGAGCGCGTTCATGGATCGCTACGGGGCTGACGCCGTGCGGACGTACATGTGCTTCCTGGGGCCGCCCGAGCGCAGCGGAGACTGGGTCGACGCCGGGGTCGAGGGCGTCTACCGGTTCATGTCACGGCTGTGGCGGCTGGGGCGGGAGGTTGCGGAGCGCACCCAGCCCTCCGAGCCGCCCGTGGAGGCGGACGGGGATGCCCAGGCGCTGCTCGCCAAGGCGCACTGGGCGATCGACAAGGTCACGCACGACATCGAGGGCAACTTCCAGTTCCACACGGCGATCGCCGCTGTGATGGAGCTGGTGAACGACTCCTACCGGCTCAAAGCCGGGCTCTACGGCGACGGAGCCGGCGAGTCGGCCCTTCGCTTCGCCGCCGCCACGGCCGCGTCGCTGATCTTCCCGTTCGCCCCGCACCTCGGAGCCGAGATCTACGAGTCGCTGGAGGGCAAGCGGGTGTGGGAGGAGCCCTGGCCGGTCGCGGACAGCGCTTTCCTCACCAGCGAGACCTTCACGCTGGTCGTGCAGGTCAACGGCAAGCGCCGCGATCAGATCGAGGCGGCCGTGGACACGCCGGAGCAAGAGCTCGTCCGTCTCGCCCGTGAGAGCGAGGGCGTCCGTCGCCATCTCGACGGCAAGGAGGTCGTCAAGGAGATTGTCGTCCCCGGCAGACTGGTGAACCTCGTCGTGCGCTGAGGCGGCTGCAAAAGCTGCGCATCTCGGCGTCCGCAGCGGGGCTTTCCATCGCCGCAACACGCCTAACAGGCGCGTCCGCTATAAAGCCCGCGTGCTTGTCAGGCGGTTCTCGGAGGCGGCCGTGACCGACGTTCACCGGCTCAACTCGCACATCCTCATGGACGCGGGCGAGCTCGGGTCGCGCAACCTCTCGGTCAACTGGCTCGAGGTCCCCGCCGGCGCCTCGGAGGAGTTCCGCTCGCACGAGGAGGCCGAGCAGGTCTATGTCGTCGTCAAGGGCAGCGGCACGATGTCGGCAACGGGGGACACCCAGCAGTTGAGCGAGGGGGACCTGGTGCTGATCCCGCCGGCGACCGACCACGCGGTTGCCAACGACGGCAGCTCGCCTCTGGCGCTGGTCTCGGTGCAATCCCCCGCGGTCACCGCCGACGAGCTCTACAGCCGGCGCCTCGCCACGCAGGCCGCCGGCTACGACGACTACGAGGAGGAGTAGCCGCTGGTCGCGGGGGCGACCACTCCGAGGTGATTCGCCGGCGCGTAATCGTCCGGGGTCGGGTGCAGGGGGTGTTCTTTCGCGACACGGTGCGCCGGATGGCGCAGTCGCGGGGGATCTCCGGCTGGGTCCGCAACCGCGATGACGGCGCGGTGGAGGCCGTGTTGGAGGGCGAGCGGGACGCGGTCGAGTCCATGATCCGCTTCGCCCGCGAGGGCCCCCGCGGCGCCGCGGTGGAGGGCATCGACGTTCACGAGGAGGAACCGGAGGGCCTCACGGGATTCTCGATCGTCGGGTGACCGGCAGCGCTCAGGTTCGTGAGCGCTCTCATCGTCGACTTGGACGAGTCGAACCGCGGATTCTTCCGGACGGGATGAGATAGGCGGACAACCCCGGGTCGCGGGCGAGCTGTGAGCCCCATCTCACCACCTTGGGTCCGAACCGGTCTCGCAGGTCGTCCAGAGCCGCGTCCAGGGCGGCGCGTGGGCGGCGGTCGAGCGGCAGCGCGAGCTGAACGCCCACGTTCGCCGCCCCGAGGTTGGTGACAGCGAGTCCGAGCAGGGTGAGACCGCGACGCTCGATCGTCGGCGTCGCCGTTCGGAGCAGAGCCCTCAGCACCGAGAGGATCGTCTCGCTTTCGGCGGTCGCATACGGCAGGGTGTGTGAGCGGGTCGCCCGCGAGTAGTCGCCGAACCGCAACCGCAGCACGACTGTCCGGCCGACGCGGCCGCCGGCACGCATGCGCCGGGTGACCCGGTCGACCAATCCCACGATCACGGCGTCGATCTCCTTTCCGGACCGCGGGCGCGGGCCCAGTGCGCACTGCGAGCCGACCGAACGCCGGCTGTGTACGCGCGACACCCGGCGGCGGTCCTCGTTGTGGGCCAGGGCGTGCAGCTTTCGGCCTGCCGCACGCCCGACGATCGCCACGAGCTCATGCTCGGCAAGCCGAGCGACCTCGCCGACGGTGTGGAGGCCCCGGTCGTTGAGCTTGGCGGCGGTGGCCGGCCCGACTCCCCAGAGTTCCTCGACGCGAAGCGGATGCAGGAAGGCGGTCTCACGCTCCACCGGGACCACGAGCAGGCCGTCGGGCTTCCCGATCCGGCTGGCCACCTTGGCCAGGTGCTTGGTCCGCGCGACCCCGACCGTGATCCGCAGGCCGACGCGCTCGAGGACCTCTCGCTTGAGTCGCGCGGCGATCTCGGGGGGAGATCCGGCGAAGTGTCCCATGCCGCGAACGTCCAGGAATGCCTCCTCCAGGGAGAGCCCCTCCACCACCGGCGCGGTCTCCTCGAAGACGCTGAACAGCGCGCGGCTCGCCTCGACGTAGGCGGGCCACCGCGGCTCGACGAAGACGGTTCCTGGGCACAGCGCCCTGGCGCGCCGGCCGCCCATGCCTCCGCGCACGCCGTGGGCCCTTGCCTCATAGCTCGCGGCCAGCACCACCCCGCCGCCGACCGCGACGGGCTTGCCGCGCAGGGCCGGATCGTCGCGCTGCTCGACCGAGGCGTAGAAGGCGTCGGCGTCCGCATGGAGGATCCCGGCAACGCGCTGCACGAACATATGTTCCCATCCGATCAGGATGGAGCGACACAGCCGACCGCGGGGCCTGGAGGGCCGAAACCTGCCGGGCGCGAGCTGACGCGATCACCCGTGCGGTTCTCGACAATTTGCGCGCCACGCGTGCGCTCGGGTCGGACACGATCGAGCCCATGCCCGCGCTCAGCCGCACGCAGCTGCTGGTCTACGGGGCGATCGCGGTGGCCCTGCTGCTCCTCGGTGCCCGCTGGATCCGTTCGGCCGAGGCGGACGGCTCGGCCGCGGGCGAGGTCAGCTACGGCTTCGGCGGTGGCGACGCGGCGGAGGGGGCGGGCGGCTCCGGCTCGATCGCCTTCGACGCCCAGGGCGGCGACCTCGTCGTCCACGTCGCTGGCGCCGTGGGCGACCCGGGGGTCTACCGGTTGCCGGCGGGCTCACGCGTGACCGACGCGGTCGAGCGGGCCGGCGGGCCCGGCCGCGACGCTGCGCTCGACGCGATCAACCTCGCCGCCCGGCTCGCCGACGGCCAGCAGGTGGTCGTTCCCGCGACCGTCAAGAGCGGCGCCGGGATCGCGGCAGGGGTTGGGCTGGCGGGTGCCGACCCCGACGCGCCGATCAGCCTCGGCTCCGCCACGATCGAGCAGCTCGACACGGTCGAGGGGATTGGTCCGGTCACCGCCCAGAACATCATCGACTTCCGCGACGAGCACGGGGGCCTTTCGTCGATCGAGGAGCTCGACGAGATCAGCGGCATCGGCCCGGCGACGATGGAGTCGCTGAGGGGGCGGCTGCAGCCGTGAGCGGGCAGGCCCGAGCACCCGGCGCCCGGCAGGCCGGCGCCGCGCTCGCCCTGCGCCAAGCCGACCCGGGACCCGCTGAGCACGAACGAGGAGTTGTTCATGGCATCGATGAATTTCTCCTCGTTCGTGGCGTGTGCCGCGCTTCCGGCAGGGGCGGCCGGGACGCTCGCCGCCCCGGATCCCTCGTGAGGTGGATCGGGCTCGTCTAGGCCTCGCCTGGCGCTACGTCGCGGTCGCCGGCGCCGCGGCCGGGCTGGCGCTCTCGCCGGCCGTGCGCCTGGCCCCTGACCACGCCCGCGGCGCTCTGGCGATGGCTCTCGCGCTCGGGCTCGTCCTCACCCTCGTCCGCCCTTGGAGAGACGAGGCGGCGCGCAGCCCGCACTCCCGGGAGGCCGGCCGAGCCGCGACGCTCGCCTGGTTCGGTGCCCTCGCCCTCTGCATCGCCGTCGCCGGCATCGCCGCGGGCACGCTGCGACTGGATGCCATCGACGGTGGCGCCTACCACGGCGAGCGGGGTCGCGCGGTCGAGCTTCGCGGGTTTGTCACCGCGGTTCCTCGGCGCTCGGACGGCGAGGTCCGAGTCCGGGTCGAGACCGCCGACGGGCGCCTGCTCGTCGTGGCTCCCGAGCCGGTTCCGGAGCTTCCGGTGGGGCGCGAGGTTGCCGTCAGCGGCACCCTGCGGCCGCCCGGCGACTGGGAGCGGGCCTACCTCGAACGGCTCGGGATCGCGACGGTGGTTGTGGCGCGCGGGATCGAGCTCACGGGGCGGCGACGTGGCGGTCTCGCCGCGCTGGGCGACCGCGTCCGCGATCGGGCCGAGGCGGCGCTCGAGCGCGGCACTCCGCCCGCCGAGGCGGCGCTTCTGCGCGGGTTCGTCCTCGGCCAGGACGATCGGATCGACCCTCGGACCGTGGACGACTTCCAGCGGTCGGGCCTCGCCCACCTCTTGGCTGTCAGCGGTCAGAACGTGCTCCTGCTGGCGCTCCTCGCCACCCCGATCCTGGCCCTCCTGGGCGTCTCGCTTCGAGCGCGCCTCATCTGCGTCCTGGTCCTGATCGCCATCTACGTGCCGGTCGCGGGCGCCGGGCCATCCATCCAGCGGGCGGGGATCATGGGGGCCGCGGCCGTGATCGCGGCGCTCGCCAGCCGTCCGACCTCCCGCTGGCACGCGATGCTCCTCGCGGCCGCGGTCACGCTCGCCATCGACCCGCGGGCCAGCGCCGACGTCGGGTGGCAGCTCAGCTTCGCCGCCGTCGCCGGAATCGTGGTGTGGGCGCCGGGACTGCGCCTTGCATTCGGCCGGTCCGCCGCCGCGGATGGCCCGGTGCGGTCCGCCCGTCCCGCCGCCGGTCCGCGGGCCGCGGTGGCCGACGCGGTGGCGGTGACGGTGGCGGCAACCGTGGCCACCGCTCCGCTGATGGCGCATCACTTCGAGGCGGTCTCGCTCGCGGCCCTGCCGGCGAACCTCCTGGCGCTGCCCGCGGTGGCGCCGGTGATGTGGCTGGGGATGCTCTCCGCGGCGGCCGGTCAGCTTCCGTTCGTTCCCGTCGAGCCGTTCACGGGGCTCGCGGGCCTCCTCGCCGCGTACATCGCGCAGGTCGCGCGATGGCTCGCGACCCCTGGCTGGGCTCAGGTCGAGTTGCGCCTCGACGATCCCCTGGCACTGGGACTGGCGTATGCCCTGCTGGCCGCCGCGCTTGGCGCGGTGATCGCGAACGGCAGGCGGCGGACGGGGATGCGCTGGCCGGGAACGCGCCGGGCGCAGAGCGGTCGGGGACGCTCGGCGCGCGCACGGATCCTGGGTGGCGGACTCGCGGTGATCGCCGCCGGCGCCCTCGCGATCGGTTCATCCCTCGCCGGTGAGGCCGACGGAGCTCAAGGGCTACGCATCACCGTGCTCGACGTGGGCCAGGGCGACGCGATCCTGCTCGAGCCCCCGGGCGGCGACGCGGTGCTGGTCGATGGCGGGCCGCCGGGGGAGGAGCTGCCCGAGCGCCTCCGAGCGCTCGGTGTGGAGCGGCTGGGGGCGGCGATCCTCACCCACGATCAGCTCGACCATGTCGCGGGCGTGGAGGAGGTCCTCGGCGAGGTTCCGGTGGAGCGCTTCGTCTTCGCCAACGCTGGACGCCGGCTGCTCGCCGATGCGCGGGAGGCCGGTGCTCGGCCGACCAGGGCAGCCGCGAGCGCCGAGGTCAGATCGGGCGATCTGAGGCTGCAGACGCTGTGGCCGCCGCGGCCCCTGCTCCACAGCGGCGTGGAGGAGGATCCGAACCGGCTCTCCCTGGTCCTGCTCGCCCGCTGGCACGGGTTCCGGATGCTGCTCACCGGCGATGCGGAAGCCGAGGCGGCGCCGCTCGACCCCGGCGCGGTCGACGTGCTCAAGGTCGCTCACCACGGCAGCGACGACGCCGGCCTGGACGGGTTGCTGGCCCGCACGCTTCCTCGGCTGGCGGTCGTCTCGGTGGGCGACGACAACCCCTACGGCCACCCGGCGGACGAGACGCTCGCCACTCTGTCGGAGCACCGGATTCCCGTGCTTCGGACCGATCTCGATGGCGAGATCACGATCGCCGTGGACGAAGAGGGATGGACCGCCACGGCCACCGATTGAGCGAATCCCGGCGGCTGCGACGTCAGCGGCCGGCCGTAGACTCGCGATAGCCATGAGCGCGATGCCAGAGCCAGCCCCGAACAGACCAGCTGCGCGTGTACACGTTGGCATCGCGTCAGGCTGGTGGCAATTTGTTCTGACATGACCGAGATCAAGCCGGCATACCTAATCGCGGGCACCGACGAGGCCAAGATCGATGCTGCGATCGCCCGCCTCCGCGCCCGTGCCGAGCGGGAGGGCGGGCCTGGCTCGCTGCAGTCGTTTCGCTCGGACCCCGGATCCCCGCCGGACGCGGACGCACTGCTCGCGGCGATCCCGACGATGTCCCTGACCACCGCGCGCAGGTATCTGCTCGCCGACGGGATCGAGCGCTGGTCCGCCGCCCAGTCTCGATCGGTGGGGAGCGCGCTGCCCGACCTCCCGCCCGACGTCACGGTCGTTATCGTCGGTCGCGAGCAGCCGCCCAGGCGGACCGTGCCCAAGGCGCTCGCCGATGCGGTTCGCGCGGCCGGCGGAGAGGTGCTGTCGTACGGCGCGCCGCGTCCCCGGGAGCTGCCGGGCTGGCTTGCGGCCGAGGCCGAGCGGCGCGGGTTCCGGCTCGACGCCAACGCCGCGCGCCTGTTGATCGAACGAATGGGGCACAGCACGGTCCGGCTCGCCAACGAGCTGGACCGGCTGGCGATGTGGGCCGGCGACGGTGGCGAGGTGGGAGTCGCCGACCTGGAGGCGATGATCGCGGACACCTCGGAGGAGGCCGTCTGGGCGCTTTCGGACGCGATCGTGGGCCGCGACGCCCCAAGCGCCATCGCCGCCGCGGAGCGTCTGGTGGGCCAGGGCGAGTCCGTCACCAGCCTGATCTATCAGGCGGCCAGGCGGCTGCGGGAGGGGCATCGGGCGGTCACCGAGCTCGAGCGGGGACGCCCGGCTAAGGAGATCGAGTCATCCCTCGACATGCATCCCTATGCCGCGAGGATGTTGCTGCGTCGCGTACGCGGAGCGAGCCCCGACGAGCTGCGGGCCGCCGCCTGCGCGGTGGCCGACCTCGAGTGGTGGACGCGCGGCGGCTCGGACTATCCGGAGGAGGTCGCGCTGACGCTCGCGGTGCGCCGGGCCGCGGGCGCGGGTGACGGAGGCTAGATGAGGTGTTCCACGACCCCACGTACGCGGATGAGGCCCCTGGCACGTCGCATCTCGGCGTCCTCGGCCGCTCGCGTGGCGCTGCCACGCCACGCGGCCTGCGTCCTTGAGCTGCTCGGCCAGGGGCCTCCCCGCGCACGCGCGGCCGTGGAACAACTCATCTAGGCGGCGCGGGCGCGGATGCGAGCGGCGCGAGCCTTCTTCCGGGCGCCGTTGTTGGCGTGGAGGGCGCCGCTGCGAACCGCCTTGTCGATCCGTGAGACGAGCGCACGGTGCTCGCGTTCGATCGCCTCGGCATCGCCCGATGAGACCGCCGCCTCCAGCCGGCGAAAGTGGGTCCTGACGGCGCTCGTGCCGCGACGGTTCTCCAGCCGCTCACGCTCGGAGCGCTGGATCCGCTTCTGCTGTGAGGCGATGTTCGCCATGGGCCGGCGGCGGATGATAGCGACGGGGTAATGGAAAGCGGCGAGTACGAGGGGGTCGGGGGCGGGCCTGCCGAGGAGGCGATGGTGGGTGGCGCGGCGTCGGCCAGGGAAGCCGCGGAGCGCGTGGATGAGCGGGCACCCGTCGCCCCGCCTGGAGCTCCGCCGCGGCGGCGGGCGGGCCGCCTGGCCCGCTCGACCGCATTCTTCTCGTTCGCGACGGGCCTCTCGCGGGTCGCCGGGTTGGCTCGCGAGGTCGTCGCCGCCTCGTACTTCGGCATCACGCCGGCGATGTCCGCGTTCACGATTGCCTTCTACGTGCCGAACCTGGTCCGCAGCCTGTTTGCCGACGCCGCGATCCAGGCGGCGTTCGTGCCGGTATTCACCGAGCATCTCGAGCACGGCAACCGCCGTCAGGCGTTTCACCTGGCCACGAGCCTGATCTTCCTCGTCGCCCTCATCCTCAGCGCGTTGACGGCGTTGTTCATCCTGGTCGCGCCGGTGGTGGTGCCGCTGTTCGCACCGGGATTCGACGGGGAGGTGCTCGACCTCACCGTCGGCCTCTCTCGGGTCCTGTTCCCGATCCTGGTGCTGCTGGGCCTGACCGGGATGGTCGTCGGCATCCTCAACAGCTACGACCGCTTCGGCGTGTTCGCGATCTCGCCGCTCTTCTGGAACCTCGCGATCATCGCGGTGCTGGTCGGACTGGTGCCCGCATTCCCCGAGGAGGACGAGATCTACGCGTACGCGATCGGGGTGCTCGTCGGCACCGTGATCCAGCTCGCGCTGCCGCTGATCGACCTGCGGAACACGCCGTTCGGGATCCGGCGGGCGCTCGTGGCGCCCTTCCGGGGGCGGATCGGCCCGGCGCTGCGCGAGCTCGATGTTCGCCGGGTGCTGTTGCTGATGCTTCCGGTGACGATCAGCCTCGGGCTGATCAACTTCAACCTGCTGATCAACGCTCTGTTCGGATCACTCGTCTCCGACGAGGCGCCGGCCGCGATCGACAAGGCGTTCCGGATCTACATGCTGCCGCAGGGGATCTTCTCGGTCGCAGTGGCCACGGTGCTGTTTCCGACCCTCTCGCGGTTCGCCGCCCGCGACGACCTCGAGGGCCTGCGAGCCACGATGGCGAACGGCATGCGCCAGATCCTGCTCCTGCTGATCCCGGCCACCGCGGCGATCCTGGTTCTGTCCGAGCCGATGATCCGGCTCATCTACGAGCGTGGGGTCTTCGGGCCGGACGACACCGAGCTGGTCTCGACCGCGCTGTTCTGGTTCGCGTTCTCGCTGCCGTTCAACGGCCTCTTCCTGCTGCTCACCCGCACGTTCTTCAGCCTCCAGCGCCCGTGGGTCCCGTCCGCGATCGCCGCCGGGAACCTGGTGATCACGGCGATCGCCGCGCTGGCGCTCTACGGCCCGTTCGAGGTAGCCGGGATTGTCGCCGCCACTGCGATCGCGACCGCCGCCAGCGTGCTCGCCCAGGTGCTCGTCCTGCGGCAGCACCTGCGGCGCCTCGAGCTGGGCCGGCTCGCGTGGACGACGGTCCGGGTGACGGCGGCGGCAGCGGTCCTGGCGGCCGTCAGCCTCGGGGTCTGGGAGGTGCTCGACGACGCTCTGGGCCGCGGGCTCGCGGGCCAGATCGTGTCGCTGGGCACCGCCCTCCTCGCGGGCGCGGCGGTCTACGCCGTGGCGATCACCATGATGCGGATCCCGGAGGTGGAGCAGATTCGCGCGATCCTCCGGTGGCGGAGCTGACGGGTCGGGGCGCGCGCCGTCCGTGGCGACGAGTGGGCGCGAACGCGCGGCGGCGCCACTTGTTGACTGTGCACTTGTGGGTGCTATAGCCCCATCAACTGCACACTCAATCTCTCGCGGCCCCGGGCGCCGCCGGGCAGCGCGGCGATCGCTCTCCGGTCGTGGGTAGCCCCGAGATACAGGTCCGCCCGCCATACACTCGGTCCGCGCATGGACCGCATCCGCAACTTCTCGATCATCGCCCACATCGACCATGGGAAATCCACCCTGGCCGACCGCATCCTCGAGCTCACGGGCGCGGTGGATGCGCGCAAGCACGTGCCGCAGCTGCTCGACTCGATGGAGCTCGAGAGGGAGCGCGGAATCACGATCAAGGCCCAGGCGGTGCGGGTCGAGTATGTCGCGGCTGACGGGCAGGCCTACCACCTGCACCTGATCGACACGCCGGGACACGTCGACTTCTCATATGAGGTCTCGCGCAGCCTCGCCGCCTGCGAGGGAGCCCTGCTGGTGGTGGACGCTGCCCAGGGGGTGGAGGCCCAGACGGTCGCCAACACCTACGCCGCGGTCGAGGCCGGGCTCGAGCTGATTCCCGTGCTGAACAAGGTGGACCTCCCTAGCGCCGAGCCGGAGCGGGTGGCCGACGAGATCGTCGATCTGGTCGGCGGCGACCCGGCCGACGTGCTGCGGATCTCGGCGAAGACGGGCGACGGGGTCCCGGGCGTCCTGGAGGCCATCGTCTCGCGAATCCCGCCTCCCCGGGGTCGTCCCGAGGCGCCGCCGCGGGCGCTGATCTTCGACTCCGAGTTCGACCAGTACCGGGGCGTGGTCGCCTACGTGCGCATGGTCGACGGCTCCTTTCGCCACGGCGAGTTCATCCGGGCGATGCAGACCGGAACCCAGGCCGAGATCGACGAGGCCGGATTCTTCACGCCTGAGATGCGCCCGACCGATCTGATGTCCGCCGGAGAGGTCGGCTACATCATCACTGGGATCAAGGACCTGGCCAAGCTCCGGGTCGGTGACACGCTCACCGCGGCCTCGCGAGCCGCGTCTGAGCCCTTGCCCGGCTATCGCGAGGTGAAGCCGATGGTCTTCTGCGGCCTGTTCCCCATCGACGCGGACCGCTACGAGGACCTCCGCGACGCGCTCGAGCGCCTCGCCCTGAACGACGCCGCCCTCTCCTACGAGCCCGAGACCTCGCAGGCGCTGGGGTTCGGCTTCCGCTGCGGCTTCCTCGGCCTCCTCCACATGGACATCGTTCGAGAGCGGCTCGAGCGAGAGTACGACCTCGAGCTGCTCGCGACCACGCCCAACGTGCGCTACGAGGTCGAGCTGGTCACCGGTGAGCGGGTCGAGGTGCACAGCCCGGTGGAGATGCCCGACCCCGGATTGATCGCGCAGATCGCCGAGCCGTACATCAGGGCCTCGATCATCTGTCCCGCCGGCTATGTGGGTGCGGTGATGGAGCTGTGCCAGGGACGGCGGGGGAGCCATGTCGACATCCACTACCTCTCGCCGGAGCGGGTCCAGCTCCGCTACGACCTGCCGCTGGCCGAGATCGTGCTCGACTTCTACGATCAACTCAAGTCTCGCACCGCCGGGTACGCGTCGCTCGACTACGAGCCGCTCGGCAATCGTGTGTCGGACCTGGTCAAGCTCGACGTGCTGCTCGCCGGCGAGCGCGTGGATGCGCTATCGGTGGTCGTTCATCGCGACCAGGCCTATCGAGCCGGCAAGGCGCTGGTCGAGCGGCTCCAGCGGACGATCCCGCGCCAGCTGTTCGACGTTCCCGTGCAGGCGGCGATCGGCTCTCGCGTGCTCGCGCGTGAGACGGTCAAGGCCCTGCGCAAGGACGTGACCGCCAAGCTCTACGGCGGCGACGTCACGCGCAAGCGCAAGCTGCTCGAGAAGCAGAAGGCCGGGAAGAAGCGCATGAAGCAGGTCGGCCGCGTCGAGGTGCCGCAGGAGGCGTTCCTGTCCGTGCTCGAGCTCGACGAGTAGTGATGGCCGAGATCGGGCAGGAGCGGATCGTGCGCATCCACCTCTATCCCGAGCGGGAGCAGGCGCTCGCCGCGATCGAGGGCTGGCGTCGTGGCGAGTGGGAGGCGGCAGGCGCCTGAGGACATAGAATCCCGCGCCGCCATGCCCGTGAAGCAGGACGCCGTCGGCAGGGAGTGGCCGCCAGCCGAGTTCGAGGTGGACGCCGAGCGCATCCGCCGGTATGCCGAGGCCGTCGGCGAGGACAACCCGGTCCACCACGATGCGGAGGCGGCCACGGAGGCCGGGTTCCGAGACCTGGTCGCCCCGCCGATGTTCTGCGTCGTCTACGCCGGGCAGGCAATGGGCCCGGCATTGCTCGATCCCGACGTCGGAATGAACTTCGCCACGATGGTCCATGGGGGGCAGGAGTTCGAGTGGGACGAGCCGGTGTGCGCGGGGGATGTGGTCACGACCACGGTTCGGTGCAAGGAAATCAGTGAACGCAACGGGCTCGGGTTCTACGTGTTCGAGTCGACCTCCAAGAATCAGGAGGGGCAAGAGACGGTGCGCGGCACCTGGACCAACATCGTGAGGGGCGTATGAGCGAGCTGAAGCAGGGGCAGCACCTCCCGGAGCTTCGGGTGACCCCTGACTCCGGCTTGACCAAGCGCTACGCGGAGGCCTCGGGCGACCCCAACCCGATCCACACCGACCCGGAATTCGCCAAGAGCGTGGGGCTACCCGGCGTGATCCTGCACGGCCTGTACACGATGGCCCAGGTCGCCCGCGCCCACAGCGCGCTCGCCGGAGGCGACCCGCGGGCGCTGAAGCGGCTCGCGGTGCAGTTCCGCGGGATGGGCTTCCCCGAGCAGGAGATCGTGGTCACCGCCACCGTGCGCGAGGCATCCGACGGCCGGATCGTCACCGAAACCGAGGCCGAGCAGGCGGGCAACCGGATCATCCGCAACGCCGAGGCGGAGCTCGAGCTTCCCTGACCTCTGCCCTGGCGGCGGGACTCGACCACGCGGTCGGTCCGGGGAGCGCTCGTTCCTAAGATTCAATGACCGTGCTCACCCAGCGCCAAGAGCGGATCCTGCGAATCGTGGTCGAGTCCTACCTGGACTCTGGCGCGCCCGTTGGCTCGAAGGCGATCGCGGCGATGGACGAGGTGCCGTGGAGCGCCTCGACGGTGCGCGCGGAGCTCGCCGCGCTGGAGGCGGCCCGCTATCTCACCCACCCGTACACGTCCGCCGGCCGGGTCCCCACCGACGCTGGATACCGGTACTACGCCGCTGCGCTGCTCGCGACCGGCCCGACTTTGCCGGCACCCAAGGGTCCCGGCCTGGATCTGTCGCGGATCCGCCGCGAGGTGGACGAGGTGATGCGAGAGACGACCTCGACCCTCTCGCGCGCCACCGACCTGCTTGCGCTGGCCACCGCGCCCCCGGCCTCCAGCGCCCACATCCACCGGATCGAGGTCCTCTCGCTGCAGCCGAACGTGGCCATGGTCGTCGTGATCGCCTCGAATGGGGCGGTGACAAAGCGTCTGTTCAGCTTCCCTTCGCCGCTCGATCGAGGCTTGGTGGAATGGGCGTCGAGCTACCTCAACGAGCGCCTGGCCGGGCTCTCGCTCGGTGCTCGCATGATCGCCGATCGCCTCTTCGATCCCGCGCTGGGTCCGGCCGAGGCGGAGTTCGCCGAGGCGGTGCGGCCGGCCTTCACCGAGTTGGAGGGGGAAGCGGGCGATGACCTCTATGTCGACGGGGCCGCCAGGCTGCTCTCCGACGAGCACGCGTCCGACCTTCCCCACGTCGATTCCCTGATGCGCGCGCTCGAGCGGCGCGCAGGGCTCCTCGGCGTGCTTCGCTCGGCGCTCGAGGAGCGCTCCCCGTTCCTCTGGATCGGCGACGAGAACCCCGCGCCCGAATTGCGCTCGTTGAGCGTCGTGGGCGCCAACTACGGCCTCGGCTACCGAAACCTGGGCACGGTCGGCGTGGTCGGCCCGCTGCGCATGGACTACGCGACGGCGATCGCCTCGGTCCGGGAGGCCGCCGGGGAGCTCTCGCGGTTCTTCGAGACGGTCTACACGAGGTAGGCATGGCGTCTCCGCGACCCGGGGTGTGGGGGAGAGATCGCTGATGCCCCGCGACTACTACGAAGTCCTGGGAGTCGATCGGGCGGCCGGTGACGGCGAGATCAAGAAGGCGTTCCGCCGGCTCGCCCGCGACCTGCACCCGGACGTCAACAAGCACGACCCCGAGGCCGAGGAGAAGTTCAAGGAGGCGGCCGAGGCCTACGAGGTGCTCTCCGACGCCGCGCGGCGGCGTACCTACGACACGTTCGGCCACGAGGGCCTTCGCTCAGGCGGCTGGGCCCCGAGCAGCGAGGCGTTCGGAAGCTTCGAGGACGTGCTCTCGTCCTTCTTCGGGCGCGGCGACCCGCTGTTCGGCGAGCTGTTCGGCTTCGGTCGCCCCGGGCCGGCGAGCGGCGGCGATATCGGCGTCTCCGTGGAGCTCACGCTGCCCGAGGTGCTCACCGGCGCCCGCCGGGAGGTCACCTTCGACGCGGTGTCCGTCTGTGAGCGCTGCCGTGGCAACGGCGCCGAGCCCGGCACACCGATCCGCACCTGCGAGACCTGCGGCGGCAGCGGCCAGTTCCGCGAGGTCGCCCGGACGGCATTCGGACAGGTGATGCGGACGGCGGCGTGCCCGACCTGCGGGGGCGACGGCCGGGTGCCCGAGTCGCCGTGCGAGGAGTGCGACGGCGAAGGCCGGCGCGTGCGCTCACGCACCTGGGAGGTGGACGTTCCCCCCGGAATCGAGTCCGGGCAGCGGATCCGGATCGCCGGCGCGGGCCACGCCGGTGAGGCGGGCGGCCGGCGCGGAGACCTGTTCGTCGAGGTGAGCGTCGTCGCCGATCCGCGGTTCGAGCGCCATGGTGACGACCTGGTCTCGATCGCAGAGGTCTCCGCCACCCGCGCGATGCTCGGCGGCGCGATCACGGTTCCGACCCTCGACGGCGATCGAGAGGTGGAGGTGCCGTCCGGGGCCCAGCCGGGCGAGCGCATCGTGCTCGGGGGGCTCGGGCTGCCGTCGTTGCGCGGAGCCGCCCGGGGCGACCAGCACGTGCTGGTCGACGTCATCGTGCCAACCCGTCTCGACCGGGAGCAGCAGGAGCTCGCCGATCGTCTCGATGCCTCACTCGAGCCCGGCAACCTGGAGCGTGAGAGGCGGGACGCGGCCGCGGGATCGCGCTGGTTCCGACGCCGCCGCCGAACGGCTGGCTAGCAGCGGGGACGCTCGCGTGATCAGGCTCGCCGTCCGCTGCCGGCCGGAGCTCGCCGAGGCGGTACTCGCTCAGCTCCTGGAGCTGGCCCCGGGGGGCGTTGAGGAGGTCGACCGCCGTGACCCGATCCCGGGGGACGGGCCGAGCGCCCGGCCGGCGGGTTGATCGAGTTTGCAATCTACGGCTCACCGGGCGAGCTGCCCGAGCTGCCCGAGCTGGAGGCGACGATTGGCCCCGGCTTTGTCGAGGTCGAGAGCAGCGAGATCCCGGACGACTGGGGCGACCGCTGGCGCGACTTCCACAAGCCGGCGGTGATCGCCGGCGGCCGGGTGGTCGTGCGCCCCTCGTGGGAGCCCGAGCTCACAGCAGACCCCGCCGCCCCCGGACGCGGGAGCGCTATTGATGTCGTCGTCGATCCCGGCCAGGCGTTCGGCACGGGGGCCCATCCCACGACCCGGATGTGCATCGAGCTGCTCCTCCGGCTCGCGGACGACGGCGATGCGAACGGCTCGCTGGTCGATCTCGGGACCGGCTCGGGAGTGCTCGCGATCGCCGCCGCGAAGCTGGGCTGGTCTCCGGTGATCGCCTGCGATCACGAACCCGCCGCGCTGGAGGCGGCGGCAGCGAACGCTCGCGCCAACCGGGTCGAGCTCGACCTTCGGCGGATCAACCTGAGGACCGCAGGGCCGGCGCGAGCGGAGACCGTCGTGGCGAATCTCACCGCGCCCCTGCTGCTTGGAATCGCATCTCGCCTCGACTTCGCCCCGCGAGCGCTGATCGCTTCCGGGCTGCTCGAGCGTGAGGCGGAGGAGGTCGCGGATGCCCTCGAACGCCGGCGGCTGACCGTGTGCGAGCGCCTCGTCGACGGCGACTGGACGGCGCTGCTCCTGAGGTCGTCCTGACGTCCGCACTGAGTATCTAGCCTTCGGCCATGTCTTTGGAGACGCGTGCCGAGCTTCCGATCGCGGTTTTCGACTCTGGCGTGGGCGGCCTCACCGTGCTGCACGAGCTGCTGGTCTCGCTGCCGTCGGAGGACTACGTCTACCTCGGCGACAGCGCGGCCTTCCCCTACGGGACCAAGCCCGCTGCTGACCTGCGACGGCGGGTCGAGGCGGCCGCCACGTTTCTGCTCGATCGTGGGGCGAAGCTCCTGGTGATCGCCTGCAACTCGGCAACGGCCGCCGGCCTGGACGTCGCTCGCGAGGCCGCGGCGGCGCACGGGATCGAGGTCGTGGCCGTGATCGAGCCGGAGGCCGAGATCGCCGCGGCGATCACCGATTCGGGCCGGGTCGGGGTGCTTGCCACGCCGGCCACGATCGAGGTCGGCGCCTACCGGCGGGCGCTCGGTCGCCAGAGCCACGACCTGGTGCTGACGGAGGTGGCCGCCCCGGACCTGGCGCCGATCATCCAGAACGGCTTCCCCTTCGACCAGTCGGTGGTCGACACGGTGCGCAGCTACTGCGAGCCGCTGAAGGGCGCGGGCGTCGACACCGTCATCCTGGGCTGCACGCACTTCCCGCTGGTCGCCCCGATGCTTCAGCGCATCCTCGGGCGCGACGTGCGCCTTGTGACCGCCGGCCACGCCCTCGCAGCGACCGCCCAGCGACACCTACAGACGGCCGGAATCGCGACCGAGGGCACGGGGGAGGGCGCCTACCGCTTCCTCTGCACCGCCGACGTCGCCTCGTTTCGCGAGCTCGGCACCCGCTTCCTGCAGATGCCGCTGGGCGAGGTGGAGCACGTGGAGGTCGGCTGAGCCCCCGGCTCCCAACTACCCCCTGGCGCCTTTTCGACCGGTGAGGGGGTGAAACGCGCCATGAGGGCGACTACAGGAACGCTCTCACGGTCGCCGCGACCTCGCCCCGGTCGTCCGTGAGCTGCCGCCAGGTGAAGCGCACGACGGTGTAACCCAGGAGCCTCAGGCGGACGTCGCGCGCTCGGTCCTCCTCGAAGGCGGAGCGAGTGCGATGTGCCTTCCAGCCGTCGACCTCCACGATCAGGCGTTGATCGCGCCAAAGGAAGTCGACCCTGAACCGGCCGACGCGGACGTTGACCTCGGGCCTGGGGAGACGATGGCGGCGGCAGAGTGCGAGGAACCGCGCCTCGAGCTCGGTGCGGGTGTGATCCGGCTCGAATTGATCGCCGATCGGCAGGCGAAGGAACTCTGCCTCCCGCAGCGCCGGGGCGAACCTCGTCCAGGGCAGCGTCCTGCGGAGATCCTCCAGCGTCCTCGCCGGCTTCGTCACGGGGATCGCGTAGCGCGCGGTGCAGTCGCCGGGAGCCAGGGTCGACGAGCGATGGATGCGGATTCCGTCGCGACTCCGTCGGCCGGCATCGCCGGGAACCGTGACATCGACGACCTCAGGTGCCGTGATGATCCCCCACAGGGCGCCGGCCGCGCGATGGCTCAGCACGGCACCGTCACCGCATGCGAGCACCGCCGCCATCCACGCCCCCTCCCGGCTCAGGCCGGGGTGACCGACGGCGTAGACCCCTCGGTGGATGCGGTGGAGGCCCCCGCGGCGAACTCGCGTCTCGACCATCCTCGAGGTGAATCCGGCCGCCCGGAGCTGCCGCAGCGTGATCACCCCGTGCTGTCGCGCGGCGACTCGCGCCGCGAGCGCGTCGCAACTGGCGCGGTTTCCACCCATGCAGTGGGATAACGCGCCAGCCGCCTGGATTTCGCCCCCCGCGGGTACGGCCACTACGCTTACGACGTGGCCATTCTCGAGCAGGTTCAGGCGGATACCCGTGAGGCGATGAAGGCCGGTGAGCGCGACCGCGTGGGTGCGTTGAGGATGGTGACGAACGCGCTTCAGCTCGAGGCCAAGGAGGGTGCCGGCGACGAGATCGCCGTCCTGCGACGCGAGCGGAAGCGCCGCCTGGAGGCTGCCGAGGCGTACCGCGAGGGCGGCAGCCCCGACCGTGCGGCGGCGGAGGAGCTCGAGGCAGAGATCATCCAGGGCTATCTACCCGAGGAGCTCTCGGACGAGGACCTGGCCACGCTCGTCGATGAGGCGCTCGCCGATTCAGGGGCGTCCGGGCCGCAGGACATGGGCAAAGCGATGGGTGCCGTGATGGCGAAGGTGGACGGGCGCGCCGACGGCAAGCGCGTGAGCGCGATCGTGCGCGAACGTCTGGCGGACTAGCGATTTGGCCCGCAGGCAGCTAACGCTGGACAACGCCGTCGCCGCGGAGCTGGCCGGATCCGAGGACGTGATCCTTCGGGAGCTCGAGGAGCGTCTGGGGTGCGACGTCTACCTCCGTGGCAACGTGCTCACGCTCGACGGCGACGAGGGCGACGTGCAGGAGGCGGCGACGATCGTCGACGAGCTCGTTGGCCTCGTGGAGCGCGGCCACGATCTCGCCCCGACGACGGTGGATGCGGTCAGCGGAGCGCTCGAGGCCTCGGAGCGCCCTGCCGAGATCCTCGAGGACGTGATCTGGCGCCACCGCGCGATCAAGGTGGCGCCCAAGACCGTCAACCAGAAGCGATACGTCGACGACATCCGCGCCCACACCGTGACCTTCGCCATCGGCCCGGCGGGGACCGGCAAGACCTTCCTCGCCGTGGCGATGGCCGTCGCCGCGTTGGATGCTCGCGAGGTGAGCCGGATCATCCTCACCCGCCCCGCGGTCGAGGCCGGCGAGCGGCTGGGCTTCCTGCCCGGTGACATCCAGGCGAAGGTGGACCCGTACCTGCGACCGCTGTTCGACGCCCTCTACGACATGCTCGATCCCGAGCGGGTCTCGACCTACTTCGATCGCGGGATCATCGAGGTCGCGCCGCTCGCATTCATGCGCGGAAGGACGCTCAATGACTCCTTCGTCATCCTCGACGAGGCCCAGAACACGAGCCCGGAGCAGATGAAGATGTTCCTCACGCGGCTCGGGTTCGGCTCGAGGATGGTGGTGACCGGAGACGTCACCCAGATCGACCTGCCGCGCGACCAGCGCTCGGGACTGGTGGTGGTCGGCGAGATCCTCTCCGAGGTCAGCGACATCAGCTTCATCCGCTTCGGCGCCGAGGACGTCGTCCGTCACGAGCTGGTCCAGCGGATCGTCGCCGCCTACGATGCCTACTCGGGCGATTGAGCGTCGACCTGGCTGACGTCCCGGACGAGCTGCGCTCCCCGGTCGCAGCAGCGCTCGACGCCGCCGGAGTCCTCGACGGCCACCTCTCGGTCGAGCTGGTGACGACCGATCGTATTCGTCAGCTCAACCGGGAGCATCGGGGCCTCGACAGCCCGACCGATGTGCTCGCCTTCCCGGTCGATGGCTCCGGGGAGGTGGAGGGACCGAGGGAGCTGGGCGATGTCGTCATCTGCCCCGAGCACGCTGCCGATCCCGTGGAAGCGGCCGTCCACGGCACACTCCATCTCTGCGGATACGACCACGAAGCCGATGAGGGGGAGATGCTGGCGCTGCAGGCCCGCGTGATGGGCGCGCTGGCGCCTGCACTGAAGGCGAGGAGCGAGCGGGCGCCGTGACGCAGGCCGGGTTCGTGGGGATTGCCGGGCGGCCGAACGTCGGCAAGTCGACGCTGGTCAACGCGTTCGTGGGCGCGAAGGTGGCGATCGTCTCGGACCGCCCGCAGACCACCCGGCGCGCGATCCGCGGCATCGCCACGGACGTCGCCGCGGGCCGACAGATCGTGCTCGTCGACTTGCCGGGCGTCCAGCGCCCCCGCGACGTCCTCACCGAGCGCATGCAGGCCCGGGTCGAGCGCGAGCTGGCCGACGCCGACGCAGCCTTGCTCGTCGTCAACGGCGAGCAGGGCGTGGGGCCCGGCGATCGCTTCATCGCCCGGGCCCTCGTGGAGGCAAAGCCCACCGGCGAGGCAGAGACCCCGGTCATCTGCGCCGTCAACAAGTGCGACCGGCTTGGCAAGGGGGCCACGGCCGCCGTCCTGGCTGCGGCCGCGGACCTCGAGGCCGTCGACGAGGTCTTCCCGGTGAGCGCCCGGACCGGAGCCGGCCTCGGCGTGCTGCTCGAGCGCCTCGGCGAGCTGCTGCCGCCGAGCCCGTTCCTCTACCCGCCGGGCGAGCGTTCGGACCAGCCCTCCGATGTCCACCTGGCGGAGCTCATCCGCGAGCAGGTGCTGAAGCGAACCCGCGAGGAGATCCCCCACGCGGTCGAGGTCGCGGTCGAGGAGGTATCCGTCCGCGATGACGGCCTTCACGAGGTCCGCGCACAGCTCTGGGTCGAGTCCGAGTCACAAAAGGGGATCCTGATCGGTAAGGGCGGCCGCATGGTGCGCGAGATCGGGGGCGCGGCCCGCAAGGAGCTCGAGCGCGAGCTCGGCTCGCAGGTCTTCCTCGACCTCCAGGTGCGCACGCGCCAGCGGTGGCGACGCGACGAGGGCCTCCTCGATCGCCTGGGGATCGAGTAACGGTCGAGAGCCCGCAAGGGGACTCGTAGACTCCCCGCAATGACGGAGGAAACCGCCGGCGACCGAGGTCCGATTCGCTTCGATGAGCGCGGCCTGGTCCCATGCGTCGCCCAGGATTGGCGCAGCGGGGAGGTGTTGACGCTCGCGTACATGAACGAGGAGGCGCTGCGGCGCACCCGCGAGAGCGGGGAGGTCCACTTCTTCAGCCGGTCCCGCGGCGAGCTGTGGCGCAAGGGCGAGACCTCGGGCAACGTGATGCGCCTGCGCCAGTTGCGCTACGACTGCGACGGCGACGCGATCGTCGCAGTGGTCGAGCCCGCCGGCCCGGCCTGCCACACGGGCCAGCGCTCGTGCTTCTACCGCGACCTCGACGGGACGGCCGACCAGGCGCCGTACGCCCCGCCGGCCGAGGGCGAGCCCACGCCGGCCTCGTTCGAGGCCCTGGCGGCGCTGGAGCGGACGCTCGACGCGCGCGAGCGCCAGCGGCCCTCCGGCTCATACACAGTCGAGTTGCTCGACGATCCGCCGCGGATCGGGGCCAAGGTGCGAGAGGAGGCCGACGAGGCCGCGCGGGCAGCCGAGGCCGAGCCCGCGGATCGCCTGGCCGAGGAGGCCGCAGACGTCCTCTACCACCTCGCCGTCCTCCTCCGCTCCCGCGACGTCCGCATGGGGGAGGTGCTGGAGGTACTCAATGGCCGCCGTCGCTAGCAGCACCCCGACCGCGGTCGTGGTCCCCGTCGTCGAGCGGTTCATCGACGACTGCGACACGCCGGTCTCGGCCTTCCTCAAGCTGCGAGCGGCCCCGCGCATCGGCGCCGGACCCTGCTTCCTGCTCGAGTCGGCCGAGCAGGGCCGGGTGGGCCGCTACTCCTTCCTCGGCTTTCACCCGCATGCGGTCCTGCGGTGGAACGACGGGCGCTTGCGCGAGTGGCGCGGGGAAGGGGCGCGCGACCTCAACGCCGATCCGAGCGCCGAGCACGAGGCCCCGGATCCCTATGCCGCCATCGCCGCGTACCTCGAACGCCACCGGTTCGAGCCCGACGGCGAGCTACCGCCATTCGCCGGCGGCGCGGTCGGCTTCTTCGCCTACGACCTGGTGCGCACGGTGGAGCCCCTGGGTCCGCCGAACCCGGACCCGCTCGGGCTCCCCGACATGGCCCTGATGGTCTCCGAGGTGATGCTGGCCTTCGATCACCTGAAGCACGAGCTGGCGGTGATCGCCTATGCCTTCTCCGACGGCGAGACGGATCCGGGGGCCGCGCGCGCCCGGGCCGAGCAGGCGATCGGCGAGGTGCGCGAGGCCCTGCGCCAGCCGGTGCCATCACTTGGCCATCCCGCCGGGGACCCCGCCGGCGCGGACGCGGGAGCACAGGAAGAAAGCCCGAGCCGTAGGCGAGGGCAAGGTGTTCGGGCGGGAGCGGAGCAGCCGGCGGGCAGTGGTTTCCAGGCGGGAGCGGAGGCGGTGGCGGGCAGTGGTTTTCAGGCGAACATGACCCGGGAGCGGTTCGAGGCCAACGTCAGCCGGATCATCGAGTACATCCACGCCGGCGACGCGTTCCAGGTCGTGCCCTCCCAGCGCTTCTCGGCCCCGGCCACGGCCGGGGCATTCTCGATCTATCGCGGCCTGCGGGCGATCAATCCCTCCCCATACATGTATTTCCTCGAGTTCGGTGATTTCCAGCTCGCCGGAGCCTCTCCCGAGCCGCTGGTGAAGGTGAGCGGCCGCCGAGTCGAGACCCGCCCGATCGCCGGCACCTACCCGCGGGGCGCCTCGGAGGACGAGGACCGGCGCCAGGCGGAGGCGCTGCTGGCGGACCCGAAGGAGCGGGCCGAGCACGTGATGCTCGTCGACCTCGGTCGGAACGACCTCGGCCGTGTTTGCGAGTACGGATCGGTTACGGTCGACGAGCTGATGGTGGTCGAGACCTACTCACACGTGCTCCACATCGTCAGCCAGGTCTCGGGGACGCTGAGGGACGACGTGACCGCGATCGACGCCCTGCGCGCCGTGCTCCCGGCTGGGACGCTGTCGGGTGCGCCGAAGGTGCGGGCGATGCAGATCATCGACGAGCTCGAGCCTCATAAGCGCGGGTCCTACGGCGGCGCGATCGGGTACCTGGGCTTCGGCGGCGACCTCGACACCGCGATCCACATCCGCACCGTGGTCGTCAAGGACGGAATCGTGCACGTGCAGGCCGGGGGCGGGACCGTCGCCGACGCAAAGCCGGACTACGAGTACCGGGAGTCGCTGTCGAAGGCCGAGGCGGTGTTCCGCGCAGTGGAGCTGGCGGCTGGGGAGCCGGGGTGGCCATGATGCGGGTGCTGGTGATCGACAACTACGACTCCTTCACCTACAACCTGGTGCAGTACCTGGGAGAGCTCGGAGCAGGGGTCGAGGTGGTTCGAAACGACAAGGCGTCGGTGCCCGAGCTCTTGGCACGGCGCCCCGACCGCCTGGTGATCTCGCCCGGCCCGTGCACCCCCAGCGACGCCGGGATCTCGATCGAGGCCGCCCGTGCCTTCCCCGAGGCCGGCGCGCGCACCCTGGGGGTCTGCCTCGGCCACCAGTCGATGGTCGAGGCCTTCGGCGGGCGCACGGTCCGGGGCGAACCGGTCCACGGGAAGGACGCGGCCGTCGAGCACGATGGCCGGGGCATCTTCGACGGGTTGGAGAGCCCCCTCCGGGCCGGGCGCTACCACTCCCTGGTCGCCGACTCGGAGCTGCCTGACGAGCTGGAGGTCACGGCCTCCTACGGCGAGGTGATCATGGGCGTGCGCCACCGCTCCCTCCCGGCCGAGGGCGTGCAGTTCCACCCCGAATCGGTGCTCACCCCGCATGGGATGGACATGCTGCGGAACTTCCTCGCCAACGGATCGCCCCGGTAGCGCGAACGTCTCAGACATACTGCCGACCCCACCGTGCCCAACGAGATCCTCACCCGCGCGATCGACGCCGTCTGCAGCGGCGATCACCTGACCGCCGATCACACCTCGGCCGTGCTCGACGAGGTGATGGAGGGGCGTGCGGGCGAGATCCAGATCGGGGCCTTCCTGGTCGCCCTGCGCGCCAAGGGCGAGACGGTCGCCGAGCTGGTCGGGCTGGCGCGGACGATGCGGCGGCTGGCGGCGCCGGTCGAGACCCAGCGCGGCGACCTCGTCGACACGGCCGGAACCGGCGGCGGACCCTCCACGTTCAACATCTCGACCGCGGCGGCGCTGGTCGCCGCGGCCGCCGGCTGTGCGGTCGCGAAGCACGGCAACCGGTCGGCCACCAGCCACTCCGGGTCGGCCGACGTGCTCCAGGCGCTCGGGGTCGAGATCGAGCTCGACCCCGACGCGGTCGGGCGCTGCATCGACGAGATCGGGTTTGGGTTCATGTTCGCTCCCCGGCATCACGCGGCCACGAAGCACGTGGTGCCGGTGCGCAAGGAGCTGGCGGTACGCACGATCTTCAACTTCCTCGGACCGCTGACAAACCCGGCGGGCGCGCAGCGTCAGCTGCTCGGCGTCTCGGATCGCCGCTACCAGGAGACCATCGCGGAGGCGCTGCTCAGCCTCGGCTGCGAGCGAGCGATGGTCGTCTGCTGCGCCGACGGCGTCGACGAGATCGGCGTTCACGAGGAGACGCGGGTGATCGAGGTCGCCGACGGCGGCACCGAGGAGATCTACGTGCGCCCGGAGGACCACGGGATCGAGCGAGCCCCGCTGGAGGCGATCGCCGGCGGCAAGCCCCACGAGAACGCAGCGGTGCTCCTGGAGGTCTTCGAGGGAGCCACGGGCCCGGCGCAGGACGTCGTCGTCTTGAACGCTGGGGCCGCGATCCTGGTCGGAGGGGTTGCCGCTGATTTGAACGATGGGATCGCCCGCGCCCGAGACGCGATCGACTCCGGAGCCGCGCGGGATGTGGTCGCGCGACTCGTCGAGACCACGAACCGGCATCATTAGCGTCGAATGAACAGGCTCGATGACCTGGTCATGGCTGCCCGGCAGGGTGTGGAGCAGCGCCGCACGAGGATCCCGATCGAGGAGCTTCGCTCGCAGCTCGGGACTCGCGGCGGGGCTCGGCCGTTCAGCGAGGCGCTGGTAGGTCCCGGACTGTCGGTGATCGCGGAGTTCAAACGTCGCTCACCCAGCGCCGGAAGCCTCGGCAACGGCAGCGACGTGGCCGAGACCGTGACCGCGTACGAGCGCGGGGGGGCCGCGGCCATCTCGGTCCTCACGGACGAGCCCAACTTCGCGGGCTCGCTCGACGACCTGCGCGCGGCCCGGGCAGCGTCTGGGCTGCCGATCCTGCGCAAGGACTTCATCGTCGATCCCTACCAGTTGTACGAGGCGGCCATACACGGGGCCGATGCGGTGTTGTTGATCGTGGCGGCCCTCGACGACGCCACCCTGACGCTGCTCCACGACGAGGCTCGCGCGCTCGACCTCGACTGCCTCGTCGAGATTCACTCCGACGACGAGCTCGAGCGTGCGCTCGCCGTCGACGCGGGAGTGCTGGGGATCAACAACCGGGACCTGGGAGATCTGAGCGTTGACGTCGAGCGGACGATGGAGCTGATCACGGACGTTCCCGCTGGGAAGACGGTGGTCTCGGAATCCGGGTATGAGCGTCGCGAGCAGCTCGAGGAGCTGGAGCGAATCGGCGTCGACGCGGTGCTCGTGGGCGAGGCGCTGATGCGGGCGGAAGACCCGGAGGCAGCCGTCCGCGAGCTCGTTCTCGACGATGAGGCGACCCGTGAGCACTACCTCGAGCGGAGCGGCGACGAGCAGGCCCCGGGCGCGTAGGTCTTAGCTCGCCCGTAGGTTCCCCTAAGCCCGCGTTTAGTGCCCCTGCGCATGATGCGTGGCGATGCAGCGGGCCAGATCCCTGATCTCGACTTCCTTTGGCTCCGCCCTGGTCGGCGGGCTGGTCGTTGCTGTGGCCGGTTGGATCGCGATCGCAGCCGGATGGGTCGATGCCTCCGACGACGATGGCGCGAGCACGACCACCACGGTCTCGGCACTCGCTCAGCCCGCCGCCGACCAGGGTGACGGCGACGGCCTGAGCGTGAACGAGATCTATAAGCAGGACTCGCCCGGCGTCGCCTTCATCCAGGCGCAGTCGAATCCCGAGCCGACCTCGCCCTTCGACCCGTTCGGCGGGGGTGGCGGCGGCACCGCCACGGGCTCTGGCTTCGTGATCGATACCGAGGGGCACCTCCTCACCAACGCCCACGTGGTCAGCGGCGCCGACCGGATCCAGGTGACGCTGGGCGGGGATGAAGAGCCGATGGATGCCGAAGTGGTCGGCACGGATCCGTCCACAGACGTCGCGGTGCTCAAGGTGGACGCTCCGGCCGATCAGCTTCACCCGCTTGAGTTGGGCGACTCCTCGGACCTGACGGTCGGCGACCCCGTGGTTGCGATCGGCAATCCGTTCGGCCTCGACCGCACGGCCACCGCCGGGATCGTCTCCGCCCTGCAGCGCGAGATCCGCGCTCCGAACGGGTTCACGATCCGCAACGTGATCCAGACCGACGCGCCGATCAACCCCGGGAACTCCGGCGGGCCTTTGATCGACGCGGACGGACGGGTGATCGGGATCAACTCGCAGATCGAGTCGCCGAACGGCGGCGGCAACGTCGGCATCGGTTTCGCCGTGCCTGTGAATACCGTCCGCGAGGTCACGCGGCAGCTGATCGACACCGGGGAGGTCCAGCACGCGTTCCTGGGGATCACCGGCGCCGACCTCACTGAGCGAATCGTGGATGTGCTCAACCTCCCCGTGGATCGCGGGGCACTGGTTCAGAGCGTCGTCCCGGACAGCCCGGCGGACGACGCGGGCGTCGAGGCGGGGACCACCAACATCACCATCGACGGGCAGCCGCTCCGCGTCGGCGGCGACGTGATCACGGCAATCGACGGCGAGCCCGTGACCGGCATGAGCGACGTGATCCGGGCCGTCGACACGCACCAGCCCGGCGACGAGCTGGAGCTCACGCTGCAGCGAGGCGGCGACGAGCGCACCGTCACGGTCACGCTCGCCGATCGCCCGGCGCAGGCCGGCGGCTAGCGCGCAGCGCCCCGCGGCCCGGCGCCTGCATGTCCGGTGCCGGCACGACCCTGCCATCCTTGTGCCCATGCGGGTGAAGTTCTGCGGCATGACCAGGGTGGAGGACGCGCACGAGGCGGCGCGGCTCGGCGCCTGGGCGATCGGGCTCGTCCACCACGAGCCCAGCCCGCGCCGTTGCGATCCGGCCGTGGCGGCCGAGATCGGGGCGGCGCTCCGGCGCCGGCTCGAGGTGGTCGGCGTCTTCGTCAACTCGACCCTCGACGAGATCGCGCGCGCTGCCGAGGACGAGTCGTTGACGATGATCCAGCTCCACGGCGAAGAGGGGCCCGCGTTCTGCCAGGAGGCGGCGCGGCGCACCGGCTGCCGGGTGATCAAGGCGATCCGCGTGCGAAGCGGCGCCGACGTCCAGGCTGCGGCTGCCTACCACACCGACTTCCACCTGTTCGACGCTCACCGGGCCGAGCTCGCGGGGGGGACGGGTGAGACCTTCGACTGGAAGCTGATCGCGACCCGGCACTCGCAGGTGCCGGCGATCCTCTCAGGCGGTCTGCGGCCCGATAACGTCGGCGAGGGTATCGCCGTCGTGCGCCCGTACGCGGTCGACGTCGCCACCGGAGTCGAGGCCGCCCCGGGGATCAAGGACCACGGGCGGATGGCGGCCTTCTTCGAGGCGGCGCAGGCGGCCACCGCCGACCCCCGAGTGATCGCGGGATGAACCCTCCGGATCCAGCGGGGGCAGCCGGCGGCGCGGTCGCCGGCATCGAGGAGCGCTTCGGGCCCTACGGCGGACGGTTCGTCCCCGAGGTCCTGATGGCCGCGCTCGACGAGCTCAGCACCGCGTGGGTGGAGGCCCGGGACGACGCCGCCTTCCGCGGCGACCTCGACGACCTGCTCCGCGACTACGTCGGGCGCCCGACCCCCCTCTATCTGGCGCGGCGGCTCTCCGAGCGGGTCGGAAGGCGGGTCTACCTCAAGCGCGAGGACCTCGCGCACACAGGCGCCCACAAGATCAACAACGCCATCGGCCAGGCGCTCCTCGCCCGGCGCATGGGCAAGCGGCGGGTGATCGCCGAGACCGGCGCCGGTCAGCACGGGGTCGCCGCGGCGACCGCGTGCGCGCTGCTCGGCCTCGAGTGCGTGGTCTACATGGGCACCGAGGACATGCGGCGCCAGGCCCCGAACGTGGAGCGCATGCGCCTGCTGGGCGCCGAGGTGGCGCCGGTGGAGGCGGGTGCCCGGACGCTCAAGGAGGCGGTCAGCGCCGCGATCCGCGACTGGGTCACGAACGTCGCCACCACGCACTACGTGATCGGCTCGGTCGTCGGTCCGGCCCCGTACCCGGCCCTGGTCCGAGACCTCCAGCGAGTCATCGGGGATGAGGCCCGCGCGCAGGTGCTCGCGGTGGAGTCGGCGCTGCCGAGCCGGGTGATCGCCTGCGTCGGCGGCGGCTCGAACGCGATCGGCACGTTCTATGCGTTCCTCGACGATCACGAGGTAGAGCTGGTGGGCGTGGAGGCCGGCGGCGAGGGGCTCGACGCCCGTCATGGCGCATCGCTCGTCGCCGGAAGCACCGGTGTGCTCCACGGCGCGCTCTCCTCGGTGCTGGCGGACGCCGAGGGCCAGATCCTGGAGGCGCATTCCATCTCGGCGGGCCTCGACTACCCGGGCGTCGGCCCCGAGCACGCATATCTCCGCGACATCGGGCGTGCCCGCTATGAGGCCGTGACCGACGTCGACGCGATCGACGCATTCCGCGAGCTGGCCCGGCTGGAGGGCATCATCCCGGCGCTTGAGCCGGCCCACGCGATCGCGTGGCTTTTGGCGAATCCGCATCCCGCCACAGACCCGGCCGCAGCGGAGCATGCGGCCGGCTTTGATGTGGTGTGTCTCAGCGGGCGCGGCGACAAGGACCTGGCCGAGGTCGCCGGGCGGCTCGAGGGGTTGGGCGATGGCTGAGGTGGCGTCGGCGGCGGCGGTCGGCGCCGCGCGGATCGCGGCAGCGTTCGAGGCCGCCCGATCCGAGGGCCGCGCCGCGCTGATGCCGTACATGATGGGCGGCTTCCCCGACCGGGCCACGGCCGAGGCGGTGGCCGACGCCTACGCGGACGCCGGCGCGGACCTGGTCGAGCTGGGCGTCCCGTTCTCGGACCCCCTGGCCGACGGCCCGGTGATCCACGCGGCGGCGACGAGGGCCCTCGACGCGGGGGCCACGCTCGACTCCGTCCTGCGCCTCTGCGAGCGAATCGCCGCCCGCGTCCCGGTGGTGCCGATGGTCTACGCGAACATGGCCCTCGCGCGCGGTGCCTCGGGGACCGCAAAAGCGTTGGCGGACGCCGGCGCGTGCGGCGCCATCCTGCCCGACCTGCCGACCGAGGAGGCGGGGGAGATCGGGGAGGCCCTGGGGGAGGCAGGGGTCGCGATCGTGCCGCTGGTCGCGCCGACGACGCCCCCCGAGCGCCGTCGGGCGATCTGCGAGCGTGCGGAGGGGTTCGTCTACTTGGTCTCCGATACGCGGGTGACCGGCGAGCGCGAGGCACTGCCGGCCGGGCTCTCCGAGCTGATCTTGGCGGTGCGGGAGACCTCGCCGGTTCCGGTCGCCGTCGGCTTCGGCATCGGCACTCCCCAGCAGGCGGCCGCGGTCGGCGCCGTCGCCGACGGGGTGATCGTCGGCAGTCGCCTCGTACGCGCGGTCGCCGAGGCGTCTGGACCTGCCGCTGCCGCTGCCGCGGTCACGGACTGGATCCGCCAGGCCCGCGCGGCACTCGCCGGCGATCGGGTCGGATAGGCTCCACCCCCCCGATGCGGCTGCTGATCTTCTTCATCGTCGGCCTGGTGGCGATGATCGTCGCCTACGGCTTCGGCCTCGGAGGCGCCGTGGGCAGCCTCATCTTCCTGTTCATCCTCTTCAACGGCGTCCTGGACCGCTGGGCCCAGCCGATGCTGGAGCGGCTGCGCGCGTAACCCCAAGGCACCTGTGGGTATCTTGCGAGCGTGCGCGTCGGTGTGCTCACAGGTGGGGGAGACTGCCCTGGGCTGAACGCCGTGATCCGCGCGGTAGTCCGCAAGGGCGTCGGCGAGTACGGCCACGAGTTCGTCGGCTACCGCAACGGCTGGCGCGGCCCCATGGAGGGCGATAGCCGCCCCCTCGGAGTTCCCGAAGTGCGTGGGATCCTGCCGCGCGGCGGCACGATCCTCGGCTCGTCTCGGACCAACCCGCTGAAGGAGGAGGGCGGCCTCGAGCGGATCGTTGCGACCCTCGAGCGCGACGCCGTCGACGGCCTGATCGCAATCGGCGGGGAGGACACTCTGGGCGTTGCTGCGGAGCTCCAGGACGCGGGCGTCAGGCTCGTGGGCGTGCCGAAGACGATCGACAACGACCTCAACGCGACCGACTACACGTTCGGCTTCGACACCGCGGTCAACATCGCCATGGCCTCGATCGATCGCCTGCACACGACGGCGGAGAGCCACAAACGCACGTTGATCGTGGAAGTGATGGGGCGGCACGCGGGTTGGATCGCGCTCCATGCGGGGCTGGCCGGTGGCGCCAACGTCATCCTCATCCCGGAGCACCCCTTCGATCTCGATCGCGTCTGCGACTACATCCGGCGGCGCTTCGAGAGTCAGTACGCGCCGATAGTCGTCGTCTCCGAGGGCGCGGAGCCGATGGGCGGCATGCCGATCACGCAAGACGCGCCCGTCGACGCCTTCGGTCACGTCCGGCTTGGGGGCATCGGCCACTGGCTCGAGAGGGAGATCGAGCGCCAGACCGGCCACGACGCCCGGGCGACCGTGCTCGGCCACGTCCAGCGTGGCGGTACTCCCACCGCCTTCGATCGGGTCCTGGCGACCCGTTTCGGCCTGCACGCGATCGACGCCGCGCACGAGGGGCGGTGGGGAAAGATGGCATCCCTGCGCGCCACCGACATCGTCCTCGTGGATCTCGCCGAGGCGACCGCGGAGGTAAAGCTCGTGCCCGATTCGCTCTACCGCGAGGCCGAAGTCTTCTTCGGGTAGGCGGGTGGTGAGACCGCGCGATCAGCGTCCCAGCAAATCGCGCAGCGCCGGCTCGAGCTCCGGGAACCGGAACGCGTAACCGAGGTCGAGCGCCCGGCGCGGGACAACGCGGAGGCTGGCGACGATCGCGTTGGCGAGCTCCCCGCCGCGGAGCGCGGCGACCGCGGCCTTCGGCACCGGGGCCACCGCCGGGCGGCCGAGGACTCGCCCGAACGCGCGCGAGAACTCCCTGTTGGTGACCTGGTTCGGGGAGCTCGCGTTGAGCGAGCCATCGACCGCATCGGTGTCGAGCGCCCAGAGGATCAGCCCGACCTCGTCGTCACGATGGATCCACGGCATGTACTGGCGACCCCCCGCGATCGGCCCGCCGAGCCCCAGCATGAACGGCAGGCGCAGCTGCTTCAAGAGGCCGGTCCCCGCGTCCAGCACGGGGGCGCTCCTGTACACGGCCACGCGAAGGCCCCCGCCCTCCGCCTCGCGCGCCGCCCCCTCCCACTCGGCGCAGAGCCGAGCCAGGAAGTCCGACCCGGGCGGGGTCGACTCGTCGACGATCGCATCCCCGCGGTCGCCGTAGTAGCCGACGGCGCACTGGCTCACCAGCACGCCCGGCCGGGGCTCGGCGGCGGCGATCCCGTCGACCAGGTTCTTCGTCGCCCGCACGCGGCTTGAGTGAATCCGCTGCTTGGCCGCCGGGGTGAGGCGCTGGTTGATCTCCTCGCCGACGACGTTGACGACCGCGTCGACGCCTTCGAAAGCGGCCGCCGGGGGGCGCTCGGTGGCGGGGTTCCACGCGTGCCAGGTGACCGCCGGGTTGGACCCGCGGGCCCGCTGCGGGTCGCGGCTGAGCCCCACCACCTCGTCGCCGCGGGTCAGCAGGGCGTCGCAGACCGAGCTGCCGATCATGCCGCTGGCGCCGGTGACGAGGACTCTCATCGCTGCGTCCCCACTACCCGCTGGACCGCTCGACAGCCGCGAATGTCCCGGTCTCCTCGGAGACCCGGGCGATGCCCTCGCGGCGGGCCTCGTCGGTGACCGCCTTGGCCACGGCGGGGGCGACGTCGCGATCGAAGACGCTCGGGATGATGTAGTCCTCGGAGAGGTCCTCGTCGGCGACCACTTGGGCGATCCCCTTCGCCGCTGCCAGCTTCATCGGCTCGGTGATCCGCGGGGCGCCCGCGTCCAGCGCGCCGCGGAAGATCCCCGGGAAGCAGAGCACGTTGTTGATCTGGTTGGGGTAGTCGGAGCGCCCCGTGGCCATGATCCGCACGTGCGGCTCGGCCTCCTCGGGCATCACCTCGGGCGTCGGATTGGCCATGGCGAACACGATCGCATCGTCCGCCATCCGGCTCAGCGCCTCGGCGGAGATGATCCCCGGGCCGGAGACGCCGATGAAGAGATCGGTGCCCTCGATCACCTCGTTCGGCTCTCCCTGAAGCTTGTCGGGGTTCGAGTTCTCCGCATACCAGCGCTTGATCGCGCTCATCTCGCCCGAGCCGTAGTCCTCGCGTTCGGTCGAGATCGCCCCCAGGCGGTCGCAGCCGATCACATGCTGCACCCCTGACGCCACCATCATCTTGGTCACCGCGACCCCCGCGGCCCCGAGCCCCACGACGAGCACCCGCAGGCTCTCGATCGGCTTGCCGACGATCTTGAGCGCGTTGAAGAGGGCCGCCATCACGACCACCGCGGTGCCGTGCTGGTCGTCGTGGAACACCGGGACGTCGAGCTCCTGCTTGAGCCGATCCTCGATCTCGAAGCAGCGCGGGGCAGAGATGTCCTCGAGGTTGATGCCGCCGAAGGCCGGCGCCAGTAGGCGCACCGACTCGACGATCGCCTCGGGGTCGTTGGTCGAGAGGCAGATCGGGAACGCGTCGACCCCGGCGAACTCCTTGAACAGCATCGCCTTGCCCTCCATCACCGGCATCGCCGCCTCGGGCCCGATGTCGCCGAGGCCGAGGACCGCGCTGCCGTCGGAGACCACCGCGACCGTGTTCCGCTTGATCGTGTATTCGAACGCCTTGGACCGGTCGGCGGCGATCTCCTGGCACACGCGGGCGACGCCCGGCGTGTAGGCCATGGAGAGGTCGTCGCGGGTCTTGAGCGGGTACTTGTTGTGCTGCTCGATCTTCCCGCCACGGTGCATCGCGAGGGTCCGGTCGACGTACTCGAGCACCCGAGCCCCGCGGGTGGATCCGATCGCCCGCAGAATCTGCTCCCAGTGCGCCTGGTCGCGGGCATCGATCGTGAACTCGCGCACGCGCTTGCCCTCGCTGCCGGCGCCGGGCACGAGGTCGACGCCGTGAAGGGCCCCGCCCGCCTCGGCGATCTGCGCGGTGAGCTTGCCGAGAGGCTCCTGACGAGCGTCGAGCTCGACCCGGACCGTGACCGAGAACTGGGCGCTTACGGACGGCATGGCGGGCATGGGGGCCGAGAATCTACAGAGGCGGGGGCATGGATCGGCTCTGTCGACTTCCTACCGGTATGCGCGATGAAGTCGACAAGCCAGACGTGATCGTCGCCCAGATCGCAGCCCGCCAACACGGTGTCGTCTCCACCGGCCAGCTGGCTCAGGCCGGGATCACTGGCAGCGGCATCACGCGCCGGCTGCGCTCAGGGCGACTTCACCGCGTTCATCGCGGTGTCTACGCCGTCGGCCATCCGTCGCTGAGCGCCGACGGTCGTCGGATCGCGGCCGTGCTCGCGGGTGGCCCGGGCGCTGTGCTCAGCCATCGCAGCGCCGCCGTGGCGTGGGAGTTGCTGGTCGCCGCGAGCGACGCGGAGGAGATCACAGTCCCCGGCACCAGTGGGCGGATCAGGAGACGGCATCGGCTGGTTGTCCACCGCTCGACAACCCTGTCGCCAGCGGTGATCACGCGCCGCTGGGGGATCCCTCTGACGACCCCGGCTCGAACGTTGCTCGACCTTCGCCCCGTGCTGCCAATCCGTCAGTTCGAGCGCGCGCTGCGACAGGCGCAGATTCTGCGACTGGACGTCAGGGAGCTCGGTGAGCCCGATCCAACGCGCAGCGAGCTGGAGCGGCGGTTCCTCAACCTGTGCCGTCGACATGCGATCCCGTTGCCCGAGGTCAACGTTCGTGTAGGCGGGTTCGAGGTCGACTTTCAGTGGCGCGACGCGAGATTGATCGTCGAAACGGATGGATTCCAGACCCACGGCACCCGCTTCGCGTTTGAGGCCGACCGCGCCAGGGATGCACGACTGAAGGCGATTGGCTTCGAGGTGCTTCGGTTCACTTGGCGGCAGCTGACCCAGGACGGGCCTGCAGTAGCCGAGACGGTTCGCGCAGTACGCGCCCGCCGCCTCCGAGCAAACCTCTAGGCCTTGTCGATTTCTGGCCTCTATCCGGAAGAAAGTCGACACGCCGGGTGGTGACTGGCGGGCCTAGGATGAAGTCATGCCCCAGACCGCAACCAGGAGCAGAGCCGGCACGCCCGCTGGGCGGGCGGGCCGCGTTGACGACGAGCTCTTCCTGATCGACGGGAACAGCCTCGCCTACCGCGCCTTCTTCGCGCTGCCCGAGTCGATCGCGACCGCCGACGGGCGGCCGACCAACGCGATCTACGGCTTCGCCTCGATGATGGCCAAGATCCTCATCGACCACCACCCGAAGGCGGTGATCGTCGCCTGGGACGCCGGCATGTCCGGTCGGGAGACCGTCTATGAGCCCTACAAGGCGGGGCGGCCCTCCCGCCCGGACCTGCTCCGGGAGCAGTGGTCGCACCTGGCGCCGATGGCGGAGGCGTTCGGCTTCCGCAACGTGAAGGTGGAGGGGTGGGAGGCCGACGACGTGATCGCCACTCTCACGCGGGAGGCCCGCGAGAAGGAGATCCCGGTGATGATCGTCTCCGGCGATCGCGACGTCTACCAGCTCGTCCGCGACGGAGTGCGGGTCATGACGACGTCGCGCGGCGTGACCGACACCAAGATCTACGACGCGCCCGGAGTGGTGGAGCGCTACGGCGTCCCCCCGGATCTGGTCACGGACTTCATCGGGCTCAAGGGCGACACCTCGGACAACATCCCAGGGATCCCCGGGATCGGCGACAAGACGGCCGCCCAGCTCCTGCAGCGGTTCGGCTCGCTCGAGCGGGTGCTCGACTCAGTCGACGAGATCTCCGGCGCCAAGCGGAAGCAGAACCTGGCCGAGCACGCCGACGACGCGCGGGTCTCGAAGCAGCTGGCGACGCTCAACGAGGAGGTCGAGGTCCCGATCGACATCGCCACGGAGGCGCGAGCGGCCCCGGACCGCTCCCGACTGCGCGACGTCGCCGCCGAGTTCGAGCTGCGGGCGGTGATCCAGCGGCTGGAGGAGGAGTTCGACGAGGTGCTGCCGGCGCGCGACGTCGAGGAGACGATCCAGGTCGAGGCTGAGGAGGGAACGCCGTCCGATCTCGCGGAGGGGCCGGCGGCGATCGCGGTGGCGGGTGGGCGCTGGGCAGGCGCCGACGGGGACCGGGTCGTCCAGGGCGACGCCTCGGACCTGGCGGGCCTGGCTCGTGCTCTCCAGGGCCGCCCCCTGGTCGCCCACGACTTCAAGTCGCTGGGTGGGCCGGCGGGCAAGGGGCTCCTCGCGGCGGCGGGCACCGGCAATCTCGACCTCGAGCTCGACACCATGGTCGCCGCCTACCTGATCGACCCGGCGCGCCGCACCTACGACCTGCATGAGCTCGCCGCCGACGCGGGTCTGGCAGCGGCCCCGGCCGGGGCGGATCCGGGGCAGCTCTCGCTCGCGGCCGAGGAGGGCGACGTCGCGGGCGACCCTGCGGTCGACGCCCGCCTGGCGTTCGAGCTGGCGGGACGCCAGCGCGAGCGAGTCCGCGAGTTCGGGGTCGAGCGGCTCCTGAACGAGGTCGAGATGCCGTTGATCGAGGTGCTGGCCGAGCTCGAGGCCGTCGGGGTGGGGCTCGACTCGAAGCGCCTGGCGGAGATCGGGGAGGGGATGGCGGAGCGGATCGCCCAGCTCGAGTCCGAGATCTACACGCTGGCGGGGCACGAGTTCACGATCGGCTCACCGCAGCAGCTCGGCCAGGTGCTCTTCGCCGAGCTCGGGCTGACCAAGAAGCGCCGGGGCAAGACCGGATTCTCCACCGACGCCCGGGTGCTCTCTCAGATTCGCGACGAGCACGAGATCGTCGCCAAGGTGGAGGCGTGGCGCGAGCTGACCAAGCTCAAGAGCACCTACCTCGACGCCCTGCCCGGCCTGATCACCGAGGACGGACGGATCCACACCACCTTCAACCAGGTGGCGACGACGACCGGGCGCCTGTCCAGCACCAACCCGAACCTGCAGAACATCCCGATCCGCTCCGAGATCGGGCGCCCGGTGCGCGCCTGCTTCGTCGCCCAGGAGGGCTGGCGGCTGCTCTCGTGCGACTACAACCAGGTCGAGCTGCGGGTCCTCGCCCACGTCGCCGGCGAGGACGTACTGCGGGAGATCTTCGCCTCGGGCGAGGACGTGCACGCCGAAACCGGCGCCGAGGTGCTGGCGATCGACCGGTCCGAGATCGGGCCGGCGGAGCGCTCGAAGGCGAAGATGGTCAACTACGGGATCGCCTACGGGCTATCGGCCTTCGGCCTCGCCGACCGGCTCGGGATCTCGCGCGAGGAGGCCGGCGCCTACATCGAGCGCTACTTCGAGCGGTTCCCGGCGGTGAAGCGGTTCATCGACGAGACGATCGAGCGAGCCGAGTCCGAGGGCCACGTGCGGACCCTGATGGGTCGCCGGCGCAACATCCCCGAGCTGCGCTCGGGCCAGCGCCAGCGCCGGCTCTTGGGCGAGCGGCTCGCCGTCAACACGGTGATCCAGGGCACCGGCGCGGACATCATCAAGGTGGCGATGGTCCGCTGCCACAAGGCCCTGCGCGGGGCCGGGATGAAGACCCGCCTGGTGCTCCAGATCCACGACGAGCTCCTGTTCGAGAGTCCCGAGGACGAGCTCGAGCGCGCCACTGAGCTGGTCGTGGGGGAGATGTGCGGCGCGTACGACCTCGACCCGCCGCTGGCGGTCGATGTGGGCGTGGGGAGGGACTGGCTGGCGGCGAAGTAGGGGTTGAGCGCGGTAGGCAGGGCTCGACATGGACGAGGGCGCGTCGGGAAAGTTCGGCAAATTCAGGCCGCCTATCTCCTATCCCCCCAAACGTGTGGGGGGAGAGAAGAGAAGGGCCTACGGAACCGGACTCCAGCGATCGCCGCGCTACCGGGCGCTTCTGCTTCCACGCGAAAGCGGCAGCGCGAAACCCAGGACGCTCAACCCGATCAAACGGATTCGCTCCCTCAGTCGGCGGGGCGATCTGCGCCGCCTCGAGCTGGCGACGGGAACAGGGGCTCGGTCTGAGCAGCGGAGTCGAGCAGGCGATCCGCGTATCGGATCCATGCGACGACCGAGACGATTGCCGCCGCGATGCCGACGGCGACGGCGACGGCGAGCGAAGGGTCGAGGAACGCGCCAGCGGCGAACGTGACCGCGGCCCCGCCGAGCACGCTGTTGATTACGAGGATTGCGCTCGAGAAAGCGAAATAGGGCTTGCGGCCCTCGGCTGGAAGGCCCATGTTGGCGAACACGCCCGCGCCATCGTCGTGCCCGGAGAGCAGGAACAGGTCGGCCCGATCTCCCGCCACCTCCTCGTAGTAGTGCCGGATCCGATTGATCGCAAGGCCATAGCGGAAGTCCTCCGCCCCGCATTCGACCAGTCGGATGAAGGTCACGATCCCGAGCAGGTAGAGCGTCGGCAGCACGGTGAGCGCGAATGCGTGGAAATGGTCGCTGACATCGGAGAGCTGCCCGATGAAGCCAAGCGCCACGAGGGCGCTGGAGACGGCGAAGACGTTGAAATGCTCGGTGCTCAGGGCGGTGAGCAGTTGCTCAGAATCGGGCGCTCCTCGCCGGTCGGTGGGTCCTGGCTCTGGTCGTGGTGATCGTTCATCGCTCCGTCCATTCGGCAGGATTACCGGGCGGAGCTTGACCACGCGAGAGCGATAGCCGGCGGCCGCGCGGGGCGCACGGGTCGGCCTGATCATGCAAGGGTGCGGGGCCCTGCCGACGACAAGCACGAGGAGAAGGCTGATGGGCACGATCACCACGACCGATGGCACCGAGATCTTCTACAAGGACTGGGGCTCCGGCCAACCGATCGTTTTCAGCCATGGCTGGCCGCTTTCGGCCGATGACTGGGACACCCAGATGCTGTTCTTCCTCCAGCAGGGCTACCGCGTCATCGCACACGACCGGCGTGGGCACGGACGCTCCACGCAGACCAGCGACGGTCACGACATGGACCACTACGCCGACGACCTGGCTGCGCTGACTGCCCATCTCGATCTGCAGGGCGCCGTCCACGTTGGACACTCGACCGGTGGCGGCGAAGTCGTGCGTTACATCGCGCGACACGGTGAGAGCCGCGTAGCGAACGCGGTATTGATCAGTGCAGTGCCTCCGCTAATGGTGCAGACCGACGCCAACCCTGACGGCCTGCCGAAGAGCACGTTCGACGACCTCCAGGCCCAACTGGCCGCCAACCGGTCCGAGTTCTACCGGGCCCTGCCGTCGGGCCCCTTCTATGGCTATAACCGACCCGGCGTCGAATCCTCGGAAGCGATCATCGCCAACTGGTGGCGCCAGGGAATGATGGGCGGGGCGAAGGCACACTACGACGGCATCGTCGCCTTCTCCCAGACCGATTTCACCGAGGACCTAAAGAAGATCACGGTGCCGGTCCTGGTGATGCACGGCGACGACGACCAGATCGTTCCCTACGCCGACTCCGGACCGCTGTCTGCGGAGCTCGTGCAAAACGGGACGCTGAAAACGTACAAAGGATTCCCGCACGGCATGCCGACCACCGAGGCCGACACGATCAACGCCGACCTGCTCGCCTTCCTGCAGGCGTAACCGCTTCGGCGGCGGGGTGTCGGCTGTGGCTCTGCACTCTGTGTACTCGAGCAGGACGGGGGTCTCATCCGAGCACTCCGGAATGTTCCTCTGCGCGACGAGCGGGAGCGCGGGACTCGTCAGCGCCGCGCCCGTCCCTTCTCCATGGGATGCGGACGCGGTGAGTGCAGGCGATGTCAGGCGGTCCGCACTAGCCGCCTGGTTCCGGTACAGCGATGAACCGATAGCCCATTCCCGGCTCGGTGATCAGATGAAGCGGATGGGATGGATCGGCCTCCAGCTTGCGCCGCAGCTGCGCGACGTAGACGCGGAGGTAGTTCGTCTCGGTCTCATAGGCCGGGCCCCAGACCTCCTGAAGCAGCTGGCGCTGCGATACCAGCTTGCCCTCGTTTCGGACTAAGACCTCGAGGACGTGCCATTCGGTCGGGGTGAGGCGAATCGGGCCGCCGTCGCTACCGAATGCCTGCTTGGCGGCGAGGTCGACGCTGAAGTCCTCCGTATGGATCACGGGCACTTCGTCGGTCGTCGCTGTGCGGCGAAGCGCCGCACGCAGACGAGCGAGGAGCTCGTCCATGCCGAACGGTTTGGTGACGTAGTCGTCCGCGCCGGCGTCGAGTGCCACGACCTTGTCCGGCTCTCCGCTGCGCGCGGAGAGCACGATGATCGGAGCCTGACTCCAGCCTCGCAGAGCCTCAATCACCTCGACTCCGTCGATGTCCGGGAGCCCAAGATCGAGCACCACGGCGTCCGGGGGTTGGCGCGAAGCCGCGGTCAAGGCCGAGCGCCCGTCCCCGGCGAGCGTGACCTCGTAGTCGCGCGCCCGCAGATTGATGCCCAGAGCCCGCCGAAGACCGCGCTCGTCCTCGACTACCAGCACCCGGGTCATGCCGCTCACCGGTTGCGGTCGAGCGCGTCGGCAAGCCGGAGGCGAATTCGCATCGTCAGGCCGCCGCCCTCGGTGCTCTCGGCGACCATCGCGCCGTCCATCGCCTCGATGAAGCCACGGGCGACGGAGAGTCCCAGTCCGACCCCTTCGGGGCCGTGATCGTCGAGCCGCTGGAACGGCTCGAAGAGCTTCTCCTCGTGCTGTTTATCGATTCCCGGGCCATGGTCGACGATCTCGAGCTTCGCGCTCTCGGCCCCCGCGTGGGCGACCACCTCGACTGGCTGATCGCTGCCACCGTGGCGCAGGGAGTTGTCGAGTACGTTGACTAGGACGCGCTGGAGGAGGCCGCGGTCCGCTCGCACCGCTGGCAGATCCTCGGGGACGTCGACCACGATCCGCTCCCTCGCCTCCGGCAGCGCCAGAAGTGCGCCGGCAACCACTTCCTCGAGTGTGACCGCGTCGAACTGGACGCTGAGCGCGCCGGCCTGAAGCCGACTCGCGTCAAGGAGGTTGTCGACCACCCCGCCGAGCCGGTCGGCGGAGTCCTCGATCGTCGCGAGGAGCTCAGCGCGCTCCTCGTCGGACCACTCGACGTCGGTCTGGCGCAGGCTACTCACCGCCGCCTTGATCCCTGCGAGCGGGGTGCGGAGGTCGTGTCCCACTGCCGCCAGCAGCGATGTTCGCTGCTGGTCTACCGTTGCCAAAGTCCGCGCCTCCTCGGCCTCGCCGCTCAGAACCCGCCCCTCGTAGGCGGTCCCTGCGGCCGCGGCAAAGGCCTCGAGCACGCGCCGGTCCTCGGCGAACAGGGCCGGTCCGCGGCCGACCAGCCGCAGGTGGGATCCGATCGGCACGTCAAAGCGAAGCGCCGCCTCCTCCCCGGGTGGGGCCCAACCGACGTGCTCGACTTCGACCCACTCACCGCTCCCCCGCCGGCGCACCCTCAGCCCGACCGACTCCATCCTGAACGTCTCGCGGGCGCGCTGGAGTACCTCGCGAAGCGATCCCTTGGCCTCGAGGTCGGGGCCCGCGATCGCCGACATCGTCTCGGCCTCCTCGCGGGCGCGCTCGGCGAGCATGCGCCTGTCTCACCGCGAGCTCGATCGCCACGCTCACCAGCGCGGCAACGACGACGAAGAGCACCAGCGTCACGACCTGGTCGGGGTCGCCGACGGTGAGCGTATGCACGGGCTCGACGAAGAAGTAATTGATCAGCGTCGCCGCCGCGACCGCGGAGGCGACCGCGACGAGGATCCCGCCCACCATTGCGACGACGACCACGGCAAGCAGGTAGAGCAGCACCTGGGAGTCGAGCGCGAGCTCTTGGTCGAGCGCATCCAGCAGCAGAGTCAGCAGGGGAAGCAGAAGCACGGCCAGCGCGAGTCCCGAGAGCTGGCGGCGGCGGCTGAGCCTGAACGTGCGCGCAAGGCGCTTCGGGGTCGACTCGTCAAGCAGGTCCTCGCTGCGAACGTAGGTCACCGGTTCGGTCATCCGAGCCCGGCTCCGGCTTCCCGTTCGGCGCCGAGCCCCCAGGGCACGCTGGTGACGGCGACCGAGGGCTCGAACAGGAGCCTGCCCTTCAGCCGCAGGGCGGTCTGGTTGTGGAGCAGGTTCTCCCACCAGTGCGCGACCACGTACTCGGGAATCACGATCGAGATCACGTCCCCGGGATTCTCCCTCCGCAGCTGGCGCACGTATCGAACGACGGGGCGCACGGTCTCGCGATACGGCGACTCGATCACCACCAGCGGGACGGGGACGCCGCGCTGCTCCCACTCTCGCGGGAGCGGGTCGTGGGCGCCGTCGGTGGCGACGTTCACCGCGCGCAGGGTGGCCGAATGCGTCGCCTGCGCGACGGCTAGCGCACGCAATGTCGGGGCGAGCAGGTTCGAGACCAGGACCACCGTGTGCACGCGCTCGGGCAGCGAGACCCCGGCGGCACCAGGCGCAAGCTGTTCGGCCATCCCCGAGTAGTGGCGCGAGACGGCCTTCATGCCGAGGAAGAGGATCGGGGCGGCGATGACGACGATCCAGGCGCCGTGGCTGAACTTAGTGACGAGGACGATGACGAAGACGAGCGCCGTCGCGATCGCCCCGGCGCCGTTGACGATGCGCTTGCGGTGCAGCTGTCGGGCGCCCTGGCCGCGGACTGTCTCGAGCAGCCGCGACCAATGCCGGACCATGCCCGCCTGGCTGAGCGTGAACGCGAGGAAGACGCCGAGGATGTAGAGCTGGATCAGGCGGGTGACGTTCGCGTCGAAGGCGACGATCAGAAGCGCCGCGACGAGGGCGAGGAGGACGATGCCGTTGGAGAACACGAGCCGGTCGCCGCGGTTGGCGAGCTGGTGCGGGAGGTAGTTGTCGCGCCCGAGCAGGGATGAGAGCACCGGGAAGCCGTTGAAGGCGGTGTTGGCGGCGAGGATCAGGATGGCGGCGGTGAATGCCTGCAGCAGGTAGAACGGCGCCGTGTCGCCGAACGCGGCGAGCCCGACCTGACTGATCGCCGTTCGCTGCTCCGCGCCGGCGGGCAGCCCGATTAGGTTTGCAGGGTCCTCGGCCATATGGACGTCCGCGGCGATCGCGAGCGCGGTGATCCCCGCAAACATCGTGATCGAGAGCGCGCCCATGATCACCAACGTCGTCGCCGCGTTGCGGCTCTTCGGCTCCTGGAACGCGGGCACCCCGTTCGAAACCGCCTCGACCCCGGTGAGCGCGGTGCAGCCCGACGCGAACGCGCGCAGGAGCAGGAAGACGACAAGCACGCCGCTGGTGTCGGCGACATCGCGAAGCTCATACCCCGCGCTCTCCGCGCTGAGCCCGTCACCGAACAGGACCTTGATGGCGCCGACGGCGAGCATCGCCAGAACGCAGGCGACGAAGCCGTACGTGGGCAGCGCGAAGGCGCGCCCGGACTCCTTGACCCCGCGCAGGTTCACCACCACGAGGATGACCACGAATCCGAGCGACAACTCGACCGCGTAAGGGGCGAGGCTCGGCACCGCGCTCGTGATCGCGGCCACTCCGGCGACGACGGAGACGGCGACCGTGAGCACGTAGTCGATCAGAAGCGCCGAGGCCGCGGTCAGGGAAGCGTTCTCGCCGAGGTTGGCACGGCTGACCGCGTAGGCACCGCCGCCGTTTGGATACGCCTCGCAGGTCTGGCGGTAGGAGGCGATCACGATCGTGAGCAGCAGCACGACCGCGGCTGCGACCCACGGCGTCAGGTAGAGGAGCGCGAGACCGCCGAGACCCAGCACGAGGATGATCTGCTCGGTCGCGTAGGCGACGGACGAGAGCGGGTCCGAGCAGAACACCGGCAGCGCGAGGCGCTTTGGCAACAGAGTCTCCTCGAGTCGGTCGCTGCGAAGCGGCTCGCCGAGGAGCGCTCGAGGGATTGCGCGGGCGGCTGAGGCCACGGGGCGGTTCTAGCTCCTGCATCGTGCCGCGTCGCAAGTCTTGACGCTCCCCTAACGCCAGGCGAGGAGTTCTTAGCGGCATCTTGATACGTACGCTCGGGCCGAGCGCCTTTTCAATCTCCCTGTCTTCACAAGAAGGCCGGTGGCATAGTCGGCGAGGTAGAAGACGATCATCGGAGCGCGAGTGGACGCAACTCTGGTGATCTCGGCCGACGCGGGAGAAGCAGCTCGGCTGAGACCCCGACCTGATCTTCATCGACGAGCTCGGCTCGCACCGAAACGACGACCTCTACTAGGCCCTTCGCACCTCGCTGGTGAAGAAGCCGCACTCGCGACCGGTGGTGATCGCGCCGGCGGGCGCCCGGGAGGACTCAACCCCGCTGGGCGAGCTTCGCAAGCGGGGCTACGCGGGCGACTCGAAGGCGTGAGCTTGGGGTGCCGGCCTCGGGATCGCTAGGGCCGCGGCGGCGCAGGCGATGGCAACGGCGCCCAGGGACGCCACCGGGATCGCGATCTCACCGGTGATGTCCCGAGCGGCCCCGATCAGTGGGGGAGCCAGCGCGGCCAGGCCATACCCGAGTCCCTGCATGCTCGAGCTCAGCACGGCGACTCCTCCTGAACTCGCCTCGAGATCCAGCGGTAGCACGAGCAGGAGAGCAAACGATGCACCGCTGCCGAACCCGAACGCGAACAGCCACAACCACCATGCCTCAGTGGGGATCACGCCGATGCCGAAACCGCCGATGGCCATCAGGCCGGCGGCTCCGGCGATCCACGCCCGGCGGTCGTGGCCCTCTGAGAGCCTTGGGACCGTGAGTGACGCCGCAATCGTCAGGATGCCGATCGAGGCCGTGGTGATGGCCGCGGCGGATTCGCTCCAGCCCGCGTCGATGTACACGGCCGCGATCCAGCTGACCATCCCGTAGAAGCACATCGCCTGCAGGCCGAAGCACGCCGCCAGGGTGGCGATGGTCCGGATCAGACGCGGATCGCCCCAGCGAATCGCCCATCGGCCTTCTCCGGACTGTCCGAGGGGATCCGTGCTTCGACCTGCGCGAGCCCAGAACGGGATCGTGATCGCTGCTGGGAGCGCGGTCACCGCGAACGCCTCTCTCCAGCCCCCAAGACCCTCTGCGAGCGGGACGATCGTCAACGCTACGAGCGTGATCCCAACGGAGAGCGACGCAACGTAAGCACCCGTGACCGTCCCGCTTCGGTGAGGAAAGTACTGCTTCACCAGAACGGGCATGGTCACGCCCAGGATGCCGATCCCGACCCCGATGGGAAGGGTCGCCGCCAATACGAGCTCGGCCGAAGGCGCGGCGGCTCTCAGGAGCGTCCCGACCATGATCAGGGCCAACGAGCCGGCCGCGACGAGGCCGCTTCCGAGTTTCTCGATGAGAAGGGGACCGGCGAATGCGAACAGGCACATGCAGATCAGCGGGATCGTCGTCAAGGCGCCGGCCACCGTGCTGCTCATTCCGGTGGCGGCTCGGATCTGCTCGATCAGCGGGCCGACGGCGACGATCGCGATCCGCAGGTTGAACGCAGCGATGAGAAGCGGGATCAGGTGCCGACGCTCAAGCCACAATCTGTCTCAACCTGCGCCTCGTCGGGGTGTGGCTGGCCTACGCGGCCGCTCGGAGTCGCGCGGGGTGTTCGCGGCCTCGCTGCACCCCTGCCCGCGCGTACTCCGGCGGCGCGATCCGCAGGTAGTGCCCGAAGGACCACTCCACGAAGCGATGGGTCGCCATCCCGCGCAGGGCCAGCGCCAGCAGCCGCGGCGGCACCCGCGGCACCATCCGCTGCACGCGGAGCATCGCGTCGAACTTCCCGCGGTGGGCGGCTGAGAATGCGCCGTAGTCGCGGAGGGCGTCCTCGGGCGAGGTGATGCCCTCGATCACCGCCCGCAGCTGGCGCCCGCAGGCGATCCCGAAGTAGAAGGCGGTGCGGATGCCCTCGGCGGTCAGCGGCAGGCAGTGGCCCGCCGAGTCGCCGACGAAGAAGACACCGTCGACCGCCGCCGGCCGCAGCCGGTGCGGGATCCAGTTGCCCTGAAAGCGCACCGCGTCGCGCTCGAGGTCGGAGGCCAGCCGCACTGTCGGCTCCTTTACGTGGTGACGGGGGTCGAACGAGCCGACGCCCACCCGCACCTCGTCCTCGGCCGGGAAGCTCCACGAATAGCCCGCGGGGACGTATCCGCGGTCGATCCAGATCTCGAGCTCGTCAGACCCGCCCCAGGGGTGGACCTCGAGCCCTCGAGAGAGAGGCGCCTCGGGCGGCTGGTACCCGGCACCGCTGGGAGCCAGCACCCGGCGCCAGCCGAGCGCGTCGACGACCAGTGGCGCGCGCAGATCGCCACGGTCGGTCTCAACCGTGTCCCCCGTCCGCCCGGCCACCGTCGCCGTCTCGAACTCCGCCTCGCACTGCTCCCAAAGGAGCGCGCACAGCTCGGGGTAGTCGAAGGTCGAGAACGTCCACGGCAGATGCATCCGCACCGAGGCGTGCGGTGTGTGGACGACGAGATCGCCGAAGGTCTGGCGGATCGAGTCATCGAGCCCGAGCACACGCAGCCACTCGGTCGGGGCCGCACAGGCAGAGGTCTGGCGCTCGCCGATCTCGTAGCGATCGAGCACCAGCACCCTCGCGCCCGAGCCGGCCAGCTCGCGGGTGACCGCGAGCCCGGCGAAGCTCGCGCCGCAGACAAGTACGTCCCACTCGCCACCCATGCGCGTGCGTGCGGCGCCCCTCTTCGTCGATCGCTTGGGCATCGCGGCGAGGGTACTGGAACGTCGTGCGGAGACAGGCGGGCCGCGTCGAGCGCCGCGCCCACGCCCGGCGACCGACCGTCTCCCGACCCGTCTCTATAGTTAGCGGACTTGTCTGCGGCCGATACAACCACGGAGGCTGCGCAGGCGGCTTCCCAGGCGGCGCCACCTGCGCCGCCGCCGACTCCCGCTCCCGCCCCCAACGGTGCCTCGGATGACCTGCTGATCGAGCAGGACGGGCGCCTGGTCCCGAATTACGACGCAACCATCAAGCCGTTCGAGGACGGCGACGTCGTCAACGGGGTCGTCGTCCGCATCGACAAGGACGAGGTGCTGGTCGACATCGGCTACAAGTCCGAGGGCGTCATCCCCGCGAACGAGCTGTCGATCCGGCGCTCGGTCGACCCCTCCGACGAGGTCTCTCTGGGCGAGGAGGTCGACGCCCTGGTCCTGACCAAGGAGGACCAGGAGGGGCGGCTCCTGCTGTCGAAGAAGCGGGCCCGGTTCGAGAAGGCATGGCGCAAGATCGAGGCGGCGGCCGAGACCGGGGAGCCGGTGGATGGCGTCGTGATCGAGGTCGTCAAGGGCGGATTGATCCTCGATCTCGGGGTGCGGGGCTTCCTCCCGGCATCGCTCGTCGACATCCGCCGCGTCCACAACCTCGACGAGTTCAAGGGACAGACGCTCGAGTGCAAGGTGATCGAGCTCAACCGCAGCCGCAACAACGTCGTGCTCTCGCGCCGGGCCGTGCTCGAGGAGGAGCGCAAGGAGGTGCGCGAGCAGATCCTCGGGCGGCTCCAGCCGGGAATGATCGTCGAGGGCAAGATCTCCAACATCGTCGACTTCGGCGCCTTCGTCGACCTCGAGGGCATCGACGGCCTCATCCACATCTCCGAGCTCTCCTGGAGCCACGTCAACCATCCCTCCGAGGTGCTCGATATCGGCGAGACGGTGCGGGTCAAGGTGCTCGACATCGACCGCGAGCGCCAGCGGATCTCGCTCGGGCTGAAGCAGACCCAGGAGGACCCGTGGCAGCGCGTCCTGAACGAGTACCGGCAGGGTGATGTGCTCGAGGGCAAGGTGACCAAGGTGGTCACCTTCGGCGCGTTCGTCGAGATCGTCCCCGGGGTCGAGGGGCTGGTCCACATCTCCGAGCTCGCCGAGCACCACGTCGAGAACCCGAGCGAGGTCGTCCAGCCGGGACAGGAGACCTGGGTGCGGATCCTCGAGATCGACGAGGAGCGCCGGCGGATCTCACTTTCGATCAAGCGCGCGGAGGGCCAGAACCTGCCGCTGCGCGACCTGATGCCCCCAGAGCTGACGGAGGAAGCGCACCCCGCCACCAGCGAGGTGCCCGAGTTGGATCTCTCGCAGGAGGTGTTCCCCGAGCCTGCGCCGCCGGAGGAGGCAACCCCGGGCACGGACGAGCCCTCTGCGGACGAAGGGAATTCCGAGCCCGAGGGCTCCTGAGGAGCGGGCGGTGCCGGCGCCGCCCGACCGCACCGTGCCGGCTGGGGGGCCGGCGTTCATCGGCCTCACCGGGGCCGTCGCCGCGGGCAAGTCCGAGGCGCTCGCGGCCCTCGCGAGGCTCGGCGCCGCGACCCTCTCCAGCGATGCGATCGTCCACGAGCTGCTCGGGTCCGAGCGCGTCCGCGACCGGCTGGTCGACCGCTGGGGCCCCGACATCGCCCCCTCGGGGGTGGTGGACAGAAGCAAGGTCGGCGCCCTGGTCTTCGAGCGGCCCGAGGAGCTCGGCTGGCTCGAGGCGGAGCTCCATCCGCTGGTCGGCGAGGAGGTCGCCTCGTGGCGCACCTCGCTTCCCGAGGACGTCGCGGTGGCGGTGGTCGAGGTGCCGCTGCTGTTCGAGGCGGGGATGGAGCCGGCCTTCGACGCGACGGTCGCTATCGTCGCGGACGACGCGGCCCGCATGCAGCGTGCCGGGGCGCGCGGGACCGACGCGCTCTCCGATCGGGAGGCGCGCCAGCTATCGCAGGAGGAGAAGGCATCGCAGGCGACCTACGTGGTCTCGAACGACGGCACGATCGAGGAGCTCGAGGCCGCGCTCGAGGCGCTATGGCCGAGGTTGAGGGAGGCCGCTGGGAGCGGCGCGTGAGGCTGTCGCCTCTCCGGCTGCTCGCGATCGCTGCGATCGGCGCCGGGGTCGCGTTCGCTATCACCCGGATCGACCTCGAGGAGGCGCTTCGAGAGGTGACCCTGCCGCTGCGCCATGACGACATCATCCGCCAGCAGGCGGCCGACAAGAACCTGGACCCCGCCCTGATCGCCGCGGTGATCTACGAGGAGTCGCGCTTTCGCGAGCAGACCTCGTCCGCGGGGGCCAGGGGGCTGATGCAGGTGACGCCCGAGACCGCGAGCCGCATCGCCCAGCTCAGCGGGGGCACCGAGTTCGTCCCGGACGACCTCTCCAATCCGGACATCAACATCCGGTACGGCAGCTTCTGGCTCAGCCACCTGCTCGACCGTTACGAGGGCAACGTGATCGCCGCGCTTGCCGCCTACAACGCGGGCGAGGGCCACGCGGACCGGTGGGGAGGGTCGTCGCTCCGGGTCGAGCGGATCGGCTTTCCCGAGACCCGCGCGTACGTCGAGAACGTGCTCGAGAGCCGTGACGAGTACCGCGAGAACTACGCCGGGGACCTCGGGATCGATTAGCCGTCTATCGGGACGCCAGAGCGAGCCGGATCTGCGCGACCGCCAGGAGCGCGAGCACGATCGCGGTGACGATCAGGATCACCGTTCCCAACGTGTCGATCCCGAGGTCCTCGTCGTCGCGGAAGATGAGCCACGCGGCGATCACCAGCGCGCCGGCTCCCTGCGCGATCGCTCCCGCTCCGGCGGCGACGCCGGCGAGCTCCGGGCGCGTGGCCGACGTCCACAGCAGGTATGCCAGCCCGAGCAGCGCTGCGCCGCCGACCTGGGCCGTCAGTGCGGGGATCGGCTGCGGCAGGTCGAGGGCCTCGTAGAGGCCGTCCCAGCTCGCCACGAGGAGCAGCACGCCGATCAGCAGAGCCACTGCGGACGCCAGCCGCAGGATCGAGGAACCCGTTCGAGGGTCGCTCATCGCGCCGCCACCATACCTCAGGCCGAGCGCCCTCGAAGCGCCTGGAAAACGGGGCGAATGACGAGGATCAGCATGGTCTGCAGCACCGCGATCAGCGGGATCGTGGCGCGCATCCAGCGGGGCACGGCTGGGTCGGTGGACAGCCTCGCCCGGACCTGCTTCGCGGCGGCGAGCAGGTCCGACGCTCCTCGGGATCGCCGCCACAGCGACTCGGGGTGCGCGTGGTAGATCCTGCCCGGGCGGGGATCGATGACCACCCGGCCACGGCAGGCCTGCGACACCGCGAGCACCCAGTCCTCGCCGGCGCTGCGGTCGGGATACCCGCCCGCCGCCCGGACCCACGAGGTCCGCATGATCGCGTTGCCGTGGATCGGGTAGAGCGACCACACGGCCGTGGCCCACGCGAACGGCCACCGCGCCCGCGCCAGGGTCGAGGCGAAACGGTGCGGCATCCGATGCCGGACGCCGGTTTCCCCTTCGAGCAGGGACATCGAATAGACGGCGATCCCGTGATCCGAATCGATCCCCTGCCGCAGCGAGGTGAGCGCACCCTCCATCAGCTCGTCGTCGGCATCGAGCAGCACGACGCAGTCGGTCGTGACGCGCGCGAGGCCGAGATTCCGCGCCTCGCCGGCGCTCAACCTGCGCGGCGCGCGTACGAGGACGGTTCCCGTGACCTCCGGAACCTCCGCATCGGACGCGTTGTCGACCACGACGATCGGAACCTCCTCGTCCTGGCCGCGCACACTCGCGATCGCACGGTCGAGCGAATCCACGTAGCGCGTGCCCCACACGGGGATCACCACCGTCACTGCGGGTCCCGGGAAGCTCAACGGCCGGCCCCTTTTTACCGCACGCCCTCGTCGCCGAGAGCAGCGGGCGTTGCGACCGCCGGTCCGTGCGCTTGACTACAGCCAGCCTCATGTAGGCTTTCGCCCTGAAAAGGGGGTGCTGTCGGGTGTTGTCGAGAGCGACCGGTGCGATAGGGGACGCAGCAGTCAGCCGGGGGGTGGCCTTGGCGTGCGTCCGTGAGTCAGCCGAGGTCGATGGAGGCTAGCTTCCCCCTCGCCTTCGCCCTGGCGCTCGCCGGCACGGCGCTGGCGACGCCCGCAGCGATCGCGATCGCGCGTCGCACGGCCTTCTACGACCGCCCGGTCGGATACAAGCGGCACGGGACACCGACTCCTTACCTGGGTGGTGCGGCGGTGGTACTCGGCCTCCTGGCCGGGGTCTGTGCGCTTGGGACCGGGGTGGCGGATCTGTGGGCCGTCCTCGTGGCCGCCGTCGCATTGCTTGCCGTCGGCACCGTCGACGATCGAGTCGGGCTCAGCATCAGCCCGCGACTCGCGGTCGAGCTCGGTGCTGCGGCGCTGCTCTTCTATGAGGGCTTCGGCTGGACCGCGTTCGGCAACGAGGCCGCCGACCTGCTGCTCACGGCCGTCTTCGTGGTCGCGGTCGTGAATGCCTACAACCTCATGGACAACCTGGACGGGGCCGCGCCGACGGTCGCCCTCGTCTCCGCCGCGGCGATCGCGATCTACGCGACGGCCCACTCCGATCCCCTGGTCGGGGCGCTCGGTATGGCACTCGCGGGCGCCTGTGCCGGCTTCCTGCCCTACAACCTCGCCAGACCGGGCGCGCGAATCTTCCTCGGCGACGGCGGCAGCATGGCCATCGGCGTCACCCTCGCGGCGCTGCTCATGTCGCTCCCGGCGGTGGGGGGGTTCGGCTGGGAGCTGATTCCGGTGATGGTGGTCATGGTCGGTCTGCCCGCGTTCGACACCGCCCTGGTGACAGTGTCCCGGCTGCGCCGGCGCGTCACCGTGCTCAGCGGGGCATGCGACCACCTGACGCACCGCCTCTTCGACCGGCTCGGGTCGTGCCGGCGGGTGGCGGTGGCGCTGGCCGGCGGGCAAGCCGTGCTCTCCGGCTTCGCGATCGCGCTCGTCTCCCTCCCCCCAGGCGCCGCCGCGGTGGGGGCCGCCGGGCTCATCGTCGCGGCGATGGCGCTGATCGCCGCCTTGGAGGTCTCTCGCTGGGGAGCGTGGCTGCCCGCCGCGCAGCCCAGGATGCGGCCGTCGGCCGCCCGGGACGAGTCGCCGGCGTAGTCAGGAACCGGAGCCGGCGGGCCTCTTCGCGCCCTTGCCTCGGCCGTTCCCGGGCTCCATGCGTTCCGCGCTGGCGGCAGGGCCGACACCGTCGAGGGACGCCTTGGACGTCTCACCGCCCTCGTCCTCGTCGTAGTAATCCGCGCCGTAGCCGTAGAGGCCGGCTCCGGATGATCCGGTGGCAACCACGCCCAGCACGTTGCCCTGCGCGGTGTCGATTACCTGGCGCACCCGCCGAAGCGCGTCGCGCGTCGTGGCGCCGACCTTGGCGACGATCACGGTTCCGGACACGCTCTCCAGCAACGGCACCGCATCGCTCACGTTGAGAAGCGGGGGGGTGTCCAGGATCACGATGTCGGCTCGCTCCGAGAGGCCCACCAGCAGCGAGTTCATGCTCTTCGAGCTCAGCAGCCGTGCCGGATTCGGGGGCCGCGTCCCGGCGGCCAGCACTCGGAGCCGCCCGTCTCCCACATCCACGTCCACCAGCGCTTCCCGTAGCTCGGTCTGCTTCGTGAGCACCTCGGTCAATCCGGCCGGAGGCTCGATCCCCAGCCACACCGCCACCTGCGGGTGCCTCAGGTCACCGTCGATCAGGACCACGGTCTGCCCGTCTTTGGCGAGCGCGGTAGCCAGATGGACGGCGACCGTCGTCTTGCCGTCGCCCTTGGTCGGGCTGGAGATCATCACCGTGGCGAGCGGGCGGTCGATGTTGAAGTACACGAGGCTCGCCGCGAGCGTGCGGAACGCCTCCCGAACCGGCCCGGCTGCGGGCCGCCGCCCCGGGAACGCGGCCCGGGGGATCACGGAGAGAAGCGGTGTCCCGAGCAGGGGCTCGAGCTCGTTCGGGTCCCGCACCCTGCGGTCGAGACGCTCCCTCAGCACCACGGCTCCGAGGGCGAGCAGAAGCGAGACCACCGCCGCCAGCGCCGTGTTTCGCCTCGGGGCGGGCGAAATCGGAGTGTCCGGCGGGGTCGCCGCCGCCACCGTCTCGGTGCTCGACTCCTCCGCGGTGCGGGCGGCACGAAGGAGCTGAAGCTGGCGGGCGAGCTCGAACTGTGTCGCCTCATCGTTGGCCTCGGCGGACTGCGCCTCGAGCTCCTCCGCCGCTTGGTCGATGTCCCTGAGCTTCTGCCTGGTGCGCACCCTGTCCACGGCGGTGGCGTAGGCGTTGGCGACCGCGGCCGCGCGCTCAGCGGTGTCCGCCTGCGCGGTCAGCAGGAGCAGGTCGGTCTCGCTGCCGGCCGAGGTCGTGACCGGCTCCGCCCGGACGCTCCCGGCGACCGAGCCGCCGCGTGATCCCGACCTCTCCAGCTCCCTGGCGGCAGCGTTCGCGACCCTTTCCGTGTCGACCAGCAGCGACTCCGAACCGATCGAGGTGATTGCCCCGCTGGCGACTCCCGGCACCTCGAGCGCCGTGGTCTGTGTCCTGATCAGCGCGCTCGCCTGGTACGTCTTCGTCACCTGCGTCGAGATCAGATAGACCGCGACCGGGATCGAGACGAAGATCGCCAGGAACAGCCACTTACTCCTCCAGAGGGCCTGGATCAGCGATCGTGGATCGAGCTGCGGCCCCGGGGCCCCTTCCATCAGAGGCCCGATTATAGGTGGCGGCCGGCGGCCCCTTGGCCTGGCTAGAGGCGCTTGAAGACCCTGTCCCACGCCTCCAGCAGGCGCCCGTCGCCGTACTCTCGTTCCGCGAACGCGCGCCCGGTCCTCCCCGCCTCGTTCGCGCGCCTCCTCGTCCTCGATCATGCGCAGCAGGGTCTCCGTCCACTTCGCCTCGGAGTCGCAGTGAAGGTCCTGGTCGGCCCCTTCCATCGCTCGCACGTAGGCCGGCGTCGATGACGTCACCGTCGGCATCCCCATGCGCCAGAAGCTCACCAGCTTGCTCTCGGGCTTGCCGCGCTCGAGGGGCCGATCGAGGGGTAGCGGGATGACCGCGAGATCGCAGGCGGTGGCGATCACGGACACCATCTCCTCGCTCCACTGGTAGAGACGCACGTGATCGAAGCTCCGGGCCGCGATCCGCGACGTCCGACGGCGCCAGAAGCGCTGCACCAGCTCGTGGTACTCGATCGCGGTGATCAGGTGCAGCACCACCGGGTGGCGAGCATTGACCTCGGCCAGCGCCCCCTCGATCTGCCCGAACCAGCGCACGTTGTGCCCGAGCCCCTCCCACACGAGGTGAAACGGCGAGCCGGCTCGATAGTCCTCCTTGACCCGGCGGATCAGCCTCGAATGGAAATCCAGGATCGGGTGCACGTTGGAGCAGAGCGGCTCGATCTCCCGTGCCTGCTCGGGGGTGGCGCAGGTCACGGCGTCGGCTCGCTCCAGCATCGACTCGAGGGCGTGCCGGTAGCTGAAGAACGGATGGCGTGCCTCGCCGGCGGCGAACTTGGCCGGCCCCCTCAGGATCGCCTTCGGATTCGTCCGCGGGATGGCCAGGTAGGAGTCGACGATGTCGAAGACGACCTTGGACCTCGCCGGCCTGTACCGGCTCCAGGCGCCGAGATCGGCGCGCGGGGTGACCACCACCACGTCGTAGTCCCGGTCCGGCTGGGCGAGCTCGAAGGGGATCCCGCGGCGCTCGGCGTAGAACGGGAACCGGCGACGGTCCGCCGGCGAGCTGAGACTGGCGTCGTAGGGCGCGTAGCCGATCCTCATCGGGCCGCCTCCCGCTCGCGTCCGTTCGCCGGGACGAGCCGCCGGTAGAGCTCGTCGTAGCGAGGGATCCCGACCTCCTCGAGGGAGAAGACCTCGCGGGCGACCTCGCGACAGCGTGCCCGGCACGCAGGATCGGAGGCGAGCTCCCGGATCCGCTTGGCGGAGCGCTCATAGCCTCGCTCGTCGAAAGCCTCGACGATCACGCCGACCTCGCTGGCGCGCAGGAGTTCGTCCAGATCCCCGATCCCGGGGCCGGACACCAGCGGTACCCCTGCCCCGAGATACTCGCCGACCTTCGTTGGCGACTGGGCGATCCGCGCGAAGCCCGGACGACAGAAGGAGACGGCGAAGGCCGCAGTTCCCAGGTACTCGCCCATCTCCGCGGGCTCGCAGCTTGTGATCCTGTAGTCCGACTCCGAGATGCCTGCTCGCGCGAGCTCGGAGAGGATGCCCGTAGGGTCGGCCTGGGTCAGTATCAGGAACGCGAGCCCGGGGTCCGCTCGGCGGGCGACCGCGAAGAAGTCGACCATCTCACGATCCATGTACGGCTCGGTCAGCTTTCCCACATAGACCATGATCGACCGCCCGTCGAGGCCGAGACGCTTCCGCACCCGCTCGGCGGCTTCCGGGTTCTCGGCGAGGCGACCGAGGTCGGCGCAGCATGGGATCACGATGGCTCGCTCGCGCTCATTCGGGTCGAAGAGGTGGTCTCGCGCCCGCTCGGTCAGCACCACGATTCCCTCCGCCCGGGCGATTGCAGCACGCTGGATCCGCTCCGTAATCCTGTGCGCCATGCCGCCGCGCCGCCACCGACCCGCCTCCACATATTCGTCCCCGAGCAGCCCGCGGATGTCGAAGATCAGCCGGCACCCGGTCAGCCACGCCACGATCAGCCCGGTGGCGGCGGGAACATGGCTTCGGGCGTGGACGGCGTCGAGGCGATGGCGGCGCACGAGCCGCGCCGCCACCACAGCGCCGGCTAGTGCGTCGTACACGGTGGCGGGAAGGGACGGGCGCTTGTGGTAGCGCATCGAGTGCCAGGCGATCCCCTGCGCCTCCAGATCGTTGCGCAACCGATCGGCGCGCTCGGCATCGAGCTCGGCTCGAAGGTCAGGAGGTGGATCGTGTGCCCGCGGCGGGCGAGCCCCTCGAGATAGGCGACCACCTGGGTCTGGACCAGCGGATCCTCGAGCGAGAGGTAGCAGACGTAGAGGGAGCGGAGCGAGCCGGGCATTCAGGGGGCGATGGTCTTGAGCGAGCCACAGGCTCGGCCTGCTATCAGTCTCCCATGGCGGAGTGGCCGGACGGAGAGACGGTCCATAGGTACAGGTGGAACCGATGGACCGGAATACTGCCGTGCAGGACGGCGCTGTATCGGCCCGGCTACCTGTTCGACACGGTCACGCTGACGCTCGGCCAGTGTTCAAACCATGCGCGAGGGCCTTTGGTTCGGTTACTGCCCGCCCGCTGAAACCGGGATGCCTGCGGTCGTCCGCAGCAACAGGATGAATCCCCTGGAGGAGTATTTCGACGCGGTCACGGAAGGACTCGGAGTCTGGAAGTGGCGCCATTACTTCCCTAAGTGGCGTTCTTTTCTCAGAGCGCTGGTCGGGGAGCCTCTATCTCCGCGGCGCGCGGGGTACGACCAAACGACAAAGGGTCGCGGCTGCCGCCGCGCTACCCTGCGGCGCGCGCCTCGGTCGGTTTCGTTTTTGGCGACCTTCTCCCGGCCGAGGCTTTCTCGCTGCTCTAAGCCGTCGCGACGACGACTCGGGCCACAGCACCTGTCTAGTTAGCCCACCGGCTCGGCATGCACGATCAGCGGGCGGCCGGCCTGCTCCTGCCAGCACGTGCGGATGTCGGCTAGCCGGGGCTGCCCAAGTACCGCATCACCGCCACCGCCTCCGAATCGCCGACGTCGATGCTCTCCACCTCGGCCGCCGTGATGGGTGGTTGCGCCAGCAGCTCTTCGGCGACCTGCATCGCTTGCGGTCGATAGGTCCTCGGAAAAGTCCGCCACAACCGCGTCCATGTCCCCGCGCACAACCGCGTCCGCGTGCTGGTTAATGCAATCGCGGGTCTGCGCCTCGTCGATCGCATCTCCTTCCGCTTGCAGTTACGCGTCGAGGGAATAGTCTCGAGGCATGCCCAAAATCCCGCCCGACCCGGTGGGAAGATGGAGCGAAGCCGAGGACGAGCGAGCACGACGCGAGCAGCTCGAGCGCGAGACGCCCGCGGGGACCCCGCCGCCGTGACCCATACGAGTCGATGGCTCGCCACAAGGCCCGGACATGTGGCGGCATGCGTACTCGCCTGTAAAGGCCGTGCCGGTCAACGTCACGATTTACCCCCGACGGCGGCGGGCTCATGACCCACTTCGAGCGTACGACCGTAGGCCGCGACCCTGAGGCCTTCGCCAAGGTGCTCCTGGCCGGGAGGTCTGCGCCAAGGATGACGAGTGAGTGGTCGCCCAACCGACACGTGCCGGGTGATGAGGCCAGCTGGCGAGGCTGGTCGAGCGCTTCGGGATCGGCCAGCACGAGTACCAACCTGCTGGTGGCGGAGACCTGGCGGACTCGCGGCCACCGAGGACTTCACCAGGCTCGAGGAGATGGTCGCCCAGCACCTGCTCGTGCGCGGCGCCCTTGACCGCGAGGGCCTTGATCGGCTTGATCTTCGACATCGACGTGCTGGGGCCCGAGCAGTGCCAGGAGCTCCTCCAGGGCCTACAAAACGAAAGGGGTGCCCTGATTGGCGCAACCGATGGAAATGATCCGAGTGCCGGGCAGGATCCTGGCCGTGGGCGAGGTGGCGGTGAAGGCATGCGAGCGAATAGGCGGGTCCGCCGCAGCGTCTTCGACGGGCTAGTCGACCTCGACGACCTCCATGCTGCGACCAAGGCCGCGAAGGTGAACGGCAAGGCCGTCAAGTCCGAGCAGCCGATCCAGGTCGCCACGTTCGAGCTGTGAGGCTGTGTACCCAGCCGAGCCGAGCAGCTGCAGGGAAGTGCGGCTCCGGGATCGGAGCGTCAGATGAGCGAGGGCCTGCTCCCGCAGCCCTGCGGCTTCGAGGGCCTCGGCTTGATCCACGGGCTTGCGCGCGATCACGACAAGGTCAAGGGCGGTGGGGACCGGCCAGCCGATCAGGCCCTTGAGGCGTTGCTTACAGCGACTCTCAGTGACGTAGTCGTTCACGAAGTCGAAACCGACGTGGGGATACGAGCACTTCGACGGAAGCGGTTCGAGGCTCTCGAAGCGGCAATCGGCAATTTCAAGACCGGCCTCGTCACACAGCGCTTGCATCCGTCCGGGTATATTCGCCAGCAGTCGTAGGCGCAGGGTCGTACGCAGCTGATCGGCGCGACAGATCACCTTCCCCCGGACTTGGTACACGTGCACTCTCAGGAAGCCGCCCCACGGGCAGCGTACGTCTCGATCACCTGCCCGGCCACCACGACATCAAGGTCTGGTCGGCACGGGGATTTCGTACTCTCTACCATCCGATAGTGGGCTGGTCACGTTGCGGTCGAATTCGAACCCTTCGTCCGAATCAGGCGTCAGGGAGTTATCGAGCTCAGCGGTCTCCATTGGAGCGCCACGCCATTGAGGGCCCGCCGATAGCTGGAGGGGCCCCATCCGGGCCGATCTCAAGGACGTGGGAGCCGTCCTCGAAGTGCGGCGCGGCGTACCGCTCGAACAAGAGAAGGCTGTTGCGGTGCACCGGTGCTTTTTACAACGTCTCTCACCCACACACAGTGGGGAGGGTCGCGAGCCGGTGAGCCCCGTCGCAACTACCCCCGACCAGGTCAGCGCAAAGAAAGCGCCCCCCACAATGACCGACGCGGAGAGGATCGCGGTCTGGAGGAGATCATCCTCGACCCGAACGATCCCGGGTCGCGATCCCCGCCATCCTACGCTGCACTGGTGCCGCCGCGCCGCCGAGGCCGAGGCGGGGCCGGCCCGTTCGATCCGCTCTGTCCCGACGACGAGCTTCGTGCACGGCGACCGACGGCCAGGAAACGCACAAAGCGCCACTAACCCGCAGCTGGTCGAGCTCGGTACCAGAGCGGAGCCGCACTCCGGTTTTCCGTTGCGGTCAGGCCCAAGCCTAACGGCCTTGGGTCGGCCGCCCGCTCACCAGCCCTCGCGCCGCAGGAACACCTCGAGCGTGAGCAGCGTCCACAGGGCGTGCCCGTGGTTGCGGCGCCGGCGTCGTGCTCGGCGAGCAGCCGGTCGACCGCCTCGCGGCACCAGATGGCGCTTCACGCGCGCGTCCGGCGCGCCGAGCGTGGCGGCCACGTAGCCGCGCAGGTCCTCGCGGAACCAGCGGTCCAGCGGCACGCCGAAGCCCGCGCTTCGGCCGCGTGCAGGATCTCGCGCGGCAGCAGGTCCTCGACGGCCGCCTTGAGCACGCGCTTCAGCGTCAGGCCGCGGGCCTTGAGCGCGCGGCGGCAGCCGGGCCGCGAGCTCGAGCAGCTCGGTGTCGAGGAACGGGCGAGCGCACCTCGAGCCCGTGCGCCATGCTCATCCGGTCGGTCTTGACGAGCAGGTCGTCGAGCAGGTAGGTGCGCAGGTTGAGGTCGAGCAGCCGGTCGAGCGGGTGGGCGCCCGCCGACGCCGCCCAGACGCGCCGGTAGTCCTCGAGCGCCCAGTCGTCGCGCGCGGCCGTCGAGCAGCGCGTCGCGCTCGGGCTCCTGGACGTAGCTGATCCACGCGCGGTACGCGTCGGGCAGCCCCAGCTCGGCCACGCCGGCGAAGCGCTGCAGCGCTGCCGGCCCGTCCGCGGAGCGCCGCCGGCGGGAGCAGCCCGACGGCGCCGCGCGCCGCCGCGCGCAGCGGCGCCGGGCAGCGCCGCGTAGCGGCGCGCCGCGAGCCCGGCCGCGAAGCGCTCGTACCCGGCGAACAGCCTCGTCGCCGCCGTCGCCCGGAGAGGGCGACCGTCACGTGCCCGCGGGTGACCTCGCTGAGCAGGAAGGTCGGCACCGCGCTCGAGTCGCCGAACGGCTGGTCGTGGTGCCAGACGAGCCGCTCGACCAGGTCGACCGCATCCGGCTGGACGACGAACTCGTGGTGGTCGGTGCCGGTGGCGCTCGGCCACCAGCCGCGCGTAGGGGCGCTCGTCGAAGCCCTCGCGGTCGTCGAAGCCGATCGTGAAGGTCTGCGACCGGGCCGGTCGAGCTGCGACGGCCATGATCCCGACGACGCGCTCGAGTCGATGCCGCCGCTGAGGAACGCGCCCGAGCGGCACGTCGGAGACGAGCCGCCGCTCGACCGCGCCTCGAGGCGCGAGCGGACCTCGGCGGCCGCCTCGTCGAGCGAGAGGTCGAGGTCGGCTGACACCGTCGACGCCGGCGACCGGCGGCTCCCAGTAGCGCTCGATCACGCGGCTCGCCGCCGGGCTCGAAGGTGAGCACGTGGCCGGGCGGCAGGCTGCGGACGCCCTCGAAGAACGTCCGCGGCGTGGGGACGTAGCCGAAGGTCAGGTAGGCGGGGATCGCGCCCGGGTCGAGCCGGCGCGGGACCGCCGGATCGGCGAACACGGCCTTGATCTCGCTGGCGAACACGAGCCGGCCGCCCGCCGCACCAGTAGTAGAGCGGCTTCTTGCCCGACCCGGTCGCGGCCCGAGGACCAGCCGTCCGCCGCCGCTCGTCCCAGACCGCGAAGGCGAACATGCCGTCGAGGCGGCGCGCGAGCTCGACCGGCGCGAGCTCCTCGGCGAGGTGGGCGATCACCTCCGTGTCGCCCTCGCGAGCGGAGCTCGTGGCCCGCGCTGCGCGCAGCTCGTCGCGCAGCTCGCGGAAGTTGTAGATCTCGCCGTTCAGGACGACGGCGACCGTGCGGTCCTCGTTCGTGATCGGCGGGTCGCCGGTGACGAGGTCGATGATCGCCAGGCGGTTCTGGGCGATCACGCGCGCGCTCGCCGGCGAAGCTGCCCGCGCGCGTCGGGCCCGCGGTGGTCGAGCGCGTCGAGCTGGGCGTCGACGACCGCGCCGAGGTCGCCGGCTCGGCCGCCGACGACTCCGCAGATGCCGCACATCAGGTGGGCGGCGATAGAAGCATCAAGCGATGTATAACGCTTCGGTGCGGCCGCGCAACCTGCGCAGGCATCTGTACCGGGGGCGCCGCGTCGAATGCCCGTGTTGTGGCGGCAGGTGGCGCCGTTTCGCGAGCCTCAGCGGGCGCCAAAACGCCCTGTGCCCCGGCTGTTTCGCCGCCGAGCGACACCGTTTGCTCTGGCTCTACTTCGAGCGCGAAACCGATCTGCTCGATGCTCACCATCGGGTGCTGCACATCGCACCCGAGCCGTCGCTCTCCCGGCTCCTGGCAGGGCGCAGCAACATCGAGTACCTGAGCGCCGACCTCGATCCCAGCCGAGGGGCGATGGAGAGGTTCGACATCATGGCCATCCCGAAGGCGGACGATTGCTTCGATGTCGTGATCTGCAGCCATGTGCTCGAGCACGTGCGGGACGACCGCGTCGCCATGCGCGAGCTCCGCCGGGTGATCGCCCCGGGAGGCGTGGCGTACCTCCCTCATCCCATCGCAGCCGACCGGGCCAGGACGTATGAGGATCCGACGATCGTCACGCCCTCGGGCAGGCGGCGTGCCTTCGGCCAGGAGGACCACGTCCGCCTCTATGGGCGCGACTTCACGAGGAGGCTGGAAGCCGCGGGGTTCAGCGTGACCGTCCGCGCATACGCGGAGGAGCTCTGGCCGCGGAGCTCGGCACTACGGCGTCCACGGCGATCCGATCTATATCGGCCGCTGAACACGGGGGGCTGGCGGCTCAACGATGAGCGCGGTATACAGGGCCGATGTGCGGGATAGCTGGGATCTGCTCCAGGGACGGCCGCCCGGTCGAGGAGGAGGTGCTGCGCCGCATGGCGGCGGTGCTCGCGCACCGCGGGCCCGACGGGGAGGGCTTCTATCATCGATGGCGAGAGCAGCCCCTCGGTTGGCCTGGCCAGCTCGGCGCCTCGCGGTCATCGACGTCCCGGGCGGCGCCCAGCCGATGTCCACCGACGACGGGCGGTTCACGATCGTCTACAACGGCGAGCTCTTCAACACCGGCGAGGTGCGGCGGGAGCTCGAGTCCGCCGGGCACCGATTCCGGTCGCGCTGCGACACCGAGGTCGTCCTGCGTGGCTACGCGGAGTGGGGGGAGACCGTTCTGGAGCGCCTCAACGGCATGTGGGCGTTCGCGGTCTGGGACGGCGCCCGCCGCACGGCTGTTCCTGGCGCGCGACCGGTTGGGCGTAAAGCCGCTGGTCTACGCCGACACGCCGGCCGGGCTGGTCTTCGCCTCGGAGATCAAGGCCCTGACGGCGTCGGGCCTGGTACCCCGCGAGCTCAATCCCGACGCGCTGCCGTTCTACCTCTCCTTCTTCGCGGTGCCCGAGCCTCACAGCCTCGTGCGCGGGGTTCGCAGGCTTCCGGCCGGGCACACACTGACCGTCGACGCCGGCGGGATCAGCGAGCGCCAGTACTGGGACTGCGCGCTTGCCGAGGAGGACGACAGGGGGGCGCAGGCATACCTCGAGGAGATCGAGGCGCTGCTCGACGACTCGGTCAGTCGCCGGCTGGTGAGCGACGTGCCCCTCGGGGTGCTCTTGTCGTCTGGGGTGGACTCCAGCCTGGTGGCGGCGCTGGCCGCTCGCCATCGCGAACGCCCGCTCTCGACCTTCACGCTCGGCTTCGGTCGGCGGGATGCCGACGAGCGTGCCGCCGCGAGGCGGATGGCTACGCGCGCTGGGGACCGAGCATGCCGAGACCACGGTCAGCCCACGCGACGTCGCCGCCCGGCTTCCCGATCTGCTCGAGGCCTACGACGAGCCGGGGCAGTCGCTGCTTCAGACCTACTGGGTTTGCGAGTTGGCGGCACGCGACGTGACGGTCGTTCTCTCCGGGCTCGGTGGAGACGAGCTTTTCAGCTCCTATCCGGGGCACGTGGTCGCGAACCTGCTCTCGCATGTCGACCGGATTCCGACCCGCCTCAGAGAGCCCGCCCTGGCGCTGACTGGCGCGCTTCCGGGTCGCTTCGGCCGCGCGGCCGCCCTCGCGGCCATGGAGCCCGATGAGCGAGCAAGCCGCCGCCTGATGCATCAGACCGAGGCGAGGTTGCGCAGCGATCTCCTCTCCCCGGACGTCCGAGGGGCGCTCGACCTCGACGCTCCCGCGCGCCACCTCGAGACGCACTTCGAGCACGCCGCCGGCGAGCATCCGCTCAACCGGATGCTCTACGTGTACGTCAAGACCTACCTCACCGACGAGCTCCTTCGCGCGAGCGACGCGATGAGCATGCTCCACTCGTTGGAGCTGCGAACTCCGTTCCTGGACTACCGGCTCGTGGAGCGGGCGATGAGCATGCCCGGCGAGGCACAAGATGCGCTGGACAACCGGCAAGCTGCTCCTCCGAGACGTCGGCGACCGGGTGCTTCCGGTCGCGGCGCCGCCGTGTGCAAGAGAGGGTTTGCTCCGCCGATCTCCGCCTGGATCAGGGACGAGCTGCAGGAGCCCATCCGCGACGTGCTCACGCCGTCCGCCGTTCGAGACCGTGGGCTGTTCGACCCGATCGAGGTGGAGCGGCTGGTCGAGCAGATCCGCCGCTGGAGACGCCGGCGCGGTGCCGCCCGTGATGATGCTCTACTGCTTCGAGGAGTGGGCGAGGCGGTGGCTCGATGGGCGGGAGGCCTCCGCGGCCGGCAAACGTGGCGTCGGCACCCCGGGTCCGGACCGCGGCACCGACCGGCGAGCGCGACCTCTCCGTGATCGTCGTCAACTGGAACACCCGCGAGCGGCTGCGCGACTGCCTCGCATCGGTGGAGAAGCATCTGTCGCGGCTCGACCACGAGGTCATCGTGGTGGACAACGCATCCAGTGACGGGAGCCCGGAGATGGTGGAACGCGAGTTTCCCCGCGTTCGGCTGGTCCGAAACGACCGCAACGCCGGCTTCGGGCGGGCCAACAACCAGGCGATGGCCATCGCCGAGGGCCGCTGGTTCCTGCTGCTGAACAGCGACACGATCCTGGTCGACGACTCGGTTGAGACGCTGTTCGGACGAGGTCCAGCGAGAGCCGGGCCTGGGCATCGCCCATTGCCGGCTCAACCTCCCCGACGGCCGCGTGCAACACACGGCCTACCGGTTTCCGAGCTTGGGGTTGGCCCTGGTCGAGGACCTGGGGCTGTACAAGCTGATGCCGAAGGCCAAGGCCGGCGCGATGCTCCTCTCCGGTTACTGGGACTACGGCGAGGAGCGGGACGTGGACTGGGTGGCGGGGGCATTCATGCTTCTGCCGCGAACGGTGTTCGCCGAGACCGGCGGATTCGACGAGCGCCTCTTCATGTACGGGGAGGACATGGAGTGGTGCTACCGGATCCGCGATCACGGCTGGCGCGTCCGGTACTACCCGCAGGCCGATCACCCACTTCGACCACGTGAGCTCGGATCTTCGGTGGGGGGACGAGCGGATCGCGATCTGTCTGCGCCGCCGGTACGACATCTATCGCGAGCGTCAGGGCAAGGCGCGGGCCAGCGCTCCTGGTCGCGCTGAACAGCGCCGGGGCGGCCCTGCGCGTCGGCCTACTACTCGATGCGCATGCTCGGCGGCCCTCGCGCCCAGGCATATGCCGAGATGCGGGCGTACTCGGCGCAGGCGCTCCGCGAGCTCTTCGCCTTGGCTGTGGCACGGCGATGACCTGGCCCTACGGCGACGATCCGCGCCCGGACATCCAGCGACTCGTGGATGCGGCCGGCCGCCGGATCCTCGATGTCGGGCTGCGGCACCGGAGCGCTCGGCTCGGCGCTGAAGGCCGCCGGCGCCGACCACGTCGCCGGGATCGAGTCGCACCCCGGCGCGGCCGCCCGGGCTCGGCGGCGCTCGACGTGCTGGTCGAGGGCGATCTGCTCGAGGTCGCGCTGCCGTTCGAGCCGCAGGAGTTCGACTACCTCATCTTCGCCGACGTTCTCGAGCACCTCCCGGATCCGGATCAGGCACTGGACCGCCTGTTGCCATTTCTGAAAGAGGACGGTCGCGTGATCGTCAGCGTGCCGAACATGCGCTTCTACCTGGTGCTGTTGAGGCTGGCTCTCAACCGCTGGTCGTACACGGACACCGGTGTCCGTGACAGGACCCATCTCCGCATCTTCACCAGCGGGAGCCTCGAGCGGATGCTGGCCGGGCACGGGCTCGCGCTCGAGCGAATGGAGCGGAACTACCGCCTGTTCGACGACCAGTCGCGGATCGGGCGGGCGGGCGTGCTCGCCACGCGCGTTGCTCGGCGGACGCTCGCGCCGCACCTGTTCCCCGACCTGATGGCCTACCAGCTGATCGCGGTTGCCCGACTCGATCGTGGTTCGCAGGCGCGGCCTGAGCGAGCGTGACCATGCGCGTGCTTCTGATCGGACCTGCGATGCGGGGGGGCGAGGGCGTCTACATCGGCCTGCTCCGCAGCAATCCTCCCCCCGAGGTTACGTACGCGACCGTTGGGGGGTTTCACACCGGTGCGGTCGGCGCGCCCTGCAACGTCCCCTTGGAGATCGCGCTGAATCGTGTGGTCCGCCCGATGACCATCCCTGACATCGGCTTCAGGGCCCTGCGCATGCGCGACTCGTTCGACCTCGTGCACGCCCATGCCCACCCGGTGCGCCTCGCAGGCCTCGGCGAGACGCCGCTGGTCATGAGCGAGGGCTCCTCGAGTGCGGTCTACCTTGGCGACTACCTGGGCTGGGACGCGCGCCTGCTCGCGAGCCGCTTTCGCCGCACCCGGCGGATCTACCGCATCCTCGGCCTGCACGATCGCCTGCTGGCCCTGGACCGCGTCAACCGCGCGTACGTGTTCTCGGAGTGGGCGCGAGAGGTGAACCTTCGCTGGGGAGCGGACCCGCGCAAGCTCGAGGTGGTGGCGCCGGGCTTCCCCGTGCCGCCGCCCGTCTCCCGCGATCAGCGCGACACCTTCACCTTTCTCTTCGTCGGCGGTGACTTCGAGCGCAAGGGTGGCTTTGACCTCGTCGAGGCGTTCGAGCTGGTGAGCCGGCAGCATCCCCACGCTCGCCTGGTGCTGGTGACGGATCCGGGCGAGCGGAACCCGGATCGCCTGATCCACGGCTGGGTCGGCGAGGCGCGCCGAGGACGGGTGCTCGCGAAGCTCGAGGCGCTGGAGCGACAGGGGCTGGCGAGCCGCCACGTGGCGGTCGGAAGGCGGGAGGTCCTCGAGGCGTTCTATCCGGGTGCCGACGCCTTCGTCATGCCCACGCTCGCGGAGGGCTTCGGCTTCACCAACGTCGAGGCGATGTCGTTCGGATTGCCGGTCATCTCCTCGGCCGTCGGCCCGATCCCCGAGATCGTCGCCGAGGGGAGGACCGGGCTCCTGGTGCAACCCGGGCGACGTGAATGAGCTGGCGGAGGCGATGAGCGGTCTGGTCTCGGACCCGGACGCCGCCCGAGCGATGGGCGAGGCGGGGCGGGAGGCGTTTCTGGACAAGTTCACTTTGGAGCACTTCCGGGACCGCCTCGCCGCGGTCTACCGGCGGGCTCTGGACGACCGCTGAGCGTCTCGCCGAGCGCCGCCGTGTCTTCGGCGTGGTCTGCGAGCGGGATCCCGGGAAGGCGCGTACAGTGGCCTCGATGCTCACCGAGAAGGGCGTCAGGGCCGCGGCCGAATGGCGGATCGCCCGTGCGAAGCTCTTGCTTTCGAGCCGCTCACGGTTCCTGCGGCAGATGCCGAAGGGCGCGGTCTGCGCAGAGATCGGCGTCTTCAGGGGCGAGTTCACCCGCGACATCCTGCGCGTCACCAAACCCAGGGAACTGCATCTCATCGACGGCTGGTGGCTCGTGGAGGATGGGATGTTCGATGAGTGGGACGAGCACGACCGCCAAAGGATTATCCGAGCCGCCCACAGTGCGGTCGAGGCCCTGGCCGCGAGGCATCCTGAGTGCACCGTTCATGTCGCGAACGACCTCCACGTCCTGCCGACCTTCCCGGACTGCTACTTCGACTGGGTCTATCTGGACAGCTCGCACGAATACGAGCACACCGCCAAGGAGCTGGAGATTCTCCGCCACAAGACATCGCTGATCAGCGGGCACGACTGGGTCGAGGACAGTTCCCACAAGCACCACGGCGTCTGCAGGGCTGTCACGGAGTTCTGTGATCGCTACGGCTGGCGGCTCAAGGCCGCCGACCCGTGGGGGCAGTGGCTGATCCGGCGGTCCCGCCGATGGTTCGGCGCTTTGCAGTCCAGGTAGCTGCTTCCTGGCGATCATCCTGTCCGTAACCCTTCACGGTCGGAACGGCGCAGTCTTTCGGAGTTCTGGCAGAAAGCGAAGGATGACGTCATCGCGGACTTCGTTCAACCGTGGGTCCAGAAATTGCTCGAGTGGAACGACTTGCGGAGCGTCGTGAGTCACGGAACCCCTGCGCCATTTCGCGATCGCCTCCGCCTCGGATTTCGAGTAGTAGTGATTGATGCGGAGGAAATCAGCGGAGGAGCATTGGCCTGAGAACGGCGCTCCCAATTCGTCGACTGGAGGCGCAAGTCGCCAGGGCTTGCGTGGGTCGTAGTGGTGGAAGCAGTGCGGAGATTGGACTAGCGAGATCGTTCGTCTGGGATCGACGATTGGCTTCCCGTAGGTGCTCAGGAAGTGATCGTCAGCGGCCCGCGTGAGGTAGCTCTCGGTCACCAGGCCGCTGGGCGGTTCCTTCCGTCCACTCGTCCCGTAGACGCGCCAGGCGGCCACCACGCCTGGATGACCAGCGAAATCCGACAGTACCTGGGGAAGGCTTTGACCTGTGGGCGAGAAGAGAAACTCGTCGACGTCGATGAACGCTATCCAGCGAGCGCGGGCACGCTGCTGCTCCAGACAATGCCGATATGCGGTCAACTGGGCATGCCGTGGCGAGACTGACCACGGCTGCACTCGCACCCTCCCTGCTTTGAGGTCTGGCAATAGGACGCGTTGCCAGTCGTCCGTGCTGGCGTTGTCGTAGAGATAGAACTCGTCGACCCCCATCAGACGGTGGAAAGCGACCCACTCCGCGAGGTACGGCCCCTCGTTCTTGAAGATCGCGCAGATGGCCAATGGAACGGGCGCATCAGCGTGAACGGGCAAACGCCACCATAAGCCTCTTCCCCAGGCCCACGCGAGCGATCGATTCCGCCAGGCCGTGCGGACGCGCCGAAGAGCCGCTCGGCGGACTCCGCTGGCCACCGTCGGCTTCGGGGAGAGGGACTCGGGCTGGGCTGGAGACACGAGAAAAGGGGGTTGGGGAGGAAGTGCGTCAGATGCTCATGCCGAGTCCGAGTGGTCCGAGAGCGCAACTTCGTACGCCGGAAGAACCTCATCCGTCCGCCCTACCTTCTTGAGCGCACCTGGTCTAACCAGATAACCCGCTCGCTGACGTCGGCCACCTGGTCGAGACTGTGGCTCACAAAGATGACTGTGCGACCTTGAGCATGGAGCCGCTTGATCTCCTCGAGGCAGCGCGCCTGGAACTCGCCGTCCACTATTGCGAGAACCTCGTCGAAGATGTAGATATCGGCCGGGAACTGCACCGCGATGGCGAACGAGAGACGCGAAGTCATTCCGCTCGAGAAGCGCTTTACCGGCGTGTCCATGTGCCTCTCGAGTTCGGCGAAGTGCGGTGACGGCGTCCATGCGCGCCTCGACGGTTCGGCGTGGGAGCCGAGCGAGGCGGCGAACAACCGAACGTTCTCACGTCCCGTCAGCTCGATATGGAAACCCATCCCGACAGCGAGCAGCGGTAGAACTCGACCGTAAACCCGCATGACTCCCTCCGTCGGGAGTGTCGTGCCGGCGATGAGCTGAAGCAGGGTCGATTTCCCGGATCCGTTTGTACCCACCACACCAATCGCCTCGCCGCGGCGCACGGTGAAATCCACCCCTGCGAGGGCCTCGAGTTCCGGCTGCGCGATGGCATCGGGGCGTCGGACGAGTCGGTTGACAGTCTGCGGGAGGCTTTGGAGCTCGCCGAGCCGGTAGCGCTTGGTAAGCCCGCTGGCCGACACGGCCGGGGACCCGCTCCGTCGCCGTTCACGGAGCGCATCTCAGATCTCATCGGCCATCGTCGTTTCAAGCCGCGAGAACACCAGCCACCCTGCTACGGCGAGAATGGTGGTCGGCGGCAAGCGACATGGCAATGGACCCTGGAGAGGGGAGTAGCCCGACAGCATCATCCAGCGCAAGCTCTCGATCAGACCGGTGAGTGGGTTCAGTTGCACGATCATGCGCACGGTGTCCGAGAGGCCGGGAAGCGAATACCCGATCGGTGTCAGGAAGATGCCTACTTGCAGGAGAAATGGAAGGGCACTGATGATGTCGCGATACCTGACGGCCAGGGAGGACGCGAGGGCTACCACCCCCAACGTGAGCACAAAGAGCCATAGGAGTCCGATGGGGAGCAAGACCACACGTGGCGAGAGATCCCCGGCAATGATCGTCGCCGCGAGCGCTCCAGCAGCGGTCACTCCGAAGGAGGGGAGCGACGCGACGGTGCTGGCCAAGGGGAACGCTGGCCGCGGGCACGGGGTGTAGCGGATAAAGCTGGCGTTCGTGATCAACGAAGCCGTTCCGATCGTCATCGACGCCTGAAAGAACGCCCAAGCACTCAGACCGACCAGCGTGAACACCACGTAGGGCTGGCCCGAGGTCTGGACGTTACCCAGCCCCTTGAACGCCACGAGAAAGGCGACCAGGAGGGCGAGCGGCTGGAAGACCAGCCACAGGGGCCCGAGCATGGACTGCTTGTACTTGACCTTGAAGTCGCGAGCCGCGAGGACCCGAACGACGGGCGCCTCGCGCAGCAGCTCGCTGACCTTCAGTCTCCGCTTCGCCGGAACGATGACCCGCTCGACCGGGGATTCCAGCCGCGAAAGGTCTTGCGGGCGGCTCGCCTGCTGTACGTCGATGCTCTCCATGTTGGTCCTAGGTTAGGCGGCGCCTGGATCCGCGAAAGTGGAAGACGCGGAGGCAGACTTCATCATCGCCCCCCCTTGGGTTCGAGTCAAAGATAGACCGCCTTGCTGCGGCACGTCGCCGTACAAGTTCCGGGATCAGTTTTGTCCGCCGCGAGCTGACGCGTGCGGATCATCGCGCGGGCCTTGCGATGACCTGAAACTTGCCTCCCGCGAACCGCGAGCGCGCGGCCTCGAGCGCCCTTCGCCAGGCCCTCCGTGCTGGTGGGGCGCGTGTCGCAGGCGACCCCGTCATGGCGTCCAGCTCAGTGCCGCCGCGGGCCTACGGGACCCGCGATGCGCCCCACGCCAAGCGAGGACGCGCTCCACCGGGGCCGCATTGAAGAGCTGCACATGCAGCACGTCGTAGCCGGCGTTCTCGAGCAGCGTGCGCAGCGTCCGCGGGGTGAAGTGATGCAGATGTGCAGGAGGATCGAGGATCGCGCGGCGGCGAGAGGGCAGCCACATGTCAGCGCTACCGGCGTGCGGGGCCTCGATGAACACGATGCCGCTCGGCGTGAGCAGCGGTCTGAGCGTCTCCAGGTCTGCCAGCGGGTCGGGCACGTGTTCGAGGACGTGGAGCATGGCGATGATCCCGTAGCGGTTCTGCGAGTCGGCGGGAAGGCTCGGCATCAACTCGACTCCGTAGAGACGCTGGGCCAGCGCGCGCCCGGTCGCCGACGGCTCGACCCCGTCCGCCTCGATCCCGATCGCTCGGGCGCCGTGGACGAGACCCCCCGATCCGGCTCCGAAGTCGAGCAGCGGCCCTCCGGCCGAGGGGAGGGCGCTCAGGACCTCCCTCGCGCGAGAGAGCCATGCCTGGCGCGCCGCCGTGCTCATAGACCTCTCGTCGTAGTAGTCGGGGGACTCGTAGAGCCGGCTCAGCGTCGCGGCATCCGGGCGGGGCCAGGTTGCCGCGAGCCCGCAGTCCCGACAGCGAACGATCCGCCAGCCCCGCTTCCTCGCGCCAGTCCCGCGCGGTCGTTCCGCCACACGACGCGCAGGTGAAGCCGCCGCTCACAGCCGTCTGCTTACCACAGCCGGAAGCCGCACCCGGCAGGTCCGGCGAGCGACCGCTTGCATCGCTGAGAACATCCCGTCGAGAGATGACGCCCTCGCATGAATCCCGCCGGCCACGCGTCGTTCTTCTCGCGTTTCACTATCCGCCGATAGTCGGGCCCGCGAGCGAGCGAGCGGCGTCGTTCGCGCGCCACCTTCCCGATGCCGGGTGGGAGCCGGTGGTGGTCACGGTGAAGCGCGGGCTGTATCACCGGGACGCCGGGTATCGGGCGCCGCCGGCTCGCACGCTCAGGACCCGGGCTCCCGAGCCGACGAAGCTGCTGGCCGTGCTGCGCGATCGGCCGGCCGACTCGGCTACGGGCAGGCAGGGGGTGGGGGAGCCCGTGGGCGGCCCCGCGCTCGATCGCGTGCGACGGCTGGTTCGCGACTACCTGTATCTGCCGGACGCGCTCGTGCCGTGGATCCCGTTCGCGGTCGCCGGCGTCCGCCGAGCTTTGCGGACGGCCCCCGGCCGAGCCGTGCTGATGTCGACCTCCGTGCCCTACAGCGCACATCTGGCCGCGCTCGCGGTCGCGCGCTCGGAGGGCGTTCCGTGGATCGCGGAATTCCGTGACCCGTGGTCTTTGACCGACGATCGCATCCGTCCGCGCTCGCGTGCCCGAAAGTGGGTCGACGCGGCGCTCGAGGCACGTGTGGTGGCCGCGGCCAGCGGCGTCGTGGTCACGTCCGAGCTCACCCGCGCGGAGATGTTGAGGACCTATCCGGGCCTGGACTCGCGATGCTGGGTGGTGAGAAACGGATTCGAGCCGCTCGCGGGTCCGACGCCGGCGCCGCCGGAGCCGACCGCGCCGCTCGAGCTCGTTCACGCAGGATCGGTGCGGCCCGAGATCCCGTGGAGCCGTTGCTGCGAGGCCTCGACCGTGTTGCGAAGGCGCGGCCGGGTGAGGTCCGGCTGCGCGTCGTCGGGCCGCCCGAGCCTTGGCGCTCCAGCGCCGAGCGCGCTCGGCGGGCTCGACTGGCTCCACCTCGACGGTCTCGTCGACCCCGCAGCGGCTCAACGCGCGGCCGCTGCCGCATCCGCGGGAGTGCTCCTCCGGCCGGGTGAGGTCAATCGCCAATACGTGTCCGCGAAGCTGATGGACTACCTCGGCTCCCGACGCCCCATCCTCGGCCTGATCTCGCCGACCGGTGAGATGGCCCAACTCGCGGCCGAGTACGGGGACCTCCGCCTGGTCGAGCCCTACACCGAGGAAATCCGTTGCGCAGGTCGTCGAAACGCTGCTTCGTGACCATCAGCAAGGCCGGTTGCAGAATCCGGTGGAGGGCCGTAGGCCCCTCGCGGACCTGACCAGGCACGCCCAGACCGTCAGGCTGGCGGCGATTCTCGAGTCGGTGCTCTGAGAGCCAGTTCCCGGGGAGCCGCTTCATCATGCGGTATGGTTGGCACGCTCCAATTACCCGATAGGGGACGGGGAGGTGACGAGTGGCTGCGACGAGGGGAGGTTCTGTGACAAGCACAGTCCGTAGTCCTTGCGCGCGGTCAGAGAACCTGATCGTCGAAGAGCTCGGTGAGGAACTCCTCGTCTATGACATGGATGCCGATCGGGGCCACTGCCTGAGCCCCACGGCGGCGCGGGTCTGGCGGCATTGCGACGGCCATACTCCGGTCGAGGGCCTCAGCGCACAGCTCGACCTCGACGCGGACGCGGTCGACCGCGCGCTCGAAGAGCTCGCCGCCTGCAAGCTGCTGGAGCCGACTCCGGAGCTCAGCCGTGGTCGCCGCCAACGGCAACGGCGCCACCCGCCGCGAGCTGGCGACCAGGGCCGTCAAGGCCGGAGCGGTGGCCGCCGCAGCGCCGCTGATCGTCTCGGTCGCGGCGCCGACGCCCGCGCAGGCGCAGACGTTCGTCTTCTGCGCACAGTTCGAGACGACTCCGGGCTGCGGGCTATGCCAGCAAGCAGGTTGCTGCTGCTGCGACGCCGGCAGGCGGTGTCATGAAACGGTGCGTGCCCGCCCACGGCGGGCGGCATGGTTGATCTGCTGTGACGAGTTCGGCGCGGGAACGTCGACTTCGCGGCCGGCTGCCCAATCCCCGATGCCCCGTGCGAGGCGGACACCGCCGCGACCGAGAGCACCGAGCGCCAATTCGAGGGACAGCAGCCCCCGACCAGCGGGAGCGCACCGCCGAACACACCCACCGCACCCGCACCCGAACCGACCCCGGCGCCTGCCCCCGAACCGTCGCCGGTCCCCGAGGCCCCGCCTCCGGACACCACCACGACCACCACCACCACGACCACCACCACGCCCGCGACGGGCTCCACCGGCACCGAAGCAGCGCCCACTCCCTAGCCTGGATATCTGAGTTAGGGGGCGGAGCGTCGCTCGCGGTTCCGGTAGCGCCACGCGCGCCCCGCCCAAACCGGTGTGCGAAGCAGGTGTGCGCCGTAGGCCGCGACGAGCCGGACGCGGCTGCCGGCCGCCCACGGGTACTGCCAGGCGATCCACTGACGCGTCGGCAGGAGCGAGCGGCGCAGTACGTCCGCGCGCGCTCTCGCACCGCGCGCCCGCGTGAGCGCCTCGAGGTGGAAGGTGCCGCGGGGCCTCAGGTCGCGGTGGCGGATCGCCCAGTCGAGCTCATCGGTCGGGGGCAGCCCGAGCTCATCCGCCCGCTCCGCGCCGATCGGAACGAGCCGCAGCCCGGCGGCGAAGGCGGGCGTGGCCACCAGCTCGGCCGCAAGCGACCCTGCCGAGCGCCAGACCTCGAGCGGCCAGCGCTCGAGCCCACGGGTGAGGTCCCCGATCGCCTTGAGGTCGTCGGGCCCGTGCTGGGCGGCGTGGATCGCGAGGTGTAAAGCGAGTCCCTCGCGGTCGAGGACGGCCGTCTCGCGGCCGTTGAGCTCGATCGAGGATCGCCGCGGCGCGAGGACCTCCCACGCCGCGTCGGCCGGCGCCTCGCAGCCGGGCAGGCGCCAGTGCAGGTCGATGAGCAGAGGGCTGCCCGGTCCGGCCTCGACGCGTCGGGACCACGTCTCGGCGTGCAAGATTTCGCCCACATCGTCGATTCCGAAGACCTCCTCCGCGTGTCTGTAGCCGAGCGCCGGTCAACGCCCTCCGGGCCTGCGGCAGGTCCGCCGGGGATACCAGCAGGTCGACGTCGGAGTAGCCGCGGTGCTCGCCCGGCGCGTAGAGCGCTCTGAGCCAGGGCGGGGCCCTTGAGCAGGAGCGGCTCGACGCCGACGGCCTCGAAGGCGTCGAGCGCCTCGACGGCGGCCGCGTCGAGCAGCGCCTGATGGCTGAGCCCGCGGGCGCGGTCGACGAACTCGTCGAGCTCGGGGCGTCGGCGCCGTCAGGGCCGTCACTGCCGCAACGGCCGGGCCGGGCGCGAGGAGACGCCGGCCAACGCCTGAAGCGTGAGGCGGACCAGCGGCTCGATCGGCAGGGCGCCCTCCACGGGCGCGCTGGCGATCGTCCCTCCAGGCGCCACGACCAGCGCGGATGGCGTGTGTCGAACCCGATAAGCGCGCATGACCTCGAAGTCCTCCTGAAGGAGCATGCCGGTGATCCCATGCTCACGGGCGATCGGCAAGTTCTGTGCTGCGGTCCCGCTGCTGATCACCGCCACCGTGAGGCGATCGGACAGCGCTCCCTGCCAGCGACCGACCTCGCGAAAGACGCTCCGGCACGGCCCGCAGCCCGGGCGACACGAACACGAGCATCACCGGCCTGCCCCGGGCGCAGAGCGACTCGAGCGTGCGCGTCTCGCCGTCCGAGGTCGGGAAGGGCAAAGCCGGGCGCTTGGGCCCCGACCGGCAGTCCCGGCGGCAAAGCGGCGAGCTCCGCCTGTGCGGCGGCGAGGTCGCGCTGGAGGCCGCGCCGGTCCGACCACAGCCGCAGGGCGAGCGCCGCCAGCGCGATGGCGGCGGCCCCGGCCGCGACCGCGACCAGCTCGGCCGGGGTGCGGGCCGAGACCCAGTCGGTGATCGACGGGCCTGGGCCGTCCCAGACGACGACCGCCGCGAGGGCCGCGAGCACGGCGTTGCGAACGAGCGTGCCCCGACCCGCCGGAGCCGAGTGGACCTGGCCGAAGCAGTGACAGTCAGGGGCCTCCCCGCGGGCGAGCGCGTTGGCGATCCCGCCGATGAAGCCGAGAAGCAGCGCGAGCGCGGCGAGCGCCCCCCAGCGAGCGGAGCCCGGCGGGATCAGGGCGACCGCGGTCGCGAGCTCGAGCAGCGGCAGCAGCAGGGCCGCGACCGGCAGCGCCCCGCCGGGAACGCCGAACTCGGAGAGCGAGCGACGCGTTCCCGGCCCGTCGAGGAGCTTGGCGGTGCCCGCCACCGCGAACACCGCCGCCAGCACCACCCTGATGCCGAGCAGGAACGAGCCCACGACGGCCATCGTACCGATCGCATCGTCCGTCCCATCGAGCTCACGGCCGGACGCCGCTGCCTATGATCAGCAGCCGTGGCGGAGGCGGAGGCAACCCGTGATGCAGCATGAGCTCGCCTTCGAGGCGTTCGGCGTCAAGGCGGCGCTGGCCGCGAACCGTGCCGAGCTGGTGGACCAGCTCCGGCCGCTCCTGCCACCCGGGGCCGAGCCCTGCCCGCCTTCCGAGGCCGAACGCCGGTTCGCGCTGATCGCCGAGGAGGACGGGACCTATGCGTTCGCGGTGAACGACGACCCGCCCATGAACCGGGGCCTCGAGCTGGAGCTGGCGCTGATGCTGCTCGACTCCCAGATTCGGCTGTACGTGGGGGTCAAGGCGCCCGGACGCCGTCTTCATCCACGCCGGCGTCGTCGGCCACCGGGGCGCGGCGATCGTCGTGCCCGGCCGGAGCTTCGCCGGCAAGACGATGCTGGTCACCGCTCTGGTGGGCGCGGGGGCGACCTACTACTCGGACGAGTTCGCCGTGATCGACGAGCAGGGCCTCATCCATCCCTACGCCAAGCCGCTCTCGCTTCGTGGCGAGGACCAGATGCAGACCGACCACCCGGTCGAGAGCCTCGGCTGGACCGCGGGCTCCGAGCCGCTGCCGCTGGGCGCGATCGTCATCACCAGCTACCGACGGGACGCCGAGTGGCGACCCCGGCGGCTCACCGGGGGCGAGGGCGCGATGGCGCTGCTCGCCAACGCCGTCCCCGCTCGCGAGCGGCCCGCTCAGGTGATGCGCGCGATCTCCCGCGCCGCCGAGGGCGCGATCGCGATCGAGTCGGAGCGCGGCGAGGCCGACGAGGTCGCTCCGCTGCTGCTCGCCGAGCTCGACCGGCTGGCCGTTGAATCTCGCGCGGCCCCGGAGTCCTAGGTGGTCGGCACGTATCGCTCAGCCGCCACCCGCGCCGGCGGGGCGGCCGGCGCCGGCCGGGCGGCCGGCTCGGTGCGCCACTCCCGCAGGGTCACGATCAGGCAGATCGCGATCGCCAGCAGGTGGGTCCGGTAGCGGAAGCCCGTCCCGGCGTTCCCCGTGCTCAGCGAGTAGGCGATCAGGAGGAGGAACCCGAGGTAGATCAGCGGGCCGGCCCGCGCGAGGATCTCCCCGCGGCGGCGGATCAAAGCGTCCACGAGGAAAACCAGGACGATCAGGGTGACCAGCCCCCCGATCGCTCCAAGCCGCTGGCTGGCGCTGTCCAGCTGCCAGACGTAGGGCCTGAACGCGACGTCCCACATCCGCGTCGGCAGGTTGGTGATGATCGCCTCGCGCGTCGAGAAGTCCACCTGCTCGAGCGACAGGTTCGCGTCGTCGGCGACGTTCGCCTCCTGCGATTGCTGGACGTTCTCCTCGAGGCTCTCGTCGGAGGATGCCTCGAGCACTGTCGGAGCGGTGATCGCGACCAGCAGGACCACGCCCGCGATCAGTCCGAGCGCGCTGATCTCGTTCCGCCGCGTCGTCCGCAGGCCGGCATGCAGGGCGATCGCGGCACCGGCGGCGATCAGGAACCAGCCGGCGTACGGACGGGTGGCGACCCCGACGAGGCAGCCGGCGGCGATGATCGGAACCGAGGCGAGGTCGCCGCGCTTCCACAGGCGCGCCCCTCCGAAGGCCACCAGGCCCTCGGCCAGGAACATGCTCGACTCCTTGTGCAGGAGGCTGGAGAAGAAGATCCCGCTCGGCTCCAGGGCAAGGAACCACGCAGCCAGCACCGCCGCGCGCGGGCCCGCCAGCTCGTACACCGCCGCGGCCAGCAGGACGAGCCCCGCGACGGCGAGGCCGATCTCCCCGATGCGAAGGACGAACTCGGGCGAGTCGATCGCCCAGACCTGGACGGCGAGCACGAACTCGTGGAGCTCGCCGACCAGGGCCGAGGTCCATGCCTCCGAGCCGAGCGGGGAATCGGCGATCCGGCCGGCCTCGCTGGCGAACAGGATCTCGTCGCCACCTCTGAGCTGGGACCCGATCGAGGTCAGCGAGACGCCCGCCGCGGCCGTGACGCGCAACGCCACGGCAAGCCCGACCGGGAGTCCGATGGCGAGCCCGGGACGGCTGCGAGCGAGGAGCCGCACGAGCCAGAACAGGCCGTAGGCCACCACCAGCAGAGTCGCCGCTCCGGCCAAGACGTCGTAGATCTGCTGATCCGCTGTGGCGTCTATGGTGGGCCCGTACCTCGGTCGATTGGCGGCATCCGGATTGCCGCCGCGCCGCCAAGGGTAGCCTCGACCGCGGATCAGAGATGAGCGACCACTTCGTCCGCCTATACGAGGAGAACGTCTCCGACGTCTACGGCTACTTCGTCTACCGCCTCGGGTCGCGAGCCGAGGCCGAGGCCTCCACCCGGGCGACCTTCGAGCGCGCATTCCGCGAGCCGGCGCCGTTCGGCTCCGACCGCGAGCAGGCCCGCGTCCGGTTGCTCACGATCGCGCGCGCGACGGCCTCGGGCCGGGGCCCCACCGGCGATGTGGACGGCGGTGATCCAGGAATCGGGGCGGATCTGGCCGCCGCGCTCGCGCGGCTCGAGCGCGTGGAGCGTGCCGTGCTGGCGCTCCGTTACGGGGCCCGGCTGGAGGTACCGGAGATCGCTCGGGTCCTCGATCTGAGTGAGGGACGGGCCCGGAGGGCGCTGTCGCGGGGGCTTCGCCGCCTGAGGACGGAGCTCGAGCGCCCGGAGCGGCACCGTCCCGGCGACACGGCCGAGCTCCGATCAGTGTCCGCCCGGCTCGCCGATCACGACCAGGACCACGGCGAGCAGGAGCAGGGCGAGGCCTGAGGCCAGGCAGGCCGCTGCCCAGAGCCGCCAGCCCCATCGGGAGGCGGCAGGAGCCCCGCCGGCGAGGTCGTGGATCCGGGCGTCGAGCTCGGCTCGGAACGCGGGGTCGGCGACCGGCCGCTCGGCGCTGAGCCGCACCGCGACGCGTTCGAGCGCGCGACGCTGCGCGGGAAGGATGTTGGGCTCGAGCTCTCGGAGCTCGGCCGTGTGCTCGCCGCTGTCGGATGGGCTCACTTGGGAGGAGTCACGCGGTCGCAGGCGGGGCGCTCATTCTGTCATCCGACTCCGGCGGCTCAGCAGCTCCTCGTAGAGCGCGTCCACGTCGGTGACGAGCCGCGAGGCGGAATGGCGCCGGAGGGCGCGCTGCCGCGCGTTCTCCCCGAGCCGGGCCCGCAGCTCCCGATCGGTCCCCAGGCGCACGAGCGCCGCCGCCATCGCCTCGGGATCGCCGGGGGGGACGAGGATCCCGGTGTCCGGCGTCACCACCTCGGGAACCCCACCCACCCGGCTCGCAACCGCCGGAGCGCCCGCCGCCGCCGCCTCGATCAGGGAGACTGGGGTGCCCTCGTTCGCGGAGCTGAGGACGGCCATGTCGGCGGCGGACGCGATCGTGGTGAGGTCGCGCCGATAGCCGAGGAAGCGCACGCGGTCGGTGATCCCGAGCTCCCCGCTCAAGGCCTCGAGGCGCGGTCTCTGCTCACCGTCGCCGATGACCAGGAGCCGCAGCCGAGCGGCGTCCCGGGTCAGGGCGAGCGCGCGCAGCAGCACGTCGAGGCGCTTGATCGGCACGATTCGACCGACGTAGCTGAGGACGACGTCCTCATCGCCGAACCCCAGCTCCCCCCGAAGCTTCCGGCCTGCCCCCGGATCGAGATCCGCGAACGGCTCGAGCTCGAGGCCCAGCGGGATCACTCGGAAGCGATCCCGGCTCGCGACTCCGAGCCGCACCAGGTCGTCCACGGTCGCCTGGCTGACGCCGACGAGACAATCGCTGCGGCGTGCGAGCAGGGTCTCGAGCCTGCGGTAGACCCGGCTGCCCAGCGGACCGAAGTACCCCTCGAGCACGTGCCCGTGGTAGGTGTGAACGATGACCGGGCGGGGGCGCACCGCGGCCAGCGCGGCGAGCCTCCCGACGAATCCCGCCTTGGCCATGTGGGTGTGGACCACGTGAGGGCGAAAGCGGCGGGCGATCGCCGCGATCCGCGCCAGGGCGGTCGCGTCGTGGTGGGGGCGGGGCGACTGGCCGAGGCTGGACACGAACTCGGTCCGGGCGCCCTCGCGCTGAGCGAGGTCGGCCATCGATTCCTCGCCGGCAGCGAGCGAGCCGTGGACGAGGATCGTCTCGTACCGGCTGGGATCCAACCGCCGCCCGCTCAGCAGGGCCGCCTGCTGGGCGGGCCCGCCCAGGTTCAGCCTGGTGATGACTCGGAGAATCCGGACGCGGCTCAGGCGGAGCGCTCCGGGGATCCGACCGGCGCCTGCCGATCGGGGGGCTCGCGCACCCGCGCGGCCGCATCCAGCTCGAAGGCGATCGCGTCGTCGATGGCGTCGTCGATCGAGTGCCTCGGCTTCCAGCCGGTCAGGCGCTCCAGCTCGGTGCAGTCCGGCCGCCGGTCACCGAGCTCCTCGAAGCCCTCGCCGTACGCCTCCTCATAGGGGACCAGGCACAGCTTCGAGCTCGAGCCGGTGCGCGCAATGACCCGTCGGGCGAGTTCGATGATCGCAACCGGCTCGGCCGCGCCGACGTTGTAGACGTTGCCGATCGCCGCATCGCTCTCGATCAGGGAGAGCAGGGCGTCGATCGCGTCGTCGACGTGAGTGAAGCAGCGCGTCTGGGCTCCGCTCCCGTACACCGTCAGGTCCTCGCCCGCCAGCGCCTGGCGCACGAACCGCGGAAGGACCATCCCGTAGCCGCTCGCCTGGCGCGAGCCGACGACGTTGAACAGCCGGGCAACCGTCATCTTCGCGCCGCGCTCGCGGGTGTACCCGTACGCGAGGGCCTCGCCGAGAGCCTTGGCGGTCCCGTACGACCAGCGCGAGATCGTGGGGGAGCCGACGATGCGGTCGTCCTGCTCCCGGATGGCGTGGCCTCCGCTCTTCCCGTAGACCTCCGAGGTCGACGTGAACAGCAGCCGGGTGCGATAGCGGGCGGCCGCCGCCATCACCGTGTCGGTGCCCCGCACCGTGCTGATCACGCTGTCGAGCGGCCGCTCGACGATCAGCTTCACGCCCACCGACGAGGCCAGGTGGAAGCAGGTGTCCGCGCCGGCCATGAGCTCGTCCACCGCGGCGGCGTCGTGGGTCGACTCGGTGACCAGCCGCGCCTGCCCGCCGGCGAGGAGCGCCTCCACGTTGGCGCGACTGCCGGTGCTGAGGTCGTCGAGGATCGTCACCTCGTCACCTCGCGCGGCGAACCTGTCTGCGAGATGCGAGCCGATGAAGCCCGCTCCTCCGGTGATCAGATGCCGCAAGTCCCCCCTTCCCTGACGAGGTCGACCACAGGGGAGGTCAGGCTAGCGCACCAGGGACGCCACCGTCCTTGAAAGCCCCTCGCGAAACGAAATTCCCGGCTCGTAGCCGAGCGCCTCGCGCGCCCGCGAGATGTCAGCCAGCGAATGTCGCAGCTCCCCCGGGCGCGGGTCCTCGTGAACGGCCTCGACGTCGATGCCGGTAATCCCTCGCAGCCCCTCCAGGAGCGCGTTCAGGGTGATCGTCTCACCGCAGGCGACGTTGAAGAACTGTCCGGCGACGCCCGCGGCGTCGGCGGCCAGGACACTCGCCGCCACCGCGTTGTCGACGTATGTGAAGTCCCGAGACTGCTCGCCGTCCCCGTAGATCACCGGGGAGCGCCCATCGAGCATGGCGGCGCCGAATCGAGGGATCACGGCGGCGTACTCCGAAAGCGGGTCCTGGCGCGGTCCGAAGACGTTGAAGTAGCGGAGCGAGACCGTCTCGAGCCCGTAGACCTCGGAGAACGCCCGGCAGTAGTTCTCGGCCGCCAGCTTGCCGACCGCATATGGGGCGATCGGCAGTGCGGGGGTCTGCTCGCGCGACGGCAGCTCCCGGTTCGCCCCGTAGACCGACGAGGAGGAGGCGAAGATCACCCTGCGAACGCCTTCGTCGCGCGATGCGAGCAGGACGTTCAGGGTCCCGGTCGCGTTCGATTCGTGGCTGGTCAAAGGGTCCTCGATCGATCGGGGCACCGACGGCAGGGCGGCCTGGTGGAAGACCAGCTCGCAGTCGCGCACGCACTTGTGGACCTGCTCGTAGCTCCGCACGTCGCCCTCGACGAGCTCGACCTCGTCGCGGATGGAGGCCAGGTTCTCCCGCCTCCCGGTCGCGAGGTTGTCGAGCACCCGAACGCGGTGGCCCTCGCGGCAGAGCCGCTCGGCGAGGTGCGAGCCGATGAAGCCCGCACCGCCCGTCACCAGCACCCTCGCGGCACCCGCCGAGCTCATCGCGGCGACTCTACTCGGCGAGGATGTCGGCGCGAGGGTTCAGCTCCTGGGCGCGGCGACGTGCCTCGGCCGCCTCGCTTCGCTCCCCGCTCTTGGCCGCGATCCGGGACAACACGAACCAGGTCTGCCAGTTCGTCTCCTCGCGCTCCGTGGCCTCGCGCGCAGCCCGCAGCGCCGGGTCGAGCCGATCACGGCGCTCCAGCAGCAGCGCCTCCTGAAGCCGCGGGGACGCGGCGTACGGCTGCACCGAGGCCGCCGAGCGGGCATCGTCGAGCGCGTCGCTCCACCGTCCGTCCTCGGCCGCCTCGTAGCTCTGCTCGAGCTTGACCGCACCCCACAGAGGCTGGGCGATCGCGGCCAGGCCAAGGACCGAGAGCACGCAGATCCCGATCCGAGGCCCGTGGCGTCGCCACGGCGAGGCCCAGCCCGAACGCGCGGGCACGCCGGCCTCGGCGGGAGCGCCTGCCGCGCAGGCGATCGCCGCCAGGGTGAAGAAGACCACCGGTAGGACGGCCAGCTCCCACGTCCAGTCGACGAGCGCGCCGGCGACGAAGCCCGCGCAGCCGGCGGTTGCGGCCGCGAGTCCCACGCGCAGGTCGGGTGGCGCCCTGAGCGCCCGCCAAGCCCCGATCCCGAGGATCCCCGCGGAGAGGGCGCCGATCAGCAGCAGGCCGACGATCCCGAGCTCGGCGAGGGTCTCCAGATAGAGCGAATGAGCATCCCGCACGTAGGCGGCGTAGGAGCCGGCCCGCGTCCACCATAAGTCGAAGGTGCCGGGACCGATGCCCACCCACGGGTCGGTGGCGTTGGCGTCGACCGCCGCCTCCCAGAAGTCGTAGCGCCCGCTGCCGCTGAAGTCGAGGATCTCGGTCCCGCGCGAGGCCTCCGCCGGATTCGCCGAGGTTCGGCCCTTGAAGTCGTTCCATTCGTCCTCCACCCGGTTCGGCGCGCCGGCCGCGATCGCCGCGACGAGGAGCGACACCGATCGCTACCGCCGAGGCCACGGCTGCGCTCCGGACGGGGGACCCGAAGCCATCGCGGACGCCGGACGTGGCGAAGCCAGCCGCTGAGCGCGGCCTGTACGAGCCCGACGGCGGCGCAGACGAGCAGGGTGAGCGCCAGCATCTCGTGACCCTGTTGCTCGGCCTCCGAGGTTGGCAGCCCCCGGTCGAACGCCAGCCGCTGCTCGGTGGCGACGAAGAGAATCGCCGCCCCGCCAGCCGCAACCGCAAGGGTCGCGAGCTTCGGCAGCCGGTCCGGTGCCAGGATCAGGAGGACCGCGAGCGCGACCACGGCCGCCGGCACGGAGAGGCTCGAGGTGGTGAGCCACAGCGTCAACGCCACCACCGGAATCGAAGCGGCGGCCAGCGCCTGGCCGACCACGCTCCGCGCCGTCGAGGCACCCGCGAGGGCCAGCGGGAGGCCGATCGCGGCGAAGGCCCCGAGCCCGCTCGGGTAGTTGAGCGGATAGGCGAGCCGGCTCTGGATCTGGATCCCCTGGAGGTAGCGACCGGCTGTCTCCTCCGGGAACCATGCGGGCTGCATGCGCGAAAGCAGCGCGAGCCCGCACACCAGCACGACCCCGGCGGTAACTCCGTGCAGAACGTGGCGCCAGCGGCCGGCCCCCTGGACCGCCAGCGCCAGGGTGAACACGCCGAGGTAGGTGCTCACGCGCGCAAGCTCGGTCGCGGTGCGCTCGTCACTCTCGGTCCAGGTCACCGACAGCGCCGTCCATGCGGCGAACGCAATTGCCACGAGCAGCATCAGCCGCGCGGCGCGCCCGCCCCCGGCCGCGGGGAGGAATGCGAGCGCCGTCCCGACCAGGACCGTCCACCAGACCGCGACCCCCACGGCCGAGCGTGCGATCGGGTCGAAGCCGCCGTTGCTGAGAGCGAGAAAGGCGACCAGGAGCAGCGGGACCAGCCAGGCAGCGACGTCCGCCGGGTCGGCACGCAACCACCGGCGGCCAGCCGCTCCCATGGGTGGTACGCTAACGCCCATGGCAAAGCGCCTTTCGGGCATTTGTCTGACGGTCGTCTTGACCCTCGGGATTCTGGCGACGCCGGCGGCTGCTCAAAGTTCCCAGGTTGCTGAGTACGTGCAGCCCGAGCCGACTCCGACGGGGTTCGAGCCCGCTCAGGCCGGGGAGCTGGCGTTCACCGGCCTGATGATCCTGCCCCTATTGATGCTCGGGGTGCTGCTCGTGCTCGGATCGCTGGCGCTTCGGCGGCGGCGCGGCTAGTACTACCCGCACTCGGCCAGGCGACGCTCCAGTAACCGCCGTTCCGCCGGGTTGGTCGCCAGCTCGAGCGCGCGCCCGAACGAGGCCGAGGCCTCGGCCGGGCGACCGAGCCGGCGCAGCAACTCGCCGCGGGACGAGTGCAGCAGGTGGTAGCGGTCGAGGCCCTCGATTCGCTCGAGCTCGGCGAGCCCCAGCTCCGGCCCATCGGCCATCGCCACCGCGACGGCGTGATTGAGCTCGATCACGGGGGAGCCGTCGATCGTGCGGAGGGCGTCGTAGAGGGAGACGATCCGCGTCCAGTCCGTGTCCTCGGCGCGGGGCGCTCCTGCGTGCTCTGCCGCGATCGCCGCCTGGAGCACGTACGGCCCTGCTACACCGCGGCGCCAGGCCCGGTCCAGCAGCGCCAGCCCGCCTTCGATTCGGGCTTGATCCCACAGTCCGCGGTCCTGGTCGGCGAGTAGCACCAGCTCGCCGTCCGAATCGAAGCGCGAGGCGCGGCGCGCATCATGCAGGGTCATCAGGGCCAGGAGGCCGAGCGCCTCCGGCTCGTCGGGCATCAGGGCCACCAGGATCCCGCCGAGGCGGATCGCCTCGGCGGCGAGGTCGCTCCGCGCGGGATCGTCGCCCGCGGTGGCGAGGTAGCCCTCGTTGAAGATCAGGTAGAGGGTCGCCAGGACCGCCGGTAGGCGCTCCGGCAGTCGGTGGTCCGGAGGCACCTCGAACGGGATCCGGGCGTCACGGATCTTTCGCTTCGCCCGGACCAGCCGCTGCTGCATCGCCTGCTCGGACGTGAGGAAGGCGCGGGCGATCTCCGGGGCCCGCAGGCCACCGAGCGTGCGCAGGGTGAGGCCCACTCGCGCCTCGGGGGCGAGCGCGGGATGGCAGCAGGTGAAGATCAGCCGCAGCCGGTCGTCTGGGATGGAGCTGTCCTCGACCTCGTCCTCCTCGTCATCGGTGGGCACGAGCGCCTCCAATTCGCGCAACTTTTGTTGCAGACGCTGGGCGCGACGGAGCCGGTCGATCGCCCGGTTGCGCGCCGTGGTCGTGATCCATGCCCCAGGGTTGCGGGGCACGCCCCGCGCCGGCCAGACCTCGAGCGCCACCACGAACGCGTCCTGAACCGCCTCCTCGGCGAGGTCGAAGTCGCCGAGCACGCGGATCAGCGTCGCGACCGCCCGCCCCGACTCCTCACGGAACAGGCGGTCGACGGCGCCTGCGGAAAGCCCTACGCGCGCGACTCGGCCTCCTGGGAGTGGACGGTGGACCCGGCGGCCTCGTAGTCCATCACCGGGCGGACCTCGACCGTCCCGCCGGGCAACGGGACCCTCTTCGCCCAGGCGAGGGCATCGTCGAGGTCGCTGCAATCGAGCAGGTAGTAGCCGCCGAGCTGCTCCTTGGTCTCGGCGAAGGGGCCGTCGGTGACGACCGGATCGCCGCTCTCCTTGATCTCGACCGTCGTCGCCGTGGAACTGGGCTCGAGGCCCTCGCCTCCCACGTGGACCCCGGCCTCGATCGCCGCCGTCGTGTACGCGTCCCAGTGCCTCATGCTCTCCTGACATTGCTCGGGCGTCATCTCGGCGAAGCGGGACTCATCGCCCCAGAGGGTGAGCAGGTACTTCATCCGAACCTCCTGTGGTTGATGTCACCCTAACGACGAACGCGATCGCCCCGGATCGACAGGACGCGGGCTACTCGCCGAGAAACTCCTCGAGCAGCCGATTGAACCGCACCGGGCGCTCGGCCATCGGAACATGGCCGCAGCGATCGAAGATCACCGTGCGCGAGTTGCGCAGGCGCAGGCCGAACTCATGCGCGTCCCGGGGCGGCACGATCCAGTCCTGGCACCCCCAGACGATCAGGGTCGGGACCTCGACCTCCTCGAGCTGCTCGAGCACGTCGTAGCCGACCATCGCCCGTAGCGCGTGGATGAAGCCGGGGCGGTGGGCGCCATTGTGAAAGAACTCGTACAAAAGCTCCGTTCGGATCTTCGACGGGTTGTAGAAAACCCCGTTGAAGTAGCGCTGGCGGAGCGTCGGCCGGCGCAGGCTGCGCTCGCCGACCCGCAGCCACAGCGGCGCGCTCGCCACCAGCGTCCGCCCGAGCGCCTCGACGGGAGCGCGGCGCATCGTGGTGGCCGAGACGCCGACGGCGGAGACCAGCACCAGCCGCTCGAACCGCTCGGGCTCCCGCCCGGCCGCCTCGGCGGAGACCAGGCCGCCCATCGAGTTGCCGATCACCACGCAGTCGCCGATCCCGATTGCGGCGCAGAAGTCGTGGAGCAGCCGCCCGTAGCGCTCGACCGAGATCTCCCACGGCGGCAGCGGCGAGTGCCCGAAGCCGGGCAGGTCGAGGGCGACCACCCGGTGACGGGGTGCGAAGTGGGGCAGGTTCTCCAGCCAGTTCTGCCAGCAGCCCGCGAGCCCGTGGACGAACACCAGATCGAGGCCGTCCCCCGATCCGTAGTCGACGTAGTTGATTCGGGTGTGACCGGGGCTGCGTTCGGACGGAGATGGCCCGTAGCGCTCCGCGGGAGTGGGGAGGTCGACCGTGCGCAGGTGCTCCCGCCAGTCGATCCGCAGCCACTCGGGGTCGGGGTCGCCATACGGGTCCGGGCCGTCGGGCGGGCTCGGCTCGGGCCGCGGACCGAGCGCTGCCAGCGGCCACAGGCCCTCGAACCGACCGGTCCACGGCGGGCGCGGCTGCGTCTCCGTGGCGGCCATCAGCGGTCCTCGGCGGCTTCTCGAACCGGAACGTCGGGCGCGGAGGCCCGCCGTCGCCGCTCTGCGTGCACTGCGCCTCCCGCGCCGGACGCAGTGGGGTACCGGCAACGGCGCAGGAATAGTCGGTCGCCGCGCGATCCGGGGTGTCCCCGCCGGCTGCCGGAACGGCCTCGAGGACCTCGCTCGAGATCGTCAGCCAGGCCACTATCCCGCCCAGCGCCGCGAGCGCAGCGCAGGCCACCATCGCCACGTGGAACCCGTCGGTCATGGCCGAGGGATCGTAGAAGCTGTCCCCGGTGAGGCCTGCGATCACGGGCAGGACGGCGACGGCCAGCAGGCCGGCGACGCGGGCCACGGCATTGTTGATCCCCGAGGCGATCCCGGAGTGGCGCGCGTCGGCGGCGGCCAGCACGGTTGCCGTCACCGGCGCCACGACCAGGGTCAGGCCCAGCCCGAAGACGATCACCGCAGGTAGGACGCTCGATACGTAGCTGTCACCGGGCTCGATCCCCGTCATCATCAGCAGCCCGACAGCGATCACGAGCGGCCCGGCCGTGAGCGGGATCCTGGCGCCGATCCGCTGCGCGAGCGCGCCCGAGCGGGCCGAGAGGACGAGCATCAGCGCGGTCACCGGCAGCGAGGCGGCGCCGGCGGCGATCGGCGAGTAGCCGAGCGAGACCTGCAGGAAGGCGACGAACAGGAAGAAGAACCCGCCGAGCGCTGCGTACACGGCGAAGGTGACGAGGTTGGCCGCGCTGAACTGTCGCGAGGCGAAGATCTGCAGGGGCATCATCGGGTTGCCACTTCGGGCCTCAACGAGGAGAAAGAGCGCCAGGGCGATTACGCCCCCGATCCCGGCGAGCAGGATTACCGGCGCGGCACCCTTGCCGGGAGCCTCGATCAGCGCATACGTGGTCCCGCCGAGGCCGAGCGCGGCCAGGGTCGCTCCGGCGTAATCGAGTCGTCCGGTCGCGGTCGGATCGCGGGTCTCGGGGACGTGGCGGACGGCCATCGCCGCGACCGCGATGCCCAGCGGGACGTTGATGAGGAAGATCGCCCGCCACGAGACGGCTTCGACCAGATAGCCGCCCAGCAGCGGCCCGAGCGCCGTGGCCACGCCGCCGAGCCCGGACCAGGCGCCGATTGCCCGCGCGCGGTCGGCGGGGCGGAAGCTCGACTCGAGCATCGCCAGGCTCCCGGGGGTAAGGAGGGCTCCGCCGATTCCCTGCAGGAGCCTGGCGGCGATCAGCATCTCGGCGGTCGGCGCGATCGCGCACAGCACCGAGGCCGCGGTGAACACCGCGATGCCGATGACGAAGACCCTTCGGCGCCCGTAGCGGTCGCCGAGCGATCCGCCCAGCAGGACGAGCGAGGCGAGCGTCAGCAGGTAGCCGTTCAGGATCCACTGCAGCGAGCTGGTCGATGCATCGAGGTCCCGGCCCAGGTCAGGCAGCGCGACGTTGACGACGGTGCCGTCGAGGAACACCATCGCCGATCCCAGGACCGCCACCGCAAGCACCCAGCGGCCGCCCGCACTACGGAAGGCCAGGCCCTCAGGGGGCATCGGGCACTGATGATGGAGTGGGCTGTCTCACGTTGTTCAGCTCGGCGAGCCGAGCCCCGGGCGGCGTTTTTGCCAGCGATCCGTGCGGTCGTCGCCAGTTATAGACGTCGAGCCGGCTCGAGAGGCCGCACGGTGGGCACGCGGCGTCCCGACGCCGCGGACGGATCGACCTCCCAGGTCGCGGGCGGGGGGCCGACCACCTAGAACGGCCGGTCGAGCGCGAGGCGAAACTCGCGGAACTGCCAGCGCCCGGCTTCGAGCACCACCTCGGTTCGGAACACTCCGGTCGACTGGACGCTGAGCTCGCCGTCCGCAGTCACCAGGAGCGTCAGGGTGGCGGTCACCACCGCGTCCTCCTCGCTCTCGCTCTGGTAGCGGAGGTTCGTCACCACGTGACGGCGCTGATCGTCCTGCCCCTCGGACGTGCTGCTTATGAAGTCGACCACCTCCGCCCCCGGCGCGATCGGGCCGACGGTGTCGGCTCCCATGAGTTCGAGCGTGAGGGACGCGTCCTCGTGGAATACCTGCCGGAGCAGGTCCCAGTCCTTGGCGTCGAGCGCCCACGCGTACTCGGAGAACAGGTCGGCTATCGCCTGCCGGTCAGCCATCTCCTTTGCCATTTCGCTTCTCCTTCCCCGCTTGTAGTTGCATTGGTTGAGACACCGGCCGCGACCAGATCGGAACGCCCTAGTCTTGCCGGCGAGGGTTGGCCCAGTGGCGGCGGTTGCAGCGGGCGCACGACGGCCGCACGTTCGCGAATCGAGACGGGGCGGCGGAGCCGCTCTAGCCGCCTACTTCCGCAGCCCGGCGGCTTCGAGGGCCTGTCGGTGGGACGGGGCTAACGTCCCTCGGCTACCTACAGGCGACGGAGTAGCCTGAGGTCCCCCGCGCATCCGAATCCCGCCTACTCTGGGCTGCGTGAGAGGGCTCAATTGATTGTGAACCTGCTGTGTCCGCAGTGCGCCGCGGGTCTGGCGACGGCAGAAGGGCGAGGCGACACCGCGACCTGTCCGGTCCGTTGCCTCGGGTGCGCCCGGTCGTACCCGTGCTATCACGGGATAGTCGACCTGCGGATGGAGCGTCCTGAGACGTGCTGGACGAGTGCCTTGCGAATGCCAGAAACAGAGCTCGTCGAGCGAATGGCAGACATCTACGCGGGCGCCACGATGCAAGAGCTTGTCGATGAGTACTGGCAGGCGTATGAGCTTCCTGAAGGGTGGCAGGGCGGTGAGGAAAGCTACCTGCTCAATGCTCACGAACGCGAGGAATGGAACGTCACGTATATGGACTTCTGCTCGCGTCGCTACGGGCACGGTCCACTCCGAGGGGATCGCGTGCTGGAAGCAGGGTGCGGATCGGGTGGCTCGCTGCCGCACCTGACCAAACGGTTTCGAGAGGTCGTTGGTCTCGACCCGGATCTCCCTGCCCTGCTTATCGCGGCCAAGCGGCTGGAGGAAATCGGCGGACGAGGTGGCGTGACACTTGTCGCTGCCATGTTGGAGCAGCAGATTCTCGAGCCCGGCTCCTGTGACGCGGTCAAGTGCACTGATGTGATCGAACACGTTGCGGACCCCGTTCGCGCGGCCGAGGTGGTGGGATCCGCGATGAGCTACCGCAGCGTAGCCTTCGTGCTCACGCCCAACCGATGGTCGGTTCTCACTCCGGAGCCGCACGTGAGACTCTGGGGCGTGAACCTCCTCCCCCGCAGATTTGCTGACCGCTATGTCGAGTGGAGGACGGGCCTCCGCTACAGCGACATAGCCAGACTCCTCTCGGTGCGCGAGCTGGTGACCGTCCTGAGAAGAACTGGTGCGGACGAGATTCGCGTGATTCCAGTGGAAGACAAGCACCTGAATCCCGCGAGTGAGCGAGGCACGATGTTCAAGCGGGCATTCAGCCGGCCCCCCCTCACGTGGCTCTCGACTGCAGCACGACCAATGCAGCCAACCCTCGAGGTCCTCTGCATAAGGGGAACCGCCGGAACGGCTCGGGCCACGGGACCAGGAGGAACGGCTCCCGGAAGGAGAAGCGAAATGGCAAAGGAGACGGCTGACCGGTAGGCGATAGCCGGCCTGTTCTGACGAGCTGCCCGGTGGTAAGCTCGTCTCGTGCAAGGCTCGCGTGGGAGGCTGGCCGTGGCACTGATCGCGGCGTTCGCCGTGGCCGCTTGGTGCCCGCGCTCGGAGCGGGCGGCTCGACGCCGACGACGGAGCGGGTGAGCCTGAGCTCGGCAGGGGCGGAGGCGAACGGCGAGAGCTTCGACGCCTCGATCTCCGCCGACGGGGGCTTCGTCGCCTTCGACTCGGCGGCCTCGAACCTGGTCGCCGGCGACCTGAACGGCGCCGACGACGTCTTCGTCCGCGACCGCACGACGGGGACGACGACGCGGATGAGCCTGAGCTCGGCCGGGGCGGAGGGGAGCGGCCGCAGCCTCAACCCGTCGATCTCCGCCGACGGGCGCTTCGTCGCCTTCGAGTCGAACGCCTCGAACCTGGTCGCCGGCGACGCCAACGGCACCTTCGACGTCTTCGTCCGCGACCGCATGACGGGGACGACGACGCGGATGAGCCTGAGCTCGGCCGGGGCGGAGGGCAACGGCGACAGCTTCCTCCCCTCGATCTCCGCCGACGGGCGCTTCGTCGCCTTCGTCTCGGAGGCCTCGAACCTGGTCGCCGGCGACCTGAACGGCGTCCGCGACGTCTTCGTCCGCGACCGCATGATGGGGACGACGACGCGGATGAGCCTGAGCTCGGCCGGGGCGGAGGGCAACGGCGGCAGCTTCGTCCCCTCGATCTCCGCCGACGGGCGCTTCAGTCGCCTTCGACTCGAACGCCTCGAACCTGGTCGCCGGCGACGCCAACGGCGTCCGCGACGTCTTCGTCCGCAACCGAAGGACGGGGACGACGACGCGGATGAGCCTGAGCTCGGCCGGGGCGGAGGGGAACGGCGTCAGCTTCGTCCCCTCGATCTCCGCCGACGGGCGCTTCGTCGCCTTCGTCTCGGACGCCTCGAACCTGGTCGCCGGCGACGCCAACGGCGTCCGCGACGTCTTCGTCCGCAACCGCAGGACGGGGACGACGACGCGGAGTGAGCCTGAGCTCGGCCGGGGCGGAGGGGAACGGCGGCAGCTTCGTCCCCTCGATCTCCGCCGGCGGGCGCTTCGTCGCCTTCGACTCGGAGGCCTCGAACCTGGTCGCCGGCGACGCCAACGGCAGCTTCGACGTCTTCGTCCGCGACCGCAGGACGGGGACGACGACGCGGATGAGCCTGAGCTCGGCCGGGGCGGAGGGGAACGGCGGCAGCTTCGTCCCCTCGATCTCAGCCGACGGGCGCTTCGTCGCCTTCCTCTCGGGTGCCTCGAACCTGGTCGCCGGCGACCTGAACGGAAGCTTCGACGTCTTCGTCCGCGGCCCGCTTCGCTAGGCCACGGTAGCCGAGCCGAACGCGCCCGCCGTCGCGAGTCCCGACAAGGGGTGAATAGTCAGCGGAGATGCCTGACCGGCAGGCGATAGCCGATCGGTAGGGCTGGGCGACTCCCTCGGCTACCTACAGGCGACGTTCGTGCACTGGCGCGGGTCTCCGTTGCCGCTCGCCTTGTTCCCGCCGCCGTCGATCACCCCGCGCACAGCGTCGATGCCGAGGTCGCCGTTGCGCCTCGCCTCGTTGCGGGTGAGCTTCGTCGTCGGGCTGTTGGCGTCGAGGCCGTCATCTTTCGCGCCGAAGGCGTGGTTGCGCTTGAGCAGGGTGTGCTTGGCATTGTCGACGTGCACCCCGTCCTCGCCCGCCCCGCGGATGCGGTTGCGACGGACCACGTTGCCCACCACCACAGGGCATCGTGGGCAGCCCACGAGGATCGCATCCCCCTCGGTGTCTTGAGCCGAGTTGCGGGCGATCACGTTGTGGTCGCCGCCGTCGACCTCGATCGCGCGGCTCGCCCCGACTGTGGGAGACGCGGTTTCCGGCGATCACGTTTCGGTTGCCGGGGGCGACGTAGAAGCCGACCTCGCCGTCCCGCACGCTGCGGTTGCCTCTCACCTGATTGCGGTCGGCCCTTTCCAAGACGACTCCGTAAAACCTGTTGTGTGAGAACAGGTTCCCCTTGATCAGGTTGTGGCTGGAGTCGCCGACGAGGATGCCCTGGTCGCCGTTGTCCCGGAAGGAGCTGTTGAGGACACGGACGCGATGCGATGCGAACAGGAACATCCCCGGCCCCCCGTCGCGGGCGGTGGAGCTTGCCGAGCTGTTTCGCACCAGGCTTCGGGTGCCGCGGAAAGAACCGAGGCCGCAGCACTGGTTCCTCGATGAGGAGATACCCAGGAGGCGGTTGTGGCTGACCCTCAGGCGCCCACACCGCCGACTCGAACTGCGCGCACCGAGCCGTGCCTCACCGTGACCCCATCGTGGCCCTCGTTGAGCACCCCGACAGTCGCAGAACTCGTCCTTGCCGCAGCCGAGCGTCTGCCGTCGCCGTCGATCATGTGGCCGTTCAGATCGAGGGTGATGTCGTCGGCGCCGATCACGATGCCGTTGTTCGGGACAGTCGACGAGGTCGCCGTCGAGCGTCGTGTCGGCGGTGATCCTGTCGCCGCAGGCTGACGTGGCTCGCGGAGGCCGGGCTTCCGCCCAGCGCGAGGAACGCGGTCGACGTGGTGACCAGCGCGGCGGCGAGGTGAACCAGGTGTGGCATGCGCAGCAGGGTCGCGAAGGGCGGTAAAGCCGCGCGTCGATTTCGCCCAAGCGCTGGTATAGACCCGCTTGCGCCGCGGGTGTACGGTCGTCCCAAGCGACACAGGGGGGAAAGTGGAATTCCGGATCCTTGGGCCGCTCGAGGTCCTCGACGGCGACCAACAGATCGCGCTCGGCGGAGCGAAGCCGCGCTCCCTGCTCGCGCTGTTGCTACTGGCGCGTAGGCGCCCGGTCTCGACCGAGCGGCTGATCCACGAGATGTGGGACAGTCGCCGCCCGGAGACCGCGCACAAGATCGTTCAGCTCCATATCTCTTCTCTCCGAAAGGCGATCGGAGCGGAGCGAATCTCGACGGTCGAGCACGGCTATGTGCTTCACCTCGAGCGCGGGGAACTCGACGTCGAGCGGTTCGAGGAGCTCATCCGCGGGGCTTCGGGGGCTGCTCCCACAGAGGCCCTGCGGCAGCTGCGTAGCGCGCTCCAGCTCGTGCGGGGAGACCCGCTCGCCGACCTGCGTCTCGAGTCGTGGGCGGGACCGGAGGTGGCGCGGCTCGATGAGCTCGTGCTGTCGGCGACCGAGGCACGGGCCGAGGCCGAGCTCGCGCTCGGGCGCCACCGGGAGGTCGTCCGCGAGCTCGAGCCGCTCGTCGCGGCGCATCCCGCCCGCGAGGACCTGCTCCGCCAGCTGATGCTCGCGCTCTACCGTTGCGGCCGGCAGACGGAGGCGCTCGACGCGTACCGCCGTGCCTCTTCGCGGTTGCGAGCCGAGCTCGGCTTGGGGCCCAGCCCGCCGCTGCGGCAGCTCGAGCGCGCGATCCTCGAGCACGATCCATCGCTCGATCTCGCCGAGCCCGCCGGCACTGCGCCGGGCGTCGGCGCGGCACGACGACGGCTGCGCTGGCCGCTGCTCGCCGCTCGCCGCTGCGCTGCTCGCCGCGGTGGCTCTAGCCGCCGCTGTGCTCACCCGCGATGGAGACGAGGAGAAGTCGTTTGCGTCCCTTCGGCCCGGCCTGACCATCCTCGACATGCCGAGCGGCCGGGTGGTCGCGACCTTCCCGCTCGAGGACTTCCCCTACCCGGGCCTGAACGCACACGACGGTCGATTCTCGGTCAGCAGCTTCGGCATCACCGAGATCGATCCGGCGACCGGAAGAAAGCTGCGGCGCATCAACTCGCCGTTCGCGGACGAGTCCAACCATCACCTGGCGGTGGGGCGTGACATGTGGTTCACCGGGCGGCGCGACCTCGTGCGGGTCGACCTGGAACTGGCCCGAGAGGTCGACCGCTACCGCCTCGTCGACAACGAATATCCCAACGGACTCGTCGGCCTCGCCGCGGGCGCGGGTTCGCTCTGGGTCGCCAGCAAGGAAGCGGGTGAGGTGCTGCGTGTCGACCCCGCGAACGGGCACGTACAGGCGCGGATACCCATGAGATCGCCGTGGCGGCTCGCCTACGCGGCAGGGGCGGTGTGGGCGGTCTCGGACCAGGGCGGGCTGCGGCGAATAGATGCGTCCACGAACAGCGTCACCGCGGTCGCGCCCGTGCCCGGGCCGCTCTCGTGGGTCGCTGCCGGCGGCGGCTTCGCCTGGACGGCGAACGAGACCAAGGGGACCGTCTACAAGGTCGACCAGACGGGCCAGATCGTGGCGACGTACCGCACGGGGGACGGCGCGCGGTCGGTCAGCTTCGCCAACGGGACGCTCTGGGTCGCCAACTCTGACGCCGGCACCCTGTCGGCGATCGACGCGGCATCCGGCGCCATCCACACCTACACCTTCGGTCACCCGCTCGGCGACGCCGTCGCGGTCGGCCGGTATGTCCTGCTGTATATCGCCAAAGGCTTGACGGTCGAGGATCGCATCTCGGCTCTGCAGGGGAATGTCGCGAAGCTGGTCATCCCCATCTTCACGCTCGACCCGACCGACCCTGCGGTCGCCTCCGAACCGGTGGCGCTCGAAATCGAGCGGGCCACCACCGCCGGACTGCTTGCCCACGCCGCGGGAACCGGCCTTGGCCCCGAGCTCGCCACGGCGATGCCGACCGTCTCGGCGGACCGGAGGACCTATACGTTCCGAGTGAGGCGGGGCCTTCGGTTCTCGCCTCCGTCGAACGCTCCCATCACGGCTGACGTGATCAGAGACTCCTTCGAGCGAGCGCTCTCGCCCAAGCTCGGCTCGGTTCGCCCGGGCGCGCGCTTCCTCCGCGACCTCGTCGGGGTTCGGGCCTACGAACGCGGGGCGCGGGGCCACATCTCTGGCGTCCGCGTCCGTGGCGACAGGATTAGCTTCACGCTCACGACTCCGTCGCCCGACTTCCTCGAGCGGGTATCCCTTCCGTTCTTCAGCCCTGTCCCGCCCGGCACCCCGGCCATCACCGGCGGCGTGTCCGCGGAAGCCGCGTTTCCGTCACCGGGCCCGTACTACATCGCCGGACGCGTGAACGGCGAGTGGGCGATCCTCAGGCAAAACCCGAACTACCGAGGCCCCCGGTCCGGCGCCCTGGACGCGCTCGCCCTTCGTGAGGGGCTCGACCCGGAGCAGGCCGTAAGCCGTGTGCAGCGCGGCGAGTTCGATGGTCTCGTGCTCGACGACGCGCTGCTCCAGCTCGGAGGCGCCGTCGCGGGTCGGTTCGCCGGCGAACAGTCGCCCGGCAGCGTGACCTATCGCGCCTTCTCCACGCGCACCGTTCGCTATCTCGCGCTCAATGCCGGAGCCGGTCCGCTACGCGACGCGACGCTGCGCCAAGCGATCGCTGCGGCGATCGATCGGCGCTCGCTCGCCGTCGTCCAAAACACCACGCCAACCGACGGGCTCCTGCCCCCGGAACCGTGGCGCCTTGGCGACACGGGCGACAGGGCACCGGCGGAACGCTTCGACCGGCCCGGGGGGTGAGTCTCTCGATGGCCGTGCAGCGTGGCTGCGAGCGCTGCCGGCAGTTCGTCAGCACGGTGGACTCTGCCCTGAACGAGCTCGGCGTCTCCGTCGCTGCGGTCGAGGTCGAGAACCCGCAGGGAGCCATTCGAGCCAATCGCGCGAAATTCGACTTGATCGACCTCAGCACCAACGTCCCCTACCCGGATCCGGCCGCGTTCCTCGAGCGAATGCTGGGAGACGACGTCCCGCGTGCGTGGCTCCCACCGTCGACCCGGGCGGCGATCGCACGCCTCGATACGCATAGCGGCAGGCGCCGCCAAGAAGCGGCGCAGCGGCTCGCCCAACATCTCCAGCGAAGCGATGTTCCGGTGATCGCGTACGGCGCCGATGCGATCGGTACGCTGCTCGGCCCACGACTCGGCTGCCGCACCTGGAACGGCATCGACGCCGGGCCCGATCTCGCCGCGCTCTGCCTCAACGGCGAATAATGGCCGCGGTTGCGTGCTGCTCGCGCCGAGGTCCAGCACCGCTGCCACCAAGCGGCTGGATCATTCTCACCAGAGACCATTCCCTCGGCGGCGCACCTCCCGCGCGACTGGCCCCGCAGTCGATCCCGTTTGCCTCAGAGCAACCTGGCCTCGTCGCGTAGTGCGTGGTCGGCCTGCGTCTGCTCTTCAGCCAGAATTGTTGGCCGCAGGGCCAGCTCAAAGCAGCTTACTCCGCTGAGTTGGTTTGCGCGCACGACTCAGGATCAGCGGATGGACGAATGGGGACAAGCCTCGCGAATAAGCGGTTAGGCGTACCCCATCCGCTCGAGGATGGGGATCTCGTGGATCTGCGGGGGCTGGAGGTGGTCCCACAGGATGCCCCTGGGCCGCTCGTAGGCCCGCTCGACCTCGATCACCGCTCGCGGCGTCGCGATCATGTCGATCGGGAGGTCGTGGTCCGTGACCATCAGGTGCTCGCGCAGGATCTGGATCGGGTGCGCGGTGGTCGCGACCACCGTGTGATGGTCGATCCGGCCCTCCTCGATCAGCAGGCCGTACTCCAGGTCGGAGAAGCCGCCGCCCTTGCCGATCCGCGCCCCCGAGAGGTTGACCGCGACGGAGCCGCAGAGCACGAAGTCGATCTCCGGGATCTCCTCGAGGGCGGCCACCTTGCCGTGGCGCAGGGCGCCCTTGATCGTGGCGGCCTCGCGCACCTGGTCGGCGCTCAGCTTGCGTGGGTCGAGCACCCGGAACGGATGCTTCGCGCGCAGCCTCGGCACCGCCATCACCAGCGTCTTCCCCTCCTCGAGGGCCAGCCGCCGGGCGTGGGTCTGCGGCGAGTCCGGATTCGCCTTGATCACCCTCGCCCGCTTCCACAGCCGGTGGCCCGCGAGCCGCTGGGCCGCGAGCTTGGCCCCGGCGAAGTTGGGAATCCGCCCCTCGGCGCCCGGGAAGCGCGAGACCCCCTCGCGATCCATCGCCTTCCAGACTGCCCTTCGTACCTGGTCCTTGGACCGCATCAGGCGACGGATGAAATCACTTGCGGCGGCTCCGCCGCCTGACCAGCCTCGCCGGGACACTTTGTATCCCGGCCTAGAATGCCTGGCCGATGGCGGAGGATCGAACCTCACTTGCCCACCATGTGAGCGAGCCCGAGGACGGCGAGACCCTCCCCGAGCCACAGCCGGTCGAGCGTATGCGCGAGCTCCTGCCGGCGATCGAGCCCGAGCGGCGGATCGACGACTGGGGGCGCTCGGAGCGGGTCGAGGGCCTGCTCGACCGCACCCTGGTCGAGTTCTTCTACCGCTACTGGTTCCGCGCCGAGGTCGAGGGGATCGAGAACGTCCCGGCCTCGGGCGGCGCGCTCCTCGTCTCCAACCACGCCGGCGCGCTGCCGCCCGATGCGGCGGTGATCGCGAGGGCCATCCGTGAAGAGCACCCGCACCCGCGTCCGCTCTACCTCACGGTCGAGCACTTCTTCAGGTCGTATCCCGGCTTCTCGATGCTGATCCCGAAGGTCGGCGGGGTCCCGGCGCATCCCGCCAACGTCCACCGGCTGCTCCACGACGAGCAACGGCTGGTCCTGGTCTTCCCGGAGGGGCGAAAGGGGACCGAGAAGCTCTTCCGCGACCGCTACCGGCTGCGGCGCTTCGGCCGCGGCGGCTTCGTCGAGGCCGCGATGCGGGCCGAGGCGAGCCTGGTTCCGGTGTGCGTGGTCGGAGCGGAGGAGGCGATGCCGGTGTTCGCCCAGATCGAGCCGCTCCGGCGGCTCACCGGGCTGCTCTACTTCCCGATCACCCCGACCTTCCCCTGGCTCGGCCCGCTGGGGATGCTCACCTACCTGCCTGCGAAGTTCAAGATCAGGTTCCTCGAGCCGATCGACACGGTCGATCTCGGAGGGCCTGGGGCGGCCGACGATCGCGCCCTGGTCCAGACGATGGCGCAGGAGATCCGCTCGCGGATTCAGGACGGCCTGCACGAGATGCTCGGGAAGCGCCGATCCGTGTGGTTCGGATGATCCCGCCGCCGGATCCCGACGCCCGCCGGATCCTGGTGACCGGGCTCTCCACGTACTGGGGCGGCCGACTCGCGCAGGCGCTCGAGAGCTTCGAGCAGGTGGAGGCGATCGTCGGCGTGGACAGCCGCGAGCCTCGACGAGAGCTCGAGCGGACGGAGTACGTGAAGGTCTCGAACCAGCACTCGCTGCTCCAGCGAATCGTGCGAGCGGCGGAGATCGACACGGTGATCGACACTCGGCTGGTCGTCAACTCGCTGGCGGTTCCGCCGCGGGCGGCGCACGAGAACAACGTGATCGGGACGATGAACATCCTCGCCGCCTGCTCCGGGCCTGACTCACCGGTCCGGAGGTTCGTGTTCAAGAGCTCCGCCTATTACTACGGATCGGAGAGCGACGGCCCCGCGTTCTTCACCGAGGAGATGCGCCGGCCCCACCGGCCGCGGTCCGTGCTCGAGCGCGACATCGTCGAGGCCGAGGCCGCGGTCGCCGACTTCGCCGAGAAGAGCCCTGACGTGAGGGTCACCGTGCTCCGTTGCGCCAACGTGCTCGGTCCCGACGTCGACACCGCGTTCACGAGGATGTTCTCGCTGCCGCTCGTGCCGACCGTGCTGGGCTTCGATCCGCGGGTCCAGTTCGTGCACGAGGACGATGTCGTGCACGCGCTGGAGCACGCCGCGTTCCACCGGATCCCTGGGATCTACAACGTCGCGGGCGACGGCGTGCTGGCGCTGTCCGAGGCGATCGGCCTGCTCGGCAAGCGCCCGCTGCCGGTGCTGCCGCCGTGGGGAACGGCGACCCTCGCGAGGCCGCTGCGGCGGCTCGGCTTCCGGATCCCGGACGAGATGGTCGACCTCCTGCGCTACGGGCGGGGGCTCGACAACCGGCTGTTGAAGGCGACCGGGTTCGCCTACGGCCATACCACGCGCGAGACCGTGATCAGGCTCGGCGAGCACCTGCGGGTGCACCCCGTGATGAAGGGCGTGGAGCAGGAGTACACGTACGAGCGCGAGGTCGAGGAGTTCCTGCGCTGGAGCCCGCACGTCCGCCGCGGACGCTCGGGGGAGCGGGAGGGCGTCACCGCCGATCGCGAGCCCCTGGGCTTCTAAGGGAGGACTCGCCCGCCGCAGCCAGAAACCAAGCGGAATGCGGGCAAATTCGGGTTCGGAACCACATGGGCAGTTTGGTCCTGGCGGGCGCGATCCCTACAATTTCCCGCGGGTGGGTCGGACAGCGAAGATAATCGCCGGTGCCGTCGTCGTGCTCCTGATCGCGCTCGCGGTCAGCGCGTACGCGTGGGATGCCTCGCGCGAGGACCAGATCGCGGAGGGGGTCCGCATCGGGAACGTCGACGTCGGGGGCATGTCGAGCGATGAGGCCGGCCGGAGCGTTCAGCGCCAGGTGGTGGAACCGCTGGAGCGCCCCGTGACGGTCACCTACGACGGGATCGAATACGTGCTCCACCCCGAGCACCTCGACGTCAGCGCCGACGTCGGCGCGACCGTCGATGCGGCGCTCGAGGCAAGCCGCGAGGCGAGCCTCCCGAGCCGGGTCTGGCGCGACGTCACAGGCGGCGAGGTCGACGAGACGATCCAGCCGCAGATCACCTACTCGAGCGAGGCCGTGGACAACTTCATCGCCAACGTTGCGGCCGAGGTCAATCGCGAGCCGGTCAATGCGACGATCGAGCCGACCCCCACCTCGCTGAACGCCGTCCCGGGAGAGGCCGGCCTGACGCTGCAGGAGGATGAGCTTCGCCAGCAGGTCGAGGCGGCGATTCGGAGTCCTGACAATCGCAAGCTCACCGCCCAGGTGGAGGAGGTGGCGCCCGAGGTCACCACCGACGAGCTCGCAGCCGAGTATCCGACCTACCTCACGGTCGATCGCTCAGGGTTCCAGCTCCGGCTGTGGCAGAACCTGGAGCTGACCCAGACGTACCCGATCGCGGTCGGCGCGGTCGGGTGGGAGACGCCGTCGGGCGTCTACAACATCGAGAACATGGCGGTCGACCCAGCCTGGAGCGTCCCCGAATGGGGCGGATCGCTGGCCGGGCAGGTGATTCCCGGCGGATCGCCCGAGAACCCGCTGAAGGCGCGCTGGATGGGCATCTTTGACGGCGCCGGCATCCACGGGACCGACGACATCGGCTCGCTCGGCACGGCCGCCTCCCACGGATGCATCCGGATGGCGATCCCCGACGTGATCGAGTTGTACGACCAAGTCGACGTAGGCACCCCCATCTACATCGGGTAGCGGCGGCTGCAAAGCTTCGCATCTCGCCGTCCTCGGTCGATCGCCTCGCTCACGTACGTCGCGAGTACGCTCGCTTCGTCGATCGACCTGCGTCCAGCGACCTGCTCGCTTTTCGCCGCCGCGGGTTAGGCAGGCTTGGTCCCGTCGATGCCGAAACCTGCTGGCATGGCCGAAGAGCCCAGGATCAGCCCGGAGTGGGCGGCCGCGCTTGAGCGGTTCCGGCGCGATCTGAGCTCGCGCGGGGCCTCGCCTAACACGCTGCGGGCCTACGGGGCCGACCTGTCCGAGCTGGCGACTTGGGCGAGCGCCCACGGCCGCGAGCCGGGCGAGCTTCGCTATCGCGACCTGCGGGGCTACGCCGCGGCGCTCTCCGGGCGCGGCCTGGCGAAGTCGAGCGTCGCCCGCAAGCTCGCGGCAGTGCGCAGCTTCCACGATCGGATGGTCCGACGCGGCGAGGCGCCCCAGAACCCCGCTGAGCTCCTGCCGACCCCGAAGCGCGACTCCCGCCTCCCGGCGGTGCTCGGGCCCGACCAGGTGGCGGCGCTGCTCGACCGGATCCCGGCGACGACGTCGCTGGAGGTTCGGGACCGGGCCATGTTCGAGCTCGCCTACTCCTGCGGCCTGCGCGCCGCGGAGCTCACCGGGCTGGATCTGGGCGACGTCGAGTTCGAGGCCGAGACGATGCGGGTTAGCGGCAAGGGCTCGAAGACGCGGGTCGTCCCGATCGGCGAGCTCGCCCAGCGCTGGCTCGACCGGTACCTGCGAACGGCCCGCCCGACTTTGGTGGCGCGCCGCGACGAGCGCGCGCTCTTTCTGTCGCGTCGTGGCAACCGGCTGTCGACCTCGGACATCCGCAGGCGCCTCGGCCTCTGGGTGCGCGAGGCCGCGGTCGCCGGGAAGGTGTCCCCGCACACGCTGCGACACTCGTTCGCAACCCATCTGCTCGAGGGCGGCGCCGACCTGCGCTCGATTCAGGAGCTCTTGGGCCACGCGAGCGTCTCGACCACGCAGGTCTACACGCGGGTCGAGCCCACCCGCCTGCGGCGCGAATACGCACGCGCGCATCCGCGGGCGTAAGGATCCCACCTGCCACCCGTCTGCCCGGTTAACGTTGTGTAGGCAATCGGATGGAGACCAGCGTCAAGAGCGTCGAGCTGCGCGACCTCTGGCGGCGTTACAAGGACGACGACGACCAGGCGGCCCGCGAGCGCTTGGTCGTCGCCTATTCGCCCCTGGTCAAGTTCATCGCCGGGCGGATGGCGTCCGGGCTCCCAGCCCATGTCGACGAGGCGGACCTCGTCTCCTATGGTCTGGTCGGCCTGATCGGGGCGATCGAGCGCTACGACATGGCTCGCCAGATCAAGTTCGAGACGTTCGTGGTCGCCCGGATCAAGGGTGCGATCATCGACGAGCTCCGCTCCCTCGACTGGGTGCCGCGCTCGGTGCGCTCGCGGGCGCGCGACATCGAGACGACCCATACGGAGCTCGAGGCGGAGCTGGCGCGGGCGCCCACCGAAGAGGAGCTGGCCGAACGGCTCGCGATCACCGTGGAGGAGCTGGACAAGGCGCTGCTCGATATCGCGAACTCGTCCGTGCTCGCCCTGGACGATCTCTGGTCCTACGCGGATCCGGAGGGTGGGGGAGGGCAGATCTCGATCCTCGACACGATCGAGGACCCCCGCGCGACCGATCCCCACTCGGAGGCCCACATGACCGAGACGAGGGCGCAGCTCGCCGACCTGCTCGAGTCGTTGCCCGAGCGCGAGCGCGTCGTGGTCGGCCTCTACTACTACCAGGGGCTCACCCTGCGGGAGATCGGCGAGGTCCTCGAGGTGACCGAGTCGCGCGTGTCCCAGCTTCACACGAAGGCGATGCTCGCGCTGCGTTCACGGTTCGCCGGTCGCCCTGCCATCGGGTAGGGCAGGTGGTTATCGTGCGCCCATGCCGCACAAACCGCCCGACCGGATCCGAAACGTAGCCCTGATCGGCCACCGGGGCAGCGGGAAGACAAGCGTCTGCGAGGCGATTCTGTTCGAGGCCGGGGTGATCAACCGGCTGGGCCGCACGGACGAGGGCTCCACGCTCTCTGACTTCGAGGACGACGAGCACGAGCGTGAGATGTCGATCGGGGCCTCCGTGGCCTCGTTCGAGTATCACGACCGCAAGATCAACCTGATCGATACGCCGGGCGAGCCCAGCTTCATCGCCGACGCGGTTGCGGCCCTGCGGGTGGCGGATTCGGCCGTGGTGGTGGTCAACGGCGTCATGGGCGTGGAGGTGCATACCGAGCGCCTGTGGGAGCGCGCCGATCGCGAGGGCCTGGCCCGCCTCGTGTTCGTCAACATGCTCGACCGGGAGCGCGCCGACTTCTTCCGCACGCTCGACTCGCTCAAGCAGGCCTTCGGACAGCACGTGGTCGCGACCGAGATCCCGATCGGCGCCGAGCACGAGATCAGGGGCGTGATCGACCTGATCGACATGAAGGCGTTCGTGTACGAGGGGGAGGGGCGCGGCAGCGGCCGCGAGGAGGAGATCCCCGAGGCGTTGCAGGAGCAGGCCGAGGAGTACCGCGAGAAGCTCATGGACGAGGTCGCCGAGAACTCGGACGAGCTGATGGAGCGCTACCTGGAGGGCGAGGAGATCTCACACGACGAGATCGTCTCCGTGCTGAAGCAGGGTGTCACCGAGGGCCGCCTGTTCCCGGTCACCTGCGGCGTCGCAACCAAGAACCTGGGCTCGGACCGCCTGCTCGAGGCGATCATCGAGGACCTGCCCTCGCCCGCGATGCGAGGGGCGATCCGGGCGCTCGACGCCGATGAAGGGACGCTCGAGCTCTCCCCGGACCCGTCGGGCGAGCTGGTCGCCTACGTGTTCAAGACCACCGCGGACCCCTACACGGGCCGGATCAACCTGCTGCGGGTGCACTCCGGGGTCCTGAGGTCGGACTCGCAGGTGCTCAACACCACCCGTGGGGCGAAGGAGCGGATCGGCCAGCTGGCCGCGCCACGCGGAAAGGAGCAGGAGACGGTCGACGAGCTCGGCCCGGGGGACATCGGCGCCGTCGCCAAGCTCCGCGAGACCCGCGCCGGCGACGTGCTCGCGGCCAAGGACTCGGGCGTGCGCTTCCCGCCGCTCGAGCTGCCGGCCCCGGTCATGGCGTTCGCGTTCGAGGCGAAGACCAAGGGCGATGAGGAGAAGGCGGCGACCGCGATCCGGCGGCTCGAGGAGGAGGATCCGACGCTCGACGTCCACCGCGACGCCGATACCGGCGAGCAGATCATCGCCGGGCTGACGCAGGTCCACGTCGAGGTGATCGTCGACCGGATCAAACGCCGCTTCGGCGCCGAGATCGAGCTCCACCCGCCGCGGGTTCCCTATCTCGAGACGGTCCGCAAGCCCGCCAAGGCCCACGGTCGCTACAAGAAGCAGACCGGCGGGCGCGGCCAGTTCGGCGACTGCCACATCGAGATCGAGCCGGCGGAGACGGGAACCGGGCTCGAGTTCATCGACGCGATCAAGGGCGGGTCGATCCCGAACAGCTTCATCCCCGCGGTCGAGAAGGGCGTGCAGGAGGCGATGGCCGGTGGGATCCTGGCCGGCTATCCGATCAAGGACGTGCGGGTGCGCCTCTACGACGGCCAGCACCACTCGGTCGACTCCTCGGAGATGGCGTTCAAGATCGCCGGCTCGATGGCCTTCAAGCAGGCTGCCGCCGAGGCGGAGCTCTACCTGCTCGAGCCGATCGTGAAGCTGACGATCTCGGTGCCGGAGGACACGGTGGGGGACGTCATCGGCGACCTCAACTCACGCCGTGGCCGGCCGCTCGGCATGGAGCCCAAGGGGTCGGTGACCGAGATCCAGGCCGAGGTGCCGATGGCCGAGGTGCTCGACTACGCGCCCGACCTGCGGGCGATCACCGGTGGGCGGGGGGACTACGGGATGGAGTTCGAGCGCTACGAGGAGGTTCCCGCGCACCTGGCGCAGAAGGTGATCGCCGAGGCCCAGGAGGAGGCCGAAGTCAAGGCGTGATCTTCCGCCAGATCGTCCACGACGACCTCGGCTGCGCCTCGTATCTGATCGGCGACGACGAGGCCGGGGTCGCGGCCGTGGTCGACCCGAAGCTGGCGATCGACGAGTACCTGCAGCTGGCCCGCTATCTCGGCGTCTCGATCGAGCACATCCTCGAGACGCACAACCACGCCGACCACGTGTCGGGTCACGGCCGGCTGGCGGCGGCAACCGGCGCGGGCATACATATCCACCGCGAGGCGGCACCCGAGTACGAGCACGAGCCCTTCGACGACGGCTTCGAGCTCGAGCTGGGCGCGGTTCTGGCAACCGCGATTCACACGCCCGGGCACCGTCCGGAGCACACGGCGTTCGCGTTGGCGGACACCGAGCGCGGCCCCGAGCCGTGGGCGGTGCTGACCGGCGACAGCCTGTTCGTGGGCGATATCGCGCGTCCCGACCTGGCGGTCGATCCGGAGGAGGGTGCGCGGGGCATCTACCGCTCGCTCCACGAGCGCCTGCTGACCCTCGCCGACGAGGTCGAGGTCTGGCCGGGCCACCTCGGCGGCTCGCTGTGCGGCGGTCCGGGCATGGACCTGAAGAGCTCGTCGACGATCGGGTTCGAGCGCGCGCACAACGAGCTCCTGGCCGAGCCCGACGAGCGCCGGTTCGTCGACCGCTCCCTGAGGGCCCTGAGTCCCCAGCCGCCCAACTTCCTCGCGATCGTCGAGCTCAACCGGGGGCCGCTCCGGATGCACGACGCCGACGTGCATCCGCTCACCCCGCGCCAGGTGGACCACAGGCGCGACCAGGGGGCGCTGATCGCGGACGTCCGGACCGACCAGCAATTCGACGACGCCCACATCCCGGGCGCGATCGCGCTCACCGCGCTGCGTGCCGGGTTCGGATCGAAGCTGGCCTGGCTCGTCGAGCGCGACCAGGAGGTGGTGCTGGTCGGTCGGGACGACGAGGACGCGCGCCATGCCGCGGAGCTCGCGGCGGCGGTCGGGATCACGAACCTGGCGGGTTACCTGGCGGGAGGGATGACCAGCTGGCGGGAGGAGCGCCGAGCGGTGGCTCGGGTGGAGCGCATCACGGTTCCGGAGCTGCTCGCGCGTGCAGAACACGAGCCTCAGCTTCAGGTGCTCGATGTCCGCGAGCGCGCGGAGTGGGATCGCCTCCACATTCCAAGCTCCATCCACCGGCCCTACCACGATCTCGACGGGGTTCCGGATGGGATCGACCCGGGGGCTCCGATCGCGGTCATCTGCTCCTCGGGACAGCGCTCGGCAGTCGCGGCCAGCCTGCTCCTGCGGGCAGGGGCCGAAAAGGTGCTCCACGTGGTCGACGGAGGCGTCGGCACCTGGGAGCGTGAAGGCGGGCCCATCGAGCGCTGAACGCGCCTATTCACCAGCCGCGGTGAGCCGCTGCTACGTTCCGCGGATGGTCGATAACGTCGAACGCTTCGAGAGCTGCGCCGTCTGCAACCGCACGATCCTGCGCGGCGAGCGCGTCAGGGAGTACGTGACCCCGGCCGGGGAGCACGAGCGTGTCTGCGAGCTCTGCCGCGCACGGGCCGAGGCCGCCGGCTGGCTCCCGGCCGAGCAGGTGAGGGCCGAAGGGCACCCCGACGCGCGCCGTGGCCGCGGCCTGGGCCTCCGCGAACGGCTCGCGCGGGCGACGGAGCGGCTCCGCCAGCCGCCGCCAGCGCCGCGAGAGACGGGCTCCCCTCGGCCGTCGAGACAGGTACCGGGACAGCGCCCCGGCGCAGCCGCCGCGGGACGCGGGCAACGCGAGTCCCGCGGCGAGTCGGCGGCGAAGCGTCGGGCGCCGGCAAAGCGGCCGGTGGCGAAGCGCGGAGATACGGCCGCGCGCGGGGCGCGGACACGGCGGCAGACCGGGACGGGGAGGCCGGCGCCTGCGAAACGATCGGCGGCGGCGCAGCGGCAACCGGGGCCGAAGCCTGCGCAGCAAAAGCCCCGTGCGGCACCGGAGACGCCCGAGCGGCGGATGCGCCGCGCGGTCGAGCGCTTCAACCGCAGCGAGCACGCCCGCGTCGTCGCGGGCCTGGTCCGTTCGCTTGGCGAGCCCAGGGCCGCCGTCCGCAACCTCACGGGCCGCCCGTACCGGGTGACGATCACGGTCGCCTGGGAGCTCTCGTGGTACCGCTGGGAGATCGGATTGAACGGCGAGCAGCCGGCGATCCGCGAGGTCGACAAGGGCAAGGAGCTGGCCGAGCTCGATGAGAAGGAGCGGCGCTGGAATGCCAGCGTCGACCGGAACGGCAGGGTCCGGCTGGAGCTGGCGGCCGCCCGCCGCTCCGGAGCCCGGGACGCGTGAGCTCCGACGCACCCGCCGCGACCGGCCACGATCGGCTCGTGGTCAACGTCGACGGCGGCGCCCGGGGTAACCCTGGGCCGGCGGCGATCGCTGCCGTGATCGCCACTCCCGACGGGCTGGTGCTCGAGGAACGCGGCGAGCTCATCGGCGAGGCGACCAACAACGTCGCCGAGTACCGGGCGCTCCTGCTGGGGATCGAGCGGGCTGAGGCGCTCGGCGCGACCGACCTCGAGCTGATCGGCGACTCCGAGCTCGTGGTCCGCCAGGTCCGAGGCGACTACCGGGTCAAGGAGGCCAGCCTGCGCGAGCTTCACGGCCGGGTGACGCGGGCACTCGATGCGTTCGAGCGCTGGTCGATCCGCAACGTCCCGCGGGAGGAGAACGCCGCCGCGGATCGGATCGTGAACGAGGTACTCGACTCGGCCGCTTGAGCCGCATCCTGGCGCATGAGCTGGGCGAAACGCCGCAAGGGCCGGACGCTAAGCGTCCGACCCTTGGCGGCTTGGGGGGATCGGGGGGAAGCTAAACCGGTCGCCGCTGGCCACGATCCAAAGAACCCCTGTCCCGGCCCAATCCGGACCGGCTCCGACGCCCGGTAGAGGCATCGTACCCCAATGAAAGCGGTTTCCAAACCGGGGCTATCTCGCTCCTCGAGGTCGACGTCGGCGGAGGCGTCCGAGGCCGCTTCATCCTGCTCAGTCGGTGGGCCGTCGGCCGGGCGGAACGCAAGGGCTTACCGCCGGGGCGACGCTCAACCACCGTTCCCCGACGCGGCGTCCAGCTCCTCCTCGAGCCCCTCCGAGTGGCCTCCTCCCGTCGCCTCGGCGGCCGGCGGCGCCTCGTAGCCGGGCGGCAGGAGCCCCCCGGTCTGGGTCAGGTGCGGGGCCAGCGCCCGCCGCCAGTCCCGAACCAGCTCCTGGTAGTCGTAGGCGCAGAGCTCGGCGCGGGTGGGCGGAAGGGCGTTCGCCCCCGTGAGCAGCTCGCGGTGGTGGCCCGGCGAGGAGCCGTATACCGCGCAGATCGCGTCGAAGGCGCGCTGGCGGTCCAACCCGTGGTCGTCGGCGTAATCGGCCAGCGCCGGGGGGCCGCCCCGCTCGGCGCTTGCCAGCTGGAGCACGGCCGCGCTCAGCGGCAGCGCCTCGCCCTCGGTGTCCGCCCGGAGCGAAAGCACGGTGGCGAGAGAGTCGGCCGTGCGCTCCTCGCCGGCGAGGACCGGGACGTCGAGGTCGGCCAGGATCCCGTGTGAGAGCTCGTGGTAGAGGACCCACTGCATCGCGTGGCCGAGGATCTCGTCGATCTCCGCATGGCGAAGGTGTCCGGCCTCCCTCAGCGCCGCCAGGTCGGCGTGCGCCTGCACGATGAAGGACCACGGGAAGTAGACGACGTGCTCGCTCGGCTCGTACTGCGGCCCCCCGATTCCCTTGCGGATGGCGGCTCGGTCGCCGATCACCCGCACCTCGAGATCGTCGTGGAGCGCGATCTCCCGGTTGATGGTCTCGGCGGTGGCGTCGAAGGACCCCGAGCGCTCGACCAAGCGGGCGGCTTCGCCCGGCCCCCGCTCGTAGGTCACCGTGACCTCGCCGGTCCCGTCGGGCTCGCCGCCGTCGGCGGTCGCTAGCGCCCAGGCGCTGCTCGCGACTCCGGCGCCGATGAGCGCGGCGACCAACGCGACTGCGAAACGTGACCTGAGAATGGGCACCGTGTTATCCATGCGGACCCCCGCGCGGTTGCTGGGACGTCACACCTTCGATGCGCACGCCAGGCCAATTTTCAGACTGACGATCGTCCCTCCGCCCTGCACGCAGTTGCTCCTGATCTCCTCCATGCCCTTGGCAGTCGGCGACCAGCTTCGCACCACCATGCATGGGAACGGAAACGTCGCCTTCGCCTTCTTCACCGGGTCGCAGGCCTGGCTGGAGTCCACGAGGCACGCGGGGGGCGAGTCACTGAGCGTGCCACCGGCACCCTCACAGATGCTGACCAACTGGGCTCGGAGGTCGTAGCCCCGGGTTGGCTCCTCGGCACTCGTCCCCGAGTCGCCGGACGAATCGGAGGAATCATCCGAGCCGCAGCCCGCGATCAACGCCGCCGCGACGACAGCGATGGCCAGGCTCGCCCCTGGCATCTTCAAACGTTTTCTCACAAGCCCCCCAAATCAGTCAGTGGTTAAAACGAGCGCACCCTGCGCTGGCCGGCCTCAGGGTGCAATCTTCTTCATCGGCAGACCACAGCCAGAACTTGAGCCCCGCGCCGCCGCTCCAGCGGCGGGCTCGTCAGGCGCACGAGGAGTTCTGGGCGAAATCGAGATGGGGCGGCCGAGCCGCTCTGACCCCTACTCCCACAGCCCGGCGGCTATCGAGGGCGTCGGCCTCGCTTGTGCAGGTGAGTGGGGCGGTGATCTAGCCTTCGGCCGCTAGCTGGTCGCAGACGGTCAGGCCCAACTCCCGAGTCGCCTCGGGGAGGTCAGCGACCAGGTTGGGGCACTTGGCGCTGAGCTGCTTGCGTGGATCGGTCAAGCACTTGGAATCAGCTCCCTGTCGTTTGAGGGGGGTGGGACCCGCGAGATTGGTGGTCTTCTGCTCCACGTCCAGCTACTTCGACCCCGCTTGGGCGAAGGTCCCGCGCTCAGCTTCACCCCTGGACGCACTGGTTCAGAGTCTGCGACCACAGCCACGGCGGACCCTTGGTCTCACACGCGGCCTTCTTCTGCGCGTAGTACTTCGCCGCCTGGTCGCCGGCATCGGCATCAAGTTTCAGGTTCTGGTTCACGACGCACCGCCAGCCGTCGAGCGGCTTCGCCGCTCCGCTGATCTTTCCGTTCACGCAGAACTCCGCGCCTTTGGAGCCGAAGGCGCACTGGAGCCTGGTCTCGGGCCCCAAGTTTCCGCCGAGCTCCATGCAGGCGGCCTTCAGCTTGATGATGTTGGGGTCCGCCCTCTGGGCCTCTTCGGTGGCGGCGTAACCGCGTGCCGGCTGGTCCGCCTGAGCCGAAGTCGAGTCGTCGCCGTCATCCGAACCGCAACCCGCGATCAGCCCCGCCGCGACGAGAGCGACGACGAGAGTCACCCGTGGCACCCTCAAACGTTCTCTCACAAGCCCCCCAAATCAAGTCAGTGGTTAAAAACGAGCGCACCCCGCGCCGGCCGGCCGGCCTCAGGGTGCAATCTTCAAGTCGAGTCGTCGCCGTCATCCGAACCGCAACCCGCGATCAGCCCCGCCGCGACGAGAGCGACGACGAGAGTCGCCCGTGGCACCCTCAAACGTTCTCTCACAAGCCCCCCAAATCAAGTCAGTGATTAAAAACGAGCGCACCCTGCGGGCCGGCCTCAGGGTGCAATCTTCATCATCGGCAGACCACAGCCAGAACTTGAGTCTCGCGCCCCAGTTCCAGCAGCGGGCTCGAGAACTGCACCGCGAGGAGCTGGGCAAGCTCGCGGTTTTTGCGCGCGTCCGTATGACGCGCCTGCGCGCCGCCCGCTACGCGACCATCATGGGCCTCCTGGTCGTCGTGGCCTCGGACCTGGTCCCCGACGGGGCAGGCGCGGTGCCGGTTGACTGCCAGGAGGCTCCAACACGGCGGTATACATCCGGCACACACGCCCGTCTTACGCGGCATCCGACGCGGCGCAGTGGAACGGTGTCCGGGGAGCGACGCTCAAAAACAGCGCGGCTGCGCCGAGCGCCAGCGTTTGTATCGACACACCGCACCCGGAGCCGGCCGCCCGCCGTCTATCGCGGGCGGGCGGCCAGGGCTCGTCGGGGTGGATGCGCTCGACCCTGCGGGAACGGCAGGGTCACCGTTCGACTGGGCGGGACCTACGAACAGACGCCGTCGTATCGGTGGGCGTCGTCAGAGTCCCCCTTCACCTTGAACAGGACCTTCGTGTACATGACCTGTTGGCAGCTGGGCCTGTAGCGCAGCTTCGACAGGATGAAGGTCACGGGGGTGCATCCATTCCGGGAAGGTCCTGCAAGACTGGAGCAGGCCTTGCCCTCGCCGCGAGCCCTCGGCGCGCCCCAGTGCCTCCAACTCAGGCTGAACCCCCCGACCGCATTGTCGTCGAACGACTGCGCGTGGGGGCCCGCGAAGAGGCAGCGGTTGGGCGCCACCTTCGCCTTTGCTTCGCCTCCGCGAGCGGGGAAGGTCGTCCAACACTGGACGCCTGGCTTGTTCTTCGAGGAGACCGCGGCGCCCTCGTCGGCGAGGCCCGACTGCGGCGTCGTGGCGAGGCCGACGACCGCGACGATCGCGGCGATGAGAACGAATGGCTTCTTCATGACTCTCCCTTGGTTTCGGCCCGAAACCTGGTCCCCGACGGGGCAGGCGCGGTGCCGGTTGACGGCCTGAAGGCTCCGACACAGCGGTACACATTCGGTACACACGGGCCGGGGGCAGCGCAATACCTGACTCAGCGCATGCCCGGAATCCAGTACGCGATCAGGGGGCTGGGCGACGAAAGGCGGTGCCACTCTCACTCTCGCACGGGAGAGGGGGCCGGGCCACTTCCCGCCGCCGCGGGAGCCTGCCACCGGCTCAGCGCCACCTAGTCTCGATCCAGTGGCCGGGGCCGACGGAGGTCGCGAATCCCGCATCGCGAAGCTAGAATCCGCACCGCGCGGCTGTAGCTCAGTTGGCTAGAGCGTCTGCTTGCCATGCAGAAGGTCGTGGGTTCGAATCCCATCAGCCGCTTCCCATAGCAGAGCCATATTCGGCTCCGGCCGTCCTGCGGGCGTGACCCAGTAGTGACCCAAACGTCAGCCCTCCGCCACCTTCTCATGCTTCTGCTCGGCTTCGAGGGCGTCCAGACGGCCCGCGATCTCGGCGCCGGAGCCGTCGAGCAGGGCGCCGTAGTGGCTCTCAATCATTCTCACCGACGAGCCAATGATGCGCGCGAGCTGGAACACCGACACCCCGGCCGCGAGCGCGTTCGAGGCGAACGTCGAGCGCAGGTCGTAGATGCGGGCCGGGGTCCGCACTCCTGACGCCTCGATCGCCGGAGCCCACTGGCGACGCCGGAAGTTGTCGAGGTTGAGCAGCCCGCCACCCGGTGCGGGAAACAGGAGCGGGACGTCGAGCCGCGCCGGCAGCGCGTCGAGAGCGGCCAGGGCACGCCGCGAGAGGGGCACCTGGCGGAGGCTGCGTGTCGTTTTGCCGAGGTCGACGACCTCGCCGCTCGACACCGTCCGGCGGACGTTCAGGAGCCGCTCCTGGCGGTCGACGTCGCGCCGTTCGAGCGCCTGCCATTCCTCCGGCCGCAGCCCGGTCGACGCGGCGAACACCGGCAGCGGCGCGTACATCGGCGCCATCTCGACGCTGATCGCCTCGATCTCGTCGGCGGTGAACGCCCGCACCGGCCGGGGCGCTGGCTGCGGGTTACGGCCGGCAGCCTTCGCCGGGTTCTGGCTCATGTAGCCCCAGCTCACGGCACCGCCGAGAGCCTGCCTCAGAGCCGCCGTGATCGCAAAGCACGACCGCTCCGGCAGCTTCGCCCGCCAGGAGGCGATCTCGCCGCTCATGCGTTCGAGGTCGCGCAGCGGGACGTCACCGAACGCGTCGACGGCGACACCGAGACGCCAGCGAAGCGCATCAATTGTCCGGGGCCGCACCGTGGCCGCATGACGGTCGAGGTAGAGGGGCACGAATTCGGCCAGGTTCAGCGCGGGCATCGGCACCGCCTCGCCGCTCAGCTGGGGCTCGATCACGTCGCGGTAGTGGCGGGCGGCCGCCGACTTCGACGGGAAGGTCTTGGAGCGCCGGGCGCCGTCGGCGTACCAGCGCAGCCTCCACCGGCCGCTCGGCAGGCGGTCAAACTGGCCTCGTTGGGTCGCGGGCATCTAGTTCTCCTCGCTATGGGGGTGGGTGACGCGAGGTAGCGTACCGCTCGGGCGGCGGCCTGCGGGGTGGGTGACTTCTCCTCGCTCGGTCGTCGCCCGATCTTTGAGCCAGCCCTCGATCTCGTCTTCGCGGAAGCGGATCGCACCGCCGGGGAGCCGGATCGCGGGCAGCTCACCCCGCCGGCGCCAGCGCAGCACGGTCTCGGTGCTCACGCCGAGCGCGTCCGCGAGGTTGCGGGCCGTGAGCAGGCGGCCGGTCATTCAGTCCCGCCGTTCGGGCCACTTGGGCCGTTCCTATGGGGGTGGCCCGAATGGCCCGAATCATCCGAGGGCTGCCAGCGGCGATCGCGGGTGCTCCCGCCAGAGCGCCAGGCGCCCCGATCTTCGAGCAGCTTCAAGGCGCGCTTGAACGTCCCGCTTTGTTGGTCGGAGCCGACGGCGACGGCGAGCCGGCCGGGCGCCCAGCCGCCGTCGGTGCACACCTGATCGGCCAGTGCGTCGATCCGCTCGGCGAGCTGCTCCTCGGCGCTGGGGCCGTCGTCGACGCCCTGGTAAGCCTCGGCGTTGCTGACGGTGAAGCGGCCGGCCACCGTGCCCATACGCAGCCAGAGCGGCGGCGGCTCGATGTCGATCCGGTACTTCGTCGCCTTCATCCGCCGGCGCTCCCGGTCGCGGTCCTCGCCGACGCGGCCCAACGTGAAGACCATGTCGGCCTGGTCCTCGATCGAGGAGCTGCCCCGCACGGTGGCGGCACCGCGCTTAGTCGAGGCATGGTGGACAAGGACGATCCCGACGTCGAGCTCGCGCGCCAGCATTGCCAGAGAGCCGATCAGGGTCGCCATGTCGTCCGACTCGTTCTCGCGGACGTCCGGGGCGAGCCTGCGCAGAGAGTCGAGCATGACCAGCCCGACATCGGTCTCCTCGATCAGGGCCCGCAGCCGATCGAGGTCGCGCGGCAGCCGAAGCTGCGTGCCGTCGGCGACCAGGAGCCCGTCGGCGGGGATGCCGGCGGCCTTGAAGCGGAGCGCCGTCAGCCTCGGGCCGTTTTCGGCGTCGACGTAGAGCACCGAGGTCGACGAGCAGCGCATCCCGGCTACTTCGCCTCCCCCGCGATGAGCAGCGTGGCCGGTTGCGGTCAGGAGCCAAGACTTGCCCGAGGAGTGCTGGCCGGCGACGACGGTCAGAAAGCCGCGCACTGCGAACGGGTCGATCACCTTCTCGATCGGCTGCTCGGCCGCCTCCATCGCCGCGTCCATGTCGACCAGGAGATCGCCCGACTCGTTGGGTGCGGAGCCGTTGCTGGCGAGCTGCGCTCCGAGCTGGGCGACCTCGCGGCCGAGAGTCGGCAGCCGTGCGTCGTCGGGATCAGTCTCGATGAGCAGCGCCCGATCGCGGAGGGCGCGTGCGGCGATGCGGCGCTCGTCGAGGCTCACCCGAGCTGAGGGACGATGGCCGCCAGGTCAGCGAGGGTGCCCTCCCAGTGCAGCTCACCCGACTGTCCGGTAGCCATCGTTGCAATCACGATCGACGCCGGTCCTTCCGGGTCCTCGATCCGCAACTCATCGCCCTCGACCCCGGCGACGAGCAGCACCGCCTGGGCCTCGGCGGGCTCCTCGCCGCTGATCCTGATCGTGGCGTTCCCGCCGTCGGTCACGACCTTCACGGCGGCGTTCGCGTGGTAGGTCTCGATCAGCCGGGCAATGAACGCAGCGGCGGCGTGGCCGGTGATCCCTCGCCGCTCCGTTTCCTCGTAGACCAGCTTGCGAACGGCGGTGGTGCGGTCCACGCCCATGTCGGCGGCAATCGCGTCGAGCGCCGCGCGGTCGCCGGGCGTCAGGCGGAGCTGGGTTGGACGGGTGGCACTCATGACTGTAGCTACAGTCTAGCCCTCGATCGGACGGCACTGCCACCGGCGCCGCCGGCCATGCCCTCCGCCCGCTTGCGCTACCGCATCAGGAGGCTGCGATCCTGATTGCCGCCGCCTGGCGCTCGACGCCGCAGGCAGCGTGCAGCTCCAACCGGACCAGGCTCGTGTTCGTCTTGCCGTCGTTCTCCTCGAACCGGGCCAGCCTCACCGGCGACGCGTACAGCTTGGCGTAGGCGGTGCTGTCGAGCACCACCGGCGCGTCGATCACCTTCGAGGTCACCCGCCGCAGATTGAAGATGCGGTCGGGGCCGAACGCTCCCGGCCTGAACACGAAGTCAGCCGAGCCGCCGGTGATCCCCGTCACCATGACGTCGATCGCCTCCGCTGCCGCCGGCGTCAGGATCAGCGTGTCGGGCGCGTACCCGTTCGCCTCCAAGGTCGTGATCGCCTTCCGGTAGGAGACCAACGGGTTGTCGGTGCCGGGCGCCTGGTTGTCGCTGGCGGCGAACGTGTCGTCGACCAGCTTGTCGAGGCCCTCATTGACTGCCAGCCGCAGGTCGGTCTCGATGAGCGAGTCGATCCCGTTGGCCTCGAGGACGACGTTGGGGATGCCGCTCTCGACGGCGGCGACCCCGGTCAGACTCTCAGAGCTGAGGCTGACGCTCGTCACGATCTCGGCCTTGTCGGTGATCGCGTCGATCGCGCGGATCACGTCCTCGGGATCGCCGAGGTCGCGGGTCGTCTGCGCGAGCACCTGCACCGACGTCACGCCCGACTCGACGGCGACCCGGGGCAACACGGTCCACGCGTACCGCTGGTCGTATCCGAGCGGGACGCCCTGGCGCTTGGTCTGGTTCAGCAGGTCGATCGACGAGCCCCACGAGACCGACCGCTGCTCGAAGGTGGCCCACGGAATCTCCGCCGCCTCCCCCGGAAAGCCGGCGGCGCGGAACTCGTCGGCCAGGCCCCGCTGAGGTGCTGAGGACCGCTCCTCGACGCGCAGGGAGCCCGCAGGGGCGGTGGTCCGCTCCTCGGTGCTCTCGGTCTCGGTCTCGGTCGCCGTCTCCTCGGTGCTCTCGTTTTCGTTGTCGTTCTTGGTGCGCTGCTCGACGGCAGCGCCATTCTCGGCGGGCATGTTGCCCCCTTCCTGGCGGGGCTCCCCGCCGGTTGTTCGGTACTCCACGGTTGCCTGCGGATAGGCCGGCTGCTCGGCGCCGACGATCGTCACATCGAGCAGCTCATCGATCGCCTCGACGTGGCGGACGTCGCCAACCCAGCGGTCCCGGCCGACGCGCATGCGCCACGAGCCAGCGACGACGTCGCCGCGCTCGATCGCCTCGACGACGTCCTGGCGCGACTGCGGCGGGTCGAGCGACCAGTGCAAGCCATCGGTTCGCTCGTCGACTTCGAGCGTTCGCGGGTAGCGGCCGAGCGGCACGCCCTGGTGGTCGACGACAACGCGCAGCTCGTCGAGCTTCGCCTCGCGCAGTGCTCCGGCTTCGATGATCTCGGTCCAGCCGCCCAGGTCCCGGGACTCGACGTTGTAAGGGACGACGCCCCGGACCCGGCGCTCGGCGACTTCAAGATCGCCGGCGCGGCTCTCGACGTCGCCAGGTGTCGGTCGGTTGCGGTTCTCGTCGGTCACGATCTCTCTCCGAGCGGGGCGAGGTCCTCGGCGGCGCGGACCTCGTCGACGCTGAGCCAGCCACCGTCGAGCGCCTTCGCGTAGTAGTCGGCGCGCTTAGCTGCATCCCCCCGCAGGAACCCGTCGAAGTCGAGCGCCAGATAATTGGAGCCGGGGAGCAGGTCTGGGTCAGAGTTGAAGGCGCGTTCGATCCTCACTGCCCAGGGGCGGAAGCAGTGGTCGACCAAAAAGCGGTTCTGACCCTCGACGGTGCTGTAGGTCAACGAGTCGCCGGCCGGCGCCCCGATGGCCCACGGCGGGAGGCCGAAGGCCCGGGCGCACTCCTGCGCGGCGAGGCGGCGTTGCTCGGTGAACTCGCTGTCTCGCATCGCGGGCTCGACGCGCTCGAAGCTCATATCACCCGAGAAGACGGCAATCTTCCCGGCGCCGGCGTGCTTGCCCTGGCCGGAGAAAAGCTCCTGCCAGTCGTCCTTGAGGTTCTCCCCTTGCTCCTGGCGCAGCGGCTGCTCGCCGTTCACCGACAAGATGCCGCCGGGGCGTGCCGCGTTCGCCAGGAAGTTGGCGGCGTAGGAGATCAGGCCCTCGCTCAGCTGCAACGCCTTCGCCGCCGCTCGCACGGTCGACATTCCCCGCAGGCCGTCCTGGCTCACGGCCTTGATGTGCAAGATGTCCGAGGGGCCGTGCTCGGTGACGCCCTCGCGGCGGCTTATCCGGTAGACGACGCGCTCGCCCATGCGCTCGACGACGACGGTCTGCGGGTCGAGGCACGCCAGCTGCACGATCGTCTGCTCGCGGCGGTACTTGGCGACGAAGCAGTCGCCGTAGACGAGCAGGTGCAGCATGATCGAGCCGAGCAGGTCCGCCGACGTTGACCCCGGCTCGGGGCGCCGGAGCAGCTGGACTAGCCGCTGGTCCTCGCCAGCCGGCCGGCGGGAGCCGTCGTCGAGCCGTCGATAGACCCTCGGCGGCAGGCTCCCGATCGCGTTCGCAAGCACCCGCACGCAGGCGAAGATGTCGGCGATCCGAAGCGCGTTGGTCTCGCTGATCGCCGGCAGCGCCGTCGGGCTCGTCGCCGGCGTGTAGGCGAAGGTCTCGGCCTCGGCGCCACGCGTCAGGGTGCGGCTCTCGGAGCCGGTCTCGACCAGGTCTCGGCCGGTCAGATAGTCGGAAATTCGACCCATGCATCGATTCTGCGGTCGCGTCCAGACGCCTCCGCAGACTTCGGCACGTGGGCTTCGCAAGCTTCGCCGCCAGCGTCGGTCTCCCGTTGGAGCCGTTCCAGCACCGGATCGCGCGGGCGCTCTGCTCCGACGTGGAAGAGATCGTGGTCTTGCTGCCAAGGGGCAACGGCAAGACGACGCTCCTGGCGGCCTACGCGCTCTGGCACCTGCTCATCACCGAGGACGCGAGGGTCAACTTCACCGCCGGCACCCGAGAGCAGGCGGCCCTTGCCTACGAGCACGCGGTCCGCTTCGCCCACCGGCTCGGTGACGATCGCCTCCATGCCACCCGCCGGGAGCTTCACTTCCGCCCCGACCCGGAATCGCGCCGCTTCACGCGGTTCATGCGGGTCAGGCCAGGCGAAGCCGACGCCCTGCAGGGTCTTGACTCGACTCTCGCGGTGATTGACGAGCTTCACGTCGCGCAGGACTCCGACGCCTACGTTGCGATGCTCGGCTCGCTCAAGATCGAGGGGGCAAAGCTGCGGGTCATCTCGACCGCAGCGCCGTCCGCTGACTCGCCGCTCGGGCGACTGCGGGCGCGCGCTCTGGCACTGCCGAGCGCAAAGCGCCGCGGAGCAGTGGTCGAGGCGAAGGGCTCGGACCTCCACCTCCTGGAGTGGAGCTGCGAGGACGAGACTGCACTCACCGACCGGCGGCGCATCCTCGCCGCGAACCCGGCCTCGTGGCGAACGTGGCCGATCCTCCAGAAGCGCCGGGACGCGATCCCGGAATCCTCGTTTCGCCGGTACTTCATGAATCAGCACGCCACGACCGGCGAGTCGGCTTGGCTCCCGGCGGGCGCCTGGGCTAAGTGCCGCGCCGACTACGCGATCGAGGACGGCGAGCGCGTGTTCGTCGGCATCGACATCGGCGGCAGCCGCGCCGCGACCGCACTCGTCTACGCCACCGAGGACCTGAGGATCGGCGTCCAGACGTGGGAGGGCGAGGAGGCGGTGATCTACGCGGAGGCCGCGCTGCGCGACCTAGCGGAGCGGTACGTGATCGCAGAGGCCGCGTTCGACCCCTGGCGCTTTGGCGCGCAGGCGCTCGACCTGGCGAACGCCGGGCTGCGGATGGTCCAGTTCCCCCAGACCGACTCGCGGCTCGTGCCAGCCTCGGAACGCCTGTCGGCCGCGATCCTGGAGCGGCGCCTGCGTCACCCGGGCGATCCCGTCCTGGACGCTCACGTCGCCGCGGCAGTCGCCAAGCAGACCCAGCGCGGCGCTCGCATCGCGCACGCTGGGGGCCGGCACTCGTCTAACAGGATCGACGCGGTGATTGCGCTGGCGATGGCGGTGGACCGCGCTGAGAATCAGCCCGAACCGGCCCGGCTGCTCGGATGGCTCTAGTGCTGCGCGCCTGCCTCGGCTGCGGCCGGCTGATCGAGGCCGGGAGCCGCTGCCCCGACTGTCAGCTCCGCCGTCCTGGCGGCAGGTCGTGGCGACGCAGGCGGGAGGTCGTGTTCGCCCGCCACGGCCGCACCTGCCACCGATGCGGGAAGCCCGCCACCGATATCGACCACGTGATCCCGATATCCGACGGCGGCAGCGATGCGCCGGAGAACCTGCGGCCCGCCTGCGCCCGGTGCAATCGGGGCCATCGCTAGACGGACGCGGAAGTATCACTTTGCATGGAAAGCAGCACTCCGCCGAGGGATACTGTGTGGGCGATGTCGGAGAAGGACGTCACGCCCGCGCCCGAGCAAGAATCGATCGTCCTCGCCACCTTCAAGAAGCGCGGCGCTGCCGAGCGGATGCTGGCATCGCTTGGGCGCAACTTCCGGCACGAAGCCCGCAAGGGCAAGTCAGACGTCTTCGTGATCAGCACCAATGCCGACGGCTCCTTGAAGGTCACCGAGTCACGGGTGGTTGAAGCAAGCGGCTTTATCTCCTTCCTAATCCACATTGCAACCGCCATTCTCGTGGGATTCCTGGGCCTGTTCTCGACGCTGAAGGAAGCCTTTCGGGTCCGCCGCTCCACACAGGTACATGCAGCGCACGTGGGAATGGACGACATGAAATCCCACGAAATCCTCGCTCAGGCGGGCGAGGATGCAGTCCTTGTGATGGTTCGTTGTAAGGACGAGGAAACGCGGCACGCGGTGGTCGAGAAAGCGGCTGAATCTGCGGTGGACACCTGGGATGGCTCGCCCGCTGAGTTCCTCTCCGACCTCGACCCGGGGAGCAAGCACGACTGGGTGCGTGCCGCTCTTGGGGAGCCGTCCGGCACGGATCACTAGGCCGTCGAGCTGTCGGATTACCGCTTGCTGGAACGCTCGGTCTTGATCTGCTCGAGCTGGGCGCTCATGTCCTGGAGCATCTGCATCACCGGATCATCCCCTCCCTTGCGCCGCTGGGCCTCTGTCTGGCTGACGAAGCTGCTCGTGATGGCTCCCGTCACCACGGCGAACAGCGAAAGCCCACCCAGCATCAGGAAAACCGCGATCACCTTGCCGACGGTGTCCTGGGGAACGACGTCCCCGTAGCCGACCGTGGTCACCGTTTCCACTCCCCACCACATACCCAGCCATACCGAGCCGAAGGTATCGGGATCCACCAGGTGCTCGACCACACCGAAGACGACAACCGAGACGGACCAGACCGCCACGATCACGTATGCGGCGTAACGCGGGCGCAGCCCCTTGCTCGCGATGCGTTTCTTGAGCCACGTGACGGGGCGGCCTGATTGAGGCCGGCTAGACACGACCTAGTGTTCGCTAACTTGCTCGCCGTTCCTCTCACGACCCACCTCAGGGGGGCGCGGCCAGTCGCTACTGCTTTGGAGGAAAAGGGACACTTTGCGCGCGCCGGTCGCTGGCACGGTGGTCGGGGGCAGAGCTGTAAAAAGCGCGGCTGCCGCGTCGACCATCGGTCGTGACGCGTGCTTTTTCAGGTGCTCTCTTTGCCAGCTCCCTGGTCTTTGCTCGCGAGCAGCGGGAACCAGTTCGCGAGGAACCCTCGGAGAACGTTGACCACTTGGTCGTCGGGGATGGCGGCCTTGGGGTCCTTCGGGAGCCCCTCGATCTCGAGGTCGTGCTCCGCCGCGTAGTGGCGGATCCCGTCGATCATGGTCTTGCCGAGTTGGGAGACCATCGCGCCGAGTTCGGCCGTCTCCTGCATCATCGGCGGAACCGGCCGCGCCTTCGGTACGGGCCATGTCTCGGGGTCGCGCGGGGTGTCGAGGGTGAAGACGCTGGAGAAGGTCCGGGCGGCCGCGTCGCGGGCGGTGAACGGATCTCCCAGGCCCCATTGCTCGCGCAACGTGGCGATCAACGATGTGTGGCGGTACTCCTCGTTGAATACCTCGCCCTCGGCGATCCACGGCGACACGATCACCGCGGGGGTTCGATAGCCGGACCGGTCGAACGCGAAGCCGAACTCGCCGGGCGAGGACGCCTTGTCGGGGCTCGGCACGGCAGGCGGCGGGACGTGGTCATAGGTACCGCCGGGCTCGTCCCAGCCGATGAGCAGCGTCGTGTTCCAGACGGTGGAGCCGGTCGTGCCCTGCATCCCTCGGTAGGCGGCATAGATCCGTGAGAGGAACTCCTCGCCACCGAGGATCGACGCCGGCGGGTCCGCGCCGGGCAAGGCCACGCCGGGATCGAAGGACCGACCGAAGGCGGGGTGGTAGTCGTCGTGGCCGATGATCATGTTCGGCTCGATGAACGAGAAGTCGGGCAGATCGCCCTTCGCGGCATCGGCTTCGAACTGCGAGAACGGCACGAAGTGCGTCGCGTACTGATCCTTGAGCCGCTCGTAGTGGATCATCCCGTGCCACGAGAGCGCCATCGGCTCGCTGACGTAGACCTTCCACGTCTTGCCGTGGTCGTCGAGCCGGTTGAAGATCGTCTCGGTGTTGCTGTTCTTGATGAACTTCGACGTGGGCGGATTCCACACGTATCCCCGCGACGTGGCTGAGGTCCAGAACGACCGGTTGGGCAACGTCTGGGAGGGGACCTCGCAGAACCAGTGGTCGAACACCCCGAACCCGCGGGCCAGTCCGTTGAGCACGGGGACCTGCTCGGGGGTGAACCCGGTCATGATCTGCGCGTACTCCTCGTAGGTGGGCTGGCGGCCGATCTCGCCGGTGAAGGTGCTGATGTAGTCGGTGACGAACCCGTCCATGGTGGGCGTCGCGCCGGGACGTGGCGCGTTGTGCGGCGGGCCGATCGCGTCCTGGATCTTGAAGCGATTCTTTTCATCCGAGACGTTGAACAGCTGCGTGTTGGTGTGCGGGTACTCCTCGCCCGAGTCCGGGTTCGGGCTGTTCATGTCCGTCGCGACGGTGTACGGGACGGTCTTGCGATCGGCGCCGTCCTCGGCCCACTCGGGGATCGGGTTCGACTGAGGTCCTTGCCGATCACGCCCTCGAACGTCTTGCCGTCCTCGGGGCCGTAGAGATGGCCGAGCACGTTGTCCAGCGAGCGGTTCTCGAACAGGACCACCACGACGTGGTCCAGAGCCTCGGAACGACTAGGGCTCATCACTACTCCTTCAGCGCGCTTTCGGCGATCCGATACACCCTATCCGGCTCAACAGGGGACGGCGCACGCGCCGGTCAGTGCACAGTAAACGGGGGCGGCAGCTCTAAAAAATCCCTAGGGATCCGGCGGCTGCGCCAGGGGGTCCGGCTGCACCTGGGCCAGGTAGCGGCTCCGGTCCGCCCTGATCACGATGCAGCCGATCGCGCCGGGGATCAGGGGGTCCACTGAGCCGACCGCGTGCAGGTCGTCGCCGGCGTTGGCGAAGTAGACGCTGTGGCCGCCGTCCATTCCGCCGCCGTCGACGAGCAGCGCCTCGTGGCCGTCGTCGAGCGTCATCCACTCGATCTCGTGCTGGTCGAGGTCAAGCTCGGGCACGCGCCCGGCGAGCCGGTCGAGCAGGAGCAGGCGATCCTCGTCGGCGTCAGAAGGCATCCAGTTAATTCTGGGCTCGCCGCCGGCGGTCAATTGAGACCCGCCTGCCTCGCCGAGTAGGGATCGTCGGCCGAGGCAGCCAGGTAGTAGTGCCCGTCGGGCTCGACGACGTAGCAGGCCACCTTGCCGGTGTCGTCGAGCGGCCCGACGACGTGGACGTCGTCGCCGACGATCTCGAACATGACCGAGCCGCCGTCGACCATTGCCACGAGCCGGTCGTCGTCCAGCTCGTAGAAGCTCGTCATTCGCTCCCGCAAGTCGACGTTCCAAAGCCGCAGGACCCGGATCACCAGGTCGGCCGCCTTCTCGTTGATCGCGGCCTCCTGGTCCTGGTCGCGGATCATGGCTTCCAGCTCGTCGAGCCGGTCCTTGCCTGTCTCGTCGTGATCGCTCACCTGCGCCTTCCTCTCCGGGTCCGTGACCCACTAGTGACCTAAACGTCGTCTGAGCCCCTCCGCAGGGGCAAGCGGTATCGACCCCTCAGAGGGGTCGAAACCTGTGTCTGCAAGCGGGGTTCGTCGTCCCGCGTCGTCAGGCGGCGAAACCGTCGGCGCTGCTTGCCATGCAGAAGGTCGTGGGTTCGAATCCCATCAGCCGCTCTTAGGGGTTTCGGCTTGACCATGCGGTTACCGCGCTGAGCCGTCGGGCTGCGGCTCCGGGGCCGACGCCACTACAACGCCACTACGCTGCGATCTGGCGTCGAGCCGCGCCCGGATCACCTGCTCGGAGTCCCGCGCCAGGTGCCCATCGGTGCGGTCGATCATCTCGACCGACGTGCCCATGACCCGGGCCAGCTCGAAGATCGAGAGTCCCGCCGCAAGCGCCTCGGTGGCGAACGTGTGGCGAAGCTGGTAGGGACCGCGCTTGGCGAGCCCGGCCGCTTCGAGCGCCGGGTACCAGTGGCGCGAGCGCCAGCCGTCGAGGCCGATGTGCCCGCCGCGGGCAGCGGGGAAGAGCAGCGGCGTGTCGAGCCTGGGCGGCAGCCGATCGATCGCCTCCAGCGCCCGGGCGCTCAGCGGAACCCGCCGGCGCGAGCCCTCGGTTTTCGGATATGGGGTCGCGACGCGACGGGCGAAGCGGCGCTGAACCACGACCGCCGGACCCGAGCGGTCGAGATCGCGGCGCTCGAGCGCAATCCATTCGTTCGTCCGCAGGCCCGTCTCGGCGGCGAAGACGGCGAGCGGCCCGAACACCGGCCCCAGCTCGGCGTCGAGCGCGTCGATCTCCTCCGGTGCAAACGGCTCGATCTCCTGTGCGTGCGGCTGCGGGTTCGGGCCGGCCTCGACAGCCGGGTTGCGGGCGATGTAGCGCCAGCGGACGGCGGCGCCGAGGACCTGCCGCAGCGCCCGCGTGAATTGGAACCGGGCGCCCTCGGGGAGCTCCGCCTGCCAGGTGGCTACATCGCCGGCGGCGCCCTCCAGCTCGGTCAGCGTCCACGCGCCGAACCGCTCTCGCGCTGAGCCGAGCCAATGGACGAACCCGTTTCGCGTTGTGTCAGGTGCCGACCAGGTCGCGGCGATTCGCGCGTTCTCCACCGCTATCGGCTCGAGGATGGCCTGATCGTCCGCATGGACGTTCTTGAACCGCCGGACCAGCAGTAGAGGGTCCGACCGCACCCTGCTCCCTCTCGCGTGAATCCGATCCGCGCGCCCGCTCCATCGCGCAGAGCGACAGCGGATGTCGCGGGCTGGAGTCCGGATAGAGTCGGTCTATGGGCCAGATCGTCTTCGACGAGGAGATGGCGCAGCAAGTCGAGGCCCTGTATCGGATCCGGGACGCCGCGGTCCGGCGTCGGCTGGTCCGCGAGAAGCTCGCAGCGCAACCAGGTGAACGGATCCTGGACGTCGGCTGCGGCCCGGGCTTCTACTGCCTCGAGGTGGCAGAGGAGGTCGGGGAGCAGGGCTCAATCGTCGGTATAGACAGCAGCGAGCCGATGCTGAGCCTGGCTGAGCGCCGCTGCGAAGGGCTTGTCCAGGTCGGCTTCAAGGAGGGCGACGCGCTGTCGCTGCCGGTCGAAGATGAAACCTTCGACGCCGGGTTCAGCGTCCAGGTGCTCGAGTACGTGCCCGATGCGACGGCGGCCCTGCGCGAGATCTTCCGCGCGATCAAGCCTGGCGGTCGGACTGTGATCTGGGACGTCGACTGGGACACGCTCTCGATGCAAAGCGCCGATCGCGAGCGTTGGGAGCGCGTCGACGCCGCCTGGGACACCCACGCCGCCCATGAATCCCTTCCCCGCACGCTCGCGCCGCGAATGCGAGAAGCCGGTTTCACCGATGTCCAGATGAGCGCCCACAATTTCTCAACGATCGAGCTCGACCCCGAGACCTACGGGGGCGCCCTGGTGGAACTCGGGTCCGCGACCTTCGCCGGCCTCGGCGCAAGCGAAGAGGACGTTGAAGGCTGGGTCGCCGAGCAGCGTGAGCTCGGGGAGGGAGACGAGTTCTACTTTTCCGTCACGCAGTTCTGCTTCACCGCGAAGCGGCCCTAGTTACCCGCCTGCGACGGGCTCGCGATCGCTCTCGCGTTGATCGGAGCGCGCTGCTCCTCGTCGCGCGAAGGAGCAGCTCCTGGAGCTTGAGACCGAGGGGCCGCTAGCGCAAATCCAGTCGCCCCGCTTTCTCCGGCTAGTAGCTATGTATCGCCGCCTGGATTGGCGCGCCTCTTTGGGATTCCCTGCGTCGCGGCCCCGGCACGAGACCCGCAGCCAAGGTCTAATCACCGGCCCAAGGTTCGGCCCGTCTCGTTGATGCCGCTTCACTCGGCGGCGTCATCCGCGTTGCCGCCACCAAGTGGTCCCTTTCTCGGCACGCGGTCGCTCCTCTGTTCTTCCCCGCTCACATCGTCGGCCCTTGCGGCCTCGATTGCCGCGGTCGACTCGAGCCAGCCGATGATCGGGACGGGCTCGCCGTGCTCCGACCTCAAGCGGCCCTCGATGGGGTCGCCGGCGGCTCGGCCGACAGCGACGGCACGATCGCCGGCTACAGCTGGGACTTCGGTGACGGGACGAGCGGTGGTGGCGAGACGGCCGGGCACACCTACGCCGCGTCCGGCACCTACACCGTGGCGCTGACGGTGACCGACAACGGAGGCGCCAGCGCCACCGACTTGCAGTCCATCACCGTCATCGGCCTGACCGCGTGCGCCTACAAGGTCAAGCGCCTGCAGAAGGTCGACCTCTCCTGGAACGGCCCCAGCGGCGCGAGCTTTGAGGTCTACCGCGACGGCGGCAAGGTCGCGACCGTCACCGCCATCGCCTACACCGACACCCTCGGCGAGGCGGCCTCGGGCAGCCACAGCTACCGGGTGTGTCAAGCGGCGGTTCCGACCTCGACCTGTTCCAACAACGTCGCGGTGACGTTCTGATGAAGCGCTTTCTTAGCTCCGTGTGCTTCAGAGCAGGCGGATGGAATGATGGACTCGAACCGAACGCCTAAGCGCCACGCGCGCGCATCGGCCCTCGGGCGATGCGGCGGCGAACGTGGAGAGGCACCCGTGTCTTCGACCGTAGTCCCCGAACCGGAGGAGTTCACCATGGATGGAGTAGCAGCCATGAGCAAGAAGATCGTAGGACTGGCGTCTTTTGTCCTTGCCCTGATGCTGGTCGTCGTCGCGGCCGGCACCCAGGGAGCTGTAGGCCCGGCTAGCCCGGATCAGCAAGTCCCCGGGACGTGCGACCCCGCAAAGCAAGGGTGTTTCACGCTGGAGTCGACGATGGCCTTCACCAGCACGCGCGACAACCCCACGTTGGTGCCCCCACTCAACGCTGCCGAGATCTACCTGATGAACCCGGACGGCAGCAACGTCCGGCGACTGACGAACAACCTGGACGGCGACGGCTTCCCGACCCTCTCGCCGGACGGGAAGAAGATCGTCTTCGACAGCAACCGCAACCGAGCCGCCGGAGAACCCCTCAACACCTCGGACCTGTTCTTGATGAACGCGGACGGCAGCGCGGACAACCCGGACGGTAGTGACGAGCCCCCGCACCTGACCCGGGGAGGCTCCCCCACCTGGTCTCCGGATGGGAAGCACATCGCATTCCACCGCTCGGCGTCGGGCACGGCGTTGCCGGTCCTGCCCTTCCCGGGCGCCGCCACGGCGGACAGCGACATCTTCGTCGCGAACGTTGACGACCTGCTCTCGGGCACCGATCAGCCCCGGAACATCACGAACAGCTCCGGGGTAATCGACGACGACCCGGACTGGTCACCCGACGGGCAAAGGATCGTCTACACGCGCGCACCCTGACACCGATGTTCCCCAGTTCGCCAATACGGCGGAGATCTACGTGATCAACGCCGATGGGACCGGGGCGCCCGGGCGGCTGACGGACAACACCGAAGAGGAGCGCGGTCCTGCATGGTCCCCGGACGGCGCACGAATCGCGTTCGCCTGCCGGGTCGGGGGCGGTACCGCCGACTTCGAGATCTGCGTGATGAACGCGGACGGCACCGGGGTCGTGCAGCTGACCGACAATACCGTCGCCGATTTGACGCCCACCTTCTCACCCGACGGTCAGCGGATCCTGTTCCACAGGGTGGTCGTCGCCACGCAGCAGCTGTTCACGATGAACGCGGACGGCACGCAGCAGACGCAACTGACCACCCCTCCGGGAAGCAACACCCTCGCGAACTGGGGCGAGCTTAGGGTGCACGAGGAGCCAGCCCCGTAGGAGGTAGAGGCAAGTGGGTCGCAAGACGACATCCGTGGCCACGTTCGCGATCGCGGGGGCGAGCGAGTGAGGTTGTGCGTCGAGCCCGGCTGCGTCGAGGCTGCGGTCTCCCGCGGCAGATGTCCGGCGCATCGCCGAGGGCGATCCAAGACGGCGGCGAGGTTTGGTCGCTCGCGAACCTTCAATCGCTCTGCCATCGGCACCACTCGCAGATCAGCCGGGCTGAGCAACTGCGGGGATGGAGCGTCAGATGAGCGAGGGCCTACTCCCGCAGCCCGGCGGCTTCGAGGGCCTTTCTTCGATCCGTGAAGGCCTGTACCCGGCTGACGCGATTTCCGGAAACGTGAACCAGCCAGGCGGCTTGCGGGACTTCGAGGGGTACCTCCCCTCGCATGCCCTGCGCACGCCAAGAGCCCAGGATGAGAACCCTGTCGCCCTCCAAGTCTCGGAACTGCTCGGGTTTCAGCTCGTAGGCCGTCCAGTCCCGCCTCATTTCTTTCATCCACCGCCGTACCCCCTGCTCGCCTCGGTACCCCGTTCCCCCTTCGAGGATGGTTGTGATGGGGATGAATTCGACGTCGGGGTCGAGCACGTCGTAGAGGTCGCGGGTGTCTTCGCTAAAGGTCCGATTGAAGCCCCGGAAGGCCCGGCGGGCGACCTCGACGTTCTCCTGCGACATCTCCTATTCCGAAAGCCCAATCGCTGCGAGCGCCTCCGCCTTGGTCCGATACTCGCGGCGTTCGATGCCCATGCCGTCGCAAAATCGCCAGAGCCACACCATGGGCTTGTCGAAGGCTTGGATGTCCTCGAGCCGCAGACCGCTCGAGCGCCCCTTCCCTCGCGCCCGTCCGACGACCACGAGGTACTCGCCCGCGTCGATGTATTCCTCGATCTCGACCTCGTAGTCATCCCACACGTCGTCCCAGAAAGTGACGTACTCCCGGTAGCCGTCGCGGCCTCGATAGACACGCGCGTTGGGCTCGTCCTCGCGTGGGAACAGCTCGATATCTGGGTGGATGAACTCGAGCTCGCCCTCTATGTCACCGGCGGCGACTCTCTCGTACAACCGGCGCACGATCTCGATGTTCTCCTGCGACATCGCCTACTCCCGCAGCCCGGCGGCTTCGAGGGCTTCGTTCTTGGATCGAAAGCCAAGGATCGCTCGGACGACCTTTCCCTCGCGGAACTCGTAGAGGTCGACCTGGTGGACGTCAATCGAGATGCCGCTCGTCTTGCCCTGTCCCTGCCAATGGGCCGCGCAGATCACTGCGTTCGAGGCGTCGATGTATTCCTCGGTGTCGACCTGCAGCTTGTCGAAGGCATCGACCCAGAGGCCCAGTGTCTGTCGAATCGCTTCAACGCCCTCAACCGTGACCGGCTGATCAGGAGCGTTCTGCAGGTCTTGCAGCACGGCATCTGGTGCGAAGGACTCCACGGCGCTGTCGAAATCTCCGCGGTTCAGAGCAGCAATAGCCCGTTTCGTCGCCTCGACGTTCTCCCGCGACATCGCCCGCTAAGTATCTCGCCCCCGGCAGGGAAGTGGGAAAGGGACAAGACCGTCCGACGGGCACCTGCCGCCACCACATCTTCGGCGTCGCTGCGGGTTCGGGGGTGCCGCTACGACACCTAGGGGGGCGGGATAAACGGGGTCCGGCCTCGTCCCCACACCTGATAGTTCCCCTGCTCAGCGCGCGAAACCGCCCACGATGACCCCAGAACACGATGCCCTATGACGGCACCGCGCCTCGTTCGTCCCGTTCCGATATCTCGCGGGAAGGGGAGGGTGGAGATCGCGTGAGCCTCGTTTCAAAATACCCCCGACCAGGCTCTGTGGGAGAGAAAACAAAGTCGAAACGCCCCCGGGAAATGGGAACCCCCCGACCCCGAACCCCAGGAACACCCCAAGAGGATTAAGACATGACTGCTGATATCGAACGTGAACTCGAACGGGTGGCTATGCGAGAGCCCGCGTCAGGGCGCGAGGCATTGGCAAAGGTGACAGCTCTCCGGACCCTCGAGAAGCTACGCCGGCCACGCGGGGGCCAGCTTCCCCCCGAGGTCGAGCGGCTGTTCGATGAGACCCGCGACCCCGACGAGCTCGTCCGCAGCGATGACTGGCATGCGACCGGGGGAGTGATGCAAGGGCTGGATTGTTACGACACCGTAGAGGAGCGGCGGCGGCACTATCTGGCGTTGCGCGACGAGGGGATGCTCCCCATGCAGGCCCATTCGAGGAACCTTCGGGACCGGTGGAGCCTTTTCCCTCACGGCAGGTTCGAACGTCGAAACGGCACCATTCAGCTTGGGTGAACAGCAGCAGGATAGTCCGAGCCACGAATATGGACTGGTCATCTTTCGCCCTCTCTGCCTCGCAGGCTTGGAGCCTGCAGTACTGCGAAATCGCACGCTTGGTGAAGGGTTAGAAGCGAGCACAAACAACGCTCGGAGTCGCGGGGAGGCGTGGACACCACCCGTGCAACTTGGTGTCGCACTTTCGATACAAGGCGACACCCGGGCGTGTCCGCCCGCAAAAGCCTTCGTCCGCGGCCCGCTGCGCTAGCGACTCGCTTTTGCAACGGCCTGAGCCCTGTGGTCCGTCCGCGCACCGCGCGGGACCAAACGCCGTGCGCCACGCCGAGCAGTCAGCGACCGCCGTCGCCGGGCTCGAACTCGACACCCGCGACGCTTCGACCGTGCTCGCGAGCCTCCCCGAAGACTCCTACCGAAACCCATCCGCGTCCTCCTCCATCGAGCCCGTCCCCCCGGCCTTATCCCCCATAGAAAGGCCCCGTCTTTCGATCCTCGGCGAAACCATAAACGAGCGAGATTTCAAATGTCAATTGCGATTTTCCGTGCAGCTGTCGGGTCGGGGATCGGGGGCGGATGGCGGCCCCGATCCCCGGTGCGGACCGGGGCCGCGTCAGAGACTGAAACCGCCTCCCGCGGTCACGAGCTGCGTGTACGGCAGCCTGATGTGGTTCTCGCCCGAGGGCGAGGGCAGCGACAGCAGGGTGTTGATGATGTCGGTCAGCGCCCCGCAGCCGCGTGCCTCGGGCACCGTGAAGGTGTCGTCGACGAGCGTGCCCTGGCCGATCAGTAGGAACTTGTCGCTGCCCAACCCGTCCTGGACGATGGCGGAGTCACCCGCAAGGAGCACGCCGATGTCGCCCTCCTCGTCGGGGATGCCGCCGAGGTTCTGCACGATCGGCCCGATCACGCAGCCACCTGCCGGGTTTCCCGGCTGGCTCACGAACAGATCGATCGGCACCGTGACCGTGAGCGGCACCAGGGCATTCAGCGCCGGCGGGCCCGCGAGGCCGACCCGGGTCACCGCCGGGGTACCCGAGACCTCGACGTCGAGCGGCTTCGACTCGAGCATCGGCCCGAAGGCGGGCGGCACCAGCGGGGCGGCGTCCAGCCCGCTGAGCCCAGCCGTCAGCTTCAGAGTCTCCGGCGGCAGGATCTGATGCAGGGCGTCGCCGATGTCGAAGGTGCTGCCGGTGAGGTTCACCTGCTGCTGGCAGAGGAGAATCTCGGGCTTATCGCACCGCCCTTGCTGCTCGAACGGGGGCTTCGCCTCGCCGTCGCTGGGGTTCGGTGGGCCGGCCGGCGCCTTGTTCGGGTCGAGCTGGCCGATCTTGCCGGTGCCGGTCTCGGTGAAGTAGATCTTCCCGTCGTCACCCTTGACGATGTCGAACGGCATCGACCCCAGCGTGTCGAGCGGGTACTCCGTGAACTGGCCCGAGGCCGGGTCGTAGCGCCCGATGTTGTCCGCGGCCGCCTCCGTGAACCAGAGCGAGCCGTCGTCGGCGAACGTGATCCCGACCGGCTGGGAGTCCGCTGTCGGGATCCTGAACTCGACGACCTGCGGGTTCGGCGCGTTCGGGTCGATCCGCCCGATCGTGTTCCCGCGCGGGGTCGTGAACCAGAGCCGCCCGGCAGCATCTTCAGTCATGTAGCCGCCCAACGCGTCCGGGTCGGCGAGCGGGAACAGCTCGGTCTCGCCGGTGTCGGGATCGAGCCGTCCGACCGCGGGCGTACTACCCGTAAACGAGGTATCGGGGGTCGTGAACCAGACGGCGTCGTCGCCGCCCGCGGCGATCCCGTAGGGGGAGATGACCGCGTCCGGGAAGTCCGGATCCGAGAGGGGGAACGAGGTCACATCGCCCTGCGGCGTAACCCGAATCAGTGCTCCCTGCCCGAACGTCGACTGCTTCGTCAACCACAGGTTGCCGTCGGAGCCGACGGCGATCTTGCTGCCGAGCCCCACGTCCTCCCCGAGATCGAACGCGGTCACGTCTCCGGTCGCCGGGTCGATCCGGCGCACGAAGCGCGCACCGCCAAAGAGGCCATCGGTCATGGGCGTCGCCCAGATCGCGTCGTCGGGACCGGTGACGACGTCGTCGAGCGGGTGTCCCGTGTTGGCCGACGGAGCCCCGGCGGGCCTCGGGATGTGGTGCATCGAATACTGGCCGTCGGTGGTCAGCTCCCCGAGTGAGTTCGCGCCCGCTCCGCTCTGCGCGAACCAGAGCTTGCCGTCGGGCCCGACGTCGATCCCGGTCGGATAGGCGGCCGACGTCTCGAGGTCGAATTCCTTGACCGGCTTCGCGCACTGCGGGTCGTCCTCGGCGAGGACGGCGGAGGCGCTCGCCTTCTTGCCCGATCCCGAGGCCTTCACCTTGACCTTCAAGGAGGCGCAGTCCTCCAATGCCGCGGTGCCGGCGCCGGTCAGCGCCAGGCTCAGGGTGCCGCTCTTCGGGTTCTTCTTGGTCGTCTTCTTCGCGAAGTTGACCTTGGCGCCGCCGTCGGGGGTGGCGCTCGCCGAGACCGAGAGCTTCGAGATCCCCTTCGCCTTGTAGGAGACCTTGAGCGCCCCCTGGTTCAGCGCCTGGGTCTGCGACTTGGTCGCGACCTTGACCGAGAGCTTCTTCTTCGCCGCGCTTGCACCGGGCGGGACTACAAGCAGGGTCAAGGCACCCAGGGCCGCCAGCGCGATTAGCCCGCTCCCCCGTGAACGTCGAACCCTGTACATCGAACTCCTCCTCGCTGTGCGTGGCGCTTGCGGCGCGGTCTCTCCCCGAACACGTCTGTTTACTAGACCCCGGAAAGATAAACGGAATCATTTGCCTATGTCAAGAGGGACTTTGCGGAGGCGGGGCTCGCCTGGCTTCAGCCCGGCCACGTCCACCTTGTGGGTGAGGCGCCCGTCGCATCCGCGGCGCCGAGGTTATGAGCGACCGCAGTCCGCGCCGCGCCTTAAGCCTCGCCCTAGACTCGATCTGCCCTGCGGACTGATGTTCAGCCGAACGCGACGCGGTCGGGAGGCTCGTAGGCGAGGCCGCCTACGACTACCAGGAGCTGGATCGGGACGGCCGCGGGCGCTGGCCGCGCACCTGACCACGACCGGGGGGCTCCCCGGCTACGAGGCGCCGCCGGCCGCCGAGGCGGACCGGAGGAGGCCACTTGGAGCGGCTCGAGGAGGGGCTGGACGTACCGGGGTCCGGCTCCGGCAAGGGTGGTTGAGCCTCCCGGCTTCGCGCCGCCGCCCTCGCCTGCGGGAAGGACCTCTTGCCGCGATCGCCGGCCAGCGATGAGTTCGCCGACGGTCGCCTTCTAATCTCGTCACATACATGAGCCTTACGGACCACTCCGCGGTTGACGGCCTCGTCCCCTCGGTGACAGACAAGGCCCTGCGGATCGAGGATCTGGTCAAGCGCTACCCGACTGGGGTTGAGGCGCTGCGGGGCGTCTCCCTCGAGATCGAACCAGCGGAGTTCTTCGGCCTGCTGGGCCCGAACGGGGCCGGCAAGTCGACGCTGATCCACTGCGCGACCGGGCTTGCGCAACCGACATCTGGAACGATCCAGGCGTTCGGCCACGACGCGATCGACGACTACGCCGAGGCCCGCCAGGCCGTCGGGCTGGCGCCGCAGGAGCTCAACCTGGACTGGTTCCTCACCGTCGAGGAGACCCTCGACTACCACGGCGGCTACTTCGGGATGCCGAAGCGCGAGCGCCGCGACCGCGCCAACGAGCTGCTGGAGACGTTCTCGCTCACCGAGAAGCGAAAGGAGCGGACCCGGACCCTCTCCGGCGGCATGAAGCGGCGGCTGATCTTGGCCCGCGCCCTGATGCACCGCCCGCGGCTACTGATCCTCGACGAGCCCACCGCCGGCGTCGACATCGAGCTGCGGCTCGAGCTCTGGCACTACGTGCGGCGGATCAACCAGGAGGGGACGACGATCCTGTTGACCACGCACTACCTGGAAGAGGCCGAGCAGCTCTGCGACAAGGTCGCATTCATCGACGAGGGTCGGATCGCGGCCCGCGGATCGAGCGCCGAGCTGGCTGCGACATACGGAGTCGCGAACCTCGAGGACGCCTACCTGGCGCTGGTTGGGCGCAAAGAGCTCTCGCGCTCGCACGTCGAGGTCGAGGAGCTCGCCTCGTGACCGCGCTCCAGATCCGCTTCATCACCCTCTGCCGGCGCGAGGTCAACCGGTTTATGAAGATCAAGAAGCAGACCATCGGCGCCCCGCTGCTCGAGACGTTCCTCTACATCTCCGTCTTCGGGGCGGCGCTCGGCTCGCGAATCGACCAGCTGCACGGGATCGACTACGTCGTCTTCGTGATCCCCGGCCTGATCATGATGGCCTGGGCGATCAGCGCCTTCTCCAACAACTCGTCCTCGATCCTGCAGCAGAAGTTCCAGGGAGCGATCCAGGACCAGCTCTCCTCTCCCGCGTCGCCGCTCGAGCTGCTGTTGGCCTTCTCGCTGGGTGGCTTCACACGCGGCCTGGTGGTCGCGGCGCTGACCTTCACCGCCGCCTCGTTCTTGGTCGATCTCCCGGTCGACCACATCCTCGTCCTCGTGCCAGCGCTGTTTCTGGTCGGCTTCTTCTTCGCCCAGCTCGGGGTCCTGATCGGCGTCCGCGCCGAGCAGTTCGACGACGTTGCGGTCGCCCAGACCTTCGTGCTCCAGCCGCTGATCTTCCTCGGCGGCGTCTTTTACTCCGCCTCCCTGCTCCCCGAGCCGTTTCAAACCCTGACCCACTTCAACCCGGTCTACTACATGATCAACCTGGTCCGCTACGGCTTCCTCGGCTTCACCGAGGCCAGCGTGGCCTTGTCGCTATTTGCCCTCGCGGCCGCGACCGCCGCCCTGTTCATCCTCAATCTGCGCCTGTTCGCGACCGGGTACCGGCTGCGGGCCTAGGGCTCGATGAGCGTGCACCATCTAAAGGTGAGAGGAGAACCGATGTCTCAGAACAAGACGACCGTCGAGACCTACCTCGATGGCTTCCGCAAGAACGACCACGCCCAGATCCTGTCGTGCCTCACCGACGACATCGCATGGACGGTGTTCGGCGCCTTTCACCTGACCGGTAAACAGGCCTACGACGACGCGATCGAAGCGCCGGGATTCCACGGCCCGCCGAGGTTGGAGGTGGTCCGGATGGTCGAGGAAGGCGACGTCGTGATGGCCGAACTCGCGGGAGCCGCTACGCGCGACAACGGAGACCTAATGCGCATGTCCATGGCAGAGGTCTTCGTCATGCGCGACGGCAAGATCGCCGAACGCCGCGCATGGGTGATCGAGCTGAACGAAAACGACTACCTGTAGCCACCCTGAAGTCGTCCGGCGATGCACCGGTGTCGGCGTCCACGAGAAGCACAAAGCGCCGTCAGGGCGTGCGCCGGCCGCTCTTTATCGCCTCGAAATGAGGACGATCGGTCCTCCGGAGCGCCGCTCCCGCGATTTGGCGTCGCCAACGCCATCAATACTCGTCGTGTCGGCGGAACCAGAACTCGGAGTCGCCGCTCTCGTCACGGCCATTGGGAGCGCGGTCAAGCAGCGGATAGAAGCCCATCATGATCTCGACGCCGCGCGCGTACGCGGAGTAGGTGTGGTAGACGACGCCGTCGGCGAGCGCGAAGGCGCTCAGCGCCTGCTGCTCGCTCATGTATCCCGCCGGGTCTGTCCCGCACTCCGCGGCCAGCCGCTCGACGATCGGCGGAGCACCGGCCTCCAGCATCGAAGCCACCCTCTCCTTCGGCGCCGAGACGCCGAAGTCGAAGTTGAAATCGCTCTCGTATGACGACACCCAGGGGAACGTCCAGCCCATGCGCCGCTTGTAGGCCTGGAGCGTGGAGAGTGGCGCGCGCGAGACGTAGACCATCGTCACGTCGCGTGCGTTCAGGTGGGGAACGGCGCCATTGACGGTGTCCGCACTCGATGAGCAGACCGGGCACCCCGCCTCGTACTCGGGTCCGAACATGAAGTGGTAGACGAGCAGCTGCGAGCGCCCGATGGAAGAGCTCCGCGAGGGTCCTCTGCCCATCGTCGGTATCGAAGCTGTAGTCCTTCTCGATCGGTACCCAGGGCAGCTCTTGCCGCTCGCGCGCGAGCTCGTCGTTGCGGCGCGTGAGTTCCTTCTCGCGCTCCAGCAGCGCCTCGCGCGCCGCCTGCCACTCCGCGCGCGTTCCGATCTTGTGCTCAGTCATCGGGTATCGCCTCCTCGATCGTCGACCTTTCGCCCCCAGCTTGCCTGATCGCATAGCCCGCCATCCGTGCTCGAGGCGGAAGAGCGCCTTGTCGCCCTCGGCCGAGACGTCCTCGCGTAGCTGGCGTGGATCTGTACGGCGGCGGTTGGGCGGCGCTCACCCGCCGATCAGCCCGAGCTGAAGCGCTTGCCCGAGGTCGTCGCGGACCGACCAATGCTCGATCACCCTGCCGTCCTCGAGGCGCCAGATGTGGATCTGTTCGACCGCGTACTCCTTGCCCGTGGGAGGCTTGCCCAGGAACTCGCCCACGTGATGGCCGTGCACCCTCACCCGGGCGACGACCTTGTCGTCCTCGCAGATCTCGTCCTCGATCTCGGCCCGCATCGGGCCCCAGATCCCACGCAGCCAGCTCACCGTCTCCTTGAGGCCCTCCGGGCCCTGGGGGTTGTCCGGCGGCGCCTCGTGGTTGACGAACTCGGGGTGGATCAGATCGTCGGCCACCTCGAGGTTGCCCCTCTCGAACAGCTGCTCGAGCACGCCCCGGGTGATCCGTTTGTTCTCCTCCGACATCGCAGCACCTCCGCGGACTCGATCGCATAGATATCTAACACTTAGGCTTCTATCATAGGCTCGTGTCTCGACCCCCCGCGGAGCCGGAGCCGATCGGCCGCCAGCTGGCCCGGACCGCGAAGCTTCTGCGGCGCGCCTTCGAGCGCGAGCTGGCGCTCGCCGCCGGCTCGCTGCCCACCTGGCTGATCCTGCTCGCGCTTAAAACCCGCAGCTGGAGCACCCAGCGGGAGCTGGCCGAGGCGCTCGGGATCGAGGGGCCGACCTTGACCCACCACCTCACCGCTCTCGAGCGGGCGGGGCTCGTGAGCCGGAGCCGCGATCCAGACAACCGCCGGGTGCAGCGGGTGAAGCTGACCGAGGAGGGCGACGCTGCCTTCCATCGGCTCCGCCGGGCCGCACAACGCTTCGATCAACGGCTTCGGTCCGGGCTCGAGGAAAGCGAGATCGAGCAGCTTCGCGAGCTCTTGGCCCGGCTGCTCTCGAACGTCACCGGGGACGAGCCGAGCGCCGCCGAGCGCCCCGGAACGGCAGGCATGGGAGTCCCTCCCGGACGTTCGGTGCAGGCACAACGAAGCCGGACCTCGAGTAAGGTCGGCCAATGAGGCGTGTCGTCGTTCTCGGAGCGGGATTCGGCGGCCTGGAGCTCACGACGATGCTCTCGGAGGCGGTCAGCGGCGAGGTCGAGGTGACGCTGATCGACGAGAGCGACGCGTTCGTCTTCGGGTTCTCGAAGCTCGACGTCATGTTCGGGCGCACGACGCCCGAGGCGGTCCGCTTGGAGTACCGTGAGATCGCGAAACCTGGCGTGCGGGTCGTGCGGGAGACAGCCACGGCAATCGACCCCGAGGCACGGCGGGTAACCACGGACGCGGGTGTCCACGAGGCCGATGTGCTCGTGATCGCGCTCGGCGCCGACTACGACATGGACGCCACGCCCGGCCTCGCCGAGGGTGGAAACGAGTTCTACTCGGTCAGCGGCGCGGAGCGGCTGGCCAGCGTGATCCCGACGTTCTCGGACGGCCACGCGATCGTCGGGGTCAGCGACGCGCCGTTCAAGTGCCCTCCGGCGCCGAGCGAATGCGCGCTGCTGCTGGACGACGAGCTGACCGCGCGCGGGGTCCGCGACGGCTGCCGGATCTCGCTCGTCCTCCCCTTCGAGACGCCCGTCCCGCCGTCGCCCGACACATCTGCTGCGCTGACGGCGGAGTTCGCGAAGCGCGACATCGCGCTGATTCCGGGCCGCCGCGTCGGCTCGATCGATCCCGCACGCAGCGTCGCGGTGCTCGATGACAGCACCGAGCTCCCGTTCGACCTCTTTCTCGGGGTGCCCAAGCATCGCGCTCCCGATGTGGTCATCGCCAGTGGCATGACCGAGGACGGCTACATCCCCGTGGACTCGGCCACCCTGCGAACGCGCTTCCCCGGCGTTTATGCGGTCGGTGACGTGACCACGGCCGGCGTCCCGAAGGCGGGGGTGTTCGCCGAGGGTGCCGCGCGCGTCGTCGCGCAGAACCTGATCGCCGATTTGAGGGGCGGTGAGCGTTCGGGGCCCTATGACGGGCGCGGGTCCTGCTACATCGAGTTCGGCCGCGGGCGCGTTGGGCGCGTGGACATCGACTTCCTCTCGGGCCCGACGCGGACCGGCAGCTTCATCGCGCCCTCCGAGGCCCTCGCGGCCGAGAAGGAGCACTTCGGCTCGAGCCGCAGGGAGCGCTGGTTTGGCACTTGACCGATGAGGGGCGCTTGAGCTGCGCCGCTACTTCAACCTGCCATAAGGGCGGCTATGGGAGCGTGACGAACTGCCCCAGGAAGGCGCGGGCGGAGGCCGTGTCCGTACGGTAGGTCACGTCCGTCGCGCGGCATGGCGTGTCGCCGGTCACGGTGATCGAGACCACCAGGTTGGTGTCACCGAGGAAGTGCGGGCCCCCGGAGTCCCCGTAGCAGGTCCCACCGCTCCCCGTGGACGGATTCATGGAGAGCTTTAGCCAGCTCTTCGTCAGCGTGTGGAAGCTCTGGGTGACGAACCGGCGCTTGCCGTCGGAGACGAGCGCATTCAGTCCCGTCCGCTTGTCCTCGCGGACGTCGCCGTAGCCGACGGCGGTGAAGCGCTGGTCCTCCAACCCGATTGTGTCGAGGAAGTTCAGCGTCGGCAGCCGGGCCGGAGTGGCCCCGGTGTAGGGCGCGTCGAGCACGACGACGGCAATGTCGTGCGGATCGGAGAATCCGCCCGATCCCGAGAAGCCGAACTCCGGGTTGGTGTGGTAGGTGCCGGGCAGGAGCGTGGTCGTCGGCAGCACCGCGCCGTCCGGGGTCACCGGCTCCGGATCGAAGGTGACGAAGACCTCATCCGGGTCGACTCCGACGTCGGGCAGGAACGCCGTGCAATGAGAGGCGGTCAGGAAGACCGTGGGCGAGATCAACGTGCCCGAGCAGAGGAGGTCCTGACCAGGGACCTCTGGATTCCAGTCGGCGATCAGCGCGCCCACGTATGGGTGGCGGTTGCCGTCGAGCTGCCCGAAGGTGATCGCCCCCGCTGGTGCCGTCGGCAGGAGCGCGGCTACCACAACGATGGCCGGAAGCAGCTTTCTCATGGAGCCTCCTCCGAATTACCCTGACGCGCTGCAGCGCAGACCCTAACGCACGCGTCACGGCGCCCTCGCGAAGCTCGCGCCGCCCGAGTGTGGTGCCCGCCGGCCTCGTGCCGGCGGGCACCCCTCGGATCCGCGTCATTGGGGGGGCCGGGACGCGGACGCTCGGTGAGGCGGGCCCCGGGTCCCGCCTCGGGGAGCCGGCTACTCCTCCTCCTCCGCCTCTCTCACCCCAGTCGAGACGCACTTGCCGAGGGCATTGCGACCGTTCTCGTTCGCGCCCCAGGCCTCACGGAACGCGGCCGGATCTGCGGCGCGCTCGGCCCTGCACGCCTTGGCCGCGTCCTTGAACTCGGCCACGTCCTCCTTGATCTCGGCGCGAACCGCGCTCGAGACGCACTTGCCCAGGGCATTGCGACCGTTCTCGTTCGCGCCCCAGGCCTCACGGAACGCGTCCGGATCTGCGGCGCGCTCGGCCCTGCACGCCTTGGCCGCATCCTTGAGCTCCTCCATGACCTCGTCCGTCGTGCCCTTGATGCAATTGCGCATCGCGTACTTGCCGTAGAGGGCGCGGAACGCCGCCATGTCCGCCTTCTGCTCAGCCGCGCACTGCTTCGCGGCGAGATTGCGCGCGTGCTCCTCGCTGACCCCGTTCCCTGCGCTTGCCAGCGACGCCGCCAGGAGCGACGCGCTGACACACGCGCAGCCGAGGGTGATCATTCGCTTCAACGTCTGGAACCTCCTTACATGGACCCTGACCCGGGATCCCCGGGCCGCTTGCTTAACGCCTGTCCGGGACAGAACGCAGACCGGCGATTCTTGTCAGGGCCTATCTCTGGGCGGCTAAGCCAGACGGCCGGTCACCCACTTTGCCTTGCGGCGCTACGGCTTATCGCTACCGGCGCTCGGGCTCGGAACCTCGAGCTCGAGCGCTGGGGGAGGGAGTGCCATCCGCGTGCGGCGCGGGACGCGACTGGTGCGCCGTTGGAGGATTGGGTCGATACGTCGGGCTCGAGCCACCCGACCCGGCCGAGGCGCCGCCGCGGCGCATGGCTACGGCCGTTTCGGAGCCGCCGGCCAATGCATGGGGCGGCGGACCTCCCGTCGCATGGGCCGGCGGATCGCCCTGACCCCCGCTCACATCGGCCGCCGGGTCTTCGACGGCGGCCGGGGGGTCGCCGACGGCGGCCGGGGGGTGTTCGCTCTGCCCTTGCGACTTGACGGGCGGCGCCCCATGGCCGTCGCCGCCGGCCGGCTCGTCGGTCAACGGATTGGTGTCCCCGGCGCGATCGTCGCCGTTCGCGGCGCGGTCGACCGCGCTCCCCCGTCCCGAGGCCGCTGCGCCGTCCCTGGAAACCGGCGATGGGTTCGACGGCGTGACCGAGCGACGATCGGCTGGGGGGGCCGCATCCTCGCTCCCGCGCCCGCCGCTCTCGAGCGAGGCCGGGGTCGAATCTCGGGCGCCCTGATCGGGAACCCACGGTAACTCGACAACCCCGGTCGCTCCGGCCGCGCCGGCGCCAAGCGCCACCGCGGCCGCGATTGAGGCCCCCTTCATTCCGGCCGAGGCGGCGATCGTGGCCCCGGCCGCTGCGCCGCCGGCGCCAGTTCCCGCCGCGCCGGCGGCCGCCGCGGAACCGGTTGCGACCCCTACCCCAGCCGTTCCGCCCTGTCCCAGAATCGACGCGACTATCCCCGACGCCATCGCCGCCGACAGCGGTGGACACAGGGCCTCCAGATCGGATCGGCGCCGTCCGATCGCCGCCCGGAAGTCGCGGCACCCCTCGCAGGCGCGCAGATGCGCGCGCAGCCGGCGGCGGCGGAGCACGCGCCCGTCGTGCTCGGAGAGCGCCCGCCGCGCCTCCTCACACTGCATCTCGCGCCCTCCCTCGAGCTCTCGGAGAGCGACCCGCGCCTCGTACACGGCCTGGCGTGCCGCCGCCTCCGAAGCGTCGAGCGCAGCGGCGATCTCGCCGTAGCTGAGACCGCTCAGCTCCCGCATGACCAGTGCGCTTCGCTGTCGGTCGGGCAGACCGCTCAGATCCGCAACGAGCTGGCGCAGCCGCTCGCGAGTCTCCGTGTCCGAATCGACGCTTGCGAGCGCAGCGTCCGGCAGCTCCTGCGGATTCACCGAGATGACACGGCGACGCACGATCGACATCGCTTCGTTGCGCGCTATTCGATACAGCCATGGTCGCAGCTCGATCCGGCGCCGCTCCCCGGGAAGGGCCCGAACCACGGCCGTCATCGTCCCCTGCAATGCGTCCTCGGCCTCGTGAGGATCGCTGAGGATCGCCCAGCAGTAGCGATAGAGCTCCTGGTGGTAACGGCGGAAGATCGCCTCGAAGGCGGCCGTGTGTCCACGCGCGGCCAGCTGCGTGAGCTGCCGATCGCCGAGCAGCCGCACGGCCGCCCCGCGCGGCAGCGGCACCGTTTCCGCGACCGTCTCGCCCGTGGACATCGATTGGGATTATGCGCATTTCTGACACTTCGGCAACCCTCGTGGAAGAAACGCGGAACGGGCGCCGATGTCAGGGGAGCTCAGGGCATGACGGGTCCTGCACTAGGCCTCTTCACCCGAGCGAAACACCGAGGCGCTCGCCCGCGCCTAGCCTTTCGTTCAGTTCCGCCGCTCAGTGCGAGCGGGCGGTCCGTGCTCTCCTCCTCGTGCCGGGGAAGGGGTCCTTGATGTCTAGGACCCTTTCTCCCCACGCGGAGGGAAGAACGGCCGCCTCGGGGTTGACGTCACGAGGTGGCCGCCTCCGGCAACCGGCCTGTTTCGGGCTGGCGCTGCGGCTCCCGGGACTCCACCGGCTCGCGCTCGATCTCGCGCTCTCGGACCAGCCACAGGGCCAGGACTGCGCCGGCGAAGCTGAGCAGCGCGCCGATCATCAGCACGTCGTTGAGCCCGGTGACGAACCCTTGCCCGGCCGCATCCGAGACCAGGTGCCGGGCCTGCGGTGGAACCGCGACGAGGGCCTGGTCCAGGTTGCCCGAGGAGGCGGCCTCGACGAGCTGGCGCGGGCGCTCCCCAGTTGCAGCCGGAGTTCCGGCCGCCAGCTCGCTGACCTTGTCCGCGCCGCGCCCAACGAAGATCGCGCCCAAGGCCGCGATGCCGACGGCGACGCCGACCTGCCGGAACGTGTCGTTGATCCCGGCGGCCATGCCGCTCTGCTCCTTCGGCACGACGCTCAAGGCGACGTCGGCGATGACCGGATTCAGGAAGCCGACGCCCGCGCCCGCCACCAGGAAACCACCTAGCAAGGTCGTCCACTCGTCCCCGGTCTCGATGCCGGACATCAGGACCAGGCCGAGCCCGGCCACCGCCAGCGAGGCGCTCATGATCAGCCGCGCCGGAACCCGGGACAGGAGTGCCCCCGCGATCGGGGCCGCGATGAAGCTCGCGACCGTGATCGGCAGGTAACGCACCCCCGTCTCGAGCGGCGAGTACCCGAGATAGTTCTGCAGGTAGAGCGTCAGGTAAAGGAACAGCGCGAAGAGGGAGCCGGAGATCGCGAAGGCGGCGAGCTGCACGCCCGTGAAGGCGCGTCGCCTGAACAGTCCCAGCGGGAGCATCGGCTCTGCGACTCGCCCCTCGATCGCCACGAACCCGGCCAGCAGGACCGAGGAACCGGCGAAGAGCGCCAGGATCAGGGTGCTGCCCCAGCCCTCGTCGTTTCCGCGAACGAGCGCCAGGACGAGCAGGAAGAGCGCGCCGCTGAACGTCGCGACCCCCGCCCAGTCGATACGCGTCGCGTTCGGGTCGCGGCTCTCACGCAGCTTCAGATAGGTGACCGCGATCGCGGCGAGGCCGATCGGGACGTTGAGGTAGAAGATCGACTCCCATCCGAGTCCGTCGGTGAGCGCCCCACCCACGAGTGGACCGATCGCGACCGCGATCCCGATCGTCGCGCCGTAGATCCCCATCGCCGTGCCGCGCTCGCGGCCGGGGGGAACTCCTGTGCGACGAGCGCCAGGGAGACCGCGAACATCACGGCCCCGCCGACGCCCTGAAGCGCGCGCGCAAGATTGAGGAAGGTGGGATCGGGCGCCAGCGCGCACAGCAGCGAGGCGACCGAGAAGATCGCCAGCCCAGCGGCAAACAGCCGCCGGCGCCCGAGTCTGTCGGCGAGCGATCCCGCTGTCAGCACGAGCGCGGCGAGGGTCAGGGCGTACGCGTCGACGACCCACTGGAGGTCAGTGAAGCTCGCGCCGAGGTCCTCGCGGATCGACGGCAAAGCTACGTTGACGACGGTGATGTCGAGCAGAAGCATGAAGGTCGCCACCGAGACGGCGATCAGGGTCCACCACTTGCGTTCCATTGGAAGTCGTTCTCCTTGTCACACGGGCCGGAATGGCTTCGTCATTGGTATGACGGAACGCGACGAAGAGATGTGACCGATGCACCACGGCTAATCCGAGACGTCGAGCTCCCAGTGGTTGCACCGGAGGCGACTGCCCCTGAACTCGAAGTCACGCTCCTCGCTCTTCGAGAAGCCGAACTTCCGGCAGAGGGCGTTCGAGGGTGCGTTCGAGACCGCGGGAAAGGCGTGGACGCGAGTGAAACGCGGCTCCGAGCGGGCGCGCGACAGGATCAGGTCGAGCGCGCGGGTGGCGATCCCGCGCCCCTGGAACGCGGGGAGCACCATCCACCCGATCTCGTGGCTCTCGTTCCCGCTCGGGCCCGTCTCCCAAATCCCGATCGTTCCCGCCACCGGGCCCGATGGATCCGGGACGATCTTGAACCACCAGTCGCCGTTCGCGATCCCCGCGAGCCTCTTTCGATGAAGCTCGGGGACGTCCGTTTTGTCGAGCGGCCCGCCCAGCTCACGCATCATCTCGGGGTCGCACTCGATCTCCGCGGTCAGCGCCATGTCGCCGTCGGTGTAGGTCTGGAGCTCGATGGCCGGAAGATACCCACGCGGGACGAGGGAGCGCAGGGGCGCCGCCGTGGCCTATCGCGCTTCGAGCGCCGTGTCCGGGTTATCCGAGAACAGGCCGTCCACGCCCAATCCGAAGAACTGCTCGTACTCGGCGAGCGCATCGCCGTAGGCGGCCGGATCGGCCGAGGAGCGCAACTCGAGCGGCAGGAACTCGTTCTCGTTGCGGAACGTGTACGGGTGCACGAGGAGCCCGGCCGCGTGGGCATCATCGACGAACGAGGTCGGCTCCAACGAGGTCCCGGTCGCGTCGCGCGGCACGATGTAGTCCTTCGACGGCCCCACCCCGTCGGCGTAGCGGGAGATCTGCCGAAGGCCGGTGGGCGTCGCGAGGTCGCCGTAGGTCCGCGGGTCACCGCTCTCCACGAAGTCGAACGGCCGGGCGCCGCGCGCGCCGAAGAGCTGGACGAGCTGGACGTCGAGCTCCCGGTCGAGCTGCCTCAGGTTTGCGGTCTCGAACGACTGCACGAACACGGGGTCGCGGCGGCCGTCGAGATGGTTTCGCTCGAGGACCCGCTCCAGCGGCGGCTCGAGCGGCAGGCCGATCGAGCGGAAATAGCGTCGGGTGCTTCGTCTCCGGATAGATCCCGATGGGGCGATCGAGCTCGCGCGAGAGGTGCCCGACGAGGTCGATCACCTCCTGCAGCGTCGGGATCTCGTAGCGCCCGTCATAGATCGTGTTTCGCTGGCGGAGTTGCGGGATGCGCTCCTTGGCCCGCAGCGTCTTGAGCTCGGCAAGCGTGAAGTCCTCGGTGAACCAACCGGTGATGCTGACGCCGTCGATCACCTTGGTGGTCCTACGGTCGGCGAACTCCGGATGAGAGGCGACATCGGTCGTGGCCGAGATCTCGTTCTCGTGGCGAGCGATGAGCACGCCGTCCCTGGTCGCGACGAGGTCCGGCTCGACGTAGTCGGCGCCCATGCGAGCGCCAAGCTCGTATGCCGCGAGCGTGTGCTCGGGTCTGTAGCCGGAGGCGCCGCGATGCGCGATCACTATCGGCCCCGCGGGCTCGCCGTGGTTCGCCCGGTCGCCATCGCCGCGGTCCGACCCCGAGGAGCCGACCGTGACCCCGGCGGCGAGGAGGGCGATCAGGAGGGTGGAGGCAATCAGCAGCGGGGGGAGGCGCTTGAGGATCACGGCGGGTACTCAAGCGACGGGTCCCGCGCGCCGTGTGAACCGGGCGTAACGCCCCCGTGAAGGAGCGGTGAACCTGGGCCTCCGCGACGGGGGTCGGCTCCCTCAGACGCCGGCGTCGCGCAGGAAGCCGACGATCTCGCGCGCGCAGAGGCTCGGCTCGTCGGCGTAGACGAAGTGACCGGCGCCGTCGAGCACCACGAGCTTGGCGCCCGGGATCTCGCGCTTGAAGCGATGGGCGCCCGCGACCGGCGCGAACACGTCGTTCTCTCCCCAGAGCAGGAGGGTGGGGACGCCCAGCCGCCCCAGCTTGCCCTCGTAGGGCGCAAGCTTCGCGAAGTCGCCGGAGCGGTAGAGCTCGAGGATCCCCCTTCGGCCGGCCTCGGTCTCGAATGTCTTCCAGTACTCGTCCCGCGCGCGCGTCTCGTAGCGGCGCGACACCGCGCCCAGCATCTGGCCGAGGCCCTCCTTCGTGAGCGACTCGACCAGCTTCTCGCCCTCGCCCTCGGTCCGAAGCGCCCGCGCCATCCCGTGCCACTTGCCGTCCCGGAAGAAGCCCGTGTTCGAGATCACCAGCGCGGCCACGGCATCGGGATGCTCGCAGGCCCATCTCAGTCCGATCAGGCCGCCCCAGTCGTGGACGATCAGGACGGCGCGCTCGACGCCCAGCGCCCGGCGGAAGCGCTCGACCGCCTCGACCTGACGCTCCCAGGTGCCGGGTGGATCGGGCGAGGAGTCGCCGAAGCCCGGCAGGTCCGGCGCGATCGCGCGACGTCCCGAGCCCGCCAGCGCCCCGAGCACGCGCTGCCACATGTACGAGGTCTCCGGGAAGCCGTGGAGGCAGAGGGCGGGGGGGAGGGTGCTCGGCTCGGTCGGAACTGCCTCGCGGTACGCGATGCCGTCCACGGTCAGCTGCCCCGCGCCCATGGCTCGGACCCTATCCGCAGACACGGGCGTTTGCGCACCCTGGCACGCCAACCCCGACTCCGGGCGGAACGGCCCTCAGGATGGCCGCGCGTCAGGGAACTCGCGGACGACCTGTCGGCGAAGCGCCTCGAAGCCGATCACCGCGAGCACGATCAGGAGCAACGAGGGGATCAATCGCTTGGTGGCCTCGGTGGGGCCCCACCAGAAGATCAGGATCAGGAGCACCGCCAAGGCGGCGTAGGCGATGTAGGGCTGGCTCATGTAGGGCGCGATCGCCCGGCGGGCGGAGGTGGCCCAGGAGGTCGGCCCGGCGAACCAGGCCCCGAGGATCAGCACGATCCCGTAGGCGAGTCCTGCCTGCCCGATCGCCACCAGCTGCGAGGTTCCTATCGTCCAAGTCGCATTCGCCGCGGGCTCGGCCGCCGCGGTGGTGGTCAGCGAGTCCACCACCGCATTGCCGGCGAGCTTGTGCCCTAACAGCACCAGGGCCCCGACCACGAGCAGGGCGATCCCCGTCGCCCGCGCAGTCTCTCGGCGACGGCCGCGCGCCAGGTAGATCGCAAGCGCGAACAGGACGATCGCGATCGCGGCGAGGAGCCACACGAGCGTCTTGAGGATGCGAACACCGGTCTGCGCGGCCTCGAGCTGGTCGGCCTTGAGGATCTCCAGCTGAGCCGCATTGGCTGGCAGCTTGTCGGCGAGGTTGGCGCCGACCCCGACCTCCTCCCCGATGCTGCCGACGATCGTTCCCAGGTCGAGCGTGACGTCTCCGTCCTGCGCCGCGTCGCCGTCGTCGATCACGGCGAGCAGCTTCTCGTGGGCGGCGCGGTTGGCCTCCTCCCAGAGCGACTGGACCGCCGGTCTTGAGAGTGCCTCCTCCGCGGTCCTCAGCGCCAGCTCTCGCAGGGCGCCCGCGGCGGGGCCGGCGAGCCCCTGGAGCTCGGGAGGCAGGATCTGGGCGACCCTCGCCTCTACGTCGACATTGGCATAGAGCTCGGTGACGATGAAGTTCGCGAGCGCGACTTCGATGTCGTCGTCCTCGAGCAGCTCGCTCGAGGTCTCGACCCAGGTGTCGGTCTCGAGCGCCTGGCGCTTGACCCAGATCGCGAATGCCGCGAGGAAGAGGAGGATCGACGCGATCACGATCAGGATCGTCGGGACGAGGCGACCCCGATCGGCTCCGCCGGCCCTCTTCTCGTCGCCGCGGCCGGCTTCGGAGTCGCTCACTCGGTCTTCATCCTGTCCCCGCTCGGACATCGCCGCGTCAGACCAGCTCGTCGAGCTTCCTGATCTGGAACGCGCGGACGATGTCGGTGACGCCCTGCATCAGCGCCCAGATCCCGGCGAAGACCAGCAGGACATACGCCTTGTCGATGAAGAACTGGCCCCCGGTCCAAAACGCGAGGATGATCATCAGGATCCCCGCGAGCAGGACCACCCACCAGAGCTCGTTCGCCTCGCGGGCGATGAACGCCTGGACGATCCAGAACACGCCGACGATCAGGAACAGGAACCCGAGGATGTCGGCGAGCGCCGCGAACGTGTTCTCGGGGCTGATCAGGGCGATCACCCCGGCGATCACGAAGAGCACGCCGAAGATGGCGTAGAGCCACCCGAGGCGCTCGGCGAGGGCCGCGAAGGCAAACGTCTGAACGCCGGTCAGCAGGAACATGATCCCGACGAGCACGCCGACGGTCGTGATCGAGGCCTGGTCGAACTGAAGGATGACGACCGCGATGATCACCCAGGCGATCCCGCTCACCAGCCAGAGCCACCAGTGCCTGGAGACTCCTCGGACCGCCTCGCGTGCAGCCCCTTCAGGCGACGTACCAGCTTCCATCTGCGTCTCCCCTAGGTCGGTTGGCGCGGATTGTCGCCCATGGGGCGGACGGCCGCGGCGAGCCGTACGCTCGTGGGCGGTCTCGACCGACCATTCAAGTGCGGTATCAGCTTGCCGGCTCGGCGTGCACGATCACCGGGCGGCCAGCCCGCTCCTGCCAGCGCGAGCGGATGGTGACCTCGCCGTCGCCCGAGTAGCGAATCGTTGCCACCGTTTCCGAGTCGCCGAAATCGACGTTCCGCACCTCGGCCGCCGTGACTGGTTGCGGCAGCACGTTCTGGACGATGTGCGGCACGCCCGGTCGCAGATCCTCGGAGAAATCAGCAGCGATCTCGTCCATGTCGCCGCGGACAACCGCATCCGCGTGCTCGTCGATGTGATCGCGGGTCTGCGCCTCGTCCATCGCTATTCCTCCGCTCTGGGGTTCACCTGTCGAGTGATGCTCTCACATCCTCGGCAGCGAGCCTCAAGGGCCGCTGGGACCCCGTCTGCGTGGCTGAGCAGATAGGCACACGGACGCGGTCAGGCTCGCCGCCAACCTCTACGCGAAGGCTGTCAAGCGGCGGGCTAAGCTCTCCGGCGTGTACCTGGCCGAGTTCGATCGGGCGCTCGCGTCGGCTGCGCAGCCGAACGGGCACCAAGGGCACTGGCACCCGTAGCGAGGGCGGTCAACTCACCGACGTACACTCAGATATGGCTTAGACAAGCCATTCGGCGCCTTGGCGGAGTGGTTACGCAGCGGCCTGCAAAGCCGTTTACACCGGTTCGATTCCGGTAGGCGCCTCTCGGAGAAGCCCCTGCTAACGCGGTGGTTTTGCCTGTCTCGTCTACGTCGATCCTTCCCTCAGTCCTTAGCGGGCTCGTACACCTGAACGACCGCGCTCTTGAACGGTCTGATCTCGACCAGCCTGAGACGGGTCGGGGCAGAGAGGTCCTTGAACAGGGGCTCGCCGTTCGCGACGGCGACCGGATGGGTGACCAGCCGATACTCGTCGATCAGCCCGAGCCGCGCGAGAGACTGTGCGAAGCTCGCGCCTCCCCAGGCGATCATGTCCTTGCCGGCCTCTCGCTTCAGGCCCGCGACCTCCTCGGCGAGGTCGCCGCGGGCAATCCGCGATTCCGGCCAGTCGGCGCGCTCGATGCTGCTCGAGAACACCACCTTGGGGATCTCATTCATCGGTGCCGCGTAGTCGTGGGTCGAGGAAGGCCAGTACGAGGCCATCTCCTCGTACGTGACGCGGCCCATCAGGTGCGCGCCCGCCTCCCAAAGCCAGGCCACCTTGGTCCGCGTCAGCTCGGGATCCTCGGCCGCTAGGCCCGATCCGCCCTCCATCACCGGTGTCAGGCCGTCTGCGCTCGGAACAGCGACGAAGCCATCGAGTGAGATGCCCATCTGCAGAATCAGTTTTCGCGAGCCCTCGTTGGTTGTCATATCCGCTCGGAGTCGGTGAGCGTGTCGTAGACCGCGAGATGTGCTGTTCCCTTACCCAACCGCGGTTGCCTCCAGCATGACGTGGAGCTGCGCTGGTAGTTGCGCGACGCCGAGCACGGAGGTCGCAAAGCGCGAGTCCCCGAAGCGGTCCGTGACTCTTGGGAAGAGCTTGAACAGCTCGTCGACGTCGGTGGTGTACGCGTTGAGCCGGACGATGTTGGCGAGGTTCATCTCGGCGGCGGCCACGACAGCCTCCAGATTGTCGAGGGCGAACTCGAGTTGCGCGGCCATGTCTCCCGGATGCTGGGGGTTACCGTCGGCGTCCACCGCGTCCTGTCCGCTGCAAACGAGCAGCCGCTGGTGCCCCTCGATGAGCTCTGCCTGATCGAATCCCAACTTGGTGGACCACGACCAGGGGTTGATTGGCTTTCGTTCCATGTCGTCCTCCTAACACCAACAGGTGGTCGTGGGTGAGCATTCCTCACACAGGTGAGACCGCAAGGCGAGCCGAAACTCATTCGTCCGCCGAGCGATCATCGGCTGACGCCGGCCGCTCAGGCGGGGACGCTTGCAAGACGCTCGTGGATGAGGCCCACCACCGCCGCGCCCTCGCCGACCGCCGTCGCACACCGCTTGGTTGAGCCCGCACGAACGTCGCCGGCCGCATAGATGCCCGGAACGCTGGTCTCGAGCAGCCCGGAGGCTCCGGCGTCCTCGCCGGTGACGATGAAGCCGTGCTCGTCCCTGGCCACGACGTCGCCGATCCAGTCGGTACACGGATCCGCTCCCAGAAAGCAGAACATCGAGCCAAAGCTGAGCCTTGCGCCGTCCCTCAGCGTCACGGCCTCCAGCTCGCCGCCCGAGCCATGGAGCTCAATGACCTCACTACGGTCGCGCACAGCGACGCCGTAGCGGTCGAGCTCGGGAAGCAGGTAGTCGGACATCGTCTCGCGAAGGTCGGTCCGCCGGTGAAGAAGGGTCACGAGGGCGCCCCCGCGGGCAAGCCACACCGCCGCCTGTCCCGCGGAGTTGCCGCCGCCGACGACTCCTACCCGGGTGCCTGCGCAGGTGCGGGCCTCAGGTGGGCCGGCGGCGTAGAAGACGCTCAAGCCCTCGTAGTCCTCGAGGCCGCCGACGGGTAGGCGGCGGTAGTCGGCGCCCGTGGCGATCACGATGGCGCGAGCGGCGATCACGTGCCCTTCCTCAAGCTCGATTTGGTGTGAGCCATTGCCCGTCTCGAGCGCGAGCGCGCGGTACGGCGTCGCCGTTCGCGCGCCGAACTTGCGCGCTTGTGTGATCGCGCGACCGATCAATTCGCTGCCGCTGATCCCCGCCGGAAAGCCGAGATAGTTCTCGATCCGGCGTGAGGTCCCAGCTTGGCCGCCGAGGGCTGTGCTTTCCACGACCAGGGTCTCGAGCCCCTCGGAGGCCCCGTACACGGCCGCGCCGAGACCCGCCGGGCCGCCTCCGATCACCGCCAGGTCGACCTCCTCGCGGGACTCAAGCTCGAGTCCGATTCCCAGCGCTCGCCAGAGCTCGCCGTTGCTGGGGTTGCGGAGCTCGCCCCCTCCGGGCAGGCGGACCAGCGGCAGCTCGTCCGGTTCGAGCTTGGCGGCGATTGCCGCCTCCGATTCGTCGTCTCGCTCGGTGTCGCGCCACACGTGTGGAAGACGACCGCGGCGCGCGTAATCGAGCAGGCGACGAGTGGATGCCGATGAGCGCGGCCCGATGACCTCGACGCCGACACCCTCGCGCTGTTGGAGGATCTCGCGTCGGCGGATGAACGTGTTGAGCAGCACGTCGGCGAGCGCTGCGTCCTCGAACAGAAGGGGGCGCAGGTCCTCGCGGTCCACAGCGATATAGCGCATCGCCTCTGTGACGACGCCGTCGAGGTAGACCGTTTGCCCCGTAAGCAGGTTCATCTCGGCGAGGAAGCCGCCCGGGCCCTGGCGGGCGATCTCGTTCCCGGCCCCGTCGAGGACGGCCGCCTCGCCCTCGAGGACGACGATCAACGGGTAACGCGCGTCGCCGATCCGGAACAGGAAGTCTCCCTCGGCGGCCGTGCGCTCCTCACCCACCGCCGCGAGGGCCTGAAGCTGCCCCGCAGAGAGGATGGGACTGAGCGGACTGGGCGGGGTTGCCATGCGAGCGGAGGGTACCTGCCGCCCGCTGGTTTACCCCCGGGAACTGACTGGAGGGCCTCGCCGAGGGGTAACTAGACGGCCATGGGGCTGAACGCAGGCAGGTCGACCCGATCGCTCGCGGCGATCCTCGCCACGAGCGCGGTTCTCCTCTGCGGCTGTGGAGGCGGCGGTGACGAGGACCGGGTCGCCACAGCACCGACTTCCTCGACTATCACCGGCGCGGCCGGATCGACGACCACGGCCGCCGCGTCCGTGGACCGCAGCACTCCCGACGCAGTCTCGGTCTGCGATACAGGGAGAGCCGGTTGGAGGCGGCTGGTCGTCAAGGTCGGCTCCGAGGAGCTTCAGGCGGCGATGCTCGGGCGCGGTCGCATCGGTTTCGTCTTCGCCAACGACAGCGGCAACGAACCCTGTGGGTGGCTGCGGTTCGCCGAATCCCTGGCCGACCGCGGCGATCGCGTCGCCGTCTTCAGGTACGCCTCGGTCGGCAGCCCGGGCGAGCTGCGCGCAACGGCGATGGCACTCAAGGCGGCGGGGGCCGAGAGGGTGGTCGCGATCGGCGCCTCGGTCGGCGGACGCGCCGTGGTCGAGCTCGCGGCCAAACGCTCGCCCGGGGTCGACGCCGTCGTCAGCATTTCCGGGGAGCGCGAGATCGGTCCCTCCTATCCGGACATCCTCCCCGATGCGCGCCGAATCGAGCTGCCGATCCTCTACGCGGGGTCGCGCAAGGACGGCTACACGTTGTTCGGCAAGGACACCGTCCAGCTTCACGCGGCGACTCCCGCCCCGCTGAACCGGCTACTGCTCGTACCCGGAGCCGCCCACGGCGTCGACCTGCTCTCAGGGCGCGAGGGCGAGCGGATGCGGGCGGCGATCCTCCGCTTCGCCGCGACGGCCGTCGGCCAGGACTGAAGCTTTAAGGCCCGTGGCTGAGGGACCCGAGCACAAGCGCTTCGCGCGACAGGCGGCAGCCAGGCACCCCAGCAATTCGTGGTGCTCCTACGGAGCGGGTGCCACGTGTTGCAAGCGGTAGGTCTCGAGCCGCTGCGCCACCTCGTCAGGTCGGCTGAGTGCGGGCAGATGTCCTGTGTCGATGACGTCGGCGACGATGCCCAGGCGTTCGAGAGCGAGCACGCGCATGAACTCGAGGGGGAAGAGGCGGTCGTGACGGCCCGCGAGCACCCTGGTCGGGACGCTCGGCCACGCGTCGAGCGGCCAGGGCTCAGCGAACGGCGTGTCGGATTGGAGGGGTTCCCCGCGGGCGAATGCCTCGGCGACGATCTCCGGCGGAACGTCATGCATGAGGGTCGTCCTCACGTCGACGCCGGCGTCGGGGTCGCGGCCTTCGCGTTCATCCTGGCGCCGCCGCGCCGCCACCTGGCCGCTGCTCGACCACCATGCGCCGGGCGACTCGCCCGGCGCCGGGATCATCGGCGCCACGAGGATCAGTAGCCGGGCATCGACCCGGTCGCACAGCATCGGCGCCGTGAAGGCGGCCATCGACTGCGCCACGACGATCAGGCCAGCGCGATCGCCGATCGCGTCAACCACCGTGTCCGCATACTCGCCGAGCCCGGCGGCGTCGTCGTCGGCCGGCAGATCCGGGGTGAGTGCCTCATGGCCTTGCGCGCGCAATCGCGGAGCGACCAGATGCCAGTACCACGAGTCCCCGCCGGCGCCGGGCAGGAGGACGAAGGTCGACCCGGCCGGCGCGACTTCCTCAGGCCCGGCGGGCTCGCTCACCGATCTGCGTGGGGTGAACCCCACATCATGGACCCGCAGCGCCCTCGATGACGTAGAAGATCTCCACCTCGTCCTCGTGCGAATGCGGCCCCGGTCCTGAGTCGCCGGACTCCAGCCACCACTCCGAGACGCAGTAGCGATCGTCGGTCTCGGCGCCGTCCGCCTTGAAGACCGCGCGCATTGGCCCCGCCTGGTAGGAGCGCCCGCTCCCTGGCAGCAAGAAGATCACCTCGGTGGTCCCGGGGCTCTGCGCCATTCGGCAAAGCGTACTCGGCGCCTGCATGACACCGGACCGATGAGTTTCGACCCTGAGGCCGCTCTCAATCGATAGACGGAATCCCCCCGAGCACCGAGAGAAGGAGAAGAAGCCATGGGCAAGATCGTCATATCCGAGTTCGTCTCGCTCGACGGCGTCGTCGAGGACCCGGGCGGAATCGGAGACTTCAAGCACGAGGGTGGACCTTCGAGATCGATCGCGGGGAGGAGGGCGAGGACGGCGTCGGCCTCCGGCAGCCGCGATGGAGTTGCCGAGGCTCAAGCTCGAGGAGGCCCTCAACTCCGAGGGCCTGTTGCTGGGCCGGGTCACCTACGAGGAGTTCGCCGCCCTCTGGCCGTCCCGGGACGGCGAGTTCGCGGACAGGTTCAACAGCATGCCCAAGTACGTTGTCTCCTCGAGGCTCGAGGATCCCCAGTGGAACAACTCGACGGTGCTCGAGGGCGACGTGGTGGAGGAGGTCTCGAGGCTGAGGCACGAGCTCGACGGGGACATCATCCTCCCCGGCGGCATCCGGCTCGCGCGGACACTGATCGAGCACGACCTCGTCGACGAGCTCCGGCTGACGGTCTATCCGGTCTTGCTCGGGGCCGGCGAGCGCCTCTTCGGCGAGCTGAGCGACAAGAAGACATTGCGGCTCGTGGACACGAGGACGGTCGGAGACGGCGTCGTCATCCACACCTATGAGCCGGTCCGAGATCCCGGTGAGGACAAGCAGTATGTCCCGGACATGACCGGTTCGGAAGCCGAGTAGCTACCGCGTCACGGGTGGTATCAGCGCACCTCTCGACGTCGCTCGCCCGAGCGGCACTCCGCGCCTGCTGCGCGCGCGAAGCAGGCTTGCCGCTTCGCATGGCTGTCCAACCGACCCGCTGCCGTTCGTCTTTAGGGTGAGGCGGCGCAGCCCCTCGGATCAAACTTGCCGGCGCCGAGCCGCCGGCGCAGGGAAAGGAAGAACGATGGAGACCGAAAGCAGGAGCCAGAAGATTGCCGTCACGGGAGCCACCGGCCGGGTCGGATCGCACCTTGTCGAGATCCTCGAGCAGCGCGGACACGATGTGGTCCCGATCGCGCGCTCCAAGGGTGTCGACGTGGTCAGCGGCGAGGGTCTCGACGAGGCGCTCGCCGGGGCCGAGACCATCATCGACACGGCCACCGGGCCCTCGCCCGACCAGGAGGCGGCGACGGGGTTCTTCACCGCCTCGGCGCGGAACCTCCAGCGAGCCGGCGCCGCAGCCGGGGCGAAGCGGATCGTCGTCGTCTCGATCATCGGCATCGACAAGTTCCAGGGCGGCTATAACGCGGCGAAGGTCGCGCAGGAGCAGACGCTGCTCGAAGGCCCGCTCCCGGTCCGGATCGTTCGCGCGGCTCAGTTCCACGAGTTCGTCGATCAGCTGGTCGGGTGGACGATCCAGGACGGCGTCGCCTACCTGCCCGAGTTTCGAACGCAGCTCGTGGCCGCCCGCGTCGTCGCCGAAACCCTCGCCGATGCGGCCGAGGAGCCGGAAATCGAGAACGGCAGGATCACCGAAGTCGCCGGCCCGCGGGAGGAGCGTCTCGCCGATGTGGCCGCCGCGCTCTTGGCCAGCCGAGGTGACTCGTTCGAGATCCGCGAGGGCCGTCAGCCCGGCGACCCGGACGCTGCGGCCTATGCTGAGGGCGCCGCGCTGCCCAACCCTGGCGCGAAGCTCGCCGGCCCCAGCTTCGAGGATTGGCTCGCGGCGGCCTAGGTGACAGGGGGAGGCCGAGCGGGACACGCTCGCGGCGGGCCGCGTCGAATGCGACGAGGCGACTCGCACTCTCTCGGATCTCCTCCACCATGAGGGTCTCCCTCACGCGAAGCCTTGCCGCTCGGCCCCGTCGCTTGGCGCCCATCGCGTCCGAGCGCGGCCTACGAGCGCAGTGTCCGTGGAAGCCCGAAGCGTTCGAAGAGGGCGGTGTCGCCGAACCTGGTGATCGCCGCGATCCTATCCCCCGCGAGCGTCAACACGATCAGTCCGTAGGGGCGGGCGATCGCCGACTGCGCGTCAGGCAGGTAGCAGCCCAACGCCGGCTGGGTGTTGGCGCGGGTGGGCACGACAAGCAGCGTGCCGCGCAGCGCCGCCCGGTAGCTGAGGTAGGCGGCGATCGCCTCGTGTCCCTGGTACTCGAGCGGCCAGGGCGGCATCGTGAGCAGGGCGTCGTCGGTGAGCAGGGCGACGACCTCGTCGACGTCGCCGCGCTGGAACGCGTCGGCGAAGCGCCCGACCAGCTGGCGTTCGCGGGCGGAGTTCGGCCGCGGTGGGCGGTCGCGGTCGGCGGCAGGCAGCCGCGCTCGGAGAGCCGCGCGGGCGCGCTGCAGGGCGCCCTTGACCGAGGCCTCGCCGGTGTCGAGCATCTCGGCGACCTCGGCGGTACGGAAGCCGAGCACGTCGCGAAGCACGAGCGCCGCGCGCTGGCGGGGCGGCAGGCCCTGGAGGGCGACGATGAATGCGAGCTCGATCGACTCCCTGGCCTCATAGCGCGCCGCCGGGCCGGGGGAGCGGTCCCGGATGTCCTCGAGCAGGAGGTCGGGGTAGGGCTCGAGCCAGATCGGCTCGAACCGGCGTGTGGGCTCAGGCGCCTGATCCATCGCTGGCACCTGCCGGGGGCGGCGCGACCGGGCGCGCAGAGCGTTCAGGCAGCGGTTGGTCGCGATCCGGTAGAGCCAGGCGCGCACCGAGGAGCGGCTCTCGAACGCCTCGAGGCCCCGCCAGGCCGCCAACAGCGTCTCCTGGACCAGATCCTCGGCGTCCTGCACCGAGCCCAGGATGCGGTAGCAGTGCAGCTGCAGCTCGCGCCGGTGGGGTTCGGTGAGCTCGCGAAACGCCTCCTCGTTGCCCGCGCGCGCCCGCGCGACCGTGGCCTCGCCTAGGGCGTCGCCCGGCACGGGCTTCTCGCATCGGCTTGTTCTGTCGCGGTCATCACCGGTAAGGACACCGGCTTGTCCCGGAATGAACCGGCCGTTCCGTTCTCGCCGCCGCTGGCGTCTCAACGGACATGGACCGGAAGCGTTGCAGCGCGACTACGTAGGAGAGTAACGGCGGTGAACGAAGGTACGAATCCGCTTGTCGTCCTGAACGAGGGCTTCCAGTCCGCGTTCGTCGCCTGCGTCGTCCTGGGATGGATCGATGGGCGTTCCGTTCTCGGCGCCGGCGGTGTCTCAATGAGCAGCACCCGAAGTTCCGTTGAACACAACGAGAAGGAGAAGGAGAAATGGGAAAGATCGTCATCAGCGAGAACGTCTCGCTCGACGGAGTCATCGAGGACCCGGCCGGTGACGAGGGCTTCAGTCGCGGAGGCTGGGTCGGTCGGATCGCGGCCCTCCCGGAGGTGGCCAAGGTCGCGCTGGACGAGGCGCTGGGTAGCCGAGGCCCTGCTGCTGGGTCGGCGGAGCTACGAATGGTTCGCCGCGCGGTGGCCATCCCGGAGTGGCGAGTTGGCGGACCGGTTGAACAGCCTGCCCAAGTACGTCGTGTCCTCGACGCTCGAAGATCCCGACTGGAACAACTCGACGGTACTGAAGGGCGACGTGGTGAATCAGGTCTCGAAGCTGAAGCAGGAGCTAGACGGGGAAATCAATGTCCCCGCCAGCTTCCAGCTCGCGCGCGAGCTGATCGAGCACGACCTCGTCGACGAGCTGCGGCTGAAGATCTTCCCGGTCGTGCTCGGGGCCGGCGAGCGCCTCTTCGGCGAGACCAGCGACAGGAAACCCATGCGCCTCGTCGACACCCAGATCGTCGGTGACGGCGTCGCCATCCTCACCTACGAGCCCGTCCGAGATCCCGATCAGGGCGAGCCGCATGTCACGGAGACGGCGAGCGTGCCGGCGGGGTCGTAGCTCCGCCCGCGTTGGAACGGAGGAGTCGTGAAGAGCGACAGGCTGTGGTGATGTCGACGGCCCTCAAGGCGTCGAGCCCAATCAGCAGTGCCGCGACCGCGGTTAGGCGGCTGAGCGAGGGCCTACTCCCGCAGCCCGGCGGCTTCGAGGGCCTCGGCCTCTGTGTCGAAGGGCCGCAGTCGCTTCAGCTTCCCAGCCACGATCTCGAACACATAGAAGATCGTGCGATCCACCTCTATCCCGCTGGCGCTCCCTCGGCCGACGAACCGGGTGCGGACAACTACGAAGTCCTCGCGGGCGTCGACCACCTCCTCGAGGGTGACGGTGAGTTTCGCCCAGCCGCTTCGAAAAGCCGCCCACAGCCGCTGGACCTCGTCATGGCCGTGGTAGACCGCCTTGTCCAAGGGCAGATCGGGAAGCCGGAACGCGACGTGCCACTCGACGTCCGGCTGCATATCCTCAGCACCTGCATCGAAGTCGCCGCGGCTGAAGGCATCGAGGCCGCGATGGATCAGCGCGATGTTCTCCTCGGCTGGCATCGCCTACTCCCGCAGCCCGGCGGCTTCGAGGGCTTCTTGCCACCCGAGAAAGCCCTGGAATCGGACGATCCTGCCGTCGCGCAGCAGAAAGTGGATGGCGAACGCTTGGTCGAACTCAACGTGGCTAGTGCCTCCCTTCATTCGGGCGTTCCCCAGCCACACAACCGAGTCCCCCAGGTCGCGGACGTCGCGCTCCTCCACGTGAAAGACCTCCCAGGTCTCCCAAGTCGCGGCAAACCCACTGGAGACCTCGTCGCGGCCTCGGTAGAGGGCGCGTTCAACGGCGGCAGGACCGGCGGGCTCCCATTCGACCTCGGGAGCGAACCATTGGGTCATGGCCGTCAGGTCCCGCTGGTTGAAGGCCTGAACCAGCTGCCTCACGACCTCCACGTTCTGACCCGACATCGCCTACTCCCGCAGCCCGGCGGCTTCGAGGGCCTTCTTTCGCTCGGTGAAGGTCTGCATCCGGACGAGCTTTCCCTTCCGGTACTGCCCCAGCCAGCCCGCTTGCGGGAAATCGAGCAGCACATCGCCTCCTCGGCCCCGCGCACGCCACGAGCCCAGGGCCAGGACCCGGTCGTCGCCCAGGTCTCGGAAATCCTCCGGTCTCGCCTCGAACGTAGCCCAATCCCGCTTCACGTCCTCGATCCATTGCCGCACTCCCTCGTGGCCGTGATAGGTCGTTCCCTCAAGGAGGGCCATGATCGGAATCCACTCGACATCCGGGTCGAGCAGCGCATAAAGGTCGTCGGTCCCTTCCGTGAACGTCCGGTGGAAGGCCTCGAAGATGCGGCGGGCAATCTCCACGTTCTCTTGCGACATCGCCCGCCCAGTATCTCGTGGCGGCTCGCGACCCTGCCCCCATGACGAGCGGGTGGGGGTCCCAGTGGACCCCCACCCAGACGTCGTGAGTGCTTGCCGGTATTCGCTAGTGCGGACCCGGGCAGTGGGGATGGTCGTTGTCCGACGCGCAGGGGTTGCTGTTCGGGTGGAAATGCCCCGAGTTGCCAGCCTCGTTGGGGCCTCCGAACCCGAATGCGGAGCCCGCGCCGCCGATCACCATCGCCGCCGTGGCTGAAGCCACAAGCAGGAAACGGCGAGTGCGTCCCATGTCACCTCCCTTCCGCAGAAATCGCCGGCATACGGAGTGCGTTCCCTCAGAAGGTGCCGGGGAAGCTCTTCGAGATGCCGCTGGTCTCGTCCGTGACCCGCACGTCGGTGAAGCGCACCGTCATCGGCGGGCTGCACTCCGGCTGGAAGGTCGCCGTCGCCGTGAGGGTGAACAGGGCCTTGCCGTTCTGCACCGGGAAGTCACCCGCGGCCGAGACCGATTGCTTGTTGGCCGCCTTCGGGTGGTTGCCGCCGCGGTTGATGCACTGGGCGGTGGCCTCCAAGACGATATGGACCTGGTCCTCATCCCCGAGGCCAGCCTCCTTGCCCGAGACGGTCAGGCTGTTGCCCGAGCGTTCCAGGGAGAACGCGTTGTTGACGAAATGCGGGCTTCCTGCCCATGCGGGTGCAGCAACGACCACCGTGGCCAGTGCCGCTACCGAGAAAAGCAACAGTCGACGCATCTAGAACCTCCCTTAGGTTGCCGTTTCTTGACTAGGGCGAGCCGCGATGTTCGCCGGTCGCCCGATGCGGTCCCGTGCCGAATCGGACCGGAGGCTGGTCCCTGCACCCCCCAGCGCTCCCGGCCGATCGGCCGGGTTGACTATGCATTAGTTACAACGCGCCCGCCGGGTTCTTGTCAGGGACGTTTCGCGTCAATTTGCGTGTGGGAGCCAGGGCCCGCCCACCCGTGGACGGGCCCGTCCCCGTCCTTACGTGCCCTTGCAGCCGGGCACTGCCTCATGGGGGCCGGGTCCGGTCCCATGAGACGGCTCATGACACTTGGCGCCGCCGTCGTTCGGGCCCTTGCTGCTGTTGCCAGGTCCGAAGTCGGGGTCTGCCACCGCCGACGCCGGTATGGCTAGGGCACCAACGGTCAGACCCAACGCCAGAAATCTCCGCATGGACAACCTCCTTGTCGTGAGGTCCGACACTAACCGAGCGGCCCCTTCCACGCCATCCCCATTTCCAGGTATGGCCCCCAGCGCAACCGCCTGACTAGCCTGCAAAGCCGTTTACACCGGTTCGATTCCGGTAGGCGCCGCTCATAGAAGCCCCGACATGGACCTAGCCCACCTCGCCCGCCTGTTCGACGCCGAGGAGTGCCACCTCGTAGCGCTCTACCGACGCCGTCTCACCGGGGCGCGTCACCTCCTCGCGAACGCGGGTCGCCTCGTCCTCGCTCGCCCGCATCGCCTCCTCGTCCTCCCATAGGGAGATGACGATGACCGTCCCACCCTGCCGGTCCGCCAGGAAGACGGCTCCCTTCATGCCCTCGGTCTGCCCAAACTCCGTCGGCAGGACCCCCTTCTTCGTCTCCAGGTTCGCCTCGATGTTCTCGGGCGCCCCGCCTTCATAACGAGTCATACGAGCATGCATATGCGTCCTCCCTCGGGCTGCTACCGAATGTTTGCGGGTGTTCGCCGAGCGTATACCGCGTTCCGAGACCGTGCCCGGCGAAGGATCGCATCGGGCGATCCGAGCAAAGGATCTCCCATGAACAGCAAGCGGAAGCGAGATCGCCAACCGCGCAGCGTAGACGGCGCGAACGGGGGTAGACGCCGGTAACGATTCGACCGCTTCGCCTCTACGTGACCCTCTCGGGGGGCGCCTCGCTCGGCGCCTATGAGGCCGGCGCCGCCGCCGGCCTCGCGGTTGCCGCGCGCTACCTCGATGCCGAAGAGGGCCAGGAGACCAGCGTCGATGCGATCGGCGGCGCCTCCGCCGGCGCGCTGGTGGGCTTCTTCACCGGCTACGCCCTGCTCGAGGGACTCGATGCCGAGGCACTCTTGCACGAGACCTGGGTCGAGCGGGTTAGCTTGCCGCTCCTGCGCAGCAGCGACTCCAACGCGCTGCTCTCCTTCGGCGAGCTCCGGGAGCGCGTGCCTGAGGTGCTCGCCCCTGACGGGCCGGCGCGACCCGACCCCGGCGGCATCGACCTTCGCCAGAGCCGCTCGCTTGCGTTCCACGTGGAGGTCACCGGCCTGCGCGGGATGACATATCCGATTCGTGGCCTGCGTCCCGACTCGCCGGTGACCGGCGCGACCTACGCCGATTGGGGGCGCTTCGAGCTCGAGCCGAGTGGCGGCTTGGAGCAGATGCTCGCGCCCGCCGGCAACTCCCCGCTGGATTTCGCCCTCGCCTCCGCCGCCAGCCCGGGGGGCTTCGCCCCGCAGCTGCTCGACCGCCGACCGGACGCCGAGCTCTACGAGCGCCACGGGATCGAGAATTTTCCCGAGTCCGGTCACCTCTGGTACACCGATGGCGGGCTGCTCGGCGCACAGCCCATCGGACGCGTGATCTCCGCGGGCAGGGCGCTGCATGGCGCCGAGCGAAGCCTCCACGGAAATCTGTGTGCTCATCGACCCGCGTTCCGAGAACACCTCAATGGACAGGTGGAGCGATCCCGACGCCGAGCCGAGCTGGCAGACCGGCGCCTCGCGCGCTCTCGCCGTCCTCTCCGAGCAGAGCCTCTTCGATGACCTGCGCCGAATCGAGAAGGACAACTCGAGGATCACGTGGGTCGAGCGGCTCGCGGACAGGCTCGTGGAGCACCTCGACGACGAGGCGGCGTCCAGCCTGCGGGAGTTCATCGCCGAGGTCGGATCCGAGCGGGCGGGGATGCGCGCTGACGAGCGAGATGGCCGCGGCGACGACCAAGGCGCGGAGGGCGGCTCGCTGACCGACCTGCTGCGCCACGCGCTGTGTGAAATCGGCGGGCTGGTCGGCAAGGAGCGCGTCTCAATCGACGTGATCTCTCCCTTGGTGCTCGCCGACGACTCCGCCGACGACATCGGCAGCCTGCTGGCGGGCGAGTTCATGGGGGACTTCGGCGGCTTCCTCAGCCGTGAGTTGCGCGCCAGCGACTTCGCGCTCGGCTACGAGAGCGCGATCGCCTGGCTCCGCCAAGCCCTGCTCGCCTGCGAGCTCGACGACGAGATCGTCCGGCGCACGGTGTCCTTCGTCGAGTCCAAGCGCCGCTACGACATCGACGAGGTCCGGAGCGGAGACGCCAAGCTCTCGGACCTTTCGCTTGCCGATCGGATCGAGCTCTTGCGCCTCGGCGCCCACCTCGCCAGGGTCCTGGGCGCGGGTGCCCTCGATCTACGCTCGCGAATCCCCGACGGGCTGGGCCGCGCGATCGAGCGCAGCCGGAACCGGCTGCCGGGCGGCGGGGGCTAGGGGCAGCCGGTCCCGGCCTCCTGCTGAGGACGGCTTTGGCCTCTGCTACCTACAGGCGACGTTGGTGCACTGGCGCGGGTCCCCGTTGCCATGCGCCCTGTTCCGGCCGCCGTCGATCACGCCGGCAAGCGCCTCGATGCCGAGCTCGCCGTTGCGCACCGCCCGGTTTCGCGTGAGCTTCGTCGAGGGGCCCCGAACGTCGAAGCCGTCGTGTCGCGCGCCGATGGCGACGTTGCGCTTCAGCACGCTTTGGTTGTCCCTCTTATAGACCCGGAACGCATCGTCGCCGCTCCCCCTGACCAGATTGCGGCGGACGACGTTGTTGGCGCCGCCGATGAGAGGATTTCCGATCCCGAGGCGGATGCCGTGCCCGCGGGGGCGAAGGACGTCGTTGCGGGCGACCAGGTTGCCCTGTCCCTTCTCGATCGCGATGCCGTCCGCGCTTCGGAAGAGCTCGTTGCGGGCGATCACGTTTCGGTTCCCGGGGGCGACGACGACGCCGTCAGGAATGAAGCGGTTGCGTCGCACCTCGTTGCGGTCCGCTCTCTCCATGAGGAGTCCAGGCCCGTTGCGCGAGAACAGGTTCCCCTTGATCAGGTTGGCGGTGGATTCCTCGACGTGGATGCCGGGCCCGGGGTTGTGCCGGATTTCGTTGTCCACGATCCGGACGTGACGGGAGGCGAACACGCCGATCCCGTCGCCTTCGGGGGCGATGTTGCGGCTCAGCGAGCTGTCGCGGACCACCGTTCGAGCCGCTTCGGCGAGGACGAGGCCGAAGAAGTCATGCCGCGAGGAGGAGATGTCCACCACGCGGTTCTGGCGTGCGCCGAAGACGAACGCGCCGATCGCGAACTCCCGCACCGAGCCGTCTCGCACGGTGACCCCGTCGTGGCCGTCGTTCACCACCCCCAAGTTGCAGGGCCCGTTGCCCGGGCAGTTGTCCACGAGTTCGCCGTCGCCGTCGATCGTATGACCGTTCAAGTCCAGCGTCACGCCGTCCGCAGCGATCACGATGCCGTTGCCGGGGCAGTCGACGAGGTCGGCGTCGAGCGTCGTGTCGGTGGTGATCACCTCGCCGCAGCCCACATGGCTCGCGATCACCGCGCCTGCGCTCGAGGCGGAGTGGTGCTGACGGGTCGTGCGTGGGCCGTCGGCGTCGGTCTGGGCCGCGATCAGCCCCCCAAGTAGAACAGCGGCGATGCTCGCCGCAAGCAATCGCCTCATGCGATTCCCCCCGATCATCCGTGGTTATAGGACTGCGAACGCTAGCAGGGGGAGCGATGTTCATCCCGCGGCCCCCATCTACCATCCGACCCATGACGCGGGAGGCAACAGGTCGAAAGACGGAAGCCGGGGTGGTACCCGACAGTCCGGGCTGGTTCGTGCTGAACGCGCGTGAAGCGCGCTGGATCCACCGCGACGGGCGAGGGAACAGCCTGCCCTTCACGGGTTGGACGGACTCTGAGGCCGAGACATACTTTCCGCAAGTCGGGATCCAGCTGTTCGTCCTCGGGCCGGGCGAGCCGATCGGGATGTATCACTGGGAAGCCGATCAGGAGGACTTCCTCCTGCTCTCCGGCGAGGCGCTCCTGATCATCGAGGGTCAGGAGCGGCCGTTGCGGCAGTGGGACTTCGTCCATTGCCCTCCGGAGACGGAGCACATGATCGTCGGAGCCGGAGACGGTCCTCCCTGCATCGTGCTCGCGGTGGGTGGTCGCGATCACATCGGGGAGCACTGCAACGGCGGCGCGTACACCGTGGACGAGGCCGCGCTTCGCCACGGGGCGGGGGTCGAGGAGGAGACGAGCGACGAGGACCTCGCCTACGCTCGCTTTCCGGCGAGTGAGCCGACGCGATATCGCGATGGCTGGCTTCCGAGCGACTGAGGTCGCGCCGGTATTCGCCTAGCCCGGCGGCAGCCCGGCGGCCTCGCGGGCCTGCTCGCGCTCCCCGTAGATCTCGAACCGGGTCACCCTCCGATCCCGGAGGGTCAACAGGAACCAGAACACTCCGCGTCATCACCTGATCGCTCCCCGCCAATCGACCCTCCTGCGGCACCTCCACCAAGACCCGGTCCCCGGCATCGATGTACTCATTGGGGCGGAAGCGGAAATCCTCGTATGGCCTGAGCCAGTCGCCCGCCCACTGGAGGTACCCCTCCACGCCCGTATAGGTCTTGGAGTCGATCAAGGGAGCCATCCGTTGGCAGACGATGTCCTCGTGAACGAGCCGGAGGTGGCCTTCCAGGTCTCCCCGCTCCCAGGTATCGAACGCCTGCTGCACGATCTCGACGTTCTCCTGCGACATCGACCGCGAGTGTAGTTCGCGATCCGACCCCGTCCGGCATCCTTCAGGACGTGCTGCTGACGCTTGCGATCGCCGGGCTGTTCCTGCTCCCGAGCCCGTGGAACGTGATCTGCATCTGCGTTGCCGCCGTGATCGAGGTGGGCGAGGTGTTCCTCTGGCGCCGGTATCTCAGCGGCCGCTATCGCGTGAGGACCGGCGCCGAGGGACTGGTCGGCGAGTCGGCGGAAGTGATCGAGCCGTGCGACCCGGAGGGACGCGTCCGCATGCACGGCGAGATCTGGCGGGCCCGCAGCGGGACGCCGGCGGCGGTGGGGGAGACCGTCCGCGTGGCGGGCGTCGACGGGCTCACGCTCGAGGTGGAGCCTGAGCGCTGAGGCGCTCGCGGGGGCGGGCCCGGCCATCCGATCCGCCAACGGAAAAGGGCCCCACGAAGGGGCCCCTGCTCCGAAAGGACGTGCCACCAGCGTACCCTCCGCTGGCCCGTCGGTCCTTCAAGTGGTACAACCTTAGCACCTGAACTCGCGTCAGGTTTCACTCTCCGGGGTGACATCGGTTGTGCGGAACTGGGCGGGTTTCCTCCGCAAATTGCGTCAGTTCGCCGCAGGGCACAGGCGTCCGATCGACGTACTCCAAACTGGATAATGAATCGAAGCGGCACCGATCCCGAACCGGAGCCGCCCGGGGCCGCGCGGCGGTCCCTTGCCCACCCTGCCGGCGGTAACTAGACTGCTCGCTCCCGGGCGCTTAGCTCAGTTGGGAGAGCGCCAGCTCGACAAGCTGGAGGTCACTGGTTCGAGCCCAGTAGCGCCCACTCCCTGAATCCCCTGCAAGGCGGGGGATTCTGTCGTCTCGGGGTCGGGGGAATGGTCGGGCGTCGACGGGCTCGCCGTCCGGGTCGGAGAGCGCGCCGTCGGCGCCAACCTCAAGCGGGTAGTCGTAGCCGTCGCTCGCCTCGATGCAGACCGAGCCGTCCGGGTCTTTTTAGACCTCGCTCATCCGGCCGAAGGTTAGGTCTACCGGCGGCGGCTCCCGCCTCTTAAGAGAGCCGCGAGGTCGCGACGCAGCGGCAGGTTCGGCCCTGTCCACTCGGCGACGGGCTTCTCGAGCTCGCGGTCGATCGCCCTCGCTCGTCATCCTCCGCCTGGTGACCGCCCGCGCGGTGAGCATCTTCGCGTAGGCTGAGGACGGTGCGCGAGGAAGCTTCGCAACCGGGTCAGGCGACGTCTTCAAGACCTCCATGTTGCGCCCCAAGCGCGGAACGCGGGACACCGTCCCAGCCCGCTGTGACGATTGCCGCCAGCACGGAGCCGGCTTCCAGCGACGAAATGGTGCTGCTCCCAGGCGGCCGGTTCCTTAGTGGTAGCGACGATCCTTGGGTCTATCCGTCCGACGGCGAGGGGCCCGTGCGCGAGGTCTCGGTCGACTCCTTCTGGGTCGACCGCTTTGCCGTGTCCAACGAGGACTTCGGCGACTTCGTCGAGGCGACTGGATACGCGACCGAGGCGGAGCGCTTCGGGTGGTCGTTCGTCTTCCAAGGCCTGCTACCTGACGATTTCCCGCCGACGCAGGCGGTGGTCCAGGCTCCGTGGTGGCGCAAAGTAGAGGGGGCCGATTGGCGACACCCGGAAGGACCTCGGTCATCGCTCAACGAACGCGGCGGCCATCCGGTCGTCCATGTCTCATGGACCGACGCTCAGGCCTATTGCTCTTGGGCCGGCAAGCGCCTGCTAACCGAAGCCGAGTGGGAGCTCGCGGCAAGGGGGGGCTCGAAAGCAAGGTCTTTCCCTGGGGCGACGAGCGCGAGCCCGGCGGCGAGCATCGGATGAACGTCTGGCAGGGCACCTTCCCCACGAGCAACACTGAGGCTGACGGGTACTACGGCACCTGTGCCGTCGATGCCTATCCAGCGAACGGCTTCGGACTTCATAACGCCACGGGCAACGTATGGGAGTGGGTCGCGGACTGGTTCGACGCAGGTTTTCGCGCCCGGGATCGAGACCATGATCCCCGCGGTCCCGCAAGCGGCACCCTGAAGCTCCAAAAGGGCGGGTCCTACCTCTGTCACGCCTCGTACTGCCGGCGCTACCGGGTGGCCGCCCGGCAGGGCAACACGCCCGACAGCTCGGCCGGGAACGTCGGTTTTCGCTGCGCACGCGACGTCCGCTGACCAGCGTCCGGTCGGCGATCAGGTCGTCGAGGCCTTCCCGGCGGGCTGCTCCAACTTCGGATCGACCTTTAGGTCCTCGTCCTTGTCGACGACCAGGCCAAGAGAGTGAAACTCGCGCACTGACCGGCGCGCGCCGTCGTAATAGATCCGTGCGGTGCACGCTTTTCGTCCAAGCGGACGTTTCGGGCGGGCTCGCCCTCTCGGCGGGCAGTAGGACCGGCCGAATCGGCTGACGGAGCTAGGCTCGCGACTCGTGAGCCTCGAGGCGCTTGCTCTGGCGGCGGTTTGCGCAATCCGGCCCACCGCCCTGGCTTCGATCTTCGACCTGCTCTCGTCGTCGACGCCGGAGCGGCCGCTGGCCGCCTACACGATCGCCGGCCTTGCCTCCAGTGCGATCGCCGGTGCAATCGTGGTGTTGGTCCTGCACGGAGTCCGGCTAGAGACCGGGACCTCGACGGTGAACGCGGTGATCGAGCTCGCAGGCGGTGCCGCGGCGCTGGGCTTCGCCGCGGGGATCGCCACCGGCCGGCTACGAGGTGGTCCCCGAAGCGAGCATTCGAAGGGCGGCTCACGCCTGGTAGGAGAGCTGCGCAATCCGTCGCTGCGCGTGGCGGCCGCGGCCGGCGTCGCTACCCATCTTCCCGGGCTGCTCTATCTACTGGGCCTGAACGCGATCGCCAAAGGCGCCCCGCCTCTGGTCGAGGGACTCCTCGCAGTGCTCGTCTTCGATGCGATCTGGCTGGCGATCCCATTCTGTGCCCTGGTCATAAGCATCCGCCGCCCGGAGGCGGCCCGCGCCGCGATCGGCCGGGTATCGGCTTGGATGGTGAACCATCAGCGCGCCGTCCTGACTGTCATCTTCAGCACTGTCGGCGCCTACTTCACAATCAGAGGCTCGCTAGATCTCCTGGGCTAGCGCTTGCGCCCAAGACGCGCCTGCTCCTGCTCTTGCTCATCGGCTCGTCTCTTTCGTTCGTCATTTCGTTCGTCATTTCGTTCGTGCTTCGTGGTCTTCTCTCGTCCGAGAGCTCGGCCTCCTTCGGTTGCGGTTGAAGTCGAGAGCTCAGCGGCGCTTGATGGTCAGAGCTGGCCGGCGCCGCTGAGTCGTTGTAGGGCCCGCGGCGTTTGGGCACTAGAGCGGTTCTAGTGCCCGAATCGAGCCGAATCGAGCCGAATCTCGCCGCCCGTGCGAGACGGCGATCATGGCTTGTCACCTACTAATTTGGGGTCTTCGTCGTCGTCCGGGTTCGGGCTCGACAAGCTGGAGGTCACTGGTTCGAGCCCAGTAGCGCCCACTCCCTGAATTCCCCTGCCGAGAAGAGGTCCGGCAAGCTCCTGCGCCGCGCGTTGCGATTAGATTAGGGCCGATGGAGCGCGCTGAGGTGGATCGCTGGCTGGAGGCGTATGTCGCCGCGTGGAAGAGCTACGACCCCGACCAGATCGGCGCCCTGTTCAGCGAGGATGTCCGCTACCGATACCACCCGTACGACCCCGCGTTCGAGGGTCGCGAGGCGGTCGTCCGCAGCTGGCTCGGCGAGGGCGAGGCGGAGGGGGCCTCGGGCCGCGACGCCGAAGGCACCTACGACGCCTCGTACGCGACGGTCGCGATCGACGGCGACGTCGCGGTCGCCACCGGGACCAGCACCTACTTCACGGAGCCGGGCGGCGCGGTCGAGAAGGTCTACGACAACTGCTTCGTGATGCGCTTCGATGCCGAGGGCCGCTGCTCGGAGTACACCGAGTGGTTCAACAAACGGCCGGATCCCTAGTAAATGCCGGACCGCTTCAAACAGCGAGCCTCACCAGGGCGAGAGCGCCCCAGCCTCCTCGTCCATCTCTTCGTCGACTGCATTGACACGCTGCACCGAACCCGGCCGGTCGGCGAGCGTGTCGCGCCGGGCCGTGCGGGGCGCATCGGGAGACGTGCCGCCGCAGTAGTTTCTTCTGCAATGAGCGGTGATCGAGGCTCACAGGGTGACCGGGAAGGCGCCTCTAAAAGCCGCGTCGGTCCCTCACCCGACTAGTTGCAGGCGTCCAGTTCGGGAAGCTTCAAGTCTCCCGGCTTCAGTCCGTCTAGCGCCGGGTCGACAAGCTGGAGGTCACTGGTTCGAGCGTGCACGTTCGTGGCCCGATTAGCTACGTGGCCTCCAGCGAACGCGGCCGGCTTGATCTCAAGTCCCGGGGTGGCGACGAGGGCGAGCGTTACGAGGGAGAAGGCGACGAGGGTCGGCAGATCGGGCACCGATCCATGGTGTCAGCCTGACGGGGGCTCCCTGCCCGCGACGTGCTCTGCCCACGTCAGCACCCCGTCGGCATGCTCCGGTGTCGTGTTCAGCCCGGCGCGAAACCCTCTGAGGACGCGGCCGACCGCCGGGATCGGCAGCACGCGAATCCGTCGGGGCCAGGGCTCGAGCAGCTGCGGGACGGTCAAGAACTCGGGGCCGCCGAAGTCGGGGGCGCGACCGAGCGGCTCTCCCTCGAGCAGCGCAGCGCACTGTGAGGCGACCTCGGACGCGGCAACGGGCTGCGCCTTGGCGCTCAGCGGCAGCGGAGCGATGGGCCAGCTGCCGAGCTTGTTGAACACCCAGTCGATCAGTTCGTGGAACTGGGTCACGCGCAGGATCGTGTACGGAACGCCGCCTTCCTCGATGATCCGCTCGCACTCGAGCTTGCGGCGGTAATAGCGGTAGGGGATCAGATCGATCCCGACGATCGAGACGTAGAGGAGATGGCGGACACGGCTGCTCGCGCCGAGGAGGTTGCGTGTCTGCCGCGGGTCCCGGGCACCGATCCGGCGTGTATCCGAGGCCGCATGCAGCACGAGCTCCACACCCTCGAGCGCTTGATCAAGTCCGGCGCCGCTGGCCAGATCGACGCCGGTGCGGCGTGAGAGCGAGCGGACCTCGTGTCCGCGTTCCTCAAGCACCCCCACCGCGTGGACGCCGAGTGTGCCCATCCCCCCGGTGACGGCCACCCTCATCAGATCAGAAGTGGCTCGGCCCGCCACGGCCAACAGGTGACCACGGGGCCCGCAAGCGCATCAGCAAGCCGAGTTGGAAGTGGCGAGGGCCAGAATCGAACCGGCGACACCACGATTTCGAGTCATGGTGCGGCGGGCCCTGTCCCTACCCGGGCACGGCGGCGGCGTTCGCCGCGGTCACTATCCGCTCATGCGTCTCCTCCGGGTGGGAGATCATCGCGCAGTGTCCACTCGCGACCTCGATCGTGTCGGCGCCCATCCGCTGTGCGAACTGCCTCTCGGCATCGGGTGGAATCACCTCGTCGTTCTCGGCGACCAGATACCACGAGGGCAGTGACTTCCACGCGGGGGTGCCCATCACGTCATGGACAAGGACGATGTTCGGTGATGCGGCCATGAGTCCACTCCTTTCGTGGGAGACCGACCCTATAGACCCGGTCGCGCCAGGCCTGAACGATGTCGTGAACAGAAGCGATGACGCCGATCAGCTTCGCGTGGACGAACTCTTGCGGTTCGACGGCCACTATGTGTGCTTCACGTCGCAGCTCCGACCGTAACCTCGAGCGGCGGGATCGCGCGCCCTGCCAATCTCGGACTTTCACGAATGGTGATATGTCCAGCCAGCCGTCGCGCCGTAGCCCAGCGGCTGCGCTCCCGCAGCACGGGACCTGAGCCCCACGCCGATAGGCTTGCTGTCGGTCCACCGTACGCCCGGACCGCGGCGCAAGCAAGATGAGGAGGTAACGCAATGGCGGCTAGCCCCGCAAGGACGGTTAGTGAGGCCATGCACGACGGCTGTGAGTGCATCGGCGAGAACCAAACGGTGCTCGACGCGGCGAAGCGCATGGCGGAGCTCGACGTCGGCGTGTTGCCGATCTGCGGCGATGACGATCGCCTGAAGGGCATGCTCACCGACCGCGACATCGTCGTGAAGGCGCTCGCCCAGGGCCGCGACCCGGCCACCACCATATGCGGCGAGTTCGCCCAGGGCACGGTGCGCTGGATCGCCGCCGACGCGTCGCTCGACGAGGCGCTCGGAATGATGCGCGAGCACGCCGTCAAGCGCCTGTGCGTCATGGACGACAACAAGCGGCTGAGCGGCATCATCACCGAGGCCGACGTCGCCACCCACGCCCCGGAGGGCAAGACCGGCGAGCTGGTCGAGGCGATCGCCGCCAAGCCGCCCCAGCACTTCTAACGGACCGCGCCCGGCACACGGGCCCCCGCCGCTCCGGCCGCGTTGACAACCCTGCCAAGCTCGGGTTGTGAGTAGGTCCGCCAGCCACCCGGCGGTTCGCGACCACTGCCTGGCGCCTGGTCGCGCCGGCGGCGGTCCGATCTACGGCGGCCGCTATCGCCGGATGTTCGAGACCTTGGCGCCGCTCGAGGCCGACGAGGCCCGCCTGCACGCGCTCGGGGTCGTCGGCGGACCTTGCGACGGTGGCCCGCTCGAGGCCAGCGGCAACGACGACGCCTCGGTCGAGGCCGGATGGCCGTTCTTCGGCCAGTTCATAGCCCACGACATCACCGCCGATCGCTCTCCGCTCGTCGACCGGGCCGATCCCGACGCGCTGCGCAATTACCGCACCCCGCGGGCGAACCTCGAGTCCGTCTACGGCGGCGGGCCGGTCGGCTCGCCCTACCTCTACGAGCGCGACGACCCCGCCCGGTTGCTGCTCGGCGCGGGCGGCGTCGATGTGCCCCGCAACGCCGAGGGCGTGGGGCTGTTGGGCGACCCGCGCAACGACACCCACCTCTTCATGAACCAGCTCCAGGTCGCCTTCCTGCGCGCCCACAACCTGCTCGTCGACCGACTGCGGGCCGACGGCGAGCCGGAGGAGTCGGTCTTCGACGATGCGCGGTTTTCGCTCACCTGGCACTACCAGTGGGTACTCCTGTACGACTTCCTCCCAAGCCTGATCGGCGCCGAGCTTGCCGCGCGCTTGCTCGACCGTGGCGGCGAGCGCTACCGGGTCGACGGCGAGCCGTTCATCCCGTTCGAGTTCGCCGACGCCGCATACCGCTACGGCCACTCGCAGATCCGCCACCGCTACCGGATCAACGATCGGCAGCGCGAGCTGCCGCTGTTCCCGGACTTGATCGGATTCGCCCCCGTGGGCTCGGAGATGGCGGTCGACTGGTCGCTGCTCTTCGATGTCCCCGGCCGCCCGGCGGCGCAGCGGGCGAAACGGATCGACGGACGCCTGCCCGCGTCGCTGATCAACCTGCCCCAGGCGATCAGCGGCGAGGTCGACGACGACGCCTACCGGTCGCTCGCCGCGCGCGACCTGCAGCGCGGGCATGCCACCGGACTGCCCTCCGGCGAGGCGGTCGCCCGCGAGCTCGGCGTCGAGCCGCTGTCAGCCGCCGAGTGCGGGCTCGCCGAGCATGGCTGGGACGGCGAGACGCCGCTCTGGCTCTACATCCTGCGCGAGGCCGGCGCCCGCAACGACGGCGACCGCCTCGGGGAAGTGGGCGGACGGATCGTCGGCGAGGTGCTGGTCGGGATCGTCGACGCCGACCCGGAAAGCTTTCGCGGCGCCGAGACGGACTGGCGGCCGACGCTTCCGAGCGCCGAGCCCGGTCGCTACACGCTCATCGATCTCCTGCGGGCGCCGGAGCTCGCGGCCGCCTGAGCGCCGCGAGCGGATCGCCGCCCCGACGCGCGGTGAACCAGTCTGCCACCGCGAACCCACGATGTGCGCGTGCTTCTGGTTGCATCCTGGATGGATGGCCCGAATCGGCGTAAACGTGCCACGCGAGGCGCTCCGCGACGGAACCGCCGCCGGGGCATGGGCGGCCGTCCTCAGCGGAGCCCCTTCAACAGCCGAGGCGCTGCTTCGCGGCGGCGACCCGCTGGAAGCGTCCGAGGCCGCCGGCTCGATCCTCCTCCCGGGGGAGACACGGCGCGGACGGCTGCTGCTCGCGGCCGTTCCGGTCCATCTGGCGCTCTCGTTCGGCTGGGCTTGGGGCATCGCGTTCGTAGCTCCTCGCGGTCGCGAGGTTCCCTTCGGCGCCGCCGCCGGTCTCGCGATCGCCGGGCTAGACCTCGGCGTGATCGGCCGCAGATTCCCCCGCATCCGCACCCTGCGCCCCGTACCTCAGGTGGCCGACCATTTGGCGTTCGGTCTCATCGTGGGGTGGGTGCTGACGCGGCGGCGGGCCTAGTCGTCCTGGTTTGCGCCGGCGCCTGGAACGGGACCCTCCACACACGCAAAGCTGCATGGAACCGGACCCCCTGATTCAGGAGCTCGTGACCGACTTCCAGCGTGTGAGCCGTTCTGCGATGAGCTCGGCACGCTGCCGATCCTCGCCTCCATCGAGGATGGTCAAGTCCTCAGGATCGGCGCGTTGATAGACGCCGGACGTTCGTGCGCGGAGGTCGGGCGAAGCGTCCGATCGAGTCGTCCAATACCCGGCCGCGCGATCCGTCGTCTCGATGCGGATCTCTCCCGTTCCGTCGAGCTCAGGCGCGTTGGGGTCCCGAGGCCGTTCTCCCTTCCAGTAGTAGAAGACACCCGGAGGGTCTGACTTCTCTTTGGCCGCTTCGCTCCAATACCGCGCTGAAAGCGTGCCGTCTTCTTGCCATGAGCGGCCGGCCAGCTCCAAAGCCCCGTCGCGGTCTCGCGAAATTCCCAATAGGCTCACGGCCGAAGGTTCTTCGGAGCTGCGCTCCGTCAGGGAGAATTGCCACCAGGAGCCCTCGATCCGCGCGATCCGGCCCTCGCTCTCGATCGCCTTCCGAAGCTTCTGATTGATGCTTCTCATCTCACTGGCGGTCGTCGCTTGGTCGTAGCGCACGGAGGTGAGGCCCAGGAGATCGCTGGGAAGTTTCGAGCCGCTCGCATGGAGGATGAACGTCCGGCGCATTCCGAGGGCGCTACCGAAGAGACCGGCTTCGAAGACGACGTTGTCGCGTGGCGAAGCCTGGCCGGGCTCGGGCGGGTCGGAGGTGGGCGCGCTGTCGGTCGTCCAGTCGTCGCGTGCGAACACAAACGCCGCGAAATCGACCTCACGCGAAAGGTCGAGCAGCCGCTGCAGTGTCGTCGTCCCGGGATCAAACGAGGTCGTCCAGGGCTCCACATGCGCAACGGTTTCAAGTCCGCGCGTCAGTGCCTTGAGAAGCTTCTCCTGCTTCCCTGACGAGCCCAGGAAGATGCGCGGCTTTTCCGGGCCTTCCTCCAAGCGCCGAACATATCGGAAGACGTCCCGATAGACAAAGCTCCGCTTGAGCGTTGCCTTCGCTCACCATGTACGTGCCGCGATGAACGTTGAAGAGAACAAGACGCTCGTCCGCCGTCTGGTCGACGAGGTCGTGAACGCAGGCGATGACGCCGCGCTCGACGATCTCGCCGAGGGGCCGATCGCTGAGGCCGCACGCCGCTGGATCGGGCCCTTCCGCGACGCCTTCCCGGACTTCCGTATGGAGATCGTCCGGCTCATCGCCGAGGACGATGCCGTCGCCGCGCACTTCAAATGCTCGGGCACTCATCGCGGTGAGTGGCAGGGCCACGCGCCCACCGGGCGCCGCTTCGAGGGTGTCGACGAGATCTACCTCTTCGAGATCCGAGACGGGAAGCTGCGATCCGCGATCGCCGTCGAGGACAATCTCACGCGAATGCGGCAGCTCGGCTTCGAGCTATAGGGGAGCCAACTGTTCGGCTGGACGAGCTCCTGGCCCGCCGTGCTGGCTCCTCCTGAGCTGGGCTGCCGCCTGACTGACGACGGCGCGTCCACGAGCCCGGGCGATTAGTCCGGACATCGACCCCGGTCATAGGGTCAGGCATGGCCCTGAGCAAATCGCATCCCGTCGTTCACATGGAGCTGCACACGGACGATGCGGAGCGGGCCCGTGCGCTTTACGCCGAGCTCTTCGGCTGGCGCGCCGAGCGGGTGGCGGTTGGTGGGGGCGCCTACCTCGCGCTCGAGCTGGGCGGCAAGGTCGGTGGCGGCATCGTCGAATGCGGGATCGAGCGCCCGTTGTGGCTGCCCTACGTCGAGGTGGGGGACATCGGCGAGGCCACCGAGCGGGCGCGCCGGCTGGGCGCCGCCGTGCTCCTGGAGCCGCGCGAGGGCCCGGGGGGCTGGCGGAGCGTCACTTCGGCGCCGTCGGGTGCCGAGGTCGCCCTCTGGCAGCCGAAGACCTAGCCGCACTAGGTCGCGCATCTATGCTCCCGCGGTGCTGCCGACCTACGGGTCGTTCCTGCTGATCCTCGTCGCCTCGGCGGTCGTCGGCCAAGCGGCGTTTGCGCTCTGCGGGCGCCGAGAGTGGTCATGGCTCGCGCCCGCGGTCGGTCTCGCCGTGCTGATGCCGGTGGCATGGTGGACCGTTCGGCTCCCGGCCGAGGGAATCCCCGACATCGCGGCGATCGGGGTGCTCTCACTCGCGGCGGCGGTCTACCTCCAGGGCCGCATTGCCGACGCCGAGGATGCGTTGGCGATCGGGCTTCCGGTCGCCGCGCTGGCGCTGCTCGCTGCGTCGCTGCCCTTCCTGGTCGAGGGGCGCTTCGGCATCCTCGGCACCGGGCTCAACCCTGACATGTCCCAGCACCTGTTCGCTGCCGACCGGATCGCCGACGGCGGCACGGAGCGTCTGATCAGCGAGGGCTATCCCCTGGGCCCACACGCGGTGGCCGTGGCCGTCTCCGAGGTGGGTCCGAGCCTGGTCCACGCGTTCGACGGGCTCACGCTGGCCGTGGCCGTGGCAGCGGCGCTCGCGCCCCTTGCCCTGTTCGAGCGGCTGACGCCGTCGCGGCGGATCGTCGGAGCGCTCACGGTGGCGTTCGCGTACATGGTGGCCTCCTACCTGATCCAGGGTGCATTCAAGGAGACGATCGAGGCGCTGCTTCTGCTTGCGTTCGCGATCGGCCTTCACGAGATGACCCGATGGCGACTCGTGGGAAGGTCCGTCCCGCACCTCCAGCTGGTTCGGGCGATCCCGTTGGCGCTGCTGGCCATCGGCGCGGTCTACGCCTACAGCTTTCCCGGGGTCCTGTGGTTGGGCGGCGCCGCGGGAGCCTGGATCCTGGCCGAGCTTGCCTCCGCATGGCTTCGACGAGGGAGGGAGGCGGCGACGCAGCTTGTCCGCTGGGCCGCCCCGACGGCGGCATCCGCGTTAGCCGTGTTCATCGTCGGTGTCCTCCCCGAGCTCTCGCGGATGATCGACTTCGCCGGCTTCGAGACATTTGACCCCGCCGGGGCCGGGCTCGGGAACCTGTTCAACCCGATCTCTCCGCTCGAGGCGTTCGGGATCTGGCCATCGGGCGACTTCCGGCTCGATCCCGGGGACGGGGCCGCCCCGGCCTGGGCCTACTGGGTGGCGCGCGGGCCTGGCGGTCGTCGTTGTTGGCTACGGGCTCTACTGGTGGCTGGGACGCCGCGAGCTCGCCGTGCCGGCCGCGCTGGCGGCGGCCGCCGTCCTCTTCGCCTACGCCCACTTCGCCGGGACGCCGTACCAGGAGGCGAAGGCGATTGCGCTCGCCGCGCCACTCGCGGCACTGATCGCCGTGCGAGCGGTGCTCGAGCGGACGCCCTCGCTGACTGCGCTGCGAGCGGCACCCGAGCCGCGCACGCTGCTGCTGGCCGGCATGGGGACCGCGTTTCTCGTCGCCGCCGGCGCCTGCAGCCTCGTCGCCCTCGCCAACGGACCGGTCGGGCCCGGGAGCTACTCGCCGGGCCTCGCCGAGGTGCGCCCCCTCGAAGGCTCCACCCTCGTCCTGGCCCCCGAGGAGATGCTCGCCGACGAGCATGGGCGCGACTATCTGGTTTGGGAGCTGCGCGGCGAGCGCGTCTGCGTTGAGGCGGCGGGCCCTCCCTCGACCGCTCCGCCGCGGGATGGGATCGCCCATGTCGTCACCGTCGAATGGCAGAGCGATGATCCGCCGTACGACGGCCTCAGCCTGCGCCGGCGCGACGACGAGTACGCGGTGTGGAGGGTGCGAGACGCGCCGAGCGGATCCGGCCCCTGCCCATTCATCTCCGACGGGGCGCGCGCGGATCCGGGGCCGAGCGCGCGCGACTCAACGGGCTAGCGTGCGCCGGACGGCGATCCGCTCACGGGGCTGGTGCGGATGCCGCTCTCGTAGCATGGCGCCCATGACGAAGGTAACCGTCCAGCTCCCCGACGGCTCCTCGTTGGAGCTCGATCCGGGCGCGACCGGCGCCGACGCCGCCGCGGCCATCGGGCCCCGGCTGGCCAGGGACGCGCTCGCGATCAGGGCCAACGGCGAGGTGCGCGACCTCGCCGCGGAGCTCCCCGATGGAGCCCGGATCGAGCTGATCGTGCCCGGGACGGACGATGACGCCCTCTGGCTCGTCCGGCACGACGCGGCGCATGTCCTCGCGACCGCGGTGACCGAGCTCTGGCCGGGCACCAAGGTGTCGATCGGCCCGCCGATCGCCGACGGCTTCTACTACGACTTCGACTTCCCGGACGGCTTTCGCCCCTCCGAGGAGGATCTGGAGCGGATCGAGGACGCGATGCGCGCCCACATCCGGGCCGACGAGCCGTTCGAGCGCTCCGAGGTTCCCGTGGCCGAAGCGCTCGAACGGTTTCGCGCGGAGAACGAGCCCTACAAGGTCGAGCTCATCGAGGACCTGGTCCGCGACGAGGGGGTCGAGACCGTCTCGCTCTACCGAAACGGGCCGTTCGTAGATCTCTGCCGGGGCCCTCACGGCCCCTCGACCGGCCGGATCAAGGCGTTCAAGCTGAGCTCCGTCGCTGGCGCCTACTGGCGCGGCGACGAGACGCGGCAGATGCTGACCCGGATCTACGGCACCGCGTTTCACTCACAGCAGGACCTGGAGGAGCACCTGCGGATGGTCGAGGAGGCGAGGAGCCGCGACCACCGGCGCCTCGGGCCGGATCTCGGGATCTTCATCCTGCGCGAGGAGGCCCCCGGCATGCCGTTTTGGCTGCCCAACGGAACCGTGCTGTTGGCCCTGATCGAGCGCGAGGTCCGCGCCCAGCTCACCAAGCGCGGCTACGGCGAGATCAAGACCCCGCGCATCCTGGACGAGGAGCTGTGGCATCGCTCGGGGCACTGGGACAACTACCGCGAGAACATGTATTTCGTCGAGCCGTCGGAGCGTGAGGAACGTGAGACGGAACGCCGATTCGCCCTGAAGCCGATGAACTGCCCGGGGGCCTGCCTCGCCTACGCGTCGAGGCGCCACTCCTACCGCGACCTGCCCCTGAGGCTGGCCGAGTTCGGCGACGTCTCCCGCTACGAGCGCGAGGGCGTTCTGCACGGGCTGTTGCGAGTCCGCGCCTTCACACAGGACGACGCCCACGTCTTCTGCATGCTGGACCAGGTGGCGGATGAGGTCGACTCGATCTGCGAGGCGATCGACGAGCTGTACACCCGGTTCGGCTTCGATGAAGTCCGCGTCGAGCTCTCCACACGCCCGGACAAGTCGATCGGGACCGACGAGGAGTGGGAGCGCGCCGAAGCGAGCCTCCGCGAGGCGCTGGAGCGTCAGGGTCGCGACTACGAGCTGAGCCCGGGGGAGGGGACCTTCTACGGGCCGAAGATCGACTTCCACATCGCCGACGCGCTCGGCCGCTCGTGGCAGTGCGGAACCTGCCAGATCGACTTCCAGATGCCTGCCCGCTTCGACCTCACCTACCAGGGGGACGACAATGCCGAGCACCGCCCGGTGATGATCCATCGGGCGCTCTTGGGCGCGATGGAGCGATTCGTGGGCATCCTGATCGAGCACTACGCCGGCCGCTTCCCGACCTGGCTCGCGCCCGTCCAGCTATCCGTGCTGCCGGTCGCCGACCGCCATCGCCACTATGCCTTCGAGGTCGCCGACCGGCTGCGCGACGATAACTATCGCGTTGAGGTGGACGACCGCTCCGAGACACTCCCGAGGAAGATCCGCGACGCCGAGCTGGCCAAGCACCCGTACATGGTGGTGGTTGGAGACCGCGAGCGGGAGGCGGGCGCGGTCGCTGTCCGCTCCCACGATGGGGGAGACCTCGGTCAGATGGACCTCGCGGCCTTGACCGAGCGCCTGGCGTCCGAGGACGGTGGCTCGTGAGTGAGCAGGCCGCGACCCACGCGCCGATCCCGGTTTTCGACATCCGGATCGAGCCGGAGGACGTCGAGGCGGTTGCCGACGTCCTGCGCTCGGGCTGGCTGACGATGGGCCCCCGGACCGAGGAGCTCGAGGGCCGGCTCGGGGAGGAGCTCGGTTCCCGGCACGTGATCGCTCTCGCCAACTGCACCGCGGCGCTCCACCTCGCGTGCCTCGCCGCCGGGGTCGGGCCGGGCGACGAGGCGATCGTCCCTCCGATGACCTTCGTCGCGACCGCCGCCGCGGTGCGCTACAGCGGAGGCACCCCGGTGTTCTGTGACATCGTCGGCGACGGTGATCTCGGCCTCGACGTCGATCGGGTCGCCGAGCTGATCGGCCCCCGTACCAAGGCGGTGCTACCTGTCCACTTCGCCGGATACCCGGTGGAGATCGAAGCGCTCGAGCGACTCTGCCGGGAGCGCGGGGTTGCCCTGATCGAGGACGCCGCCCACACACCGATGGTCGCGGTGGGCGATCGCAGCCTCGGCACCTTCGGCGACTCCGGCTGCTTCAGCTTCTTCTCGAACAAGGTCCTGGCGGCGGGGGAGGGCGGGGCGCTGGCCACCGACTCCGACGAGGTGGCGGCGCGGGCTCGCTCGCTCCGCTCGCACGCGATGACCTCCGCCACCTGGGACCGCCATCGCGGTCATGCGGAAACCTACGACGTTGTCGACGTCGGCTACAACTACCGGATCGACGAGAGCCGCGCCGCGCTGTTGATGTCCCGCATGCGGCGACTGCCGGCGGAGATGGCCCGCCGCCGCGAGCTCGTCGCGCGCTACCGCGACCTGCTTGCGAAGGTCCCCGGGGTCGAGGTCGCGTACGCCGACTTCGACCTCGAGCACTCCTCGGGCTACCTGATGGCCGTCCTGCTCGAGCGACCGGAGGTGCGACCGGAGCTCCGCGCCGCCCTCCGCGAGCGCCATGGCATCCAGACCACGATCTTCCCGGCCGTTCACAGGCTCAGCGCCTACCGAGATCCCGATCGGCAGCCGTCGCTGCCGGCAGCGGAACGCGCGGCCGATGCCCATCTGATCCTGCCGCTCTACCCGCACATGACGGACTCGGACCAGGAGCGGGCATGCGAGGCGCTCGAGCGGGAGCTCGCGGGACTGTAGGACACGTCCGGCTCGATCAAGTACGTTCCGCGCAATGAGAACGGAGCCATCGGATCGTCGCCCGGTACTGGTAGTGGGAGGGGCCGGATACGTCGGCAGCGTCCTGGTTCGCGCCCTGCTTGCCGGTGGCTATGAGGTTCGCGTGCTCGATTCCCTTCTGTTCGAGCACGGCACCGCGCTGGGGAGTGTGTTCGATCAGCCTGGGTTTGAGTTCGTTCGCGGCGACCTCACCGAGCGTGGGACACTCGAGGCGGCGCTCGAGGGGGTCCGTGGCGTGGTCCTTCTGGCGGCGCTGGTCGGGGACCCGGTTTGCCGCAAGTATCCCGAGCTCGCCCGGGCCGTCAACGAGGAGGGCGCCAAGCGGCTGTTCGAACTGGTCGATGAAGCAGCCATCGACCGCTTCATCTTCACCTCGACCTGCAGCAACTATGGCCTCCGCGATACCGACGAGCCGGCCGACGAGCAGGCCACGCTGTCGCCGCTCTCGATCTACGCCGAGACCAAGGTCGAGTTCGAGCGCTTCGTCCTCGAGCGCGACGCGAGTTGGCGGACCTGCCCGACGATTCTCCGCATCGCTACCGCCTACGGCCTCTCGCCCAGGATGCGCTTCGACCTGACCATCTCGGAGTTCACCCGGACGCTGGCGACCGGCGAGGAGCTGGTGGTCTACGACGCCGATTCGTGGCGTCCGTACTGCCATGTGGCCGACATCGCGAAGGCCATCAGGACCGTGCTCGAGAGCCCCGAGGAAAAGGTGCGCGGCGAGGTCTTCAACGTCGGCGCCACGAACGAGAACTACACGAAGCGGATGGTGGTGGACGCGGTCCAGGGTCACCTCGACGGCGCCGGGCGCGTTCGCATCACCGAGGGTGGCCAAGACGCGCGCAACTACCGCGTCTCGTTCGAGAAGATCCGCTCACGACTCGGGTTCGAGCCCGACCACCGGGTGCCGGAGAGCGTCGGTCGCCTGATCGAGGCGCTTCGCATCGGCGCCTTCGATGACGTCGAGGAGCGCCCCCGTTTCTACTCGAACCAGACGATCCCGGGCGTTCACGTCGCCGGAGACGGTGGCGACTGATGCGTGCGGTCATCCTCGCAGGCGGCGCGGGCACGCGGCTGCGCCCCTACACCACCATTCTCCCGAAGCCGCTCGTCCCTGTGGGTGAGCGCCCGATCCTCGAGCTGATCATCCGCCAGCTCGCCAGGGGCGGGTTCACCGAGATCGACCTATCGCTCGGGCATCTCGGCGAGCTGATCCGGGCGTATTTCACCGAGAGCAAGTACGCCCCGCGTGAGGTGGAGCTTCGTTATGTCTGGGAGGACGAGCCACTTGGGACCGCCGGGGCCCTCCGCCTCGTGGAGCCACAGGACGAGTCGTTCCTGGTGATGAACGGCGACATCCTGACCACGCTCGACTACGCCGCGCTGATGAGCTTTCACACCGAGCAGGGGGGTGCGCTGACGATCGCGACCCATGACAAGGACGTGCGACTTGCGCTGGGCGTGATCGAGGGGAACAGCGGCGTCGTCAGCGGATATGTGGAGAAGCCGACCCTCCACTACGAGGTCAGCATGGGCATCTACGCCTGCTCTCAGCGGGCTCTGGAGCACGTGCCCGAGGAGCACTTCGACTTCCCCGAGCTGGTGCTGGCGTTGCTCGAGGCCGGCGAGACGGTGACGACGTATCCCTTTGACGGTCTCTGGTACGACATCGGCACGCGGCAGGAGCATGAACGCGCGGAGGCCGCGTACGCGGAGAACCCCGAGCTCTTCGACGCCGTCGATAAGGCGCTTGGATGAGCCCACGACCGGGTGTGTGCAGGCCATGCCGGACCGGTCCCGGATCGACGAGCCATGCGTCTATACTGGCTCTCGGATGAAGGGCACCGAGATCACGAAGCGCCGCTGAGCGCCCGTGCCCTTGCCTTCTGCCTCTACTAACTCGTCCCCGACTGTCGGCTAGCTTGACGCTTCCCGCCCACCTGCGCTAGTGCCGGTTCCGAGAAGGTTCGACCGGCGTCCTCCGGAGCGGGATCCGACGCGGATCAACGAGCGGATTCGGGCATCCGAGGTGCGTCTGATCGATCAGGAGGGAAAGCAGATCGGCGTGGTTCCGACGGAGCAGGCGCTGGAGCTCGCGCAGGACCGCGACCTGGACCTGGTCGAGGTCGCGCCGGATGCCCGCCCGCCGGTCGCGCGGTTGCTCGACTACTCGAAGTACAAGTACGAGCAGGAGCAGAAGGCGAAGGCCGCACGCAAGCATCAGCAGCAGGTGAACGTGCGCGAGATCAAGCTGCGGCCGAAGATCGCGGACCACGACTACGAGACCAAGAAGGGCCATGTCACGCGGTTCCTCAATCGCAACGACAAGGTCAAGGTCACGATCATGTTCCGCGGCCGCGAGCAGGCGCACCCCGAGCGGGGCCGGGCGCTGCTACAGCGCCTCTACGACGACATCGCGGACATCGCGACGATCGAGCAGGAGCCGCTCCAGGAGGGTCGCAACATGCACATGCTGCTCGCGCCGGTGCGCGACGGCGCCGCGCGACAGCGCCCCGTGAGCGACGGGGCGGCGCCGGCTCCGCCCGCCGACGCCGAGCGCGCTGGCGCGGGCACGGGGGAGCAGCGCGCCGGCGAGGCCGCGGCCTAGCACTCAAGACCCCATCGACGCGCGTCGAATCACCCACGCTGAGTGTGGGTGAATCCACCTTGGTGGGAGTTCGCACGCGGGTTTGCTTCAATAACTCGTCCCGATGCCGAAGACGAAGACACACTCCGGCGCGAAGAAGCGGTTCCGCAAGACCGCGCGAGGCAAGCTGCGCGGGCGGCGGGCCTACTCCACCCACCTCCTGGAGAAGAAGTCGCCGAAGCGCAAGCGGCGGATGGCGCGGCCGTCGGCGATCGCGCCCCAGGACGCCAAGCGGGTGCGGACGCTCCTGGGAAGGGGGCGATCGTGAGCCGCGCGACCAACGCCGTCGCCCGCCGTCGCCGGCGCAAGAAGGTGCTGAAGCAGGCCCGCGGCTACTACGGGCGCAAGCACTCCAGCTACCGCCTGGCGAAGGAGCAGGTGCAGCGGTCGGGCCGCTACGCGTATCGCGACCGTCGCCGTCGCAAGCGAGACTTCCGCCGGCTGTGGATCGTGCGCATCAACGCCGCTGCACGCGAGGAGGGAATGACCTACTCGGAGCTCGTCCACGGGCTGAAGCTGGCCGGGGTGGAGGTGAACCGCAAGATGCTCGCCGACATCGCCGTCCGCGACCGCGAGGCGTTTCGCCGATTCGCCGAGCTAGCTCGGGAGGCGACGGCTGCCTGAACGCGGATCCAGCCGAAGACGATCTCCCGGGCGCCCGACGAGGCGCCCTTTCTTATGGAGCGAGACCGCGCATGATTAGTGGAGATAGGTGATAACCAGCAAGGACAACGAGAAGCTCAAGCTCATCCGTCGTCTCGGGCAGCGCAAGCACCGTGAGCGCGAGAGTCTGTTCGCCACCGAGGGCGAGGATCTCTACGACGCGGGCCTGGCGGCGGGGCGCGAGCCCGAATTGGTGCTGAGCGCGACCGGGGCCGATCTGCCCGGTGAGGCCGTGGAGGCGGAGGTGCTCGGGTCCGCGTCCACCCTGGCATCAGGCACCCGGTTGATCGCGGTCTGGCGGCAGCGCTGGAGCGAGCCGACGGGCCCGATCTGCGTCTACCTCCACGGGGTCAGCGATCCCGGCAACGTCGGCACGGTGATCCGTGCCGCCCATGCGCTCGTGGCGGGAAGCGTGGCGCTGGGACCGGAATGCGCCGATCCGCACTCGCCGAGGGCCGTCAGAGCGAGCATGGGCTCCGTCTTCGGCGAGCCGCTCGCCCGGGCCGAGGTGGACGAGACCCCGGAGCCGCGAATCGCGCTGGTCGCCCACGGGGGGAGGTCGATCGACGAGGCGCTGCGAGCCGGCGTACCCGGCGGCGGCGCCGCGACCCTCTGCCTGGGGGCTGAGCGCCACGGCCTGCCGGGGTCCGTGCTCGAGCGATGCGAGGAGGCATGGACGATTCCGCTGCGTGCCGGCGGGGCGGAGTCGCTGAATGTCGCTGCGGCGGCGGCCATCGCCTTGCAGCGGATATCGTCGGCCGCCGCCGAAGGAGACTGATGCTGGAACGGATCGAGCAGCTGCGTGCGGAGGCCGAGGCGGCGATCGCCGCAGCCTCGAATCCGGCTGCGCTCGAGGAGCTCCGTGTGCGCTACCTGGGGCGCAAGTCCGAGCTCACGGGCATCCTGCGAGGCATCGGCGAGCTCCCCGCCGAGGAGCGGGGTCGGGTGGGAGCGGCCGCCAACGACGCCCGGCAGGCGCTCGAGCGCCTGCTCGCGGCGCGCCAGGCCGAGCTCGAGGGCGCGGCGCTCGAGCGGGGACTCGCGGAGGACGCGATCGACGTGACATTGCCGGGTACGCCGCCCGTGGCGGTCGGGCACCTCCACCTCTTGACCCAGACGCGCCGCGAGATCGAGGACGTTTTCGTGGGGCTCGGCTACCGGGTCATGGAGGGGCCCGAGGTCGAGCACGACTACTACAACTTCACGGCGCTCAACCACCCGCCCGGCCATCCGGCCCGGCTGGAGCAGGACAGCTTCTACATCGACCCGGCGACCCTCCCGGAGGGGGTCCTCAACGAGCGCGGGTTGCCCCCCGGCCCGCAGGATGTGGTCCTGCGCACCCACACGTCACCGATGCAGGTGCGCGCGATGGAGGCACAGGAGCCGCCGATCTTCATCATCGTTCCGGGCGCCTGCTACCGCCGGGACACGGTCGATGCCACCCATCTGCCGATGTTTCACCAGGTCGAGGGGCTCGCGGTGGCCGACGACATCTCGCTCGCCGATCTCGCGGGCACCCTGCAGGAGGCCGCCCGGGCGCTGTTCGGCATGGATCGCGAGACGCGGCTCAAGCCGGACTTCTTCCCGTTCACCGAGCCGAGCGTGCAGGTCGACGTCTCCTGCCTCGCCTGCGAGGGCTCGGGGAGGCTCCCCGACGGCAGCCGCGATCCGCTGTGCAAGGGCACCGGCTGGATCGAGATCCTCGGCGCCGGGATGGTCGACCCGAACGTGTTCGGCTTCGTTGCCGATTACGGCTACCCGCCCGACCGGGTCCAGGGGTTCGCATTCGGCATGGGGATCGAGCGCATCGCCATGCTCAAGCACGGGGTTCCCGACCTCCGCATCTTCCTCGACAACGACGTCCGGTTCCTGGGCCAGTTCGCATGAGGGTCCCTTACACATGGCTCACCGAGTACTGCGATCCGGGGCTCGCCGTCGAGGAGATCGCCGATCTGCTTTCGATGCGGGCGGTCGAGGTCGAGCGGGTCGCGAGCGTCGGAGTGCCTTCGGCGGATGGATTCGTGATCGGGCGTGTGCTTGCCGCGGAGCAGCACCCGAACGCCGATCGCCTCCGCATCTGCGAGGTGGACACGGGGGACGCCGAGCGCACCATCGTCTGCGGTGCCGCGAACGTCGCCGCCGGGCAGACCGTGCCGGTGGCCCTCCCGGGAGCGACGATGCCGGGCGGCCAGAAGCTCGGCCGCGCGAAGCTGCGCGGCGTCGTCTCCGACGGCATGATCCTCTCGGAGGCGGAGCTCGAGCTCGGCGACGACGCCGCGGGCATCGTCGTGCTCGGCGAGGGCGACGACGGCCTGCCCCCCCCGGGAACGCCGCTGGCGGAGGTCCTGCCGATCTCCGAGGCGGTGCTGGAGCTCGAGCTCACCCCCAACCGGGTCGACTGCCTCGGGGTCTACGGGGTGGCGCGGGAGGTGCACGCGATCACCGGGGCGCCGCTGGCCCCCGCGCCCTGGGAGCAGGATGCCGAGCCGACGGGCGACGGGGTGGCGGAGGACTACTCCTCGGTTACGGTCGAGGTCCCCGAGCTCTGCCCGCGATTCACCGCGCGGGTCTTCACCGACGTCGTCCCCGGGCCCTCGCCGCTCTGGATGAAGGCGCGTCTCGTCGCGGCCGGGCAGCGCCCGATCTCGAACGTGGTCGACGTCACCAACTACGTGATGCTCCTCACCGCACAGCCGCTGCACGCGTTCGACCTCGACCGGGTGCGCGGCAACGAGGTCATCGTCCGCACGGCACGCGAGGGCGAGGTGATGACCACCTTGGACGGGATCGAACGGCGCTTCGACGCCGAGTCGGTGCTGGTGTGCGACAGCAAGGGGCCCTCCGGGATCGCGGGAATCATGGGGGGCCAGGTCTCGGAGGTCTCCGAGGAGACCAGGCGGGTGCTGCTCGAGGTCGCCACCTGGGACGGGGTCAACATCCTGCGCACCTCGAGCATGCTCGGGCTGCGCACCGACGCGTCGACCCGGTTCGAGAAGCAGCTACACCCCGACCTTGCGCTTCGGGGCCAGCGAGTCGCATCGCGGCTCCTCGTCGAGACCGCGGGCGCCCGGCTGGTTCCGGGGACCATCGACGTCGCCGCGGAGATCCCGTCCCCGCACGTGATCTCCCTGCATGGGGCGCGGCTCGACGGGCTGCTGGGCGTCCACGTCGAGCGCGAGGAGGCGATCGCCAACCTGGACCGACTGGCGTTCGAGGTCGAGCCCGAGGGCGAGTCCGATCTGCGGGCGGTCGTCCCCGTCGATCGCCACTACGACGTCAGCCGCGAGGCCGACCTGGTTGAGGAGGTTGGGCGCCTGCACGGGTTCGATCGGCTTCCCCGCACCCTGCCGGCGCACGGCGAGCGTACCGGCGGCCTGAGCCGCGAGCAGCGACTGCGGCGGCGGGTCGAGGACCTCATGCGGGATCTCGGTTTCGACGAGGTCATGGCCTGGGCGATCGTCGACCCGGCAGTCTGCGAGCGCCTCGGCCTCGGAGATGACGATCCGCGCCGGGCCATGGTCGCCGCCCACAACCCGCTTTCGGCAGAGCACTCGGCGATGCGGACCACGCTGGTCGGCGGGCTGCTCGACGCCGCTCACCACAACCTCGCTCGCGATGTCGAGCGGGTGGCGCTGTTCGAATCCGGGCGCGTGTTCCTGCGCGAGCCGGCGCCGTCGGCCGGCGGACCGATCGCCGGCCGCTTCCCGGGGGCTTTGGCGCCGCCCGTCCGCGAGCCGCACCGGCTGGCCGCGCTGGCCATCGGCCCGGTCGCGCCGCCGAGCTGGCGCGGCCCGTCGGAGCCGGCCGGCTTCTACGAGCTCAAGGGCGTGCTCGAGTCGGTCTGTGGGGCCCTCGATTTCGAGCCCGTGCTGACCGTCGTCGCGGAGCCCTTCCTGCATTCGGGCCGGGCGGCGGCCGTCGAGGTCGCGGACAGGGGGATTGGCTGGATCGGCGAGCTTCATCCACGGGTTGCGCGCGAGTGGGACCTGCCGGGCGGGGTCGCGTTCGAGCTCGACCTGGCGCCCATGATCGCGGCATCCCGGGCCGGGGACGAGCGTTACGAGGACGTGATCAGCTACCCCGCCGTGCTCCAGGACCTGGCCGTGGTCGTGGCCGAGGACGTCCCGGCCGAAGCCGTTCGCGAGACCGTGCTCCGGGCCGGCGGAGAGCTGCTGCGCTCGGCCGCGATCTTCGACCTCTACCACGGCGCGCAGGTCCGGGAGGGACGCAAGAGCCTCGCGCTTCGGCTCGAGTATCGGGCCCCCGACCGGACCCTGACCGACGCCGAGGTCGCGGAGCGCCGCGAGGCGGTGAAGGCGGCGCTCGCCCGAATCGGGGGGTCACTGCGTGAGTAGCCCGGGTGCTCAAAGCCCGCGGTCCATGGAGGCCGCGCAGGCGCTCGACGGCGAACCGGTCGCTCGGGTCCTGGTCGCCGGGGCCACCGGATACACCGGGGCCCTGGCTGCGTCCCTGGTCTGGCACCACCCGCGGCTCGAGCTGGTCGGGGCCACGTCGCGCGGCGAGGCCGGCACGCGCCTCGACCGGCTGCACCCACGCCACCGAGTGCCGGTCGTGCTCGAGGAGCTGGACCTCGCCCGCGCCGAGGAAGCGGACGCCGCGATCGTCGCTTATCCCCACGGGGCGTCGGCGCCGGCGGTGGCGGAGCTCCGGGGCCTCGGCGCCCGCGTGATCGACCTCTCGGCCGACTTCCGACTGCGCGACTTGCCCGAGTACGAGCGCTGGTACGGGCCGCACGGTGAGCCGGCTCTGCTCGAGGACGCGGTCTACGGCCTCCCGGAGGTCCATCGCGAGGCGATCCGCGGGTCTGACCTCGTCGCCAACCCCGGCTGCTATCCGACCGCCGCGCTCCTGGCGCTGGCGCCGCTCGCCGAGGAGGGCCTGATCGAGGATGTCGTGATCGACGCGAAATCCGGAGTCTCGGGCGCCGGACGCGACGGTGGCGAGCGACTCAGCTTCGTCAACGTCACCGAGAACCTCTCTCCCTACGCGGTCGAGGGACACCGCCACACCCCCGAGCTGGTGCAGGAGCTGAGGTTGATGGGCCACGAGGGCCCGGTGACCTTCGTGCCGCACCTGCTTCCTCTCGACCAGGGGTTGCTGGCGAGCTGCTACGTGACGCCCGCGCGGGAGCTCGACCCCGACGAGCTCCGGGCTCTCTACCGGGAGCGCTATTCGAGCGAGCCGTTCGTGGAGCTGGTGGACGTGCCGCCCGGCGTTCGTGACGTGCGCGACACGAACCTCTGCCGGATCCATGTCGAGCGCGATCCCGGGAGCGGGCGCGCCCTGGCCTTCGCCGCGATCGACAACCTCTGGAAGGGAGCCTCCGGCCAGGCGATCCAGAACCTGAACCTGATGCTGGGGTTGGGCGAGCGGGAGGGGCTCCTGTGACGGCCTCCTTCACGCCCCCAACTCCCGCGATTGTCAGGTTGAGCACCCATGCGGTGCATAACCCGACAAGCGCGGCGTGGGGTGGGGGTCGAACGGTGAGGGCCGCGCAGTGAGCTTCTTTCACTCGCGCTGGGTGGAGCCGCCGGCCGGCGTCGAGGAGCTCGAGCCGGCCGAGCTTGCCCCCGGCTTCCGCACGGCGGGTGTCGCCTGCGGTCTCAAGGCGGACGGCGGGACCGATCTGGGGCTGCTCACCTGCGATGCGCCCGAGGTCCGCTCGGCGATGCTCCTGACCCGCAACGCGGCCGCGGCGGCGCCGGTTCGCGTCTGCCGCGATCGCTGCGATCCGGGTGCCCTGCGCGCCGCGGTGGTCAACTCCGGCAACGCCAACGCGGCCACCGGCGGGCGCGGCTATCAGGACGCGCTGGCGATGCAGTCGGCCGCCGCCGCCGCCCTCGCCGTCCCTGCCGATGCGGTTGCCGTCGCCGAGACCGGCAAGATCGGGATCGCGCTCGACCTGGAGGCGGTCATCGGCGGGATCGCCAACGCAGCGGCCTCGCTGTCCGAGCGCGGCGGCGCGGAATTCGCGGCCGCCATCACAACCACCGACCGGGCTCCGAAGCGATGCGCGCTGCGCCATGGCGGGATCACCCTCTCCGCCCAGGCCAAGGGGGCCGGCATGATCGAGCCCGGCTTCGCGACGATGCTCTGCTTCGTCCAGACCGACGCGGTCGTCCCCGACCCCGAGGGCGGGCTGCGCGCCGGCGTGGCCGCCTCGTTCGAGCGGATCACGGTCGACGGCCAGATGAGCACCAACGACACCGTGCTCCTGCAGGCGACCGGGGCGAGCGGCGAGCTCCTGCCCGAGGGCCTGCTCGACGCGGTCCTGCTCCAGCTCGCGCTCGACATCGTCGCCGACGGCGAGGGCGCGACCAGAGTCGGCAGGGTGGAGGTGAGCCAGGCCGCGTCGGGCGAGGAGGCCGAGCGCGTGGCGCGGGCGATCGCCAACTCGCCGCTGGTGAAGACGGCGCTCTACGGGCGCGACGCGAACTGGGGCCGGATCGCGCAGGCGGCGGGCATGGCCCTCGCCGGCGAGGAGCTGGACGAGCTCGGGCCCGCGACCATCGACGCGTCCGAGCTCGGCTCGAATGCGGCGGAGGCCGACCTCGGGTTGCGCCTGGGCCGGGGTGAGGCGAGCGCGCACGTCTACTTCTCGGACCTGACCAAGGAGTATGTGGAGCTGAACGCGGAGTACAGCACGTGAGCGGGCGAGGCCCAGGCGTGACGCGAGGGGCGACGAGCGACCAACAGCTCGCCGCCCGTGTCGGGATCCTGCTCGAGGCGCTCCCGTACATCCGCGAGTTCCACGGGCGCACCGTGGTGATCAAGTACGGGGGCGCCGCAATGCGCGACGAGGCGCTGCGAGAGGGGTTCGCCACCGACGTCGTCCTGCTCAAGTACGTCGGCCTCAACCCGGTGGTCGTCCACGGGGGCGGCCCGGACATCACCAGCTACATGGAGCGCCTCGGGATGGAGGTGCGCTTCGTGGAGGGGGTCCGCGTGTCGGATGCCGAGACGGTCGAGGTGGCGAAGATGGTCCTGCTCGGAAAGGTCAACTCGGACATCGTCAGGCGCCTCAACCGCCACGGGCAGCCGGCCGTCGGCCTCTCGGGCGAGGACGGGACGCTGTTCGAGGTTCGCCCGCATCCGAACGCGGACGAGATCGGCTTCGTCGGCGAGATCGAGCGGGTCGACGTGGACGTTCTCAACCACATCGCCGAGGACTACATCCCGGTGGTCGCGTCTGCGGGTGCAGACCGCGAGGGCAACTCCTACAACGTCAACGCGGACACGGCGGCCGGGAAGGTCGCGGCGGCGCTCCGCGCGTACAAGGCGATCTTCCTCACGGATGTCGCCGGCTGGCTCGCCGACCCGGACGATCCCGGATCGCTGATCTCACGCGCTGGGATCGACGATGTCGACGGGCGGCTCGCCTCGGTCGCCGGAGGAATGCGACCGAAGCTCGCCGCGTGCGTCGAGGCGATCCGGGGCGGGGTCCAGTCGGCCCACATCGTCGACGGCAGCCGCCCTCATTCGCTGCTGCTCGAGCTGTTCACCGACGCCGGCATCGGGACGATGGTGACTCCGTGAGCGTCGCGGAGCTCCAGGCGCTCGAAGCCCGTTACGCGATGACCACCTACGCCAGGGCGCCGGTGGAGTTCGTGCGCGGCGAGGGCTGCCGCTTGTGGGACGCGGACGGGAACGAGTACCTCGACCTCTTCGCCGGACTCTCCGTCCACAACGCCGGCCACTGCCATCCGCGGATTGTCGCGGCGATCGCCGAGCAGGCGGCGCGCCTGGGCGGAACCTCGAATCTGTACTACTCCGAGCCGGCGCTGCGCCTCAGCGAGCGCCTGTCGGAGTCGAGCCTCGGTGGCAAGGTCTTCCTCTGCAACTCCGGCACCGAGGCGAACGAGTGCGCGATCAAGCTCGTCCGCAAGCACGCCCACCGGCGCGGGATCGACGAGCCGCAGATCGTCACCCTCGACGGCGGCTTCCACGGGCGCACACTCGGCGCCCTGGCGGCGACCCCGGGGCTCGCACGCGAGGACCTGTTCGGGCCGCTCCCTGGCGGCTTCGTGACCGTCGGCCGCAACGACGCCGAGGGCATGCGAGCCGCGGTCGGTTCGCGGACGGCGGCCGTGATGGTCGAGCCGATCCAGGGCGAGGCCGGCGTCTTCCCGATCGCCGATGACGTGCTGGCCGCCGCGCGGGAGGCGTGCGACGAGCACGGCACGCTCCTGATCTTCGACGAGATCCAGACCGGGATGGGGAGAACCGGAACGCTCTGGGCCTTCGAGCAGGCGCCCGTGCGCCCCGACCTGATGACGGCCGCCAAGGCGCTCGGGGGCGGCCTCCCCGCCGGCGCCTGCGTCACCGCGCCGGAGCTGGGCGACGTGCTCGAGCGGGGCGACCACGGCTCCACCTTCGCCGGCGCGCCCATCGCGGCCGCCGCCGCCCTCGCGGCGCTCGACGTGCTCCACGACGAGGTGCTCCTGGCCCGGGTGCGTGAGCTCGGGGCGCAGCTGGCAAGCGGCCTCTCCCAGCTCGATGGAGTGGCCGAGGTCCGCGGGCGCGGCCTCATGGTCGGCGTCAGCCTCGACCCCCGGCTCGACGCCGGTCAGATCGCCTTAGAGGCCCTCGCCGCCGGCCTGGTGATCAACGTCCCCGGCCCTGGGATGCTCCGCCTTCTGCCGCCGCTGGTGATCGAACCGGCGGAGCTGGACCAGGCACTCGATCGGCTTCGCTCCGCGATTTCGACAGCGGCCAAGGCTTCGACCTGAGCGCGTGATGGCGTGAGCTTGCGTTCGCTTCGTGGCACCATTGGTGATCCGGGGGACGAGCCGTACCAGGCGACCCGTATCTAGAGAGATGCCACCTGAGGAGACCACGCCACCGACCGCGGACCCCCACCGGGTCCTGTCGGAGCGGGACCTGGATCCGCCGCACCACGGCGGTGAGCCTCCCGGAGGTGGGCCTCCGGAGGGCGGCCCGCCAGAGGATGAGTCTTCCGACGGTGACAATCGGGGCCTTCGGTTGGGCCTCGTCCTGCTGGGGGCGCTGGCGCTCGGCCTGGGTGTGGCCACCGCCGTTCTGGCCTCCGGGGACTCCGAGCAGGAGGTGGTGACGCGAACCGCGACCAGGACCACGACCGAGACGCCGACGACCACTCAGGTAACCACGGTGGTCACGACCGTGGTCACGACCGTGGTCACTGAGACCGTTGAGACCGAGACGGAGACGGAGACCGAGACCGAGACCGAGACGGTCACCGAGGAGGGGTTCCCGGGTGAAGGACAGGGTCCGCCGTCGCCCGACCAGGGCTCGGAGTAGCGTCGCCCGGCCCTCATAGACTGGCGCGCGTGCACGAGGATCCCACCCGCCGCATGGGTCAGGGGCCGCCTTCGCAGGGGGCGCAGCCGCCGCCGGGCCGGCCCGGGATGAGCCCGGCGACCCGGGTGGTCGTGGTTTTGCTCGTGGCCCTCGTCGTCGGGCTCGGCGTCGCCCTGGTCGTGCTCGCGACGGACGGCGATGACGACGACGGCGCTGCGACCACCCCAACGGCGACTGCCACGACCACGACCGACACCGGCACGACCACGACGACCACTGACACCGAGACGACCACGACTGAGACGGAGACCGGCGGTAGCGGCGGGACCGAGGCGCCGTAGGTGTAGGGTCCGGCCAACCTGCGAGGTGGCTCTGCGAGCGCGCCGCTCAGGTACGCTGAGCACCTGGGACGCTTCGTTCCGCTGAGCGGATACATCGCGCTGCTCTTGGCCGCCACGGCAATTGGTTGCGACAACTCGCCCGGCACGGGTGGGAGCCGGACAACGGGATCCCCGATGACCGACGGAGGACCAGGATGCCGAGCCGGACTCGATTTCGTCACCTCCAGCGCGCGGCGAATTCCGGGCGCCTGCTGGCGGCCCTATGGGGATGCGAGTCCCTTCAATCGCGCCCTGCCGGAGTCCCCCCGTCTGGTCTCCAATTCCGCATCGATCGTCACGCGTGCCATCGGATTCGGCAACGCGCTCGAATGGGTGGGAGGCCAAGCCGACACCCCCGATGACTACTTCCACCCGATCTACTTCTCCGACCCTTCGGATCCTCTCTATACGGTCGACTGCGTCCGCTTCGCATGCCCAGAGATTGAAGGAAAGCGGATCCAGATTCCGGCGGCGGCCCGACCGGCCGCGGGTGGCGATGGCCACCTCGCGGTCATCGATCGCGAGGCACACATGGAGTACGACCTGTTCGAGGTCTACGACAAGCCGCGAAACGGAGGCACGATCATCGTCGGTTCCGGGGGGTCGACGCCGATTGGGACCCAGGAGGCCGTTGGGCTGGGCTCCAACGCCACCGCGGCCCACTTTGGGCTCGCTGCTGGGGTGATCCGTCCCTCCGAGCTCGCCGCTGGCGAAATCGACCACGCGCTCTTCCTGGTGGTCGAGTGCACGAACGGGAGGGCGGTCTGGCCGGCTGCGGATAACCCTGGGACCGTCTGCTCCAACCGCACGAACGCCCCCGCGATGGGTCAGCATTTCTACCTCGAGATATCGGATGCCGAGATCAGGGAGCTATCACTACCTGACTGGCAGAAGGCAGTTCTGCGAGCCATGGCGAATTACGGGATGTTCGTCGGCGACACCGGCGGGGGCGGGTTCGCCATTCAGACCGAGTCGGGGTCGAGCTACACCAGCTTCGGCGTCCCCGACCCATGGGTCACCCTGGGCAGGCGCTACGACCTGCCCACGTGGGTGTCGTCATCGACCGGCACCCGCAGGTATCTGTTCGATATCAAGGATGCGGTGGACTGGGACTCACGATTGCGGGTTGCGGATCCCTGTGTGGCCCGCGGGACGTGCGAGTGATCCCGTTGCCCCGGACGGCTAGTGACAGGCGGCTTGGCCGGTGTCGGTGAAGGACCTCCCGGCTTCGGGCACGAACCGCCATTCGTAGCTCCCCGGGTGCAGGGTCAAGCTCAGGACGCCGAAGGTGTCGTTGTTGCGCACCTGGCTGTTGGGCCGGATCGCGCCGAAGGCGTAGTGGCTCCGTCCGCCGGTGCCGAGAACGAACTCGCGGATCCCTGCGGAGGGGTCCGCAGCACCCGTGGGCGTCTGTGGAGCGAACCGCTCGTAGGTGTGGTCGTCGCCGCTCAGGACCACGTCCGCGCCGCGCTCATAGAGCGCCTGCCAGAACGGCTCCATCTCGGGGTTGTCGCCGTGGATCGACCCCGAGCTGAAGCGAGGGGCGTGGATCAGCGCGACCGTGCAGGCGCTCGGATGTGCTGCGAGATCGGCTCGGAGCCACTGCTCCTCCGGATCGCCGTACCAGCAGCCTCCGATCTCGGTGCACTCGACGTTGAGCGCGACCACGTGCCATGTGCCGAGGTCGTAGCTGTAGTAACCCTTGCTCGGATCCCCGGCCGCCGCCCCAAAGTAGTTGTAGTAGGGGGCAGCGCCAGGGGTCCGGTAGTCGTGGCCGCCGACAACGGGCCGTGTCCTCGCTCGGTGGCGGCCCCAGTTCGGGCCGTAGCAGTCCGCGAACTGGGCCGCGGTCCCGTCCTCGTAGACCAGATCGCCAAGGGGCACGACGATGCCCGGCAGGCGGTCGAGGAGCGCCGCCGTCGCCTCGTCGCCGGTGGAATCGCAGGCCGCGATGTCGCCCGCGGCGAGGATCGTCGGGTCGCCGGCGGGGACGACGGTGAACGTGTTCCCCTGGGTCTGCGTCATGTTGCCGGCCTGATCGGACTGCTCGGCCTGGGCGGTGTAGGTGCCCGGGGCGAGCGGCTGCGCGGGCGTCACGGAAAAGGACGGGCCCCAGTGGGCGCCGAGCGGCGCCGACAAGGTCTGCACCGGGGTCCCGGTCGCCGAGCCGCCGGCGTAGAGCTTCACCGTCACCTGGTTGGAGTCGCCCGGGGCGGTGCCGGCGGCGCCGCCGAAGTTCGGCAGCGGATCCATGGTCGAGGCGGCGCCGGGAGAGAGCAGGCTGACCTGTGGAGGCGTGGTGTCGGCGGTCGCGGCGGCCGCGTAGTGGGCCTGGATCCGGCTGCCGGCCAGGGCCCTGTCGTAGATCGCGACCTCGTCCAGCCTGCCCGCGAACCAGTCATAGGACTGGTAGGACGAGGCCAGATAGAGGGGCTGGGAGGTGCCGGCGTCGATTGGGGCGGCGAGCGCCATCGTCCCCCGGAGCGTCCCGTTGACCCAGGTCCCCATCGTCGAGCCGTTCCAGGTCGCGACCACGTGATTCCAGGCATTTGCCTCGACGGTGCCGAGGGCGGTCGAGAACTCCCTGGTCACGCCACCCTTCCAGACGCGGAAGGTGACTCCGCCACCGGGCTGGAGCCTCAGCAGGTACTGCCCCTCCTTGCGCAGCAGCGAGGAGGCGACGGAGAGGGACGCGGGCCTGACCCAGGTCTCGATCGTGAGCCCGCCGGTGGGATTGAGGCTCGGCGAGTTGAGCGCCCTGACGGTGCCGGAGGTCCCATTGAACGAGGCGGCGGTGTTGGCGTCGCTGGAGGGAGCGCCGGAGAGTCCCAGGGTGAATCCGCCGCGGTACTCGCCATCGGCCGTCGTGATCTCGTTGCGGGCGACGATGCCGCTCGCCTCCCCGAGGCGCCAGTAGGCCCTCGGAGTGTCGGCGAGCACCTCGGCGCGGTAGCTCGGCAGCTGAGCGTCGGCGACCGTGAACGTATGCGCGCCACTCGTCCCGACGTTGCCCGCGGCGTCGGACTGCTCGGCCTGGGCGGTGTAGGTGCCCGGGGCCAGCGCCGGCGAGGCGGTGACCGACCACGAGCCGCCCGCGGCGGCGGCGCTCAGCGTCTGCACCGGGGTCCCGGTCGCCGAGCCGCCGGCGTAGAGCTTCACCGTCACCTGGTTGGAGTCGCCCGGGGCGGTGCCGGCGGCGCCCGAGAGCGTCGGGGTGAGGCCGACGGTGGCGCCTTGGGCGGGTACGCTCAGGCCGACGGTCGGCGGCGTCGTGTCCGTCGGCGCCGCGGCGGTGAAGGTTCTGGTCGGGCTCCGCCCGACGTTGCCGGCCTGGTCGGACTGCTCGGCCTGGGCGGTGTAGGTGCCCGGGGCCAGCGCCGGCGAGGCGGTGACCGACCACGAGCCGCCCGCGGCGGCGGCGCTCAGCGTCTGCACCGGGGTCCCGGTCGCCGAGCCGCCGGCGTAGAGCTTCACCGTCACCTGGTTGGAGTCGCCCGGGGCGGTGCCGGCGGCGCCCGAGAGCGTCGGGGTGAGGCCGACGGTGGCGCCTTGGGCGGGTACGCTCAGGCCGACGGTCGGCGGCGTCGTGTCCGTCGGCGCCGCGGCGGTGAAGGTTCTGGTCGGGCTCCGCCCGACGTTGCCGGCCTGGTCGGACTGCTCGGCCTGGGCGGTGTAGGTGCCCGGGGCCAGCGCCGGCGAGGCGGTGACCGACCACGAGCCGCCCGCGGCGGCGGCGCTCAGCGTCTGCACCGGGGTCCCGGTCGCCGAGCCGCCGGCGTAGAGCTTCACCGTCACCTGGTTGGAGTCGCCCGGGGCGGTGCCGGCGGCGCCCGAGAGCGTCGGGGTGAGGCCGACGGTGGCGCCTTGGGCGGGTACGCTCAGGCCGACGGTCGGCGGCGTCGTGTCCGTCGGCGCCGCGGCGGTGAAGGTTCTGGTCGGGCTCCGCCCGACGTTGCCGGCCTGGTCGGACTGCTCGGCCTGGGCGGTGTAGGTGCCCGGGGCCAGCGCCGGCGAGGCGGTGACCGACCACGAGCCGCCCGCGGCGGCGGCGCTCAGCGTCTGCACCGGGGTCCCGGTCGCCGAGCCGCCGGCGTAGAGCTTCACCGTGACCTGGTTGGAGTCGCCCGGGGCGGTGCCGGCGGCGCCCGAGAGCGTCGGGGTGAGGCCGACGGTGGCGCCTTGGGCGGGTACGCTCAGGCCGACGGTCGGGGCGGTGGTGTCGAGCGTCTCGACGGTGAGCGATGGTCTCCTTGTGGAGAGTCCCTCCCGGCTCCCGATGCGGACCTCGGTCGAGCCAGTCGTGGTGAGCGCGAGGCTGATTGGACCGCCGCCCGTGACCAGCGGCGTCACGTTCAGCTCCCGAAAGCCGGTGGAGACAGGCCCCGAAGAGGCCACGACCTCGCCAAACGGCGGCGCATTGGCGAACGTGATCGTGTTCTCCGCCCAACCACTCTCGCTTACGCTCCTGACCTCGAACCCGGAGGCCGATCCGCCACTGACGTAAACCCTCAGACTCGCACTGGTAACCGTGCCCTCAAACGCGGGCACATCGAACCGCAAGTAGCCCGACAGGATCGGCGATGCGTCGACCTGCACGGTATTCGCCGAACCGAAGTTGGAGTTGGGTTTGAAAGAGCTGACGTACGCGTCGGCGGCTACCGGTGCCGTGCTTAGAGTCGGGGTGGCGGCGTCGCTGGTCGCCATCCCGGCGAGCAGCACGGATGCCGACAACAGCCCCGCCATCGCCGTGGCAAGGCCGAGGCGAACCCGGCGTGGCAGCGTCGTTTGCATTATCCCCCAACGCTCAAGCTAGTCGAAGGGAGGCCGTATGTCGACCGACAATCCCCGATCTGCGGTAGTGCTGGCCCGAAATATCGCCGATTTCAGGTATCCAGTGAGCCGGGACGCCGGCTACGTCGCGAGCCGTCGGCCGGACACGAGCAGGCGCTCGGCGGCGGCCATGACCGCCAGCGAATGGCGCTCCATCTCGTCGGGCATGGCCAGCCGGTTGCGGATGCGGAAGGAGAGCGCGCCGAGCACCGGTGCAAGCGTTGCGAGCGCGAGGCGATCGTCCAGCTCCCGCCGCCTCAGCTCGGTCTGCAGGCGAACGAGGGCGTTGCCGAGCTCGCTCTCGAGGTGACCCCCGCCCGCTCGTGCGAGGAGGCGGAGCTCCGCGAGCTCATACGTCCAAAGGTCGAATAGCGGCATCCCGTCCGCGGCCGCCCACTCCCAGTCGTAGACGCGGACGGAGCCGTCTAGGGCGGCGAAGTTCCCGCGCCAGAAGTCGCCGTGCACGGCGCAGCGCGGCAGCGTCATACCTCGCATGGGCACGAGCAAAGCGCGCACACGTTCCGCGATGACGTCCTCCTTCCCGGTGCCGGCGAGTCGCCACGCGTCGTACGCGGCGAGGACAGCTTCTTCCTCGTCCTCCTGGTTCCACGATTCCACGCGCGAGCTCGATGCCTGCTGGAAGCGGCGCAGCCACTCCAGCGCGGCTGCACGAGACCCCCTGCCGGTCTCGGGGCCCAACGGGTCGTAAGCCTCCGCCAGCAGGAATTCGCCATCGGCGTCGCCCGCGAAGAGCGGTGGGGGCGGCAGGGTCGAGACCACGCCGGAGTCGTGCCGGATCCGCTCCCTGATCGCCTCCAGAACCCCCGACTCCGTGCGCAAGCGCCAATCGAAGCGCGGCTCGGCCATCGCCTTGACGACGATCTGCGGCTGCGTGTCCCCGTCGCGAAAGAGGAAGCAGATGGCCTTGGAGACGGCCTGTCCCGACGGGGAATACATCGCGACCCGCGGTGTCGCCTGGACGAGCCCACGTTCCACGGCGACCCGGACAGCGAGACCGTCGTCGCCGCCAATCAGGGCAGCACGTGCGCGGAGGGACATCCACGTCGCCGCGTCGGGAAGGCGCCGGAGCGTCGGGACCATCGTGCGCCGGAGCCATTCCGCCGCGGGCGGATAGCCGACGTCCGCGGAGATCATCGGCTGCCGAGCGTCGGGCCACAGGGTGTACGTGCGCGGCCCGCGCCGCGCCCGCGCGGCGGCTGCCACGATGCGCGCCCGGGATGTGACCAGACGCCCGCCCTCGGCGAGGAGACGAAGCGTCGCGGCCGGCTCGTCAGCTGCGGTCACTTCGGGTCATCGCTTCCGCGCGCCGTCTGCCACGGCGGCGCGTCGGCTTGCCAGGGACTCCAGCACCCTGCGGACCGGCTTCGCGACCTTCAGGCGGAAGCGCCAGGATCGGTCAGCCGGGTAGATCCCGACGCGCGGCCAGCCCCAGGCGGTGATCGAGCGGGCGGGAAGACCGGCGACGGCGGTGTAGCCAGCCTCCTTCGCCGCCGAAGGTACGCGCGCGTCGCCGTCACCGTAGGGCAGTGCCAGCGTCCGGCAGGCCCCGAGCCGCTCCTCACACGTCTCTCGTGAGTGCCTGAGCTCGCGCTCGAGCGCCTCGTCGTCGAGCTTGGAGAGGCGGGGATGCGAGCAGGTGTGCGACCCGATCTCCCACCCAAGGTCCCGCAGAGAGACCAGCTCCTCCCAGGACATCGGCACGAGCTCGTCCTCGTACTCGCTGCCCACCCAGTCGTCGATCCCGGGCCAGCTCATCGCCGCACCGCGCCCGATGAAGTCCGTGGGCACGAACACGGTTCCGGGCAGCCCCAGGCGATCGAGCACAGGGAGCGCGTGCGTCAGGATCGACCGGTAGCCGTCGTCGAACGTGACCGCGAGCGTGCGCTCGGCGACCCGCGAGGTGGCCGCGTGCTCGAACGTCGCTCCGCGATAACCGCGGCGAACCAGATGACCGAGCTGGTCTTCGAGCTGCTCGGTCGTCACCGCGAGCGTCGACGGCCAGCGATCGCTGACGGCGTGGTAGCAGAGCACGAGCACATCGGGCACGGCCGCCAAGCGTAGCCCCGAGCCCGATCAGCCCGAGCCGTGGGCCCAGGCCGTCCCAATCAGCGTGCGCGTCGCGAAGCTCGGCCCGGTGCAACGGGGTTCCGTGATCTTGGAGGTCAACGGCGTTGGAGCTTGGTTCGAATGCCTATCGCGGTGCGAATCACCGGGCGCAGCACCGCCTTGAGCCTCCACGGTGGGAGGTGGAGTGACCGAGTTGAAAGCCGCTCGCGGCGGAGGAGCGCGCGACTCCGCCGAACGTCGTACCGCACGGCGTGGAATGTCGCCTCCCGCCGCTCCAAGTCGAGGATCATGAAACGGGCGCGGTTGCGCGGCTCGCGTGACTGCCCGACCGCGCCGGGGTTGAGGAGCCAGCGTCCGGCGCCGTCCAGGCTGACCGCTTGGCCAGAGCGGAGACGCGTTTGGGCGCTGATGCCACCATAGGCAAATGCCCGGTGGGTGTGCCCGACGATGAGTATGCGTGTGGCGGGATAGCGCTCGGCAAGCCGAGCGAGTTGCGTAGCCGCTTGCTCGGTGCGCAGAATGTACTCCTGAGGGTCGTCGAGCGACGCGTGCGTGACGACCACGCCTCCGGGCAACTCGAGCTGCCGGGGAAGCTGCGAGAGGAAATCGCGCGTACGAGGGTCGAGCACTTCGCGCGTCCAGCGAAGACTGTTGCGCGCTAGTCGCTCACAGCGGTCTTCCGAGAGCTCGCCGAGCACGATGAGGTCGTGGTTTCCGGCGACGCAAGGCACGCCGAGTTCTCGGATCACCCCGACGCACTCGTTGGGTTGCGGACCGTACCCGACCAGGTCGCCGGCACAGGCGTACGCGTCGACACCGATACGGCTCAGCTCCGAGAGAACGACCTCGAGGGCGGGCAGGTTCGCATGGACGTCGGAGATCACCCCATAGCGCACCGCGGTCACCTCCGGGGCGCGCGCGGGCCGCGGCCGAGCCTCGCGCCGGCGCGGAACCTCGCTCCCATCAGGATCGGGAGGGGATCGTCGAGTGCAACATTGGATTTCGCCTCCGACGAGATCGCCCACGGGAGCCATCGGCGCAGCGGAACACCTTGAGCACGGGCCGCTCGCGCATCGTGGCCGTGATAGATCCATCGGACGCCGGCGCGCGCGCTCCTCGGCCGAGGCCTAGGAAGGCCGACGAGGTCGGCATAGACGAGAGCCGGAAGGTTCACTCCGGCTTTGGCGCCCGGGTGGTGCCAGAGGTTGAAGCGGGGGTTGACCTCGAGCAGGTGCAGCCGTCCGGACCCATCGCGTTTGAAGTCGAGCTTTGCTACACCGCGTAGACCAAGGAGCCGCGTTGCGTCGCGTCCAAGATCCGCCACGTCGTGAGCGTCCGTGATCTCGAGTGCGGTGGTCTCGCCATACGCCGGCGGATGGGTGCGGATCTTCCGGCCGGTGAACTCTCCCGCGGTTTGCCCGTCGGCGTCGACGTACACGTGGTAGCTCTCGACGCGCGTTTCGGGACCGGGAATCAGCTCCTGCACGAGCACCTTGAGCCGCTCCCGAGCCAACCTCGACCAGATCCCTCGGAGCTCGTCTTCGGTCGCAGCTCCTAATGCCTTCGCTCCATCTGCGACCGCCGCCCAGTTCCCGCGATCCCGGGCCGCCGGCTTCACCACGACCGGGAACTTCAGGTCGAGCTTCCGCGGAGAGGCTGCAGACGCGTCGACGCAGACAGCGGCGGGAACGGGTAGGTCCAGGCGACGCGCCAACGCCCCGAACCGCTCCTTGTCCACGAGATCGTCGACGAGGCCCGGATCAGCGATTACGAAGCGGAACCGTTCGCGGAGTCGCTCGCGGTGGCGGGAAACGAAGAGCAGATCGGTGTCCTGACCGTAGTACAGGATCGGAGGTTCGGCCTGCCCGTCGGCGTAGCGCAGAAGCCGTTCGAGCAGGAGCTCCGGCTCAAGACTGGGATCGGCGAGCCGAACAACGTCGCGGGTGAACCGCGAATACGCGGCGACGTCCCCGGCCTCCACGACGACGGCGCAAGAGATCCCGGCTAACCCTAGAGGCCGCACGAGATCCATGCTCCCGATCACGCAGGCGATGGCGGGTACGTGCGTGGTCGAGGAGCCGGTCGTCCGCATGCGATCTCTCATTGTCGCCCTCGAGCGCCCCGAGCGAGGGTCCCATCCGTTGGGCTACGTTCGCAGTACACGCGCAATCCGATGGCGAATCGCCGTCGGCATCCTTCGAGCTCCTGTTGCGGCCGCAAGTCCGGCGCGCCCCACGACACCGGTGCCGAGGGCGATCGTCTCGAGACCCGGATCGCTCGTTGCGAACCGCAGCTTGTATGGCTCGTTACCGCGGAGAAAGAGGTAGCGGTGCATTCCCGCTTCGATGCAATCGCGAATCGTGTGCGCCAGCAGAACGGCTCCGACCGAATATCGGTCCCACGACGGGTCGCGACCCGACTGATAGTGCCAATCTGCGCCGCCGAAGCGGAAGCCGTGCCACGCGGCGACGGCTCGCCCGTCCAGTTCGAGGAGCCACAACCGCAACCAGCCGCGCTCCTGCGCTCGGGCCGCGAAGGCGCGGTGAAACGACTGTGCGGCCCCGTACGCGGCCGTGCCCTCTCGTCCCCACCGCGCGCCATGGAGACGAAACAGCGTGTCCATGGCACCCGGAAGCGCCTCGGCTTCGTCGATCAGGCGATAGCGCATGTCCCGCTCACGCGTGAGCCGTCGCTCCTGGTACAGGACCTGTTTGCGCAAGCTCGAGCGGCGTTCAGCGAGAAACTCGTCCCAGTTCCGCGTCGTGAGTTCGAGCACCGGACTCGCCTCGCGAACGATCGTGCGGGCACCCAAGAGTTGACTCCACCGCTCGTCAGCGGGAAGCTGCTCGGCAAGGATCACGGCGTTATTCCATGGTTTTGCCCGCAACGCCATGCGTAAGGCGCTTGACACGCGCGGCCGGTCTGCCGGCATGCAGATCGGGCCGAGATGGTCGCCTTGTCCGTGCCCCAGCAGTCGGATGACACGTGCCGGACCGGCGGCCTTGGCCACGTACGTGGGCAGCAGGCCGATCAGCGCACCGGCTTCGTCACGGCAAGCCGCCGCGAGTAGGCGACGCCCCGAGCCGAGGTGCCGCCACCAGGTTGAATTCCAGTCCCACGTAGCGAACACGTTCCCGGTGCGCTCCCCGAGGGCCGACCATTCCTCCTTGAGCGTGTCGAGCTGGTAGACGGGCTCGACAACGAGTCTCGGAATCTCGCTAGGCAATCTCGGCGCCGATTTCACCGCGAGCGAACCGCCGACCGGATCGCGGCCGGACGGACGCCGAGGCGCCACGGCCGACCAGGAAGCGGCCTCCCCACGAGAGCCATGGCTGGCACGGATGGACGCGTATGCGCTCTACCCCGCCGACTACCCCTGCCGCCTCGTTCCGCCCAGGTATGAGGACGCTCGACTTCCACGCCTTCGGCGGGATCGAGCGACGCAGAGTCATCGAACGCCGCAGGCTCCATTCCCTGTCAGCGTACCGTTGCCCGAACGCGAGACGAGCGGAGCCGGGAGCAAACGGCGTATGCCTCGGATCCTCGGGAGGGATCCGCAGAACGTACTCCATCGACCCTACTCGGGACGGGTCTCGGTCGGCTCCTCCGCGTTTCGGCTGGCCCGGGTCGCCACGGCCGCGGCCCGTGGAGGCTGAGCGAAGTCGGTCACGACCGCGGTCAGCTTCGACTCCAGTTGCGCGGCGACCTCCTCCCACGAGGAGCCCTCCATCACCCGTCGCCGCGCCGCGGCGCCTAAGGATGCCGCGAGCTCGGGCTGCGAGACAACCCGCTCGAGCGCGCTGGCCAGCGCGGGGGCATCCCCCGGCTTTACGAGAAGCCCGGTCTGTCCATCGACGACCACGGTGGTCACGTCACCGACATCCGTCGCAACGACGGCCCGTGCCATCGTCATGGCCAGGTGAACCACCCCGCTTTGATACCCGGCCAGGTACGGGGCGACGACAACCCGGGCCCGGCCGAACAGCCCGGGCACCTCCTCGATCGGGACGTAACGATCCACCAGCGTCACGCGACCGCCATGGGCCTGTGCCCAATCCCGGAGCGCGGCGAGGTCCAGCTCCTTCGGAAATGGCGTTCCCGCGATCGTCAGGCTCGCTCGCGACCGCCGAGCGGCGATCTCGTCGAAGGCGTCCATGAGAACCGGGATTCCCTTTCCCTTGCGCCAATCCCCGAAGAAGAGGATGTGCTCTTCATCGGAGGGAGGTGGTGGATCGGCTGAGAAGAGCCGCTCGTCTCCGTGCGGAATCACCGCAAGACGAGAATGCGGCCACACCGATCTGAATTCAGCGAGCGTGCGCTCGCCATGGACGAACACGAGGTCGAACCGCGGATACGTGCGGCGGAGGATCGACCGGCTCAGGGGGTTCATATCCAGCAGCTCCTCCCCGCTCCCGCGGGTGAATGCCTGCGCGTTGTGACATATATCGGTGACTGCCGCCGCACGAGCAAACCGGGTGAGTGCCCATGCTCCGAAGGCGGCCGGCGGCAGCGATACATCGGCGTCGATGATCACGGCGTCGTAGTGGCCCCGCCTGACCTCCGCAACGGCACGTATCCACGCGCGCGTCTGCCGGAGGGCAACCCCGCCGCGCCTGACCACACGATGCACCCGGCCGCGTACGGCGGGCGCCGCAGAGCTAGGCACGGTGGGAGTGAGCACGGCCCGCATCCGAGCGTGCCGGGTCTTCCCGATGAGCTCGTTGCCGCGGGGGGTGATCAGATCAACCGCGTGCCCGCGCGCCGCCAGGGCGTCGCCGAGCTGCACCGCGTAATGCAGTAAGCCGCCGCGTGGCTGGGGCTCGACGATCGCGACCCGCATCTCGCTACCCGGCGCCCGTGTCGAGGGTCCGCTCGGAGACGGAGGGGGACGGCCGGGATGCAAGGTCCACGCCGGTCCCGGCAAGGGCGCTCTCGTAGACCGGAAGTAGGCGCGCGATCCAGCGCTCGACGGTGAACTCCCGCTCGAACCTCTCGCGGGCGGCGCCGGCGAGTGTCGCCCGTCGTGCAGGGTCTGTCATGAGCGACCGCAGAGCCCCCATCAGCGCCTCAGCGGTAGGTGGTACGGGCATCAGGACGCCCGTCAGCCCGTCGTCGATGATCTCGGGGATGCCCTCCACCGCGGTCGCGATCGCCGGCACGCCCGCCGCGGCAGCCTCGAGCAAGGTCGTCGGGAAGGCGTCGCGGACCGAGGGGTGAACCAGGACATCGACGGCGTCCAGGACGCGCATGACATCGGTGCGGTGACCGGTGAACCTCACCGACGACCCGAGCCGAGCCGCAGCGCGTTCCACCTCGGCTCGGTCGGGTCCGTCCCCGATGATCAGCAGCCGAAGGTCAGGGAAGCTCGGACGCAGTTGTTCCAAGGCATCGATCGCGAGCCGGTGGCCCTTGTCCCGCCGCAGCACGCTGATCATCGCGATCACAAGCTGGTTGGACCCGATCCCGAGCTGTGTCCGAATCTCCCGTCCCGCCCCTGTCGCTGCGCGGTCGACGATGCCGTTGTGAACTGCGACGACGCGATCGGGCCGATCCCACCCGCTCGCGAGATAGCCGCGGCGGGCCGCCTCCGACACCGTGATCACCCTGGCCGCGCAGTGACGACGGGCGGCGGCCATGAGGCGGGACTTCACCCGCTCGCGCACCCACTCGCCGCGTGGATCGGCGAGGTGGATCGTGGCAACGGTCGGGATCCCGAGCCGTCGCGCCGCCACGCCACCGAGAAGGTCGGCGTTGCCGAGGTGCGTGTGAACCAGGTCCGGGGCGAGCGCGGCGATGTGGTCCTGAACCCGTCGCCAATCGCTCGGATCGAGGAGACTCGTGATCGGCACGGAGGCGGGGGCGATCCCGAGCGCACGAAGTCGCCCGACGCCGCGAGCGTCGTCGCTCAAGTAGGAAACCGTGACCTCGATCCCCGCAGCCGGCGCCCCCTCTGCGAAATCCGAGAGCAAGGCCTCGGCGCCGCCCCAGGTGAGCGAGGAGATCACGACGTGGACGCGTAGCGGTCGCTCACCGCCCATGTATGTGGGGGACGGACCCTGCGTCGGCCCGGTTTCGCTCGTCATCCCGATCCCGGGCACGCTAATCGCCTCGTCCTTCCAGCCGGCTCGACATGGCCCCGAACAATTCGGATGGTAGAGGCAGATCAGGCCCCGAAGGGTCCGAGCTAGCCTCTCGCTAACACGTGCGCTGTGACACGCACGGGTCGACGACCCGCAGATGCTCGGCCCAATCAACCGCGCCGCGCAGATCGAACGAGTACGTACGTGCGCCCGAGGAGTCCCGGCTCGGCACCTCGTACTGCCTGCCGAGGGTGACCCACGGATCCTCGCCGCCGAAGCTGGTGAAGCTCGAGCCCGACTCGGCCTGGATCTGGAATCCCGGCCCGCCGGTGTCGCCGACGAACATCCCGTAGCGACGGATCGCGCGCAGCACGACCTTCTGCCACTCGGGGATCGCGAGCGCGTTGATCTGGCACTCGGTCATCGCCAGGTAGAAATGCTGGCCAAGCGCCGGAGCGTCGGCTTGGTCGGAGCACGTCGTCGCGGCGTCCTGCTCGGCCGGATAGACGAAGCCCGAGCGAACGCACTGGACCACGAGAAACAACGCGTGGCGGATCTCGCCGGCCGCCAGCTCCGCCGGCCGGATGATGCCGGCCGCAAGCCCATAGTGCCCCGCGGTCGCCATCGGCTGGTTCGGGGCGACCTGCATGCCCAATCCGGTTGCATCCGGAGTCCCGATCCGCACCGCGCCCCCGCTGCTGACGACGAGCGTCCCGCCGCTGGCCGGCTTTTCCCGCACCTGCCAGAAGTCGTATTCCATGTTGGCCACCTGGTCGATGACCGCCATATGCCCATCACCGCCACCCGCAGGGCGAGCGGCGGCCGGAATCCGAATCTGCATGCCCTCGATCGCCGGGCAGGCGTACATCGCGCAGTGGATCGTGTAGAGCGGGTCCGTGGACTGCGAGTAATACAGGGGGTGGCTCCAGTCCTCGCCCGTATCGGCGACGCCGCCCTCCCAGAACATGCCGTCGCCGAATCCGACCATGCGGGAGACGACGGCCGAAGAGTTCGAGACCAGGCGCGGGGAGTCAGGAAGCGCCTGGTTGAAGGGACTGGCGGCGGAATAGGGGCGCCAGCAGCCGCCGGGAAGGTCGGGCCACGCAAAGCTTCCGTAGCCGCAGTCGTCGGGCGGCGGGGGTGGAGGAGGCGGCGGCGGGTCGTCGGGCGGAGGGGGTGGAGGAGGCGGCGGCGGGTCGTCGGGCGGCGGGGGTGGAGGAGGCGGCGGCGGGTCGTCGGGCGGCGGAGGTGGTGGAGGAGGCGGCGGCGGGTCGTCAGGAGGCGGAGGCGGTGGAGGAGGCGGCGGGGGGTCGTCAGGAGGCGGAGGTGGTGGAGGAGGCGGCGGGGGGTCGTCAGGCGGCGGGGGTGGAGGAGGCGGCGGGGGGTCGTCGGGCGGCGGCGCTTGGGTCCGCACGTGCAGCCGGCCGCGTCTGGCGCGCCTCGGAACCTCGACACGCAGGCGGGCCTTCCGAGCGACTGCCGCGCGTACCCGCCGCGCGGGCAGGGCGCGGCTGATCCGCCCCCTACCGTGAGCGCGGAGCGTGAGCCTGGCGGCGACGACCGTGCTCGGAGCCACGCCGCGGGGGGCGAAGACCATCACCCCGTGGTGGTTCCGCACGGGTTTGAACGTCTTCGTCTTCGTCTCGGCGATCGCGCTGGGGCTGGCGAGAAGGAACCCGGCCAGGACTGCGATCAGGATGTGCGGCGCCGGGGGGTTGTGTCGCATCGATCGGGAGCCGGTTGGAAACCCCCCAAGTAGGTCGACTCACTCACGTACCCGATGCGAATTCTATGCAAACTCGTTCGTTCCCACCCCTATCCCGAATGTCGGGACCGGTCGGGCGGCCGAGATCGAGCTAAGCGATCACGTCCGTTTCTCGTGTCGGCTCAAGCTCCCCCGCCGGTGGCGGTTCAGGTACCTCGGGCCGGGCCAAAAGGCGTGTCCTCAGATACCGGATCCAGTCCGGTCGCAGGACCCACACCGTTCCAAGGTAGGCGCCCGCCCCGGCGCCGGCGCCGGCGAGCAGCACAGGGAGGTCTCCCTGGACGACCTGGTCGACGCCGATCAGGGTGGCCGCCATGACTCCCGCCGCGACCACCGATGGCCAGATCTCTCTCAGAATCGGCGCCAGCCCGACCCCAAGGAGCCTCGAGGCGAGCCCGAGACCGACGACGGCCGCAAGCCCCGCGACCGTCGCCTGGCAGGTGGCGACCGCATTGATGCCGAGGTCCGTGAACAGAAGCAGTCCGGTCACCAGCGCCGCGAACCGGACGATCCCGAGGATCAGCAGGACCCCCGCCCGGCCCGTGGCCTTGTAGGCGGTTCCAGCGGGAATCCCGATCGTGACCCCCAGCGCGTACACGGTTAGGATCTGCATCGCGGTGACGGAGCCGAGCCACTGGTCGCCGAACGTGATCACGATCAGCGGCTCCGCGAGGATCGCGAGTCCGGTGGCCAGCAACAGGCCGATCATCACCGTGTAGCGCAGCGAGGTCAGGAATGCGTGGCCGAGCGAGTCCGGATCGACGATCGTGAACGCCGGGAACAGGACGTGGCTGGCGACAACGGAGATGTTGATGATGAGAAGCTCGGGGAGACGAAACCCGAGCGTGTACAGGCCCAGCGCAGTGGCTCCCAGGACCCGGCCGATGAAGGCGTAGTCGGCGTTGGTCGTCAGGGCGGTAACCACGTCGACCCCGCTGAGCGTGCCACCGAACCGGATCATCTCGCCGAAGTGCTCGCGGCGGGGCTCGAGCTTCGGGCGCCACGGGACCATGGCCCAGATCGCCGCGTCGAGCGCCAGCGTGCCCACGAGGTAACCGATCACGAGGCTCCAAGCCCCGAACCCGGCGAGGGCCAAGGCGATGCCCGTCAGCCCCCGGGCAACGACCCCGGCCACCTCCGCCACGGTCCTGGCGCGGAAGTTGAGGCCCTTCATGGCCAGCGCGTAGTGGGTCGCTCCGAGTGATCGCAGGAAGAAATTCGCGCCGAGAACCGCGGTCAAACCGGCCAGGCCCGGCTCGCCGAAGAACGCCTCCGCCAGCGGGCTCAGCGCGACGATTGCGAGACTCAGGACGAGGCCCATGGCGATCGTGGATACGAACACCGTCTCGGCGCGCTCGTGCAGGACCTCGACTCGCTGAATCACCAGCGCTCCGCTGAGGCCGAGGTCCGAGACGCCCTCGAGGAGCGCCATGAAGGTCAGGGCGAGGGCCACGAGCCCGAACTCCTCCGGCGTGAGGACTCGCGCGAGGATTGCTGTCGAAAGCAGGACGAGCAGCTTGCCGCCGACGTATGAGCCATACGCCCACGTCATTCCGCGAAGCGTGCGGGTGGCAACTCCGTGGCTTGCGTCGTCCGCCATGGCGGCCGAGCCTAGTGGCCATCGGCCATCGTCACCGTGCTCCCCTGTCACCCCGCAAAGGGTTCTGCTCACGCCCGGTTCCGGCTTCGGTCATCCTTAGGCCGGACATGACCGATCACGCGCTCACGGCTCGCGCGGCACCACCCCCGCTCAACTCGCCACTCCCGGTTGTGGTGCTGGGTTTGCTCGCTGCCGTCGTGCTGGGCCTAGCGCTGGCGGTCAACCCTGCATTGGGCATATCCGGACTGATCCTGTTGCTCTACGCGCCGGTCGCCTTCCTCGACCTCGGGCTGGGCGCGGTCCTGTGGGTGCCCTTCGCGTTCCTCGAGCGGCTGTCGCTACTGGGCCTTGCGTCGACTGCTCTGCTACTCGTGTTCGCAACCGCTTGGCTGGGCGCGCTCCCCCTTCGGGCAAAGATGGTGGCCGGCATCTTCCGCGCTCACGCCGGGCTGTTCGCCACCCTGGCCCTTCTGGTCCTGTGGATCGGTCTGTCGCTGCTGTGGGCCGGGGACGTTGGGGCCGCGGGTGCCGCGGTCGGCAGCTGGGCCCGCGCCGCGGCGATCTTCGCCGTGATCGCGACGACGATCACAACCGAGCGATACCTGACCCTCAGCTGTTTCGCGTTCGTGATCGGCGCCGTCCTCTCGGTGCTCGCCGGGCTGATCCCAGGGGCGAGTGCGTCGTTCGAGGCAGCGCCCGATGAGACGGCTCGGTTCTCGGGCGTCCTCGGCGACCCGAATTACCTCGCCGCGGGTCTGGTTCCGGCGATCGCGATCGGGGCGGCACTCGTCGGCACCAAAGCCGCCTCCGGGGCGGCCCGCTTGGCGCTGATGCTCGGGATCGGCGTCCTCGCCGTGGGGGTGGCTGCGTCGGGATCCCGAGGGGGGCTCATCGCGGCCGGGGTCGCCGTCGCGGCGGCGCTTGTCCTGGCTCGCGGGCGTCGCCTGAGGCTGGGCGCCCTGGTGGCGTTGCTGGTGGCGGCGACCGGTCTCTGGCTCGTGACGGCGTCGCCGCAGACCTGGGAACGTGTCCGGGACTTCGACACCGACACGGGTCGCGAGGACCTCTGGGACATCGCGTGGCGGATGAGCGAGGACAACCTCGCGATCGGCGTTGGCGCGAACAACTTCGAGGACGAGTCGCGACGGTACTTCCGCGAGCCCGGCCAGATCAATCAGCCCGACCTGATCGTCACTGATCCGCACGTGGCCCACAACGTCTACCTCCAGCAGCTCGCCGAGACGGGGATCGTGGGGCTCGCGCTCCTGCTGGGCGCGGTGGCGGCTGCGCTGCGGGCCAGTTGGCTCGCGGCCTCGAGGTTTGATGACGCGGGCCGCCGGCGGATGGCCGGCCTCGCCCGAGGGATCCTGGTCGCACAGATCAGCGCGTTGAGCGCCTCGATCTTCCTCTCGAACGGCTCCGATACGCGGCTGTGGGTTCTGCTCGCCCTGGGGCCGGCGCTCGCCACGGTCGCAGCGGGGCGCCGACCCGCCTCGTGATGAACTCGGAACGAGGTCAACCGTCCGGCTTCGCGAGCGAAGAGCTCGCGAGTCCCTCGGAGGAGCGCCCCGCTAGCGCCCTGGTCTCATACCTCAGGGCCCTCCGCGCGCACCTGGGCGTCGTCGTCGCGATCGCGGCGACGACGATCGCTGCCAGCCTCGCTTGGGTGCTGTATCACGAGACCCGGTACGAGGCGACGGCGCAGATCCTCGTCTCCCCGCTACCCGCTGAGGATCCCTCGTTCGTGGGTCTACCGCTCGTTCGGGCCGTCGGCCGGGACTCGGCGAGCGCCGTACAAACGGCCTCCTCGCTCCTGAGCTCCCGGGGTGCGGTGAGGCGGACCGCGAACGAGTTGGGGATCTCGCGGGCCACCGTCACCTCGAGGATCAGCGTGGAGCCGGTCGCTGACAGCAACCTCATCGACGTCAAGGCAGAGTCCGGCGACCCTGAGTTCGCCGCGACGGCCGCGAATCAGTACGCCGAGTCGGCCCTCGCGGCGCGCCGCGCCCGGCTTCGGCCGCTGGTCGATCAGGCGATCGCAGGAGTGCGTGACCAGCTCGCGGCTGTCGGTGACCCGGCGAGCATCGCGGCCGAGCCGCTCCAAGCACAGCTGAGTACGCTGGAGGCGATCGCGGACGGTGAGGACCCGACGCTTTCGATCTCCCGTCGGGCGGAGGCGCCGGACGCGCCGATCGGGCTGCCCGCCTGGATGGTGCTGGGCATCGCCGCCCTGGCGGGAGTCGTGCTCGGTATTGCGGTTGCGGTGTTGATGGAGATGCTGGCGCCGCGCAGGATCGCCGACGAGGCCGATCTGGTGGACACCTACCCGCTTCCCATCCTGGCGCGGGTCCCACCGCTTGCGGGGCGTGACCAGGATGAGGAGGGTCGCGAGGATATCCGCGAGCGCTTCCGCGCTGTGCGGGTCCAGCTCGAGCTCGCTCGCCCTGTTCTGGTCGGGGCCGGCGGTGGGAATGGGCCCAGGGCTGGTGCCATGGGGGCGGTGGTGGCGCTCACCAGTGCTTCCCGCGGCGACGGTAGGACAACGGCGGCCCTGAACCTTGCTCGGGGATTCGCGGCGACGCGCCAGACGGCGATCGTGGTTGACCTCGACCTCGGCAATCCTGCGATTGCAACGCGGCTGGGGGTCGCGGGCACCTCCGAGCTGCATGAGCGCGACCCGCCGGACGTCGATCTCGACCGGGCGATCGTCGAGGTGCCGCGGACTCGCGGGCTGTCGGTGCTCGCTCCCCGGACGGAGGGCGAGAGCCTCGAGGCGATCCTTCATTCGATGTCACTGATCCTCGACCAGCTGCGCATGCGGGCGGACTGGATCATCATCGACACCCCGCCGCTTCCTGCGGCGGGCGCTCTCCTGCCCGTCGTCCGTGAGGCCGACTTCCAGCTGGTGGTGGCGCGCCCCGCCCACACGCGGCACGCCGATCTGTCGGAGCTGCGCGACCTGATGGTCAGGGGTGACACCACACCCTTCGGTTACATCATGTTCGGTGGCCGGACGGGGAGCCTCTACCGGGTCTTCTCCCGAAGGCACCCGGCCGAGGCGGTCGACCCGACCAGCTGATCGGCCGGTTCCCCCGAGCTCAGCAGCTGCCGTGGAGACGCCCGACCCTGCGCTTACCGGGAAGGATGCCCGATCGAACACCGACCGGTACATATCGTCGAAGGTGATCGCTACAGTCTTGCCCCGGCTCGGCCCCACGACCGCTTCGATGAACGTGGCTGGTCTGAAGCCCCGATGAAGGAAGGCTCGTATCTGCCGATGAAGGTCGCCCTGGGACACGGCAAGTGGAGCGGGTCACTCATCGCTGATCGCGTGGTAGCACAGAACGATGGCGCGTCGCCTTCGGCCGGGGTCAACTCGGCGCCGCCCGCCGGCCGTGTGGGCCGCGGCGGCCGTTTCCTCGTTGGCAGGGCTCATCTCCTCGCGCGGCCGCCTAACCGGCCGCGCGCGGGGTAAGGCGATGACGATGCACTCGCTGGAGGGCGCTGGCCCCCCGGCTCGTGCCGCGGCGGGCGAGCCGGTCGACGTCAGCGTCCTGGTTCCGACCCTGAACGAGGAGGCCTACATCGAGGACACGATCACCGAGCTGCGTCGCCAGCGATTCAACGGTGGCATCGAGTTCCTGTTCATCGACGGCGGGTCCGAGGATCGCACGCGCGAGATCGTCTCGCGGGCGTCGGGGGAAGACCCCCGCATCCGCTTGTTGGACAACCCGCGGCGACTGATCCCGCATGCGCTCAACATCGGCCTGAAGTGCGCGCGTGGAGTGTTCGTCGCCCGCATGGATGCCCACTCGCTACCGCCGCTCCACTACCTTGCGGTCGGCGTTGAGCGCCTTCGCCGCGGCGACGTCGACTGGGTCAGTGGCCCGCAGGTCGCGGTCGGCCGTGGGGGCTGGTCGTCGCGGGTCGCGCTCGCCCTCTCGACGCGGATGGGAGTCGGTGGCGCTTCGTTTCGCAACGCCGCACGAGAGCTCGAGGTCGACACCGGGTTCCTCGGGGTCTGGAGGCGTGAGACTCTCCTCGATCAGCGGGGATGGGACGAGGGCTGGCCGATCAACGAGGACTCGGAGCTTGCGGCGCGCGTTCGCGCGGCCGGAGGACACATCGTCTCCATCCCTGAGATGGCAGTCGGCTACACGCCGCGTGACAGCCTGCGCGCCCTGGCCCGCCAGTACTGGCGCTACGGGCAATACAGAGCGAAAACCTGCGGGGCGCACCCCGAAAGCATGCGGCGATCCCACGTCCTTCCGCCGGCGCTGGTGCTCACCTCTGCCGCCGCCGCATTGCCGACGAGGCGCGTGGCCAGCCTCGCGAGGGCCTCGCTCGTCGTGTACCTCGTGGCGCTGATCGGAACCGCTCTCACGTGCCTGCGCAAGGCCGGCCCGCGCGACGCTTTGGCGGTACCCGTCGTGCTTGCGACCATGCACTTCACCTGGGGTCTCGGGTTCCTGGTCGGCTCGGCCAGGTTCGGACCGCCGGTCGCTGCGCTCGCCTCCCTCCTACGTGGCAGGCGTCCATGAGGGCACGCTTCGGTCTCGGCGCGGGGGAGGCGGCAACCTCCGATCCGCTCCACGCCGAGATCGTGGTGAACGAGAGTGAGCTGCTGGAGCTCGCTGACGAATGGCGTCGCTTGGCGACGGAACGCGGCACTTGAGCTGCCGGGGTTCGGCCGGCGCCAGCCCTCGGCAAACGGCTTCACCAGACCTGATTGGGAAGCGCCCGACTGCGGCCATCAGCTCGGCCGCTCGACTTATTGGGGCTCCTCCTCGGTGCTGAGCACCTTGCGACCCGTGGCGAGACGCCCCTCGGGGACACGGTCGGACGGTCCCGCGTAGTAGCGAGCACCAGCTCCGGGGTGCGGCGGTGTACCGAGCAAGGCGAATCCCAGGGGCTTGATGTCGTTGTTGGCGAGGAGCTCTCCCAGTTCGTGGAGCCTGTCGAGCCGCGTCACCCCCAGCCGGGTGACGATCACGACGTAGTCAGCCTGGCGCGCGAGCGGCAGCGTGTCCACGACGGCGGTCAGCGGCGGCGAGTCGATGATCACGTATTCGGCGAGGCTCTTCGCCTCCTCGATGAGTTGCTGAGCGGCGCCCAGGGAGAACAGCTCGCTCATCCACCGTCCCCTGTACTCGGCCAGGAGCACGCGCAGGTTGGGCCCGAGAGGGGTGGGCGCCGTGAGCGCGTCCTCCAGCGAGGCGTCCTCCAACAGGGTGCTCACGATTCCCCCCCCGGCCTCGACCCCGAGAGCGTCTGCGATCGCCGGGCGCCGCAGGTCCGCCTCGATCAGGATCACGCTGCTGCCGGCGAGGGCAAACGACGCGGCCAGGTTGAGCGCGGTCGTTGTCTTTCCCTCGAAGGGGGCCGAGCCGGTGACGAGAACCGACCGAGCGCCCGTGGACCCGCGGCCGGCCGCTGCTACGTTGGCACGGAGTGTTCGGTATGCCTCGCGGGTGGCGGGCGCAACGGTCTCCGGCGCCAGGGGCACGCCCCTGCGCTGTCCTGTGTCCCGCGGCACGCGCGTGAGAATGGGAAGCCTGTACCGGCTTCGAAGCTGTTCCTCGCGCCTCAATCTGGGATCGAGGGTTTGGGCGGCGAACGCACCGCCCAGCCCGACGGCGAGGCCGGCACCGAGACCGAGGACGATCGTCAGCAATGTTCGCGGTGACACCCGGCTGTCTGGGGTGGTCGCGGGCGTCTCGAACCTGACGGTCGGATCGTCCCCGGATTGCAGCGAGCCGAGCTGGGCGACCTCGCTAGCCAGCTCGGAGGCAGCATCGCCCTCGAGCGTTTCGAGCTGCGCCTGGAGGCGTGGTAGGACGGTGGCGATCCGTTGATGCAGTTCCTCGGTGCGCTGCGCCACCGCCGCCGACGCATACGCGTTTGCCAGCCTGCGGGCGTCTTCCGCTGTAGACGCGGATCCGACGACGGCGACTATGTTGCTGTCTGGCAGGGGCTCGACCCTGATTGCCGCGGCCACCTCGTCGGAAGTCATCGACCCGCCCAACGCCTCGGCGGTTTGCGCCGCGACCGCAGGGGTGTCGATCAGATGGGTCGCAGTCTCAACGTCCTGGGCCGGATCGCTGGACTCCGGGATGAGACCTACCGTGCGCAGGATGGTCTCAGTGCCCGGAACCGGGAGCACGAGGATGTTCGCCTCGGCCTCGTAGACGGGTTCCGCCGTCGCCAGGTAAACCACAGCGGCGACGAGTCCCAGCGCGATTGCGGCGACCACGAGCCACAGCCGCTCGCGGATCGTCTGCAGGCTGCGCTTCAGACCGCGCTGCTCGAACGCAGGCTCGGGCCAGGCGCTGCCGGTTCTGATGTCGTCTCGTGCCAAATTGCCTCCCGCGCGCAACCATCCGCTGACGCAGCGGTCAGTCGCCGCCCGGCCTCGATTACTTATACCGGTTGGTCCGTGCCTGGACCCTTATAGCGGGTCCCTGGCGGAGACCGCTCAAGGCGGATGCGGCTCGGCGCGGCAGCGACGGTTATCGTTCGCTCGGATGTGCGCGCTGTAAGGGTCGCCGTCCATGCGGACTTCCCGTACCGGGCGTTCGGGGGTGAGGTCTATGGCGAGGATGCGTTTACCCGCTTCCTGGTGGAGCTTGGCTCTCAGGTTGAGCGGCTGGTGGTGCTTGGACGGCTCGACCCTTCTGAGGGGCAGCCCCGTTACCCGCTTGGCAAGGGCGTCGGCTTCATCGACCTGCCTTACTACGAGAGTCTGTGGCAGGTACGCCGCTCGTTCCGGGCGATGCTCGCCGCGCTCGCGCGCTTCTGGCGGGCGCTTGACGAGGTGGAGGTCGTTTGGCTACTGGGTCCACACCCGGTCCAGGTCGGGTTCGCCTGCTTAGCCTGGCTTCGCGGAAGACGGGTCGCTCTCGGGGTGCGGCAGGAGTTCCCCCGCTACGTGGCCACCCGACACCCGGGGCGCACTGATCTTCGCGTCGCGGCGGTCGTCCTCGAGGGCATCTGGCGCGCGATTGCTCGATGGGTTCCGGTAGTCGTGGTTGGACCTGCGCTCGCCCACCGCTACCGCCGCGCGCGTCACCTGCTCGAGATCACCGCATCGCTGGTGACAGAGTCGGACGTGGTAGCACCCACCGTGAGTAGGGGCCGATCCTACGAGGGACCCCTCCGAATTCTCAGCGTGGGCCGGATCGCGATGGAGAAGAATCCGGTTCTGCTCGCCGATGTCCTCGCCGCGGTCCGAGAACAAGACGATCGCTGGCTGTTGACCATCGTCGGCGAGGGACCACTGGCCGGAGAGGTGGCGGGACGGCTGCGGCAACTCGGGGTCGACGACGCAGCCGAACTGCTCGGCTATGTGCCCTTCGGCCCCGAGCTGATGGCGCTCTATCGCAAGAGTCACGCATTGCTCCATGTCTCCTGGACCGAGGGCCTTCCGCAGGTGTTGACCGAGGCCTTTGCGGCGGGCCTACCCGCTGTCGCCACTGATGTTGGCGGGATTCGTGAGGCGGTGGGCGATGCAGCTCTGCTCGTGCCCCCTGGCGATGAGCGCGCAGCCGCGGGCGCGCTTCTCGCCATCGCCGACGACCCGGACCTGCGGCACCGTCTGATCGCCGCCGGCCATCGCTACGCGAGCACACGCACCGTCGAGGCCGAGGCTCGGAAGGTGGCGGACTTCCTGGGGCGTAAGTGAGAACCCCATTGCGGATGCGACACTCCGCTCCGATGCAACGCGAAACCCCCCGCATCGCCTCGTACGAGGCCGATCCGGCGATGGTCGGCCGGGTCCTCCTGCTCTACTCGGGAGGGCTCGACACCTCGGTGATGCTGCGCTGGATCCAGGAGCGCTACGACGCGGAGGTGGTGGCGCTGACTGTCGATCTCGGCCAGCCCGACGAGGACTGGGAGGTGGTCGTGGGCAAGGCCAGGGACCTGGGCGCGGCGGATGCGATCGTGGTCGATGCCCGTGAGGAGTTCGCCCGCGGCTACGTCCTGCCGGCGATCAAGGCGAATGCGGTCTACGGCGGCGGCTATCCGCTGTTCACCGCGCTCGGCCGGCCGCTGATCGCGAAGCTCGCGGTGGAGCATGCCCGCCGGAGCGACTGCGACACGATTGCCCACGGCTGCACCGGGAAGGGCAACGACCAGGTTCGGATCGAGGCCACGGTGGCGACGCTCGCCCCGGAGCTCCGGGTCATCGCCCCGGTGCGCGAGTGGCGGATGGGCCGCGAGGAGGAAATCGCGTACGCGCGTGAGCACGGAATCCCGGTCAAGGGCGGTACCGAGGCGCCGCCGTACTCGATCGACGACAACCTCTGGGGGCGCTCCTCCGAAGGGGGTGCGATCGAGGACCTATCGGAGGCGCCGCGCGCCGACGTGTTCGGTCTCGTCACCCGCCCCGAGGAGGCCCCGGACGAGCCGGAGCTCGTGCGGGTGGGATTCGAGAGCGGCTGCCCGGTCTCGCTGGATGGCGAGCGCCTCGGGATGGTCGAGCTGCTCGAGCGCGCCGGCCATGCCGGCCGGCGGCACGGGGTCGGGATCGTCGACCACATCGAAGACCGCATCGTCGGGCTCAAGGTCCGCGACATCTACGAGGTGCCGGCGGCCGCGATCGTCCTGACAGCCCACCGCGAGCTGGAGCACCTGGTCTCGACCATCCACCAGAACAACTTCAAACGGGGCCTCGAGGAGCGCTGGGCGTACCTCTGCTACGCGGGCCTCTGGCACGAGCCCCTGCGTCACGACCTCGACGCCTACATGGATTCGGCCAACGAGCATGTGACCGGCGACGTCACCATCAAGCTCTACAAGGGCTCCGCGACGCCGGTCGCGCGATCCTCGCCATTCGCCCTGTACGACCGTTCGCTAGCCGGCTTCGGCGAGTCCGGGGGCGAGTTCAGTCAGGCCGCGAGCCCCGGTTTCATCGAGCTGTTCACGCTGCAGAGCCGGATGGCTCACCGGGTCCGCAACCGAGAGGAGGAGCGTTGATGTCATCCATTTACGAGCTGATCGGCCGTCTGGTGGTGTGGCACGCCCCGCTGATCGGCCGTCTGGTGGTGTGGTACGTGCGCCAGCGCTACGGGCGCCAGATCAAGATCGCGGGTGGGGTGGGGCTCGCCGCCGCCCTCGCCGGCGGCTACCTGCTGGCCAAGCGCGAGCCACCGGAAGGTTGAACAGACGGCGGCGGCTTCGACCGCAAGGGCGGGCGGACGGCCTAGGCCGGGCGGGTAGAAGCCGCCGTTCTAGTTATGTCAACTCCACGAGCCAAGGCTCACCGTGTCCTAACGATTCGCTAGGATGCCGCGCCAACACCCGCCGAGTTCCCCGGGTCGGACCGGGGGAGCGGGGGAACCAGAGGGAGATCCCGGCAATCCGGGACGCCCAGGGGCGAATCGCGAGCCGAGTTTCGCGTAGCGCCGGTCCGCCGTCGCGAGCCCGTCAGCTAACCCCGCAGGCATCGAAGGATGGAAGTCGTCACGCACAAGCCCTGGCGCAGCCGTTCCCGTGCGGCGGCCGTCGCGATCGCGATCACGCTGGGGGCGGCGCTGTTCATCCTCGGCGCCAAGCCCGCCGGCGCGCAGTCGATCTCATCGCTGCAGGCGCAGATCGACGCAGCCCAGGCCGAGGCCGAGAGCCTCAGCGCCGAGCTCGCCGCCAGCACCCAGGAGCTCGCCGCGGCCCGCGACGAGGCGGCGGCCGCGGCCGCGCGGGAGCTCGAGCTGACCGCGATCCTCGCCGCCGGGGAGGAGCGCGAGGCCGAGCTCGAGGTGGAGGTGGCTGAGGCGCGAGACCGCCTTCGGGAGGCTCGGGCCCGCCTGCGCCGCGCCCTCGAGGTGCTCGCCGACCGGTTGGTCGCGATCTACAAGTCGAGCGCCCCGACCACGACCGAGTTGCTCCTGACCGCGGACGGCTACGACGACCTGACCACGCGAGCCGAGCTGCTCGAACGGATCCACGAGGCGGACGAGAGCTTGGCGGAGCGCGTCCACGCCCTTCGCGAAGCGGTGGAGCGCAGGCTCCAGGCCGTCGAGGAGGCCCGCGACGAGCAGGCCGCCTACAACGACCAGGTGGCGGCCGCCCGCGACGAGATCGCGGCTGTTCGGGCCAACGCGGAGGCGCGGGCCGCTGCTCTCGAGCAGGCCACCGCTGCGCAGGCCGCGGCGGTCGAGAGCCTGCGTTCGCAGGTCGGCACCTGGGTCGCCCAGGTCGAGGAGATCCAGGCGGCCCAGGCGGCGGCGGCGGCCGAGGCGGCGGCCGAGGAGGCGGCGGCCGAGGAGGCGGCGGTCGACGAGGTCGCCAGCTGGACGGGCGACTGGGCGATCCCGAGCGCGATCGTCGAGTGCGAGTCGGGCGGCAACTGGAGCGCCGTCAACCCGTCGTCGGGCGCCGGCGGCGCCTACCAGATCTTGCCCTCGACCTGGGAACTCTACGGCGGCTCGGGCGTGCCGCAGGATGCCTCAGCGGCCGAGCAGAGCCAGATCGCCGCGCAGATTTGGGCCGACTCGGGGGCGGCCGCCTGGGAGTGCGCGGGGTAGCGTTCGCTCGCTAACGTGCGGAGACCCGCTCACGCGGCAAGCTGCCCGATGCCGCCTGAGCCACGTATTCGTGGATGTGGCGGTCAATCGCGAGCTCCGCATCGAAGTTGGCCTCCTCGGCGAAGCGGTCGCGATCACGGCTCGCAAGCAGCTCGACGAACAGCTTCACGAAGCGGGCGTCGAGCTGGGTCCCGGCGACGCGGATCAGCTCCTCGACGGCCTCACCGTGAGCCACAGAGGGGCGGTAGGAATCCCTCGCGGTCATCACGTCGTAGGCGTCGACGACCCCGATGATGCGGGCGATCTCGGGAATCTCGTCGATCCGTAGCCCGCGCGGATAGCCGAGACCGTCGACGCGCTCGTGGTGCGCGTGGATGAACTCCCCGATCCGCTCGTAACCGTCGATCTGGGAGACGATCCTTGCTCCCTCGTACGGATGCTCGCGAATGCGCTCCCAGTCGGCGACCGAGAGCTCGCTGCTGCCCCTGAGGATGCGATCCGGGAGCGCGAACTTGCCGATGTCGTGCAGCAAGCCGGCGGTGTGGGCCAGCTCCTGCTCCTCCTCGGACATCCCGGCGGCGACCGCGAGCTCGCGGGCGTAACGGGCGACGGCGGCGCTGTGGCGGGCGGTCATGCGGTCGCGCATGTCGAGCGTGCGCAGGAGCGCGGAGAGCAGCGCCATCTGAAATCCGGCCAGTTGCCTCGAGCGCTGCTCGAGCTGCCGGCGGCGGCGCTGCGAGACCAGCACCACCCCGATTACGCATTGGGACACGACCACCACCGCCGCGAGCAGGAGCAGCGTCGGCAGGTCGAGCTTCGCGAACGCGGAGGCGATCCCGACCGCGAGCAGCGCCGAGATCAGGGCCGAGGGCACCACGGGCATCGACGCGCTGCGAACCTCCGTGAGGAAGCCGGGGCGTCCGTCGCCGGCCGGATCCCCGGGGCCCGGCGGCTCGCCGGCGGTGTTCACGGCGTTCGGCACCTCTCACTGCAGCCTACGCCATGCATGCGTGCAAGCCGCGGCGTATCGGCTTGCGCGGGCGCCCGCCAGGGTAGAGTTGGCCCCGAGGGTGGTCGACGACGAGAGATCAGTGCCCCCGAGGGGTGCGGGGGAGGACGGGCCCGAGCCGCCCGACGAGCAGCCGCCAACCGAGGAGGGTGGCGACGTGATCATCGGCGCTGCCCTGGAAGGGCTCCGGAGGGCCGCCCAGGAGGTGGAGGTCGAGCGCTCGGTCGCCGACACGCTCCAGCACAGCATCCTCCGCGACCAGCTGCCCGCAATCCCCGGACTTCGCTTCGCGGCCCGCTATCTGGCCGGCAGCGACGAGGCCGAGATCGGCGGCGACTGGTACGACGTGATCCCGCTCCGCGACGGCAAGGTCGGGCTCGTGATCGGGGACGTGGTGGGGCGCGGGATCCGGGCTGCGGCCCGGATGGCGCATCTCCAGGGCGCGGCTCGAGCGTACGCGCTCGAGGGCCTGCGCCCCTCGTTGGTCCTCGAGCGCACAGACGCGTTCGCTCAGCGTCTCGAGCGATCGGGTATGGCAACCCTCCTGTACGCGATCCTCGACCCCGAGGCGGCAACGCTGCGCTTCTCCAGCGCAGGGCATCCCCCGCCGCTCTTGGTCGGCCCCCACCCCGAAGCGCAGTTCGCCGAGGGGCGGGCGGGCGCTCCGGTGGGAACCGTCGGCTTCCCGGTCTACGAGGAGAGCGTGGTGGCGATCGAGCAGGGCGCGACGGTGCTTCTCTACACCGACGGCCTGGTCGAGCGCTCGAACATCGCGCTCACCGAGGGGATGGAGTCGCTGCGTGAGGCCGCGACCGTGATCCCGGGCGATCCAGAGGCGCTCTGCCGGCTGCTGCCGGAGACGGTCCTCGAAGGGGTGCCGGGCGACGACACCGCGCTCCTCGCGGTCCGGCTGGAGCCTCTCATCGGGGAACGGATCGACCTGGTGCTGCCCGCCGACTCCGAATCGCTGGCCCCGATGCGACGAGCACTGGCCCGCTGGCTGAAGGCCGCAGGCGCCGACCACAGCGAAGCCTACGAGGTCCTGGTGGCCACGGGCGAGGCGTGTGCGAATGCGATCGCTCACGCGTACCCTGCGGGAGATGCCTCATTTGAGCTCTCGGGGTCGCGCGCGCGCGACGGGCTTCAGATCCAGGTCCGCGATCGTGGCAGATGGCGTGCGCCTCGTGGCGAGCTCCGGAGACGGGGGCTGACCCTGATGGAGACGCTGATGGACGAGATGGAGCTCGACAAGAGCGAGAATGGCACCACGGTGACCCTGCGGCGGCGCCTGCGCGGAGGATCGCCGTGAGGGACCGCTTGACCGACATCGAGCTCGAGGAACGCGGCGCGGCGGTGATCGCCCGGCTGTCGGGCGAGGTCGACAACTCGAACGCGGTCGAGCTCAAGCGCGCCCTGGAGCAGCGCGTGCCCCCTGCAGCCTTGGGCCTGATCGTGGATCTGAGCGACGTCGACTACCTCGACAGCGCCGGTATCGAGTTGATCTTCCAGCTCGCACGGGCCCTCCGGGATCGCCGCCAGCACCTGCGTTTGATCGTGCCGCCCTCGTCACCCATGAGGCGGGTGCTCACGATCTGCGACGTTGGCAGCGTCGCCCCGCTCGACGAGGCGATCGAGGAAGCCGTGGACGGTTTGGAGCTCGCCAGCGTCTAGATTCGCGCCCGCCGGCCCCGGACGCGGAGCACAAGCAGGGATCCCGCGACGAAGTCGCGGGAAGACGGTCTGGCGAGAGCCGAGGAGCCGGCGGAGTTGTTCAGTTCCGCGTAGCGGTCGCCCACGAGGCCTGAAAGCGTTCCATGGCCTGGCGCATTCGCTCAGGTGCGTGCGCTCCACCGGCGCTCACGACCTCCGCCAAGCGGGCCGCGAAGGCCTGGAGCAGCAGCAGCTCGCGTTGCCCCGCGGGCCGGCTCGGCCGCGTGATCAACCCCACGACGCCAACCAGGCGGGAGTCGTCGAGCATCGGGGCGGCCATCGTGGTCCCACCGCTGTGGGGGGAAGCCGGAAAGACCTGGGCCCGGCGGTCGAGCGCCGCCTGCCCGAGGGCGCCGGCCCCGAGCGCGATCGTCTCCGGAGCCCGGATCGCCCCGGTGTCGCCGACCTGCGCGTAGCGCCGCAGCGCCAGCCCATCGTCGTCAATCAGGTAGATCGTGCCGCCGTCGACGTCCCAGAGCGATGCGAGGCCCTCGGCCACGGAAGTCAGCCCCTCCGCAAGTGCGGCGTCCGACGTCGGTGATGCCCCGTTCGTCAGCCCGCCGCCGGCGCCGGTCGTCCCGGAGGGTGCGCCCTCGTGGGCGCCGGCGTCACGCTGGCCGAGAGCGATCGCGACGGCCTGCGTACGGGTCGAGGCGCCGAGCTTGGTCATCGCGTTGCGAATGTGGGTGCGCACGGTCTCGGGCGAGAGCACGAGGCGCTCGGCGATCTGGGCACCGCTGAGACCGTCGGCGAGTAGTTCGACGACCTCCCGCTCACGCGCTGAGAGCGAGCCCTTGGCGGGCTTTCGTCCCGGGCTTGGCTCGGCCTCTCCCTCTTCCCTTTGACGCCGTCGAGTCACCTTGTCATCCCCAGTGGCATACGGCTACACGCTACCCGCTTTGAGGTAATCGGCCTCCCACGTTCCGGGTAATTCTGACCGAAAACGCTTCAGGATGCGGGCGATTCTGCCTATGGAACTCATGTCAACAACGGCGACGGGACAGCGTCAATGGGCGGACTCACCTCGGGTGGGGGAAAAGTCGATCGGGGCACACGGGCTCGTTGCGTCAACGGGGTGATCGGCATGCGTATTCCTTATCGGCAGAAGTTGCTTTCAACTTTCGCCGTCGTGGTTGCACTGGCCTTGGCAGTGCCCGCGGCAGCCTCAGCTCAGGAGCTCGGCACGAGCTCGAATCCGACCGCGGCCCAGTACGCGGACCAGTCGCAGGTGCCATTCTCGGGCGGCAGCACGCCGGCCCCGGATTCCACTGATCCCAGCTCCTCGAGGGCGATCGCCGCGCTGCCGTTCACCGGTGCGAACCTGATCGTGCTGGCCTCGGGTGCTGTGGTCCTGCTCGGCGCCGGATTCGTCCTGCGGCGCCACGCGCATGCCCGCCGCTAGCGGAGTCGAAGGGGGGAACCGGCGCATGGCTTCGAACAGGCTGCTAATTAAGGATGCAGTGGGGGGAACAAGCCAAAGGAACGTCTGGCCGGCCGATGTCAGGGAGAGCGCCCCGGCGGCCACTGCGGAGCCCGCTCCATTGAACGGAAACGGGCGAGCGAACGGAAACGGGCGAGCGAACGGAAACGGGCGAGCGAACGGAAACGGGCGAGCGCTTTACCGGGGCCACGACGACATCCGAACTGGGCGCGCCCCCGGCGAGCGTGAAGGCCGCCAAACGGGGCGCCGAGCTATGGGCGCTTTGCAGGCCCAGCGCCTGATCGACACGGTCACGCTCCGGCTGGCGCCCGCGGTGGTGGCGGGGCTCGTCGCCTGGCTTCACCTCGGGAGCGGGGGAGTCGCCGCGATCGTGGCGCTGTCGATGCTCGCATCGGCACAACTGATCGAGGGTTCCGGGTTCCCGCTCTCGTTGCTTCCCGTCGGGCGGATCGTCCTGCTCGCCGCCGCCCCAGTGCTCGGTGGTGCGGGGGCGCTGGCGATCATGGCGCTCGCCGGCAAGCCGCTCTACGCGATCGGGCTCGCCTTGCCGGTTGGCGCCGCATGGCTGGTCCTTGCTCTCGGCGCCTGGGTCAAGTCGCGGGTGGAGCGCGCCGCACCGGCGCGGGTGGCCGTGGTCGGGAGCCGCGAGTTGGCTGCCGACTTGCGCGAAGAGCTGGTCGCTTCGGGGGGTCACGCCTTCGACGTCGTCGGTTGGTTGGGGGCGACGGCATCCGCGGCGGGGGCCGGCGACCTGCGCCATCTCGGCTCTCCCGAAGAGCTGCGGGCGATCGTGGTAGCCAATGCAATCGACCTCGTCGTCTGCGGCCCTCCGCAGCGCAAGGGTCCCGGTCCCACTCCCGCTTCGCCGTCCGACTTGGCGGAGACGGCGAGTGCCTGTCTCGGTCTTCCGGTACGCATGCTCTCCGTGAACCAGCTCTATGAGGAGGTGCTCGGCCACGTCCCGGTTGGCGTGATCGACGCCGGCTGGTACTGCCACATCGTCCACCCGCACTTCCGCGCGTTCTCGGGGATCTCCAAGCGGGCCTTCGATCTGCTTGCGGCGTCTCTCATCGGGCTTGCCGCGCTACCCGTGCTGGCGGTCGCCGCGGTCGCGATCAAGCTCACCGACGGGGGGCCGGTCCTCTTCAGGCAGACGCGTACCGGCAAGGATGGCCGGGGCTTCGACATCCTCAAGTTGCGGACCCTGACCCACGAGCCCGAGCTCGACCGTTGCAACGGCTTCTCGATGACCGACGAGGACCGTGTGACGCCGGTCGGGCGGGTGCTCCGGCGCTGGCACCTGAACGAATTCCCCCAGATCTGGAACGTCATTCGCGGCGAGATGTCGCTGGTCGGACCGCGGCCCGAGGAGCCCGAGATCGTTGCCGAGGTGGAGCGACAGATGCCCCACTACGGCGCTCGGCACCTGGTCAAGCCCGGACTCACCGGCTGGGCCCAGGTGCGATGCGGCTACGCGCATTCCGAGCTGGGCACCGCCTGGAAGCTGTGCTACGACCTCTACTACGTCAGGCACAGGTCGCTGCTTGGCGACCTGATGATCGTTATCGAAACGTTCGTGGTCTTTTTCCAGGACGCCCACCGGGCGTTGCGGATGCCGGGCGATCGGTTCATCGTCGGCGAGCACGCGCATGGCTGAGGCCCCAGATGAGGCCGCGATCACACCGGATCGGCTCGAGAGACTGGTCTCGCCGACGTCGCCGACGACCGCTGTCGCCCTCCTGATCGTCGACGACGAGCGACGCCTGGTCGAGGTCAACCCGGCAGCCTGCACGCTGCTCGACGCACCACGCGGCGAGCTGATCGGTCGGCCGCTTGAAGCGTTGATCGCGCCGGCGATGCGGCAGTGCTTCGACAACGTGTGGCGGGCGTTCCGCGACCAGCGCGGACACGCCGGACCGTTCGAGCTCGCGGCCGCCGACTCAGATGGCCGCAGGGTCGACATCGGGGTCTCCTCCGAGGTTCTGCCGGGCCGCCACCTGGTCGTCCTTGCCGGCTGCGGCGAGCCGTTTGCGGTCGCGCCCCAGGCCGAGTCCCGACAGGGGCGGGGCCGCACGCCGACCAGGCGTGAGCGCGAGGTGCTCGCCCTGCTGGCGGGCGGCGCCACCGACGGCCAGATCGCGGGCAAGCTCGCGCTCTCGCCCGCCACCGTGCAGACGCATGTCCGCAACGCGAAGGCGAAGCTGGGTGCGCGGACCCGCGCCCAGGCAGTCGCCGTCGCGCTTCGCCGCGGCATGATCTCGGCCGGCTTTTAAGCTCACGTCTATGCAGACCGCGGCGGGAGTCCGCAGCGTGCCGGTCGAGGCCGACGCGCCCCGCGAGCCAGCGCACGGCGGGAGCCGGCGGGATCCAGCGGCACGTGGCGCGCTCATCGCGGGCCCCGCTCTGGCGGGGGGGTTCGCCGTGGTCCTCCTCGCCTTTACCTGGTCGTGGTGGGCGCTCAAGCACGGCGCCTACTTCGGCTCGGTGCTCTACCCGGGGATCGCGCTGCTCTGCGCCGGCTTCATTGCGCTAGCGGTTGCCGCGCGGTGGCGCGTCAGCGTGCGGCCGGGATCCCCTTTGGCGATCGCGTTCCTCGCGCTCTGTGGGCTCGGGATCTGGTCGCTCGTCTCGGCGGTCTGGAGCCCCACCCCCGACGTCGCCGTCGGCGACGGCCAGCGGATCCTGGCGTACGCGCTCGCGTTCGCGCTGGGCGGGGGGCTCGTCCGCTTGCTCAGCTCGCAAATCACCTTCGCCATGGCCCCGTTGGCGATCGCCGGGGCCGTCGCGGGGATCGTCACGGCTGTGTCCCTCGCCGGCACGGAGACGGTCCGGGATTACCTCTTGCCTGACGGCACGCTCGACTTCCCGCTTGGCTATCGCAACGCCAACGCGGCGTTCTTTGCGATTGCGATGTGGCCGGCGCTCGGCCTGGCTCAGGCGCGGGCGCTGGATTGGCGACTGCGTGGGCCCGCGTTGGGGGTCGCCACGCTCTGCCTCGAGCTGGCGCTGCTGAGCCAGAGCCGCGCCGGGGTCCTCGGCGGCGCTGCCGCGTTTGCTATCTACCTGGCCGCCGCTCCCAACCGCATCCGGGCGCTCGCCTGGCTTGCATGCGCCGTGGTTCCGGCGACAATCGTGCTCCCGGCGCTCACCGACCTCTATCGCGTCGCCAACGACGGCGGCCTCGGTGAGGCGGTCGGTGAGCTGCACACAGCGGGGATCTCCGCACTGGTCGGGATGCTCGTCGCCGCGGCGATCGGGTTGATCGCAGCGGGGCTCGACAGCGATCGCCGTCCGTCGGCGGCGAGGGTCGCACACGGGAACCGTGTGGTAGCGGTGCTCGGCGCTGGGCTTCTCGCCGCCGGAGGGCTGGCATTCGTGGCCACGGCGGGAGATCCGATCGATTGGATCGAGCAGCGCGTCGACGAGTTCCGCTCGCCGCAGGGTACGCCGGATCTTTCCGAGGGCTCCACGAGGTTCACGGTGAACGCGGGCTCAGAACGCTATGACGCCTGGCGCGTGGCGCTCGCGGACGCCGGGGAGAATCCCCTGCTCGGGGACGGTGCAGGCGGGTACCAGTACAGCTACGACCGGGAGCGCCAGGTCCCATACCAGAACCTCCACGATGCTCATAGCGTCGAGCTCGAGATCCTCTCCGAGCTCGGAGTTCCGGGGCTCGCCATGTTCGTGGTGGCGATCGGCGCAGCCGGGATCGGGGCTGTGCGGGCGCGGCGCGCGGGCCCGGAGGCGGCGGCGCTGTCGGCGATCGCGCTGACCGCGGGGACTTATTGGCTGGTCCATGCCTCATTCGACTGGTTCTGGCCGTACGCGGCTATAACCGCGCCGGTGCTCGCCCTGCTGGGGTCGGCCTGCGCCGCCGGGACCGGGCGCTCTGCGGACGTCGGGCATGCGCAAGCCGGCGGTCCGCGGCGCTGGCCGGTGGTCGTAGCGGTGATCGCCGCGATCGTGCTTGGACTGAGCGTGATCCCGCCGTACCTGAGCGATCGGTACACCGAAAGCGCGGTCAGCGACTGGCGCTCCGACCTCGACCGCGCCTATGACGATCTCGACGCTGCCCGTTCGCTCAATCCGCTCAGCATCGCGCCGTTGATGGTCGAGGGGGCGATCGCGGACGCGGCGGGGGAGCCCCACCGGACGATCGGCGCGTACACCGAGGCGACGGAGGAGCGCCCGGAGAACTGGGCCTCGCACTACCTGCTGGCGAAGGCATACCTCCCCCGGTCCCCGCACAAGGCGGCGGAAGCCGCCCGCCGTGCGAACGAGCTGAATCCGTTGAACTCGCGGGTGGACACGCTGCTGCGGGAGCTCCGCCAGCGGCGCTAGCAACTCTCGCCGCTCCAACGGCGGATTTCGTCCACCTGTCGGACGGAATTTGCAGTTGGTTCCGCACGTTGGGCGAACCGGGGAGGGTTTGCCGACCGAGGTCCCTGGAAGGATGGTGGAGTGAGCGGGGCCGCCGTCCATCTGCACGTCCACAGCGAGTACTCGCTGCTCGACGGGGCCTGCAAGATCGAGGCGATGGCGGCGCGCGCTGCCGAGTTCGGGATGCCCGCGCTGGGCCTCACCGACCACGGAGTGATGAACGGCGCGGTCGAGCACTACAAGGCGTGCCGAGCCGAAGGGATCAAACCGATCCTCGGGATCGAGGCCTACGTGGTGGACGACCGGTGGGCCACCGCCGCGCCCGGCACCAGGGTCGAGCGAAACCATCTGACCCTGCTCGCCGCGTCTGACGTCGGCTTTCGCAACCTCGTCAAGCTGACCTCGGCCGGATACCTGGACGGCTCCTCGCGGGGCAAGCCGGCAGTCGACATGGACTTGCTCGATCGCCATTCGGAGGGCGTCATCGCGCTCACCGGTTGCCTGCAGTCCCGCTTCTGCCGCCGTCTGGTCGAGGGGCGGCCCAAGGATGCCCGTGCGCATGCCGACGAGCTCATCGGAGCGTTCGGCGCCGAGAACGTCTACTTCGAGATCCAGGCGAACGGGCTCCCCGAGCAGGACAGGGCGAACGAGGGCATTGTCCGCACGGCTCGTGAGCTGGGCCGACCGCTGGTCGCAACCTCGGACGTGCACTACCTCCGCCGCGAGGACTACGCCAACCACGCCGCGCTCCTCTGTGTGCAGACGAAGTCCACCCTGGAGCAGCCGAAGCTGCGGTTCGAGACCAACGAGTTCTTCCTCAAAGCCCCCTCGGAGCTGGCCGACTCTTTCGCCGCCTGGCCCGAGGCGGTGCCGACCACGCTCGAGATCGCCGCCCGCTGCGAGGTCGAGATCGAGCTCGGCAAGCTCATGCTCCCGCGTTTCCCGACCCCCGACGGCGAGGAGCCCGCTCAGATGCTCCAGCGCCTGGCCCACGAGGGGCTCCGCCGCCGCTACGGCGACCCACCCCCGGCTGCGGCGGTCGAGCAGCTCGCGTTCGAGCTCGGCGTGATCGGCGAGATGGGCTTTGCCTCGTACTTCCTCATGGTCTGGGACTTCGTCAGGTTCGCCAAGGACAGCGGCATCGCCGTTGGCCCGGGCCGCGGCTCGGCGGCCGGGTCGATCGTCTCCTACGCGCTCGGGATCACCGATCTCGACCCGCTCGCCAACGGCCTCCTGTTCGAGCGCTTTCTGAACCCTCAGCGGAAGTCCATGCCGGACATCGACATCGACTTCTCGGTCCGCGGGCGCGAGCGGGTGATCCGGTACGTGGCCGAAAAGTACGGGCGCGAGTCCGTCGCCCAGATCATCACCTTCGGCACGATGGCGCCGCGTGCGGCCACCCGCGACGCGGCCCGCGTCCTCGGCTTCGACTATGCGGCCGGCGACCGGATCGCGAAGCAGATCCCGGAGCCGGTCATGGGCCGCAACCCGAGCTTCACGGAATGCCTCGCCGAGGGCGAGGAGCTGCGTCGCACGTACGAGTCCGATGAGGAGGCGCGCAGGATCATCGACGTCGCCAAGGGCCTCGAGGGGATCGTCCGCAACAACTCGATCCACGCCGCTGCCGTGGTGATCGCCGACCGGCCGCTGCAGGAGATCGTGCCGCTGCAGCTCGCGGAGGACCGGACCGCCCCGCTCGAGCGGAACGGTAACGGACGCCCAGAGCGCCAGTACAAGGTCGTCACGCAGTATTCGATGGGGCCGATCGAGGACATCGGGCTGCTGAAGATGGATTTCCTCGGGCTCCGCAACCTCGACGTGATCGAGGACGCGGTCCAGATCATCCACCGCTCGCGCGGGGTCGAGCTGGAGATCGAGCGGATCCCGCTCGACGACCCGAAGACGTTCGAGATGCTGTCGGCGGGCGACTCGGTCGGCGTGTTCCAGCTCGAGTCGGACGGAATGCGCGACGCGCTGACCAAGGTCCGACCGACCGAGTTCGATGACATCGTCGCCCTGGTCTCGCTCTACCGCCCTGGGGCGATGCGCTACATCGACACGTACGCGCGAGGAAAGCGCGATCCCGCCGCGGTCACCTACCCGGATGAGCGGCTACGGGCGATCACCGAAGGCACCTACGGCTGCTGCATCTACCAGGAGCAGCTGATGGAGATCGCCAAGCAGATGGCCGGGTTCTCGGCCTCCGAAGCCGACGACCTGCGCAAGGCCGTGGGCAAGAAGAAGCGTGACCTGATGGCGACGATGGAGGACAAGTTCCTCGCCGGGCTCGCCGACTCCGCCACTCAGCCGCGCGTGGCCAGGGACCTGTGGTCGCTGATGACCGCAGCCGCCGACTACAGCTTCAACAAGTCCCATGCTGCCTGCTACGCGCTGATCGCCTATCGCACCGCCTACCTCAAGGCCAACTTCCCGGCGGAGTACATGGCGGCGGTGATCTCGTCGGTGATGTCGACCAAGGACAAGGTCCCCTACTTCGTCAACCGGTGCGAAGCGATGGGGATCGAGGTGCTCCCCCCGGACGTCAACTGCTCCGACCATGGCTTCGTCGTCTCGGGCAAGTCGATCCGGTTCGGGCTCGACGCCGTCAAGAACGTGGGTCACGCCGCGGTCGAGGCGATTCTGGCCGCGCGTGGGTCCGCGGGCCCGTTCGGGTCGATCTGGGACTTCTGCGAGCGGGTCGATGCGCGGGCAGTCAACAAGCGTGCGATCGAATGCCTGGTGAAGTGCGGGGCGCTCGATTCCACCGGCTCGAGCCGCAGGGGAATGCTCGAGGTGCTGGCGCATGCGCAGGCGAACGGGCAGAAGACGCAGGAGGACTCGCGCCGGGGGCAGGGGTCGATCTTCGACCTCGGCGGCGAGGTCGCCAGCGCCGGCTCACACGGAGCGGGCGGCGAGCTGGCCGGTCCGCAGCACCTGCCCGTCCCCGGCGGGGAGTTCGAGCAGAACGAGCTGCTGCGGATGGAGAAGGAGACCCTCGGCACCTTCCTCTCGGCCCATCCCCTGGCGGACGTCCGTGACGCTCTTCGTGCGCGGGTCGACTGCTCCCTTGCCGAGGTCGCGTCCAAGGACGACGGCGCATGGCTGACGGTCGGCGGGATCGTCAGCGAGGCGAAGCGCGTGCGCACCCGAAGCGGCGCATACGTGATGTTCGCGAGCCTTGATGACCTCGAGGGGACGGTCGAGCTGTTCGTTCGCGACGCCGCCGGAGAGGCCGCCGAGCAGATCGAGGTCGACCGGGTGATGCTGGTGCGGGGCCGGGTCGATCACAAGGGGCGCGGCGAGATGAGCCTGGTGGTCGCGGAGGCCGAGCCGTTCGAGCCGGGCGAGGATGAGGTCGCCGCCGCGCGGGCGAGGGCCGCCTCGAAGCAAGATCCGGAGCAGATCGTGGTCCGGGTCGACGCCGCGGCCGCCGCGGCGGGCCTGATCGAGGAACTCAAGGGCCTGTTCGAGAGCTTCCCCGGCGGAAGCGAGGTGCTGCTGGAGATGAAGACGCGCGACGGCGTCCGCCGGCTCCGCTTCGGCGCCGACTATCGGGTCGCCCCCTCGCCGGCCTTGAGGGCGCAGCTCGACGAGCTGCTTGGGCCGAGGTCCCTGGCGGCCTGAGCGGGGACGCCAGCTCCCGCCGCCCCCGCGAGCCCGCGTAGACTTCGCCCATGGCGCTCAAGCAGCGTGGCGAAGCGGAGCTCAAGGCCGGCGAGTGCCGGAGCTGCCGCACCTTCTGCGACAAGCTGATCGAGCCGCGGGGCTGCCTCGAGATGCGCTGCCCGAATCTCTACAGCTACTTCGACCCGCTCACCGGGTCGAGCTACATGGGCTGTATCCGGAAGGTCTTTCGTGCCGAGATCGACATGGAGCTGTTCGAGCTGGCGGAGCGAACGGGCGGCTTCGGGGGGATCAAGATGACCGGCGAGCCCCTGCCCCAGTGCCAGTTCCGGGTGGAGCCGTCCTACGAGGGCGCCGGGCCGGCGTATGAGTGCGTGAACCCGCGGTTCTTCGACTGCACGGACTCCGGGCCGGAAGGCCTGCGCGCGTTCGACCTCAGGGACGCCTTCACCTAACACCGGTGCGGCTGCGCGATCCCGCAACCACTTGGGTGGTGGCGCTTTATCGGTCCATATGACCCCGTAAGGCGCCAACGGCGTCCACTTCGCCCGGCCTAGCGGTGCCGCCGGCGCTTGCGCGCCGCCAGCCCGCGCTTGCGCAGGCGTTTGGCGAGCTCGACGTGCTCACGGTCGGGCGCGTGCCCCTCTTGGCCCGTCTCGACGATGGCCGGGAGCCCGTCGAAGCTCGGCGCGGACAGGAACACGCTCACGCCCCGTTCGCCCAGCTCGCCCTCCCCGAGGGTCGCGTGATGGTCACGGTTGGCGCCAAGCGGGACCTTCGAGTCGTTCACGTGAAGGCAGCGCAGCCGGTCGAGGCCCACCTTGGCGTCGAACTCCTTGATCACCTGTGCGAGCGCGTCCGGCGTGCGGACCTCGAACCCGGAGGCCAGCAGGTGGCAGCTGTCGAGACACGCCCCCAAGCGCCCGTCGCCTCCCGCAGCATCGATCAGCTCGGCCAGCTCGTCGAAGTTCCTGCCCAAGGGGCCCTGGGTACCCGCGGTGTTCTCGAGCAGTAACGCGCAGCGCTCGGTCCTCGCGAGCGCCTCCTTGATCGCCTTGCCCGCGCGTTTGATCGAGGGACCCTGCGGCTCCCCCTTCCGGGCCCCGGCGTGGAGGACGACCCCGACCGCGCCGAGCCCGTCGCCCACCCGCAGGGCGTGCGTGAGGGCGGTCATGGACTTCCGCTTGACGTCGCGCTCCTTGCTGGCGCAATTGATCAGATAGATCGCGTGGATCGAGACGGCTTCGATCGGCGAGTCGGCGAACGCTTCCCGGAACTCCTCGAAGTCGTCCTCTGTGTACGAGGTCGGGCGCCACATCCGCGGGCTCTGTGGGAAGACCTGGATCGCGTCGGAGTCCGTCTCGATCCCGCGCTCGACGGCGTTGGCGAGGCCCCCGGCTGTGGAAACATGCGCGCCGATCAGCACGTCACGCGGGCTCTGCAGGGGATTCGTGGGTCACGGGTCCGGTAGGGAGACTCAGGAGCGGTTCTGCCCGCATTCTGCCCGTTCCGGCGCCGATCGCCGCCCACTCGATCGCCCGATCGAACTCCCGAAGGTCGGCGCCGCATAGCTTCGAGCGCCGCTTCGTCGCCTTCTGATAGAGGCGTTACGTGACCGCGATGTCAGCGTGCCCGAGCTGCTCGGCGATGTGGATCGGGTCATCGCCGACGGCTGCCCGTAGGCTCGCGTACGTGCGTCGAAGCGAGTTTGCGTCACCCGCTCGCTAATGGGCTCGATCCCCAGCTCGCCGATGCGGGCGTTGGCCTTTCTTGATCGCGACCTTGATCCGGGCGTCCACGTTGCGCCTCGTCTGGCGGCGGACAGAGGTCGCCAGGTTCGGCGGGTCCGTCACGAACACTGGATCACCATCGCCCTGATACGCGGGGCGGCGCGCGAGCCACTCGATCAGCTCCTCCAGCGGGCCGAGCGGGATGTCGACTTGGGGGACACCGGCATCGGTCTTGGCACGGCCGATGTCGATTGTCGCCCTTGGGATGCTGATGTCGGGCAAGTCACGAGCGGTCGCCTCGCCGACGCGGAGCCCGCAACCCGCGAGCACTGCGAGGATCGGCCTCGACGTGCCCGGAGCCGCCTCGAGCAGAGTCATGAGCTGCGGAAGGAGTAGTGCCCCCGATCCGTTCGCCGGCGATATGCTGGTACGATGGATGCTCACCAGGGGGGTGGCCTCGGTCCAGGGCCGGACGGAGGCCGGGAGTATTTCGCCTGCGTGTTCCGCTCCTCTGCCTCGGGATCTCCGGCCCGGGCGCCGCGCTGGCCCCCGAGCGGGCGAGCGGCTGACAGGGCGCTCGACGCGCCGAGGGACTGGTCGTGCGCCGGACGGTCCGCCGGGGGCGATCGCCGCTGATCCAGCGCGGGGACGAGCGCGACGTTCACACCGCGGGCGTCTGCCAACGTAGAGGCCGCCGCCCCGACGCGGGCCGAAGCACATGCGGATCGCCAGCATGTCGAAGGCGTTCAACGGGGCGGTCGCGCTGGCGATCGTCGACGAGGGGGTGCTCGCCCTCGACGACACCATCGGCGAGCTCCTGCCCGACCTCCCCTCGCCGGGGACGTGACCCTGCCCAGCTGCTCGCCCACCGAGTCGCTGCCGGACTACACACAAGGACCTGGAGTTCCTAGCCGACATTAACTCCGACCCCCGGCAGTAGCTGACCCGCCGCTCGAGCTGGTCGGGTTACGTCGAGACCGAGCCGTAACCTCCGCCCGGCTCCGCTACAAGTACTCCAACACCGAGAACATCATCGTCGGGCTGATGGCCGAGGCGGTGACCGGGGCGAGCCTACGACGAGCTGCTCGGGCGAAGCTGTCTACTCCGGTGGGCCTCGGCCACACCAGCATGCCGCAGGGTCGCGATGCCGGAACCCTTCTCCATGGCTACCGTGGAGCAGGGAGCCCCCGTTGATGCAGACGCGCGCTCCTCGACAGCGGGGCGCCGGGGCGCTGGCCTGGGCCTCGGGCGGGATCGTCTCGACCTCGGTGGAGCTGGGCCGGTTCGTCCGCGGCTACGTCAGCGGCGAGCTTTTCAACGCCGAGACCAGGCAAGCAGGATCAGTTCCTCACGGCGGCCACTCCTCCCCGCCCGGTCCCGGCGCGAAACCCCGCGGCCCTCGGCCTCTTCCGCTACAGGACGCGCTGCGGAATCGTCTTCGGCCACACCGGCTCCTACCCCGGGGTACAGGGTGTTCGCGGCCTCGACGCGGAACGGCAACCGCTCCGTGGTCTTCACCGTCACGACCCAGGTCATCGAGGAGATCCTGCCGGCCCTAAGACAGGCCGAGGCCCGGGCGGTCTGTGCCGCGTTGGCCCGGCGGTAGACCGCTGTCGCGCTTCCATTCAGAGCGGCGCTCCCGCTCCGCGCGACAAGCAGAGTGTGCCGCTTCACCTTACGAGCGCGTCATGGGGGCGGAAGAGGTCCTAGAAGGGGCGAAGCGAAACAGCGATCTGAGAGAGTCGCACGCCTGCTCGGCGAGCAGCCCACACCCAATCCTCTTGAGCCTCGTCGATCCTCTCTTTCGGACCCTTGCACTCAATAAAGAGGGCTGATCGAAGCGGCTCAACGTCGTTCCAGGCGAGGACATCGGGCATTCCACCCTTCCTGGAACGGATCCGCTGTCGGATCCTAAGGTCGAGCGAGACGAGCCACTCCGGTGCCTCTCCCTGCAGGCTGCGCACCCACGGCCGCCGGGCTCGGGGATCACCGCCAGAGGTTGTACCGGAACCGAAGCATGATCACGCGCTTCGCGCAGGTCGACAGCCGTCTCAACCTCGTTGCAGCTTCGCAGGGGCGCGGTGGCGTCCAGCGAGTGCACTTGCTGCTTCCCCTTCCCGAAGTGCTCGTACCAATCACCGCTAATCGGTCCGTCCCACTGTCGGAGGTCGAACTGGACGTGCTCGACCTTGCTCGGGGGCCCGAAGGCCGGATTCTTTCGCCGTTGGGCGACGAATGGTCGCCGTCCGATCAGCTCCGCGCCTACCGTTTCAGTCCAATCGCGGGTTCCCACGGTGAGGACGCTAACCCGCAGGACCCCTTCTGCGAGCAGCCTTCCCAGCAAAGCAGAAGCCGTCGGCACGCACGCCGCGTGCGCAAGCCCGTTCGGATGCGCCACCCCCTGATGCCGATGAGCTACGAGAAGATCGCCTACCGGGAGTCCGAGCGGATGATCTCCAACGCACCTTGCATCGTTCGATGAGCGCAGGTCCGGTGCGTTTGGGCAAATCGGCGGCTCTGCCCAAATCCGGAGGGTCAGGCACGAATCCGCGTGAATCCTAGGGCGGGTCGGGAGCGCCCTTCGCTGGGCCGAACCCGCTCCACAAGCGGGGAAGGGCGACATCGCCGCCGCCCTTCCCGATCGCTGTGGAAACATGCGCGCCGATCAGCATGGACTCTGCACCGACTCGCCTTCGCTTCGCCCCGTCGCCGACCGGGGCATTGCACATCGGGGGCGCTCGAACCGCGCTCTACAACTGGCTCGCGACGCGCGGCCGGGGTGGCAGGCTGGTGCTGCGGATCGAGGACACCGACCGCGAGCGCTCGACCCCGGAGAACGTCGAGCAGATCGTCGACGCCCTTCGCTGGCTCGAGCTCGACTGGGACGAGGGGCCCCTGAGCCAGTACGAGCGGCGCGAGCGCCACCGGGAGCGGATCGAGGAGCTGCTCGACGCCGGAAAGGCATATCGCGACCCGGCTAGCAGCGATCAGGTCCGGGCGTGGAGAAGCGAGCACGGCGGCGCCGGCTATCGCGGCACGGCGGTCGACGAGCCGGGGGCGGCCGTCCGCCTACGAGCTCCCGACGAGGGGGAGACCGTCGTCCACGACCTGATTCGCGGGGAGGTCCGGTTTGAGAACCGGCTCCAGGACGATCTCGTGATCGCCCGGGGAGACGGCACACCCGTCTACAACTTCGCCGTTGCGGTCGACGATGCGGACATGGGCATCACCGACGTGATCCGCGGCGATGACCACCTCTCGAACACTCCGAAGCAGCTGCTGGTGCTCGACGCGCTCGGGATCGAACCGCCGACGTACGCGCACGTGCCGCTCCTGCACGGTCCCGACGGCCGCAAGCTGTCGAAGCGGCACGGCGCCGCGTCGGTCCAGGAGCTGCGCGAGGCTGGCTACCTGGCGGCCGCGGTTCGCAACTACGTCGCCCTGCTCGGCTGGGGCACCGAGGACGACACCACCTTGATGTCGACCGGCGAGCTCGTGGAGCGGTTTTCCATTGAGCGAGTGGGTCGCTCCTCGGCCGTGTTCGACGAGCAGAAGCTGCGTTGGATGAACGGCCGGTACATGCGAGAGCTGCCCGTCGATGAGTACGAGGAACACGTCGCCGACTACCTACGCCGCACCGATCCCGACGCCGGACTGGCATTTGAACGCGCGGCTCCGGAGCGGCGCCACGATGCCTGCGCGATCGTCCAGGAGAAGGCGCAGACGCTGGCTGAGGTGTGGCCGCTGATCGGGTTCCTGTTCGACCACACGGCGGACGACTCGCGTGCATGGGGGAGGGTGATGACGCCGGACGCGCGGGAGCTCCTGTCGGCGGTGCTCGAGCGGCTGCGGGGGGTCGATCAGTGGACCCCGGAGGGAATCGAGGCCGCCCTCAGCGGACTCGTGTCCGAGCACGGGGTGAAGCCCGGTGCCGTGTACCAGCCGATTCGGGTTGCGATCACGGGGACCACGGTCTCGCCGGGCATCTTCGAGTCGCTTGCGGCGCTCGGACGCGAGCAGTCGCTGGGGAGGATCGAAGCGGCCGTCGCGCGACCCTAGCCGGCCCCGGAGCCGGCGCATCGATTCAGTCGATCAGCGAGCTCCGCAGTCCCAAAGCGACCGCGTGCGCGCGGTCGCGCGCCCCGAGCCTGGCGAGCACCGCCTTGGTGTGGGTTCGCACGGTCTCGGCGCTGAGCCCGAGGCGCTTCGCGGTCGCCGAGGTCGAATGCCCGTCGGCGATCATCTGCAGGATCTGGCGCTGGCGCCGGGTCAGCCTGGGGCCGTTCGATGCCGCTGTTCTCGCCCCGGCCGCGGGATCGACGAAGGTCTCCGCCTCGACCGCGGCCTCGACCGCACGGCGAAACGACTCCGGCGGCGAGCTCTTGGCGACGTACGCGGTGGCGCCGGCATCGATCGCCTCGACCGCCGCGTGGCGCTCGGGCCGCGATCCGTGAGCGACGATGCCGAGGCCGGGCTGGGCTCTGCGAAGCGCTCGCACCGTGCCGATCCCCGACAGGCGGCCCTCGCCCACCAGCGAGCGACCGATGTCAACGATCGCGACATCGAAGCCCCCGACCCCGGTGACCAGCTGGAGCGCGCTGCGGCCGTCCTCGGCCTCCTCGACGCTGTACCGCTCCGCCAGCAGGCGTCGCACGCCGAGCCGTACCAGCGGATGGCTGTCGACGACGAGGCAGTACCGCTCGCCAGCACTCATGTCATCTGCCCGAGGTCTACGCGCACTTCCCGGCCCCCAAAATACGAGCCGACCGGGGGAGCGCCGGTCGGTTCCAGCATCCTAACCGGGCCTCGGGGACGTTGCGCCATGCGTCTCGCTATCTGCGCGGAATTCCTTGGGACACCCACCCAACGCATCTGCGAGGCTCCCGGTGTGATCTCCGTGACCTCGAAATCGCGGTACGCGGTGATCGCGCTGGCCGAGCTCGCCCGGGCCGGCGACCGGCCGGTGCCGATCGCGCAGGTGGCCGAGCGGCGCGACATGCCCGTGCAGTTCCTGGAGCAGCTCTTCTCCACGCTGCGTCGCGACGGCCTGCTGCAGAGCCAGCGCGGGGTCAAGGGCGGCTACACGCTCGCCCGCCCGCCCGACCAGATCACGGTGCTCGAGGTGGTGCAGTCACTCGACGGCAAGCTCGGCGAGGAGGGGCGCGAGGCCGGCGGCATCTGGGCCGAGGGAGTCGAGGCGCTCCGCGACGTGTTCCGCTCGACCACGATCGCCGACATCTCCCGCCGCCAGCGCGAGGAGGCGGGCTCGCACACGTACCACATCTAGAACGCACCCCGGCGTAGAGCCGGCTTCCGCTTGATAGAGCCAAGTAGGACTGCTGGGGAACCCCTCAGAACCGCTCCCACGGGGTCCCGACTGCACCGCAACTGCACCGCACCCCCGGCAGCGAGCGCAAGGCGCCGGCGTCCGGGAAGCAGGCCGACGGGCACCGCTCGGGGGCGTAGTCTTGGCCGCGATGGACGACCCGGAACGACCGTTCACGCTCCGCGCCTGGAGATAGGGCCGAGCGCCTACGCGATTCTGTTCACGCGCGACTTGTCCCGCGTGCAGAGGTACCCGTGCTTCCGCTCCCTCGTGACGACCGCGAAGTACTTGAACGGGCGGCTGCGGACGTCCATCCGCATACCCCACACGCCGCGGCGGCTCCCAGGGACTCCCCCGGGGAAGGTAGTCGATGTCCCCTCCAACCTCCGATCTGCGCCGCGCTTTCGGATGTACAGCTTTACGTCCTGACGCTTCTCGCAGGCGTTCTTGTGCGCCCTCACGTACCCGTGCGCGAGCAAGCCTCGACCAGATTGATCGTGATCCTGCTCTTGACCGTCTCCCGCCGCCGTGCGCCTGCGAGGTGGCCACCGCGAGGGTGGTCGTGGCGAGCGCGGCGACCGCGAGCATGCTGATCCTTTGAGTCCTCATCATGCACCTCCTTGTCGTCGTGGACTCGGAGCTTGGTGCTGGAACGCGTGTAGCGCCTAACCGTTCCCCGAGCGCAGGTGCTGGAGGTGGAGGACCTGGACGCCGTGGCAGTCCCAGGTCCCACTGCGGAAAGAGTGACGTCCTCCAGCGTGACCGACAGGGTGCCATCGGCCTTGTTCTTGTTGTGCTTCCGGAACTCGCCCCGGAAGTTGATCCAAGCGTCGATCCGCTGGGAGCTGGTTTGCCCGACGGCGTCGAGGACCAGTTCGTTGAAGTGCCACCTCCTGTGGTGGACGGCGGCATCGATGGCTATGTCGCGTCGGAAGATATCGCCGGTGACGGGTTCGTCCAGATCCGTCTGGAGTGTCGTCGGCCCGCTCTTCGGGCAGTTGACTCTGAATTGGAAGAACTCCACGGCCTTGACCCGTTTGTTCTTCCCATTCCGGCGCTCGACCTCCATCGAGGCCGTGGCGCCATCATTTGTCGGCCTGAACGTGGCACTGCCGCCGAATGCGACGGACGGCACCACCAGGGCGATGATCAGCCCCGCCGCAAGCAGGAATCGCTTACCCATCTCGTCCTTCCCTTCCGGTGGGCTAGCGATCGCGCCTACCCCCCATTGAGTTCGATTGCTTAGGGGGAGGCTCCAACACGGCGGTATACATCCGGTACACACGCCCGTCTTACGCGGCCACGCCGTGGTCGCGCTCGTCAGCCCGAGGGGCCGGGGGCTGGGCAATACCTGAACTCAGCGCATACCCGGAATCCAGTACCCGATCAGGGGGCTGGGCGACGATTCCGGTAGTTCGGTGCGTCAGCCGCGCCGGAATGCATGCCGCCCTCCCTTTGCCCTGCGAGCGGGTCGCTCATTGCGACTCAAGCGGCTCTCACCCGGGCCTGCACTCGCAGATTGACTGTGTGAGCCCCTTTCAGTTGGCCTGGCGCCGTTCTCGACGGGCGCGGCGACGCTCCCGCGGACTGGGGCCCTCGGCCTTCTGCCTCAGGTATTGCTGCGCGACCGAGGTCAGCAGTGCGACGAGTACGCCGAACCCGGTGAGGATGTAGATGATCGTGAAGATCTGCGTTCCGTCGGTGGTCGGGGTGAAGTCTCCGTAGCCAACGGTGGTCAGGGTCACGACCGAGAAGTAGAGGGCCTCGATGATGGTCCAGTCCTCGAAGCGCCAGTAGAAGATCGTCCCCGTGAGCACCAGGACGCCGGCGACCACCGGCAACGCCTTGGTCTCGGGATCGCGCCAGACGGCGGCGAAGGCCCGCGCAAGCTCCCGGGCCGCAAGGAGAAGGGGAATCACCTGGTGGGGTTTCGCCACATCCGTGCCCTTTCCTGGGCACAGTGGTGGAGCCTCATCACCCTTACGGCTTGGCTAGACGCGGGCTAGGTTCCTGCACCACCGCCGGCGGGTCGCGACCGTCTCGACCGCGTAGAGCTCGCGGAACTCCGGTGCTCCGGGGTACCAATCGTCGTCCCGGACCAGCTCCTCGGGATCACGATCGGCGGCGAATAGACGCTCGACCGCCGCTCGGTCGATCGGCACCCGTTCGATGTCCTCCCCGCGATAACGGCATGCCGGCGAGCAGAACAGGTGCCCGCGGCGATGCGGGACGAACTCACGGCCGCAGCTCAGGCACTCGGCCACGGGCGCGGGTTTTCCTTGTCCCGAGCTGGTCGGGGGTATTTCAGATCGAGGATTTCCGGCTCGCGGCCCTCCCCTCCCGCGAGATACTTGATGGGCGATGTCGCAGGAGAACGTGGAGCTGGTTCGGCGCCACCTTGAGCCCCGCGAGGGCGAGGACCTCGTCCCGATCTTCCGCGAGTTCCTCGATCGACTTGGACCAACGCCCGACTTGGCTACGGTGCTGGCCGAGTGGGCCGACGACCCTTCCTGGCGCTACGTCCATCCGGAGGTCGAGTGGGAGCTCGGCGGGGGCGGCGGCCCGCTGGACACGAAGGCAACCGGACCGGATCGAGGTCACTCGTATGTGGGCGCAGTGGGTTGAAGTCTGGGAGAGCTACGTCTACCGGATGGTCGAATACCGCGACCTCGGCGAGTGGGTGTTCGCGCTCGCCGATGTTCGCGCGAAGGGTCGGGGCGGGATCCCGGTCGAGATGCGCACCTTCGAGATGCGGAGGGTCCGGGATGGCAAGATCGCCGTCGTCAAAATCTCCCGCTCTGAACGCGAAGCCCTCGAAGCCGCCGGGCTGCGGGAGTAGGCGATGTCGCAGGAGAACGTGGAGCTGGTGCTGAAGGAGTTGGAGTACTGGAACCGGGGCGATATGGATGCGTTTGTTGGGTTGTGGGACGACGACGTCGTGCTCCGAGCCGCCGAGGGTTGGCCGGAGCGTGTCTTTCGCGGAAAGGAAGCAGTGCGCTCCTTCTATGAGGGCTTCGCGGAAACAGTGGGCCGCGACTCGGTGATCGAGGATCTGATCGATGCAGGTGACGTCGTGGTCACGCGAACGCGAGCGCACATGACCGGCGTGCAGTCGGGATTCGAAGGGGATATGCGGTTCACCCAGGTCACGACGTTCAGAAAGGGCAAGGTCGTGCTGGCCGAGTTCTTTTGGGATCACGCGGAAGCCCTCGAAGCCGCCGGGGTGCGGGAGTAGGCCCTCGCTCATGTGATGCTCCATTGGGCCCTCGCCAGCTTCGGGGCACAGGTGAACTGCCAGGGTGACCCGACTACACGTACCGGAGCACCGTCGCCAGCCGCAGCGGGCGCTTCCTGATCGGCGTCAGCGCCGAGAACCGCGCCGGCGCCCGCGTCGAGGGCGGCGACGAGGTAGACGCGGAAATCGAGCTCGACACCGAGTCGCGCGAGGTCGGGGTGCCGAGAGACCTGGCCGAGGCCCTCGCCGGCGACAAGGAGGCCGAGAGCTACTTCAGAGCCTGACGCCGACCCAGCGCAAGTACGTCGTGAAGAACATCGGGGACGCCAAGCAGGCCGAGACTCGCGAGCGGCGAACGCGTCTTGCGGGCACGGTCTTGTCGGTCGATACTGGGCGGGCGATGTCGCAGGAGAACGTCGAGATCGTCCGCCAGCTGATCGCCGACATCTGGGCGCAGCCTGACCCGCCGGATCTCTCAGGCAGAGTGCATCCGCAGGTCGAGATCGTCACCTCCCCGGATTTCCCGGAACAGACCGTCCTGTCCGGGTTCGCCGCCTTCGAGCGGTGGACCAGGCGGTGGTCCGAGATGTTCAGGGACTATGACCTTCAGCCGGAGCGGTTCTGGGATCAGGGCGACGAGGTCGTGGTGGCGCTGCACGAACGTGCGACGGCGGGGCGCAGCGGGATCCCGATCGACGATCACTACGCGCACGTGTGGACGTTCCGCGAGGGGGTCGTGACCCGAGTCCAGGTGTTCAGGAGCGCGGACCAAGCCCTCGAAGCCGCCGGGTTGCGGGAGTCGGACGCCGGTCACGAGCTACCCCCGTAGTAATGGAAATGGAGCGCCTGACGATCCGGCTCTCGGCGGATGATCGCGCCACGCTCGACCGGCTCCGGGGCCGACGCAGCGCGGGGGCTTACCTGCGGGGCCTGATCCGGGCCGCGGCGGGCCAGGACAGTCGCTCACGGAGCCACCGTCGCAGGTTGGCGCTCCGCTCATCTTTCACATGTGCGAGACCGAGCGCAAGCTCGTCAGCCCTCCAGCAGGCGAAGGTCGCACGCTAGGCGACCAGCCGCCGACGGAGAGCACGGCACGCCAGATGACGCACATCTGAACGCCCAGCCGGCAGTGCTGCTCCCTCGTGCGAGGCTGCGACTTCAACCGGCGCGTGTCTCCCGATGCCCCGCTAGGCTCGCCCCTGTGACCGTGCTCAAGTCTCCTCGCCCCGGGCGGGCAAGAACGATTCAGACTGGAGTCGGGGCGGTCCTTGCGGCCGCGTCCGCGCTGGTGATCATCTACTGCTTCCTCGCGGGCACGAACGGGGACATGACCGCGGCCTTGATCGGACTTGGGGCGACGGTGCCGTTCTTCGTCGGTGTGTGGCTCGCCGGCGCCGCAGAAACTGACCCGCGTCCGCTAAACCCTTCGACCCCCCGCCGCCACTCGCGAGGAATCCACCTCGACGTCCAGGCCGCTGCGCCCGATCCGCACGACGACGACTGAAGCGGCCCCGCCCCTCAGGCGCTCTTCTCGTCGAGACGCTGGAGCAGCTCATGCGCCGCCAACTCAATCTCCTTGTGGCGCCACTCAGCCGCTCGATAGTGACACGCGATCAGGCCAGTCCGATGGATTCGACGAAAGTCCCCGTAGACGAAGGCGTATCGGCCCTTGGTCTCATCCGCAGCCCCGTCAGTGAGCCCGAGGTGCCACTCGGCGTACTCGGTCCAAGGATGAGCGGCCAGGAACCCGTTTTCCTCGTCGGCGCCGGGCTGAACCTCTCCCCAGTCGCTGTCGAGAACGTACTGGCGGGCGTCGATGAGGCGCCGCGCCCGCGCGATCCCACGCTTGTTGACCGTGTAGGAAGCCATGCCTACTCCTCGAGCCCAGCGGCCTCGAGGGCCTCGCCCCGGTCGGTGAACTCGTCCACGCGGACGATCCTGCCCTCGCTCACGGTGAAGACGTCATAGAAGCGAGCGTCCACCTCGATTCCGCTTCCGCGCCCGCGTCCCCGGAAATACGCCGTGACGACCACCCGGTCTCCTGCATCGATGAACTCCTCGGGCGTCGCCTCGGTCCGCTCCCACGCGCTCGTCCAGCGTTCGAAGTTCGCGCGAACGGCGTTCCGGCCGCGAGAGGATCCCTGCTCGACGGAGTTCAGGACGACGTCGGGGTCGAAGTCCGCAAGCGCCTCGGCGGGATCGCCGCGCCCTTGCATCCCGAAGGCGAAAGCCCGGCGGACGATCTCGACGTTCTCCTGCGACACGGCCCGCCCAGTATCCCGGGTAGGGATGGCGGGGGAGATCGGGGGCTATGCGGCGGGAGCGAGGGGCGCGCCGGTCACGGGAAGCGCCCGGCGCCGGAGGGGACGGTGCCGGATGGCGTGATCGATCGGAATCACGATCGACTGGCCGTGCGTGGCGAGGCCGAACCGCTCCGCGCACTCCGGGTGCTGGACGGTGGTCGGTGTCACCACTCCGAGCTCACGGCTGACGTTGCTGCCGCAGTTGGAGCATTGGTCTACGAGATGCATGACCTGTACTTCGCGATCCGGGCGCGTCCGGATCATTCGACGGACCCCGGGTCGCGGCGCGGGTCCGCCCCGCGTGCCGTGTGCGGGCTTCGTGGCCCTAGCCGCCGGCGTTCCTGCAGCTGAGCGCGGCTTCCGTCGCCGCCCCGATCACGGCATTCGAAAGCCGGGAGTTGGTGATCGCGTCGGCGATCTCGGCGTCGGAAACGCTCTGGCGCAGCTCGTCCACCACGCAGTCGATCTGCTCGTCGGACAATCCCTGCTGGGCCAACAGCGTGCTCAGGACCTCCTCGACCTGTGCGCGGGGGTCGTTCCCCTGCCCGGTGGGCGTCTCGGTGGTGGTGTTGGTGGTGTCGCCGTCGGTGGTGGTGGCGGCCGCGTCGGTTGGTGCCGTCTCCGGTGCCCCATCGCCGTCATCGTCACCCCCGCAGGCGCCGAGGCCCAGCGCGGCCGCGCACGCAAGCGACAGCACGGCGAGCCGGGCTGCGGTCGGCGAGGAGGTGAGCGGGATCATCTCGGCCACGGAGCGAACGGCGACTGGCTTGGCGCGAACCCTAGCCAGCCGGCGGGCGGTCTCGTCGCCAGCTTGCGGGTAGGTTGAAGCCACCATGAGCGCGAGACGTGCACCCGAGAGCCTCCGGATCGCCACCGAGGCCTCCACGATCGTCGGGAGGACTCCCCTCGTGGCCCTGACGCGGCTCGGCGCGAGGGTCGACGCGGAGGTCGTGGCCAAGCTCGAGTACCTCAACCCGGGGGGCTCGGTCAAGGACCGGATCGGGGTGGCGATGATCGACGCGGCCGAGAGCCAGGACCTGATCGAGCCGGGGAGATCGGTGATCGTCGAGCCGACCAGCGGCAACACCGGGATCGCTCTGGCGATGGTGTGCGCCGCACGAGGCTACGAGCTGGTGCTCACCCTCCCGGAGGGAATGAGCCGTGAGCGGACGAGGCTGCTCCGCGCCTACGGCGCAGAGGTGCACGAGACGCCGTCGCTCGGCGGCATGGGCGAGTCGATCGAGCTCGCTCGCCGAATCGTGGCCGAGCGCCGGGCGTACATGCCGCAGCAGTTCTCCAATCCGGCCAACCCGGAGATCCATCGACGGACGACGGCCGAGGAGATCTGGGCCGACCTCGACGGCGAGGTCGACGCGCTCGTCTGCGGCGTCGGGACCGGCGGCACGATCACCGGAGTCGGGCAGGTGCTGAAGGAGCGCCGGGCGGGCGTCCGAGTGGTCGCGGTCGAACCCGCGACGTCCGCAGTGCTTTCCGGAGGCGTGCCGGGCCCGCACAAGATCCAGGGGATCGGGGCGGGCTTCGTGCCCGAGGTGCTCGACCGCGCCGTGATCGACGAGGTGGCGGCGGTCGGGGACGAGGAGGCACTCGACACCGCGCGTGAGGCGGCTCGCCGGGAGGGACTGCTGGTCGGCGTCTCGGCCGGCGCGGCGATCCGCGCCTCGCTCGACCTGGCGGCGCGCCCGCAGATGGCCGGCAAGCGCATCGTCACGGTCATCCCGGACGGCGGAGAGCGCTACATGTCCCTGCCCTGGTTCCCCGCGGCGTAGGCGGACCGGCTCTAATCTCCATCCCATGCTCGGCGTGCGGACCCTGAGGCGCGTTCTCGCGGAGATCGGCGCCGATGTGGCCGCCGCCCGTGATCGTGATCCCGCCGCCCGCGGCATCGGGACGGCCGAGATCCTCGCGAGCTGGGCCGGGGTGCAGGCGATCCTGGCACACCGCGTGGCCCACGCCCTGTACGGGTCCCGGGTGCCGCTCCTCCCGCGCGCGATCGCATATACCAGCCGCGCCTTCACGGGAATCGAGATCCATCCGGCGGCCCGGATCGGCGACGACTTCTTCATCGACCACGGCTCCGGAGTCGTCATCGGGGAAACGGCCGAGATCGGCGACCGGGTGACCCTGTTCCAGGGCGTGACCCTCGGCGGCGCCGGCTTCGCGCGCGGCAAGCGCCACCCCACGGTGGAGCACGACGTCACCATCGGCTCCGGGGCAAAGCTCCTGGGCCCGATCACCGTGGGCCACGGGTCGAAGGTCGGGGCCAACACGGTCGTGATCCAGGACGTGCCGCCGAAGACGACGGTGGTCGGCAATCCGGGACACCCGGTGCGCGTCGAGGGCCGCAAGGTCGAGGGCCCCGACACCGACTGGATCCACCTGCCCGATCCGGTCGCCGACGCGATCAAGCAGCTGTCGGAGCGGATCGCCGAGCTGGAGGCCCGCCTGGCCGAGGTCGACGGAAAGCCGGCCGCGCGCGAGGCGAAGGAGCTGCGCCGCGGCACCGGCCCCTCCTCCGCCGGCGGCTGAGGCCGGGCGCACTCGCCGCAGCCGCGTCTATCCTCGATCAGATGGCTACCGAGACCGCGCACGGGGCGCCGGTCGCGCCCGGCGCGAGTCAGGTCGAGCGCCTGCTCGCCGAGCTCAACCCGCCGCAGCGGGAGGCAGTCGAGCATGGCGAGGGGCCGCTGCTGATCCTCGCCGGCGCCGGTTCCGGGAAGACGCGCGCGCTGACCTACCGGATCGCCTACCTGGTGGCCACCGGCCAGGCGCGCCCGAGCGAGATCCTCGCGATCACCTTCACCAACAAGGCCGCGGGTGAGATGCGCGAACGGGTCGAGGCGCTGGTCGGCGGCGTCTCGCGCCTCATGTGGGTGATGACCTTCCACTCGGCCTGCGCCCGGATCCTGCGCTCAAACGCCGAGCGGCTCGGCTACAAGCGCGCGTTCACGATCTACGACGAGGCCGACTCGCTGCGGATGCTGAAGCGCTGCATGGCGGAGCTGGAGATCGACCCGAAGCGGTTTGCGCCGCGAGCCGTACGCGCTCAGATCTCCGGCGCAAAGAACCGGCTGGTCGACGCCGAGGACTACCGGGAGCAGCAGGGCTCGTTCTTCGAGCAGACGGTCGCCGAGTGCTTCGCGCTCTACGAGAAGCGGATGCATGAGGCGAACGCGATGGACTTCGACGACCTCCTGGTCCGCACGGTTGACCTGCTCGAGTTGTTCGAGGACGTTCGCGACCGCTACCGCCGGACCTTTCGCTGGGTCCTCGTCGACGAGTACCAGGACACCAACCGCGCTCAGTACCGGCTGCTCCAGCTGCTCTGCGAGGAGCACCGCAACCTGACCGTGGTCGGCGACGAAGACCAGTCCGTCTATGGCTTCCGTCACGCGGACATCCGCAACATCCTCGACTTCGAGCGCGACTTCCCCGACGCCACCGTCGTGCGCCTCGAGCAGAACTACCGCTCGACCGGCGTGATCCTCGACGCCGCCAACGCGGTGATCGCGAGCAACCGCGAGCGGCTCGGCAAGCACCTGTGGACCGGCGCCGGACGCGGGGAGCCGGTGCGCATCTTCGAGCTCGACGACGAGCACGCCGAGGCCCGGTACGTGGCGGCCGAGGTCGAGCGCCTGGCCACCGACGAGGGCATCCCGCGCGACCGGATCGCCGTCTTCTACCGAGTCAACGCCCAGAGCCGGGTGCTCGAGGACACCCTGGTGCGCTTCGAGCTGCCCTACCAGGTGATCGGCGGCACCAAGTTCTACGAGCGGGCCGAGATCAAGGATGCTGTCGCCTACCTCTCGGTGCTGGCGAACCCGGCCGACGCGGTCTCGTTCGGGCGGATCGTGAACTCGCCGAGGCGGGGGATCGGCAACCAGACGCAGGCACGCCTGCTCTCGCACGCGAACACGATGGGCCAGACCCCGCTGGAGGTGATCGAGGACCCGGCGGCGGTCCCGGGCCTCGGCGCGGCCGCGGTCAGGGCGGTCACGCGCTTCGGCGAGACGATCGCCGGACTGCGTGAGCGGATGGGGGGCGCTCCGGTGGCCGAGCTGCTGGAGGCGGCGCTGAGGGAGAGCGGGTACATCGAGGCGCTCGAGGCGGAGCGGACGATCGAGGCCGAAGGACGGATCGAGAACCTCCAGGAGCTGGTGGGGGTCGCGGGCGAGTTCGACGCCAATCGCGCCGTCGAGGGTCCGAGCGACGTCCCGCCGCTGGAGGAGTTCCTGGCTCAGATCTCGCTGCTCTCCGAGCAGGACGCGCTGCGCGACGGCGAGAGCCTGATCACCCTGATGACCCTGCACAACGCGAAGGGCCTCGAGTACGACGCGGTGTTCATCATCGGCTGTGAGGAGGGGGTGTTCCCGCACTCGCGCTCGATCGAGGAGGGCAACCTCGAGGAGGAGCGTCGCCTCTGCTACGTCGGCATCACCCGCGCCCGGGAGCGCCTCTACCTGAGCTGCGCTCGCCGCCGAAACCTGTACGGCGGGCGCGGCCACAACCTGCCCTCGCGCTTCCTCCGCGAGATCCCCGAGGAGCTGACGGAGCGCCAGGTCTCGACCCGGCCCACGGGCTGGAGCCTCGGGGGAGGGCGCGACGCGGTCCTCGGCGGGAGCTTCGGGACCTCCCGGCCATCCGGCCCGGCCGCCGGCGAGCAACCCTCGCCGTCGCTGGTCGAGTTCAGGACCGGCGACGACGTCGTTCATGCCAGCTTCGGCGAGGGCGTGGTCACCGCGGTCGAGCCGGAGTCGGTGATCGTGGTGCGGTTTGCCGCGGATGGCGCCGAGCGGAAGCTGATGGCGGACTACGCGCCGCTGCGGAAGGTTGGCTAGGCATCACTGGAGCGCGAGCATGAGCGCGACGGTGATCGACGGGAAGGTCGCGGCGGCCGAGGTGAGGGAGCGCGTGGCCTCGGAGGTGCGCGAGCTGGCCGCGGCGAGCGGGGGATCGGTCCCGGGGCTGGCGACTGTGCTGGCGAGCGAGGACCCGGCCTCGGAGATCTACGTCCAGCGCAAGCGCACGTTGACCGAGGAGGTGGGGATGCGCTCGATCCACCACAGCCTCGACCTCTCGGCACCCGCGGCGGAACTGCTCGAGCTGGTCTCCGAGCTGAACGCCGACGACGAGGTCGACGGCATCCTCGTGCAGCTGCCGCTGCCGGCCCAGCACGACCAGGACGAGGTGATCTCCCGGATCGATCCGGCTAAGGACGTCGACGGGCTCACGGCGGCGAGCGCCGGGCTCCTCGCGCAGGGCAGGCCCGGGCTGGTGCCCTGCACCCCCCGCGGGGTGATGGAGCTGATCCGGCGGGCGGGGACCGATCCCGCGGGCGCGGACGCGGTGGTGGTCGGACGCTCGATCCTGGTTGGAAGGCCCCTCGCGAGCCTGCTCTTGAACGCGAACGCAACCGTCACGGTCTGCCACTCACGCACGAGCGATCTGGGGGAGGCCTGCAGGCGCGCCGACATCCTCGTTGCGGCAGTCGGCTCGCCGCGGCTGATCACCGCCGACATGGTGAAGCCCGGCGCCACGGTGATCGACGTGGGGATGAACCGCACCTCCGACGGCCTCGTCGGCGACGTCGACTTCGAGCCGGTTGCCGACGTGGCGGGTGCGATCACGCCGGTCCCCGGGGGCGTGGGGCCGATGACGATCGCGATGCTGCTCGCCAACACGCTGTCCGCGGCGCGAGCGCGCCGCGAGCCCGCCGGTATAGGCTCCGCTGCCGATGGAGGCCAGCACGGTCCGACGGGGTGAGATCATCGCCGGCCTGTCGGGGGTCGCGTTGATCATCGTCATGTTCCTCAAGTGGTTTGATGTACCGGCAACGGCAACGGTGTTCGGCCCAGGCGATACGTCGGCCAACGCCTGGGACGCTTTCGACTTCGTCGACGTGATCTGGCTGATCACCGCACTCATGGCGATCGCGCTGGGCTTGGTTTCGCTCTCGCAAGCCAGCCTAAATCTCCCGGTAGCGCTTAGTGCGGTCGTCGCCAGCCTCGCCCTGCTGTCGCTGGTCCTGCTTGTGATCCGGCTGATAGATCCGCCGACCCAGTTTGGCGTGGAGTTGGACCGTTCCTATGGCGTCTGGCTCGGACTGGTGGCGATCATCGGGATCCTCTACGGCTCCTGGGTGACGATGCAGGAGGAGGCGCCGCCGCCCACCTAGCTCTGGAGGGTCTCGGCGAGGCTCCGCGAGATTCGGGAGGCCATGGCGATGATCGTCATCATCGGGTTGACCCCGATCGAGCCGGGAAGGACGCTGCCGTCGGCGACATAAAGGTCCCGGTACCCGTGGACCGACCCATTGGTGCCGACCACGCCCCTGCCGGGGTCAGCGTCCATCCGCGCCGTTCCCAGGGGGTGGAAGGCCTCGAGCCGAAGGCGGGTGGGTGAGGGGGGCCGTGACTCGAGCTCGGGGACACGGCGGCGGGCGAGCGTCGGGATCCCCGCGATCTGCGGGTAGACCTCGCGCGCTCCGGCTGCGTGGAAGAGCTCGGCCGCGCGGGCGATCCCGAAGACCAAGACGGCGGCGTCCTCGCCGGTCAGCTGGTACGTGACCCGGAGCGACCCGTCGCGCGCGAGCCCGACCCGTCCCTCTGAGCGATCAGACAGGTGCACGCCGGTCGACGCGATCCGGTCATACGCGGCGACTCGCTCCTGGTGCTCGGCCCCCGTCCCGGGCAGCCACTGGGCACCGAAGGCGAGCGGGGTGAACGTCGCCTCGAGCAGCACTCCTTGGTCGATCCACTCGGTCACCGCGTAGCTCTGCATCACGCCCTCCCAGCCGCGCACCTCCTCGTCGAAGCGGGCGCCCACCCAGCACGCCGGGTGGATGCGGAGATGGTCGCCGATCCTGCCGCTGGGAGAGTGCGCGCGCGAGCGCAGGAGCAGCTCGGGCGTCCCGAAGGCGCCGCCGGCCACCAGCACCGCACGCCGCGCCCGAACTCGGAACGGCCGACGGCGGGGTCCCGCGAGGCACTCCAGGCCAGCCGCGCGGTCACCCTCGAACAGCACGCGGCGCACGTCGACGCCGGCGCGGACGCGCGCTCCCGCGGCCACCGCGCGGGGCAGGTAGGAGACGTGCATCGCCCGCTTCGCGTCGAGGCGGCAACCGATCGGGCAGGAGCTGCAGCGGACGCACCGGCCCGCGTTGCGCCGCAGGGGCTCGTGGGCGACCCCCAGCGCCTCCGCCCCCTCCATCAGGATCTGGCCGTTGCGACCCATGCGCTCGGGGTCGACCGGGGTCACGTCGAGCAGCTCCTCGGCGTGGGCGTAATCGGACTCCAGCTCCACCGCCCAGTCGATCCCGTGGTCGGTGGCCCAGCGCTCAAGCACCCGCTCCGGCGCCCGCAAGCAGGTGCCCGAGTTGATCACGGTGGTGCCTCCGACCACGCGGCCGACCGGGGTCGGGATCGCCGGCACGCCCTCGGCGACCGTGAGCCCACCGTCGCGGTAGAGCGCGGTGAGCGCGGCCAGCGGCTCCTCCGGGTAGGTCCGGCGGTCCATGTAGCCCCCGGCCTCCAGCACGATGACGTCGATCCCCGATTCGGCCAGGATCGTCGCGGCGACGGCGCCGCCCGCTCCGGAGCCGACGATGGCGACGTCGCAGTCCTCGCCCTCACCGGGCGGGTGGAGGTCACCGAGAGGCTCGGCCGCAGTTGGGGGCGGAGGTTCGGCCCCGTCGTCCGCCACGCGGCACGCCGCGACGTATCCGACGGCGGCGCGGACCCCGGGGTCGTTGCCGTAGGCCAGTCCGGTGAGGACCTTGAGCGCGAGCACCAGATCGCGATCGATCCAGCGGTGCGAAGCCTCCATGCGCGCGATGAAATCCTGACGTGCGGCGAGGCTGGCCCGGCTGAACCGCCACGGGAACGGCAGCCGGTCGAAGCCACGCAGCGCCAGACGGAGCATCGTCAGGCGGCGCCGCGGCAGCACGGCCAGGTAGCGCTCGAGGCCCGGCCCGACATCGACGGCCCCAGGCGGCGCGGAGCCCGGGTCGACCCCGGCGGCCGGAGGCAGCCCGGCGACCCCCGGCGCCATCGCCTCCGCGAACGCTCGCAGCGTGCGCAGCTCGGCGGCGCTCAGCCCCGGGGCGTGCCTTCAGGAGGGCGCGGCCGGTCGGCCGATCCGCCCGACGAGCGACCACAACCACAGGGCGATCAGCACCAGCGAACCGTCGACCACGAAGTTGACCAGCCACGCGAACACGTCGAGGTCGAACAGGTAGAAGCCGAGCGAGGCCAGCGATGATGCAGCCTTCCCCGCCGCCAGCACCAGCAGCAGGGGCCGGTAGCGGACGACATCCGCTTGGACCACCAGGCAGATCCCGGTGATCACCACCATGTAGGCGAACCCCAGCGCCAGCCACAGCTGCTGCATCGTCTCGGGCGGCGCCGCGAAGTCGCCGATCTCGTCGCCGATGTCGGCGAGGACGTCCAGCACGCCGTCCGGCGCCGCGATGAAGAGGATGCCGACGACGGCGAAGCTCGCCGCCAGCAGACGCAGGGTGAGGACGACGAAGCTCTCTGCTCGCGCCCCGGTCACGGCGCGGGCATCCTAGATGATGGTTCCCGCCAGCCTAGAATCACCGGCGTGATCGATCGCGAGCAGGTGCTTCACGTGGCCAGGCTGGCCCGGCTCGAGCTCACCGACGAGGAGGTGGAGCGCATGGCCGGGGAGCTCTCGGCGGTGCTCGACCACGTCGACAAGATGTCCGAGCTGGATCTCGCCGGCGTCGAGCCGACCTCGCACGTGGTCGCGCTCGAGAACGTGATGCGTGATGACGAGCCGCGCCCGAGCTGGCCGCGCGAGCGGATGCTCGAGGCGGCGCCCGACGCCGCCGGCGGGGCCTTCCGGGTGCCCTCGCCGCAGGCGTGACCGTGAACATCGTCGAGCTCACCGCCGCCGAGGCGATTGGCCGGATCGACGCCGGCGAGGTGTCCGCCAAGCGAGCTGTTCGACGCGTACCTGGCCGCCGCCGACTCGCTGAACGCCTACCTCTGGCGCGCCGAGGGCGCGCCGGCAGACGGCGCGGGCGAGCCGCTTCACGGGCTTCCGGTGGCGGTCAAGGACATCTTCTGCACCGAGGGGATCGAGACCACAGCCGGGTCGCGGATCCTCGAGGGTTACCGCCCGCCCTACAGCGCGACCGCGGTGCGACGGCTTGGCGAGGCGGGCGCCCGGCTGCTCGGCAAGACCAACATGGACGAGTTCGCGATGGGGTCCTCGAACGAGAACTCAGGCTTCGGGCCGGTGCTCAACCCATGGGACCGCGGTCGGGTCCCCGGTGGGTCCTCGGGTGGTTCGGCTGCCGCGGTCGCCGGGGGGCTCGCGCCGTGGGGGATCGGCACCGATACCGGCGGCTCGATCCGCCAGCCCGCATCGCTCTGCGGGATCGTCGGCCTGAAGCCGACCTACGGAGCGATCTCCCGCTACGGGATGATCGCCTTCGCCTCCTCGCTCGATCAGTGCGGGCCGCTCACGCGCGACGTCACCGACGCGGCGCTGCTCCTCCGGGCGATGGAGGGGCGCGATCCCTGCGACTCGACCTCGGTCGGGATCGAGGGCGGGGTCGAGCTCCCCTCACACGAGGACCTGTCCGGACTCCGGTTCGGCGTCGCACGGGACTTCTCGCATCAGGCCGAAGGGGTCGAGCGGGGGGTCGCCGAGGCCTTCGAGCGGACGCTCGGGTTGATCGGCGACCTCGGAGGCGAGGTGGGGGAGTGCGAGCTGCCGCATGCCGACCACGGGCTCGCGGCCTACTACGTGCTGGCGCCGGCGGAGGCATCGGCCAACCTCGCCCGTTACGACGGAGTTCGCTACGGGCTGCGCGTCGACGGGAGCGAGGAGCTCGTCACGATGTACGAGCGCACCCGGGAGCGCGGCTTCGGCCCCGAGGTCAAGCGGCGGATCATGCTCGGCACCTACGTGCTCTCGTCGGGCTACTACGAGGCGTACTACGGCACCGCGCAGAAGGTGCGCACGCGCATCGCAGCCGACTTCGCAGCGGCCTTCGACGGGTTCGACTTCGTGGTCACGCCCACCTCGCCCACGGTGGCGTTCGAGCTCGGCGCCCGGACCGAGAATCCGCTGGCGATGTACCTCTCCGACTACTTCACGGTGCCGATGTCCCTCGCCGGGATCCCCGCGATTTCGATTCCGGCCGGGCTCGCCGAGCCGGACGGGGGAGGCCCGCAGCTGCCCGTCGGCCTCCAGATCGCGGCGCCCGCCTTCGCCGAGAGCCGACTGCTGGATGCGGCCTTCGCGCTCGAGCGCGCGATCGGCTTCGAGGGAGGGCCGCGGCCGGGAACGGAGGAGTTCCCTCGTGATGGATGAGGCCGAGGTTCGCGTCGTCGCCCAGGATGCGCTCGACTCGCTTCCCGCCTGGGTGTCGAGGGAGCTCGGAGACGTTGCGGTGATCGTCGAGGAGTCTCACCCGGACGGGCTGATGGGGATCTACGACCCGGTCGGCGGCATCCATCGGATCGTGATCTTTCGCGACGCGAACCCCAACCCGGAGGAGGTCCGCAGGACCGTCCTGCACGAGATCGGGCACCACTTCGGGATGCACGAGGAGCGGCTGCACGGCCTGGGATACGGATGAGCGCCTGGAGCGACACGTACGAGGCCGTGATCGGGCTCGAGATCCACGTTCAGCTCTCCACCCGGACGAAGATGTTCTGCGGATGCGAGACGTCGTTCGGCGACGAGCCCAACGTGCACACCTGCCCGGTCTGCATGGCGCACCCGGGAAGCCTGCCGGTGACCAATCGCCGGGCCGTCGAATACGCGCTGCGGATCGCGCTGGCGCTGGGCTGCGAGGTGGTGCCGCGGTCGATCTTCCACCGCAAGAACTACTTCTATCCCGACATCCCCAAGGGCTACCAGATCAGCCAGTACGACATCCCGCTCGCCCGCGGTGGCGCCCTCGGCGGGGTTCGCATTCATCGTGTCCACCTCGAGGAGGACACGGCGAAGTCGATCCACGTCGGTCAGTCGGGGCGCATTCACGGCTCCGAGGCGTCGTTGGTTGACTTCAACCGCGCGGGGGTTCCGCTCGTGGAGATCGTCACCGAGCCCGACCTGCACGACCCTGCCGAGGCGCGCGAATGGGCGCAGCTCCTGCGGACGACGATCGAGCAGCTCGGCGCCTCCGACGTGAACATGGAGGAGGGGAGCCTTCGCGTGGACGCGAACGTCTCGCTGCGCCCGATCGGTTCGAGCGAGCTCGGGGTCAAGGCGGAGCTCAAGAACATGAACAGCTTCCGTTTCCTCGAGCGCGGGATCGAGGCGGAGCTCGTGCGCCAGGCGGCGCAGCTCGAGGCCGGCGAGCCGCTGGTTCAGGAGACGATGCACTTCGACCCGAAGTCCGGCGGCCTGACGCCGCTGCGCACGAAGGAGTACGCGCACGACTACCGCTACTTCCCGGAGCCGGATCTGGTGCCGTTGGCGCCGACCGAGGAGATGCTGAGCGCGGCTCGTGAGGCTCTGCCCGAGCTGCCGGCCGAGCGCCGCGAGCGCTACGTCTCCGAGCTGGGGCTGCCGGAGAAGGTGGCGAGCCAGCTCGCCTTCGACGCCGAGCTGGGCGGCTACTTCGAGCGGGCGCTGGCCGCGGCTGATGGCGTCGAGGCCCGCGTGATCGCCAACTGGGTGACCGGCGAGCTGGTTGCCCGCCTTCGCGAGGCCGGCGACGGCGAGGCGGCGGCGGCCCCGGCGTCCTCGAAGGTGAGCCCGGCCGCGCTCGCTTCGCTGGCCGGGATGGTCGAGGCGAAGGAGGTGACCACCGGCGCCGCCCGGCAGGTCCTGGCGACGCTGGTCGCCGAGGGTGGCGAGCCGGCGGCGATCGTCGAGCGCGAGGGCCTGGGGCAGCTCTCGGACACGACCGAGCTCGAGGAGGTCGTGCAGCGGGCGATCGAGTCCGACCCGGGCGCGGCCGCCCAGGTCCGCGACGGGAACATGCGAGCGATCGGGCCGCTCGTCGGGTTCGTCATGCGCGAGACCAAGGGCCGGGCCGACGGTGGGGAAGTGACCCGCGTGATCCGCGAGCAGCTCGGGCTCTGACCCGGGAGGATATATCACGCACCTGATATATAAGTGTATGATTAGATACGATGAGGACCGTGTTCGACATGGTGGCGGAGCCCGCTCGCCGCGAGATCCTCGACCTGCTGATCGATGGCCCCCGGCCCGTCGGTGAGCTGGCCGCAGGAACGGGCCTGAGCCAGCCCAACACCTCCCGCCACCTCCGCATCCTGCGTGAGGCCGGCCTGGTCGAATCCAGCCCCGACGGGCAGCGGAGGCTGTACGCGTTGCGGCCCGCGGGGCTCGCGGACCTCGAGCGGTGGCTGGCCCCGTACCGGCGGCTGTGGGAGGGCAGCCTCGACGCGCTCGAACGCCAACTCGACGAGCTGAAGGAGAAGTGACGATGCCCGATCCGAACGCAACCCTGACCGACGAAGTGGGAGGCACGGTGCTGCGGCTGGAACGCGTGCTGCACCACCCACCCGAGCGCGTCTGGGGGGCGCTCACCGAGCCGAAGGCGCAGGCGAGCTGGCATCCCACCCCCGCCGAGTTCGAGCCCGCTGTCGGGGGCGCGGTCCGCTATTCGGCCGAGGGCGACGTGCCGGACATGCCCGATGGCGAGGTCACCGAGTGGGACCCGCCCCGCGTGCTCGCCCACACCTGGGGCGAGGATCGGCTGCGCTGGGAGCTTCGCCCGCACGACGACGGCTGCCTGCTGATCCTCATCCAGATCTTCGAGGACCGGATGAAGGCCGCCCGCGACGCGGCCGGGTGGCACCTGTGCCTCGACGTCCTGGCCGTCGCGCTCGACGGGGCGCCGGTGGACCGGAGCGCGGATTCCGAGCGTCCGCCCGGGGACTGGAAGGAGCTCAACCGCGCCTACGAGGAGCGCTTCGGGATCCTGCCGGAGCAGGCGACGCCGCCCCCGGGATGATCGGATGCTTGTAACAGGCTGTTACAAGAGCCTGCCATAATCGAGGTGTGGCCTGGAACGTCGTGATCGCCGGAGGCGGGTTCGCGGGGGCGGCTGCGGCCCGCACGCTAGAGCGACTGATGCCGCCCCAGTCGGCGCGCCTGGTCCTCGTCAACGACGTCAACTTCCTGCTCTACACGCCGTTCCTGCCCGAGGCGGCCGCGGGGACGCTCGAGCCGCGCCACGTGGTCACCCCGCTGCGCGACATCCTTCGCCGCACGTATCTGCGGCTGGGTGCGATCACCGCCCATGATCCCGGCGCGCGCACGGTCGAGCTGCGCACGCATCAGGGCGAGGTCGAGGAGCTCCGCTACGACCAGCTGCTGCTCGCGGTCGGCTCGGTCTCACGGCTGCTCCCGGTGCCCGGGCTCGAGCACGCGATCGGCTTCAAGAGCCTCGCCGACGCGATCTGGCTCCGCAACCACGTGATCGAGTCGCTGGAGGCGGCCAACGCGAGCGAGGATCCCGCCCGTCGCGACGAGCACCTGACCTACATCTTCGTCGGCGGCGGGTACGCCGGGCTCGAGGCCCTCGCGGAGCTGCAGGACTTCGCGGTCGACGCGATCGAGCGCTACCCCCGCGCGCGCCTCCACGGGATGCGCTGGATCCTGGTCGAGGCGACCGACCGCGTCCTGCCCGAGATCGACGCGAAGCTCGCCGACTATGCCCTGCGCGAGCTGCGCGGCCGCGGCATCGACGTCCGCCTCGGCACTCGTTTGGAGGAGCTGACGCCCACGGCCGCCCGCCTCTCCACCGGCGAGACGATCCCCACCCGGACCGTGGTCTGGACGACGGGGGTGGCCCCGCACCCGAGCCTCAAGTCGCTGTCGGTCCCCCTGGACGAGCACGGCCGGGTGCTCGTTGACAAGTACCTCAAGGTCGAGGGCATGGACGGGGTCTGGGCGATCGGCGACTGCGCCGCGGTCCCGAATCCCGCGTTCGGCGACGGGCGTCCCACGCCTCCCACGGCTCAGCATGCAATCCGTCAGGGTCCGCTCGCCGCCCGGAACATCGCCGCCGAGCTAGGGATCGGTAGCCCGCGGCCCTTCACCTATCGAGGCATGGCCTCCTTCGTCAACCTCGGGCGCCACAAGGCGGTCGGGCGGCTCGGGCGCTTCACTTTCTCGGGCTTTCCGGCCTGGTGGCTCGCCCGCACCTACCACATGAGCAGGATCCCGGGGACCGCGCGCAAGATCCGCGCCGTCGCCGACTGGACCGTCGGCCTGCCCTTTCCCCGCGACGTGGCCGAGGTCGGCTCGATCGGCCATCCGCGCCCCCTGCGTGAGGAGGAGTACGCGCACGGGGGCTCCCACCGGCCCGTGGGGTAGGCGCCCCCGGCTGGGCGCCGGCGGCGAGCGCCTTGTCAGCCAGCTCGTCAACGGCCTCCCTGCTGTCGGATAATCGTCGTGTGCAGGCATTGGTCATCCTCACCTGCTTCGGCCTCGCGACCGGGATCATCGGCAAGGCCAAAGGAAGCTCGTTCTGGATCTGGTTCGGGGTCGGCTTCGTGCTCCCGCTGCTGGGGTTGATCGCGGTCATCCTCTACCGGGTGGAGAAGGATGAGCCCGAGCGCCGCTGCCCGCGTTGCGGGACCGTGCAGAAGCTCTACGTCCAGGTGTGCAACGTCTGCGGGGAGGAGCTGTACCTTCCGGATCCCTCGGAGGTCCGCCATCCGCAAGCCGGCTGAGCTGCATGCCTTAGCCGCCGGTGCCTTCCTGCTCGCAGCGTTCGTCGGGTGCGGCGGTGAGGACGAGGAAGAGCCGTCGGCCTCCTCACCGCCCGCGCCAAGCGCCAGGTCGCAGCCGCGGCCGGCGCCCGAGCCTCGCGACCTTCCCCACGCCGAGTGCCCTGAGGCGCTCGACGGCTGTCGCAGCGCCAGCGGGCGAATCGTCTACGTCGAGCGGGTCGATCCCGACGGCGACGGGGACGCCCACTTCGTGCTCGCGAGCGAGCAGGAGGTGACCCTGCCGGGGATCTCGGTCATCGACGTCAGCAGGGAGCTCCGTCCACACCCGCTCCCCGGGATCGGCGACTATCTGAGCGCGGCGGGGTTGGTGCAGACGGGCTCCTACGGTCAGCGCCAGATCGAGGCGGTGACGGTCGCCCTCGCGCCGCCCTAGTGGTCCGCTAGCGCAGCCAGGTGCGCATGATCGCGTTGGCGAATCCGAGGCCATAGCGGACCACGGCCGGCTTCTTCGAGTGGCCGTGGATGCGGTTGGCGACGGTCACCGGCACCTCCTTCGCCGGGATCCCCCGCTTGATCGCCTCGATCAGGAACTCCGAGGTGTGGAACTGCTCCTGGCGCAGCACGAGCTGCGGCAGGACATCGGTCCGGACCGCGCGGTAGCCGTTTGAGCAATCGGAGACCTTGGTCCTGGTGATGAACGAGACCACTCGGTTGAAGAAGACGATCCCTGCCTCGCGCGCGGGGTGGTTGGGCTCCGACGAGCCCAGCACGCGCGAGCCATGCGCCAGCGCCACCTCGCCCGAGAGCACCGGCTCGACCAGGCGCTCCATCTCGGACGGGAGGTGCTGGCCGTCGGCGTCGAGGGTGACGACGACGGTGGCGCCGGACGCCGCCATCAGGCGGTACCCCGTGCGAAGGGCGGCGCCGCCGCCGCGGTTGATCACGTGGCGGGCGACGACCGCGCCGTGCTGCCGCGCGATGTCGCCGGTGGCGTCGCGCGAGCCGTCGTCGACCACAAGCACCGCCGTCGGCACCCCGCAGACCTCGGTCGGGATCCGGTCGAGCACCTGGCCGACGCTGTCGGCCTCGTTGTAGGCAGGGACGACGACCGCGATCCGATCGCGAAAGGAATCGGGATGCCCCGCGATCCTGAACTCCTCCCAAGCGAGGCCCTCGAGGACGCCGGAGAGCTCGCGCGTGATCCGCGACCCCTGCGCGAGCGCCCTGACCACCAGCAAGAACAGGATCACGATCGCGAATACGGCAACCCCGATGATCCGCGTGTTGTTGTTCTCCTCGAACGAGAACGCCGCGAACAGCGAGTCGAGCAACTCGGTTCCGGAGACCAGCGCCAGCCCGAGCGCGACTAGCACCAGAATGAGCACGTCCATGTTTCGCAACGAGCGCCGGCGCCAGAGCGCGAAGCCCGCGATGGCGGCAGCCAGCACCAGCCCGACCGCACGGATTGCGGTCAGCTCAGGGGGGAGAATGTCGGCTGGCGGCAGCGCCTCCACGGGCGCGATGAGGATAGATGGCGCCCAGAGACCGAAAGGCCAGCCGCCGGGGTGGTCGGTTTCGTGCATGCATTGCATGCGCGAGACCGGCGTACCGGCGGGTGGTGGCGGGGGGATTCAGTACCCTCGCGCGACATGCGCATCCTGATCCTGGGCGGTGATGGATATCTCGGGTGGCCGACTGCGATGCGGTTCTCTGCTCGCGGGCACGAGGTCTCCGTCGTCGACAATTTCTCCCGCCGCCGCTGGCACCTCAAGCACTCGACCGGCTCGTTGACGCCGATCCGCTCGCTCGAGGACCGGCTCGAGGCTTGGCGCGAGCTCACCGGGCGCGAGATCCGGAAGTTCGTCGGCTCGATGGAGGACGGGGCGTTTGTGAGCCAGGTGATCGAGGAGACGGCACCCGAGGCGGTGGTGCACTACGCGGAGCAGGCCTCCGCGCCCTACTCGATGAAGTCGCGCGAGACCGCGGTCGAGACTCAGTACACGAACGTGATCGGCACGCTCAATCTCCTCTTCGCCATCCGTGACCGCGTTCCCGACTGCCACCTGGTCAAGCTCGGCACGATGGGCGAGTACGGGACTCCCAACATCGACATCGAAGAGGGGTTCATCGAGATCGAGCACAACGGCCGCTCCGATGTGCTGCCGTTTCCGAAGCAGCCCGGCTCGCTCTATCACCTCTCGAAGGTCCACGACTCGCACAACATCCATTTCGCCTGCCGGATCTGGGGCCTGCGGGCGACTGACCTCAACCAGGGGGTCGTCTACGGCATCGAGACCGAGGAGTCCGCCGATGACGAGCGCCTGATCACCCGCTTCGACTACGACGAGTACTTCGGCACGGTCCTCAACCGCTTCTGCGTGCAGGCGGTGATCGGACATCCACTCACCGTCTACGGGGAGGGGGGCCAGACGCGGGGCTTCCTCAACATTCGCGACACGCTTCAGTGCGTCGGGCTGGCGGTGGAGCACCCGGCGAAGCTCGGCGAATACCGGGTCTTCAACCAGTTCACGGAGCAGTTTTCGGTCGCGGACCTCGCCGCCCTGGTCGCGCGCAGCGCCGCCGACATCGGGATCGAGGTCGAGGTCCGCAGCTTCCCGAACCCCAGGGTCGAGGCCGAGAGCCACTACTACAACGCCACGCACACGAAGCTGTACGACCTCGGGCTGCGGCCTCGCCTCCTCGGCGAGGAGCTGGTCCTGTCGATGCTCCGAATCATCGATCGCTACAAGCACCGTGTGATCGAGCGGGCGATCCTGCCCACCACGCGGTGGAAGCCGGGCGAGCTCGAGGGCGAGGTTCCGGCGCCGAGCGGCGAGGCGGGCGGATGATGCCTGCGCCGACGACCGAGCGTCGTCCGAGGCGAAGCCGGGCCGAGCAGCGAGCCGCACGTCGCGAGGCCATCCTGGACGCGACCGTCCGCATCCTCGGCACCGACGGCCTGGGCGCGGTCACCCACCGGGTGGTGGCGAGGGAGGCCGACGTGCCGCTGGCCGCCACGACGTATTACTTCGCCTCCAAGGATCAGCTGGTGGAGCAGGCGCTCGACCTGCTGGCGACGGCGGAGATCGAGAGCTTGGCTGAGCGCGCCGCGCTGCTGGGCGAGCGCCTGGGCTCGCCCGGCGAGCTCGCCGGGGGCCTGGTCGAGGTGCTGGCGCCGGGTACCGACGAGGGCAGGCGCGCGCTGCTCGCCAAGTACGAGCTCTACCTGGAGGCCGCCCGGCGCCGACCCCTGCGAGCGACCTCGGCTCGTTGGATCGCGGCGTTCACCCAGCTCGCGGAGGCGGCGCTAACCGCCATCGGCGCCCCCGAGCCGCACCGGCGCGCCCCGCTGATGGTCGCGGCGATCGACGGCCTGCTCATGCACCGGCTTGCGGCTCCCGACTCGTCCTCGGCGGACCGCCTGCTGCGGGAACGCGTGGACGAACTGGTGACGGTGCTCACCGCGTAGCCCGCCGATCAGGCGGCTCGACCCGATTTTCCCGCGTTTGAGGCCGAAAACCCGCTGCTACACTCGGCGATCCCATGCGGGCTGCGGACGCACTCTTCGAGGCGCTGAAGGCCGAGGGGGTGGAGCATGTCTTCGGGATCCCCGGCGGCGCCAACCTGCCGGTGTACGACGCGCTCTACGACGCGGACCTGACCCACATCCAGGCTCGCCATGAGCAGGGCGCCGGTCACGCGGCCGAGGGCTACGCCAAGGCCTCGGGCCGGGTCGGGGTGGCGTTCGCGACCTCGGGACCCGGGGCCACGAACCTCGTAACTGCGATCGCCGACGCGATGATGGATTCGGTGCCGACCGTGTTCATCACCGGCCAGGTGCGCACCGAGCTGATCGGCACCGACGGCTTCCAGGAGGCCGACGTCACGGGGATCACGCTGCCGATCGTGAAGCACTCGTTCCTGGTCACGGACCCGCGGCAGATCCCCGACTATGTTCACCAGGCCTTCCACATCGCCTCCACCGGGCGCCCCGGACCGGTGCTGATCGACGTCCCCCAGGACCTCTCCCGGGTGGACATCGACTACGAGCCCGCGCAGGGAGCTCCGGCGCTCCCGGGCTACAAGCCGCCGACCGAGGGGAACATCAAGCAGATCCGCCTCGCCGCCAAGGCGCTGGCCAACGCGCGACGCCCTGTCCTCTACGCCGGGGGCGGCGTGATCAACGCCGGCGCGGCCGACGAGCTCCGTGAATTCGCGACCTCGGACAGGCTCCCGGTGACCCTGACGGTAATGGGGCTCGGGGCCTTCCCTGCGCCGCACGAGCAGTGGCTGGGGATGCTGGGGATGCACGGCACCCGCACCGCGAACTACGCGATGGACAACGCCGACCTGATCGTCGCCATCGGCGCCCGTTTCGACGATCGGATCACCGGCAAGCTGTCGGAGTTCGCCCCGCGGGCCAAGTTCGTCCACATCGACGTCGACCCGGCGGAGATCTCGAAGAACGTCCCGGCTCACATCCCGATCGTTGGTGACGCCGCCGATGTGCTTCCGAAGCTCACCCGCGAGTATCGGGCGCTCAACGCCGACTCAGACCGGCTCGATGAGTGGTGGGCGCAGATCCGCGAGTGGCAGGCCGCCTACCCGCTTGGCTACGAGGACTCGGCGGATGCCGAGATCAAGCCGCAGTTCATGATCGAGGCCATGTACGAGGCCACCGACGGCGACGCGATCATCACCTCCGACGTCGGCCAGCACCAGATGTGGGCGGCGCAGTACTACCACTTCACCCGCCCGCGTCAGTGGATCAACTCGGGAGGGCTGGGGACGATGGGCTTCGGGCTCCCTGCCGCGCTCGGGGCGAAGGTGGCCTGCCCGGACGAGACCGTGGTCTGCCTCGCGGGCGACGGCAGCTTGGTGATGGTCTGTCAGGAGATGGCGACCGCCGCGCACCACGAGATCCCGGTCAAGGTGTTCCTGATGAACAACGGCCACTTCGGCATGGTCCGCCAGTGGCAGGAGCTGTTCTGGGACGGCCGGTACTCGGCGGTGGAGATGGGCCCGAGCCCGGACTGGGCGAGGCTGGCCGAGGCATTCGGCTGGACCGGCATGCGCTGCACCGAGAAGGGCGAGCTGCGTGAGGCGATGGGGACCGCGCTCGAGGCTGATGGGCCGGTGCTGCTGGACGTGCATGTGTCCAAGACCGAGAACTGCTTCCCGATGATCCCGGCCGGTTCCGCCGCCCGCGACATGGTGGGTTAGCCATGGAAGCCGGAACGCCCGACCTGGTCAAGCTCGAGGATCTCGAGGCGACGCGGACGCTCACCGGCCGCAAGCACATCCTGTCGCTCCTGGTCGAGAACAAGCCCGGCGTCCTCGCCCGGGTGGCCGGCCTGTTCAGCCGGCGCGGCTTCAACATCGACACTCTCGCGGTGGGCCCGACCGAGGACCCCGACGTCTCCCGGATCACCCTCACCCTGGACGGGGCGGTGCATCCGATCGATCAGGTCACCAAGCAGCTTCACAAGCTCGTCAACGTGATCAAGATCCGCGACATGGCGCCGGATACGACGATCGCGCGCGAGATGGCGCTGTTCCGCGTCCAGGCGACGGTCGAGAGCCGCGCCGAGATCATGCAGTTCGCCGAGATCTTCGGGGCGAACATCGTCGACGTCTCCCGTCGCTCGCTGACGATCGAGGTCACCGGAAACCAGGACAAGATCGACTCGTTCGAGCGCATGGTCCGCCCGCACGGCTTGATCGAGATGGCACGGACCGGCGAAGTCGCGATCTCTCGGTCAAAGCCGGAGAGCTGATCCCGGACACCCACACGATCCTGACCTCGCTCGAGTCGATGCTCGAGCGGGCAGGGGATCGGCGGCGGCTGGTCAGCGTGACGACGGAGGTCGACGTCGCCGACCCGAGTGCCGCCGTGTTCCGCTCGCGCCTCGCCTCGGATCGGTGGTTCTGCTGGGAGCAGCCCGATCGCGACGGGTTCGCGTTGGCGGCCATGGGGAGCGTCCACGAGGCGGTCTCCCGGGGACCCGGCCGGTTCGACGACCTCGTCCACGGATGCGCCGCGCTTGCACGCGATCGGATCGCGGACGAGCCCGCCGGGCTCCCGGCGGGCGCGGGCCCGGTCTGGGTGGGCGGGTTCGCCTTTGATCCGCTCGGCTGCGACGCGGGGGAGTGGTCGTCGTTCCCGCCCGCGCTGATGGTGCTCCCGGAGCTGGCGCTGGTCCGCCACCAGGGCCGCACCCTGCTGACCGCGAGCATGGTGTCCGGCCCCGGTGCCGATGACGCGCTGTCACGCCTGGACGCGCGGCTCGGCGCGCTCCGCGCGGACGGTGGGCTTCCGATGCTCGATCCCGACCCGGCGGGCGATTCGCGCGTGGTGAGCGCGAACCCGCCCGAAACCTACGAGCGGGCCGTCGCCGCCGCCGTCCGGCGGATTCTCGAGGAGGAGTTGGAGAAGGTCGTCCTCGCCCGCGAGGTCAGGGTGGAGGCTTCGGCCGCGCTCGATGCGGCGGCGATCTTCGGCGCCGTCCGCGAGCTGTTCCCTTCGTGCTTCTGCTTCTGTTGCGGCTCGCCCGAGGCCGCGTTTTTAGGGGCGAGCCCCGAGCTGCTGGTGCGCCGGCGCGGCGCCGGCGCCGCCACCGTGGCGCTCGCGGGCTCGGCGCGTCGCAGCGCCGACCCGGCGGTCGACGATCACCTCGGCGAGCAGCTCCTGCGCTCGCCCAAGAACCGCGGGGAGCACGAGGTCGTCGCACGGCGGATCGAGCGGCGGCTGCGCCCGTACTCCGTATGGGTCGAGGCGGAGGCTGAGCCGATCGTGGTCAAGGTCGCGAACATCCAGCACCTGGCCACGCCGATCCACGCCCAGCTCGCCGACCCCCGCTCGGCGCTTGAGCTCGCGGGCCTGCTTCACCCCACGCCCGCGGTCGGCGGCGAGCCGCACGAAGCGGCCGTCGCCGTGATCGAGGAGCTCGAGGGCCTCGATCGCGGCTGGTATGCGGGCCCGGTCGGCTGGATGGATGCGGCCGAGGACGGGGAGCTGTGCGTCGCGATCCGCTCGGCGCTGCTCCGCGACCGCACAGCTCATCTCTACGTCGGCAACGGGATCGTGGCCGACTCGGATCCCGAGGCCGAGCTGGCGGAGACCGAGCTCAAGCTGGATGCGCTGCTGCCGCTCCTGGCGGGTTAGTCATCGGCGACGAGATCGACTCTCGTCCCCTCCCGCCAGGCCACCAGCGCCTCCTCGTCGCTCCAGCCAGGCACGCCGGTGCGCTCGAGGTCCTCGAGGTAGGCGCGGAGCGCCCGGACCGCGGCCGGCCGCGATGCGGCGGAGAGGAACCACTTGCGCTCCCTTGCGAGCCCGGCGGGGAGCGGGGCGGAGGAGCCCTCGTAGACTGCCCGCTTGAGCGCCGTCACCGATCCCGGCGCGCGGCGGGCCATCCGCTCGGCGGTCTCGAGCGCGGTGTCGAGGAGCCGACCGGAAGGCACCACCCGATGCACGAGCCCGACGTCCAGGGCATGCTCCGGGGCCAGGGGGCGGCCCTCGAGGATCAGCTCCAGTGCCCTGCCTGGGCCGATGATGCGGGCGAGGCGCTGGGTCCCGCCGGCGCCGGGCGGAAACCCCAGCGTCATCTCGGGGAGCCCGATGCGCTCCGCATCGTCCGCCATGTAGCGCAGGTCGCACGCGAGCGCCAGCTCACAGCCCCCACCGCCGGCGGGGCCGCCGATCGCGGCGATCACCACCTGGTCGAGGCGCCCGAGGCGCGAGAAGAGGTCGTGAAGCTCGTGGAGCTCGATCAGGCCCGACGCCGGGGTGCGTTTGAGCCTCGAGCGAGCTTGCGGGAGGCGCGTCAGCCCGCCGACGGTTCGCAGCGATGCGTCCGCCGCCGCCGGCGAGACCTCGAGCCCGACACCCTCGATCCCGGCGAGGATCTCGGCGATGTCGTAATGGGTGACGAACAGTCCGGGCTTGGCGCCGGTGATCACCACCGCCCCCAGCGAGCGATTCCGCTCGGCGGCGCGTACCAGGGAGTCGAGTTCGGCGACCATCTCGCGGCTCATGAAGTTGTGGGGCGGATAGTCGATTCGCCACGTCTCGACCCGCCCCTCACGCTCCACGTCGATCCGCGCGCCAGTGGACGTCGGCTCCGCGCTCATCTCGCCTCCTCCTTGGTTCGTTGTATCTCCCGCTCGACCGCGGCCACGGCCGTGTCGGCGATCCGGCGATGGACCTCGACGTTTCGGCGACGCTCGACCGGGATCTCGATCAGCACCCGGTCGGCCGCAGCCGCCTCGGTGAGCTCATCCAGGTCCTCGACGCGCGCGTGCGGCAGGCCGTGGAGCGCCGCCACCCGTGCGATCTCGACGTCCACCGGCGTCCCCAGCAGCGCCTCGAACTCTGCCCGCTCCACCTGGTCCGCCTGGGGCAGAAACTCGAAGATGCCTCCGCCGCGGTTGTCCAGCACGACGATCCGCAGCGGGCTCGGCGCGGCTTTGGCCGCGGCGAGCCCGTTCATGTCGTGGAAGAGGCCGAGGTCGCCCGTGACGATCCAGGTCGGGCGCCCGCTGGCAGCGGCGGCTCCAATCGCCGACGAGACCAGGCCGTCGATTCCGTTGGCGCCTCGGTTGCAGAGGAAGCGAACCTCGGCGGGTCCCGTGGGCAGGAACGCCTCCTGGTCTCGGATCGGCATGCTCGACGCGGTGTAGACCAGGTCGCCGTCGGCATAGACCCGACCGAGGGCGGCGTGTGCTCCTGGCTCCGTCGGCCGCTCGAGACCGGCGAGCGCCGCGTCGATGGCGCCGGCGGCGACCTCACCGGCGTCCAGCCACGACGCCGTCCATGCGTCCGCGCTCGGGGGATCCCGGCGCAGGCCGGACGCGAGGTCAGCCGCAAGCGTCGCCCCCTCTGCCCGGACGATCGTGTCCGCCGTCCTGGTCGGCTCGTTCCAGCCGCATGCGGGATCGACGACGATCTGCCTCAGGTCGGGAAGCGATTCGAGCCATTGGCGTACCGGCTTGCAGGTCGGCATATCGCCAAACCGGACGACGAGATCGGGCGCCAGCTCAGGGAGGCGCGCCCGCGCGATCGGCTCGTACGACCAAACCACGTGATCACGCTCGTGCGGCCCGAGCCGAAGCTGTGAGGTCGGCTCCGCGAGGATCGGATACCCGCTCGCGCGGGCGAGCGCCGCAACGGGTGTGGCCAGCGCCGGATCGGACTGCCGGCCGGCGAGGATCAGGCCGCGCCGGGTGCCCGCGATCCGCTCGGCAAGCTCGGCGACGAGCGCGTCGTCCGCCCGGGGCTTCGCTCCCGTAACGGCGGTCAGCGGCCGCTCGCCGCGACCCTGGAGCGCCAATTCCGTGGTGGCGCTCACGTCGCCCGGGCTCGGCTCGGGGCCGAGCGGGTCGCGCCACGAGAGGTTGAGGTGAACCGGTCCCGGACGCGGCTCGCCGCGAGCGGCGGCATAGGCGCGGCAGGCGGTGGCCCGCAGATGAAGGAGCCCGGCGTCGTCAGCATCGTGCGTCCCGACCTCGCAGAACCAGCGAACGGCGCCGCCGTAGAGCTTCAGCTGATCGATTGTCTGTCCCGCGCCGATCCCCCGAAGCTCAGGAGGACGGTCGGCGCTGAGCACAAGCAGCGGGAGCGCGGCTTCGTCGGCCTCGCAGACGGCTGGATGCAGGTTCGCCGCCGCCGTGCCCGAGGTGCAGAGCACTGCCACGGGAGCCCGCGCGGCCTGGGCCGCACCGATCGCGAAGAACCCGGCCGAGCGCTCGTCGACGATCACGGTCACCTCGATCGCGGGCGCACGCCACAGCGCCAGCGCCAGCGGGGTCGAGCGAGAGCCCGGCGCGATCACCGCCCGCCGCATCCCGCAGCGCGCGAGCTCCTCCACGAAGGCCGAGGCGAGCGCGGCGTTGCGATTGGTCACGTCCACGGGCGTCAGAACGCTACTCCCCGACCCGCCCCACGGCGATTGTCGGGTTGGTGACCCCATGGGTGCCTAATCCGACAATCGTGCGGCTTGGAGGGCTGACTCGTCCAGCTCGACCCCGAGGCCGGGCCCTCCGGGCAGCATCAGGCGGCCACCGGTGACCTCGCACTCCTGGGTCGCGATCGACTCGGTGAACAGGAGCTGGGTGGCGAGGCCATGGGCGAGCCCGGGGTCGGGACGACCGCGGTAGAGGGCCTGCGCCAGATGGGCCGCCGCGGCGATGCCGACGGGCCCGTCGAGCGCGCTCGAGAGGTAGCTGGGGAGCTCCCTGGCGATCCCGCCGGAAGGCCCGATGCCGCCGACCTTGGCCAGCTTCAGGGTGGCGAGCTGGCAGGCCCCGGCACGGGCGGCCCTCGCCGCTTGCTTCGAGCTGGCGACGCTCTCGTCCGCGGCAATCGGGATCCGCGTCGCGCGGGCGACCGCGGCCATGCTCCGCAGGGAATCGGTCGGCTGCTCGACCAGCTCGATCCCGTGCGGCTCGATCTCCCGCAACACGTCCACCGCCTCGTCCGTGCTCCAGCTTCCGTTGGCATCGACCCGGATCCGGGCCTCGGGCCCGACCGCAGTGCGCACGGCCTCGACCTGGCGGAGATCGTCGCCGACCCCAAGCTTGAGCTTGAGCGAGTTGAAGCCGCGCGCGGTCCACTCCTCCGCTCTGCGTGCGATCGCGTCCGGGGGGCCGGCGGGGAGGGTCGCGTTGCAGAGCACGGGCTCGGCCGCGTCCGCCCCGAGCAACCGCCAGAGCGGCTCACCGGAGATGCGGCCGGCGAGATCGAACAGGGCCTGCTCGACCGCCGCCCGCGCGGGCGAGGCGAGCCTGCGGCCGGCGACATGGCTGATGACGAAGTCGATCGCGGCGGCCAGCGGATGCTCGCCCTCCATGTCGCTGACGTCGGTGTCCCGGAGACGGTGACCGACGCGCTGAAGCTGCTGCGTCACCTTGGCCAGGCCCTCGCCCCCGCGAAGGGTCAGCGGCACCGCCTCTCCGACGCCCTCTGCGCCCTCATCGGTACGCACACGGAAGAGCGCCATCTCCCTCCGCTCGAGCGTCCCGCGGGCGGTCGCGTAGGGCTCGGCGAACCGGAGGGCGAAGGGGATCGTCTCGACCTCGGCGATCTTCATCGTGGGCAACTCCTGGTTCCCCACACCGTCCGATACTGCCCCGCACGGCCACCGCGGGAGCTCCGGACGGCCACCGCGGTCCTTCTCCCAGGGACGAGCGTGGGCTTATTCATCACAGTGATGCACAATCGCCCGCTCGTCGGGCTAACTCGCGATCAACAGGCCGGCCGAGAGCAGCAGGCTGAACGCCCCCACCAGGGTCCCGGTGGCGGCCAGGGCCTGGTTGAGAGCGGGGCCGTCGGTTCGGGTTCGGACCAGATGGATCGGGCGCAGGGTGAGCGGAGCGGACGCGAGCGCGAGCAGGCCCCAGGCCGGACCGCCCGCGGCTGCGAGCCCCACGGGCAGCGCGAGGAAGGCGCCGGCGACGAGCGCCACGTAGAGGGAGCGCGCGCGGTCGCGCCCGATCCGCACCGCCATGGTCAGCTTCGCGGCGCGTCTGTCGGTGTCGATGTCGCGGACGTTGTTGGCGACGAGGATCGCCGTCGCCAGGGCGCCAACCGGAACTGAGAGTGCGAACGGCAGCCAGTCGAGGCGCTCGAGCTGGACGTAGTAGGAGCCGTTGACCGCGACTAGGCCGAAGAAGAGGAAGACGAACGGCTCGCCGAGCCCGGCGTATCCGTAGGGCCGAGGGCCGCCGGTGTAGAGGACGCCGGCCGCGATCGAGACCGCGCCGACCGCGAGGATCAGCGGGCCTGCGACCACGGTCAGGTAGACGCCGGCGGCGACGGCGACCGCGAACGCGACCCAGGTGGCGACCAGAACACGCCGCGGAGCGACGAGGCCCGAGGAGGTCACCCGTACGGGCCCGAGACGGTCGGCGGTGTCGGCGCCGCGTCTGGCGTCGGAGTAGTCGTTGGCGAGGTTGGTCCCGATCTGGATGAAGATCGAGCCGACCGCCGCGGCGAGGAAGGCCCCGAGCCTGAGCTCGTCCGCGGCCTCGACGGCGGCCGCGGTCCCCACCAGCACGGGCGCCACCGCCGCGGGCAGCGTCCGCGGCCGCGCGGCCATCAGCCACAACCTCACCCGCCGGCTGCTCCGCTCCCGCTGGAACCACCTGCCCTCGCCTGACGGCTCGGGCTCTTCCCCTCTGCTCCCGCGTCCGCGCCGGCGGGGTTCACGGTCTTCGCGGGAACCGCGAGAAGTCGGGTTGACGGCGTTCCTGGTACGCGTTCCTGCCCTCCTGGCCCTCCTCGGTCATGTAAAAGAGCAGGGTGGCGTCGTGGGCGAGTTGCTGCAGGCCGGCGAGCCCGTCCTCGTCCGCGTTGAAGCTCGCCTTCAGCAGGCGCAGGGCCAGCGGTGAGAGATGGGTCATCTCCCGGCACCACGCCACGGCCTCGCGCTCGAGTTGCTCGACCGGCACCACGGCGTTCACCAGCCCCATCTCGAGCGCCTCGCCGGCGTCGTAGAGGCGACAGAGGAACCAGATCTCCTTCGCGCGCTTGATCCCGACGTTGCGCGCCAGGAGCGACGCGCCGAAGCCGCCGTCAAAGCTTCCGACCCGCGGCCCGGTCTGCCCGAAGCGAGCGTTCTCCGCAGCGATCGTGAGGTCACATACGAGGTGGAGGATGTGGCCGCCGCCCACCGCGAAGCCGGCGACGGCCGCGATGACGGGCTTCGGCAGGCGGCGGATCTGCACGTGCAGGTCGCCGACATCGAGCCGGCCGACGCCGCGGCGAGCGACCTCGTCGTCGCCGATGTAGCCGTCGTCGCCCCGGATCCGCTGGTCGCCGCCGGAGCAGAACGCCTCGCCTCCGGCCCCGGTGAAGATCACCGCGCCGACCTCGAGGTCGTCGCGGGCCCTGGCGAAGGCGTCCCGCAACTCCGCCAGGGTCTGCGGCCGGAACGCGTTCCGGACCTCCGGCCGGTTGATCGTGATCTTCGCGATCCCCTCCGCCACCTCGTAGAGGATGTCCTCGTAGGAGGCGGACTGCGCCCACTCGATCGGGGCGTAGAGTCGGTCCTCCGGGGGTGCGTCTTTGTGGCGCAACGGCATCTCCGGGATTATCCCGGTAGATGCTTCTCGACAACTGGCTCGCCCAGCGCGCCGCGACCTGTCCCGACAGGGTCGCGCTGATCGCCGACGGTCGGCAGCTCACCTACGAGGAGCTCGAGCGCGAGGCGGGCTCCGTTGCTCGGCGGCTGGCCGCGCGGGGAGCGCGGCGTGGGGCGGTGGTGGCCTTGGATCTGCCCGCCGGTCTGGATCACGCCGTGCTCGTGCACGCGCTGATGAAGGTCGGGGCGATCGCGCTCCCCCTCGACACCCGGCTGGCACCGCCGGAGCGTGAGGCCCTGCTCGAGAGCGAGGCGCCGGCACTGGTGCTCTCGGGCGGGCGGGACTCGGGGGCCACGGAGGCCGACCTCCCCTTACTGGGCGAGCATGACCTCGACGGGCTTGTGTGCAGGATCCCGACGAGCGGCACGACCGGGCGGGCGCGCCTGGTGGGACTCACCTACGGCAACCATCTGTGGAGCGCCGTGGGCTCGGCGTTCAACCTCGGGGTGGACCCGGCGGATCGCTGGCTCTGCTGCCTTCCCCTCCATCACGTCGGCGGTCTCTCGATCCTGATGCGCTCGGTGATCTACGGGACGGGCGCGGTCGTGCACCCGAGATTCGACGCCACTCGGATCGCGGATGCGCTCGCCGAGGATGGCGTCACGATCGTCTCGCTCGTGGCGACGCAGCTCGTCCGGCTGCTCGAGGCGGACGTGGACCTGTCGGGCCCGCGGGTGATCCTGGTCGGCGGCGGCCCGGTGCCGCTCGATGCGCTCGAGGAGGCGAGCGGGCGCGGGGCGCGGGTGGTTCAGACGTACGGGCTGACGGAGGCGGCGTCGCAGGTGACGACGCTGGCGCCGGGCGACGCGCGTCGCAAGCTTGGCTCCGCGGGCCGCCCGCTGCTCACGACGCACCTGCGGATCCAGGACGGCGAGATTCTCGTGCAGGGCCCGACCGTCGCTCCGGGCCTCGCCGACGAGGACGGCTGGCTCCACACGGGCGATCTCGGCAGCATCGACGACGAGGGCTTCCTCTACGCGGAGGGCCGGATCGGTGACGTGATCGTCACCGGCGGCGAGAACGTTGCGCCCGCCGAGGTGGAGGAGGTGCTCCTGCGCCACCCCGGCGTCGCCGACGCTGCGGTCGTCGCGCGGGAGGACGCCGAGTGGCAGGAGGCCGTGGCGGCGGTGGTCGTGACGCGCGCGGGAGCCGAGGTGGACGTCGATGAGCTACATCGGCACTGCGCAGGGTCGCTGGCCTCGTACAAGGTGCCGAAGCGGTTCGAGTTCGTGCCGGAGCTGCCGCGAACGGCTTCCGGCGAGCTGCTGCGGGGCGAGCTGTCGACGACCAGGACGAGGAGACGGGATGGATAGGTCCGAGGTGCAGGGATGGCTCGACCGGTACGTCGAGGCCTGGAAGTCCTATGACCGCGGGCCGATCGAACCCCTGTTCGCCGAGGACGTCGAATACCGATCAACTGCTTCGTGATTCGCTTCGACCCGGACGGTCGCTGCCGCGAGTTCACCGAGTGGTTCGCAAAGCGGCCCGGCCGTTGGCCCTCGCCGCAACGATCCACCCGAAACGGCGGCCCCAGGCACCGCCAGCCTGCGTCCTCGGTCGCTCGCGTGCCTTCAGGCACGCCACGCTCCCTGCGTCCTTGGCTGACGGTACCCGTGCCTCGCCGTTTCAGGCACAACGTTCCGGCGAGGGCCACTAGAGTCCCGCGCCATGGCCAACGACGGGATCTACTACGACGCCGACGCAAACCTCGATCTGCTTCGCCCCAAGAGGATCGCGATCCTCGGTTACGGCTCGCAGGGACACGCGCACGCGCTCAACCTGCGCGACTCCGGCTGCGACGTCGTGGTCGGCCTGCGGCCGGGCTCGCCGAGCCGCGCGGAGGCCGAGGGGGAGGGGTTGGAGGTGGCCGACGTCGCCGACGCGGCCAGCCGCGGCGACGTGGTCATGATCCTGCTGCCGGACGAGCGTCAGGCCGAGGCCTGGAATGCCGAGATCCGCGACGGGATCGCGCCCGGAAACCTGCTGATGTTCGCCCACGGCTTCACCATCCACTTCGGGGAGATCGAGCCGCCCCCCGACGTCGATGTTGGGATGGTCGCGCCGAAGGGCCCCGGGCACCTGGTTCGGCGCCAGTTCGCGGACGGCCGCGGTGTCCCCTGCCTGATGGCGGTGCACCACGACGCCACTGGCACCGCGCGCGATCTGGTGCTCGCCTACGCCAGCGGCATCGGCGGCGGCCGCGCCGGGATCATCGAGACGACGTTCAAGGACGAGTGCGAGACGGATCTGTTCGGGGAGCAGTCGGTGCTCTGCGGCGGCGCGACCGAGCTGGTCCGCGCCGGCTACGAGACCCTCGTGGAGGCGGGGTATGACCCCCGGCTCGCGTACTTCGAGGTCCTGCACGAGCTGAAGCTGATCGTTGACCTCATGTACGAGCAGGGGATCCAGGGCATGCGCAACTCGATCTCGAACACGGCCGAGTACGGGGACATGACCCGCGGCCAGCGGGTGATCGGGGAGGAGGCGCGCCAGGCGATGAGGCAGATCCTTGCCGACATCCAGTCCGGCGACTTCGCCAAGGAGTGGATCGCCGAGAATCGGGCCGGGGGCGAGAGCTTTCAGCGGATGCGCGAAGAGGCCGCGGACCACGAGATCGAGAGGGTGGGCTCCGAACTGCGTGGGATGATGGCCTGGATCGACCGGAACCGCTGACGACGAACCCGAGGGAGGACAGATGAGCGACGTTCCCGAAAGCCCAGCGCCCAGGCCGGAGCCTCAGGATGCCGCGCCCGAACGGGCCGAGCCGCCTCCAGAGCGGGGGGCGTATCCGGTACAGGTCGAGGCCGAGCGCCAAGAGGAGTACCACCGCTTCCTGCCGCTGGTCAAATGGCTCCTGGCGATCCCGCACTACGTGGTACTCCTGGTGCTGGGGATCGGCGTCTTTTTCGCCAAGATCATCGCGTTCTTCGCGGTCCTGTTCACCCGTCGCTATCCCGAGGGCATCTTCAACTTCGTCACCGGCGTGCTGCGATGGAGCTGGAACGTGACCGCGTACGTCTACCTGCTCACCGACCGATACCCGCCCTTCTCGCTCGAGGAGCAGCCCGACTACCCGGCGCGCCTGGAGATCGAGTACCCGTCCGAGGGCGTCGACCGCTGGCGCCCCCTGGTCCACTGGCTGTTGATCATCCCCTACGCGATCGTCGCGAGCCTGCTCGTCTCGCTCGCGGGAATCGTCGCCTTCATCGCGGTGTTCGTGATCCTGTTCACCAAGGAGCTCCCAGAGGGCATGTTCAAGCTGATCCTGATCCCCTACCGGTGGCAGTTCCGCGCGACCGCCTACGCGTTTTTCATGGTCACGAGGTACCCGCCGTTCGAGTGGGAGGAGCAGGGACCTACTCGCCCAGCACCTTGATGATCAGCCGCTTCGGGCGGCGGCCGTCGAACTTGTGTGGGCGGTGGATTTCCAGTTCGACGCCACCACCGACAGCCGACCGATCAAGATCGTCTCCATTCTGGATGAGCACCGTGAATGCCTCGGCGGCCCGGTCGAGAGCAACATCGTGCTTCAGTCGGCGGTGGCGGTTGCATACTGCGGGCGCCCGGTGGGCCGGTAGACCTGGATCGTTACCCCCTTCGGAGTGGCTCGCGAAGCGACCAGGTCAAGCGCTGTGTCCGGGCCGGTGTCGGGGAACAGCCGCGTGCCCTGGCCGACGACCAAGGGATAGGTGAGCAGGGTGATCTCGTCGACCAGGTGGTTGTCGATGAGCCAGCGGACCAGGTTGCCGCTGCCGTGCACCTGCAGCTCGCCACCCGGGTTGGCCTTCAGCTCGCCGATGGCGGCCGCGAGGTCACCGGAGAGGACGGTCGTGTTGGCCCATTGCGGGTCGGTGAGGGTGGCCGATGCCACGTGCTTGGGCCGCGTGTTCAACGCTATTGAGATCGGGTTGTCGCCCTGATCTGCCCCCCAGGAGCCGGTTCCCCAGGAGCCGGCAAAGATCTCGTAGGTCCGCCGACCGAACAGGAAGGCGTCGGCGCGCTGGAAGACCTCGTCGAGGAACGTCGCGGCCTCGTTGTCGAAGAGCGGTATGGCCCATCCGCCACGCTCGAATCCGCCCCTGCGGTCCTCATCCCGGCCGCCGAGGCCCTGCATCACTCCATCGACAGTGACGTGCGTGATGGTCGTCAGTTTCACGGTTCGTCCTCTCTCTCGTGGTGGTCTTTTCTCGTCATGACCACACCGAGGCACGGATCTCATCGGTCGAGCGTGGCTCCGTGCTGCGGGCTACTGTCCGGGATAGAGGCGCCGCCTGTGACAGTGCTCGCGTCGACGAAGCGTCACCGGGCGATGATCTCTCCGGCGCCCCGCCTACTCCCGACGTCCTGACCGGTGACCGACGGCCCTTCCTACTCACCGAGCACTTTTATGATCAGCCGCTTCGGGCGGCGGCCATCGAACTCGGTGTAGAAGATCGCCTGCCACGGGCCGAGGTCCAGGCGCCCGTCGGTCACGGGGACGATCGCCTGGTGGTGCACGAGCAGGTTCTTGAGGTGGGCGTCGCCGTTGTCCTCTCCCCCGCGATGGTGGCGGTAGTCGCCCGGGTCGGGCGAGAGCTCGCGCGCGACCCCGTTGGCCGGCTCCTTCCAGCTGGGCGGCGCGACCTTGTCGAGCCACTCCAGCGTGTCGGCATGCAGGCCCGGCTCGTCGTCGTTGACCCAGACGCCGGCGGTGATGTGCATCGCCGAGACCAGGGCCATCCCCTCGCTGATCCCGGACTCGTCGACAGCCGCCTGCACATCCTCGGTGATGCGGATGAACTCGCGCCGCTCGGGTGTCTCGAACGTCTTGTAGACCGTGTGCGACCTCATCCGGGGTTCGAGGCCTCAGGCGGAGCAGCCGAGCCGAACCGGGTCGTCTCGCCCTCCGGCAACCGGCCGTCGCGGCCAACGTAGCCGCCCTCGCCACCGACGATCACGTAGACGGCGTCCTCGTCGGAGACGTTGCGGACCTTCCGCACGGTCGGGGCGTCGACCCGGGCAAATCCCCCCGGGCCCAGGACGTGCCGGGAGCCATCCCCGAACTCGAACTCGAGCCGCCCGCGGTGGACGAAGTAGACCTCCTGCTGACGGTCGTGGTAGTGACGCCCGGTCTCATACTGCGGCGGGATCACGATCGCATTCACCCCGAACGCGTCGACCCCGAGCGCCCGGCGGATCTTGCGAAAGCCGTAGCCCTCGCCGATCCCGTCGAGGTGGCCGACGGCGAAGCCCTCGCCCTCGATCGGCGCCCCGACCGGCTGCTCATCCGGCTCGCGCTCGGATCCCATCGCCGATCACCCTAATACGCTTGGTCCGATGAGTGATCAGCCGAACCCGTTCTCCAAGCAGTACCTGATGACGGCGGGCCCGACGCCACTACCACCACGCGTCCTCTCGGTGATGGCCGAGCCGATCCGCTACCACCGCGCGCCCGCCTTTGTGGAGCTCTACGCGCGCGCGCTGGAGCGTCTGCGGCTCGTCTTTCAGACGTCCAACCAGGTGCTCTGCTTCGCCGCCTCGGGTACGGGAGCGATGGAGTCGGCGGTCGCCAACCTGGTCTCACCGGGCGAGCGGGCCGTGGTCGCCTCGTGCGGCAAGTTCGGTCAGCGCTGGGCCGAGCTGTGCGACACGTTCGGTGCCGATACGGTCCACGTCGAGTTCGAGTGGGGCGAGCGGGTCGACCCGGCGCGCCTCGATCAGGCGCTCGCGGACCTCGATCGGCCGGCGCGGGTGGTGTTCACGACCCAGTCGGAGACCTCGACCGGGGTCGTCAACGACATCCGGGCCCTGAACGAGATCGCGGTGACGCGCGGCGCGGTGCTGTGCGTCGATGCGATCTCGGGCCTCGCGGCGGTCGACCTCCCGCAGGACGATTGGGGTGTCGACGTGGTCGTGGCCGGTTCGCAGAAGTCGCTGATGTGCCCGCCCGGGCTTGGCTTCGCCTCGGCCTCGGAGCGCGCGATGGCCCTCGCGGCCGAGAATCCCGGCCGGCGCTACTACTTCGATTGGGCACGCACGGCAGGCGGGCAGGCGCAGGACCCCCCGAATTCGGCGTTCACGCCGGCCGTGACCCTGTTCACGGCGCTCGACGTCGCGCTCGAGCTGATCCTCGAGGAGGGCCTCGGCAACGTGTTCGCGCGTCACGCGCTGCTGGCGCGGGCCGCCCGAGACGGGATCGAGGCGCTGGGCCTCGAGCGGTTCGGCCCCGACGACGATGCGGCCAACGTGGTCACGGTCGCGCGGCTCCCGGAGGAGGTCGACGGCGCCGCCGTGCCAAGGACGATGCGCGACCGCTACGGGGTCACCATCGCCGGTGGCCAGGGGCATCTGAAGGGACGCATCGCCAGGATCGCGCACTGCGGCTACTACGGCGCCTTCGACGTCATCATCGCCCTGACTGCGCTCGAGATGGCCCTGCGCGATCTGGGCTTCGATGCCGAGCCGGGCGCCGGTGCCGGGGCCGCGGAGCGCGTGTTCGCGGAGGCCGGCGCCACTCCCCAACCCGTCATCTAGATGACTGGCGGCGAGCGGCCCAGGGTCCTGGTCAAGGAGCGGATCGCCGAGTCCGGGGTCGAGCTCCTGCGGGAAGCCTGCGACGTCGAGCTGGGGCTGGAGTGGGCCGACGGCGAGCTGGAGCAAAGGATCGGTGAGTTCGACGGAATCGTGATCCGCTCGGAGACCCGGATGACCCCGGACCTGATCGAGCGCGGTGAGCGCCTGAGGGTGATCGGGAGGGCCGGGACGGGCGTCGACAACGTCGACATCCCGGCCGCGACCAAGCGCGGAATCCTCGTCGTCAACGCGCCGGAGTCGAACTCGGTCGCGGCCGCCGAGCACACGATGGCGCTCGCGCTGGCGCTGTGCCGCAACGTCCCGCAGGCGCACGCATCGCTGGTCCACGGCGAGTGGGCCCGGTCGAAGTTCGCCGGCAACGAGCTCTACGGCAAGACGCTCGGGGTGATCGGCTTCGGGCGCATCGGGCAGCTCGTCGCCCAGCGGGCGCTGGCGTTCGACATGGAGGTGCTCGCGTATGACATGTTCGTCGCCGCCGAGCGCTTCCGCGAGCTGGGGGTCGAGGGGGTCGAGACCACGGACGAGCTGTACGCCCGCTCCGACATCATCACGATCCACCTGCCGAAGACGCCCGAGACGGTCAACTGGATCGACGCCGAGGCGCTGGCCAGGATGCGCGACGGCGTCCGGGTCGTCAACTGCGCCCGGGGCGAGTTGGTGGACCTCGACGCGCTGGCCGAGGCGCTCGACTCCGGCAAGGTCGCCGGGGCGGCCCTCGACGTGTTCCCGCAGGAGCCGCTGACCGAGCACCCGCTCTTCGGTCGCGACAGCGTCGTCGTCACGCCGCACCTGGGGGCGGCCACCGCGGAGGCTCAGGACCGGGCGGGAACGATCACGGCGGAGCAGGTGCGAGCAGCGCTCGCCGGCGGCGTCGTCACCAACGCGGTCAACATCCCAGCAGTTCGGCCCGAGGCGATGGAGGCCCTGGCGCCGTTCGTCTCCCTCTGCGAGAAGCTGGGCCGCCTGGCGCAGGGCGTGGGGGAGGGCTCGGTTGACCGCGTGATCGCCGAGTTCCGGGGGCGCTTGGCCGAGCACGACACGCGCTTGCTAGGGCTCGCGGTCCTGGTCGGGATCCTCTCCGGCCACACCGAGGAGCAGGTCAACCTGGTGAACGCGTCGGCGCTGGCCGAGGAGCGCGGCATCGAGCTGGTCGAGACCAAGGACGCGATCTCCGAGGACTTCACCGAGCTGGTCACGGTCCGGATCGAGTCCGGGGGGGAGGCCGTGGAGGTGGCGGGGACGGGTGTCGGACCCCGAAACATCCCCTACCTGGTCTCGATCTGGGGCGCGAGCTTCTATCTGCCGTTCGACCGCCATCTGGTCGTCTTCCGCTACACGGACCAGCCCGGGATGATCGGCCGCGTGGGGACGGCGTTCGGCGAGCAGGGGGTGAACATCTCCTCCGCGGCGGTAGGCGCCGAGTCGGGCAGGGAGACGGCGGTGATGGTGCTGACCACCGATGCCCCGGTCCGCCAGGAGACGGTCGACACCATCCTCGAGCTGGGCGGGTTCTTCGAGGGTCGCGCGGTCGATCTGTAGTGGGATAGCGGGAGCCCGGTGTAGGCTCGCGCTCGATGCGAGCGGTCGTGCTCACCGGCCATGGCGGTCCGGAGATGCTTCAGGTGCAGGAACGGCCCGAGCCGCCCGTTGGCGCCGGCGAGGTGCGGATCGCGGTCCGGGCGGCGGGGATCAACTTCGCCGACCTGCTCGCTCGCTCCGGCGTCTATCCCGATGCCCCCGCCGCTCCATGCGTGGTCGGCTATGAGGTCGCCGGTGAGGTCGAGTCGGTGGGAGAGGGGGTGGAGGGGGTCGCGGAGGGCGACCGCGTCATCGCTCCCACCCGGTTCCGCGGGTACGCGGAACTGGTCACCGTCCCCGTTGCGCAGGTGATTCCTCTGCCTGAGGATCTCGAATTCGAGCAGGGCGCGGCCTTCCCCGTGAACTACGGCACGGCCTATGCGGCACTGGTCCTGATGGCAGGCGCCAGGGAGGGCGAACGGGTCCTGATCCACGCGGCGGCTGGCGGCGTGGGGATCGCCGCCACGCAACTCGCGAAGACCCGTGGCTGCGAGGTCCTCGGCACCGCCTCCGCCTCCAAGCATGACGCGATCCGCGAGCAGGGCGTCGATCACCCGATCGACTACCGGACCCAGGACTTCGAGCACGAGGTCCGGCGGCTCACGGACGGCGAGGGCGTGGACGTGGTCCTCGACGCCATGGGCCCGCGGAGCTTCCGCAAGGACTACAAGCTGCTCCGCCAGGGCGGCAGGTTGGTCATGTACGGCTACTCCGAGTCGGACTCTGCCAGCGCGCGCAACCTCGGAGCGCTGGCGACGACCCTCGCTCGGATGCCGTTCGCCACCCTCCCGTGGTGGCGCAGCCTGGCGCTCATGAACGAGAACAAGGGCGTGTTCGGCCTCAACATGCTCAAGTGGTGGGACCGCGAGGGCGGGCTCGAGCGAGTGATCGCGCCGCTTCGCGCCGCGCTCGAGAGCGGCGAGCTTCGTCCGGTGGTCGCCGAGTCGTTTCCCTTCGACCGCGCCGGCGACGCCCACCGCTACATCGCCGAGCGACGCAACGTGGGCAAGGTCGTGCTCGTTCCCTAGATGATCCTCGCCAGCATCGGGAGCCTGTACGACCGCGCGATCGTCGACACCGACCGCCAGCCCGAGTTCCTGTTCTTCGTCGCTTTCCTGCTGACTTTCGGTTTCATCCGGACCAGCGCCCACCTGATCCACGCCCAGGTCAGCTGGTGGCCCGGCAACGTGAGCGTGGGCGGGACCCACATCCACCACCTGGTCTGGGGGATCCTGCTGCTGCTGATCTCCGGCTACGTCAACATCGCCTTCCAGCCGGAGTCGCCCTGGCTGGAGATCACCGCGGTGGCGTTCGGGATCGGAACCGGCCTGACTCTGGACGAGTTCGCGCTGTGGCTCAACCTCAGTGACGTGTACTGGTCTGAGAAGGGGCGCCGCTCGATCGACGCGGTGATCGTTGCCGCGAGCGTCTCCGGCATGATCCTGATCGGCTTCAGCGCGTGGCTCGACGTCGCCGAGGACGTCGAGCGGGGGGTACTCGCCGTAGTCGGCCTCTCCGGGCTGCTCGGCATCCTGCTGGCGCTCGTCAACGCGGCCAAGGAGAAGTTCGGGATGGCGCTCGCGAGCTTGCTCCTGTGGCCGGTGGGCCTGATCGGCGCTCTGCGCTTGGCGAAGCCGCACTCGCTTTGGGCGCACTTCTACTCCGACGAGAAGCGAGCACTCGCGACCCAGCGATTCGGCAAGGCACCACAACCTGAGGGTCCGGCGGAGGGTGCGGCCGGTGCTCGAACGGCGAGCGGTCAGTCGGCCGGCTCGGGCTGAGCCGTTCCTGGCTCGGCGGTCTCGCGCCGGTACGTGATCGTCTCCTCGATCAGCACCCCGATGGTCGCAGCGGTGGGGATTGCGAGCAGGGCGCCGAGGATCCCGGCGAGCTGGGCGCCGACAAGGATCGCGACGATCGCAACCGCCGGATGAAGCTGGACCGCGCTCCGGTAGAGGACCGGCTGGATCACCCGGTCCTGCAGCTGCTGGTAGGCGAGGAACGCCGCCACCCACACGATCAACGCGGTCAGCGAGTGGAAGGCGGCGACGATCGCGACCAGGACGCCGCCGATCGTGAGACCGACGAGCGGCATGAGATCGAAGAATCCGACGAGGACGGCGAGGGGAACGGCAAGGTCGACGCCGAGGAGCTCCAGAAGCAGCCAGGTGAAGACGCCGGCGGCAATCGCCAGCAGGAGGTTGATCGTGACATACCCCTTGACGACCGCGGCGATCCGGATGCCGATCCTCCGCAAGCGCTGGCCGACGTCCGGCGGCAGCCGGTCGATCGCCGAGCCCGCATGCTGCCTCCCGTCGAGCAGGAGGAAGAAGGTGAGGGTGAGCACGATCACCGCGGCCACCAGGTTCCTCAACACCGACACGGTGATGCTTCCAACCTCGCCGGCAGCGGCGCCGAGCCGGGATGGAAGGTTCGAGGCCTGCTCGCTCAGCGTCTTGGTCAGGTCGTACTTGGCGTTCAGCTCGCGGAACTCCTCGTTGCCCTCCGCCCAGTCCCTGAAGTCGCTGACGTAGGTCGGGGCCTTCGAGCCCAGCGCCTCCACCTCGCGCACAATCGGGGGGATCACGACGAGCACGAGGAACGCCATCAGCGCGGCGAACCCCAGATACACGACGAGGACCGCGAGCCACCGGGGGAAACGGTGCCCGCGAATGCGGACCCGACCCTCGATCGCGTCGACAGCGGGCAGCAGAGCAAGGGTGAGGAAGAGCGCCGCGAACACCCACCGGATCGTCGTCCGGACGTCCAAGACGACGAGGGCGAGCAGTACCGCGACAGCGATCATCACGAGCGCGATCGCGGTTACCTTGACGATGTCTCGGGCCTGAATTCGGGTCGCGTCCATCTAACCAACCCCCGCTGCCCGGTGTTCCGCCCCGACCACCCCGTCCCTGCCGCTGGGATCGCCGTCGCAAGAGCGCTGTCACTGCGATCCTTGACGGGTGATCGGTGGCGTGGTGCTCGCAGCGGGTGAGGGACGCCGCTTCGGCGGCGGCAAGCTGCTGGCCGAGCTCGACGGCAGGCCGCTGCTCGAGCACGCGCTCGGCGCGATGCTGGCGGTGCCCGCGATCGACCAGGTGGTCGCTGTCCTGGGCGCCGGAGCCGACGAGATTCGCACCGCGGTGGACCTCGACGGAATCGACGTCGTGCTCTGCCCGGATTGGGAAGAGGGGATCTCCGCGTCCTTGCGCGCGGGCCTGGGCGAGCTCGCGGACGCCGAGGCGGTCGTGATCACCCTCGGTGACCAGCCGCTGATCACGCCACAGGTGATCGCCTCGATCCTCGATCGCCTCGAGTCCCCGGCGCTCGCGGCCCGCGCGGTCTACGGGGGCATTCCGGGCCATCCGGTGCTGATCAAGCGGGAGCTGTTCGAACGAGTCCTGGAGCTTCGCGGCGACGCCGGGGCGCGTGACCTCCTGGCCGGCGCGGGGGTGCTCGAGGTCGAGTGCGGGCACCTGTCCCGGTCGGATGACGTCGACACGGTTGCCGACCTCGAGGCCGTGCGACGATCGCTGCGCTAGAGTGGCGCGAGCGAATGAGCCTCACGCGGCCGAACAGCCTGGCGCTTCTCCTTCTCCTCCCCCTTCGGGGGGAGTGATCGCCGGGCGGCGCGACAGCCGCGAGCCAGCACAGTTCATTCGTTGTCGGTAAGAGAAGGAGTAACTCACCCATGAGCGAGCAGGAGCGGGTACCGGTACCGGAGGAGAACCGGGTACGCATCTTCGACACGACGCTGCGCGACGGCGAGCAGTCGCCCGGGATCTCGCTCAACGTCCAGGAGAAGGTGGAGATCGCGCAGCAGCTGGCGCGACTCGGGGTGGACGTGATCGAGGCGGGCTTCCCGATCACTTCGCCGGGGGACTTCGAGGCGGTGCAGGCGATCGCGCGCGGCGTCCGCGGCCCGGTGATCGCGGGGCTCGCACGGACCCACAAGGCCGACATCGACGCCGCCTGGGGTGCCGTGCGCGAGGCGGAGCGTCCCCGGATCCACACCTTCATCTCGACCTCGGACATCCACATCACCCATCAGCTCCAGACGACGCGCGAGGACGTCAAGGGACAGGCGCGGGCGGCCGTCGCGCTGGCGAAGTCCTATGTGGACGACGTCGAGTTCTCGCCGATGGACGCGACCCGAGCCGACGTCGAGTTCACGGCCGAGGTCTGCGCAATCGCGGTCGAGGAGGGCGCGACGGTGATCAACATCCCGGACACCGTCGGGTACACCACGCCCGAGGAGTACACGCGCTACTTCGCGCGCCTGTACGAGCTCGTGCCCGAGCTGCGAGGCGTCCACATGTCGGTCCACTGCCACGACGACCTCGGGCTCGCGGTGGCCAACTCGTTCGCGGGCGTGCTCGCGGGGGCGCGCCAGGTGGAGTGCGCGGTGAACGGGATCGGCGAGCGGGCCGGAAACTGCTCGCTGGAGGAGATCGTGATGCTGCTGCGCACTCGGAGCGACGCGCACGGGCTCGACACCACCGTGAACACTCGCGAGCTCGCGCGCACCAGCCGCATGGTGACGCGCTTCACGGGATACGCAGTGCAGCCGAACAAGGCGGTCGTCGGCCGCAACGCCTTCGCCCACGAGTCCGGCATCCACCAGGACGGGGTGCTGAAGGAGCGCACCACCTACGAGATCATGGACGCGCGGGACGTCGGCCTCGAGTCGAACTCGCTCGTGCTCGGCAAGCACTCCGGCCGGCATGCGCTTCGCGACGCGCTGGTGAAGCTCGGCTTCAAGGTCGAGGGCAACGCGCTGAACCAGGCGTTCCGACAGTTCAAGGAGATCGCCGACAAGAAGAAGCAGGTGACGGCGCTCGATCTCGAGGCGATCGTCTCCGACCAGGTGCGGGAGGCATCCGCGCGGTACGAGCTCGTCTGGTTCGACGTCGAGGCGTCGACTCGACGCGAGCCGCGGGCGAAGGTCGCGGTCGCGGTTCCCTCCGGCGAGGAGGTGATCGGGGAGTCGTCCGGCGACGGGCCGGTCGATGCGATCTTCGGAGCGATCCAAGAGGCCGTCGACACTCGGTGCGAGTTGCGCCAGTACACCGTCTCGGCCGTGACCGAGGGCGGCGATGCCCTGGGCGAGGTCACCGTGACGCTGCGTGCCCATGGCCGTCTCGCCTCCGGGCAGGGCGTTGCGACTGACATCCTCGAGGCCTCGGCGCGCGCCTACGTGCGGGCGCTCTCGAACGCGCTCGACGGCGCCGCGGTGCGCGAGGCCGAGGAGGTTGCCGCCGAGGCCGCGCAGGAGCCGGCGCGGCCGGGTCCGTAGTGCTCGGCCCGCCCCCGCTGCCTCGCCGGGCCATGCATGAACAAGCGTCCGTGATAGCGTACAGAGTGTGAGCGCGGCGAGCCAAAACGCCCACAACGGCGGGGATGCCCGCAACGGCGCGATCGGGGCCAGGGTGCGCGCGCTGCGCGAGGGTATGGACCTCTCGCTGCGGGACCTGGCCGCCCGGAGCGGCGTCTCGGCGCCGATGCTCTCGCAGGTCGAGCGCGGCGAGACCAGCCCGACAGTGGGCGTGGCCGAGAAGATCGCCGGGGGGCTCGAGTTGACCCTCTCCCAGCTGCTGCGCCTCGACGAGCGCGGCCACGTCGTGGTCATGCCGGCCGGCGAACGGAGGAGCCGCCGGGTGCGGGGCCACCGCACCGATGAGCTCACGCCACCGCTTCCGGGCCAGCGCGCGGACGTCTCCCTCCACACCCTCGCGCCGAGGGCGGCGACCGGTCGCCCCGGGGATCCGCCGCTTCACGAGCCTGGCGCTCGCGAGACTGCCGTGGTGCTCTCGGGCAACCCGGCCCTGATCGTCGACGACGAGCGCCACGAGCTGCGCGAGGGGGACAGCGTCACCTTCGACGCCGACCTGCCGCACCACTTCGAGAACGAGGGTCCGGCCAGCGCGACCTTCCTGGCGGTGGTCGCCGCCGGACTGCGACGGAGCTAGATGAGCGACCCGACGAGTCCGATGCCACGCAGCCTGTTCGACAAGATCTGGGACGCGCACGGGGTCGCGGACGGGCTCATCTACATCGATCTCCACCTCGTCCACGAGGTCACATCCCCGCAGGCCTTCGAGGGGCTCCGTCTCGCGGAGCGGGCGGTGCGTCGCCCGGACAAGACCGTCGCCACCGCCGACCACAACGTCCCCACCGACGGCACCCCGGTCGCGCGGCTGATCGCGGACGAGCTCTCGCGCAAGCAGGTCGAGACGCTGGAGCGAAACTGCGCCGAGTTCGGAATCCCGGTCTACTCGCTGGGCTCGGACCGCCAGGGGATCGTGCACGTGATCGGCCCCGAGCTGGGACTGACGCAGCCGGGGCTGACAATCGTCTGCGGCGATAGCCACACCGCGACGCACGGCGCCTTCGGCGCCCTGGCGATCGGCATCGGCACGTCCGAGGTCGAGCACGTGCTCGCGACCCAGTGCCTGGTCCAGAAGCGGCCCCGGACGATGCGGATCAACTACGGAGGAGAGCTCGGCCCGGGCGTCACGCCCAAGGACTTGATCCTCGCGACGATCGGCCGCCTCGGCACCGGTGGCATGGTCGGGCACGCGGTCGAGTACGCGGGGCCGGCGATCGAGCGGCTCGAGATGGAGGGGCGGATGACGGTCTGCAACATGACGATCGAGGGCGGGGGCAGGGCCGGCATGATCGCGCCGGATGAGACCACGTTCGAGTGGGTCGAGGGGCGACCCGGCGCCCCGCGGGACCTCGATGCCGCGGTCGAGCGCTGGCGCGAGCTTCCCAGCGACGACGGGGCGCGCTTCGACCGAGAGGTCGAAATAGACGCCTCCGGACTGTCGCCGATGGTCACCTGGGGCACCACGCCCGGAATGGTCGCCGAGGTGACGGGGGTCGTCCCGGACCCGGCCGAGTGGGGGGAGGCCCCAGCCGACCGTGAGACGGCCGAACGGGCCCTGGCCTACATGGCGCTGGACCCGGGCACGCCCCTACGGGAGATCCGCCTCGATCGGGTGTTCATCGGCTCGTGCACGAACTCCCGCATCGGCGACCTGCGCGAGGCCGCCGAGGTGATCGCCGGGCGGCGGGTCGCCGAGGGTGTGCGGGCGATGGTCGTCCCGGGCTCGCAACAGGTGAAGGCCCAAGCCGAGCACGAGGGGCTGAACGAGGTCTTCACCGGCGCGGGATTCGAGTGGCGGACGGCCGGCTGCTCGATGTGCCTGGGGATGAACCCCGACATCCTCGCCGAGGGCGAGCGCTGCGCCTCGACCTCGAACCGGAACTTCGAGGGCCGCCAGGGCAAGGGCGGGCGCACCCACCTGGTCTCGCCGAAGATGGCCGCTGCGGCCGCGGTCGAGGGCCGGTTCGTGGACATCAGGGAGTGGCGTTAGATGGGTGATTCCATATCCCCACCCACCCGGATGACGCGCCCCCGGGCACGCGCGGATACGGAATCAACCATCTGATGGAGGCGGTCGAGGTCATCGAGGGCAGGGTGTCGGTGCTCGATCGCGCCGACGTCGACACCGACCAGATCATCCCGAAGCAGTTCCTGAAGCGGATCGAGCGCACCGGGTTCGGCGAGTTCCTGTTCTACGACTGGCGGCGAAGCGGCGAGATCGAGCTCGAGTCGAACCCGATCCTGGTCGGAGGGCGGAACTTCGGCTGCGGCTCCTCGCGCGAGCACGCCGTCTGGGCGCTTCGCGACTTTGGCTTCGACGCCGTCATCGCCCCGTCCTTCGGCGACATCTTCTACGCGAACTGCACCAAGAACGGGCTGCTCCCGGTGATCCTCGACGAGGAGCATTGCCGCGCGATCTCAGGGGCGGGCGAGGCGAGGATCGACGTCGACGATCAGACTGCGACCTCGGCCGCAGGAGTCATGCGGTTCGAGATCGACGAGGAGATCAAGCACCGCATTCTCCACGGACTCGACGACATCGCCGTCACGCTCGGGCGGGAGGAGGACATCGCGACCTTCGAGTCCTCCGGCGCCGCGGACCTCGGCCCCGTGACCACGGGCCTGTGAGCCCGGTCGAATGGGACGCGGGCGCCTACGACCGCGTCGCCGACCCCCAGCTCGAGTGGGGCATGGAGGTCCTCGCCCGGCTCGACCTTCGCGGGGACGAGACCGTGCTCGACGCGGGTTGCGGCACCGGGCGGCTGACCGCCCTGCTAGTCGAACTGGTGCCGGACGGGAGGGTGATCGGCGTCGACGGCTCCCGGTCGATGATCGAGCGCGCCCGCGACACGCTCGGGGATCGGGTCGAGCTGATCGTCGCGGACCTGCTCGAGCTCGAGTTGCCGGAGCCGGTGGACGTGATCTTCTCCAACGCAACGTTTCACTGGATCACGGACCACGACCGCCTGTTCCAGCACCTCCACGAGCTCGTCATGCCCGGCGGCGTGCTCGAGGCGCAGTGCGGGGCGCAGGGCAACGTGGCCGAGTTCGAGCGGGCAATCGAGGCCCTCGGCGGCGACGAGCGATTCGCGCCGTATCTGCGCGGCGAGCGCCGAGGGTGGAACTTTGCAAGCGTCGCCGACACCGAGGCGCGGCTCGAGCGTGCCGGCTGGGCTGAGATCCGGGTACGGCTCGAGCCGAAGCGGGTCACCCCGCGCGAGCCCCGCGAGTTCCTGCGGGTGGTCGGCCTCGCCTGGCACCTGGATCGCCTGCCCGCCGCCCTGCACGACGAGTTCATCGATGCCGTCATAGGCTCGATGGCGCAGCCGCTCGTGCTCGATTACGTTCGCCTGAACATCTCGGCCCGCAGGCCGTGACCCCTACCGAACCGATGAATGGCCCAAGCCGCATAGCGCTGCTGCCCGGCGACGGGATCGGGCCGGAGGTCATGGCCGCCGCCCGCCGGCTGCTGGAGGCGCTCGGCGGGTTCGAGCTCTCGGAATATCCGGTTGGAGGAGCGTCGATCGACGCTCACGGCACCGCCCTCACCGATGACGTCCTGACCCGATGCCGCGACGCCGACGCGGTGCTGCTCGGGGCTGTTGGCGGTCCGAAGTGGAACACCACCGATCCGAAGGCGCCGCGGCCGGAGCAGGGACTGCTCGGCCTCCGGAAGGGGCTGGGCCTCTACGCGAACCTTCGCCCGGTGAGGCCGAGCGGGGCCCTGATCGACGCGAGCCCGCTGCGGCGGGAGCGGATCGAGGGCACGGATCTGGTGGTCGTTCGCGAGCTCACCGGCGGGATCTACTTCGGAGATCGCGGTCGCGACTCGCGGCGCGCGCATGACACCTGCGAGTACACGGTCCCCGAGATCGAGCGGATCGCGAGGGTGGCGTTCGACACCGCGCGCTCGCGCCGCCGGCGCGTGACCTCGGTCGACAAGGCGAACGTGCTCGAGACCTCGCGCCTCTGGCGTGAGACGGTCGAGCGGGTCTCCGCCGACCATCCCGACGTTGAGCTCGATCACATGCTCGTCGACAACGCCGCGATGCAGCTCGTTGCCGACCCGGCCCGGTTCGACGCGATCCTGACCGAGAACATGTTCGGCGACATCCTCAGCGACGAGGCGGCGATGCTGACGGGATCGCTGGGCATGCTCCCGTCGGCCAGCCTCGGTGACGAGGGGCCTGGCCTGTTCGAGCCGGTTCACGGGTCGGCGCCGGACATCGCCGGCAGCTGGATCGCGAATCCGCTCGGCTCGTTCCTCTCGGTGGCACTGATGCTGCGTCACGGGCTCGGCCGCCCAGAGGACGCCAATGCTGTGGAGGCAGCGGTCGACGCCGCGCTCGCTCGCGGCCTGCGCACCCCCGACCTGTCCTGGGACGAGTCGGTTCGCCCGCCGATGTCGGACCTCCCCGCGCAGGTTGAGGTGGGGACCGAAGAGATGACCGAGGCGGTGATCGCCGAGCTCCGCGGCTGAGCGCAGTGCCGGCGTCTCCCAGGGGGCCCGCGGCGCGCTATACGGCCCGGCGGCGTAGGCCGTCGAGATCGAGAACGGTGATCCGACGACGCTCGGTGACCACCAGGCCCAGGTCCCGCAGGGAATGAAGTGTCTTCGCGACCGCCTCGCGGGATGATCCGGTCCAGCCCGCCAGCTCCTCCTGAGAGAGTCGCAGGTCAATCTCGACGCCGCCGTCGACCGGCTCGCCGTAGCGGTCCGCCAGCTCCACCAGCCTGCTGGCGACGCGGCCGAGGGTCTGGGACGCGGCGAACTCGATCAGATTGCGGTCCACGTCTCGGAAGCGCCGGCTGATCGCCCGAAGGAGCGCGGTTACGGCGTCCGGCCGCGAGGCGAGGAATGCACGGAAGTCGGTTCCGCTGAGCGCCAGGGCTTTAACGGGCTCGAACGCCTCGATCGTGCTCGAGCGAGGGCTGTCATCGACCACGGACAGCTCCCCGATCAGATCGCCAGGCCCGCAGAACTGAAGGACTATCTCCTTGCCCTCCGCCGCCATACAGGTGACCTTCACCCTGCCTTCGAGCAGCAGCAGAACCTCCTCGCCCCGCTGCCCCTCGTGCATCAGCGTGGCTCCGGCGCGGAATCGCCGGACGCCGGCCTGGGAGCGAAACGCTTGGCGGTCCTCGCTCGACAGTAGTGACAGAAAATCCGCTGCAGCGCCGCTCTCGCTCACCCCCACAGGGTGACGCTATCGCGCTCCTGGTTCCAACGCCACCCCTCGCCCATCGGGCATACTTCGCTCGAGCCGCCGTGGAGCGGCGTCATTGTCAGTCAGCTGGAGGGAACCGTGGAGAAGTCGGACTGGATCTGGGTCAACGGCGAGCTCGTCGCATGGGACGACGCCAAGGTCCACGTACTCAGCCATGGGCTTCACTACGGCACCGGGGTGTTCGAGGGCATCCGCGCCTATGAGACCGAGCGGGGCCCCGCCGTGTTCCGTTTCCGCGAGCACCTCGAGCGTCTGCGCCGCTCCAGCGAGCTCTACTACATGGAGCTCCCCTACTCGGTCGAGGAGCTTCGGAATTCGACGCATGAGCTGATCCGCCGCAACGGGCTTCGGAGCTGCTACATCCGCCCAATCGCGTTTCGCGGATACGGCGAGATGGGGCTGTACGCGCACAGCGCCCCGATCGAGGTGATCGTGGCCGTCTGGCCATGGGCGGCCTACCTCGGCGAGGAGGGCAAGCGCCACGGGGTCCGGGCGAAGGTCTCTTCGTGGCGCCGGATCTCGCCGGCTGGCCTGATCCCCCAGGCGAAGGCCTCGGGGCAGTACCTCAACTCGATCCTGGCGAAGACCGAGTCGGCGAAGGCCGGCTACGACGAGGCGATCCTGCTCGACGAGCACGGGCACGTCTGCGAGGGATCGGGCGAGAACATCTTCCTGGTTCGCGACGGCCAGCTGGTCACCCCTCCGCACACCGCCGGGATCCTCGAGGGAATCTCGCGCCGGTCGGTGATCCAGATCGCCGGCGATCTCGGCTACAAGGTGGTCGAGCGGGAGCTCGCCCGGGCCGAGCTCTATCTCGCCGAGGAGGTGTTCCTGGTCGGGACCGCCGCGGAGCTGGTGCCGGTGCGCGAGATCGACGACCACGCCATCGGCGACCCGGGAGAGATGACCAGAGTGATCCAGGCGAAGTTCGACGACGCCCTGCACGGCCGCGCGCAGGAGTACCTCGAGTGGTTGGACGTCGTCGACGACCAGGCTCCTGCGGCGTCGGACCAGGGAACGAGTAAGGTGACGGCCTCGTAGATGCTGAGCTTCGAGGCCATCGAGCGAATTAGCCCCGCCGCGGCGGGCTAGCCCCCCGCGGCCCGCGCGGCCCCGCCGCGCACGCCCCCTCGCCGGTTCCCTCGACTCGAAAGGCATCGACTTTGACCCAGGTAAACCTCTACGACACCACCCTCCGCGACGGCATGCAGGGACAGGGCATGTCGCTGTCCGCGGCCGAGAAGGTGCGTGTGGTTCGCGCGCTCGACCGGCTCGGCATCGGGTTCGTCGAGGCTGGGTTCCCGGCCGCGAACCCGAAGGAGGAGGAGCTGTTCAACTTGCTCTCCGACGTCGAGCTGGACACGGCCGTCATCTGCGCGTTCGGCATGACCCGCCGACGTGGCATCGCCGCCGATGAGGACAGCGCGCTTCGGACGCTGGTCTCCTCGTTCGCTCCCGTCTGCACGCTGGTGGGGAAGACCTGGGCGCTTCACCTGGAGAAGGTGACGAAGGTCTCGCCCGACGAGAACCTGTCGATGATTATCGACTCGGTCTCCTTCTGCCGTGGGCACGGCAAGCGCGTGGTCTACGACGCCGAGCACTTCTTCGACGCCTGGGAGGACGACGCCGGCTATGCGCTCGAATGCCTGCGGGCGGCGGTGACCGCCGGTGCCGAGAACGTCACCCTGTGCGACACCAACGGGGCCACCCTCCCGCCGCAGGTGGCCGCGGCAACGGCCGCCGTCGTCGAGGCCCTCGGCGATCGGGTCCAGATCGGTATCCACACCCACAACGACGCCGAGTGCGCGGTCGCGAACTCACTGGCCGCGGTCGAGGCGGGGGCGCGGATGGTGCAGGGCACGCTCAACGGACTCGGCGAGCGCACCGGCAACGCGAACCTGGTCTCGATCCTGCCGGCGCTTCAGCTCAAGCTCGGCTACGAGTGCGTCGCGCCCGAGCGCCTCAGGCGGCTGGCGGAGACGTCTCACTTCGTCGATGAGCTCCTCAACATCGCCCCCGACCCCGATCAGCCCTACGTGGGGCGCAACGCCTTCGCCCACAAGGGCGGGATGCACGTCGCCGGCGTCCAAGCCGACGCCCGCACGTTCGAGCACATCGATCCCGAGCTGGTCGGCTCCAGCCGCGACGTGCTGATCTCGGAGCTGTCCGGCAAGGGCTCAGTGCTGAGCCGGGCCGAGCAAGCCGGGGTCGAGCTCGGCGCCGAAGGCGCCAAGCGCGCGGTCGAGCGGGTCAAGGAGCGTGAGCACCGCGGCTATCACTACGAGGCCGCCAACGCCTCGTTCGAGCTGCTCCTGCGGCGCGAGGCGGGCCGGTACGTTCCGCTGTTCAAGCTCGAGAGCTTCCGGGTGATCACCGAGAAGCGCGCGGACGGCCGGGTCGAGACCGAGGCGACGATCAAGATCTGGGTCGAGGGCCAGCGCTACGTGCGGACGGCGGAGGGGAACGGGCCCGTGAACGCGCTCGACCGCGCGCTGCGCTCGGCGATCACCGACCTGCACCCGCACCTGGCCGAGATCGAGCTGGTCAACTACAAGGTCCGAATCCTCGACGAGAACCACGGCACCGGGGCGGTCACGCGGGTGCTGCTCGACTCGTCGGACGGCCACGAGCAGTGGGGAACGATCGGCGTCTCCGAGAACATCATCGAGGCCTCGTGGGAGGCGCTGGTGGAGTCGCTGGAGCACGCGTTCCAGCCCCGCGCAGAGCCCGCCTCGGGCTCGCTGCTTGCCGAGGCGGGCGCTCGCGCCGCCGATCCCGGATGACGGCCGACCACCCGATGCCGTTCGCCCGCCCGAGCATCGGGGCCCGCGAGAAAGAGCTCGTGACCGAGGTGCTGCGCTCCGGGCGCCTCTCCATCGGCCCGATGCAGGAGCGGTTCGAGCGAGGCCTGGCCGCGTGGCTGGGCGTGGACGACGTGGTCGCCACCTCGTCGGGGACAGCCGCGCTACATCTGGGTGTGAGGACGATCGGGTGGGGCGAGGGGGACGAGGTGATCACCAGCCCGTTCAGCTTCGTCGCCTCTGCCAACTGCCTCCTGTACGAGGGCGCCACGCCGGTCTTCTGCGACATCGATCCGGTCACCCTCAACATCGATCCGGAGGCGGCGCGAGCGGCCGTGGGCGACCGGACCGCGGGGATCCTGCCGGTGCACATCTTCGGCTGGACCGCGGCGATGCCCGAGTTGGAGCGGCTGGCCGCCGATCGCGGGCTCGGCCTGCTCGAGGACGCGTGTGAGGCGCTGGGGGCGAGCGACGAGGAGGGGCGGAGGGTCGGGGCTCGCGGCAACCTCGCCACCTTCGCCTTCTACGCCAACAAGCAGCTCACCACCGGGGAGGGCGGAGCGATCGTGCCCCGGTCGGCCGACGACGCCGTTCGGTTTCGCAGCGAGCGGAATCAGGGGCGGGGAGCCGACATGAGCTGGCTCGATCACGAGCGGCTCGGCTTCAACTACCGGCTGAGCGAGCTCCAGGCCGCGGTTGGGGTGGCGCAGCTCGAGCGGCTCGACGAACTGCTGGCCGAGCGTGATCGCGTCGCCGGGGCCTATCGCCGGCGCCTGGGCGATCTCGGAGGAGCCCCGGCAGGAGACGGCCAAGCGGAGGGCCTGGTGCTGCCCTGCGAGGGCCGGGCGGACGCCCGGCGCGGCTGGTTCGTCTACGTGGTGCAGCTCCCTGCCAGGGTCGACCGCGCCGCCGTGATCGCCGCCCTCGACGAGCGCGGGGTCCCCTCGAAGGTGTACTTCCCCTGCGTCCACCTGATGCCGTTCTATCGGGAGCGCCTCGGCTATCGCGGCGGCGAGCTCCCGATCGCCGAGCAGGTCGCCAAGCGGTCCCTGGCACTGCCCTTCTTTCCTTCGATGGGGGAGGCCGAGGTCGAGCGGGTGGGGGAGGCATTGGGCGAGGCGCTCGGGCAGCGCGCCTGGGCCCTGAGCTAGACGCGACCCCTCTCGATCATCCAGCGCACGGTCTCGCGAATGCCCTGCTCCCAGGGCCTGAACTCGACCCCCAGCTCACGCCGCGCCTTGGAGCTGTCGGCCCGCGCCTGCCACAGAAGGAAGTGGAGCTGACCGCCGGGCAGCAGGGGCGGGCGGCGGATCACCTTCGCGACCGCCTCGCCGCCGGCGGCCAGCCCCCTTGCGACGGGGGCTGGGAGCGTCGGGGGGACCCGCCCTAGGCCGGCCTCGTCAACTGCCACCCGCAGAATCTCCCGCGAGGTCGCGAAGCCGTCGGCGAGGATGTAGTGCTCGCCGGGACGTCCTCGCTCGAGCGCGGCCACGTGTCCGGCGGCGGCGTCATCGGCGTGGACGAGCGTCATTCCTCCCGGCGGCGCGGCGGGCAGGCGCCGCCGCAGAGCATCGCGCAGGACGCCGTCGAGGCCGGCTGCTGCCCACGGCCCAGGGCCGTAGACCGCCGACGGGTTCACGATCACGACCTCGATCCCGGCCTCGGCCTCGGCGAGGACAAGTTCCTCGGCGCGCTGCTTCGAGCGCTCGTACGCGGTTCCCTTGGAGTAGTCGGCGACTCGCTCCTCGCTGACGGTGCCGCGGGGCGCGGTGTGAAAGACATCAAACGTCGAGGTGTGCACGGCGCGCCCGGCGCCCGCCTCGCGCGCGGCCGCGATCACGGACCGCGCCCCCTCGGCGTTGACCCGATCGAAGATCCCTGGGTCCGCGGCCCATTGCTCGAACATGCCCATGCAGTTGAAGGCCGCCTCGATCCCCTTCGCGGCGGCACGGACCGAGTCCCGGTCCGTGACGTCCCCGCGGGCGAACTCGACGCCCGCCGGCAGCGCCTCGCGCGCACGGGCCGGATCGCGGACGAGGGCAATGACGCGATCGCCGCGGTCGACGAGGCGCCGAGCGACTGCGTTCCCCACCTTTCCAGTTGCGCCGGTGACGAGGACCCGCATCGCGCGCGCAGCTTAGTGCTCACCTATCCTGGCGCGATGCCTCGGCTACCCGGCGAGCAGGACCCGCTGTTTCGCCGTCTGAATGCCTCGATCGACTTCGACCTGCGTCTGTGGCCCCAGGACATCGCCGGGTCGCGGGCCCACATCGGTGCGCTCCGGGCGGCCGGCGTGATCACCGACGAGGAGCTCGCCGCGCTCTCAAACGGCCTCGACGCGGTTGCCGGAGAGCTCGAGCGGGGTGAGTTCGGGTTCCGCGACGCCGACGAGGACATCCACATGGCGATCGAGCGGCGGCTGACCGAGATCGCAGGTCCCGTCGGCGGCAAGCTCCACACGGCACGCTCGCGCAACGATCAGGTCGCGACGGACCTGGCTCTCTACGTCCGCGCGCGCGCCGAGCGCGCCCGCGGACTGATCGCCGAGCTGATGTCGCGACTGCTCGGGGTCGCCGAAGCCCACAGCGACTGGCGGATGCCCGGATACACGCACCTGCAGCGGGCTCAGCCGGTCTATCTAGGCCACCACCTGCTCGCCTACTTCTGGATGCTCGAGCGCGACGAGATTCGCTTCCGGTTCGCAGGTCGGTCGACGATGGCGATGCCGCTCGGCTCAGGCGCGGTCGCGGGGCTCAACTGGAACCTCGACCGCGAGCGGACCGCGGAAGAGCTCGGCTTCGCGCGACCGTCGCCGAACTCGATCGACGCGGTCTCCAACCGCGACTTCGCCCTCGACTACCTCCATGCGGCGGCCGTCTGCTCGACCCACCTTTCGCGCCTGGGCTCCGAGCTCGTTCTCTGGTCGAGCCAGGAGTTCGGCTTCTGCGAGCCGGCCGACGACTTCTCCTCGGGCTCGAGCATCATGCCCCAGAAGAAAAACCCGGACGCGGCCGAGCTCCTCCGGGCGAAAGCGCCTCGCGTGGTGGCCTCGCTGACGACGCTTCTGGGCGTGCTCCACGCGCTCCCGCTCTCCTACTCCAAGGACCTCCAGGAGGACAAGGAGGCGCTATTCGATGCGGTGGACACGCTCGAGCTGTGCCTGGAGGCGGCCGAGGGCATACTCGCCGGCCTCCGCTTCGATCGCGAGCGGATGGCGGCGGCCGCCGCCGACGAGATGGTCGCGGCCACCGACGTCGCCGACCTCCTGGTCCGCAGGGGGATGCCATTCCGCGAGGCTCACGCGGTGGTTGGGGGCCTGGTGCGCACCGCGATCGAGTCAGGGCGGAGCCTGTCTGACCTCGAGCCGGACGAGCTCGCTGCTCACTCCGAGCTCCTCGACGACGAGTACTACCGCGTCCTGGAGGAGGGTGCGTGGCTCGACTCGAAGGTCTCCGTGGGAGGGACGGGCGCCGCGCGCCTGGATCAGCAGCTGAATACGGCCCGGCGGGTGCTCGACGAGCTGCGGAGCGCGGACTCATGAGGGCACTCGAGCGGGCGTTCTTCAATCGCTCTGTCCACGATGTGGCGCGCGATCTGATCGGGTGCGAGCTCCGTTTCGACGGGGTGGGCGGCATCATTGTCGAGGTCGAGAGCTACGAGCGGGAGGACCCCGCCTGCCATGCTTACGTCGGGCTCACGCCGCGTACCACGACCTTGTTCGGCCCGCCGGCCCACGCTTACGTGTACCTCTCGTACGGCGTCCACAGCCTGCTCAACTTCGTGGCCGAGCCGGAGGGCAGAGCGGCTGCGGTGCTGATCCGCGCGCTGGAGCCGCGGTGGGGCATCGAGGCGATGCGCCGCCGTCGAGGTGGGCGCCGTACGGTCGAGCTGTGCTCGGGGCCGGGCAAGCTGACCGAGGCGCTCCGCATCGGGCTCGAGTCGAACGGCGCCCCTCTGACCGACCCGCCGTTCGCCCTCCACGGCCGGGCCGACGAGTGGCGCGGCGTGACGGTGGCGACCGGTCCACGGATCGGAATCAGTAGAGCGACCGAGCTTCCGTGGCGCTTCGGTGCCGCCGGAAGCCCGTTTCTGTCGCGACCGCTCCCTGGTTAGCAGGCGCTACGGCGCGGTGCCGCCGCCGACACCGCCCGTGGTCCCTCCGCTGACATCGCCGCTGGCGTCTCCGCCGCCACCGCTCGGCGGGGTGGTCTCCGTCGCCTGAGGCTCCGCGGCAGGCGCCTCCTCGACGGGGGCCTCCTCGGTGGTGGTCTCCGTCCCGGAGTCCTCGGTTGTCGACGCCGAGGTGGCCGGCTCCTCGGGCACGTATGTGTCGGCCTCGGCCGGGGGGATGGAGGAGTCCGTATCGGTTTCCTCCTCCAGCCTCTCCGCCTCCAGCTCATCGACCCCGCGTTCGTCCTCGAGCTCCGCCCAGGCGAGGGTGATGTCGCGGAAGATCAGCGCCGGGAAGGTGCCGCCGTCGACCGGCGAGCCCGCGTACTCGGTCGTCATCGGCTCGAGCGAGTCGGGATGGCCCACCCACACCGCGATCGTCTGGTCCTCGTTCGCGCCGACAAACCAGGCGTCGCCGTTTTCGTCGGTGGTACCGGTCTTTCCCCAGATCTCCTCGTCGCCGGTCGCAGCGTTGGTCCCCGTGCCGGAGCTGACCACGGTCTGGAGGATCGTCCTCGCTGACGCCGCGACGGTCGGGTCGATCACCTGCTCATAGGTGATCTTGCTCTCGCCGCTCTCGCCGTCGTTGGTCTCGACCAGATCGCCGTCTGCATCCTCTACCGTCTCGATCGCCACGGGACCATCCGGCGACGCCGCGAGCGTGCCCGATACCCGCTGTCCGTCCATCTCCAGGGTCTCGAACGCATGCGCCATCTCGAGCGGGGTGACCCCCTTCTCGAGGCCCCCGAGGATCATCGCCGGGTTCGTCGAGAGCTTGGTCTCGATCCCCATGCTCCTCGCCGTCTCGGCGATCGCCTCCGGCCCGCCATCGACGCCCTCGAGCCCGACCTCGGCGTAGACCGAGTTGTCGGAGTACGTGGTCGCCGTCGCGAGGCTGGCCGAGCCGAGGTAGGAGTCCTCGTAGTTGTGGACCTCGAACAGCTCCTGCTGGCCGGACTCCTGGTTGACGAACGGGAGCTCCTTCGGCATGGAGGACCAGACGCTGTCCGGCGAGATCCCCTGCGACAACGCCGTTAGCAGCGTGAACGGCTTGAACGCCGACCCCGGCTGACGATACCCCTGCGTGGCCAGGTTGAACGGAGCCTCGGCGAAGTCCGGCCCGCCGACCATCGCCCGGACTCCGGCGTCCTGGCTGTCGAGCACGACCACCGCGGCGGTGATCCCGAGCCCGGACAGGCGCGAGCTCACGATCTCCTCCACGCGCTGCTGCAGCTCGAGGTCGAGGGTGGAGGTGATCTCGAGCCCGCCGCCGAACGCCTTGCCCGCACCGTACTTGTCGACGAGCTGCTGGCGCAGCCAGGACGTGAAGTAGGGAGCCACCGAGTCCTCCTCGGGCGTCGCGATCTGGCTCGCGTCCGGGATCTCGATCCGGGCGTAGTCCTCATACTCGTCGTCGGTGAGGTAGCCCTGCTCGGCCATCCGCTGAAGCACCAGGTTGCGGCGGACGGTCGCCGCCTCCGGATTGGCTCGGGGCGAGTAGGCGCTGGGCGAGGAGATCATCCCCGCCAGTAGCGCCGCCTCCCCCGGCAGGAGCTGGTAGGCACACCTGTCCGGCCCGGCGTTGCCGCAGCCGGGGTGGTTCCAGCCGAAGTATGTGTGGGCGGCGGCCTCGATCCCGTACGCGCCCTCGCCGAAGTAGATCGAGTTCAGGTACTCGGTGAGGATCTTGTCCTTGTCCCATTCGCGCTCGAGCTGGTACGCGAGTGCCGCCTCGCGCAACTTCTGCAGGATCGTGCGGTCCTGCTGGGCGGCGAGCGCGTTCTTGACGAACTGCTGCGTGATCGTCGATCCGCCCTGGGCGGCGGACCCGGAGAGGATGTCCTGATAGAGGGCGCGGCCGATGGCCTCGAAGTCCACCCCCCGGTGCTCATAGAAGCGCTGGTCCTCGATCGCGACGACCGCCTCCTTCATCGCCGGGGCGATCTCGTCCGACTCGACGAGGATCCGGCCCTCGTTGTTGGTCAGGGTGGCGATCCTCTCGCCCTTGCGGTCATAGACCACCGAGTTCTCGGCTGCCGCGAACTCGGCGCGATTCTCGAGCTGGGGCAGGTCTGAGGCGACCGCCATCATGATCCCGAACACCCACGACACGAACGCGAGCAGGCTGAGACCGAGCACGACCACGGCCATCCGAAGCTTCTTCAGACGCGGTTTGGCGGCGCCCGGGGGGGACGGGAGCTGCGGCAGGGGCGAGGCCGCCCCTGCACCGTTGCCGGCCGCCTCGACCAGCTCGGACGGTGGCTCGGGCGCCTCGGGCCGGGCAGCCCGCGGGCCCGCGCTCGCCGCTGAGCGCTCGCCGCCGTTGGAGCGGCGGGTGAGCCGCTCGATCAGACTGCGCGGCGACGCCATCGGATGTCGATCGAAGGGGCGTGCATCGAGCTTGCCCGGCAGAAGCCGGAAGGCGCTTGGAGGCGCGGCGTGTCGGCCCGCGAGGGTCCAGGAGGGAGGATGCGCACCCCGCCGAGCCGAGGCGTGAGTCTAGCATTGGCCCAATGACGGATCCGCGGGCTCCCGACGCCGATCCCCGCCTGCAAACGCTGCTGGCCGGAGCGGTCGACGCCCTGCCCGAGGGCAGGCTCGCCGAGCAGCTGGCCGAGGGCAAGACCCTGCGGGTGAAGTTCGGGATGGACCCGACGATGCCCGATGTTCACCTCGGGCACTGCGTGGTCCTGAACAAGCTGCGCGCGTTCCAGGACCTCGGCCACCCCGTCGTGCTGATCGTCGGCGACTACACGGCGCGCGTGGGTGATCCCAGCGGCCGGGACACGACGCGCCCCGTGCTCTCGCCGGAGCGAATCGAGGAGAACGCGAGCACCTACACGGAGCAGGCGTTCAAGATCCTGGATCGCGAGCGCACGGAGGTGCGTCGCAACAGCGAGTGGCTGGCGATGTCGAGCGAAGAGCTGTTCCGGCTGATGCGCCGATTCACCGTGGCGCGGCTGCTCGAGCGCGATGACTTCGCCCGAAGGATCGAGTCGGAGCAGCCGATCTCGGCGCTGGAGCTCCTCTACCCCGTGCTCCAGGGATACGACTCCGTGGCCGTCGAGGCCGACGTCGAGCTCGGCGGCGCCGATCAAAAGTTCAACCTGCTGTTCGCGCGCGACGTCCAGGAGTCGTTCGGGATGCCGCCCCAGTCGATCCTGACGATGCCGATCCTGCCCGGCACCGACGGCGTCCGCAAGATGAGCAAGTCCTACGACAACTATGTGGGGGTGACCGACCCGCCCGAGGAGATGTTCGGAAAGCTGATGAGCGTGCCCGACGAGGTCATGGGCGACTACTACCTGCTCCTGCTCGGCGACGAGCTTGATCCCCAGCAGCATCCCGGGACGGCCAAGCGGGAGCTGGCGCGCAGGCTGGTTCAGCGGTTCCACGGCCCCGACGCGGCCCAGGCGGCCGAGCAGCGCTTCGACCGCATCCACGTCGACCGTGAGGTTCCCGATGAGATCGAGGAGGTGGTCATCTCGGCGAACGCAGCGGTGCACCTGCCGGCGCTGATCGCGGAGCAGTTCGACCTCAGCCGCAGCGAGGGGCGGCGCCTGATCGAGCAGGGAGGTGTCCGGATCGCCGGGTCAGTGGTCGAGCCGGGACGCTTCGACGTCCCGGCGGCAGAGCTCGACGGCCAGGTGTTGCAGGTTGGCCGCCGGCGCTTTCGCCGGGTTCGGGTCGCCGGCGACTAGCGCGGAACATCCGCTTCGCGCTACACTCCTGCGCCCCACCGGGTCCCGCGATTGCGGGGGGCCACCTCCCGCGGCTATACTCGGTGGTCGCCTTCGAGGCGGTTCGTGCGTGGGCGGAGCGTCCCTCCGTCCTCGCGTGATGCGGTCTTTGAAAACTGAGCAGCGCGCGAGCCGCAGGCCTATGGGCCCGCGGCCGCGACAGGTCCGACCCGTCGCCAGCTTCTGGGGACCTCGGTCCCCCGCGACGTCCTTCGGGGCGTCTCCGTGCGGGCGACGGGCACACAACCCTGTCATGCCGCCGCCGATCTGTGTACTCGGCGGCGCAAACTGAGGCATGGCAACTCTCTAACGAAGACAGAGGAGCCGTCGGCTGGGGGCTATGCCCCCTCGGCATCCCTCCGGGATGCTCCCCCTGACCGGGGCCGGCGGATGAAACCCTCGAGTCACTTTCACGGAGAGTTTGATCCTGGCTCAGGACGAACGCTGGCGGCGTGCCTAACACATGCAAGTGGAGCGACGAACCAGGGCTTGCCCTGG
>CAWBFD010000004.1:1527500-2204116 GCA_963788115.1 uncultured Actinomycetes bacterium
GGACCGAACCGACCTACCGTGAAATGTGGGCGGATGACCTGTGGATAGGAGTGAAAGGCTAAGCAAGCCCAGAGATATCTGGTTCTCTCCGAAATATATTTAGGTATAGCCTCGAGCTAGTACGTTTCGGCCGTAGAGCACTGCTTGGACTAGGGGCCCTACCAGGTTACCGACTTCAGGCAAACTCCGAAGACCGTTACGTTCATCTCGGGAGTCAGCGTGCGGGGGATAAACTTCGTACGCGAGAGGGGAACAACCCAGACCGCCAGCTAAGGACCCCAAGTGCGAGCTAAGTGGGAAACGATGTTCGAGTGCTGAGACAACCAAGAGGTTGGCTTAGAAGCAGCCATCCTTGAAAGAGTGCGTAACAGCTCACTGGTCAAGTGTTCGGGCGCGGATAATTCAACGGGGCTTAAGCTCGCCTCCGAAGCTGTGGGCTCGGCGATCTGCGGATCGTCCGAGCGGTAGGAGAGCGTTCCTGCGCTGGACTGAAGCGGCGGCGCGAGCTGTCGTGGAGGCGCAGGAAGTGAGAATGCCGGCATGAGTAGCGCAAGAGGGGTGAGAATCCCCTCCACCGATTGTCCAAGGTTTCCTGAGTAAAGTTCGTCTGCTCAGGGTTAGTCGGGACCTAAGGCGAGGCCGAAAGGCGTAGCCGATGGCGAACGGGTTGATATTCCCGTACCACGTCGCGTCCGCTATGACCGATGGGGTGACGAGGAAGGGGAACGGAACCCAGGCGATGGTTGTCCTGGGGCAAGCACGTAGCCAGTCGCGGCAGGAAAACCCGCCGTGGCGCTTTAACGCGAGGTGCGATGCCAGCTGGCTTGACCGCCGGCGAGTCCGTGTACCCATGCCTCCGAGAAAAACCTCTAGGCAGGACGCTCGTGCCCGTACCGAGAACCGACACAGGTGGACAGGTAGAGAATACTGAGGTGAGCGAGCTAACCCTCGTTAAGGAACTCGGCAAAATCGTCCCGTAACTTCGGGAGAAGGGACGCCCCGGTAGGGTGAAGCCACTAGCTGGTGGAGCCCGAGGGGGCCGCAGTGACTAGGTCCAAGCGACTGTTTACCAAAAACACAGGCCTCTGCTAAGTCGAAAGACGACGTATAGGGGCTGACGCCTGCCCGGTGCCGGAAGGTTACGCGGAGGTGTTAGCGGCCTTGTGCCGCGAAGCGCTGAAGCTAAGCCCCGGTAAACGGCGGCCGTAACTATCAGTTGACCGAGGTAGTTGTAAAACTCGGCTATATGCTGGAACGCCTGTTCCGAGAAGGATGCAGAATCCCGCACTACCAGTGCCAGGGCGACCGGAGTCCATCCGGCGCCGGAGGTACGGTGACAAGGTGACGGGTGCAGGCAATCAGCAGGAAAGGCTCTCCATCCAGGAGATCCCCAGCGAGCTCGGGAGCTTTCTGGCGGGCTTCGCCCTCGGCGAGGCCAGCTTCATGATCGTCTGTCGCCGACGCGGCGACTACGGGCGGCGATGGAAGCTCTCGGCAGCCTTCAACGTCTCGCAGAAGGATCGAGCCCCGCTCGACCTCTTTCGCGACACGCTTGGCTGCGGAAGCATGAGGAAGGCCGGCAACGGTGGCTGGTACTGGGAGGTCAATGACCTTCGGGAGATCAGCGATCGCATCGTCCCCTTCTTCGAGCGATTCCCACTCGTTGGGACAAAGGCCCAGGAGTTCGCCCGATTCGCGGAAGCCGTAGGGCTTCTGGCGCGCGGGCGCCTGACGGACGCGGACTACGTCGCCGTGCTGACTCTTCGTGAGTCGATGAACGGCGGCGGCAAGCGCCGCTACACGATGGAGAGAATCCTCAGAGACCATACGCCGAGCCCGTCTCAGGCCTGAGATGGGATGAGATGGTCCGCTCTCACGGGCGACCGTGAGAGGTGGTCAGAAATGGCCACCCGCTGCGCTCAGGCGCGGTCGTAACATCAGGAACGGTCCTAAGGTAGCGAAATTCCTTGTCGGGTAAGTTCCGACCTGCACGAATGGCGTAACGACTTGGACGCTGTCTCAACGAGGGGCTCGGTGAAATTAAAGTCTCGGTGAAGATGCCGAGTACCTGCGGAAAGACGGAAAGACCCCGTGAACCTTTACTGCAACTTGATATTGGAGTTCGGGATATCTCGCTCAGGATAGGTGGGAGGCTATGAACCGGCGGCTTTGGCTGCCGGGAAGCCACCCTTGAGATACCACCCTTGGTGTTCTGGGCTTCTAACGCATCGCCGTGAACCGGGATGCGAACAGTGTCAGGTGGGCAGTTTGACTGGGGCGGTCGCCTCCTAAAGTGTAACGGAGGCGCCCAAAGGTTCCCTCAGCACGGTCGGAAATCGTGCGCAGAGTGTAAAGGCAGTAAGGGAGCTTGACTGCGAGACCGACGGGTCGAGCAGGAACGAAAGTTGGGCTTAGTGATCCGGCGGTTGCAAGTGGAAGCGCCGTCGCTCAACGGATAAAAGGTACTCCGGGGATAACAGGCTTATCGCTTCCAAGAGTCCACATCGACGAAGCGGTTTGGCACCTCGATGTCGGCTCGTCGCATCCTGGGGCTGGAGTAGGTCCCAAGGGTTGGGCTGTTCGCCCATTAAAGCGGCACGCGAGCTGGGTTCAGAACGTCGTGAGACAGTTCGGTCCCTATCTTCCGTAGGCGTTGGAGAGTTGAGAGGAGTCATCCTTAGTACGAGAGGACCGGGATGAACGCACCTCTGGTGTATCTGCTGTCCTGCCAAGGGCACTGCAGGCTAGCTACGTGCGGATCGGATAACCGCTGAAGGCATCTAAGCGGGAAGCCGACCTCGAGATGAGCTCTCCCATCCCCTTGAGGGAGTAAGACCCCTGGTAGACGACCAGGTTGATAGGCCGGATGTACAAGAGCGGTAACGCTCTCAGCAGACCGGTACTAATGGGTCGAGGTCTTGACGTTTATGTTTACCCTTGTTGGTGGAGGTGCAGTTTTCAAGCCCCGCTGGGGGCCTGCGGTCCCCTGATCGGGGCCGCGGTCTCGCAGATTTCGGTGGTCATAGCGAGGGGGAAACACCTCTTCCCATTCCGAACAGAGCAGTTAAGCCCCTCTGCGCCGATGGTACTTGGTGCTCACGCGCCCGGGAGAGTAGGTCGCCGCCGGTCTTTTCACTCTTGGTCGGGGTCTCCCGTATCGATGGCGAATAGGATTACGTCGTCGGCCCAACAACGGGAGGAGATTCCCATAACAACGGGAGGAGATTCCCATGATTGGTGCATTGATCCTCGGCCTCGTCGCGGGGTTCCTCGCGCGGGCGTTACTGCCGGGTAAGCAGGATCTGAACTTCATCCTGACGATCCTCCTCGGACTCGCCGGCGCGGCCTTGGGCTACGCGTTCTTCACGCTGCTGCTCGGGATCGGCGACGAGAATGCGTTCGACCTCGGCGGGCTCCCCGGGGCCCTGGTCGGGGCGCTGGTGCTGCTGTTCATCTACGACCGGGCCGTCGCCAGCCGGGGCGAGAAGCAGGAGGCGCCGCAAGCGGTCACCTCCGGCGAGCGTTCGGCGGAGCCGGGTCGCGGCGCTGGTCGGCGCGCCCCTGCGGAGTCCACCGGTGTCTCGCCCGAGGAGCGGGCGGAGCGCCGCGAGCGCAGGGAGCGCGAGCGCAGGGAGCGCCAGTAGGCCAGCAAGGCGGGCCGCACAGCTGAGCGTTCGAGAGCGCTCCCCGCCGCTGGGCGGGGAGCGGAGTGGGGAGGCCTACGCCGCCTGACGGCGGGGCCGAGCGGGCCGGGACTCTCCACAGGCGCCGCGGCGGGTCGTCGCGAGCGCCTCCCAGCCCGGTCGCCGCCCAGCGGGGCGGCGACGGGCTCGCTCACGACGGGACCCGTCCGCGGGGAGCGGCTCGAGGCCGTATTCGCCCAGCGTGGCGAAGTCGATCAGGAGGTCGACCCCGCTGAGGATCTGCTGGCCGAAGCTCTGTCGCCCGTGGGTCATTGCCGGCGCCACGCTAAGCCGGGGGCCGGACGGAACCGGTGTTCTGCAAGCGATCTTGCATGGGCGTCACGTCCCGCGCCGGCCGAAGCTATGCGGCCGTGGCGCGACGGCGGCGATGTCGGCGCCGACTGTGTCCGCCCGCCCCGTGGCGCCGGCCGCGGCTGCGACGCGCGGCAGGACACGCTCGGCATCGTCGCTCGCCCGCGCCCGTCCCGTCTCGCGCTCGATCGGCGGCTCGATCGACCGCACCTCGGCGAGCGGAAGGTCGGGAACCGCGAGCGCCTCGAGCGAGGAGACCACGACATTGATCACACCCTCCCGCCGCTCGAGCTTCCCCCTCACCCGCACGAACGGCGCCGTGCGGACCGCGAGGCGGTGGCGCTGGTAGGCCGGGGGCAGCACCACCAGGTTGATCACTCCCACCTCGTCCTCGAGCAGCATGAACACGACCCCGCGAGCAGTCGCGGGCCGCTGGCGGGCGACAACGATGCCCGCCGCCTGGACCATGGAGCCGTTCGGCAGGCGCCCGAGATCCTCGCTGGTCACGAGCTCCGGGTCCAGGCCGGGGCGCATCAGCGCCACCGGGTGCTCGCCAAGCGTCATGCCTGTCGAGGCGTAGTCGGCGACGATCGCCTCCCAGGAATCGAGCTCGCGCAGGCGCGGCGGCTCGGGGACTGGGAGCGGGAGCGCGAGCTGGCCGGACTCGGCCCGGCCGGCACGGGCGACTCCAACCCGCCACAGGTCACCTCGCCTGCCGTTGCTCTCATCGGAGGCCCGCTGTCCGGGGCCGGCGGGCTCGCCTGCGTCGTTGCTCGCGCGAGGGGACATTGCCGTTTCGGGCGTCACGCCGAGCGAACCACATGCCCCTGCCCAAGCCAGCCGCTCGAGCCCGTCGCGCCCGACGCTTGCCCGCGAGACGAGATCCGCCAGATTCGCGTAGGGCCCACCGCGCTCGCGCTCCCCGACGAGCGCTCGAGCCTCCTCCGCTCGGACGCCGCTCACGTAGCCGAGGCCGATGCGAACGGCATCGGAGACCTGCATCTCGACCGAGCATTCGACCGCGCTGCGGTTGACATCCGGACCGCGAACCTCGATCCCCCTTCGCTGCGCCTCGTGCACCAGGGCGTCGGGCGGGTAGAAGCCCATCGGCTGCTCGTTCAGGAGCGCGCAGAGGAACTCCGGCGCGTAGTGCACTCGCAGCCAGGTGGATTGGTAGGCGAGCAAGCCGAAGGCAGCTGCATGCGCCTTGGGGAAGCCGAAGCCCGAGAAGCCGCGCACCTGCTCGAACACCCGCTCGGCGACCGCCACATCGACGCCGTGCCCCACCGCCCCGTCGATGAACCGCTCCCGGTAGGCCAGCATCGCCTCCTCCGAGCGCTTGCGGCTCATCGCACGGCGCAGCCCCTCGGCCTCGCCGGCGCTGAACCCGGCCAGCGTCATGGCCACCTGAATCACCTGCTCCTGGAACACGATCGCCCCCAGCGTGTCGCCCAGGATCGGCTCCAGCGAGGGATGCTCGTAGGGCACCTCGTAGTCGGGGTCATCACGCAGGCGGGTCTTGCGCTCCAGGTACGGGTGCACGGCACCTCCCTGGATCGGCCCGGGCCGGACCAGCGCCACCTGCACCGTGAGGTCGTCGAGGCTCTCCGGATGCGTCCGCGGCAGCATCTGCATCTGCGCGCGGCTCTCGATCTGGAACGCGCCGGTGGTCTCGGCTCGCTGGATTGCCCGGTAGGTCTCGCGATCATCCATCGGGACCCGCGAGAGGTCGATCCGCTCGCCGCGCACGCGGGCGATCTCGTCGACGCAGCGCTCCACCGCCGACAGCATCCCGAGGCCGAGCAGGTCGACCTTGAGGAAGCCGGCGTCGGCGCTGGAGTCCTTGTCCCACTGCGAGATCTGCCTTCCTTCCATCGCAGCGGGCTGCACCGGACAGATGTCCACCAGGGGCCGGGTAGAGAGCACCATCCCGCCGGGATGCTGCGAGACGTGGCGCGGCAGGCCCCATGCCTCACGTGCCAGAGCGGCCAGCGCCCGCCAGCGCCCCGAGCCTGCCCGGCCGGGGCCGATCGCCTCCGCCATGTCCTCGGCGACCGACTCGGGCCGGTCGTACATGTCGACCATCCGAGCCACGCGCTCGGTCTCGCCGGCGGGCAGGCCAAGCACCTTCGCGAAGTCCCGCACGGCACCCCGCGAGCGGTAGCAGGCGAATGCCGCGACCAGGGCGGAGCGCTCCCGTCCATAGCGCTCGTGGATGCGCGGGATCAATCGCTCGCGGATGTCGCGCGGGAAGTCGATGTCGATGTCCGGCGCCTCGGTGATCTCCTCGTTCAGGAAGCGGCCGAGAAACAGCTCGTTGCGGACCGGGTCGATGTGCGAGAGGCCGGTCAGATAGCAGACCACCGAGCTCACGCTCGACCCCCGGCCGCGGCCCGGCGGCAACAGCATCCGCGCGGAGTCGGGCGAACGGACCTCCGCCGCCACCTCCCGCGCCAACTCGAGGATGTCGAAGTGGAGGAGGAAGAAGCCCGACAGGTGCAGCTCGCGGACCACCCGCAGCTCGTCCTCCAGGCGTCGCTGGGCTTGATCGTGCTCACGCGTCCTCGCGTAGCGATGCTCGAGTCGCGCTCGGCAGATCTCCGCGAGCGCCCGATCGGCATCGGGATCCTCGGAGCCCGGATACTGGTAGCCGAGGTCGCGGGTGAGGTCGAAGCGCAGGCGCTCGGCCAGCCGCCCCGTCTCCGCGACCGCCTCCGGGTGGTCGGCGAAGCGGTTGCGCATCGCCTCGGCCGATGCCAGACAGGAGGTGTGGTTGCCCCGCCGGTTCGACTCGGTCTCCTCGAGCGAGCCGTGCAGGCGCACCGCCGCCAGCGTGTCCTGCAGCTGGGCCCGCGAACGATCGTGCATGTGCACGTTGCCGGTCGCCACGCACGGCACCCCGAGCCGCTCGGCGAGCCGTTCGAGCCAGCGGTTGCGGGCCCGATCCCATCGCCACAGCGGTCGCTGGAGCTCGACCCGGAAGCGATCGCGACCGAAAGCGGCGGCGAGACGTCGGCCGAGCGCCTCCGCCGCCGCGGCATCGGCCGGGGAGGGGTGGCCGCCTGCCCGCTCGAAGGCTCCGGCGAGAGCACCGTCCCGCGCGCAGCCCGAGAGGCCGACGAGGCCCTCCGCGTGGCGCTCGACCTCGGCCAGGGAGACCGCCGGGGGGAGTGGCTCCCGATCGGGCTTGGGTCGCGTGCCGCGATGCGCCTCGGTCACGAGCCGGCAGAGGTTGCGCCAGCCGGCGGCGTCCTCGACCAGGAGCGTGAGATGGAAGCACCCGGGAGAGCAGTTGCCACGCCAGTCGGGATCGCGGAGGTGGGGTGGCGCCTCGCCGTCGTAAACGGTCAACTCGCAGCCGACGATCGGCCGCACGCCCAGCGCCCGGCACGATCGAGCGAACTCCATCGCCCCCCAGACCCCGTCGTGGTCGGTGATCGCGATCGCCTCGTAGCCCAGATTGGCCGCCGCCAAGGCAAGCTCGTCCGGGAGCGAGGCGCCGTCGCCGAAGGAGAAGGCGGAGTGGGCATGAAGCTCGACGTAGCTCACAGCGCACCCCGTGACACACCCGCGCTCGGCGCCCCCGCGAGCATGACGTACCCCCCGCAACTGGCGCCTTTTGGGGTGCTATAGACCCATAAAGCGCCGGTAGCGCTGGTTACGCAGGAGGCGGGCTGGCTGCTCATGCGCGCTGCTCGAACCAGTGGACACCGGAGGAAAGCTGGTGGGGAGGGAATGGCGCCGGCTCGCAATAGACGACGACGCAGCGCCCGTCGGCGAGCGCCAGCTCGAAGTAGCGGCGGCGCAGGGGCTCAGGCGTCCACCAGCGGTCCTCGACCAGCCACTCCTCGCGCACCGCCTCGACCGCGACCGAGCCAATCGCGCACGGAATCCCCCCCTCACCGACCTCGACCTCGGCCGGGCGGGGCCAATAGACACCGGTCATCGATCTCCTCCCTCCGGAAAGGGGGTCAACACCGCCCGCCGCTCCGGCACGCGCGAGTCGGGGTCGACCTCGAGCACGAGCATCACCGCCTCGCGGCCGGCTGCGGCGCGAGCCTGGCGCACCGCCTCGGCCAGCCGGGCGTGCCGTTGCTCGTCCGGTGAGCGACTCAGGGTCGGCTGCTCATGGGCCACCGGGCCCAGCTCGATCGCCCGCAGGTGGAGCGCCGAGGCCGGCCCCGACATCTCCCCGAGCTTGGGCACCAGGGCCAGGCGCAGTCGTTCGCGCTCGGCGCTCGCCCGCCGCAGGGCAACCTCGGCCCGCCAGCTTCCGCCGCCGGCCAGGCGGGCCCCCAGGCGCATGCGCCTGAGGCTGCGGTCCCGACGGGCGGGGTTGGCCAGCAACCGATCGATCAGGAGGACCAACGCCTGCTCGAGCTGCTGCCCCGAGTACCCGTCGGGGAGCTCGAGGCGCTCGGCGAGGTCCTCGTGGCGCCGGCGCGGGCGCAACGGCTCCTCCTCGCCCCGGGCCATCCGCAGCGCTCGCAATCCGGGGTCCCCGAAGCGGTCCGCCACCGCCGCCACCGGGAGCGCCGCGAGCTCCCCGAGGGTGCGCACCCCCAGCCGCTCGAGCGTGTCCGGGACGTTGACCCGATCCCACTCATCCGGGAGCCGCTCTCGCAGCAGCCCCACCGGCTGCGAGGCGAGGAAGGGGCGCCCGGCGCCCACCGGCACGATCACCGGCCCCCGGCGCGGCCTCGCGCGGAGCGCGGCCGCGTAGGCGCAGAGCCGGGTCGAGCCGGCGCCCAGCCGCACCGGGCGCGTCAGTGCCTTCCGGCTCCTCGCCAGCACTCCCTCGATGCTCCCGCCCCAAAGGGGCCGCAGACCCTCCGCCTCGAAGAACGCCTCGCCCGGACGATCGGACTCGACCGAGGCGCCGATTCCTTCGAGACGGCGCAGCGCCGCCTCCCATTCCTCCTCGGCGCGAACCGAATCGGGCGGGACCAGACCGAGCCCGGGGCAGCGCGCCAATGCCTCCCCGAGGCGCATCCCGGCGTGGATCCCATACGCCTCGGCCGCTCCCGAGACCTCGCCCACCACCTGCGGCGCATCCGGCTCGGGAGCCAGCGCCACCGGTCGAGCCAGGAGCTTCCGGCGTTCGCCCAGGGCCACGAGGAGGGGGAAGCGAGTGATCAGGGCGCACGCGACCATATCGAACACATGTTCGTATAAGTGAGTCGGGATGTCAAGAGCGCGATACTCAGCTCATGCGATTCGGCCTGACGGCAACGCGGCGCCGGTGGGGGCGTGAAGGCCCAACAGGAGCGTGCCATCGCCCTTGCGGATGGCCCGCCGTGGCGACGCTCGCGGCCGCAGCACTCCTGGCGCTCGCGGGCTGCGGTGGTGATGACTCCGACCCGGCTGTCACGGATCCGGACGGAAGCCCGGCGGAAGTCCCCGAGGACGTCGACCCGACCGAGATCCCCGGGGATGCCGACCTGGCCGACGTACGTGTGATCGACGCCTGGGTCAGCGCCCTGGCCAGCGGCGACGTCGAGGCGGCGGCTCGCTACTTCGCGATCCCCAGCATCGCCGAGAACGGGCCGATCCTGGTGCGGATCGAGAGCCTCGAGGCGGCCCGCCGATTCAACCGCTCGCTCCCGTGCGGGGCGGAGCTGGTCGGGGCCGAGACCGCGGGCGACTTCACCACCGCAACCTTCCGCCTCACCGAGCGGCCCGGCGCCGGCACCTGCGGGTCCGGGACGGGTGAGACCGCGGCCACGGCGTTCGTGATCGAGCGGGGGAAGATCGTCGAGTGGCGTCGCGTGGATCTCGTCGACGAGCCATCGGAGACGGACGAGGCGATCTGAAGGCACCCTTGCGACGGCGCCGCCGCAATCAAGATTTAATGCCTTCCGGGGGCCGTGACTGATAGGAATTCAACCGGCCGATGTGGCCAAGGAATTCGAGAGAGGAGGGTTTATGCGAAGGCTGACTCCGGCGGCCAAGGTGGTTGTGCTCACCCTGGCTGTTGCCGGCCTCTCGCTCGGCATCGCCGCGTGCGGCGGTGACGACGATGACGATGGGGGTGGAGAGACGTCGCTCGATCTGGTGATCGGCGACTCGGTGCCGCTGAGCGGCGACCTGGCCCCGTTCGGCCCGCCGGGCCAGAAGGCGGCCGACATCGCGATCGATGAGATCAACGCCGCGATCGAGGAGACCGGCGTGGATCACTCTGTAGAGATCTTCCACGAGGACAATTGCGGCGCCGCCGACCCGCAGTGCGCGGTGCAGGCCGCCCGCAAGCTCGTCGACTCCGACGGCGCCTCCTGTATCGCAGGAGCCTGGGGGTCGGCCGACACGATCCCGTCGTCAGAGTCCGTGGCGATTCCGGAAGGTGTCCTGCTGATCTCGCCGGCATCGACCAGCGACGAGATCACCGGCCTCGAGGACGACGGGCTGGTCAACCGGACGGCGCCGCCGGATTCGTTCCAGGGGCCGACGCTTTCCACGTACCTCGTGGAGAAGGCCCTGGGCGGCGCCCAGGGGGCCACCGTCAACGTCGGGGCGCGCAACGACGCCTACGGCACCGGACTCGCTGACACCTTCGGCGCAGCCTGGGAGGACGCCGGCGGCCAGATCGGCGAGGAGGTCATCTACGACATCGACCTGCCGAACTACGACTCCGAGGCACAGCAGCTGGTCTCGGGCAATCCCGACGGGCTGGTCATCATCGACTTCCCGGACACCTACAACAAGGTCGGCCCGGCTCTCGTCAGAGCGGGCTTCGACCCGTCGCAGACGTTCGTCACGGACGGCCTGATCACGGACCTGTCGGACGCGGGCGAGGAGGCCGTCGACGGCCTCCGCGGGACCGCGCCGGGAGTTCCTGACCAGGACGACGCGACGTTCGACGACCTCTGGAACCAGTCCGACATCGAACCCAACATCAAGCGCGCGACGTTCGACGCTCAGAACTTCGATGCGGTCATCCTCTGCTACCTGGCAGCTGTCGCCGCCGGGTCCACGGATGGCCAGGACATGGCCGACGTGGTTCGGGAGGTGAGCGCACCGCCCGGGGATCAGTTCACCTGGGAGGAGCTCCCCGCCGCGATCGAGGCACTCCAGAACGGCGACGACATCGACTACCAGGGCGCGTCCGGCCCGATCGACATGGATGAGAACGGCGACGCCACGGCAGGCGTCTACGACATCTATGAGTTCAAGGGCTTGGAGCCCACGGCCGTGGATGAGATCGAGGTCACCCCGCCGGGGGGTTGATCACGAGCGTCCAACGCACTAAGGCTGAAGCGGCCGGGGCCCTGGGGCTCCGGCCGCTTCACGCTGAAGGCCGCCGTCAGGGAGAGGAGGTGCCGGTCGCCGTGGCCGGCCTGTCGATCCGCGCGGTGCCGCCCAGGTAGAGCTCGGCCACCTTCGGGTCTTCGAGCAGCTGCTCGCCGGGACCCTCGAACCGATCCGTGCCGAGATCGAGCACGTAGCCGCGATCCGACATCGCGAGCGCCCGCCTCGCGTTTTGCTCGACCATCACCAGGGTCACCCCGGCGCGGTTGATGTCCTCGACCTTCTCGAAGATCGCCTCGACGAAGGCCGGGGCGAGACCGGCCGAGGGCTCGTCCAAGAGGAGCACCTGCGGGTCCGGCATCAGCGCCCGCGCCATCGCCACCATCTGGCGCTCGCCGCCGCTCATCGTCCCGGCTGCCTGAGTCTTGCGCTCTCCGAGACGTGGGAAGAGCTCATACATGCGCTCCATCTGCTCGTCCGTGCGGGAGCGATCGAGCGAGCCCATCTCGAGGTTCTCGGTCACGGTGAGGCTCGGGAACACGTTGTCGAGCTGCGGCACATAGCTCACCCCGAGCTGCGCGCAGTTGTGGGGCTTGTACCCCGAGATGTCCTCGCCACGGAAGACGATCCGCCCCCGCCGCGGATGAAGGAGGCCGAAGATGGTCTTGATCAGGGTCGACTTGCCGGCGCCATTGGGGCCGATCACGGTCACGATCTCGCCCTCCTTGACCTTGATCGAGACCCCGTTGAGGATGTCCACCTCCGGCAGGTAGCCGGCGACCACGTCCTCGGTCTCCAGCACGACGCCGTCGCGGGACGACTCTGGCCACGAGCGGTCCTCTGCGTCCGCGATTGCGCGCCTGCCCCCGTCGTTCATCGCTCCATCTCCCGAGGCGCCTCCGGCGCCCGCTCGCCGTGCGTGGAATCGACGAACGCCTCTCCCAGGTAGGCATCGATTACCGCCTTGTTGCCGCGCACCTCATGGGGCTCCCCGTCGGCGATGACCCGTCCCTCCGCCATCACGATCACGCGGTCGGAGTGGTTCATCACGACCTCCATGTCGTGCTCGATGAAGAGGAAGGTGACGCCCGCCTCGGTCCGCAGCCGCTGCATGTGGTCGAGGAGCCGGCGCCCCAGCGTCGGGTTGATCCCGGCCATCGGCTCGTCCAACAGCAGGAAGCGGGGGCGCGCCATGAGCGCCCGAGCCAGCTCCAGGAGCTTGCGCTGACCGCCCGAGAGCGTCCCGCCGTACTCGTCGGCCAGCTTGGTGAGGTTGAACACCTCGAGCAGCTCCATCGCCTGCGCGCGCACCTCGCGCTCGCGCCTGCGGCTGGCGCCTGGCCGGAACAGGACATTGCGCAGGTGCTCGCCCGGCTGCTCCGGGGCCCCGAGCATCATGTTGTCGATCACCGGCATTCGTGCCAGGGCCTTGGTGATCTGAAAGGTGCGGACCATCCCGAGCCGCGCGATCGCGTACGGCGGACGACCGAGGACCTGGCGTCCCTCGAAGGTTGCCGATCCCTGATCGGACCGGTAGAAGCCGGTGATCACGTTGAAGAAGGTGGTCTTGCCCGCGCCGTTCGGCCCGATCAGGGCGGTGATCGAGCCCTCTCCGATCTCCATGCTCGCGCCGTTCACCGCGCGGATCCCGCCGAAGCGCTTGACGATGTCGTCCGCATCGAAGATCGCCTGGCCGTTCGAGCGGACCTCGGTGGTCGCGACGGTCGTTTGGGTTGAGTCAGTCACCGAGGACCATCTCCTCGCGTTTGCCGAAGACCCCCTGCGGCCGGAACGCCATCAACAGGATCAGCACCACCCCCAAGAGCAGGAACCGCAGCGCCGCGATCCTCGTCTCGGACAGCGGTAGCTCGAGGAACCTGAGGCCCTCGAGCACGGTCCACAGGATGACCGCCCCGGCAGCCACGCCCCAATAGTTGGCGACCCCGCCGATGACGAGCACGGCGTAGCCGATGAAGGTGAAGATCGGCAGGAACTCGTCGGGTACCAGGAAGCGCAGGTTGATCGCGAGGAAGAAGCCGGCGATCGCCGCCAGGCTCGCCGCGATCGCCAGCGACTGGAGCTTGTACGCGAACGCGTTCTTGCCGAGGGCGCGCGCGGCGTCCTCGTCCTCGCGGACGGCGCGGAGGACCCGCCCCCACGGCGTCTTCTGGAGGGCGCTCAGGCCCACCATGAGCAACAGCGCCACCGCCCAGACGACCAGGAAGAGCGGGAACAGGGTCTCGGGGTCGCTCCAGCCGAGGTTCTCCAGCCCGCTGATGATCGAGTCGTTGAGCGAGTCCCAGGAGTCGTCGAAGCCGATGATCCCCTGCGCCCCCTCGGTGAAGGTGCGTGCGTTGAGTATGAATATGCGCACGGCCTCTGAGAAGGCGATCGTGGCGATCGCGAAGTAGTCGGCCCGCAACCTCAGCGACGACAGCCCGAGCACTAGCCCGAACGCCATCGTGATCAGGATCGCGATCGGCAGGGACAGCCAGAAGTTGAGGCCCGAGTCGGTGACGAGGATTGCCATCGAGTAGGCCCCGACCGCCATGAACCCAGCCTGCCCGAAGTTGTAGATGCCGGTGAAGCCGACGTTGAGCTGCAGCCCGAGCGCGAAGATCGTGTAGATCCCGGCGAGGATCCCGACCCCGGTCCAGAATCCGATGCTCGTGAACGACTCGAAGGTGATGCCCGGCGGAAGCTGGAGAAGCGCCTCGGTCATATCGCCCTGGCTCTCCCGAAGATCCCCTGCGGGCGCACGATCAGCACCAGGATCAGGACGACGAACGCGACCGCGCTCTTCCAGCCAGAGGGAACGAAGAGCGTCGACCACTCGGCGACGACCCCGAGGATGATCCCTCCCGCCAACGCACCGAACGCGTCGCCGATCCCACCCAGCACGACCGCGGCGAAGATCGGGAGCAGGAGCTCGAATCCGAGCTCCGGATCGAGCTGGGTGACGGCGCCTGCGAAGACGCCGGCGAGGCCGGCGCATGCAGCCGCGAAGATCCAGGTGTAGAGGATCACTCGCGAGGTGTCGATGCCAGCCGTCTCAGCAAGGTCGAGGTCGTCCGACAGCGCCCGCATCCGCTTGCCGAGGAGCGTGAACCGGAGCATCAGGCCGGTGGCGATCAGAACGGTGAAGCCGACGATGATCACGATCAGGAACGTGCGCCCGATGCTGAGCCCGAGGAACTCCACGGTGGCCGTTCGGTTGACGTCGAGCACGCGCAGCTCGGTGCCCCAGATGAACTGGATCGTGTACCGGATCACCAGCGCCAAGCCGATCGACATCAGGAGCAGCTGCAGCATCCCGGCGCCGCGCGCCCGCATCGGACCCCACATCACTTTCTCCAGCACGACGCCGAGGATCGCGGTCGTGAGCATCGCCCAGAACACGGCGAGCACCAGCGGCATTCCCCAGGTGACATTCACCAGATAGGCCATGTATGCCCCGAAGGTGAGGAAGTCGCCGTGCGCGAAGTTGACCAGCTTCAGGATCCCGTAAACGAGCGTGAGGCCGACCGCTCCGAGCGCGTAGATGGCCCCGGTTGAGAGCCCCGTGAGCGCGGTCTGGGCCACGTCGTGAAGGCCCTTGGCCGCGATCAGGACGACCACGATCACGCCGAGGAATATGAGCGCAGTCAACGCCGGCCGGCGATTCGCGAAGTCCCTCGCGCGCTCGGCGATGCTCTCCTGCCTCCGGGGTGCAAGCGTGCCAGCTTCCATACCCGTCCTGATCCTATTCCCCGCCGGGGGGCCCCCTAACCTCGGGGGCGCTTCAGCCGCTTCCGAGCTTTCGCCGCACCAGCCCGATCACCGCGTCGGTGAACTCGGTGGTGCCCGCGTGGCCACCCAGGTCGGGCGTCCGAATCCCAACCGCGGTCGTCTCCAGCACCGCCGCGTGAATCGCGCGCGAGGCCTGCTCCGCATCACGGTCCACGGTCTCGGAGACATCGTCAGCGCTTGCCAGCGTGTCGCCCGCGTAATGAAGGAGGGCTGCCGATGCCAGGATCATCGCCATCGGATTGGCGATGTCCTTGCCCTCCAGCGCGGGTGCGGTGCCATGCGGCGCCTCGGCCATGGCGACCGTGGTCCGCAGCTCGTCGTCGAGGGCGAGCACCACTGACTCGGCGCCCGCGATCGAGCCGAAGAGCGGGAGCACGAGGTCGGAGAGCAGGTCACCGTCGCGGTTGAGGCAGGGGATCACCAGGGGGTCCGCCGCCGCCCCGGAGACCAGGCCCGCGAGTGTCGCGTCGATCAGCACCGGCTCGTAGGCAACATCGGGATGGCGGTCGGCCGCGGCGTCCATCTCCTCCTTCAGCATGCCCTCGTAGACGGGGCTGACGGTCCACTTCGGCCCTCCGTAGACGCGCCCGCCGATCCGCTCGGCGGTCCGGAACGCGTACTCGGCGACCGCGCGGCAATCGGACCGTCGAATCACCTCGGTGCGCTTGGCCAGCTCGTCCCCGTCCTCGGGCTCTCGCCACTGCTCGGCGCCGTAGGCGTCGCCGACGGCCATGCGGCAGACCGAGATCGGGTCATGGACGCCGGCGACGGGCGTGACGCCGGGGATCCGGCGACCGGTGCGCACGATCACCTTGCCGCCGATCCCCTCGCGCAGGAGCCGGTTGGGGCTGCCGACGTCATCAGCGCCCTCTGGCGTGATCGTGGCTGCCTTCAGGCCGAGGCCGGTCTCCAGCATCGCCTTTGCGGCCTCGCTGACGACCGCGTTGCCGGTCGCCCGCCGATGCTCGAGCGAGAGGTCGAACCGGCGCGTCTCGACCTCGATCCCGATCACGTCCGGGTCGAGCACGCGCAGCGCCTGCTCCAAGAGCTCCTGTCCGGTCTGATCGCCCTCGAGCGCAACTATGCTGATCGGCGCCATGCGCGAAACCTATCCGCGCTCGCTGGAGAGGTGCTCCTGGTGCGGAGCCTCGGTCGAGGCCGACGACGGGTTTCGCCTCTACGAGCCCGCCGGCGAGCGCCGCGCCGTCTTCTGCCGCCTGGAGCACGTCATCCCCTGGGCGATCCAGGGGGCGCACTGGGAGCCGGGTGACATGGATGGCCCGGCCGCGAGCGACGCTCGAGAGACCAGCTGCGCGCACTGTGGCAAGAAGCTCGGCGACGTGCACGTGCTCCTTGTCCGTCATCGCGGCGAGCACCGGGTTCCCGACGACTTCTGCGGCGTCGACCACCTGCTCGAGTGGGCGAAGGCTGGAGGACGATGGTCGAGTTGATCTCATGATGCGGTCGACGATGATCGCGTCCGCCGCGAGCAATCCGGCGAGCGCGATCACGACCCCATCAGGAGCTTCCAGCGGCGCCTCAGGGGCGCCGCGGACGATCGCGGCTCGGTCGCTTGCGCCGCGGCTGATGCTCGCCCAGCGCCTCGTCACCGGGATCGGCGGCGAACTCGAGGATCAGCGCGGCGGTCTGCTCCGGCTGCTCCACGTGGGGGGCGTGCCCCGCTTCGGGGATCATCCCCGTGCGCACACCAGGCACGTCGTCGAATCCCGCGAGCGCTCGCTCCGCGTCGAAGAGCTGGTCCTTGGCGCCGAAGATGACCATCGCCGGGACCGCCGCCTGGCGCAGGCGGGCGTCGAGAGGCATCTCGTCCAGATAGTCGTCGGTGGCGGCGGGAACCGCGTCGTATGAGCTGTAGGTCATCGCCCTGAAGTCGTCGACCACCTGGTCGGAATTCGGGAACCCCGACTCGACGTCGAAGCCGGGCGCGAAGGACTCGCCGTATGCGTCCTTTACGGCGAAGTCCGGAGTGATCCGGTATAGCGCCTCGCCGAGCACAGGCACGTAGCCGGCCTGGGCGACGAACGGGAGCCCCCCGCCGAAATCGCGGGTGTTCGGCGCCATGTCGATGTCGACGACCCGATCGACGAGCTGGCTCGACTCGAGGGCAAGCTCGGCGGCGACCGCCGCCCCCAGCGAGTTGCCGACCACGACCGCGCCCTGCGCGCCGAGCTCGTTCACTGCCCCGGCCACGACCTGTGCTTGCTGCTCGATCGAGTAGTCGCCGGACGGCTTCTCCGAGCCGCCGTGGCCGAGCAGGTCCACCCGGATCACGCGATGGCGCTCGGCGAGGATCGGCGCGATCCGGTCCCACCAGTGAAGCGAGCACGCGTAGCAGTGAAGGAGCACGATCGGCGCGCCCGCCTCCCTGGCCGGGACCGCCGTCGGCCCCTCCTCGACCACCTGCACGTCGCCTCCGGGCAGGCTGAGGATGCGCCCGCCCTCGATCGTGACCTCGGCGGACTTCGTCTGTTGACCGATGACGATCGCGTTGATCGCAAGCAACACCGCCAGGGCGGCCAGGATCCCGATCAGGACCTTCCAGCGCCGCTTCATCCCGAGGCAGTGTTTACCTCAGTCGCCGGTCGCTGCGGCCTCCTCGCGCGGGCCGAGGCCAAGCTCATCCGCATGCTCGGCCAGCGCGTCGATCACCACCTGGATGTGCTCGTTCTCGTCGACGCCGAGCTCGTCGATTCCCCTGGCGATCTGGCCACGGTCGACCTTGGCGGCGAACGAGGGCTGCTTGAGCTTCTTGCGCACCGACTTCGGCTTCATCCCTTCGATCCCGGTCGGCCGCACCAAAGCGCAGGCGGCGATGAACCCGGAGAGCTCGTCGACTGCGAACAGCGTCCTCGCCATCGGGGTCTCGCGGGGCACGTGCAGGAACTCGGCGTGGCCCGCGACGGCGTCGATCACCTCCTCGGGGTAATCGCGCTGGCGCAGCTCGTCGAGCGCATGCCGGGGATGGCCGGTCTCGAGATCGGGGTAGCGCTCGTAGTCGAGATCGTGGACGAGGCCCGCGATTCCCCACAGCTCCTCGTCCGCGCCCTGACGGCGAGCGTATGCGCGCATCGCGGCCTCGACCCCGAGCACGTGCTTTCGCAGCGAGTCCTCCTGAATCCACTCGCAGACGAGGCTCCAAGCGTCGTCTCTGGTGAGGGTGCTCATCGGGGGGATCCTAAGGGTGGGGGAACGCCCCCGGCGACGCTCGGCGGCGTGGGGACGAATCGCGATGGTGTCCGTAGTCGTCTGACGCCCGCGCCCGCCCCCACCGACTGACGGGCCGGCGGGGGCCGAGCCGCTGCACTAGCCTCCCCAGGCCCATGGACAAGTTCGTGATTCAGGGTGGGATCCCGCTGTCGGGCGAGATCACCGTAGCGGGCAACAAGAACGCGGCACTGCCGATCCTTGCCGCCTGCCTGCTGACCGATGAGGAAATCGTGCTCTCGAACGTGCCGCGGATCCGCGACGTCGAATCGCAGATCGCGCTGCTCGAGGGTATCGGCGTGAAGGCCGCGTGGACCGGAGAGAACGAACTGCGCCTCCAGGCCGATGCGATCGCCGGCGCGTCCGTGGACGAGGACCTGGCGGCCCGGATCAGGGCGTCGTTCCTCTTGGCCGGGCCGCTGCTCGCCCGGTTCGGCGAGGCGCGCATGCCGCCGCCGGGCGGGGACACGATCGGTCGTCGCCGGCTGGACCCGCACCTGGATGCGTTCATTGACATGGGGGCGCAGGTCTCCGGCAATCGGTGGATCGAGATCACCGCGGGTCGCGGCCTGCGTCCGTGCCGGATCTTCATGGACGAGCCCTCGGTGATGGCGACGGAGAATGCCCTGATGGCGGCCACGCTGACCGAGGGTCCCACCACGATCGGGAACGCCGCCTGCGAGCCCCATGTACAGGACCTGGCGCGCCTGCTGGTGAAGATGGGCGCGCGGATCGACGGCATCGGCGCGAACGTGATGACCGTCCACGGACGCGACCGGCTGAGTGGTTGCGAGCACGCGATCGCGCCCGATCACATCGAGTCCGCCAGCTTCATGGCGCTGGCCGCCGCGACCCGCGGCGAGCTGCGCATCCGCGACATCGAGCCCGAGGACCTGACCCAGATTCGCCGCCAGTTCGGCCGCCTGGGCCTGCAGACGATGGTGGAGGGCAACGACGTGCTGGTACCGCCGGACCAACTGCTCGAGGTCCGCGATGACGTCGGCGACGCGATCCCCAAGATCGACGACGGCCCTTGGCCCGCCTTCCCGGCCGATCTCACCTCGATCGCGCTGGCACTGGCGACGCAGGCGCGGGGGACGATCCTGATCTTCGAGAAGATGTTCGAGAACCGCCTGTTCTTCGTCGACAAGCTGGTTGCGATGGGCGCTCGGATCACGCTGTGCGATCCCCACAGGGCGATCGTCAACGGTCCGAGCCGTCTTCACGGCGAGCGGCTCGAGAGCCCCGACATCCGAGCCGGGATGGCGATGCTCATCGCCGCGCTCTGCGCGGATGGCACCTCGGAGATCGGGAACATCGCTCAGATCGACCGCGGATATGAGCGGATCGACCTGCGGCTGCGCGAGCTGGGGGCCCAGATCGAGCGGGTCAGCGCCGAGCGCGTCGTTGCCTGAGCGGAGGCTCCGATGAAGCCTTCCACCCCGCCCGGCACGCGGGACATCCTCCCCGAGGAGATGCGGGAGCTGCGCCGGATGCAGGGGGCGCTGGTCGAGGTGTTCGAGCGCTTCGGATACGGCCAGGTGGCGACCCCGACGATCGAGTACCACGAAGTGCTCGCCCGCGGCGGCGGCCGCGGCGCCCCCGTCGCCTACAGGTTCTTCGACGAGCGCGGTGAGATGCTGGCGATGCGCTCCGACATGACGCTCCCGATCGCGCGGCTCGTCGCTGGCCGCCTCGCCTCAGAGGAGCCGCCGTTTCGCCTGTTCTACATCGGCAACGCGTACCGGGCTGTCCGGCCGCAGCGGGGGCAGATGCGCGAGTTCATGCAGGCCGGCCTCGAGCTCATCGGGGCTGACGCGCCCCAGGGGACGGCCGAGGTCATCGAGGTCCTGAGCAGGGCCCTCGACGCCGTCGGCCTCAATCGTGCGGTGATCGGCCTGGGGGACGCAGCCCTCTACCGCCAGCTCCTCGACGAGGTCGGGGTGAGCGGGGAGGATTGCGAGCGCATTACCGAGCGGCTCGCCACGCATGATCTCGTCGGGCTCCAGGACGAGGTCGACGCGCTGAAGCTCGACCGGCACGACCGCGAGGTGCTGCTCCAGCTCGCCAACATGCGAGGCGGCCCGGAGGTCCTCCAGCGGGCCTGGGGGCTTGGTGGGACCGCCGTCCGGAGGGCGACCCGCCGCCTGTCGGCCACCTTCGATGCGCTCGCGGAGCGCGGCGTCGCCGACCGGATCAGCCTCGACCTCGGCCTGCTGCGCGACCTCGAGTACTACACCGGAGCGATCGTCGAGGTCTACGACCCTGCCCTCGGCCACGTTCTCGGGGGCGGGGGTCGCTATGACGAGCTGATGGGCCGCTTCGGGAGGCCGCTGCCCGCCGCCGGATTCGCCCTGCATCTCGAGCGGGTCCACATCGCGCAGGCGCAGGAGGAGCGCCTCCGTGAAGCGGAGTCGCCGGCACCGCCAGGGGGCGATTCGTGACCGGGGCGGCGATCAGCGGCCCGATTGCACCGCGAGCCAGGGGGCGGCTGAAGCTGGCGGTGCCGCGGGGCGCCCTGTTCGACGCGACCCTCGACACGCTCGACCGAATCGGGGTCCCGACGGGCGAGCTGCGCGGCGATTCGCGCTCGCTGGTGTTCGGGGCGGGCGATCTGGTGCTGGTGACGATGCGCCCCTCGGATGTGCCGACGTACGTCGAGGCCGGTGCGGCCGATCTCGGGGTCACCGGCAAGGACGTGCTGCTCGAGCAGCGTGACCGCGCCGTGTATGAGCTGCTCGATCTCCGCTACGGGACCTGCCGGATGGTCCTGGCGGGCCGCCGGGGCGACGAGCGCCTGGCCGAGTCCGAGCGCCGGCTGGGTGTAATGCGGATCGCGACCAAGTACCCGCGCACGGCCGAGCGCCACTTCGAGCGGACCGGCCGCCAGGCGGAGGTGATCGAGGTCAAGGGCTCGGTCGAGCTGGCGCCGCTGGTCGGGCTCGCCGACGGGATCGTCGACCTGGTCGACACCGGGCGGACCCTGGCCGACAATGACCTCGAGGTGCGCGAGGAGATCGCCCGCTGCACGGCCCGGCTGGTTGCCAACCGCGTCACCCACAAGCTGCGCGCGAGGGAGGTGGACGCTCTGGTCGAGCGGCTGCGGGAGGCAACGGGCTAGTGAGGGCCGAGCGACTTTCATGGGACGGGCGCGACCCGGGGCGGCAGGCGGCTGCTCTGAGGGCGCTGCCGGCTCGGCCTCCCGCGCTCGAGGCGGAGGCGGCGGCGATCGTGGATGCCGTGCGCACGCGCGGCGACGCCGCCCTGCGAGAGCTCACGGTCAGGTTCGACGCGCCGGACCTCGCCTTGGACGAGCTGAGCCTGCGGGTGGACCCGAGCGAGATCGCCCAGGCCCGCGACCTGCTCACCCCCGAGCTGATCGGGGCCCTCGAGGTCGCCGGACGCAACATTCAGGCGGTGGCCCGGGCAGAGCTCGAGGCCGCCACCGACGCCGAGGCGTCGCTGGCACAGGGACAGGCGGTGAGAGTCGTGGGGCGCCCCGTCTCGTCCGCCGGCATCTACGCGCCGGGGGGACGCGCGGCATACCCGTCGTCGGTCCTCATGTGCTGCGTCCCCGCGCGGGTCGCTGGCGTTGATCGGATCGCCCTCGCATCACCCCCGGGGCCGGACGGCCGGCTCCCGCCGGTGCTCCTGGCGGCGTGCTCGATCGCCGTGGTCGACGAGGTCTACGCGATCGGCGGCGCCCAGGCGGTGGCCGCGCTGGCTCATGGGACCGAGACGGTCGCCCCAGTGGACGTGATCGTCGGCCCGGGCAACCGCTACGTGAACGCGGCCAAGCGGCTGGTGTTCGGGGTGGTCGGCATCGACGGGATCGCGGGCCCGACCGAGCTGGCGGTGGTGCTCGACGGCAACGCGAACTCCCGCTGGGTGGCACTCGACCTTCTTGCCCAAGCCGAGCATGGCAGCGACGGCCTGCTGGTGGCGATCTGCGCCGACGGCGGCGCGCTCGACGCGTTGGTCGACGAACTGGAGGCACTCGCTTCCGAGCGCGCAAGCGTCGCGGACGCGACGGTGGCGCTGGTCGAGGCGCCCGACCTGAGCGCGGCGGTGGAGCTCGCCGACGCGATCGCGCCCGAGCATCTCGAGCTGGCCTTCGACGGCGCCGACGCGCAGATCGCCGCCGATCGAGTGGCCGGGTGCGTCTTCTTCGGCCCCACCGGCGCGGTCGCTTTCGGCGACTACTCCGCGGGCTCGAACCACGTGTTGCCGACCGGAGGCGCGGCACGCTTCGGGGGCCCGCTCGGAATCGGTGCCTTCCGCCGCCACACTTCGGTGATCGAGCTGCCGCCGCCGGCGGCGGCCAGGCTGGCGCCCCGGGTGGCGGAGCTGGCCGAGGCCGAGGGCTTCCCGGTCCACGGCGAGTCCGCCGAGGCGAGGGCGGCGGACTGATGGTCCGGACGAGATCACTGATGTTCGATCCGCGTGTGCCCGGGGACGCGCCTGGCCGAGCAGCTCGAGGACGCAGGGCATGACGTGTGCTTGCCTGCACACGAGTGCCCGAGGACAAAGAGATGCGAAGGCCAGGCGCGTCATCCGGGTGCGCGGGGGTTGGGCATCAGTGATCTAGGATCGCTCGATGAGCCGCACCGCAGAGATCACCCGCAAAACGCGCGAGACCGAGCTCGAGGTCGCGCTCGACCTCGATGGGGGAGAGGTGAGCGCCTCGACCGGGGTCGGCTTCCTCGACCACATGATCGAGCTGCTCGGGCACCATGGGCGCCTGGGGCTCCGCGTCGCGGCCGAGGGCGATCTGGAGACCGGCGCACACCACACCGTCGAGGACGTCGGGATCGCGCTCGGCCAAGCTCTCGATGCCGCCCTGGGCGACCGTGCGGGCATCCGGCGCTACGGCTACACGGCGGTCCCCATGGACGAGGCGCTCGGGATGTGCGCGATGGACATCTCGGGGCGCCCGCTGTGCCTGTTCGAGGCCGATCTCCCCCCGGTCTCGATCGCCGGATTCGACGCCGAGCTGACCGAGGAGTTCTTCCGCGCCGTCGCGTCGCACGCCAAGATCACGCTTCACTTGGGCACCCGCTACGGCTCGAACACGCACCACATGATCGAGGCGTGCTTCAAGGCGTTCGCGCGGGCGCTTCGCGAGGCGGTGGCGATCGACCCGGACGAGCCCGGGGTGCCGTCGACGAAGGGGACGCTGAAATGACGCGGGCACCTGCCAACCCCATCGAGTGTCGAGTTTGTCCGCCTCAGACAGACAAACTCGACACTCGGCCCTGGCCGGGGGTCCGCTCGTGAGCCGGGTGGCCATCCTCGACTACGGCATGGGCAACCTGCGCTCGGTCGAGAAGGCGCTTGAACGGGTCGGGGCGACGCCCGCGATCACCTTCGATTCCGTGGCGGCCCGAGAGGCGGACGGGCTGGTCCTGCCCGGCGTCGGGGCATTCCCGATGGCGATGCGCCGGATCCGGGAGCTCGGGTTCGACCGGCTGGTCCGCTCGTGGGTCGCCGAGGACCGCCCGCTCCTGGGCATTTGCCTCGGGATGCAGCTGCTCTTCGAGTCGTCGACCGAGAACGAGGGCGCCGACGGCCTCGGGATCATTCCGGGCACGGTGACGGAGCTCGACGCCCCGGGCCACAAGGTCCCGCACATCGGCTGGGAGCCCGTCAGCTGGGCGCGCGAGTGTGCGCTGACCGAGGGAATCCCGGACAGGACGCCGTTCTACTTCGTCCACTCGTTCGCGGCGCGACCCGTCGACGCCGACGTGGTCGGCACCGCGGAGTGGGGCGAGCGCTTCGCCACGGTGGTGAATCGCGGGAGGATCTGGGGCGCCCAGTTTCACCCCGAGAAGTCCAGCCGCTGGGGCCTGCACCTGCTCGCGAACTTCGCGTCAGTGTGCGCGCCAGTCGCCGCATGATCCTCGTCCCCGCGATCGACATCCGCGGTGGGCGGGCCGTTCGCCTGATCCAGGGCGATTATGAGCGCGAGACGGCGTTCGACGCCGATCCGCTCGACGCGGCCCGCCGCTGGGTCGACCAGGGTGCCCGGGCACTCCACGTCGTCGACCTCGACGGCGCGCGGGCCGGGCAGCCGGTGAACTTCGCTCAGGTCGAGCGGATCGCCGCTCAGGCGGGCGTGCCGGTGCAGATGGGCGGTGGCCTGCGGCGCGCCGAGGACGTGGCCGCAGTGCTCGCGGCTGGGGTCGACCGAGCGGTGCTGGGGACCGCGGCGGTCGAGGATCCCGCCCTGATCGAGGCGCTGATCGCCGAGCACGGTGCCCGGATCGCGGTGGCAGCTGATGCCCGCGCGGGCCGGGTGGCCGTGGAGGGTTGGCAGCGTGAGAGCAGAAGCTCGGCCGACGATCTGATCCGCGACCTCGGGCGGCGAGGGGTGAGGCGCTTCCTCTACACGCCAGTCGAGGTCGACGGCACGCTTCAGGGCCCGGCGCTCGACGGGTTGGAGGCTGCCGCAGCGGCGGCGGCCGAGACCCACGCGGAACTGGCCTACTCGGGCGGGGTCGGCTCGCTCGAGCACCTGCGCACGCTCTCTCGGCTGCGGCAGCCGGCGCTGGTGGCGGTCATCGTCGGCCGCGCCCTGTACGAGAGGCGGTTCACGGTCGCGGAGGGCCAGCGGGCGCTCGATTCGTAGGGCATCCTGGCCCACCAAAGGGGCACCGTGCGCCAATTGGCTAGATTCAAGCGCGGTGTTCTGGCTCAGGGTTCTCGCAGTCGCCCAGGTGGCGCTGTTGATCAAGCGGCACCTGAGCCTGCTCGAAGGCGATGAGCGACGGCGGCTCGCGAGCCTCGTCGCCAAGTCCAAGGGCCGCCCGACGAAGAACCTCAGCGCGAACGAGCGCGAGGAGATGCTCCGCCTCGTCCGCAAGCTCGAGCCGGGTCAGTTCGGCCGGAACGCGGCTGGCCACGTGATGCGGGCGCCGTGGCGGCGCCGTTAGCGCTGGCGCCCCGCTCTACCCTGCTCACATGGCCCTGAAGCGTGTCATCCCCTGCCTCGACGTCGATGCCGGTCGCGTCGTCAAGGGCACCAACTTCGTCGGGCTGCGAGATGCCGGGGACCCGGTGGAGCTCGCGGCCCGCTACGACGCGGCGGGAGCCGATGAGCTGGTCTTCCTCGACATCACCGCGTCGCACCAGCGGCGCGACACGATCGTCGACCTCGCGCGGCGCACGGCGAACGAGGTGTTCATCCCGTTCACGATCGGCGGGGGAGTGCGCTCGGTCAAGGACGCTCAGGCCGTGCTCGACGCCGGGGCCGACAAGGTCTCGGTCAACTCGGCCGCGCTCGCCCGGCCGGAGCTGATCGGCGAGTTGGCGGAGGTATTCGGCGCACAGTGCGTGGTGGTGGCGATCGACGCAAAGCGTCGATCGCACTCCGGCGGCTCCTCGCCTTCGGCTGCGGGGCCGCCGGGTTCGGGCGCAACGCCCTGGCGAAGCCCTCCGCACCTACCGGGACTTCGTCCCTAGCCCCGGCGCGGGCGGCTTGGGACGTCTATGCGAACGGGGGGCGGACCAGGGTCGAAGACCGCGAGGCGGTCGCGTGGGCCAGTGAGGCCACGGAGGGCGGTGCGGGGGAGATCCTGCTGACCAGCATGGACCGCGACGGCACCACCGACGGATATGACCTCGAGCTGACCCGCGCGGTGGCCGACGCGGTTGCGGTGCCGGTGATCGCGTCGGGCGGGGCCGGCGAGCTTCGCCACCTGTCCGAGGGGATCACCGAGGGAGGCGCCGACGCCGTCCTATGCGCCTCGATCTTCCACTACGGGCAACATACCGTCGAGGAGGCGAAGCGCCATCTGCACGAGGCCGGGATCCCGGTTCGGCTCTAGCGCCCGGGGGTCAGCCGGGCTTCGCATTGCCCGGCTGGCCGCCCCCCTCACGTCCCTGGTTCGCACGCTCCGGCTTCTCCCGCTGTCGCTGCTTGCGCTCGGCTTCCCGCGCCTGCTCGCGCCGCGCGCGAAGCTGCTTCTTGGTCATCGGCTCGAATGCACGGATCGTGGAGGTTCCGGTGAGGTACAGGCGTTCGCCGTCGGAGATCACGGGGTTGTACTCACCGAGCTCATGCTCAAACACATTCTTGCCCCCTCTGGTGCCGAATCCGAAGGTGCCGATGTTGGGGCCGATGACCGCCACATAGACGGTATTGCCGATCACGCTGGCCGCTCCCAGCACCACCCCGCCCACGTCCTTCTGCCAGCGGACCGAGCCGTCGCGGGCGTCGAGCGCGTAGAACTCGTGATCCTTGGAGCCGATGTAGACCGTGGGCGGGGCCACCGGGGTATCGGCCGCGGCCGGCGCTGGGTAGACCCAGTCGCCCGTCGACTGGCTCCAGGCGAGCTCCCCGGTCCGCTGGTCGAAGCTGTAGACGCGACTGTCGATGCTGCCGACGTAGACGCGGCCGAAGGCGACCGCGGGCGTCGAGTAGATCGGCCCGGACCTGCCGAAGCTCGAGCCCTGAGTGCCGGTCTGCCACCGGACCGAGCCGCCGGCTGTGTCGACCGCGTAGAGCTCGCCGGCGTAGTTGCCGAAGTACGCCACTCCGTCGTCCACCGCAACGCCGCCCTTGACCTCGCCGCTCGTGTCGACGGTCCAGCGGATGGCGCCTGTGCGCTCGTCCAGGGCGAACACGGTCCCGCATTCGCACCCGACCAGCACCTTACCGCCGGTTACGACCGGTGAGGACTCCGTGCGCCCCGGCAGCGGGCGCTTCCAGAGCACCTTGCCATCACTGGCACGCATTGCGACAACCGTCCCCGGCTCCAGCGTCGCCGCGAACACCCTGCCGCTTGCGTACGCGGGCGAGGAGGCGCTGAGCGCGCCGATGTCCCGCTTCCACTCGACCTTGCCAGTGTCGGCGTCGAGCGCGTAGAGCAGGGCGTCCTTGTCCGTGAAGTAGAGCCTGTCGCGGGCGACGATCGGGGAGAACTCGAGCAGCTTGCCTGCGACGAAGCTCCACGTCGAAGGCCGGTAGGGGGGATGCACGCGCTTCGAGGGGAGGTAGCGCGTGCGCTCGTTGTCATAACCGTAGACCGGCCAGTCGACGGTCTCGATCGTCGGCTTCTTCTCCTTCTTCTCGATCTTGGGATGGAAGGCCACGTCGGTGTTCACGACGTCGCCGGGGCGCTTCAACATCGCGTAGGCGACGGCCCCGGCTCCGGCGGCGCACACGATCAGCGCCCCGACCAGCGCTAGGCGCTGGCGCGTGGACCATGACCGCCAGATCTCGAGCAAACGACCCATCCGCGAAACCCGTCATGGTAGGGATTGGCCCTAAGCGCTCAGAATCCCCCCGCAAATGCTGGAAATCCACCCCGAGCTCCTGCCGCGACGCGTCGCCGCCCTCGACGGCATCGACGCGGTTCGCGCCGCGCTCGCGGGCACCCCTGGGTTCCTCGTGGGGGGGTCTGTCCGCGACCTCCTGCTCGGGGCGGAGCGAGGCGACATCGATGTCGTCGTCGAGGGCTCGGTGCAAGAGGTGGCGAACGCTCTCGGAGGGCCGGTTCGCTCCCACGAGCGCTTCGGCACCGCCACGGTCCGCCTCGACGGAGTCGAGCTGGATCTGGCAAGTGCGCGCGCGGAGTCGTACCGGCGCCCGGGGGCGCTCCCCGAGGTGCGTCCCGCTTCCCTTGCCGACGACCTGGCCCGGCGAGACTTCAGCATCAATGCCATGGCCTGGCCGCTCATCGGGGAGGAGTCGCTGATCGACCCGCACGCTGGCCTCGCCGACCTCGCGGGTGGGGTGCTGCGCGTCCTGCACGAGCGCTCGATCGAGGACGATCCGACTCGCGCGCTGCGCGCGGCCCGCTACGCGGGCAGATTCGGCTTCGAGCTCGAGCCGAGGACCGAGGAGCTGATTCGCGCCGCGGACCTCGAGACCGTCAGTCGTGAACGGGTCGAGTCCGAGCTGCGCAGGATCGCCGCCGAGCCGGCAGCACGCGCGGGCTTCGAGCTGGCGGATGCGTGGGGCCTGGTCGAGCTTCGGCCCGGGGCCGGGGAGTTGATCGAGTCCGTCGTGGCGGTGTTCGAATCCGAGCCGTGGCGGAGCGTCGCCGATCGCGGCGAGGCGGTGCTCGCGGCCGCCCTGGAACGATTCGGTGAGGAGGTCCGGCGGCTGGCTCAGATGGATCCCGCGCGTCCGTCCGTGGGCGTTGCCGCGGCCCGGGGGCGAACTGGCACGGAGCTGGCGCTCGCCCGGGCGCTGGGCGCTGAGTGGCTGGACACGTACGTCGAGAGTTGGCGCCACATACGCCTGGAGATCACCGGGCGGGATCTGCTCGCGGCAGGGATCCCCGAGGGCCCGGCGATCGGGCGCGGGCTCAACTCGGCGCTCACGGCGAGACTCGACGGCGAGGCAACGGGGAGGGACGAGGAGCTCGCGGTGGCTCTCGCGGCCGCGTCGGCCGGGTGATTGACACCATCCGCGCGAGATGAAATGGCACGAGAGCAACGGGGTCCGCTTCATCGAGGCGGCGCTGCCCGGCGCGACCGCGGTGTTCACCACGCGCGTTGGCGGCGTCAGCGCGCCGCCGTTCGAGAGCCTCAACCTCGGCCTGCTCACCGACGACGATCCGTCGGCGGTGCGCGAGAACCGGAGGCGGGCCGCCGCTGCGGCCGGTGTGGACGCCGACGACGTGCTGATCGGCTACCAGGTCCACCGGGCGGACGTCGAGGTCCGTGACCGGCCGCCGCACCCGAATCCGTACTCAGGGCCGGCCTCCGACCCGGCGCGGGCCGACGGTCAGGCGACGGCCCGCCCCGGCCTTGCCCCGCTCGTCCTGGTCGCCGACTGCCTGCCGGTTGCGCTGTCGGGCTCGGGCCGCACCGGGGTGCTCCACTGTGGATGGCGGGGGCTCGCCGCCGGGATCGTCGAGCGCGGGGTGGCGGCCGTAGAAGCGCGTGCGGCCGCCATCGGCCCCGGCATCGGGCCGTGCTGCTACGAGGTCGGCGAGGAGGTGATGGCGGCGTTCGCCGGTCTGGGCGACGGCGTCGCCCAAGGGCGCAACCTCGACCTTCGCGCGGTCACCCGGCGGCTGCTCGAGCGCGCCGGGGTGAGCGCGATCGAGGTATCGGAGCTCTGCACCAGCTGCAATCCGGACCTGTTTTTCTCCCACCGACGCGACGGGCGGCGCACGGGCCGCCAGGCCGGGCTGGTCCGGATTACGGAGACCGGCTGACATGCCCGGATTGATCCGCGGCCTCGATCCGGACCGGATCCGCGCCAACCTCGAGCGGGTGCGCTCGGTGGCCGGCGATCGGGTCGAGATCCTGGCCGCGACCAAGTACGTCCCGGCCGCGGAGATGGGAGCGCTCGCCGAGGCCGGGATCCCGCTGGTGGGGGAGAACCGCCTGCAGGACCTCGAGCGCAAGCGTGAGCGCTGGGCCGAGTCGTTCACCTGGGACTTCATCGGCAACCTCCAAAGCCGCAAGGTCAAGCGGATCGCGCCGCTGGTCCGCCTGATCCACTCGGTGGCCACCGACTCCGTCCTGGCCCAGCTCGAGAAGCATGCGCCGCGGGGGCTGGAGGTGCTCGTCGAGGTCAACCTCTCCGGGGAGGAGAGCAAGGGCGGGGTGAGCCCCGAGGAGCTCGGGGCATTCATCGAGCGCTGCCCGGTGGCGGTTACGGGCCTGATGACCATGCCGCCGTTCTCGGAGGACCCCGAGGACTCGCGTCCGTTCTTCGTCCGGCTCCGGGAGCTCGCGGGCGATCACGGGCTCACCAGGCTGTCCATGGGCACCAGCCAGGACTGGCAGGTGGCGGTGGAGGAGGGGGCAACGATCATCCGCCTGGGGACGGAGCTCTACGGGTGAGCTCGAGGCAGGCTCGGCCGCTCTGCCGTCCCCAGGCGTCATAATCACCGGGAGGAAAAGCGGGCGATAAAGCGAAACCCGCTGAAGTTATGGCGCTTCGCGACACCTGGCATCGCGCCCTCGTGTATTTCGGCCTCGCCGAGGACCCGGAGTACGCCGAGCACGAGATCTACGAGGCCGAAGCCGGCGGCCAGCGGCCGTACGAATCGCCGGCACCCAGGTCCGCGACCGTGAGCCGGATCGGCGAACGGCGCCGCATGCGGAACGAGATCGACGACATCTTCGCCGAGGACGAGCCCGATCGCACCCGCATGCTGCGTCCCGTCGGCAACGGCGGCGCGGATGTGCGCGTGCATCTCGTCACGCCGCAATCCTTCAACGACGCTCAGGAGATCGCGGACCGGTTCAAGCAGGCGGTCCCCGTGATCCTCAACCTCCAGACGACGGAGGGTGAGCTCGCCAAGCGCCTGATCGACTTCGCCTCGGGACTGACCTACGCGCTCGACGGCGGAATGCAGAAGATCGCCGACAAGACCTTCCTGCTGACCCCGCAGAATGTCGAGGTCTCGGCTGAGGAGAAGGCCCGCCTGGTCGAGAAGGGCTTCTTCAACCAGTCATAAATCCGCCGCTTCCTCCGCTCCCGCACCACAACCACTGGCCCTCGGCTACGCCTCGGGCATTTGATGCTGCTCCCGCGTCCGGGGGCGGCGGATCTCGCCGAGTCCCGTACCCTTCCGCCCGTCATGAGGCTCGGCTTCGCAGGCGCTGGGAACATGGCCGCGGCGATGGCGCGCGGGTGGGCGTCCGCGGAGCGGCCTCCCGAGGCGATGCTGTTCTGTGACCTCATCGGCAAGCGCGCCGCGGCGCTCGCGGCAGAGGTGAGGGGCGAGACCCGCGACTCGCTCGCAGTCCTGGGCGACTCGAGCGACGTGGTCGTGCTCGCAGTCAAGCCGACCGCCCTCGATGACGCGGCCGCCGAGCTGCGCGGTCACGCCCGCGCGGTGCTCTCCGTGCTCGCCGCCACGTGCACCGACCGCCTCGCCGAGGCGTTCCCGGAGACCCCGATCAAGCGGGTGATGCCGAACCAGCCCGTCGAGATCGGCCACGGGGTCCTCTGTCACGTGGCCGCGCGTGAGATGGCCCCCGGGCTCGAGGCCGAGCTGGTGGAGATGCTCGGGATGCTCGGCACGGCGGTCGCGCTCCCTGAGGACAGGATCGAGGCCGCGATGGCGGTGATGTCGTGCGGGCCCGCGTACGTCGCCTTGTTCGCCGAGGCGCTCGCCGACGCAGGGGCCCGCGAGGGCCTCGACCGAGCGGAGGCCCAGGCGCTGGTGGCGGCGACGCTCTCCGGGACCGGTGAGCTGCTTTCCAGGCGCGAGCCCGCCGCGATCCGCAAGGCGGTGGCACCCCCGGGCGGCGCCACAGAGGCGGGCCTCGAAGCGCTGCAGCACGGCGGCTTCAGCAAGGCGATCGAGGACGCCGTCGACGCCTCGCTGGAGCGGTTTCGATGAGCCTCGAGCCGATGATCGCAATCAGCCGCGGCCAGATCGCGGACTATGTCTCGGCCCTGTTCCTGGTCTACCTGGTCCTGATCCTGATCCGGGTCCTGCTCTCATGGGTGCCGCGGATGCCCTACAACCCCTATCTCCGGGCGGTTGTCGGTTTCATCGAGGAGGCCACCGACCCCTACCTGAACCTGTTCCGCCGGGTGATCCCACCGATCGGCGGGCGCGGGTTGGCGCTCGATCTCAGCCCGATCCTGGCGATCATCGTCCTGGTCGTGGTGCAGGCGATCGTGGTCGGCGCGATCGAAGGTTGACCGCCCACCTGAGCGGGCCGGCCGTCCGCGGCTGGACTCGGGCGCTCTTCGTTGCCGGCATCGTCGTCCTGATCGACCAGGTGACCAAGGCGATCTTGGTCGACTCGATCGCGCCCGGGGAGCGCGTGTCGCTCGTGTTGGGGGTCGATCTCGCCCACGTCACCAATCGCGGGATCGCCTTCGGCCTCTTCGGCGAGGGGGGCGATGCCGTGCTGGTGGTCACGACGGCGGCCCTGGCGCTCGTACTCGTCTGGTTCGCCCGTGACCCGGGACGACCCGGGCTGTGGCTGGCGGTCGGACTGCTGGTGGGCGGCGCCCTCGGCAACCTCGCCGACCGCGTGCGTGAGGATGCGGTCACGGACTTCATCGACCCGCCGCTGTGGCCGGCGTTCAACGCTGCCGACATCGCGATCACCGCGGGGGCGGTGGCGTTGGTGCTGATCGCATTGGGGAGAGTCGAATCGGGGTGACCGGGGAGCCACGCCTGGTTCACGTCGACGAGTCGCTGGCGGTGATCGACAAGCCAGCGGGCCTCGTCGTCCATGCGGCACCGGGGCACCGTGGCCCGACGCTGGTCGACGCGCTCGGGGAGCTGCTGGGCGGCGGCGGCGACCCGGAGCGCCCCGGGATCGTCCACCGCCTCGATCGCGACACGTCCGGGCTGATGATCGTCGCTCGCAGGTCCAGCGCCCACGCTCGGCTGAGCGAGATGATCCGCTCGCGCGAGATCGAGCGCACCTACCTCGCGCTGGTCGAGGGTTTGCCGCGCTCACGGACGGGGACAATCGACGCGCCGCTCGGCCGCGACCACCGTGCGCCGGAGCGCCGCGCCGTCGGCGGGCGCGGGGCGCGAGCGGCCCGCACGCACTTCACCGTGCTCGAGGCTCTCCCGGCCGACGCACTGGTCGAGGCGCGCCTCGAGACCGGACGCACCCATCAGGTGCGCGCCCACTTCGCCGCGATCGGCCACCCGCTTTGCGGCGACCCGCGCTACGGGCATCGCGGCCGGCACGGGCTCGAGCGCCAGTTCCTGCACAGCCACCGGCTCCGCTTCGCCCATCCCGTGACCGGGAGAGAGATGAGGTTCGATTCGCCCCTGCCCGCGGACTTGACGCGGGCGCTGGAGGCGGCGCGGGGCAATCCGTGAGCCGCGCCCTACAATCCCTCGAGCAAATCGACCCCAACCCCCGACGCGAGTCGAACGGGCCCTGCCCGGCCGGGCCGCAAGCGCGAGCCAACGCCGGGTCCCGCCAGATCGTCGGGGAATTCAAATGAAAAGGGAGTCTCAATTGCCGGAGACGGAGATCAGACAGTTGCTCGAGGCCGGACTTCACTTCGGGCATCAAACGCGTCGGTGGAACCCGCGCATGCGCCGCTACATCTGGGGCGAGCGCGACGGGATCCACATCATCGACCTGCTGCAGACGGAGGCCCTGCTCGCGGCAGCGAGGGACTTCGCCGCGGACGTCGCCGGCCGCGGGGGAAGCGTGCTCTTCGTCGGGACCAAGAAGCAAGCGCGCGATGCGGTCAAGGACTGGGCCGATCGCTGCGAGATGCCGTACGTCAACCAGCGCTGGCTCGGCGGGTTGCTGACCAACTTCCACACGATCTCGAAGCGGATCGACCGCCTGCACGAGCTGACCGAGCTCAAGGCCGAGGGCCGGCTCGACCTGCTCCCTACGAAGGAGCGGATGTCGATGGAGGCCGAGCTGGGGAAGCTCGAGTACAACCTCGGAGGAGTCCGCGACATGAAGCGGCTGCCGCAAGCCGTGCTGCTCATCGACCTGAAGACAGAGGAGATCGCGCTGCGCGAGGCCGAGCGGTTGCGGATACCGATCATCGGCCTGGTCGACTCGAACGTCGACCCGGTCCCCGTCTCCTATCCGATCCCCGGCAATGACGATGCGATTCGCTCGTGCGAGCTGGTGATCCGCACGATCGGCGAGGCGGCGGAAGCCGCCGCCACCAACTACCGCGAGACGGAGGCCAAGCGCCGTGCCGAGGAGGAGGATCGGCGCCGTCGAGAGGAGGAGGAGCGCGCGCGGCGCGAGGCCGAGGAGCAAGCGCGGCGCGAGGCCGAGGAAGCGGCCGCTGCCGCAGCCGAGGCCGGCGCCGGTGAGGGGAGCGGGCAAGGCGTCCCTGAGGCCGCCACCCGGGCAGCGGAGGGCGAGAGCTCATGACCGTGGAGATCAAGGCAGGCGACGTGAAGGCGCTCCGCGACCGCACCGGAGCGGCGATGATGGATTGCAAGGCGGCGCTCACCGAGGCCGGCGGCGACCCCGAGAAGGCGATCGAGATCCTCCGGGTCAGGGGCCAGGCATCGGCGGCCAAGCGCTCCGGACGTGCGACGAGCGAGGGGATCGTCTCCTCCTACATCCATGCGAACGGCAAGGTCGGCGTGCTGGTCGAGATCCAGTGCGAGACCGACTTCGTCGCCCGTTCCGACGAGTTCAAGGAGTTCGCGCGTGAGGTGGCGATCCACATCGCCGGCTCGCCGGCGCCGCCGCTCTACGTGTCGGCCGACGAGATCCCGGAGGACTTGCGCGAGGCGGAACAGGGTGTGCTCGAGCGGAAGGCCAGGGAGGAGGGCAAGCCCGACGACGTCATCGACAGGATCGTCGACGGCCAGCTCACGAAGTGGGCCAAGGGGGTCGCCCTGCTCGAGCAGGAGCACGTGCGCTCGGACCGGTACGAGGGCAAGACGATCGAGGAGCTCCGCGCCGAGATCGCTGCCAAGACCGGGGAGAACATCCGCGTTGCGCGCTTCGCCAGGTTCGTCGTCGGTGCCGAATAACTCGCGTTAGGGTTCGCCCCAGTGGTGGAGCCCGTGTTCAAGCGGATCCTGCTGAAGCTCTCCGGCGAGGCACTGATGGGCTCGCTGGAGTACGGGACCGATCCCGATCGGGTCGAGCGGATCAGCCGCCAGCTCCACGAGGTCGCGGGCAGCGCGGTGGAGGTCGCGGTCGTCGTCGGCGCCGGCAACATCTATCGCGGGCTGGACGCGGCCGCCGAGGGCATGGACCGCGCGACCGCCGACTACATGGGCATGCTGGCGACGGTGCTGAACGCGCTCACGCTCCAGGATGCGCTGGAGAAGCGCGGCTCCGCAACGCGGGTGCTCTCGGCGATCGAGGTGACCGAGGTGGCCGAGCCATACATCCGGCGCCGCGCGATCCGCCACCTGGAGAAGGGGCGTGTGGTGATCTTCGCCGCCGGCACCGGGAACCCGTTCTTCACCACGGACACAGCCGCAGCGCTCCGGGCGCTGGAGATCCACGCGCAGGCGATCCTGATGGGCAAGCACGGGGTCGAGGGCGTCTATGACGCCGACCCGTCCGAGGTGCCCGACGCCACGTTTTTGCCCGAGATCACCCACCTGGAGGCGATCGAGCGCGGCCTGCGGGTGATGGACTCGACCGCGCTCTCCCTGTGTATGGACAACGCGCTGCCGATCTACGTCTTCAACATGGCCGACGAGCGGAACATCGACAGGATCGTCCGCGGGGAGCGGGTGGGCACGATCGTCTCCACGGACGGTGTGAGGTCCGCCGATCATCCCGACGGGAACGCTGCGGCGGCCGGGCGGAACGACCAAAGCCCCTCGCGAGCCGAAGGGCGCCGCGAGGAGCCGGCGGCAGGAGGGACTCGATGAGCGAACTGATCGATGAGCTGCTCGTGGACGCCGAGGAGCGCATGAGCAAGTCGGTGGAGAACTGCCGGCACGAGCTCGCCACGGTGCGAACGGGACGTGCCTCGCCGCACCTCCTCGACCGGGTCGTCATTGACTACTACGGCACGGAGACACCACTCCGGCAGCTCGCCAACGTCGCTGCCACCGACGCCAGGCTGCTGACGCTGACGCCCTACGACAAGAACGCGATCGGGACGATCGAGAAGGCGATCATGGAGTCCGATCTCGGTCTCACTCCCTCTAACGACGGCAACGTCATCCGGCTCCAGATCCCCGAGCTCAACGAAGAGCGTCGCCGGGAGCTGGTGAAGGTCGTCCACGGTGTGGCCGAGGACGGCCGGGTCGCGGTGCGAAACATCCGCCGCGATGTCATGCACGACCTGCGCGAGCTGAAGAAGGAGGGCGAGGCCGGCGCCGACGACGAGCACCGTGCCGAGGTGGGGCTTCAGAAGCTCACCGACCGCGCCGTGGCCGATGTCGACGCGGCGCTGAAGGCGAAAGAAGACGAGATCCTGGAAGTCTGAAATAGCGATGGCTGCTCCGAACAACTCCGCCGCCTCCTCCGCTCCCGCCCGGAATCACTGGCCCGCGGCTACGCCGCGGGCCTATTGATCTGCTCCCGCGTCCGGGGGCGGCGGGCTAGGGTCCTGTTGCCGGGCACTCCTTGACAGGACCGACCTGCTCGTTTTCGCGGCCCTTCGCCAATGACTCCCCCCACCGCCAGAAGCGTCGCCATCATCATGGACGGCAATGCGCGCTGGGCCGCCGAGCACGGAGTGCCCGTGCTCGAGGGTCACCGTGAGGGCGCGCAGACGCTGAAGCGGATCGTCAAGGACGCCGTCCGGCTCGAGCTCGACGAGCTGTGCGTCTACGCGTTCTCGACCGAGAACTGGTCGCGCCCGCGCGAGGAGGTCGATGGGCTCATGGCCATGTTCGCCGAGCTGATCGAGTCCGAGACGCCCGAGCTCGACGAGGAGGGGGTCCGGATGCGCTTCATCGGCCGCCGCGAACGGATCTCCGCCGAGCTCCTCGAACGGATGATCTGGGCCGAGGAGGTGACCGCCCACAACCGGCGCCTGCGCCTGTACGTTGCCTTCAACTACGGGGGGCGGGCGGAGATCCTCGACGCCGCGGCCCGGTTCGAGGGCGGAGGCGAGGAGGAGTTTCGCGCCTGCCTCTACGCCCCTGAGATGAGCGAGCCCGACGTGGTCATCCGAACCAGCGGCGAGCATCGACTGTCGAACTTCCTCCTCTGGCAGAGCGCCTACTCGGAGCTGGTGTTCTCGGACGTCCTCTGGCCTGACTTCGGGCTTGAGCACCTCAAGGGCGCCCTGCGCGAGTTCGAGGCGCGGCAGCGACGGTTCGGCGCCCGTTAGCGTGAAATGCTGACGTGATGGCAGACGAGCTGGAGCCGCCGGCCTTCGTCCGCGAACGACCCCCCGCGGCACCGGCTGAATCCGAGCCAGTCGACGAACGTCTGCGGCGACCGCCCCCGCGGCGACCGCCGCCACCGCCCGGTCCGAGGCGCGGGTCGGAGACACTGGCGCGGATCGTCTGGGCGGTCCCGTGGATCGCCGTGGTGGTGGCGGTTGTGGCGGTCGGCGGAGTCGTGTTCGCGGTCGCGATGGTCGCCTTCGGCTGCATCGGGCTCGCCGAGCTGTTTCGGATGGCGCGCGACTACCGGCCCTTCCAGGCGGTGGCGATGATCGTGATCGCGGGGATGGTCGCGGCCGCCTACTTCGAGGACCAGGACCAGGTCGTGCTGGCTCTGGCGGCTGGATTCCCGCTGATGTTCCTCGCCACCGCGACCCGTGAGTCGCTCGACGGCATCTTGAGGTCGCTCGCGCTGACGACCTTTGGGATGGTCTGGATCGGGGTTCCGTTCGCCTACGCGGTGCTCCTGCGGGAGCTCCCGGTTCACGGCGGGGCGCTGTTGATCGACGTCCTGGTCGCGACCTTCGTCGCGGACACCGCCGCCTACGCGGGCGGTCGACTGTTCGGCCGCCACCTGCTCGCGCCGACCCTGTCGCCGAACAAGACCGTCGAGGGCCTCGTCTTCGGCATCGTCGGCGGCACCATGGGGTTCTGGTTCGCCGGGCTGTACCAGGACTGGCTCCCGGGCCTGGACGCGCTGCTGATCGGCTTGGCGGTCGCGATCCTTGCGCCGGTCGGCGACCTGTTCGAGTCGATGGTCAAGCGCGACCTCGGTGCCAAGGACTCTGGGCACGTCCTTGGCCCCCACGGCGGCCTCCTCGACCGGGTGGACGCAGCCCTGTTCACAATCCTCCCGGGGTACTACCTGGCGGTGGCCTTCGGGTTCTAGGAATTACTCCGTCGACATCCTCCGCTTCGCGTCCGGTGTCGGCGGGTTTTGGCGCCAACGCCCTGGCGAAGTGAGCCGCGTGGATCGGGACTGCGTCCCTAGCCCGAGCCGCTCAGCGCACGGCGGACGAAGGCGAGGTCTTCCCGCATGTCCTCCAGCGTCCCGGGCGTCTCGCAGACCACCGGGGTGGCGCCGCAGGACCGGATCATCTCGCGCAGGGGCTCGGGGCCGATCTCGCCGCGGCCGAGGTTGGCATGTCGGTCGGCACCGGTGCCGGGCGGGTCGCGGGAGTCGTTCGCGTGCAGGAGGTCGATCCGGCCGCACGCATTCCGCACCCGCTCGACCGCGTCAGCGAGCTCCTCGCCGGCGGCGTGCGCATGGCAGGTGTCGAAGCAGAAGCCCAGCTCGAACCCCGGATCCAGGCCGCCGATCGCATCCCACAGGCGCGCCAGATCGTCGAAGCGTCGGGCGACCGCGTTCTCGCCGCCGGCGGTGTTCTCGATGTAGAGCGGTACCTCTGAGCGGAGCATCTCGAGCGTGCGCACCCAGCGCCCGAACCCCTCGGCCACGGCATCCTCGGCGTGGCCGCCGTGGACGATCACCGCCGCGGCGCCGACCTCGGCGGACGCGTCGCACGTCTGCTGCAGCACCTTGCGCGAGCCGTAGCGGACGTTGTTGCGGGGCGAGCAGACGTTGATCAGGTAGGGGGCATGGACATAGACAGGCAGCTCCGACGCTCGCAGCTCTTCGGCGTCCGGCCGCTGCGGAGGCTTGCGCCAGCTCTGCGGGTCCGAGAGGAAGATCTGAACGCAGTCGGCGCCGATGGCCTCGGCCTCCGCGAGCGGGTGCTCGGGGCTGAGATGGGCGCCGACGAGAGCTTTCGAGGCTGGCACCCGCGCGAGGATAGGCGTTCCTGATGCCGTATCTACCCATCGCTGAGGAATTGATCCGGCCATAGCCGGACAGAGGCTTCAATGAGCAAGTATGTGGGCGCGTCGCGCCTCCCTACACTGGCCGGGTGCCAAAGAAGGTGCTCATCCTCGGCTCCACCGGGTCGATCGGAGAGCAGGCGCTGGAGGTGGTGGCCGGCTCCGACGAGCTCGAGCTCGTCGGGCTCTCGGCCGGCCATCGCTGGGAACGGCTGAGCGAGCAGGCGCTCGAGCATGGGGTCGGGAGGATCGCCCTGTCTCGCGCGGACGCCGCAGAGCGGGCGGCTGGGGCCGTCGACGGCCGGATCCAGGTCCTGAGCGGAGACGAGGGGGTTCGCGAGCTCGTGCGCTCGGCGGGGGCCGACCTCGTGCTGAACGCGATCGTCGGTTCCGCTGGTCTCGGGCCGACGATCGTCGCCCTCAGCGAGGGGACCGACCTCGCCCTCGCGAACAAGGAGAGCCTGGTCGTGGGCGGCGAGCTGGTGACTGCCCTGGCCGAGGCCAGCGGCGCGAGGGTGATCCCCGTCGACTCCGAGCACTCGGCGTTGTTCCAGCTCCTGCGGGCCGAGGCTCCGGGCACCGTCGACAGGGTCGTGCTGACCGCTTCGGGCGGGCCGTTCCGGGGTCGCGCCGACCTCGCCGGGGTGACCCCGGAGGAGGCGCTCGCCCATCCCACCTGGGAGATGGGGGGGAGGATCACCGTCGACTCGGCGACGCTGATGAACAAGGGCTTCGAGGTGATCGAGGCCCACCATCTGTTCGGGCTTCCCTACGAGCGCATAGAGGTGGTCGTCCACCCGCAGTCGATCGTGCACGCGCTGGTCGACCTCAACGACGGAGCCTCGCTCGCGCACCTCGGCCACCCTGACATGAGGATTCCGATCTCCTACGCGCTGCACTTTCCCGAGCGGGCGGACGTGCCGATGGCCCGACTCGACCTGGCCGCCGTCGGCGAGCTCGGCTTCGAGCAGCCCGATCTCGAGGCGTTTCCGTGTCTTGGCCTCGCTCGCGAGGCGGGTGAGACCGGCGGGACCGCACCATGCGTGTTGAACGCGGCCGACGAGGTCGCCGTTGAGGCCTTCCTCAAGGGGACGATTCCCTTCACCGGGATCGCCGGGGTGGTTGCCGACGTTCTCGAGGTCCTGCCCGGATCGATGCCGTCGCACTTCGAGGATCTGTTCGCCGCCGACGCGGAGGCTCGCGAGCGCGCCCGCGAGATCGTTGCCGGCCGGGTCCGCGCGACTCGATGAGCTACCTGCTCGCGGCGGCGGGGTTCGCCGTGTTGATCATCCTTCACGAATTCGGCCACTTCGTCGCGGCCAAGGCCACGGGGATGAGGGTCGAGCGCTTCTTCCTCTTCTTCCCTCCGAAGATCGCGAGCGCGCGCCGGGGTGAGACCGAGTACGGGATCGGGGCGATCCCCCTCGGGGGCTTCGTGAAGATCACCGGGATGAACCCGGAGGAGAAGCTCGACCCGGAGGTCGCGCCGCGCGCCTACTACAACCAGCCGGTCTGGAAGCGGATCGTGACCATCGCCGCCGGGCCGGCGGTGAATCTGCTGATCGCGTTCGTGATGCTGTACGCGCTTTCGTTCGGCGTGCGCGAGCTGGACGACACGGTCGGCGAAATCGCGCCCGGCTACCCGGCCGCGGCCAAGCTTCAGCCAGGGGACCGGATTCTCTCGGTCGACGGCGAGGAGCTCGCCGGGCTTCCGCTCGAGCGCCGGCTCGAGCGGTTCGCCCGCTTGGTCGCCAGCCACGAGTGCGCCGGTGAGCCCACCGACGGCTGTCGGGCGACCACACCGGCCAGGATCGAGGTCGAGCGCGACGGGCAGGTGATGACGCTCTCGATGCGTCCCGTCTACGACCCCGACGTCGAGCGCACCCGGCTCGGCTTCGCCTACGGCTCGACTCCCCTGAATCCATCGCCAGGCGAGGCCGCAGAACGATCGCTCGACTTCATGTGGCTGGTCACCTCGCGCACCGTGTCGACCATCGCTCAGATCTTCGATCCGGAGAAGCGCGACGAGATCTCGGGCGTGGTCGGGGGCTATGAGGTCACCCGCCAGGCGATCGAGTTCGACACCCGCCAGGCATTGACCCTGATCGCGGTGATCAGCCTGTCGCTCGGGGTGATCAACCTGTTCCCGTTCCTACCACTGGACGGAGGCCACATCTTCTGGAGCCTGGTCGAGAAGGCGCGTGGGAGGCCGGTGCCATTCAGCGTGATCGAGCGGGCCAGCGTCGTCGGGTTCATGCTGGTGCTGCTCTTATTCGCGGTCGGCCTCTCGAACGACATCGGGAGGCTCACGGGCGAGGGGTTCGACGTGCGGTAGGCTCGCACGCGGGATGGAGCTGAGGACCGCGGAGCGCTATGCGAGCGGCGGCCCCGGCCGCGATCCGGAGAGCGCCAATCTCGCCGCTGCGTTCGAGGCCACGGTGAGGCGTCTCGGTGCCGATGTCGCGATCCGCACCGAGGGCGACGTCGAGATCACCTGGAACGAGCTTCGCGACCGGGTCGCCCGGGTCGCCGGCGGCCTTGCCGCGCTCGGCCTCCGCAACGGGGACACGGTCGCGATGCTGCTCTCGAACCGCCCCGAGTTCATCATCTGCGACCTCGCCGCGGTCTCGCTCGGCGCGGTGCCGTTTTCGATCTACCAGACCTCCTCGGCCGAGCAGATCCGCTACGTGGTCTCGGACGCCGAGGCCCGGGTGGCGGTGGTCGAGACGGCCCTCCTTGAGCGCTTCGCCGAGGCCCGGCGCGAGCTGCCGGAGGTCGAGCATGTGATCGTGGTCGACGGTGACGGCGCCGACCACACGCTGGACGAGGTCGAGGCGATGGATCCGGGGTTCGACGTGGGGCCTTCGGTCGCCGCGGTCGGGCTCGACGACCTGCTGACGCTGATCTACACCTCCGGAACCACGGGCCCGCCCAAGGGCGTCCAGCTGACCCACCGCAACCTGATGAGCCTGGTGGCGGCGGTCGAGGACATCGTCGACTTCCCCGACCGCGGTGCGAAGGTGATCTCGTGGCTGCCCGCCGCCCACATCGCGGAGCGCGGGGCGCACTACTACCTGCCGGTGATCCGGGGCTGCTCGATCACGATCTGCCCCGATCCGCGGCGGATCGCCGAGTTCCTCCCCCAGGTGCGACCGACGTGGTTCTTCGCCGTGCCCCGGATCTTCGAGAAGCTCAAGGCCGGGCTCGAGGCCAGCCTCGCCGGCCTCCCGCAGGAGCAGGCCGAGGCGGCGAGGAAGGGTCTCGAGGCCGCGCTCGAGAAGGTGCGGCTCGAGCAGGCGGGCGAGGAAGTCCCGGCCGAGCTCGAAGCGGCCGCAGCTGCTGCTGACGAGCGGATGTTCTCCGGGCTGCGCGCGATGCTGGGTCTGGACGAGGCGGTAGCCGTCAACGTCGGTGCCGCCCCGACGCCGGTCGAGGTGCTCGAGTTCTTCCACGCGATCGGGATCACGGTAGGGGAGCTCTGGGGAATGTCGGAGACCTGCGGCGCAGCCACCTGCAACCCGCCCGAGCGGATCAAGCTGGGGACCGTCGGCCCGCCGCTGCCCGGAGTCGAAGTCAAGCTCGCCGACGACGGCGAGGTCCTGGTCCGGGGTGACTCGATCATGACGGGCTATCGCAACATGCCCGAGAAGACCGCGGAGACGATCGGCGCGGACGGCTGGCTCGCCACCGGGGACATCGGGTCGCTCGACGAGGACGGCTACCTGACCATCGTCGACCGCAAGAAGGAGCTGATCATCAGCGCGTCCGGCAAGAACATGTCGCCGGCGAACATCGAGTCGACGCTGAAGGCCGCGAGCCCGCTGATCGGCCAGGCCGTGGCCATCGGCGACGGCCGTCCCTACAACGTCGCGCTGATCGTGCTCGACCCGGACTTCGCGCCGGCATGGGCGACCCAGAACGGCCTCGAGGGCGCCTCGCTCGCCGGGCTGGCGGACGACGGGCGACTGGTGGCCGCGATCCAGGCCGGTGTGCGGGACGCGAACTCGAAGCTCTCGCGGGTCGAGCAGATCAAGAGGTTCAAGGTGCTCCCAACCGAGTGGGCACCCGGCGGGGATGAGCTGACGCCGACGATGAAGCTGAAGCGCACTCCGATCGCCAAGAAGTACGCGGCGGAGATCGAGGCGCTCTACGCGTCCTGACGGCGCCGGCTAGCGCCGCCTGATCACCTTGAACGCGCGCCTGGCCGGCGTCGCATCCGGGCCGCCGGCGCCAACCGCGCGCACCTGCAGGGTGTGCTTGCCGAACGCGAGCCTGGCCGTGGTGAACGGCGACGTGCAAGCTCGGTAGGGCTTGGTGTCGAGCTTGCACTGGAAGGTGACGCCCGTCTGGTCGGATCGGAAGCGGAACGTTGGTGTGCGGTCCTTCGTCCTACCGCTGGGGCCGGCGGTGATCGTGGTGTCGGGCGGGCTCGGCAGGGAAGTGTCGATCGTCCAGATATAGCTCGCCGGGCTCGGGTCGGTCCCGGCCGAGTTCATCGCCCGGACCTGGAAGTTGTGCTCGCCGTCGGCGAGGTCCATGTAGGTGATCCCCGCGGCCGGGCAGGCCGCGAACGCGGCGGAATCGAGGCTGCACTGGAAGCTCGCGCCCGTGGTGGGGGTGGCGCTGTAGGTGAAGGTCGCGTCGTTCGAGTTGTTGGGGTTCGGCGGCCGCGTGTTGATCATCGTGTTCGGCACGGCGGGGCAGGGCATCTCGGTCGGGGCCACCGAGTTCGGCCGCGGCGTCGGCGTGGTCACGGCGAAGTCCGCCGCGCTGTCGTTGGTGTCGTCGGCGTTTCGCTCCAGCAACGTCGCGCAGCCGCGCGCGATCGAGCGCGTGATCGACATACCGTCGGGGATGCCGCCGGCGGATACCGGGCTTCCGGCTGGGGAGGGCAAGGCGGTGCCGCTGAAGTTGCCCCAGGCGACGCAGTCAGGCGGCTGGCCGTCCCGCCAGCACACGGCACCCCCGGCGGGGTTGAGCGCGAGGTCGGCGTCGAGGAAATCCGGGGCAACCCCGAAGGCGCCCTCGACGCCCGTGTCGCCGAACAGGATCGTGCGCTGGCTTTGGCCGCTGTCCGCGGATTCATTCGGCGTGATGGTGTCGACCAGCGTTCCCGACGCGTTGTAGACATCGATCTCGTGGCCCGCGATGAAGTTCTCGCCCGCGGACGGCATCTGCACCTCGATGAAGTCGGAGTTGGCGCCGCCGGCGAACACCTCGCGCACCATGACCAGGTGGAAAGCCGCGCTCGCTCCCGCGGGCAGGGTCAGCACGAGCGCAGCCGCCGCCGTCGCCGCGATCCCCGCCGTGGCCCGCCGCCTGACGCGCATGCCGCACCTCCCAGTTGGACGTCCTGTCGGTTGATACCCGAGACGTCCCGGAAAAGTTCAAAGGGCGCCGGTACCCTTGGTCGTGGCTATGGCTTCCAAGCGCCAGATCTGGGTCAAGGACGTGCCGATCGGGGGCGGCGCGCCGGTCGTCGTGCAGACGATGACCAAGACCGAGACCGCCAACCTCGCGGCGACCATGGAGCAGATCCGGACCGTGGCCGAGGCGGGCTCTGACCTCGTGCGCGTCGCCGTCCCCCGCGACAAGGACGTCGAGGCGCTTCGCACGATCGTCAAGCAGTCTCCGATCCCGGTGATCGCCGACATCCACTTCAACCACACCCTGGCGCTGAAGGCGATCGACGCCGGCGCCCACTGCATCCGCCTCAACCCCGGGAACATCGGCGGCCGCGAGAAGGTCGCCGAGGTCGCCGAGCGGGCGACCAGGGCCGGCGTGCCGATGCGGGTTGGGGTCAATTCCGGGTCCCTCCCCAAGCACCTGCATGCGCTGGAACGTGAGAGCCCCGTAGAGGCGCTGGTCGCCGCCGCGGTCGAGTTCGTCGAGCTGATGGAGTCGCTCGAGTTCGAGAACTTCAAGGTCTCGATCAAATCGACCAACGTGCCGAACACGATCGCGGCCAACCGTCTGCTCGCCGAGAAGATCCCCTATCCGATTCACCTCGGGATCACCGAGGCGGGGACGAAGTGGTCGGGCTCGTTGAAGTCGGCGGTGGGCCTCGGCACCCTGCTGGCCGACGGGGTCGGCGACACGATCCGGATCTCGCTCTCGACCTTCCATGCCGAGGAGGAGGTCAAGGTGGCGTGGGAGATCCTCAAGGCGCTGGGCATCCGCCAGCGCGGCCCGGTGCTGATCGCGTGCCCGACGTGCGGCCGCCTGCAATTCGACATGGACACGGTCGTGGCTCAGATCGAGGAGCGGCTCGAGGCATACGAGGACCCGATCGAGGTCGCGGTCCTGGGCTGCGCGGTGAACGGGATCGGCGAGGCCTCGCATGCGGACTTCGGGATCACCGGGGCCAAGAACGAGGGGCTGATCTTCGCCCACGGCAAGCCGTTGCGAAAGGTGCCGCAGGACGAGCTGGTCGACGCCCTGTTCGCCGAGATCGACAAGTCGGTCGAGCGCGGCCAGGTCGAGGTCGATACTCACAAGGCCGCCGAGGGCGCCGTGTGGCTGCGCCAGATCGAGGAGGAGAACGCGGACGAGCTGACGCCCGAGCGGATCGCTGCAATGGAGAAGGCCGCCGCGGAGGAGGCCGGCAAGGACGTGACCGCCGAGCCTTTCCTGAAGCCGGTGAAGGGCCGCCGGGTCGAGCTCGACGAGGACGCCTCGCCGACCGCCGGGCGGCGGTTCACGCGAGCGTAGCGCCGGCGTCGGCGCGTACGACTTCGCCCGAAAGACTGCTGCGAGCAGCTCCTCCGACCATTCGCTGAAGCATTGTCCTGCCGATAGCCGGGAAAACGCTTCAGCGAACGGAGGATTGCGCGGCGGTTGGGCGGTCCCGCCGACACTGCGATCTGCCCGTAGGAAGGCCGACCGCCAGATAGCCTTGCCGCTTCATGACGCGGCTCTCCGGCTACTTCTGGCCCACGCTGAGAGAGGACCCGGCCGACGCCGAGGCACTCTCGCACCGATTGATGGTCCGCGCGGGCTTGATCCGGCAGGTCGGGGCCGGCCTGTTCACGTTCCTGCCCGCCGGCTATCGCGTGATCAAGCGGGTCGAGCGGATCATTCGCGAGGAGATCAACGCGATCGGGGGCCAGGAGATGCTGATGCCGGTGGTCAACCCCGCCGAGCTGTGGAAGCGGACCGGTCGCTACGAGATCGACGAGCTGTTCAAGTTGCGAGACCGCAGGGACGCCGAGCTGGTGCTGGCGATGACGCACGAGGAGTGCGTGACCTCCCACGTCGCGCGCGACGTCCGCTCCTACAGGGAGCTGCCGATGATCCTCTACCACGTACAGACCAAGGAGCGGGACGAGCCACGGCCCCGAGCCGGCGTGCTCCGCACCCGCGAGTTCACGATGAAGGACTCCTACTCGTTCGACCGCGACGAGGAGGGCCTCGAGCGCAGCTACCAGCTCCACATCCAGGCATATGACCGGATCTGCGACCGCTGCGCGCTGCGCTGGCATCGGGTCGCCGCCGACGTGGGGATGATGGGTGGCTCGGGCGCCCACGAGTACATGGCGCCCTGTGAGGCGGGGGAGAACGAGGTCGCGCTCGCGCCCGGGTATGCGGCGAACGTCGAGATCGCCTCAGCCGAGCCTCAACCGGTCGAGCTGCCGCCGCCGCTCGATCAACCGCAGCGGGTCTCGACCCCGGGCCAGACCACGGTCGAGCAGGTCTCCGGCGCGCTCGGCGTCCCGGCAGGGGCGCTGATCAAGGCGATGCCCGTGGTCGTGGAGGGGCGGGGGATGGTGCTCGCCCTGGTGCGGGGCGACCACCGCCTGAACGAGATCAAGCTCGGCAATGCCCTCGGGGCCGGCTTCCGCGCGGCTGAGCCCGAGGAGATCGCCGAGCGGCTGGGGCCGGCGGGGTTCGTGGGCCCGGTGGGAGCCGAGATGGAGGTGCTGCGGGACTCGGCGATCGCCGGCGAGGGCTACGTCTGCGGCGCCAACGAGCCTGACGCACACCTCACGGGGGTCGTGCCCGGTCGCGACTTCGCGTCGGCGGAGGTCGATATCCGCTCCGTGGAGGAGGGCGATCTGGCTCCCGGCGGGCAGCCGATCGAGATCGTGCCTGCGATCGAGGTCGGGAACATCTTCAAGCTCGGCACCGTCTACTCAGAGCCCCTGGGCGCCACCTACCTCGACGAGGCGGGCACGGAGCACCCGATCGTGATGGGCAGCTACGGGATCGGGCCGGCGCGGCTCATGGCGGCGGCGATCGAGCAGGGCGCGGACGAGCGCGGCATCGTCTGGCCCGGCACGATCGCCCCATGGGACATCCACATGGTCGCGCTCGGCAAGGGTGAGACCGAGGTGGGAGAGGCCGCCGGGCGCCTGTACGAGGAACTGACGGAGGCCGGCGTTGAGACCGTGCTCGACGACCGCGATGCGGGGCCCGGGGAGAAGCTCACCGACGCCGAGCTGCTCGGCTGCCCGCTGCGCCTGACCATCGGCCGGCGAGGTCTCGCCGAGGGCGAGATCGAGGCCCAGGTCCGACGCAGCGCCACGGACTCCCGCCTGCCGGTGACGGAGGCGGCCGAGCGGGCGCGGGAGCTCCTGGCGTCGCTCGAGTAGGCGGGGGGAATGGGACGTCCCCCGGCGACGCGCCCGTCCCGATCGCCGCGCGTGCGCGGATTCAGGCGCCTCACCGGGCTCGACCGATCGGGGCCTCTCCCTCGGCAGACCCGCGCCGGACAGCCGCTCCGACCGCTGACGATCCCGAACCTCGTCGGCTACGCCCGCCTGCTCTCCATTCCGCTGTTCCTCTACCTGGCGTTCGAGTCCGACGACGGACGCTCGGCCGCGGCGGCGCTGATCTACTTCTGGATCACGTTCGGGGACTACGTCGACGGCTTTCTCGCGCGGGCCACCGGCCAGTACAGCCGCCTTGGCGCGCTTATGGACCCGCTGATCGACCGCCTCGCGACGCTCGCCGGGGCGGTCGTGTGCTGGCACTTCGAGCTCTTGCCGAGATGGTCGATCGCCGCGCTCGCCGCCCGCGAGCTGGCCACGCTGGCGCTGGCGAGGGCGGCGCTCTCCCGCGGGCTCGAGCTGGAGATCAACTGGATTGGGCGGATCGGCACCTTCCTGGTCTTCGCCGGGCTCTTCTGGACGCTGGTCCTCGACACCTGGATCACGGTCGCCGTGTTCATCGCCGGGGTGGTGGTGTGCATCTACGCCACGATCCTCTACGCACGTGCGGGCGTCCGCGCGATGCGGACCAGCTGAGACCCCGCCGCGGCGGACGCGGGAGCAGCATGAAATGCCCGAGGCGGAGCCGAGGGCAAGGTGTTCGAGGCGGGAGCAGAGCACGCGGCGGGAATTATTCTGCAAGGCTCAAGCTCTACTTGACGTTTTCAGATCCCGCCTATAATCCCGACTGGTTGCCGTACGGGGCAGACGCCCGACCGAGACCCGCTAGCCAAGGAGCCCAGCAAGTGGAGGAAACCTTCCCCGACGTCGGCGCGATGAGCGACCAGGAGCTGCGGGAGCTGATCGATCGCCTGACCGACGAGGAGCGAGAGATCTCCTACCGTCGACGCCTGCTCCACGGGAAGATCGACATCCTCCGCGCCGAGCTGGTCAAGCGGCTGCGGGTCAAGCGCGAGGCAGGCGACGCGCTGATCAGCGGCAGCGATGTCGAGGCGCTCACCGAGATCCTGCTCGGCAGGGTCGAGGCGCCCACGGGGGACATCGATCAATCCGGGCGGGAGGCCCGCCGCTGATGGCGGTGCACTGCCCCGAGTGCGGGTTCGTCAACCCGGAGGGCGCCAACTATTGCCAGAAGTGCGGCGCCTATCTCGGTCGGCCGGAAGCCGATGACGGCAGCACGGTGACCTACAAGGTGAACGAGGAGACCGGGGAGTACGAGCCCGTCGACCTCGACGAGGAGGTCGAGCAGGCGGGGGCCGCGCTCGTGATCCGCTCGGGGGGCGGTAGGGCGGGCGAGAGCTTCACCATCGACGAGGAGAGGATGAGCATCGGCCGCACGCCCGACGCCGGAGTCTTCCTCGACGACGTCACGGTCTCACGCAACCACGCGCTCGTCGTCCGCCGCGGCGACGGCCACTACATCGACGATCTCGGCTCGCTCAACGGCACCTACGTCAATCGGCGGCGCATCGAGTCACAACGGCTCCAGGACGGCGACGAGATCCAAATCGGCAAATACAAGCTGAGCTATCTGGAGCGGTAGATGGCGGTCGCGACGCGAGGCCCGGGTTCGCACGAAAGCTCTGATCGCGAGCGATCGGACCGTGCCGAGGAGTCGCCCTCGCGCCCGCGCAAGGCGCTCACGATCGGTGCCGTCGCCAAGATCCTGAGCCAGGAGTTCGACGAGATCTCGATCTCCAAGATCCGCTATCTCGAGGACCAGAAGCTTCTCGCGCCGCGGCGGACGCCTGGCGGCTATCGGCTCTACAGCCAGACGGACGTCGAGCGGCTCCGGGCGATCCTCCGCATGCAGCGCGACGAGTTCCTCCCGCTGCGCGTGATCCGCCAGGAGCTGGCCACCGGCGACTTCACCAAGCCCCGTCACGACTCGGGAGGGTCCACGCGGCGGGCGATGTCGGTGGAGGCAAACGTCGGGACGCTTACTCCGGAGGAGCTGCTGGATCAGGCGGGCGTCAGCGAGACATTCGTTCGCGAGCTGCAGGAGTACGGGATCGTCCAGGCGCGGCGCCGGAACGGGCAGCTCACCTTCGACGAGACCGATCTCGAGATCGTTCGCGCCGCCGCCGAGCTCTCGAACTACGGAGTCGCCGGACGCAATCTGCGCGTGCTGCGCACCTCTTCCGACCGCGAGGCGGCGCTCCTCGAGCAGGTGCTGGGGGCGTCGCTGCGTTCCCGCAGCCAGGCGCGTCGAAGGGAGGCGATCGAGAACCTCGAGAGCCTGGCGGCCATCTGTGGGCATCTCAAGCAGCTGCTCCTGGTTCGCGATCTCCGCCGGCTCACCGGCGAGTAGTGGCCTGGGAGCTCTGAGCTGCCGCGCGCGTCGCGCACCCGATCGATCGACGCCCCCGCCGAGCGGGTCTGGGAGATAGTGGCCGATCCCCATCACCTGCCCCGCTGGTGGCCGCTCGCTTCGAGGGTCGAGGACGTGCAGGAGGCGGGCGACGGGGGGGCGGCACGGTGGACGGTGTTGCTAAAGACCCAGCGGGGAACGGGGGTCCGGGCGGACTTCAGCCGGACCGTGTGGGAGCCGGTGGCGCGCATGGGATGGGCGCAGCAGGTGGCCGGCTCGCCGTTCGAGCGGATCCTCAAGGCAGCCTCGGTCGCGATTGCGATTCGCCCGGAGGGTGACGGCGCCGCCGTGACCCTGACCAGCGACGAGACGCTTCGGGGCTTCTCGCGGCTCGGGGCGCCGATGATGCGCCGCGCCGCCGGCCGCCGCCTGGCTGAGGCGCTGGGCAACCTTGACCGAGCGCTGACCGGTCACGGGGAGCACTAGCGTGGCCGGGGTGGAGGCGACACCCGTCGCAGACGAGTTCGCTGCCGCGGGCAACGGCCGGTGGTGGGGCTGGGGCGATCCCGACCGGCGCGTCGCCCTGAGCCCGGCTGCGGTGGCCGTGCTGCGGCGTGAGGCCGGGCCCGCCGAGGCCGGCCGAGCGGTGGCCCTGGAGGCGGTGGGGATGCCGGAGCCGCGTGAGCTCCCCCGGCAGCTTGGCGACGCCCTGGGCGAGGGCGCAGTGCTGACCGGGCGCGAGCATCGTTTGCGGCGAGCGACGGGGAAGGGATATCCCGACTTGATCAGGCTGCGTGCAGGGCGCCTCGAGGACGCACCCGACGCCGTGGTCTTTCCCGCGACTGCGGAGGAGGTGGCTCGCGTGCTGGATGTCTCCGCGCGGGAGGGGGTCGCCGTGGTGCCGTTCGGCGGCGGCACGAGCGTCGTCGGTGGCGTCGAACCGGAGCGAGGGGGGTTCGAGCGGCTCATCGCGCTCGACCTTCGCCGGCTGCGTGGCGTCGAGATCGACGAGCGGTCCGCGACCGCGCGGCTGGGCCCTGGGCTGCGCGGCCCGGAGGCCGAGGCCCAGCTGGCGGCCCAGGGGCTCACCCTCGGCCACTACCCGCAGTCGTTCGAGGTCGCAACGATCGGCGGCTTCGCCGCCACCCGCTCGGCGGGCCAGGCATCGAGCGGCTACGGGCGCTTCGACGAGCTCGTCACCTCGATCGAGCTGACGGCGCCCGCCGGGGTGCTGCGGACGCTCGAGACCCCTCACTCCGCGGCGGGGCCGGCACTGCGTGAGCTGGCGCTGGGCTCCGAGGGCGTGCTCGGGGCGATCACCGAGGTTGGGGTGCGAGTTCGTCCGTTGCCCGAGGCGCGGCGCTACGAGGTCTGGATCGCGCCAGACTTCGAGAGTGGGGAGGGGGCCGTGCGGGCCATGGCCCAGTCCGGCTCACTCCCGGACGTGATTCGCCTCTCCGACGAGGTCGAGACGCGGGTCTCGCTGGGGTTCGCGGGCCTCGGCGGCGCCCAGCGCCGGGCGTTCGAGGCCTACCTGCGGCTACGCCGGCGCCGTCGCGGCTGCCTGATCATCAGCGGCTGGGAGGGCGAGCGCGCCGCGGTCGAGCGGAGGCGGGCGCCCGGCGCCTCGCTCCTGCGCAAAGCCGGGGCCGTGGCGCTGGGCCGCGGGGCAGGCGACGCGTGGCTTCGCAGCCGCTATGACGGTCCCTACATCCGGGACGAGCTGCTCGATCGCGGCTACATGGTCGAGACGCTCGAGACGGCCCACACCTGGAGCCGTCTGGGCGAGCTCCGCGAAGCGCTTGCCGGGGCGATGGGCCGGGCGCTCGAGCGCGAGGGGACTCCGGGGATCGTGATGGGGCACATCTCTCACGCCTATCCCGACGGCGCCTCGCTCTACTTCACCGTGATCGCGCCGCGGCGCCCGGGCGGCGAGCTCGACCAGTGGCGCGCGGTGAAATCAAGCGCCTGCGAGGCGATCGTCGCGGCCGGGGGCACGATCACCCATCACCATGCGGTGGGCCGCGACCACGCCCCGTACATGAGGGCCGAGGTGGGCGATCTCGGCCTCGAGGCGCTGAGGGCGCTCAAGGACCGGCTCGATCCCGCCGGGATCATGAATCCCGGGAAGCTGCTGCCCCAGCTGAGGGTGCCTCAGCCCGGCGAGTCCTGACCGCCCCCGGACCCCTCGGCGGCATCGCGCTCGAGCGGCACCATGCCCCTCAGGACGCTCGTGCCGGTGTAGTCGAGCAACGGCGACGCCTCCTGCACCGCCGTTTGAAGCTGCTCGGCGAGCTCGCGCGCCGGGGCCAGCGAGACATCGACGAGGCGGGTGCGGGCGGCCACCTCCAGGATGAAGTCCTCGATCCGGATTCGCTCGTCGAAGCTTCCGTCGGCATCGACGGTGACCGGAGCGAGCGGATGCCCTCTATCTCTCGAGATCAGGAGCCACACGATGTAGGCCTCGTTCTTCGGCGGTTGCTCGAGTCCCTCGACGGCCAGGTCCATGTAGCCGCGGCCGTCCGCGATCCCGAAGGTCGCCTGTCCGCTGGCATCGCCCCCGCCGCTCGGGCGCAGCGGCACCTCCGCGATCACCTGATCGGTTCCGGTGCCCTGCGGGCCCGTGCCGGTGGTCGCCGCGGTCGTCGCCGGCCTTGCCTCGTCGTCGCCGGCGAACACCCCGGTCACCGCGAGCACCGCCACCAGCACGATCAGAGCCCCGCACCCGAGCGCGGCCATCAGGCGGACCTGGCTGTTGGTGAGACCGGGTGCCGCCGCGTCCGAGGAGGTCGTGGGCTCGGGCGGCCGCTCGGCCTCCGCCGCGGCTCGCCGGCGTCGCACCGCGCCGCCCCGCGGCGGCGCGGGCAGCTTCGGCAGCTCGGCGTCGGGTGCGATCTCCTTCAGCCTCTCCATCAGGTCCGCGGCGAGCCGGTGGTCCTCGGGATCATTCTTCAGATGGCGGACCACATCGGCGCGCCCGATCGGGTCGGCCTGACCCAGGAGCCAGTCGCTGAGGGCCACGCTGCGATCGGGATCGGTCCCAACCAGCTCGGTCAGCGCCGCCCGGGCGCGTGCGCGAACGTCGGGCTCCCCCACCCCGAGCAGGGAAGAGAGATCCTCATAGCTCTGCCCCCGCTCGAGCAGGAGCTGCAGCATCGCCTGCTGGTCGGCGGAGAGCCCCATCGTGCGGAAAGCCTACGAAGTCCGGTCCGCTAGCCTGGCACGGTGGTGAGCGGAGCTGAAGGCCGCCCCGGGCGAGACGGGCTGGGCGAGCTGATCGGCCTCGAAGTGCTCGAGGAGGACGATGACGGGGTGCGGGCGCGCGTTCCGGTCACGGACCGGATCCGCCAACCACACGGACTCGTGCACGGCGGCGTCCACCCGGTGATCGCCGAGAGCATCTGCTCGGCCGCCACCGGTCGCGCGGTCGAGCCCGACGGCCTGGTGGCGTTCGGCCAGTCGAGCAGCGCCACGTTTCTGCGCCCGGTCAGCGAGGGGCACGTCAACGCCACGGCGATCGCTCGTCACCGCGGCCGCACGACCTGGATCTGGGACGTCGAGCTGACCGACGACGAGGGTCGCCTGTGCGCGATGGTGCGGATGACCGTCGCCGTGCGGCCGAGCTAGCCCCTGAACCGGTTGGTGATCGGGAGCCGCCGGTCTCGGCCGAACGCCTTCGGGGTGATCTTGATCCCCGGCGGGGCCTGGCGGCGCTTGTACTCGGAGCGATCCACCATCGCGATCACCTCGTCGACGACGGCGGCCGGGATGCCGTCGCCGATGATCTCATCGCGGCCGCGATCACCCTCGACATAGGCTTCGAGGATCCGGTCGAGCAGCTCGTACGGGGGGAGCGAGTCCTGATCGAGCTGGCCCGGCCGCAGCTCGGCCGACGGCGCTCGTTCGAGCACCGAGCGCGGCACGAGCTCTCGCCCCTCACGCTCGTTGCGGTAGCGCACGAGCTTGTATACAAGCGTCTTCGGCACGTCCTTGATCACGGCGAAGCCGCCCGCCATGTCGCCGTAGAGCGTCGCGTAGCCCACCGACAGCTCGCTCTTGTTCCCTGTGGTCAGCACGAGCCAGCCGCTCCGGTTCGACAGCGCCATCATCAGATTGCCCCGGATGCGTGCCTGGATGTTTTCCGCTGCGACGGAGCCGCCGTCGGTCGCCGGGTCAGCCTCGGCCGGCAGCAGGTCCTCGTAGGCCGCCATCGCTCGCTCGATCGGGATCTCGATCAGCTCGGCGCCCAGGTTCCGGACGAGCTCGCGGGCGTCCGCCTGCGTCTCCTCGCTGGAGTGGGGGGAGGGCATGACGACGCAGGTCACGCGCTGGGGGCCGAGCGCGTCGGTCGCGATCAGGGCCACCAGCGCCGAGTCGATCCCCCCGGAGACGGCCACCAGGACCCGCTCGAAGCCGTTCTTCTCGACATAGTCGTGCAGGCCCAGCTCGAGCGCGCTGTAGACCTCGGCCTCCTCGCTGAGCACCAAGGCGAGCTGCGGCGCCAAACGGTCCCCGGGCTTGCGCGACACCTCGAAACGACCGAGGAGCGTCGCGTCGGCTCCCGAGGGGAGCGTGTCGAGGCCGGCATCGTCGGCCGCCTCGGTCGCGGCGGCGACCGGCAGGTCGAGGTCGCAGACCACGAGGTCCTCGGCGAACTGCCGGGCGCGCGCCAGGGTCTCGCCCCGGTCGGAGACGACGACGCTGTGACCGTCGAACACCAGCTCGTCCTGGCCTCCCACCGTATTGCACATGGCGAAGCTCGCCGCGGTCTCGGCCGTGCGCTGGGCGACCATCCGCTCCCGGGCGATTCCCTTGCCCCGGTGATACGGCGAGGCGGACGGGTTGACGATCAGGCGAGCCCCGGACAGGGCCTCGACCGACGCCGGCGCCCCCGGGAACCAGATGTCCTCGCAGATCGTGACACCGATCCGGGCACCGTTCAGCTCGATCACCGACGGGGTCGTACCCGGCTGGAAGTAGCGCCGCTCGTCGAAGACGCCGTAGTTCGGCAGCAGCATCTTCCGGTAGATGCCCCGGACGTCGCCGTCGGCGAGCACGGCGGCCGCGTTGTGAATCGCGGCAGCCCGTTCAGGGAAGCCGACCACAGCGACGATGTCCTCGACCTCGGCGGCCACCTCGTGCAGCGCCTCGCCGACGCGATCGAGGAAGTGACCCTTCAACCACAGGTCCTCGGCCGGATAGCCGCTCAACACCAGCTCCGGGAACAGCACCAGCTGGGCGCCCTCATCGCGCGCGCGCCCGATCCACTCGATCACCAGGCGGGCGTTTCCGCCGACGTCGCCGACGGTGGCGTTCACCTGGGCGAGGGCGATGCGAAGCGTCGTCATCTCGCTCACACCTCCAGTATTGCCGCTGATGGTGCGGCGTCAGAGCTCGAGCGTCTGTCGCAGCCCCACGATCCGCGCACACGACTCGCGCAGCAACCCGAGGTCGATCCGCCCGCGCTGCGTGGCGCGCACGAGGCCCGGGACGACCTGGGGATCCGGCTCCCCCGCGAACAGCAGGAGGTCGGCGCCTGCCGCAGCGGCGGCGATTGCCGCCTCGGTCGTCCCGTATTCGGTGCTCACCCCGGCGGCGCCGAGGTCATCGGTGATCACGACGCCCTCGTAGCCCAGCCGGTCCCGCAGGAGCCCCTGGATCACGGCGGGCGAGAGCGCCGCCGGCTCGGCGACGCCGTAGGCGCTGTACGTGGCGATCCCGACCATCACCATGCCGATGCCCTCCTCGATCGCCGCCTCGAACGGCGCCAGGTCCCGCTGCAGCTCGAGCCGGGAGGCGGTGATCTCGCTGGGTGACAGGTCGGTGTTGAGGAGCGAGCGCCCGAGGCCGGGGAAGTGCTTTGCGGTGGCAACCACGTCCTCGCGCTCGAGCCCGCGCGCAAACGCCAGCCCCAGCCGCTCAACGGTGGCGGGATCGGTCCCGAAGGCCCGGAGCGACATCACGGAGTCGGGTGAGACCGGCACATCCAGCACCGGCGCGAGGTTCACGTTGGCGCCGAGCTTTCGCAGGAAGTTCCCGGTCGCCCGGCCCTCGAGCAGCGCGTCGGCCGGCGTCCCGGAGAGGCCCAGGTCGTATGGGGATCGCGTCGGGGCCTCCTCCACGAAGCGCTTCACCGGCCCGCCCTCCTGATCGATCGCGACGATCAGGGGCGGGGCGCCCGCCGCGGTCGTGGACCGCTGGAGGAGCTCGATCTCGCTCGCGACGTCCTCGACGACCGCGGAGATGTCCGGGAACAGGATCACGCCACCGATCTCCCCCGCCCGGGCGCGCCGCAGCAGGTCCTGGTCGCGCCCGCCCTCCCAGCGCACGATTAGCTTCCCCTCGACGATCCGCCGGATCGCGGCGGGCGAGGACCCGGAGCACTGCGCCGGCAGGCTCGCGGCGGCTCCGGTGGGATCCACGGGAGCGCCGCCGGAGCCGGCGCCGATGATCAGGCCGATCAGCGCGGCGATACCGGCGATGGTCCCGAGCGCGATCACCCGGCGACGGCGGTAGATGTCAGCCTGGTTGGCATTGCTCGACGGGCGGCGTGCTCCGGCGGCACCTCGACTCGAACCACGTCCTTCCACTCATGTCCAAGCCTTCCATGCTGGCGTATCGAAGGGACGCCAGGCCCGTCAGCACCGCCTCCGCGAAGGTTGTCGGGACCACACTAGATTCCTCGCGTGGCGTCGAACCCGCGGCGCATAGAGGCCAACCGGCTGCCGCTGCTACGCGCCGCGGCACAGCTGCTCCACCGGCCGGCGGGCAGGGCCCATCCCGCGGACATCGCTCGCACCATCGCCGGCGCGCAGGCCCAGGACGAGCGCGCCGGTCGCCTCGCCTTTCGAGCCCGGGACGCCCGGCTGACGGCCGCCGACATCGATCGCGCCCGCAACGAGGAGCGCTCGCTCGTGCGCACCTGGGCGATGCGAAAGACCATGCACTTCCTGGCGAGCGACGATGTCGGCTGGCTCGTGCCCCTGTTCGAGCCGATCATGGTCTCCGAGTCACGGAGGCGACTTGGACAGCTCGGCATCGAGGCCCCCGATCAGGACAGGGCGCTCCGCGAGATCGAGCGGGCGCTCGAATCCGGCGGGCCGACGAGCAGGAGCGCGCTGGTCGAGCGCCTGGAGCGCCGGGGCATCGCGATCAACGATCAGACCCGCGTCCACATCTTCCGGCTCGCGGTGGCGAGCGGCATCGCCTGCCAGGGACCCGACATCGAGGGGCGATCGAGCCTCGTGCTCGAGCGCGACTGGCTCGGACCGCGCCCCCGCCACGACCGCGAGGCAGCCCTGGCCGGGCTGGCCCGGCGCTATGTCGGCGCCTTCGGCCCGGCGACCGAGGCCGACTTCGCCGGCTGGTCCGGGCTCGGCCTCGGCGACGTCAGGGCAGCGCTGGCGAGCGTTGCCGGCGAACTCACCGAGGTGCGGCTGGGCGAGGAGCGCGCATGGATTCGGCGAGGCCGCCTGCGGCGGGCGCGGGACGGCCTGATCCGCCTGCTCCCGGCGTGGGACACCTACCTGATCGGCCATCGCGACCGCGGCTTCATCGCCGAGCCCGCGAATTGGCGACGGATCATGCCCGGGGGCGGGATCCTGCGGGCGACCATCGTCGCCGATGGGAGAGGGGTCGGGACCTGGGGCATGCGGCGCGAGCGGGGGAGACTTCAGGTCGAGCTCAAGCCGTTCGCCGCGCTCGACCCGGCGACGACCGAGGCGATCGAGACCGAGGTCGCCGACATCGGCCGGTTCGAGGGGATGCCGACGACGCTGGCCCCGTGAGGGCTCAGCCGGGCGGCGGTGCGCTCGGATCGACCACCTCGAACTGCGACATCAGCCCGTGGTCCTCGTGGTCGAGCATGTGGCAGTGGACCACGAACTTGCCGAGGTGGTCCGAGAAGTGGCCGGCGACGACCACCTCGTCGCGCGGGTCGAGGAAGAAGGTCTCCTTGAGGCACCGTTCCCACGGGCGCGGCCGCCTGCCGTTGCGCGAGAGCATGTACCAGTCGGTGTGGTGCAGATGGACGAGGTGCGCGACCGCGGTCTGGTTCACGAAGCGCCAGGTCTCGGTCGTGTCGATCGCGGGTGAGTGCTCCACGAAGGCAGGGTCGTAGGTCGCGCCGTTGATGACCCATCTGAAGCCGTCGATGGTCAGCCGCCAGGTCTTCTGCGGCCGGGCCGGGGCCTCGGGGACCCACCCCGGGAGCGGACGCAGGGTGCGCGGGACCCTGGTGGAGTCCGGGCGGCGGCGGCCTACTCGAAACTGCATCAACGGGCCGGCGTAGGCCTTCGAGCCGAGCCCGTCCTCCCCGTCGCGGCGAGGGACGCTCACCAGCTCGACGTTGCGGTGCGGGAACTTGCCGAAGTCGACGATCAGCTCGACTCGCTCGCCCGGGCCCACCAGAACTCGCTCGCGCTTGAGCGATCTGGGCGTCAGGCCGCTCTCGGTGGCGATCTGGATGAGCGGCGCGCCGTTCGAGAGCGCCAGGTTGCAGGAGCGGAAGTTCGAGGCGTTCAGAACCCGCAGGCGGTAGCGGCGGGCGCTCACCTGGTGGTGCGGGAGATAGGCGCCGTTGACCAGCACGTACTTCGCGGTGATCCCGTCGTTCGGCGGGTGCCCGAAGCCCGAGAACGGGTTGGTGAGCTGGTTCTCGCGGGTGAAGCCACGGTCGGCGATCATCAGCGGGATGTCGCGCTCGCCGCGCGGCAGCGGGAGCGCAGCGTCGACCTCGTCGTCGATGATCCACATCCCCGCCAGGCCGCGCCAGACGTTCGGCGCGGTCCGCTCGAGGCGATGGTCGTGGTACCACTGGAACGCGGCGCGCTCCGGCGCCCCGTCCTCGGTCAGGTCGTAGGCGTAGGTCCGCTGGGCCCCCGGCGCGATCAGGAGGTCGTTGCCGGACTCTCCGGCGGTGAGCCCCCTGGAGACGTCGCAATAGAGCGCCGTCGGCTGGCTCTGAGTGAGCCCGCCCGGCTGGCCGTCGTGCTCGGAGCGGTTATGCCCCCCGTGGAGGTGCACGCTGAGCTCCCCGGCGCTCGCGGGAAGGTTGTGGGCGAAGGTGACCTCAGTCGGCGGATCGCCGGGGCTCGCGGCGGGCCGGCGGATCGTCGGTCCCGGAAAGCTGCCGTTGTAGGTCCACATGCTCGTCGGGCGTCCCGGGAGGATCTGAACCTCCGCCTCGCGCATCTCGATCGCGATCTGCGGGCCGCGCAGCACGTCCGGAATCGGGAGCCGCGCCTTGAACGGCTTCGCGCTGGCGGCCCGCGAGGTTGCCGTAGAGAGGCCGAGCCCGCCGAGGCGGGGACGGACCGGCAGCGCCAGCGCCAGCGCGCCGGTTCCCGCGGCCGCGAGAAACGCCCGTCGCCCGAAGCGGCCTGCCTCGGATTCGGGCTGGGTGTCTGTGGTCTGGGACAAGGGGAATGACGCGGACGGTGGAGCCCCGGCGTCACCGGGGCTCCACCGCTGGTCGACGCGCTACTGAGTCGGACCGGGCGTCACCTCGATCTTGCCCTTCAGGAACGGGTGGACGATGCAGATGTAGTGCAGCGTCCGTGGCGCCGAGGAGACCGGAAGGGACTTGCTCTCGCCCCTCCTGCCGGTGAACCACGAATCGCCGATGACGTTGCGATCACCCGGCGTATCCCAGCCAACCTCGTTCACGTCGCTGAGCGGCTTGTTGATCGTGTTCGGCGGCTGGAACTCGTGCCACTCGAACGCGACCGCTGCGCAGAACGGCGTACTTAGACGCGCGCACCTCTTCTCCTGCTTCTCGCCCTTGGGGAACTCGGACGCCCTGCCGAGCGTGAACGTGTGCGGCCCCACCACGGCCGGCTTCGTGTCGTTCACGATCTTGAGCGTCGCGCCCTGGCGGATCTTGGCCGGGCCCTCCAACCGCAGGGTCTTTCGATCGCCCTTGAACGTGAACGTTTTCACTGCTGCCGCGCCTTGCTTCGACGGCGGCGTGGCCGAGGCCACGCCGCCAATGCCGGCCACGCTCACAGCGGCGAGTGCGATCGAGGCCCCAACCAGGCGCAGCCTGCTTGCGTTCTTCACTTGGATTCCTTTCCGCACCGCTCTCGCGGCGCACCTGGGCCCACCGATCCACGGCCTGCGAGAGTGCCCGCACAACTGGCGGCCCCCCAACCTCGCGCGGCCGATGAGCGAGATGGACTGAAACGAGTTCAGGAGGATAGCGCCCGTCGAGTGACAACCGTCACCCGTTACCTGGAAATAGGTAGCCGGCGCTCGGGGGCTACACGTCGTAATACAGCGCGAACTCCCACGGATGCGGGCGCAGGCGCACCGGGTCGCACTCGTCGCGGCGCTTGTAGTCGATCCAGGTCTCGATCAGGTCCTCGGTGAACACCCCGCCCTTGAGCAGGAACTCGTGGTCGGCCTCGAGCGCGTCGATGGCCTCGTCCAGGGAGCCCGGCACGCTGGGAATCGCCTCGAGCTCCTCCGGCGGCAGCTCGAACAGGTCCTTGTCGATCGGCAGCCCGGGGTCGATCCGGTTCTGGATCCCGTCGAGCCCCGCCATCATCATCGCCGAGAACGCCAGGTACGGATTGGCGCTCGGGTCCGGCGGCCGGAACTCCACCCGCTTCGCCGTCGGGGCGGCCGAGTAGACCGGGATCCGGCAGGCGGCGGAGCGGTTGCGCTGGCTGTAGGCGAGGTTCACGGGCGCCTCGTAGCCGGGCACGAGGCGCCGGTAGGAGTTGGTCGTCGGGGCGCAGAACGCCATCAGCGCACGCCCGTGCTCGAGCAGGCCGCCGATGTAGTTGAGCGCCTCGCGCGCCAGCAGGCCGTAGCCGTTGAAGTCGTACATCACGTTCTCGCCGCCGAGGAACAGCGACTGGTGCACGTGCATGCCCGACGCGTTCTCCTCGAACAGCGGCTTCGGCATGAAAGTCGCAGTCTTGCCGGCCTGCCGTGCCACGTTCTTGACCACGTACTTGTAGGTCTGGAGCTTGTCGCCCATCCGCAGCAGGCGGTCGAACCGCAGGTCGATCTCGGCCTGGCCGCCGGCGGAGACCTCGTGGTGGTGGAACTCGCACGGGATCCCCATCTGCTCCATGACCACGACCATGCGCGCCCGCAGGTCCGAGTGGGTGTCCCCCGGAGGAGCTGGGAAGTAGCCCTCCTGGGGCCGCAGCGTGTAGCCGAGGTTGCCCCCGGCGCCGTTCATCTGGCCGCTGCCGAAGCCCGCGCCCCGGTTCCAGAAACCCTGCTCGGAGTCGACCTCGTAGAAGGCCCGGTTGACGGTCTGGTCGAAGGCGACGTGGTCGAAGACGAAGAACTCCGCCTCCGGGCCCATGTAGCAGGTGTCGGCGATCCCCGTCTCGAGCAGGTAGCCCTCCGCCTTCTGGGCGATGTACCGGGGATCGCGTGAGTACGGCTCGCGCGTGATCGGGTCGAACACGTTGCAGACGATCGACATCGTCCGCTGCTCGTGGAACGGGTCGATCACGGCCGTTCCCGGGTTGGGCACCAGGATCATGTCCGACTCGGAGATCTCCTGAAAGCCGCGGATCGAGGAGCCGTCGAAGCCGAGCCCTTCGTCGAACGCCTCCTCCTGGAGCCCGTTGATCGAGAGCGAGACGTGCTGCCAGGTGCCCGGGAGGTCGGTGAACTTGAAATCGACCATCCGCACACCGTGCTTGCGGGCGAACTCGAGCACCTGCCCAGGCTCCGGCTCGGCCGTATCCGCCCAGGCGGTGAGCGTCAGCGGCGGCTCCGCCGCGGGTCTCGGGGTGAACGTCGCCATCTACTTCTTCTCCTCGCCGGTGGACCCGGGCAGCGCCCTGACCAGGTCGTCGAGACGCTTGCCGGTGAGGGCCTCCAGCAGCTCAGGGAGCTCGGCGACGATCTTGGTCACGTCCTGGGTCACCCGGTGGGCGCCGACACCGTCGCCGTTGCCGCCGTTGACCATCACGATCTTGTCGGTCTTCGACAGCGGCTCGGAGACGGCCGCGGCGAGCTGCGGGAGGATCGACAGCAGCCGGTCGGCGATCGCCGCGTCGTTGTAGTTCGACCAGGCGGCCGCCTTCGCGGTCATCGCCTCGGCCTCCGCCATGCCGCGCAGGCGCACCGCGTCGGCCTCACCTGCACCCTGCGCGGCGAGCTCCTCCTTGCGGGCGTCGGCCAGCGCCTCGATCTTGCGGGCCTCGACCTTGGCCGGCTCCATCACCTCGGCTTCGAGCTCGTTTATCCGGCGCCTGACCTCGGCCTCCATCAGCTCGATCGCCTTCTGGCGCTCGACGATCTCCACCTGGAGCTCCTGCGCGCGCACCTCCTGCTGGGTGATGGCGCGCTGGAGGTCGTAGGCCATGTCGGCCTCCGCCGCGGCCTTCATCCCCTCCTGCTTGAACGAGGCCTTGCGCACCTCGAAGTCGCGACGCGACTCCTCGATCGAGGCGTCGGCTGCGAATCGCGCCGCCTTCGCCTCCTGTTCGGCCTCGGCCTCGCCCCGGACCGCGTCGCGCTTCACCTGGGCGGTTCTGGGGCGCCCGAGGGCCTCCAGGTAGCCCTGGTTGTCCGCGATCTGGCGGATCGTCAGCGAGACGATGTCCAGCCCCATCTTCTCGAGGTCCGGGCCGGCGAGCTCCTTGGTCTTGGCCACGAGGGCGGCGCGGTCGCGGTAGACGTCCTCGATCGAATGGGCGCCGACCGCCGAGCGCAGGTGGCCCTCCACGGCCTGCTGGGCCGAGCGGGCGATGTCGTCGCGCCCGCGCGCCAGGAACTGCTCGGCGGCCAGCTGGATGCCCTCGTCGGAGGGGTCGACCTTGACCATGCAGACGCCGTCGATCTGGGTCGGCACGCCATGCTTCGAGTAGGTCTCCCCGGTGCGGACCTCGAACTGCATCAGCTCCAGAGAGAGGCGCTGCACCTTCTCGCGGAAGGGCCGCACGTAGGTGCCGCCGCCGCGGATGATCCGGTAGCCGGACGGCTGCTCCTTCCGCTGCTTGCGGCCGGAGATGATCAGCACCTCGTTCGGGCCGGCCTTCGTGTACTGGTTGGCCCAGACGATGAACGCGATCACGAGCAGGCCCACGATGATGGAGCCCGCGACGATCAGGGCGACGGTCATGCTCTTGTGACCTCCTGGTCTCGGGTTGGTTGCTCTCGGCTGAAGATCGAATCGGGGTCGAGGGCGACGCTCGGCGCCTCGCGGACGAGGTCCGGTCGCAGATCGCGCGCGTCCCGGATGTGCCCGGCGGCGGCGAGGTGGCGGCCGATCGAGGCTGCCAGCGCATCGTCGTCTCCGGCGAGGAAGACGCTGATGCCCTCGGCGCTGATCGCTCCGACCGACTCCCCGGCGGCGGTGCGGCGGATCGGGACCTCGAGCCGGGTGCCGCCCTCGAGATGGCAGCTGAGGCTGCGGTCGGTCGGGTCGGTCAGCTCCTCGGTCCGCGCCCAGATCTCCGGGCGGACCGCGTCGGCGTAGAGGGCCCAGGGATTGGTGAGCACCCCCCGCACCGTGAGCTCGTGGCCGATGTAGCGGAGCAGTGCGGTGGTGTCGGGCGCCGAGGGCGGCGCCTCGGAAGCAGCCGCCGCGCCTCCCCGGCGACCTCGGGCGCCGTCGAGCTCGGTGGGGTGGACCAGCAGCCCGATCACCGGGCCCTCGGGGGAGGTCCCCTCGACCGTGGGCATCCACAGCCCCGGCGCGTCGAGACAGCGCATCACGGCGGCGGGCGGGACCTGGCGCAGGTCCGACGGGCGCACCACGAGCACCTCGGGCTCCTCGTCGGGCTCGAGGTAGCCGGCGCTGGTGAGGTGGCGGATGACCGGCTCGCGCAGCTCGGCGAGACTGTCCGCCTTGATCCGAGGCCCGGCCAGGACCGGGCAGACAAGGTGGGAGCCCTGCTCATGAACGGGGAGCGAGTAGTCGAAGCGGGGGGCGCGGAAGTAGCAGAGGGGCAGCGAGCGTCCCGGGGCGATCACCTCGAGCTGGCGCTGGACCTTGGCCCGAAGGGCGTGGATGTTGGCCGCCTCGAGCCGCTTGCCCGCGACCTCGCAGGCGTAGATCTCCTTCAGGATCGGGTGCGGCGCGGGATTTTCGCGCCGGAGCACGGGCAGCCCGGCGCGGGTGCCGCCGAAGCCGCCCCTGATCCCGACCCTGAGCACGTAAAGCGGGAGGTCGGGCGGGTTCTCAGCGCCAAGCTCGACCACGGCCGCCGGGTTGCGCTCCACGTCCACCGCGATCGGCTCGACCCCGCCGGTCTGGTCGAGCGCCACGCGCTTTGTCCAGTCCCAGACCCTCAACCCACTTACCTCAGTAGCCCCAGCCCACGGGCGCCTCGTGACGGATGGTGTCGACCCCGCGCTCCCCGGTGCGGATCCGCACGACGTCGCTGACGGGCAGGACGAAGATCAGCCCGTCGCCGGTCTCGCCGGTGTAGGCCGCGGCGACGATCGCCTCGACCGCCCGCTCGGTCAGCTCCGCCGGGACGATGCTCTCCACCTTGAGCTTCGGCAGCAGGCTGATGTTCGCCTGCGAGCCGCGGTAGTGCTCCGTGTAGCCCTTCTGGCGCCCGCAGCCCTTGGCCTCGGTCACGTTGAGGCCCGAGACCCCGATCTCGTCGAGCGCATCCTGCACCTCCTGCAGGCGCTCGTAGCGGATCACCGCCTCGACCTTGTTCATCTCAATGCCTGTCATGTCCTCCGCTCCCGCTCGCTCGCGTCCACATCACTCCAATCTCGCTCGCTCGCTCCCGCGTCCAGGCATGACAGGGTCGTGCCAGGACTCCGCTCCTGTTCGCTCATGTCCTCACCCCGCTGAAGGGGTCACCGCCGTTCCCCCGGCCGAGCCCCACGGGCGCGGGCCGCGGCGCGGGCCTGCCGGCGGGTGGCGTCGGCTGGTGGTACTCGTAGCCCGGCACCGGCATGAACTGCTCCGGATAGCCCCACATCCCGTGCTCGACGATGTCGAGGCCGTAGCGCTCCTCGTCGGGCTTCACGCGCAGGCCGTAGACCGCCTTGATCGCGAAGAAGATCAGGAAGCTGATCGCGAACACGCTGGTGAACGCGGCGACCACCCCGAGCGCCTGGACCCCGAGCTGCTCGAAGCCGTCGCCGTAGACGAGGCCGCCCTGCCCGATCGCGTTGTACTCGGCCAGGCGCGGCGCCGTGAACAGCCCGCAGGAGAGGGTGCCCCAGATCCCGGCCAGCCCGTGGGAGGAGAGGGCGCCAACCGGGTCGTCCAGCACCTTGTCGATCAGGATCACGCCGGCGACCACGATCACCCCGGCGACCACGCCGACCACCGGAGCGAACCAGAACTCGATGTAGCCCGAGGGGGCGGTGATCGCCACCAGGCCGGCGACCGCTCCGTTGAGCGTCATCCCGATGTCGAAGCTGCGCGTGATGAGCCAGATCGTCGCCATCGCTCCGACCACGCCCGCAGCGCCCCCGAGCCAGGTGACGATCGCCACCTCGGCGAACCGCCCGTCGGCGGTGGAGAGGGTGGAGCCCGGGTTGAACCCGAACCAGCCGAACCAGAGGATGATCACCCCGAGGCCCACCAACGGCATGGAGTGCCCCGGGATCACGTTGGGCCGGCCGTCGGCACCGTACTTGCCCTGGCGCGGGCCGAGCAGCAGCAGGGCCGCCAGGGCGCCGGTGGCGCCGACAAGATGGATCACGGTCGAGCCCGCGAAGTCCTGCATGCCGAAGGTCGCCTGGAGCCAGCCGCCGCCGAAGATCCAGTGGCTGGCGAGCGGGTAGATCACGCCGGCGAAGAAGACCGCGTAGATCAGGTAGGCGCCGAACTTGATCCGCTCGAGCGTCGTTCCCCAGACGATCGCCAGCGAGACCGCGGCGAACGCGAACTGGAAGAAGAACTTGGAGCCGACGCTTGCGTCGGAGAACGACATCGCCGGGAGCGCGATCGAGTTGATGTGCTGGAGGAAGAAGCCCTCAGGCCCGCCCGCGAACCAGCCGGTGGTGCCGCCACCCGGTGGGCCGGATCCGCCGAAGGCGAGCGCGAAGCCGATCGCCCAGTACATCAGCGCCGCGATCGAGAGGTTGGCGACCATCTTGGCCGCGATCGTGCCCGCGTTCTTCATCCGCGAGAAGCCGACCTCGAGCAGCAGGAACCCCGCCTGCATCAACATCACCATGGCCCCGGCCATGAACACCCACAGCGTGTCGAGCTGGCTCAGCGCGAGATCGGCCTTCATCGTGGCGGGCCCTTCCTTTCGGTCGACGGCATCGGAGTCGTGGGCGGCGGCACCCTGCCCGCGATTGTCCGGTCCGACCGTGCGCCATGGCATTGGCCGCGGGTACAGGATTCCCTCCCCGCGTTTGTCCACGTGGAGAAACGGCCGAAGCTCTAGCGCGGGCCGGCCTCGATCACCTCACGCACCTCGCGCGCGGCCGGCTGGAACCCGAAGTCGGTGAGGATCCAGGTTGCCCCGGCTTCCTCCCACGCGCCGATCGGGGAGCCGGGAGCAGAGTCGACGACGAGGTCGAACGGCTCGTTTCGCCCCGCCGCCACACGCAGCGCGCGAGCCTCCTCCCTGAGCTCCGCGAGGGCCTCGGGGCCGGGGAGCTCGATCGGGAAGAGACCGTCCCAGCGAGCCGCCCGCCGCACTGGTCGGCGGTTGGGCCAGCGGGCGGCCACCCACACCGGGATTCGCGGAGACTGCAGTGGCCGTGGCTCGAACTCGCCGCCCCAGTAGCGGGCGAGCTGGTCGAGGCCCTGGTCCAGCAGCCGCGCCCGCTCGCGCGGATCGGTGACCTCGCCGAAGGGCTCCAGCTCGTCGTTGCGATCTGAGCCGAGGCCGATGCCGAGCGTGAGGCGACCCCGGCTGAGAAGATCGAGGGTCACCGTCTCGCGGGCCAGCTTGTGGACGCGCCGGCGTGGGAGCGGGGTGACCAATGGGCCAAGTCGAACGCGCTCGGTGGCGGAGGCGACCGCGGCGAGCGCGACCCACGGATCGGCGACCGCTCGCACCGGCGGCCGGTAACGGACGTGGTCCCAGACGAAGAACCCGTCCCAGCCGTGCTCCTCGGCACTCGCAGCGAACTCCGCCAGCGTGCTCGGATCGACCAGCTCGTCGAACGGAGCGATGAACAATCCGCGCTTGGCGCTCATCGACCGCACGCTACTCATCCGCCCCGGGACCCGAGGCACGGCATGTCCCGGTCCGTTTGCATGGAGAATTCTGGGCGTGCCGCTCCTGATCGTCACTGCGGACGATTACGGCTACGCGCCCGAGTACGACCGCGGCATCCTCGAGGCCGCGGCCGCGGGTGCGATCGATGCGGTCAGCGCATTCAGCGGGCCGGAGCGCTCAGGGGATCCGGAGCCGCTGCTTGCCACCGGAGTCGAGATCGGCCTGCATCTGGACGGCTTCCCGTTGGCGCTGATCGGCGGGGGGCGGGAGCTCGAGCTGATGCGCGGGCACGTCGCCGGCGAGCTCGAGCGCTTCCAGCAGCTCTTCGGCGTTGCGCCGGCCTACGTCGACGGCCATCGCCACTGCCACGCCGGTGGCCCCCAAACCGAGGCGGTCGCCGAGTTCGCCCGTGAGCGCGGGCGGCCGGTGCGGGGGACGAGCGAGCCGCATCGCCGGCGGCTGCGGGACCTCGGGGTGGTCACCGCGGACCACCTGATCGGCCGTGTCCATGAGACCGATCCCGCGCTGCCCGCGGAGCTCGCCGATGGGGGGCGGCTCGCCGACGGGGTCACCGAGTGGATGGTGCATCCGGGCCACGCGGATCCCGCCAGCGGGTCCGGCTACGACGCCGGCAGGGAGGAGGACCTGCGGCTGGTGCTGATGCTGGGCGACCGGGAGGCATGGGCCGCCCGTGGGATCGAGCGGCGGACGCACGCCGAGGCGCTGACGGCCGCGGCGTGAGCGCGCGGGGTCAGCCGCTGGTCACCGGGTCGCGCTGATGCGGGCGACCGTCGGAGGCGGCCGTCTCCAGCTCCGCCAGCGACTCCTCGAGGTCCTGCGCCAGCAGGTCGAGATCGGGCATCGCGTCGTAGTCGCCCACGAGCCCGAAGTTGACCTGGCCGTTGTAGCTGAAGATCCCGAAGCACACCGCCTGCCGCTTGGCGAGCGGGACCATCGGGAAGATCGCCTCGAGCTCCCGTCCCATCAGGTAGAGCGGGAACTGCGGCCCGGGGATGTTGGTCACGACGAGGTTGAAGAACCGCTGGGCGGGCTGGAGGCGCGCCGCCTGGCCCAGGATCGTCGGCGGGGCGAAGTCGGTGAGCTGCGTCAGGATCGTGGCCCCGACGGCCTGCTTGGACTGCTTCAGGTCGCCCATGGTCGAGCTCACCATCCGCAGCCGCTCCAGCGGATCCTCCGACCACACCGGCAGGGGGGCCATGAACGAGGAGACCCGGTTGCCCAGGGCGCCACGCTCATCCACGGTACGCACGCTGATCGGGACCATCGCGCGGAGCTCGAGCCCGTGCGTCGAGTGCCCGCGAGAGCGCAGGAAGCGGCCCACGGCGCCGGCGACGGCCGCCAGGACAACGTCGTTGACGGTGCCGCCCACCTGGTTCTTGACTCGCTTGAGCCCCCCCAGGTCGGCCTGGACCATGGCGAAGCGCCGGTAGGGGCCGATCGTGACGTTCAGCGGTGAGCTCGGGGCCGCCGCGCCCGCTCGAGCGAACGAGCCGGCGGCGGCCGCCGCCTCACCGACCCCGGCGAGCGCCTGGCGCGGGGCCCTGACCAGGGCTCTTGCGGCGCGCACCATCTCGGTCGGGCTGGTGGCACGCTCGACCAGGGCGTCGGTCAGGAGCTGCGTAGCGCCCGGCTCGGGGGAGGGGGCCCACGGCTCGGGCTCCGGCGCGGGCGGGGCGTCGCGCTCGGCATCGAACAGGACCGTGGTTATGTCAATCCCGGAGACGCCGTCGACGAGCGCGTGATGGGACTTGCCGACGATCGCGAACCGGCCGCCTTCGACGCCGTCGACCAGCCAGAGCTCCCACAGCGGCTTCGAGCGGTCGAGGCGCTGCGAGAAGATCCGCGCGGCCAGCGTCCGCAGCTGCGACTCCGAGCCGGGGGAGGGGAGCGCCGTGTGCCGGACGTGGTAGGCGAGGTTGAGGTGAGGGTCGTCGACCCAGACCGGGCGTCCCTGCCCGAGCGGCACGGAGCGGAGCTTCTGGCGGAACCTCGGGACCAGGTGCAGCCGGGACTCGATGTGACGGCGGAAGTCGTCGTAGCCGGGCGCCGGCCCCTCGAACAGGGACACGGAGGCGACATGCATGTGGGCCGCCCCCCGCTCGAGATGCAGGAAGGAGGAGTCGAGCCCGGTGAGACGATCGGCGCTCATGTGGCTGTTTGACGGATATCACACATGATCGCTTCCTTTCTCATACGGGCCACTATCCTGCCGGAATCGAATTCGCATGACCCACCTGCCGAGTCCCCTCCTGGAGACGGAGGGGAGCGGGGGAACCAGGAGCGATCGCCTGACGGCGAGTCGCACGGGGCGAATCCGGCCGTGATCGGCCGGTAGCGGGACCCGACCGGGCCCGCGAGCCCGTCAGCTAACCCCGTAGGCCGGACACGAGAAAGGAATCAAATGCCCAGCCTTCACGCCCGACGGGTGGCGCTCATGGCAATCGCGCTGTTGCCGGCGGCCGCGCTAGCCCTGAGCAGCCCGACCGCCACGCTCGCCGCCGAGGATGCGGTCAGGGACGCCCGGCTTGGCCTCTCCGAGCAGCGGGTGCGGATCGGCCAATCCGTTCGGCTGACGGGAGCCTTCCCGGGCGCGGGCCATCGCGCTGTTGAGATCCGCACGCGGCGAAAGGGCACCAAGCGTTGGCGGCTCGTGGCCCGGACCCGCACTGCGAAGGCCGGGCGCTTCGCCGAGCGAGTACGCCCACGAGCGACGGGCATCTGGCGCGCCGAGCTCGCGCACCCCGAGCGCGTCGGCGCGCGGCCCGATGAGGATGACGAAGTCGAGCCGACCGAGCCGACCGGTCCAGCCCCGCCAGCCCGGGTCGATCCGCGGACCCGCCCCAAGTGGGTCGCGGTGCGGTCGCGAAGCCACGTCCGCGTCTCGAATCGAAACCCGCTCGTCGGCGAATCGGTGACGATCAAGGGCCGCGTCGTCCCGGGTGGCGCGAGACGTCGCGTGGTCCTCCATGCGGGCGGGACCCGCCTCACCACGAGGACGGGGCGGGGTGGCTGGTTCAGCCGGGGCTGGAGCCCGGACTCCACCGGGCATCACCGGATCCGCGTACGCGCCCGAGCCAATGCCATGGCGCTCGGCAGCGGCGATGGCGGCGGCAGGGTGCAGGCATTTCGGCGCGCCGCGGCCTCCTGGTACGGCCCGGGGTTCTACGGAAACCGGACCGCGTGCGGCGGCACGCTCGGCTACTCGACTCTCGGTGTCGCCCACAAGACGATGCCGTGCGGCACCCGCCTCACCCTGCGATACCAGGGGCGCGAGGTCAGGGTGCGCGTGATCGACCGCGGGCCGTACGTGGCCGGGCGGGAGTTCGACCTCACCGGCGCGACCAAGGCACGGCTCGGTTTCGGAAGCACCGGGACGGTGCTGAGCTCGCGGTAGGGCCCTGGCTAGACTGGCTCAACGGTGAGCGGTGCCGAGGCGAAGAACCTCGAGGCGATCTCGAAGGCGATCGACAAGCACAACACCGAGTGCCCGTTCCCGGCGGTTGAGGTGCGGATGAACCCGTTCGAGGCCGAGCGCCTCGGTTGGGACGAAGTCCGGGGCCTGCCGATCGTCGGTGACCCTTCGATCGGCACCGGCGGCTTCAGAATCGTCTGCTCTCGCGATTCCGAGGGTGAGGGGCTCGAGGAGGTCGAGGCCGTGGGGTCACCGATCGAGGTGGGCTCCGAGCCGAGCTCGAACTAGTACACGCGGCCACAAATACGCCGGTGTTCAGCCAACTCATGGCCGCGTGTACCCGGCGGCGCCTACTGGTCCAGGCCGAGGTCCGTGGTCAGCTTCTGCGCCTCGATGTTTAGCTGGAAGAACTCGCCGGTGAGAATGAGCAGGCCCATCGCGATCAGGATCACCCCGCCGGCTGCGACGATCGCCGCGTAGTGACGCTTGACCGCTGCGAATACGGCGGTCATTCGCGCGAACGCGACCGAGCTCAGCAGGAACGGCACACCCAGGCCGGCGGAGTAGACGGCGAGCAGGAAGGCGCCGTGGCCCGCCGAGTCGGACAGCGCCGCGGCGCTCAGGATCGCGGCCAGGGTCGGGCCGACGCACGGAGTCCAGGCGACCGCGAACGCGGCGCCTGCCACCAGCGGCCCGCCCTTGCCGGCGCGCGACATGAGCGCTTCCGGGTGCCACTCGCGGTTGAGCCGGGCGATGAAGAAGCTCGCGACGAAGAAGACGCCCATCGCGGTGATCAGCACACCGGAGATGTCAGTGAGCAGCTCGCGGTTGTCGCGGAGCGCCTGCCCGATGCCGCTGGCGCTCATGCCGAGGACGATGAAGATCGTCGAGAACGCGGCGATGAACAGCAGGCTGGGGAGGAGGACTCGCTGCCAGCCCGCCCGGTCGAGCTCGCCCACGCTCACCCCGCTCACCGCCGAGAGGTAGCCCGGAACCAGCGGGAGCACGCAGGGGGAGAGGAACGAGAGCAGACCGGCGCCGAACGCCGCGATCACCCCGATTCCGGATGCCGGATCGCCCTCCATGCGGTAAAAGGCTAGTCCCAGCGACGGCTCAGCTGAGTACTGCGGCGAGACGCCGGCGATGCTCGCGGGCGAGCGGGTCGGCGGCGCCGAGCTCCGTGAAGATCGCGACCATCACCTGGCGAATCCGATCGCGCACGTCCGGCTCCTGAGCGGCTGCGATCGCCTCCTGGAGCGCCTCGAGCGCGGCGCCGCGCTCGCCCTCGTCCCAGGCCGCGAACGCACGGCGCAGGATGTCGGGCGAGACCCCGTCGGTCGCGCCCTCGGCCTCGAGCTGGGCGCGCGCGGCAAGCCCCTGGGCGATGAAGTCGCCCTCGAACCCATCGAGCAGCTCGCGAGCAGCTTCGAGGTCCCCGCGGCCGATCAGCAGCCTGCCCAGCTTCCGGGCGGCCTCGACGTGGCGCGGATCCAGCTCGAGCGCCCTGCGGAGCGAGTCCTCGTCGTCGCTCTGCGCGAGCTCCTCGGCGGGGGAGGGGAGGAGGTCGTCAACGAAGCGCTCGATCTGCGGCGGCGGGATCGCGCCCGTGAACTCGCTGGCCACCTGCCCGTCGCGGAACGCCTTCACCGCCGGGATGCCGCGAATGCCGAAGCTGGCCGCCAGCATCTGATTCGAGTCCACGTCGACCTTGGCGAGCTCGATCTGCCCGCCTCGCTCCCGGATCGCGCTCTCGAGGGCCGGCCCGAGCACGCGGCAGGGCCCGCACCAAGCGGCCCAGAAATCGACCACCACGGGCAGCTCCCGCGAGCGCTCGATGACGCGCGTCTCGAACTCGGACTCGGATACGTCGTAGATCAGATCGCGTGACGACACCCCTTCGAGGTTAGCGCGAGTGCGAATCGCGGCAGAATGAGGGGTCGTGCAGGGATCCGACGCCAACGACGACTCGTTTCGGGGAAGCCTCCTGATCGCCTCGCCGTCCCTGGTGGACCCGAACTTCGCCCGAACCGTGGTCCTGATCACGGAGCACAACGAGGAGGGCGCGATGGGGATCGTCCTCAACCGCCCCTCGGAGACCTCGGTCGAGGAGGTGGTGCCTCAACTCGCGGATGTGGCCGGGGAGGGGGCGCCGGTGTACGTCGGCGGCCCGGTCCAGCCGACCGCCCTCGTCGTCCTGGCGGAGTTCACCGACCTCGATGCGGCCGCCTGGATCGTCACCGCGGACGTCGGCTTCGCCTCGGCCGAGGTCGATGTCGCCGACCTCGGCTCGGCGGTACGAAGGGGCCGGGTTTACGCGGGTTATTCGGGGTGGGGAGCGGGTCAGCTCGAGGCCGAGCTCGAGACCGACTCGTGGATCGTCGAGCCGCCGATGCCGGCCGAGCTGTTCCCTGACGATCCCGGGACACTGTGGAAGGACGTGCTGGCGCGCAAAGGAGGGCAGTACGCGCTGATCGCGCGGATGCCGGAGGACCCGTCGGTCAATTGAGCCGGTAGCGCAGGTGCGTGACCGCTGGCGAGCCGATCACCCTGGTCGGCTGGAGCGTCACCCGTCCGGGATCGATGTGATCGAGGAGGCGGACGCCGCCGCCGAGGAGCACCGGCACCACGTGGATCTGGAGCTCGTCGAGGAGGCCCGCCTGGAGGTACTGCTGCCCGACGTTCGCGCCGCCGGCGACGGCGACGTCCTTCTCACCGGCCGCCGCGCGCGCCTGCCCGAGTGCGGCCTCGGGCCCCTCGGTGACGAAGGTGAACGTCGTCCCGCCCTTCAGCGGGAGGGGCTCGCGGGGATGGCTCGTAAGCACAAACACGGGGTGGTGGAAGGGAGGATCGTCCCCCCACCAGCCGTTGGCCTTGGGATCACGCTCCCAGGGCCCCTGCCCGCCGCTGAACATCCGCCTGCCCATGATCGTGGCTCCCGAGCGGCTCTGCCATTCGGAGACCACCTCGTCGTCCGGACCGGTCTCGCCACCCTCCAGGTCGTGCGGTTCCCGCCAGCTCCGGAGACCGAAGATCCATTCATGCAGCTGCTCGCCGCCTCGGCCAAGCGGTTCCTCGAGGTCGGCGTCGGGGCCCGCGACGTAGCCGTCGAGGGACATCGAGATGTCGAAGATGAGCTTGGTCATGGTGCCTCCTCGGGACGCTCGTGAACGCTCGCTCGACACTAAGACAGGCGCGCGGGCCGCGACTCATCGCAGCGGCTGGCGCGTTATGCACCGCACAGGTGGTTAAACGCGCCAGGTCGTACGTCTGAGCCTACGCTCGCTAACCGCGATTACGTAAACCTGAGGCGCTGGCGATTCAAGGGGCCCCCCGCCTGCCCTCGGCGATCGCGATGATCTCCTCGCAGTCGGGAGCGGAGGAAGGCGCCCCGGCTCGACCCGTGCGGCAGTCAACAATGAGCCAGTCCGGCGGACTCCCGGCGGTGGAGCCAAGCGCCACCGCCCCGCGTCCCGGGATCACGGGCCAACAGGTTGGAACGAGATCACGACCTCCAACCACGCAACCCCGGCCGTCTATGTCCGCAAGCGCCTTGCGCACGGTCTCGGCCTCAGGGCGTCCCGACCCGACCAGCGGTGCGGCCGGCGACACGGACCGAGACTGACTCGGCTCCTCACCGGGAAGCGCGAGCGCGAAGCCCGCCGGCACAATCACGAGAACCACACCCAGCGCAACAGCCACTCGCTTGAGAGCGGAGCGGCGTCGCGCGCGAGAATCGGATCGCGCTACGCGCAGGAGCTCGCGGCCAAAAGCGTCCAGGCTTGCGAACTGGGTCGAGCGACGGCGGTCTCGAGTCATGACAAGCTCTCCTTGAGCAACGGCCGGCGATCCAAGGCGGCGGCGAGTGACTTCAGCCCACGGGCGACCCGCGCCCGGGCCGCTTGCTCCGAGATCCTCAACCGGAGGGCGACCTCGGCATATGGCAGCTCGTCGACGATCCTGAGACGAAGCGCGTCCCGCTGGGCCACCGAGAGCCGCTCCAGCTCGGTACGAACGGCCGCTCGGAGGTCGTCCAGCTCCACGAGCTCCTTCAGTCGAGTCTCCTCCTGCTCGTCGAGGCGAGGTGCCTTGAGACCCAGGCGGCGCAGCGCTCGTAGCTCCACCTCGCTGCGTCGGAAGTAGAGCGCAAGCTGTCGCCGGGCGATTCCATACAGCCAGGCGGCCGCCTCGGGGTCGGTCATGCCACGAAAGCGACTGCGCCCCAGGTAGGCCTGAGCGAAGCTTTCGGCGGTCAGGTCGAGCGCGATATCGATGTCGTAAACACGCCGCGCCAGATAGGCGAGCAGGGCGTCGACGTGCTCCTGATAAAAGCGTCCGAAAGCCTCCGGCTCCCGCGCCGAACGTCGGAGTGCCTCTGCTGAAGGCTCGCCTTGCATTCACCCTCTTAGTTGCTCGAAGGCACCGTCCTGTGACGCACCGTACCCCCCGCCCCTCGGACCGGCGCTTGTACCCGCGATCGGACTACAAAGCGCCAAGCGGCAGAGGACTTGGGAGAAGGGATGCGAAAGGACCGCGGCCACTCAGACACGATGCCGTGCGACCCAGCCCCTCAGCCCGCCCCTCCCTCGCCCTGCGCATGCTCTCCGCCGTGACGGTCGAGCACAGGTTCGAGGTCCAATGGCGCCGGTTTCGATCGAGGAAGAGTCCGATTCGGGCGCGCCCGCGGGGCAGCCCGCAGGAGGCCTCGCTGCTCGAGCTGCGCACGGCCAGTCGCTTTCCCACCTCGATCCGGCGCTCGCCCTTGTAGACGCGGCGGACTCGGTAGATGAAGTCCCGCTTCCCCGACCCCACCGGACCGTCACCGCCACGCATCGAAGCAGCGCCATCGATCCGTCTCACGTTCCGGAGCTTGCCGATGATCGCCGCGTCGCTATTCCTGAACGCCTCCCCCATCTTCACCCCCACGCACGAGCAGGCCTCGGCTTGCGGGGCGCCGATCAGGACGACCACCAGGCAGGCGCCGCTGAGCGCCGCGGCGGCTCGACGGATCACGGAGGGCTTCATGTCACTACTACGCCTGTCCAGGGTGCTCGTCACAGCTCGATGTGGTCCCTCGTGCCCTCCTCGCGGGGCCACGGATGTTTGTCGATGGCCCCCCGGGGGTAGCGAATCCTTGGGTCGGCCCGTATGGCCGAGAGGCGGGAAGCAAGTCCGGCGATAAGTCGATACGTCGCAACACGCGGCGAGGCAGCACAGGGGCTCGAGCATGGCTCGGGCCCCTGGACGTTGGGGTGGATTCGCATACCCTGGGACAGGGACCTGCTCCAGATGGTGGGACAGGGACCTGCTCCACATGCCTGCCGATCGCCGCCACGACCCCGCCGTCGAGCCGCCGGCACCGGGCCCTGCTGAGGGCCTTGCCGACGACGAGGCCCTGCTCCGGCGCTACCACGCGACGCGGGATCCCGCGGTCCGCGAGGAGTTGGTGACGCGCTTTCTGCCCTTCGCGCGGGGGCTCGCGATGCGCTACGCCGGTGGGGCCGAGCCCACCGACGACCTGATGCAGGTCGCAAGCGTCGGCTTGATCGCGGCCATCGACCGATTCGACCCGGATCGCGGCGTGGGATTCCCGGCTTTCGCGGGGCCGACGATCCTGGGCGAGTTGCGGCGCCATTTCCGCGACCGGGTTTGGACGCTGAGGGTTCCCCGCGGCCTGCAGGAGCGCATCCGGGTCGTCGAGACGTCGATCACGAAGCTCAGCAATGAGCTCGAGCGATCCCCGACCGTGGCCGAGGTCGCGGACCTCGTCGAGTTCAGCGAGGACGAGGTGCTCGAGGCGTTGGCGGCGGGTGACGCCCGTCGCACGGTGTCGCTCGATCAGCCGACCGCGTTGGACGATCCGGGCGACACCCTGATCGGAGAGCGGATCGGAAGAGCCGATCCGGGCTTCGAGCTGGTCGAGGAGCGCGCCGCCCTGCGATCCGGGATGATCGGGCTCAGCGAGCTCGAGCGCGAGGTCCTGCGTCTGCGCTTCGTCGAGGACCTGACCCAGTCACGGATCGCCGAGTGCGTCGGCTACTCGCAGATGCATGTATCGCGGATCCTCCGGCGGGCGCTCGACCGCCTGCGTGAGGGCAGCGACAATCCCTGACCGGAGGCCGCCCCGGACCCACGAACCGCGGAGGGATCTACTCAGGAAGCGGCGAGATCCGCAGCAGGATGTACTCGTTGCCCTGCTCTTCGGCGACGCGGATCTCGTCGGCCAGCCGCTCCAGCGAGCCGCCGATCTGGGGGATCCGCATCCCGCCGAGCAGCCGGTCGCCGGCGCCCGTGAGGAGCGGGCCGACCTTCACCAGGAGGCTGCCGTTGTCCTCCTCGACCGCGATTCTGGCGGTGCCCTCGGGAAAGTCGTCGGGTGCGTGAGCCGAGATCGCATCACCGAGCAGCACCGCGTCGGAGAGGCGGTCGATCGAGAAGTTCGCTCGAGCCGCCAGGATCGAGATCACGCGCGAGAGCACCGGCGCGAGCAGCTCGCCGGCGGGCATCGACACCTCGGTCGCACTCCCCACGGGCAGCTCGATCTCCTGCCGTCCCGGTCCGTCGCCGTTGCGCGAGAGGCCCATCCGCATCCTGACCTCGGTCCCACGGCCCGGTCCACCGCTGATCGCGAAGCTCTCGGTGAGCGCGGCGATCAGGGGCAGGCCGAGGCGGAGGCTGTGACGTTCGTTCTCCGCGCGTGGGCGGATCCCGCCACCGAAGTCGCGGACGACCACCACTAGTGCGTCGCTTTCGCTGTGCGCCGTCACCTCGAGCGGGCCCACTCCATCCTCGTACGCGTGGACGACGACGTTCATCGATGCCTCAGTCACGGCCGTCTTCAGGTCGGCCACGTTGGGCGGTCCCATCTCGAGCGCCTCGGCCAGGCCGGCCACCGCGTGACGCACGATGGCCACGTTCTCCGCCTTGGCAGCAAGGGTCAGCTCGAGAGCCGGGGAAGCGCTCATCCGTCTCGCCCGCTCCGCACCGCGTTCACCGCGCCCTCCCTGTCGCCGGCCATCGTCACGACCTGATCCAGCCCCGTCACCTCGATCACGCGCAGGACGCCGTCGGCCCCGTCGGCCGGCAGCGCCACCGCAAACCCCGAGCCGCGCTCGCCCGCGCCGTGGCTCGCAGCCAACAGCGCCGCCAGCACCGAGGAGTCGATGAAGGTCGCGCCCGAGAGGTCGACCACGATGCCGAGGCCGTCTCCGAGCAAGGAGTCGAGCCGTTGGCTCAGCTTCGGCGCGGTCGTAAGGTCGTGTTCGCCGAGGACGTCGACCACGGCAACATTCCCATCGATCCTGTCGACGCCGATCCGGCTCACGGGCACGGTCACGGCGGGAGAATACCCGCGAGGTGAACAGACTATGCGCACCTGGTGCGATCCGGATGTCGCCGTGCGCGGGCTAGCCGCCGGCAGTTTCCCCCGCGTCCCGAGCGGGTAAGAACCGGCCGCCATGAGGCGCGGCGACGAGCAAGGAGGCCGATGAGCCCGGATGAGGAGCAGCCGCGATCCCCTGACACGGGGGGCGATGCTCGGCACGACGAGAGCGAGTGGGAGCGGCTCGACCGGAACCTGAACGAGCTGCTCCAGGAGCTTCGGGTCGCGCTCCCGGGGGTGCAGGTGCTGTTCGCGTTCCTGCTCACGGTGCCGTTCTCCCAGGGATTCCCGGGATTGAGCGACTTCGAGCGCGACGCGTACTTCGTCGTCCTCGCCCTGACGGCGATCTCGACCGTGCTCCTGATCTCCCCCACCGCGTATCACCGGATGCTGTTCCGCGAGGGGAGGAGGCGCGAGATCGTCGCCTATGCCAACCGGGTCGTCATCCTCGGGCTCGCGGTGCTGGCGCTGGCGATGACCACGGCCGTGGCCCTGATCGCACACATCGTCTTCGGGCAAACGGCCGCGATCATCACCGGGCTGCTGGCCCTGCTGCTGTTCGGGCTTCTCTGGTACGGGCTGCCGCTCGCAGCCAAACGCTCGGGCTAGCGGCCTCGGCGGCTAATCGCGCTTCCAGCCCCCGCCGAACAGGCGCCCGAGTCGACCGGTGCGCACGTTCGCGCGAAAGCTCCCCGCGCCGCGCTCAGGCGGCGGCAGCGCGGCAACCTGCTCCGAGTCGATCGTGAGCGTCACCCCGCGCTCGGCCGTCCGTCCGACCTCGGGTCCGTCCGCGAACCGTGCCTCGCCGTCGCGGGTGAGGATCACGATTCCATCCAGGATGTGCTCGCGGTAGTTGTCGACGACCTGGTCCACGGTCCCGACCTCCACCCCATCGGACGCGTACACCGGGGTCCCCCGCGTGACCGCTGTGTAGTGAATCGCATGTCCGTCGTCGACCATGCGGAAAGCATATGGGGCGACCGTCACCGCCTATCCGAGTTGCTCGCAGAAGGCGGCGATCTCACGCGACAGGCGCCCCCCCTGCCAGGCGAGCGGAGACTGGCCTTCCTCCTCGCTGATGAGACGAGCGTTCGGCAGGCTCTCGGCCCAGGCCTCGGCGACCGCGTAGGGGTGACCGGGGTCGGCGTGGTCATGGCTGGCCACGACGAGCGTCGGGACGTCGAGCGATCTGAGTGACTCCAGCCCGTCGAACGGGCGCGAGCGCGGCACCTCGCGCAGCGCCCTGACGACCGCCTCCGGATGGCGGTGCGCCGCGATCCGCTCCCGGGTGAACCGCAGCGTGACCTCGCGCCACGCGGGGTCGAGGTCACGGTCGAGCGCCGCGACGAAGCCGTCGACGCCGCCACGCTCGAGGCCGTCCGCGAGCGAGTCCCAGTACGCGAGCGACTCAGGGCTCGGCGGCTGGCCGACGACCGACGGCCCGATCAGCACCAGGCCCGCGATTCGCTCCGGGGCCCGCAACGCGTGAGCGGCGATCGTATGGGCTCCCATTGAGTGGCCCGCCAGCACCAGGCTCCCCTCCCCCGCCCTCGAGCCGATCATCGCGGCGAGGTCCGCCGCGAGCTCGTCGTAGGAGTACCCGCCGTCCGGCGGCGCGGGCTCGGACTCGCCGTGGCCGCGGGCGTCGTAGCTGATCAGCCGGAAGCCGCGGCGAGGGAGTAGGCGCGAGCCGTGGACCACGTAGCGGCGGGTCGCCGTCAACCCGTGAGCGAGCAGGACCGCCGGCGCGCCGGGATCGCCAAGCTCCTCGCCGGCGAGCGCCACACCGGCGGCCCCGTGGACGGTGAAGGCGCGCGGCTCGAGCGGGCTCACGGTGAGCACTATGCGTGCTCGCTGCGCGCGTCCTCCAGCGCCCGCTCCAGCTGATCGACGTCGTGGTAGCGCAATCCGAGGAGGGCGACGTGACGGTGGCGAACGATCCCCTCCGGGTCGAGGATGAAGACGCTCCGGCGCGTCAGTCCTCTCGGACCGGCCACCCCGTAAGCCTCGATCGCCCTCCGATCGGGATCGGCGAGCAGCGGCACCGTCAGGTCGTGCTCGTCGACGAAGCGCTCGTGCGAGTCGATCGACTGCGACGAGATCCCGACCACATCGGCGTCGAGCCGGGCAAGATCCTCGGCACGGTCGCGATAGGAGCAGAACTGCCTGGTACAGACGGCGGTGAAATCACCCGGATAGAAAGCGAGCACGACCCAGCGGCCCCGATGATCCGAGAGGCGGTAGTTGCCGCCCCCGGTCACCGGCAGGTCGAAATCGGGAGCGGTGTCGCCGACGTCCACCCGTGCCACGCCCGCCAGCCTACTTGGAGACCGTGACCCGCTCGATCACGACCGGCTCGAGGGGCGGACCGCCGTCCAACCCGACATCCGGGTCCGCAAGCTCGGCAATCCGGTCGACCACATCCTCGCCGGAGCTGACCTCGCCGAGCACGGCGTAGTCCGGCGGCAACCCCGCATCCGCGGGGGCCGTGACCACGAAGAACTGGCTCCCCGACGCGCCGGGGGGCTCGAGCGTGGCCTTGTACATCGCCACGGTGCCTCGTGCGTACACGGTGTCCGGGGGCGGGCGCTCGGTGACCGTGTATCCCGGGCCGCCGTAGCCCGTCCCGGCCGGGTCCCCGCCCTGGATCAGGAAGCCGGGGACCAGCCGGTGGAAGGCAGTCTCGTCGTAGACGTCCTCCTCAGCCATGTGCACGAACGAGCTCACGGTCTTCGGCGAGCGCCGTGCGTCGAGCGTGATCTCGAACGTCCCGCAGTTGGTCTCGACGGAGGCGGTGAGCTTCGCGCCGCGATCCACCTGCTGCTTCGGGGGCTTGAGCTTCACCCGCTTCGGCGCCGGCGTCTCCACCTGCTCGCAGCCGTCGTCGCTCGCGGCCTCCGTGGGCTCCTCCCCGTCATCACCGCAGGCGTTCAGGCCGAGCGCGAGCGCGGCGAGCGCGCCCACGAGAACCTGTTTCAGAACCTCGCGCGGGCGCTCTGACGAGGGTCGGAACGTGGCGGGCAGGACGCAGCGGGTGACGCGTGGCAGCGCCACGCGAGCCGGCGAGGACGCCGCCCGGCGCGTTCCGGCGCCGTCATGCGCCCGTGGGGGGCTTTGAGCCAGGTTCTAATCCATCGTCCAAGCTGGTTCGCCCGCCCCGAACGCATGGGCGGGGACACTAGTGGTCCCGCCCGCAAATGCGCCGGCGTTCTCGCGGGCCAGAGACACCGCCGAACTTACGGACGCGACCACTGCGAGGCCGTGTGCGCGAATAGGCTCCGCGCGATGAGCGAGCGGCGGTTCCTGTTGCTGGTCAACCCGACCGCCGGTGGCGGTCGGTCGGGCAGGCTACTGCCCCGCGTGACGCGGGCCCTCGACGCCGACTCCGTCGCGCACCGCCTGGTCCTCACAGAGAGCATCGAGCATGGCGTCGAGGCCGCCCGGGCGGCAGCCGACGACGGCGAGGCGGTGGCTGTGATGAGCGGCGACGGCCTGATCGGACAGGTGGGCGGCGCACTCGCCGGAACCGGGACGACGATGGGCGTGATTCCAGGCGGCCGCGGCAACGATCTGGCGCGCGTCCTCGGGATCCCGCTCGAGGTCGAGGCGGCGGTCGACCTGCTCGCCTCGGGCGAGCCGCGCGAGATCGACGTCGCCGAGGCGAACGGCCGGCGCTTCCTCTCGATCGCGAGCTGTGGCTTCGACTCGGAGGCAAATCGACTCGCGAACGACGCCCAGCTGGTGCCCGGGCGCCTCGTCTACGTCTACGCGGCGCTACGCGCCCTCGCCGCCTGGCGCCCGGCGAACTTCGACCTCGTCCTCGACGGGGCGCCGCGCAGGGTCAGCGGCTACACGGCAGCCGTTGCCAACGGTGGCGCCTACGGCGGCGGCATGTTGCTCGCCCCCGGGGCCGAGCTCGACGACGGCCTGCTCGACGTGGTCACGGTCGCCGACGTAGGGAAGCTTCGCTTCCTGGCTAACCTGCCCAAGGTGTTCAAGGGCCGCCACACGGACAACGACGAGGTCGAGATCCATCGTGCGGCCGAGGTCACCGTCGAGGCCGATCGGCCGTTCGCGGTCTACGGCGACGGCGACCATCTCACCGACCTGCCGGCGACATTCCGGGTGCTGCGGCGGGCGCTGCGCGTGATCGCGCCGCCGCCGGCGTGAGCGCGGCGTTCTCCGCGAAGGTCGCTCTCGCCCGGGGCGCCGGCGCCCTCAGCCGAGGCAGCGGGCGAGGTGGCGGCACCACGCTCCCCGGCCGCCTGCTGCTGCGGATCGCCCCCGACGCGATCAGGCGCCTGGGCTCCGACCTCGTGTTTGGATCGACCATCGTCAGCGCGACCAACGGCAAGACCACGACCGCGAGCATGATCGCCTCCATGCTGCGTACGGCAGGACGCGAACCGGTGCACAACCGCGCCGGATCGAACATGAGCTGGGGAGTGGCCACAGCGCTTTTGGAGCAGCACGGTGACGAGGGCCTGTTCGAGGTCGACGAGGCGTGGCTGCCGAGAATTGCGGCCGCGCTCGACCCGCGCCTGATCGTGCTCGGCAACCTCTTCCGTGACCAGCTCGACCGCTACGGGGAGCTCGAGACCCTCGCCGACCAGTGGGCGGCGCTCGTCGCTGCGCGGGCCGGGGCGACGGGATTCGTCCTGAACGCCGACGATCCGCTCGTCGCCGACCTCGGCCGCGACCGCGAGCTTGCCCGCCGTTCCGGGATCACGTACTTCGGCATCGACGACCCCTCCCAGGCGCTGCCCGAGCTTCAGCACGCCCACGACGCCAAGCACTGCCGTCGCTGCGGGGCGCCGTACGTCTACGCGCGGGCGTTTGTCGGCCACCTCGGCCACTACAGCTGCCCGAACTGCGGCGCCGACCGCCCCGAGCCCGATGTCGTCGCCGAGCGCATCGAGCTGCACGGAATGTCCGGCTCCACGGCGACGGTGCGCCACCCCGAGGGGACGGCCGAGATCCGGCTCCCCCTCCCCGGGCTCTACAACGTCTACAACGCCCTGGCGGCGCTCGCCGCCTCGATCCGGTTGGGAGTCGCCACGGATCAGGCGGTCGCCGGGCTCGAGTCGGTCGAGGCGGCGTTCGGCCGCGTGGAGACGGTCGAGGTCGGCGGGCTGCCGGTGTCGATCCTCCTGATCAAGAACCCCGCCGGGGCGAACGAGGTGCTGCGGACGCTCCGCCTCGAGGCCGACGGCGCCGGCGACGGGTCGGACGGATCGGACCTCGACCTCTGGATCGCCCTCAACGACCGAATCGCCGACGGTCGCGACGTCTCGTGGGTATGGGACGCAGATTTCGAGCTGCTGGCGGGCCACGTCCGCCGCGCCGTCTGCGCCGGGACGCGGGCGCCCGAGATGGCGGTGAGGCTCAAGTACGCCGGGGTCCCGACCGAGGCGATCACAGTTGAGCGAGCGATCGGAAAGTCGCTCGATCAGGCGGTCGCGGGCTCGGGCGCCCGCCTCTTCGCGCTCCCCACCTATACCGCGCTGCTCGAGCTTCGCAGCCTGCTCGCTCAGCGAGGGCTGGCGAAGGACTACTGGCGTGAATGAGACCGCCATCTGGCACGACGTCGAATGCGGCGCCTACGCCGCCGACCTGGCGCTCTGGGAGGAGCTGGCCGGGGAGACCGATCGAGCGGCGCTGGAGCTCGGCTGTGGAACCGGGCGGGTCGCCCTCCACCTCGCACGGCGTGGGCACGAGGTCTGGGCCGTGGACCGCCACTCCGCCCTCACCGCGGAGCTCGAGCGCCGGGCGCGGGACGAGAGGCTACCTGTGCACGTCGCCACCGCCGACATCCGAGACCTGGACCTGGATTCCCGGTTCACCCTCGTCGCGGCGCCGATGCAGGTGATGCAGATGCTGGGAGGCGAGCGCGGGCGGCGGCGGGCGCTCGAGCGTTGCGCCGCGCATTTGGCGCCCGACGGGATGCTGGCCGCGGCGATCGTCGAAGGCGCGCCGGAGGAGGCGGAGGGCGACGGCCGCGACCTGCTCCCCGACGTCCGCGAGGTCGACGGCTGGATCTATTCGAGTCAGCCCCTCGACGTCCGCGCCGACGGCGCGGCGATCGAGATCCGCCGCCTGCGCCAAGCGGTCTCGCCAGCCGGCCGGCTCGAGGAGCGGCTGCACACGGAGCGGCTGGAGCTGCTCGATGCTGAGGCCCTGGAGGCGGAGTCCTCGCGGGCAGGACTGCGCCCCGTCGGAAGGCGATGCATCGAGACCACGGATACGCACATCGGCTCCACGGTCGTCCTGCTCTCATTGGAGGCGGCGTGAGGGAGCTGCGCCTGCTGGCGCTCTATCCCGACCAGATGAACATCTACGCGGATCGCGGGAACATCCTGTTCCTGAGCCGCCGGTGCGAGTGGCGTGGGATCCCGTTCTCCTACGCCTCCGCCGGCCCTGGCGCGGGCTTCGATCCCGGCGCCCACGATCTGATCTACATCGGCGGTGGCCAGGATCGAGACCAGCGGATCGTCGCGGCCGACATGCTCGCCAGCAAGCGGGACGCGCTCGCCGCGGGGGTCGAGGACGGTGCGGTGGTGCTCGCCGTCTGCGGCGGATACCAGCTCCTCGGCCACAGCTATGAGGTAGGCGGTGAGCGCATCCCCGGGCTCGGCCTCGCGGACCTCGAGACCGTGCGGGAGCCGGGCGAGCGGCTGATCGGCAACGTGGCGATCGAGGTCGATCTGGGCGACGGCCCGCGGCTCGTCGCCGGATTCGAGAACCACGGCGGGCGCACCTACCTCCGCGACGGCGCCCGCCCCCTGGGGCGCGTGGTGAACGGCTTCGGTAACAACGGCCGCGACGGCTACGAGGGCGTTCGCCGGGCCAACATGTTCGGCACCTACCTGCACGGCCCGCTGCTGCCGAAGAACGCGTGGCTGGCCGATCGCCTCACGGCCCTGGCCCTCGCCCGAGGCGGGGGTGACGAGCCGGAGCTCGAGCCGCTCGACGACCAGCTCGAGCGCGCCGCGCACGAATCGGCGCAGCGAGCGGCTCTGCGTAGATAAGCGCGCTCAGCGCCCGCTCGAGCCGAACCCGGCGGCGCCGCGGGTGCTCACCGCCAACTCGGTCGCCTCGACGGCCTCGACCTCAGCGAACGGAGCCACCAGGAGCTGGGCGATGCGGTCGCCGGCCGCGACCTCGAACGCGTCCCTGGGATCCGTGTTCAGCAGCAGCACCCGCAACTCGCCGCGGTAGCCGGAGTCGATCAAGCCCGGGGCGTTGACCAGGGCGATGCCATGCCTGTCGGCGAGGCCGGAGCGGGGCAGCACCAGCCCGGCGTGGCCGGCCGGGATCTCGACCGCGACCCCGGTGCCGACGCTGGCGCGCTCGCCGGGTCCGATGGTTGCGTCCTCGGCCGCGAACAGATCGAGACCCGCGTCGCCGTCGTGGGCGCGGGTCGGAAGGGTCGCGGTGCCGATCAGGCGCCTGACGCGCAGATCCACGGCGTCGCAGACTAGCCGGGGGCCCGGGGCCCCTCGAGCGCTGCGGCGCCGCTGCGGTCCCCGTTCACCGCAAACTCCGCGAACCGATGGATGAGTGCGGCGGGGACCCGGGCGCGCACCAGCACGCCCTCGGCACGGTCCTCCCGCTCGAGGTCGCCCGCGAGGCGGTGCAGCTCCGACAGGGTCGCCCCCTCGGAGTAGGGCAGCAGGAGCTCGACCGGTCGGAGCGTCTCCTCGAACGCCGCGGCGATCCGATCGCGAAGACCGTCGAGGGCCTCACCGGTTTCCGCCGAGACGGCGATCGCGTCGCGAGCGCCGACGAGCAATTCGCGGCGGGCGTCTTCGTCGAGCAGGTCGAGCTTGTTGTAGACGAGCAGGCGTGGGCGGTCATCGGCGCCGATCTCCTCGAGCACGGCGTCGACCGCCGCGATCGCTCCTTGCCTCGAGGCGGGCGGCTCCGAAGCGTCAACCACATGCACGATCAAGTCGGCGAGCCGGGTCTCCTCGAGCGTCGCCTTGAACGCGTCCACCAGCTGGTGAGGGAGCTTGCGGATGAAGCCGACGGTGTCGGTGATCAGGTAATCGCGGCCCTGGTGGCGGTACGAGCGGGTGGTCGGATCGAGGGTGTGGAAGAGCCTCTCCCCCACACCGACGCCCGCGCCGGTGAGCGCGTTGACGAGGGTCGACTTGCCGGCGTTGGTGTAACCGGCGAGGGCGATCGTGGGCAGCGGTGAGGCCTCGCGCCCCTGCCGCATGACCGAGCGGTTGCGCTCCAGCCGGCCCAGACGGCGCCGCAGGGTGGCGATCCGATCGCGGGCGAGCCGGCGGTCGGTCTCGATCTGCGACTCGCCGGGGCCCCGGGTGCCGATCCCGCCGTCCATCCGCCCCGCGCCGAGTCGCTCCAGATGGGTCCAGAGGCCGCGCATCCGCGCCAGGTTGTATTCGAGTTGCGCCAGCTCGACCTGGAGCTTGCCTTCGGCTGTGTGCGCGTGGTCGGCGAAGATGTCGAGGATCACGGCCGTCCGATCGATCACCGGCACCCCGAGGTAAGCCTCGAGGTTGCGCTCCTGGCGTGGGGCGAGCTCGTCGTCGGAAGCCACGAGGTTCGCGTCGGCTCGCGCGATCTCGCGACGGAGCTCGGCGAGCTTGCCGCGGCCGAGGTAGCGGTTGGGGTCAGGCGCCGGCCGCACCTGGACCATCTCGCCGGCGGTGGCTACGCCCGCGGTGCGGAGCAGTTCCTTGAGCTCGGCCAGCGGATCCCCGTCGGCCGGCGTGGATTCGGCGACGCCGATCGCAAGGGCGCGCTGCCGCGCCCTCGGGTTCTGGATCCCGGCGTCCCCGGCGCCGCGGGTCTCGGCCAAGCGGCCGTTTCGGGTTCGCTGCACTTACGACGATTGTAGGCGGCGCCTCAGCCGGCGACTTCGCGGACCGGACCACGGGGTCCGGATAGGCTGGCGCCGATGAGGGTGTTCGTCACGGGAGGTACCGGTTTCATCGGCGGACATGTGGTCCGCCGGCTGCGGGAACGCGGCGACGAGGTGCGCGCGCTCGTCCGCGACCCGCTGCGGAGCCAGGAGCTGCGGGAGCTGGGCTGCGAGCCGATCGGTGGGAGCCTCACGGACTCCGCCGCGATCCGCGACGGCATCGGCGGTTGCGACGCGGCCATCCACGGCGCCGCTGTATACGAGGTCGGGATCCCGCAGAGCCGACACCGCGCCATGTACGAGGCCAACGTCGTCGGGACCGAGAACGTGCTCCGGGCTGCGCTCGAGGGGGGACTCGAACGGGTCGTCTACGTCTCCACCGTCGGCGCGTTCGGCAATACCCACGGCCAGGTCGTGGACGAGGCCTATCGCCATTCCGGACGCGAGTTCACCTCCTATTACGAGCAGACGAAGTACGAGGCGCACGAGATCGCGAGGCGCCTGATCGCCGAGGGCCTGCCCTGCGTGATCGTTCAGCCGGGTGGCGTCTACGGGCCCGGCGACCACTCCGCGATCGGCAAGCAGATGAGCGATTTCCTCGCTGGCCGGATGCCGCTGGTCCCATTCCCCGATCTCGGGATGAACCTCGTCCACGTCGAGGACGTCGCCGCCGGCGTGCTGCTGGCGCTCGACAAGGGGGCCCCCGGCGAGTCCTACGTGCTGGGCGGAGAGATCGCGACCATGCGCGGGATGATTGACGCGCTCGCGGTCGCCTCCGACAAGCGACCGCCGCGAGGAAACGTTCCGACCGCGGTCATGAAGGCGCTTGCCCCGCTCGGCCCGATCGTGGGGAAGGTGATGGGCCAGCCGCCCAACCTGCGGGAGCTGATCAGCTCCGCCGACGGCGTCACTTTCTGGGCGACAGACGCGAAGGCCAGGTCCGAGCTCGGCTACGCGCCGCGCGATCTCGAGGAGGGTCTCCCCGACATCGTGGCCGAGCACGAGCGGCGCCGGGCATAGCCTCCGTGCACGAGTGGGTGGATCACACCTCCGAGCTCGAGCTGCGGATCGAGGCCGCAAGCCCGGAGGAGGCGTTCGCCGAGGCCATGGTGGCGCTCGGCGAGCTGCTCGACGGGAACGCGGGAGGGGCGGCCGACGAGCACGAGATCAGCGTGAGCGCGCCGGACCGGGCGACGCTCCTGGCGGAGTGGCTGAACGAGCTGGTGTTCCTGGCCGAGACCCGGGGGTTTGTGCCCACCCGGATCGAGCGGGTCTCGCTCGGCGAGACCGTCATGGACGCGACCGTCGCCGGGATCCGCGGCGGGGCGAGGCCGCTGGTGAAGGCGGTGACCTACCATCGTCTGGAGCTGACCGAGATCGACGATGCTTGGCGCGCGCGGGTCATTTTCGACGTCTAGGCCCGGACCGCGGGTAAGACGCCTCAACCCATGGAGGCCGGCGCGCGCCCTCCCACCCGATGAGCGAGGCGGCCGATGATGCGGCCGGGCGACTCGGGCGACGAGCGACCCGTTACGGCCCTTCGTCAGGTCGATGACACGCTCTGGGAGGTCCCGGCAAGCGCGCGAGCTGACATGCGCGTGCCCGCTCGGGTGTTCGCGAGCGCGGAGCTGATCGAGGCGATCGCCGACGATCAGTCGCTGGAGCAGCTCCAGAACGTCGCCACGCTCCCCGGTGTGGTCGAGGCGGCGATCGCGATGCCGGACATCCACCAGGGATACGGCTTCCCCGTCGGCGGGCTTGCTGCCACGGAGCCGCCGGACGGGGTCGTCTCCCCAGGGGGCGTCGGCTACGACATCAACTGCGGAGTCCGGCTCCTCGTGGCCCCGTTCACCGCGGACGAGCTCGGAGCGCACAAGGAGCGCCTGGTTCACGAGATCTCCCGTCAGGCCCCGGCCGGCGCGGGGCGCGGGGCGGGCATCCGCCTGCATGGCCGAGAGCTCGACCGAGTGCTCGAGGGGGGCCCCGCGGCGCTGGTCGAGCGCGGCATCGGTACCGCGGACGACGTCGAGCGCACCGAGTCGCGCGGCCGGCTCGCTGGCGCCGACCCGGGCGCGGTGTCGCCCCGCGCCCGCGAGCGCGGGTCGGATCAGCTCGGCACGGTCGGCTCGGGCAATCACTTCATCGAGGTCCAGCGGGTGGATCGCGTCTTCGGCGCCGACGACGCCGCCGCGCTCGGACTGAACGAGGGGGCGGTCACCTTCCTGATCCACTCCGGGTCGCGCGGTCTCGGCCATCAGGTCTGCACCGATTACGTCAGGCGCATGGACGCCGCGATCGAGCGCTACCGGATCGAGCTTCCCGACCGCCAGCTCGCCTGCGCGCCGCTCAGCTCGGAGGAGGCGCGCGAGTACCTGGCCGCGATGGCCGCGGCGGCCAACTACGCCTGGGCCAACCGAGCGGCCCTGGCCCACGCGGTGCGCGAGTCAGTGCGGGCGATCGTGAGCGACGACGCCGCCGACGGCACTCGCCAGGTCTACGACGTCGCGCACAACGTCGCCAAGCTGGAGACCTACCATGGGCGTCAGCTCTGCGTCCATCGCAAGGGTGCAACCCGGGCGTTCCCCCCGGGCCATGCCGAGATCCCCCGCGACTACCGCGACGCCGGCCAGCCGGTGTTCATCCCCGGGAGCATGGGCACGTCGAGCTTCGTCCTCACGGGACGCCCCGGCTCGATCGAGCGCTCCTTCGGCACCGTCTGTCACGGCGCCGGGCGGATGATGAGCCGCACCCGGGCCCGCAAGCGGATCGGCGGCGCCGAGCTCCGCCGCCAGCTCGAGGAGGCCGGGATCACGGTTCGCTGCCCCTCGAACCGCGGCCTGAGCGAGGAGGCTCCGTTCGCCTACAAGGACGTCGAGGTTGTGGTCGAGGTCGTGGAGCGGGCGGGCCTCGCCGCGCGGGTGGCGCAACTCCGTCCGATCGGGGTGGTCAAGGGCTAAACCAAGCCGGCCCCTAGACGTGCTCGCGGATCCGCTCCACGGCCTCCGCGATGCGCGCGTCCCGCGTTGTCAGGGAGATCCGGAAGAACCCCTCGCCGCTCGGCCCGTACATCGATCCCGGCGAGACGACCACGGCCGCCCGCTCGAGCACCAGCTCCGCGAACGAGGTCGATGTGTGCCCTTCCGGGACCGGCGCCCAGACGTAGATCGTGCCCTTCGGCGGTGAGACGGCGACGCCGATCTCGCGCAGGGCCTCGACCACGAGGTCACGGCGGCGGGCGTAGATCGCGTTCATCTCCTCGATCGGCTCGCGGGGCCCCTCGAGCGCGGCCACCCCGGCCAGTTGGATCGCCTCGAAGAGTCCCGAGTCGATGTTCGTCTTCAGCCGCCAATAGGCGTTCACGGCATCGGCGTTCCCGAGGATCGCGGCACAGCGCCAGCCGGTCATGTTGAACCCCTTCGACAGCGAGAACACCTCGACCCCCACCTCCTTGGCGCCGGGCGTGGCGAGGAAGCTGGGCGCGACGTAGCCGTCGTAGGTGGTCTCCGAGTAGGGGCTGTCGTGGACGACCAGGACCTGGTGCCGGCGAGCCAGCTCGACGACCCGCTCGAAGAAGCCGTCCGGGACGATCGCTCCCGTCGGGTTGTTGGGGTAGTTGAGGAAGATCAGGCGGGCGCGGTCGAGGCTCTCGGCCGGAATTCGCTCGAGGTCGGGCACGAATCCGAGCTCGGGATCAAGCGGCAGCAGCGCCGCCTCGGCGCCGGCCAGCGCGGGGCCGCCCGTGTATACGGGGTATCCCGGGTCCGAGGCGAGGGCGACGTCACCGGGGTCGAGGAAGGCGAAGCAGAGGTTGTAGATGCACTCCTTGGAGCCGATCGCCGGAATCACCTCCGCCTCCGGGTCGATCTCAACCGCGAACCGATCGCCGTAGAACCGCGCGAACGCCGCGCGGAATTCCTCGCGCCCGCGGTTGGAGGGGTAGTTGTGGTTGGCCGGGTCCGCCACTGCGAGCTCCATGGCCGCGACGATGTGCGGATAGGTCGGGAGGTCGGGATCGCCGATCCCGAGGCTGATCACGTCGATCCCGGCCCTGCGCTTGTCCGCGATCCGCCGTTCGAGCTCAGCGAACATGTACGGCGGGATCGCTTCCAGCCGCCTCGAAGGGTCGGTCAGCGCCATCGAGCGCCGGAGGGTATCCGAGCTACCCGGCAGGTGGCTGGTGCAGGCCGAAGCGCGAACCCTGGTCGTCGCGGCAGAGGCGGAAGTGGCCGTACTCGGCGGCGCTCTCCTCGGTGTTGTCTCCGGGGATCATCTCCACGTCGCCGCCCAGCTCACGCACCCGGTCGGACGCCGCCTCGATGTCATCAACGCGGAAGAACAGGTACGGGCTCGCGCCCTCGTCTCCTCCGTGCATGCCGCCTCGCAGATTCGGAGTGGAGATCGCATAGCCCTCGGTCGGCCCCGGCTCGAACGTCCAGCCGAACAGGCTCTCGTAGAACGTGCGACCGCGCTCGGGGTCACCGACGCCGATCTCGAAGAAGCTCAGCTCGCCGCTCATCCTTCATCCTTCATTCGCCGACGGATCACAACTTACGGCGCTCCAGGTAGGCGCGTCCCCGCGGCGAGATCCGGTACCCGACCTCGAGGCTCTCGGTCAGGCCCAGCTCCTTGAGCCGGCGCACACGGCGTTTGAACGGTTGGGTCTCCGATCCGACCGACGCCGCGAGGTCGGCGGCGCGAACCGCTGGATTCGCCGCGATCAGCTCCAGCAACCCGCGCGTCCATGGACCGTCGCGACTCGCCGCGTCCATTCGCGCCAGCCTTGACTCGATCTCGTCCAGCTCCAGCGCGGTCAGTGAGTCATGCCGGCGGAGCTCCACCCGCGGATCAGGCCCCGCGTAGTGCAGCCGGACGCGGTGGATGGGCCCGCGGGCGCGCACTGGAAACGCGTCGAACAGCTCCTCACGCGAGCTGAAGCCGGCGCGGCGCGCATCTCGATCGGTGATCTCCTCGGGGGCCACGATGCCGACCGCATCGACCTCCACCAGACCGACCGCCGTTCTCATCCGCGTTCCCGCGCGCACGCGGGCACGCTCCCAACGCCGGAATGCGAGCGTGACCGACCCGCCCGCGATGCCGTCGAGCGTGGTGCGCTTGAACAGCACCTCCGCTCCTCAGATGATTGATTCGGATACGGAATCACTCATCTCAGCCGCTAACGCCTTCCAGCGCTCGCACGAGCTCCGGCGAGAGCTCGGCCGAGTAGACCGGCTCGGCTGAGCCCGTGAGGCGCAGGTCGAGCTCGGGCGAGACCTCCACAACCAGCTCGCCGCCGTCCAGCTCGACCGTGATCGGGCTCCGAGCCCGACGCAGGTAGGCCGCGACCGCAGCGCCGCTGGCGCCGGTGCCGGATGAGAGCGTCTCCCCCACCCCGCGTTCGAAGATCCGGGCCCGGACCACGGACCCCCGGGTCTCGTCGCCCTGCTCCACGATGCGGATGAACGAGACGTTGGTGCGATTCGGGAACAGCTCGCTGCGCGCGATCTCGGGCCCGATCGCCGCCAGGTCGAGGTGCTCGAGCTCGTCCCCAGCCTCGATCACGCACTGCGGGTTGCCGACGTTGACGTGCCGGAAGTGCCACTCGCGCCCGCCGGACGTGACCGTGCCGGTGCCGTCGGGCGGGCCCGTGGGGTAGTCGGGCGAGGTCACCGAGGCGCGGCCGATCTCCATTGACACGGTCTTCGGGCCGGTGATCGTCGGGCGTACCTCGCCTGCCGGCGTCACGATCGCGAACTGGTCCCGATCGGTCCAGCCCCTCAGACGCAGGTAGAGCACGGCCTCGCGCGCGCCGTTGCCCGACAGCTCGGCCTCCGAGCCGTCCGGGTTGAAGATCCGCAGCTCGGCGACGTAACGCTCGTCCGTCGAGTCCGAGAGCAGCAGGACACCGTCCGAGCCGACGCCGAAGTGCGGGTCGCAAAGGCGGCTGATCCGTCCCGGGGTCGGCTCCCACGGGAGCCAATCGCGCTCGACGATCAGGTAGTCGTTGCCGAGCGCCTGCCACTTCTCGAAGCGCATCGCCGGGCGAGTATCTCAATCGAGCGCGGCCACGATCTCAGCCGCGATCTCGTCGTCGCTCCGGCCGCTGCGATCGATCAGGTGCACGCCGGGCATCCTCCGCATCCAGGTGAGCTGGCGGCGGGCGTAGGCGAGGTGGGCCCGCCTGAGCGCGTCGAGGTCGCCGGCGAGGAGCTGGTCGAACCCGATCGCGGCGCGGGCGGTTCGCGAGGCCCCGGCCCGGTCCGCTCGCCGGGCCTCGTCGGCGGCGCCGGCCTCCGCCATCAGCTCGACCCGCCGCTCGACCCGGCGGGAAAGCTCGTCACGGTCGATCGTGAGGCCCGTGAGCAGCGTCTGGTGCCGCAGCCGCTCGGTCCACAGCCCTGCGCTCGAGCGGTGCGGCTCGATCCCTGCCCGCTGGAGCTCGGTCAGCCTCGCGATGCGCTTGCGGTCGTTCGGGTGGACGGTGGCGGCGATGTCCGGGTCGAGCTCGTCGTGGAGCGCCGAGGGGCCGCGCTCGCGGAGGTCACGCTCGACCGCCGCGCGCAGGGCGCGCGGCACGGGCGGGCGCAGGTCGAGATCGGCGAGCGCAGCGCGCAGGTAGAGCCCCGTCCCACCGACCACGATCGGGCGGCGTCCCTCGGCGACGAGCTGGTCGATCTCGGCGTGGGCGAGGTTCGCGAACCGGCCGGCGCTGAACTCGCCGTCGATCGGGACGAAGCCGAGAAGCCGATGCTCGAGCCGGGCGCGCTCGCCGTCCGTCGCGGCGCCGCTCAGCGCCCCCAGCCCCTCGTAGACCTGGATCGAGTCGCAGTTGACGGCCACGGGGTCCCCCCCGCGCTCGCGCAGCCGATCGGCCACGGCGAGCGCGACCGCGGTCTTCCCGACCCCGGTGGGGCCGAAGATGGCGAGCACCTCCACGCCCGCGCCCCGGGCTAGGCGACGCGACTCGAGAGCCGCTCTGTGCCAGCGAGCGTGGTCGAGGTCGCGTCGGCGATCTCGACGTCGACCAGCTCGCCCGGCGAGGCGGTGCCGTCGAAGTTGACGGTCTTGTTGTGCCTGGTCCGTCCCCGAAGGCGGGTGGGATCGGTACGGCTGGGTCCCTCGACCAGGACCTCCATCGTCCGCCCCACGAAGCGCTGGCCGCGCTCGCGCGCGCGGTGCTGGACGAGCTCCACCAGCCGCTCCATCCGCTCGCGCTTGACCGGGTGTGGCACCTGATCCGGGAGGGTCGCCGCCTCGGTTCCCCGCCGCGGGGAGAAGACGAAGGTGAAGGCGCCGTCATAGCCGACCTGGTCCACGACCTCGAGCGTCGCGGCGAAGTCGTCCTCGGTCTCCCCGGGGAAGCCGACGATGATATCGGTGGTGAGCGCGCAGTCGGGCACGTGCTCGCGGATCAGCGCGACCCGGTCGAGGTAGCGCTCTCGGTTGTAGGTGCGGCGCATCGCCTTGAGGACCCGGCTCGAGCCCGACTGCAGCGGCAGGTGTATGTGCTCGCAAAGGGCCCGGAGCTCGGCATGGGCGCGAATCACGTCCTCGCGCATGTCCTTCGGATGCGGGCTGGTGTAGCGGATCCGCTCGACGCCGTCGACGCCGTCGAGCCGCGCGAGCAGATCGGAGAAGCGGATCCGCCGCTCCTTCGGCAGGTCCCGTCCGTAGCTGTTCACGTTCTGGCCCAAGAGCGTGACCTCACGCACGCCATCCGACGCGAGGCCCTCGATTTCGGTCATGAGCTCATCCGGGTCGCGGCTGGCCTCCCGTCCCCGGGTCGAAGGGACGATGCAGTAGGAGCAGACGCAGTTGCAACCCTGCGAGATCTGGACCCAGGCCTGGAACTCACGCTCGCGCTTCGCCGGCAGATGACCGGAGAAGTCCTCGAACTCGAAGTAGCCCTGCGCGGTCAGCGAGTCCTGGGCGAGGAACTCGGCGAGCCGGTGGATCTGTCCCGGGCCGAAGGCCACGTCCACGAACGGGAACCGCTCGAACACCTCGTCCTTGACGGACTGGGCCCAGCAGCCGCCGACGCCGACGATCCGCTCCGGATCGTCCGACTTGAGCCGCTTCGCCTGGCCCAGGTGGGCGATGAAGCGGCTGTCGGCCGACTCGCGGATGGAGCAGGTGTTGAACAGGATCAGATCGGCCTGATCGCGCTCGTCCGCCTCCTCGTAGCCGAGCGTGCTCAGCATGCCCTTCATCCGCTCGGAGTCGTGCTCGTTCATCTGGCACCCGAACGTGGTGACGTGGAAGCGCCGACTTCGCATGGGAAGGATGTTACGTGCGGCGAGCGGAGGATCAGCTCACGGCCGCCAGCGGCGGTTGCGGCTGGGCCGTGCAGTCGGCGCTGATCTCCTTGAGGATGCCCAGCATGGCCTCGGTCGCGGGCGAGCGGTAGCTGCCCGCAGGCGTCGCGGCGACTACGAGGCGCACCGGCGTATGCCCGGAGAGCTCACGGATAACGACGTCGTCGCGTACCGCCTGGAGCGCGAGTTGGGGGATCAACGCAATCCCGACTCCGGCCGCGATGAACCCCTGGATCGCCAGGTAGTCCTCGTTCTCGAACGCGACCCTCGGCTCGAATCCCGCCGCGTGGCACGCCCGAAGGAAGATCGCCGAGTCCGGGCATGGCGAGCCGTCGGCGATCCAGGTCTCGTCCGTGAGGTCCGCGAGCTTCAGCCCGCGCTTTCCCGCCAGGGGGTGGTCCGCGGGCAGCGCCACGAGCATCGGATCGTCGAGCAGGTGGATGCGATCGAGCCGGCCGTCATCGGACGCGGACCCGAAGCCCGACTCGAGGAGCAGCGCGATGTCCACGTCACCCGCCCTGAGCCCCTCGATCGCCACATCCCCCTTTCCCACCGAGAGCTCAACCGCCACCCCGGGATGGCGCTCGCGGAAGGCGGCCATCGCCCGCGGGATCAGGGAGGCGCCGCCCGTCGGAAACGACATCAGCCGCACCTGGCCGCCGCGCAGATCGGTGACCGCTTCGAGCTCGGCCTCCGCCTCCGCGAGCCGCGCGAGAATCGCCTCGGAGTGCCTGAGGAGCACTCGGCCGGCCTCGGTCAGGCGCACGCCCCGGGGGGTGCGGTCGACCAGCTTTGCGCCCGCCCTCTGCTCGAGCGCGGCGATCTGCTGGGAGACCGCCGGCTGCGTGTAGCTCAGCGCCTCTGCCGCCGCGGAGAACGAGCCGCGTTCGGCCACCTCCTTGAGCACCCGAAGGTGCTTCAGATCGAGCATAACGGCACCTTATCACCGATCTATAGATATCTCTATTTGACCTTATGCCGATCCGCGGTCACACTGGCTGTGCAACCGGACCAGGAGGCACGAAATGACCCGGCTCGACGACCTCACCATTCGGCGCGCGACCGATCGCGACCGCGAGGCGCTCGATCGGCTCGCGGGCCTCGACTCGACGCACCTGCCGGCTGACGACTTCCTGATCGCGGAGGTCGGCGGCGAGCCGTGGGCGGCGGTCGGGATCGCGAGCGGCGCGATCGTCGCGAACCCGTTCCGCCCGAGCGCCGACGTGGCCGCGTTGCTTCGCCTCCGCGCGGAGCGTGCGCGCGACGCGCGTGTGACCCGCCCCGGGCTGTGGAGTCGTCGCCGGCTCGCAGCAGTCAGCGGCGCCGGCCCACGATAGAGCTCACCTGGTGCTCTGCACCAGGTACTGGACCAGCGCGTCGATCTGCTCTTGGCTCAGGGCCTGGGCGAAGTCCGTGGGCATCAAGGGTTGATAGCCCTGCGCGATCTCGGCCTGCGGATCCACGATCGAGGTCTCGATGAAGGCCGGCGGTCGGCCCTGGAGCGCCTCATCCAGGTTGGGGCCGACCTCCCCGGTGGCGCCGGCGGCCTGCAGCGAATGACAGCCGGCGCAGCCCTCGTCGTTGAACAGCCGCTCGCCCTCGGCGAGTGCCGCCTGGCTTGGCTGACCCCCGCCAGCCGGCTGGGCTCCGCCGCCCTGCTGAGCGCCTCCGCCGCCGGGCTGGCCTCCACCGCCTTCCGCACCGCCACCGGGCTCCGCTTGCGCCTCGACCTCCCCCACGCTTTCCCCGGTGGCCTCGGCCTCGACCACCTCTGACGGCGACGGCACCTCGCCGGCAGCAATCTCTTCATCGCGGTGCTCCTGCTCGTCCTCCGCCTGAAGCCAGGCGAAGGTGGCGGTTGCGCCGACCATGACCACGAGGATCGCGAGTCCCAGCGCCAGCACCCCCTTGCTGGTCGGGAACCGCTCGAACCGCAGGCCGATCGCCGAAACGATCAACGCGATCACGACCAGGGCGATGCCGAGAACGTAGAACAGCGTCTCGTTCATGCGTCGCGATCCTAGTCTGTCGGCGGGCCCCTCCGCTCAGCTCGCATACGACGTCGCGCGGCGCTCGCGAATGACGGTGATCTTGATCCTTCCCGGGTACTCCATCTCCTTCTCGATCGCGGCGGCGACTTCGTGCGAGATCAGGGCGGCGCGCTCGTCGTCGACGGCGCCGGGATCGACGATCACCCGCACCTCGCGACCGGCGCGCATCGCGAACACCCGCTCGACCCCCTCGTAGCGAGAGGCGATCTGCTCCAGGTCGCGCAGTCGCGCGACGTACTCCTCGAGCGAATCCCCCCGGGCGCCCGGACGGGCACCGGAGAGCGCGTCCGCCGCCTGCACGATCACCGCCTCGACCGTGCGCGGGTCGACGTCATTGTGGTGGGCCTCCATCGCGTGCGCGACCGCCTCGGACTCGCCATGGCGACGGGCGATCCTGCCGCCGATCAACGCGTGCGGCCCCTCGACCTCGTGCGTCACCGCCTTGCCGATGTCGTGAAGCAGGGCTGCGCGCCGCGCCGTCTCCACCGACGCTCCCAGCTCCTCGGCCATGATCGCCGCGAGGTTCGTCGTCTCGACCAGATGGTCGAGGACGTTCTGCCCGTAGCTGGTGCGGAAGCGGAGTTGGCCGAGCAGCTCGACCAGCTTCGGGTCCAGCGCGTGCACCCGCGCCTCGAGCGCCGCGCGCTCGCCCTCCTCGGAGACCCGGCCCCCGATCTCCTCCCGGACGTGCTCGTACGTCTCCTCGATCAGCGCCGGGTGAATCCGGCCGTCTGCGATCAGCCGCTCGAGGGTGAGGCGCGCGACCTCACGGCGGACCCCGTCGAAGCTCGAGAGCACGACCGCGTTGGGCGTCTCGTCGATGATCACATCCACCCCCGTGAGCTTTTCGAGCGCCCTTATGTTGCGGCCGTCGCGGCCGATGATCCGGCCCTTCATCTCGTCGTTGGGAAGCTCGACGAGGCGTGTGGTGCTCTCGCTCGCGTGAGTGGCCGCCAGGCGCTGCGTCGCGATCGCGAGGATGTTCCGCGCCCGCTTCTCGGCGTCGCGAGCGGTCTCGTCCTCGATCTGTCGGAGCTTGAGCCCCGCTTGATGGCGAGCCTCCTGCTCGACCTCCGCGATCAGCAGCTGCCGTGCCTGGGCGGCCGTGAGACCCGAGATTCGCTCGAGCTCGCGCCTCTGCACTCGCTTGGCCTGCTTCAGCTCCTCGTGTTGAGCCTCGAGGTTACGCTCACGGTCGTCGAGCGTTTGCGCGCGACGGTCGAGGTCCGCGCGCTGCACCTCGAGCGATTCGACATCGCGCAGGGCCCGCTCCTCCATGCGGGCGATCTCCTCACGTCGGGCCTGGAGCTCGTCCGCGGGGTCCGACAGCGGCTTGACGGTCGCCGTACGCTGCTCGCGGACGGCGGCTCCCCGCCGTCGCCACGGTAGCCACAGCGCGCGTTCGCCCATCTCTTCCTCTCCCTGGCCGTGGCTCGCGACGCCCGGCCAGTTCTTGTCCGGTTATCGATCTCACGCGCCGTCGCGACGGCGCTCGCGACCGCGGCGTCGAAGAAACGAGCCCTGCTTGTCCGGCTTTGGCCCGAAGGGGCGCATCGCGCCCGTGGCGGGTCTCACCGATCGGAACGGTTGCCTCTAGGGCGCTTCCCTCCCGCGCTCGGCGATCCCCCTGAGAAGTTCGTCGAAGGTCAGTGTTCTCGGTCTCAAAAGCTCGTGATCAGCAGTGGATTCGTGTCTTCAGACGGCTCACGGCCGCCCATGGATCGTAGAGGCGCCCAGGGCTTCTCGCAAGTGTGCAAGGACGTTGTCGCCGCACCTTCCCTTATGCCGCCTCGCGCTCAGCGCCCCTCGGTTCGCGCTGGGCCCTGAACAATCGCTCCCCGCCGCACCCTCCCCTTATGCTGCGTCGCGCTCACGGCGCGTGACCGCCTCGTAGGCGACCTCCAGCTCGTAGCCCCGCCGGGCGAGGAAGGCAAGCGCCCGAGCCCGCTCGGCCTCGGTGTCGAGCACGGCGCCCCGTCCGGCGAGCAGCCCGGCCGCCCGGTCGATCTGGTCGAGACGGGACTCCGACGCCAGCGCGGTCTCGATCAGGTCCCGGTCGATGCCCCGCTGCATCAGGGCGTCGCGAATGCGCTCGGCCCCCCACCCGCGCAACTCGCGCTTGTCCTCGGCGTAGCGGCGTGCGAAGCGCTCATCGTCGAGCTCCCCGAGCTCGATCAGCCGCTCGATCGTCTCGGCGACCTCCTCCTCAGCGTAGCCGCGAGCCGTCAGCCACTCGGTCAACTCGGCGACGCTGCGCTCGCGCCGCCCGATTGCGTCGACCGCGCGTTCGAACGCCTCGCGGCGCACCTACGCGGCTTTGCGCTCGGCCGGCGCCTCGGCCTCGGGCTCCGGCGACCGGGCTTCCTCCGCTGCGGCGGGCACCGCGCTCGGCGCCGCCGGCGGCCGCTCGATCCCGAGCTGGTCGTAGACCTTCTGCTCGATCTCGTTCGCCAGCTCCGGATTCTCGGCCAGGTACTGCTTGGAGTTGTTGCGGCCCTGCCCGAGGCGGAGCTCCCCGTAGGAGAAGAACGACCCCGACTTCTGCACCAGGTCGTGCTCGACCCCCAGGTCAAGCAGGGCCCCCTGCTTCGAGATGCCGACGCCGTACTCGATGTCGAACTCGGCCTGGCGGAACGGCGCCGCGACCTTGTTCTTCACCACCTTCACTCGGACCCGATTGCCGACCGCCTCGGTCCCGTCCTTCAGCGTCTCGATCCTGCGGATATCGAGTCGCTGCGAGGAATAGAACTTGAGCGCCCGTCCGCCGGGCTGGGTCTCCGGCGAGCCGTATGTGACCCCGATCTTCTCTCGAATCTGATTGGTGAACACGCACACGGTCTTGGCCCGGTTGAGGTTGCCGGCGAGCTTGCGCAGCGCCTGCGACATCAACCGCGCCTGAAGCCCCACCTGCTGCTCGCCCATCTGCCCCTCGAGCTCGACCCGCGGGGTGAGCGCGGCGACCGAGTCGATCGAAACCACGTCCACCGCCCCGGAGCGGACCAGCACATCGACGATCTCGAGCGCCTGCTCGCCGTAGTCGGGCTGGGAGACCAGCAGCTCGTCCGTGTTCACCCCGATCCGCTTCGCGTAGATCGGGTCGATCGCGTGCTCGGCGTCGACGAAGGCACAGACCCCACCCCGGGCCTGGGCCTCGGCGATGATGTGGTAGACGAGCGTCGTCTTCCCCGACGACTCCGGGCCGAAGATCTCGACGATCCGCCCGCGCGGCACCCCGCCGACGCCGAGCGCCAGATCGAGCGGCAGCGCCCCGGTCGGGATCGCCTCGACCTGAACCGCGCTCTTGTCGCCCAGGCGCATCACCGAGCCCTGCCCGAACTGGCGCTCGATCTGGGTCACCGCGGCCTGTAGGGCGGCGTCCTTGGCCTTCGCCTCCTTGGCGCTGGCCTTGCCGTTGGCCGCCTTCAGGTTCGCCTTCTTCTCGTCTGCCATCGTCTTCATCACCTCTTTCCCGCCTCAACCGGGCGGCAAGTCGAAACCGGCCAGCGGCGCGTATTCGGCGCCCGCCGGCCGCAGATGCGAACGGTAGAGAGTCACCCGGACGCCAAAGAAGGGGTCCAGGACGGCCTCGGGAAGCGGCCCCGGTGGGCTCTCGATCGCCCGCGGGTGGCCCCTGCGGCGCCGTCCGGAGGGGCCTTTCTCGCCTCGTTCGGGACGAGCTCTCGCCACCGTCACGTGCGACCAGAACTCCCGCTTCTCAGGCCGGTAGAAACCGTTCGCCTCGAGCCTCGCCGACAGCTCGGCCTGAAGCTCCTCCGTCGCCTTGCTGGGCGCGTCCACGGCGAACAGGCGGGGGCGGTTCCGCGGAACCCCCACCGGCTGGGGCTCGAACCGCAGCTCGACGGCGCGCGGGGCAATCCCCTCGATCTCGGCCGCGATCCGCTCGATCGCGCGCTCGGGCCGGTAGCCGAGGAAGCAGAGGGTGACGTGGAGCGCCTGGGGCGCGACTGCCCGCAGGGCCGGATCGGTCAGCTCGCGGCGCTGCCACGCCGCGAGGGCCTCGCGCACGCGATCGGGCAGGTCGAGCGCCGCGAACAGGCGTGCGCGCGGGCTTCCGAGTCGTTCCTTTGCCATCGAGCCTCACGCTAGGGATCGAATCCGCGCCAAGCAAGGCCGGTGTGTGCCGAGAGTGGGCCAACTGTGTGAAGCCCGGCGCACGTATCGTGCACGTGACGTGGCTGAGATCCCGGAAGTCGAGGGCGTCCAGCACCGCTTCGTCGACGCGCTGGGCCTCCGCGTGCACGTGGCCGAGGCGGGCCCGGCCGACGCGCAGCCGGTGCTCCTCCTCCACGGCTGGCCCCAGCACTGGTACATGTGGCGCCGCGTGATGGATGCGCTGGGCAGCCAGTTTCGCCTGCTGGCCCCTGACCTGCGGGGCTTCGGCTGGACCGATGCGCCCGGCCACGGATACGACGGCGAGACGATGGCGCGCGACCAGGTTGCGCTGCTCGATGCGCTGGAGATCGACCGGGCCAATGTCCTCGGCCACGACTGGGGCGGCTGGGTCGCCTTCCTGATCGGTCTTCTCCATCCCGATCGTGCCGAGCGGCTGATGGTCTGCAACGCCCCGCATCCGTGGCCGCGTCCGAGCCCGCGGCTCCTGGCCGAGGGCTGGCGGAGCTGGTACGCGCTCTGCCTGGCCGCCCCCGGACTCGGTCCCGCTCTGCTCGAGCGGACCGACTTCACGAAGCGGGCCCTGAGCCCCGACACGCTCGGCGGTCCGTTCACCGAGGCCGAGGTCGACATCTATGCAGAAAGGCTTCGCGAGCCTCCCCGTGCACGAGCGGTCAGCTCGCTCTACCGCTATTACATGCGGGCCTTCGGCGAGGGGCTTCGGGGCCGCTGGCGCGCCCATCGCCTCGACCTTCCGACCCTGCTCCTGTTCGGGCAGCGGGACTTCGCGATTCCCTGGCGGCTGGTGGCGGGCTCGGAGCACGAGCGGCACGCTCCCCGGATGCGCGTCGAGCTGGTCCCCGACGCAGGCCACTTCATCGTCGAGGAGAGGCCGGAGCTCGTGGTCGAGCGGGCCAGAGAGGTCTTCGCCTGAGGCTCTAGAGCGGGAGGTCCTCGCCGAGCAGGAGTCGCCGAAGCATGTGCATCGTCACGGTCGTCGCCCGATCGCGGATCTCCGCCCGGTCCCCGGGCAGCACCGGGTCGCGGGAGATCTCGCTGCCGTCGGCGCGCTTGACGCAGACGCAGACGTAGCCGACCGGCTTCTCCTCGCTCCCGCCGTCGGGACCGGCGATCCCGGTGACCCCGCACCCCAGATCGGCGTTGAACCGGTCGATCGCGCCGTCGGCCATCGCGGCCGCCGTCTCCGGCGACACCGCGCCGTGGCGCTCGAGCACATCCGCCGGAACCCCTAGCAGCTCGACCTTGGCTCTGTTGGAGTAGGCCACGATCCCACCGGCCACGTACTCCGAGGCCCCCGGACGTGCGGTCAGCCGAGCCGCCATCAAGCCGGCCGTGCACGATTCGGCCAGGCCGATCCGATGGCCGTGCAGGAGCTCGGCCACCTGCTCGTCGACCCCGGTGCCGTCGCGGCTGTAGAGGAATCGTCCATGGCGCTCGGCGATCGCCTCGACCAGCCGCTCAAGGGTCTCGGCCGTCGCCGGGCGAGCGCGGATCTCGACCTCGAGCTCGGCGCGGCGCAGGCAGGTGGTGATCTCCAGCGCCGACAGGTCCATCTCCTCGCTCACCTCGCGCAGGGTCTTCGCGATCTCCGACTCGGGGATCCCGAACAGGCGCAGGGTCGCGGTCACGTAGGGCTCCGCCGGCGCGAGCACGGCCCGCACCTCGTCGGTGGCGAGCGCCTCCGGCCACATCTCGTGCAGCTCGCGCGGCGGCCCTGGGAGCACGATCACGGTCGGACCGCCGTCAACCGGCACCACGAGACCCGGCGCCGTTCCGACCGGGGCGAGTGCCGTCGCACCCTCCGGGACCATCGCCTGTTTGCGGTTGGCCGCCCGCAGCGCATCCGGGTCGAAGCGGAGCCTGCGCGCGAACCCGGCAAGGATCGCGGCGATCCTCGCCTCCATCTGCTCGTCGAGGACCAGCTTCCGCCCGGCAAAGCGGCCGACGACCTCGGCGGTGAGATCGTCGGCCGTCGGCCCCAGGCCGCCCGTCGTGACGATCAGGTCGACCCCCTCGCCGGCGAGGAAGCGCAGCGCCGCCTCGAGGTCCGCCGGCCGGTCGCCGACGCAGAGGATGTGCGAGACCTCGACCCCAAGCGTGCCCAGCTGCTCCGAGACCCACGGGCCATCTCGATCGGTGATGCGGCCGGTCAGAACCTCCGTGCCGGTGACCATGACCCCGGCTCGGACCGTTGCCGAGTTCACGGGCAGCCCGTGCCCGGGAAGTCGACCTGCTCGATCGTCGCCGGCGGGGTCACCCGGTACGCGGTCGGCCCCTGGATCTCCGGGATCCTGGTGAGCTCGTCGTTCAGGTACAGGTCGAACTGCTCTACGTCGTAGCCAAACGGGAAGCGCAGGTCGAATTCCGGCGCCGTGTAGGGGCCCTCAACCGATCCGGCGGCGAGCACCTGGTCGTCGACGAGCGGCTGGTCGTCCGCCCCGAGCAGGCACACCTGGACGTCGGAGTTGAGCTCGAGCCTCAACGTCACGGTGGGCGGCGCCTGTTGCTCCTGCTGCTCACGCCGCTGCTGCTCACGCCGCTGCTCCTGCTTGCGCTCCTCGATCCGCTCGCGGCGCTCCCGCTTCTCCGCCCGGCTCAGCTCGTCGCCGTCGTCCCCGGTCAGTCCCAGCACCAGCAGCACCCCGAGCACCGCGAGGACCGCCAGCCCGATCAGCGCGCCCAGCGGCCACAGGCCCCGGTCCCGGCCAGGTGGGCGCCCGCCCTCGAGCAGCGGCTCCCCGAGCGTGTGCGGGTAGGTCCCGGGGGTGGTGCTCTCCACCTGGCGCCGGTACTCGTCGACGAGGGCGTCCGCGTCGAGCCCCAGGGTCTGGGCGTAGGTGCGCAGGAACCCCTTGGCGTAGGCATGCGAGGGAAGCACGTCCCACTCCTCGTTCTCGAGCGCGCGCAGGTACCTGGTCCGGATCTTGGTCCGGTCCTCGATCGCGGTTATGTCCAGCCCCTTGCTGGTGCGCGTGCTCTTCAGCACGTCACCGATCGCGAGGCCGCGGTCGTCGTCGTCAAATCGCGCCATCACGGGAACACATTCTGTAACGCCAGGTCGCGCGGCGCTGGCATGAGGCCCCGAGCGGGTGCTATCGGCCGCTCAAGGGCTCGAGCTCGGTCTGGGTGCGCGGGCCCTCGCCCGGTGCCTCATCAGAGGCCTCACCGGGGTCGCTTCGGCGGCCCCCGCCCTCCCCGAGCATCCGCGGGAGGTCGGCGTGGGAGACCAGCACCTGGCGCGGCTTCGACCCCTCGTAGCCCGAGATGATCCCGCGTCGCTCGAGCATGTCGATCAGACGGCCAGCCCGCGTGTAGCCGACCCGCAAGCGCCGCTGGATCATTGAGACCGACGCGGTCCCGCTCTCGACCACGACCCGCGCGGCGTCCTCGAGCAGGTCGTCCTGGTCGGGGGAGAACTCGCCATCGATCGTCTCCTCGGACTCCGGGCGGGCCTCGAGCAGCTCGATGTCGAACTCGGGCTCGCCCTGGCGCGCCCAGTGCCGGATCAGCCGTGCGATCTCCTCCTCGGTGACGAATGCGCCCTGGATGCGCTGGAGCCTCGAGGTGCCGACCGGGCGGAACAGCATGTCGCCCTGTCCGAGCAGGGTCTCGGCGCCGCCCTGGTCGAGGATCACGCGTGAGTCCACCTGCGAGGCCACGGCGAAGGCGATCCGGGCCGGGATGTTGACCTTGATCGTGCCGGTAATCACGTCTGTCGAGGGGCGTTGGGTGGCCAGGACGAGGTGGATGCCGACCGCGCGCGACTTCTGCGCGAGCCGGATGATGGAGTCCTCGACCTCGGCGGGGGCGACCAGCATCAGGTCGGCCAGCTCGTCGATCACGCAGAGGATGTGAGGCAGCGGCGCCTCGCCTCCGCGGCGGCGGGCGCGGTTGAGCTCGGCCAGGTTGCGCGCCCGCGCCTCGCCCATCACCGCGTAGCGGCTCTCCATCTCGCCGATCAGGTTGGCCAGCACGTTGGCCGCCAGGCGTGGGTTGGTGACCACCGGAGTGAGCAGGTGCGGCAGCCGCTCGTAGTGGTTGAGCTCGACCCGCTTCGGGTCGACCAGCACCATTCGCACCTCGTTCGGCGAGGCGTGGAGCAGAATCGAGCACAGCATCGCGTTGATCGACCCGGACTTCCCCGACCCCGTCGTGCCCGCCACGAGGGCGTGAGGCATCAGCGCCAGATCGGTCCACGCCGCATGGCCCGAGACGTCCTTGCCCAGCCAGACCGCGAGCGGGGAGGAGCCCTTCGGGCGTCCCGCGTAGATGTCGCCGAGCCGGACCAGGCGGCGACGCTGGTTGGGGACCTCGACCCCGACGGCCTTCTTGCCCGGGATCGGCGCGAGGATGCGGATGTCAGTCGAGGCCAGCGCATACGCGAGATCGTCCTTGAGCTGGGCGATCTTGGCCACCTTGGTACCTGGGGCGAGGGTGAGCTCGTAGCGACTCACGTGGGGGCCGCTGACGGTGCCGACCAGATGCGCCTCGACTCCGAAGTGGCGGAGCGCCTCGAGCAGCGCCTTGGCGACCGCCTCGCGGTCGCGCGTGTCAGGTCCCGGATCAGCCTTGCCCCGCTCGAGTAGCTTCGGGGCCGGCAGCGCATAGTCGATCTCCTCGGACTCCGTGACTCCCCCCTTGGTCCGCCTGTCGCCCATCGGCGTGGTGCCGAGGTCGCTCGACGGCTCGTCTCCGGGCGGCTCCGTGGCCTGGTCGGTTGATCGCCGGACTGCGCCCGAGAGCGGCCTCTTCGTAGGCGAACTGCCCGTGTCGGGGGGCTCGGGGCCGTCGCCGTCCCATTCCGGCTCCCGCGCCTGCGCCCCCTCGGCGAGGTTCTCCGTCCGGTCTGCGTCGGAGGTCAAGGGTTCGGTCGCGAGGGGCTGGGTCGGGTCGGTCCCCGTGATCGCGATCTCGTCCCCGGCCGCGTCCCACCGATCCTGGTGCTGTACGCGAACGGTCCGCGCCATCTCGCGCGAGGTGTCGCGGACGCTGAGGGCCGCGTCGCCAGCCCGGGCGAGCAGCATGGTGATCGTCTTGCCGGACAGCAGCAGGAGCCCGCTGAGGAGCATGAGCACCGCGAGGATCTGTGCTCCCAGGCGCTGGAACAGCGTGGTCGACGCCCAGTAGAACGCCTCACCGACCGCGCCGCCGTGCTCTCTGTAGAAGCGGGGCTCGAAGTAGCCGTGGCGGGCGGGATGGTCGGCGCCGAGACCCGCCGTTTCCGCAGCGAACGCCAGTAGCAGCGCGCAGAGCACCAGGACCCCGCCGGCGTTGACGGCAGTCGGCGCCCTGAGCAGGGGACGCGCGATCAGCGCCGTGCCCCAGCATGCGAGCGCGAGCGGGACCGCGTACGCGACCTGGCCGAACGGGTACCGAAGGCCGGTCTCGGCCCAATCGCCAACCCGCCCCCCGTCCCAGCCCGCATAGAGCACGAAGCCCAGATAGAGGGCAGCGCGGCCAGCGCGAGGCCGATCACGTCAAGGTGATGCTGCTCCAGCTCGGACAGGGCCGAGCGGGCGCCGGCACGCACGTGGCCCGGGCCCGCGAGGCGCGCCGCGCGCGCGCCTGGCTTGGCGCCGGCGCTTGCGCGCCTTGCGCTTTCGAAGCACGCGTGCACCTTCGACGCCGTTGCGATTCGGGCCGAACCTCCGGCCCGACGAGAGTCGTGAGGGTCACTAAACCTGCCCTAAATATCCGCCCGCTGCGGCGCCGGCCGGCTCTACCCTTGTGTGGATGCTCGCAACCGAGGGAATCACCGGGCGGGTGCTCGTGGTCGAGGACGACACCGAGATCGCCGACGTCCTGCGCCGCACGCTGCGCCAGGAGGGACACGAGGTGCGATCGGCCGCCGACGGCGTCGAGGCGCTCGAGGTGGCGGAGGAGTTCATCCCGGACCTGGTGGTGCTCGATCTCGGGTTGCCGAAGCTCGACGGCGTCGAGGTCCTGCGGCGCCTGCGGGCCGAGAGCGACGTCCCGATCTTGATCCTGACCGCGCGCACCGAGACCGAGGACCGGGTCGAAGGCTTGGACACCGGCGCCGACGACTACCTGGTGAAGCCGTTCGAGCGCCAGGAGCTCTTGGCACGCATGCGCGCGCTGATGCGCCGCCGCCCGCCTCGGGGCAGCGCCTCGCTCACGGTCGGGGACCTGCGGCTCAATCCCGACACTCGCGAGGTGGCTCGCGGCGAACGGACGATCGACCTCACCAATCGCGAGTTCGAGCTGCTCGAGTACCTGATGCGCAACCAGCGCCTGGTGATCTCGCGCGAGCGCCTGCTGGAGGACGTCTGGGACTACGACCCGACCGCGATGACCAACACGATCGACGTCTTCATCTCCAACCTGCGCCGCAAGCTCGAGGCAGGGGACGAGCCCCGTCTGCTCCACACGAAGCGCGGGGCCGGCTACGTCATTCGGGCGCCCCGACCCGATGGCACCTGAGCCACGCTCATCGGGCCCACCGGGGCGAGACCGCTTCGGGCTCCTCCTCTCCCCCAGGCGCTGGCCGGTCCGCTGGCGGATCGCGGCCGTCTCGGCCGGGCTCACGCTGCTGATCCTCGTGATCTTCGCGGTCGTGGTGGGGCAGATTGGTCAGCGACCGCCTGACCGATACCTTCGACGACGAGGTCACTACTTCAGCCAGACAGGCGGCGATCGAGGCACGGGCGTTCCTCAGCGGCGTCTCCGTCACGCGGGGAACTGTCGATCACCGGGGCAGACGCCTGGCGCATTGCGACAGCGAGCGGCACGGTCGTGAACCAGTCGACGGTCATGCTCGGCTTTCCGTCACCAGAACCCGGTCTCACGACCGTCGGCTCGCTGCGCGATCGCAACGGAGTGCGATCACTCCGGAGGGCAGCCTCAGCGTCGACCCCGCCTACCTGCAATACGCCCGCAGCACCGACGAGCCTCAACCAGACCATCGACAAGCTCTGGCTGTTCCTCGGGCTGGGGGTCCTCGGCGGCACGCTGCTTGCGATGCTCGCCGGCCTCACCGTCGCCAACCGGGCGATGCGCCCGATCGCGCGGCTCACCTCGACCGCGCGCGACATCGCGTCCACCCGCGATCCCTCGCAGCGCATGCCCGTCTCCGAGAGCGAGGACGAGGTCGCCGAGCTGGCCCTCACCCTCGATCAGATGCTGCGCGAGCTCGACGCGGCGCGAACCGAGACCGAGCAGGTTATCCAGGTCACAGCGCGAGTTCATCGCGGACGCGTCACACGAGCTGCGCACTCCGCTCACGAGCATCCTCGCCAACCTCGAGCTGCTGCAGGAGCGGCTCGACGAGGCCCAGCGTCGAGGCGAGGAGGGGGAGATCGTTGCCTCGGCCCTCCGCTCGTCCCGGCGGATGCGCAGCCTGGTCGGCGACCTGCTGCTGCTGGCCCGAGCGGATGCAGGGCGCATGGGAGCCCGGAAGGAGGTCGACCTGGCCGAGATCGCCGCCGCCGCGGTCCGTGAGGTGACCCCTGTGGCCGACGGTCACCCGATCGATCTGCGCGCCACAGAGCCGGTCCCGGTCGAGGGGAACCCCGATGAGCTTCATCGCCTGGTCGTGAACCTGCTCGACAACGGGCTCCGGCACACGCCGCCCGGGTCGGAGATCGAGGTCGCGGTCGAGCGCCGCAACGGCAACGCGGTCCTCGAGGTGACCGACGACGGCCCCGGGATCCCGCCCGAGCTCGGCGATCACATCTTCTCCCGCTTCGTGAGGGGCGCCGGTTCCGCCGATGTCTCCGCCACCTCGGGCACGGGCCTCGGCCTGGCGATCGTCAAGGCCGTCGCCCAGTCCCATGGCGGGCACGTGGAGGCGGGGTCGTCGCCCTCAGGGGGCGCCCGCTTCACCGTGTATCTGCCGCTACAAGCACGCGGCAAAAGCCGGGCCGAGCTCGAATCGACGCCGGCTGAGGTTTAGGAATCGCGCCCGCGGGAATTTTAGGGACCGTTTACACACGCTCCGTATCTTTCGGAGCGGACGAGACACCCGCCCGTCGAGGACATCCCGACAGCACTTCGACGGGCGTCAACTTGGCCAATCTGAGCCAAGCGGCCCGCCGGCTTCCCCTCCCTGAGCCGGCGGGCCTTTTTTTTCGGGGCCCCGTTGGCTCGGCAGGGTCGCCGCGCGCCTAGCCGCAGTCGAACGAGCTCGGCAGGAGCTCGCGGTCGACCATCTCCGCCCGGATCTCGGTGCAGTGGTCGTCGCCGCCGTGCATGGCCTCGTCAGCCTCGACCAGCGCCCGGGCGGCCTGGCTGAAGCGGGCGTTCGACGGGAGCATGAAGTGCGAGGCGAGCACGACCCGATCCATGATGCTGCCGCTAGCGTCGTCGCCGAGGGCGCGCCGAAGCTCCCACAGCGCCGCTGACCAGACCTCGCCGACGCAGTGGACGTCGCGCGTTCCGCTGATCGGGTCGCGACACGCGTCGAGGATCTGAGACTTGGTCGCCGGCGAGTCCGTGCGCCTGAGGCAGCTCGGCACCGAGGCGTAGGACGTCGCGTCCCACTCCATGACGCAGGGGTCGAACCTGGCGTGATGGCGTACCTGAGGCGTCTCGGCCGACATGGCCGCGGCCAGATAGTCGCCGAAGCCCTCGCCCATCGACGCAGCATGGAGCCCCCGGCCGAAGCCCTTGACCTGCGCGTCCTGGACCGCGTGGCCGTACTCGTGGATGATGATGTCCTGGTCCTCGCCGTCGTCGACGCCGCCGGTGCCGAGCTCGATCCGGTCACCGAACGACGTGTAGAACGAGTTGTCCTGACCGATCGCTCGCGGCATGCGGGCGTTCGCGATCACGGACTGGCTCTCTGCGTTGACGTGGTTGAAGCCGAGCCTCCGGAAGTAGCTCTGCGTCCGGTCGATGGCGTGGTAGGCCATCAGGGCCTCGAATGCGTTCTCGTGCCGCGTGACCCTGCTCCAGTTGCGTGAGCGCCGACAGACCCTCTTCCTCCGCTCGCCGAGCTTGGCGTCGACCCAGCGCCCGCGAAGGCACTTCTGCTCGCCCCTGATGTGCTTGAGCACCACACGGTCTCGCAGGGACTTCAGGCGCCGCGTGTCGCGATCGCTGTCCGGTCCGGGCTTGCCCTCGCGACGCCCGATCCTCGCGATCGGCGAGTAGCCGTCGTTGGCGACCACCGCGTTGGGCACGAACAGCTTGGCCCGTCCGCGGGCCCGCCGAAGCAGGTTGTAGGTGGCGAGCACCGCCACCGTCACTAGCGTCGATGAGGACCTCGAAGTCACCCAGCGGTCGCAGTGCCGGCACCGAGACATCCCACGCGAGGGCCTCCGTTCCCCCGGGGACCAACACGAGACTCGCGCTAGGCGCCTCACGCAGGCGAAGCGCGTCGACCGACGCGGACGCGAGGCCGATCGCACGATCACCCGAGATCGTGGGCTCGTCGGGCGCGTCCACGCGAGCCTCGGTGTCGTCGACGACGAGGCTCGGCGGCGCGCCGACCGGGTCGGCGACCACGGCGACCGAGGCGTCCACGGGCACGCCTCCGACCTCCTGCTCATAGCGATAGAGGGTGGCGCCGCCCGGCAGCGTGACGGTCTCGGCCAGCTCGAGCTCGGCACCGGGCGCGTCGGCCGCTCGCAGCTCCTCCTGCACCGTCTGCGGCGCCGCAGCGGCCTTGGCCGTGATCACGACGCACCCCACGAGCGCGAGCGAGGTGGCGCCCAAGACTCGCTTGATCACCCGCTCACCCCGATCGCCCCGCTCACCCGAAGGAGGATAGCCTCGCCGCGCCCGCCCGCGACCACCTAGATCTCGACCACGACCGGCAACACCATCGGCCGCCGGCGCAGGCGCTCGTAGACGAAGGCGGCGATGTCGTCGTGGAGATCCTGCTGCAGGAGCAACGGCTCCCGCGCCCGATCCTCCGCCGCGTTCGCGAGCGAAGCCTCGACGACCCCGCGAAGCTCCTCGACCAGCCCGCTGGCCTCGGCGTCCTCGAGGAAGGGCACGCCACGAAATATGACCTCGGGGGGCGCCACCTGCGAGCCGTCATCCGAGGAGACGGTGGCGACAACGATGAAGACGCCGTCGGCGGAGAGCATGCGGCGATCCCGAAGCGCGACGTCGTCGGGATCGCCGATGTCCACCCCATCGACGAAGATCATCCCGCCGCCCACATCCTCGCCGAAGCGCGCGGCGCCGTCGGCGATCTCGAGCGCGAGCCCGTTGCGGCCCTTGAAGATGCGATCGGCCTCGATCCCCACCGCCTCCGCCAGCCTCGAGTGCAGCTCGATGCGCTTGTGATCGCCGTGGAAGGGGAACACAAACTGCGGCTTGGTCAGGTTGAGCATCAGCTTCAGCTCCTCCTGGGAGCCATGCCCGGAGACGTGGATCGGAGCGTCTGCGGCGGTCACGACCGTCGCCCCGATCTCGTAGATGCGGTCGATCGTCTCGTTCACCGACCGTTCGTTCCCGGGGATCGGGGTGGCGGAGAAGATCACCGTGTCGCCCGAACGAAGCTCCACGTCGGGGTGGTCGTGAAAGGCCATCCGGCGAAGCGCTGAGAGCGGTTCGCCTTGGCTACCGGTTGAGATCGCGACCACCTTGTGATCGGGGAAGTCCTCGATCTCCTTCGGTGAGATGAACAGCCCATGGGGGGCGCTGGCGATGCCCAGGTTCGCGGCGATGTTGAAGTTCTTGCGCATCGAGCGCCCGACGAGGGCGACCCGCCGGTCGAGCTCGGCGGCGGCCTCGATCACCTGCTGTACCCGGTGGACGTTTGAGGCGAAGCAGGTGACGATGAGCCGCCCCCGGGACCGGGAGAACAGGTCCAGCAGCGCCGGGCCCACACTCGCCTCGGACAGCACGACCCCGGGGCGGTCGGCATTGGTGGAGTCACCGCAGAGGCACAGCACCCCCTCGGTCCCGAGCGCCGCCAGGCGCGCGATGTCCGCAGGGCGCCCATCGATCGGGGTCTGGTCGAAGCGGTAGTCCCCCGTGATCAGGACCGCGCCGAGGTCCGTGTGGAGGGCGACCGCGCGGGCGTCCGGGATCGAATGCGACATGTGGACCGTCTCGATCTCGAACGGGCCGGCGTCGACCCGCTCGCCCGCGTCGACCACGGTCAGCGGCGCGTCGCGGATGCGGTGCTCCTCGAGCTTCGAGCGCACCAGGCCGATGGTCAGGGCCCCGCCGTAGATTGCCCTCGGCATCCCGATCTCGCGCAGCACGTAGGGCAGGGCGCCCACGTGGTCCTCGTGTCCGTGCGTGAGCACGATCGCCTCGATCTCCGCGCCGCGCTCGCGAAGGGACCAGAAATCGGGCAGGACGAGGTCGATCCCGAGCATCTCGGCAGTGGGGAACATGAGCCCGGCATCGACGATCACCATCCGGCCGTCGCGCTCGACGACGGTCATGTTCTTGCCGATCTCCCCGAGACCGCCCAGGGGGAGGATGCGGAGCCCTGGGCTCAACCGGCTCTGCCGGCGACGAGGAGACCGTGGCGCTCGAGCGCCGCGCGGACCGCCGCCCGCTCGTCCTCGCTGGCGGGGACCATCGGCAGGCGCAGGTGACCGTCGATCAAGCCGAGCATCTCCAGGGCCGCCTTCACCGGGATCGGGTTGCTGGTCACGGTGGTCGCCTCGTAGATCGGCCGAAGGCGGGCCTCGATCTCGCGGGCGCGGGCCTTCTCGCCTGCCCGGTGAGCCTCGTAGATCGCCCGCATCTCGTCGCCGACCAGGTGCGAGCTGACCAGCACCCCCCCGGTTCCACCCAGCTCGAGCGTGCGCAGGAAGACGTCGTCGTTGCCTGCGAGCACGTCGAGGCCGTCGATTGGGCCCACCTCGTCGTCGTTGGCCTGCTTCACCGCGACGACGTTGCCGATTTCATGGGCGAGCTCGGCCATGAACTCGGGCGGGAGGTTGATGACGCTGCGTGACGGGATGTTGTAGAGGACGACGGGGGTCTCACCCGCGGCGGCGGCGACCGCCTCGAAATGGGCGCGCAGGCCCGCGCGGTTTGGCCTGTTGTAGTAAGGGGTGACCACGATCACGGCGTCGACTCCAACCTCGGAGGCGGCCCTCGTCAGCTCGACCGAGCGCCGGGTGTCGTTGGAGCCGGTGCCCGCGATCACCAGTGCCCGATCCCCGACCTCGTCGGCCACCGCACGGAACAGACCGAGCTTCTCTTGATCGGAAAGGGTCGCCGACTCCCCGGTGCTGCCGGCGAGGACGAAGCCCTGTGAGCCATGCTCGACCAGGTGCGACGCCAGCCGCCGAGCGGCATCGACGTCGACCGACCCGTCCTCGGCAAAGGGGGTGACCATCGCAGTGATCACGCCGGAGATAGCGGTCATCCGGTCCTAGTATCGCGCAGGGTGCGGTCGGGTGTATCGGGTTGCAACTCAGCCGGGCGACGCCACGCGGGCGCTCGCAAACACCGGTGGGCGCCGATCCGCCCAGGGCCGCGCCCGTTCGAGCTGCGCCGCAACCCGGATCAACAGGTCCTCGCGACCGTAGGGAGCCACGAGCTGCACTCCGATGGGGAGGCCGGCCTCGTCCCAGTGCAGCGGGAGCGAGATGCCGGGTTGGCCGGTGACGTTGAAGAGCGCCGCGAACGCGACCGTGAGCCGCGCGCGATGGATCGGCGCCATCGGGTCCGGGCCCGAGTCGTCGAAGCTGCCGAGCGGCGGGGGCGGCTCGCCCAGCGTCGGGGTCAGGAGCAGATCGAACCCGGAGTCGAACCAGGCGGCGATCATGCGGGTGAGCAGCTGGTGCGTGGCGACCGCATCCAGGTACTGCGCCGCGCTGACTCCGTTGCCGCCCTCGGCGAGGGCCCACGTCAACGGCTCGACATCGTCGGGGCCGATCTCGCGGCCGAGGACCATTCCCAGGCGCATCAGCGCCGTGGCCTGACCGGCCATCCATCGGTTCAGGAAGGTCTGGACGAGCTCGAAGCTGTCGAGGCCGCCTGGCGCCGCCTCCTCCACTCCATGGCCCAGCGACTCGAGCAGTCGGGCCACATCCTCGGCTGCGCTCACCACCTCGGGGGTCGCCTCGACGTCGGTCAGCGACGTCGTTGTCACGCCGATGCGGAGCGAGCCCGGATCGGCGCTCAGCTCCTCGACGAACGGGCGCTCGGGCGGGGGCGCGACGTAGGGGTCGCCCGGCGCGGGCCCGCACACGGCGTCGAGGATCGCCGCCGTATCGCGCACGGATCGGCTCACCGCCAGCTCGGCGGTCATCCCCGACATCAGGTCCCCGATCAGCGGCCCCTCCGAAATCCGCTGGCGGGTTGGCTTCAGCCCGACCAGCCCGCAAGCGCTCGCCGGGATCCGGATCGAGCCGCCCCCGTCGTTGGCGTGGGCGATCGGGACCATTCCAGAGGCCACGGCGGCGGCGGAGCCGCCACTCGATCCGCCAGTCGAGCGCGAGGTATCCCAAGGATTGCGAGTCGCGCCGTACGCGTTGGGCTCGGTCGTCGGCAGGATCCCGAGCTCGGGCGTGTTCGTCTTCCCGATGGTCACCAACCCGGCTTGGCGGAACCGCTGCGCGAGATAGGTGTCGACCGGCGCGCGGAAGTCGGCCTCCTTCAATACCCGCATGCCCATGTGAAGCGGCTGCCCCGCGAATGCCGCTCCGAGGTCCTTGAGCACGAATGGGACGCCCTTGAACGGGCCGTCGGGCAGCGCATTCGAAGCCGCTTCCCGAGCTTCGTCGAACAGAGGATGGATCACCGCGTTCAGCGTCGGGTTGAGCTCCTCGACGCGGGCGATCGCGGCCCCGACCAGCTCCGGCGTGCTCACCTCTCCCCGCGCGACCAGCTCCGCCTGAGCGGTGGCGTCCAGCCCCGCGAGCTCCTCTGTCCCCTCCATAGACGGCGCTGACTCTAGATGATTCATTCCGTCCTATGTATCTGCGCCAGCCCCGTCCCAGCTCGGGGCGAGGCGGATCGAGGGTGGTATATGCCCAGGATCCGCCTCACCGCCGCCGCGGCCGGCGCACTCACAGCAACGCTTCGAGGCCGACGGTGAACGGCTGCGGCAGCGAGGCGACGCGCCGCACCGCAAGCAGGACGCCCGGCATGAACGAGCTGCGGTCGGTGGAGTCGTGGCGGATCGAGAGCGTCTGACCCTCGCCGCCGAAGATCACCTCCTGGTGCGCCACCAAGCCGGGCAGACGCACCGAATGGATCGGCTGGTGCACGTTGCCCCCCGCATCGGCGACCAGCTCGGCGGTCCGCTTCGCCGTGCCCGACGGCGCGTCGAGCTTGTGCTCGTCGTGGAGCTCGATGACCTCACACTCGGACAGGTGCTCGGCGGCGCGCTGCGCGAACTGCATCATCAGCACGGCGCCGACGGCGAAGTTTGGAGCGACGAACGCGTTCGCGCCGTCACGCCGCTCCGCCTCGACCGTCGCGCGCAGCGCCTCCAGGTCGAAGCCGGTCGTGCCGACGACGGCGTGCACCCCGGAGGCGACTGACTCACGCACGTTCCCCGGGGCAGTGTCGGGCGTCGAGAAGTCGACCATGACGTCGGCGGCGCCGAGCACCTCCTCGAGGGCGAGCTCGAGCGACGGATCGGCGCGGCCCGCGAGCTCCATGTCGTCCGCGGCCTCGACCGCCTGACACACCGTGGCGCCCATGCGGCCCGCGGCGCCACTCACCACGACGCGGATCACGCTGAGCCCGCCCGGGCTAGGGACGAAGTCCCGGCTCGAGCGGCTGGGAACGCCGCCACGACCGCGCCCTAACCCGGCGCCCCCGCAGGCGTAGCCGAGGAGGCGCCGGTGAGATTCTCGTGGACGGACTGCGTGGCACGGCGGAACAGCCCCTCGTCCGGCCCGATGCAGGCCGCCGAGAGCTGCGCCGGGTCGTACAGCTCGCGAGCGAGCTCGGCGAGGTCGTCGGCCGTGATCGCGTCGACCCGCCCGAGCAGCTCATCGACCGAGAGCAGGGGGACGTCGAACAGCAGCGACCTGGCGAGTCGAGACATGCGCGCCCCGGACGACTCCAGCGCCAGGACCATCCGTCCCTTGACATGCTCCCGAGCGCGGTCGAGCTCCTCGGGAGAGGCGCCGTCGTCGCGGAGCCGGCTCAGCTCGGCGCCGATCACCTCACATGCCTCGGCCACGTTCTCCTCACGGGTGCCGACGTACATCGCCACCAGGCCGCTGTCCACGTACTGCTCCGTGTAGGAGCCGATCGCGTAGGCGAGGCCGCGCTTCTCGCGCACCTCCCGGAAGAGGCGCGACGACGTCGAGCCGCCGAAGATCGCGTCTAGCACTGCCAGGGCGAAGCGCCGGTCGTCGGCGCGGGAGATGCCCGGACCGCCGAAGCAGATGTGGTACTGCTCGGTGTCCTTGGCGTGAAAGCGAAAGCGGGGCGACCGCTGCGGCTCGGCTCCGTTGACCGTCGAGCGCGCTCCCGCATCAGGGGCCAGGCGGCGCCGGGCCAACTCGACGATGCGCGCATGCTCGAGGTGCCCGGCGGCGGCCACGACCAGGTTCGGCGCCGTGTAGCGGCCCGCGTGGTAACGGGCGATCTCGTCGACGGGGATCGAGGCGATGACGCCCGCCTCGCCGAGCACGCGGCGCCCGAGGGGATGCTCGCCGTAGATGGCCTCGGCGAGCACGTCGTGGACGCGGTCCTGCGGCTCGTCCTCATACATGGCGATCTCCTCGAGCACGACCTCGCGCTCGGAGTCAATCTCGTCCTCGGGAAGTGCCGGCGCCAGCAGCATCTCGGCCAGCAGGTCGAAGGCCTCCTCGGTGTGCTCGTCGAGGAAGCGCGCGTGCAGGTGGGTCGATTCCTTGCTGGTCGCCGCGTTCGTGGCAGCGCCCATTCCGTCGAACAGCTCCGAGATCTCGATCGCCGAATGGCGCTCGGTTCCCTTGAACAGCAGGTGCTCGAGAAAGTGGGAGACGCCGGCCTCCCCAGGCGCCTCGTCGCGCGAGCCGGTTCGCACCCAGAGCCCGAGCGCGACCGAGCGCACCGACGGCATCTCCTCGGTGATCACGCGGAGGCCGTCGAGCTCAGTGAGCTCGACGGCCTCCGGAAGCGTCCCGGATTCAGCCGCCATTACGCGTGCGGGCCGCGCTCACTCGCCTATCGCCGGCCCCGGCTTCGCTCGCGCCCGCGGCCGCCGCCGTCGAGTCGCTCGCGCCCGCGGCCGCCGCCGTCGCGCCCGCCGCCCCGGCGGGGACCCGGATCGCCGGTGCCGACCTTCGCCAGCTCCTCTGCGCTCTTGCCCGCGACAGAGGGGTCGTTGGAGAGGCGAAGGCCGATGCGACCCCGCTCGGGATCGACCTCGACCACGGTCACGTCCAGCTCATCGCCGGGCGAGAGCACGTCCTCGACCGCTCCGACCCGCTCACCGGGCTTGACGTTCGAGATATGGAGCAGGCCGTCGGTGCCCTTCGTCAGCTCGACGAACGCCCCGAAATTGGTCGTCTTCACGACCTTGCCGGTGAACCGGTCGCCGACCTCGGCCTCCTTGGTCATCGACTCGATCCGATCGATGCACGCCTTGACGAGCTTGCCGTTCGGTGCATAGACGCGGACGGTGCCGTCGTCGTCGATGTCGATCTCGGCCTCGAACTCGTCCTGCAGCGCGCGAATCGTCTCGCCGCCCTTGCCGATGACGGCCCCGATCTTCTCCGGGTCGATCTTGATCTGCTCGATCCGGGGCGCGAAGTCGGACAGCTCCTCGCGGGGCTCCGGGATCGTCTCCAGCATCTTCTCCAGGATGAACACGCGGCCTCGGCGTGCCTGCTCCAGCGCGTCCCGCAGGATCTCGAACGTGACGCCCGAGATCTTGATGTCCATCTGCAGCGCGGTGATCCCATCGGCATTGCCCGCGACCTTGAAGTCCATGTCGCCGAGGTGATCCTCGACGCCGGCAATGTCGGTTAGCACGACGTGATCGTCGCCCTCCTTGATCAGGCCCATGGCGACCCCGGCCACCGGATCGGACACCGGGACCCCGGCGGCCATCAGCGCCATCGAGGACGCGCAGACCGAGCCCATGGACGAGGAGCCGTTGGACTCGAGCGTGTCGGAGACGATCCGGATCACGTAGGGGAAGTCGTCCTCACCCGGGATCGTCGGCGCGAGTGCCCGCTCCGCGAGCGCCCCGTGCCCGATGTCGCGGCGCTTGGGCCCACGCATGAACCCGGCCTCTCCTACCGAGAACGGCGGGAAGTTGTAGTGGTGCCAGAACCGCTTCGACTCCGACAGGCCGAGGTTGTCGACCTTCATGTCCATGCGGCTGGTGCCGAGCGCCACGGAAGACAGGATCTGGGTCTCGCCCCTCGTGAACAGGGCCGAGCCGTGTGCGCGGGGGGCAACGTCCACCTCGCACTCGATCGGTCGGATCTCGTCCTCACCGCGGCCGTCGGGGCGCTTCTTGTCGATCGCGATCCGCCGCCGGATGATCTCCTTCTCCAGCGTGTCGAAGGCTCGTGAGACCTCGCTGCGCTGCTCCGGATCGGGCTCACCGTCCACCGGTGTCGGCGCATAGGCCTCCAACACCGCCAATTCGACCTCCTTGGCGGCATCCTGCCGGGCGAGCTTCTCCGGGATCTGGGTGGCCTCGTCGAGCTTGGTCCCGTGCGAGGCACGGATGCGCTCGACCAGCTCGGCGTCCACCGCGGGCTCATCGACCTCGAGCTTCTCCTTGCCCGCCACACTCCGCAGCTCCTCGATCGTGCCGACGATCTTGCGAATCTCGCCATGGGCGATGTCGAGGGCGTCGAGGACCTCGGCCTCCGAGACTCCGGAGGCGCCGCACTCGACCATCAAAATCGCTTCCTCGGAGCCGGAGACGATCAGATCCATCTCCAGGTCCTCGAGGCTCTCCTCCTCCGGGTTGATGACGAAGTCGCCGTCGAGCTTCCCGATTCGCACCGCTCCCACATAGCCCGGAAGCGGGATGGGCGAGATCGCCAGCGCCGCCGAGGCGCCGTTCATCGCAAGGATGTCGTAGGGGTGGACGTGGTCGACCGAGAGCGGCTGGCAGACCAGCTGCGTCTCGTAGTGCCATCCCTTGGGGAACAGCGGCCGCACCGGCCGGTCGATCATCCGCGCGGTCAGCGTCGCCTTCTCCCCCGCCCGCGCCTCGCGCCGGAAGAAGGAGCCCGGGATCTTGCCCGCGGCGTAATGCTTCTCCTCAACGTCGACCGTGAGCGGCAGGAAGTCGACATCGCGAAGGTTCCCAACCGTCGCGGTGCAGAGGACCATGGTGTCGCCGCTGCGTACGACGACGGCTCCGCTCGCCTGCCGGGCGAGCTTGCCGGTCTCGATTGAGATCTCGCTGGTGCCGATCTCAGCCGAGACGCGGCGCACATCAAACATGCTCATGTATTCGCTTGTTCCTTTCGGCCATCCGGTTGACGGCCCATATCTCTCAGAACTCTCGTTCTCGAACGCATGCGATGTTACTAAGACGGTCCCGACCCGATCAGGACTGTCGCGAGGTCGCCGCCGACCGGCGACCCATCGAAGAAGGCGGCCGGAGTCCCCGCAACCCCTGCGCGGATCCCGCTCTCAAAGTCGTCGCGCACCCGCTGGGCCACCCGGTCGGAGCGCCGATCTCGATTGAACGCCTCGAGATCCAGGCCGAGGCGTTCCGCGCGCTCCCACAGGTGAGGATCGTCGACCCGTCCGCGGTCGAGGTAGATCGAGTCGACCATGTCCCAGAAGGAGTCCTCGCGCTGGGATGAGGCGGCCTCGGTCGCGGCGTGAAGGACGGGCGCGCGGGGGTGCTTGCTCGCGACCGGGAAGTGGCGGAGGACGAGGCGCAGCGGCAGCTCGCGGATCCGCACCCAGGCCGCCGCGCAATGCGGACACGCGAGGTCAAGGTAGAGGATGACCTCCCGCCCCTCGCCGCGAACGTGATCGCCGGGACTGATCGGGGGCGGTGGCGCGCTGGTGAGCCTGGTCACTTAGCGGGAGGCTGGGAGGCCGCAAGCGCGTCGAAGATCAGGTTCGCACCCGGGATCTCGCGCGGCGTGGGCGCGGCATGCGCCCAACGCACGATGCTCTCCTCGTCGATCAGGACTAGCGAGCGGTTCGCGGTGCCGTAGTCCTCGAGATAGGCGCCGTAGGCCCGCGCCACCTCCCCCTTCGGGTGAAAGTCGGCGAGCAGCGTGAAGTCAACCCCGAGCCGCTCCCTGAAGGCGGCGTGCGCCCAGATGTGGTCGACGCTGATCCCGACGAGCTCGGCACCGGCCGCGTCGATCTCGCCCTTCACCTCCTGGTAGATCGAGAGCTGGTCCGAGCAAACGGGGCTGAAGTCGGCCGGATAGAAGCAGAGCATGAGCTTGCGCCCGGCATAGTCCGCGAGCGAGACCTTGTTCCCGTCGTGGTCACGGAGCGTGAAGTCCGGCGCCGCCGTCCCCGGCTCGATCACGGATATCTAGCGACGCAGGCCGAGCTCGGACACCAGGCTGCGATAGCGCTCGATGTCGGAGCGCTCCAGGTACCGCAGCAGCCGCCGCCGCTTGCCGACCAGCATGAGCAGGCCGCGACGCGAGTGGTGGTCCTTGCGGTGGGTCCGCAGGTGCTCGGTCAGCTCGTTGATGCGCTCCGTGAGCAGGGCGACCTGGACCTCGGCCGAGCCGGTGTCGCCATCCGAGCGCCCGTACTTGCCGGCCAGCTCCTGCTTCCTTTCCTTGGTCAAAGTCATGTCTTGATGGATCGAGGTCCGCTTTGCTTCCTAAATAACTTGCGGGCGCCTTCGGCGCCCTTACATGCTGCTTTCGGAGCTAAAGCTCCTCACCGGAATGCCCGGCGCGGCGGCGGAGAGAAGCTAGCACACAGCTCCCTGGCCTCCTCGACGTCGCGGTGCATCTGCTCGACCAGAGCCTCGGCGCTAGAAAAGCGCTTCTCGCCACGCAGCCGGGCGATGAACGCGAGCCGCAGGATCTTCCCGTAGAGGTCGATCTCCTCGTCGATCAGGTAGGTCTCCACCAGCACCCCCCGCCCGGTCTCGAAGGTCGGGCGGACCCCGATGTTGACCGCGGCGGGCATGCCGTTGGCGAACGCCGCGTAGACGCCGTGGCCGGGGCAGACCAAGTGGTCGGGCGGCACCAGGTTCGCCGTCGGGAAGCCCAGCTCGCGCCCACGCCGGTCGCCCTCGACGACGGGGCCCTCAAACAGGAACGGGGCGCCGAGGCACCGCATCGCACTCTCCACGTCGCCGGCCGCGAGCAGGGCGCGGATCCGGCTCGACGACACCGTCTCGCCGTCGACCTCGATCAGCGGCACCACCCGCGTCTCGAACTCCTCCCGCGCGGACAGAAGCTGGGGATCCCCCTTCGCCCGCTTGCCGAAGCGGAAGTTCTCGCCGACGGACACGCGCTCGGCGCCCAGCGCGTCGACGAGGATCCGCGAGCAGAACTCCTCGGCCTCGATCTCGGAGAAGGGCCGGTCGAACGGGATCACGACGAGCTCCTCCACGCCCAGGCCCTCGATCACGTCACGCTTGATCTGAAACGGCATGATCAGCTTCGGCTCGGCCTCCGGGTGGATGACATGGATCGGATGCGGGTCGAAGGTGAGCACGGTGTCGGCCGCGTCGATCACCTCTCGATGACCGACGTGTACGCCATCGAAGAAGCCCATGGCGACGTGGCGCCGGCGCGGACGCGCATCGGGAAGGCGGGTCACGGTGAGGCTCACGGCCCGCAAGACCCTTTCATGCGAGCACCACCTCCGGTCGGAGCGCACCCTCCCGGCTGCGCGCAATCGCGATCAGCGCGCCCCGCGAGGTGAGGCGCACCGCCTCCCCCTCGGGCGCGTCGCCGGCGGGCAGCGCGACCCCGTGCGAGGCGCGCTTCGTCTCATCGTCGGAGAGTTCGCGAGCCGGGATGAACGAGAGCGCCTCGTTCGGTGCGAGCGGACGCTCCGACGCGGCCTCGACGGAGAACGGGCCGATCGCGACGCGCCTCAGGCGCTCGCAGTACGCGTCCTCGAGCGTCTCGATGAGCGCCCGAACGTAGGTGCCGGCCGAGCATTCGATCTCGAACTCGGCACGCTCCGGGTCGGAGCCCACGAGCTCCGATCGGTACACCTCGACCCTGCGCTCAGGGGTCTCGATCCGCTCGCCCCGGTGGGCGCGCCGGTAGAGCCGCTCGCCGCCGACCTTGACGGCGGAGGTCATCGGCACCCGCTGGCGGATGCGCCCGGTCGGAAGCTCGAGCGTCTCCGGCAGGACGCCGGTCTCGGTCAGCTCGCCGTCCGGGTCCGCGGTCGTCGAGCGCCACCCAAGGCGGGCCACCGCGAGGTAGGTCTTCGGGAGGGGGAGCAGGTAGCGCTGCAGTCGCGTGGCCCGCCCCAGCAGGACGAGCAGGAGCCCGGTCGCGAACGGGTCCAGGGTGCCCGCGTGGCCGACCCTGCCGCTCCGCTCGCGGCGTACGCGCGCGACAACATCGTGCGACGTGATGCCCGCCGACTTATCGACCAGCAGGATTCCGGCGGAAGCGCTCTCACTCACCGCCCGGTCAGAGCGGGAGCGATCGGATCTCGCCGCGCAGGAACTCGACCACCTCGGGGTAGGTGAGATCGGTCGAGAACCCGGCCGCGCGCTGGTGCCCGCCGCCGCCGTGAACGCGGGCGATCGCCGAGACGTCCACGGCGCCGTCGGTCGAGCGCAGGCTGACCTTGCGCGCCGGTGAAGCGTCCGGCCGGTCGCGGACGATCGCCGCCACCCGGGTGCCCTCGATCGCCCGGAGGTAGTCGATCACTCCCTCGGTGTAGAGCTCGCTGGTCCCGGTTTCCGCGTAATCGTCGGCTGAGATGTAGGCGATCGCGAGCTTGCCGTCCTCGAACCGCTCGATCCGGTCGAGCGCCCTGGAGATCAACCGCAGCTTCTCGATCGGCACGCGCTCGTACAGGCGGCGGTAGGTGTCGTGGACGTCCACCCCCGCCTCGATCAGCGCCGCTGCGATCTCGTGCGTGCGGGCGTCGGCGTTCTCGTACATGAACCGGCCGGTGTCGGTGATCAGACCGACGTAGAGCGCGCTGGCGATCTGCGGGGTGATCTCGACCTCCAGCAGGCCCGCCAGGTCATAGATGATCTCCGCGGTGCTGGAGGCCTCGGTGTCGACCAGGTTGACGCTGCCGAAGCGGGTGTTGTCGTGGTGATGGTCGATGTTGAGTAGGTGGGCGCCGTCGCGGCGCAGGAAGCTCGCGTCGGTGCGGTCGATGTTCCCGCAGTCGAGGAAGACCAGCACCCGATCGACCAGGTCAGCGGGCGGCTCGTGGAAGACCTCCTCCAGGGGGAGGAAGCGGTACTCGACCGGAAGCGGGAACTCGCTCGCCGGCAGGAACATCACCGAGTCCTTCCCGAGCTGGAGGAGGATGTGATGCATCGCCAGCAGCGAGCCGAGCGCGTCGCCGTCGACGCCGCTGTGGGTGGTGATCAGGAACCGCTGCGCGGTCTGCAACTCGTGCACGACACGAGCCATCGCATCGGCTCGATCGGTATCACCCCCCGGTGCCGTTGCCACCTCGCTCACTCAACCCCCCGGTCTGGCGCTCGCCCGGCGTTCAACGGTCCTCCTCTTGCCTCCCACTCGCATCCAACAGCCTCGAGATCCGCATGCCGCGTTCCGGGGTGTCGTCGTAGTGAAAGCTGAGAGTAGGCGTGCGCTTGATCCGCATCTGGCGCGCGACGGCCGACTGCAACACACCGTGCGATGAGCGCAGCGCCGCGAGGCTGGCCTGGCGCTCTCTCTCGTCGCCGAGCACGCTGACGAACACGCGCGCGGCGCGCAGGTCGGGACTGGTGTCGATGGATGTCACGGTCACGAATCCGATTCGGGGATCGTCGAGCTCGCCTGCGATTGCATCCCCGATTACCTCGCGCATGACCTCGTTCACACGACGCATGCGCTCGGAACCACCTTTGCTTCGCGCTCGGCCCAAGTTTCATGCTCCTTGTCAGAGCCTCGCGCACGGAGGCATGGTCGAGCGACTATAGCTCGCACTACGACGTGCCCCCGCGTCGGAAATCACCGCCACTGGCGCGAAATGGGCCATATAGAGCCATATAGCGCCAATTTCGGCCGCGATCAACTGCGCAGGTCCTCCAGGCTCAGGAGATCGCGCTCGAACGAGCAGCCGTCCGGGCAGCGGGACTCGACGAAGCGCTCGAGCTCGTCGGCGCGGGCCGCGACGCCTCCGTCCCCGACGAGGGCGCAGATCAGCGTGGTGCGCTGCCAGGTGTCGTGCCCGTCGGTCTCGGCGACGGCGGCGCCGAAGCGCTGTCGCAGCTGCGTCTTCAGCGAGTGGAGCTGCTTGCGCTTGCCCTTGAGGTCCTGGGACTGGCCGAAGTGCAGCCGCGCCTCGACCAGGCAGAGGTACGCGCTCACCCCGCAAAGGTAGGCGATCGCGGCCGGCGGGGATCTACTCCAGCGTCTGCTCGACCTGGCGGGTCTCGAACGCCTCGATCACGTCACCGACCTTGACGTCCTGGTAGCCCTCGAGCACCACCCCGCACTCGAGACCCTCCTCGACCTCGCGCACGTCGTCCTTGAACCGGCGCAGAGAGCCGATCCGGCCGGTCCAGACCACGGTGCCCTCGCGTACCAGTCGCACCTCGGCGCCCCGCCTGATCCGTCCGTCGGTGACCAGGCAGCCGGCGATCGTGCCGACCCGCGAGGCCCTGAAGAGCTCCTTGACCTCGGCCTGGCCGAGCGCCTCCTCGATCTCCTCGGGCTCGAGCATGCCCTCCATTGCCGCGCGGAGATCCTCCGTCACCTTGTAGATCACGGAGTAGGTGCGGATCTCGACCCCCTCCTGCTCAGCCGCCCGCCGGGCATCGGCGAGCGGGCGGACGTTGAACCCGATCACGATCGCGTCCGAGGCGGCGGCCAGCATCACGTCTGACTCGTTGATCCCGCCGGCAGCGGCGCGGATCACGTCGATCACCACCTGCTCCTGCGGGACCTTCGCGATCTCGTCCTGAAGCGCTTCGAGCGAGCCGGAGACATCGGCCTTCAGGACGATGTTGAGCGCCTTGATCTCGCCCTCCTGTGCCTTGGCGAACACCTCCTCGAGCGAGACCTTGCGTGCCTGGCTGCGAGCGAGCCGCTCGGCCTTGAGGCGCTGGGCCCGCTGCTGCGCGAGCTGGCGTGCCCGGCGGTCGTTTTCCACCGTTTCCACGTGCTCGCCAGCCTGGGCCACGCCCTCGAACCCGAGCACCTCGACCGGGTCGCCCGGCCCGGCCTGTCGCAGGCGGGCACCGGTGTGGTCGTGCATCGCCTTCACCCTGCCCCACTCAGGTCCGGCGACGAGCGCGTCGCCGATGTGCATCGTCCCGCGCTGGATCAGCACGGTTACCACGGGGCCCCGCCCCGGGTCGAGGTGAGACTCGATCACGCTCCCGGACGCGGGCGCATTCGGATTCGCCTTCAGCTCCTCGACCTCGGCGACCAGCAGGATGTTCTCGAGCAGCTCGTCGAGGCCCTCTTGGGTCTTGGCCGAGACGTTGGTGAAGATCGTCTCCCCGCCCCAGTCCTCGGGGGTCAGCCCCTGATTGGCGAGTTCGCCCTTGGCCTTGTCGGGGTTGGCCGTGGGCAGGTCGATCTTGTTGACCGCCACGATCATCGGCACCCCCGCCGCCTTGGCGTGGTCGATCGCCTCGACCGTCTGGGGCATCACTCCGTCGTCCGCGGCGACCACGATCACCGCGATGTCGGTGACGTTTGCCCCGCGGGCCCGCATCGCCGTGAACGCCGCATGTCCCGGTGTGTCGATGAAGCTGATCGTCCGGCCGTTTTGATGGACCTGGTACGCGCCGATGTGCTGAGTGATGCCGCCCGCCTCAGAGGCGACGACCTCGGTCTGGCGGATGGCGTCGAGGAGCGAGGTCTTCCCATGGTCGACATGGCCCATGATCGTCACGACCGGCGGCCGCTCGACCAGATCCTCGGGAGAATCCTTGTAGGCGGGCTCCTCCAGAACCTCCTCGGCCGCGCTCACTACCTCGACCTTCTGGCCGAGCTCCCGGGCAACGACCGCGATCGTCTCGTCCGGCAACGTCTGCGTCAGGGTCGCCATCTCGCCAAGCTGCATCAGCTTCTTGATCACCTCGGCGCCGCCGACGCCCAGACTCTCCGCGACCTCGCGCACGGTCGCCCCGGACGCGACCTTGACCGCCTCCGGCTCCGGCGCCTCGGTGACCGGCGCCTTCTCGGGCGGCTCCTCCAGCAGCGGCCGGCGGCGACGGCCCCCGCGACGCCGAGGGGGGCGCTGTGGAGGCGGCGCTGGCATCCGCTCGCGCCGAGACGCCTGCGAATCGATCACGACGCGGCGCATCCGCTTTCCCCCGGCCTTGGCCGCGCCGTCGCCGCGCGCGCGGGCGGGGCGCGGCGCGGCCTCCGGGGTGGGCGCGGCCGGCTCCTCTGTCTTCTCCGGGGAGGCGGACGACTCCGCGGGGGCGGTGTCGGCGGCGGCTCCGTCGGTCGCGCCGCCGAGGGCCTTCAGCGCAACCTCCTCCTCGACGCTCGAAGCCGGGGCGGTGACCTCAACGCCGGCCGCCTTCAGGGCCGCGATGACCTCCTTGCTGGTCAGCCCCTGGGACTTTGCGATCTCGTGGACGCGCTTCCTCGCCAAACGCTCCCCCTACGACTCACGAGGGGCCGAGGGCGTGACCTCGACGGTGGCTTCCTCGCCCTCGCCGGACCCCTCGCCCGCATCTGACGCGGCAACCACCTGCTGGGGCTGCTCGGCCTCGGGCTGCGTGTTCCCGGCCTCGGGCTCCGTTTCCTCGGCCTCGGGCTCCGTTTCCTGTGCCGTCGGTGCAGCCTCCTGGGCCTCCGCCTCCTCGGCGTCGGCGGGAACGTCCTCTTCCTCAGCCTGGGCCTCGGCCTGCTCTTCTTCGGCGGCCTCCTCAGCGGCTACCTCCTCCTCAGCGAACTCGGCCTCCGCCCGCTCGACCAGCGATCGGACCTCGGCCTCGTCGGCATCGGGATCGGCAAGCATGGCAATCTCGCTCTCGGAGAGGGCCGCCAGCACGGTCACCTGGTTGGTGTCAAACCGCGCCAGCGCCTGGTGCTGGGGAATGCCGCAGTACCGCGATCCGGGCAGCGACGCGTTCGGGCAGCGACGTCCCGCGGACAGCACCGCCGCACAGCGCCCGTCGACCTCCTCGGCACCCTCGATCTCGATCTCCTCCTCCTGCTGGCTGAACTCGGTCTCGGACTTGATGTCCACCCGCCAACCGGTCAGCTTGGCGGCGAGGCGAGCGTTCTGCCCCTCGCGGCCGATCGCGAGCGAGAGCTGGTCGTCGGGAACGATCACGGTCGCCTGCTTGGCGTCGTCATCGACGAGCACCTCGCGAACCCGGGCCGGCGACAGCGCCTTGGCCACGAACCGGGCGGGCTCCTCGTTGTACGGGATGATGTCGATCTTCTCGCCGCGTAGCTCGGACACGACCATGCGCACGCGCGAGCCGCGAGGGCCGACGCAGGCGCCCACCGGATCGACCCCGTCGGCATGCGAGATCACCGCGATCTTCGACCGGTACCCGGGCTCACGGGCGACACCGACGATCTCGACGAGATCGTCCGCGATCTCCGGCACCTCGAGCTCGAAGAGCTGCTTGATCAGCTCAGGGTTGCGACGGGAGACCACGATGCTGGGTCCCTTGCCCTCCGCCGACACGTCGGTGATCACCGCCTTGATTCGCATCCCGTGGTCGTAGCGCTCGTTCCACACCTGCTCGGAGCGCGGCAGCAGCGCCTCGACCCGCTCGCGCAGCTGCACGAGCGTGTACCGGTTGTCGGACTGCTGGATGATCCCCGTGATCAGCTCGCCGACCCGGTCCTGGTACTCCTCGAACATCATCTGCCGCTCCGCCTCGCGGATCCGCTGCAGGATCACCTGCTTCGCCGTCTGCGCGGCGATGCGGCCGAAGTCGTCAGGGGTGACGTCGCGGGTCTGAATCTGGTCCTCGTAGGGCGCGAGCATCTCGCGATCGAGCTCCGGCTCCTCGGGCTCGCGCAGCTCGCCCGTCTCGGGGTCGATCGTCTGCTCCTGCTCCTCCGCCGCCTGGTCGAGAAGCTTCTCCTCCAGCTCCTCGGGCAGGATCAGCTCGAACACGCGGAAGTCGGCCGTATCGCGATCGAGATCGACGCGGGCGTACTTGGCCGCGCCGGGGGTCTTCTTGTAGGCGGAGAGCAGCGCATCCTCGAGCGCGGCCATGAGGGTCTCGGACTCGATGCCCTTCTCCTGCTCGAGGCCCTTGATCGCCTCGACGATCTCGCGACTCACGAAGCACCTCCTTCGATCTCCGGCACGAGGTTCGAGCGACGGATTCCGGCCAGCGGGATCTCGACAGCGCCGGCGCCCGAGTCGACTGCCACGCCGCTCTCGTCGACCGCGGTCAGGGTGCCCGTGAAGCTCTTGCGGCCGGCGATCTGCTCCCGGGTGCGCACCCGCACCCGGCGACCGAGGAAGCGGCGGAAGTGCTCGGGCTTGGTCAGCGGCCGGTCGGCACCCGGTGAGGAAACCTCCAGGGACCAGCGCTCGAGCAGGTCACGTAGGTGGCCGGTGACGCGCTCGCAGAGCGCCAGATCGACCCCGGCCGGGTGGTCGATGTAGATCCGCAGGCTCTCGGGCGTCGGCCGCTCGAGGGCAACCAGCTCGACCTCTGGGTCGAGGTCGGCCAGGCGCGTCTCGATCGTCTCCTGAAGCTGCGCGAGTTCGCTCAAATCTTGCCTCTGTTCGGGGTTCTCAATCTCTCCCCTCTGACCGATCCAGTGCCCAAAAAAAGGCGGGCCCGGGCCCACCTCGTAAAGGGTTCGGGTACGGAGAGAAGGTGAGCTCAGTATAGCCACGGTGCATGGGCGTGAAAACGGGTGTGGAGCACGCCTGGGTGTCGGCCGATCAGGCCTCGAGCAGGAGCGTGACGGGTCCGTCGTTCACCAGCTCCACCGCCATCCGGGCCCCGAATGCGCCCTGCTTCGCCCCCAGCCCCTCGCAGAAGCGCTCGTAGAGCGCCTCGGCCACCGTGGGCGCCGCCGCGGCGACGAAGCTCGGGCGGTTGCCCTTGCGCGTGTCGGCGTACAGGGTGAACTGGCTGACGCAGAGCACCTCGCGATCGCCCAGGGGCGCGTTCATCTTGCCGTCGGCGTCGTCGAAGATCCGGAGCGCCCGGACCTTGCCCGCGAGCCGGTCGGCATGGTGCTTGGTGTCTTCATGGGTCACCCCGAGCAGGACCAGCAGCCCGGGCCCGATGGCCGCCAGCTCACGATCCTCGACCGAGACCGTGGCCCGGCTCACGCGCTGGACCAGGGCGCGCACTCAACACCTAGGAGGCGGCGCGCAACCGTTCGCGGTAGAGGCGGTAGTCGCCGCGCTCGGGGCGGAGCGTCGCGGCGATTGCCAGGTGTCGACGCGCCCGGCCGCGCTGCCCGGACAGGGTCAGGGCCCGGCCCAGGCAGAAGTGGGCGTAGTCGTTGACCGGATAGCGCTCGACCACGGCCTCGAACTCCTGCGCGGCCTCGGGGTAGCGGCGCGAGCGAAAGTAGGCGCGGCCGAGGGCCTCCCGGATCGAGCTCTTCTCCGGCGCGAGCCGCGCGGCCTTCTGGAGCGGGACCGTCGCCTGCTCGAAGTCACCGTGCTCGAGCAGGTCCATACCCTTCATGTACAGCGAGTAAAGCTCCTCGCCGACCGGGTGTTCCTCGTGCCTGCCCATCACCTTTCAGTCTAGATCGCTGATCGCCAACCCGCGTGTGCCCGGGGGCGCGTCATCCGGGTGCGCGGGGGGTTGGGGATCAGCGATCGAGGCGGGCGGTCAACCGGCTAACCGCGGTTGCTCAGCCTCTCGCGCAGCGCCTCGACCCGATCCAGGATCGCGTCCGCCACCTCGTCCTTCGCCGCGAGCGGCACGATCAGCTCGTCGTCGCGATCGACGATCGTGACCTCGTTCCGCTCGGCATCGAAGCCGATGTCGGAGCGGGAGATGTCGTTGAAGACGATCGCGTCAAGTCCCTTGCGCTCCAGCTTGGTCCGCGCCCGCCCGATCGCGTCCGCTCCATCCTCGGCGGCGAACCCGACCACGATCTGGTCGGTGCGACGCTCTGCCGCCACCGCGGCGATCACGTCCTGGGTCTCCTCCAGGCGCAGCTCGAGGCCGCCGCTCCCCTCGCGCGTGAGCTTCCCGCCCGTGGCGTCCGCGGGGCGGAAGTCACTGACGGCCGCTGCCATGAACAGCGCGTGGGAGGCTCCGAACTCGGACTCCACCGCCGCCGCCAGCTCCGCCGTGGTCTCGACGTCGATCCGACGCACCCCGGCAGGCTCAGGCAGTGCCACGTTGGCAGCGATCAGGGTCACATCCGCCCCGCGCTTTGCGGCGGCCGAGGCCAGCGCGAGCCCCATCCGGCCGCTGGAGCGGTTGCCGATGTAGCGGACCGCGTCGATCGGCTCGCGCGTGCCGCCGGCGGTCACCAGCACGCGCAGGCCGTCCCATGGGCCCGATGGTGCCGGGAGCAGCGCCTCGATCTCGCCCAGGAGGCGCTCGGGCGAGGGCAGGCGACCCGCTCCGTACTCACCGCGGGATGCGAGCGGACCCACCTCGGGATCGATCACGTGCACGCCTCGTGCCCTGAGCGTGTCCAGGTTCGCCTGGGTGGCGGCGTCCTCGTACATCCGGTCGTTCATCGCCGGCGCCACAGCACGTGGCACGGTGCAGGCCAAGAACGAGGTCGTGACCATCGAGTCGGCGATACCCGCGGCGAGCTTGGCGACCGTGTTCGCCGAGGCCGGCGCGACCAGGTAGACGTCGGCGTTGGCAGCGACCTCGAGATGTCCGATCGGGTCGTGCTCGGGCAACGGCTCTCCGGGGAACGCGCCCCGCATCGAGTCGCGATCGAACTCGTCGATGAGCACCGAACCCCCGACGATCGCCTCGAATGAGGCGGGACCCACGAACCGCTCGGCGGCGGGCGTCATCAGCACCCGCACTCCGTGCCCGGCCTTGGTCGCGAGCCGCGCCAGCTCCAGGGCCTTGTAAGCGGCGATGCCGCCGCTCACACCGAGCAGAATGCGTGCCATCCCGGTCCTCCGGGCCAGCCGTGGGCTAGCCCCGGTAGTGGTAGTCGAGCTTCCCGCTGGCCAACTCCTCGAGGGCGATCGTGAGGTAGTTGCCGGTTCGGGTCTCGACCATCGGCGGCGTGTACTCCTCGTAGCTCCCCTCGCCGAGGGCGCGGTAGTAGCTGTTCAGCTGGCGCGCCCGCTTCGCCACCACCAGTACGGCGGCATAGTGCGAATCGGTGCGCTCGAGAAGCTCGTCAACTCGTGGCTTGATCATTGGTGCCTTCGTCCATCGGGTCCCGGGGATTGTAGGAAAGCTCGTCACGGACGATCCGGGCGAGCTCGGCGGCCGCACGCTCGATCTCATCGTTGACGACCACGTGCGCGAACTCGGGCTGCGCCTCCAGCTCCAGTTCGGCCGTCCGCAGGCGTCCCTCGATCTCGCCCGCGGTGTCCGTCCCTCGGCCCTCGAGACGGGCCCGCAGCGCGGACCAATCGGGGGGCGCGATGAATACCAGTACCGCCTCCGACATCGCAGCGCGGACCTGGCGAGCCCCCTGGACCTCGATCTCGAGCACGACCGAGACGCCCTCGGGCAGCCGCCGCTCGACCTCCGATCGGAGCGTGCCGTAGCGATTGCCCCCATAGGTGGCGTACTCCAGGAACTCCCCCGCCTCCGCCCGGCGGGCGAACTCCTCCTCCGAGAGGAAGTGGTAATCCCGCCCATCGACCTCTCCCGGGCGGGGCGCCCGGGTGGTCGCCGAGACCGACAGCTCAAGCCCTGGCACGGTCTCCAGCAGCCGCGCGATCAGCGTTCCCTTGCCGACGCCCGAGGGCCCGGTGATCACGAAGACCTTTGCCACGCCGCCCATCCTTCACCACTCGCATGACGAGAAACCCCGGACTTGGGCTCCATGCCCCTGGGGCCGCGAAAACCGAGCAGTTCGGGGGAAGCAGGGCGAGCGGCGAAGCGAGCGTACTTGGAGCGTACGTGGGCGAGACGCGAGGCCGATAACCCCGAAATGCGACGGTTTGCAGCGGTCCGGCCGAGATGCGACGGTCTCGTGGCTACCGGCGCAGCATGTGGACGAGTTCTGCGCGCTGGCGCTCGGAGAGCCCGCCGATCGTCTTCGACGGCGAGATCCTGCACTGCGTCAGGATCTTGTTCGCCTTCACCCGGCCGTACTTCGGGACCGCCAGGATCATGTCGAAGGCCTTTGCCGAGAGCACGTAGTCCGGCGGGTCGATCAACAGCTTCTCGACCTGGACCTTGCCGGCTTTCAGGTCGCGTTTGAGCTGAGCGCGCGCAGTACGGATCTGATTCGCCCGCTTCAGGGCCCGCATCCGTTGCTCCTTGGTTCTCTCGGGAACGGCTGCGGGCGTCTCGACGGGGGGCGGCATCGGCGGCGGCGATTATAAGCGCGGCACAGATTGGCGCAAGGGCAATCCTCCCGATTTCGGGAAATTCATTTCGACCTCAGGTTGAGGTCGAATACATCCGCCGGCTCCTCCGGCCTGCGAGTTCCTCTCGGAGCTCCGCGACGACCCGCCGGCCGGCCAGCGGGTCGCGGAAGTTGACCGTGCCGACGGCAACCGCAGTGGCGCCGGCGGCAAGGAACTCCACCGCGTGCGAGCCCGTCTCGATCCCGCCCATGCCGATCACCGGGATGGTCAGTGCGGCCGCCACCCGCCTCACCTGCTCGAGCGCAATCGCGCGCACCGCCGGGCCCGAGAGGCCCCCGCTCCCGCCCCCCAGCCACGGGCGGAGCGTGCGTGGATCGAGGCCGCTCGCCTTCAGGGTGTTGATCATCGAGATGGCGTCCGCGCCGCCCTCCTCAGCGGCGACCGCGACGTCAGCCGGATCCGCCACGTTCGGCGTCAGCTTCACGATCAGCGGCTTCTCGGTGAGCGGCCGTACCACCTCCAGCAACGCCCTCGCCTCGCTGGGCTGCTCCCCCACGATCAGCCCGGAATCGACGTTCGGACAGGAGATGTTGAGCTCGAGTCCGGCCACGGCCGCCTCTCCGGCGACGCCCCGGACCAGACGGGCGAACTGCTCGTGGCTCGTCCCCATGACCGAGACGATCAGCGGAACCGGGAGCTCCGCCAGCGCCGGCAGGTCGGTCTCGAGGAAGCCCGCGAGACCCTTGTTCGGCAGCCCGATCGAGTTGACCATGCCCGACGGGGTCTCGTACAGCCGTGGGGGCGGATTGCCGATCCGCGCCTCGGGGGTGATCGTCTTCGAGACGAAGGCGGAGAACGGGAAGCGCCCGAGCAGCGCGTCGCCGAAGGCACGCCTGGCCGCGATCGCGTCGAAGGTGCCCGACCCGTTGAGCACGGGGTGCCCCAGGCGAATGCCGGCGATCTCGGCGCTCGGGTCCGTCAGTGTCCTGACCCCTCGACCAGCGCGGTCAGGATCTCCTCGCCCCTGACGACCGGGCCATCGATGCAGAGCCGCATGTAGCCGCCTCCGGCGAGCGGCACCGCGCATCCGAAGCACGCGCCGTAGCCGCAGGCCATCGGGGTCTCCAGGGCGAGCTGGGTGGCGACCTCCCGGGCCGCGCACATCGACCGCACCGCCTCGAGCATCGCCGGCGGGCCGCAGGCGTAAACGGCCGCGCTGCGGGCGTCGTCCCCCTGAAGCAGCACCGCCAGGAGGTCGGTAACCGGGCCTCGGTGGCCCGTGTGGCCATCCTCGATGGCCAGGCGAATCTCGGAGCAGGCGAAGAGGTCGAGCCCTCCCGAGTGCGCGGCGTCGCGAAACCCGAGCAGGGTGCGCGCCGGGACCCCTGCCGCCGAGAGCTCAGCCCGCAGGATCGCCAGCGGAGCGCTCCCGACTCCGCCGCCGACCAGGATCGCACCGGCGAGCTCGCGGTCCAGCTCTCGGGGGTGCGCAAAGGGACGGCCGAGCGGGCCCGTCGCCCAAAGCCCCTCCCCCGGCTCCAGGGCGGCCAGCCGCTCGGTCCCGGGCCCGACCGCCTCGACCAGGAAGTCGAGCCGCACCCCGCCCTCCACCGGCTCGGCAAGGGCCACTGAGAATGCCCGCGGCAAATACGGCCGGCCGTCCCCGCCTCCCCACCGGTCGGCGGCCGCGAGCATGTAAAACTGGCCCGCTCGGGGGGTTGGCCCGTCGCGGTCGAGTGCCGAGAACACCCGATAACCGCCGGACTCGCGATTCGCGATGACCTCGCAGCGGCGGCGCCCGATCGGGGCGAGCACCCGCCCATCGAGGACCACCTGCTGGCCGCTCGCGGTCCCGCTCACGCCCGACTCCGTGGGTGATCGAGCACCTGATCGGCGGCAACGCCTCCGCCGGCGAGCGCGTGGAGCTCCTGAAGGCTCCGTGGGTCCGCGCTGCGCTCGCGCGCCGCGTAGATCGCACGCGCGGCTGCCGACGCCCCGGTCATCGTCGTCAGGCACGGAATGCCCTGGCGGACCGCGGCGCTGCGGATCTCATACCCGTCCGAGCGCGCGCCGCTGCCGGTCGGGGTGTTGATGACGAGATCGACCTCCCTGTCGCGGATGTGGTCGACCACGTGCGGCGAGCCCTCGGCGATCTTGTTGATCGGCCTCACCGGAATCCCCATGCGCGAGATCGCCTGCGCGGTGCCCCTGGTGGCGATGATCCCGAAGCCCATGTCGTGGAAGCGGGCCGCAAGCTGGGTGGCCGCCGGCTTGTCGGTGTCGGTGACCGTGATGAACACCGTGCCGTGTTGGGGCAGCGCCACTCCGGCCGCCGCCTGTGCCTTGCCGAACGCGCTCGGGAAGTCGGGGGCGATCCCCATCACCTCGCCGGTGGACTTCATCTCGGGCCCCAGCACCGAGTCGGCCCCGGCGAATCGGGCGAACGGCAGCACTGCCTCCTTCACGCTCACGTGGTCGCCGAGGCGGTCGGGCAGCTCCTGGTCCGCCACTCGCTCGCCCAGCATCAGCCGGCAGGCGATCTTCGCCAGCGGAGCCCCGATCGCTTTCGACACGAACGGGACCGTGCGCGAGGCACGGGGATTCGCCTCGATTACGTGCAGCTCCCCTCCGGCGACCGCGTACTGGATGTTGATCAGCCCCACCACCCCAAGCTCCAGGGCGATCCGTCGGCTGGTCTCGCGGATCTCCTCGAGCATCTCCTCACCGAGGCTCATCGGCGGGATCACGCAGGCCGAGTCGCCCGAGTGAACCCCAGCCTCCTCGACGTGCTGCATGATCGCGGCGACGCCCACCTCCTCGCCGTCGGCGAGCGCGTCGACATCCACCTCGATCGCGTCCTCGAGGAACCGATCGAGCAGCAGCGGATGCTCCTGGTCCGCCTTGACGTTGGCCTCGAGGTAGGTGGCCAGCCCCTCCGCTGAATAGCAGATCTCCATCGCGCGGCCGCCGAGGACGTAGGACGGCCTGACCAGGAGCGGGAACCCGACGTCCTCGGCGATCACCGCGGCCTCCTCTGCTGAGAGCGCGGTGCCGTAGGGAGGGTGAGAGATCCCGAGCCGTCGCAGAAGCGCGCCGAAGCGCCCGCGATCCTCGGCCAGGTCGATCGCGTCGACCGGGGTGCCGAGCAGCCGCACGCCGGCCTCCCCGAGCGGGCGGGCCAGCTTCAACGGGGTCTGCCCGCCGAACTGGACGATGACCCCCTCCGGGCGCTCGACCTCGATCACGGCGAGGACGTCGTCTTCGGTCAGCGGCTCGAAGTAGAGGCGATCCGAGGTGTCGTAGTCCGTCGAGACCGTCTCCGGGTTGCAGTTGATCATCACCGCGTCGCGGCCGGTGTCGCGAACGGTCATCGCGGCGTGCACGCAGCAGTAGTCGAACTCGATCCCCTGTCCGATCCGGTTCGGGCCGGAGCCGAGGATCACGACCGAGGGCCGATCGCCGCGCCTGACCTCGCCCGCCAGGGGTCGCGGTCCCCGCTCGTGCCCGGAGTAGTAGTAGGGCGTCCTGGCCTCGAACTCGGCCGCGCAGGTGTCGACGGAGTTGTAGGTGCGGGCGAGGCCCTCGGTGCCGTCGCCTTCCGTGGCGAGTGCCCGCAGCTCTCGCAGGAACCAGGGATCGACCTGGGTGCGCTCCCTCACCTGGTCGAGCGGGAGCCCGCGGCGAAAGGCCTCGAGCACGAGGTCGAAGCGGTCGGACGCCGGGGTCTCGAGACGGGTCAGCAACTCGCCGTCCTCTGCTGGGATCTCGGGCTCGGAGTCGAGCTCGCGCGAGCGCATCGCCTTCGCGAACGACTCCCTGAACGTTCGGCCGATCGCCATCGCCTCGCCCACCGACTTCATGTGCGTCGTCAACGACCCCTCGGCGCCCGGGAACTTCTCGAACGCGAACCGGGGCACCTTGACGACGACGTAGTCGATCGTGGGCTCGAACGACGCGGGGGTCGCCTGGGTGATGTCGTTCGGGATCTCCTCCAGCGCGTAGCCGACCGCGAGCCGCGCCGCGATCTTGGCGATCGGGAACCCGGTTGCCTTCGAGGCCAGCGCCGACGAGCGGGAGACCCTCGGGTTCATCTCGATCACGACCACCTCGCCGGTCGCCGGGTTCACCGCGAACTGGATGTTCGAGCCCCCGGTCTCGACCCCGACCGCGCGGATCACGCGCAGCGCCTGGTTCCGAAGCTCCTGGTAGAGGGCATCGGTGAGCGTCTGCGCCGGCGCCACCGTGACCGAGTCGCCGGTGTGCACCCCCATCGGGTCGACGTTCTCGATCGAGCAGATGACGACAACGTTGTCGTTGCGATCGCGCATGACCTCGAGCTCGAACTCGCCCCAGCCGAGCACGGACTCCTCAACCAGCACCTGGTTGATCGGGCTCGCGGCAAGCCCCTCCGACACCACCTGGCGCAGCTCGGTCTCGGTCCGGCCGACGCCGCCCCCTTGGCCGCCGAGCGTGAACGCGGGCCGGACGATTGCGGGCAGCCGGATTCGCCGGTCGGCCAGGCCCCGCTCGACCTCACCGACACCGGTCACGATCTCCGACCACGGCACGCGCAAGCCCGACGCCTCCATCGTGGAGCGGAATGCCTCTCGGTCCTCGGCCCGGTGGATGGCCTCGTAGTCGGCGCCGATCAACTCCACCCCGAACCGCTCGAGCTGGCCGCCGTCGTGCAGCGCCTTCGCGAGGTTGAGGGCAGTCTGGCCGCCGAGGGTGGGCAGCAGCGCGTCGGGACGCTCGCGCTCGACGATCCGTTCCAGCGACTGGGGAGTGAGCGGCTCCACGTAGGTCCGGTGGGCGAACTCGGGGTCGGTCATGATCGTCGCCGGGTTCGAGTTCACGAGCACGACCTCGTACCCCTCCTCGAGCAGGACCTTGCACGCCTGCACCCCCGAGTAGTCGAACTCGGCCGCCTGCCCGATCACGATCGGCCCTGAGCCGATCAGCAGGATCTTGGAGATGTCGTCGCGCCTAGGCATCAGGTCATTCGGCGCGGAGCAGAGGGCGGAGCCCCGATTGCGACGCGTCAGGCAGGTGGCTCATTGTGTGAGCTCCAGGAAGCGGTCGAAGAGGTGTCGCGCGTCGTGTGGCCCGGGGCCCGCCTCGGGGTGGTACTGGACCGCGTAGCCCCGGACATCGCGCAGCTCGATCCCCTCGACGGTCCGGTCGTAGAGGTTCAGGTGCGAGAGCTCGGCCGTGCCGAAATCGGTCTCCCAGCGCACCGGCTCGTCGGCGTCGATCCGCTCGCCGCCGTCGGGAGGGCGCACCGCGAACCCGTGGTTCTGGGAGGTGATGTCGATCCGGCCTGCGGCGAGCTCCTTGACCGGATGGTTCGCACCGCGGTGGCCGAACCGGAGCTTGAACGTGTCGAGGCCGACCGCTCGGCTGAGCAGCTGGTGGCCGAGGCAGATGCCCACGACCGGCCGCTTCCCGACGAGCTCGCGCGTCGTCTCGACCACGTAGTCGAGCGCCGCGGGGTCACCGGGTCCGTTGGCCAGGAAGATCAGGTCGGGGTTCCGCTCGAGCACGGCCTCCGGTCCGGCGGTGCAGGGCAGCAGCGTCACCCGGCACCCTCGCTCCCGGAACTGCCTGATGATCGAGCGCTTGATCCCGGTGTCCAGGGCGACCACGTGGGGTCCCCCCTCCCCAGCCCCGAGCTCGACCGGACCGTCGGGAGCGACCGTGCGGGCGAGGTCGGCGCCCGCCATCTCCGGCTCGGCCGCAATCCGCTCGCGGGCCTCGGGTTCGCCGGTGGAGCCGGGGAAGATCCCGCCGCGCATCGCCCCGCGGTCGCGGATGGTGCGGACGAGGGCCCGTGTGTCGACCCCGCTGATCGCGGCGATCCCGTGGTCGCGCAGCCAGTCGAGCCAGCCTCCCTCGCCATCGGGGTCCCGCGTACCGGAGGCCGCGCCAACGGGCGTCGCCGGGGAGTTCTTGCCCTCGCGCATGATCACGCCGCGGGCGTGCACCCGGTCCGACTCCATCGCCGCCTCTGACACGCCGTAATTGCCGATCAGCGGGTAGGTGAAGGTGATGATCTGCCCCGCGTAGGAGGGGTCGGTCACGGCCTCCTGATAGCCGGTCATCGAGGTGTTGAACACAACTTCGCCGGTGATCGAACCCGCGGCGGCGCAGAGCTCGCCGTCGAAGCGCGTGCCGTCCTCGAGCAGGACGTAGCCGGGCTCTCGTCGGTCGGCCCGCGTCATGTGGGGTTCGGCGCGAACTCCAGCACCAGCCTCTGCACGGCCTTGAACTCATCGGTCCCCGCCCGCCCGACCAGCTCGAACAGGGCCGTCTCGACGCTGGTTACGGTGGCCCCTGCGCGCTCCATCCGCGCCAGGCCGATCTCCCGGTTCTGCTCGAACCGCGAGCCCACGGCGTCGCGCGCGACGTGGACTTCGACGCCGTCGGTGAGCAGGTCGAGCGTCGTCTGGTTGACGCAGACGTGCGTCTCGATCCCGCAGATCAGCGCCTGGTCGCGGCCGCCGAGGTCGAAGCCATCCGCCTCGGGCGCCGAGAACGCGAGCTTCTCGAGCGGCTCCACCCCCTCGGGAAGGGCCTGCGCAATATGGGGATCGGTGGCACCGAGCCCCTTCGGATATTGCTCGGTGACGATCACCGGGATCCCGACCGCGGCGGCCCCGCGGACCAGGATCCCCGCGGCCCGTGCGACGTCCTCGAAGCTGGGGACCGCCTTCCGGAAGGCCTCCTGGACGTCGATCACCAGCAGGGCGGCGCGCTCTGGATCGAGCTTCGAGTGACTCATGCGACCTTCATCCCGCCACTCCCATGGCGAACTGTCGCTGGCGGTAGGCCACCCTGCCGGCGGCCACGGTCATCAGCACCCTGCCCCGCAGCTCCCGCCCGGCGAAGCACGAGTTATGGCTCCGGCTCTCCCAGCCCTGTGCGCCGGCTTCCCAAACGGCGTCGGGGTCGACCAGCACCAGGTTTGCCCCGCTTCCCGGCGCCAGGCTGGGGAGCTCAAGATCAAACGCCGCGGCGCCCGCGCTCAGCCGATCGACCAGCAGCCCCAACTCGAGCGTCCCCGGGACCACGAGCTCGGTGTGAAGCACGGCGAACGCCGTCTCGAGCCCGATGACGCCCATCGCCGCCTCCTCGAACGGCACCTCCTTGCGCTCGGGCGGGTGGGGCGCATGGTCGGTGGCGATGCAGTCGATGATGCCGGCTCGGAGGCCGTCGATCAGCGCCTGGCGGTCGTCCTCGCCGCGCAACGGGGGGTGCATCTTGAAGGCCGAATCGAGGGTGCGGACCTCCTCGTCGGTGAGCGTGAGGTGATGCGGAGCCACCTCGCAGGTGACGCGCACGCCGGCCTCCTTGGCGGCCGCAACGGCCTCGACCGAGGCCCGTGCGGAGAGGTGCAGGACGTGTATCCGCGCGTCCTCGTAAAGCGCCAGCGCCGCGTCGCGGGCGATCATGGTCGACTCCGAGACCGAGGGGATCCCCGCGAGGCCGAGCGCGGCCGAGACGGTGCCCTCGTGCATGGCGCCGTCAGGCGAGAGCTCGGGGTCCTCCTCGTGGAGCGCGATCTGAAGCCCGGCGAGCCGCTGATACTGGAGCGCTCGGCGCAGCACCCGGGCGCTTCGCACCGGGAGACCGTCGTCGGAGAGCCCGGCGGCGCCCGCGTCGGCGAGGTCCGCCATCTCGGTCAACTCCTCACCCGCCATGCCCCGCGTGACGCAGGCGAGGAAGCCGACCGGCACCGACGCCCCCCCGCGCGCTCGCTCCCGCAGCGCGAGCACGTCGGCGGCGCTGTCCACAGGCGGCTCGGTGTTCGCCATCGCGAGCACGCCGCAGTAGCCGCCCGCCGCCGCGGCACGCGATCCGGTTTCGATGTCCTCGGCGTCCTCGCCACCCGGCGTCCGAAGATGGACGTGTGGGTCGAAGAAGGCGGGAAAGACCCGCATTCCCCCGGCGTCGATCGATTCCGCGCCCTCGCTCTCGACGGAGCCCGGTTCGGCCAGCTCGTCGATCCGTCCGTCGCGAACGACGACGTCGTGGATGCCGTCGATCCCGGCCCTGGGGTCGAGCACCGAGGCTCGGCGCAGCAGCAGCTCGTCGGGTCCGGCATCGTCCTCGAGGCCGCGCCAATCGAGCGATGAGATCGGCCTCGCGCTCACAACAAACACCCCTCAGTTCGCGCCCGGCCCTGAAGAGCTGGTCCCCGCCGCGCCCTCCCCTTGGCCTGCCTTGCGCTCACGCGGGCTCGCCGATCGGGGTGGGCGCGGGCAGCTCGGTCTCGGGGCCCTGAGCGCGGCCGCCTCGCGGCCGCTCGCCACCGGCGAGCAGCTCGTAGAGGATCGCCATCCGCACCACGAGGCCGCTCTCGACCTGCGTCGGGATCAGCGAGCTGGGGCCGTCGATCACCTCGGCGGCCAGCTCCACCCCGCGATTCACCGGCCCGGGGTGCATGAGCAGCTGCCGCGAGCCGAGCCGTCTGCCGTCGATCTGGTAGCGAGCGACGTACTCGCGCAGGGACGGCACGAACGACTCCGCCATCCGCTCACGCTGCATCCTGAGCGCGTAGACGACGTCGGCCTCGGCGAGGCCGTCGAGGCGGTAGGCAACCTCGCAGTCGAGGGCGTCCTCGATTCCCCGCGGGATCAGGGTCGGTGGCCCGCACAGGGTCACCCGGGCACCCATCCTCCGGAAGGCGAGGGCGCAGGAGCGCGCGACCCGGCTGTGGAGGACGTCGCCGACGATCCAGATCGACTTGCCGTCGAGGGCTCCGATCCGGCGACGCAGCGTGTAGACGTCGAGGAGGGCCTGGCTCGGGTGCTCGTGTTTGCCGTCACCCGCATTGACCACGGCGGCGTCGGTCCAGCGTGTGACCAGCTCCGCGGCGCCCGCGTGGGGCGAGCGGATCACGATCGCCTCCGGCCCGTAGGCGGAGAGCGTCTGGATCGTGTCCTTGAGCGATTCCCCCTTGTCGATCGAAGACCCGGCCGCCTTCACCGAGACCACGTCGGCCGAGAGCCGCTTGGCGGCGAGCTCGAACGACGCACTGGTGCGCGTGCTCGACTCGTAGAAGAGGTTGACGATGGTCCGGCCCCGCAACGTGGGCACCTTCTTGATGTCGCGGCGACCCACCTCGGCGAAGCTCTCGGCTCGCTCCAGGATCCGCTCGATGTCGGGCCGCTCGAGCTGCTCGACGGTCAGCAGGTGCTTGATCGCTCTCATCCCTCGCCCTCCCTCTCGCTCATGTGTGCCGGCTCCTCCGCGTGGCCGATCGCCACCTCGTCGACCTGGTCGACCTCCTCGAGCCGGACGTAGACGCGCTCGTCCCGCGACGTCGGCAGGTTCTTGCCGACATACTCGGGGCGGATCGGCAGCTCGCGATGGCCACGATCGACGAGGACGGCGAGCTGCACCCGGGCAGGACGCCCGTAATCGAACAGGGCGTCGATCGCGGCCCGCACCGTGCGCCCGGTGAACAGAACGTCATCGGTCAGCACGACCGTGCGCCCGTCGAGCTCAAAGTCCAGGTGCGAGGCGTGCACAACCGGCTGTGCATGCGCGGGCCGGGACTCGATGTCGTCCCGGTAGAAGGAGATGTCGAGGTCGCCGAGGGGCACCGCCGCTCCGCTGAGCTCGGCAACCAGCGTGTGCAGGCGGCGGGCCAGCACGGCCCCGCGAGTGTGGATGCCGACGATCGCGATCGCGTCGCCGCCCGGGTTCTTCTCGATGATCTCGTGCGCGACCCGCACGAGGGTGCGGGCCAGATCCTCGCGATCGAGCACGACCTTCTCGGCCGAGTCCGCGTCTTGATTCGTCACCATTGCCCCTTCCTGGCCTCTCCGGACCGGGTTAAAGGAACCGACGGGGGTGAATCTAGCAGCCGCCGGAGCGCGGGCCGCTGCGTCGCGGCCCCCTTTAACGGCGGCCATGGCCGAGTTTCGGTGAGATTGTGGTGAGGGATCGATTGTCGAGTTAGGCACCGCATGGGTGCTCAAGTCGACACTCGATGACCCGGCGACGTGAGACGATGGGCCGCCGTGAGCCGCGATCAGGCCGTCGCCGAGGTCATTGCCGCGCATCGGTCCGCGGGACGGTCGATCGAGGCCGGGGGAGTCCGCAGCTTCGTTCGCGAACGAGGGGACGGCCCTGCCGTGGTCCTGGTGCACGGCGTCCCTACCAGCTCCTTCCTCTATCGCAAGCTGATCGACCCGCTGGCGGACGCCCGCCTCCGGGCGGTGGCCTTCGACTTCCCCGGGCTCGGCCTGGCCGACCGCCCCGACCGGTTCGACTACTCCTGGTCCGGTCTCGCCCACTGGATGGGAGAGGCGATCGACGCGCTGAAGATCGACCGCTGCCATCTCGTCGTCCATGACATCGGAGGCCCGATCGGATGCGAATGGGCGGTCCGCAACCCGGAGCGCGTGCTGACGCTCACCGCGCTCAACACGCTGCTGAACGTGGCCACCTTCCGGCGACCCTGGACGATGCAGCCGTTCGCCGTCAGAGGCGTCGGCGAGGTCTGGCTGGGCGCGACGCCACGGCCGGTCTTCGCGGAGCTGTTCTACCGCCAGGGCATCGCCGATCGCTCCGCGACCTCGCGAGCCGAGGTCTACGCGTATCGCGAGCTGTTGCGGCGGGGGGATCGCGGCCAGGCCTTCCTGCGGATCATGCGCGGCTTCGAGCTCACGCCCGAGAAGCAGCGGCTCTTGTGGAGGGGCCTCGCCGAGCGCCCGTATCCGGCGCAGATCGTGTGGGGGGAGCGCGATCGGGCGCTCGGCATCGGGCTGCTCCGAGTCGCCCAGGAGGTCCTCCGTGTGGAGGCGCCGATCCGCCTCCCCGCCAAGCACTTCCTCCAGGAGGATCAGGCGCCGGCGATCGCCGCCGCCGTGGCCGACCTGGCCCATCGGTCGGGATAAGCCCTACTCCGGCGCGGCTGCGGTCGGCTCTCGCGGGCCCTCCGGGGCGGTCCGGGACGGGAGCGCGCCCTTCTCGACCAGCCGCGGCTCCCCGCGCTCGGGGAACGGGATTTCGACCACGTCGAAGTCGCGTGGCGCCACCACCGAGGGCTGCACTTCGCGGGCCTGGTCGAGCACCTCTCGGGCGTGGTAGCGGGAGGAGATATGGACCAGGGCCAGCAGCTTGACCCTCGCCTCCCGGGCCAGCCCCGCCGCCTCGCGCGCGGTCGAGTGATGCGTCTCGGCGGCCCGCTCGGCCTCCTCGTCGGCGAAGCTGGCGTCGTGGACCAGGAGCTCCGCCTCGTGGGCGGCGATTCGGGTCATCTCGCACGGGGCGGTGTCACCGGTGACCACCAGCTTGCGCCCCGGCCGCCCCTCCCCCATGACCTGCTCGGGGCGAACCGGCCCGTCGCGGCCCGCCACCTCCTCCCCGTGCTGAAGGCGTCCGAACGCGGGACCGGGCTCCACGCCGAGCGCGCCCGCGCGCTCCGGGTCGAACCGGCCGGCACGCTTGTCCTCGATCAGCGCATAGCCCTGAGCCCGGACCCTATGGTCGACCGCGAACGCGCGCACCTCATAGCCGTCATGACGGATCCCCTCACCCACGTCCAGCTCGACCAACTCGACCTCGTATGAGAGGCGACCCACGATCCGGCGCAGAACCTTGAACAGCTCGACGAGCCCCGGCGGGCCGATGACCCGCAGGAGGCGCTCGCGACCCTGTAGGTCGTAGGTCTTGAGCAGGCCCGGGATGCCGAGGTAGTGGTCGGCGTGGAAGTGGGTCACGTAGATCTCGTCGAGCTGGACGAGGCCCGTCGAACGCTGCATCTGACGCTGCGCGCCCTCACCGCAGTCGAACAGCAGCCGATCGCCGCCGGGGCACACGAGCACGCACGCGGTCGCCCGCTGTGCGGTGGGCACCGATCCGCCGGTGCCGAGGAAGACGACGGAGAGATCCATTGGGCCTACGGTAGCCGCGGTCGCGGGCGCAAACCGGGACATGGTGCTGCTCCGCAGCGGGAGGTGGCGTTATGGGTCACGTGCACCCCGTAGAGCGCCAGTGGGCGGACGGACTAAGCTGACAGCCCGAGCGCCCGTAGCTCAGTGGATAGAGCGCCCGCCTCCGGAGCGGGAGGCCGCAGGTTCAAATCCTGCCGGGCGCGTTAGGTGAGACCCGCCGCCCGCGCCATCTCGGCGCGGTTTCGAGTTTCTAGCGCCCGTGCTCCGAGCGTGGCTCGAGCCGGCCGAGCGTGATCCGACGACTCTCGGACGGTCGCCGGGCCTGGGCGGCGAGCCAGGCGAGGCCGGCACCGGCAAGGGCGCTGACCAGCGGGAGCACCACTAGCTCCCGCCGGGGCGAGGCGATCAGGAGCGCCCCGACGCCGGTTGCGTACAGCAGGATCAGCGAGAGCACCAGTCCCTCGACGCGGCGCCGCGCGAGCAGCACGGCAAGGGCCAGCGCCGCCGCGATCGGAAGGCCGAGGTGCAGGGCGGGCCACAGGCCCTTGGCCATGACGCCGCGCGCCGGCTCCGTCCACATGCGGTACGCCTTGGAGGCGAGCATCGACGCGAACTCCCCGGGGTGCTCGGCGAGGTCGTGACCCAGGTTCTCGCGGCCGAGGCGCCACAGCGCGACGTCGGTGTCGGCGCCGGGATGCTCGTCGGCGGCGACCCGGGCCAGGACCCGCTCCAGGACGAGGCGGTTCGGGTCATCCAGCGGCCCCGTACGCTCGAGCCTCTCCCGCCAGCGCGGCCGCTGATCGAGCAGCACGTCACGGAGCTTCACGCCGTCCCCGTCAGCGTCGAGGTTGGTGCCGATGTACAGGGCTTTCCCGCCCCCGGTGGATACGGGGACGAACCGGTCGAGCACCACCATGTTCCGGACAACCCATGGGGCCAGCACGAGCGCGGCACCGAGCAGCATTGCTCCCGCCGCCAGGCAGCGCGTCCGCCCGCCGGCGTCTCGGTTGCCCCAGATCAACCCCACCAGGGGCAGCAGGCCCGCGATCGGCAGGTACTCCGGCCTGACGAGCGCCACCGCGCCGAGCAGGCCCCCCGCACCCGCCCAGGTCCAGAGCCCGCCTCCGTCGATCGCGCGGAGGAAAAGGAGCAGGCCCCCGGCGAGCAGAGATGCCGCCAGCGCCTCCGTCAGGAGCAACCCGTGGTACTCGAGCATCGCCGGATAGAAGGCCAGCCCGGCAGCCCCGGCGAGCCCGGCTCCCGGCCCGCTCAGGCGACGGCCAAGAAGGTAGGCGAGCAACACGGCCACGGCGCCGAACAGCGCCAGGACCACCCGGGCGGCGGTCAGATGAACGCCGCCGGTAAGCCAGTGGACGCCAGCGACGAGGAGTGGCAGGCCCGGCGAGTAGGCGCTCGTCGACTGCACCTCCCGGCGCTCTTCCCGTGCGCGAGCGTCGAAGGACCCCTCCTGGTAGAGGTTCTCCGCGATGCGGGCGTACGCCTGGGAATCAGGTGGCTGGTACTCGCGCGCCTCGAGTGCGTAGCCGACCCGGAGCCCGAGCCCGGCGACCACGACCGCCACGACCGCCGCCAGCACCCAGGGCCCGCCGTTGCGCTCGGCCAGTCGGTCCAGGCGGCGAGTCGGGCTGCCGGAGGCGTTCGCGCGCACGGCGGGATGCTAAGCGGCCAGCGAGTCGGACGCTTGCAACGAGCCTAGGGCGGGCGCGCCTTGGGGTGCTCCCGATACCACTCGAGCGTCCTGCGCAGGCCCTCCTTCAACCCCACCGCGGGGCGCCAGCCGGTCCGCTCGGCGAGCTTCGAGGCATCCACCCACTGCTGCTCGATCTCACCGTCGGGATTGCCGCTGCCCAGCACCTCCGGCGTGACCCTGCTGCCGGCCAGGCTGATGATCAGATCGACCACCTCGCGAACCGCATGGGGGCGCCCGCCGCCGGCATTGAACGCCTCCCCGCGGATGGCGTCACGGTCGAGGCGGTCGGAGATCGCCAGGTAGGCGGCCGCCGCATCCTCGATGTAGAGGAAATCGCGTTCGGGCGACCCGTCCGAGCGAAGCACGGGGTCATGGCCGTCGAGGACGGCCGTGACCACCTCCGGGATCAGGCGGGACCAGTTGCTGTCGCCACCGCCGTAGATGTTCGCGCAGCGGATGACGGCTACAGGTAACCCGTACGAGTGCCAGTAGCTGCGGGCGATCAGCTCGGCCGCTGCCTTCGATGCCTCGTACGGAGAGCTTGGCCGAAGTGCGACGTCCTCTCGGTAGGGGAGCTCCGGATGGGAGCCGTACGCCTTGTCCGAGGAGGCGACGACCACCTTCTCCACCCCACTTCGCCGGCAGGCGTCGAGCAGCAGCCAGGTCCCGCGGACGTTCGTCTCGAAGGTGTTCACGGGCGAGGCCGCGGCCGCCCCCACGATGGTCTCCGCCGCCAGGTGGTACACGGTGTCGACCCGGTGCTGGTCGATCGCCCGGGCCGCGGCGCCCTCGGCGCGAAGATCGCCCTCGACGGCGCTCACCTCGTCGCGGATCCCGAGCAGGTCGAGCGTCGACGGCCCGGCATCCCGGGGTGCCGGCCGATCCAGGGCAACCACCGCCTCGCCGCGCTCGAGCAGGGCCGCCGCGAGCCAGGCACCGGCGAACCCGCGGGCGCCGGTGATCAGGCTTGTCATCCAGCGGGCTCTGACGCGAGACCCGGGACCACGGAGGACTCGGATGGCGGCGGCCGCCGGGTTGCCGGCCAAGGATTCCAAACGCGCCACGGAGCCTCTCCCGCCTCCCAGAGATCGTTGAGCGTCGCGGCGTCCTTGTAGGTGTCCATGCAGTCCCAGAACCCATGGTGGCGGAAGGCGGATAGGCGCCCGTCGGCGGCGGCCCGCTCGAGCGGACCGCGCTCCAGCACGCTGTCCTCCTCCAGGTAGTCGAGAAAGCCGGGTTCAACGCAGAGAAAGCCGCCGTTGATCCACTGCGTCAGCCGAGGCTTCTCGTGGAACGCGAGGACCCGGTCCTGCTCGTCAATCGCCGCAATCCCCCATGGGCTGTGAGGGCGAACCACGGTGATCGTGGCCAGGGCCGCCTGGCGGCGGTGGAAGCCGAGCAACGCCTCGAGATCGATATCGGCGACGCCGTCGGCGTAGGTCAGGCAGAACGTGCCGTCGCGGAGCCGGTCGGATGCCTTCGCCACACGACCTCCGGTCGGCGTCTCGATGCCGGTGTCGAGGCACTCGATCTCGGCCGGCTCCGGCCAGCTCTCGGCCGCGACGTAATCGGCGATCATCTCGCGTCGGTATCCGGTGAGCAGCAGGAAGCGCCGAAACCCCTGCGCCGCGTAGATCCGGATCACGTGCCAGAGAATCGGCCTGCCCCCGATCTCGACCAGCGCCTTGGGGATCGCATGCGTGCGCTCCTGGAGCCGGGTGCCGCGACCGCCGCAGAGGATCACGACGTTGGTTTCGGGGACCATCGCGCGGGCGAGATTAGCCCGCCCGGGCTAGGGACGAAGTCCCGGGTCGAGCGGCCCACTTTGCCAGGGCGTTGGCATGGCAACCCGCCGCCCCCGGACGCGGGGAGCACCGGGGAATGCCCGAGGCGGAGCCGAGGGCAGGGTATTCGGGCGGGAGCGGAGGAGGCGGCGGGGTAGCCGCCCCCGGACGCGGGAGCACAGGGGAAAGCCCGAGGCGGAGCCGAGGGCAAGGCATTCGGGCGGGAGCAGAGGAGGCGGCGGGGATGTTCTCAGCCGCCCGCGACTGCCGGCAGGATCGTCACCTCGTCGCCGTCGGCAAGCGCGGTGTCCAGCCCGTCGCGGAAGCGGATGTCCTCGCCCGAGACGTAGACGTTCACGAAGCGTCGCAGGCTGCCGTTGTCGGTGATTCGCTCACGGAGATCCTGATGCTCGTCGAAGATGGCGTCGAGCGCCTCGCCGACGGTCCCGCCCTCGACCTCGATCTCGGACTCGCCGCCGGTGACGCCGCGAAGCTGCGCCGGGATCTTCACCGTGACGGACATCGGGGCGGAGAATCTACCGACCGGTCCGAGAACCTAGACGGCGGCAGCCGCCTCCGCCCGGCTCTCGACTTCCTGCTCAAAGGAGCTCAACGAGGGATCGATCTCGGCCATCTCGAAGCCCGCACGCGTGGCGTCCAGCGTCTTCAGCCCCTCCCCGGTGATATAGGCAACCACCCGCTCGGCCTCGCCGACCTCGCCGCGCTCGGCCAGCTTCGCCAGCACCGCGACGGTCACCCCGCCCGCGGTCTCGGTGAAGATCCCGGTGGTCTCGGCCAGCAGGCGGATGCCGGCGACGATCTCCTCGTCGGTGACGGCCTCGATTGTGCCGCCAGTCCTCCGTGCGAGGTCGAGCGCGTACGGGCCGTCCGCCGGGTTCCCAATCGCGAGGCTCTTCGCGATCGTCCGCGGCTTGGCCGGGCGGCACGCCTCCCAGCCCTCGCTGAAGGCCTCGGCAACCGGGCCGCACCCGGCGGCCTGGGCGCCGGAGAAGGTCGGCAGCTCCCCATCGACCAGCCCCAGCTCGAGCCACTCGGTGAAGCCGCGGCCGATCTTGGTGAACAGCGAGCCCGACGCGATCGGACAGACGACCCGATCGGGGAGCTCCCACCCGAGCTGCTCCACGGTCTCGTACGCGATCGTCTTCGAGCCCTCCGCGTAGTAGGGCCGCAGGTTGATGTTGACGAACCCCCAGGGCCGCTCGTCGCAGAGCTGAGTGCAGAGGCGGTTGACGTCGTCGTAGGTCCCGCGCACCCCCACCAGCCTGGTCCCGTAGGCGCCTGTCGCGAGCAGCTTCTGCTCCTCGAGATCGGCCGGGACGAACACGTATGAGTCCAGCCCGCCCGCCGCTGCGTGGGCCGCGACGGCATTTGCCAGGTTTCCGGTCGAGGCGCAGGCGACGGTCTCGAACCCCAGCTCCCTCGCCTTGGCGACAGCGACGGCGACCACCCGGTCCTTGAACGAGTGGGTCGGGTTCGCGGCGTCGTTCTTCACCCAGAGCTCACCGAGGCCGAGGCGCGCCGCCAGGCGGTCCGCGCGGACCAGCGGCGTCAGGCCGGGCTCGAGCGTCGTCCGGGTGGCCGGTGGCCCGTCCTCGAAGGGGAGGAAGTCGGCGTAGCGCCAGATCCCGGCGGTTCCGGCTTGGATCTTCCGCTTGGCCTCGGGGGCCTCGAGCCGGGAGAGGTCGTACGACGCCTCCAGCGGGCCGAAACACTGCTCGCAGACATAGCGAGCATCGGCCGGATACTCACTCCCGCACTCTTTGCACCTCAACTGCCACGTGGCCATGTCGTCCCCTTCGTCATCTGGACATCTTCCTAACGAAAGAACCTCTGCCCGGCGAATGGAGCAGAGGTCCGAGGGGACTCCGACTCACATCTTCCAGGCCTTCCACCTGCTGGAATTGGCACCTTCCCTTCGGCCGTCTGGCTTCGGGGGTTGCCGGGGTTTCATCGGGCCAGTCCCTCCACCCCTCTCGATGTGGTGGTTATGTGGTTGGGCAATATAGCTGACGCCCGGACCGCGCCGAGCGTGGGCGCCGATTAGCTGAAGACCCAGTGAAAATTCCGGTGCGCGAAGGTGCGACAGGGACCGCGTCGCGTACCCTTACGGACCAGGTACTCGATGGACAGCGTGAGCGAGATGGGCCAGACCGATGCCGAGCCTTCCCAAGCCGAGGTTGCGCCGAGCGGCACGTGGCGCCGAGCTCGCGCCGCCGCCTGAGCGCGAGCGCAAGCCCAACGTCGAGCTCATCGCCGACGGGGGGCTGCGCTGGGTCAACATCGAGCGCCCGTCGCCGCTCGAGATGGCCTGGCTCGAGGAGCACTTCGACTTCCACCCCCTCGACTTCGAGGACGTGCTCTCCCGCAACCAGCGCCCGAAGATCGACGAGTACCCCGACTACCTGTTCATCGTCCTGCACTTTCCCGTGTTCGACCGCACCGTGGGGCGCCTGAACGCCGGTGAGCTCGACATCTTCGTCGGGCAGGACTACCTGGTGACGATCCCGAACCAGCCCTTCCAGCCGGTGGAGTACCTGTTCGAGCGGTGCAGGTCGAAGCCGGAGCTTCGCCCAACGCTCTTCTCCAACGGCTCCGGGTACCTGCTCTACCGGATCGTCGACGATTCCTTCGACTACTGCTTCCCGATGCTGCGCAAGATCGGCAACAAGCTCGACGCGGTCGAGGACGAGATCTTCGAGGGCCGCTCGGAGGAGATCGTGCGCGACATCTCCAACGTCAAGCAGGAGATCATCAACTTCCGCAAGGTGATCCGTCCGCAGCGGACCGTGCTGCGCGACCTCGAGAACTCCAAGCAGCCCTTTCTCGCACCGCCCGGCGGCGAGCTCGAGATCTACTTCGACGACATCGTCGATGCCCACGAGCGGATCTGGGACATGCTCGAGAACTACAAGGAGGTGATCGAGGCGCTCGAGGACTCGAACGAGTCGGTCATCTCCCACCGCGTCAACGACATCCTGAGGGTGCTGACTGCGATCAGCGTGATCGTGCTTCCGCTGACCTTCATCGCAAGCCTCTGGGGCATGAACGTCGGCGTCCCCGGCGAGGGCGACCCCGAGGACTTCTATGTGATCGTCGGGGTCTGCGTCGTGGTGCTGGTCTCGATGGCCGCCTACTTCCGCCGTCGCGGCTGGCTCTAGTCCCGGGGGCTCTGAAAGACTCCGGGGTGTGGTCTCCGAGCGGATCTGGGCGCCATGGCGCCTTCCCTACGTGAAGGACGCGGCCAAGGACTCGGAGCAGGAGTGCATCTTCTGCATCAAGCCCGCCGACGACGACGACGAGGCCAACCTGATCGTCCATCGGGGCAAGCGCTCCTTCGTGATCCTCAACCTCTACCCCTACACCAACGGGCACCTGATGATCGCGCCGTTCGAGCATGTCGCGTCGCTACCCGAGCTCGACGGCGAGACGCTGACGGAGATGATGACTCTCACGCAGAGGGCGATGAGGGTGCTGGAGGACGCCTACGCGCCGCATGGCTACAACGTCGGCTTCAACCAGGGCCGGGTCGCGGGTGCCGGGCTCGAGCACCACATCCACATGCACGTCGTCCCGCGCTGGGGCGGTGACACCAACTTCATGCCCGTGCTCGCCGACACGCGGGTGATGCCGCAGACGCTCGAGCAGAGCTACGCGGTCCTGAGAGACGGATTCCGCGAGCCTCAGAGCACCCGGCCGCGGCGGACGCGGGAGCAATAGGAAATGCCCGAGGCGGAGCCGAGGGCCGGAGATTCGGGGCGGGAGCGGAGCACGCGGCCGGTCAGTAGTTCCATCTTCAAGGCCTACGACATCCGTGGCCTTTACGGCGAGGAGATGGACGAGGGGACCGCGTTCCTGATCGGCCGCGCCTTCGCGCGGGTCCTGGGCCGACTGCGGGACAAGCCAACGGGAGACCTGCGCGTCGGCCTCGGACGCGACATGCGGGTCGAGGCGCCGGAGATGGGTCGGAGCCTTCGCGAGGGCCTCGTCGCCGAGGGGTGCGCCGTGCTCGACGCGGGGATGATCGCCACCGAGATGCTCTATTTCCTGGTCGGCTCGCGCGAGCTAGACGGCGGCGCGATGGCAACCCCCTCGCACAACCCGAGCGGGTACACGGGCGTGAAGCTCGTGCGCGAGGGCGCGTTGGCGCTCTCCGGCGACGCCGGGATCGGCGATGTCCGTGACGAGATCCAGCGTGGGATGCCGGATCCCCCGGGCGGGGGCTCGGTCGAGGCGATCGACATCTACGACGGGTTTCACGATCACGTGCTTCGGTTCATCGACCCCGAGCGGGTGCCGCCGCTGCGGGTCGTCGTCGACGGCGGCAACGGCATGGCCGGACCGATGGTCGGGCCGCTCCTCGACCGCCTCGGGCTGGATCTCGCGACCACCTACTGGACCCCGGACGGGGAGTTCCCCGATCACGGGCCGAACCCGCTGCTCGAGGAGAACCGCCGCTTCATCGTCGAGCGTGTGGTCGGCGAGGGCGCCAACCTGGGCATCGCCTGGGACGGGGACGCGGACCGCTGCTTTTTCATCGACGACGCGGGCGTGTTCGTCGACGGCGACTTCCTCACCGCGCTCCTCGCTCGCGAGTTTCTGCGTAAGGAACCCGGGGCGACCGTCCTCTACGACGTCCGCGCCAGTCGCGCCGTCGCCGACACCGTCCGCGAGCTGGGTGGCGCCTCTCACGTGAACCGGGTCGGGCATGCGTTCTTCAAGCAGGGTCTCCGCGACCACGACGCGATCTTCGGGGGCGAGGTCTCGGGCCACTACTACTTCCGCGATTTCTGGTGCGCGGACTCGGGGACGATCCCGGCGTTGATGGTCCTCGAGCTGCTCGGGACGGCGGGGCGCCCGCTGTCGGAGCTGGTGGGCGACTACCGGAGCCGCTACTTCATCTCCGGGGAGATCAACTCGGAGGTGGCCGACCAGGACGGGAAGATGCGCGAGATCGCCGAGCGCCACGCCGATGGCGAGATTGACTGGCTCGACGGCGTCTCGGTCGACTACCCCGACTGGCACTTCAACGTTCGCCCGTCGAATACGGAGCCGCTCCTGCGGCTCAACCTCGAGTCCCTGAAGTCGCGGGAGGACATGGAGGCCAAGCGCGACGAGGTCCTGGGGCTGATCCGATCGTGACGCCCGACGAAGCGCTCGATGCCGCCCGCTCCGCCGGCATCCACCGCCTGCGCATTCCGACCCCGTTCGCCGTCGGTCGGGTGAATTGCTACCTGCTCGAGGACGAGCCGCTGACCCTGATCGATACCGGGCCCAACTCGGGCAAGTCGCTCGACGAGCTGCAGCGCCAGCTGGGGCAGGCCCACCATGCGGTCGAGGACATCGAGCTGGTCGTGATCACCCACCAGCACCTCGACCACCTCGGCCTGGTCGAGATCGTCGCCTCGCGCTCCGGCGCGGAGGTGGCCGCGATCGACGTGGCAGTGCCATTCGTGGAGAACTTCGGCAACGACGTCGAGCGCGACGACGAGTTCGCCGCCGCCCTCATGCGTCGCTATGGGATCCCCGACGACGTGGTCGCCGCGCTGCGGTCCGTGTCGCGGAGCTTCCGCGGCTGGGGTGCCCGGGCGGATGTGACCCGGCCGCTCGCGGACGGCGAGACAATCCGGCTTCGTGACCGCGCCCTGGAGGTTCAGCACCGCCCCGGCCACAGCCCGTCCGACACGTTGTTCTGGGATCCGGAGCGCGCGATGCTGATCTGCGGCGACCACCTGATCGCGCACATCTCCTCGAATCCCCTGATCAGCCGTCCGCTCGACGGCTCCGAGGGACGCCCACAGGCGCTCGTCGCCTACATCGAGTCATTGCGCCGAACCCGGGACCTCGAGGCGGAGATCCTCCTCCCCGGGCACGGCGAGCCGATCACCAACCATCGCGAGCTGATCGACGAGCGCTTCGCCCTCCACCGCCGCAGGGCCGAGCGGATCGAGGCCCTGATCGCGGAGCGCTCCCTGAGCCCGTACGAGCTCGCCCAGGAGATCTGGGGCAATGTGGCGGTCACCCAGGCGTTCCTCACCCTCTCCGAGGTGATCGGTCACGTCGACCTGCTGATCAACGCCGGGCGGGTGCGCGAGGCCGAGGACGACGCCGGCGTCATGCGCTTCGAGGCGACCGGCGAGGGTGGCGACCTGGAGATCCCGGAGCCGGTGGCGCTCAGTAACCGGGCTTCGGGCACCGGTTAGGAGAATGCGGTGACTTCCGTCCTGGTCGAGGCCCCGCCCCGCCCCGAGGCGACCCCCAAGGTCTCGCGACCGAGCGTCAGCCCGCGCAAGAAGCGGATGCTGATCATCGTCAACCCGTACGCCACGACCGTCTCCGATCGGCTCAAGAACCTCGTCGTGTACGCGCTTCAGGGTCGGTTCGACGTCGAGGCGGTCTCAACCAAGGCCCAGAATCACGCGACCGAGATCTCCCGGGAGGCCCACGACGGCGGCTACGACGTGGTCGTTGCCTTCGGGGGCGACGGGACCCTGAACGAGGTCGCGAACGGCCTCGCGGGAACCGACATCCCGGTCACGGTGCTGCCGGGCGGGTCGACCAACGTCGTCAGCCGCACGCTTGGGATCCCGAACGACGTCGTCGACGCGACCGAGCATCTGCTCGGCCTCGCCGACGACTGGGCCCCGCGGCCGATCGACCTGGGCATCGCCAGCGGCCGCCGGTTTGTGTTCGCGGCCGGTGCCGGGCTCGACGCCTCGGCGGCGCGGCGAATGGACGCTCGGCCGTCGCTCAAGTCGAGGGGCGGTCGCTGGTTCTACACGGCCGTCGCGATCGACAGCTTCTACCGCGAGTACCTGGGCAGAGCGGTCCGGATGCGGGTTCGGGCCGGTGACAAGGAGGCCGAGGGCATCACTGCGATCGCTCAGAACTCGGACCCGTTCACCTTCTTCGGCCCGCGGCCCGTCAGGGTCTGCGAGGACGCGGCGCTGGCCAACGGCACCCTGTCGGTGGCCCTGCTGCGCCGCGCCGCCCAACGCGACGTCCCGACGATCATCACCCGGGCGTTGAGCGAGCGCTTCCGGATCACCGATCACCGCCAGATCGAGGAGTTCGCGGAGGTAACCGAGGCGCGGATCGAGTCCGTGTCGGAGGACCGGGACGGACGCCGGCGTCCCTTCCCGGTCCAGGTCGACGGCGACTACATCGGCGACCTGGAGGAGCTCGACCTGGGGATCGAGCCCGAGGCGCTCACGGTCGTCGCCTGAGCCGCGTGCCCGAAGCTGCAATAGTCGCGCGCGGGGGACCGAGCTCGACCGAGAGGAGAAGCGATGGACTTCCAGGAGACGATTGCGGCCGCCCGCGATGCGATCACCGTCAAGCGCGTCTACGGCGATCCGTACGAGCGTAATGGGGTCACCGTGATCCCCGCCGCCACCGTCGGTGGAGGCGCGGGTGGTGGCAGCGGGGACGACCCCAAGGGCGGCTCCGGTGGCGGCGGCGGCTTCGGGCTCGGCGCCCGGCCGGTGGGCGCCTACGTGATCGACAACGGAACGGTGCGGTGGGAGCCGGCCATCGACATCGCCCGGATCGTCGGCCAGACCATGCTGGCCGCCAGCGTGATTGCGGTGGTCTGGGCGCTCAGCCGCCGCTAGCCGCGACCTCCCACCCCATCCACGCTCGCCGAGGGATTCTCTTGGCTATCGCCCACACAATGCATCAGCGAGAGCGGCGTGGAACTGGGCGCTCGGCCTCGTTGCTCCGCGCGTAGCCGACGTTGTGCGCGACGAGCCCGACGCCGTCGAACGCACGGAACGACGCCTCCTCGACCCGGCCGTGCGCGAGGTTGACGACCACGTCGCGGGCGCTGCCGGCCAGCCCCTGGCGAAGCGGCCAGCGGGGCGATGACCCCGGATAGCGCCGGTTGAGCCAGCGCGCGCCCGAGCCGTAGCGGGCGACCGCGCGAAGGAGGTCGATCGGGCTCTCGCGATGCAGGTGGCTGACCACCGCGGCGGGCCTCGCCTCGATCGTCCAGCCGTCGGCGAGCAACCGGCGGCAGAGGTCGAAGTCGCCGCCCGAGAGGACCCCCTCGGCGAACCCCCCGGCGCGATCGAAGGCGGTCCGCCGCACCAGCAGGTTGGCGGTGGCCGCGGCGCCGGTGACCGCGTCGTGAAGGCCATGGTGCTGGTCCAGGAACCGCCGCGAGCGCGCGTAGCGCGCCGCGAACGCGCGCTGGCCGGTATCCGCGATTACCTGCCCGGCGACGACGCCGGCGCGATCGGCCGGACCGGTGGCGAAGTAGGCGTCGATGAGGTCGGGCGCGGGCGTGCAATCGGCATCCACGAACAGCAGCCACTCGCCGCCGGCCGCCCTCGCTCCGGCGTTTCTGGCGCGGTAGGAGGAGCGCTCGCCGGTGGCGGAGACCACCCTCGCCCTGCGGGCGGGGCCGTCGCTGGCGAGGACGCTCTCAGCCACTCCCCCGTCGCTGTTGTCGGCAACGATCAGCTCGTCGCCGGCCCGCAACTCGAGCGGGACCAGGGCGTCACGAAGGCGGCGCGCCGCGGCGGCGTCGCCGCGAAACGGGACGATCACGCTGACCGCGGGCCGACGGCTCACTCGGTCGGGGTCACGCGGTACGCGTCGAACACCGAGTCGACGTTGCGGAGCCGCCCGATGCACTGGCGCAACTGCTCCGTGTCGCCCACCTCGACCACGAACCGGTTCTTGACCATGGGGTGCTTGGTCGAGCACTTCGCCTCGAGGATGTTGACCCCGGCCTCGGCAAAGGTCCGTGAGAGATCCTCCAGCAGGCGGGTGCGGTCCCAGGCGTCGACCTGGAGCTCGACGCGGTAGGAGGCCGAGTTGTCGCCGGCCCAGCTGACGTCGGTGAAGCGCTCCGGCGCCTTCCGCAGGGCCGCCACGTTCTTGCAGTCCTCGCGGTGGATCGTGATCCCACGGCCTAGCGAGACGTATCCGACGATCCCGTCACCGGGGACCGGGCGGCAGCACTTGGCGAGCCGGACCATGACGTCCTCGACGCCCTTGACGATGATCCCGTAGTTCTTCGCGTCCTGGGTGCGCCGCTGGCGCTCGTCCCGCCCCTCGAGCACGCTCGCGAGCCGCGCCTGGGTCTCGTCGCCGGCCACGGCCTCGCCCTGCTTGAGGCGCTGCAGGACCTTGCCCGCCACCATTCCGGGGACGAGCTTCCCCTGGCCCAGCGCGACGTAGAAGTCGTCGGCCTTGCGGAAGCCCAGCTCCCGGGTGACATCGGCGAGCAGCGGCGAGCCCGCGATCCGCTGCATCGGCAGTCCGCGCTTTCGCAGGGCCTCCTGGAGCTGCTCGCGCCCACGCCGCTCGGCGTCCTCGCGCCGCTCCCGCTTGAGGAACGCCCGGATCTTGTTCCGCGCCCTGCTGGTCCGCACCAGGGCAAGCCAGTCCCGTGACGGGCCCCGCTCCTGCTTGGCGGTGAGGATCTCGACGATGTCGCCGGAGCGCAGCTGGTAATGGAGCGGGACGATCTTTCCGTTGACCTTGGCCCCGACGCACCGGTGGCCGACGTCGGTGTGCACGGCGTAGGCGAAGTCGAGCGGGGTCGAGCCCGCCGACAGGTTCTTGACCTCGCCCCTCGGGGTGAACACGAACACCTCGTCCTCGAACAGGTCGACCTTGAGCGACTCCAGGAACTCGGTCGGGTCCTGCTCGCCCTCGGCCTCGAGGAGCTGGCGCAGCCAGGTCATCTTCTCCCGCTGGGGGTCACCCCCGCCACGGCCGCCCTCCTTGTAGATCACGTGGGCGGCGATCCCGTACTCGGCCAGCTCGTGCATGTCGGGGGTGCGAATCTGGATCTCGAGCGGTCTCCCCTCGGGGCCGATCACCGTCGTGTGCAACGCCTGGTAGAGGTTGAGCTTCGGGGTCGCGACGAAGTCCTTGAACCGGCCCGGCAGCGGCTTCCAGATCGAGTGGATGATGCCCACCGCGCCGTAGCAGTCCTTGACCGAGCCGACGATCACTCGCATCGCGGTGAGGTCGTAGATCTCGTTGAACTCCCGCCCCTTCTTGGTCATCTTCGAGTAGATCGAGTAGAAGTGCTTGGCGCGGCCTGAGATCTCGGCCTCGATCCCCACCTTCCTCAGCTCGTCGCGCAGGAACCGTCCGGCCTCGTCCACGTACTCCTCGCGCTCCGGCCGCTGCTGGGAGACGAGCTTCTTGATCTCGTCGTACTTGCGGGGATGCAGGCGCTGGAAGGCGAGGTCCTCGAGCTCCCACTTGATCGCATGGATCCCGAGCCGATGCGCGAGCGGCGCATAGATCTCGAGCGTCTCGCGCGCCTTGTCGAGCTGCTTCTGCTTGGGCAGCGCCGAGAGCGTCCGCATGTTGTGGAGCCTGTCGGCGAGCTTGATCAGGATGACCCGGACGTCCGTGGCCATCGCCACCATCATCTTCCGGTAGTTCTCGGCCTGATGCTCGTCGCGGCTCTGGAAGGTGATCTCGGTGAGCTTGGTGACGCCATCGACGAGCTGGGCGATCGACTCGCCGAACAGCTCGCCGACCTCATCCAGGCTGGCGCTGGTGTCTTCGACCGTGTCGTGCAGGAGCGCGGCGCAGAGGGTCTCGGTGTCCAGTCGCAGGCCGGCGCAGATCTTCGCCACCTCGACCGGGTGGGTGATGAAGTCCTCGCCGGACTTTCGCTGCTGGTCGGCGTGGCGCTCGCAGGCGAATACGAAGGCGCGCTCGACCTCCGTGCGATCGACCGCTCTGGCGCCGTCGCCCGCATGCTCGGTGATCACGGCCACGAGATCACCCAGGAGTCCCCGTTCCTCGTCGGTCAGCTCCTTCGTCAGCGTGCCGATCGGGGCGGCGGGCGCACGGTCCCCACGGCGGGCGCCGACCCGCAGATGCCCGCGACGATCGTCCGGCGGCGGGCCGGCGACCTCGGCACGCGATGGCCCGCCGTCGGTCCCGTCGCCGTTCCCGGCGGGCTCGGCGGTCTTGGGCTTCAGCTCGCTTGTCTTCTGCCGCTCAGGAATCGCCGGCCCTCCTCGAATCGGACGCGATAGGCGGCGAAGGCCCCGGATCGCTCCAGATCCTTCCCTTCCGAGGATACGACGACGGGCGTCTCGCCGGGCGCGGATCCCTCCCAGCGCACGAGCTCGAGCTCGCCCAGCACGCGCAGGCAGCGGGCCGCCACCTCGGGCGTGCGCGGGAACCGCCCGGCGCCGGCGAGCGCGTGAATCAGCTCATCGCCCGAGAGAGCCTGCTCGGCCGACTCCGCCACCAGCTCCCGGTAGATCCGGGCGAGGGTCAGCCGAACCGGCCACTCGGTCTCGTGCACCCGCAGGGCGAGGTCGACCTCGGGATCACTCCAGGCGAGATGGAGATACCCACCGCCTCGTTCCGGGCGGGAGCGGTCGGCCAGGTCCTCGAGGTGCGCGAACGGCGGCGGGTCGATGACCACCACGTGCTCGAACCGGGACGGAAGCGAGGGACGCCTTGCGAGCGCCGCCCAGTCGGCGAGGGCGACGCCAGAGGCCGCCTCCTCGAGCATCCGGATCCGCTCGTCGAGAGCGGAATCGGAGAACGCCCCCGCGGCGAGCGCAACCGGGCCCCCGCCGAACCGGGCGGGAATCACGACGCTCTCGACCAGCCCGCGGCGGCGACGCGCGTCCGCGCAGAGGACCAGGACGGGTTCGGCGCTCGAGGCCAGTGCAGCCACCCCGGCTGCACCGGAGCAGCGTCGGCGATCGACCACCGACCGTCTCCGCCCGGCTCGGGCGAGCTCGACCAGCCCCCGTGGGGGCCATTGCCCAAGGGGGGCCTCGAGCTCCTCCTGGAGCCGCCGCAGCCACTCCTCCGCCGGCGGGATCGGGTCGGCCGGCGCGGCGGTGTGCCCACCCGCCTCCGGCACGTAGAGCTCCCCGAGCACCACGCGAGGCTCCACCGCCCCGTTCCAGTGGTTCACCTCGAGGCTGACCGAGAGGTCGACCGCGCCCACCTCGCCGATGCCGTCGAGCTCGCCGTTGACCCTGAAGGCCACCCCGAGCGCCCTGCGCGCGCCGCTCTCGACGCTGAAGCGTGCGTGCGCGTCGCCTTCTCCCATCGGACGGACGTCCCGCAGCCGCGCTGCTGGCACGAGCAGGCGAACCGCTGGGTTCCCCTGTCCGAAGGGGCCGAGCCGCGCGAGCTGCTCGGCCACGTCGAGGCCGAGGCTCTCCCCGCCGACCACCGCATCGACGGCCTCGACGGGTGGTGGCGCCTCGTCGCCGAGGGTCGATCTGGCGTGGGCGGCGAAGGCCCGCCGGAAGGCGTCGATGCCGCCGGCCTCGATCTCCAGGCCAGCGGCGGCCCTGTGGCCGCCGAATCGCACCAGGTGCTCGCCGCAGGCCTCGAGCGCCGCCAGCAGGTCGAAGCCGGGGATGCTGCGCCCCGAGCCCCGGCCTCGGCCCTCGGGGCCCAGGCCGATCAGGACCGTCGGGCGCCAGTGGCGCTCGGCCAGGCGGGAGGCGACGATGCCCACGACGCCCGGATGCCATCCCTCTCCCGCCAGCACCAGGCACGGGGCATCCGCCAGATCGTCGGGGAGCTCGCCGCGGGCGCGCTCGGCGGCAGACAGCACCTCCTGCTCGGCGCCGCGGCGCTCGTGGTTCGCGCGGTCCAGCTCCGCCGCGATCGCCGCAGCGCGCTCGGGGTCACCGGTGAGCATCAGCTCGACCCCGGCATCGGCGCGATGCATGCGCCCGGCGGCGTTGATCCGCGGCCCGAGGCGAAAGGCGAGGTCGCCCTCGTCGAGGCGCTCCGGCTCGATCGCGGCCACCTTCATCAACGCTCGCAGGCCGGGCCGCTGCCCCCGCCTGGCCTCCGCCAATCCACGGCGAACGAGCCCCCGGTTCTCGCCGGTGAGCGGGACGAGGTCGGCGACGGTCGCGAGCGCGACGAGGTCGAGGTCGGGAGCTGCCCGCGCCTCCCCGAGCAGAGCCGCCGCGAGCTTGTGGGCGACCCCGGTCGCACACAGCTGCGTGCACGGGTAGCCGCTCACGACCGGGTGCAGGATCGGGCAGTCGGGAACGCGCTCCCCCGGCTCGTGGTGATCGGTGACGATCACCTCCAGCCCCGCTCGACGGGCCGCCTCGACCTCGTCGGCGCAGGTGATCCCGCAGTCGACGGTGACCAGCGTCTGGGTCCCGCGGGCGGCCAGCAGCTTCACCCCGGCCATCGTCAGGCCGTAGCCGTCGCCGAGCCGATCGGGGATGTACCAGTCGACGTGCCCGCCCAGCTCGCGGATCGCCCCCACAAGGATCGCGGTGGAGGAGACGCCGTCGACGTCGTAGTCGCCGTGCACCGTGATCGTCCTCCCGTGGGAGATCGCGGCGTGCAGGCGCTCCACGACCTCCGACATCCCCTCGAACTCGAACGGGTCGTGGCGTTCATCGGCCTCGAGGAACGCCCGGGCGGCCTCGACCGTGCGGTAGCCGCGACGCACCAGGGTTACGGCCACGGGCTCTGCCAGCGCCAGTTCTCGAGCGAGCGCGCGAACCTCCGAGTAGTCGTACGGCTCGAAGCTGAAGGTCCGTGCGGGCACGGGCGAGCGTGGCGCATTCGCGGCCATGACGCCAAGCTAAGGACGGGCCCGGACGTGATTCGCTCCCCGATGTGGCCCTCCACCCCTCCCTCCCCGCCCCGCCCCGCCCGCCCCGCGGGCGAGCGGGGACTTATTCATCGCATTGATGCACAAGTCCCCGCTCGGCCGGTGAGCGCCAGGTGGGTGTCTCGGTGAGCGCCGGGTGCCCCGGCGAGGTGGGCCGCTCGATCCGGGACTTTCTCCCTAGCCCGGGCGACCCCACTGGGTGCTATGCAGCGGCTTCGTGCTCCCCCTCGGCCCGCATGCCGATCAGGTAGACGATCCCCAGGCCGATCAGCGTGCCGGGGATCGCGACGAGGACGGTGCCGATGTCGGTGTCGCCGATCCCGCGCCCAGAGGCGATTTGGGCGATTGCGCCGGTCGTCATCGCGCCGGCGGCCGCGCCGAGGAACGCGCCCACGATCCCGCCCCAGAACCGGTCGGGAAGGAACACCGTGAAGTGCCAGAGCGCGACCCCGGTCGTGAACCACACGAGCGCGGCCATCAGCGCGGCCTCCCGTGCTTGCGCCGGCGCCGCTGCTTGCGCCGGCGCTCGCGCTGCAGGCGGGCGGCGCGTTCGGCGGGAGTCTCGGTCGTCGACGATCCCGCTCCCACGAGCTCGTCGCCGGCGGGGGTCGGCTCGGCGGGGGTCGGCTCGGCGGGGGTCGGCTCGGCGGGGGTCGGCTCGGCGGGAGCGCCATCTCCGACCGCGCCATCGGCCCCGTCCCCCGAGGTTGCGGGCGGCTCTGCCGGCGGCGCCTGCGGCTCGGTCGGCGCCGCGGGTGCGGCCGGCTCGCTCCTGGCCTGGGCGGCCGTCAGCGCCGGCTCCGCCTCGGGCGCCGGCACGTGGCGCTCGGCCTCCTCGATCTTGGCGACCACGTTGTCCTCGGGGAACGTCGGCACGTAGCCCATCGCCTCGACGATCCGCTCACGGCGGCTGCGATACGCGGGCTCGCGCTCCTTCCACTCGGTCAGCACCGGCGAGGCGATGAAGATCGACGAGTAGAACCCGGACGCGATCCCGACCATCATCGCGAAGGCGAAGTCGCGCAGGGTCTCGCCGCCGAACACGAGGAGCATCCCGAGCAGGAACACGGTCGAGAGCCCGGTGATCAGCGAGCGGGTGAAGACCTCGCTCATCGAGCGGTTGACGATCTGGGAGAACGCCGCGCGCGGCATCCGCGGAACGTTCTCGCGAATCCGGTCGAAGACGATGATCGTGTCGTACATCGAGTAGCCGAGGATCGTGAGGAACGCGGCAACCGTCGCGCTCGATACCTCCCTGCCAACGAGCGAGTAGACGCCACCGGTGATCAGGATGTCGTGCACCAGGGCGATCAGCACCGGGACCGCGTACTTGGCCTCGAACCGGATCGCGACGTAGGCCGAGATCACCAGCAGCGAGAAGATGATCGCGATCACCGCGCTGCGCGCGATCTGCTGGCCGAAGGTGGGGCCGATCGACGTCGTCTGAACGTTCTCGGCGCCGAACTCCTCCTCGAGCACGGGCTCCACCTGGGCTGCGTCCCGCTGCGAGAAGTCGCCCTGGACCTGGATCCCGTTACCGCCCAGCTCCTCGTCATCGACCTCCGTGATCTCCGCGTTCTCGGCCCCTTCGAGCCCTGCCGAGGTCAGCGCGCTGCGGACGTCGTCCACCGACGCCTGCTGCTCGAGGCCGGCCCTGATCCGGGTCCCCGACTCGAAGTCGATCCCGAGGTTGAGCTGGTTGGTGGCGAACGAGATCGCGCCGATCGCGATGATCGCTCCGGAGAGCGAGAAGAACCACTTGCTGGCACCGGTGAAGTCGAAGTTCCAGCTCACGCGCTGCTCGCCCGCTCCCAGGAGGCTCGGCGAGCGCAGGATCCGCGAGCGGCCGAACATGCCCAGGATCGCCTGCGTGAACAGGACCGCCGTGAACAGCGAGACGATCGTCCCGATTCCGAGCGTGAAGGCGAACCCCTTCACCCCGGACGTGGCCAGCACGAACAGGATGAACGCCGTGATCAGCGTGATCACGTTCGCGTCGATGATCGTCGCGATCCCCTTGCGATAGCCGGTGGCAATCGCCGAGGGCATCGATTTCCCTGCCCGCGCCTCCTCCTTGATCCGCTCGAAGATGACGATGTTGGAGTCCGCGGCGACGCCGATCGTGAGGATCAGCCCCGCGATCCCCGGCAGGGTCAGGGTGATCGGGATCAGCTTGATCATCGCGAAGAAGAAGACGGCGTAGACCAGGAGGCCGAGGCCCGCGACGACACCGAGCAGGCGGTAGTAGGCGACGAGGAAGAGGAGGACGATGATCAGGCCCGCGATCCCCGCGGTCAGGCCCTGGTCGAGCGCCTCCTGGCCGAGGCTGGCGGAGACGGTGCTCTGGCTGATCAGGGTGAGGTTGACCGGCAGGGCACCGATCTTCAGGAACTCGGCGAGATCCTGTGCCTCCTGTAGCTCGAGACCGGAGATCTGTGCCCCCGTGTCACCGCTGATCCCCTCGGGGTTCTCGCAGAAGTTGATGATCGGCCGCGAGACGATCCGGCCGTCGAGGACGATCGCGAACGTCTGCGAGAGGGCGTCGGCCTGCTCCGGGTTGTTGCAGATGTTCGGGTCGATCTGGAAGGCCTGTTCGGATGCCCTCTGCGCGATGCGGGCGGTGACCGTCTGGAATGAGTCCGCTCCCTCGTCGGTGAAGTCGAAGGTGACGTTGGGCGCGTTCGTGGTCGGATCGAAGTTCTGCTCCGGGTTCTGGATCTCGTCGCCGGTCAGCTCCGGCTGGTCCTTGAACACGAAGTACTGCGGCGGCACGTCCCCGCTCTCGGGAGGGACCTCCTTCTGGACGACAACGGTGCCCTGCGGGACCGCGATGACCTGCGTGTCGGCCTTCGTCACGCCTTCGGGGAGCGCGTCGTAGAGGTCCTGGGGGTTCTCCGCCGGCTGTCCCCCCGCATAGGGCTCGAGCGTGTCCTTGTTGAAGATGTAGTACTGCGCCCCCTTCGTCGTGCAGAGGTCGTTGACGCACTCGGGCTTGCGCTTCGAGGCGTCCTTGACCGCGTCGTAGAGCCGGTTGTAGGGCCGCTCGGTCGGGTCCTGCACGTTCCGCGGCAGGTTGGGCGGCGGGACGACGTTCCTGTTGAAGTCGTAGAGGTAGAGCTGGGCGGTATCCCCCACCTGCTCGATCGCTCGGTCCGCGTTCTCGACGTTGGGCAGGCCGACCGCGATCTGATCGGTCCCAATCCGGGAGATCTCGGGCTCGGCGACGCCAAGGCTGTCGGTGCGGTCGCGGATGATCTCGATCGACCGCTCGATGTCCGTTGGGTCGACCTGCGGGTTCTTCGCGGTGCCCTCGGCTCGGTAGACCAGCTCCGTCCCTCCGCGCAGGTCGAGCCCGAGCACGGTCGGCTTGGTCGCGATCACGATCGCCGACGCGGCCGTGAGGCCGAGGACTAAGAGCAGGATCAGAAGGTTGCGGCGGCGGCTTCCCATTAGCCGTGCCTAACGGTAGGCCAAGCGGCGCCGAGGCCGCACGCAGCCCCGCCCGCGGTCACTGCGGGGTGAGGACGAGGAGCAGCCCGCCGTCGTCATCGTAGGCGGGGAAGAGGTCGGCGATCGCCTCGGCCGGGAGGTCCCCCTCGGCGTGGACCGAGACGCGCTTGCCCAGCGAGCGCACACCCCATTCGAGCGTGGTCTCGATCGGATCCGTGGTCCCGTCGCCGTCCGTGTCGGCAGCCTCTCCCCCGTCCCCCTCGTCGATCCACTGGAGGCCCAGCACCTCCCGCACCGGACGTCCGATCGCGTCCTCGTCCTTGAGCCCGGTCAGCTCGTAACCGCCCTTACCGATGTCCAGCACGCGCCCCTGCTGGTCACAGGTGAAGAACGCCGCCTCGGGCGCCGGGTAGTAGTCGTCCAGCAACTCGAACAGGAAGCCGAACCCGCATTTCGAGCAACCCTTCGGGCGGCCCGAGAAGCCCGCCGTCCGCTCGGGGCTCAGCTCCCGGTTCCCGCAGTTCGGGCAGATGAAGAACGGCACGGACGAAAGGCTAGCGATCGTCGTCGCGCCGGCCGTGGATCAGAACAGCGAGGCTGCGCCCTCGGGCGTCGGGAGCCCCAGATGCTCGAAGCCGCGCTCGGTGATCACCCTGCCGCGCGGCGTGCGCTTGATCAACCCCTGCTGCAGCAGGTACGGCTCATAGACGTCCTCGATCGTGTCCTGCTCCTCGTCGACCGCCGCGGCCAGGGTCGAGAGGCCGACCGGGCCGCCGGAGAACTTGACCGCGATCGCCTCGAGGATCGAGCGGTCGTGGCGGTCGAGCCCCGCCGCGTCGACCTCCAGCAGGCCGAGCGCGCCACCCGCAACCTCCCCGGTCACCACTCCCTCGCCATGGACCTCGGCGAAGTCGCGGACCCGCTTCAGCAGGCGATTCGCCACACGCGGAGTGCCCCGCGAGCGCTCCGCGATCACCCGCTCGCCCTCCGGCTCGATCTCGACCTCGAGGATTCGCGCGGAGCGGCGGACGATTCGCGCCAGATCCTCCGGCGCGTAGTGCTCGAGCCGGTGCGAGACCCCGAACCGGTCACGAAGCGGGGTGGTCAGGAGCCCGGTGCGTGTGGTCGCCCCGACCAGCGTGAACGGCGGCAGATCGAGGGTGACCGTGCGCGCACCCGCACCCTGGCCGAGCACCACCGGCAGGCGACGGTCCTCCATCGCCGGGTAGAGCGTCTCCTCGATCGCCCGATTGAGGCGGTGGATCTCGTCGATGAAGAACACCGACCCAGGCTCGAGCGCGGTGAGGAACGCGGCCACGTCGGCCTTGCGCTCGAGGGCGGGGCCGGCCGTATGGACGATCGGCGCCTCGAGCTCGGAGGCGACGATATAGGCGAGCGACGTCTTCCCCAGGCCGGGTGGGCCGGCGAGCAGCACGTGATCGAGAGGCTCGCCGCGGCGCCTGGCCGCCTCGATGAAGACCTCGAGCTGAGCCGTGACCTGCTCCTGGTTGACGAAGTCACGCAGGCGCTTGGGGCGAAGCGATCGGTCGAGGTCGTCGTCGACGCCGGCGCCGCGCGCCTCGGCCATCGGCTCCGGCTCGCCATCGGGCTGCGCGCCCACGCTGGGATCGCGCGAGATCGTCACGCGGCCTCCCGCTGGCCCGCCCGGCGCAGGGCCGCGCTGATCAGGATCTCGGCCGAGTCGCCATCGACGCCGTCGAGCAGCTTGTCGGCCTCGGTCAGGGTGTAGCCGAGGTGCATGAGCCCGTCGCGGGCGAGCAGCCGCGGGTCACCGTCCTCGTCCGCGGAGGCGGGAATGATGCCGTCCTCGAGCTCGGCCGCCACCTGATCGCGAAGCTCGACGATGATTCGCTCGGCGGTGCGCTTACCAACACCCGGCACCGCCTGGAAGCGCTTGGCGTCACCGGCGGCGATCGCCCGCAGCAGCTCGCGAGGCGTGCCGCCGGAGAGGATCGCAACCGCCACCCGCGGTCCGATCTGGGAGACCGAGATCAGGCTGAGAAACAGGTCGCGCTCCTCCTCGCTGGCGAAGCCGTACAGGTGCATGGCGTCGTCGCGGACGACCAGGTGCGTGTGGAGGGCCACCGTCTTGCCCCGCGCCGGAACCGCCTTCAGGGTTTCGGCCGAGACCGCCAGCCGGTAGCCCACCCCGCCGGACTCGACCACGACATGGTCGGGCCGGCGCACCAGCACCTCGCCACGCACGGAGGCGATCATGCGGTCACCCGAGCCTGGGGCTGCTTCGCGGCCTCGCGTGCGTGCGCGTTGGCGAGCTCCCAGGGCTGGCCGCCTCCATCGGGCCTGGTCGCAGCGGCGTGGCAGATCGCGACGGCGAGCGCGTCCGCGGCGTGGTCTGACGCAAGCGGCTGCGGCAGTCCGAGCAGCGAGCCCACCATGCGCTGCACCTGCCCCTTGTCGGCCGCACCGCTTCCGCAGACCGCCTTCTTCACCGCCTGGGGCGTGTAGTCGAAGCACGGAACGTTGTCCTGGGCCGCCGCGAGCATGGCCACCCCGCGTGCCTGGCCGACGCCGATGGCCGAGCGCACGTTCCGGCCGAAGTAGAGGTCCTCTAGCACAAGCGCGACCGGCGCGTGCCAGGAGATGAGCTCGCGCAGCCCGTCGTGGATCAGCGCCAGGCGCGCGGCCGGCGGCTCGTCGGGCGGAGTCGCGATCACGCCCGCATCGAGCGCGCTCATCGTGGCCCCGGTCACGCGGACCACGCCGAAGCCCGTGCTGGCCACGCCCGGGTCGATGCCCATGACGACGATCACGCCTATTGATTCTGGCCTCGGGGTCGGATGCCTCCCCCCGGGCCTACGCCGCGGCCTCGACCTCCTCCATGAGCTCGGCCGGGATGTCGAAGTTGGCATGTACGGATTCGACGTCGTCGTGCTCGTCCAGTGCGTCGATCAGCCGCAGGAGCGCTCGTGCCTCGCTCTCCTCGGTGACCTCGACCACGGCCCGCGGCTCCATCGTCACCTCGGCCGACTGCACCTCGACCCCGGAGCCCGTAAGCGCCTCACGCACCGCGCCCAGGCTCGGCGGGTCGCTGGTCACCTTGAGCAGATCGCCCTCGGCGGTGACGTCGTCCGCGCCGGCGTCGATCGCCGCGATCAGATCGTCCTCGGAGTAGCGGTCGGCATCGACCAGCACGACCCCGCGCTTCTCGAACTGCCATGCGACCGATCCCGGCTCCCCGAGGCTGCCGCCGTTCTTGTCGAAGGCGTGACGGATCTCCGCCCCGGCGCGGTTTCGGTTGTCGGTCAGCGCCTCGACCAGGATCGCAACCCCGCCGGGCCCGTACCCCTCGTAGACCGCGCGCTCGATCTGATCCCCTCCACCGCCCTCGCCCGTGCCGCGCTCGATCGCCCGCTGGATGTTGTCCTTGGGCATCGAGTAGCCGCGCGCCTTCTCGATCGCCGCGGCGAGGGTGTAGTTGGCGTCGGGGTCCCCCCCGCCCTCCCGCGCCGCAACCGAGATCGCGCGCGCGAGCTTGGTAAAGCGCTGGCCACGCTTGGCGTCGGTGGCCGCCTTGCGGTGCTTGATCGAGGACCACTTCGAATGACCGGACATGGCCTCGATGTTAGGGCCGAAACTTCTCGGTGAGGCGGATCCGGTCCAGATATGCGCCTCGATCCGCCTCACCCAACCCCGTGCCGCCGCCCGACCTTCGACAGCCCCCGGAGTAGACGCCGCGCCACCCCGCGCAGGGTGTCCTTCGCGTACTCGTGGTTGGGGTTCCCCTCGCTCATGATCGAGAGGCCGATGCGCCGCTTCCCGCGCTCGAGCCGGGCCGTCTGGTGCTCGACGAGGCCGGTGCCGCTGCCCCAGCCGCCCTTGAAGTAGAGGCGCCAGCCCCGGGGGCGGACCTGGGCGACCCCCCAGCGCTGCGAGGGCACGATCGACCTCAGCTGGCGCATCGCGTACCCCTCGTGGCGCCGCGGGACGTAGCGGCGGAGGTATCGGAAGAAGCGAGCCTGGTCCGCGGCGGCGTTAAGGCTCAGGCCCCAGGCATCGTTCCAGCGGAAGTGGCGCATCCCGGCTCGCCTGGCGAGCGCCTCGATCGGCCCCCGTCCGAGGATCTCGTCGATCGTCGTCGCGGCGTTGTTGTCGGACCGGCGGATCATCGGCCGCAGCAGGTCGCGCTCCCAGGGCTCGATGGACTGCTCGCGGATCCGCCGCAGGTACGCGACCAGCAGCATCGCCTTGTAGGTGCTCGCCATCGGGGCGCTGCGTCCGAGGTTGTAGCCGCGCAGGCGTCCGTTGAACTCGGTGATCGCAAAGCGCACGTCGCCCGCGCGCCCGCGCGCGTAGCGCCTCGCGCCCTTCACATGCGGGTGCCACGGGGCCCGGCCGTGCTTTGCGCGCGAGGCTTCCTCGCTCGCCGATTCCGCGCCGACGCCGGCCGAGCCGCCAGCGACGAGCACCGCGACCACGAGCAGGCCGGCCAGCGCGACGGCACGGGACATGGCCGGATCCTACGCGGCCGCCGTCCGGATCAGACTTTGAACCGGCCGTCCTCCTGAAACAGCTCTCCGTCGACCTCGATCCGCCCGCCTTGGCGGAGGTCGCAGACCATGTCGGTGTGGACGGCGCTCTGGTTGACGCCGCCGCTGTCGGGATAGGAGGCGCCGACCGCAAGGTGGACGGTGCCCCCGATCTTCTCGTCGAGCAGGACGTCGCGCGTGCCGCGATCGATGCCGTAGTTGGTCCCGATGCCGAGCTCGCCGAGCCGTCGCGCGCCCTCGTCGGTGTCGAGCAGCTTGATGAGGAACTCCTCGCCGCGCTCGGCGCCGGCATCCACCACCTTGCCCGACTCGAAGCGCAGGCGAACGCCCGAGACCTCGCGGCCGCCGATCATCGCCGGCAGGTGGAACGAGACCTCCCCCTCCACCGAGTCCTCGACGGGGCCGGTGAAGAACTCGCCGTCGGGCATGTTGTGCTCTCCGTCGCACGGGATGAACGTGCGGCCGGCGATGCCGAGCCGCAGGTCCGTTCCCGCCCCGATCACGTGCACCTCCTCGTGGCCCTGGATCCACTCGGCGAGGCGGTGGGTCTCCTCGGACTCCCGCTTCCACGCGCCGAGGGGGTCGCCGTCGTCGGCGAGGCATGCGCGGAAGTAGAAGTCCTCGAACTCGGCCAGGCTCATCTCCGCGTCGGAGGCGTAGGCGTTGGTCGGGTAGATCGTGTACACCCAGCGATGGGTGCCCTCGGCGGCGCGGCGCATGGTCGCCTCCATCAGGTGACGCGTGGCCGCCTGGCGCTTTGTCTGCCGCTCGGGATCGACCCCCGAGAGCTGGCGGGTGTTGGTCTCGGCACCCACCGCGATCCGGCAGTCCGCCTCCTCGGCCGCCCAGGTCGCGAGCGGGGAGACCCACTCGAGCTGCCGATCGGACGCGAGCCGGTAGTAGGCGGCCGGCTGGCCATCGAACGTCATCGAGAGCACAGGGTTGCCGCCCGCATCCAGGACCCGCTCGTACACGGCCGCCATCAGCGGCTCGGCAGCGCTCGACCCCTCGATCACGCAGGTCTCCCCCTCCTTCACCTTGGTCGAGTAGTTGACGAGGATGTGCGCGAGGTTCTCGACCCTGGGATCTCTCATCGGTCTCCTTCCGCCGCCGGCTGTCTCCATTCCCGAGGCTGTGCCCGCCCCTGGCGCGCCGTGGTCGCCATCGCCATCAGCAGCGCGTGCACCCGCGAGTCGCCGGTGAGCTCGGGATGGAACGCCACCGCGAGCATCGGGCCCTCGCGCACGGCGACGGGATGGGCGTCGACACTCGCCAGCACCTCGACCTCGGCTCCGTGGCTCTCGATCCACGGGGCGCGGATGAACACGGCTCTGTAGGGCTCGGGGCCGAGCCCCGCGATCTCGAGGTCCGCCTCGAAGCTCGCAAGCTGGCGGCCGAACGCGTTGCGTCGGGCGACGGCGTCCAAGAGGCCGAGGTGGGCCCGGTCGGAGACGATCATCCCCGCGCAGGTGCCAAGGATCGGGCGCCCGGCCTCGGCGTGGGCGCGGATCGCGGGCTCGAGCCCGTCGCGCTCGATCGCCTTCGAGATCGTTGTGCTCTCCCCGCCGGGGATGACCAGCGCGTCGAGCCCTTCGAGCTGCTCAGCGGTTCGAACCTCGACCGCCTCGGCGCCGAGCGAGCGCAGCACTTGCGCGTGGGCGGCGAAGTCGCCCTGGCTGGCGAGGACGCCGATCCGGAGCGCCGGCGGCGCATCGCCGGCCACCGGGAGCGACTCGTCGCGACCCAAGCCGCTCAAACTCCGCGCTGCTGCAGCAGCTCGCCCTCGGCGGCGAGTTGCGCGATGTCGTCGCCGCGCATCGGCTCGCCGAGGTCCATCGAGGCGGCGGCTACCCGCTCGGGGTCCTTGAAGTGGGTGGTGGCCTCGACGATCGCGCGCGCCCGCCGCTCTGGGTCCTCCGACTTGAAGATCCCGGAGCCGACGAAGTTCCCCTCGGCGCCCAGCTGCATCGTCAGCGCCGCATCGGCCGGGGTGGCGATCCCGCCGGCGCAGAACATCGGCACCGGCAGCCAGCCCTCGGCGGCGACGTCACGCACGACCTCCAGCGGCGACCGAAGCTCCTTGGCGGCGGAGGGAAGCTCCTCGGTGGGCAGCGCCGCCAGCCGCTTGATTCCGCCGACGATCCCGCGCAGGTGGCGTACCGCCTCGACGATGTTCCCGGTGCCCGCCTCACCCTTGGAGCGGATCATCGCCGCCCCCTCGGCGATCCGCCGCAGCGCCTCCCCGAGGTTGGTGGCGCCGCAGACGAATGGCACCTCGAACTCGTGCTTGTCGATGTGGTTCGCCTCGTCGGCCGGGGTCAGCACCTCGGACTCGTCCACGTAGTCGACCTCGAGCGACTGCAACACCTGGGCCTCGGCGAAGTGGCCGATCCTGGCCTTCGCCATCACCGGGATCGTCACCGACTCCTGGATCTCCTTGATCACCCCTGGGTTCGCCATGCGGGCAACGCCGCCCGCGGCCCGGATGTCGGCGGGGACGCGCTCGAGCGCCATCACCGCAACCGCGCCGGCGTCCTCGGCGATCCGCGCCTGCTCCGCGGTGGTGACATCCATGATCACCCCGCCCTTGAGCATCTCGGCGAGGCCGCGCTTGACCCGAAACGTCGCTCGCTCGGCCATGCGCCCAAGGATAGTGACGGCGACGGGAAGCGAAGCGCCCGGAACCGGCGGCTCTGACGCCGGGGCTGCCGTCGCAACCCGGTTCTGCAGGTGCGCGCCGCCGGCCTTACTTCAGCTTGAACGCGCGGATGCGGTCCTTGTAGGTGCCCTCGTCACGCGCATAGACGCCGTGGGCGAGCGCCTGGACGATCGCCAGGAGGGAGGTGTTCGAGCGCGTGAACGAGGGGCCGTTGGAGGAGTAGTAGAGCGTGAGGTCGGAGTGCTCTCCCACCTCCGACAGGGTCGCGTCGGTGATCGCCAGGGTCGTCGCCCGACGGTGCTTGGCGAGCTTCATCGCGCGGACCACGATCGGGTGCGCACGCCCGGCCGAGAAGGCAATCACGAGGCTGCCCTCGTCGACATGGCCGAGCCGGGCGATCGAGTCCTGGCGGGGGCTGGAGATCAGCTCCGCGCGGATGTCCAGCAACGCGAGCAGATGGCGCAGGTAGCTGGCGAAGAACGCGAGCTGCTCAACCCCGACGATCATCACCCGCTGGGCGCCGGCCAGGGCGCTGACGCAGGCCTCGACCTGCTCGCGGGTGAGGTTGCGGACGGTCTCCTCGACGTTCGCATGGTCGGCGGCCAGCGACGCCTCGAACTCCGAGTGGTCGAAGTCGAATAGGGGAGCAGCGGGGACGCCGTTCTCGGCCGGGGAGCGGTGGCGGTACTCCTCGATCGCGGCCTGCTGCAGCTCGGGATAGCCCTCGAACCCCAGAGCCTGTGAGAAGCGGACCACGGTCGATGAGGAGGTGTTCGCGCGGCGGGCGAGCTCCTCGGCGGTTTGGAACGCAGCCTCGTCCAGATGGTCGACGATGTAGCGGGCGACGTCCTTCTGGGAGCGGGAAAACTCCTCGAAGCGCTCGGTGATATACGTCGACAGGGTCTTCCCGTTCGGCCGTGATACACGACTCTTACGGACCGAGCGAGAGCCGCCGGGCCGAGGCTTGGTCGCGGTCTTGCTCACGGCGGGTTGATTCGCCCCAACCGCCGGTTTCCCTTCCGCCATCTCGTCGATGTGGTTGGATCGCGTCGTGGACGCCGCCTCCGCCCTCCGTCTGGTCAACCGGGGGATGGCCGTGTTCGATCTCGTCCTCGGATCGGCCACGATCGCGGCGCCGGCCACGACCCTCGCGGTCCTCGGACACGATGATCCCTCCCCTGATGCCGAGCACCTGTTCCGCCGCTGCGGCCCGATCTGGCTCACCTTCGCCGCCGCTCACGCGGTGGCCGACCGGCGCGCCGACCCCGAGGACTGGTGGGCGCTCGCCTGGCTGCGCGGCACGGAGCTCGGCACCGACGTCCTCTGGTCCCGCTCGCCGGCGTTCACGCGCCCCGGGGCGCGGAGCGCGCTGTGGTTCGCGGGCGGGGCGAACCTGGCGATGACGATCGGGTTCGCCTGGATGGCGCGAAGGGGGGCGGCCCCGGCTACTGATACATGACGTAGTCGACGCGCGGACGGAGTCGAAGCACCTGCCGGGGCGACATCAGGTTGCTGTCGAGCTGGTAGAAGAGCGAGAAGCCGTTGAAGAGCCGGCGCTCGGCGAGCCGCCGGTAGCCGCTTCGCTTCGGCGGCGGCGCGCCGATCCCATCGAAGTTGAGCGTGATGTCGACCTTGGCCCGGCGCCGAATGTCGTCGTCGTTCCTGACGCTCGTGTGGCGGAACTGGTGGATTACGAGGAGCTTCGACGGCAGCCGGTGCTCCTCGATCAGGTGCTGCATCCGGTGAGAGAGCCGGTTCACCTGACGAGCTCTGCTCGAGCCGACGGTCTCCCCGGGCTCGCCGTGGGGGCCGACGTCCCACTCCGGGTCGATCGCGATCCCGACGTCGGGCTCGAGCAGGAGGTTCCGCCAGTGCTCGAACTCCTTCATATATGTGGAGCGCCCGAGGCCAATGTCCAACAGCAGCCTGCCGTTGAACCGCCGGACCTCGCGGAGGTAGCGGCGTACCAGCCGGTCCGGGACCCGGAACCGGCATTTGTCGCGGCGGCCGCTGCAGTCGGTCGGGACGGTCGCGACCATGTCGAAGGCGCGGATCACCGGCCGCTTGCCACGCCGTCGGTAGTCATGCGCCTGCTTCGCCAGACGCCTGCGCGCGCCTCGAGCCGACTTCCGGCCGAGCGCGCCGAACCCACCCGGCAGGCCGTAGAGGGAGACGACGCGGTTGCGGGGGAAGAGGGAGCGGCGGACGCCCTTGAAGGCGGCGGCGCGCTTGCCGGGCGGCAGGCCCCGGTTCACGGATCCGCGGCGGAGCGCGGCGCGCTCGGTCGCCAGGGCCCGGTCGATCGCCGCCTCGACCTCGCCCCTGCTCAGCGGATCCGGTCGGGGCCCGAGCCCGCCCTCCTCGCCCGCCCTTGCGCCAGCGAGCCCGGCCAGGCTCACGCCGGCGAAGGCCGCTGCCGCGACCATCGCCACCAGGGTGCGCCACAACGGCCGGCGGTGTCCGCGCCCGTTCGCGGCCGCCATGCCTCGAGCGCGCGCAGTCCGGCTGACGCGCCCCATCGGCCGCTCACCATAGCGAGAGAGGTTGCGGTCGAGTGAATTATCGTGCCCGGCCGCCTACGCGCGGGTGAGGCGGATTGAGGGCGATACATGCCCTGGATCCGCCTCACCTTGACATCTACGGGCGCATCACCCGGCCGAGGAACACGATCGCGCCCGTGTCCCGGGCACGAATCGCGTACACGAACGGCCGGTCGACGGTGAGTGACACGGAGGGCGCCGAGACGATGCCGGCGACGACCCCGGTCGCCGCCGCGGCCTCGGTCCCCAGCTCGTCGACCCGGATGAAGGCGTCGTGGAACACCCCCGAGATGTGCAGACCCTCCTCGCGGGCCGCGGAGTTGATGCCGGTGAAGTCGGCCGCGGTCCAGCTGAACGCGTCCTCGATCCCAAGGGCCCGGAGCGGGGTCGTCAGCTCCGTGTCGCTCTCGAACTCGAACGGAGGCAGGGTCAGGATCGCGTCCTTCGCTCGCTCGAGGCCCTTGGCTGCCAACGCCAGGAACTTGCGATCGATTCGACCCTCGATCTGCTCGAAGCGCCCCCCGTCGGGGACGATCAGCAGCATCGAGTACTTCCCTCCCCGGTAGGCGACCTCCGCTGCCTGGTAGCCGTTCCCGTCGGCGTAGCGGAGGGGGCCGCGCCGCGACATCGCGTCGGCCTGGATGCTCTCCCCGTTCGCGAGGGTGAATTGACGTTCCCCGGCCTCGCGGAAGCGCTGCCTCCAGCGGGCCTTGAAGTGGATCGCGTTGGTGATCACGAGGCGCGTCAAGTCATCGATTGAGCCGGCCGGGAGCAACTCGTCGATCCGCCCCCGCGTGGCCCGCTCCGCCCAGCGGTTGATGGTCCGGCGCGAGAGCTCCGGTTGCGCGATGAAGTCCTGCCGTCGCAGGCCGGCGCCATAGCCGTTCCTGAGCGTCGACACGAACGGCGTCTCGACGTCGTATCCCGCCTGCGCCCATAGCGCGTTCGAGAGCGCGAGCCTGAACCCCCAACCCTTGCCGGGGCGCTTGCCGCCTCTCGAGGGCAGTGAGTCGCCGAGGCGCCCGAGCGCGGGGTGCCGCGACGTGCTCGGCATCGTGGCCAGGTGAAGCGCCTCGCTCATCTGGGCCCCGGTATCCCCTCGCGCCCCCACGGACACCATCGAGAGCGCCTGGTGAACGCTGAGCGGCGCGAACACGAGGTTGTCCGAGCCCTGCGCGAGCTCGTGGTAGAGGTCGACCGCGAAGGCGTTGTTGGCGGCGACCGCCGGGGCGAGGCGTGCACCGGCGGGCCGCTCGGCATCAGAGCCGCCGCCGCGACCACCGGCCGTGACCACGAGCGCGGCCAGGACCACCCCGGTGGCGCCGGCCATCACCAGGATCGTTCGGAGTGTGCGAGTCATGCGTGCGAGCCGTCCCTGTCCTGACTACGTCCGAGCGAGAGCTCCGTCACGCCCCTGCCGAGGATTCACCCCGCGGGCGCCCTCACGGAGGCGACGAAGCCGCGGACGTCCGCCGCCGGCTCGGTGTAGGCCTCGCCGAGAGCATTCTCCATCGCGGTCATGTACTCCTCCGCCCACTCCGGGAACTCGTAGTCGATCGCGCGCAGGAACTCGAGCGTCGCCGCCAGGCGAATGTCGGCGATCGTGGGCTGATCGCCCCCGATGAAGGTCTTCCCGTCGAGGAAGAACGAGCGATAGACATCGAGCGGCACGGCGAGCGCCGCCTCGGCGTCCTTCTGGGCCTTCGCCTTCATCTCGTCATCGGCATCGGACGTGGCGACCTCGCCCGCATACTGCGGGAAGCCGAGCGTCGGGTAGGTGGCGCGCGCGACGAGCGGGTAGAGCGTCCCGATCAAGTAGAACATCGCGTTGTCGACCATCGCCCGCTCGCCCGGGTCCTCGGGGTAGAACCGGGTGAGTCCGTGCTTGTTGCAGAGGTACTGCATGATCGCGCAGCTCTCCCCGAGCGCGCCCCTTGGCAGCCCTTCCTCCTGGAGCAAGGGCGTCAACCCGGCCGGGTACTTCCCAAGGAACTCCGGCTCCTCCTTCTTCCCCCACACGTCCAGCTCTTCGAACTCGAGCCCGGCGGCTCGCACGAAGATCCGAGCGGTCAGGTTGTTGACGCTCGGCTTCAGGATGTTCAGCGTGTTTGCAGCCATTTTCTCCTCCGGGTTGTCGCAGGGGTCTCGCTAGTCCTGGAGCTTCCGCACGCGTAAGCCTCGCGCTAGCGCTCGACGAGCGTCGACTTGTATTCGCTGCGACTCAGGCTCCCCCACGGCACGAGCTCCACGCGGGTCTGGACCACGAGTACCTCGCGCAGTCTGTCACGGATCGCTTCCGCCAGCCCCGACTTGGCCGCGCGGCCCCGCGCGAGCTCGACGCTCACGGGCAGCGGCGGCTCCTGCTTTGAGCCCGGCGCCTGCGGCGTGACCAGGATGTGGCCGCTCACCTCGGGGGCGAATGCGCCCACCACCTCGCGGATGGCCGACGGGAAGACGTTCACCCCGCGCACGATGAGCATGTCGTCGGTTCGCCCGATGCACCGCACGCGCGGGCTCGTGCGGCCGCAGCCGCATGAAGTCGTCCGGACCCGGACGTGGTCGCGGGTACGGAAGCGCAGCAGAGGCGCCGCGCGATGCCGAAGGTGCGTCATTACGAGCTCGCCGGTGGCGCCGTCGTCCCACTCGAGGGCGCCCCCGGTCTCCGGCTCGATCAGCTCGGCATGGACGATGCCGCGCGCGCCGAGATGCATCCCGTCCTGGGCCTCGCACTCCCCCCAGAGCGAGACGCCGATGTCGCCGATGCCCATCGCCTCGGTGACCCGTGCCCCCCAGCCCTCCTCGAGCACCGCGCGGAAGGCCGGTTCGCCGCCACCGGGCTCACCCGCGACCAGGACGCGCTCGACGCTTGATCCCCGCAGATCCATGTCCCGCTTCACCGCCCATTCGACCAGGTGGGCCGCATAGGAGGGCGTGAGCACCGCGGCCTCGGGCCGGAGCTGCTCGACCGCCAGCATCAGCCGCTCGGAGTTCCCGGTGCCGACCGGGATGTGACAGAGGCCGATGCGCTCGAAGGCGGCGAGCGCCGCGCCCGCCGCGAACGGCCCGGCGTTGTAGGTGGAGACGAGCCGCTGGCCGGCGACGATGCCGGATGCCCCGTAGCTGCGCGCCGAGGCCGTCACCCAGTTGTCGAGATCGCCTTCCGTCAGCGGCACGTAGCTGGGCGTCCCGGTCGTGCCGCTCGTCGAGTAGATGCGAACGATCTCGGACCGGGCCGCGCAGAGATGAGCCCCGATCGGATCCTCGGGGCTGCACGTCGCCCGGATCTCGCCCTTATCGGTGAGCGGCAGCTGGGCGATGTCCGCCAGTCCACCAGCTGCCTCCGCCGAGGCGAATCCCGCAGCGGCGAGCTTCTCGCGATAGAAGGCCGAGCGCTCGAAGAGGTAGGCGAGCTGGGTGCGGTAGGCGCCATCGTCCGCCGCGACCTGCTCTGCCCAGGGCCGGGCTTCGATCTCCGGGGCGAGCATCAATCGCGCTGATCGGCCGGCGGCTGGTACTCGATCGCCTCCTCCGCTCTCGCCGCCATGAGGAACCCCAGGGGCTGCCGCTGCTCCTCGGCCAGATGGGCCAGCAGACCAGCGGTGCGGGCGAGGATCGGGACTGACTTCACGGCGGTCGGCGGAAAGCCCAGGTCGAGCATCACCGCCGCGATCGGCATCGCGACGTTCATCGTCAGCGATCTCCCCCAGGCCGCGGCGGCGGCATCGCGAAAGCAGCGAGCGAGCAGGACATGGGGCCCGCTCACCCCTCGGGCATCCGCGAGCTCGAGGATCCGCTCGGCGCGCGGGTCGAGCGGCTGATGGACCGGATGGCCGAACCCGGGCAACCTGCCGTCCGACGCATGGATCTCATTCGCCATCTCCTCGGCGACCGTCGCCGGCCCGCCACCGGACGCCATCCTCCCCCGCGCCTCGGCGAGCAGCTGTGCGCAGGACTCGGACGTGCCGAGGATGACCGGACCGCAGCCGAGGATCCCCGCGGCAACGGCCCCCTGCAGCGAGCCGGGGTCGGCGGCGAGTGTCATCCGCGCCGCGATGTTGGTGGGCATCATCCCGTGCTCGGCGATCGCGACGAGCAGCAGGTCGAGGAAGAAGCGCTGGTCGTCGGTCGGCTCGTTGCCGGTGAGCAACAGATGGAAGTACTCGGTGAAGGTCAACCGCCCCATCAGGTCGCCGGTGAGGTCGCGCCCTCGCACCTCGACCCTGTCTGGATAGGCCTGGCTGATGTGGCTGACAGGGCTCGCGCTCTTTCCGATCTGCGTGCTCCCTCCACTCGTGCCGTCGCCAGGCATTCGGGCGACGCTATGCATCCGAACCGCGGCTGTCAAGACCGGGCGCCACGGCGCGCAACCTCGCAGTGGTACCGGAGACCGATGAGGTCGGGACGACTGGGGCCGCACCATGACGGGGGCCACCGTCAAACATCAGCTGCGGCGCCCTGATCGATTAGGCGGCCCAGGTCTCCGCCCGCTTCGCCAGGCCCTCCACGAAGAGGTCGAGCAGGAGCTCAAAGCGCTGATCCGGATCGCTGATCGTGAAGTGGTCGGCGACGGCGACGAGGTTGGGGAAGCGGTCCGTCGGGAGGTCCGCGAGGTAGTCGCGCGCCATCCTCGCCATCTCCTCCAGCGGCGGTTGATCGGGAGGCGGCTCGCCGCCCTCACCGGTCTCGTCCATCGTGAAGCCGTTCACGACCGAGGTCAACAGGTGAAAACCGAGCACGGCCAGCTGGTCGGGCACGCCGCCGGCGCGCAGCATGGCGAGCACGCGTTCCGAGTAGCGCAGCGCGTTCGGTCCCATCGGGATGCGCCCGATCGAGATCCGGACGACGTCGCGGTGTCGAAGAATCGTGGCGCGCATAGTCCGCGCCACCTCCTTCAGCTGCTCCTGCCAGCGCTCCGGATCCGGGTCGGGAACCTCCTGCTCACCGATCACCCGATCGAAGATCAGGTCGAGTAGCCCGTCCTTCGAACCGACGTGCCAGTAGAGCGACGCGGCCCCGGTGTCGAGCTCCTCGGCGATCCGCCGCATGCTCAGCCCGTCAAGGCCCTCCGAGTCGAGGACCCGCATCGCCGCGTCCAGGATCGCCTCCTGCGTCAGCGGGTCACGGCGGCGTCTCGGGCCGCGCTGGGGAATCCGGTGCCACGGAGGAGCGGGGAGCGTCTCGGGGTCGGGTGAGTCGCGGTCGGGCATTGCTCGAACAGCGTACTAGGAAAGAACGTCGTTGCACGATATCTGTCAATCTGCTAGAACGGTGTTCGACAACGAACAGCGCTCGACTTCTCATCAAATGTTCGAGAAACGGAGGACCCACGAAATGGCAGCAGATACCGAGACCGCGAGCGTGAGCTCTCGTGCCTATCCCCGCCGCTGGCTCGCGGCCGTCGTGATGGTCGGCGCGGTGACGATGGACCTGATTGACATCACGGTCGTGAACGTGGCCCTGCCAACGATCCGGGACGATCTCGGAGCCAGCGGCACGCAGCTCGTGTGGGTGGTCTCGGCCTACATGCTCGCGTTCGCCGCGATGCTGATCGTCGCAGGGAGCTTCGGGGACCTGCTCGGCCGCAAGCGGTTGTTCGTCGGCGGGATCGCTGTCTTCGGGCTCGCGAGCCTCACGGCCGGCCTGGCCCAGAGCCCGGGCGAGCTGATCGCCTCACGCGTGGTCCAGGGCGCGGCAGCGGCGGCGATGATCCCGCAGCTGCTCGCCACCTTCCGCGTGATGTTCGGGGGAAAGGAGCGTGGCAAGGCCTTCGGCATGTACGGGGCGATCCTCGGCTTCGCCTCCGCCCTTGGGCTGGTCCTGGGCGGCGTGCTGACCGACGCCGACATCTTCGGCTGGTCCTGGCGAACCGTGTTCTTCATCAACGTCCCGATCGCGCTCGTCTCACTCGTCGCCGCACTCCGCGCGGTGCCCGAGACCCACGACCCCCACGCCGGCCGACCCGACCTCATCGGCGCGACACTGCTCGCCGGCTCGATCGTCGCGGTCGCCTACCCGCTGCTCGAAGGGCGGAGCCTAGGGTGGCCGGCCTGGGTCTGGCTGCTGCTAGGTGGAGGGCTTGCCGGCCTGGTCGCGCTCGCGCTGGTCGAGGACCGCCGCCAGCACGCTCGGATCGCGCCCCTCCTGCGCCCCCGGTTGCTGCGGATTCCGGCTTTCTCGGTTGGGCTGGCGGTACAGCTCGCCTTCTCCGCGGGGCTACAGGGGTTCTTCCTCGTCTTCGCGCTCTGGATTCAGGTCGGGATGGGCTTCTCGCCGCTCGGCGCCGGGCTCACCGCGCTCGCCTTCAGCGTGGGGAGCTTCCTGCTGGCGCCGGTTGCGGTGCCGCTCGCCCAGCGCCACGGCCGGCTTGTCCTCTCCGGCGGTGGGCTGCTGATGGCGCTCGGGACCCTCGGCGTCATGCTGGGCGCCGATCACGTGGGCAACGGGTCCGACCCGTGGCCGGTGGTGCCCGGTCTGGTCCTCACGGGCGTCGGCCTCTCGCTGCTGATCATCCCGCTGGTCAACGTCGTCCTCGCCGCCGTTCCGCACGAGGTCGCGGGTGGCGCCGGCGGCATCTTCAGCACCGCGCAGCAGCTCGGCGGTGCCCTCGGGGTCGCCGTCGTCGGCACCGTCTTCTTCGCCCGGCTCGAGGACAACTCGTTCACGACTTCGTTCGAGCAGGCGGCGCCGGTTGTGATCGCGCTCTTCCTCGCCGCGGGCCTGTTCGCGCTCGTGCTGCCGCGCACCGCCCTCGGCGAGGAGGAGGTGGCCGAGCTGTGAGCGCGCGACCGGCAAACGCAGGGGTCGCCACACGCCGGCCTCCTGAGACGCCACATGACGGCCATGAGGGCGCCTACGCCCAGCTTGTCGAGCCCCACCGGGCCGAGCTCCGCGCCCACTGCTACCGCATGCTGGGCTCGGTCCACGACGCGGAGGATGCGCTTCAGGAGGCACTGCTCCGTGCCTGGCGCGGGCTGCCGAAACACAAGGGCCGCGGCTCGGTGCGGACCTGGCTCTACCGGATCGCCACCAACACCTCGCTTGATGCGCTTTCGCGGCGCCCGAAGCGGATGGTGCCCATCGGGCACGGGCCGGCGTCCGACCCTCTCGATCGCCCCGCCGACGTGCAAATCGACGACGGCAACCCCCCACCGGAGGCCCGTTACGAGGAGCGTGAGTCGATCGAGCTCGCATTCGTGGCCGCGCTTCGGCTGCTCCCGGCGCATCAGCTGGCGGTGCTCGTCCTGCGGGACGCGTTCGGGTTCTCCGCCCGGGAGACGGCGGTTGCGCTGGGGGTGACGGTCGCGTCCGTCAACAGCGCGCTCCAGCGCGCCCGGGCCAAGCTCGAAAACGCGTCGCCGCAGCGAATTCAGCTGGAGACCTCGCGCGCCCTCGGCGACGAGCACCTCCGCATGCGGGTCGAACGTTACGTCAACGCGTGGGAGCGAAACGACGTCGAAGCGGTCGTCGCGATGCTCGCCGAGCGGCCGGCGCCGTCATCGGCCGCCAACTCATCGAGGCTGAGTGCCTCATCCCCGTAGGAATGCCGACAGCCAGCCGGCCGATCGGCGAGTTCGAGTCGTAGGCGTGTTGCCCGAGCTCCACACGGGATACTTGACGCGAGATGTGGCAGGAGAGCGTGGAGCTCGTCGACGCAGTGACGGTCGGCTCTTTGTCGAGTTCGCCAACACCGCGCGCGGCAAGGAAAGCGGCGCGGAGACACAGTTTCGCTTCTGGACCGTCTCCTGGATCGCTGACGGAAAGGTGACCGGGCGCAAGTCGTTCCACGACCGAGCCGAGGCCCTCGATGCCGCGGGGCTGTGGGAGTAGCCAGGGGCGCCTCCCGAAAACGTCGCTACTAGGGACAACCCTGGATACGCGGTTGAGCGGGTGTCCACGAATAGGAGTAGCCTGGTTTCACCAGCCGCACGCGGGGCGCTTCTCATTCCTCTCTTCCCTTCGGTCGCGGCTTCGAGCGAGAGGGATGAAGGAGGTCGCTATGAGCGACCGGCCTCACCGGCTCGGACAGGGCTTGCTCACGATTCGGAGCGAGCCACAGGCCGACGCTCACCTCGTCACGCTCGCCGGCGAGATGGACGGGTCAAACGCGAGGGACGTCGAGGACGAGTTCTTTCGCATCGAGGGCACAAGCGTCTCGCTGATCGTGCTCGATCTAGGCTTGTTGGAGTTCATCGATTCGACGGGACTCGCCGTGATCGTGAGGGCACATCGACGAGCCCAGAACAACGGGCACAGATTCGGTATCAAGCGGCCTCGGGGGCACGTCAGCCGGCTCTTCGAGCTCTGTGGCCTCGATCGGCAGCTGTCCTTCGTCACCTGATCGGAAGGGTGGAGGCCCCTTCCGGCTCCCTACGCACCGCAAGGATCTCCACCCGCTCGAGTGAGTCTCCAGGTTCAGCTTCCGGATGGATGGAGCTCCGGGGCCCGGCCGCGGTTGCGTAGCAGCACATAGCCACCGGCCGCGATGCCCGCGAGGGCGAGCATGCTCCCCGCGCCGATGCCCGCGTCACCCCACTCGAACCCGGAGTCGGATGCGGCGGCCACCGGGGTCGGGGCGGTCTGCTCGGCGTCGCCCTGGTTTTGCACGTTGTACGCCGGGCCAGACGGCCCGTCGATCGGGGCGCCCAGCGCGGCGCCGGGCAGCGCCAGGGCGACGGCGACGATCGCGGCCGTGAGCGTGATGGACTTGATGGACATCCCTGTCCTCCCTTTCGTCGAATACTGGACCTGTCAAACCTGTGGCAGTAGCACTGTTATCGCCCGGTCCCGGGGGACGCTTGAAGGACGTACTGGATTCCGGGTAGTGCGCTGAGTTCAGGTATTGCGCTGCCCCTGGCCCCCCGAGTAGCCTCGCCGAAGCGTTCCGAATTCAATGGGGGGTAACAAGTGAAGAAATGGCCTTTGGTTTGCGCCTGTCTCGTGGCCTTATTGGCGCTGCCCGCGACCGCCACGTCGACCACCACCACGACGAAGATCCGCACGTTGTCGGGCGCGGTGCGAGAGGGGGGAAGCATCGACTTGCGCGCGAAGGTCGAGATAGTCAAGGGGAGGTATCGAGAGGAGGCAGGGATTCGGTTTCGGCACGTCAATGTCGTCTCGATCCTGGATCCACAGCCGGCCGCATATCTGTTCACTTCGGTGCCGCTGACCTGCGACGAAGGCCCGTTCACCACTAGCTTGGGGTGGTTTTGGTCGGCGATCCCCCGCCGAGTCGTCCCGGTCGAGAACAACAGGTTCTCGGAGAGGATCCCCGACGATGGCGACACGTCCGGCCTCAACCCTGTGGCCCGCTTCAAAGGTGCGTTCACGCTCAGGCCCACGAAGGTGGACCGCGTGTCGACGCTCAGGGGGGCCAACGGCACCTTCCGGCAGAGGTTCAATTACCCCCTCGCCGGGCTCACCGACTGCGATACGGGGACGCTTCACTGGAGGGCGAGCGCCGACTGATCGGCTCTGATGCTTACCCGCAGCCGATTGCTCGGGGGTATAACCGCGGGTCACGCGGCCCCGCTCTGGTACCGAGCTCGACCAGCTGCCTAGCGGCCTTACCCGAATCGCAACACCGGACCCCACGCGTGCACATAGATTTTGCCTGTCCGCTATGCCGTGGGGGGGTACTGCGGACGCCCTTTCCTCCGCTCCATGGGTCCGGTGTAGCCGCCCGGACCCTGCGCCAGGAGATCCGGGGATACTTGACGGGCGATGTCGCAGGAGAACGTCGAGATCGTGGGGCAGATCTACGAGGAGGGCCTGCTCAGTCGAGATCCGGAGCGGCTGCTCGAACTCGCCACGCCGGATGTTGAATACGTCAATCCGCCCGAGGCGGTCGAGGCGGGGACCCGTCGCGGCCAAGCGGAGGTCGCGCGGGCTTTGCGTTTCTACTCTGACACCCTTCGACCGCGGATCGACGTTCTTGAACTGTTCGACGGCGGGGACATGGTGGTCGCATCCGTGCTCTTTCGCACCCAGGGCCGGGGAAGCCAGAGCGAGCTCGTCCAGGAAGGGGCGCACATCTGGACCCTGCGCGATGGCAAGGTCGCACGTTTCGAGTGGGGCCGCGATCTGAGCGCCGCCCTCGAGGCCGCCGGGCTGCGGGAGTAGGCCCTCGCTGTTACCAATCTCGTCCCATTCTCAGGCTGTGGCGCCTGCCCGGCTAGGTTTGGCGCGGATCGAGCGAGGTGTGAATGGAGCGGACCACCAGCGCGCCGTCCCCCACGGCCGCTGCAACGCGCTTGGTCGAGCCTCTGCGGACGTCGCCGATTGCAAAGACGCCGCGACGCGTGCACTCGAGCATCAGCGGGCCTCGGTCCGCTCCGTCCCAGTGTTGGGAGAAGTCCGGGTGGCGGAGCGCCTCCTCGCCGGTGACCACGAAGCCCTTGTCGTCCTGGCCGACGGAATCGACCAGCCCCTCGGACCTCGGAGAGGCGCCGAGCATCGCGAACACCGCTGAGGTCTGGACGCGGCGATCGGGCCCCGCGCCCGAGATCACGACGGCTTCGAGCTTCTCGTCGCCCTCGAGCGCCCGGACCTCGCACCCTGTCCAGACGCGAACGTTCGACTTGGCCTCGATTTGATCGACCAGGTAGCGCGACATCGCCAACTCGAGCCGGCGCCGGGCGACGACGTGGACCTCGCGCGCGTAATCGGCGAGCTTGACCACCGCCTGGCCGGCCGAGTTTCCTCCTCCGACGACGACGACGTCCTCCGCCGAGCATTGCTGCGCCTCGCTGTGCGTCGCCGCGTAGTACAGGCCCAGGCCCTCGAACCGATCCGCGTTCTCTGCCGGTAGCCGGCGATAGTCCGCGCCAGGAGCCAGGACGACGCACTTGCCGCGCACGCGCTGACCGTCGGCCAGCCCGATCTCGCGGAATCCCTCCTCTTCTGGCTCGGACACGTGGGAGGCCTCGTGGACGCTGGAGATGACGGCGCCGAACTTGCGCGCCTGGAGCGTCGCGCGGCGGGTGAGGTCCGTGCCGGTAAGACCGGTCGGGAACCCGAGATAGTTCTCGATGCGAGCGCTCTTACCCGCCTCGCCGCCAGGAGCAAAGCGTTCGACCACAAGCGCGCTGAGGCCCTCGGAGGAGGCATAGACCGCCGCGGCCAACCCGGCGGGGCCGCCGCCCACCACGACGACGTCGAAGCTCTGGCCGTCGACCTGCGCTCTGAGACCCAGCTCATCAGCGACCGAGGTCACCTTGGCTCGCCTGATGACGCCGTCGGATCGGACCAGGACCGGGCAGTCAGCGTCCCTGATGCCGAGCCCGTCGAGCAAGACCCGGCTCTCCTCGTCGGTGGCGAGGTCGTGCCAGGTGAATGGAACGAGATTGCGCTCCAGCAACTCGCGGACGGTGAACGCCTCGCCCGACCATCGTGAGCCGATCAGCCGCTGCTGACCCAAGCCACGACCCTGCAGCCACTCGCGGCGCGTGACCATCGTTCGCAGGAGGAGGTCGCCGAGCTCGGCCGCGGTCGCGACGACCCGACGCACGTCCTCCGGCGGAAGTGCCAGAAGCGAGGTCGGTTCGGCCGCGAACCCGGCGGCGAGCGTCGGCTCGCCCGTGAACATCGAGATATCGGCGGCGAACGTCCCCTCCCGGCATTGGGTGAAGTAGCGGTCACCCTCCGGCGCCTGGTCGATGATGTCCAAGGCGCCGCTGAGGACCACGTAGAGCGGCGTCTCGCGCTGGCCGTGCTCGAAGACTTCGTCCCCCCTCGCGAACGTCTGACGGGTGCCGATCTCAGCCAGGTATTCGATCTGCTCCGGCGTGAGCCGGGGGAAGAGCGTCGGATCGTCGGGATCCAGGAAGTCCTCTACCGGAGTCGGTGCGTAGTCGCTGGTCATTCTTTAGCGTCGAGCTCTACGGCGCCGAGCCCGCGCACCCGCCAGCGCCGATCGTGACCCGCATGCCAGCCTCCTCGCACGGGTTGGTCACAGAGGCGGGGAGCGGGCGAGCCGTGAAAGCCGGCCGTTCGGACGTCGCGGCCACGACCGCAGGGGCAGGCTCGCCCACGCTCGCTGGGGCCAGTTCGACTACGGGTTCGGTTACCGGCTCGGGAGCGAGTTCCGGAATCCGCGCCCGCAGGGTGGTGAACGCGACGGCGATCGCGGCGAGCACCAGCCCGGCGCCGATGAGGTAGGCGAGGTGATAGCCGGAGTTGAGCGCCTCCGCTGCCGGCTCGCCGTCGGCGAGCAGTCCCTCGGTGCGCTCGGTCCCAAAGGTGGCGAGTATCGCCAGGCCGATCGCCCCACCCACCTGGACGCTCGTGTTGACCAGCCCGGACGCCAGTCCCGAGTCGCTCTCGGTGGTGCCTGACATCGCGAGGGTCATCAGCGACGGGAAGCCGAGCCCGGCCCCGAGACCGATCAGGATCATCGAGGGAAGGAGGTCGAAGACATAGTTCGCATCTATGGGTGTCCGCGCCAGCCAGAGCAGCCCGGCGACGATGAAGATCATTGCGGGGACGAGCGTCGCCTCCGGCCCGTACTTCAGGTTGAGCTGCCCGGTGAAGCGGAAGGACATGGTGCCCATCACGATCGTCAGCGGCAGGTATGCGAGGCCGACCTGCAGCGCGCCGTAGCCAAGGATGCGCTGCATGTATAGGGCGCCGAGGAAGAACATCCCGAACATCCCGACCACCAGCAGGGCCTGGACCAGGTTCGCCCCGGAGACCAGCCGCGAGCGAAACAGGCGCAGCGGCATCAACGGGTTCGCCACCCGCGCCTGGCGGGCGACGAACGCGATCAGCAAGCCGATTGAGATCGCTCCCAAGACGAGTGTCTGGCTCGACCCCCAGCCCTCCTCGGTCACGCCGAGAATCGTGTAGACGAAGAGCATCAGGCCGCCGGTCAGCAGCACCGCCCCTGGAAGGTCGGCACCCGCGGTGAGGCCGATGCCCTCGCGGTCGGGAACGAGCCTGATGGCCGCCAGCGCGGTCGCAATGCCGATCGGGATGTTGACGAAGAAGATCCAGTGCCAGCTGATCGTCTCCGTCAGCACGCCGCCGAGCAGCAGCCCGATCGAGCCGCCCGCTACCGCGACGAAGGTGTAGACCCCGATTGCCCTCGCCTGCTCGCGGGGCTCCGGGAACATGATCACGATCATCCCCAGGATCACCGCGGAGGTCAGCGCCCCGCCGACGCCCTGCACGAACCGGGCGCCGATCAGCACACCTTGGCTCTGGGCGAGCGCGCAGAGCAGCGAGGCGCCGGTGAACACTCCGAGGCCGATCAGGAAGATCCGCCGCTGGCCAATCAGGTCACCGATCCGACCCGAAAGCAGGAGCAGCCCGCCGAATGCGATCAGGTACGCGTTGACCACCCACGCGAGGTCGTTCTGCGCGAAACCAAGGTCCTCCTGGATCGTCGGGAGGGCGACGTTGACGATCGTGGCGTCGAGGACGATCATCAGCATCCCCACGCAGAGGACGTACGTGGCCAACCAACGCCGCCGATCCTCCGCCATTGCGCCGATCGTAACGGCTCGCTCAGCGCCGCTCACGCGCCCCCCACCGCCTTCGCCCGGCCCCGGTCAGCTTGCTCGACCCGGTGGTGCATTTGGGTTACACGGTTCTCCCGCTCATTGGGCCCGGCGATGAACCCGTCGAGGGAGATGGACATGTAGGGAACGGTTGCGCACACGGCGTCTCCTTCCTGGCTTGTCTGCTCGCCTTATTACAGAGACCGGATGTCGGGGGAGAATTGATCGATCCCCGGCCAGGATGCTGGCCGGCGAACTCGAGCTACGCCCCCGGCCGCCTTCTGCTTCGAGCCCGGCGCCCGCGCCGGTGAGGGCCGGCAGGAGCTACTCCGCCGGCAGCCCCGAGATGCACGCGATCACGCCGTCTCGCCGTACGCGTCGTGGTAGTTCCACCACCTGTATGGCGGCGTCTGCGGGTAGCCCTCAGGCGAGTCCTCCCACTCCTCCTGCCGCCCGAGCGCGGTCATGTCGAGGTAGCTCCAGGCGGTGCCCAGCGCCTCGTCGCCACGGCTGTCGATGAAGTAGGTGCGATAGACCTGCTCGCCGTCACGGATGAAGGCGTTGGTCCCGTGCCAGTCGCGGACGCCGAAGTCCGTGTCGAAGTCGTCGCTAATCGTGTACCAGGGGATGTGCTCCCATCCCATGCGCTCCTTCAGTCCCTGGATCTCGGCCTGGGGGGCGCGCGACGCGAACGCGAGCGTCGTGTCCCGCGCGTTCAGGTGGGCCGGATGCGCGATCTGATCGGCGATGAAGGAGCAGCCCACGCATGCGCGCTCCGGATAGGAGCCGCCCTCCGCGTAAGTCGTGACCTCCGGTCCATAGAAGGCGCGGTAGACGATCAGCTGCCGGCGACCCTCGAAGAGGTCGGCCAGGTTCGCCGGCCCGGTCGGGCCCTCGAACCGGTAGTCCTTCTCGACGGCCATCCACGGCATTCGCCGGCGCTCGGCCGCCAGCGCGTCGCGGACGCGGGTGAGCTCCTTCTCGTTGACCAGCAGCTTCTCGCGCGCGGCCTCCCACTCTTCGGGCGAGATGATGGGCGGTTTGTTCATTGCGGAAGTTCCTCCTTTGTCCTTCGGGTCATTTGATCTCTTTGGAACTGCGTCTATCGATTAAAGAGCGGTCTCAGGGTCGGAACTCATCCCTCCGGTGATTGCCGGCCGCGAGTCAAGTAGCCGTGTACAGAACCCGCAGCTCGTCGAGCTCGTCGCGGCGGATCCGGGCGACATGGCCGCGCAACTCGCTCAGCGAGGGCCGCGGCGCTCATCACCCCGTATCTTGCCGCACCGCCGCCACTACACTCGAACGATGAGCGATTCGGCCGGAGTTGGGACCCCGACCCTGTTCGAGTGGGCCGGAGGGGAGGCAGCGATCCGGCGGCTGATGGATTGCTTCTACGACCGCGTCGAGCGTGACGAGTTCCTCTCACCGTACTTTCCCGGCGGGGTGAGCGAGGAGCACCGAGCGCACGTCAGCATCTGGTGGTCGGAGGTGCTGGGCGGCCCCGCCCGCTACACGGAGGAGCTCGGCGGCTACGAGAAGATGCTCGCTCACCATCGCGGCCTTGCGATTGCGCCCGAGGAGCGGCATCGCTTCGTCTCGCTGATCAGCTTCGCGGCCGACGACGCCGGCCTTCCGGACGACCCCGAGTTCCGCTCGGCGCTCGTCGCCTACGCTGAGTGGGGATCCCGCCTTGCGATGCACAACTCCCAGGCGGACGCCCAGGTCTTCGAGCACGCACCGGTCCCTCGCTGGGGTTGGGGCGAGGCACCCCCCTTTCAGCCCTAGGGAAGACCGTCGCGCCCCCGCCTCGCGCCGAAGGTAAATTGGGCCTATGCCGGAGGCTGAACTCGTCTTGCGCTCCGCCTACCGTGCGTTCAACGCCCGCGATGTCGAGGCCGCGGTCGAACTGATGCACCCCGAGGTGGACTGGCCCAACGCGTGGGAAGGCGGTCGGTTAGTCGGCCGCGGGGAGGTTCGCGATTACTGGAACAGGCAGTTCGCTGCCATCTCCAGCAATGTCGAGCCCGAGGCCTTCACGGAGGAGCCGGACGGCAGCATCACGGTCCATGTCCATCAGGTTGTCCACGACGCCCGTAGCGGCAAGCTCATCTCCGACACCCGCGTCCGCCACCGGTATCGACTCGAGGATGGACTGGTTGTGCGGATGGACGTTCTGGATGAGCCCAGTCAGAAGTAGAGGATCAAGGGCGTTGAGTTCGTCTCGCCGATCGAGGACGAGGGCTGGGGCCGGATCGCGCAGTTCAAGATCCCCGGCGCCGGCGAGATCGGCTTGTACGAACCCCACCATCCGAGCCCGCTCGGAGGGTTCGCGTAGCGGCTTCCCTTGGCCCCCGATGAGTTATGGGACCCCGGCCGCTCTCTAATGGTGATGGTGAGACCCCCCGAGCGGAGGTGAAGACGATGACGGAGCACAAGATCGGCGGTCGCGAGGAATGGCAGGCGGCCCGGGACAAGCTGCTCGCGGAGGAGAAGGAGCTCACCCGCCGCAGCGACGAGCTCGCCCGGGAGCGCCGCGAGCTCCCCTGGGTGCGGGTCGAGAAGGAGTACCGGTTCGACACCGACGAGGGCACGCGGACGCTGGCGGAGCTCTTCGACGGCCGCTCCCAGCTGCTCGTCTACCACTTCATGTTCGGGCCGAGCTATGAGACCGCCTGCCCCGCCTGCTCGTCGATGGCCGACACCATCGACGGCGTCCTTGCGCACCTCAACGCCCGCGACGTGACCATGCTCCTGGTCTCACGCGCGCCGCTCGAGCGGCTCCGGGCCTACAAGCGGAGGATGGGCTGGAGCATTCCCTGGGCCTCGACCGCCGGCAACGACTTCAACTTCGACTTCGGCGCCTCGGCCACCCCCGAGCAGGTGCGCGAGCAACTGGGCCCCGCCCTCGACGACCCGGCGTCCGGCCTGCCGCAGATGGCGGCTTCTACCGGAACCGACGCGGCCGGATACCTCGCGGAGTCGCCGGCAGGGCCGACCGCCACCGCGTTCGTGCTCGACGACGGCGTCGTCTACCACGCCTATTCGACCCAGGGTCGAGGCGTGGAGTTCATGATGGGCTACTACCCGATCCTCGACCGGGCGCCGAAGGGGCGCGAGGAGGGGGATTCGCGGGCGCCGGCGTCACTGCTCTGGATCCGGCGCCACGACGAGTACGAGGACGCCGACCCCGGCGCCACAGGTTGACACCCGATGACCCGGCGCGCGTTCGCTTCCGCGCGTCGATGCGGGAGCCCTCGACCACTGGTCCGAGACTCGGAGTAGCGCCTTTTGACGAGCACCGGGAGCGAGTGAGACGCACTCGCGAAACGCCGCACCGGATCGCTTAGGTGGTCCGTGCTCGGGAGTCGTCGGGACTAGCTCCACTCCCCGCGAGCGAGCACGAGCCACCGCTGACGGTAACCTCGGCGCTCGTACAGCCGCTGGGCACCGTCGTTGCCGGGCATGAGCCCGACGATCACCTCGGTGATTCCCTGGCGCTCGAGCTCGGCGTCGATCTCGTCGAGCAGGCGGGTTCCGAGCCCCGCGCCTCGAAACGGCGCCGAAACCAGCACCGTCTCGATCTCCGCGATCACCTCGGGGACCCGCCACGAGTCGGTGAGATCGGTCCCGCCTCCATCAAGCGGACGAGCGCGTATCCGACGACTCGCCCCTCGGCGCGGGCCAGCAGCAGGAACGAGCGCCGGTCCGCGAGCCACTCGCGATAGGAGGAGGAGCGCACCCGCCAGGAGCTCTCGTCGTCGACGAACTCGCCACTCTGGGGCGCCACCTGTGCGTGGTGGTGATGGAGCTCGAGCCACAGCTCGCGAAGCACGGTGACGTCGTCTACGCCGCCGCGCTCGATCACGATCGCGTGAGAATCTGCGCTCACGTCCCCAGTCAAACAGATGGACAGCGGCGGCACCGAGGTAGCCCCCGGCGCTGTTCCTCGTCGCGCAAGGGAGCAGCGAGGGCCGGCGCCTAGGGACGCGGGGAGGGAAAGAGGATCTCGAGCTCGCCCACGCCTGCCTGCAGATAGCGGGTCTCGAAGCGGCGCAGCATCAAGAACGAGAGGATCGCCACGAGGCCGCCGATGCCCGCGGCAATGCCGAGCGGGGGGTCGGCGATCGCTCCGACTGCAATTGCGACCGCGCTCCCGCCGACGACGCTGTTGATCACCGCGACCATGCTCGGAGTGGTGAAGTAGGCCTGCCAGGTGGAGCGCGTGATGCCCATGTTGGTGAGCACCCCGATCGCGTCATCGTGGGCCGACATCATGAACAGCTCGGCCTTGTCGCCCGCCAATTCGAGGTAGTGATGCCTGATCCGGTTGATTGCGCGCCCGTACTGGAAGTCCTCGGCGACGCTCTGCACCAGCCGGACGAACGTGAACAGACCCAGAACGTAGAGGGTTGGCAGAACCGTGAGTGCGAATACGTTGAAGGTGTCTCCGACCTCGGAGATCTGGCCGATGAAGCCGAGCGCGACCAGGGTGCTGGAGACCGAGATGAGATAGAGAGAGGCTCGCGAGGCGCTCTCGCTGACTGTCTGCGAGCGCGCGCCCTGAAGCGTGAAATGCTCGGTCGTAAGCGCCGTCAAGAGCTGCTGGGGATCTGGCCGGTCAGCCACCGGCCGACCCTATTGCAATGCCGTCATCGGTCGGGCGAAGACCCGCCTTGGGAATTCGCCCGCTGGCATCGGGCTCCTGGCCTCACCTCGAGCACCAGCTTTCCCTGCCGGTGTCCCGCCTCGAGCCGGCGGTGTGCCTCGGCCGCCTGCTCCAAGGCGAGCACGTCCGAGACGACCGATCGCAGCCGCCCCGCCGCCAGCTCGGCGGCGATTGCCCGCAACGGGCCGGGGTATGACGGGTCGAAGAGCACACCGTGGAGCTCCTGGTTTCGGTCGATCAGCGGCTCGAGATCGCCTTCGAGGTCGACGATCTCGACCGCTCGCCCGCGCTTGCGGAGCAGCGACAGGCTGCGCGAGAGACCCTCACCGCCGACGAAGTCCGCGACCGCATCGACCTCCCCCCCGGTGATCAGCCGCGCCGCCTCCTCGACCCGCTCCTGCGTGTAGTCGATGCATGCCTTCGCCCCCAGCTCGCCGAGTAGCTCGTGATGGCGAGCGCTGGCCACGGCGAGCACCCTCGCGCCGGAGCGCGCCGCGATCTGGACGGCGAAGGTGCCGACACCACCGCCGGCGCCGTGGAGGAGCAACCATTCGCCGGGCTCGAGACGCAGGCGCCGCAGCGCTTCGTGGGCCGTGCACGCCGCCACCGGGGCCGCGGCTGCCTCGATGTGGGATAGCCGCGCGGGCTTTGGGGCAATGGTCTCGGCTGGGACCGCCACGTACTCCGCGTAGCTCCCGAAGCGGGTCACCCGCACCGGCAACGCCCCGAACACTTCGTCGCCGACGGCCCAGCCGGCCGCTCGGTCGCCAACCCTCTCGACCACGCCCGAGAAGTCGTAGCCCGGAATCACCGGTGGCTCGAGCTCCGCCCAGGCGCCGTCGGTCCGGTTCTGCGCATCGACCGGGTTGACGCCGGCAGCGTGGACGGCGACGAGCACCTCGCCGCTCCGCAGCTCCGGTCGCGGCCAGTCCCTGAGCTCGAGCACCTCCGGCCCGCCGAAGCGCTGGTAGACGACCGCGCGCACGCGCTCAGACGAGCGTTCGCAGCCGCGGCTCGATGATCACGTGGACCACGTCGGCGATGGTATGGGCCGGACGCTGACGGGCTGTTTCACCTCAACTGGCGCGGCTGGGCAGTCAGTGGCGCGCGATTTACGGAGAGTCGTCCGGAGCCGTGTACGTCACCGGCACTCTCCCGCCGCTGCCCGGTTCCGCCTTGTCGTTCGCCCAGCCCGTGGCGAGCATGACGATCACGATGGCCGCGACCGCGACGAAAACTAGGATGATCGGGATGGTGCTGGGGCGCACGCGTGTCCAGGCGAGGTTAGCGGCTGAGCTGCGGGCTCTAGCTCCGAGCCCGTCGCCGCATGGGTCGGGTGCGCTCGGCCGCTACGCTCGATGACGTGGTCGGAGCGGACGAGGCGGGCGGATGAAGATCGGGATCATCGGCGCCGGGAGGATCGGGCACGCGCTCGGGGTGCGATTCGCCGGGGCGGGACACGACGTGATGCTCAGCAACTCGCGTGGGCCCGGCACACTCGACCGGGTCGTCGCCTCCATCGATGGGACGTCGACCGCCGGGACCGTCGAAGAGGCGGCGCGCTTCGGCGACATCGTCGCGGTCGCAATCCCCACCCAGGCGATCCGAGATCTTGCGCCCGAGCCCTTCGCCGGCAAGCTGGTGATCGATGCGAACAATTACTACCCCAACCCCGACCGGCCGCTCCCCGAGCTCGACTCCGACGAGACCACTTCGTCCGAGCTGCTCGCCTCACTGCTGCCGGGCACGACCGTCGTCAAGGCCTTCAACACGATCCAGTTCCAGCGCCTGCTGGACGACAGCCGGCCCGAGCTCGACCCCGAGGAGCGGCTCGCGATTCCGATCGCCGGCGACGACGCGGACGCAAAGCGAAAGGTCAGCGATCTGATCGACCAGATCGGGTTCGAAGCGGTCGATGCAGGGACCCTCGCCGAGACCCGGCGCCAGCAGCCGGGCGCGCCGCTCTACCTCGAGTACGCCGAGGCACGCCGCCAGGGCGTGCTGGTGACCGCGTCGCGGCTACGAGAGCTGCTCGCTGAATCCTGATTCGAGGGGACACGGCGTGGAGTCCTCAGGCGGCGCCGGGGAGCGCATCAATGAGGAACAACCGCGCCGGCTCCGCGCTCTCGTTGCGGCCCCGGTGGCGCGGCGCCGCCGGCAGCGCGAATGCCTCGCCCGAGCCGATCACGAGCGGGTCGCGACCGTCTTCGAAGCTGTAGTTGATCGTGCCGCTGACGACGTAGCCGGCATGCGGCGTCTCGCACCAGTCCCGTCGGCCCGACCCTGGCGAGTACTCAACGAGCGCCCAGCGCGTACCGCCGACGTCGGCATCGCGGTCAAGCACGCCCGGGTCGTGGGACACCGCCTCGGCCGCGGAGACGTCGATGATGCGAGGGTCGGTCACGGCCGGGGATCATAGGTTGCTGGCGTCTGGACGCGACCCCTCTGTTGCGCTCGGGGCGACGGGATATCTTCCAGGCAGGTGCTGGTGGCTCAGGTCAAAACGCGCAGGTTCAATACCTCGCTCAAGCTGCCGTCACGGCTCAAACCCGAGGTCGGGGTATGACCAGGTCTCAAGTCCTCCTTATCCCGGGCTACAGCGAGCTGGAGTGGGTAGTACAGCCAGAGCTCGAGGAATGGGCCGAGGTGGCTGTGTTCGATGCCCCCGGCGTGGGCGATGAGGCTTCCCCCGCCGCGTATGACACCGCGGCCGTGGCCGAGCGGGCGGCCGCGGAGGTCGGTCGCCGCGGATGGCGGAGATGCGTGATCGCCGCCGACGAGTTCGCGATCGCCGCAGCGCTGAAGTTCGCGTCTCGGCATCGGGAGGCGGTCCAGGGGCTCGCGCTCGGGCACGCCTGTTTGAGCTTCAGCCCAGATGCGGACCCGCCCGCCGTCAACGCGGAGGTTCGGTCGGCCTTCAGCCAGGTGGCCGAGCTCGATGACCGAACGTTCATGCGGCACCTGACGCAGATCACCCAGGGTTTCTACGGTGAGGAGCTCGCCGACCAGATGCTCGAACGAATCCCCACCGGCGTGGCGCAGGCTTACGTGCGCGACAACATGGCGGACCCCGGCGATTGGATCGGGGACGCCCTGCGGGATCTGGGGAAGCCGTTGCTCCTCGCCGAGCACGATCCCTGCCTGCTCTTCACGAAGGCAGGTTACGAGGCCGCCGTCTCGGCCTTCCCCGACTCAATGCGGGTGGCCTGCCGCGAGAAGCCGAGCGTGAGCCCCGCCTTCGCCGATGCCCTTCGCGAGTTCTGCCGGGAAGTCGTCTCCTAGCACCTGTCGGCGAGACTTTGCTCGTACGGTTGTTCTGTACATCTAGGAACTCGTACTCAGTCAGCTCCCGATCCTGGCGCCGTTAGCCGCGGCGAGCTCGATCCCTAGCCGAGCCGCCTCGCCGAGGCCCAGCGGAGTGTGCACATTCGCACTGATAGAGCGTGTCAAAGGACGCTGAAGTCGCCTCAGGGCCAGCATAGGTTGGACAGGTCCAGTATTTGACGAAAGGGAGGACAGGATGTCCATCAAGTCCATCACGCTCACGGCCGCGATCGTCGCCGTCGCCCTGGCGCTGCCCGGCGCGGCGCTGGGCGCCCCGATCGACGGGCCGTCTGGCCCGGCGTACAACGTGCAAAACCAGGGCGACGCTGAGCAGACCGCCCCGACCCCGGTGGCCGCCGCATCCGACTCCGGGTTCGAGTGGGGTGACGCGGGCATCGGCGCGGGGAGCATGCTCGCCCTCGCGGGCATCGCGGCCGGTGGCTATGTGCTGCTACGCAACCGCGGCCGGGCCCCGGAGCTCCATCCATCCGGAAGCTGAACCTGAAGACTCGCTCCCAGCTACCGCGGGCGCCTTTGGGGGGGCGCCCGCGCGCTGGGGGGGTTGCAACCCGGTCCGGCCTCAGGCGGACTGGATCGTCCTCGGCTCGACCAGCTCACGGACGCCCACCGGCGAATGGCGCGGGCGCAGCAGCGAGACGCCGGCGCCGATCACCGAAGTCGCCGCCAGCACCCACAGCGCGGTGTGCATGTTGGTGATGAACGGCGCCAGCTGCGCGTCGCTGAGGCCCGAGGCGAGCCCGGAGAAGATCTTGAACAGCACGTCCTTGGGCACCGCCGCGGTGACGATCGCGAGCACGAAGGCGATCGAGATCACCGCGCCGGTGTTCTGGAGCATCGTCCGGGCCCCGGCAGCGATGCCGCGGCGCTGGGAGGGCACCGCGCCCATCATCGCCGCCGTGTTGGGGGAGTTGAACATCCCCGAGCCGACCCCGACCACGAACAGCCACAGAGCGCTCTCCCAGAATGGGCTGTGGGCCTGGAGTGTGGTCATGGCCGCGAGGGCGGCGCCGCTGACGAGCATCCCGAGCGCGGCAAGCGTCCGCGAGCCGTGGCGATCGGCCCAGACCCCGGCCAGGGGCGAGGCAATAAGCATCCCGATCGCCATCGGGGTCAGCTTGACGCCGGCGGTGATCGGGTCATCGCCCTGGGCGCCCTGGAAGTAGAAGACGAAGACGAAGAGCAGCGCGAAGCGCGAGAGGCCGTTGATGAACGCGGCCCCGCTCGCGGCCGCGAAGAGCCGGCTGCGGAAAATCGTCAGGTCGAGCATCGGCGTGCGGGCGCGACGCTCGACGAGGACGAAGGCCGGCAGCAGGGCCGCGCCTGCGATCAGGCCGCCGATCACCAGCGGGTTGCCCCAGCCGTCGATGCCGCCCTTGGAGATCCCGTAGACGAGCCCGGTCAACCCGGCCACGAAGAGCGTCGTTCCCAATAGGTCCAGCCCCCGTTCGGTGTCCCGCTTGGCAAGCTCACGCAGGACCAGTCCACCCCAGGCGGCGCCGGCCAGGCCAAGCGGCACGTTGAACCAGAACGCCCAGTGCCAGGAGATCGAGACGAGAAAACCGCCGAGGATCGGTCCGAGCACAAGGCCGACCGCGGCGACCATCGTGTTGGTGCCCATTGCCAGTCCGAGCTGCTCCTTCGGGAAGGCATCGGTGACCAGCGCCGGACCGTTGGCGAAGATGAAGGCGCCCCCAATCCCCTGGAGGATCCGCCAGAGGATCAGCTCGGTGCCGTTGGCCGAGAAGCCGGCGCCCAGCGAGGCGAGCGAGAAGACGACGAAGGCGGCGACGTATGCCCTCTTGCGCCCGAACAGGTCCGAGAGCCGCCCCGCGGTCAGTACCAGGACCGTAGAGGCGATCATGTAGGCAAGGATCACCCAGACCAGCTGCAGCAGCGTCGTCCCTAGCGCCCGCTCGAGGTCCGGCAGGGCAATGATGAGCGTTCCCGAATTGATCGTCGCCAGCAGCATCCCGAGGCTGGTGCAGGAAAGCGCCCACCACTTGTAGTTGTGGTGCTCTGCGTGAACCCCGATCGACCTTCTTGTCGTCACTCAGGGCGCCGCCTCACCGCTGAGCCAGGAGCCGTTGGTCCGCATGGCATCCCGGTCGTTCGAGGCCTCGTGGACGATCAGCACCGGAATCGGGCTGTGGTCAAGCGCGTAATGGCTGGTGCTCCCGAGCAGCGCCGACCGGATCGGTCCGCGCCCGCGCGAACCCATGACCAGGAGATCATGGCCGGCCTGGTCGATCTGCTCCATCAACGCCGGGCCGATCGGGTCGTAGGCGACGAGCGCGGTCACGGCAAGATCGGACGGGACTCGCGCCGCCGCTTCGCGCGCGGTGGTTTCGGCCTCATGTGCGAGCTTTTCCTCCACGTCGCCGATGGACGCGGCGCCGGGCCCCCACGTGCTGAGCCCGGCGTAGGGGACGGTCCACACCGCCGTCAGGACCGTCAGGCGGGCGTTCTCAGCCTGCGCGAGGTCGACCGCCTGATCAAGGGCGCGGCGTGAGTCAGCCGAGCCGTCGTAACTGACGAGGATGTTGTGGAACATGACTGCCTCCTGTTCGCAGGCGGGATCGACGCGGCCGATGGGCCGCTCATGTCGCGGCCCCGGCTTGCAGGACCCCGATCAGCGAGTCCATCGCGTCGGTCGCCGTCTCAAGTGCGGCGACCTGCTCGTCGGTCAAGGCCTCGATGTAATTCCTCAGCATCTCTCCGACCTCCAGTTGGAGCTCCTCCAGCGCCGCCCTGCCGTCCCCGGTCAACGAGATCAGCACCACCCGCCCGTCTTCGCCGTGGCGCTCACGCTGCACCCAACCGTGCTGCTCGAGCCGCTTGACCAGGAGCGTCATCGTCGGCTGCGCGAGCCCTTCCAGCTGTGCCAGCTCAGTGATCCGCCGCGGGCCGCGGACGAGGGTGTTCAGCACCCCTCCCTCGGTGCGCAGGATCTCGCTGCCGGATTGCTTGAGCACCAGTCGCCCCAGCAATGCGGTCTTGGAAAGCAGCTCTCGCGCGACGTAATCGACCTGCTCGGCGCGATGGGCTGTGGTCGCGAGATGCATAAGCTAACTATATAGCTTTACAATGTTCTTGTCAATGCACCCGGCGGCGATGCCAAGCGGGAGCAGCCCCGCAGCGGCGCTGGCGATGAGCGCGGTCGATCTGGTGCGAGTCATTCCCGTTCCTTTCCGGTCGGGTCCCCGGAATGCTCCCCGTCGAGGCCGCCTTTGTCGTCGGCCTCGGGAACGCTCTTTTGCCTGCGACCCGCACTGCAGCGGGACGGTCCGGCTACGCCGGCGGGAGTAGGCCGAAGACTCGACACGCGGCCGACGACGGCGCGGGGTCATCGCGCGATCCTTGAGCCACGATGGCGACCCTGCTGCAACGCCTCACAGGCCACCGTCTCGGGTTCGGGGCGATGCGGATCACGGGCCAGGGGACCTGGGGACCTGGGGACCGCCCGCCGACAACACCGCCGCCCCTCCCGTCTCGCTGCACGGGAACTCGCCGAAGGTCGTCGCCACGTTGCGAACCCAGGCCGTCCGCCGGGAGAACGGTCCCCCTGCGGCTCCGCGCGAGGTCACCTTCGCTCGAGAATCGCGGGAACGAGCTGGGCCAGTTGGCTCCAGCTTCCCTCGAGCCGCTCGCCTCCGACGAAGAAGGTCGGCGTCGCGTGGACGCCCGCCTGCTCGGCGCCGGCGACGTCCTTGAGCACACGCTCGCGATAGCGCCGCTCGCGTAGGACCGCTTCCGCTTCGGCGGGCTCGAGATCGAGCTGCCGCGCCGCCGAGAGCAGGTCGTTCGCCGAGAAACGGTCGCGGCCGGCGAGCAATACCGAGTGGGCCTGCCAGAACTTTCCTCCGTCGCTCGCAAACTCCGACAGCTCCGCGGCCAGGTCGGCGCCCGGGTGAAGCTCGGAGTCGGGGAGGTGGCGCCAGACCAGCCTCACGTCGGGGTAGCGATCGAGAAGCGACCTCACCGGCCGGCTCGCCGCGAAGCAAAACGGGCAGCCGAAGTCCCCGTACTCCACCAGCGTCAACTCGGGCTCCACGGCGCCGAGCACGTGATCCGCGGCTCCGATCGGGTCCAGTTCGCCTGAAGTCGGGGCGGGCATCGTCGTCAACAAGGCTACGGACGGGCGTTTCGAGGGATCGAGCGGCTGGAGCGTCACCTCACAACGAGCCCGCTCACGCCGGTGGCCCCAAGGGTGACCAGGTTGCGCACCACGGGCCGTAGCTGAGCGATGGCCACGCTCCGGGCCCTCGCGTTCCCTTGCAAGTCCATGCGTCGATGGTAGGCGCGGGCAACGCGGCTCACATCCGCCAGGGGACAGTGCGAGTGGCCAGTCTTGGTCCGGCGGCGCCGGGAGGTATCGACCGGCCATCACGACCGGCCGGTGGCAGATGCGAGCGTGGCCCCTCGGCCTCACCCTCAAATGGACCCTATTGGTGAACCAAGGAGGACCAGCTGTGAGCACGATCGAAGCATCCGAACGCTTCACCGCACTTCCCGACGACGAGACGCTCGACGCAACCGTCGTTGCGCTCGAAGAACACGGATTCAGCGTCGAAGTCGTCGATGACCTCGACGCTGCGCGCGACGCCGTGCTCGCCGACATTCCCGAAGGCTCGTCGGTGATGACCAACACCTCGGTGACCCTGAACGAGACCGGCATCGCCGATGCGATCGACAACGGCGGGCCCTATGAATCGGCGCGCAACAAGATGATGGAATTCGACTTCGCGACGCAGCTGCAGGAGATGAAGGCGATCGGTGGCCAGCCGGACTACGCGCTCGGCAGCGTCCATGCGGTCACCCGCGACGGAACCCTCGTCATTGCCTCAGCCTCCGGAAGCCAGCTTGCCTCCTACGCCTGGGGCGCCGCGAACGTGATCTTCGTCATTGGCGCGCAGAAACTCGTGCCAGACCTGGAAGCCGCGCGCAGGCGGATCGTCGAGCACAGCCTCCCGCTCGAGGACGCCCGCGCCTACGCCGCCTACGGGCAGAACAGCCGCATCGGAAAGATCCTCGAGATCCACCAAGAGGACCCCGGCCGCATCCGCGTCGTCCTCATCCGACAGGCGGTCGGGTTCTGACAGGGTGTGGTGGCTGGGGCGCGAGTAGCCCGGCAGCCGAGTCAACGCGATTGATCGTGTGCGTCGTCTTCGCCCTGAATAGGCGGGACCGTGAGGCTCTCGAGGCGCCGCATCGGCGGGCCGGCGGTGAGCTCCTCGTAGTCGAGGTGCTCGAGCAGGTGGCCGTGGAGATCCCGGAGGCCGTCGATGACGCGTTGCCGTGCAGCATCACCGTCGGCCTCAGTGAGCGCGCGGGCTGCCGCCTCGACCGCGTCCAACAGGTCGGACACACGAGCATGGTCCGCTTCCAGGCGGTCGACGATCGGGCCGATCGAAGCATCGGACGCGCGCAGCGCGGGGAACAGGAGGCGGTCTTCAGCTCCGTGATGGGCGTGGACGAAGCGGCAGTAACGCAGGCAGTTGACCTTCAGCTGCCAAAGCGGGCCGTTGGTCTTCAGCTCATCCAGAGCTTCGCGGACGGCCTCGCCGGCAAGCCCATCCCCTACATCAGCAGCGAGCTCTTCGACCCGGACAAGGTCACGACGGATCGCCGAATGAACCCAGAGAAGCTCCGCGAACATCGCCCTGCCCTGGGCGGTCTCCCGACTGCGCGCCTCGCCTCCGTCGCTGAGACTCATACGGTCAGCATGGGGCCAAAGGGGCTCGTTCGCATCCGCCAGTGGCTGGTCCTCGTCGCGCGTGTAACGTCGATGGCGGGCAGATGGCAACGAATTCCCCGATCGGCGGGCACGTCGCTGAACTCACGGGCCGGCGCAGCGAACGCGATGTACTCGACCGGCTGATCGACGCTGTTCGCGCGGGTGAGAGCCGGGCCTTGGTCGTGCGCGGCGAGCCTGGCGTAGGGAAAACCGCGCTGTTGGATTATTTGGTCCAGCAGGCGTCGGACTGCCGCATCGCGCGCGCCGTGGGTGTCCAGTCGGAGATGGAGCTTGCGTTCGCCGGGTTGCATCAGATGTGCGCGCCGACCTTGGATCGTCTCGACCAGCTCCCGGTCCCGCAGCGCGATGCGCTGCTGACTGCATTCGGCATGAGCCGCGGGCCCGTTCCGGATCGCTTCCTGGTAGGCCTGGCCGTCCTGAGCCTGCTGTCGGGGGCGGCCGAGGAGCGGCCGCTGATCTGCCTGGTGGATGATGAACAGTGGCTCGATCGCGCCTCGGCGCAGGTGTTCGCGTTCGTGGCGCGCCGCCTGGAGGCGGAATCGATTGGCTTCGTGTTCGCGGCGCGGAAGCCGAGCGATGACCTGGCGGGATTGCCCGAACTGGCGGTCGAGGGCCTGAGTGAGGGCGATGCACGCATCCTGCTGGACAGAGTGCTCACCGGACCTCTGGACGCGCGGGTCCGCGACCAGATCGTGACCGAGACACGGGGCAACCCGCTGGCGTTGCTGGAGTTGGTACGGGGCCTGACGCCGGCGGAGCTCGCGGGTGGCTTCGGGCTACCCGGCGCGGTCGGGCTCTCGGGGCACATCGAGCAGAGCTTCCGCCGGCAACTCGACGCGCTTCCGGACGACGCCAGGCGTTTGCTGCAGCTGGCGGCGGCCGACCCCGTGGGCGAGCCCCTGCTGGTTTGGCGAGCCGCCGAGCAGCTCGCGATCGGGACTGAAGCTGCGTCGGCTGCGGTTGAGTCCGGACTGATCGAATTCGATCCGCGCGTCCGGTTCCGACATCCGCTGGTGCGCTCGGCGGCCTACCGGTCGGCGTCAGTCCAGGGAAGGCAGGAACTGCATCGGGCGCTGGCGGCGGTGACGGATCCGGAGGTTGATCCCGATCGCCGCGCGTGGCACCGGGCCCAAGCCACGCCCGGCCCCGACGAGGACGTTGCGTCTGAGCTCGAGCGCTCGGCCGGGCGGGCACAGGCACGCGGAGGACTCGCGGCGGCGGCCGCGTTCCTCGAGCGCGCGGCGATGCTGACGCCCGAACCCGCTCGCCGCGCACAGCGCCTGCTCGTCGCTGCCACGGCAGAGCGCGACGCCGGCGCGCTTGACGACTCGCTCGGCCTGCTGGTGGCTGTCGAGGCCGGACCCCTCGACGAGCTACAACGAGCCCGCGTCGACCTCTTGCGCGGACAGATCGCGTTGGAGCAGCGACGAGGCAGCGACGCCGGCCGGCTGCTCGTGAACGCGGCCAGACGTTTCGAGCCGCTCGACGCCGACTTGGCCCGCGAGACGCACCTGGAGGCGCTCGGGGCCGCGATGGCCAACGACCTCGAGATCCCCGGCGGCGTGCTGGAGGCCGCCAAGGCCGCGCGCGCCGCGCCGCCCCCGGCGGGGCCGCCGCGTGCGGTCGACGTCCTGCTCGACGGGTTCGCGCTGCGGTTGACGGACGGATACCCAGCCGCCGCGCCAACCCTGGCGCGAGCACTCGAGCTGCTTCTCGCCTTGGAGGTCACCGACGAAAAAGCCGACCGCGCGCTGTGGCTCGCCGGTGGAAGAGGCAGCATCCTCGTCGCCGCCGAGCTGTGGGATGCCGATGCCTTCCATGCGCTGGCCGCTCGCCAGGCGCAGATCGCCCGCGATACGGGCGCGCTCGTCCATTTGCAGCTCGCGCTCAGCTTTCTCGCCAGAAGCCACATCTTCGCCGGCGATTTGGCCGAGGCGGCGCTGATGATCGACGAAGATCGCCTGATCGCCGAGGCGAGCGGGAACCCAGCGCTCGGGAGCGCCCCGATTACGCTCGCGGCCTGGCGCGGCGAGGAGGCGGTGGTTGCGGAGCTGATCGACGCCACCTCGGAGGAGGCGAGCGCACGCGGCTGGACGCGAAACTCCTACGCGAGCTCGGTGCTCTACAACGGCCTCGGTCGCCACGATGCTGCGCGCGACGCCGCCTGGCAGCTATTCGAGCGCGATCAGGTTGGAACCGGGACCTTGATCGTGCCCGAGCTCGCCGAGTCGGCGTCCAGAACCGGTGACGTGGCGATGGTCGAGGCCGCACTCGAATGGCTCTCAGAACGCACCCGGGTGTCACCCGGCGAGTGGGCGCTCGGGATCAAGGCCCGGGTCCGCGCCCTGCTCAGCGAGGGTGAGACGGCGGAGCGCCTGCACAACGAGTCGATCGATCGGCTCGGCCGCACCCGCGTCCGCTTGGAGCTCGCCCGCGGCCATCTGCTCTACGGCGAGTGGCTGCGACGCGAGCGCCGCCGCGTCGACGCGCGCGAGCAGCTGCGCACGGCTCACGAGATGCTGGACGCGATGGGCATCGAGGCGTTCGCCGAGCGGGCCAGGCGCGAGCTCTTGGCCACCGGCGAGACCGCCCGCAAGCGCACCGTCGAGACCCGCGACGAGCTGACGGCCCAGGAGGCCCAGATCGCGCGGCTCGCCCGCGACGGGCTCTCGAATCCGGAGATCGGCGCCCGGCTGTTCATCAGCCCGCGCACGGTTCAGTACCACCTGCGCAAGGTCTTCATCAAGCTCGACATCAGCTCGCGCAACGAGCTCGAGCACGTCATGCCGGAGCCGGCCACGGTCTCGGCGCCCTAGCGCCGCGCGCCTGATCGGCGTCCCGGTGGCCGGACGCCAGCTACGACTGGCCAGTCGCACTGTCCATTGGCGGATGCGAGCAGCGCGCGCGCGAATGACACTCGCCTCATGAGCGCATGGCGGAACGGATCCATCGAGGCGCAGTTCCGGACCATCGATGGGCGCTCGATCCGCTTCGCCGAAAGTGGGGAGCGCGACGAGCAGGCTCTGTTGCTGAGCCCTTGGCCGGAGAGCCTGTTCGCATATGAGCCGACGTGGGCGCGGCTCGCAGAAAACGCGCACCTGGTGGCGATCGACCTGCCGGGATTCGGTCATTCCCAGCGCGACGACGCGCTGCTCTCGCCGAGGGCGATGGGCGAGTTCGTCATTCGCCTCGCCGACGAGTTCGGTCTCGAGCAACCCCACGTCGTCGGTCCCGACGTCGGCACGGCGGCCTCGCTATTCGCCGCGGCCTCGCATCCGGGCCGGCTGCGCAGCCTGGTCGTCGGCAGCGGGGGAACGGCGTTTCCGCTCCAGCTCGACTGGGTGCTGAAGGAGTGGGTCGAAGCGCCCGACCTCGACGAGTACCGTGCCGCCGACCCGCGGGAGATCGTCGCCGCGGCGCTGACCGCGATCGAGCGCTACGAGCTTCCCGACCACGTCCGCGAGGACTATTTGTCCGCCTACGAAGGCGACCGGTTCGTCGAGTCGATGCGCTACGTGCGCGCCTACCCGACCGATCTTCCGATCCTCCGTGACCTGCTGCCGGGAATCCAGACGCCGGTACAGATCATCGCCGGCGCGCACGATCCGGTAGTGCCGCCCGTGAACGCCGAGTTCCTCGACGAGCGGTTGCCCAACAGCAAGCTCGACATCATTGACGCCGGCCACTTCACGTGGGAGGACGCGGCTGACGAGTACGCGGCGCTCGCCACGACGTGGTGGGGCGGGATGCCAACCGTGCCGGGACGCTGACGACGATGCCCGACTACGGCCACCAGATCGAGTTCGGCTACTTCCTGATCCCCGACGCCGCGGATCCCGGTGGAGTGCTCGAGACTGCTCGGCTCGCAGACCGCCTCGGCTACGACCTGCTCGCCGTTCAGGATCACCCCTACCAGCGCCGGCACTTGGACACGCTCGCGCTGCTCGGCGTGATCCTGGGACAGACCCAGCGGATTCGAGTGTTCCAGGATGTCGGCAACCTCCCCCTGCGCCCACCGGCCGTGTTCGCGAAGGCGGCGGCGACGCTCGACCAGCTGAGCGGCGGTCGCTTCGAGGCGGGCCTCGGCGGCGGCGGCTTTCTCGACGCCGCAAACGCGATGGGCGCCCCGGCGCTCACCGCAGGCGAGAGCCTGGAGGCGCTCGAGGAGGCGGTCGCGATCCTGCGCGCGAGCTGGAACGGCGACCAGGGCCTGCGGTTCGAGGGTAAGCACTACCGGCTTCAGGGCATGCGGCCGGGGCCCAAGCCGGCGCATCGGATCGGGATCTGGCTCGGCGCCGCGAAGCCGCGCGCGCTGTCGCTCACGGGGCGGCTCGCCGACGGCTGGGCGGCGCCGCTGATGAACTACATGCCTCCGGCAGACGCCGCCGAGGCTCAGGTGTTGATCGACCGCTCGGCGCGTGAGGCCGGCCGCGACCCGGGCGAGATCCGCCGCATCTACAACCTGCCCGGAGACTTCACCGCCACCGCGCCCGCGCCGGCGCGCGACAGCGACGGCTCGATCGTCGGTCCGCCGGACCATTGGGCGCAGGTGCTCACGCACCTTGCGATCGACCTTGGCTTCGGAACGTTCGCGCTCATGGGGCCGCCCGATCCCGAGACGCTGCGGACCTTCATCGAGGACGTCGCGCCCCAGGTCCGCGAGCGGGTCGCGGCCGGGCGCAACACGGGCGAGGCGGCGAGATGAGCGAATCAAACGTTGGGGTGCTTGGGATCATCGGCGCCGGCAATCTCGGGCAGGCGTTTGCTCGTACGGCGCTGCGAGCCGGCCGGGAGGTGGTGATCGCGAACAGCCGCGGCCCAGAGTCGCTGGCGCCGGTGGTCGAAGCGAGCCAACCTGATCGACGCCCGCTTTCCAGGCTAAGCAGGGCTCGCGGATCACGCATCTTCGGATGGGCCGGGATGGATTCGAACCATCGTCCTGACGATTATGAGTCGCCTGCTCTAACCAACTGAGCTACCGGCCCGTGGGCTCTGATTATCGCTTCCCGATTCCGACGCACGGGATCGCGGGATACTGGAATCGTTGATGTCGCAGGAGAACGTCGAGGTGCTCATCCGGTTCACCGACGCCTACAACCGTCGAGACGTGGAGGCGATGCTGGAGGATCTCGACCCGGCGGTGGAGTGGCGCCCGGCCTTTCCGCTGTCGCTGGGTGAGGCAACGGTGTACCGGGGACACGAGTGGCGCCCTCGAGTGGTTTCGCAACCTGTACGACACGCTCGACGAGGTGCACGTCGAGTACTCGGAGATTCGGGACCTCGGCGGCGACCGGGTCCTGGCCGTCGGCCGCATGCGCACGCGCGGCAAGGGGAGCGGGGCCGAGACCGAGTCGCCCTTCGCCAGCGTGACTCAGGCCAAGGACGGCAAGGCGATTCGGATTTCGACCTACCTCGATCTCGAGGAAGCGCTCTCATCCGTGGGGCTCGAGGAGTAGGCGCGAGCGGCTCGCGCCCGCAGGCCCGATCACGGCGTCGCGCCGCGTGCCTATGTGACCTTTTGCAGCGCCGCGTCGAGCTCGTCGACGGAGAACGCCCCCTCGATACGGGTGCTCACCCGGCCCGACTCGTCGATCACGAACAGCCACGGCTCGGTCCGCAGGCCGTAGGCCTCGACCTGTGGACGAAGCCGCTTCCCGTACATGTTGTTCGCCCAGATCTCCATGTGTATGAACGCGACCTGATCGCCGTATTCGGCCTTCAGCTGCTCGGCGACGTCAACGACGGGACCGCACACGCGGCTCACGCAGAGCGCCGGCGTGGCGAACAGCAGGACGACCGGCTTCTCGCCGATCACATCGGCGAGGTCGACGTCGTGCATGGTGTCGTGAGGAACGCGCGTGTCGATCTCGGCGACGTCGCCGACGTCCGACGTGGTCGGGGTGTGCACGACCGGTGCCCGGTCGCCGACATCGGGGATCGATGCGTAATCGTCGACGACGATGCTCGGAAGGCGGGCCGAGTAGAGCTCGCCGCCCTGGTCCCTCAGCGCGATCACGCGCCATTCGCGCGACTGGTCGAGCCGGAGGTTCGCGACGTACACGGCTTTGGCGGAGTCGGGATCGTCGGCGGTGGTCTGGGCCACGAAGGACGGGTCGGTCTCGAGGCTCTCGACGCGTGCCGGGTAGGGACCCCGCGCCTGCCCGTTCGGGCCCTGCGCCACGTAGAGCGCGATCGAGGCATCCGTGATCTGCTCGCCCGCAACCGTGAAGACGCCGAAGCCGAACCGATTCCTCCCGGGCGTGAATGCCTGTCCGGCGGGAGCCACTACGAGATCCTGATCCGGCGTGGCCCCGGCGTAGATCTGCTCCAGGGTCTTCCCCTGAGCGGCCGGAAACTCGCTCGCCTGGGGCGCGTCGTGGCTGACGACGTCGTCGGACGAATCGTCCTCATCGCCGCAGCCGCTGATGCCGGCAATGAGCGCGCTCGCGATGAGGATCGCGACTGGATAGCCCCGGCCCACGCCGTCAATCGTAGGAAGCGGAGCTAAGCAGGGGTTAAGCGCCGCGTGGCGATAGGGTGCGCGCCCGAACGCGATCGGAAGGAGAGGGAGTTGGCCGAACGTGCGGCGGTGGTGACCGGGGCATCGACAGGGATCGGTTACGCGATCGCTCGCGCGCTTGGCGAGGAGGGGTACGCGCTGACGATCTCCTCGCGGCGGCCCGAGCGCCTCGAGGCGGCGGCCGATGAGCTGCGCAGCGATGACCTCGAGGTGCACTCGGTGCCGGCGAACGCCGCGATGGAGGAGGAGCTGGTGGCGTTGTTCGACGCCCACAGGGAGCGCTTCGGCCGCCTCGACGTGCTGGTGAACAATGCGGGCCTTGGGATCGGTGGCGAGATCGCCGGCTATCCGACCAAGCGGCTCGATCTACAGCTCCACGTCAATCTGCGGGCGGTCGTCATCGGGACCCGCGAGGGCCTGCCGATGCTGCGCGAGGCCGGCGCCGAGCACGGAAAGGCGCTGATCGTGAACACCGCGTCGATCGCGGGAAAGTCAGGCCAGCCTTGGCTCTCGATCTACTCGGCGACCAAGGCCGGGGTGATCGGCTTCAGCCAGGCGACCCAGAAGGAGGTCGCCGGCCAGGGGATTCAGGTGACCGCGCTTTGCCCGGGATTCGTGGACACGGAGATGACCGACTTCATCCGCGGCCAGGTGAAGCAGGAGGACATGATCCGGCCGGACGACATCGGCGAGTCGGTGCGGTTCCTACTTCGCACCTCGCGGGCTTGCCTGATTCCCGAGATCGTATTTACGCGGGCCGATGAGCAGCTGACTGTTGCCGGCTAGCGTCGGCGACTCGGCGAATGCGGATCGGGGCCGTCTCGTCATTGGGAGGCGCCTGGGCCGCGGCATTGCTCGCGGGCCCCGCGGGCGTTTCGGGTTCTGCGGCGGCACGGCCCCGCTCGGCACGGAGGCCGGCGGCGAGTCCGGCGATCGAGACGTCGCCGTGTTCGTCGTGGAGCAGGCTGAACTCGAGATAGGAGCGCAGGACGCCCAGCTCGTGTCGCGTCGCGAGCCGCGGGCGGCGAGCGGAGGTGAAGGCGTCCCAAGCTCGGGCGAAGCTCGCGAAGTTGGTGCGGCCGCCGTTACGGTGGGCGGCGAGCATCGGGCAGACGCCGCCCGTGCGGGGATCGGCGTAGGCGCCGACGACGATGCGGTTGCGGACGATTCCGGTGAGCATCGCGAGCCTGGTTCGACGCGGAAGGGCGTCGACGGCGCTGCGCAGACGCTGGGCGCGGTCTGGGGAGGCTCGGCGCATGGGACGGCAAGTGGTAGCGCGGGATCGTCATCGGCGCCGGTGGCGCCACCCGGGCCGAAACGGAAATTGCAGGGAATCCAATGAGTGACACGGCGCCGCGGGATCCGGCCGGGCTGGCCGGGGGTGCGGCCGAGCGGCGGTTCCTCGTCGCCGCGTTCGGCGATGCGGGGCACGCGTTCCCGGCGATCGCGCTGGCGCGTGCCCTGCGGGCGCGCGGCCATCGAGTGGTCGTGGAGACCTGGGAGAGGTGGCGATCGGCGGTCGAGGGCGAGGGGCTCGAGTTCGCCGCGGCCCAGGAGTACAAGACGTTTCCCCCGCCGCCGCCGGGCTCGGGCGAGGGGCCGTCGCCGGCAGATGCCGCCCGGGCGCTGGCGCCATTGCTCGACGACCTCCGCCCGCATGCGGTCGTCAGCGACATCCTGACGCTGGCGCCCTCGCTGGCGGCGGAGGTGGCCGGGGTTCGGCGGGCGACGCTGATCCCGCATGTGTACCCGGTGCACGAGCCCGGGCTGCCGTTCTTCGCGTTCGGTGCGCAACCGCCGCGAACGCCGGTCGGGCGGGCCGTGTGGAGTGGAGCGCTGCCGCTCCTGACGGCTGGCTTGCGGAGGGGGCGGCGCGAGCTCAACCAGACCCGGGCGACTCTGGGGCTGCGGCCGCTGGAGCTGTTCCATGGGGGGATCTCGAGCGAGCTAGTGCTGGTGGCGACGTTCCCCCAGCTCGAGTATCCGCGGCGCTGGCCGGCCGGAGTGCACGTCACCGGACCGATGAGGTTCGAGTTGGCGCATCCGGACGTGGAGGTGCCGGAGGGCGATGGGCCGCTGGTGGTGGTCGCGCCCAGCACCGCGCAGGATCCCGACGGGCGACTGGTCCGGGTGGCGCTCGAGGCGCTGGCGGATGAGCCGGTGCGGGTGCTGGCGACGACGAACCGACTGGGTGGGGAGCTGCCGGAGGCGCCGGCGAACGCCGTCGTGGTCGAGTGGCTGTCCTACTCGCAGGCGATGCCGCTGGCGGACCTGGTGGTCTGCCACGGGGGGCACGGGACGGTCTGCCGCGCCCTTGGCGCCGGCGTGCCGGTGGTCTGCTGCCCGGCGGTGGGTGACATGGCCGAGAACGGCGCGCGGGTGCAGTGGGCCGGGGCCGGGCTGATGTTGCCATGGCGGCTGACGCGGCCGGCGGCGATGCGGTCGGTGGTGCGAAGGGTGCTTGGTGACGTCGGGTTCAGGTGGCGAGTAAGCGAGATCGCGTCGTTGGCAAGCCGCAGGCGGAGCTGAGCGAGGCTCCGAGCTCGTCGAGGCTCTGGCGGCGGAATGAGGCGGTGGGGCTCGCCTTACAATCGACCGCGTGTGCTCCAACTGCTTGTGGCAGCACGCACGATCCCCCGTCATCTAATGGCAAGATGCTTGACTGTTAATCAAGTCATGGTGGTTCGAGTCCACCCGGGGGAGCTGTTCGGGACGGGTCAAACGGTCGAGTAGCCCTCGAAACACGAGGACGACGGCCCGCGCGTCCCGTCGTTTTCAAGCCGTATCTACCGAGCCAGTATCGAACCGTGGGGACGCTGCGGTCGAGCGCTCTGGCGATCTCGTCAAGGGTGTCACCTGCTTGAACCAGCGGTTCGAGCTGCTCTCGGGTGAGGCCGCCCCGCGGCGCGTACTTGTCGCGGCCGTTCGCGACCAAGCCATACTTCTGGACCCAGTATCCGACCGTCGACGGGTCGCGATCGACGAGCTCGCCGATCTGTGGCAGGGACATCCCTTGATCGATGCACCGCTTGAGGAGATCCGGATCCATGCCGGGATTCTCCCTGTGGGGTCGGACGGGAAAAGCGAACACATGTTCCCCTCCGACGGAATGGAGATGAGGCGCCTACCCGGCGCCCCACCAGCCGCAGTACACCGCCGCCTCATCCCACCAGGCCCGTGTAGCGCCCCAGTCCCAGCCGTACTCCTGAAGGTTGTAGTTGAACGCTATGGCGGCCATATTGCAATAGCCGATGTCCGGCACCATTGCTTCGGCCTTACCGGCGGAGGCGAACGCGAAGGCCGCCACCAAGGCAAGTGCGGACAGCGCGTAGGCGATTCGCAGCTTCACGGTTCCTACCAGGCTCATGACTCCTCCTTGGTCGACGCGGTCCGCGGCGGCACGTGTCGCCGGCCACGGATTCTCTCCTGTGCAATAGCCGGTGCGCGGGAGGGGTCCTGGCGGATCACCGCCCACATGTGTCTCGCGTCTCAGACCCGCTTGAGAAACCGACGCGACGCCTCCTCGAACCCCAGCCCGCGGTAGAACCGTGCGCGTCCGTGCGGCGGTCGGCCGTTGTCACCTCCAGGCGCTCGCACCCTTGGCGCCGCGCCTCCCCCTCCGCCCGCCCCATCAGCGCTCGACCGATACCACCTCGCCGCTCGCCCTCGGTCACCACGATCGCCGTCACGCGCCCGAGCGGCTCGCGCTCGATCAGCGGCATGACGTGGAGCCCGGCGAGGCCGACCACCCGCTCCCCATCGACGGCCAGCCATAGCCAACTGCCTGCCTCGCGCCCGAGCCGCTCGAGCCGCCGCGTCACCTCCTCCAGCGCGGCCGGATATCCGAGCTCCGCGAGGAGCGCCGCGACCTGCGCCTCGTCCCCCGCGCTCGCCTCGCGAATGCTGACAGCGGGCGCTTCGCCGGCCACCGTCTACCTCGCCGCCTCCTGTCTGGCGATCCGCTCCGCCACCTCCGCTCGCTGGCGCTGGAGGTCGACGGGCGCCTCGCCCCGCTCGCGCGCCGCCGCCTCGATCCGCCGCTCCAACAGCCCCTGCTCGAGCTGCAGGAAGTTGAGCTCCATCGCCTCGCGGCTCGCCGGCTCCCGCTCGCCCTCCATCACCACCCTGGTCACGTAGGACACGAGCTCCTCATCATCGCGGGGCAGGCCGCGCATCGGCTCCTCCAGGTGCCCCGCGAGCCAATCCCTGGCCCGCGCCGCCGCGGGTGAGGAGAGATGCTCCGCCGTCAGCCGCTCGAGGAACTCACGACCCTGCGCCGGGGAGGCGATGCACATCGCCAAAAGCGCAGCCTCCTGGCGTTCACGCGCGCTCAGCGGATGGGCCTCACCGGCCACCCCCGCGCCGTCTCCCGGCACCGGACCGTCCGGCCGGGACTCCGGCCGTCGACGCGCCAGCGGCTCACCCCCAGCCCGCTCAGCAGCGCCAACCCGCCGCGCCACCAGGCTCGGATCCGCGTTCAACGCGTCCGCGACCTCCCGCTCCATCTCCTCCCGCGTGATCGAATCAGGCATCGAGCTCAGCACCGGCGCCACCTCGTCGAGCGCCCGGTCGCGCCCCGCGGGCGAGGCCAGGTCGGCGTCCGCCAGCAGCATCCGCACGTGGAATACCGGCAGGTCGTCGGCACGATCGATCAACTCGCGGAACCGCTCGATCGCATCGTTCGCTGCCCCCTCCCCCGCCAGCAGCTCCGCCGGGTCGCGGCCCTCGGGCATCGCCGCCACCCGCAGCCGCACCCGCTTACCCCGCGCCACCCTCTGCGCCCGCAGCATCGCCTCCCGACCCGCCCGATCGGCGTCGAGCGCCAGCACGACCTCATCGGCGTGCGCGGCCAGCAACTGGACCTGCTCCGGCGTGATCGCGGTCCCCATCACCGCCACCGCCTCGCCGATCCCCGCCTGGTGGGCCGCGAGCACGTCCGTATATCCCTCCACCACCACCGCGCGCCCCGCCTTGGCGACCGCCGGCCGCGCCCGATCGATCCCGTAGAGCGTGAGCTTCTTCCGGTAGAGCTCGCTCTCGGGCGAGTTCAGGTACTTCGGCCGTTGGTCCTTCCGCACCGCGCGGCCCCCGAACCCCTGCACCCGCCCGCGGGCGTCGCAGACGGGGAATGTGATCCGAGCCCTGAACCGGTCGTAGAACCCGCCCTTCTGGCCCTTCTGCGCCAGCCCGGCGCCCAGCAGCTCCGGCATCCCGAAACCCGCCTGCTGCCCCCGCTTCACGATCGTGTCCCAGGCACTCGGCGCGTAGCCGACCCCGAACTCGCGCAGCACGTCCTCGCCGAGCCCGCGACCCGTGAGGTAATCGCGCGCCCGGCGCGCCTCGCCCGAGTCCCAGAGGCAGGCGGCGTAGAACGCCGCCGTTCGCTCGAGCGCCTCGCCCAGCCGCGCCCGGCGCTTACGAGCCTCCTCGGCGCGCGGATCCTCCCGCTCGCGCTCGACCTCCACTCCGTAGCGGTCCGCCAGTGCCTCCACCGCGTCCGGAAAGCCGAGCCCCTCCTTCTCGCCAACGAACGTGAACACGTCGCCGTGGGCCTCACAGCCGAAGCAGTAGTAGAGCTTGTCGGCCGGATCGAGCGAGAAGCTCGGCGTCCGCTCGTCGTGGAACGGGCAGAGCCCCACGTACCGAGCCCCTGCCTGGCGCACCTCGGTGTAGGCGGAGACGATCTCGACGAAGTCGACGGCGTCGCGGACCCGCTCGATCGTGTCGGTGGTGAACCGGCTCACAGCCGCGATTCCTCCGGGAGCGCCAGCCGGCGGAAAGTGGCGATGCAGTAGCGATCGGTCATCCCCGCGATCCAGTCGGTGATCCGCTGAACATCGTCGGCGCCCGGTGCCCCGTCGGGCACCTCGGCCGGATGCTCCAGATAGTGGTCGAAGAGCCCACGGACGCTGCGGTGGACGCGCTCGTGCTCGCTGCGCGCCTCCGGGCCCAGATAGACCCGCTCGAACATGAACTTCCGCAGGCGCAGCATCGCTCCGCCCACCTCTTCGCTCTGGACGATGTCGCTCGCGCGGCGAGAGCTCTCCACCATGTCCCGCACGAGCATGTCGATCCGCTCGCCCCCGGTCGCTCCAAGCAACTCGATCTCGGCGGTGGGCAGGTCATCCTGGGTGATGATCCCGGCCCGCACGGCGTCGTCGATGTCGTGGTTGATGTACGCGACCCGATCGACCACGCGCACCACCCGGCCCTCCAACGTGGCCGGTCCATCCGGCCCGGTGTGGTGGAGGATCCCGTCGCGCACGGCCTCGGTCAGGTTGAGGCCGACGCCGTCGCGCTCCAGAACGTCGACGACCCGCAGGGAGTGCAGGTTGTGCTTGAAGCCGCGGTCCGCCCGCTCCCGCAGGGCGCGATCCAGCGCCTCCTCGCCGATGTGGCCGAACGGCGGATGGCCGAGGTCGTGCCCGAGCCCGATCGCCTCGGTCAGATCCTCGTTCAGGCCGAGCGCACGCGACACGGTGCGCGCGATGCCGCAGGTCTCGAGCGTGTGAGTCAGGCGGGTGCGGTAGTGGTCGCCCTCCGGAGCGATGAACACCTGCGTCTTGTGCTTCAGCCGGCGAAAGGCCTTCGAGTGCACGATCCGGTCACGGTCGCGCTGAAGCGGCGTCCGCACCGGGCTGTCCGGCTCCGGCTCGCGGCGGACCGCCGGATAGGACCGCGTCGCCGGCTCCCACAGATACTCGGCCTCCCATTGCCGCGTTCGCGCCTCCAGCGAAGCGTCATCACCCATGGCAGCCAGCATACGGTCAGGGGGAGCCGGCCTCGCTCGGGCGCTGCTCGCTGATCTGCCCGCTCTCCCGCAGGATCAGATAGGTGAGCCAGATGCCGAGGAGAAAGATGGGGACGCCCATCGCCGCCCGGGCCACGCCCAGGGCCACGACCGCGCCGGCCAGGTAGAGCGGCAGCTGCACGGCCAGGCGACTGAGGAACACGCCCACCCAGACCCAGCTCGCCCGCGAGTAGCCCCGGAGCTTCACCGGGTCCTGCCGCCAGGCCGTCCCCTCGCCCGACAGGGTCCCCACGATCACCCCGATCAACGGCCAGCGCACCGCGATCGAGATCACGTACGCGGCGGCATAGGCCGTGTTCAGCAGGAGCCCCGGGAGGAAGAAGTCCTCCGCGCGACCGGTCTGGCGGGCGATGAACGCCGCGATCGCCACCCCGACGAACCCGGCCAGCGCGAACTGGAGCGTCTCCCGTCGGAGCACCCGCACCACCGCGAGCAGTGCCCCGACCCCGACCGCAACCCAGACCGAGGTCTCGAGGTCGCTCCCGCTCGCTGCGTACGCGGCCACGAACGCGAGGCCGGGAATGCTCGAGTCGGCGATCCCGTGCCTGCCGCCGAGCGCCTCGAGGATGTCGAAGGGCTGTCTTTCTTCCGTCGCCACGCCGACGATCTTGGCGAAGGCGCGGCAGCTCTGCCGTCCGCCGCCCGTGGGCCGCGGACCTGAAAGGCGGGGCGCGCGCACCGCCTCCTCATCGTCGGTGACCTCGATCGCCTACGCCGCCGGCCGCAGCTGCACGTGAGCATGGTGCTCGAGCGTCTCAGCGACGGCCCGCTCCACCTGGCGCAGCTCCTGTGGCGAAGCACCCGGAGCGTCGGCCAGTGGCCGGCCCAGCGCCTCGACCATGAACCTGTGCGCCTCCGGCGAGAGCTCGAAGGCGCCGCGCTCGCACGCCCCGCAGACTACGCCCCCGGCCGCCCCGGAGAAGCCCAGCAGATGGTCAGCCTCACCGCAGCGGGCGCACGAGACGAGCTCGGGCGCGAAGCCCGCCGCCAACGCCAGCTTCAGCCGATAAGCGAGCGCGGTGGCCTTGCCCGCGGCCCCGTCGAGCTCGGGCGCGGGCGAGCCCTCGCCACCCGCGGGATCAGCGCCATCGAGCAGCGCCAGATAGCGGCAGAGCAGGTTGTAGGCCGCTGGATTCGCCTCGGCGGAGTCGAGCAGGCGCAGCACCGCGTCGCAGGCCCGCGCCGCGGCGCCGAGCGCGGGCCCGCTCTCACGAAGGCTGGGGTGGGCGGCGACGGTGTGAGCGGAGGTCACGGTCGCCAGCTCGCCGCGGCCCTCGTACAGCACCAGATCCAGGCGGAAGAACGGCTCCAACCGCCCGCCGAAGCGGGATCGCGGCCGCCGCGACCCCTTGGCGATCGCGTTCACCCGCCCCCGGGTGGCGCTGTAGAGGTGAAGCACGCGGTCGGCCTCGCCATAGCGGATCGAGCGCAGGACGACGGCCTCGGTCTTGAACGGGCCTGGCATGGGGCGCACATCCTGACCTCGGGGGCGGACGCTGATCCACTCGGCGAGGGCGCCCGTAGGGAAGTGACGATGCGGGAGTATTCGACAAGATTCGGCAGGTTGGTCGCATGCGGCGCGATCCTGGTCGGCCTTGCAGCCGTTCAGGCAACGTTGGCGAGCCAGGCTGAGGCGGTGCCCGGGCTGCAGCGGATCACCAAGACGTCCGTGTCCGACTCGAGCACCAGCAAGAAGGTCGCGGCCAAGTGCCCCGCCGGACAGCGCGTGCTCGGTGGCGGCGGGACGGTCACGGGCGGTCGCGGCCAGGTGGTGTTGCAGCGGCTGCAACCGCTGCAAACGGTCGCCGACGATCGGTTCGTGGTCGGTGCGCGCGAGGATGGGACCGGCTACTCCAGCAACTGGCGGCTCACCGCCTACGCGTTGTGCGCCGACCCGCTTCCCGGCTTCGGGATCCTCCCCTCGACCTCGGGCAGCGCAAGCTCGAATTCCCCGCAGAGCACCATCTCCTTCTGCGTCGGCCAGACGCAGGTCGGATTCGGGGGGCGCCTCAACGGCGGCGGCGGGCAGGTTCACCTGAACACCCTGGTACGCGACACGAACGGCGACGTGGACTTCACCCTGATCGCCGCGCAGGAGGATGCCAACGGCTTCGGCGGCAACTGGAATGTGACCGCCTACGCCGTCTGCGCCAACACGCCTGACAACCTCACCACGGTATCCGCCGTCGCCCCGGCCAGCTCGGCGAACAAGTCCGCCACCGTCAGCTGCCCGGCGGGCACGCGGGTCCACAGCGCCGGCGGTCAGCTGATGCCTACGGGATCCGGCCCGGTCGACCGCAGCCTCGTCATCGACAACGTCGCCATCGACCCACAGCTCCGCAGCGTCACGGTGAGGGGCGTCGAGGACGAGACCGGCACGGCCGCCAACTGGTCCGTCAGAGCACTCGCGCTCTGCGGGCCGTAGCGGCTCGCGCGCGCGACGCGCCGGGCCGGAAGCGGCCCGCGGTTGGCGCTTTATCCACATATATGGGCGTATAACGCGCCACCAGACCCGGGGTGGCCCGGAGACGCCCGCCCTACGCCGCGTACGCGTCCGCCCCGAGGAAGTGCAGCGACACGTACGGCTCCTCGCCGACCACCCAGCTGTCGTGACCGGAGCGGCACGGCGAAGATGTCCCCGGCCTCCATCACCTCGTCGTAGTCGGGCCCGACGACCGCAGCGCGACCCGAGAGCACCATGCCTACATGCTCGACGGGACAGCGATCATCCGGAGAGGAGCCCACGTGCTCGCTCCACTTCCACCCCGGCTCGTAGGTGGCCCGCCCGATCGTCATCCCGCCCACGTGTACGAGCTCGAACCGGCCCAGCGGGAACTCGCGCACCTCGTCGGGCTCATCGAAACGGCGGAGAAGGAACTCGCTGATCGCCATCGTCGGAAAAAAGCCTACGCGCCGACCGCATCGCGGATCGCCGCCGCGGTGACAGTCGCGGCAAGCGTGCCGATGGAGATCGAGACGAACCGGTCACGTGCCGGCCCGCCCGAGGCGATGCAGAAGGCCACGTCGCCGTCGACGTCGGAGAACACCGGGTCCACCGCGCGGGCGACCCCGCCGCTCGCCATTCGCGCCACCCGCGTGCACACCCCCTTGTCGAGGGCGGCGTCGGTCATCACGCAGACCAGGGTCGTGTTTTGCTCCTCCCACCCGGTCCAGTCGGGTGGGCCCTCCATCCCGGCGATCAGCCCCGCCGTGGAAAGCGACTCGCCGTCGTCGCCCCGTGGGCCGGCGAGGACCGAGCCGTCGGCTCCGATCACGTCGCCGAAGGCATTGACCACTGCCAGGACGGCCACGGTCAGCCCGTTGCCGCTGCGCGCGGCGGCGTAGCCAACGCCGGCTCGGGTCGCCCGCTCCCGCCCCAGGATCTTGCCGACCGCGGCGCCGGTCCCGGCGCCGACCCGGCCGCGCTCGGGGACCCCCGACAGGGCCCCCTCACACGCCGCCCGCCCCTCATCCGCGCCGGGCCGGACCTGCGGGTCCCCCTCGGTGAGGTCGTAGACGACGGCGGCGGGCACGATCGGCACCAATCCGCCCGGAGTCTTGTATCCGCGCCCGTGCTCCTCGAGCCAGCGCATCGCGCCGTCGGCGGTGGCGAGCCCGTAGGCGCTGCCGCCGGAGAGCGTTACGGCGGTGATCTCGGCGGTCCCGGCAAGCGGCCCGATGACATCGGTCTCACGCGTGCCCGGTCCGCCGCCGCGGACGTCGACCCCCGCCTGGCTGCCGGGCGGCGCGATCACCACCGTGCATCCGGTCGCCCCACCGGGATCGGTCCAGTGTCCGATCGCGAAGCCGTCCGGCGGCGCGAGCCTCTCCGCGCTCACCGTGCCCTCGCGCCGCCCGGGCGGCGTCCATGGGCGCCCCGACGACGGCGAGGCCGGCGCCGCAGCCGCCGCTGGCAGCCGGGGCAGAAGTAGGTCGAGCGACCGGAGACGACGATCCGCCGGATCCGCTCGCCGCAGCGCCGGCACGGCTCGCCCTCCCGCGTGTGGACGAGGAATTCGTCCTGAGCCGTCCCTCGCTCCCCGCGGGCATCCCGGTAGTCGTCGATCGAGGCGCCGCGGTTTGCGAGACCGACCTCGAGCGCGGCGACGATCCCATCCACGAGGCGCTCGCAGTGCTCGAGCTTCAGCGAGCCGGCCGGGGACAGCGGGTGAAGCTCGGCGCGCCAGAGGGCCTCGTCCGCGTAGATGTTGCCGATTCCCGCAATCCGGGTCTGGTTCAACAGAAACGACTTCAGCGGTGCGGTCCGCCCGGCGGCCAGCTCGGCCAGGCCCTCCGGGGTCAGCTCGCTCGAGAGCGGCTCAGGGCCGAGGCGCGCGGTCAGGTAGGCGTCGAGCTCGGCACCGTCGAGCGCGACCGCCTGTCCGAAGCGGCGCGCATCCGTGAACCACAGCTCGGAGCCGTCGTCCAGACGGATCACCGCCCGCAGGTGGCGGGCCTCGGGGTGCGACTCGTACAGGCGGGGCGCCCCCAGCCGCGTCGCCTCCATCAGGTCGAGCGCGGCGTCGTCCTCGCCGGCGAGCGTGGCAGGACGGAGCAGCAGGTTCCCCGTCATCCGCAGGTGCATCACCAGGTGGCGATCGCCCTCGAGGCCGACGATCAGGTACTTCCCCCGTCGGCCCACGGACTCGATCCGCCGCCCCGCGATCGCCCGCTCGACCGATGCCGGCGGCTCCGGCCTGGTCCAGCGCGCGTCGAGCACGCTCGCGGAAGTGATCCGCCGGCCGACCACGGCGGGCTCTAGCTGGCGCCGGATCGTCTCCACCTCAGGGAGTTCAGGCATGCCCAGGGTTGTAGCAAGCGGTAGGCCGCACCCAAGGTGGCCGCCCGCGGCGGCCTACTTGGCCAATGCTCGCGGGTGGGCCTTGAAATAGACCTCCTTGATCCTCTCGTTGGAGAGGTGGGTGTAAAGCTGCGTGGTCGAGACGTCCGCGTGCCCCAGCATCTCCTGCACCGAGCGCAGGTCGCAGCCGCCCGAGAGCAGGTGCGTGGCGAAGGTGTGACGAAGCGTGTGGGGGCTCATCTTCCCGTCGAGCCCAACCTCGCGCGCATGGCCCTGGATGATCTTGTAGAGACCCTGCCGGGTGAGCGAGCCGCCGCGAAAGTTGACGAACAGCTTCGGCTCGGGTTTCGACCCCACGAGCTGCGGCCGCCCGGACCGCAGGTAGCGCGAGACCGCGGCCGCAGCCTCCCTGCCGATCGGGACGATCCGCTCCTTCGATCCCTTTCCGTGCGGCCGAACGAACCCGCGCCGCAGGTCCACCTCCCCGACATCGAGGCCCACAGCCTCCGACGCGCGCAGCCCGCACCCGTACATGACCTCGAGCAGCGCACGGTCGCGCACCGCGATCGGCTCCGTGCCGTCGGCGCTCTCCAGCAGCCGCTTGACCTCCGCGTAGGTGAGCACGTGCGGCAGCTTGCGGCTCTTCGCCGGGGGCGAGAGCGTCGCGGTGGGATCGTCGTCGATCAACTCCTCCCTGCGCAGGTGGCGGTAGAAGGAGCGAAGCGCCGCGGCCTTTCGGTTGATCGTCGCGGGGGAGCAGGGCGGGCGCGCCTGGCCGTCCGATCCCGGGTGGCCGGTGGCGAGATCAGCGAGGAAATCGGCGACGTCGCCGCGGTCGGCCTCGGTCGCTGCGCGTCCCCGCGGGGCGAGGAACGTGCCGTACTGGAGCAGGTCCGTGCGGTACGCATCGAGCGTGTTCCGCGCCAGCCCTCGCTCGAACTCGAGGTATGCGAGGTAGTCAAGGACGAGCGCCTCGAACCGCGGCCCGACCTCCCTCTCCGGGGACTCGGGCGGACGGACAGCCACGGCCATGGTGTCCAGTTCTCGCGCGCGTCACGCACCCCTCTTCGTGCAAACGGGCGTGCGCGGCCAGCGCTCAGCCGTTGCCCGCTCGCCGCCGCTCCCGGAAGAGCAGGAGGCCGACCAGCGACTTCGCGTCGCGACAGGCGGCGATCGCGCCATCGATGTCGTCGAGCGGCCATGGGACGATCTCGATCCGCTCCTCCGGGTCGTGGTCCCCGTCGGCTGGCGCCAGGTCGGTGGCCAGGTACAGGGTGACCTCCTCCTCGAGCAACCCGGGGCTGGTGTAGAAGCGCTTGAGCTCGTGCCAGTCCCCCGCGCGCTTGCCGACCTCCTCGCCGAGCTCCCGCCGCGCACAGTCGATCGGTGCCTCGCCCTCCACGTCGAGCTTGCCGGCGGGAAGCTCCAGGAGCGCCTCCTCGCCGACGGCCTCGCGCGGCTGCCGAACCAGATAGACGAAGCGCTCGTCGTGAGCGACGACCACCACCGCACCGGGGTGGGAGACCACCTGTCGCTCACCCGTCGATCCGTCCCGGTAGCGGAACTCATCGATGCGCACGCTGGCGATCGGGCCCTCGAACACCGTCCGCGAAGTGACCCGCTCCATGCTCGATCGCCTACCGCCCGGCCGCCCCCGCGAGCGCCCGGCCGGCGGCGAGCGCGGCGGCGAAGAACAGGGGGTCCTCATGGATCGTCCTCCCCATCGTGTAAGCGGGAAGCCCGGCGGCCGCGTAGCCGTCGAGGTCGATCGGCTCGACCGCGATGTCGTGGCGCCCGCCGCAGATCTCGATCAGCGAGTCGAGGGCCGCCTGGGCCGACCCACCCTCCGGCGCCCCGGCGTCGAGCACGGGCCACCCCTCCACCTCGGCTTCGGGCACCGGCACCCGCACGGCACCGAGCAGGAGCTGGAGGACCGACTCCGTGTGGTGAGAAAGGCCCCGGTGGCGCTCGCGCGGGTCGGAGCTCGAGAGGCGCGGCGAGACCAGCGTCGCGAGCCCGAGGGCGAGCGCGGCGTGGGCGGTATCGAGGGCCGCCATCCCCCCGTGGCCGTAGCGGGTCGCCGAGCCCAACATTCCGGGCCCGGGTCCCGCGATCACCGCATCCCAGCCGAGCTCGGCACCGACGGCGGCATCGAGAGCGCCCACCAGGCTGATCGCCTCCAGCTCGCCCCCGTACGACGGCGCGGTCGTCAGGTGGCCGGCGACGATCCCGAGGTCGCGCAACATCGTCACGTCGAGTGAGAGCGACCCCGGCAGCGCGCCCCCCGCGGTCTGCACGTACCCGACCCGGAGGCCTGGCCGGAGCGCCGCCGCCGCCCATGCCGCCGGCGCGAGGTGACCGTGAAGCGGGATCACCAGCACCGGAACGGTCCGGTCGCGCGGCGCCTCGTGCGGTGGCTCCACCGGGTCGACGGAGTGCTGGAGCGATGTGTAGTTGAGCTTCATCACCGGCTCCCCCGCAGCGCCTTCGGCGCGATCCAGGCCACGGGAGAGGTTGACGTGGACGATGTCGAAGCCCCCCGAGCCGAGCCCGAGGTCCAGCGCCTCCGTGTTGACGATGACCTCGTCGCCCGCGGCGACATCGCCGATCAGGCCGACGTCGGCCCAGGCCCGCCGCCGCTCCCCACGAACCTCCACGGTCAGCGGCTCGACCGAGACCACCCGCCCGCGGCTTAGCCTGAGCACCAGCCGTGCCTCCTGCCGCGGCAGTGGTGTGCAGTCGTGGGGGGAGTCACGGCTTAATCGCCCTCCCCGGCGGCGTCGGTGATGGCCTCGCAGACGGCCAGCATCTCGACCAGGCGCTGGGCCGCGATGCTCTCCTCGGGAGTGTGGTTCGCCTCGGTGCCGTTCGCCAGCAGCACGCACTCGTACCCCGCCGCCACCAGCGCGTTGGCGTCGCTTCCACCGCCAGTCGCCACCTCGAGAGGCTGATGCCCACAGCGCCCCAGGGCGCGATGCGCCAGCGCCACCGGTGTCGCGGTCGAAGCCAGCCGATAGCCCCTGAACATCTCGACCACCTCGACGTCGACGTCACAGCCGTGTTCGGTGGCCGCCCAGGTACAGGCGTCGACCATCGTCCCGATGGCCTCGCTGGCCTTGCCGTCATCGATCGAGCGGGCCTCGCCGTCGATCCGGCAGTGCCCCGGCACCACGTTCGACGCGGTTCCGCCGTCGATCACGCCGATGTTCGTGGTGGTCTCCTCGTCCAGGCGACCCAGGCTCATGCGGGAGATCGCCGCGGCGGCGGCGGCGATCGCGCTCTGCCCCTCCTCGGGCCGGATGCCGCTGTGGGCCTCGACCCCCTCGAAGTCGGCGAGCAGCCGCTTGTAGGTCGGCGCCGCGGTAACCACCTCGCCGATCGGGCTCGCGTGGTCGATCACGAATCCAAACGGCGCCCGGAGGGTGGCGAGGTCGAGCGCCTTGGCGCCCCGCAGACCGTCCTCCTCGGCAACCGTGAACGCCAGCTCGACACCGGCGGCCGGCGGATCCTGGGCGTGGCGCGCGGCCAACTCCAGCAGCATCGCCACCGCGGCCTTGTTGTCGGCGCCCAGGATCGTGTCGCCGCGGCTGCGGAACACGCCGTCGGCGAGCTCGACCTCGATCGGACCGTCGTGAGGAACCGTGTCGAGGTGCGCGAAGAACGACACCCACCGGTCGCTGCGGCCGGGAATCCGAGCGATCAGGTTGCCGGCCCCGGCCCGGGCGGGACCAGCAGCGTCATCCTCCTCCGCATCGACCCCGAGCGAGCGCAGCTCCGTGAGCACGGCGTCGGCGACCCCGCGCTCGTTCCCGGTCGGCGAGGGAACCTCGCAGAGACGGACGAAGCGATCGAGGAGGCGCTGCTCTGAGGCCACGGCCGAAGGCTATGCGAGCGGCGCTACTCGGCGAGGACCGTGAGGGCGACGCCCGTGAGTCCGGGCCCGCCGGCCTCGAAGAGCGGCGTGGTCCGCTCGCGGACCGCGCCCCGCGCGCGCTCCCGCTCGTCTGGGGAAAGGTCCTCGACCACCTCGGAGATCGGCCCGGTCAGCTCCAGGGTCAGACGCCAATGATCGTCGGCGTCCCCGTATCCCCAGTCCACCGGAACCTCCTCGATCTCCGGCTCACCGAAGCCCGCCCCGGTAACGAGCGCGTCGATCCGGCTCGGATCTGCGAGCGAGAAGATCCCCGGGGTGCCCGGCTCGGGCGCCGGGAGGTGGCCGAGGTCGACCATGGTCTTGCCCGGGATCGCGGCCCACGGGTTCCGCTCAGGCTCACCCCAGACGGCAAAGCTGAGCCGACCACCCTCCCGCAGGACCCGGCGCGTCTCCGCCAGCGCTGCGGCCGGGTCGGCCATGAGCATGTAGCCGAAGCGGCAGAGGACACCGTCGACGCTCGAATCGCCCATGTCCATGCGCTCGGCGTCGAGCACCCGGTATTCGACGTTGTCGAGACCGAGCTCCTCGCCGAACGCCCGCGCCCGTGCGACCATCGCCGGCGCGAAGTCGGTGGAGATCAGGCGACCGCTCGCTCCCAGCCGCTCGGCCACCTTGAAGCCGACGTGCCCGATGCCCGCGGCCAGCTCGAGCACCGTCTGGCCGGGCTCCGGATCGAGGCGCTCGACCAGCCGATCGCCCACGGGCCCGAGGGCCCTCCCGAGCAGGCCGCGCTCGTCGCTCCAACCTGATGACACCCGGTCCCATGTGCGGAGCGACACGTCGCGGTACTCGTCGAGATCCACGCCGCGCAGTCTATGCGGCTAGAAACGGCTGAGCCTCAACCCTCGCGGCGAATGCTGATCTCGGCCGCGCCCTCGGCGAGCTGGCCCTCGGCCTCGGGGACCGCCTCGATCCGCCCGCCCGCGGGCCCGCTCCGCAGCGGCGCCCACGAACTCGCGGAACAGCGGCTCGGGACGAGTCGGACGTGAGTTGAACTCGGGATGGAACTGCGAGGCGACGAAGAAGGGATGGTCCTGGAGCTCGATGATCTCGACGAGGCGCTCGTCCGGTGAGGTGCCGCTCGCAACCAGGCCCTCGTCCTCGAGCCGGCGCCGCAGCATGTTGTTGACCTCGTACCGGTGACGATGGCGCTTGTAGATGACGGGCTCGTCGTAGATCTCCCGAGCCCTGGTCCCGTCGTGCAGCTTCACCGGGTCGGCTCCCAGCCGCATCGTCCCGCCCATCTCCGTGACCTCCTTCTGCTCGGGCAGCAGGTCGATCACCGGGTAGGGGGTCTCGGGGTCGAACTCGGTGGAGTTCGCGCCCTCCATGTCCGCGACGTCCCGGGCGAACTCTGCGACCGCGATGTGCATCCCGAGGCAGATTCCCAGGTAGGGAATCCCGTGCTCACGGGCGACGCGCGCCGCTGAGATCTTGCCCTCGATCCCCCGTTCGCCGAAGCCACCGGGGATGAGGATGCCGTCAGCCCACCCCGTGATCTCGTCCGGATCGAAGTCCTCGGAGTTGACGAGCTCGACATGGACGTTGATGCCGTGGTGGTAGCCGCCGTGATTCAGCGCCTCGATGACCGACTTGTAAGCGTCCTCGAGCTGAACGTACTTGCCGACCAGGGCGATCCGCGCGGTGCCCTCGGACGCGTCCGCCCGCCGCACCAGGTCCTCCCAATCGGACAGGTCGGGGGGCTCCGCCTCGACCCCGAAGTGATCGAGGACGAGATCGTCGATGCCCTCGGCCCGGAGCACCAGCGGCACCTTGTAGATGTTGTCGACGTCGCGAGCCGAGATCACCGCATGCTCGGGCACGCTGCCGAAGAGCGCGATCTTGCGGCGGATGTCCCGCTCGAGCCCGAACTCCGAGCGGCAGACCAGCGCATGCGGCTGAATCCCGATCCGGCGGAGCTCGTTCACCGAGTGCTGGGTCGGCTTCGTCTTCAGCTCACCCGCGTGGCCCACGTAGGGCACGAGGGTCAGGTGGACGAACATGCAGCGCGCAGATCCGAGGTCGGTGTAGAGCTGGCGGATCGCCTCGAGGAACGGCAGCGACTCGATGTCGCCGACCGTGCCACCGATCTCGGTGATCACGAAATCCACGGCCTGCGACTCGGCGACGATCAGGATCCGCTGCTTGATCTCGTCGGTGATGTGCGGGATCACCTGCACGGTGGCGCCGAGGTAGTCGCCCCGGCGCTCGCGGCGGATCACCGAGTTGTAGACCGCGCCGGCGGTGACGTTGGATGCCCGTGAGGTGCTCTCGTCGGTGAACCGCTCGTAGTGGCCGAGGTCGAGGTCGGTCTCCGCCCCGTCCTCGGTCACGTACACCTCGCCGTGCTGGAACGGGCTCATCGTGCCCGGGTCCACGTTGATGTAGGGGTCGAACTTCTGGAGCTGGACCCGGAACCCGCGGCTGACCAGCAGCCGGCCGATCGAGGCCGATGCGATCCCCTTGCCGAGCGAGGAGACGACGCCGCCGGTGACGAAGATGAACTTCGTCTCACCTGGCTTCATGTCGTGACGTCCCTCAATCGACTCTGCCGACCGAGTCTAGAAGGCGGAGTGGCGGAACGCGATCGATCGCGCTCGAGATCGACCGTAACTCACCGTAGATGGTCAGCGCGACGATCAGCGCTAGGGCGATCAGCCGCGCGTCGCCGGAGAGCGTGACCAGAAGCGAGATCCCCGCGAGCGCCCCGACCAGGTTCGAGCCCGTATCCCCGAGCATGGCCTGCTCACGCAGGGTGAAGGCGGCCCCGACCAGCACCGGGCCGACGAACAGGCCCAGCAGCTCCAGAGGGTCCGCCGTCCAGGCCCCGAGGCAGAGCCCCGCCAGCAGCAGCACGAATGCCTTCTCGACCCGCCCGGGCCGGAGGTCCAGCAGGTTGAACAGGTTCGTGGCCAGCAGGAGCAGGGCGAGGTCGGCGATGTAGTCGAAGTCCTCGCGGCCGCGCCCGGCGGTCGCGTAGGCGGCCAGCCCCAGCGCGCCGACAGCCTTGATCGCCCCGGTGGAGAATCGCCCTGCGAGCACGGCGCGCACGTGGCCCCGCCATCCTCGCGGCGCGGCGGCCTCCACCCCTCGCCCGAGCGAGTCGTCGAGCAGGCCCAGCAGCGCCACCCCGAGCACGTAGGTCGCCCAGCGGCGCAGCTCCGGATCGAGCAGATCGAGGTCCGCGCGGTCGTCGAGCACGGCCAGCGGAACGAGCGCGATCAGCGAGCAGGCCACGAGCACCGCCCCCGAGGGAAAGGCGGCCAGCCGCCCGCGGTAGTTCTCGCGGGCGAGGCCGCCCCGGCGCATGTCGCGAAGCCAGGGGCCGGTCGCGACCAGAGCGACGGCCGTCGAAAGCACCAGTGCGGTGAGCATCAGTTGCCCGAGCCGAAGCCCCCGGCCGGAAGCCCGGACGCCACGTTGCCGGCGGGCGGCGCGAGGAGATCGGGCATCAGCGCGTCGGCGCTCTCACCGACGCCGTAGTTCCCCTGAGCGCCGCGCAACACGAACACAAGTGAGACCCGGCCGGCCGCCATGTCGACGTTGTCCACCGTCGAGATCCCCCGCGAGTCAAAGAAACCGACCGAGGAATCGGAGTTGGTGCCCTGGACGCCGACGACCGACGCTCCGGCGTCCGCAATCCCCTCCAACAGGCCCGACTCGAGCCGCTCCGTGCTCGCGGCCTCCTCCTCGTCGAGATCGTCGGGGCGGTCGCGGACGACGATGACGCCGTCCACCGGGGTTGGCTCACCGCTGAATCCCGAGAGCAGGGAATCGCTGGCACGCTCGTAGAGCGGGGCGCCCGTCACCAGGTCGCGACCCAGGCGCCGCGCGAAGTCGGACAGGGCCTCGTCATCACGATCGAGGTCTTCGAATCGGTCGTCGCCGGCAGCATCCGCCAGCGCGTCCCGATCGGGAGGCTCGCCGACGACCGCAACCTGGCCAACCTCGGCGCCGGTCGGCTCCAGGGCCTCACCGATGTGATCGCGAAGCTCCTCGGGCTGACTGCCCAGGGCCACAACTGCCAGCGTCCTGCCCACCAGAGTGTCCGAGACGAGCGCGGGATAGGTCTCGTCGACGTAGTCGTTCGACTCGTCGAGCTCGCCCTGGAGGTCGTCGATCTCCGCTCGGGCGTCCTCCAGATCGCTCTGGAGGCTCGCCTCGAGGTCCTCCGCCCCGCCCTCGACCAGCTCGTCGCCGAATCCGGCTCCGATCAGGATTCCAACGGCCAGCGCGAGGAAGACGGCGGCCAGCGACGCGGCGTGGTACCGCGCTGAATAGCCCATCAGAGTCCGAGCAGCACCTTGAGCTTGAGCCAGATCAGGTCGAAGAGGTCTCCGAGCCGCTCCGAGGTGAGCACGACGATCGCGATCGCAACCAGCGCCGTCGCCAGGAACATCAGCATCTGCCTCCCGCTGACGCCGGGGTTGTAGAGGCGGCTGACGCCCTTGGCATCGACCAGCGTCTCGCCCACACGAAGGCGGGTGAGGAAGGTGGAGGACATTCCGGCGCGGTTCTTGTCCAGGAACTCGACCAGGTTGAAATGGGTGCCCACGCTCACGATCAGGGCTGCGCCCTTCTCGTAGGCGAGCAGCATGGCGACGTCCTGGCTGGTTCCCGCTGCCGGCACGACGAGGTGCTCGAGGCCAAGCCGCTCAAGCCGCTCCTTGCCCGGAGCGCGCCCGTCGTCGTAGGCGTGAACGATCAGCTCCGCGCCAGACCGCAGGGCCTCGTCGGAGGCCGAGTCCATGTCACCCAAGACGACGTCCGGGCGCAGGCGCTCCTCGAGAATGGCGTCGGCGCCCCCGTCGACCCCGACCAGCACCGGCCGCACATCGCGGATGTAGGCGTGGAGCGTGCGAAGGTCCTCGCGGTACGTGCGTCCGCGGACGACGATAAGAACGTGGCGATCGCGAAACACGGTCCGCGTACGCGGCAGATCGAACTTGCCCGCGAGCAGCTTTCCCTCGGCGCGAACGTGGGCGATCGTGTTCTCGGCGAACTCCGCAAGCGCATCGTCGATCCGCTCGCGATGGCGCTCGAGCTGAGCCGAGAGCTCGGCGGCGGTGAGCACCCGGCCGGAGGCGAGCAGGGAGCCGTTGCGGCGCACCTCGCCGCGGTCGACGACCACGACATCGCCGTCGCGAAGCTCGTTGAAGAGCGGCGCCGCCGGGACGTCGACGAGCCGCACCCCGGCCCGGGCGATGATCAGGGGGCCCGCGTTCGGATAGCGGCCGGTCGAGGATGGCGACACGTTGAGGACGGCCGCCACGCCGCTCGCCGCCAGCTCCTCGGCCGCGATGCGGTCGATGTCCGCGTGGTCGATGACCGCGACGTCGCCCGGGCGCAGCCGTTTGACCAGGTCCTTGGTCCTTCGCCCAAGGCGCACCGGCCCCTCGATCGCCGCGGATCGACCCCGTCGCGGACGGGCCGCCTGCCGGCGCAGCCCAAAGCGCGATCGAGTCGGGGCAGAAGCCATCGCGAACGTCCGATTATGCCCGCGTCGGGCTTCAGGCAGCCGCCAGCAGCTCGCGCGCATGGCGGTCGGCGGTGCCGTCGCCGGTCTCGCCGCCCAGCATGCGGACGATCTCGGCGACCAGCTCCTCCCCGTTCACCGCCTCGACCGTGGCCGTCGCGGTGCCCTCGATCGCCCGCTTCGAGATCCGGAAGTGGGTGGACGCGAGCGACGCGATCTGCGGCAGATGGGTGATGCAGATCAGCTGACGGCCCTCGGCCAGTGCGTCCAGCCTCTCCCCCACCGCCTTCGCCGTATCGGCTCCGATTCCGGCGTCGATCTCATCGAAGACGATCGTGTGCGCGCCTGCGGCCGGGCCGAGCCCGCTCAGCGCCAGCATCACGCGTGAGAGCTCGCCGCCCGACGCGGCGTCGCGAAGGGGCGACGGCGGGATTCCCGGGTTGGTCGCCACCCGCAGCTCGACGGTCTCGGCACCGTGCTGGCCGTACCCGTCAGCGTCCCGATCGGCGGGCTCCAGCACGATCTCGAGCCTCGCTCCATCCATCGCCAACGCCGCGAGCTCGGCGGCGACCCGCCGCTCGAGCTTGCGGGCCGCGTTGCGACGCGACTCGGTGAGCGCGGAGGCGAGCCGAGCCCGCCGCTCGGCCGCGCCGGTGATTCGCCGCTCAAGCTCGGTGGCCAGCTCCCTGGCGTTCTCCAGACGCTCGATCTCGGCGCGGCAGCGGTCCCGGTGCGCCAGCACCGCCTCCACCGTGCCGCCGTGCTTTCGCTTCAGCCTCTCGACCGCTGAGAACCGCTCCTCCACGGCCTCGAGCCTTCCGGGCTCGGCCTCGATGCGATCCAGGTAGCCGCGGAGGGTGCTGGCGAGATCCTCAAGCTCAACCGCGGATGCCCGGACTCGCTCCGCCAGCGCGTCCAGCTCGGGGTCGACGCCTGCGGCAGCCGCGAGTGCGGCCTCGGCCTCCCCGACCAGCGATCGCGCGCCACCGTCGTCGTCCGGCCCGGTGAACGCCAGCGGTCGCCCCGGCTGCGGCCTGACGCAGCCTCTCGGCGTGCAGAAGGCGCTCACGCTCGTCGGCAAGTGCGGCCTCCTCGGAGGCGTCCGGGGCCACGGCCTCGATCTCGGACAGCTCGAACCGGAGCAGATCGAGGTCCCGCTCCCGTGCTCCCTCGCGTTCGGCGAACTCGGCCAGCTCGCGCCGCAGCGAGCCAACCTCGGCGTGCGCCCGGCGATAGCGGCGGCGACGGTCGAGGTGCTCGGCTCCGGTGAAGCCGTCGAGCACCTCGAGCTGCGTGGCGGCGAGCGTCAGCTTGCGGTGCTCATGCTGTCCGAAGAAAGCCAGCAGCCGCCCACCCAGCGCCTGCAGGTCGGCCGCCGACGCCGAGCGCCCCTGGACGAACGCGCTGGTGCGACCCGAGGCTCCGACACGGCGGCCGAGGACGACCTCGGTCGCATCCTCCGGCAGGCGCTCGGCAAGCGCCGCCAGCTCGGGCTCGTCGAACAGGCCCTCGGGAGCTGCGAATGCCCCCTCCACGTACGCCTCCGGTGCGCCCGGTCGCACGATCTGCGGCCGTGCCCGGCCGCCCATGAGCAGGTCGAGCGAGTGGGCGAGGACCGTCTTGCCGGCGCCGGTCTCGCCGGTGATCGCGTTGAGCCCCTCGCCGAAGCGAAGCTCGGCGCGCTCGATCACCAGCAGGTTCTCGATCCGAAGCTCGAGCAGCACGGCGTCCTGTGTAGCAGCGGGCCGGGACGGATTCAGTGGTGGCGATCGTCGCCGGGCTCCCACGGGCGGCGCCGCGGCCACCACGCCGGCACGGCGCGCCGGTAGGCGTCGTACTCCGCGCCGAACTGGCGGCTCAACGCCGGCTGCTCGTAGCCATACACGAACGCGGCGAAGGCCGCGCCGATGATGGCCGCGTACCAGAGCAACTCGAGCTGTCCCAGCACCAGCGCCTGCCCGACGATGATCGCCGAGACCGCCAGGTACATCGGGTTGCGGACGTGGCGGTAGAGGCCACCGACGACCAGATGGTCGGTTGGCGCCACCGGTGCTGGGGTCCCACGCCCCTCGAGGACGAACCGGGCGAATGCATGGACCAGCACCGCAATCCCGGCCACGACCAGGAGGGCGCCGATGACGCGAAACGGCGCCCAGTAGGAGACCGGCTCCTCCACCTCCCAACCGGTCAGGAGCCAGGGCACGAGCCCCGCGACGACCCCCGGCGCCGCCAGGAAGAAGAGCGCACTTCCCACCGCTGCCATCGACTTGGGCACCGCGTCCCCAGGCGTCTGCTAGTGCGCCAGCTGCCCGAACTTCTCGCGGATCCGTCGGTAGAAGTTCGCTCCGGGAAGCTGGGCGAGCCGGCCGACCCCGTCGCGGAAGCGCACCTCGACCTCCTCTCCCGGGTTGAGCTGGCCGGCCGCGTCCCCGTCGAGCGCGATGTCGACCCCGTCACGGGCCGCCACGTTGCGGACGTGCAGGACGTCGTCGGGAGCGACCACAAGCGCACGGGCCGTGAGCGTGTGCGGAGCGATGAAGCTGACGACGTACCCCTCAACGCCCCAAGCGAGAATCGGCCCGTTGTTGGCGAGGTTGTAGCCGGTGGAGCCGGTGGGGGTGGCGGCCACGAGGCCATCGCAGCGAACGTGGCCCACCTCGCGGCCGCCGAGGCTGTAGGCGAGCTCGGCGACCCGCTCGTACGGGCGGCGGGTGAACGAAACGTCGTTCAGCGCGGGGCGAGTCCCGCCCGGCACGCGAACGTCCAGCGCCGGCAGCGCCATCACCTCGAAGTCCGCCGCGAACGCCCGCTCGAGCCCAGCCTCGAGATCCTCGCGCTCGACCGCAGCGAGAAAGCCGATGGTCCCGAAGTTGATCCCGAACACGGGCACGTTCGAATCGGCGAAGCGCCCTAGCGCCCGCAGGATCGTCCCGTCACCCCCGAGCACGAGGCACAGGTCGGGATCGGGCAACCCGTCCACAGGGGCGAGATCGGCCGCGCCGTGCTTGACGAGCTCGTCGGCATCGGCGTGGATGCTCACACCGGGGGCGGCCGCCGAGGCGATCGCGGTCTCCACGGCCGCGCTCGTATCGTCCGCGTCCGAGTGGGTCATCAGAACGGCGTGACGGATCGCCGCCGGCGCGCTGACAGTGCGCAGGCTCATCCCGGCTCGACCTCCCGCGCCGCGGCCTCGACGTCCGCGACCTTCGGGCCCGCCAGCGAGCACCAGAGGAAGGTCTCGCGGTTGCCCTTGGGCCCGGGGAGGCCCGACCGCGCGAACGCTTGCACGTGGAGGCCGGCGGCCTGCGCCGCCTCTGCAGCCCGCACGAGCGCCGCTCGCCGATCCACCGCATCGCGGACCACCCCACCCTTACCGACCCGCGCCCGGTCGAGCTCGAACTGAGGCTTGACCAGCGCAAGCACCTCGCCATCGCGAGCCAGGCAGCGAGCGATCGCGGGCAAGACCTTGGCGAGGGAGATGAAGGACACATCGACGGTGGTCAGCTCGGGCGCGTAGGGAAGGTCTCCCCCGGCGAGCTCCCGGGCGTTGGTCCGCTCGATCACCATCACCCGGGGGTCGTTGCGCAGGCCCCAATCGAGCTGGCCGAAGCCGACGTCGAGGGCGACCACGCGCTCTGCCCCGCGCTGCAGCAGGCAGTCGGTGAATCCGCCGGTGGAGGCGCCGACATCGAGGCACGAGCGCCCGCGCACGTCGATCGAGAGTGCCTCGAGCGCGTTCTCCAGCTTCTCCCCCCCTCGCGAGACATAGCGCGGCCGCTCTTCCAACACCAGCTCGGTCGCCTCCGCCACCAGCTGACCCGGCTTGGTCGCCAGCGGTCCGTCGCGGCCGATCCGCACCTGCCCTGCGCGGATCCACGTGGCCGCGCCGGAGCGCGACGGCGCCAGCCCGCGCTCCGCCAAGAGGCTGTCGATCCGCCGCTTGCTCACGCGGCAAAGGTACCGCTGCTTGGACCCGTTGTGTGATGCAACTCACACACTGATCGCACATACGTTCGTACCCTGAATCGCGTAGATGGCCTTGTCTGGGATTCCGATCCAGGTTCATGGCGCAGCGGAGGTGATCGCCGCTCCGGCGATCATGGCAGCGCCCTTCCTCCTCGGCCTCGATGTGGCCGGGACCGCCGTCGCGGTGGTCTTCGGGGTGTTCCTCCTGGCGCTCGGCCTTCAGGTTGAGAGCCCCGGGCGGGAGCTGCCGGTCTCAGCGCACGCCGGCTTCGACTATCTGCTCGCCGCGGCTGCGGCGACGGTCGGCATCGGGATCGGGATCGCCACGGGCGATTGGGCATCAACAGTCTTTTTGGCCGGCATCGGCGCCGCCCAGGTGGCATTGACCGCAATGACGCGGTTCGTCGCTCCCCGCGGCGCCTAAGGAGTCCGGCCTACCTCCCACAGACAACACATATACATATATATCTCTCCTCCCTGTACCCCGAGAGCCCCCGCCAGCGGCGGGGGTTCTCGTTTGTGCTCTAACACGCGGTATCCGGGGTGCGGCGCTGGCGGGTCGGGTTGCCGAAATCCAACTGCGCGCCAAACGGCGCGCCAAATTCTGCCGCGATTGCCACCGATCGGCGGCGTTTCCGGGCATCTAACGGCGATTCACGGCGTTCTTGCATAGCGCAGAGCGGCGCTGTGAGGCGGGCAGCAGAACTAAGAACGTGGCCCGCTCGCCAGCGCTGGGGCGGCGCAATCAGGCGATCATGGCGCAGACGTCGTCCATCTTGCCGCTGGAGCTGAAGCCGACGACCGCCCCCGGCGCTCCGCGAGCGCGGGCTTCTCGATCGGCCGCGCCTCAGCCGCGGCTCAGGCGCGGGACTCGGCGGTCGCCCGCCGGTGACGCGCAACCGTGCCTGCGGCCGCGAGCGTCATCAGCATCAGGCCGGAGGCGATCAGGGCTCCGATCAGGGCGTCGGACCGGTCGAACGCGTCGTCCTCTCGGACCTCGACCACCGGCGGCGGCGACGGCTGCTCCGACTCATCAGGTCCGACGATCGCGTTGAGTGACTGGTAACCGCTCTTGGCGGAGGTCGTCGAGGAGCGTTCGCCCGAGTCGGCATCGACCAGGGCGTTGAGCGAGGTGTAGTCGCTTAGGCCCAGGGCGAGCCCCGGCTCTCAGAGCCGGGGCTCGCGAGCTCGAACGGCCTAGACGGGTACGCCGTCGACCAGCACCTCGAACACCACGGCGCCGCCGTTCGTGAGCACGTTGTCGGTGCCCGCGAGGGTGTTGACGGAGAGCCTGTCGGTCGGCTCCGCGTGCGTGAGCGACACGGCCGTGGCCAACCCGGTCACATCCGCTCCCGACTCGGAGCCGTCGATGTTGATCTCATCGTCACGGGCCGTGCCATTGACGATCACGTTGTCGACTGCGCCGTCGCCGGCGCCGCCGCCGAGCGTCCCGGCCAGCTCGAGGTTGGTCTGGGTCACGTCGGTGCCGGTGAGGTCGTTGACCGTGATCGTGTCGGCTCCGCCGAGGGCGTTGAAGGTGACGGTCTCGACGCCATCGGTGACCATAGCGATGGCGGCAACGTCACGGAGGAACACGAGCCGACCGCCGATCGCGGACATGGTGATGTTCTCGGGCGCGCCGGCGCCATCGAACAGCATCGTGTCGCGCCCGTCCTGGCCCTCGATCCCGTCGGAGCCGTCGCCCGGATCCCAGCGGAAGGAGTCCCTGCCGCGGCCGAGGAAGGCGCTGTCGTTGCCCCGGCCGCCGGCGACGGTGTCCTTGCCGGTGCCGCCGCTGTACGTCTCGGCGCCGGCCCCGCCGTTCAGCGAGTCGTCACCGGCGCCGCCGGCGATCGTCGTCGGGATCGCGTCGGTGAAGGGGCCGTTGGCGTCGTCGACGCGAACGGCATCGTCGCCGTCGCCCAGGCTGAGCCCGATCGCCGCGAGACGGGAGCGCGCGAACGAGAAGTCGGCCGAGCCGTCGCCGCCGACGTCGACCTCGACCCGATTCGGGTCACCGGCCTTCAGCCTAAGCGCGATGGCATCGGCCCGACGGCTGCCCTTGACCTCGAGCGTGCCGCGCTTGACCTGAGCCAGTACGCCGTCGACCCCGTTGTCGTTGTTGCTGGCGCTCGAATGAACTGGAACAACGAGCGACGCGAGCGCGAGGGCGGAGACCGCAGCGGTGTGGAGTGGCCACTTAGACCTGGAGTCGGTGATTGCGTTGGTGTTCATCTTCATCCTTTCGCTGTTTGATTTCGAATTGCTGGTTGCTGCAGCGACCATGGTCCGCCCGACCGGCACTCCGCACATCGGGCACATCCCCTGACATCGAACCCCGAACTTTGCGGGGCGCCGCGCACTCCGCCTTACGATTGGTCGACGCATGGACCGGTCCGCCCGCGCCCAGCCAACCGAGCTGCTCGAGCGCGAGCACGAGGTCGAGCGGATCCGCGCCACGCTGCGTGCCGTGGGGCGGCGAGCCGGGGGGGCCCTGGTCATCGAGGGGGCCGCTGGGATGGGTAAGTCACGGCTGCTCGAGGAGGCACGCGCATGGGCGTCGGACCTCGGCCTCCGGGTCCTGGGCGCGCGGGCGACGGAGCTCGAGCGGGGGTTTCCGTTCGGGGTGGTGCGCCAGCTCTTCGAGCGCCCACTGCTGGAGGCCGACACCGACGAGCGCGACCGCTGGCTGGCGGGAGCGGCGGCGCTGGCCGCGGACGTGCTCACCGGAGCGGGGACCTCGGCCTCCAGGGCGCCGCCACCGGGCCCAGCCGCCGGCGACTCCGGCTACGCGTGGCAACACGGCCTCTACTGGCTCGCCTCGAACCTGTCCGACGATTCGCCGCTCGCGCTCATGGTCGACGACCTGCAGTGGTCCGATACGCCGTCGGCGCGCGCCCTCGCCTTCATCGCCCGCCGGCTCGAAGGGCAGCCGCTCGCGCTGATCCTCGCCACCCGGCCGCTCGATCCCGCGCTGACGCCCGAGGCGGCGACGCTCGTTGCCGACCCCGCGGCGGAGCTGCTGCGGCCGTCGCCCCTGACGCAGGCGGCGATCCGGGCTCTGGTCGCCGTGCGGCTGTCCGAGCGAGCCCGACGATCGGTTCGTTCGCGTGTGCATCGAGGTGACGGGCGGCAACCCGTTCCTCGTTGGCGAGCTCCTGGACGAGGCGGCGGCTCGCGGCCTCAAACCCACCGCGGCCGCCGCGGCCGAGCTCGGCGCGATGGTCCCGCGCGGCGTCGCCAACGCGGTGCTGCTCCGGTTGGCGCGGCTGACGCCGGCGGCCGCCGCGCTGGCCCGCGCGCTGAGCGCGCTCGGCGACGGCGCACAGCTGGGCGACGCGGCGCGCCTCGCCGGACTCGCCGATGCCGACGTCGAGGCAGCGATGGCGGCGCTGGTCGCCGCCGGCGTCGTGGAGTCTGGCGCTGCGGTCCGTTTCACTCACCCCATCCTGCGCACGGCGATCTACGGCGACCTGTCGCCCGCCGAACGCGAGCGGCTGCATCACGCCGCGGCGACGATCCTGCGCGAGCGCGGAGCGCCCGCCGACCAGGTCGCGGCGCAGGTCATGCACACCGAGCCGGCGGCCGACTCCGTGACGGTGGCACTGCTGCGGGGCGCCGCTCGCGACGCGCTGGCCCTGGGTGACGCAGCGGGCGCGGCCGCACTGCTCTCCCGCGCACTCGACGAGCCTCCCGCTAACGGCGAGCGCGCCATCGTCCTGCTCGAGCTCGGCCAGGCGCGCGCCCGCGCCGGCGCATCGGAGGCGATCGCTCCGCTGTCGGAGATCGTCGAGCGCGGCAAGGACGCGGCCGCGATCGCCGCGGCGGCGATCGAGCTCAGCGGCATGCTCTTCTACGCCGGGCGTGCCGCTGAAGGAGCCGCGATCCTGCGCCGTGCCCAGGAACGGCTTCCGGCCAGGGAGCCGGCACGCGAGCAGCTCGAGGTCGCGCTGCTGGGCGTCAGCTACACCTCGGCGTCGGCCCGGCGCGAGGCCGACGCGACCGTCGCCGCGCTGCGAGATCCGGGCGGCCCGGCACGCGGCGTGCTGCAGGCCACGACGCTCGCCGGGCTCGCCATGGAAGAGGTTCTGAATTCGCGCTCGGCGTCCACCGCGATCGACCTCGCCGAACGCGCGCTCGCGGCTGAGCTCCCGCTCGAGCCCCACCGCGGCGAGAACTGGGCGATGTTGGCCCTCGCCGCCCTTGCGGCCGCCGACGGTCTTGACGCGGCCCTTCGGGGCACGGACGAGATCCTCACGCAGGCGCGCGAGCGGGGCGCGGCACCGACGGTTGTGACTCTGACGGCGCTTCGAGCGAACATCGGGGTGCGCCGCGGAGACCTGGCCGCCGCCCAGGCGGACGCGCAGGTGGCGATCGAGCTCGCGCCTGACCTGCTGGGCGCCGAGTTCCTCGTCCTGGCCGTGGCGGCGGCGGTGCTCGCGGGGCTCGAGCGCGACGAGACCCCCGACTCTCTGCGCCGGCTCATCGACCGCGCCGGCGTTCGGTACGACACCGACTTTACTCCGAGCTCCCAGCTGCGCTATGCCTCGGGCGTGCTTCGCGCCGCGGCCGGCAACCACGAAGTGGCGATCGAGGAACTGCGCTGCTGCGACGACCCCGCATTCGGCGGCGACAATCCGGCCATGCTCGCGTGGCGCTCGGCGGCGGCCCTCTCCCTGGCCGAGCTCGGACGCCGCGACGAGGCTCGCGGCTTGGCCGCCGAAGAGGTGCGCCGCGCGCTGTCCTTCGGCGCGCCTCGCGCGATTGGCATCGCGTTGCGCGCCGACGCGCTCGTCGGCCCACCCGCGGAGCGGCCGAAAGGGCTGGCGGCCGCGCTCTCTGTGCTGGACTCCTCGCCCGCGCGGCTGGAGCATGCGCGGGTACTGGTCGACCTCGGCGCAACGTTCCGCGCCGCCGGACAGCGCACCGCGGCCAAGGAGCCTCTGCTCGAAGGGCTCGCGCTGGCCGGCCGCTGCGGCGCCCGAACCCTGGGGCGGCGGGCGCGGGCCGAGCTCGCGGCGATCGGCATCCGACCCCGGACCACCGAGCGCACGGGGGCGGACTCACTGACGCCCAGCGAGCGACGCGTTGTCGAGCTCGCCGCGACCGGCGCCACGAACCGCGAGATCGCCCAGACGCTGTTCGTCACCGTGAAGACGGTGGAGACCCATCTGGGACGGGCGTTCCGAAAGCTCGACGTCTCGTCTCGGCGCCAGCTTCCCGACGTGCTCGCGCGCGCCGCCGGCTAACGCCGGGCACGCCAAGCGCGGCAGCCTCCCCGGCGCAGCGAAAGCTGACGGCGAGCCTCGGTCCGCCCAACCCGCAGTGAGTGACGATGCGCCAGACCTTCTCCTCCTGACACCAGCATTCTGGTGCCACGGGGCCGGTTGACGGTCCCGTTGCAGCTGACGCCGCCGCTGATCCAGGCGGCGGTATGAGCGGGTTGTTCGCCCGTCGGGGCGGGTGTACCCTCGTTTCGATGGGGGGTGTAGAAATCCGGGTCCTCGGGCGCGTCGATGCCCTCATCGACGGCCAACCTCTTCCCTTGGGGGGGAGCAAGCAGCGCGGGATGCTCGCGATGCTCGCGCTGCGCGCCAACCGCACGGTGAGCGCCGACGAGCTGATCGATGGCCTGTGGGCCGATCGCCCGCCCGCGAGCGCCGCCAAGAACGTCCAGTACTACGTCTCGCAGCTGCGAAAGGCGTTGGCCTCCAACGACCCGAGGCGCAGCATCGTCACCCACGGACGGGGCTATGAGCTCAAGCTGCCGGAGGACGCGGTGGACGCGGTGCGCTTCGAGCAGCTCGTCGAACGTGCGCGGCGCGAGGCCGACCAGGCGATCCCCGACGGCGCGGCCAGCGCCGCGCTCGAGCTCTGGCACGGGGCCCCACTCGCCGACGTCGCCTCAGAGCCGTTCGCGCAGCGCCGAGATCCGTCGCCTCGAGGAGCTTCACCTGCGCGCGCTCGAGCTGGCGATCGACGCCGAGCTCGCCGCCGGGCGCCACGACGACGTGGTCGCCCAAACCGAGGCGCTGATCGCGGAGGAGCCCCTCCGCGAGCGCCTTCACGCCCAGCGGATGCTCGCCCTCTACCGCGCCGGGCGCCAATCGGAGGCGCTCGAGGCCTACGGCGCGGCGCGCGGGACGCTGATCGAGCAGATCGGGGTCGAGCCCGGGCCCGAGCTGCGACGCCTCCAGGAGCAGATCCTCGCCCACGACCCCGCCCTCGACCCGCTGCCGCCGATCCTGGAGCTGCCGGTCCAGCTCGAGGGCGGCTCGCCGCTGCTCGCCGGGCGCGAGCGCGAGCTCGACTGGCTGCGCCGGCGCTGGGTGAAGGCGAGCGAGGGCCGGGTCGTCTGCGCCCTCGTCTGGGGGCCCGCCGGGATCGGCAAGACGCGGCTCGTGGCCGAGCTCGCGGCCGAGGTCCAGCGCGCCGGCGCGTCGGTCCTCTACGCCGCCGGCGGCGAGGCCGCCGACGCCGCCCTGGCGAGCGTCGCCGAGGCCGGGGCCGGCCATCGACCGACGCTACTGGCGCTCGACTACGCCGACGACGCACCGCCCGCGGTGCTCGCCGCCGCCGCAGCGCTCGCCCGCGAGGCCGGGGACCGCTCGCTTTTGATCTGCGTCCTTCATCACGACGAGCAGGGACCGCCCGCCTTCGCCGGCCTGCTCGAGTCGGGCGCCGCCGAGCGCCTGCGGCTCGATCCGCTGGGCGAGGAGGCGACCGCCGAGATCGCGGCCCTCTACGCCCCCGCCGAGGGCGTCGCGATGCCCCTGCGGACGCTGATCGCCGAAAGCGAGGGGGTGCCGCTTCGCATCCACCGCGCGGCCGACGAGTGGGCGCGGGCGGAGGCGGCCGAGCGGCTCGTGGCCACCGCCGGCCGTGCCACGAGCGAGCGGCCGCGAGCCTTCGCACGACCGAGGCCGAGCTGGCGCCGGCAGCGTCGTGGATCTGCAGGTGGCCCGGGAGCGCAAGGCGTTCTACATGCTCGACGAGCCGCCGGACTCCTCCGAGCCGCTCGTCTGCCCGTTCCGCGGCCTGGCGCCGTTTGACGCCGCCCAGGCCGAGTACTTCTTCGGTCGCGAGCGCCTCGTCGCCGAGCTCGTCGCCCGCCTCGTCGGCTCGACTCTGCTGGCGGTGTTCGGCCCCTCCGGCAGCGGCAAGTCCTCGGCGGTGCGCGCCGGGCTTCTGCCGGCACTCGCCGACGGGGTCGTCCCCGGCTCCGAGGGTTGGCGTCGCGCGGTGATGCGCCCCGGCCAGCGCCCGCTCGCCGAGCTGTTCCGCACTCTCGGCCGCGCCGTGCCCGAGGCGGGGGGCGAGGGAGCGCGGACGCCGTGCGATCGCCGACGCGCTCGATCGTCTGCCTCCCGGCGAGCGCCTGGTCCTGGTCGTCGACCAGTTCGAGGAGGTCTTCGTCGCCTGCCGCGACGAGGCCGAGCGCGAGGCGTTCCTCGACGCGCTGGTCGAGGGCGCCGCCGACCCCGACGAGCGCCTGGTGGTCGTGCTCGCGATCCGCGCCGACTTCTACGGGCGCTGCGCCGAGCACGCGGCGCTCGCGACGCTGATCGGCGCCAACCAGGTCCTGGTCGGGCCGATGCGCCGCGACGAGCTCCGCCGGGCGATCGAGCTCCCCGCCCGCAGGGCCGGGCTGCGGGTCGAGCCGCGCCTGGTCTCGGCGCTCGTCGGCGACGTCGCCTCAGAGCCCGGCGGCCTGCCGCTCCTCTCGGCCGCTCTCGTCGAGCTCTGGCAGCGACGCGACGGACGCACCCTTCGCCACCGCGCCTACGAGCACACCGGCGGCGTCGACGGGGCCGTCGCCCGCCTCGCCGAGGGCGCCTACCAGCGCCTGAGCGAGCCCGAGCGGTCCCGGACGCGGCCGATGCTTCTGCGCCTCGCCGGCGCGGAGGAGCAGGAAGTGGAGGCGTTCGTTCGCCGCCGCGTTCCGCTCGACGAGCTCGAGCTCGACCGCGACGAGGCGGCCGCCGGGGCGCTCGCCGTGCTCACCGAGGCGCGCCTGCTGAGCGTCGACGAGGAGACGGTCGAGGTCGCCCACGAGGCGCTGCTTCGCGAATGGCCGCGGCTTCGCGGCTGGCTCGCGGAGGACGCCGAGGGTCGGCGCCTTCACCATCACCTGATCACCGCCGCCGCCGAGTGGCGTGACTCCGAGCGCGATCCCGCCGAGCTCTACCGGGGCGCTCGACTCGCCGCGGCGCTCGAGTGGGCCGCCGAGCACGACCCGGAGCTGAACGAGCTCGAGCGCGTCTTCCTCGAGGAGAGCCGGGCCGCAAGCGAGCGCCGGGCCGAGCGCCAGCAGCGCACCAACCGCCGGCTGCGGACGCTGCTCGCCGGGGTCGGGGTGCTGCTCGCGATCGCGATCGCCGCCGGGGTGATCGCGCTCTCGGAGCGCCAGGGCGCGCGCAGCGCCGCCACCGCCGAGGCCGCGCAGCGCCTCGGAGCCCAGGCCCTGACCGAGGACCGCCTCGACCAGGCATTTCTGCCTGGCCAACGCCGGCGTCGCCCTCGACGACTCCCTCGCGACCCGCTCCAGCCTGTTCTCGGTGCTCCTGCGCAGCCCCCAGGCACTCGGCGTCCTGTACGGCGACGGCAGCAAGCTCTGGTCGCTCGCGCTCAGCCCCGACGGAGGAACGCTAGCGGTGGGCGACAACGACGGCACCGTGATCCTCTTCGACACCGAGACGCGGGAGCGAATCGGCGACTACCAGGCGGGGAGTGGGGGGGTCCCCTGGCTTGGCTTCCATCCCCGGCACGGCTCACTCGCGGTCGCCGCGAAGGGCCCGAGCGGATCGAGGGCCCACCTGCACATCATCGACGCGGCCACTCAACGGCTGCGCAGGTCGATCCCGCTCGGCCGCAATCCCGCCGACCCCGGGTCCACCTACATCCCCATTGCGAGCTACGCCCCGGATGAGCGCAGCGTGATCGTCGGCTACAAGAGCGAACCGGGCCCCCTGTTCCTGCGCCGGTTCGACCTCGCCAGCGGCTCGCGGCTGGGGCGGGCCGTGCGTGTGACCCCCCAGTCCCTGCCGAGTCCACCTGCAGACGACCCCGGACGGGAGCCTGATCTACGCCGACGCTGACGCTGCGTACGCGATCGACCCCGAGACGCTGCGCGTCGTCCGCCGTTACCCGGTGGGGGGTACGAATACCGCCGCGCTCAGCCATGACGGGCGCACGCTCGCGCTCGGGAAGGAGAACGGGAGCATTCGCCTGCTCGACCTCGCCTCCGGGCGGGCGCGGACGCTTGCGGACTCCCCGGGCCTCGACGTCGGGGCCTTCAGCCCCGACGGGCGAATGCTCTCGACCTGGGAGGGCGGCAGCGGAGACGTGATCGTCTGGGACGTGCGGGAGGGACGCTCGATCGAGACCCTCGTCGGCCACTCCCCCGAAGTCTCGAGCCAGCAGGCCTTCAGTCCCGACGGGCGCACCCTCTACACCGCCGACAATGACTCGAGGGCCATCATCTGGGACGTGGCCGGCGACCGCCGGCTCGGGCGGCCGTTCCGCACCAACGCCCTCGACGAGACGGGCGAGGCCCCCGCCCGTCGCCGTCAGCCCCGACGGGCGCACCCTCGCGGTCGCGAGGGTCGACGGCCGGGTGGACCTGATCGACGCCGAGACGCTGCGCTCGAGCGGCGGCTTCGAGGCCTTCGCCGGCAGGTCGGCGCTCGCGATCGAGTACTCGCCCGACGGGCGCCGGCTGGCGGTGGCCGGGACGGGCGGGGGCGTCGGCCTCTGGGACGCCGGCTCGGGGAAGCGCGTCGGCCCGCTGCTGCGCGCCCCCCGCGGCCCTAACCTGAAGAACCCGCACGACGTCCAGGCGCTCGCCTTCGGTCAGGGGGGTCTGCTCGCCGCAGGCGACGCGGAGGGAGCCGTGTGGATCTGGAGCCTCGACGGGCGGAAGCTGATCCGCCGACTGCCCCCGGTGTCCAAGGCCGCCCGCGGGTGGGGCGGGGTGAGGGGGCTTGCCTTCAGCCCCGACGGCTCGCAGCTCGCGATCCCGTTCGCCGCTCGCTTCTGGCAGCAGGAGCCCGATGGCGTCGACGTTCGCGACCCCCGCAGCGGCGATCGGCTCGTCAGGCTGCGCACCGACCGCTCGGTGAGCTCGGTCGCCTTCTCCCCCGACGGCGGCCTGCTCGCCGGCGGCCAGGACAACGGCAGCACTTTCGTTTGGGCGACCGACGGCTGGGCTCGGGTGGGGCGGCCGCTGAGCTTGGGGCGTGGGGAGAGGGAGACCCTAGGGGTGGCCTTCTCCCCGGACGGCCGCACCCTGGCCAGCTCGCACAACGACGGCACGGTCGTGCTCTGGGACGTCGGCTCGCAGGCGCCGATCGGCTCGCCGCTTCCGGGCCTGCCGAACACCCGGGTGACGGCCGACTTCACTCCCGACGGCGATCGCCTGTTCGCGGTCTCCGACGCCGGGGAGGCGATCCGCTGGGAGGTCGATCCCGAGGTCTGGGCACAACACGCGTGCGACGTCGCCGGGGAGCTGACGCCCGAGCAGTGGGACGAGGTCGTCCCCGAGCAGGACTACGTCTCGGTCTGCCCCCCGGGCTGAGGATCTCGACTGCGGCGCGCTCGTAGATCGCGCCCGCAACCCCTTTGTACCGAGCTTGTACCGCCGTGTTGGAGCCTTCAGGCCGTCAAACCGGCACCGCGCCTGGCCCATCGGGAGACCAGGTCCGAGGCCACGACCACAAGGGAGGCCCAAGATGAAGGCTCACATCGTCACCAGCACGACCAGGCCGCGACGACACGCGTGGTGTCGCGCGCCGTTATTGATCGTCCTCAGTATTTGTGCGCTTGCGATCCCCGCGAGCGCGAGCGCCGACACGGTCCGAGACTGGAATCGCCACGCACTCGAGGCGCTCGGCAACCCGACCAACCCGCCCGTGCCCGGGCCCGTGCCCGGCGCCGCCCAGAGCCCGACCGTCACCTCAATTCACATGGCGATGGTTCAGGGGGCGGTCTACGACGCCGTCAACTCGATCGACCGCGGGCATCAGGCGTATCTCGCCGGACTCCCACCCGCGCCGCGGTCAGCATCGCAAGAGGCCGCGGTCGCCACCGCCGCGCACCACGTGCTCGTCGGCCTCGGAGGCGGGCTCGTGCCGGCGTTGCCTCAGGCGGTCCGCGATCGACTCGACGTCCTTTATGCCGAGGCGCTCGCAGACGTTCCCAACAACGGCACCAGCAAGGAGGATGGGATTGCAGCCGGGGCGGCCGCGGCCGCGACAATGCTTGCGGCGAGAACGAACGACGGCAGATACGAGCCGTTCTCGTTCCCCGTCGGCGCCGACGCCGGCGAGTGGCGTCCGGTCCTGCCGGCGTTCGTCAACGACCCGTTCGCATGGGTGGCCAACGTCGAGCCGTTCCTCCTCCAGAGCTCTTCGCAGTTCCGGACGAAGGGCCCGCGCGCGCTCACGAGCGACGCCTACACGAGGGAATACAACGAGGTGAAGGAGCTCGGGGCGGTCGGCAGTCCGCGTACCCCCGAGCAAGAGGCCGTGGCCCAGTTCTACACCGTCAATGTCATCGAGCTGCTCAACCGCACGTTCCGCACGATCTCCGAAGCCGAAGGGCTCACCCTCGCCGAGGAAGCCCGACTCTTCGCGATGCTGAACCTGGCCGGGGCAGACAGCGTGATCCACTGCTGGGATGAGAAGGCGTTCTGGAGCTTCTGGCGCCCGATCACCGCGATCCGGGAAGGGGACAACGACACCAACCCCGACACCGTCGGGCAGTCCAATTGGACACCGCTCATCGCTACTCCCCCGTATCCGGACCACACGTCCGGCTACAACTGCGCGAGCGGCGCGTACATGCACACCGCCAAGGCGTTCTTTGGCGGCAACAGGATGGAGTTCAGCGTCGTCAAGTTCCCGGGCAACGTGACGCCCAACCCGACGCGCGACTACGGGCAGTTGACGGCCGTGGTCAAGGACACCATCGACGCACGTGTGTACCTGGGCATCCACTTCCGGGCGGCCGACGTTCAGGCTGCCGCGCTCGGCAAGGATGTCGCCCACTGGCTCGACAAGCACTACTTCCAGCCCGTGGGCTGAGCTGAGGCCGGACGGGCGCACGGGTAACAGCGTGCGCCCGTCCCGGCCGAGCGATCCACTCGCTACGCCACTGCTCCGGCCAACCTCGGTTGGCCTGAGGCGTCGGGGACCCTCTCACCCGCTCGCGTCGCCCGCGACAATCCGATGACTGGCCCTCCCGGCCAGGGATAGAATCCGGCGCGACGACCACTAATCCAAGGAAGGTGTTCCATGCCCGAGACCACCGACCCCTCGTTCTATCGGTCGCCCACCGCCGCCATCGCCGCACCCCCCGAGCGGCTCGCCTACGTCGCGGCATTCGATCCGGCCGGCGAACAACGCGACGCCATTACCGTCGTCGATTGCGACGCGGAATCGTCCAGCTATGGACAGGTGGTCGGGTGGGCGGACCTGACGACAGCGGGGAACGAGCTCCATCACTTCGGCTGGAACGCCTGCTCCAGCGCCCTCTGCCACGAGGGCCACGATGGCGCGCTCGAGCGCCGCTACCTGATCGTGCCGGGCCTGCGATCGTCGCGCACCCACGTGCTCGACACCGGGCCGGACCCACGGCAGCCGCGGGTCGTGCGCACGATCGAGCCCGAGGAGCTCGCTGAGAAGGCCGGCTACTCGCGCCCGCACACCGTTCACTGCGGACCCGGCGGAATCTTCATGTCCAACCTCGGCGCCGCCGACGGCGACGAGGGGCCGGGCGGGGTGGCGCTGATCGACCACGATACCTTCGAGGTCACCGGCGCTTGGGAGACCGACCGTGGCGAGCAGTACTTCGCGTACGACCTCTGGTGGCACTTGAACGAGGACGTGGCCGTGACCTCCGAGTGGGGGACGCCGGCGATGATCGAGGACGGCCTGAACCCCGAAGACCTCCTCGGTAAGCGGTTCGGGCACCATCTCGACTTCTGGAGCCTCTCCGAGGGCAGGCTGATCCAGCGGGTCGACCTGGGCGACGAGCATCAGATGGTGCTCGAGGTGAGGCCCGCTCACGACCCCCGCAAGACCTGGGGCTTCGCCTGCGTGGTGATCAGCGTCGAGGACCTGTCCGCGTCCGTGTGGCTGTGGCACCGCGAGGGTGAGCGCTGGACGGTGAAGAAGGTGATCACCATCCCCGCCGAGCCGGCCGAGACCGACCAGCTGCCGCCCGCGCTCCAACCCTTCGGCGCGGTTCCACCGCTGGTGACCGACATCGACCTCTCGGTCGACGATCGCTGGCTGTACGTGTCGTGCTGGGGGACCGGGGAGCTCAAGCAGTACGACGTGCGCGATCCGCATAATCCCAAGGAGACGGGATCGGTACGTCTAGGTGGCATCGTCCGCCGCGCGCCCCATCCGGCGGCCCCCGAACTGGAACTGCGGGGCGCGCCTCAGATGATCGAGGTCAGCCGCGACGGTCGCCGTGTGTACGGCACCAACTCGCTCTACGCGTCCTGGGACGAGATCTTCTATCCGGACGGCGTGGGCGCGTGGATGGCCCGCATTGATGCGGACACGGAAGCCGGCGGCATGAGCCTCGACCAGCGCTTCTTCCCGCACGGCGACGACTTCCGCGGGCTGCGGGTGCATCAGACCCGCCTCCAGGCCGGGGACGCGTCGAGCGACTCGTACTGCTTCGTGGACTAGCTGGCTACCGACGGACACCGAGAGCGAGATAGCGAGCAGGATCTGCTGATGGAGCGGATCGATCAGATCGCTGCCGATCTGAACGCGATGCGGGAGGAGCTCGCACCCCCAGCGGCCAGCGATCCGCCTGCGCCGCCAGGCGGCTGATCTACTCCGGCCCGCCGCATCTATGGCGGGTTCCTGTCCGGAGCTAGCCGCGTAACGCCTTCTCGACGGCGGCTACACGGGTAGCCAAGCCGCGGACGTCCTCCGCAGCCTGGTCCCTGACCGCTTCCAGCTCGTGCTCGAGACGCTTCACCTCCGCGAGCAGATCGACGACGTTCGCGCCGTACGTGGGCGGTAGCTCCTCGAGCACGTCCGCGCCCATGAGCTCAGGCTGCCCGGTGGCAAACGCGAGCGCCGTCACTCGCTCGCGCAGCGCGGAGATGTCCCGCAGGAGCACCTCGATCTGCTTCGGGACGTCCTTATCACTCCCGATCTCGACAATGGTGCCGTCCCCCGTGACCTGTCGCCGTCGCATTGCTCGGACCTTAGCCGAGGGCGACGCTCGGATCAGCGGATGCGTCGGCCGGGGATAGCGGGGGATACTTGACGGGCGATGTCGCAGGAGAACGTCGAGGCGGTCAGGGCCCTGTTCGCCGCGTTCGCCGATCGAGATCCGGATGCTGCGGCCGAGGTTCTTGACCCAGGCGTTCAGGTTCACCCGGCGATCGTGGGCGGACCCGAGAAGGTCGTGTATCACGGCCGGGACGGAATGCGGCAGTTCTGGGCTGACGTTGACGCCGCATGGGCGGAGTATCGGATCGTGCCCGATGAGTTCCGCGAACTCGACGAGGCAGTGGTCGTGCTCGGACGGGCCTTCGCTCGCGGTCGGGGGAGCGGCATCGCCCTCGACCAGGGGGCAGGGTGGATCGCGCGACTTCGCGCGGGCAGGATCGTGGAGTTTCAGAGCTTTACCAGCCAGGAGGAGGCACTCGAAGCAGCCGGGCTCCGGCGCGAGCGCCGTCAGGGTTATCGCGATCCCCTCGCCGCGGACCCAGGCAGTGACTGACTTGGGAGAAACTGGCAATACTGCGAGGGATGGCGGAGGAGAACCTGGAGATCGTCCGGCGGGCCTATGACCCGGCCGGTGGGGGCGTTCTCGACACCGACCTGCTGTCGGCGCTGGCCGATTACGTCACATCCGACACGGAGTTCGACTTCTCCGAGGTCTATCCCGACGGGACGATGCTGCGAGGCCTGGATGAGGCGCGTCGCCTTGTCTCGAATTGGCCCTGGGGCAAGTTGCACTTCGAGCCGGAGCGCTTCATCGACGTCGATGGGGAGCGGGTGCTCGTGTTCGTCAGGGCCACCGCCACTGGCGTCGGGAGCGGGGTGCCGGTCCAACGCCTCACGGCACACGAGTGCACCTTCAGGGAGGGATCGCTGGTGCGCTTCAAGGTGTACCCCGACCGGGACGCCGCCATCAGAGTCACGGGCGCTGCCCGATAGCAGCCGTCAGCTCACAGTGGGCACCCGCGCCCGCAGCGCAGTCAGCACTCGCTCCGCTACCGCCTCGCCGGTGAGCCCGACCTCCTCGCGCAGCAGCGCTGGCTTGCCGTGGGTGACATAGCGATCCGGCAGGCCCACGCGAAGGATTCGGGCGCGACGTGAGTCGGGCCCAGTGAAGGTGTCCTCGACGTGCTCGAGCACCGCCGCCCCGAAGCCGCCCGGCAGGACCTGGTCCTCGACCGTGATCAGCAACTCATGGTCAGCGGCGAGCCGCGTGATCAGCTCGGTGTCGAGCGGCTTGGCGAAGCGCCCGTCGGCGACCGTCGGCGCGAGGTCGTGCTCGCCCAGGAGCTCGGCGGCCTTGAGACAGACCGGGACCCCGTAGCCATAGCCGACCAGCGCTACGCGCGAGCCGGTGCGCAGGACCTCCCCGGTGCCGATCTGGATCTGCTCGGGCCTGGACGGCAGCGGCGCGCCCTCGGCCGCGCCCCGCGGGTAGCGCAATGCGATCGGGCCGTCGTCGTGGGTGAGCGCGGTGCGGACCATGTGCACCAGCATCGCCTCGTTTCGGGGCGCCATCAGCACGATGTTCGGCAGCGGGCGCATGTAGGAGATGTCGAAGGCGCCATGATGGGTCGGCCCGTCGTCGCCGACCAGGCCGGCGCGGTCCATGGCGAAGACCACATTCAGGCTTTGGAGGCAGACGTCGTGGACGAGCTGGTCGAAGGCGCGCTGGAGGAAGGTCGAGTAGATCGCGCACACCGGCTTCGCGCCCTGGAGGGCAAGCCCGCCGGCGAACAGGACGGCGTCCTGCTCGGCGATGCCGACGTCGTAGTACTGCTCCGGGACCTCGCCGGCCAGCTTTGACAGTCCGGTCCCCCCCGCCATCGCGGCTGTGATCCCGATCACGCGCCGGTCGCGCTTGGCCTCGGCGACGAGGGCGTCGGCGAATACCTGCGTGTACTGGGGCGGTGACGGCGGGGGCGCGGGCTTCTCGACCTTCTCCGGCGCCTTCGGCTTCGGCGCGGGCTTCCGGTTGACGATGGAGTGCGGCTTTGCGGCATGCCACTTCTCCATCCCCTCGAGGCCCCCCTCCTCGGCGGGAGGGAAGCCCTTTCCCTTGACCGTCTGGATGTGGACGACCACCGGCCGGTCGGCCTCGAGCGCATCCGCCAGCGCCTGGCGGAGCGCGGGCACGTCGTGTCCCTCGATGACGCCGACGTAGGCGAGATCGAGCTCCTCGAACAGGAGGCCGGGGGCGAGATAGGCCTTCACCGCCGCCTTGATCTCCGGTCCGAGGCGGTCGATCCGGCGGCCCACACCCAGCGGCAGCCTCGTCAAACGGTTCTCGACATCCTCCCGCGCGTGGTAGAGGCGCGCGTTCAGCCGCACCTGGTTGAAGTAGCGGGAGAGCGCACCAACGTTCGGGGAGATCGACATCCCGTTGTCGTTGAGGACGATCACGATCGGGGTCTGGAGGCCGCCGGCGTTGTGAAGCGCCTCGAACGCGACGCCACCGGTCAGCGCCCCGTCGCCGATCACGGCCACCACCTTGCCGTCCTCGCCGATTCCCTTCCGCATCGCCTCCTTGAGCCCGACCGCGTAACCGATCGAGGTGGAGGCGTGTCCAGCGCCCATGATGTCGTGCTCGGACTCGAACACCGAGCAGAACGGCGCGAGCCCGCCGTACTGGCGAATCGTGTCGAGCCGCTCGCGCCGCCCGGTCAGGACCTTGTGCGGGTACGCCTGGTGGCCGACGTCCCAGAGGATCTTGTCGCGGGGTGAGTCGAGCAGGCTGTGGAGCACCACCGCCAGCTCGCAGGCCCCGAGGTTGGCGCCGAAGTGACCGCCGATCTCGCCGATCACGTCGATGACGAGCTCTCGCACCTCCTGCGCGACCTGGGTCAGCTCGCGATCGGAGAGGTCCTTGAGGTCCTCCGGGCCGTCGATGCTGTCGAGCAGGCGCTCCTCCGAGCCTTCCGAGGCTTCCGCTGCCGTCTGTCCGTCGTTCCCGCTCACGAGTGCCGCGTGTGGATGAAGTCCATGATCAGCTCGAGATCCGTAGTGTCGCCGTCAACCATCGCAAGCGCCTCGCGCGCCCGATCGTGCGACTCGACCGCGAGCTCCCGGGCCTGGTCGAGGCCGTACAGGCTGACGTATGTGAGCTTGCCATGTCGCTCGTCGGAGCCATGCGGCTTTCCCAGCTCCTCGTCCGATCCGGTCACGTCCAGGATGTCGTCGACGATCTGAAACAGGACGCCAAGCTCATCCGCGAAGCGCCGGTAGGGAATTGTGCCAGCTTCGGGGACGCCTGCGAGCGCCAGCGGGACCGTGACGCTGGCTGCAATCAGGCGCCCCGTCTTCAGCGAGTGGAGCTGGCGGAGGAAGGTGGCGCCTGACGCCTCTCCGGATTCACCCTCGGTCGTGACATCGATGTACTGGCCCCCAACCATGCCGGTGACCCCGGTGGCGGCGACCAGCTCCCTGAGGGCTGCGAGCACCCGCGCGGGCTCGCCTTCCTGGCGCTGGGCGATCAGGTGGATCGCCTCGGAGAAGAGACCGTCCCCGGCCAGGATCGCGACATCCTCGCCATGCACGACGTGAGAGGTCGGGCGCCCGCGACGCATGTCGTCGTCATCCATCGCCGGCAGGTCATCGTGGATCAGCGAGTAGGTGTGGATCAGCTCGAGCGCCGCGGCCGCCGGAAGCATCGACCTCGGCTCGGCTCCCACCGAGCGAGCGGTGGCCAGCGCGAGCACGGGTCGGATCCGTTTGCCGCCGGGTAGCAACGAGTAGCGCATCGCCTCGTCGAGGCCATCGGTCTGCGCCACCGCCGAGAAGCGGAGCTCGCCCAGGTACTCCTGGACAAGCTCACGCAGGTCATCCGGATAGCTCACGGCTCGGATTCGTCGCCGATCGCCCGCAGCACCCGGTCGATCTCGTTGCCAGCCCGGCCGACGAGGTCCGCCGCCTCGCGCGCTAGCTGCTCCGCTTCCCCTTCCGCCAGCTCCGGGTCGCGCAGGCGTGCAGCGAGCTCCCGGAGCCTCGTCGCGATCGCGTCCACCTCGCTCGGACCGGCGCCAGCCCCGGGAGCGTCGCCGGGGCCGCTCATGGCGTCGACTCCCGCGCAGCCGAGCCCAGGATTCCGTTGACGAACCCCGGGGCGTCCGCACCGCAGTAGGCGCGCGAGAGGCTCACGGCCTCGTCGATCGCCACCTCCACGGGGATGTCGTCGCGGTAGCGCATCTCGTACAGGGCGACGCGCATGATGCTGCGCTCGAGCGGGGCGATCCGCTCCAGCTCCCATCCTCTCGACAGGCGTGCGATCTCGGCGTCGAGCTCACCGCGCCTCGACTCGGCCCCCTCGGCCAGCTCACGGGTGAACGGGCGCGCGCCATTGAGGAGCTCATCGAGCTCCCGGCCGGTGACCTCGCGCTGATAGAGCGCGAACACCGCCTCCCGTCGCTGATCCGAGCGGCGCAAGTCTGTTCCTCAGGCGCGCGAGACGTACTCGCCGCTGCGCGTGTCGACGCGGACCGTCTCCCCCTCGTCAATGAACAGCGGCACCTGGACCTGGACGCCCGTCTCCAGCCTCGCCGGCTTCGAGCCGCCGCCGGACGCCGTGTCACCCCGCAGCCCCGGATCGGTCTGGACGACCCGCAGGTCGACCGCGCTCGGCACCTGCACTCCGGCGGGCCGCTCGTCGACGAACAGCAGGTCGACTGTGTCGTTGGGGAGCACCCACTGCATCTCATCACCGGCGGCGTCGCGCAAGATCTCGATCTGCTCGTAGCTCCGGGTGTCCATGAACACCGCCGCGTCGCCGGAGTCGTAGAGGTACTGCATCTTGCGGGTCTCGGTGCGGACGGGACGGAACTTCTCCCCCGCGCGGAAGGTCCTGTCCTGGACCGAGCCGTCGTCGAACTTGCGCAGCCGCGTGCGGACGAACGCCCCGCCCTTGCCGGGCTTCACGTGCTGGAACTCGACGATCCGGTAGATGGCGCCATCGACCTCGATGTGGCTGCCGTTCTTGAACTGGTTGGTGCTGATCACGCCGCCTGAGTTTAGGGTCGTCGCGGCGGCGCGGTCCGCGCACTCCGGTCCACGCCGGTCGATTCGCGCCACGCCGGTCGATTCGCGCCACGCCGGTCGCCCCGCGCCACGCCGGTCGCCCCGCGCCAGCCGGTCGCCCCGCGCCACGCCGGTCGCCCCGCGCCACGCCGGTCGCCCCGAGTGTCGAGTTTGTGGGCCTCAGGCGGACGAACTCGACAGTCGACGGACGGGATCCGCCGGATCGGAGTTGGAATCAGCGGGGGCGCCAGCGGCACATATCCGAGCCAGCGTCCGTTGCGGCTCGGTGATCGCCTGATCCCACGTGACCCTCAGGACACGTTCGCCGTGAGCCTCGAGCAATGCCTGACGCTCGGCATCGTCCTCGCGGGCGAGCCTGTCGTCATGCCAGGCCGCGCCGTCAGCCTCAAGGACGAGACGCTGCTCGGGCCAGCGGAAGTCCGGGACCACTCGGCGGCCCGCAAGCACAAGCGGCACGTTGACGTTCGGAGGCTCGAGCGCGGCCTCGGCGGATGAGGTCGAACACGGCGTCCTCAAGCTCACTGCGTGTGGGCGCGGGGCCTTGGGCCACGATCTGGGCGAGGTTGCGCACCCCCCGTCGCGAACCCAGCCGGCCCATGGTTTCGGCGAGCTCGCTGAGATTCACGCGGTGCAGCGACAGGCCTTGCCGCACGGCCCGCCGAAGCGGTCGGTAATCGAGCAACGCGGCGAGATCGACCAGCGTCCGGGGTGGCGAGGTGACGGTGATGGCCTCATGTCGCGTGACATCTGGCCCGTCGAGCGTGGATGACCGATGCACGCGAATTCCTCGGTGGGCACGGGTCCCGGTTCCCCTCACGGTCACCTCGGGGTATCGATCGTCCCACTCGACGAAGCCCCACAGCGCCGCCGCCGAGAAGTGACTTAGAACCGCCCCCGGTCGGCAGGCCTTGACCGCCGCCAGGAAGCGCCCCTCGCGTGTGGGCTTCGCATGGCCTACCGCGTAGACGCCCCGATGGATCGGGTGCAAGCGTCCGTTCCGCACTCGCACGGCGACGGCGTTACGCGACAGCCCACACTCGCGCAGCTCATCCAGCGAAACAACACCCCATTCCTCGCCTGCCCGAAGCGCAACGCAGACGTCGCGAGCGGCGCGGGTGAGCTTCCGGGCTCTCATGCCTTCTCGCTCAATCGTTTGGTGGGCGCGCTTCGCCTTCGCTGGTGCTCAGCAGGCATGGCTCAACCATGCCGCGGTCCGTGTCAGACGACAACACGGCATCGTCCCTTCGGCGCGCCAACTTTGTGTCGTTAGCGTCGAATTCGGTGATCGCCGCGATATCGAGCTGTGTTGCCAGGGCGCTCCGCGCCAGGGCGCGGGCCCCGAGTGTCGAGTTTGTGGGCCTCAGGCGGACGAACTCGACGCTCGATGCCGAAGGTCGGTGGGCAATAGGATCAGAATCGGCCCGTGCGGCGAGGCGCGCGGGCGTGGGATCAGGCGGGCCTGTGAACGCCGGCCGCCAGAAAGGGGATCGAGGAGATGGTTAGCGTCGGCTTGCTGGTGAGACTGGAGGCCAAACCGGGGAAGGAGGCCGATGTGCAGAGCTTCCTCGAGGGGGGCCTGGAGATCGTCGAGCAGGAGCCCGAGACGACCGCGTGGTTCGCGATCCGGCTCGGGCCCTCGGAGTTCGGGATCTTCGACGTCTTCCCGGATGACTCTGGCCGGCAGGCTCACCTGTCGGGCGCGGTCGCCGCGGCCCTGATGGAGCGGGCAGACGAACTGCTCGCGAGCCCGCCCGAGATCCAGAACGTCGACGTGCTCGCCTCGAAGCTCCCAGGCTAGGCCGCCGAAACACCGCTCCGCCGCCGGTCAGTCGACCGTCAGCACCGCCTTGCCGGGAACCCGGCGCTCGAGCAGGGCGGTGATCGCCGGGCCGGCATCGCGCCAGCTCGCCGTGAGCGAGACCTGCGGGTCGAGGCGGCCGGCGGCGACCTCCTCGGCCAGGAACCGAAGGTCGTGCGCTCCGGAGCCCTCTCGCGCGAGGTCCTCGAAGATCCGGAACGCGTGGAGGCGGGCGCCGGGTTTGTTATAGAAACGTGAGACGTTGAAGCTCGTCGGCTCCCCGGAGGAGTTGCCGAAGGTCACCACGATCCCGCCCGGCACTACACGCAGGAGGGCCGTGGCGAGGCTCGCGCCGCCGACCGACTCCAGGACCACGTCGTAGTCCTCGCCCTCGGACTCGAACTCGGTGATCACCTCGTTGGCCCCGAGCTCGCGCAGGCCCCGGGCGCGCTCCTCGCCGGCGGCCACCCCGGTCACGTGCGCTCCGGCCCGACGGCCGAGCTGTACCGCGAAGCGGCCGACGCCGCCCGCGGCCCCGGTCACGAGCAGGCGACGCCCCAGCAGGCTCCCCGCCACGGCCAGCGTCCGGACCGCGGTCAGCCCGGCGATCGGGAGCGCGGCGGCGGCCTCGAACGGGACGGCCTCGGGGAGCTCCGCCAGCGTCGATGTAGGCACCGCGGCCAGCTGCGCCCACGCGCCGCGCCCGAGCAAACCCACGACCCGCGCGCCCTCCCCGGGGCCGGTGCCATCCGCCGCCGCGCGCCGCACCAAGCCGGCCAGGTCCCAGCCGTGAACGACGCCCTGAGGCCGGGTCTCCAGGCCCCGCAGCTCGCCGCGGTTGAGCGAGTTCGCGCGGACCTCGACCAGCGCCTCGGCGGGGCCCGGAACCGGCTCCTCGACCTCGGCGAGCGCGAGCCCCTCGGGGGCGCTGCGGTCGGTCACGAGGGCGAGCACCGCCAGAGCATGACGTAGATCTCGACCGGGCGAGCACGCACCCCGCCATCGCCGGCCGATCCGTGCCCGCCTGCGAGGATGCGGCCGATGGCCACGGCTGAGCGAACACACCGTCCCCGGCTCAGCGCGGTGATGCGCGAGGGGTCGCGCGTGACGCCGCTCGAGCTCTTCTTCGACCTCGTCTTCGTGCTCGCGCTCACGCAGTGCACGGCGCTGATGGCGGAGCACCCGACGTGGAGCGGCCTCGCCCAGGGCCTGCTCGTGCTCGGGGTGCTGTGGTGGGCCTGGGTGGGCTACTCCTGGCTGACGAGCGTGGTCGACCCCGAGGAGGGCTCGGTGCGGATCGCGATGTTCGTGGCGATGGCGGCGCTGCTCGTCTGCGCGCTGTGCGTCCCCGAGGCGTTCGGCGACCTCGCGCTCGAGTTCGCCCTGGCCTATGGCGTGGTGCGAGTCGGGCAGATCGCGCTGTTCGTGCTCGCCAGCCGCGACGACCCGGCCCTGCGCCGCTCGGTCACTGGCCTGGCCGTCGGAACCGCGATCGGGGTCGGGCTGCTGGTCGCCGCGTCGTTCTTCGACGGCCTGGCACAGGGAGCGCTCTGGGCGGTCGCCCTGCTGCTCGACATGGGCGAGCCGTACCTGTTCGGTTCCGAGGGCTGGAAGCTCGTGCCGAGCCATTTCGCCGAGCGCCATGGCCTGATCATCATCATCGCCCTCGGGGAGTCGATCGTGGCGATCGGCGTCGGAGCGGACCGGGTGGGCGTCGACGCCGGAGTCATCGGTGCGGCGGTGCTGGGAATCGCGGTCGCCGCCGCGATCTGGTGGCTGTACTTCGACGTGGTCGCCCTCGTCGCCGAGCGACGGCTCTCACACGCGACTGAGGGCCGCGAGCGCAACGAGATCGCGCGCGACTCGTTCTCCTACCTCCACTTCCCGATGGTGGCCGGGATCGTCCTCGTGGCGCTGGGGCTCAAGAAGACGCTCGAGGGCGTGGACGATCCGCTGAAGACGGTGATCGCGCTGGCTCTGCTCGGCGGCGCCGCCGTCTACCTGCTCGCGCACGTCGCCTTCCGCTGGCGCAACGTCCACAGGTTCAGCACCCAGCGCCTCATCTGCGCGCTGGCCCTGGTCGCGTTCGTACCTCTGGCCGTCGAGCTGCCCTCGGTGGTCACCCTCGCCATCCTGGCGAGCGCTCTCGGGGTGCTGATCGGATTCGAGGCCCGCCAGTTCGCGGAGCTGCGCGAGCGCCTCCGGCGTCAGCTCGCCACCGAGTGATCGGCCGGCTCCAGGGGTAGTGCTTTGGCGGCCTGGCGCGTGGCCCCGACACGGACGACATCCCAGGCCAAGCCGGTCTTCTCCAACATGACGATCACCAGGGCGGACGGATCGAGCTCCCAGCGCCGCAGCCCGTGGATGGCCGAGGACGGAAACGCATGGTGGTTGTTGTGCCAGGCCTCCCCGAACGTCGGCAGGGCCAGCCATGCGAGGTTTCGCGACTCGTCGCGAGTGTCGTAGCGCTGGCGACCGAACATGTGACATAGCGAGTTGATGCTGTAGGTCACGTGGTGCATGGCGAACACGCGCACCGCGCCGCCCCAGAGCAGCCCGGTGAGGCCCGCGGCGACGTCGCCGCCGATCGCGACGCCGAGGCCGAACGGAATGACCAATCCAAGTGCCGCCCACACGATGAACGTCCGGTCCACGAAGCTGACCACCGGATCGCGGAGCAGATCCGGCGCGAACCGCTGCTTGGAGCCGCGTTGCGTATGGACGAAGAGCCAGCCGACGTGGGCATGGAAGAGGCCCTTCAGCGCCCCCTTCCAGCCGTGCCCATGGCCGACATGAGGGCTGTGGGGGTCTCCCTCCTTGTCCGAGCACGCGTGGTGCTTCCTGTGGTCGGCCACCCACGAGATCGCCGGCCCCTCGATCGCCGCCGACCCGAGCGCTGCGAACACGCCCCGAACGACGGGCGTCGTGGAGAAGCTGCGGTGCGTCAGCAGGCGGTGAAAGCCGACGGTGACACCGAGACCCGTGAGCACGTAGAAGATGGCGAAGACGACGACGTCGCTCCATCGGAGGGCGTCGCTCCATGCCTGCCACCCCGCCAGGAACAGGAGCGCGAACGGCACGAAGGTGACCAGCCCGGTGATGATCCGGTCGGCGGTCTCGTTGGCGACGGGCTGAACAGCCGTCGCCGGCGAGCCCCGCGTACCCCCGTGGTCCATGCGCGAACCGTACATGACGCCGAACCCGGTCGCACGGGGCCCGCCGGTACGCTCGTGCCAGCATGTCCGCAGATCGCACCCAGGCGCTTCGCCGCGAGATCGAGCGAGCGTTCCCGGAGCGCCCCTTCGGGATCCGCTTCTGGGACGGCCGCACCGTCCCCTCGACGAGCAACGGGGGCCCGACCTTCACGGTGCGCTCGCCCCGGGCGATCGGGCACGTGCTGCGCGCGCCCGGCCAGCTCGGCCTCGGTCGCGCGTACGTCTCGGGCGAGCTCGAGCTCGACGATCTCGATGGGGTCATGGCGGTGCTCGACCGCTGGGACCCGCCCGAGCTCGACGCCGGCGCACGAGCCAGGCTGGTGGTCGCGGCCCTGAGGTCAGGTGGTCTCAGGGTGCCTCCGGCGCCGCCGGAGGCGGAGCTCCGGCCGCGAGGGAAGCGACGCTCGAAGGAACGCGACCTGCGAGCGGTCCGGCATCACTACGACGTCTCGAACGAGTTCTTCGCCCTGTTCCTGGACGAGTCCATGACCTACAGCTGCGCCATCTTCTCGCGCGGAGCCGACTCGCTCGAGGCGGCGCAGGAGGCCAAGCTCGACCTCGTCTGCGCCAAGCTCGACCTCGGCGCGGACGACCGCGTCCTCGACATCGGCTCCGGCTGGGGGAGCTTCGCGATTCACGCAGCGCTCCGATACGGGTCGCGGGTCGTCGGGATCACGCTCTCGGAGCCGCAGGCGCGCCTGGCCCGTGAGCGCGCCGAGGCCGCCGGCGTCGGCGAGCGCGTCGAGTTCAGGGTGGTCGACTACCGCGACCTGGCCGGCGAGCGGTTCGACGCGATCGCGAGCATCGGCATGGTCGAGCACGTGGGCGACGAGCGAATCGACGAGTACGCGGCTCGCATCGCGGGGCTGCTGCCCGCCGGGGGACGGCTGCTCAACCACGGGATCGCCCGGCTTCGGCATACCGATCCGGACGCGGGGGCGTTCTCGGAGCGCTACGTCTTCCCCGACGCCGCGCCCCTCCACCTCTCTCGGGTGCTGCTGGCCCTCGAGCGGACCGGATTCGAGACCGAGCACGTCGAGGGCTTCCGTGACGACTACGCGGAGACGCTGCGCCACTGGGCCGACCGGCTCGACCGCAACCTGGACCGAGCGATCGAGCTCGCCGGCCCGGAGCGGGTCAGGGTCTGGCGCCTTTACCTGAGAGCCGCACGCAATGGCTTCCTCACCGGGTTCACGTCGGTGTATCAGGTGAGGTCCCGGCTCAGCTGACGGTCCTGAGGTCCTTCGGAAGGCCGCTGAGGTTGCGCACGCCGTCCGCGGTGACGGTGATCAGGTCCTCGATCCGGATCCCGAAGCGGCCGGGCAGGTAGACGCCCGGCTCGATGGTGACGACGTCGCCCTCCGTGAGCTCGTCCTCGGAGGTCTTCGCCAGGCGCGGGGCCTCGTGGATCTCGATCCCGACCCCGTGACCGAGACCGTGGCCGAAGTGCTCGCCCTGGCCGGCGGCCTCGATCGGCTCGCGGGCGACAGCGTCGGCGTCGCTGCAAGCGAGCCCGGGGCGAATCGCATCGACTGCGGCCGCCTGAGCGGAGCGCACCAGCTCGTATGCCTCGCGGGCATCGCCGTCGATCTCCCCGGTGGCGAAGGTCCTGGTGCAGTCCGAGCAGTAGCCGTCGACGATCGCGCCCATGTCGAGCACCACCAGCTCGCCCTCCAGGATCTCCCGCTCGGAGGGCTCGTGATGGCCGATCGAGCCGTTCTCGCCCGCCGCGACGATCGCCGGGAACGACGGGTCCTGCGCCCCCAGCTCACGCATCCGCTGCGCGGTCGCGAGCTGGACCTCGCGCTCGGTCCTTCCCACCAGGCCGCGATCCGTGATCCACTCGTAGACCTCGTCGGTGAGGCGGGCGGCCTCCCCGATCCGACGGAGCTCGTCGGCATCCTTGACGCGCCGCAGCCGTTCGACGATGCCGTGGACCGCGACCAGCTCGACCCCGGCGGGGATGTGTTCCTGGAGCCTGCGGAGATTGCGGACACTGGTCTTCGCCTCGTCGTAGCCGACGCGGCCGCGCAGCTTCGCCGCGGCATCCTCCAGCAGTCGAGGCCCGATGCGCTCACGCTCGAAGCTCGGCTCGACCTCGCGCGCCGCTCGCTCGACATAGCGGAAGTCGGTGAGGAAGGTCCGCTCGTCCGGGCCGATGAGGCAGATCGCGCTGGTCCCGCCGAAGCCGGTGAGCCAGAACACGTTCGCCTGCGGCCCGCGCCCCGAATCCCCCGGGCTGACCAGGTCGGCGACGATCAGCTGGTCGAGCCCCTCGGCGGCGACTGCCTCGGTCATGCGGTCCGCGTGGCTCGTGGCTACGGCGGTGCTCATGCCTTGAACGACTCCTTCAGCATCTGCAGGGCGTCACGGTAGCCGTCGATGCCCTTGCCGGCGACCATCCCGACGACGAGCCCGTCGAAGACGGAGTGCCGGCGCCACTCCTCGCGCTTGGAGATGTCGGAGATGTGGACCTCCACGGCCGGGAGCCCGGTGAACTCGAGCGCATCGCGAATCGCCCAGCTGTAGTGGCTCCAGGCACCCGCGTTGACCACGGCGCCGTCGGCGAGCTCCGGCAGGCGATGCAGGAAGTCGATGAACTCGCCCTCGTGGTTCGTGTTGAAGAAGGTGACCCCGAGGTCGAGCTCGACGGCGAACCGCTTGACCTGCCGCTCCAACTCGGACAAGGTGAAGGTGCCGTACTGCTCGGGGTCGCGTCGGCCGAGCTGGTCGAGGTTGGCGCCGTGGAGGACGGCGACTCTGTTCTTCAACGAAGCTCCTCCACCGCGGCTCGGAGGCTAGCGCGATCCACGGGCCGTCCTGTCCTGGGCTCCCCCGGGCGCGGCAGGAGCACGAACCCCACCCCCTCCGAGGTGCGCTTCTTGTCGCGCTCGACCGCCGCCACGACGTCGTCTGCCGTGATCGAGGGGTCGAGGCCCACCGGGAGGCCGCGCCCGTCGAGCAGCGCCTGGACCTCGGCGCGAAGCTGGTCCACGCCCGAGAGCCGAAGCGCGGCGAGCAGGCCGAGCCCGACCGCCTCGCCGTGGCGGTAGCGGCTGTAACCCGACGCGGCCTCGATCGCATGACCCACGGTGTGACCGAAATTCAAAACTTCACGGCGACCGGAGTCGCGCTCGTCGGCCGCCACCACCTCGGCCTTGACCACGGCGCAGTCGAAGACGAAGGCCCCGAACTGGTCCGGGTCGAGGCCCTTGACCGTCCTGACCCGCTCCCAGAGCTCGCCGCCGGCGATCAGGGCGGTCTTCAGAAGCTCCGCGTAACCCGCCGCGAGCTCCGCGGCCGGGAGTGAGCGCAGGGCCGCGGTGTCGGCGATCACCCCCGCTGGCATGTGGTAGGCGCCGATGTAGTTCTTCCCCTCGGGGAGATCGACGCCGGTCTTCCCGCCGTACGCGGAGTCGACCTGGGCGACGAGCGTGGTCGGCACCTGCACTACGGGAACCCCGCGCTGATAGGTGGCCGCGCAGAACCCGGCGAGGTCGCCGACAACGCCGCCGCCGAGCGCAACCAGGTGGTCGGAGCGAGTCACGCCCGCGGCCGCCAGGTCGCGCAGCACCCGCTCCGCCTCGCCGAGCGTCTTTGCCTGCTCCCCCGGCTCGATCTCGATCAGCCCCGCCAGCGGCTCGACCGCATCGCGGTAGAGCCCCGCGACGACTGAGTCGCTGACGCAGAACCGGCGGCCCAGGGCCGGCCAGGGCACCCGGCCGCCCACTCCCTGTCCCACCCACACCGGGTACTCGCCCGAGGCGCTCTCGGCCCATAGCAGCCGTGCGGGTCGGGCGCCGGGCAACCCCTGCAGCGCGTCCAGCGCGCGCGGCATGGCGTCGGCGGAGAGCAGCACGGCGTCGGCGAGCCGCTTGTAGATGGGCTCGCGCTCTCGGTAGAGGCGCTCGAAGTCCGCACGGTCGCGCGCGAGGGGGCGTTCCGACCCCTCGGCCCGCTCCCAGAGCACGTCGAGCGGCACCCGCAGCCAGACGACGGTGTGGGCCCGGAGCGCGTCGCGAACGCGATCGGACAGCACCCCCCCTCCCCCCAGGGCCACCGCCTCGTGCCCCTCGCCGAGCAGGCGCAGCGAGGTCTCCTCCTCCAGCCGACGGAACTCCTCCTCACCGCGGGTCTCGAAGAACTCCGCGATCGGCGTGCCGAGCTCCTCCTGGAGTAAGAGATCCGCGTCGACCCCGTCGAGGCCGGCCTCGCGCGCCGCGCGCAGGGCTCGCGACTTGCCGGCGCCCATGAAGCCGATGAGGACGAGCGCCGGCTTGTCGCCTACCGGCGCCACCCGATGCGCTCCTCGTAGGAGCGAAGTGCCCCGACGACGTCGTCGATGTGATCGCCGCCGAACTTCTCCCGGTAGCAGCGGGCCAGCACCAGCGCCACCATCGCCTCGCCGACGACGCCCGCGGCGGGCACCACTGCCGAGTCCGTGCGCTCGCGAAGCGCCTGCACGGGCTCCTTGGTCTCCGTGTCGACCGAGCGCAGCGGCTTGGTCAGGGTCGAGATCGGCTTCAGGGCAGCGCGAACCACGAGCGGCTCGCCGTTGGACATCCCCCCCTCGACCCCGCCCGCGCGGTTGGTCTCGCGGTGCCAGCCGCGCTCCTCGGACCAGAAGATCTCGTCGTGCGATTCCGAGCCCGGGCGTCCCGCGACCTCCCAGGCCTCGCCCACCGAGACCCCCTTCACGGCCTGGATCGACACCAGGGCCTGCGCCAGGCGGGAGTCGAGGCGCTCCTCCCAGCTGGTGTAAGAGCCAACCCCCGGAACGAGCCCGAAGGCCCGCACCTCGAACACCCCGCCGAGGCTCTCGTTCGCCTTGCGCAGCCGGTCGATCTCGGCGACCATGCGATCGGCGGCGTCGGCGTCCAGGCAACGGACCGGCGACGCGTCCACCTCCGCGAAATCCTCCGGGCCGAGCTCCGGGGGCTCGGGCGCCCTGACCGAGCCGATCTGGATCACGTGGCTGTGGACGCTCACCCCAACCGCCCGCAACAGCTCCTTGGCCAGCGCTCCGGCGGCCACCCGCGCGGCCGTCTCCCGTGCGCTGGCCCGCTCGAGCACGTTGCGCACGTCCGAGTGCCCGAACTTGAGCAGCCCGGCGAGGTCCGCATGGCCAGGCCGCGGCGTGTGCACCTCCTCGACCTCGGCCTCGACCGGCCAGGGGCTCATCCGCTCAGCCCAATTGGCGTAGTCGCGGTTGGCGACCAGAAGCGCCACCGGGCTGCCGAGCGTGACCCCGTGCCGCACGCCCGAGCGGATCTCGACTGAATCGCGCTCGATCTTCATCCGCCCGCCGCGACCGTGGCCGAGCTGACGGCGGGCCATGTCGGCGTCGAGCCGGCCCCGGTCGAGCTCGAGGCCAGCGGGCAGCCCCTCGACGATCGCCACGAGCCCGGGGCCGTGGGACTCTCCGGCGGTGGTGAAACCGAACGCGGACATTGGAGTCGAGAGGCTAAGTGGTCTCCTCGTAGTCTGCGCCCATGGCACCCCGCCGCCTGTTGATCGTGCTCGTCGTCCTCCTCGCGATCTCTACCTTCGCCGCCCTGCTCGTACCACCGCAGGGCAACGATGGAGGCGAGGACGAGACGATCGGGTCGACCCCGACCGGCACCGAGGGCCGCCGGCCACAGCCCCGGGGTGTGCTCGTGCGGGCCTCGATCGACGCCGATAGGGCGAAGCCTCGGAGCGTGCAGCTCGAGGTCGGCGACCAGCTCTCGCTCGAGGTCAGGAGCCGGAATCCCGACCAGGTCGTGATCGCGGGCTTCGGGCTGATCGACGATGTGGAGCGCGACGCCCCCGCTCGCTTCAACCTGTTCGCGGATCGGACCGGACGCTTCGCGGTGCGCCTTCTCGACCGTCGCGAAACCGTCGGGCGAATCGTCATCGGTGCGCGGCGTCCTCACCGGGACGGAGGCTGATGTCAGCCGGCCTCGCGCGCTGCCTGCCGCATGGCCTCGATCGGGGGTTCCGCACCGGTCCAGATCCGCAGCGAGGCGGCGCCCTGATGAACCAGGACCTCGAGCCCGTCGACGATGCGCGCGCCGCGGTCGCGAGCGACCCCGAGCAAGGCGGTCAAGCGGGGCCCGTAGACCAGATCCACCACCGTTTGATCGGCCCCGAATGAGTCCCGAGCGACGCGGAGCCACCTCAGCTCGGACGCGGCCGCCTCGGAGCGGCCGGCCCCCGTCTCCATCCCGACGCTCGTGGTGTTCACGATGAGGTCGTAGGCCTCAGTCGCGAGGCGGCCGCTGTCGGGCTCCACAACCTCGGCGCCGAAGTCGGCGGCGAGCCGCACGGCGCGGATCCGGGTGCGATTCCAGATCGAGACCTCGGCGCCGGCGTCGACCAGGGACCAGACCACGGCGCGGGCGGACCCACCGGCCCCCAGCACGAGCGCGCGCATTCCGGCCGGCGGTCGGCCCAGGGCCGCCAGGAACCCGGGGGCGTCGGTGTTGTCGGCCGCGATCCGGCCCTCCCGGAAGCTGAGCGTGTTCGCCGCGCCGATCGCCCGGGTGACCTCCGAGGCATCGTCGGCGAGCTCGAAGGCTGCGATCTTGTGCGGGAGGGTCACGTTGGCCCCGGCGAAGCCCTCCGCAGCCATCCCCCGAACGCGCGCCGCGAAGCGCTCGGGCGACACCTCGATCGCCTCGTAGGACCATTCGTCGCCGAGGCCGAGCTCGGCGAGCGCGGCGTTTTGCATCGCGGGGGAGCGCGAGTGCGCGATCGGCTGGCCGAGGACGGCGAGACGGGGCAAGCTAACCGCTCAGCACTCGGTCGGTGACTGTCCGCCGGCCGCCTCACGCGCCGCGTCGTACTCGGCCTGGGCGTCGAAGAACTCCTCCTCGGTCTCGGCGAACACGTGCCCACAGGTGCCCGGCTTGACCACGTAGTAGAGGTAGTCGACCCTGGCCGGCTTCGCTGCCGCCTCGAGCGAGGCGAGTCCGGGGTTGCCGATCGGCCCGGGCGGCAGGCCGGGGTTCGTGTAGGTGTTGTAGGGGGTGTCTTCGTCAAGCCGCGAGGCGAGCAGGGGCTCGTCGTAGTTCTGGTCCTCGAAGCGGATCGTGGCGTCGATCTGCAACGGCATGTCGGCCGCGAGACGGTTGTAGACCACCGCGGCGACCAGGGGGCGCTCCTCGGCAACCGAGACCTCTCGCTCGATCATCGAGGCGATCTTGACCACGTCGTAATGGGTCAGGTTCTTCGATCGGGCGTAGCCCATGTCGATGCCGGCCATGTTCTGCTCGAACGCATCGAGCTGCTTCCGGACGAGGTCCCTCGCTGTATCGGTCCGGAAGAGCTCGTAGGTCGCCGGGAATAGGAAGCCCTCGAGGCTGTCGGCCCCGCGCGCCCCGAACTCGGCCAGGTTGAAGCCGCGGGGCGCGCTCCGGCTCGCCTTCATGTAGCTGCCCTCGATCCCGGCCTCCCTGGCGAGGGCGGCGGTCTGGCTTCGGTCGTAACCCTCCGGGATCGTCAGATCGAACGTCTTCAGCGGCTTGCTCGGGGCCGGTGCGGGCTCCTCCTCGCCGTTCCCGCGCTGAGCGATGACCACCACGACCACCGCAATGAACGCGAGGCAGGCGACGCCGAGCACCGCGGTCAAGCGGCGCAGGTAGATCTTGCCGCGCGGGGAGCGTGCCGGTGGGCGCCCCGAAGGCGGGTCGGGCGGAGGCGGAGGGGGCGGCGGCGAAGGGAGCCGCGGGCGATCCATGGTCACGGCCGCCCGATCGCCGTTGCCGCTCGGCGTGGACGCGGGCACCGCCCCGTCTCCCCCGAGGGTCTCGCGGTCGTGCGCCTCGACCGCCGCCTCGCGCTCGGCCCGCCGCCGCGCTCGCTCGGCCCGCCGCCGCGCTCGCTCGCGGGCCGCCTCCTCGTCGGCGATCGGGTCGAGCCAATCATCCATCGGAACCGCTCCCGGTCCGCGCGCGAGTCGCCAGATAGCTCTCGAGCAGATGGGCGGCCGCGAGGGCATCCGGCTCCGCCGCGGCCCCCTCCCGCCGCGAACGCTCCGCCAGCCTCGTGGTGAGGCGCTCGTCGTGGGTCTCCACGGGAACGTTCAATACCTTGCTCAGGCGATCCCCAAACTCCCGAGCCGTCGCCGCCTGCGTTCCCTCGGTCCCGTCGAGCGAGACGGGGAGGCCGACCACCACGAGCTCGGCGCCGTTGGCGAGCGCCATCCTCGCCACCTCGGCCGGATCGGGCGGCTCGGCCAGCCCCAACGGCCGCACGACTGTCTCGCTGGGGTCGCAGATCGCCAGGCCGGCGCGCGCGCTTCCGTGGTCTACGGCGACGATTCGCATCCCTCGAGGACTTAGGCACCCAGGCTGCGCTCGATCGCCGAGCGGGCGGCCGCGAGGGCATCGTCGAGCTTGCCGGTGTCGCGCCCCCCCGCCTGGGCGAAGTTGTCGCGGCCGCCGCCCCCGCCCCCGACGAGGGCCGCGGCCTCGCGCACGATGTTCGCCGCGGAAAGGCCCCGCTCGACCGCCGCGTCGGCGAAACTCGCGACCAGCGACACCCGCCCGTCGCTGGTCCCGCCGAGTACCACCGCCGAGGGGCCCAGCTTCGACTTCACCCGATCGGCGAGCTCCTGCAGCGCGTGCTGGTCGCTGAGCCCGCTGCGCGCGGCCACCACCTTGATCCCACCGACGTCCGCCGCGGCCTCTGCCAGGGCCACAGCCTCCTCGCCGGCCTCGCGCCTCCCCGCCTCCGCCGCGGTGAGCTCCAGCTCGGCCAAGCGCTCGGCGGCGCGCCGAGCGGCGCCCACCGGATCCCGCCTCGAGCCCAGGAGCGCCCCCGCCTCCTCGAGGGCCGCGCTGCGCTCGCGGAACCAGTCAACCGCCGCGGGCCCCGTGAGCGCCTCAATCCGCCGCACGTTGGCCGCGCTCGAGCCCTCGGTGACGATCGTGAAGATGCCGACCTCGCCGGTGTTGGCGACGTGAGTTCCACCGCAGAGCTCGCGCGAGACGTCGGCGATCTCGATCACCCGCACCCACTCGCCGTACTTTTCGCCGAACAGCGCCATCGCCCCGATGGCCTCCGCCTCGGCCCGCTCCATCTGGAGGGGCCGCACCGGCCGGCTCGCCTTGACCCACTCGTTGACGCGATCCTCGATCGCGCCGATCTCCCCGCGGGTGAGCTGAGACCCATGGGTGAAGTCGAACCGGAGCTTGTCGGGGCGAACGGCGGATCCGGCCTGGCGAACGTGGGTGCCGAGGAGCTCCCGAAGCGCCGCGTGGAGCAGATGGGTCGCCGTATGGTTTCGCATGGTGGCGTGCCGCGTGGCGTGCTCGACCTCGGCCTCCACGCGGGTGCCTGGCTCGGGCGTCGCCGTGAGGCCCGCGGGGGCGAGCCGAATCGCCTGATCCTCGCCCACGCGGTAGACGTCGGCGACCGCGGCCGCGCCGCCCTCCCACCGGATCACGCCGGAATCGGCGACCTGTCCCCCGCCTTCGGCGTAGAAGGGGCTCTCCTCGAGCTTCACCACCACGGCGCCGTCGCCATCGTCCTCGAGCGCCCGCGCGGCGGCGACGCTGGTCTCCGCCCACAGCGACTCGTAGCCGACGAAGTCGGTCGCCGGGACCGAGGACACGAACTCGATCACGGCGTCGTGGCGATCCTCCACAACCGGCTCCGCCCCGGTCCGGGCGCGGGCCCGTTGGCGCTCCATCAACACCTCGAAGCCCTCGTCGTCGACCGCGAACCCCTCCTCGGCGAGCAGCTCCTTGGTCAGGTCGTAGGGGAAGCCGTAGGTGTCATGGAGCCGAAAGGCGTCCTCCGCGTCGATCCACGAGGTGTTCGCCTCCCTGGCCTCGGCCACAAGCTGTGCGAGCAGCGCGGTGCCGCGGTCGAGGGTGCGGCCGAAGCTCTGTTCCTCGTCGTCGACCCAGCGGAGCACGTGCTCGCACTCGGCCGCGAGGTGCGGGTATGCATCCGCCATCAGCTCGATCGCGAGCTCGGCGAAGCGACCCAGATACGGCGGCTCCATGCCCAGCACGCGCCCCTGGTGGATCGCCCGGCGCATGATCCGGCGAAGGACGTAGCCGCGCTCCTCGTTCGACGGGACAACCCCGTCGGCGATCAGGTTGACCGCGCCCCGCGAATGGTCCGCGATGATCCGCATCGCGCGCGTCACCTTCGGCTCCGACCCGTACTCGGCGCCCGAGAGCTCCTCCGCCAGCTCGATCATCGGCGCGTAGGCGTCGGTGTCGAAAACCGAGTCGACGCCCTGCTGGATCACCGCCATGCGCTCGAGACCGAGGCCGGTGTCGATGTTTCGCTGCGGCAGATCGGTGAGCGAGCCATCCTCGTGCAGGTGGTAGGTCATGAACACGTGGTTCCAGTACTCGAGATAGCGGTCCGTGTCGTCGCCCGGGCGCACGTCGTCGTCGTCGAACTCGGGCCCCCGATCGAGGTACATCTCCGAGCACGGGCCGCAGGGCCCCGTCGGTCCGGCCTGCCAAAAGTTCTCGGCGGCCGGTAGCCGGACGATTCGCTCATCGGGGACGCCCAGCGAGCGCCAGATCTCCTCCGACTCCTCGTCCGGCCCGAGCCCGAGCTCGTCGTCGCCCTCGAAGACGGTCACCCAGATCAGCTCCGGGTCGAAGCCGAAGCCGGTGACCGAGAGCTCCCAGCCGTACTCCATCGCCTCGGTCTTGAAGTAGTCGCCGAAGCTGAAGTTGCCGAGCATCTCGAAGTAGGTGAGGTGGCGCTTGGTTGTGCCGACGTTCTCGATGTCCGGCGTGCGGAAGACGCGCTGCGAGGACGTGAGCCGCCTGCTTGGCGGCTCCTCGAGACCCGCGAAGTAGGGCTTGAACGGCTGCATGCCGGCAATCGTGAGCAACGTCGAGGTGTCCTCGGGGGGTGGCACCAGGGAGGCGGAGGGCATGCGCAGGTGGCCCTTCTGCTCGAAGTAGGTGAGGAAGGTGTCGCGGATCTCGTCCGAGGTCACGGGGGACAGTCTAAGTAGCGGCTTCCGCGATTACGGCGCTGCGATCGTGCCGTGGCCGACGACCAGGTCGCCGTCCATCAGGCACGCCGTCTGGCCCGGGGCAACGCCGTATGCGGGCTCGGCGAGCGCGATCACGAGCTCCGGATGATCGCCCGGCGCGACCGGGTCCAGGGCGCAGGCGAGCGGCCGCGAGCGGTAGCGCAGCTTCACGCGGTTGATCCGGGAGCCGTCTCGGCGCAGGGTTGCGCGGCGGACCAGCACGCGCCGGGTTGCGAGCTGGTCGCGCGGGCCGACCACTACCTGATTCGAGCCCGCGTCGGTCGACAGCACGTAGAGCGGCTCCGGCGCGGCCACGCCGATCCCCCGGCGCTGCCCGACGGTGAAGTTGTGGTGGCCGCGATGCTCCCCGAGGTGGCGGCCGGCCGTGTCGACCAGCTCGCCGCGCCGCTCGCCCATGCGGCCGTGTCTGGCGAGGAAGCCCCGCTTCCCCTCCCCGGCGAGGAAGCAGAGGTCCTGGCTCTCGCGCTTGGTCGCCACGGGCAGGCCCGCGTCGGCGGCGAGTCGCCTGACCTCCGGCTTGCGCACGCCGGCCAGCGGGAACCGAACCCGCGCCAGCGAGTCGGCGGCGAGCGCCGAGAGCATGTAGGTCTGGTCCTTCGCCTGATCGGCGGGGGCGGCCAGGAGCGGGCCGGCGCCATCGTCCACCACCCGGGCGTAGTGCCCGGTCGCCAGCGCCGCGGCGCCTACCCGGTCGGCGAGCGCGATCATCGCGTCGAGACGGACCGAGCCGTTGCAGCGCACGCACGGATTGGGGGTGCGCCCGGCGGCGTACCCCGCCAGGAACTCGGCCACGACGTTGCGACGGAACTCGTCCTCGAGGTCGAGGGTGAGGTGCGGGATCCCGAGCGAGTGCGCGAGCGCCCTCGCGCCCACCACGGCCTCCGGCGAGCAACAACTGCGGGCGCCGTCATTGTGGCGATCGGCCCAGAGCTTGAGCGTCACGGCGACGACCTCCGCCCCGCGCTCGCGCTCGAGGAGGGCGGCGACGGCCGAGTCGACGCCCCCACTCATCGCCACCAGCACCCGCTCGCCGACGGCGGGTGCCGCCGCAAGTCGCTCCGCGGAGGAGGCGGCGGAGCCAAGCGCCCGATGGAGGGCGTCGGCCGCGAGCTCTGCGGCGTGACGACCCGGCGGCGAGAGGCCACCGAGCGCTTCCGAGACGTCCTCCGGGCCGATGAGGGCGGCTTCGAGCCCGGTGGCGCCGTCGGCGGCCTCGGCCACCGCGGCGCCGGCCGCCACCGAGGCGGCGCAGCCCTCGGCCTCGAAGCTGACGGCGCCGATGCGACCGTCGTCGATTACGAGCGAGATGCGCACCAGATCACCGCAGGGAGCGCCCCCGGCAGCGCCGGTGTGGGCGCCGGTCGGGGCCGGACCGCGGCGAGTCGCGTCGCCGAGGTAGTGCTCGAGGGCATCGGTGATCATGGGTGAACCGAGCCTAGCGCCAGGCCGCCGCGACGGGCGGCGTGAACCCGAACAGCGATGGCCGAGTTGATCCCACAATGGCCCATTAACTCGACCATCGCCGGAACGGCGGGCCTCCTGAAAGAGGAAAGGCCCCAGTCCGCCGCTATCGCTCAGCCTGAGAACCTGTTGATAACAGGTGGGTGTCTACCGGCGGTCCCACGGGACCGGCCGGAAATCGACTCCCAAGCCGATTGTGTTGGCTCACAATTGGAGCGACTCACGAACGGACTCGAGCCTGAAATTCACCTTAGCAGCGGTGCCTGCTCCCCGACCGCAGCCTACGCCACCACCGCCGCCAACCGCCCAGCGTCGGGTTTGTCCGGCTCAGGCCCACGAACTCGACGCTCGATCTGAGGCGGGGGTGACGCTCAGCCGCCCGGTCGGCCGGCGCGAAGCGCGATCCCGAGCTCGCGCAGCTGGGCGTCGTCGACCGGCGCCGGCGCGCCGGTCAGCGGATCGGTGCCCGACGCCGTCTTCGGGAACGCGATCACGTCGCGGATCGAGTCGGTGCCATGGAGCAGGGCGACGATCCGGTCGAGCCCGTAGGCGATACCCCCGTGGGGCGGTGCGCCGTACCGGAGGGCCTCCAGCAGGAATCCGAACCGGGCCTCGGCCTCGTCGGCCCCGATGCCCAGCACCTCGAACACGGCGCGCTGGACGTCGGGTCGGTTGATTCGGATCGAGCCGCCGCCGAGCTCGACCCCGTTCCAGACGACGTCGTACGCCAGCGCCCGGGCCTGCCCGGGGTTCTCGGGATCCAGCTCTCCCGCGGGCGAGGTGAACGGGTGATGCAGGGGATCCCAGCGCTGCTCCGCCTCGCTCCACTCGAACAGCGGCCAGTCGACGATCCACGCCAGCTCGTGCCGATCCTCCGGGATGAAGCCGAAGCGCTCGGCCAGGCTCACCCGCATCCCGCCCAGCACCGCGGCCGCCACCCGAGGGGCATCGGCGGCGAGCACGAGCAGGTCACCCTCCTCGGCCTCGAGCGCGCTGTTCAGCGCCGTCACCTCATCGGCCGAGAGGAACTTCGCCACCGGTGAGCGCCAACCGTCACCCTCGCGAAACGCCCATACGAGCCCCTTGCCGCCCAGCCCCTTCGCCTGCTCGACCAGGCCGTCGAGCTCCGCTCGCGATAGCTCCCTCGCTCCGGCGTTGAGGCCCTTGACCGCGCCGTCCGCGTCGATCACGGCCCGGAACGCATTGAAGCCCGTCTCTCGGAGATGGTCGGTGAGATCGACCAGCTCAAGCCCGTAGCGCAGGTCCGGCTTGTCCGAGCCGTAGCGGTCGATGGCCTCGTCGTATGGAATCCGCCGCAGCGGCAGCGTCAGATCGATGCCCATCTCTCCGAGCACGTGAGCGAGCAGACGCTCGTTCAGGTCAATCACGTCCTCGCGCTCGACGAACGACATCTCCAGGTCGAGCTGCGTGAAGTCGAGCTGGCGGTCGGCGCGCAGGTCCTCGTCGCGAAAGCAGCGGACGATCTGGTAGTAGCGCTCGAACCCCGCGACCATCAGGAGCTGCTTGAACAGCTGGGGCGACTGCGGTAGGGCATAGAAAGCGCCAGGCTGGAGCCGGCTCGGGACGAGGAAGTCGCGGGCCCCCTCGGGCGTCGAGCGGGTGAGCACCGGGGTCTCGATGTCGAGGAATCCCTCGCCCTCGAGGAAGTCGCGGATCGCCCGCGCCGTGCGGTGTCGGAGCGCAATCGCGTCGGCCATGCGGTCGCGGCGCAGATCGAGGTAGCGGTACCGCAGCCGCAGCTCCTCCCCGACCTCCCCGGAGAAGCTCTCGATCTCGAACGGCGGCGTGTCCGCGCCCGCCAACCGCACGCCCTCGCGCACCCGCAGCTCGAATTCGCCGGTGGCGAGCTCGGGATTGACCGTCTCGGGATCGCGCCGAACCACGTCGCCGACGACGCTGATCACGTCCTCGGAGCGGAGGCGGTGGCCGAGCTCGAACGCGTCGCCCGCCTCGTCGGGGTTGAAGACGAGCTGCACCAAGCCGGTCCGGTCGCGGAGGTCGATGAAGATCAGCCCGCCGTGGTCCCGCCGGCGATGCACCCATCCGGCGACGCGGGCCTCGGAGCCCACGCGGTCGCCCAGCACCTGCCCGCACCAGGTGTCGCGGTAACCGTTCGCGCGGAGGGCGGGGAACGCGCTCATGAGCGCAGGCGCTCCGCCAGGCCGGCCAGGTCGACCTGCTCCTGCTCGCCGCTCGCCATGTCGCGAACCTCGGCCGAGCCGTCGTCGTTGAGGAACACGACCCGCCTCGCGCCCACACGGTCCGCGTGCCTCATCTGACCCCGGACCGCGCGACCAGCGAGATCGAGGTCGGCGGCGAGCCCGCCGCGGCGAAGCTCGGTCGCCAGGAGCAGAGCCCGCTGGCGCTGTGAGTCCGGCGCGACGACGAACACGTCGACCGGCCGTGGCTCCGACGGCTCCTCGATCGCCGCGAGGATCCGGTCCACCCCGGCGGCCCAGCCGCAGGCCGGGGTGGACGGGCCGCCGAGCAGCTCGACCAAGCCGTCGTAGCGGCCGCCGCCTGCCACCTGCGACTGCGCGCCGAGTCGGTCGCAATGGAACTCGAACACCGTGCGGGTGTAGTAGTCGAGCCCGCGCACCAGCGTCGGGTCGAGGTCGTACGCGATCCCGGCCTGCTCGAGCAGCTCCCTGACGGAAGCGAAATGCTCGGCGTCCGCCCCATTGAGTCGGGCGAGCATCGTCGGCGCCGACTCCATCACCGCCTGGGTCCCCTCGTCCTTCGAGTCGAACGCCCGCAGCGGGTTCTCGTCGATCCGGTCACGCACGTCCCGGGCAAGCTCCGACTCGTGCTCGTGGAGGTAGGCCCGAAGCTCCTCGCGGTAGGCGGCGCGCGCCTCCACCGAGCCGAGGCTGCCGAGGCGAAGCTGGAGCGCCGGCACCCCAAGCGTGCGCAGGAGCTCGTCGAGCAGGATGATCAGCTCCGCGTCGACCAGCGGCGAGTCCGAGCCGATCGCCTCGGCGTCGAGTTGCGTGAACTGGCGGAAGCGGCCCGCCTGCGGACGCTCGTGGCGGAAGAACGGCCCGTAGCACCAGAGCTTCACAGGCTGGGGCAGCTTGTGCATGCCGTGGGCGATGTAGGCGCGGCAGATCGCGGCCGTCGCCTCCGGACGGAGGGTGAGGCTGCGCCCGCCCTGGTCCTCGAAGGTGAACATCTCCTTGCGGACGATGTCGGTTGAGTCCCCGACCCCGCGGGCGAACAGCTCGGTCTCCTCGAAAATGGGGGTTTCGATCCGGCCGTAGCCGGCCCGCTCGAGCACGTCGCCCGCCGCCGCTTCGATCCTCGCCCGGGCGGCCGCCTGATCGGGCAGGACGTCGAAGGTGCCCCGCGGGGCCTGGAATTGAGCCGGCATTCTCGGCGGCGAGACTAACTAACGGGCGAGTTCCGTCAGGAACGGGTTGCTCGCCCGCTCGGCGCCGAGGCTCGTGACGCCCATGTGACCCGGATAGACGGTGGTCTCCTCCGGGAGGCCGTCCACGAGCCCGCGGATGCTCTCGAGCAGAGTTCCCCAGTCGCCACCCGGCAGGTCGGCGCGACCGACCGATCCCTTGAAGAGGACGTCGCCGGAGAAAACCGCACCCTCATCGGCGATCGAGTAGGTGACGTGGCCGGGGCTGTGACCCGGGGTGTGGATGACGTCGATCTCGAACCCCGCGAGCCCCAGGCGCTCGCCGCCGGCCACGGTCTCTTCGGCGTCGTAGCTCTCGTAGGGGCCGAATCCGGGCCAGGGGACGAACGACATGATGTCGGCGAGCACCGGCACCTCGATCTCCGGGCAGTGGACCGGTGCGCCCGTCGCCCTGGCGACCGGCGCCACAGCCCCGATGTGGTCGAAGTGGCAGTGGGTGATCAGGATCGCGTCGATGCCGATCCCGAGTGAGTCGACCGCGCCGAGGATCCGCTCGGCCTCCTCGCCGGGGTCGATGATCAACCCGCGGTCGGCGCCGTCTCGGCGAACGATGTAGCAGTTCTCGGCCACGGGGCCGACGGTGAACGAGCGGACGTCCATCTCAGCTCTCGGGGGCTCTCGCGCGCTGTTTCGACGCCTGGCGGCGGTTGTAGAAGAAGCGGTCGACCATGTAGCCGAACGGGACGTAGATCGCGAGCATGAACAGCGCAAGCGGCACCGCCTGCACCACCGGCTGCTTGAACAGAACCAGGATCAGGACGAGGAAGATCCCCGCCGCGAAGAGGCCACGCATGATCGCGCTTCGCCAGGTGGGCGGGACGTCGCGGCGGTCCACCGCCTGGCGCCGCGCGCGGGCGCGAGCCTCCTGGCGGGTGCGCGGCCGGGCGCCCCGGCGACGGTCGATCGTTCCGCTCTGGGTGCCGCGATGCTTGCGGCGTCGGCGTCGTCTGGTCTGGGCCATTGGGGGGAATCTAGCGGTCGACCCGCCGTTCGAGCACATGCTGGGCCGGGTCGAAGCCGACGATCGGGACGTCCGCGGGGAAGCCCTCGAGCGCCGCCTGGGGCACCAGGCCCACGACCTCGGCGGCGACCGGACGGGTGCCCTGGGCGGCGGCGATTTCGCGTACCCGCTCGACCACCTGCCGTAGCGGGGTCCCGATCGGATCGTGGACGTTGGTTGAGACCTGCGTTTGGCCATCGCCGAGATCGATCCCGATCGCACGAACCCCGGCGAGGCCGCCACCTGCCTCCCGAAGGTCGGCCGCAATCGCCCGGGCCACCTCGATCCCGCCCCCCTCGAGGACCACGTTGAAGGCGGCGAGCGGCGGCCGGGCCGTCACCAGCATGGCGCCGGCGGTTGCATGCGGCTCGGGCGGACCGAGGTCCGGGCGCAGCTCGCCCGTCTCCATCCGCCGGCGCAGGGCGGGAAGGCCGCCATCGCGGAAGTAGGCACGCTCGACGCGCTCGGGCGCTGAGGCCAGCTCTCCGTAGAGGAAGATCGGGACCCCCTCCCCCGCGACGCGGGCGGCGACTGCGAGCGCCAGCCGTCGCGCGGTCTCTTGCTCGGCGGCATCGGTGAACACGACGGGGCAGACGTCGAGCGCGCCGATAGCGGGGTGTGCCCCCTGGTGCGTGCGCATGTCGATCTCCGTGGCGCAGGCGGCCGCGCCGCGCGCCAGCGCCTCGGCCAGCGCGGCGTCCGAGCCAGCCCGGAGGCTGAGCACGCTGCGGTTGTGAACCGCGTCGGAGTGGGAGTCGAGGACGCCGGCGCCACCCTCGGTGAAGGCAAGCGTGATTCGCTCGACCCGAGCGCGGTCGCGACCCTCGGAGACGTTCGGCACGGCGAGCAGCATCGGCGGCGGACCGGGCTCTCAGACCAGGAGCTCGCCCGCCCGAATCAGCGGCTCGCCGTCGAGCGTCACGTCGGGCTTTGTGACCACGCAGTCGAGATGGACCGGCACCTGAATCGTCCCGCCGATTCCCGCCGAGGCGCCGAAGGCGACGTGACAGGTCCCGAGGATCTTCTCGTCCTCGAGCACGTCGCCACTGAGGATCGCGCACTCGTTGGTCCCGATCCCCAGCTCGGCGACGCTGGTGGCGTCCGGGCCGTGTTGGGTGAGGAGCTCCATCAGGCGCTAGCCCTCGGGGCCCGTGGCGGCGACCAGATGACCAGCCTCGACCGTCAGGCTGACGGGCTCGGCCGGGATCCCGATCGAGGCGATCGTGCCGTCGACCACCAGGATGCCCTCCCCCGTCCCCTCGACCGGCGAGATGAATCCCTCGCCGCAGGGGAGGTTGCCGAACTCCCCCGGCTCCTGAATGTCGCCCGCATCGACGATCCCCTCGCGGCCGTCGAGCCCGAGGCGCAGGTCGGAGCCGTTTTGGCACGTGATCCGGGCCTCTGACGCGGCGGTGAGGGCGTCGGCGACCGCCTTGCTGCGGCGGCGAAGCCCGTCGACGTCGGCGCTCATCACTCGCGCCAGCATCTCCTCGGTGACCCCCGGGAGGGTCGCCGCCCGGACGCCGGCGTCGCTCGCGGCTTTGCGCGCGGCGGTGTGGGAGAGCGACTGCACAGTCGGCGCCAGCACCACGTCGGCGGCGAGCATCGCCGCGGCGATCGGGTCGGGCGGCTCGGCGGCGTGCGAGGCGCGCTCGGCCATCAGCGCCAACACCGCGTCCGCGCCGACGCGGCCGGCCTCCCCCCGTAGCCGCTCGCCGAGGCCCAGGGTGGCGGGGTTGCATACGACCAGCACATCCTCGCCCTCGCGGACGGCGAGGCAGTCGTTGATGACGGTGCTGACGGCACGGTCGAGATCGGTCATGGCACGCAGCGTATTGACGCTCGCAATAGACTTGCCGTCGTGGGAAGGAGCCCGCGGGTGTTCGTCGTGTTGGCAGCGCTTGCTGTCCCGGCGTTCGTACTCCCAGCAAACGCAGGCGCGCAGGCGAGCTTCAGGCTCGGGGTCGCGGCTGGCGAGGTTGGTCCCCGCTCGGCTCTGATCTGGGGCGCGTTGGACAACGCCGCAAAGGCTCGTGCCCTGGTGGCCACCGATGGCCGCTTCCGGCAGATCATCGCCCGCAAGAAGGTCGAGGGCCCTGGCGCCGAACGACTTCACGGTCCAGGCCCAGATCAGCGGGTTGAGGCCCGACCGCCGCTACCACTACCGCTTCTGCACGAAGCGGCAATGCAGCTCCAAGGGACAGTTCACGACCGCGCCGAGTCAGTCGCAGGGGGAAACGATTCGGTTCGCCTACACGGGCGACACCGATGCGACCCGGGCCCCGGGCGAGAGCGCGCCGTTCCACGGCCCGTTCACCGTCTTCAACGCGATGCGCAGCGAGGGCAACGACTTCAACATCCACTTCGGCGACACCATCTACTCGGACTCGGGGGTTCCCGGCGCAACGTTCGCGGCCACGGCCGAGCAGAAGTGGGGGAAGTACAGGCTCAACCTGGGCCAGGCGCCGCTACGGAAGCTGCGGGGATCCGCTGGCTTCTACAGCCACTGGGACGACCACGAGTTCGTCAACGACTTCTCGATCCCGGAGGACGGGGAGCAGCTGTACGCCGCCGGCGTCCGGGCCTTCCGCGACTACGCACCGGTCAGCTACACCCAGGCCGACGGTCTCTACCGAACCTTTCGGTGGGGACGCAATCTGGAGCTGTTCTTTCTTGACGAGCGCTCGTTCCGCGATGCCAAGGTCTCCGCCTCCGACGCCTGCAACAACCCCGACACCCCCGGGCAGCCCGACCTGGCCCCGACCGCCCCGCAGGCCGTTCGCGACCTGTTCGCCCTGCTGATCCCCTCCCTGTCCACTCCCGTCTCGCAGGCCTGCAAGGACGCGATCAACGACCCGAACCGAAGCATGCTCGGAGAAGCCCAGCTCGAGACCTTCCTCGACGACCTCGAGGCCTCGAACGCGCGTTGGAAGATCATCGTCAACGAGACCCCGATCCAGCAGTTCTACGGGCTCCCCTACGACCGCTGGGAGGGATATGCGTACGAGCGGGTCGAGCTCCTGAACCAGCTGCAGGAGCGCGAGATCGCCAACGTCGTCTTCATCACCACGGACACCCACGCCGACTTCGCCAACGTGATCCGGCTGCGTACGCTCGCGGGCGACGTGGCGCCGACCAACGCCCCGGCGGAGGCGCCGGTAGACACCCCGTACAGCGACTTCATCGCCGGCCCGGTCGCGACGGCGACGTTCTGGACGGAGATCGACGAGATCACGGGCGACCCCGGCAACGGCGCGTTGCTCTCCCAGCTCTTCTTCAAGGCCGATCCACCCAGCGGTGTGGGCATGTTCTGCGCGCAGGGCGACACGGACAGCTACGCCGAGGTCACGGTGACGGCCGCCAGGGTGAGGATTGCCTACAAGGACGCGAGCGGCGACCCGGTCCTGGACGTCGACGAGACCCAGTGCGGGCCGTACACGGTGCAACCGTAGGCGCTCCCCTGCGCGTCGGGCTGGGCCACGCCCATGCCCACCCGCTTTGGGCACGAAACGTGGATTTGCCCCGAGGGGTGGATGAAATACGCATCTCGTCAGCCCGCGCCTCGCATCTCGGCCCCGGGGAAGCCGTGTCGGGCTGCCCGACGCGCTCGTCCCCGCCGCTACCATCGCTTCCCCGGCCGGAGTAGCTCAGCTGGTTAGAGCAGCGGAATCATAATCCGCGTGTCGGGGGTTCGAGTCCCTCCTCCGGCACTCACGAAAGCCCCGCTAGAGCGGGGTTTTTGGTTTGGGCAGGTGAGACGGATTCTGGCCGAGGGCGGAGAGTGAGAACCGAGTGAGAACACGCGGGGCAGCCGTGCCTAAATGCGGACCAAGTACCGAACGCAAGGCTAGACACAACGCAGGATTCGCGTGGCCGGTCGCTTCCTATCCGCGCTTCAGGCAGACCGCGTGGGCCGTGAGGACGCCGCCGTCGTAGCCCGCCGCGGTCCAGCTCCGCCTGCCCTCCGGATAGCTGCCCTGCAGGTAGTTGCCGTCGGGCTCGGCGAGCTCGAGGCCACCGCCCGTCAGCTTCGTGCCGTCGGGGCACCGCGCGGTCACCTCGTGCGTCTGGCCGTCGCTGGGCATGTTGAAGTCCTCGGAGCGCTGGATCAGCTTCCTGCCGCTGAGGCAGCGCGCAAACGCTGTGACCTCGCCGGGAGTGCCGGTCGGTCTCGCGACCGCCGTCCACGTGCGCGGGCTACTGGGGTACGACCCCGCCGTCTCGAGGATGTCGTCGTCGTCGATCTTGATGCCTCCGCCCGCGACGAGCGTCCCGCGCGGACAAATGGCCACTGCCTTGTGGGAGGAGCCGTCGGCGGGCACCGGAGCCGTCTTGGTGACGCCGCTGACCCTCGCGCCCCGCAGACACCGGGCGAAAGCTGTGACCTCCGTGTCGGGGGGGTCGCCGTTGTAGCCCGCCGCGGTCCAGGCGCGCTTGCCCGGGTAGGACCCCTGCGCGTAGTCGTTGATCGCATCGGAGAGCTTGATGCCGCCTCCAACCGACTTCGTGCCATCCGGGCACCTCACTGTCACCAGGTGGGTCGTCGCGTCCCCCGGAAGCGCGGCGGTGTTCGACTTGGTCGTGACCGTCGCAGCGAACGCCACCGCCGCGACCAACAGGACGGAGGCGGCGACCCCCGAAGTCAGCTTGACCGCGCGGCCCCAGGTCCGTGAGCTCATATGGTGCCCCCCTCGGTGAGCGTGATTCCCCGGTGGACGCACCGTACCACTCGTAGGCGCGAGGGGACCGCTCGCGCGCCGGACGCGGCCGAGACCCGCCCACTTCGCCGTGCTCGTCTCGGAGCGGACGGCCGGCCGGAGCCCTCAGCCGATCTGCTCCGCCAGCTCGACGATGATCCCCTCCGGGCCGCGGACGTAGCAGAGCCGATAGCTGTCTTCGTAGCGCTCCACCTCGCCAACGAGCTCGGCGCCGCGCGCTCGCAGGCCAGCGACGACGGCGTCGATGTCGTCGACTGCGAATGCGACATGACGGATGCCGGGTGTTCGCCGGCGCGTGCCGGTCGCCGCCCCGGCCGACGGGCGTGAAACGGTCTACGCGTACCGGATGTCCCGCAAGACGGCTGGACCGGCATGCTGGACTAGGCTGGTTCGCGGGCTGTACGGAGGTACGAGATGCGTTTGCGTGCTGCGATGGTGCTGGCGGTGGTGGCGACTGTTGCCCCGCTCGCTGCCTGCGGCAGCGATGGTGACGATGGGTCGGAGGCGCCGGTGGGCGACGCGCTGGAGGAGGAGCGCCCTGACCCGCGGGAGCAGCAGAGGGCCGAGGACGACGCGGCACAGGACGCGACTAGTGCCGTTGCGGCCAAGGTGCCGATCGACCCAAGGGGCTGTAGGCAGGTCCATGACGCATCGTTCAGGGTCGTGTCCAAGCACACCAAGGGGCTCGCGTCGGCGCTCAGGGGCTCGGGGTACGTCCCGCCGGGGGTGAGCCCGGACGACGTCGCCTCCGCGATCGTCACGGCATGCGAGATCTTCGGCAACCCCGAACGCGCAGAGGTGTTCCTGGACCAGGTCGCCCAGGTGCGGGAGGAGGTCCCGCCCACCTGACCATCAGGCGGGAGGCAATCGGGTCCGCCCCCTCGCTCGATCCCCATGAAAAGGGCCGCCGACGCTGGCGCGTGGCGAACCGTCTGGAGAGGCGCTGCCGGGGAAATACCTTCCCCGAGGGGGTGCAGCGCCCCTCCGGACGGCTCACCCTTACGCGCTGGTGCAGCTGAGCGACCGGCCTACGACTTCGAACTACCGCAGCCGCTCGATCGGCCCGCGAGGCTTCTGCTCGCGGTGGTGCGACGGCTCCAGGTGACGTTTGCGCTGGCCGACGCGAATCAGCCCGTACAGGGTCACCAGATAGCGGATCACGACCGATCCCCGGAGCGAATCAACGACGTGAGCGCGACAGCGCTCGCGATCGCGACGGTACGAGACATGGACATGGATTACCCCCCAAATAGGTCGCCCGCGCCTCGTGCGCGGGCCTCTCCAGGGACGAGACCATAGCCACCTGCCTGGCCCCAATCGGGACCGTCACGCGCCCCACGCAGGGCGCTTCGGACCCAGTTACCGCATTCAGGGGCGCAATTACCGCAGATGTCCCCGCGTGAGGGTCAGGGTCGCCCGAGGCCGCCGATCTGCTCGACGGGCTCACGCGCCGGCGCATCGGCGCACTCGTCGCGAGCGGGAAGCTGCGCTCCCACCCGCGCCCGTGGCCAGCGGGTCGCGATCCGCCGCGCCGAGCTTCACGAGGTGCGGGGCTAGCGGCGGACTGGCCCAACCCGCGTTTCGTCGCCCACCCCCTGATCGCGTACTGGATTCCGGGTAGTGCGCTGGGTTCAGGTATTGCGCTGCCCCTGGCCCCCGAGTAGCCTCGCCCGAAGCATTCGAGCTCAATGGGGGTAACAAGTGAACAAGCGGCTTTTGGGTTGCGCCTGCTGCGCCGCTGAGCACAGCAATGCTTGAGCTAGCGATCGGGACCAAGGTGAGGGTCCGGGACGATGTGCTGGAGGAACCCCTCCTCACTCCTTCTTGCTCACTATCAAATGAATACGATCGTGTCGATAGTATGCGAGAATACGACGGTGACCAGCATCGGCACGGGCAATTAAGCAACCAGGAAGGAGATCCGGCATGGCCGTGATCGTGATCCAGGAGTTCGAGGCGACAACTGATCAGTACGACCAGGTGAACGAGACGCTCGGAGGCGAGGTGCCGGACGGGCTGATCGCGCACGCCGGGGCCGAGTCCGGCGACGGCAAGATGAAGGTCGTCGACATCTGGGAGTCCAAGGAGAAGTGGGAGAGCTTCCTGAACGGCCGCCTCGGCCCCGCGGTCGTCGAGGTGATGGGCCCGCCGCCTGAGGGAGCGCAGCCCCCCCCGTTCGAGGTCCTCGAGGCGCGTGACGTGATCACCGGCTAGGCCGGGCCCGGACACGCTCGGGGACGGTACGAGGGCCAGCAGATCCGCGAGAACCGTCCCGACTATGGCCGCTGAGCACGGACTAGTCAGCGCGGAGGAGTGGTTCTCGGGCGGCGAACGCCTGCCCTACGATCCCGAGGCCGCGAGCTTCGATGACAGCTCCCCGCTGCGCGTGTTCGTCAGACACACTTCCGGCGGCGGCACGACGCTGACGTTCCTCCCGGGGTGGCCGGATGGGTCCTTCGGCTGGGCGAAGGTGGATGCGGAACTCGCCGAGCGAAGCGACGCCGACCGCCTCTTCCTCGAATACGTCGGGCACGGCGATTCCGACAAACCGCTTGAACACCCGTATTCGACCTACGAGCGGGCCGACCTCGTCGAGGCGCTGTGGCGCGCAAGGTCGGTCGATGCGACCGTCGTCGTTGCCTTCGACTACTCGTGCATCGTCAGCCTCGAGCTCCTTGCCAGGCGGATCGATCGGCAGCGAGCGGGCGAGGATCCTGGAACAGTGATCCGTACCTGCCTACTGGCGAACGGTGGCCTCTTCGCCGACGGCCACACACACCCGTGGTTCACGACGCCGCTGTTCAAGTCGCGCGCCGGCGGACCGCTCACGTGGGCCGGGCAGCGCTCGAGGCGCGCGTTCGCTCCCATCTTCCGGTCGGTGTTCTCGCGCTCCTATCGCGTCACCGCGGCCGAGGTCGAGCAGGCTTACCAGGCGATCAGCCGGCGCGACGGGGTCCGCGTACTGCCCGCCACCGCCGCCTACGTCGACGAGCACCGCGAGCACGCCGTACGCTGGGATCTGGCGCGCATCGCCGCGGAGCTTGGGGGGGCAGTGCGTTTCCACGTCGTCGGCAGCAGCGAGGACCGATTCGAGGCACGGCAACTGCGCCTGGCTCGGGAGCGGCTCGGCGATGCGGCCGAGTCCACCGAGCTTCCTGGTGGCCACCTCGCCACGGCCGAGCAGCCAAGGCGCCTCGCCGAGCTGATCGACGGCCTTCGCTAGTTGGGAGACCTCACCGGAATCAAGTCGAAGCTCGTCTAGGAGGACAAGAATGCGCAAGCTCAATGTCTCGACCTTGGTAACGCTCGATGGCGTGATCCAGGACCCGGGTGGGTTCCAGGAGCTCGAGGAGGGCGGCTGGGGCAACCGCTACTTCGACGAGGAGGCCCAGAGCTATGCCCTGGAGCATCTGCGTGAAAGCGACGCCTTTCTGTGCGGTCGAGTCACCTATGAGGTGTTCAAGGAATTCTGGCCCCAGGTCAAGGAGGGTGAATATGCCCAGACCCTGAATCGGATGCGCAAGTTCGTCGCCTCGAGGACACTCAGGGAGCCGCTCGAATGGAATGCGACCCTGCTTAGGGGGGACGTCGGCGATGCGGTTGCCGAGCTAAAGCGCCAAGAGGGTCGCGACATCGTCACGTACGGCAGCGCCGGCCTGATGGCCACGCTGATGGAACGCGATCTGATCGACGAGTACCGGATCTGGATCCATCCGTTCGTGATCGGCACGGGTACCCGGCTCTTCGCTGAGGGGGTGCCGACCCGCAACTTGGAGCTCGCAGAGGCCCGAACGCTGGGCACCGGAGTCGTAATCCTGGTCTATCGCACGCGATGACTTCGCCGACCTTCCGTTCCAGCCCTGATCAGGCTGGTTGACAAGGCAGCTCGCGTGGAAGAGTGGGCCGCGTCACCCTTCTTTTTCGGCTAGGCCGGATGTCGCTGCGATTGGCGCGCTAGAGGAGTACGGTTTCCCGTGCACGCCGACCGCTCGCGGCGAGTACGACCGCAAGCCAGCGACCGCGCTCGAACGGGCAGCCGGACTCCACTTCAGTGACGGGTGGACGGCGAACACGCTGGACTTCCGTCAAGGGAGGTCCTCACATGTCCCAGCCCGAGGCTCGTCGAGACTCCCTCGACGACCACTTCTTCACGACCGCGCTCGGGTGGGGGCTGGACGACGAGTCCGAGCGGCTGACCGGCGCCTTCGACCAGCTCGCGCCGGCGCTCGATGGTGCCGACCAAGGCTCGCGTAGTCGAGCTCACCCCGCGAATGGTCCCAAGGTCAAATTCAGTCCGGCAGAGCGTCGGACTCAATACGGGAGGTAATCATCATGCTAAGGGAAAGACTGCGTGGATCCAGGGTCGCTCTTATCGCGGCAGTCGGTCTGGCCCTGGGGGCTGCCGGCACAGCAATCGGTGGCCAGCTGATCACAGGGAAGGACGTCAAGAACGGATCGCTCAAATCAAAGGACGTCAAGCAGGGGACGCTCAAGGGCGGTGACGTCACGGACGGATCGATCGGCGGTGCCGACCTCAGCGCGGGCGCCAAGGCGAGCGTGTTCAGCGGGCCTAACTGGGGCATCGCCGACCGGAACGTGATCGGCAACGGCGACTCCTACCTGCGGGCCGGCCCCGTCGTCATCGGTTTTGAAGACGTGCCAGCGGCCGAGCCCCCGTACGGTATCGGCAGCCTCGGGCTCCGGACTGGTTCGGGGGAGGACAAGGCAGCGTTCGGCAACCAGGTCGACTTCCTCGGTGACGAGTTCGGCATCGCCCAGCTCGGCTACTGGGTGTACACGACCGCAGAGAACAGAGCGCCGGCCGCGGACAACCTGCCGAACATACAGTTCGAGATCGACGCGAACCTCACCCCACCGCCCTCCATCGACTTCACCACTGCCACCTACGTCCCTGAAAACCAACTGCCGGGATGGAACGAGATCGATGCCGTTGCCGACGGCGAATGGTTCCTCACCGGGGAGGAGGGCACAGCCACGGGCTGTAACCAGACCACGACATGCACCTGGGATGAGCTCCAGGAAGCGGTTCCGGAGGCCGAGATCTTCACAGTCATGTTCGGCAAGGGGCGCGACCACGCCTTCTCGGGAGCCGTGGACGGCCTGCAGATCGACGACACCGTCTACGACTTCGAGCCGCTCGGAGTCCGGATCACGGCTCCGTGATGACCGTCGATTGATCCACGCTCAGCACCGAGCCGCCATCGCCTAGGCGGTGGCGGCTCGGGGTGGACCTGAAGCAGTTGATTCGGTTCTGACTCCACAGCTCCACCCGGACACGGGCATGGTCAGGATTGCGCGACCTCGAGCCATGGACGCCGCCGCCGATCCGCTACGACTCGTCGTGCGCGATCGAGCGCGCCGATGAGGACCGAGGACGAGCGCGCCGCGTCGGAGCAGCTCGAGCGCGAGCCCCCGGACCCATTCTTCGCGCGAGCTATCGGTGCGGGGTTCCTATGTCAGGCCGTCGTCGAGTCCCGGCTCGCACGCCGGCCGATGAGCAGGATCACCACCACCGCGCCGGCGCTCATCAGCAGGCCGATCACGAACATCCCGAGGCCGGCCCAGATCGCCCAGTCGAGCTTGACCCCGACATCCGCCTCGACGTCGATGCCCCGGGTTGCGTCGGCATTCATCACGACCGCGGTCCAGCGACCGAACTCGGCATCCCACGTGAGCGCCTGCTCGCCGGAGCCCTCGGACTGGGCGACCCAGAAGGCTTGATCGTCCGGAGGCGTCCCTGGCGCTATCCCCTCGTGTGGGGCGAACTCGGGGTCGTCGCCGTCGAAGTCGATCAGCTCGTCGTGGGCGACGTCACCGAGGTAGCGATCGACGTCCTCGTCGGACCCGATGCCGACGAACACAAGTTTGTCGCCCTCGACCTGGACGCGGACGTCGCCGAGGATCTCGTCCGGAGCCCAGTCGGCCTCGTCCACGCCGAGGTCGATGTCCTCCGTGGTGATCGCGTAGGTGGCGCTGTCGAGCTGCTCGCGATCGGAGGTGAAGTAGCCGTCGTCGCGGCCGAACGCGTAGGCGACCAGCACGGCGATGCCGCCGAGCAGCAGCGCCAGGCCGATCAGCCCGCCGATACTGGCGAACACCATGCCGATCACGCGACCTGCGGTCCAGTGCGATCGCGGAGCTGGGCTCGCGTTCGTGTTCGAGGTCGTAGGTTGCTCGCCGCCGTCCGCCATTAGGCGAAGCCTACGTGGCGCAAGCGCTCGACGCCAAGGCTGACGGTCCCCATGCAAAAGGCGGCCCTGCTGGTTCGTCCAGAGCGAACGTGGCCCCGGCAACTACGGAACGCCCGCTCGTCTCGCGAAGTGCCAGCGGGGCTGAGGGCGTCCCAGGATGGACCTACCTCGGGGCTCAGGTTGCTCGCGGGTAGAGGCTTAGACTCCCGGCACAATGTCCTCAGCATCGCCGGAGATGATTCAGGTGGGCGCCCTCAGCGTGCGCTTCCTCGTCGAGGCCGCCGACTCGAATCGAAGCGTGACCGTCTTCGAGTGCTTCGTACCGGCCGACAGCAAGATGCCGGTGCCGCACAGCCACGATGCCTTCGAGGAGACGATCTACGGGCTCGAGGGGACCACGACTTGGACCGTTGACGGTCGGACGCTCGAGATCAGCCTCGGCGACGCCGTCTGCATCACTCGCGGCGCGGTTCACGGGTTCGACAACCACGGGAGCGAGGACGCCAGGTTCCTCGCGATATCCAGCCCGGGGGTCATGAGCCCGGATTACTTCCGTGAGATCCACGAGGTGCTGGCGTCGACGGAGGGTGGCCCGCCGGACCCAGCGAAGCTCGCCGATGTCATGCGCCGCCACGGCCTGACGCCGGCACCACCCGCCACCTGACGATTCGTACCGCTCCCATCCCAGGCCAGCTCTGAACTTCCGGAGAGCACCCCGAAACGACCTCGCCCTGCCCAGGATCGAGGTCCGCCAAGCCGCTACCCCTCAGCCTTCGAGCCTGCCCCAACTCTGGATCAGGGTGAAGGTCGTGCCCCATCTGCCTGGCTCGGCCAACTCGGTCTCGGCCTCGCGGCGTAGCGAGGCCAGCTCGTCCTCGCTCAATGCCTCGAGCAGCCGCGACTCGAGTGCGGCGCTGAACTGAAGCGGCAGAAACAAATAGGGGTGGCCTGGTTTGAGCGCGATCACCTGCGCGTCGATCTCTGGCTCCTCGACCCCGGCTTCGCGGAGCAGTTCGGGCAGTCCGCGGCCGGCCTCGCCGCCCAGGGCGGCAAAGATCTCCGAGAGCAATCGGATCAGTCGCTCGCCGGCGGGGGCAGGGGGATTGAAGTGCCACGAGCCGAGGTCCCACTCCTCCAGAACCAGTAAGCCACCCGGCCTGACCAGCCGCCGGTACGAGGCCACCTGCTCGGGGCCGCGTCCGAGCGGAGCGATCTGGTAGCGGGCATGGACGAGATCGAAGGATTTCGGCTCCAGCTTGGTCTCGAACAGATCATCGACCACGAGTTCCACGTTGGAGATTCCTTCCGCCTCAAGAAATGAACGAGCGGCATTGAGCAGTCTCTCGTCTATGTCGGTGCCTACGACCTGGCCGGAGGGGCCGACCCACTCGCCGAGGATTCGAAGCCAGCCCATGGCTCCGCAGCCGACGTCTAGCGCGCGCCCGCCCGATCCGCTGCCGATCTTCGAAAGGAGCTGCCGCCCGGTCGGCTCCCACACGCGCGACTGCAGTCGCAGGCGCTCCAACTCCGAGGGTTGGTTGGCCAGCAGATACTCCTCCTGAGACACGCCCGCAGTATCTGCCCTCGGCCTGTGGGGCGCAAGGCTTCTCCCCCGAGCTGGCCGCTGAGCTAGCCTCGAGCCACATCCGCGCGGGGGGCGATCTGGGATGCTTGGAGCGTGGGTGACAGGAGCGAGCTCCCGACCGGGACGGTCACACTCCTGTTCACTGACATCGAGGGGTCGACAGCGTTGCTGGAGCGGCTCGGCGACGCCTACGGTGACGTGCTCGCCCTGCACAACGCGACACTGCGAGAGATCTGGACCTCGCACCGAGGCGTCGAGGTCAAGACCGACGGCGATGCGTTCTTCGTTGCGTTCGAGGCCGCAACGGACGCGGTTGCCGCCGCGCAAGCCGGCCAGGAGGCGCTGGCCGCGGCGGCGTGGCCGGAGGGCGTGGAGCTGCGAGTTCGGATGGGCATGCACACGGGCGAGCCGCGGGTGCGTGACGACGACTACTGGGGAAGCGACGTCCACTATGCGGCGCGGGTGGCGTCGGCGGCCAACGGCGGACAGGTTCTGTTGTCCAACACCACCGCGAGCATCGTGCCGGACGTGCCGTTGACGGACCTCGGTCAGCACCGGCTCAAGGACTTCGGCGAGCCGCGGCGGCTATATGCCCTCGGCACAGGTGCGCAACCGCCGCCGCGCACGCTCGACCCGCTGCGCACGAACCTTCCGTCGGTGCGGGGGCCGCTCTTCGGCCGGGACCAGGAGCTGGAGGAGGTCATCGCGCGACTCGTCGGTGAGAGCCGGCTGATCACGCTGACGGGGGCCGGCGGCAACGGCAAAACGAGGCTGGCGCTCGCGGTCGCGGAGAACCTCCTCGACCGCTTGGTCGACGGCGTGTTCTTGGTGGAGCTCGTCGAGATCGAGCGAGCCGACGACGTCCCGGCGGCGATCGCGCAAGCGGTAGGCGTGCAGCTGACCGACCAGGATTTGGCCGCCGCGATCGCGGCCGCGCTTTCCAGGCGTGAGCTGCTCGTCGTACTCGACAACTTCGAGCACCTGCTGGCGGCGGCGCCGCTGCTTGGCCGGCTGATCGCCGAGGCGCCCGATGTCCGCCTGCTGGTGACAAGCCAGGCGCCGCTGCGTCTCGCCGACGAGGAGGTGGTCGCGATCGATCCTCTGGCGGTGCCCGAGCGCGACGACCTGGAGGCGCTGGCGGCCTCGCCTGCCGCCGAGCTGCTGGTGGAGCGCGCGCGGCGGGCGGTCCCCGGGTTTGAGCCGACTGAAGAGAGCGCTGCGTCGATAGCGGCCCTTTGCCGCGCCCTCGACGGATCCCCATTGGCGCTCCAGCTGGCCGCCGCGCGCTTGGCGGTGCTCGACCCCGCATCGCTGCTCGAGCGCCTTCAGAGCTCTCCTGATGCGATCGGCCGCGGCGGCCGCGAGCTGCCCGAGCGCCAGCGCGGCCTGCGCGCAACGCTCGAGTGGACCTACGGGCTTCTGGATCCCGAAGCCGCCACGCTGTTTCGCCGGCTTGGGGTATTCGCCGGCGACGCGACCCTCGAGCGCATCGAAGAGATCTGCGGCGAGGACGGCGCCGACGTCCTCGATGCGCTGGCCGGCCTCGTCGAGCTGTCGCTCGTCCGGCGCCGGGGAGATGGGCGTTTCGGGATGCCCAACACGCTGCGCGCCTACTCTCGCGAGCTACTCGAGGAGTCGGGTGAGCTGGCGGCGCTGCGCGGACGTCATGCACGCGTCGTGGCCGCCGAGCTGCGGCCGCTCGCCCTGCGCAGTCCCATCGATATGTACGCGGCCGAGGCCGCTACCGCGGCCGAGGCACACGAGTTGCCGACGTTGATGGCCTGGGCCGCCGACAACGACCTCGAGCTGTTCGCGGCCATGATCGGCGCCGCCGCCTGGAAGCTCGCGGAGAGCGGCGAGCTGCAAGCTTGGCAGCCGACCGTGCGGAGCGCACTCGATTCCGGAATCGATGATCCGCTGGCGCGCGCGATCCTCCTGATGGTGGGCGCGCGAGAGGAAAGAGTTCCTGATTTCTCGCTGGCGGTAGAGGCAGCGCGCGAGGGAGGTGACCGGGTCCTGGCGGCGGGGCTCACAGCAATGCAGCTCTTCTACGAGTCGCAGTTCTTCGTCGACTTCGAGCCCGAGTGGTTCGAACGGGCGCGCGCGACGCTCGAGGAGTTCGCGACCGATCCCGATCCCACGATCCAAGCGATCGCTCGGGACGCAGAGGGCAACTTGCACTTTGCGGCACGGCGCTTCGAGGAGGCGGCCGCCACGTTCGAGGCGTCCACGGAACGGTCGACGACGTGGATCGGGCAGCAGAACATCTACGTGGTCGGGGACTGCTGGCTGGAGGCCGGTCGCTTCTCGGACGCCTTGACGAGCTACGTCCGCGCAGCTCGCCAAGCCTACGTGCGCCGGGACATTTCAACGCTGAGCTTTCAGATCGAAGGAGCCGCGGCGTCGTTGGCCGGGCTAGGGCACCCTGAGGAAGCGTTTCGGACGCTCGGCCTCGCGGACACGATCACCCCGACGGAGCGGCCCTTACGGGACTTGTATCCCGCCTGGGGTGGCCGAGGTCGCCGCGCACCTGGATCCGGCGCGGGCGGCGATCGGCGATGCCGCCGCCGATGCAGCCCATGCGGAGGGTCAGGCGCTGCCGCGCGACAGAGCGATCGAGGCGTTCTTCGCGATTCAGGTCGAAGCCGCAGTCGCCTGACAACGGACCCGCCTGGTTTGACGCACCCATACCTGAGACCCCCACGCCCCCAGAGGATCGGCTTTGTTAGGCGGTTCGGCCCAGGTGGTCGCGCCAGCCCGGATCGATGCGGTCCAGCATCGCCTCGAACCCGACGATGTCCACGTCCTTGACCCGGAGGTTGTACTCGAGAGGCGCGCGCCTCCGGACCTCGATCGGGTGATCCTCCGTGCCCTGTCCGAGCTCGTGGACGATCTCGCGCCCGCGTTCGTCGTATGGGATCAGGACGAGTGCAGTCATCAAGACGATCGTAGCTCAGCTCGTCCAGGTCGGAGGGGGCTAACTCTGCGGTCGCGGCGCGGAAGTCCTGATCCAAACGATTCCGCTCCCCGACCTGGGCGTCAGGTCGCCGCCACGCGTGCCCGCGCGCCGGCCGCGCGGACCGCATCGGAGAGCGTGTCGATGTCATAGGCCCCGTAGTGGCGGCGCCCGTTGATGAAGAAGGTGGGTGTCCCGGAGACTCCGCTGAGATCGGCGCCGTCGACGTCGTCGGCGATCCGATTCGCCCCCCTGCGTTCGCGCAAGAACTCGGAGAAGCGGTCGATGTCGAGTCCCAGCTCGTCGGCGTAGCGGAGGAGGTCGACCTCCTCGAGAGCGTCCTGGTTCTCCAGGAGCTTGTCATGCATCTCCCAGAAGGCCCCCTGGTCCCCGGCGGCCTCAGCGCCCTCCGCGGCCAGCTGGGTATGGGGGTGAACATCCGTGAGCGGCAGGTGACGCCAGACGTAGCGGATGTCGGCGAAGTCGCCTAGGAGCTCCCGAACGACCGGCTCGGCCCGCCCGCAGTAAGGGCACTCGAAGTCGCCGTACTCGACCACGGTCACCGCCGCATCACGGGAACCACGGATGTGATCGCGGTCTGGGTCGACGTCGGTGGCCAGGTCGGTGAGCAGGTCGGAGGTGCCGAGGAGGACACGATCGCGCCGAAGCTCCGGGAGCAGGTCGGTCGCCCGGAACGTCAGCCAGGTGACGAGCGACGCGCCCGCGGCGGCGCCGAGGATGCCGAGCTTGGCCTCCTCGAGCTCGGGGCCCGAGAACGCGAGGCTCGCGATCAAGAGGGCGATGGTGAAGCCGATCCCGGCGATGGTCCCGCCACCGGCGACGGCCGCCCAGCCGACCGGCGGGCGGAGCCTGCCGCGTGTGAGTCGGGTGACCAGCCACGACACGCCGACGATGCCAACGGGCTTGCCGATCACGTAGCCGAGGAGGATCCCGAGGGTGATCGGCGAGGTTGCGGCTCGCTCCAGGAACGCGGCGTCGATCGCGATTCCGGCATTGGCAAGCGCGAACAGCGGAACGATCACGTAGCTGGTCCACGGATGAAACAGCTGAGCGAGGCGCTCGTTCGGCGAGACCGCGAACCTTAGGCCCTGGCGCGCCGAACGCTCGAGCTCGGGCGTGGGTTGCTCGCGGAATCGGCGGAAGCGCTCAACCGCCAGGTCGATGTCTGACCTCGGGGCCGGGTACGCATAGACCAGAAGGCCCATCGCCAGTCCGACGAGCACCGGCTCGACTCCCGACTCGAGCAGCGCGACCCAGATCGCGACACCAAGAACGAAATAGATCAGGCCAACTCGCAAGCGAAGGGCGCGCGCGAGCAGGACCGCCGCGAACACCCCCGTTGCGACGAGCAGAGCCGAAACGTCGACCGTCTCCGTGTACACGGTGGCGATGACAACGAGGGCGAGGATGTCGTCGACGACGACCACGGTGAGGATGAACGCACGCAGCCGATCGGGAACGCGGTGCCCGAAGAGCGCCAGCAGGCCCAAGGCGAACGCCGTGTCCGTCGACATCGCGACCCCCCAGCCCCCGGCAGAGGATTCATCTGCGTTGAATGCGAGGTAGATGGCGACGGCCATGGCCATCCCACCCAGGGCCGCCAGGAGAGGGAGGGCGAAGCGACGCCGCTCCCGCAGTTCGCCCAGGTCGAACTCACGGCGGGCCTCGAGGCCGACGACGAAGAAGAAGAACGTCATCAGCCCGCTGTTGACCCATTGACGGAGATCGAGGTCCACCTCGGCGTCGCCCAGGGTGATCGACAGGGTCGTCTGCCAGACGTCCTCGTAGGAGGAGGCGTCGATGTTGACCCAGGCCAGGGCCGCGATCGTTGCCGCCAGCAAGACCGCCGCCCCACCGGTCTCGGTGCGGAGGAACTCGCGCAGCGGCGTCGGCACGTTGCGAACCCAGGCGGTCCGCCTCGTGAACGGGCCCTCCGCCGCGGCGCGCTCGCTCATTCGCCCGTGGCTGGTGGGGCGTAACGCCTGCTTCAGCCGCCCAGCGGCGAGGGCGGGATCTGCGTCTCGCCGCGGATCTCTGGGATCTCCATGCCGACGTCGTCGACGAAGCAGTACGACCATTCCTCGCCGGGCTGGAGCGAGCGGATCAACGGATGACCGGCCTCACGCGCGTGCCTCGATGCATGTCGGTTCGGCGAGCTGTCACAGCAGCCGACCTTCCCGCACTCGAGGCAGATCCGCAGGTGAAACCAGGGGTCGCCACTCTTCAGGCACTCCTCGCAACCGTCAACCGATTCGGGGAGCTCGGTCACCTCAACCTGGTCGAGGTGGGTGCAGGTCACCATCGGACGTCCTCTCCTCTCTGAGCGGTCGCGGGCCGCGAGTCGGTTCGCCTCTGGCGCCCAGCATCGCAAAGTCGTCAAGCCCAGCGGCGCTTGCCGATCACGGATGCCCAGCCGGGGAAGACCACCCCGGACCCTCGGCGCTAGGCCGATCGCCGGCGCAGGCCGCCCTCGGCTTCCGCCTCGGTAGGCTCCGCCGGGGTGAGCTCACCGGCCGATTTCATCTCCCGAGGATTCAAGCGTCGCCGACGCACTCCGGAGGAGCTCGCGGAACGACTTCCCCCCGGACAGTACGCCGAGTCGGGCTTTCCGGTGCTCACGGCCGGCCCCACCCCCGAGGTCGCCACGGACGAGTGGGACTTTCGGATCGACGGCATGGTCGCCTCGGAGCGCGAATGGAACTGGGCGGAGTTCCACCAGCTTCCGTTCGAGGAGATCCCGTGCGACATCCACTGCGTTACCAAGTGGTCGAAGCTGGGGACGAGCTTCGGCGGGGTCTCGGTGGACACGCTGCTCGAGGACGCCGAGCCCCTAGGCGCATACGCAATGGCCTACTCCTACGGCGGGTACACGACGAACCTCTCGATCGAGGACCTCACGGATGGCAAGGCGTGGGTGGCCACCCAGCACGAGGGCGAGCCGCTCCCGCGGGAACACGGCGGACCCGCCCGGCTGCTGGTCCCCCACCTCTACTTCTGGAAGAGCGCCAAGTGGGTCGGCGGCCTGCGCGTCATGGACCACGACGAGCCCGGCTTCTGGGAGGCGAACGGCTACCACAACCGCGGCGACCCCTGGAAGGAGGAGCGCTATTGGACCGACTGACACCGGTCGAGCAGCGCGCGCCAGGGCGCTGGCAGGTCGCGACCGTGACCTCGATCATTCCGGAGACGCCGCGGGTCAAGTCGTTTCGCCTGCGGCTGCCGATGTGGATGCCGCATCTGCCGGGGCAGCACTACGACGTGCGCCTCACGGCTCCCGACGGCTATCGCGCCCAGCGTTCCTACTCGGTCGCCTCCTCGCCCCTCGACGAGGGAGAGATCGAGTTGACCATCGACCGCCTCGAGGACGGTGAGGTCTCTCCCTACTTTCACGATGTGCTGGTCGAGGGCGATCTGGTCGAGGTCCGCGGGCCGTTCGCCTCCTACTTCGTCTGGCGAGGCGAGGCCCCCGTGCTGCTGATCGGCGGCGGCTCGGGGGTGGTGCCGTTGATGGCCATCCTCCGCCACCGGCGCCGAGCGATGCCGGACGTGCCGATGCGCCTGATCTACTCGGTCCGCTGGCCCGAGGACGTGATCTACGCCGACGAGCTCGGGGGCGAGGCGACGCTCACCTACACCCGGGAGCCGCCGGACGGATGGACGGGGCATACCGGGCGAATCGACGAGCCGATGATCGAGGGCGCCAAGCTCGATCAGGCAACGGCGTTCACCTGCGGCTCCAACGGGTTCGTGGAGACGGCGTCCCAGTTGCTGCTGGCGAGCGGATTCGAGGCCCAGCGCATTCGCACCGAGCGCTTCGGGCCCACGGGCTGAGCACCCGCCGCCTGGTCTGAGAGTTGTTTTTACAAGCTATGCGGTGAAGCCGGTGATCGCATCGCCGATTAGCTCCGCGCCGATGTGATTCAGGGGGCTGACGGGGGATCCGTTAGGCAGGAAGCGTCAGCGCTTGACGCGCCACTTGTCCTTCACGACCGGGCCTGTGTTCCCGAGCTGGTCGGTGGCCTTGACCCTGAAGTGATGCACCACACGCTTCAACTTCTTGTACGTCACTCCACTCTCGCAGTCTTTCCACGGTTTGTTGTCGAGCTTGCACTCGTAGCTCGCACGCGGCTCGGCGTTGAACTTGAATTTCGCCTTGCGTTGGCTGGTCTTGCCCTTCGGGCGGCCGTTGATCTTCGTGACTGGCCCGTCGTCGTCGACCTCGACCGCCGCGAGCGCGTCAACAAGGCCTGCGCCCACCTCCAGTTGACCGAAGGCCCCCACCGCGACCGCGGTACTCGTCTGCGCGTTAGCGATCTGACCAGGGCCGGCGCGCGGCGTCGCGTCAAGCTGTAGCGCGGCGACCGCGGCGGCGTGCGGTGCCGCCGCCGACGTGCCGAAGAACCGGAATGGCGGCGCCCCGGGAGTAAAGAACGTGGTCTGCGCACCATCGGTCGCAGCGAGGTCCGGCTTCGCGAGGACCAGCGGACTCGTCCGAGGCTCTGCCGGGCTGTCGCCGTCAACCGGCCTGAAGTAGTGGGTCACCGGCCCATGCGACGAGAACGGCTCGAGCATGCTGTCGTTGTCGTACCGAACCGCGGCGACGCTGAGCGCGTCCGCGGCGCCATTGTGGCCCATGATCGTCGGCCCGGCGATATCCGGCTCGTCGGGGCTGGCATATTCGTTGAAGGTAATCCCGAACGCGGATGCGTCACGGAGCTTTACTCGGGGGGTTCCCGTTCCGGCGGCTCTGTTGACGACCATGCGAACGTCCTGGGGGCTGCCGGTGTTGTTGGTCCAGCTCCAGGACTCGTACGGACGTTGGGTGTGGCCGATGTTGTCGTCCGTGCTCGCGGTGAGGACCTCGTTCGTCGAGTCGACGAGGTACAGGTCGAGGTCGGTCTCGACCCCGGACCATGGCTCGGCCCACTGCATGATCACCTGCAGATTCCCGCCGTTGGCCACGGTGAGCCCGAGGCCACGGTCGGCGGCCGCACCAGGATCGAAGTCGAGGCAGTCCTCGTTTTGCGGGGGAAGCGATAGCGCGGGGCAGTCCCCGGTCGGGCGGAACTCGGGCGTCTCCCACGAGCCGAACTGGCTACTGGGCCTGGGGGCATTCGAATTACCGGCCGAGCTGAAGTACGCGACGCCTTCATCGGTCACGTCCTCGATCGCATTGTCGATCGGGCCGGCCTGGAAGAACGGCTCCTGGGGGTAGGTGATGTCGTCGACAATCACATCGGCCCCGGCCTTCTCGAGCCGCCGGATGTTCTTCGTCATCTCTGTAAGCCCGGTGAACCCGGTCGCGAACGCGAGGTGCGAGCGTGGAGCGAGATCGTGTACGAGCTGCGCCATCGCCCGTCCCTCATCGCTCGGGTCACCCGATGCCGGCAGATCTTGCAGCACATCTACCGGTGACGTCCGCCCGCACGGGTTCCCGGGTCCCGGAAGGTCCCCGGAGGCGACGTCGTCGCCCGCATCCGTTCCCGGCGCGGTGTCAAACGAGTCGCTCAGGATCCCGACCTCGACGCCTCGCCCCGCGATCCCGTAGGTCGTACGGCCAGTCCTGGCGTTGAGCTGGAGATCGCCCTCCGAGATGATCGCCTCGGGGCAGCCGCCGCCTCCAGCCACCGGCCCGACCTGCGAAGTGGCGGGCGTCAACTGCTCCATCACGGCTTCCACCCCAGGTGCCTGCGCGACCTCCTGCAGCGATGCGACTGCGACCGCTGCCGTGACGATGCCGTACCTGGGGCTGGCTCCCAGCACGTGGGCGCCGGCGGCCCGAAGCTCGTCCGCGCCCTCCTGAGCGTCCCCTGCGAAGCGCACCTCGACTACGAGGCGCTCGCCGTAGCGCAGGAGGCTGCCCTCACCCTGCGGCGCCACGTCAAGCCGCGCCGCTTGCTTGCGCGCCGGTGCCGAACGCAGCTCCGGGGACTTCGCCAGGGCAGCCAGCCGCGGCGATAGCTTCTCGCCCGCGGGCTGGGGGATCGCGGCAGCGAACGAGGCGCACGCGAGCATGGCCGCGATGACCGCAGCCCACATCCCGCCGATCACCCCCGGGCGCATCGCTTCAAGTGTAGGGCCCCGGGCTAGCCTGCACGTCACTTGACCGGAGCTGAGCGAGCCCAGGCCCCCGGAGGGCAGCGAGTGCTGCCGGTCGCGCTGGTCCTCGGGGGCGTGTTCTCGGTCCAGCTCGGGGCGGCCGTGGCGACCACGCTGTTCGACGAGGTCGGCCCGACCGGCACGGTCTTCCTCCGGGTCGCGATCTCGGCGCTTCTGCTGTGGGCGATCTGGCGCCCGAGCATCCGCGGCCACTCGCCCGCGGCGCTCCGCGCGGTCGTGCTGTTCGGCCTCACCCTTGCGGCGATGAACCTGAGCTTCTACGAGGCGCTCGACCGGATCCCGCTTGGGAATCGCGGTGACCCTCGAGTTCGTCGGTCCGCTCGGGGTCGCCATCGCGGCCTCGCACCGTCAGCTCGACCTGGTCTGGGTGGTGCTCGCGGCCGCGGGGATCGTGCTGCTCTCCCCCGGCTTCGGCGGGTCGATCGACGCGCTCGGGGCGCTGTTCGCCCTGATCGCGGGCGGGTTCTGGGCCGCATACATCGTGCTCTCGGCACGCGTCGGACAGGAGTTCGAGGGGGGCACCGGGCTGGCGCTCGCCCTCACGATCGGCACGATCCCGTTGATCCCGGTCGGGATCGCGGACGGCGGCGGCGACCTGGTCAGTGGCAGCGTGCTCGCGGCGGGCCTCGGCGTCGCCGTGCTGAGCTCGGCGGTGCCGTACTCGCTCGAGCTCGAGGCCCTGCGGCGGCTCGCGGTGGGCACCTTCGGGGTGCTGATGAGCCTCGAGCCGGCGGTGGCCGCGCTGGTCGGCTTCGTGGTGCTCGAGCAGGACCTCAGCGCAGCCGAGCTGCTCGGGATCTCCCTGGTCGTGGCCGCCAGCGCGGGCGCTCTCGGGAGCGGGCGCGCGCTGCGGACCGCCGAGGCTTAGTGGTGGGCGCCGCCATCGTCACCGTGGCTCGTCCGGTCGCCGCCGCTCGTGACCGGCGCAGGAGGTCACCGGCAGCCGGGGATAGCGGGGATACGCCGGATCCGAGCGCGAGCGCTCGCAGAGCGAGAAGGTGGACCCACGGGTGGTGCTCACCAGACGCTGGTGGATGCAGCTGTCGCAGAGGCCCGCCGACGGTCGTGCCACGCCCCAAGAGTAGGCATGGTGAGGCGGATGCTGGGGTTCATGCGCCCACGATCCGCCTCACCCAGGGCACGCGGCGGCCGCCCTCAGCGCTGATACTTCACTTTGTATAGTTGCGCACGATGATCACCTTCCGGCGGCTGCTTGGCTTTCTTCGCCCCTACCGCCGTACGGTGATCGGCTCGCTCGTCTTCGCCTGGGCGGCGATGGGAATGACCGTGCTGATCCCGTATCTGATCGGCAACGCGGTCGATTCGATCGAGCCGCCCGACGTGGACCGCGACGCGCTCCTTCCCGTGGCCATCGCGATCCTGGGCGCCGGGATCCTGCGGCTGGGTCTCACGGTCGTCCGCAGGCTGATCGCCGGAAAGGTCTCGCTGGCGGTCGAGTTCGACCTGCGCGAGCGCATGTACCGGCACCTCCAGGAGCTCGAGCTGGGCTTCTTCGACTCGCAGCAGACCGGCCAGCTCATGTCCCGCTCGACCGTGGACCTGCAATCGATCCGCTTCTTCCTCGGGTACGGGCTGATCTTCCTCACGCAGAACGCGCTCACGATCCTGCTCGCGTCCGCGGTCATGTTCGCGCTGGATCCGTGGCTGGCGGCGCTGGCGCTGGCGCCGGTGCCGTTCGTGGTCCTGACGGCGATGCGCTACAACCGCCTCTCCCGCCCGGCGTTGCAGGAGGTCCAGCAGCGGATAGCGGAGCTGACCGCCGAGGCCGAGGAGAGCGTCTCCGGGATCCGGATCGTGAAGGCGTTCGCGCGCGAGGAGCACATGCTCTCCCGCTTTCGTCACTCGGTGACCCGGGTCTTCGACCAAAACGTCTACTCGACCCGGCTGCGGGCGTTCTACTCGCCGCTGCTGGGTGTGATCCCAAACATCGGGGTGGCGGTGGTGTTGATCGTCGGGGGCCAGCAGGTGATCAACGGCGGGATCACGCTCGGCGAGTTCACCGCCTTCTACACGTACCTGGTGATGCTGGCGACGCCGATGCGGGTGCTGGGCATCGCGCTGGGGATGGCGCAGCGCGCGGTCGCCTCGGGGAACCGCATGTTCGAGATCCTCGACCGGCCGCCGCGGATCGAGAGCCCGCCCGACGCGCCGGAGCTGGCGCCGGGCCCGGGCCGGGTCGAGTTCGAGCGGGTCTCGCTTCGATACGACGGGTCCGTTCCCGCGCTGGAGGGAATCGACCTCGAGGTGCCGGCCGGCCGAACGGTTGCGCTCGTCGGCCCGACCGGCTCCGGGAAGACCAGCCTGGTGGCGCTGGTCGCGCGCCTGTATGACGCGACCGAGGGCGCGGTGCTGGTCGACGGGCACGACGTGCGCTCGGTCGGCCTCGCCTCGCTGCGCCGCCAGATCGCATTCGTGTCCGACGACCCATTCCTGTTCTCCGCGACGGTGGCCGAGAACATCGCCTACGCGCGGCCGGAGGCGACCCCCGAGGAGATCGAGCTGGCGGCGCGCCGTGCCCAGGCCCACGAGTTCATCACCGGCCTTCCGGAGGGTTACGACACGCTCGTCGGCGAGCGGGGACTGACCCTGTCCGGCGGCCAGCGCCAGCGGGTTGCGATCGCCCGGGCGCTCCTCGCGGATCCGCGGATCCTGATCCTCGACGACGCCACCTCGTCAGTCGACGCGCGAACCGAGTCCGAGATCAAGCGCGGCCTGCGCGAGGCGATGAAGGGGCGGACCACCTTCGTGGTCGCGCACCGGCTATCGACGATCTCGCTCGCTGATCAGATCGTGGTGATGGACGGGGGCAGGATCGTCGACGTCGGCGGTCACGACGAGCTCCTCGAGCGCTGCCCGCTCTACGCGGAGATCGCCGAGCATGGGCTCGCCGACCAAGTCTTCCTCCAGCGCGACCTCGAACGCCGGGAGGAGGTGGCGAGGCTTTGACGGCCGAGGATGGGAAGCGAAGGGCCCGCAAGGGAGTCGACGGCCGCGATCCGCGCGAGCGAACGGAGGAGCCGCGCCGCGATCCGGAGGCCGAGGGCTCCGAGGTGGCAGAGGAGACGGAGGATCAGGCGAACCAGCCCGGCCGGCTCGCGGGCACGCTGATGCTCGCCCGCGATTTGTGGCGCCTGCTTCGCGGCGAGGACCAGCGTGGCCGCAAGGTTCGCTGGTTGCTCGGCCTGCTCCGCCCTTACCGGTTGCAGGTGACGCTGATGATGGTCGCGCTGGTGGTGGCGACCGCCGCCGGGTTGGCTCCGCCATATCTTGTCGGCGAGGCGATCGACTCGGGGATCACGGCGGGCGACACCGACGCCCTCTACATGATCGTCGGGGCCTTCGCGGTCTCCGTGCTCCTCTACGGCGTCGCCAGCTACGCGCAGACATACCTCGTCGGGTGGGTCGGTCAGCGCGCGCTCCAGGACCTGCGCGAGCGCATCTACACGCATCTCCAGGCGATGTCGATCGGGTTCTTCACCCGCAACCGGCCGGGGGTGCTGATCTCACGCCTGACCAATGACGTGCAGGCGCTCGACTCGCTCGTCACGGACGGCGTGGTCACGCTGTTCTCGAGCACGCTGACGCTGATCGGCGTGGTCGCCATCCTGCTGCTGCTCGACGTGCCCCTGGCGCTGGTCACGTTTCTCACCTTCCCCTTGCTGGCGATCGCCAGCCTCGTCTTCCGGATCGCGTCCACCGGCGCCTACCGGTTGACCCGGGAGAAGATCGCGAACATCACCGCCTACCTGCAGGAGACGCTGTCGGGGGTGCGGGTCGTGCGGAGCTTCGGACAGGAGGAGCGCCACGTCGATCGCATGTCCGACCTGAACGAGGAGAACCGCGTCGCGAACCTGCGCACCGTCTATCTCAACGCCGCCTATTTCCCCGCGGTCGAGCTGTTGTCGGCGATCGGGACCGCGGCGATCATCCTCTACGGCGGGTACCAGGCGATCGACGGGAACATCGAGACCGGCGTGGTGGTGGCGTTCATCGGCTACCTCAACGCGTTCTTCGACCCGATCCAGCAGATCTCGCAGCTCTACACGACCTACCAGCAGGGGATGGCGGCGCTCGACAAGATCTTCGACCTGCTCGATACGCGGCCGGACATGGTGGATCGGCCCGAGGCGATCGACCCGGGGCGGCTCCGCGGGGAGATCCGCCTCGAGGACGTGTGGTTCTCCTACGGCTCCGGCGAGGACGAGGGATGGGCGCTGCGCGACCTCGACCTGCACATTCCCGCGGGCCAAACGGTGGCCCTGGTTGGCGAGACCGGTGCCGGCAAGTCGACTCTGGCGAAGTTGGTCGCGCGCTTCTACGATCCGCAGCGCGGGAGGGTGCTCGTCGACGGGCACGACGTGCGCGAGCTGCAGGCGAGCGCGCTGCGGGGCCAGCTGGGGATCGTGCCTCAGGAGGGATTCCTGTTCTCGGGCACGATCAGGGAGAACATCGCGTTCGGCCGGCCGGGCGCGGATGAGGAGGAGATCCGCGCCGCGGCAGCGGCGGTGGGCGCAGACGGGTTCGTCGACAAACTGCGCGACGCCTACGAGACGGAGGTCGGCGAGCGGGGGATCCAGCTGTCCGCCGGCCAGCGCCAGCTGATCGCGTTCGCGCGTGCTCTGCTGGCCGAGCCGCGGATCCTGATCCTGGACGAGGCGACGTCCAACGTCGACGTGCGGACGGAGAAGATCATCGAGCGGGGGTTGGAGCGTTTGCTCCTGGGTCGGACGGCGATCGTGATCGCCCACCGGCTGTCCACGATTCGGCGGGCGGGGCGGATCGTGGTGCTCGAGCACGGGCGCATCGTCGAGGCGGGGACGCACGAGGAGCTGATCAGCGCGGGCGGCGCATACGCGCGGCTCTACGGCGCGTGGGCGGAGCAGGCGGCTTAGGCGCCAGTCCGGCTGGAGCAGGCGGAGCGAACTAGGGAGTGACGCCGCCGCTGCTGCCGGGCGCGGTGCCCCCGCTGTCGGGGGGTTCGGTGGCCGGTGGCTCGCCGGTGCCGCCGCCGGTATCGGCGGGGGGCTCCGGGGTGACACCGGTGTCGGTCGGAGCGGGCGCCGGGGGAGCCTCCGCTGGCGGGGTTTCCACCTGTGCGGCCGGCGCGGTCTCCACCGGAGTCTCCGGCGCCACGGCCGGCGCCTCCGTCACATCCGTCGGGGTGACCTCGGCGTCGGCGTCGGTCGGCGGCGCGCCCTCCCGGCCGCATTGCTTGAAGCCGTAGCCGGCTGCCGCCGCGCGCACCTCGGCCTGCGCGGCCGGGAGCTCCGTGGAGACGTCGGCGAGGGCGGTGTCGTCGGCACGCTGGATGGCGACCTGCTGCTTGTTCAGGACGTCGATCTGGTCTCGGAGGGCGGTGTAGAAGCGGTTGAGCGCCGAGCGGTCCTCATCGGGCGGGGTCAGCGTCCGCAGCTGCTCTAGCTCGCTGCGCGTGTACTCGTATTGCTGCTCCGCCAGGAGCTCCGGATCGTCGGCCGCGGGGCCGACCGAGAGGTTGGCGACTGCCGCATTCGCCTCGGCGCAGACCGCGTCCGCCTCCTGGATGAACTCGCTCTTCGAGACCGCGCCTTTGTCGCCTCCGTTCACGCCCTCGACTGGCGCCACGTCGCCGTCGTCGTCACCACCGGCGCTGGCGATGGCGACGATGATCACGACGAGCGCACCGACCGCGACCAGCCCCGCGACCAGGCGTCTGCGTGCGTAGACGTCCATCCCGAATTCAAGGTAACAGGGGTGATGGAATTCGGCGCTGAGCAGCGCATATGGCGTGCGCGGCGCGATCGCGATCGCGACGCGGACTCGGGGCCTGATCACTCCCTTCGTCGCCGGTGACCGTTGCGCCCGCCGTAGGTGTCGGTCTGCGAATGGCAGTTCGCACAGAGCAACTCGAGATTCTCGAGGCGATTGTCGAGGCCGTCGCCGTTGATGTGATGGAGCTGCATGTTGAGGGGCTTGCCCTGCCACTCGCTGATGCCACATAGCTCGCAGCGGTTCTCCTTCAGCCCGCTCTTGAGAAGCCTTTGCTTGAGGTGCCAACGGCCCGTCCGGCGTCCGACCACCAGCAGCTCCTCGAGCGACATCTTGTGTGGCCTCGGAACGATCGCCCGACGCTTTACCGCGAGGTACCAGCTGTCCCGGCTAAACCCAAAGCGATCGAGACACTGCCTCATCGAGAGCCCCTCCTCGTCGATCGCCCGCTGCACTGCGTCCCAGTCATGCCGCCGGGCGAATCGAAGATCGGCGCGAACGCCTAGCGATCGTGCGTGGTACGCGATCGTGGACTTCGTAAGTCCTAGCTCCCTCGAGATCTGCGCCTGAGTGAATCCGAAGGCGAGCATGCGCTCCACTTCGTCCCTTGTTGCAGGCGACAGTTCCCCGTTCAATCTGGCGCGTGGGAACACATCGCCACGGCTAACGGCCTTGTCCCAGGCGCCGTAGGTGAAGCCAAAGCGCGCACGGCAATCGTCGATCGTGTGGCCGGCCTCGTAATACGCGCGAACCGCGATCCAGTCGGTTGGGCTGCGGCGCGACCCCTTGTCGGGGAAGCCCATGAATCGAGCCCAGCGGGTGATCGTGGACGGGCTCACGCCGACCTCCTCGGCGATCGCGCCCCGCAACCAACCCGCTTCGAGCAACTCACGAATACGTTCCTTCGTCTGATGCGCCATCGAACGTATGTTCGCAGACGAATCGGACGGAACCGCTCTGGAAAGCCATCGCCGCCGCCCTTGGGAGGGTCAGATTAGACTGCCGGGGAAGGATTCGAACTTTCGTTTCCGGAACCAGAATCCGGCGTCCTTCCAACTAGACGACCCGGCATGCGAGACCGGGGACAACATAGCGGAGGAAAACAGCTAGCCGATCTCGCTGAGATCGCTGTCCGGGTCCGCCAGCGCCGCCTTCTGCCCCGACACGTCCGCCCCCGACTCCAGCAACCGGCGGGCGTGCATCAGGTCCTCGGAACGCTCCACCGAAAGCGCTGCCACCACCCGGCCGCCGTCGAGGTACCACGCGCTGAACTCCCCCGCGTCGCGATCCCCACGCCAGACGACCTCATCCCACTCCGACGCCGGGCCGACGTACTCCAGGCTCGCCCAGTCGGCCAGGTCGCTGAAGAAGTAGGGCACCTCGCGGTAGGGCGCCCGATCGCCCAGCATCGCGCGCGCCGTGTGCCGCCCCTGCTGCAGGGCCACATCCCAGTGCTCCACGCGAAGGCGCCGCTCATGGACACCGCTCTGCCAGGAGCACACGTCGCCCGCAGCGAAGATCCCGGGCACCGAGGTCTCAAGCTTCGCGTCGCACACGATCCCGTCGCCGACGTCGAGCCCCGCCCGCTTGGCCAGCACCGTGTCCGGGCGGACCCCCGCGCCGACCACCACCATCTGCCCCTCGACCGTGGTCCCCCCCTTGGTCACCACGGCCTGCACCCCGCCGTCCCCCTCGAACGCCTCCACCTCCTCGCCGGAGGCGATCTCCACCCCCTTCGACTCGAGCAGCTCGTGGAACCACCGCCCCACCTCGTCGCCGAAGTTGAGGGAGAGCACCGTCTCCTCGATGCAGACGATCGTGCACTTCGCCCCCTTCGCGGTCAGCGATGCCGCAACCTCGGTGCCGATGTAGCTGCCGCCGATCAGGATCACGTGTTCGGCGCGCGCAGCCCCCTCCCGGATCGCGTCCGAGTTTCCGAACGCACGCAGGTAGTGGATCCCCTCCAGCTCCGCCCCCTCGACGCGGAGGATGTTGACGTTGGCGCCCGTGGCGATCAGCGCCCGATCGAACTCGACCTCCTCCTTGGTCTGCAGCCGAACCGTCCGCGCCTCGGGATCAAGCGACATGACGTTGGTACTGGTCAAGAGCTCGACGTCGTTCTGCTCGTACCACGATCGCTCGTTCACGTATGCGTCAGCGCGCTCGGACTCGCCCCGCAGGTATTCCTTCGACAGCGGCGGTCGCTCATACGGCGGCTCAGGCTCGCGCCCGACCAGCAGAATCGAGCCGTCCGCCCCGCGCTTCCGCAACTCGTCGACGCAGTTGCCGGCCGCCATCCCGCCGCCGATCAGGAGGAAGTCGACGCGGCGGTCGCTCATGCTCGCACTGACGCCGGGCGGCGGGGGCCGGCGTCGCTCGGAATCATGACCGCGCCGGCGCCGAGCCGTCAGGTGCGAAGTAGGTGGTCAGGTCCTCCTCGACCCTGGGGTCGAGCACCGCAAGGATCTCGTCGCCCGCCTCGAGCACCGTGTCGGGACCGGGGACGAACCCACCCTCCTCGCGTAGCACCGAGATCAGCAGGCTCCCCTCCGGCATCTCCAGATCGCCCACCCGGACCCCCGCTGCGCGCGAGTTCTCGGGCAGCAGCATCTCGATGATCTCCAGACGCTGCTCGGGCAGGTCGAGCAGATGCACCAGGCCGTACTCCGGCACCTCGTGCTCGATCAGGCGCAGGATGAGGTCCGTCGCCGAGACCACCGGCCGCACACCGAGCAGCTCGAACCATTGCTTGTTGCGCGGGTTGTTGACCCGGGCGATGATCCGATCGACCAGGTACTTCTCCTTCGCCACCTGGCAGATCAGCATGTTGTCCTCGTCGTCGCCGGTGACCGCGATCACCATGTCGGCGCGTGAGATCCCGGCCCGCTCGAGCACCCACAGCTCCGACGCGTCGCCGTACTGGACGTTGTGCTCGAGCTCCTGCTCGACCGTCAGGAAGCGGTCTCGATCGTTCTCGATCAGGGTCACCTCGTGCCCCTTCTCGAGGAGCTCGCGCGCCAGGTTCCAGCCGACCTTGCCGGCGCCGGCGATGATCACGTACATCCGCTCGCTCACGTCAGTTCCCCTTCGCGGGCTCCCCGGCGGCCGCCCCTGCCCCGTCGCCCGCGTGGCCGGCCGCCTCGCGGACCTCGCCGACGAGCATGTCGATCGCGACCCGCGTCGGGCAGATCGTGTGCACCCCCTGCTCCTCGTACCACTCCGCGCGGTAGGGATCGAGGATTCGGGCGATCACCGTCGGCACGTTGAACCGTCGCTTCGCGATCTGAGCGATGGCGATGTTCGTGTTGTCGCCGTCGGTCGCGGCCACGAACGCGTCCGCGCTCCCGATCCCGGCCTCCAGCAACGCCTCGATCTCCAGCCCGGTGCCCACAGTGAACCGCCCACCGAGATCCTCCCATGGCCGCTCGAGCCCGATCTCGAGGCGGGCATGCGACTCCGGATCCTCGTCGAGACAGGAGACGTCGTGCCCGTCCTTGAGCATGGTCCGCGCCAGCGAGGAGCCGACGCGACCGCAGCCCACGATCATGAGGAACATGGCTTCGATACTAGAGGCTGAATGTGGGGTGACCACATCAAGCCTCTAGGCTCTCCGTTCTCTCGGCGACCGCCGGCCCGCCGTCGCCGCCGATCGCCCGCTCCGCGACCTCCGCCGGCGGCGCCGTGACGAGCACCGGGCACGGCGCCTTGCGCAGCACGTACTCGGTCACCGGCCCGATCTCGGCCGGGCGCGACCCCCCGATCCCGCCAAGGATCGCTCCCCCACGCACCTTGGTCGGCGGCTCAGCCCCCATCACGATCACCTCCACGTCGCGCGCACGGGCGGCTTGAACGATCCCCGCCCCGGCATCGCGGGCGCGGACCACCGACGTCGCCACCTCGACCGTCTCGTACTCCTCCCCGATCTGCTGGGCGCGCTCGAGGGCGCGGTTCGCGACCCTCATCCGCTCGGCCGGCGGAGGTGCGTCCAGCGGTACCGTCAGCGGCACCTCGAGCACGTAGACCACCTCGAGCCGGGGCGGCGTCTCGCCGGGATCCAGAGCGGCGTCCGCCAGCCGTCCCGCGGTGCTGACGATGTCGTCGTCGAGCCCAGTCCCGAACACCGGGACGAGGATGTCCCCGTACTCCACGTCGACCGCGTGCTTGACCAGTGCCTCGGCGGGCACCGTCACCCGTCCCGTCAGCGAGGTCTGTTCGACCACCAGGCGATAGATGACGTATCCGACGATGCCGACGAGCATCCAGCCGCCGCCGACGTAGAGGGCGGCGTCGTGGAACGCGATCACGCTGACCCAGGCGGGGAACATCAGGGCGGCGCCGATCAGCGCCGGGAGCGGCAGACGGTGACCGCCGATGGACACATTCAGCGGCGCCCGGAACGGACGCGGGCGATCCGGCTGCGTGATCCGCAAGCGAACGATCGAGAGATGGGCGATGGCGATCGCGAGCGTCGCCCCGAACGCGTACACGCCGGCGAGCATCTCGACGTCGCCCGGGATCACGAGGGCGACGCAGATCGCCGCCGCCGACCAGATGGCCACGAACGGCGTCGCCCGCCGGCGGCCGAGCTTGCCGAGCCAACTCGGGATCTGGCGGTTGGTGGCGAGCACATAGACGTGTCGAGAGAGCCCGAGCATGGTCGTCACCGCGGCCCAGACCAGCACCGCAGGCGCGACCGCGACCACGGCGACCTCCATCACGGTCGAGAGCCACGCGGGGTCGTAGCTCTGCACCACGCCCAGCACCGGGTCGTCGATGTACGGCCCGCCGAGCGCCGTCTCCGGTCCGTCCGGGCCGCCGGTCACGGGCAGGGCCATCAGGGCCACGGCGGCGATCCCCGCGTAGGCGAGCGGGAGCAGCAACGTCGTCGCCTTGACCACCCGGGTGAGGTCGCCGGGGCGGAAATCGAGGTCGGGGGCGAGGTCGGAAGCTGCCTCGATCCCGGCGAAGGCCACGGTGGCGATCACAAACGCATAGACGGCGTCCTCGAGTGACGGCGAGGTGAACGGATCCAGCTCCGCCGTCAGCACCCCGGGATCCCACACCACCGCCGCACCGACCGCGATCACCAGAACCTGGAGGGCGAGGTCTCCCAGAGCGAGCCCGATCAGCACGCCCTGCCGCCCCTGGCCGGTATGCCCACGCGCGTTGATCACGCCGGCGGCCGCGACCACCCCCACGGCGACCGCGACCTCGCCCCCACCGTGGGTGAAGCCACTCCAGATCGGGCCGAGGTAGTGAGGGGTGGAGACCGCCGCCAGGGCGATCACGATGATGTAGTCGATCAGGATCGCCCAGCCGGCGATGAAGCTGACGAGCTCGTTGAAGGCATGCCGGGCCAGGGTCGACGATCCGCCCGGGTCGCGGTACATCGCCGCACCCTCGATGTACGTCATTGTCGCGAACACGAACAGGAGGCCCGCCGCGAGGAAGATCAGCGGCGTGAGGCCGAGCCCGCGGTCGGCGACGACGCCTAGCGCGAAATAGATCGAGAACCCGACCGCCGAGTACGCGATCGCGAACAGCAGGGGCGCCCCGAGGAAGCGGCGCGCCAACCCGGCGTCATCACTGGCCCAGTGAGGCCGGCGCGGCTCGCCCGACGGATCCGGAGCGCCGGGGTTGCGCCCCCCGGTGGCGTTCACCCGCGGTTCCGCAGTGAGAGGTACAACCGCCCGGCTCCCAGGGCCACGAATAACACGCCCAGCAGGAAGCCCGTCGCGAGCGGCCCCCCGCCGTTCGCGAGCGTCACCGCCAGAATCGCCACGCCGAAGCCCAGGATCACCGCCGAGAACAGGCGCGTGACACCGCGGTAGACCTCGTCCGGAGCCGGTGCCGTCATTGGGGGAATTTTATGCCGGTGCCCCCACGGCCTCCCCACGGCGACCGCGCCCCGGCGGACGCCGTTCAGGTCTCGGCCTGGGCGCCGGCCGGCGCCGGACCTGGGCTGGGGGCATCCGCCGCCAGCCCCCGCGACGCGGCCACCTCCCCCGGCTCGGCCACCACGATCACCCGGCATGGCCGCTTGGCGAGCACGGTCTGGAGCGTCTTGCCGTAGAGAGGCGTCCCGTTGCGATAGCGGAGCTGCATCACGATCGCCGCCGCCTTGAGCTCCCGTGCCCTCTGGACGATCGCCTTGCCCGCCTGCCCCGGCCGCACGCGCAGCACCGTGCCGCTCGCGCGCTGCCCGCAGATCAGCTTGGCGCGCTCGATCTTCGCCCGCGCCTCGGCCTCCTCGGCGGGCAGCTCGGCGTCGAGGGGCAGATGGGTTGGCACGTTGATCAGGGCGAGCACGTGGATCGCCCGGCGACGGCGCGCAGCCAGCGTCCTCGCCGTCAGCACCGCCGTCTCGGAGAACGGCTCCTGCTCGAAGGCGACGAGAACGCTGCGGTACTCGATCTCCTCGACGCCGAGCGGCGCCAGAGTCTCGACCTTGACGGTCTCTCGTAGCGGCAGGCCCTGGCCGCGCCGAAACAGCAGGTAGATGGCGGTGCCCAGGACCATCCATACGGTCCCGGCCACCAGGGTCTCGACGTTCAGTGCCATGACAACGATCCAGGCGGCGAAGGTCCCGAGCCCACCGACCACGGCCGTCAGCGGCAGCTCCGTCCCCCTGAACCGGAAGTTGAGCGCCGGTTTCCACCGGTGCTTCTCGTCGCGCGACTCGAGTGGCTGGCGCTCGCGGAGCCGCACGACCGAGATGTGGGCGATCGTGAACGACAGCATCGCGCCGAACGAGTACATCGTCGCGAGGAAGTCGGTCTCGCCCGGCAGCATGGTCAGTGCGGCCACCCCCGAGAAGACGATGATCGCCACGTAGGGGGTGTTGAACCTCGGATGGACCTGCCGCAGGGCGTCGGGCAGCTGGCGGTACTGGCCCATCGAGAACGTCAGCCGCGAGAGGCCGATCAGGCCCGCGTTGGTGGCGATGATCAGGATCACGGCGGCGAGGATCCCGACGTAGTAGCGGAGGGCGTCGGTGAGACCCGCTGAGAGGCCGAGGTTGTCGACGATGCCCAGCACGGGGTCGTCCGCGTAGGTGGTGCCGAGCTCGGTGGTGTAGGTGCCGCCCGCATCCTGGGTGACGGGCATCGCGGAGAGCGCGATCAGCGGCAGCAGCAGGTACAGGACGATCACGGCCAGCACCACGAGGCCAACTCCGCGCGGCACCGTGCGCGGGGCGTCGCGGGCCTCCTCCGCCATGTTGGAGATCGTCTCGATCCCCGTGTAGGCGATCATGCCGACCGCGATCCCCAGCGCGAAGTCGCCCCAGGTCGGCGCCACGCCGAGGTCCACGTTGTTCACCAGGATGTCCGGGTCGAGGACGAGCGCGATCCCGATCACCACCAGCACCACCTGGGTGAGCAGGTCGCCGATCGCGAGCACGAGGTTCAGGCGCGACGACTCCTGCGTGCCCTTCACGTTGAGCGCAGCCAGCAGCGCCAGCAGGGCGATCCCCGCGATCACGTCACCCGGACCGTGGGACAGCGGCTCCCAGAAGACGCCCAGGTAGTGCGGCACGAAGAACGCCGAGATCGCCGCGGTGATCACGTAGTTGAGCATCTGGCCCCAGCCGGCGAAGAAGCTGACCACCTCGTTGAAGGCATGGCGGGCGAAGTTCGACGACCCCCCGGCCTCGGGGTGGAGGACGGTCGCCTCGGTGTAGGTCGCCGCGGTGCAGATGAAGATGAGGCCGGCGATCGCGAACGTCACCGGCGTCAGCCCCAGCGCGAATGCCGCAACGACACCCAGCGCGTAGTAGATCGACGAGCCGACGTTTCCGTACGCGGCCGAGAACAACGCGCCGACGCCGTGAACACGGCGAAGGGTGTCCTCGCGAGGAATTCTTTCGGCCATTTCGGCCGACTATAGGCTGAAGCGAAGCCCGTTCAAGCGCGGGGCGCGCGCCGGGCTCGGGGCCGGGCGTCGCCCGCACGGGGGCTCTGCCCGACATGGATGTCCGTTCGGGCAGGAGGGCTGGATGCCCGTCCCCCGGGCGGGCGATGCCCGGGTCCGCGCCCCACCGGGGGTTGGCGCTTTTACAGGTTCACGATCGGGATGATCAGCAGGGCGACGATGTTCGCCACCTTGATCATCGGGTTGATCGCCGGCCCCGCGGTGTCCTTGTAGGGGTCGCCGACGGTGTCGCCCGTGACGGCGGCCGCGTGCGCCTCGGAGCCCTTGCCGCCGAACGCGCCGTCCTCGATCAGCTTCTTGGCGTTGTCCCACGCGCCGCCGCCGGCGGTCATCGACAGGGCGACGAACAGGCCGACGACGATCACCCCGATGAGGAGCCCGCCGAGGGCCTCGACGCTGATCACGCCGACGATCAGCGGAATCGCGATTGGGATCAGCGACGGCACGATCATCTCCCGCTGGGCGGCAGCGGTGACGATGCCGACGGTCCGCCCGTACTCGGGCCGCACCGTGCCCTCCATGATCCCCGGGTTCTCCCGGAACTGGCGGCGCACCTCCTCGACCACCTGGCCGCCGGCGCGGCCGACCGCCTCGATCGCGAACGCGACGAACAGGTAGACCATCATGCCGCCGATCAGGAGGCCGATGAGCACGGCCGGATCGGAGATCGAGAACACCAAGCCCTGACCCCCCTCCTCGTCGGCGAGCTCGATCTCGAACGCGTTGAACAGCACCAGCGCGGCCAGCGCCGCCGAGCCGATCGCGTACCCCTTGGTCACGGCCTTGGTCGTGTTCCCGACCGCGTCCAGGGGATCGGTGACGTTGCGGACCTCCTCGGGAAGATCGGCCATCTCGGCGATGCCGCCGGCGTTGTCGGTGATCGGGCCAAACGCGTCGAGAGCGACGATCAGCCCGGTGAGGGAGAGCTGAGCCATGACCGCGACGCCGATGCCGTAGATCCCGGCAAGCTCGTTCGCGCCCAGGATCGCCATGGCGAGCAGGAGCGCGGGCGCCGCTGTCGACTGGAATCCCTGTGCCAGCCCCTGGATGATGTTCGTGGCGTGGCCGGTGATCGACGCCTGGCTGATCGTCCTCACCGGGCGGAAGCGGGTGGACGTGTAGAAGTCGGTGATGATGAACAGGCCGGCGGTGACCGCGACGCCGATCAGCGCGCATAGCCACAGGTCGCTCACGGACGGGGCGAGGTCGAGGCCGGCGGCGCTCCGCAGCGTGACGTCGTCCATCATCCAGCTGGTGATCGGGTAGAAGGCCGCCGCCGAGAGCGCCCCGGAGACGATCAGCCCCCGGTAGAGCGCGCCCTCGACCCGGTCGGTTCGGGTGCGCACCGCCAGCGCGCCGATGATCGACGCGATGATCGCGACCCCGCCGATCACCAGCGGGTAGACCGCGACCTCACGCGCCTCGTTGAAGGTGAGCACCCCGAGCAGCATCACCGCAACCGCGGTGACCGCATAGGTCTCGAACAGGTCGGCCGCCATCCCGGCGCAGTCGCCGACGTTGTCGCCGACGTTGTCCGCGATCACCGCCGGGTTCCGCGGGTCGTCCTCGGGGATCCCGGCCTCGACCTTGCCGACGAGATCCGCGCCGACATCCGCCGCCTTGGTGAAGATGCCGCCGCCGAGACGGGCGAAGACGGAGATCAGCGAGCCGCCGAAGCCCAGGCCGATGAGGGCGTCGACGGCCTCCTTGTCGGTCTTGTCGCCGAGGATCAGGATGCCGAAGTATCCGGCGACGCCAAGCAGCGCCAGGCCGACCACGAGAAGTCCCGTGACCGAGCCGCCCTTGAAGGCGACATCGAGGGCCGGCGGCACGCCGCCCCGGGCGGCCTCGGCGACCCGAGCGTTGGCCCGCACCGAGAGGTTCATGCCGATGAACCCGGCGGCGCCGGAGAGGGTACCGCCGATGACGAACCCGATCGCGGGCAGCACGTCCCCCTGGACGATCCAGAGAAGGATCGCGAGGGGCACCGCGACCGCCGCGATGATCGTGTACTGGCGGCGCAGGTATTCCTTGGCGCCCTCCTGCACGGCGCCCGAGATCTCGCGCATCCGCTCGTTCCCCGCGGGACGTCTCAGCAGCCGCTGGGTGATGGCCGCGCCGTAGACCACCGCTGCGCCCGCGCACACGAGCGCGATCACGACCCCGTAGTCCGTCAGGAAATCCGTCAAGTGCTAGGTCCTCCGGTTGGCTTTGAACGTGGCAACGGCCGGACTCGGCCCGGCCGTGAGGGCCGCGAGTCTATCCGCCTGTCCGTCGCAGCGCCGCTCACTGGGCGGAGCCCGGCGGCACCCACAGGCCCGGGGGTGGCTTCCCCGATCCCCCGCGTTCGCCCTCGGCCGCAGGGGGCGGCTCCCCCTCGGCCGCGCCCGGCTCGGCCCCCTCTGACGGCTCGGTCGGGCCGCCGGCGTGGCGGGCGTAGAGCATCTGGATCTCGGAGAGCGCCGATCGCACCTGCGTCTCGGCATCGGGCTCGAGCAGACCAGAGAGCGCCCTCACGGCCTCGATCCCGACGCGGGCCTGATCCAGGTCTCGCTCGTCATCCTTGGCGATCCGCCTGGCGGTGAGGTTGATCAGCGTGACCACGCTCTCGAGCAGGACGTCCTGGACGCGGACCCTGCGCAGGCTCTCCTCGATCCGCGCGCGGGCCTCCTCCTCGTTGAGCTGTGGTTCCTGCTCGTCGGCCGCAGGCTGTTCCTGCTCGCCGCCAGCCCCCTGCTCCTGCTCTGCCATGGACGCAATCTAGCGGTCCGGGGGCGGCTAGCCCCGCACGCGCTCGCCCGCGTAGGTCCTCCGAGTGTCGGCCACCGCATCGCGATAGATGTCCGTGATCGAGGCCCCCTCGGCGAGCGCCTTGCGCGCCCTCTGGGCACCGTTCAACGTCGGCAGGGCGGGCTCCAGCCCCAGCTCCTCACGCGCGGGCGCCGTCCACTCGACGAGCCTCTCGATCGCGGCGCCGGTGGAGATCTCACTCCTGCTGCCGAAATCGATCAGCCTTCCGTCCATCCCGTAACGGATGGCGCGCCACAGGTTCTCCTCGATCTCACGCTGCCGGAGCGGCTCCGGCAGCCGGGAATCGTCGTAGTCGCGGGCCGTCTGCGCAATGCAGGCGGCGATCAGAGCCGCCAGCCCAAACGACTCCTCGCCGGTGGTCTGAGCGTCGCAGATGCGCAACTCCACCGTGCCGAAGGTGTGGTGCGGCCTCACGCTCCACCAGAGCTGGGTCGCCTCGGTCACGCTCCCGGTCCGGGTCAGGAGGTCGATGAAGCCGGCGTACTCGGCGAAGGTCCAAAACGGCTCGTGGACCCCGCACCGCGGGAAGGTCCGGGTGAAGATCTCGGTGCGGACCGAGTGCAGGCCGGTGTCGTGATCGTCCAGGAACGGAGAGTTCGCGGACAGCGCCAGGAGCTGGGGCAGAACCCCGCGGAGGTGGTCGCAGATGGCGATCGCGCGGTCGGCTCCGCGGATCCCCATGTGAAGGTGCAGGCTCCACGTGTTGTTGCGCTGGGCGACCCAGCGAAGCTGCTCCCGCAGCAGGTCGTAGTGAGGGGTGTCGATGATGCGCTGGTCGAGGTAGTCGGCCCACGGATGAGTCCCGGTCGCCGCCAGCGCGATCCCGAGCGAGTCGGCCAACGCAAACAGCCTCGCGCGCCGCTCGCGCTGGAGCTCGACCGCCTCCGCGAAGCTCTCCGCGCGCCCGGAGCGGATCTCGATCTCCGATGCGATCAGCTCCCCGGCCGCCGACTCGGCGAGCAGATCGTCGGCGCAGGCGGCGGCGTAGAGCTCATCGAAGCGATGGACAAGCTCAAGGCTGTCGGGGTCGACGAGGGCGAACTCCTCCTCGAGCCCGATGGTGAAGTCGGTCGAGGCCTCGAACAGCTCCCTGGTTCGGGCCATGTCGAGGTGGCCCGCCTCCTCCGAGTCCGTGCGGCCTCTGGTCTCCGACCCACCGGCCATGGGAGCGCTCACTTAGGTCAGGTAGAAGTAGAGCGCGTAGAGCAGGTCGACGGCCGGGCTCGAGGTGTGCACCGTCACGCCCGGCGGCACCTGAAGCAGCTGCTCGGAGTAATTGAAGATGATCTTGACCCCGGCCTCGACCAGCCGGTCGGCGACCTCCTGGGCAGCCGAAGCCGGAACGGCCAGCACGCCGACGACGACGTCGTCGTCTGCGACGACATGCTCGAGCTCCCCGAACGACCGCACTGTCACCCCGCCGTACTCGTTGCCAACCTGCTTGGGGTCGACGTCGAAGATCGCGACGATCCTGAATCCGTGGTCGCCGAAGATGTCGGAGCTGGCGATCGCCTGGCCCAGATGGCCGGCGCCGAACAGCGCGATGTTGTGCTGGCCGGAGGTGCGCAGGATCTTGCGGATCTCACGCACCAGCGACTCGACCTGGTAGCCGACGCCGCGCTTTCCGAACTTGCCGAAGCCCGAGAGGTCGCGGCGGATCTGGGTCGAGTTGATGTGCGTGTACTCGGCCAGCTCCTGCGACGAGATCGTCTCCTTGCCCATCTTCCGGGCCTGGATCAGCACCTGTAGGTATCGCGAGAGGCGCGCGGCGACGCCCAGCGACAGCCGTTCACCGTCGCCGAACACGGCCTCGTCCGAAGCCTCCCGCGTGGCCGCCCCGCCCGTCGAACTCTCGAGGCTCATGCGGGCAGGTTATCCAGCTTCCCCCGCAGCCGTGGCGAATCGAAGACGAGCTCCGACACGATCTCGCCGTCCACCTCGACGACCGGAATCCGCTCCAGGTAGGTGCGCAGGAGCCGCTCGTCCGTCTCGATGTCCACCTCGCGCAGGTCGAACGCCGCCAGCGCCCGGCGTATGGCCAGGATCTCCGCGCGGGCCTCGTCGCAGAGATGACAGCCGGGGCGGCTGTAGAGCGTGACCACTGGAACCGTCGGCCGCGGGGCGCTCACGCGCGTGGCGCCGGCCCGTAGCTCAGCGCCGGTTCCCCTGGAAACCCGACTTCACCCATGTTCGCCTCCCGGCTCATCGAGGACGAACCGAGTGTAAGAGCCCTAGGCTCGCACGTCCCAGCCCAGGTAGTCCGGGTACGCGGTCGGCTCGAGGAAGCGGGCGGCCGAGGCGATCATCGCCGCGTTGTCGGTGCAGAGCTCGCTGGGGACCAGCTTCAGCCGCAGGCCGCGCTCCTCGCAGAGCTCGCCCGCGCGCCGGCGAAGCAGGCCGTTCGCAGCCACCCCGCCGCCGAGCGCGACCGCCTCCCACTCCCCCCCGTCGAGCGCCCGCGCCAGCCTGGCCGCGAGCTGCGCGACCACCGCGGCCTGGTAGCTCGCGGCGAGGTCGGATCGCCGTCGCTCGGCCTCCTCCGGCCCGAGCTCGCGAACCGTGTAGAGCAGCGCCGTCTTCACTCCGCTGAAGCTGAACTCGAGCCCGCCGTCGCGGCTCATGCCGACCGGAAGCTCGAACGCGTCGGGGTCGCCGTCGGCCGCGAGCCGCTCGATCGCCGGCCCGCCGGGATAGCCGAGCCCGAGCATCCGGGCGCCCTTGTCGAGGGCCTCGCCGGCGGCATCGTCGAGCGTCTGGCCGAGCGTCTCGAATTCCCCGTGGGAGCGCACCCCGGCGAGCAGGGTGTGCCCGCCACTCGCGATCAGGCACAGGAAGGGCGGCTCGAGCGGGTCCGGCTCGAGGAAGTTGGCCGCGACGTGGCCGTGGAGATGGTCGACGCCGACCATCGGCGTGCCCCGCGACGCGGCCAGCCCCTTGGCCGTGCTCATGCCGACCAGCAGCGCGCCGATCAGGCCGGGACCTCGGGTGACCGCGACGGTGTCCATCGCATCGAGGTCGGCCCCCGCCTGCGCCAGCGCGGCGTCCACGACCGGATTGACGAGCTCGAGGTGGTGCCGCGAGGCGACCTCCGGAACGACCCCACCGTAGCGCTCGTGCGCGGCGGCCTGGGACGAGATCACGTTGGCCAGGATGCGGCCGCCGTCGACGACGGCCGCGCAGGTGTCGTCACAGGACGTCTCGACCGCGAGGATCAAGCGCCGACCGGCGCCGGCTCGAGCCACATGATCAGGGCGTCCTCGCCGGTGTCGTGGTAGTAGCGGCGGCGGTGGCCGGCTGGGCGGAAGCCGAAGCGCTCATACATGGCGATCGCCCCGCGGTTCGACGTGCGGACCTCGAGCGTGTAGCGCGCGTCCGTCCCCGCGGACTCGAACAGGCGCTCGATCATGCGGCTGGCGACGCGTCGGCGGCGGTGCTCGGGGGCGACCGCGACGTTCATCAGGTGCCACACATCCGCATAGCGCGAGCAGACGAGGTACCCCACGAGGCCGTCCTCGGTCGTCGCCGCGAGGCAGATCCCCGAGGGCTTCGACAGCTCGAGGACGAACATGGCAAGCGACCACGGGGTCTGGAACGCGCGGCGCTCGATCGCGAGGACCGTGGGAAGGTCGCTGTAGGTGAGGCGGCGGATCTCCACCTCGCCCACGCCGACGCCCGGGGACTCAATCGCCGTCTGTGGCCCGCTGTCGCTCACGCCAAAGTTCCGCGTCGGGTGGTCTCAGGTAGATCGGCTCCACGGCCCCGAGTCGCGTCGCGCCCGTGGTTTCGGCGAGCGCGCACACGTGCCGCGCCCACAGACGGTGCGCCTCATCCCCGTCAGGGGGGACCTCCGCGCCGGCGGCCTCAAACGTTTGGCGAAATCGTATCGAGCCGTCCCCCACGGCAATCGGCGCCGCGGGCAGGTCGCCGATACCGGCGGCCGCCTCCTCCGGGCCGGCGACGAACGGCGGCCGAAGCTCCCGGCCGCCGGCGTCGTAGAGGGCCCCGAACACCTGGCTTCGGCGAGCGTCGATCAGGGCGAGCCGTGGGCGATGCGACTCGCGTTCGCCGACCCCCAGCGCCAAGGCGCGAAGGCTCACGACCGGGGCGAGCGGCTTCATCAGTCCCTGGGCGAGGGCCCGCGCGGTCGCCACCCCGATCCGCAGCCCGGTGAACGAGCCGGGCCCGACGCCGACGCCGATCCTCTCAACCCGCTCCCAGCCTCCGGCGCGCTCGACCGCACGGCCGACCGCGGGCATCAGTGCCGTCGCCGCGCGGGGCCGACCGCCCGGCTCCGGGGCGATCGACTCCTCGGAGATCACCACCCCGTCCTCCGCCGCGGCCACGGTCACATCGGGCGTCGCGGTGTCGAGGGCGAGCACGCAGGAGGCGGACCTAGCCATCGTCGGCGCCCTGGGCCACCTCGATCTCGCGGTCATCCGCGCCCGCGTGTCGCATTTCCACGGTCAGCGTCACGTGGACGCCGTCCGGGGCGAGGCCGGCCAGTAGAGGCTGACCCGGAGCAGAGGGGCGAAGCGCCGATTGCGACGGGTGAGGCTGGTGCCGTGTCAGTGGTTCCTCGACCGCCACCGGCCACTCGATCAACCCGACCGAGTCCGGGGTCAGGTAGTCGTCGAGCAGGCCGGGCTCCTCCACGCCGAGGTCGCCCAGCCGGTAGAGGTCCAGGTGGGACACCTGGACGCGCCCGTGGTAGCGGTGGCCGATCGTGAACGTCGGCGAGGTGACCGCCTCCGCAACCCCGAGCGCACGGCAGACGCCTCGGATCAGGGTGGTCTTGCCGGAACCGAGCTCGCCGCGCACGAGCACCACGTCCCCCGGGCCCAGCCGGCTCGCCAGCCGCGCCCCCAGAGCCTCTGTCTCCTCCGGCCCCGACGTGCGGCTAGTGCTCAAGCGAACAGTCCGAGCTGGTCCGCCGGATCGACCGGCGGTCCCACCGCCGGCTCCGCGACGGGCTCCGGTGGGCGCTGCTCGATCAGCCCGGGGAGCTTGGCGAAATCCTGGCGAAGGGTCTCCACCAGCGACGGCGTTCTCAGGGCCGCGGCGGGATGAAGCAGCGGCATCACGAACACCGAGACGCCGGCGATCTCGTGGACCTGAGGCGTCCCGCGCACCCGGGTTATTCCGGCTCGGTTCCCGGTCAGGAGCTTGGTCGCGAAGTTGCCGAGCGTGGCCACGACCCGCGGCCTGATCAGCTCGAGCTTTCGGTAAAGGTACGGTTGGCAGGTCTCGATCTCGACCGGCTGCGGGTCGCGGTTGCCGGGAGGGCGGCACAGCAGGACGTTGGTGATGAACACGTCCTCCCGCCGCATCCCGATGCCCTCGAGCAGCTCGGTCAGCAGCCCTCCGGCACGGCCGACGAACGGCAGTCCCTGGCGATCCTCCTCGGAGCCCGGCGCCTCGCCGACGAACATCAGGTCCGCGTCCGCATTGCCGGCCCCGAAGACGACGTTGGTGCGCGTCTCGGCGAGCGGGCACAGGGTGCAGACCGATGCCTCGCGATAGACCTCGACCAGGCGCTCGCGACGCTCCGCGACGGTGGCCTCAGCCATCGCCCCCTCCCGGTCCCTGCCGCGCCCGCTGTCGCCGCCGTTTCCAATCCTCCTTCGTCCGTGCGCGAAGCTGCGCGTTGCGAGCTTCCTGCTTGTGCGCCCCGCCCGGCGTCCTCACCAGCCGGAACGGCGTCGCCTGCGCCGAGAGCACCCGACGCGTGCGCTCGACGCCGCAGTTTGGGCAGGTGAGCGACTCGGTGCCCGCCGACACCAGCCCCTCGAAGCGCTCACCGCATGCCTCGCACAGGAACTCGTAGATGGGCACTTTGCCATCGTAGCCCGGCCGGCCGATGTCCAGGTACGCTTCGCGGGCGATGTGGAAGCGGCTCGCGATCCTCGTCCTGCTGAGCGCGCTCGCGCTGGCGCCCGCGGGCGGCGCAGCCGCCGATCACATCAACCTGACCGGGGTGGAGGGGCAGGTTCTCGACGCCACCTGCTACGGCCCCTGCATCATCGACCGGAAGCCCCCGCCGTACACCGGCGAGGCGAACGTGATCGTTCGGGATCTGCGCTCGGGCAAGGTGCTCGCCCGGGTTCCGGTGGTCAAGTCCCTATTCAGGGCGCACGTGCCGCCGGGCGCGTACCGCGTGCGGGTCAGGCCGAAGGTGGCCGACGTGGTCGGCTGGTTCTCGTGCTGGGAGGGCAGCTCGCGCCGGGTCAAGGTTCCGAGCGACGGTTTCGCCAAGGTGCGCCTGACCGTCATCAACGTCTGCATCGTGTAGGTCGGCCTCGACGCACTGGCGCGTGGCCTCCCCCTCGGCCCAACCTGAGGCTGCCCAGGGGACGCTCCTATAATTCGCGACCGGCCGCGACCCCGACGGGGCGTGGACCGCCGGCTCGGCCGGCACCACAAAGCGACTGACAGAAAGGCCGTCTGGTATCCGATCGTGGAACTGGAACGGAAGGCAGGCACAGCACTCGGCACGCGGGCCGATCGGACCGATTCGCACGGGCTTGCGATCGTCGGGGCCGGACGTGTGGGCCGCTCACTTGCCCGCGCAGCAGAGCAAGCTGGAGTCCCGACGCGGCTGGCCGGGCGCGAGGACGCGCTCGAGGCCTGCCGCGCCTCGGAGGTCACGCTGCTGTGCGTGCCGGATTCGGCGATCGCCTCCGCATGCGAGGCGATCGCCGACGCCATCCCGCCGCTGCGGCTGGTCGGCCATACCAGCGGCGCCAGCGACCTGGACGTCCTCGCGGCGGCTCGGGCGCGGGGCGCGGAGGCGTTCTCGCTTCACCCGCTCCAGACAATCCCCGACGGCGACACCGAAGTGGCCGGGGCCGCCGTGCGCCGTCACCGGAACGAGCGCTGAGGCATCGGAGTTCGCGGCCAGGCTCGCCGAGCGGCTCGGCATGCGGCCGTTCGCGGTGCCCGAGGAGCATCGGGCCGCCTACCACGCGGCGGCGGTGATCTCGTCGAACTTCCTGATCGTGTTGAAGGAGTCCGCTGCCGGACTCCTCGAGCGGGCCGGGATCGACGACCCCCGGGAGCTGCTCGCACCGCTCGTGCTGCAGACGGCCGCCAACTGGGCCGAGCGCGGGCCGCAGGCGCTCACCGGCCCGATCGCACGCGGCGACGCGGCGACCGTGGAACGCCATCTCGAGGCGCTGCGGACGGCGGCGCCGGAGCTCGTGCCGGTCTACGAGGCGCTCGCGGAGCTCACCCGCGCGCTCGCGGACGAGTTGCGCGAAGAGGAGGTGGCCGCGTGAAGATCGTCCGCACCAAGGCCGAGTTGAGCCAGGTGCTCGAGCCGGCCCGGGCCGAGGGGCGCACTCTCGGCCTGGTTCCAACCATGGGCTTCCTGCACGAGGGCCATCTGTCGCTGTTGCGGGGCGCTCGCGAGCGGAGCGACATGGTCGTCATGAGCCTGTTCGTGAACCCGACGCAGTTCGGCCCGAGCGAGGACCTCGACGACTACCCGCGCGACGAGGACCGCGACGTGCGACTGGCCGATGCCGAGGGTGTGGATCTGATCTACGCGCCGCGGGCGGAGGACGTGTATCCCGCCGGCTTCGCGACGACCGTCGAGGTCGGGGGCGATCTGACCCAGGTGCTCTGCGGCCATCCCGGGCGCCGTGGCCCCGGCCACTTCCGGGGCGTGACCACGGTGATCGCGAAGCTCTTGAACTCGGTCCGGCCCGATTTCGCCTTCTTCGGCCAGAAGGACGCCCAGCAGGCGGTGGTGATCCGGCGGATGACCCGTGACCTCGACTTCGCGACCGAGATCGTGGTGATGCCGACGGTGCGCGAGCCCGACGGGCTCGCGATGAGCTCCCGCAACGCGTACCTGTCGCCGGAGGAACGCGAGCGCGCGCTGGCGCTGAGCCGTGGCCTGCACGCGGTCGAGGCGGCGGTGGCACGCGGGGAGCGCTCGACCGAGTCCGCGCTCGGCGCGGCTCGCGCCGAGCTCGAGTCGGCTGGGATCGAGCCGGAGTACCTCGAGGCGCGCGACGCAGACGACCTGACTCCGACCGAAAGCTTCGACGGACGGCCGGTGCTGGTAGCAGTCGCGGCGCGGGTCGGCAGGGCCCGGCTGATCGACAACGTGGTAATCGAAACCGATCCGGAGGTGGCTTCGGCATGAGCAGCGCTCCCAGAGAGACCCAGTCGGCGGCGGGCAACCCCTCGCCGATGACCCTCCCACGCCTGGCCCATATGAAGCGGGCGGGCGAACCGATCGTGATGGTCACGGCCTACGACCATCCGTCCGCCGAGGTCGCGGAGGAGGCTGGCGTCGACATCGTCCTCGTCGGCGACTCGGCGGCGAACAACGTGCTCGGCTACGACACGACGGTGCCGGTGGGGATGGACGAGATGCTGATGTTGGCCGCGGCGGTGCGCCGTGGGCTTCGGACGCCGCTGCTGATCGGCGACATGCCGTTCGGCTCGTACGAGCGCTCGAACGAGCACGCGGTGGCGAACGCCCAGCGGTTCGTCAAGGAGGCGGGCTGCGACGCGGTCAAGCTCGAGCGCGGCGGCGCCTCGGTCGACCGGGCCAGGGCGATCATCCGCTCGGGGATCCCGGTGATGGGCCACGTCGGGCTCACACCGCAGACGGCGACGGCGCTCGGCGGTTACAGGGCGCAGGGGCGCACCGCCACCCGCGCGGCTGAGATCGCCGAGGAGGCGCTCGCGCTGGAGGCCGCCGGATGCTTCGCGATCGTGTTCGAGGCAGTCCCGGCGGCGGTGACCGAGGCGCTGATGCCGAAGCTGGAGGTGCCCGTGATCGGAATCGGCGCCGGGCCCGGAACCGACGGGCAGGTGCTCGTGTTCCACGATCTGCTCGGCATCCACACCGGCGCGGTGCCACGGTTCGTCAAGCGCTACGCCGAGACGCACGCTGCGATGGTCGACGGGGTGCGCGCCTATGCCGACGACGTTCGCGCCCGGCGGTTTCCGGAGCCCGAGCACGTGTACAGCGTCGATCCGCCGGAGCTGGCGCGGTTCCGGGCCTACCTCGAGCAGGAGAGCCTCGCGTCGGCGGACTGGGACTGGAGCGCGACCGAGATCTAGGTGGTGGTCGCCGCGGCGACCACCACCACGAGGCGCAACCGGCGTTGCGCGCCTGCAGGCGGTAACCGCCGCCCCCGCGCGGGGTAAATCTCGTTGCAAAACGCACGAGGAATATCCGGCCGGAAATCCTCGCCTGACCCATAGAAGCGAGGTAACAGATGGAGTTCCTACACAAGCTGGAGCCGCCGGCCCTCCTGGTCGTCGTGCTGGGCGCCCTCAACTGGGGCATTCTCGGGATCACCGACACGAACGTGCTCGCGGAGATCTTCGGGAGCGGCACCCTGACCGACGTCGTCTACGTGATCGTCGGGGTCGCCGGCCTGGCGCTGGTCCCGAGGCTGATGGAGGTGTTCCACCTCGGCCGCGGGCCCGAGCCCAGCGGCGTCTGATCGAGCACCGGCGGCCGAGCCGTCGCCGGACACACACGGAGGCCGCCGCTTCGGCGGCGGTGACAGCGGGCCGGGCGCAAGCCCGGCCCGCTACGTTTAGCTGCTGTGTCCGCTCACACCTCGGAGGTCCGGCTCTCGACCCAGGGCGACGCCGACATCATCGACGTCACGGAGCGGGTGCGCTCGGCGGTGGTCGAGTCGGGCGTGCGAGAGGGTCAGGCAACCGCCTTCGTCCGCGGGTCCACCGCGGCGATCGCGACGATGGAGCACGAGCCCGGCGGCATCCACGACCTGCGCGCGACCCTGGACCGGCTGATCCCGGTCGAGGGCGACTACGAGCACAACCGGCTCAACCTCGACACCAACTCGCACGCGCACCAGCGAGCGACAGTCGTCGGCCCCTCCGAGACCATTCCCGTGCTCGATGGGCGGCTCGCGCTCGGCACCTGGCAGCAGCTCGTGCTGATCGACTTCGACGACCGCCCACGGGAGCGAAACGTCGTCATCCAGGTGATCGGCTAGCCCCGTAGGGCTGGATCCCCAACGCCTCGCGGACCGCGGGGGCCGCAGGGGCGATCTCCGGCTCGAGTCGCGCCAGCAGCTCGCGCCAGCCGGGCTGCATCGCGATCGCCCGGCGCACGTGCTCGACTCCGTCCTCGAGATCGCCCGCCTGGGCCAGCGCCAACCCGGCCCAGAAGATCAGCTCGTGATTGTCGGGCGCGACCTCGGCCGCGCGCCGGTACCGCTCCCCGGCCTCCGCGTGGCGCCCCTCGCCGGTCAGATCGTCGCCCTCGGTCGCCAGCTCGTACGCGTCACGCAGGTCCAGCAGCCGGCGAAGCTCGGCCAGCGGATCGGGATCGTCCTCGACCCTCAGGTCGGCGACCGTGGCCCACGGCTCTCCGTCGCCCGGCACGACCAGGAGCGCCGCGGACTGGCGTCCCCGCGCGTCACCGCCGGCCGCTTCGGCGGCGTCGAGGGCCGCGAGGAGCCTCCTCGCCAGCGGGCCATCCGCGGCAGCGAAGGCCTCCGCCATCGCCGGCCAGACGCCGGGCGAGGCCATCATGTTCGCCTGGGCGCTGAAGCCCTCGCCCTCGACATGGCCGGCGTGGTCGATGCACCCCTCGCCCGTGTGGACCGCCGTCCGCAGCCCGGCATCGATCACGCCGACCTGTCTGAAGCGCGCGCCGTCGTCGGCGGCAAGCAGCTCGCGAAGCGCCTCGGTGGGTGCCACTCCGGCGCCGAGCCGCTCCAGCAGGCGCGGCCCGTAGGCCGGCTCCGCGATCGACTGGGTGGCCACCGCCCCCACCCCAGGCCTCGCCCACGAGACGATCGATCCCACGGAGAACCAGTGCGACTGAACCGCGACGCCCAGCTCGCCGCTGGCGGAATCGCCGGCCACGATCGAATAGGTCCCGCGACGAGCGCTCACGGTCCGACCGGGGCGTTCGAACGAAGGGAGTCGACCCTCCAGGCCCCGCCCTCGAGCACCAGCTCGGCCTTCAGCCGATCGCCTTCGCTGGGACCCGAGAGCGGGATGGCGGTCGCCTGGGCCGTCGAGCCGTCGATCGTGACCCCGACCACCCGGACGTCGACCGTTCGCTGAGCCACGACCGCGTCCTGGCAACCCTGGAGGCTCCCGTAGGCCGAGCGGATGAAGCGCTCGGTCGCGAGCTCATCGCAGACCAGCTCGGGATCGCCGCCACTGACCAAGGTGGCGACGTTCCTCTCGATCTCCTGGCGGTCGGTCGTACCCTGATCGCCGCCTCCGCCTCCCGCGTGAGCTTCGCCCCCGCCGCCGCCGGCGCCACCCTGACCCCCGCCGCCCGCGACGGGGCCGGCCTGACCGCCGGGGGCCGCGGGCGCCGGCTCGCTCTTCTCGCCGCAGCCCACCATCGCCGGCAGCGTGACCGAGGCGAGGACGGTGATCAGGATCGCTCGAGGGATCACGTGGTGGACGCTACCCGGGCTCGCCCGGCTTGAACTCGATCTCACGGATCACCTTCGCCGGCACCCCGGCGGCGATCACCCCGCGCGGGAGGTCGTCGGTGACCACCGAGTTGGCGCCGATCACGCAGCGTTCACCGATCTCGACGCCGCCGGTGACCACGCAGTTGACCCCGAACCAGCAGTTCGACCCGATCCGCACCGGCCCGCGCGGCACGAATCCCTGCCAGGTGACCGGCTTGTCCGGATCGTCATGGCGGTGGTCGGAGTCGCCGACGAAGCAGTTGTTGGCGAACATCACGTGGTCGCCGATCTCGATCCGCTCGAGCGCCGCGAGCATCGTCCCGCGGTTGAGGAAGCACCCCTGGCCGATCGCGATCCGCGCCTCCGGGGCCAGCGTGAGCCAGCACCCGGGCTCGAGCAGGGTACCCTCGCCGATCTCGAGGCGGCCCGAATCGAGCGCCTCGAGCACCTCGCCCTCGACCGGGAAACGGATGTAGGCGCCGGCGCGCGCCATGTGGCGGTTGATGCGCCAACGCCGGGCCGGGCGGCGGTTGCGCTCATACCAGCGCCGCTTCGCCCACCACACCCGCCAGCCGGTTGCATCGCTCACCGGCAAAGCCTGGCAGAGTTAGGGCCGCCGGCGGAGAGGAGGGAGGCACTTGAGCCCACGGAACAAGAGCTCTGAACCGGGGCAGAGGGGCGAGGCCCCGATTACGACGGGCGAGGCTGGTGCTGTTTCAGGTATTCGCGGCGGCATCGACCTCGGAGGAACCAAGATCCAGGCGGTCCTCGTGGACTCCAAGTACGAGGTCATGGGCCAGGCTCGCAGGCAGACCCCGACCGAGGGCGGTCCGGCGGACGTGGTCGAGGAGATGGCGGGCGCTCTGGCCGACGCCGCGGCACAGGCCGAGATCGAGCCCGCGGAGCTGGCGGGCATCGGTGTCGGGTCGCCCGGAGACGTCGACGAGAAGACCGGCGACGTCACTTCGGCGCGCAACCTGCCCGACTGGGAGGGGACCTACCCGATGGCCAGGGATTTGAAGAAACGACTGGGGCCGCCGGTCGCGGTCGGCAACGACGTCCAGGTGGCGACCAATGCCGAGTTCAAGCTTGGCGCCGGCAAGCCGTACAGGTCGATGCTCGGAGTCTTCTGGGGCACCGGCGTCGGCGGCGGGCTGGTCCTCGACGGGAAGGAGTGGCTCGGCCGCGGCACAGCCGCCGAGATCGGGCATGTCGTCGTCCGGAGGGGTGGCGCGCTCTGCACCTGCGGGCGGCATGGCTGCATGGAGGCCTACGCGGGCCGTCAGGCGATGGAGCTCCGGGCGCGCCGCGAGCACGACGACGGCACCAAGACCGAGCTGTTCAAGATCATGAAGCGCAAGGGCCACGAGCGGCTCACGAGCGGCGTCTGGGAGGATGCCTGGGAGGAGGACGACAAGCTCGCCACCCACCTGCTCGAACGCGCGGTGGCGGCGCTCGGCACCGGGATCGCCTCGGCCGTCAACCTGATCGACCCGGAGGCGGTGATCATCGGAGGCGGCATGGGCGAGCGCTTCTTCGAGCCGTTCGAGAAGCCGCTCCGAGACGAGATGGGCAAGCACCTCTTCGTCGACGACAACCCGCCCGCCCTCCACATGGTCGGCCTCGCCGACTTCGGTGGCGCCATCGGCGCCGCCATGCTCGGCGCGAGCTCGATCAGGCGGCCACCGGCTCCGCTGGCTCTCGCCGCTCGCCGCGTGCCCTTGCGACGGGCTTCGGCGCCGGTTCCGCCGGCTCCACCAGCCCGCGCAGGAACCGGCCCGTGTAGGAGGCCGGCTCGGCAGCGACCTGCTCCGGCGTGCCGGTCGCGATCACCTCGCCACCGGCCTCGCCACCCTCCGGTCCGAGGTCGACCAGCCAGTCGGCCGACTTGATCACGTCGAGGTTGTGCTCGATCACCAGCACCGTGTTCCCGGCATCGACCAGCCGGTCGAGCACCTCGAGCAGTCGCTCGACGTCGGCGAAGTGGAGGCCGGTGGTCGGCTCGTCGAGGATGTAGAGGGTGTCGCCCGTCGCCACCTTCGACAGCTCGGTCGCCAGCTTCACCCGCTGGGCCTCGCCGCCGGACAGGGTCGTCGCCGGCTGCCCGAGGCGGATGTAGTCGAGCCCGACGTCGTGAAGCGTCTGCAGGCGGCGCCGGATCTTGGGGATCTGGGAGAAGAACTCGAGCGCCTCGGCGACGGGCATCTCGAGCACGTCTGCGATCGACCGGCCCTTGAACCGGACCTCCAGCGTCTCCCGGTTGTAGCGCCGCCCGTGGCATTGCTCGCAGGGCACGTAGACATCGGGGAGGAAGTGCATCTCGATCTTGATCTGGCCGTCCCCGCGGCAGACCTCGCAGCGCCCGCCCTTGACGTTGAAGCTGAACCGCCCCGGCTTGTACCCGCGCGCGCGGGCCTCGCGGGTCCCCGCGTAGAGCTGCCGGATGTGGTCGAAGACGCCGGTGTAGGTCGCCGGGTTCGAGCGGGGCGTCCGCCCGATCGGCGACTGGTCGATGTTGATGATCTTGTCGACGCGATCGACGCCGTCGATCCGCTCGTGCGCACCGGGGCGCAACCGCGCCCGGTGGAGGCGGTTGGCGACCGCGCGATAGAGCGTCTCGTTCACCAGCGTCGACTTGCCCGAGCCGGAGACCCCGGTGATGCAGGTGAACAGCCCGAGCGGGAAGTCGACGTCGATGCCCTTGAGGTTGTGCTGGCGGGCGCCCCGTACGGTCAGCCGCTTGCCGGCGACCCGACGGGTCGGCGGCACCGGGATCTCGCGCTCGCCGGCGAGGTACCGGCCGGTGAGCGAGCCGGGCTGGCCGGAGATCTCCTCCGGGGTCCCCTCGGCCACCAGCTCGCCGCCGTGCTCGCCCGCGCCCGGGCCGAGGTCGACCACGTGGTCGGCGGCCCGGATCGTGCCCTCGTCGTGCTCGACCACGATCACCGTGTTGCCGAGGTTGCGGAGGCGCTCCAGAGTCGCGATCAGCTTGGCGTTGTCGCGCTGATGCAGCCCGATGGAGGGCTCGTCGAGGATGTAAAGCACGCCCACCAAGCTCGACCCGATCTGAGTCGCGAGGCGGATCCGCTGCGCCTCGCCCCCGGACAGGGTGGTCGCCGCACGCTCCAGCGACAGGTAGCCGATGCCGACGCTGTCGAGGAAGCGCAGCCGCTCCCCGATCTCACGCACGACCAGGCGGGCGATCGCTCGCTCGGTCTCGGTCAACTCGAGCGCCTCGATCCAGTCCAGCGCCACTCGCGCCGAGCGCTGCGTGTACTCGTAGATGTTGAGCCCCCCGACCGTCACGGCAAGGCTCTCCGGGCGGAGCCGGGCCCCGCCGCACGCGGAGCAGGGCTGCAGCGCCATCAGCCCCTCGATCCGCTCCCTGGTGTGGTCGGAGTCGGTGTTCTCGTAGCGGCGCTCGAGGCTCGAGAGCATCCCGTCGAACCGGACCGAGTAGGTCCGGCGCCGTCCGAAGCGGTTCCGGTAGCTGACCGTGTGCCGGTCGCTCCCGGTGCCCTCGAGCAGCAGCCTCCGGTCGCGCTCGGCCAGGTCCTGCCAGGGGACGTCGACGTCGATCCCGTTGGCCTCCGCCACGGCCTCCAGCAACCGGCGGTGATAAACCGAGGCCGCCTTCGTCCACGGCTCCAGCGCCCCGTCCGCGATCGAGAGGGTCGGATCGGGAACGATCAGCTCGGGATCGATCACCCGCCGAAAGCCGAGCCCGTGGCATTCCGGGCAGCAACCGTGCGGAGAGTTGAACGAGAAGATCCGCGGCTCCAGCTCCGGCATCGACGTGCCGCAATGCAGGCAGGCGAACTTCTCCGAGAAGACGAGGACCTCGCCGCGCTTGCCCGCGCTCGGCCCGGAGAGCACCCTGGCGCCCGCAGCCTCGTCGCCGTTCGTCACGCGCTCCCCGGCGCCCGCCCCGTCGACCAGCTCGACTTCGACGATCCCCTCGGCGAGCTGCGATGCCGCTTCCACCGACTCGGCGAGGCGCTTGCGCACCCCCTCCTTCATCACCAGCCGATCGACCACGATCGAGATGTCGTGCTTGAACTTCTTGTCGAGCGAGATCTCCTCGTCGAGCCGCCGCAGGTCGCCGTCGACGACGGCCCGGGCGTAACCCTGCGCGCGCATCTCCTCAAGCAGCTTCCCGTACTCCCCCTTGCGCTCGCGCACGACCGGCGCCAGGACCATGAACCGAGTCCCCTCCTCCAGGGTCAGCACCCGGTCGGTGATCTGCTCCAGCGACTGCCCGGCGATCGGCGCGCCGCAGTTCACGCAGTGAGGCTTGCCGATCCGCGCCCACAGCAGGCGCAGGTAGTCGTAGATCTCGGTCACGGTGCCGACGGTCGACCGCGGGTTGCGCGACGTGGTCTTTTGGTCGATCGAGATCGCAGGAGACAGGCCCTCGATCGAATCGACGTCGGGCTTCTCCATCTGACCCAGGAACTGGCGGGCGTATGCCGAGAGCGACTCCACGTATCGGCGCTGGCCCTCCGCGTAGATCGTGTCGAAGGCGAGGCTCGACTTGCCCGATCCCGAGAGCCCGGTGATCACGATCAGGGCCTCCCTGGGCAGGGTCAGATCGATCCCCTTGAGGTTGTGCGCGCGGGCGCCGGAGATGACGATCTGGGCGGGAGGTGACATCCACATCGATTCTACGGGGGCGAACGGCTGTTCCCGTGCCCTTCCCCCGCCGAGCACGGCGAGAGGCCGCCAATCAGCCCCTGCGCCCCGGATTGCGGCAAGAGGCCCCCACACCCGAACGGCGGGATCCGGCGTTGGGCGGCCCGCGCGCAGGGCCTCGAGCCTGATCTCGCTCAGTGGCGCCGATGATCTCGGCTAGACTGCGCAGTCGCCCGCTGGGTCCTCTCCCCTCTCTGCCCTTCGAGCCAATGCTGTCCGCAGAGGGGCGACGAGCCCAGCTACATGCGCGACCTCCACGAGCCTCCCATTGCCACGCCCAGGACACAGGTTTTCGCCCGCGCGCTGCGCGAGCGCGTATCGCGGCTGCGCTCATGGGTTCGACGTCACCCAACGGCCGTTACGGTCATCGGCAGCCTCGTCGTTGCCACTGCCCTCGTCATCGGCCTCTCCGGCAAGCGAGACGACTTCGCCGCGGCGCTTGAGTCCGCTCCCCTGTGGATCCTCGCCGTGGCCATCCTGCTCCACGTCTGCTGGCTGGTCGCACGGAGCGAGGCCTGGCACGTGTGCGTGGGTGCCGCGGGAGGCAGCGTCACCCGGCGGCGTCTGTACCGGGCCGCGAGCGTCGGCTACCTCGGCAACCTCTTCAACGGCCAGTTCGGCCTCGCGGTGCGGATCGCCGCGCTGCGTCGCTCCGCGCCCCGGGAGAGCCCCGCGCCGTCCGTCCTGATCGCCGCTGAGCTCCCGATCGTCGTCGTCGAGGTCGGGCTCGCGGCGGTGGCTTCGTTCACGCTCGTCGGACCGCTCGGCGTTCCCTGGTGGGTGCCGCTGGTCTGCCTGGCTGCCACGCTTGGGGTGATCGCCGGGCTGACCAGGGTGGCACGCGATCGCCGCGAGGGCTTCTGGAAGGGCCTCGCCGTGCTGCGGGGCCTCCACGGCCGGAACAGCATCATCGCCCTCATCCTCTTCGCCATCTGCGCCCAGATCGGGCGCAACTGGCTCGTCCTTCAAGGCATTGGCGTGGATGCGTCGGTGCTTGACGCCACTGCATTGCTGATCGGGGTCGCGGCGCTGAGCCTGCTCCCGGTGGGTCCGGGTCTCGGCGCGGCCGCTGCCGTCTTGATCCTCGGGGCGAACGGCGTCGCAGCGACGGCCGCCGCTGGAGCCCTGTTGACCGCGACCGGTGCGCTCGGCGCGATCTGCTTCGCCTCCTGGGCGCTCTTCGATCGTCTCCGCCCCTCCGCCAAGCCGCTGCCCGCACCGCTCCCCTCCTGAGCCCGCTTCGCGACTACGCCGGGCGGAGTCCGGACCTTAGGATGCACAATGAACACGAGAGAAAGGAAAGCGATGCCTGAAAGCATCACCTCCGATCAAGTAGTAGGAGCAGCGAGGGACATCGGCCAGGCGGAGTTCACGCGAGATGACCTGGCGAAGAAACTCGGAGTCGAGAAGCGCGACCTCAGGGAGGGCTTCAGGGAGGCTCGCCAGTCGGGACGTCTGGAGAAGGTCCGTGACGACGAGCAGGGCACGGGGCACTTCCGTCTCACGGATCAGTAGCCGCCCTTGACGGAGCCGATCCCCTTGGGTGGGCGCATGCAGGGCCCAGGCTCCGCCCGCCGCACAACCCGCTTGGGGCGACTGCTGGATCGCGTGACCGGGCGGCGGGCCGGCGTGGCCGGCAAACCCGAATCGGCCCCGGCCACCGTCGACACAGACGAGCGCCTCGCGACGCTGGAACGACGGGTCGCGGAGCTGGAAGCGCTGCTCGAGGGACTCCAAGACTCGGTCCACCGAGAGGCCGTCCGCCGAGAACGCGACATCGAGGAGCTCCGTAAGAAGACGCTTCCTGGAGAGATCGCGCGCGCGCTGGGAGAGCACGGCCGGAAGCACGGCCTGTGAGGCAGCCGCGGCCTGCGCTAGGCTCCTTGGTGGTGAATGCTCTGAGCCAGGAGGCGCGAGATGTGCTCGACGTCGTCCGCGGGCTCGATCTCGGTTCTGAGGGCATGCAGCCTGAGATCCACCGTGATCAGGTCAACGACGTCCTGGGACGTCCGTACGGTGACATGGCGACCCAGCGGGCGCTCGCCGAGCTGGAGGTGATCGGAGATCTCGAGAACGTGACGCATCGCGAGCACGTGAGCGGGCCGATCAGCTTCACGCTCGCTTAGCGAATCCGCTGGGCGTACCGGAGTCTGCGCGGCTCGCCCGGGGCTGCCAGGATTGAGGCGATGAGCGAGGAAGTGCCCGGTGGAGCGCAGCCACCCCGGGTGACCGGCATCTCAGAGCTGGTGCTCGAGGTGTCCGACCTCGATGTCGCCCGGCGCTTCTACCGCGACCTGCTCGGGTTCGAGGAGACGCTCTACGGCGAGGGGCGCGAGGGCCGCTACTGGTACCTGATCGGCGACGCCGCGCGGCTGGGCCTGTGGACGCCCCAGACCGGGCTGGCGGGCGGGCGCGGGGGCGCCCATGTGCACTTCGCCTTTCACGTCGCCGACCCCGAGATCGACCGCATCGAGGCTCGATCGCGCGAGCGCGGCGGCGAGGTGGAGGGCCCGATCCAGCTCGGTCCGGGCCGCGCGATCTACATCACCGACCCGGACGGCAACGTGGTCGAGTTCTGGTCGCAGGACATGGGCGAGTACACGGCTGGCGCTCGCGCCGGCGGGCGACCGGGGACCTTCCGGGCAGCGGGCGACGCCTGAGCTTCAGGCCTTCGCGCGCGCGAGCACGTCGTCAAGCAACTGCTCGCGCTTGACCAGCGAGTAGTTCTCGGCCAGATGGCGGTCGATCTCCTCGCGCGACGCGCCCTCGAGCGCCATCTTCATCGCGACCAGGCGGGCGGCCGACTTGTCGGCGGCCGCGGCATTGTCGCCATCGGCGGCGACCGGTTCGTCAGGAGCGGGTGGCTCCGGCGAGGGCTCGGGAACGTCGGGTGGCTGAGGCTCGGGCTCGAGCGGTGGCTCGGGCTCCGGGACCGGAACCGGGCCGGGCTCGGGCTCGCGCGGCGGCTCGGGCTCCGGGACGATCACCGGCCCGGGCTCCACCTCGGCCGCCGGCCGGGAAGCCCCTGCGGTAGCCGCGCTGGACGAACCTCCCGGCGTTTCGTCCGAGATCCGCTCCCGCAGGCGCTCGGCCTGGGCGACGAGATCGGCGATCGCCGTCCGCGCCTCCTCGGCCTGCTCGTTGGCCCGCTCGCGCCCGCGCTCGACCGTCTGCTCCGCCTCGCGCCGGGCGGCAGCGGCGATCTCGTCGGCGCGCTCGCGCGCCTCGGCCTCGATCTGGGCCGCCTGACGCTCCGCCGCCTCGACGATCGCGGCGACGCGCTCGCTGGCGATCGCCGCCAGGGTGGTCGGCCGTTCCCCCATCTTCGCTGCAACCGCCTCGAGATGGGCGGTCACGGCGTCGCGATCCCAGCCCCGCAGCGTCGTCGGGAAGTCGCGCCGAACGATCTCGTTGCGGTCCATGCCGGGAGGGTAGCTGGCGCCTACGCCCTCAACGCGTCCAGGTCCCGCCGCAGCTCCTTCAGCTCATCGCGAATCCGGGCAGCCTCCTCGAAGCGGAGGTCCTCGGCCGCCGCGAGCATCTCCTCCTCCATCTCGACGATCACCTTCTCGAGCTGCTCCGGGTTGGCGATCTCTCCGTCGAGCTGCACCCTGCGCCTCCGCGAGGGGGCCGCCCGCGACTCCATCGCCAGGAACTCGGTCAGGTCGGAGATCCCCTTCTGCACGGTCTCCGGGGTGATCCCGTGCTCGCGGTTGTAGGCGAGCTGGATCCCGCGACGACGGTCGGTCTCCTCGATCGCCTTGCGCATCGCGTCGGTCTCGCGGTCCGCGTACATGAGCACGCGGCCGTCGACGTTCCGCGCGGCGCGGCCGATCGTCTGGATCAGGCTGGTCTCGCCCCGCAGGAACCCCTCCTTGTCGGCGTCGAGGATGGCGACCAGCGAGACCTCGGGCAGGTCGAGGCCCTCGCGCAGGAGGTTGACCCCGACGAGCACGTCGTACTCCCCGAGGCGCAGGTCGCGGATGATCTGGATCCGCTCCAGCGTGTCGATCTCCGAGTGCAGGTAGCGGACACGGAAGCCGTGCTCCAACAGGTAGCCGGTGAGGTCCTCGGCCATCTTCTTCGTCAGCGTCGTCACCAGAGTGCGCTCGCTGGCCTCTGCCCGGACCCGCACCTCGTTCATCAGGTCGTCGATCTGGTTGCGGGTCTCTCGAACCTCGACCTCCGGGTCGACGATCCCGGTCGGGCGCACGATCTGCTCCACGATCCGCGATGACGACGAGCGCTCGAAGTCCCCGGGGGTTGCCGAGACCATCACCAGCTGGTTGATCCGCGTCATGAACTCCTCGAACTTGAGCGGCCGGTTGTCGATCGCCGAGGGCAGCCGGAACCCGTGGTCGACCAGCGTCTGCTTGCGCGAGCGGTCGCCCTCGTACATGCCGCCGAGCTGGGGGATGGTCTGGTGCGACTCGTCGACGAAGCAGACGAAGTCGTCGGGGAAGTAGTCGATCAGCGTGTGTGGCGGCGATCCCGGGGCGCGCCCGTCGAGGATCCGCGAGTAGTTCTCGATCCCGGCGGTGAAGCCGAGCTCCTTGAGCATCTCGATGTCGTACTCGGTCCGCTGGCGCAGCCGGTGGGCCTCGAGCTCCTTGCCCCGTTCCTCGAACCAGGCGATGCGCTCGTCCATCTCCCGCTTGATCTCGACCACGGCCTGCTCCAGGGTGTCCTCCTCGGTCACGTAGTGGCTCGCCGGCCAGACGGCAACGTGGTCGATGTCGTCGAGGACCTCGCCGGTGAGCGGGTCGAAATGCTGGATCCCCTCGACCTGGTCGCCGAACAGCACGATTCGGTAGGCCGTCTCGGCGTACGCGGGGAAGACCTCGAGTACCTCACCCTTGACCCGGAAGGTGCCGCGGGCGAGGACGGTGTCGTTGCGCTGGTACTGCATCCCGACCAGCTTGCGGAAGAGCTCGTCGCGGTCGATCCACTCCCCCACCTTGAACAGCTGCATTTGCCGCTTGTAGAGCTCGGGGGAGCCGATTCCGTAGATGCAGGAGACCGAGGCGACGATGACCACGTCGCGGCGGGCGAGCAGCGCCGCCGTCGCCGCATGGCGCAGGCGGTCGATCTCGTCGTTGATCGAGGAGTCCTTCTCGATGTAGAGGTCCTGCGCTGGGACGTAGGCCTCGGGCTGGTAGTAGTCGTAGTAGGAGACGAAGTACTCGACCCGGTTCTCGGGGAAGAACTCGCGGAACTCGTTGCAGAGCTGGGCGGCGAGGGTCTTGTTGTGGGCGATCACGAGCGCCGGACGCTGCACCTGCTCGATCACCCCCGCCATCGTGAAGGTCTTCCCGGTGCCGGTCGCGCCGAGCAGGGTCAGGTAGGGCTCGTCGGCCTCGAGCCCCTCGGCCAGCCCGGGGATCGCCTGCGGCTGGTCCGCGGTCGGCGTGTAGGCGGGATTGAGCTTGAATTCCGGCATCCACCTCCACGATAGAGGGCGGGCGGGTCGCCTTACCCCGGAGGTCTGCAGCGCCTCAGCCGATGAGACCGAGGATGTCGCCGAGGGGATCGCCGCCGCTGAAGATCTCGCTCGCGTCTTCGATCAGCGCGATCGCGTCCTCGACCGGGATGCTCGCGACCAGCTCGCGCAGGGGCCCTGCCGCCAGTGCGGGCAGGGCGCCGGCGTCCTCGGCATCGTCGATCGCCCGGTCGAGCCCGGCCCGCACGGCGGCCTCGATCTGCTCGTCCGTGAGCCCGTACTCCTCGGCGAACGCCTCGCGCGCCTCCGGCGTCGCCAGCGCGAGCGAGAGCCGCTCGCGGCTGACCTGGAGCTCGCACGCGGCCCCATCGAGGGCCGAGAGCGTGAACTGCTCGGCGGCCTCGTCGATCCCCTCGGGGTCGCGCCACGGCCGCGGCTCGCAGGGATCCGCGACCGCGGTCGGCTCGTAGGACCCGCCGCCGAACGCGAGGTAGACGCCCGCCAGCGCCACGGAGATCACGGCGGCGCCGATGACGAGCATGCGGGCGCTCACCCGACTCCCCCTTCCCCTCCCGCTCGCCCCGTGCTTGTCGGGTTATGCACCGTATGGGTAGATAACCCGACAACCACACGGAGGGGGGTGGATTGCGGTGGTGGTCTCACAGCTCGACCTCCCGGCGCCCGAGCGTGATCGGGATCAGCGCGGCCAGCGCGAAGGCGGCGGCGACCAGGAACGAGGCGCTGAACGCATGGGTGGCGGCGGCGTCGATCTCACCCTGGATCTCATCCCGCAGCGCGATCGTCTGCTCGCGCTCGGTCGGGTCCTCGGGCAGCGGCTCGAACGCCGGGGTTAGCACGGGGACCCGCTCACCCTCCTCGGCGATGCGGTCCGAGATCCGGCCGGCCAAATCGATCTTAAGTCCCGGCGACACCGGGGCGTCGAGCAGCGCCGCGGTGCCCGCCAGCTGGGCATGCTCGCGCTCGGTGACCAGGTCCGCCGTGAAGATCGGCGTCAGCACCAGCAGGCCGCAGACGACGCCCGCGTGCCTGGCGGCGATCGTCCACCCGCCGTGGATCGCCTGTGGCGCCTGCCCCGCGAGCGCCGACTCGGTCAGCGCCGCCAGGGTCAGCGCCAGGCCGACGCCCACGAGGATCTGAGGCGGCAGCGTCAGGGCCACCGACGCATCGGGAAGCAGCGCGAGGCCAGCGAGGCCACCGGCGATCAGGATCACGCCCGCCGTTGCGCGCGGGACGGCGCCGGGCACGCGGCCCGCCAACGGGGCCGCGGCGATCGCGGCGATCGGCATCGCGGTCACCGCCGCGGCGGCGGCGATCGGGCTGAGGCGCCAGCCTTCGATCAGCAGCAGGACGATCAGGAACAGCGCCGCCGCGAGCGCGGCCGACACGAGCCCGAGCGCGAGGTTGGCTGCCAGGTGGGGCCTGCCGGCGCGGCGGAGCTCGGCGCGGACGGCCACCTCGCTTCGCTCACGACGGGCCTGACCCAGGAGCGGCGTGGCGAGCGCCAGCGCCGCCGGCACCTGGACGAGGAAGATCGACTCCCACGAGACCAGCTCGGTCAGGAGGCCTCCGAGGCCCGGCCCCAGCGCCGCCCCGGCGGCCCCCGCCGCCGCCCACGTGGTTGCTGCGGTCCGCTCGGAGCCGACCGCCGCGGGCAGCAGCTCGAGCGCGGCGCATACCGCCGCGGCGCCCCCGATCGCCTGGACACAACGGGCGGCGAGCAGTACCTCGATGCTCGGCGCCAGCCCGCAGGCCAGGCTGGCGCCGGCGAACAAGACCAGCCCGCCCACGGTGATCCGTGCCGGGCCCACCGCCCGGGCCGCGAGGGCCGCCGGCACCGCCGCGGCCGCCAGCACGAGGTTGAACCCGACCAGCACCCAGGTCACGGTGGTCACCGAGACGTCGAGCTCGCGGTAGATGTCGGGGAGCGCCAAGACCACCACCGAGGAGTCGGCCAGCACGAGGCCGGCCGTCGCGGCGAGCGTCCATCGCATCAGCGAGCTCGACATCCGGTGGCGGCCGGGCGTCTAGATGGTGACCGCGCCCTCGGAGGCAGATGAGACGCCGCGGGCGTACTTCGCCATCACGCCGCTCGTGTAGGCGGGCTCCGGGGCGGAGTAGCTCTCGATGCGCTCCGCGATCTCCTCGTCCGCGAGGGCGACGTCCAGCCGGCGGCCGTCGACGTCGATCGTGACCTCGTCGCCGTCGCGAAGGGCAGCGATCGGCCCTCCCCTGACCGCCTCCGGCGCGACGTGGCCGACCATCAGCCCTCGGGTCGCCCCGGAGAAGCGGCCGTCGGTGAGCAGCGCGACCTCCTCGCCCAGCCCCTCGCCGACGATCGCCGCGGTCACCTGCAGCATCTCGCGCATGCCGGGGCCGCCGGACGGGCCCTCGTTGCGGATGACGACGATGTCGCCGGGCTCGATTCGCTGGTCCTTGACCGCCCGGAAGCACTGCTCCTCCGATTCGAACACCCGCGCCGGGCCGGTCTGCCCGCGCCTTTCGGTCCCGGCGAGCTTCACCACCGAGCCCTCGGGGGCCAGGTTGCCTCGCAGGATCGCGAGCCCGCCCTCCGGCTTGAGTGGGTCGGACAGCGGCCTCACGACCTCCTGCCCAGGGGCCTCCTCGGCCGCCTCGGCCTCCTCCCCGATCGTTCGCCCGGTGACGGTGAGCGCGTCCGTGTGCAGCAGCCCCGCCTCGGCCAGGCGCTTCAGGATCAGGGGTACGCCCCCGGCCCGGTAGAGGTCGGTGGCGACGAAGCGCCCGCCTGGTTTGAGGTCCGCGAGCAGCGGCGTCCGCCGCGAGATCCGCTCGAAATCGTCGATGTCGAGGTCGATGCCCGCCTCGCGCGCGACCGCGAGCAGGTGCAGCACCCCGTTGGTCGAGCCGCCGGACGCGCACACGGTCGCGATCGCGTTCTCGATCGAGTCGCGAGTGATGATCCGGCTCGGGCGCAGGTCGTCGACCAGCACCCGCATCGCCAGCTCGCCGATCCGCTCGGCTACCGTCGGCTTGTCCGAGTCCTCGGCCGGGACCATGGCCGACCCAGCCGGCGAGATCCCCAGGGCCTCGAACGCGCACGCCATCGTGTTCGCCGTGAACTGACCGGCGCAGGCGCCCGCGCCGGGGCTGGCGACGCCCTCGAGCTCGCGGAGCTCCTCGTCCGAGAGGCGGCCGGCCGCGTGTGCCCCGATCGCCTCGAACACGTCGCCGATGGTGACGTCGCGGCCGCGCCAGCGGCCGGGAGCGATCGAGCCGCCGTAGAGCATCAGGGCGGGGACGTCGAGCCGGACCAGGGCCATGACGCAACCCGGGATCGTCTTGTCGCACGCCGAGAGGGCGACCACCGCGTCGAACTGGTAGCCGCGAACGGCGAGCTCGATCGAGTCGGCGATCACCTCGCGGCTGACGAGCGAGGTCTTCATCCCCTCGGTGCCCATGGTGATCCCATCCGAGATCGCGACCGTGTTGAACTCCATCGGGGTCCCGCCGGCGGCCCGCACCCCGCGCTTGATCGGCTCCGCCAGTGCGCGCAGGTGGAAGTTGCAGGGCATCGCCTCGATCCAGGTGTTGGCGAGGCCGACCGTGGGTCGCGCAAGCGCCTCGTCGTCGAAGCCGATCCCCTTCATGTAGGCGCGCGCCGCGGCGCGCTCCGGGCCGTCGAAGACCGCGGCCGAGCGGGGACGCGGCAGCGCCGCGGTGGTCTCGGGGCTGCTTTCGCTCATCCAGTGCCGGAGTCTAGGCGTCGGCTACGCCACCGCTCGCTGGCGGCGCGCACGCCAGGCGCGCAGCCCCGCGAGGTCGCGGCGAACCTGGTCAGGATCGACCTGTCGCCCCGGGACGTGCATGTTCGCGACCGCGATCAGCTCCCGCTCACCGCCGCTGAGCGACATCCACTTGGCGAGCACGTCGTCGGCGTCGGGAAGCCGCGGGCCCACGGACGCGTCGGAACGATCCGGGAACGCGACGCAGTACTCGTTCAGGAGCTCGCCGCTCTCGGTGTCGTAGGCGACAATCGGGCGGTGCGGGTAGATGAGGTACGCATAGCCGCTCCTGGGGCCGTCTCCACCGTCGACGTTGATGAAGCCGAGCTCCCGGTACATCGTGTACTCCTCGGGCGAGACGACCGAACGAAGGAGCTCGCGGGCGCGGCGCTCGGCGCGGCGCTCCCGCCCCGGGTCGTAGTCCGGGACCACCGGTCGGCGAACGGCCCGAGCGGCCCGGCGCCCGCGTAACCAGGTCAGCACCGACGGGCCGAACCCGATCGCCGCGAGCACGACGATCAGCACCACGATCGCGACGAGCGCGGCGCTCACCCTCCCGAGGCCGGCGGGAAGAAGACGACCCGCTCGGCGCCTCGCGGGACCTCGGCGAAGTCCCGAACCATGACCGCCTCGCGCCGGGCGCGACCGGCGGTCGGCACCGCCGCCCACATCCCCAGGTCGAGCTGCCGGCGAAACTCCTCGATCAGGCGCTCCTCGTCCTCCTCCACCTCGGGATCGCCCTCCGCCAGCAGGACGTCGCCGTGACCGGGCTTCATGCGGACGAACTTCACAGCGGGAATTATGACTCCCCGGCCAGGTCGCTGGCGGGCCGTCGGGGGAGGGGGCCGCGGCCACCGGAGGCCGCCTCGCGCGCGAGGCCGAACACATCCACGGGCCCGGCGCCCGCACCGAGCCCGCGTAGCCCGTTGCCGACCGCCTCGGCGGCGATCTCGCGGGCCCAGCGGGCAGCGTCGGCGAGCTCTTCCCCGCGGGCCAGGAACGCGGCCAGCGCCGACGAGTGTGTACAGCCGGAGCCGTGCGAGGCGCCCTCCGGGTAGCGGGGGCCCTCGATGCGCAGGCACCCGGCGCCGTCGTAGAGCACATCGGCCCCGTCGTCGCCGTGGCCGCCGGTGACGATCACGGCGGCGGGGCCGAGGCCGTGGATCGCCTCGGCGAGCTCGGCGGCCGTGGCATTCGACCCGGCGCCGGCGAGCTCGCGCGCCTCGGGCAGGTTCGGGGTGGCGACCGCGGCGCGCGGCAGCACCCGCTCGATCAGCGCCGCCTTGGCGTTGGGATCGAGGAGGACGGCGCCGCTCTGGGAGACCATCACCGGATCGACGACCACCGGGGCGTCGCCGACGAAGTCGAGCGCCTCAACGACGGCGTCGATCGTCGGCTCGTCGCCGAGCATGCCGACCTTGACCGCGTCGACGCCGATGTCCTCGGCGACCGCCCGCACCTGGGCAACGATCATCTCCGGGGGCACCGCGGTCACCATCTCGACCCCGACCGTGTTCTGCGCGGTGAGCGCGGTGAGCGCCGTCATCCCGTGGACGCCGCAGCGGGCGAACGCCTTCAGGTCCGCCTGGATCCCGGCTCCTCCGCCGGAGTCCGAGCCGGCGATCGAGAGGCAGGCGGGGATGGGACTGGAACCGGTCATACCGCCAGCGTAGAGGCCACCCGCTCCGGCCGACGTTGATCGGCAACCCTGGCCGAATGCCTCAGCGGCTCGAGTTGGCGCCATGCTCCTCCGGAGGCGCCAGCGGAGTGCGCCAATAGCGGCCGGCGGCGTCCGCCCGCACGTAGCCGAGCAGCTCCAGCCGCACCAGTGTGATCGCCGCGTCGCCGGGCGCGAGTCCGCCCGCGACGGCGAGGCCGTCACATGTCCCCTCCCCCGCCTCGACCAGATCGAGCACCCGCGTCAGCGCGGGCTCGAGCGCAGGCCCCACGCCGCGCACCCTGACCATGCCCACACCGAGCAGACGGTCGAGCACGTCCTGGGCGTCGCGGACCACAAACGCGCCGTCGGCCAGCAACGCATTCGGGCCCGCCGACAGCCTCGAGTTGACAGGGCCCGGCACCGCACCGACCTCGCGGTCCGGGAGGTCGAGCGCCCAGTCCGAGGTGATTCGCGTGCCGGACCGCTCGGTGGCCTCGACCACAATCGTGACCTTGGCGACCGCGGCCATGATCCGGTTGCGGGCCGGAAAGCACCAGCGCTCGATGCGCGTCCCCGGGGGATGCTCGGAGATGATGGCCCCGCCGCGCTCGAGAATCCGCCCGTAGAGTCGGCGCTGCCCGGCCGGATAGACGACGTCGGGGCCGCCGCCGAGGACGGCGATCGTGGTGCCGCCGCCCGCGAGCGCGCCGCGGTGCGCCGCAGCGTCGATCCCGTACGCCATGCCGCTGACGACGACCAGGCCGGCTGCCGCGAGGTCCTTGGCCAGCTCCTCGGCCACCTGCCCCCCGTAGGTGCCCGCACGCCGCGCGCCGACGATCGTCACCGCCGCCCCCGGCTCGAGCCCAGCCACGGCGTCCCGCTCGCCGATCCCGTGGACCGTGGCGGGCGCCCCCGGCGCCTTGTGGGCGAGATCGTGAAGGCCCGCCGGGAAGTCCGGGTGGTCCCGGTCGATCGTCCAGGTCCGTGATCCCGCGCCGCTCATGCCGCGCCCGGCCGTCCCGAGTGGCAGCGCCCCGTATCACCATGGTGGGAATGGCGAGGGAAGCTGCGTGGAGGGCGTCTCATGCGTCGTCCCGGCGGCGAAGCCACAGGGCCTCCTGGACATGGTCGGCGCCCACCCGGTCGTACCCGGCGAGGTCGGCGAGCGTGCGGGCGACGCGGAGCACCCGGTCGTACCCGCGGCCGCTGAGCCTGAGGCGGGCGTGCCCCTGCGCCAGCAGGGCCTTTGCGTCGCCGCCGAAGCCGAATCGGCTGCGGGCCTCGGCCGGGGTGGCGTCCGCATTGCAGCGACCCTCGCCGAGGCGATGCGCCTGACGCTCGCGCGCGGCGATCACCCGGGCCCGCACCGCCGCTGAGCCCTCCCCACGCGGTCCGCCCATGTCTTCGGAAGACGGCTGGCCTGCGGCGATCGAGATGTCGACCCGGTCGGCGAGTGCGCCGCTGAGGCGGGCGCCGTACCGGCGGATCGCCGCCGGCTGGCACTCGCATCGCTCGTCGCCCGGCCCGTGGCCGCATGGGCACGGGTTCGCCGCCGCCGCCAGCATGAACCGGCACGGCAACGCGATCGAATGGCGAGCGCGTGTGATCACCACCCGGCCGTCCTCGAGTGGCTGCCGGAGCGCCTCCAGGGCGTCGCGCGAGAACTCGGGCAGCTCGTCGAGGAAGAGCAGGCCGCGGTGCGCGAGGGTGACCTCCCCAGGCCGCAGGGGCGAGCCGCCACCGACGAGGCCGGCAGTCGAGATCGTGTGATGCGGGGCCCGGTACGGGCGACGACGAAGCTCCCCGAGCTCGCCAAGCCGCCCGCACGCGCTCGCGACCCGCATCGTCTCGATCGCCTCGCCCGGCGCCAGCGGCGGCAGGATCGACGGCAGCCGGCTAGCCGCAAACGACTTGCCCGCACCGGGCGGGCCGAGCATCAGCAGGCTGTGGCCGCCGGCTGCGGTGACCTCGAGTGCGCGCCTGAGGCCTGGCTGCCCTCGCAGGTCCGCGAGATCGGGCAGGTCGTCGGCACCATCGGTGTCCGGCAGGCCCGCCACAGATACCGGCGGCGGCTCGGATCGGGTGCCCAGCGTCCCGAGCGCCTTGAGGCAGTCGATCCCGATCACCTTCACCGATCCGAGACGCCCGGCCCCGTTCGCGGGGATCGTCTCGGCCAGGGCCGCCTCCGGGGCGCTGGCGACGGGTACCGCGATCCGCTCGATGCCTTCGCGCCTCGCACTCTCGGCCATCGGCAGCGCGCCCGGGGCCGGACGAAGCGACCCGTCGAGGGCGAGCTCTCCGGCCAAGGCGGTTCGCTCCAGCGTCGCCGTCTCGAGCTGGTTCGAGGCCGCCAGCACCGCCGCCGCGATCGCGAGATCGAATCCGGGCCCGGCCTTCGGCAGGTTCGCCGGGGCCAGGTTCACGATGATCCGCCGCTGCGGAAAGCTGAAGCCGGAGTTGAGGATCGCGGCGCGGACCCGGTCACGCGCCTCGCGCACGGCGGCATCCGGAAGCCCGACGAGCGAGAACGAGGGCAGGCCTCCACGCACGTCGGCCTCCACACGGACCTCGTGGGCGTGGACGCCGACGATGGCGAAGGTTCGAGCTGTTGCCGGCACGGGGGCGAAGCTATGGGGCACCGCTGCGCGCGTGGCGCGCGAGATGTGCCAACTCTCGCCCCAATCAGTCAAGTCCGGACGGAGCGTCACGTCCCGGCCTGAGGACGGACCGGCGGACTTGCGGCCTCGGGTGGCTCCCTCCCGCCCGTAGACTCGGCGCGGTGGCGCACGAAGGCGATCCCGCCCCAGTGTCGAGTTAGTGGGCCACAGCGCAAACAAACTCGACACTCGGTGACCGCACCACCCTGGCGGCCACCCAACGAGATGCGAGAGGTAACCGCAGCTACGCGGCCGGCAGTCTTGCGTCGAGCTCGGTCAGCGCGTACAGGAAGATCTCCGAGAAGGTAGGGAAGGGCTGGATGACGTCGTTCAGCACCTCGAGCGGCACCTCCGCGCGGATCGCGACGGTGGCCTGCTGCAGCCACTCTCCCGCGTCGGGCCCGAGGGCGTAGGCGCCCGTGAGGCGCCGGCCGTCCGAGACGAGCGTGAGGAACCCGTTCTTCTCCGCGTACGCGCGCGTGTAGGTGGCGGTGCGGGGCACCGAGGCGACCGGGGTGGTGGCGGTCATCTCGCCCTCCGCCTCGCCCACCGAGGCGGCCTGGGGATCGGTGAATACGACGCGCGGTACCGCGTCGTAGTTCGCCTCGCGAGGCCGTCCCAGGATGTTTGCCGCGACCACCCGTCCCTGGTATTTGCCGACGTAGGTGAACGGCCAGACGCCGGTCACGTCACCGATGGCCCAGACGCCCTCGGCGGCGTTCATGCGGGAGTCCACCTCGATCCCGCGCTTGCTCGGCTCGATCCCGACGTTCTCCAGGCCGATGCCGTCCACGCGGGGCCGACGACCCGTTGCCACGAGAAGCCTGTCGCCCCGCAGCTCCTTGCCGTCGGGGAACTCGAGCACGTAGTCGCCGCCGTCGCGCCGGGCCGCCGTCGCATGTTGTCCGAAATGCAGCTCGATGCCCTCCGCCTCGAGCGCTTCACCGAGAGCGTCGCCGAGCGGCTTGGGCTCGCGCGGCAGTACGTGGTCCATGCCCTCGACCAGCGTCACGGAGGCGCCCAGGCGGAAGACCGCCTGGGCCATCTCGACGCCGACCGGCCCGCCACCGAGCACGAGCATCCGCCCGGGCACCTCCGTCAGCGCCGTCACCTCGCGGTTGGTCCACACGTCCTCGAGCTCGACAAGGCCCGGGACCGGCGGGACGATTGCCTCCGAGCCGGTGGCCACGACGATGTGCTCGCTCGAGTATGAGGCGCCGTCGACCGACACCTCGCCCGGACCCGCGATCGAGCCCGGCCCGCGCAGGATGTCGATGCCCTTGCTCTTCGGCCAGGCCTCCTTGCCGGAGTCGTCCCAGTCCGACGTCATGAAGTCCCGCCATTCGAACGCCGCCGCCGGATCGATCCCGGCCGTGACCGCCTGGGCGGCGCCGGGGGCCTCGCGCGCGGCCTCGAGGGCGTCGCCCGGACGGAGCAGCGTCTTGGAGGGGATGCACGCCCAGTAGTCGCACTCGCCGCCGATCAGCTCGCGCTCCACCATGGCCACCCGCAGCCCCCCGTCCGCGAGGTGCCCCGCGCAGTGCTCTCCCGCCGGTCCCGCGCCGATGATGATCACGTCGTAGTCCTTGCTCATGCCCGGGAACCTATGCAACTTCGCCACGGTTTCGCTGCGATCCGCGCGCCACAGACGCAGCGGGGCGACCTACGGTGCGCCGATGACCATGGCGACCCAGCGCCTGGGCCACCTCGCCGAGGAGATCGTGGCCGCACGGCTCGCGGCGGCCGGCTGGGAGATCGTCGCCCGCAACGCACGCACGGCCGAGGTGCGCGGCGAGATCGACCTGATCGCACTGGACGGGCGCACGCTGACCTTCGTCGAGATCAAGGCGCGGCGCAGCGGCGCCGCGATCGGCCCCGAGCTCCCGGCGATGGCGGTCGGCGCCCGCAAGCGGGCCAAGCTGAGAAGCCTGGCGCTCGCGTGGCTTCGGGACCCGCGCTCAGCCGTGCCCCGTCATCGGGGCCTCCGCTTCGACGTCGTCGGCCTCCAGCTCGATGCCAGGGGCCGCGTCGTCGACTACGACCACCTCCGGGGCGCCTTCTAGGTTGTCTGACCCGGAGCAGAGGGGCGAAGCCCCGATTGCGACGGGTGAAGCTGGTGCCGTTTCAGGGAAACAACCCTCTTCCAGCTCCAGCTGCGAGTACGCGATCGACTGGAACGAGCGGCGGTGGAGGTCCGACGGCCCGAGGTCGCGGATCGCGGCCCGATGCTCCGGCGTTGAGTAGCCGACGTTGCCGTCGAAGCCAAAGCCCGGATACCGGTCGCTCACCTGATGCATGTACCGATCGCGCGTGACCTTCGCGATCACCGAGGCGGATGCGATCGCGGCGCTGCGGGCATCGCCGTCGATGACCGGCCGGTGGTCGAGCTCGCAGCCGGGAAGGGGGAAGCCGTCAACCAGGCACACCGTGCCGGGCACCGCGACACGCTCGAGGCTCCGCCGGAGCGCGGCGAGGTTGGTGACGTGTAGCCCGCGGGCATCGATGCCCCGGACGCAACGGATCGTCACCGCCACCCTCTGGGCCGCGCGAAGCACTGCGGGATAGAGCTCCTCTCGCTCCTCCACGGTCCGCTGTTTCGAGTCGTCCAACTGCCCCAGCGCGCGGCGGTCGCGAAGACCGAGCGAGCCATAGTCGATCAGCACCGCCGCGGCGACCAGTGGCCCCGCGAGGGAGCCGCGGCCCGCCTCGTCCGCGCCCGCGACGAATCGCACGCCAAGGCTGCGATCGAAGCGGAACAGGCGGGCGGCCCGGCGTCGGCGTCTCGCCACGACTGCCTTGCTGGCCGCGGCGCACGCCCTAGAAGATCCCGACCCGCTCCGGCGGCCAGTAGGTGAAGAAGGCCTCTCCGATGATCCAGTCGCGGGGGACGGGTCCCCAGAAGCGGCTGTCGTCGCTCTGCCCACGGTTGTCGCCCATCATGAAGTAATGGTCGGGTGGAATGGTGATCTCATCCGGCAAATTGCAGTTTCCGGCACCGGCACATGGCCTGATGAAGTCCTCCTGCGGCTCCTCGCCGTTGACGACCGGATGGCCGTTGCTGATCGAGACCGTGTCGCCGGGCCCGGCGACGACCCTCTTGATGAAGTTCGTGTCGGCCATCTCGGGGGTGGGCTCCGGACAGGCCTGCGCTTGCGGGGTATACGTGTGAGGGTCGTCGTCGGTGGCGCCGTCCGGGGTTCCCTCGGCTCCGCACTCGACCCCGCCGGACTCGGCCCCTGCGGGCGGGTGGAAGACCACGATGTCCCCGATCTGCGGGTCGCCGAAGTGGTAGCCGAGACGGTTCACCAGCACCCGTTGGCCCGGCTCGAGGGTGGGCTCCATCGACGGGGAAGGGATCTGGTAGGGCTTCACCAGGAACGCCTGGATCAGGAGCGCCAACCCGATCGCGAGCGCGACGATCAGGACCAGTTCGAGCATCGCCCCCCGCCCGGTTGTCGGCTTCGGGATCAGGTCTCTTCTGAATCCTGGGAGTCCTCGCCGGCGGCGTCGGATTCCCCGGTGGACCCAGCCTCGGTCGCATCCCGCTCACCGGAGCCTTCCGGCTCCTCGGACGAAACAGGCTCCTCATCTGCCGCGGTCTCCGGCTCGGACTCAGCCTCGGCCACCTCAGCCTCCTCCGGTGGCACCGCCTCCGCCTCGCTCTGAGCGAGGCCCTCGGAGTCGACCGGCTCGCCCTCCCCCGGGGTGGCCAGCACCAGCTCGTCCTCGATGCCCCAGCGACGCTCCGCGACCCGAGCACGCTTGCCGATCCGGCCGCGCAGGTAGTAGAGCTTCGCCCGCCGCACGTCGCCGCGGGCCACCACCTCGAGCCGCTCGATCTTCGGCGAGTGCACGGGAAACGTTCGCTCGACCCCCACGCCGAACGACTGCTTTCGCACTGTGAAGGTCTCGCGGGCGCCCGCTCCCTTTCGGGCGATCACGATCCCCTCGAACACCTGGGTACGGCGGCGGTTGCCCTCGACCACCTGGAAGTGGACACGCACCCGGTCGCCCGCGTCGAAGCGAGGGAGCCTCCGCAGCTGACGCTGCTCGATGCTTTCGATGATCGTGCTCATGAGCTGGAACCGGCGGAGAAGACCTCGCGCGCGGGGAGGATAGTGACCCCGGCCCGGATGTCACCGATCCGCGCGCTCGCGGCTGCGTTCGAGCCGCCACCGGTGGACCCGTTCGTGGTCGCCCGAGAGCAGCACCTCGGGTACCCCCCAGCCCCGGTAGATGGGCGGCCGGGTGTAGTGCGGGTACTCGGGCGCCCCGCCGAGCGCCTCCGAGAACGACTCCTCGACCGGGCTTGCGGAGTGGCCGAGCGCGCCTGGCAGCTTGCGGATCACGGCGTCTGCGATCACCATCGCGGCCAGCTCGCCACCCGAGAGCACGTACGGCCCGACCGAGACCGCGTCGGTCGCCAGGTGTTCGCGGACGCGCTCGTCCACGCCCTCGTACCGTCCGCAGAGCAGCGCAAGATCCGGCTCACGGGCGAGCTCGGCTGCCAGCGCCTCGTCGAACTGCCGGCCCGAGGGCGTCAGCAGCAGCACCCGCCCCGGACGTCCCGACTGCTCGTACGCCGAACGCAGCGCGGCGTCGACGACATCGACGCGCAGCACCATGCCGGCGCCGCCGCCGTAAGGCGCGTCGTCGACCTGGCCGCTGGTCAGCGGCGTCGTCTCCCGGTAGTCGAAGAACCGCAGCTCGCTCCCCAGCTCGACCGCGTTTCGAACGTGGCGCTGGCTCCGAAACCAGTCGAACCACTCGGGGAACAGGGTGAAGACGTCTATCCGCAAGCCCGACGTCCCCGCAACCCCGCCGGTGCGGACGCGGGAGCAGCATCGAATGCCCGAGGCGTAGCCGAGGGCCATTGATTCATGGCGGGAGCGGAGCAGCCGGCGGGCATTTATTCAGGCGGGAGCCGAGGAGGCGGCGGGCAATTTTTCTAGTCCTCGAGGATCTCGACCATCACCCGGCGACGCTCGTGCGTCGCTGCGGCCTTGGCAACCGCGCGGATCGCGTTCGCGACCCGGCCGCTGCGGCCGATCACCCTGCCGAGGTCGTCATCGGCGACGTGCACCTCGAGCACGGTGTCGCCGTTCTCGGTGACCTCCTCCACCCGAACCGCCTCCGGCTGCTCCACCAGCGCCCGGGCGAGGAACTCGATCAGCTCTCGCATCCGCGAGCGCCGCCTTTCAGGCGCCGCTGGCCTCGATGCCCTTGGTGCGCAGCAGCCCGGCGACGGTACGCGTGGGCTGCGCCCCGTGGTCGAGCCAGTGGCGGGCCCGCTCCTCATCGACGACGATCACCGACGGGTCGGCCTGGGGGTTGTAGTGCCCGATGGTTTCGATCGTCCGCCCATCACGCGGCGAGCGTCGATCGGCGACCACGATGCGCCAGATCGGGTTCTTCCTGGACCCGACTCGTCTCAGCCTGATTCTCACCATCTGCGGCGGATGAGGTTACAACGTCAAGATTTCTGACCCGGAGCAGAGGGCGAAGCCCGATTGCGACGGGTGAGGCTGGTCAGGCGCCGGAGGCGCCGCAAGTGATGTGCTCACCTCATCCGCAGCAGCTGCTGCGGGTCCGGCATCTTGCCGGTGGCGAGCTGGGCCATCATCTTCTTCATCTGGCCGAACTGCTTCACCAGCTGGTTGACGGCCTGGACGGTGGTTCCCGACCCCTGCGCGATCCGCTTGCGGCGCGATCCGTCGATGATCTCCGGACGCGCCCGCTCGGCCGGCGTCATCGAGAGGATGATCGCCTCCAGGCGGTCGAGCTCGCCCTCGTCCGTGTTCACATCACGCAGCTGCTTCATTGCCTTGCCCATACCGGGCATCATCCCGAGCACGTTCGAGAGCGGCCCCATGCGCCGCACCTGGCGCATCTGGGTCAGGAAGTCCTCGAGCGTGAACTGCTGCTTACGGATCTTGCGCTCGAGTTCGACCGCCTGGTCGCGATCCGACACCTCCTCGGCCTTCTCGATCAGCGAGAGCACATCCCCCATCCCGAGGATCCTGCTCGCCATGCGCTGCGGGTGGAAGCGCTCCAGCTGCTCGAGCTTCTCCCCGGTCGAGGCGTAGAGGATCGGCTTGCCGGTCACCGCCTTGACCGAGAGTGCGGCGCCGCCGCGGGCATCGCCATCGAGCTTGGTCAGCAGCACGCCGTCGAACTCGGTCTGCTCCGCGAACTGCTCGGCCACGTTGACCGCGTCCTGCCCGGTCATCGCGTCGAGGACGAGCAGCACGTCATGGGGACGGATCCGGCGCTTGATCTCGGCGAGCTGGTCCATCAGCTCCTGGTCGATGTGGAGGCGGCCCGCGGTATCGACGATCAACACATCCTGACCGTCCGAGCGGACCTGGTCGAGCGCCCACTCGGCGATATCGACCGGATCGCGCTCGGTGCCCTGCTCGTAGACCCGGGCACCGGCACGCTGCCCGACCGTGACCAACTGCTCGACGGCAGCCGGCCGCTGCGTGTCGCAGGCCGCGAGCGCCACCCGCTTGCCGTCCTTGGCGAGGAGCTTCGCGAGCTTGGCGCAGGCCGTGGTCTTGCCCGACCCCTGCAGCCCCGCCATCAGGATCACCGTCGTCCCCGAGGGTGCGAGCGCGAGGTCGCGGCTCGCGCCTCCCATCAGCTCCGCCAGCGCCTCGTTGACGATCTTCACGACCTGCTGGCCGGGGTTGAGCGAATCGAGCACGCCGGCTCCCAGGCAGCGCTCCTTGAGCTCCGTGGTGAACGACTTCACCACCTTGAAGTTGACGTCGGCCTCGAGCAGCGCCAGGCGGATCTCCCGCATCGCCGCGTCGACGTCGGCCTCGGTCAGCTTGCCGCGCGATCGAACGTCGGAGAGGGTCGCCTGAAGGCGGTCTGAGAGCTGGTCGAACATGGATCGTCCAGCTTAGGGCCTTAGGGCCCGTTGCCCACGTGCTCGCGAACGCGCGGCGCCACATCCGTCCCCAGCATCCGCACGAACTCGACCTGCTCGCGATCCGGAACATTGACGGCTGGCTTCCGAGCCTCGGGTACCTGGAGCATCTGGATCGCTGCCTACGGCCCGCGAATGCTCCGACTCACCGAATGCTCGCCCTCGAACGTCGCGGAGCGCTCGCCGCGGAGAAACGGCCTGATGATCTCGATCGCCTCCTCGAGCGCGTCGACGGACTCCTTCGAGGTCCGCCTCGGACCGCCCATCACCTCCACCGCGTTCCAGAAGGCGCCTGCGCCGATGCCGAGCTCGACCCGGCCGCCGCTCAGTACGTCCAGCGATGCCGCGGACTTCGCCAGGACCGATGGCAGTCTCAGCGGCAGGTTCGCCACGTCCGGGACGAGCTTCGCCCGCTCTGTTCGCCCCGCGACGTACGACAGCAGGGTCCACGTGTCGAAGAAGCGGCGCTGATACGGTGATCCTGGATCGCGATCATGTCGAGCCCGGTCTCGTCGGCGACGATCGCCTCGGCGATCGTCGCCGTGGGATCCTCGGCGGAGGGAACCACGAAGACGCCCACCTCGACGCTCATCGCGACCTCGGCATGCGGCGCAGGCTACTGTCCCAGGAGCGCCTCGGCGAACTCGCGCGGGTCGAACGGGCGGAGGTCCTCCAGCCCCTCCCCCACCCCGATCAGCTTCACGGGGATGCCCAGCTCGCGGGAGATCGCCAAGGCGATCCCGCCCTTCGCGGTGCCGTCGAGCTTGGTGAGGACGACGCCGGTGACGTCCACCGCGTCGGCGAACGCCTGGGCCTGGCGCAGGCCGTTCTGCCCCGTGGTCGCATCGATCACGATCAGCGTCTCGTGCGGCGCCCCATCCATCCGCTTGGCCGCCACCCGCCGGACCTTCGCGAGCTCGTCCATCAGGTTGCCATGCGTGTGCAGACGACCGGCGGTATCGGCGATCACGACATCGGCATCCCGCGCCTCCGCGGCTGCGATCGCGTCGAAGACGACCGCGCCCGGATCTCCCCCGGGGCTGCCGCGGACCAGCTCGGCACCCGAGCGCTCCGCCCACGTCTCGAGCTGCTCGATCGCGGCCGCCCGGTAGGTGTCGGCGGCGGCGGCGATCACCGACAGGCCCAGCTCCCGCTCGAGGTGCCATGCGATCTTGCCGAGCGTGGTCGTCTTGCCGGTGCCGTTGACGCCGACGATCATGATCACCGCGGGCTGGGCTCGCAGGTCGATGCGGCCATCGGCACCCCCGGCAAGCTCCGCCAGCAACTCGACCAAACGCTCGCGCACGGCCTCCGGGCCACTCACCGTCCCGGCCTCGACCTCGGACTCGAGTCTGCCCACGACCTCCGCCGTTGTCGCCGCCCCGACGTCGGCCAGGATCAGCGCCTCCTCGAGCCGCTCCCAGGTCTCGGCGTCGAGCCGCTCGAACATTCCGGCGGTGAGCTCCGCCTGGAGAGCCTGGCGGCTCCGCGACAGGCTCTCGCGCAGGCGGCGGAGAATTCCGCCGCGCTCGCCGGCGGCTTCGCCGGCGGGCTCGGATGGGGTGGATCGGGCCGCGGCCCCCTTGCCCACGTCGAAGACGTCTGCCCAGGTTCGCGCCACCGCCGCAGGCTAGCGGCGACCCGCGGGAGAGGCGAGAATCGTCGGTCAGTGGACGGTTCACCACCCATACGGTGGTGAACCATCCACGCACCGCATGAGGGCCCGGCCGGAGGGCTCTGGTGCGGGCCGAAGCGGCCCGCCCCCGGTCAGGCGGCCTCGGACTCGGCCAGCTCCGCCTGCTCCTCGCGCGCCATCCGCCGCGAGATCACCTTGGTCACGCCGCCCGAGCCCATCGAGACGCCATAGAGCACGTCGGCGGCATCCATAGTTCGCTTCTGGTGGGTGACGATGATGAACTGGGCGCGATCGGAGAACCGGCGCACGAGCTGGAGGAAGCGGTCGATGTTGCTGTCGTCGAGCGCAGCCTCGACCTCGTCGAGGATGTAGAAGGGCGACGGCCTCGCGAGGAAGACCGCGAACACGAACGCGAGCGCGACGAGCGACTTCTCGCCTCCCGAGAGCAGGGAGAGCCGGCGAGTCGCCTTGCCGGCGGGGGTGACCTCGATCTCGACGCCGAAATCACTGCCCGCCGGCTGCTCCGCTCCCGCCCGAACACCTTGCCCTCGCCCACGGCTCGGGCTTGCTTCGTCTGCTCCCGCCTCCGCGCCGGCGGGGTGCTCGACACCCTGCTCAGCATCCTCACCGCCGGCGTCGAGGTCCTCCCCGCCCAGCACCAGCCTCGGAGAGCGCTCGCCGACCAGCCGCAGGCGCCCGCGCCCGCCGGGGAACAGGTGCTCCACCAACTCCTCGAAGTTCCTCTGGGTCGCGTCGAGGGTCTGCTCAAACGCGTCATGGATCTTGCGATCGGTTTCGCGGATGAGGCTGCCGAGCTCGCCGAGCGCATTCTCGAGGTCGGTGCGCTGCTCCTCGAGCTCGTTGACGTGCGCCAGCGCCTCCTGGTATTCACTCTCGGCCAGCGGGTTCACCGGCCCGAGCTGCTCTCGCCGGCGCGCCAGCCGCTCGAGCTTGGCCTCGATCCGCTCGCGCTCCTCGTCGGGCAGCGGGGCCTCCGCCGGCCCGAGCTCGCGTCCCAGCCGCGCGGCGATCCGTTGCAGCTCGGCCGCGGTCTCGTCGCGGCGGTCGCGCAGCTGGGCGGCGGCAACCTCGGCCTGGGTGACGGCCTCGGCCATCGTCCGCAGCCTCGCCTGAAGCTCAGCCTCGCGGCGCGAGCACGAGCGGAGCTCGGCGGTCACGTCGTCGCCCTCGCGCTCGCCGAGCATCGTTCGCTCGAGGGCCGTGGCGCGCTCGCCGGCGGCGTCCCGAGCGTCGGCCGCTCCCTCGCATAACCGCTCGAGTGCCCGCAGGATGCTGCCCTCGCTCTCGATCCGCCGCCCCAGCGAGTCCTGCCGGCCTCGCCCGAGCAAGCCTTCGACCCGCCGCGCGCTCTGGACGGCGCGTTCCGCGGCGTCCCGCACGGCGCTCACCTCGGCCGCTCGCCGGTCGAGGCCGGTGGCGGTCCGGGCCCGCCCGAGGGCCAAACCCGCTTCGCCCAGCGCCTCGCCGATCCGCTCGAGTGCTCCATCCACCGGATCGCCGTCCGGGGACGCCGCCCTCGCGCCGGCCTCCTCGGCGAGCGCGCCGAGCGCGGCCCGTCGGCGCTCGATCGCCTGGGCGAGCTCCGCTCTGCGGGCCGCCAGGGCCTCCGCCCTGACGGTGATGCGCTCGTGGGCGGCCCGTAGCGCGGTCAGCCGGCCCCAGGCCTCGGTCCGCTCGCGATCGCGCTCCGCCATGCGCTCCTCAATCTCAGTGCGCCGCTCGTTGACGGCGCCGAGCTCGGTCTCCACCTCGTCCCGGCCGCGGCGGGCGCTCGCCGCCTCGCGCTCCGCCGCCGCCAGCTGCCCGCCGCCATTCGCCAGCTCCGAGCCCAAGAGATGCCCTCGGAGCTCGTCGGCCTCACGCTCCAGCCGGGCGTGGATGTCGGCCGCCTGCGCCTGGCGCTTCAGCGGGCGCAGACGGCTGCGCGCCTCCCGCTCGACGTCAAGCGCCCGGTCGAGGTTCTCGTGGGTGCGCTCGAGCTTCAGTTGCGCCCGGCGGCGGCGCTTGCGGTGCTTGCCGAGGCCCGCGGCCTCCTCGACCAGCAGCCGCCGGTCGCGGGGCTTCGAGTGGACGATCTCCTCCACGCGCCCCTGGCTGATCACCGAGTGCATCTCGCGGCCGAGGTTGGCGTCCGAGAGCGCCTCGATCACGTCCACCAGGCGGCACCGGGCGCCGTTCAGCCGATACTCGCCCTCGCCCGAGCGGTCGTGCCGCCGGCGCACCGAGATCTCCGCAAATTCGCCGGCCGTCCCGTCGCCGTTGTCCAGCACCACCTCGACCTCGGCCGCCCGGCTGGGGCCGCGACCGTCACCGCCGGCGAACACCATGTCCTGCATCGACTGCCCCCGGACGGCCAGCGGGCTCTGCTCGCCCAGCGCCCAGAGCACGGCGTCCGTGATGTTGGACTTGCCGCAGCCGTTCGGCCCGACGATCACGCTGACGCCCGGCGAGAAGACCAGCCGGGTCCGCTCCGGGAAGGACTTGAAGCCCTTGATTGTGATCGAGCTCAGGTGCATCTATCTGTGATCGGGCGGGCGTCCGCCGCGGAGCGCCGGCCAGAAAGGCTTGCCTGCGCGTCGGACGTGACCGTTGAGAACGGATTTCGACGGCGGGGCCGGGGCACCTACCGGTCCTGATCCAGCAATTCCATCGCCTCCGCGGCGGCCTCCTGCTCCGCGGCCTTCTTGCTTCGCCCGGTGCCGGCGCCGAGCACCTCGCCGTCGACCACCGCTGCGACCTCGAACAGACGATCGTGCGGGGGGCCGGTCTCCCTGGTGACCTCATACCTGACGCGCGCGCCGCCGCGCGCGAGCCGCTCCTGCAGGGCCGACTTGTAGTCGAGCAGGCGATCCGAGGCGATCTCGATCTGCTCGGCGAACGCCGCGAGCGTGGCCTCCGCCGTCTCGGCAAACCCGTGGTGCAGATAGCAGGCGCCGATCACGGCCTCGCAGACCGACGCCAGCGCCCGCTCGCTCGCGAGCAGGGCGGCGACGTCGATGCCGCCCTCGGCCGGATCCTCGGCGCTCTCGCTAAGCGCCTCGGGCACCCCCAGCTCGGCGGCGACGGCGGCGCAAGCTCGTCCGCTCACGGCCTGCCCGTGGACCTTGGTCAGCCGGCCGATGTCGGACCGGGGGTGGCGACGGAAGAGGTGTTCGGCGACGGCGAGCCCGAGAACGCTGTCGCCGAGGAACGCGAGCCGGCCGTACGAATCAGCGCGGTGCTCGACCCAAGATGAATGTGTGAGCGCCTGCCGGCGCAGCCCGGACGGCAGGGAGTCCAGAAGCGCTCGAAGACGATCGGCGCCGTGCTCGGGGCGGGCGCGGCGTCGCGAGATCGTGCCCCGGCGAGTGAGCCTTCGGATTCCGCGCGCCAAGGTCACGTTCCCCGGCTACGCGGGCAGGCGCTCGAGCACGAAGTCCACGGCATCGCCCACGGTCTCGATCCTGGCCGCCTCCTCCTCGGTGAGCTTGATCCCGTAAGAGTCCTCGAGCTCCATCACCAGCTCGTAGAGGTCGAGCGAGTCCGCATCGAGGTCGGAGCGAAACCTCGTGGCATCCGCGATCTCGTCCGGGCTCACCTCGAGCTCGACCGCCAGGTGCTCGCGGACCTTTGCCATGACCTGATCGCGAGCGAGGCTCATGCACGCTTCCTATCACGGGCCGCGCCGGCGGGCGTGCCGCCATCAGCGGCCTCGGAGCGCAGCGCGCCGCGGGTGGCGCCCGCCCGGTCGAGCAGCGCCGAGGTCCGTTCGACGGCTCCCTGCTCGACCGCCCTCGCCGCCAGGCGCACGGCGTTGGCGATCCCCTCGGCACCCGAGCTGCCGTGCCCGAGCACGGCTACTCCGCGGAGGCCGAGCAGGATCGCTCCGCCGGTCGCGTCCGGGTCCATCCCCCGGCGCAGGCCCCCAAGGGCGGGGCGGAGCAGGAGCCCACCGACCGTCGCGATCGGATTCGAGCGAGCGGCCGCGCCGACCGCGGCTGCGACCGCCTTCGCGGTCCCCTCCATCGTCTTGAGGGCGACGTTCCCTGTGAACCCGTCGGTGACGATCACATGCGCATCCTCGCCCAGCAGGTCACGTCCCTCGATGTTCCCGACGAATTCGATCCCCGTGGCCTGCGAGAGCCTCGCGTGCGCCTCGAGCACCAGCTGGGACCCCTTCCTCTGCTCCTCCCCGACCGAGAGCAGGGCCACACGTGGGCGCTCGACACCCAGCACCGCCGTGCTGAACGCTGCGCCCAGAAACGCGAACTGGACCAGGTCGCCGGGGCGGCACTCGGTGTTGGCGCCGACGTCGAGCAGGGTCGTCGGAGCACCTTCCCGGCCGGGGACAGAGAGCTGGAGGGCCAGGGCGGGCCGGCGGACACCCTGCATCCGGCGGAGCGCAAACAGCGCGGCGGTCATCGCCGCCCCGGTCGATCCGGCGCTCACGAGGGCGTCCGAGCCCCCGTCGGCGACGTCCCGCGCGGCCATTACCACCGACGCGTCGGGCCTGGAGCGCACGGCCGCCACGGGCTCCTCGTCGTTTGAGATCTCGCCTGCGGCGGCGATCAGCTCGACCCCGTCGGCGTCCTGAAGCCCGCCGAGCTCCGCCGAATCGCCGAAGACCCGGACTGCGATCCCGTCCACGGCGGCCGCGCGTGCACCTGCGGCAATCACACCGGCGCCGCGGTCGGCCCCGCGACCGTCGAGCGCGACCGTCGTCATTCGGGCCTCTCGCTTAAGCCCGGTCGCGCCCCGCCGGGCCTCTCCACTACTCCTCCGGGATCGAGGCCGGCTCGGTGGTCTCGCCGACCTCGTGCCGGATCACCTCGCGGCCCGCGTAGGTGCCGCACACGGGGCAGACACGGTGGGGAAGCCGCTGGCTGTGGCAGCGCGGGCACTCGACCAGCCGCGGCGGACTGACCTTGTGGGTCGCGCGGCGCTTGTCGCGGCGAGCCCGTGATGTCCTCTTCTTGGGGACGGCCATGGTGGCGGGGAATGGTAGTGGCTACCCCTGGTGCGACCACTCAGTCGAGCTTCAGCTCCCGCAGCTTGTCCCAGCGCGGGTCGCCACCGGTCTCGTGCCGGTGCTCATCTGGGTCGGCATCGTTGAGCGAGACCCCGCACACCGGACAGAGCCCGGCGCAGTCCGGCCGGCAGAGCAGCTTGCTCGGGACCGCGAGCGCCAGCGCGTCGCGGGCCCACGCGGCGAGGTCGAGGAGCTCGTCGACCACGTACGGGCTGCTCAGCTCCTCCTCGCCCGAGCGCGGCTGATCGACCTCGCGTGCCTCAACCTTCACCGGAACCCGGGCGTCTTCGAGGCATCGGGTGCACGGCCCGGCGAACTCGCCCGCGAAGCTCAGCCGGAGCGCGTGCCCCGCGGCTGTCCTCGAAACGTCGAGGCGCGCCCGCGCGGTGCGTGGCGAGAACGTGTAGCGCTCCCCGCCGAGCTCGAGCGGCTCGGGCTCGAGCTCGAGGTCAAGCCGCCTGCCCTGGCCGGGGCTCAACGCCAGCCGGGAGAGATCGATGGTGTTATTAGCGGGCATCCCGTTCGAGAGTAGATGGTGACAAGCCACGCCGAAGAGCCCGCCCAGTTCCATTTCGAGCCCGAGACCTACGAGGAGATGATCCGAGCGGACGTCCCTCGCTACGACGAGCTCCAGCGGGTCACGGTCGACGCGATTCCGTTCCCGCCCGAGCGGGTGCTCGAGCTGGGAATCGGGACCGGCATCACGACCCGGCGCCTGCTCGAGCGTTATCCCGAAGCGCGGGTCACGGGCCTCGACTCGAGCGCCGCGATGGTGTTCCGAGCGCGTGACCTGGGGATCGGGGTGCGCCTTGCCCGGATGGAGGACCCGCTGCCAGATGGTCCCTGGGACCTGGTGATCTCGGCGCTCTCGGTCCATCACCTGACCGATGAGCGCAAGCGCGATCTCTTCCGGAGGGTCCGGGAGCAGTCCCGGGCGCTCGTACTCGGCGACGTCGTCGACGTGCCGCCGAAGCGGCGCGTGGCGTCACTGACCGAGGGCTACGACCTGCCTGCCCCCGCAGCCGACCAGGCGGAATGGTGCGGCGGCGAGGTGGTTTGGGAAGCGGACGACCTGGCGGTGATCCGGGCCGTCTACGGCTGAGCGACCTCAGCCGGCTGCTCATCCTCGCGCCCGGCGAGCCGGTCACGGCCGCGCTGGACTGCGGCGAGGAACTTCTCCAGGTTGACCTCGAGGGTCGAGAGGATCTCGTCGGCGTAATCCTCGGCGCCCAGGCGGATCTGGCGCTCGGTCTCACGCGCGTCCTCGAGGATCTCCTCGGCGGCCCGCTCGGCCTGCCTGTAGACCTCCTCGTCGGAGATCAGGCGGGCCTGCTGGTCGCGGGCCTCCTTGACCACTCGCTCGGCCTCGCGCTTGGCCTCCGCAAGCATCTCCTGCCGCTCCTTGACGATCCATCGCGCCTGCTTGATCTCCTCGGGAATGGTGGCGCGCATCTGATCGAGGAGGTCATAGATCTCCTCACGGTCAACCCTCACCTGGTCGGTCAGCGGCACCGGCCGGGCATTGTGGATCAGGTCATCGAGCTTGTCTATGAGGACCAGGACGTCCATAAATCGGGTGACAGCTTACGCGTCCGGCCGGTTTCCAGCGCGGTGAGCCCAATTTTCGCCGTTTCCATGCAAGCTCCTGCCCACCGCGCGCCCGGCGCGCCGGCAGGTCACCGGCGGGCTCGCGTAGCTAGGGCCTCCGCAACCACGGCGGGCACCAAATCCGAGACGTCGCCGCCGAAAGTCGCCATCTCTTTCACCCCGGTCGAGCGGATGAAGCTGTACTCGGGCGAGGCGAGGATGTAGACCGACTCGATCTCGGGTGCCAGCGTCCGATTCAGCTGGTTCATCTCGAACTCGTACTCGAAGTCCGAGATCGCCCGTAGCCCCTTGACGATTGCGGTGGCGCCGTTCTCGCGCGCGAACTCGACCAGCAGGTTGGAGAACACCTTGACCTCGACGTTTTCGACCCCGTTCGCGGCCACCGCCTGCTCGATGAACCCCTTCCGCTCGGCCGCCTCGAACAGCGGTCTCTGCTTGCGGACCTGGACGTCGACGACGCCGATGATCACCTTGTCGAAGACTCGCGCCGCCCGGTTGATGATGTCGAGGTGGCCGTTGGTGACCGGGTCGTAGCTGCCCGGGCACACGGCGATCCGATCGGGCCGGTCAGCCATCGCCGGCCCGTGCGGTCGCCGCGTGAACGCGAACGACGGTGTCGCCGTAGCGGCGCTCAGCAAGCAGCGGCAGCGAGAGCTCGAGCGGGCGCCGTGCGGCGCTCTCGACGATCAAGCGGCCGCCCTCCGTGAGCCTCCCGGGGACGAGCTGGTCGAGGTCTTCTCCAAGGCGGTCGGCGAGTTTATACGGCGGGTCGCAGAAGATCAGGTCGAACCCCCGCCGGGTCTGTCGCAGGAACCGCAGCGCATCGCCGCGCACGATCCGGGCACGATCGGCGAGTCCGAGGTCGCCGACGTTCCGCCGGGCGAGGGTGGTATGGGTGTCGACAAGGGTCGCCTCCGAGGCTCCGCGTGAGAGCGCCTCGATCGCCAGCGCCCCCGTGCCGCTGAAGAGGTCCAGGACGATCGCTCCCTCGACCGGGCCGATGATCGAAAAGACCGCCTCTCGCACGCGGTCGGCGGTGGGACGCACATCGGCCCCCCGGGGCGGAGCCACGAGGCGCCGCCCCCCGAGCTCACCGGCCACCACCCTCATCGGCTCACGCCGGGTGTAGCGCCGTCACGCCGGAATCGCCTCGTCTCCGAAGCGGGCACGAACCGCGTCCATCAGCGGCCCCTGCTCCGGCGCCTCGAGCCCGCCGTACCGCTCCAGCATCGCCAGCAGCTCGCGCCGAGCCTCGGTGAGCAGGGCGACATCGTCCGGCAGGACCGCGGCCCGGAACCGGGGCAGGCCGTGCTGGCGGGTGCCGAGGATCTCACCCTCGCCGCGAAGTGCGAGGTCGACCTCCGCGAGCTTGAACCCGTCGGTCTCGCTGGCGATCGCATCCATCCGCCGGCTAGCGAGCTCCGAGCCGGCATCGGCGAACAGGATGCAGTGCGAGTCGTGCTCGCCTCGGCCGACCCGCCCTCGAAGCTGGTGGAGCTGGGATAGCCCATACCGCTCGGCTCCCTCGATCAGCATCACGGTCGCGTTGGCCACGTCGATCCCGACCTCGATCACGGTGGTCGCCACGAGCACGTCGGTGGCTCCGGCGGCGAACGCCTCCATCGTCGCCGCCTTCTCGCGGGAGCGCATCTGGCCGTGAAGGAGCCCAACCCGAAACTCGCGGAACTCGCCACGGCGCAGGCGCTCGGCCTCCTTGTCCGCCGCCTTCGCCTGCAGCTTCTCCGACTCCGCCACCAGCGGGCAGACGACGTAGGCCTGGCGCCCCTCACGCAGGCGCTCGCGGATGAACTCATAGGCGCCGTCACGCTTCTCCTCCCCGACGACCCAGGTGCGGACCGGACGGCGCCCCGGGGGAAGCTCACGCAGCACGGTCGCATCGAGGTCGCCGTAGGCCGTGAGCGACAGCGTCCTGGGGATCGGGGTCGCCGTCATGTGGAGCGCATGTGGCGCCGCGCCGTCCGGGCCCTTGGCGTCGAGGGCAGCTCGCTGGCGCACGCCGAACCGATGCTGCTCGTCGACCACGCACACGACGAGCCGGTCGAAGCCGACGTCGGGCTCGAGCAGCGCATGGGTGCCGACCACCATTCCGAGCTCACCCGTGGCAAGCTGCGCCAGGGTCTCGCGCCGGCGAGCCGCCGAGGTCGCACCGGTGAGCAGCGTGAACGGCACCTGCTCACGCGCGAGCAGACGGTCCAGGGTCGCGGCGTGCTGCTCGGCGAGCGTCTCGGTGGGGGCCATCAGCGCCGCCTGGCACCCCGACTCGACCGCGCGCAGCATCGCGAACAGGGCGACCACCGTCTTTCCGCTGCCAACTTCCCCCATCAGCAGCCGCTGCATCGGCTGGGCCTGGACGAGATCCGCGTCAAGCTCGGCGAACGCGCCCCGCTGATCGGCGGTCGGCTCGAACGGGAGCGAGGACAGCCAGCGGTCGACCAGCGCCCCTGCTGGCGCCAGCGCGATCCCCGGGCGTCCCGACCGCCGGGTCGCGCGCCGCGAGGCAAGCGCCGCCTGGTGCAGGTAGAGCTCCTCGAACGCAAGTCGCTGCCGGGCGAGGTCGGCCTCCGCCTGAGCGCCCGGGAAATGGGCGGCCGTGAACGCATCGGACACGCCCGGATAGCCGCGACGTGCTCGCAGCTCGGCCGGAAGGGGCTCGATCGCGTCCGGCGCCGCCCTCACCGCCCGCCACGCCCACTCCCGCAGGCGTGCGGGACGAAGGCGCTCCGATGCGGGATGCACGGGGACGATGCCGACCGTATGCAGGCCACGAGGGCCGCCGTTGCCACCGCCATCGCCGACGAGCTCATGAGCGTCGACGCGGAAGCCCTGGCGATCGAGCTTCCCGTGGAGCAGCACCCTCGCCCCCTCGCTGAGGCGCTCAGCGACCCAGGCCTGGTTGAACCACACTGCCTTGACCGGCCCGCTCGCGTCGGCGACCTGCGCCTCGACGATCCGCAGGTTCCGCCGCCGGGTGGGACGCACGCGTGCCGAGCGGACCTCGACCAGCACGGTCGCCTCCTCGCCGATCCGAAGCTCGCCGACCTGGCGCACCGCGGTGCGGTCTCGGTAGCCGTGGGGCAGATGCCACAGCAGGTCGCCCAGCGTCTCGAGCCCGAGCTCCCGCGCGGCCTCCGAGAACCGCGGGCCCGCGCCCCTGAGGCTCGAGATCGGCGCCTCCAGGCGGCTCGGACGCGGGCGGGCGCGAAGCCGGGTGGCACGGAGTGCCCTGCGTGCCAGAGGCTCGCCCGATCCCAGCGCGCGGGGGGCATCGGGCGCACCGCGGGTCTCGACCGCCGCCGTGCTCATCTCGGCTAAGGCTAGGACCGGTGGCGGCGAAACATCTCCTGGACCCACAGGTAGCCGGGCCGCCCCTTGAGCGGCGCCCGGAACCGCTCGAACGACGCGGGCGGCGGCGGCAGCGTGGGCCCCTCGGGAGGATTCACCAGCGGATAGCAGAGCGACGCCGCGGTCAGGTCCGCGACGGTGAAGCGTCCATCGACGAGATACTCGCCGCCGCCGAGCTCCTGCTCGAGCCGGTCGAGCCCGGCCAGCACATGGGCTCGCGCGCGCTCCACAGCCTCGTCGTCCCCGGCGCGGTAGCGAACCTCGACGAAGCCTCGCGTGTATCGCGCCGCAGCGGCGGTGGCCGGCCCGACCCCATGCAGCGCCGACGGCAGGTTGCTCTTCACGATCTCAGTGAGGCTCTCGCGGTCGGCGATCACATCGTGCCAGGCCGCCAGCCTGACGGAAGGGCCGAGGCGCTCGTCGAACCAGTCCTCGAGCTCGAGCGCGCGTGACCGCTCCGCGGCGTCGGTCGGGTAGAGGGCCGGCTCCGGGAAGCGCTCCTCGAGCGCGGCGATGATCGCCGTCGAGTCGCCGATCACCTTGCCGTCGAGTCGCATCACCGGAAAGGTCTTCTCGCTCCCTCGGGTGAGCCAGAGCGCGTAGAGCATGTGGGCCCCGGGCAGGGGCGCTCGGCGCTCGTGCTCGACCCCCTTGAACGCGAGCGCCCAGCGCGCCTTCTCGCTGTAGTGCGAGATCCTGATGTGCCAGAGGACGGGCTTCAGTGGCCCTTCCCGGAACGTTGTGCGTGAATCGGCCGGCCGCCGTTTCGGGTGGATCGTTTCGGGGTGGGCCACTAGGCTCACTGCGCCGCGATCAGCCACCAGGAGCTCGGCTGGCCGCCCCGCTGGAGCTCCAGCTCCGCACCCTCGGGCAGGTGGACCGGCAGCTCCTCGAGCGGAATCGGCGCTCCCTCGCCCTCGATCACCGTGATCAGCTCGGCGTCGCCGGCGAGCCGCTCGACGGTCGCCGCCAGGGTCGAGCCGGCGCCGCCCCAGGCCACGATCTCGTCCCCGACGAAGCCGACCGCATCCCCGCGGACGAATCGGCCCCCGCCATCGTCCCGAGCGGCCGGGGCGACGGCGCCCGTTCGGATCGACCGCAGCGCGTCGGCGAGGCGGTGGGCGTTCTCCTCGGGGTCGGCGGCAGGATCAAGCTCGACCAGGACTGCGAGCGCCGCCTGCTGTGAGCTGCACTCGACAACGCGCGCGGGCCGCTCGGACAGTCGAGCCGCCTCTCGCGCGGCCATGGCCACGTTCGCGGAGCTGGGCAGGACCAGCACCTCGTCGGCCCGCGCCTCGTGGATGCCGGCGAGGATCTCGTACGTGGAGGGGTTGAGCGTGGGCCCGCCGTCGACGACGTGGGCGCCGAGTCCCTCGAACAGCTCGCGCAGCCCCTCCCCCGAGCTGACGGCGACCACGCCGGTCCGGACCGCCGTGCGCTGTGGGGCGCCGGTCGCGAGGCGGGTCTCGCGCTCGGCCAACTGTTCGCGCATGTCGGCGACATCGAGGCGCTGCACATCACCCGCGTCGCCGAACATCGCCACGGCGGACTCGGGCTCGTCGGTGTGGACGTGCACCTTGAGCGTCGCGTCGTCGCCGACGACGAGAACGGAGTCGCCAATCTCCTCCAGACGCGGGACGAACGAGCGCGGCTCCAGATCCCGCCCGAGGACGATGAAGTTTGTGCAGTAGCGATATCGGGAGTCGGCGTGGTGCGGCCGCGTCGCCCGCGCCGGCTCGTGGTGGGCCACCTCCGGGACGGGGGCGCCATCGCCGCGAAGGCCGGCGACGACCCCGGCGCAGATCAGGACCAGGCCGTAGGCGCCTGCGTCGACCACCCCGGCCTCGCTGAGCACTTCGAGCTGGTCGGTCGTGCGGGCCACGGCGACCTCGCCCGCCTGGGTGGCGGTCTCCAGGATCTCGGCGAGCAGCGCATCCTGCTCCTTGACGCTGGCGCCACTTGACAATCGCTGGCGCTCGATGTGGGCGAGCTTCTGCGAGACGGCGCTCGCGATCTCGCGCACCACGGTCAGCATCGTCCCCTCGGCCGGATCTCGGACTGACTCGTAGGCGGCCTCCGCGGCCCGTGAGAACGCGGCCGCGACCAACACCGGGTCGACCAGCTCGCCGGGGCGGCTGGCCAGCTCCTCGGCCGCGCCGCGGACGATCTGGCTGAGGATCACCCCGGAGTTCCCGCGCGCTCCCATGAGCGCGGCACGAGCCACCGCCTGGACGAGCTCATCCCTGCCGATGGAATCCACGGGCTGCCCGTCGAGACGGTCGAGCTCCTCCATCACGGCCCTCATCGTCAGCGCCATGTTGTCGCCGGTGTCGCCGTCGGCGACCGGGAACACGTTGAGGTCGTTGACCTCCTCGCGGCGAGCCTCGAGGTGGGCGTACGCGGCGCTGACCACGCGGCGGAAGCGCTCGATCGACGGATCGCTCATCGAACCTCCCTGGTTCGCGCTCGCCCCTGAACAATTACCCCCCGCCGCACCCACCCCTTACGCTGCCTCGCGCTCACGGGCTGATTATCGCCCGCCCCGCGCTATGCGTGTTTGGTGACCTTGTTCGACTTCAGGCAGCGGGTGCACACGTAGACCCGGCGGGGCCGACCGCCGTCGTCGATGCGGACCTTCTGCAGGTTCGGGTCGAAGCGGCGCCGGGTGGCGACCATCGAGTGGCTCCGAGAGTTACCGAACGCGGGGCCCTTGCCGCAGCTGTAGCAGACCTTCGCCATGGGGAGCGGGATGGTAGCGCCGGGAGGCCGATGGAGCGGGCGCAGGCTCCTCGCGTGCCCGAGGCGACGGCGGGCGTGTTTCGTAACGCTCGCACCTCAATCGTGAGCGGCCGCCACCTGATCGATCCGGCGGCGCCAGAGGTCCTCCGCTTCATCGAGGAGGTGCTGGAGAGCCCGTAGCCGTCAACGAGGCCCGGAGCAGGGCCAGCCTCATCACCGCGAATGCCGCGCTGCGGCCCTGGTCGCGCTTGTCGCCCCCGGCGCGCGCCTCGGCCTGCTCGCGGGTGTCGCACGTGACCACCCCGAACGCGCATGGCACGCCGGTGGCGAGGGCGACGTCCTGGATCCCGCGGGCCGCCTCGGATGAGACGTACTCGTAGTGGTCGGTCTCGCCCCGGATCACCACGCCGAGGCACGCGACCCCAGCGAACCGGCCGGACTCGGCGCACAGCTTCGCGGCCAGGGGCAGCTCGAATGCCCCCGGGACCTCGTAGCTATCGACCGAGGCGGGGCTCACCCCGCCGTCGGCGAAGCCCTCGATGGCGCCGTTGACCAGGCGCTCGGCGAGGTCCTCGTAGAACGTCGCCACGCAGATCGCGAACTCCTCACGGGCCAGCGCCTCGCGCTCGTCAGCGGAGAACGCCTCCCCGCCGGGCTCAGTCATCCGCGTCGTCGCCGCCGGCCTCGGCCGCCTCGTGATCCGGCGGATCCCCCTCCCCGGCCGCGAGCGCCTCCTTCTCGACGTCGCGCTGGTGCTCCTCGTGGATCAGCTCCTCGTCGAGCGGCAGGCCCTGGTGGTGCAGGGTGTGACCCAGCCGGTCCCGCTTCGTGCGCAGGTACTCCTCGTTATGCGGGTTCGGTATGGGCTGGATCGGCAGCTGCTCGGTGACCGACAGCCCGTAGCCCTCGATCCCGTGGATCTTCTTCGGGTTGTTGGTCAGGATGCGGATGCTCGAGAGCCCGAGGTCGGCCAGAATCTGCGCCCCGACCCCGTAGTCGCGCAGGTCCGCCGGCAGGCCCAGCCTGAGGTTGGCGTCGACCGTGTCGAGCCCGTCCTCCTGGAGCTTGTAGGCCCGCAGCTTGTTCAGCAGGCCAATCCCGCGCCCCTCCTGAGATAGGTAGAGGAGCACCCCCTGACCCTCGCGCTCGATCATCGCCAGGGCCGCGGCCAGCTGATCGCCGCAGTCGCAGCGCAGCGAGTGGAAGACGTCGCCGGTGAGGCACTCGGAGTGGACGCGGACGAGCACGTCCTCGGCGCCCGCCACCTCCCCCTTGACCATCGCCACGTGGTGCTTGTCGTCGACGAGCGATCGGTAGCCGACCGCGGCGAACTCGCCGAACGCCGTCGGCAGGCGGGTCGCGACCACCCGCTCGACCAGCTTCTCGGTGCGCCGCCGGTAGGCGATCAGGTCGGCGACGGTGATCATCGTCAGGCCGTGCCGCTCGCAGTAGGGCACCAGATCGGAGACCCGCGCCATCGTGCCGTCCTCGTTCATGACCTCGCAGATCACCCCGGCGGGAATCAGGCCCGCGAGCCGCGCCAGGTCGACCGCGGCCTCGGTCTGTCCGGCCCGCTCGAGCACCCCTCCCTCCTTGGCCTTGAGCGGGAAGATGTGGCCCGGCTGGACGAGGTCCTCAGGCCCCGAGCTCGGGTCGATCGCGACCTGGATCGTGCGGGCCCGGTCGTGGGCGGAGATCCCGGTGCTGATGCCCTCACGGGCTTCGACCGAGGTGGTGAATGCGGTCTGGAACGGCGACTCGTTCTTGGCGGCCATCAGGTCGAGACCGAGCTGGTCGCAGCGCTCGGGCGTGAGCGCGAGGCAGATCAGGCCCCGGCCCTCCTTGGCCATGAAGTTGACCGCCTCCGGGGTCGCGAACTGCGCGGCGAGCGTGAGATCGCCCTCGTTCTCGCGGTTCTCGTCGTCGCAGACCACGACCATGCGCCCGCGCCGGACCTCCTCGAGGGCCTCGGGGATCGTCGAAAAAGTGCCCGCCGGGGAACCACTGCCCGCCGCCTCCTCCGCTCCCGCCACGAACCCCTTGCCCTCGGCTTGCGCCTTGGGCTCATCCATGCTGCTCCCACGTCCGGGGGCGGCGGGGTTTCGCTTGGTCCGTTCCGTCATCGTGGTTCCACCTTCTCAAAGCCTTGCACGAGGCGCTCCACGTAGCGGGCGATCTGGTCCACCTCGAGGTTGACGCGCCCGCCCTCGGCGGCCGCGCCGAGGGTCGTTCGCTCGAGCGTCTCCGGGATCAGCGAGACCTCGAAGCCCTCCTCGGTGAGCGCGGCGACTGTGAGGCTGACCCCGTCGACCGTCACCGAGCCGTGCTCGACCAGGTAGCGGCGCAGCGGCGCCGGCACCTGCACCTCCAATCGCCTCGCGATCCCGTCGTCCCGCGCCGAGGTGACCTCCACCGTGGCGTCGACATGTCCTTGAACCAGATGCCCGCCGAGGGACTCCCCCGCCCGGAGAGCGGGCTCGAGGTTCACCCGGCCGCCCGGCTCCACGTCCCCGAGGGTCGTGAGCGACAGGGTCTGGTTCATCACGTCGGCCTCGAAGGTCCCGTCGCCGCGCGAGGCGACCGTGAGGCAGGCGCCGGCGACAGAGACCGAGTCGCCGGGGTTGAGCTCGGAGGCCAGCCCGGCGGCGATCCTCAGGCGCGCTCCGGCGCTGCTGCGATCAACCTCCTCGACCGCTCCGATCTCCCTGACGATCCCCGTGAACATCACCACTCCCGGAGCCGCGCGCGGATCAGCAGGTCGTCACCCGACGGCTCGGACTCCACGGCCAGGGCCCGCTGGGCCTCGGCAAGGCTGTCGGCGCCGCGTCCGCCGGCCAGCGGCCTGGAGCCGGAGCCCCCGATCACGATGGGCGCGATGAACAGGCGCAGCTCGTCGACCTCGCCGGCGTCCAGAAACGACCCGGCGAGCCCGGCGCCCCCCTCGAGCAGCAGCGAGGAGAGCCGCCGGCGGCCAAGCTCGTCCAGCGCGCTCGCGATCCGGGCCTGGCCATCGCCCGGGTAGGAGAGGACGTCGGCGCCGGCTTCACGGAGGGCAGCCCGGCGATTCCCCGGCGCCTCGTCCGAGCTCACCACGACGAGAGGCGCCTCCACGATCGTCCGGACCAGCCGCGAGTCCGTCGGCAGGCGGGCGTGCGAGTCGAACACGATCCGAACCGGCTGACGAGGCGCGTCGACCTCCCGGGCGGTGAGCAGCGGGTCGTCGGCGAGCGCCGTGCCGATCCCCACCGCGACCGCATCGGCCTCCGAGCGCCACCGATGGACCAGGAGCCGGCTGGCCGCGCTGGAGATCCACTTCGACTCGCCGGCGGCGGTCGCCGTGCGCCCGTCGAGGGTCAGCGCCGACTTCAGCATCACCAGCGGGCGGCCGGTGCGGGCCAGCTTCCGGAACGGCTGAATCAGCAGGCGCGCCTCCGCGGCCTCTGCACCGTCCGCGAACTCGACCTCGATCCCCTCGTCGCGCAGGATCCCCGGGCCGCGACCGCTCGCCTTCTCGCTGGGATCGTCGCAGCCGACAACCACCCGGGCGATCCCGGCCTCGACGATCGCCTCCGCGCAGGGGGGCTGGCGACCCTGATGCGCGCAGGGCTCCAGCGTCACGTACATGGTCGAGCCGGCGGGATCCTCGCCCCGGCGGCGGCCGTCCTCGAGCGCCGCACGCTCGGCATGGAGGTCGCCCAGCTCGGCATGAAATCCCTCCCCGATCACCTCGCCGCCGCTGACGATCACCGCGCCCACGAGCGGGTTCGGGCTGACCCGCCCGCGACCCCCCTCGGCAAGCTCGAGCGCGCGCCGGAGGTGCAGGCGATCCTGGTCGGTTGTGGTCGCGGGCATCGGTGCTCGATCGTAGGACGGTGGCCGCCACCACGCCGGGCGAAGGGGCGGCCCGACTACCTGATTGACTGGTCAGTCAAGAGTGTAATGAGCGACGGCCCTGGGCGCCCTCCCTGCGAGAGCGGGACGACCTTGGCTCCCCCTCCCCCTGCGAGCACGGGGTTTTGCATCACAGTGATGAATTTCCACTCGCTCGCGCTTGGCCCCACGTCCTCGCTCCGCCGCCCCGACGAGGGACGCCGCAGCGGCGGATACCGTGACGGGCCTATGAAGGGTGGCGAGGCTGGTGCCCCTGCGGCCGCTGGCGGCGCGGTCGCGGAGACTCGGCGCTTCGGGCGATCGGCCGTGCTCCTCTCCGGCGGCATCGGCCTCGCCGGCCTGCTCACCTACGTCTATTTCTCGCTCGCGTCGCACGTGCTCTCGCGGGACGACTACGGGGAGATCGTGGTCCTGTGGTCCGTCACCTTCGTCGCGATCTCGGTCCTCTACCGCCCGGTGGAGCAGCTGCTGTCGCGAACGATCGCGGAGCGCAACGTCAGCTCCCAGCCGATCGGCGGCCCGCTCCGGGTGGCCGCCGCGATCCAGCTCGCGATCGCGGCGATCAGCGTGGCGGCGATGCTCGCCCTCCGCGGCCCCCTCGAGGACGACCTGCTGTCGGGCAGCGAGACGCTCTACTGGATCCTGGTCTTTGCGATCGCGGCCTTCGGGGTCAGCTTCTTCGCCCGCGGGTACCTCGCCGGGAACCGGCGCTTCGGCGTCCTCGCCGGACTGCTCCTGGCCGAGTCGGCGTCACGGGCGGCGTTCGCGCTTGCCGTCGCGATCGGCATCGCCGAGGGCCAGGAGGCGGTCGCCCTCGGAATCGCCGCGGCGCCGTGTCTGAGCCTGCTGGTGGTGCCGTTGGCGCTCGGGCGGCACGCCGCCACAGAGTCGGATGCCGATCGCGCGCGCGCCGCGGCGGTGCCCGCCGGCGCCGAGCCCTTCCCGCTGGCGAGGGGCGGCGCGTTCGCCGCCGCGGTCCTCCTGATCATGCTCAGCGAGCAGACGATGCTGAACGCCGGTCCGCTGCTCGTGCAGGCGACCGACGGAGCGGCGGCCGCCGGCTTCATCTTCAACGTGCTGATGGTGGCAAGGGCTCCGCTGGTCCTGTTCCAGGGATTCTCGACCAGCCTGCTTCCGCACCTGACACGGCTGCTGGCGGGCGGAACGGACGGCGACGCCGACGCATTCCGGCTCTCGGTCCGGGCGACCGTGATCGCGATCGCCGGGTTCACCGCCTTCGTCTGTGCGGTGCTCGCGATCGCCGGGCCCGATCTGATGCAGCTCGCGTTCGGCGACAAATTCGAATACGACCGCGCCGGGCTGCTGATCGTCGGAGCGGGCATGGGGCTCTACCTGACCGCGACCACGCTCAACCAGGCGGCGCTCGCGCAAGGACAGGCGCGACGTGCCGCCGCCTGCTGGGTTGGCTGCGCGCTCGCCTTCCTCATCTGGAGCATCGCCGGCCCCTTCGACGAGCTCCGCCGGGTCGAGGTCGGCTTCACCGGGGCGGCGGCCCTGCTGAGCGTGCTGCTCTACGCGGTCTACCGCGTTCCGCGCGGTCGACCGGGCGACCGCGTGCTCCCCGGCTCACCGGCCGAGCTCGAGGTGAGGCTGGCCGCTGCGGACGAGGCGGGGTGAGCTCCTAAGTCGCCCCCGCGGCCTCAGCGATCCTCGTGTAGGCGCCCGCCGGGTCGGGGTCGCCGAACACGGCGGAGCCGGCGACGAACAGCGTGGCGCCGGCGGCCGCGACCGAGCCCACGGTGTCGGCGTCGAGGCCCCCGTCCGCCTCCAGCACGACGTCCGGGGCCAGCGCCCGCAGGCGCTCGAGCTTCCCCGGCGAGGTCTCGATGAACGGTTGACCGCCCCAGCCGGGGTTGACGGTCATGCACAGCACGATGTCGGCCGCCGTCGTGAGCTCGCCGACCGCCGCCGCCGGGGTGCCGGGATTGAGCGCGAGCCCGGCGAGGCAGCCAGCGTCGCGGATCGCGCCCAGCGTTCGGTGAGCGTTTGCGTCGGCTTCGAAGTGGAACGTGATCGAGTCGGCACCCGCCCGCGCGAACTCGGCGACCTGCTCGGCGGGCCGCTCGATCATCAGATGCACATCCACGCCCCCTCCGGCGGAATGGACCCGATCGGCGATCGAGGCAACGATCAGGGGGCCGATCGTGATCGGGGGGACGAAGTGCCCGTCCATGACGTCCACGTGGATGACGCGGGCCCCCGCGGCCATCACCTCGTCGATCTGCGTCCCGAGGCGCGAGAAGTCGGCGGAGAGGATCGAGGGCGCCACGCGCGACGCCGCGAGCAGGTCCTTCATACACCCTCCCAGGTTCGCGCTCGGCCGGGGACACCTGCTCCCCGCCGCACCCTCCCCTTGCACTGCCTCGCGCTCACAGGGCGCTGAGCATCGAGTGTCCGCAGTGCTGACAGAGCAGGTCCTCGTCGGCCCGCATCCGCACGATCGTTTGGTGCTCCCCGCAGTTGGGGCACTGCGAGACGAGCTCGTAGCGGCGCAGGCAGTAGACGCAGCGGTAGCGGCCGGGGAGCTGCGTCGGGCGAAGCCAGGGCTCGCCACAGCCGGGACAGGCGGGGCGCGGGAGCTTCGCGTCGGTCGCCACCAGCGCTCAGCCTCGGCGTCGCAGCCGCGCGATGAAGAACCCGGCGGTCCCGTCGCGATCGGGAAGCGTCTGGAGCGCGCGAGGCTCGCCGCTCGCGGCGAGCGCGGGGTGCGCGGGGCCGAGCTGATCGACCTCCAGCGAGGGGTCGCTCGCCACAACCGCGCTGACGACGCCCTCGTTCTCATTGGCGGAGATCGTGCAGGTGGCGTAGACCGCGATCCCACCGGGCCGAAGCGCCCCGGCGGCACGCTCGAGCAGCGTTCGCTGAAGCTCCGCCAGCCGCCCGACCTGCTCGGGTGACTTCCGCCAGCGGGCATCGGGGCGCGACGCGAGCGCCCCCAGGTCGCTGCAGGGAGGATCCACGAGGGCTCGATCGTAGCCGTCGCCGAGGTCGACGCGCGCCGCATCGCCCACGGTCACGCTCGCACAGGAGACCCCGGCACGGGCGCAGAGCTCCTTCACCTGGGCCGCCCGCGCGGGATCGAGCTCGAACGCGGCCACGTCGCCCCGATTCTCGATCCTCGCGGCGATCTGGGTGGTCTTGATTCCCGGCCCCGCGCATGAGTCCACCACCCGCTCGCCGGGGCCCGGGTCGAGCACCGCGACGACCGCCTGGGAGGCCCTCGACTGAGGGATCAGGAGTCCGTCGGCCACCGCCGCTCGCATGGCCTCCCCCACTCCGGCCTCGACCACCAAGGCCTCGGGCGGATCGAGGATCGTGTCCCCCGACCCCCGCCGGACCGGACCCCCGGCCGCCTGGAGCTCCGCGACGAGCCGCCCGGGATCAGCGCGAAGCGTGTTCACCCGGAAGGCGGTCTCGGCGGGCTCGTTCATCGCGCGCATCTGCGCGCGGGCCGACTCGGCGCCCAGCTCGCGCCACCACATGCGCGCCAGCCACGCCGGGTAGGAGTGGGCGGTCGCGGCGCCCTCGGGCGTCGAATCGTCGAGGCCGCTGAGCAGCGCCTCGCGCTCCCGCGCGATTCGGCGCAGCACGGCGTTCGCGAGGCCGGCCGCCGCCTCGCGACGCCGGCGCTTGCGGCCGCCCGCGCCTCCCTTGGCCAGCTCGACCGCCTGATCGACGACGGCGTGGGCGGGCACGGATCTGCTGTACAGGAGCTCGTAGATCCCGAGGCGCAGCGCGGCGAGCACCGGCGGGTCGAGCCGCTCGGGCGGGCGCTCGGCGACGGCATCGATCAGGTGGTCCGACGTGCCCCGCCGCTGGACGGCGCCGTAGGCGAGCCGCCGCCCCAGGGCGAGGTCGCGACCCTCGAGCCGGTGCCGCTCCGCGGCGGAATGAAATGCGCGATCCGTCCAGGCCTCGTGCTCGAACGTCCGGCGCAGGACCTCGTAGGCCGCCCGCCGCGCCGGCGAGACCTGGGTCTGGCTCTCACTCACACTGCCAGCCGGGGTGCGGGGTGACCGCGCAGATATGCGTCGGCGGGCATTGGCCGCCGGCCGGGGGGCTGAAGCACGGCCAGCCGGAGGAGGCCGCGGCCGCAGCCGAGCAGAAGCGACCCGTCGTCGACGCGGACGTCCCCCGCGGGCGCGGCGCCGTCCTCGGCCAACGCCTCCCGGACCCCGAGGCGAGCTCCTCCGTCGAGCTCGAGGAATGCCCCGATGTGAGGGGTCAGGGCCCGGACCACGCGCTCGAGCTCGACGGCCGGTCGGCCCAGATCGAGCCGGCGCTCGGACGGCGCGATCTTGTCGGCGTAGGTCGCGCCGGAATCGTCCTGCTCCGTGAACGAAAGCTCGCCGGCCGCGTGCAGGTCGAGGGTGCTGACGATGAGCTCGCCGCCGAGCTCCGCGAGCCTCGCCGAGAGTGAGCCGAAGTCGTCGTCGGGCGCAATCGCCATTCGCTCCTGAAGCGTGATCGGGCCCGAGTCGAGGCCGGCGGTCACCCGCATGATCGTCACCCCGGTCTCCTCGTCCCCGGCCATGATCGCGCGCTCGATCGGAGCCGCGCCCCGCCAGCGAGGCAGCAGCGAGGGATGGACGTTGAGCAACTCGAGCTCCGACAGGAGCGGCTCCCGGATCAGCTGGCCGAAGGCGCAGACCACGGCCACGTCGGGCTGGGCGGCGCGAAGCCGCTCGAACGCCTCGGGGTCGTTGACGCTCCCGGTCTGAAGCAGCTCGACCCCAAGCTCGCGAGCGGCCTCGGCCGCCGGCGGCGAGCTCAAGCGCCGGCCCCGCCCCCGCGGCCGATCGGGCGGGGTTATCGCCAGGGTCAGCTCGTGCGGCGATCCGCCCAACCGCCGCAGGACGGTCGCCGCGTACTCGGACGTGCCGAGGAAGGCGACCTGCACGGGCCCTAGAGATCCTCTTCCTCGTCCCCCGTCTCCGGGCTGTATGCGGTGCCCTCCCGCAGCGCCCGCAGCGCCGCCTTGCGCTGGTCGCGGACCGTCCGGTCGAGCATCAGGACGCCGTCGAGGTGGTCGATCTCGTGCTGCAGCACCCGCGCCTCCAGCCCCGAGGCCTCGATCAGGAGCGGCTCGGCATCGACGCCGACGCCCCGCACACGCGCGTGGAGCGGTCGCTCCACGTCGACCGCGACCCTGGGCAGGCTGAGACAGCCCTCGGTGGCGACCGTGAGCTCGTCCGAGCGCCACTCGATCACGGGGTTGACGAGCGCCGTCGGGGTCGCGTCAGGCCCGGCCTGGAACACCAGAAGGCGCCGCATCACCCCGAGCTGCGTGGCGGCGAGCCCGACACCCACCGCATCGCGCATGATCCCGATCATCCGCTCGGCCTCCCGCTCGAGCTCGGGGCCGAACTCGGTCACCTCCGAGGCCCGGGACTTCAGCACCGGGTCGCCGAACTGGCGGATCAGCGCGAGCGCAAGCTCGCGTCGCTCGCGTTCCTCCTCGGTCAGCTCCAGGCCGTCGTCATCGGCCTGGCCCTCGACCTCGATCGTCTCGTCTCGAACCGCTTCGCTCATCTGGGATCGAGTCTAGGTGCTGAGGCGCGGCCCGCACCGGCGGATCAGCGGGCGCGCACTCTCTCGCTCAGCCTCTCGGTGACGTTCCCGACCTCGTCCTGCGCCCAGAGCCTGATCGTGGCCGTCGGATGCCGGCGGCGCCGAAGCGCCCTGCGAAGGGGCTTCCTGGAGCGGCGCGTGAGCTGCACCGCGATCCTCGTCCACCGCCCTGCCGGACTCGCCTCGGTCGCCCCGCGAAGCTGGAGCGAGCGGCCGCCGACGTTGAGCCGGCCCGTGGCGAACAGATGGCAGTCCTCGTCGCACCGCGCCCTGACCGCGATCCCTCCCTGCTCCAGCATCCGCTGGGCCTCCGGCGCGCGGACCTCGATCACCGGCGGCGTCGTGTCCTCGGGAGGAGGTGGCGGGGGTGGCGGGGGCGGGGGTGGCGGTGGCGGGGGCTCGTCATCGACCACCGGATCGATCCGGATGATCTTGCCGAGGAGCGACTCGAGGCTCTGGGCGTCGCCCTCCGGGTCGCCCTGGCTGCCGCCATCCCCTGTCGAGAGGTAGAGGTAACCGTCCGGCCCGAACTGAAGCTGGCCCCCGTTGTGGTTCGACGCCTGGCCGTGGGGGATTGTCAGGATCGGCCGCCGGCTGGCGGGGTCGGCGGTGGTTGGGTCGGTGACCGAGCGGCGGAACTGATCGACCTGCAGGTCGCCCTCAGGGGTCGTGTAGAAGACGTAGAGGATCCCCGAAGTCGCGTAGTCGGGCGCGACGGCGACCCCGAGCAGCCCCCGCTCGCCATTCGTGGTCGTCTCGACCGAGAGGAACTCGTGCGGCTCGTCGTCCCCACCCACGACCAGCTGCAAGCTGCCACCGCGCTCGGCGACGAACAGCTGATCCGGATCCCCGAGCGGCGCGGCAACCGCCATCGGGCGGTCGAACGAGAACGGGAGGGCGGTCTTCGTCAGTGTGTCGCCTGGGCCGGCGACCAGCCGGTAGACGCTGCCATCCGCGAGGGAGGTGGCGTAGAGCCGCCCCAATCCATCCTCGCCGAAGCTGGAGATCGCGGGCACCGTGAGGCCGGTGCTCTGAGCGGCCCCCGTCGCAGGCGGGACAGCCGGGTCGAGCCATCTGACGATGCCGTCCTTGATGCTGCTGAAGAGGTAGCGGCCCTGCCATTGCGGCAGCTCCGGGTCGCGCACGACGTAGCCGCCGATCACCGCGTCGCCCCCGGTGTTGGCGAAGTCGTAGATCGGCTCGACCGCACCCGGAGCCTCGCACCCGCCGGGCCCATCCACCTTCCCCTCGCGGCAATTCCAGCCGAGGTTGGCGCCGGCGATCTCCCCGGCCGGCAGCAGGTCGATCTCCTCGCGAACGCTGCCGCCCACGTCGCCGACGATCATGTCGCCGGTGAGCCGGTCGAAGGACCAGCGGAACGGGTTCCGCATCCCGTAGACGTAGATCTCCCCCCGCGCCCCCGCAGTCTCGACGAACGGGTTGTCCGGCGGGATCTCGTAGGCGGGCTCCTGCGCGCGAGCGGGCGCCGCCGCCAGCGCGGCCGCCGCGAGCACCGCCACGAACGCGATCGATCCCTGCACGCCGTGCCAGTATCGCCGATGCCAGCCGTCTCTGTTTCTCGCAGGTGTGCCCGACCCAGCGGGGGCCTCGACGGAAGGGGTCAGGGATCGACGTCGACGGCCAGCGCTGCTCCTCGGAGGTCCCCTCCGACGACGAGCGCCTCCACCGCGTCCCTGACCGCGGCCACCGCGGGGGTGCGCGCCGGCGCCTTGATCAGCAGCTGGCGCCGGTGGCGGCCGCGCAGGCGAAACCGCGGCGCCGGGCCGAGCAGCCGTGCGCCATCGGGCAGGGCCGGCGCCAGGCGGGCCGCGACGGTCGCGGCTGCATGGGCCGCCACCGCTGCCTCCGGCGCGGTCAGCTCGATCCGGACCAGATGGCCGAACGGTGGATAGCCGAGGGCCCCCCGCCGCTCGAGCTCACCGTCGAGGAACCCAGCTGCATCGTGTCCGGCCGCGTGCCGGATCGCTCGCGCGTCGGGGGCAAGTGTCTGCACGAGCACGCGGCCGCCGCGCTCTCCCCGCCCGCTGCGTCCGGCGAGTTGGGAGACGAGCGCGAACGTCCGCTCCTCCGCGCGGAAGTCGGGGAAGCGCAGGGAGGCGTCCGCGTCGACCACGACGCTGAGCACGACCTCGGGAAAGTCGTGCCCCTTGGCGACCATCTGGGTGCCGACCAGGATCCCGGCCTCGGCGTCGTCAAAACGGCCGAGGATCTCCGCGTGAGCCGCGGACCCGAGGGCGCTGTCGGAGTCGAGCCTGAACACCGGCAGCGGCTCGACCAGCGCTTGCAGCTCGGCCTCGATCCGCTCGGTTCCCGCACCCGCGCGCGCCAGGGTGACCGACCCGCAGCCGACGCAGGCTTGCGGGGTCCGCTCGCCATGGCCGCAGTGGTGGCAGCGGAGCGTCTCGCTCGCACGGTGGACGACCAGCGAGACGTCGCAGTTGGGACACGCCCAGGCTCGGCCGCACGAGCGGCAGGCGAGGTGCGGCGCCCAGCCACGGCGGTTCAGCATCACGATCGCCTTCGCACCGGCCCGAGCCACCCGGGCCAGCTCCTCGCGGGTGCGGGGGTGGAGCGGACCCGCTCGCGTCCCGGGGCCGCCAGCGGCGTGGCGCATGTCGAGGACCTCGACCTCCGGGAGCGACCGTCCGTCGGCGCGGTCGGGCAGCTCGAGCCGCTCGAGCTCGCGCCAGCTCTCCGGTCGCGGGGTCGCCGAGCCCGCGAGGAGGGTGGCGCCCGTCTCGCCGGCACGCCTGCGGGCGACCCCGCGGGCGTCGTAGCGCGGGTCGCCCTCCTGCTTGTAGGACGGATCGTGCTCCTCGTCGATCACGATCAGCCCGAGGTCCGCGATCGGCGCGAACACCGCCGAGCGCGGGCCGACGCAGACGCGCGCCTCGCCGGCACGCAGCCGCTCCCACTCGTCCCTCCGCTCGCCCGCGCCGAGACGTGAGTGGAGCACGGCCACGCGCTCGCCGAACCGGGCCCGAAAGCGACCCAAGGTCTGCGGGGTGAGCGCGATCTCGGGGACCAGCACGATCGCCCCCTGCCCGCGCTCGAGCGCGGCCCCGGCGGCGGCCAGGTAGACCTCGGTCTTGCCGGACCCGGTGACGCCGTGGAGCAACAGGCTTCGCGGCTCGACGTCGAGCCCGGTGACGATCGCCTCCAGGGCGCGCTCCTGGGCCGGGTTCAGGCGGACCGGCCGCGGCGGCGCCCCCACGCTGCGGACGTCCGGGCGGCGGCGAAGCTCCTTCTCTGCGAGCTCCACAAACCCGCGCGCCTCGAGCCTGCGCAGGGTGGCGCGATCGGCGGCCGAGCCGGCGGCAAGCTCGCGCGCCGAGAGCTCGCCGGCGCCTTCCGAGAGCAGCTCGAGCGCGGCCCTCTGGCGGGTGCCGAGCCGAGCGCCGTTGCCCACCGCAGAGGTCCCCAGCGGCGTGATCCGGGCGCGAAGCTCGATCCGCGGGGCCACGCCGCGCCCGGCGGCACCGGCTCCGGGCGGCAGCGCCAGCTCGAGCCCGCGCGACGGGGTCGAGCAGTACTCGCGCGCGACCCACAGGCCCAGCCCGACGAGCTCCGGTGGAGTGCCGGCCTCGAGCGCCTCGATCGGCTCCGCCAGACGCTCCGGCGGCAGCTCGCTCGAGTCGGCCAGCTCGACCACGACGCCGAGGACCCGCCTGCGACCGAACGGCACCAGGAGCAGGCTCCCGACCCCGACCTGGTGCAGTCGATCGGGCAGGGCGTAGTCGAACGGCCCGCGCAGGGAGCGGGCGGTGGTCAGCGGCTCGACTTTGGCGATCGCCATCGCGAGCCCAGGCTAGGCACCGCCGCGGATGTGAGGGCGGGGTGATCGAGTCAGTACCCTTCGCGCCCGTGGCGCTGCGGCTGCATCCGGGCGAGGAGATCCTGTTCGAGGGCCACCCCTCCTGGCGCTCGATCATCGACTTCTACGTCAAGGGACTGGTGGCGACCGCGGTCGTCTGCGCGGTGGTAGCGCTGGCGAGCTCAAGCTCCGGCCTGGTCGTGCTGGTCGCGGTGATCGGGGTGGCGCTGACGGTGCTGGCCGGACTGGCGAAGCGGGTCGCCACCACGTACACGATCACCGACCGCCGCCTCAACATCAAGCGCGGGATCATCTCGCGCGAGGTGCAGGAGACCAGGCTCGAGCGCGTTCAGAACGTCAACTACAGCCAGGGCGTGGTCCAGCGGATGCTGCAGATCGGCGACGTCGACTTCGACACCGCCGCCGGCGACGACTACAACTTCATCTTCGAAGGCGTGGCCGACCCGGCGAACGTCGTCCACACCGTCGATCAGGCAACGCGGCTCGCCGGCCCCCTGGGCGAGGCACGGCCTCCCGAGCTGGCCGGCGAGGAACCGGCGCGGCAAGCGCCACCCTTCTCGTCCTAGCCGCGACGCTCAGCTGACGCGCGCGGGAGCGGGCTGCCCGCTCTCGAGCCCGGCCGCTGCCCGCAGCGCATCGACCCGGTCGAGGCGCTCCCAGGTGAAGTCGTGGTCGGTACGGCCGAAGTGGCCGTAGGCGGCGGTCTTCTGGTAGATCGGGCGATGCAGGTCGAGATACCGCCGCAGCGCGGCCGGGCGCAGGTCGAACTCCTCGCTGACGATACGGGCGATCTCGGAGTCGGCAAGCTTCCCGGTGCCGAACGTCTGCACCATCAGCGACACCGGCCGGGCCACCCCGATCGCGTAGGCCACCTGCAGCTCGCAGCGGTCGGCGAGCCCGGCGGCGACCACGTTCTTGGCCACATAGCGGGCCGCGTAGGCGGCCGACCGGTCGACCTTCGACGGGTCCTTGCCCGAGAACGATCCGCCGCCGTGCCGGGCGGCGCCCCCGTAGGTGTCGACGATGATCTTGCGCCCGGTGAGCCCCGAGTCGCCCATCGGCCCGCCGATCTCGAACCGGCCGGTCGGGTTGACGAGGAAGTTCTCGAGCAGCGCCGACTCGGTGTAGAGCTCCTTGTACTCGGCGTGGAGCACGGGCTCGACCACGTGCTCCCAGAGATCGTTCTTGATCAGGGTCTCGCCGTCGATGTCGGGCTTGTGCTGGGTCGAGATCAGGAGCTTCGAGACCTCCACCGGCCGATCGTTCTCGTAGCGAACCGTGACCTGGGTCTTGCCGTCCGGCCGCAGGTACGGGACGACCTCCGCCTTGCGCACCTCGGCGAGGCGCCGCGCCAGCGTGTGCGCGATCTGGATCGGCATCGGCATCAGCGCCTTGGTCTCGCGCGTCGCGTAGCCGAACATCATTCCCTGATCGCCGGCTCCGGCGCGGTCGAGCTCGTCCTCGTCACCCGGATCGGTCCGGGACTCGTACGCGTGGTCGACCCCCTGCGCAATGTCGGGCGACTGGTCGTCGATCGCCGTGATCACGGCGCAGGTGTCGGCGTCGAAGCCGAACTTCGCCCGGTCGTACCCGATCCGGCGCAGGGTGTCGCGCGCGATTCGCGGGATGTCGACATAGGTCGACGTCGTGATCTCGCCGGCGACCACGACCAGCCCGGTGTTGACCAGGCACTCGCAGGCGACGCGACCCTGCGGATCGTCGGCGAGCACCGCGTCGAGGACCCCGTCGGAGATCTGGTCGCAGATCTTGTCCGGATGGCCCTCGGTGACGGACTCCGAGGTGAACAGGTACTCGTTTTCGGAGGCCTTGTCGATGCTCATGGACGGGCGACTCTAGCGGGCGCTCCCGTCAACCGTTCCAAAGGAGGCATCACTCCCCGTCGGGCACAGGCGGGATCGGGTCTCGCTCTCGCTGTTCCTCACCGATCACGAGCCGGGCGTCGGTCGCGAGCTCCTCCGGGCTCGCCTCGACCCCCACCCCCAGCGCCTCGAGCTTGTGCAGGTCGTCGGCGAAGGTGACGTATGCCGGGTCCTCCGCGAGGCCGGCGAGCTCGGCCAGCTCCAGCAGCCGGGAGACGCTCAGGTAGGCGACCAGCGACAGCTCGTCCGCGAGGCCCTCGGTCGCTCGCTGGTAGCGCTCATCCTGGTCCAGGCCACCCTCGCCCTCGGCGACCCGCTCGACTGCCGTGGGACTGGTGGCGACGACGAGCTTCGAGTCGAACACCTCGTAGGCGAGGTCGATGCCCAGCGCCTCCGTGAGCGGCTCCTCGAGCTCGGATAGGGCGCTCTCCGCCTGCTCCTCGTCGACGCCGCCTGCGATGAGCTCCACGAGCGGAGTTGGCTGCTGCGGGACGACCGGCGGCGGCTGCCCGGGCAGCGGCTCGGGCACGAGGCCTGGGATCTCGGGCTGGCCGGCCCCCGCTTCGCGCACGAGGTCGAGCACGAGGGCCGCCTCTTCCCCGAGCGCGGGCAGCAGGTCACCCCGGAGGCTCACGTCGCCGGCCTCTCGAAGCCGCTCGAACAGATCCGAGAACGCCGCCGCGAGCCCAGGCGCCTCGATGCTCGCCTGGCGCAGCAGCGCCTCGATGGTCTCCTCCGGGTCGCCGAAGCCGAGGTAGGCGAGCACATTGGGCGGGACATCGCTCGTCAGGCTCGGCTCGAACCCCGGAAAAGCGCCGAAGAAGCCGGGGTCGGAGCTGGACCGCTCGGGGTCGAGAACGCTGCGGATCTCGAGCTCGAAACCATCCTCGGTGGCGACCACGGCCGCTCCGACCCCCAGGGTGGCGCCCGCGTCGACGAACGGCTCCACGGTCGCCAGCGATGCGCTGGGGTCGGCGACGAGCTCGTCGACGCCGGCCTCCGACAGGAATGCGTCGGCCAGGCGCTCCTCGGGAAGTCTCTCGCGCGCCTCCTCGACAGCGGGGTCGTGGGCGAGGGAAAGGGCGTCCCCCTGCTCTCGTGCGGTGTCTGTCACGGCCTCGACCCCGCGATCGGCGCCGACCACCAGGAACCCGTCGACGATCGTGGCGTCCTCCCCGCCGTACTCCCGCGCCCCCGCTTCGTCCGCGACCTCGAGCAGCTGTACAAGCTCGGTTCCACCGTCCGTGGGCACCAGCGCCAGGCCCAGCTCGCCACCGAACCACGGACCAATGTCCTCCTCGAAGTCGGTCGGCGCCGATCCCGCCCCGGTCGCGACCAGCCCCGAGAGCAGCCGTAACACCTGCCTCGAGACGAGGGGCAGCCGCTCGGCGAGGGCTGCGGCCTGCTCGTATTGCTCGGACTCGGGATCGAGGTCGGCGTGGACATAAGCGAGCGTGTCGGCCGGGACCAGCGCGATCGCGTCGTCCGATTGCGCGTCACCTCCGCCGCCCGCGACGGCGGCGACCACTCCCACCGTCACGGCGAGCGCAGCCAGCCCGCCGAGGACCGGCAGGAGCCAGCTGCGCCTGGTGCCCTCGCCGCCGGCGGGCGCGGCCTCGTCCTCGTCCTCGGCGGCCACGTCCTCGCCGCGGATCCTCCGCGGCAGGCGCCCGAGCGCGTAGCCGAGGTCGTCGACCAGGTAGCGAACCCCCCGCAGGCGCTCGCGGATCATGCCTCGCGGCCCCGGCTGCCGGCTCGGGCCCGCCCTGGCTCGCGCCGCCGAGCCCGCTTGCGAGGCACGAAGTCAATGATCAGGGGGACGCCCTCGAGGCCGTAAGCCTCACGCAGCCGGTTCTCGAGGTGATAGGCCCAGTCGCGCGTGATCAACCGGCGGTCGTTCACCTGGATCGCGATCCGAGGCGGGCGGCGCCCGACCTGGGCGGCGTAGAGCAGCTTCAGCCGCTTGCCGCGCCTGGCCGGTGGCGGGCGCGACGCGACCACCTCCTGCACGAAGCGGTTGAGCGCCGGGGTCGGGACCCGATCGGCGCGCTTGTCCGCGAGGGCGAGCGATGTCTGGAGCAGCTTGGGCACGTTCCGCCCGGTGGTCGCCGAGCAGGTGATCACCGGGGGGCGTTGGCGCACCCGCTTGGCGAGCCGCGCCTTCGCATCGTCGAGGTCGGTCTCGCCGATGTCCCACTTGTTGAGCGCGACCAAGGTGGAGCAGCCGGTGCGCATCGCGAGCTCCGCCACCCGCAGGTCCTCGGCAGTGACCCCGTCGGTCGCGTCGCAGACCACGATCGCGACGTCGGCGCGCTCCGCAGCTCGCTCGGCGCGGAGCTGCGCGTAGAAGTCGACCGTCCCCGCCACCTTGGTCCGCCGCCGCAGGCCAGCCGTGTCGATGAGGATCACGCGCCGGCCGTCGAACTCGAGCTCCGAGTCGATCGCGTCGCGAGTGGTCCCCGCGAGCTCGGACACGATCACGCGCTCGGCCCCGAGGAAGGCGTTCACGAGCGAGGACTTGCCCACGTTCGGTCGGCCGATCACCGCCAGCCGCACCGGCTCGGCGAGCTCCTCCTCGGGGATCGCGGCGGCCGCGTCCCGGGCGAGCTCGGCGAGGCGGTCCAGCAGATCGCCGGTCCCTAGCCCGTGAGTCGCCGAGACCGACATCGGCTCCCCCAGCCCGAGGCTGTGGAACTCGGCGGCGAGCGGCTCGTCGTCCACGCGGTCGACCTTGTTCGCCGCGACGACAACAGGGAGGTCGGAGCGGCGGAGGATGTCGGCGACCTCGGCATCGCCGGCGCGCAGGCCGGCGCGGGCGTCGACGACCAGGACCACCGCGTCGGCGTCGGCGATCGCCTCGCGGGCCTGGCGCTGCACCGCGCGAGACAGCGAGTCGCCGGCGGCGAGGTCGACCCCGCCCGTGTCGATCAGGTCGAAGGCGACGCCGTTCCACTCGCACGCGATCGCCTTGCGGTCGCGGGTGACGCCCGCCTCGCGGTGGACGACCGCCTCGCGCCCTCCGGCGAGGCGGTTCGCCAGGGTCGATTTGCCGACGTTGGGAAAGCCGACGATCGCGATCTGCGGCTTGCGCATCAGGCGACCCCCCGCTCGCGGGCCAGGGCGGCGATGCGCGCCACCACCGCATCGACGTCGAGCCCCGTGGTATCGAGCTCGAGCGCGTCGGTGGCGGGGCGCAGCGCGCCGTGCTCACGGGCCCTGTCTCGCGCATCGCGCTCGGCCTGCGCGGCGAGCACCTCATCCAGCTCTTCGCCGGTCTCGGCCGCGCGGCGCCGCGCGCGCTCGTCGTCGGCCGCGGTGAGGAACACCTTCAGCCCCGCCTCCGGGCTGACCACGGTGCCGATGTCGCGTCCCTCGGCGACGTAGGAGCCCGCGGCGATCAGCTCACGCTGACGCTCGACCATCGCCTCGCGCACCTGAGGGTGGACCGAGACCCTGGAGGCGGCGTCGGAGACCTCCGGCCGGCGGATCGCCTCGCTCACATCCTCACCGTCGACCGTGACCCGGTTCCCCGCCAGCTCGATCTCGAGCCCCGCGGCGAGCGAGCCGAGCGCGGCCCCGTCGTCGAGGTCGGCGCCGGTCCGCAGCGCGGCCAGCGCGACGCAGCGGTAGAGCGCCCCGGAATCCAGGTAGGTGAAGCCGAGGCGCTCGGCGAGCGCCCTGGCCACGGTCGACTTCCCGGCGCCGGCGGGCCCGTCGATCGCGATCACCATGGGGGGTTTCCCGGCACCTGCATCGGCCGTCGAGGATAGAGTTGCGCGAAGCATGCGCAGCTGGGACATCTCGACGCTCGATGTTCAGGTGCACCGTCCGGAGGTGCTCGATTCCGAGGAGGAGGGACGGGCGATCGTGATCGAGCTCCCAGCCGGGGAGAGCCTCCAGGAGCACCAGGTCCACGAGCGCGCCTGGCTGCTGGTGATCTCCGGAGCGCTCGAGATCAACGGGGCCGAATCGGTCAGCGGCGGACCGGGGCTGCTGGCGATCTTCGACCCGAACGAGCGTCGCGAGGTCCGCGCGGCCGAGGACTCACGCGTGCTCCTACTGCTCTCGCCCTGGCCCGGCGAGGGTCATCCCAGCCGGCGGGACTGAACAGGGCGTACCCGCTTCGGTCAGGCCGTGCTCGGTCCGCGGGTCATCGAGTGTCGACTTGAGCACCTATACGGTGCCTAACTCGACACTCGATCCCGCATCGGCGCAGCTCACCCTCCGAGCAGTGATCGCAGGTCTGCCTCGAAGCCCGGATAGCTGACCGCGGCCGCCTCGAACCCCTCCACCTCGACGCCCTCGCGGGATGCGAGTCCCGCGACCGCCCCGAGCATGGCCAGCCGGTGGTCGCCGGCCGCGTCGAGCGACCCGCCGTGGAGGCCATCGCCCCCGTGAACGACGAATCCGTCGTCCGTGGCCTCGATCTCCGCGCCGAGGCCGTGGAGGCCGCCGACCACGGTGGCGATCCGATCGGACTCCTTGTGGCGAAGCTCCTCCGCCCCGCTCACGACGGTCTCGCCGTCGGCGAAGCAGGCGGCGAGGGCGATCAGCGGCAGCTCGTCGATCGCCAACGGCACCTCGCCGGCGCCGATTCGGGTCGCCTCGAGCGGACCGTGTCGCGCCACGATCGTCCCGCGCGGCTCGCCGCCGCGCTCGGTCTCCTCCTCGACCTCGATCGCCCCGCCCATTCGGTTGAGGATCCCCAGCAGCCCCACCCGCGTCGGGTTGAGCCCGACCGCATCGATCCGCACCTCGCTTCCCGCGACGAGCAGCGCGGCAACGAGCGGGAACGCCGCCGAGGAGAGGTCTCCCGGCACCTCGAGGCGACCTGGGTCGAATCGCTCGGCGGGCCGTACCGTCACCCGCCGCGCCGGAAGCATCCCGCGGACGGCGACGGGGGTTCCGACCGTCTCGGCGCGCACATCGGCGCCGGCGGCCGCGAGCAAGCGCTCCGTGTGGTCGCGCGTCGGCACCGGTTCGGTCACCGAGGTCTCCCCCTCCGCCAGCAGTCCAGCCAGCAGCAGGCACGACTTCACCTGGGCGCTCGCCACCGGCATCCGGTACGCGATTCCGGTGAGCGCCGAGCCGTCGACCCGCAGCGGCGGCAGGCTGCCCTCGCGGCAGTCGATCGCGCCGCCCATCGCTCGCAGCGGCTCGGCGACACGGTCGACAGGTCGGCGGCGGATCGACTCGTCGCCGTCGAGCACCCAGCTGCCCGCGCCCTGCCCGGCCAGCCATCCGGGCAGCAGTCGCACAAGGGTGCCCGCGTTGCCGGCGTCGATCGCCTGCGGCTCTGACCCGGCCCAGACGGCGCCCGGGCCACGGAGGCCGACGCCCCGGATGCTCAGGTCAATCGCCCCGGGCGTATTGGACGCCTCCTCGGCCACCTCCGCCCCGAGCGCCCGAATCGCCCCGAGCGTCGAGCGGGTGTCCGCCGCGTCGAGGTAGTCCACCACCGTCGCCTCCCCCTCCCCCATCGCGCCGATGATCGCCGCCCGGTGGGAGATCGACTTGTCGGGCGGCGGGCGCAGTCGGCCGCGCAGCGGTCCGGACGGCTCAAACCGCCTGGTCATCAGTCGGTGCCCACGAGCGAGACGGTGTGGCCGAGTGCGCGCACGGCCTCGGCCGCGCGCTCTGCCTCGGAGTCGCCCGCAACCCAGAGCGAAACCGCCCCGGTGCGCATGTCGGGCGCCGGGTAGAGGGCCATGTCCTCGATGTTCACCCCGGAGCGCCCCAGGGCAAGGGCGATCTCGGCGACCGTCCCGGGACGGTTCTCCACCCCGACCCGAAGCTCGCGCAATTCGCCGCCGACCAAGTCCGACTCGAGCAGGCGCCGGCGGTCGTCGCGTGCGGCCCGGTGCCAGGCCGCGACAGCGGCTGCGTCGCCGTCGCGGATCACCCTCGCAGCCTCCCCGAGGCGCTCCGCCGCGTGCTGGATCGAGGCCGCCACCGCATCTCGGTTGGCGGCGAAGATGTCCGTCCAGATCGCCGGGTTTGCGCCGGCGACCCTGGTCGTGTCGCGGAAGCTCGGCCCGACCTCGGGCAACCGCTCCGACTCCTCGGCGAGGGCTGCCGCCGCCTGCCGTACGAGCACGTTCGCGAGCACGTGCGGCAGGTGGCTCACGGTGGCCATGAGCCGGTCGTGGACGTCGGCGTCGATCGCCTGGGGGCGCGCGCCGAGCTCGGCCACAACACGCTGGAGGCGGTCGTAGAGGATCCCGCTCGAGCGCTCGGTGGGCGTCAGATACCAGCGGGCGCCCTCGAACAGGTCGGCGCTGGAATTCTCGACCCCGGACGTCTCTGCGCCGGCGAGCGGATGTCCCCCGATGAACCGCTCATCGCCATCGCTCCCCTGGAGTCCCGCGATCAGCTGGCGCTTGGTCGAGCCGACATCGGTGACCGCGGTCTCCGCGTCGCTCGTCGCGAGCGCCTCGGCAACGACGGCCGGGAGCGCCGAGACCGGCGCCGCGCAGACCACGAACTCCGCCCCTGCGACGGCTGCGGCGACGCCGTTCGCTGCCAGGTCGAGCGCCTCCAGCTCGAGCGCCCGCTCGAGCGTCGATGGGTCCGGGTCGTAGCCAGCGACCTCGGCGCCCAACCGCCGCCTCGCGGCCAGCCCGACCGAGCCGCCGATCAGGCCGACGCCGAGGACTGCGATCCGCATCGGACGGTTGATTCCGTGGCGGCCCCGCCTAGACGGCGCTCAGCTCCTTGCCCGCGACCTCGGCGATCCGGGTCAGCTGCTCCGCGTACTCACCGAAGGCCGCCGTCGGCACCGCCTGCGGCCCGTCGCAGATCGCCTCCTCGGGCTCGTTGTGGACCTCGACGATGATCCCGTCGGCGCCCGCGGCCGCGGCCGCGAGGGACATCGGCTGGACCCAGTCGCGTCGCCCGGCGGCGTGGCTCGGATCGACGATCACGGGCAGATGCGTGAGCTCCTTGAGCGCCGGGACCGCGAGCAGGTCGAGCGTGAACCGGTAGGTCGTCTCGAACGTGCGGATGCCGCGCTCGCAGAGCATAACCTGGGGATTTCCCTCCTTGAGCACGTACTCGGCCGCCATCAGCAGCTCGTCCAGACTGGCCGACAGCCCCCGCTTGAGCAGCACGGGGAGGCCCGAGCGACCGATCTCGGAGAGCAGCGGATAGTTCTGCATGTTGCGGGCGCCGACCTGGATCACGTCCGCGACCTCGACCACGTCAGGGATGTCCCGCGCATCCATCACCTCGGTCACCACCGGGAGCCCGGTCTCCTCTTTGGCCTCCAGGAGGAACCGCAGTCCCTCCACGCCGAGGCCCTGGAAGCTGTACGGCGAGGTCCTCGGCTTGTAGGCGCCGCCGCGGAGCATCGAGGCCCCGTGCTCGGCGACCACCCGGGCGACGTCGAGGGTCTGCTCCCGGCTCTCAACCGTGCAGGGCCCGGCGATCAGCGTGAACTGATCGCCGCCGACTCGTCGTCCGTCGACCTCGATCACGGTCCGCTCGCCCTTGCGGAACTGCGCCGAGGCGAGCTTGTACGGCTTCAGGATCGGCACCAGGTGGTCGACACCCGGCGCACCCTCCAGCCCGAGCGAGGTGACCTTGTCGCGGTCGCCGATCGCCCCGATCACCGTCAGCAGCTCGCCGCGCGAGACGTGCGCCGAGCAGCCGACCGCCTCGACCCGCTCCACCACCGCCTCGATCTGCGAGTCGGTGGCCCCTTCCTTCATCACGATCATCATGGTCCGAGTAAGCCTTTCAGAGTCATCGCTTCCTGCTGTTGCGAGTTTGACAATGCCGCGGTGTGGCCCATGGGCCGGCTGCTACGGCGCCCGGCGGTTGTGACCTTCTGGATAGACCTACGCAGAGCAGGCCTGGCCGGACGCCTAGCTAAATCGCCAATACCAATACGAGTACGCGCGCGCGCGCCGCGAGCCGCCGCTGGCGGCCGGGTGAGTCAGGGGCGTGCGGAAGCGCTGCATGGACTCCAGTTTGTACCACGGCGACGCAAAATGCGCAAACGCCGCGAGCGGGCAGCTCCTCCCCTGCCACCCCACGGGCGATTGTCGGCTTATGAACCCATGCGGTAGCTAACCCGACACGCGACCGGAGATCAGCGGTCGCAGGGCATCCAGGAAGCGCGCGTTCTCCGCGCGGGTGCCGTAGGTGACCCGGATGTGACCGGAATCGCCGAGCGCCGCGCCTGGGCGCACGACCACGCCGGCGTCGGCGAGCCCCGCCACGACCTCATCCTCGTCGGCATCGCCGAGATGGATCCATGAGAAGTTCGCCTGGGAGTCGGGCGTCTCCAGGCCCAATTCGCGAACCTCCTCCTCGACCTGCATTCGCTCCACGATCGTCCGCTCGACCCGTCGGGCGACGTCGTCCTGGTGGCGGATCGCCTCGGCGGCGGCGGCCTGGGCGACCGCGTTCACGCTGAACGGCTGGCGCACGGCATCCACCGCGGCCCGGAAGCCGGCGGAGCACAGCCCGTAACCGACCCGCAGCCCCGCGAGCCCATAGCACTTGCTGAACGTGCGCAGCACGACCAGGTTCGGGAAGTCGCGGCGCAGGTCGATCGTCGCATCGGGGTCATCATTCGTCTGGAACTCGATGTAGGCCTCGTCGAGGATCACCGTGACGTGCGCGGGGACACGCTCCATGAAGGCGCCGACCTCGGCCGCGGGCAGGTGGGTGGCGGTTGGGTTGTTCGGGTTGCAGACCACCACGAGCTGGGTTGCCGCTGTGATCTCGTCGGCGATCGCGTCGAGATCGTGGACGTCGCCCTCGGTCAGCGGGACGCGGATCTCGCGGGCCCCCGAGAGCGGCGCCATGTAGGGATAGATCGAGAACGACGGCCACGCGAACACGAGCTCCGCCCCGGACTCGCACAGCGCGACCGCCGCCGCGAGCAGGATCTCGCAGGAGCCGTTGGAGATCGCGACGCCGCCCGGCTGGGCGTCGAAGCGCTCGGCGATCCGGCGGCGCAGCAGGGTCGCGTCGGGATCGGGATAGCGATTCGAGGCCGAGGCGGCGCGCCCGATCGCCTCGACCACGGCCGGATGCGGCGGGAAGGGCGACTCGTTCGAGGCGAGCTGAGCGATGTCCCCCGCCGCGATCGACTCCGGCGCCTGTCCCTTGGGCACGCCGGGCTGATACCCCGGGATCTGCGCGAGCCGTTCGGAGAAGTTGACCGTCATCGCGCTCATTGTGCCGACTGCAGATCGGCCCGGAGCTTGCGTGCCTCGCCCAGATAGGTGTGGTCGGGCTCATGATCAGCGGGCCCGTAGTAGTGGACGAGCACGCGGATCACGCGCTCCATCGCATCCGGGACATCGATCTCGCGGGCGCAGATCAGGGGCACGCGGTCGAGGCCGACGGCCCGCGCCGCCACCGCCGGGAACTCGGCGTCGAGGTCGGCGGTGCAGGTGAAGATGCAGCTCACCAGGTGGTCGGGCTCGAGCGCGTTGCGGGTCAGCAGGGTCCGCATCAGCTCCTCGGTCGCGCTCATGATCGCGGAGACCTCGTTGCGCTCCACCTGGGTCGCGCCGCGTACCGCCCAGAGGCGCGGGTTCGAGTCGGTCGGGCCGTTCAAGACCGCGCATCCTTCCAGAGCCGCTCGATCTCGGCGCGGGTGAGGCGCCGTGCCGTGCCCTCGCGGAGCCCACCGAGGCGCAGTGGGCCGAGGCGCACGCGGCTCAGTTCGACCACCTCGTGCCCGACGGCGGCCGCCATTCGCCGCACCTGGCGATTGCGGCCCTCCCGGATCGTGATCTCGACCACTCGCGGCGAGACCCGGCGCACGCGGGCCGGCGCCGTCGGGCCGTCGTCGAGCCGGACGCCGCGGCGCAGCCGGCGAAGCTCCTCCTCCGTGGGGGTCCGCCGGAGCCGCGCGCGATAGGTCCTCCCCACCTCGTAGCGCGGGTGGGTGAGCCGGTTGGCGAGCTCACCGTCGTTGGTGAGCAGGATCAGCCCGGTCGAGTCGGCGTCGAGCCGCCCGACCGGATACAGCCGCCGGGCTGAGTCGACCAGGTCGGTTACCGCCGGGGCGCGGCCCTGCCCCCGGGCGGTCGACACCACCCCCGCCGGCTTGTTCACGAGCCAGACCTCACGCGGCTCGGGGCGAACGGGCTCACCATCGAACGTCACCTCGCTTGCCTCGTTCACATCGCGCGCGGGGTCGGTGACCGTCCGGCCACCGACCGCGACGAGGCCGGCCGCGATCAGCTCCTCGGCGTGGCGCCGCGAGGCGACGCCGCAATGGGCCAGGTACTTGGCGAGACGCATGGCCCGAGGCTAGACGGGCGGTCTCGCCGGGCGCGGGGCGGCGGCTCCCCGGGCCCTACTCCGGCAGCGCCTCGTAGTCGATCTCCAGGAAGTCCTCGACCTCCGAGAGCCAGCGCTCCTCGACGAACTGGACGTGGTCGGGATGCTCGTTGTAGCCCTCGTAGGCGGCCTGGTCGGCGAACTCCATCGAGATCCCGAAGCGATACCCGTTCTTCGGGCTGACCTCGCGCATGAGCTCGAACGCGCCGACGCCCGGGATCGGCGCGAGCGTCGCCTCCGCCGTGTCGAGGAAGCGCCGCTCGGCCTCCGAGCCCTCGGGATGCTTGAGCGTGAAGGCGACGGTGTGCCGGATTGACCCTGCCTGCAGCGGCGCCACGGCGCGGGACACTATCCACCCGCGGAGCGGAAAGTTCGGGCGGCGCTACGTGGCCCGTTGCTCGCCGGCCTTGAGCAGCCGCTCGCGAAGCTCGCGCTCGTCCTCGGGCGTCGGGTCGAACCCGGCGGGGTCGGGCAGCCGGTCGAGGCCGGCGAGCCCGAACAGTCGCTCGAACAGCGGGGTCGTGCGGTACACCACCGCGCCGAAGCGGGAGCGCCCCGACTCCTCGATCAGCCCCCGCTCGCCGAGGGTCTGCACCGCCGACTCGGAGGAGACCCCGCGGATGCGCGCGATCTCTGGACGCGACACCGGCTGCAGGTAGGCCACGATTGCGAGCGTCTCGGCTTGGGCCTGGGTGAGGGGCGGGGTCCTGGGCTTCGCCAGCAGGCGCCGCGCGGCGCCCTCGGCGATCGGGTCGGCCGCGAGCGTCCACCCGCCGGCGACCTCGCGCAGGACCACCCCGCGGCGGCCGTCGGCGAGGGCCCCGCCGAGCGCGTCGAGCGCCCGCTCGACCTGTGCCTCGGTGGCGTCGCATGCCTCGACCAGCTCGCCCACGCTGATCGGCTCGGGCGCGAGGAACAGGAGCGCCTCGATGACCCGCTCTAGCTGGGGGGTCTCTGCGGTCACGCCTTCCTCCCCGCCGTCCGCTCGGCCCGGTCGGCGGCCGTCACCGTGATCGGCCCGAAGATCCCCTTCTGTTTCCACGTCGCCTCCCCGCGCTTGTGCATCTCGAGCAGCGCGAACAGGGTCACCGCCTGCGTCAGACGGTCCTCGCCCCCGAAGCGCTCGTCGAAGTCGAAGTCATCTCCCCCGCGCAGGAGGTCGCGCAGGACCAACAGGCGCTTCTCCAGCGACACCGTCGGGCGGATGTGGCTGGTGTCCGGCGCCGGCGGGACCCGCAGCAGCTCGCCGATCGCCTGGGCGAGGCGCCCGGGGGCGTACGCCGGACGCGCGGCCTCGAGCGAGACCCGGCGCAGCTCGGGAGGCAGCGGGGCCGAGCGGTAGATGTACCGGCGACCGTCCGCGAACAGCTCGGCCAGGTGCTCGGCCGCGCCGCGGTAACGCCTGTACTCGAGCATCCGGGCCAGCAGCTCGTCGGCGGCCTCCTCTGGCCCCAGCGCCGGCGCCTCCTCCTCCTCGGCCGCAGGAAGGAGCAGCCGCGACTTCAGCTCGAGAAGCGACGCGATCAGCACCAGGAACTCGGTGGCGGCCTCGAGGTCGAGCTCGCCCCGCACATCGAGGTGCTCCACATACGCGACGACGATCTCCCCCAGCTCGACCTCGGCGAGGTTCACGCCCTCGCGAAGGACGACCGCCATCAGCAGGTCGAACGGCCCGGCGAAGACGTCGAGGTCGAGGTCGAGGTCGGTGGCCGCCACGGTGGCCAGCTTAGAGAGGGCCCCGGCCGCCATTCAGGGTGTAGACAGGTTCACACCTAGGGTGGGTTGTGGGCGAGGTGCTCGTTGTCACGTGTGAGAGGCCACGAACCTGGTTCCAGGCGATACCAGCCGGCGTGGCGACGTCTTCGTCCACGACCAAACGACCGGCGACACAACCCGGGTGAGCGTGACGTCCACGGGGGAAGAGGCGAACGGCGAAAGCTCCGGCAACGACACCACGACCGCGATCTCCGCCACCGGCCGCTTCGTGGCCTTCGACTCGGAAGCCTCCTGGTGAGCGATGCACGATTGCGGACGGACGTACTGCCTTCGACTCCACAGCCACGAACCTGGTGCGAGGCGACACCAACGGCGAACCAGACGTCTTCGTCCGGGGCCCGCTCCGCTAACCGGCGCGCGCCACGGCTCGATTCAGCGCGGCGGCCCTACCCCCATCGCCTCCCGGACGTCGACCATCGTGTCGGAGGCGATCGCCCGCGCCTTCTCGGCCCCATCGGCAAGCGACCGCTCGAGCCCGTCCGCGTCGTCGCGGATCTCGCCGTAGCGCTCGCGCACCGGCGCCAGGTAGTCGACCACTGCGTCCGCCACGGCCGACTTGAAGTCGCCATAGCCGGAGCCGTCAAACTCGCGCTCGACCTCCTCGGGAGCGACGCCGCGGACGACCGAGAGGATCTCGATCAGGTTCGAGATCCCGGGCTTCTCCGGCGCCCGGCGCACCTCCGTGCCCGAGTCGGTGACGGCACTCCGAACCTTCTTGCGGGCGACGTCGGGCTCGTCGAGGATGTAGAGGGCGCCCTGCTCGCTGCTCGCGGTGGTTGACATCCGGGTGGTCGGGTCCTGGAGGTCCATCACCCGGGCGCCCACCTCGGGGAACCGGCCCTCGGGCACGACGAGCGTCTCGCCGAAACGGGCGTTGAAGCGGCGGGCGATCTCGCGCATCAGCTCGATGTGCTGGCGCTGATCGTCGCCGACCGGCACCTCGTGGGCGCGATAGGCGAGCACGTCGGCCGCCTGCAACACGGGATACATGAAGAGCCCGGCGGAGATCATCGCCCCCCGCCTGGACTCGAGCAGCGCGCGCTTCTCCATCCACTGCGGCATCCGGTTGAGGTCGCCCCAGGGGGTGACCGCGCCGAGAAGCCAGCAGAGCTCGGTGTGCTCGTGCACGTCGGACTGGCGGAAGAGGATGCAGCGGGCCGGGTCCAGCCCCGCGGCGAGCAGGATCGCGGTCGTGTCGTGGAGCCGCTCCCGCAGCTCCGCCGGGTCGAACTCGACCGTGATCGCGTGGAGGTCGACGATGCAGTAGATCGCCGCGCCGCGGTCCTGGCCCTCGACGTACTGGCGAATCGCACCGATGTAGTTGCCCAGGTGCTTCTCGCCCGTCGGCTGGATGCCGCTGAAGATTCGCTTGCGCTCACCGCCTTCCATCGCGGCCGCAATATAGAGGCGCCCGGGCTGTGCGGCGATGGGCGAGTTACTACAACATGGGCGCAGTAACTCGGCCATCGCAGTGGCAGCCAGGCCAACTCGCAGCGCCGCGCACGCCTCGGTGGAGGTCGCCGCCCGGGAGGCGGCTAGCTGGGAGCCAGCGTCTCTATCGCCAGGTCACAGGCCTCCTCGATCTCGTCGCGACCGTCCGGGCTGGACTGGCAGTTGATCAGGTACTCCTGATCCCCCTCGAAGAGCACGATCAGGCGGCTCTCGCCCTCCTCCGGTGTCGTCAGCGCCACCGCGTCGTAGGTCAGCGAGGGAAAGCCGGCGAGCTCTCCCGGCTCCCCCGGTGCCGCGTCGGGATCGAACTGCTGGACCAAGGCATCCAGCTCCTGCTTGGCGAGGTCCACGGTGCCCTGGCCGATCGCGCGGTTGAGGGTGAACCGTTGGAGGAGCAGCGCGTTGTCGTCGTCCATCGCGATTCCCACCGTCTCATCGGCGGCTCCTCCGAGCTCCTGCGAGATGCTCACATCGTCGGTGACCTCAAACCCACCCGGGTACTCGAAGGTGAACGGGAAGCTCTCGCTCTCGAAGGTCGAGGGCTCGGAGTCGCCGTCATCGCCGCCGCACCCGGCGATCGCGACCAAGGCGATCGCCGCGACGAGGGCGACCGTCGGTAGCGGCTTCGCCGGGAGAGAGCCGGATCGGATACGGAGCTTCGTCATCCCCGCAGGGCGTACCCACCCACCCGGCCCTGACACCTGGCTGCGAACGGGAACGGCTACGGCGCCGGTGGATCGCGGAGCTGATGCGCCGGGGTGAAGAAGTTCCGATAGGCCAGCGACGTCGCCACCAGTGCCGCTATGGCGACGCTGCCGAGCAGGGTGTAGAGCAGGATGAGCTGAAGGCGGACCGCATCGGTGGGATCGGCGCCGGCGAGCAGCATTCCGACCATGGTCCCGGGGAAGAAGATCAGTCCGGCGGTCTTGGTCGAGTCGATCAAAGCGATCATTCCCGAGCGCAGGCTCCGCCGCATGATCGGCAGCGCCGCCTCGGTGGAGGTCGCGCCGAGCGCCAGCGTGGCCTCGATCTCCCGGCCGTGATCGCCGATCTCGTCGCCGAGCCGGTTGAGTGCCACCGCCGCCGCGGTCATCGCATTGCCGACGACCATGCCGCCGACCGGCACGAGGAATTGTGGCTCGGGCTCGAACACGCCCAGGGCCACGACCAGTCCCAGGGTGGTCACCGCGGCGAGCGCCAGCGCTCCCAGCAGCGGCCAGAAGGCGCCCGGCACATGGCGGGCGCGGCGCTGCGCGGTGAACGCCCCGAACACCACCATGACCGCGATCAGCGCCACTACCAGCAACAGGCTGTCGGACTCGAAGATCGCGTTGATCACGTAGCCGATCGCGGTCAGCTGCACGATCGAGCGGACGACCGCGATCCCGATGTCTTCCTCCAGGTCGGCGCGCCGCCAGAACGAGATCGCGACGGCCACCGCGACCAGCGACAGGCTGGCGGCGACTTCGCCGAGGCTGATGTCGATGCTGGTGCCGGTCATGCCATGAGCAGGTCCCGGGTCGGGCCCTGCACGACGGCCCGCCCCGCGTCCATCCGCACCACCCAGTCGGCCATCCGCCGCGCCTGGTCGAGGTCGTGGGTGACGAGCACGGTCGAGACCTCTACCCGCTCGCGCAGATGGCGCAGGGTGGCCTCGACCGCGCCCCGGGCGGCCTCGTCGAGGGCGGAGGTCGGCTCGTCCAGCAACAGCACCCGCGGCTCCAGGGCGAGCGCTCGGGCGAGCATCGCGCGCTGCTGCTCACCGACCGAGAGGCGGGCGCCGTCGCGATCGGCATAGGAGGCGTCGAGGCCTGCGAGGTCGAGCAGTGCGGGAACGTCGGGGTCCTGGTGGCCCAGCCGACCCGCGTGCCGGACGTTTTCGGCGACCGTGCCGGGGAGCAGCGCCGGCAGCTGGGGCACGAGGCAGACCTCTCGGCGCAGCTCGAGCACGTCCCGCGCACGGACGTCCTCTTCCCGGTAGCGAACCGTGCCCGAGTCCGGATCGGCCAAGCGGTTCAGCAGCCGCAGGACGGTGGACTTGCCGGACCCGGACGGTCCCGCGAGACAGCTCGCTCCCTCCGGCAGCCGGGCGCTCAGGCCGCGGAGAACCGGCTTGCCCGCGCGCGTGAGCGTGACCCGATCCAGCTCGAATAGCACTGGCGCGATTATCGTCGCGGACCCCGCGGGGCGATCGTCTCGTATCGGTGGTGTGCGCCGCTCCAACCGAGCCGCTCTGGCGCGTTTGTGCGGGATTTCCGCACAAACGCGACAATTGCCCACGAGTCGCCGGTGACCGGGACCTCCTGACCGCTTCCGTTCGTACCCCCGGTGTGAGCCCCTCATCGGCCTCGTCCGCGGGAGAATTGGCCCTTGCCATGAACGGCGACGCGGACGTCCTCCCGATCGCCCGACGCGGTCCGATCGCCCGGCGCCGCGGCGAGCGCGCGCTGATCCGCGCCGCCCAGGCGGGCTCGGAGGACGCGCTCGAGGAGCTCTTTCGCCGTCACTGGCGCCGCGCCCACCGTGCCGCCTACCTCATCGTGCGCGACTCCGCCGCCGCCGAGGACATCGCCCAGGAGGCCTTTCTCGCGGCGGTGCGCCACCTGGACCGCTTCGACCGCCGGCGGCCGTTCGGGCCCTGGCTTCATCGGATCACGGTCAACCGCGCGATCGACTGGTCCCGCGCTCGAACCCTGCGCCGGGAGGTCGGCTTCGTCGCCGCCGAGACCCGCATCGAGGCCGATGCGGGAGAAGGGTCGCACCCCGTCTCGGATGAAACGCTCACGGCCCTGGCCTCGCTCGCGCCCGAGGCCCGCGCCGTGGTCGTCATGCGCCACCTGCTCGAGTTCACTCCCGGCGAGATCGCGGCCGCGCTCGAGATTCCGCGTGGGACGGTCAACTCACGGTTGCGCCGCGGGCTCGACCGCCTCGGCGAGGCCCTTGAGGACGAGCGATGACCGACCGGCGGGCCATCCGCGAGCGCCTCGAGCATGCACCCGTGCCGGGCGAGCGCGAAGCCGAGGAGCGTGCCTGGGAGGTCGTGCGGGCCGCGTATGCCGACCGCAGCCCGGCCCCGGCGACCGCACGCTACGGGCGCTTCGCCGCGGCGCTCGCGAGCGCGGCGGCGCTGGCGGCACTGGTCCTGAGTCCGGCCGGTGCCGACGTGCGCGACTGGATCAGCGACACGATCGATCCCGGCGTCAAGAATGCCGAGCCGGCGCTGACGTCTTTGCCGGCGCCGGGCAGGCTCCTGGTCGAGTCAGCCCGGGGGCCGTGGATCGTCAATGAGGACGGCTCGAAGCGGCTGCTCGGAGACTATGAACAGGCGACCTGGTCCCCGCAGGGGCTGTTCGCTGCGGTCACCGCGGGCCGGGAGCTCACCGCCGTGGTCGCCGATCCCGAGTACGCCGGGCAGCCGATCGGGACTCCGCGCTGGTCAGTGACCCAGGCGCGGCCGGTAAGCGACCCCGCCTGGGCGCCAAGCGGCTTCCGGGTCGCCTACCTGTCGGGGTCGGCACTCCACGTGATCGTCGGCGACGGGACGGACGACCGGGTGATCGACCCGAGCGTGTCACGAGTGGCCCCTGCCTGGCGACCACAGGCGCCGGCGGACCTGAGGGCGCACCCCGACGGCGTCGGAACCCACCGCCTCGCCTATGTCGACGCCGACGGCACGGTCCGAATCGTCGACGTCGATTCGGGACGGCTGATCTCGAACTCGACAGGCAGCGCCCGCGCCGATCCCGGTGCCGAGCTGCTCTGGGCGCCCGACGGACGGCGGCTCGTGGTCCTCAGCCGTCACGGAATCTCGGGGTTGGAGCCGGCGGCGAACACGACGTTCAGCATCGACTTCCCCGGCACGCCCGTTCACACCGCCGGGGCATTCGTCCCGGATACCGAGGCCCTGGCCGTGGCCAATCTCTATGACGGAGACGGGCGGGTGCGCAGCGAGGTCACGCTCTGGCGGTTCGGAGATGACCCGGTGCCGGCGCGGGAGGGCGTCTTCGCCGGCCGTGGGCGGGTGACTGAGATCACGCCGTCGCCCGATGGACGCTGGTTGCTGCTCGCCTCGCGCGACGCCGATCAATGGATCTTCATCCGCATCGCCGACGGCAAGCTGAAGCCGATCGACGCGATCGCCTCCCAGTTCGATCCCGGGGGCAGCGGCCCGGCGCCCTTCCCTGGCGTCGCCGGCTGGTGCTGCACGGGCTGATTCCGGCCGAGAGGGGCGATGAGTTTTCCTCCCTGCGCCGGTCTTGTCTCGTGTGATGGGCGCAAGATCGCATTCGGGCGCCGGAAGCGTGAAGGTTTCTGCCGGTACCCTGGGGTACTAGAGACCCATGGCGAGAGCTATTTGGAGCGGATCGATCAGCTTCGGGCTCCTGAACGTGCCCGTGAAGCTCTACAGCGCGGTCTCGCGCAAGCAGATCAGCTTCCGCGAGCTGCGCGAGTCCGACGGCTCGCGCATCCGCCACAAGCGGGTGGCGGAGTCCGACGGCGAAGAGGTCCCCTACGAGGAGATCGTCAAGGGGTACGAGCTCGCCCCCGAGCAGTACGTCGTCCTGACACGCGACGAGCTCGAGGACCTCGACCCGAAGAAGACCAAGGCGATCGAGATCGAGGACTTCGTCGATCTCGACCAGATCGACCCGATCTACTTCGTCCAGCCCTACTACCTGGCCCCGGACAAGGGCGCCGAGCGCGCCTACGCGCTCCTGGTCAAGGCGATGAAGGACGAGCGCAAGGTGGCGGTGGCACGCTTCGTCCTGCGAAACCGCGAGCACCTCGCCGCGATCCGACCGATGGGCGACGTGCTCACCCTGACCACAATGCGGTTCGCGGACGAGGTGGTGTCCCCCGAGGAGCTCGACGACACCCTGCCCGAGAACGGCGAGGCGCCGAAGAAGAAGGAGCTCGACATGGCGAAGCAGCTGGTTGGCTCGCTGACCGGCGACTTCGACCCGTCCCAGTACCGCGACGAGTACCGCGAGGAGCTCCTGGCCCTGATCGAGCGCAAGGCCAAGGGCGAGGCGCTGGTCGAGGCGGTCTCCGAGGAGCCGAAGCCGACCAAGGCCCCCGATCTGATGGCGGCGCTCGAGGAGAGCCTGGCGGCGATCAAGGGCGAGCCGCTGGCCGCGGGCGTCGAGACCGACGGCGGCGCCAAGAGCAAGGCCGACTCGTCCCGGTCGACCAAGTCCCGTGCGAGCAAATCGGGCTCCAGCCGCTCGTCGTCCTCGTCGAAGTCCAGCTCCAAGTCCAAGTCGCGATCGCGAAGCAAGGCCAAAGCCGCGAAGTAGAGGTCGGCGGGCGCAACGTCGCGCTGACGAACCTCGACAAGGTGCTGTGGCCGGCCGTCGGGTTCACCAAAGGCGAGGCCATTGACTACTACGCGCGGGTGGCGGACGCGATCCTCCCGCACCTGGCCGAGCGTCCGCTGACCCGGGTGCGGTTTCCGAACGGGGTCGATGAGCAGCGCTTCTACGAGAAGCGCTCGCCGAAGGGGACCCCGGACTGGGTCGAGAAGGCTCCGATCGAGATGGGCCGGGAGGGCGTCATCGACTTCATCGTCTGCGATCACCCGGCGACGCTGATCTGGCTTGCCCAGCTCGCGGCCCTGGAGTTGCATCCGTCCCTTTCGCTCAGGACCGATCCCGAGCGACCCACGGTGCTGGTCTTCGATCTCGACCCTGGCCAGCCGGCGAGCGTGATCGACTGCTGCCGGGTGGCGTTGACGGTTCGCGAGCTGTTCGCCCGCTTCGACCTCGAATGCTTCCCGAAGACATCCGGCTCGAAGGGGCTCCAGGTCTACCTACCTCTCAACGGCGACATCACCTACGAGGTGACGAAGCCCTTCGCCCACACCGTCGCCCAGGCGCTGGAGCGCGACGATCCGGACCGCATCACCTCGCGGATGAAGAAGGAGCTGCGGCCGGGGAAGGTCTTCGTCGACTGGAGCCAGAACGATCGGGCGAAGACCACGGTCGCGGTCTACTCGCTCCGCGCGCGCGAGCGACCCATGGTGTCGACCCCGCTCACATGGGACGAGGTCGCCGATGCAGCCGATGACGGCGATCCGGAGTCGCTTCGGTTCGAGACGCCCGAAGTGCTCGATCGGATCGAGCGGCACGGCGACCTGTTCGCGCCGGTGCTCGAGCTGCGCCAGGAGCTCCCGGACACGGTCACGTGATCGGCAGCGCCTCGGGTCGCGGCTGGGCACGCCCGACCGCGCGGATGGCGGCTGCCAGGCGGCGCACGCCCTCGCGGAGCTCAGGGGGATCGGCGTACCCGAAGGCGAGGCGGACGTGCGTGCGGGTCGGTCGGTCGGGCGTCATCGCCCCTCCCGGAAGGAAGTTGACCCCGTGGCGGATCGCCTCCGCGTAGAGCTCGCGCTCGTCGAGCGGCTCGTACAGGGTCAGCCACACGGTGCCTCCGCCAAGCGGACGCCGGGCCCGAACGACACCCCCGAGGTGCTCGTCGATTGCGTCCCATAGCGCCTCGAAGCGTTCCCGGTAGAAGGGAACGGCCCGCGCGAGCTGGCGCTCGTACCCACCCTCGGCGAAGAAGCGCGCGGCGATCATCTGGGTCAGGGTGGCGCTGTGCAGGTCATCCCCGCGCTTCTCGCGCACGATTCGGTCCCGCACCGGGCCGCTCGCGGCAACCCAGCCGGTGCGAAGGCCGGCGCTGGTCGTCTTCGACAGCGACGAGATGTGAATCACGTGCTCGGGCGCATCCGCGCGTAGCGGTGGCGGCCCCTCCCCCTCGAACCGCAGGTCCGCGTACACCGCATCCTCGACGATGAAGAATCCGTGGCGGCGGGCGAGCCCGATCAATCGGCGCCGCCGTTCGTCGGAGAGGTCCCGCCCGGTCGGATTCTGGAGCCGGCCCTGGAGGCCGAGCAGCCGGATCGTGCGGCGCTCGAGCAGGGTCTCGAACGCGTCGACGTCGAGCCCATCCTCGTCGACGGGAATCGGCAGGATCGAGGCGCCCGCGCCGCGGAGGGACTCGATCATCCCCGGAAAGGTCGGCGACTCGCAGGCGGCGGCGTCGCCCGGCCCCAGGATCGCGCGAGCCACCACCGTGAGCCCCTGGCTGGCTCCGGTGACCACGACGATGTCGTCGGGCCCGTCCTGGGCTCCCTGCCGCCGGCCGAGCCGCGCAAGCTCCCCGCGCAGCTCACCCGTCCCCTCGATATCGCCGTACCGGTGGAGGCGAGGCCCCTGCTCGGCGAGCACGGCCCGGGCGATCTGCTCGATCTCGGCGACCGGGAACAGGCCCTCGCCCGGATGCCCGACGATCAGCGGGATCACGTCCTCGCGGCCGACCTGCCGGAACCCGTCGGAAATCAGCTGGCCGCCGTAGGTCTCGAGCTCGTCCGGGAGGGCGTAGGACTGCCAAGCCGTGGCGTCCTCGGCGGCTTCGGGCGCGATGGGAGCGGTGTGGCGGACGAACGTCCCCTTGCCCACCCGCCCGCTGACCAGGCCGAGCTCGGCGAGGCGCCGGTAGGCGCGGGCGGCGGTCAGGTGGTTGACGCCGGCGAGCTCGGCCAACTCGCGGGTCGGCGGCAGCTTCTCGCCCGGCTGAAGCTCGCCGCCGGCGATCGCCTCCGCGAACGCGTCGACGATCTGGCTGGTGAGCGAGCGCGGCTGATCGCGGTCAAGTTGAGACAATTTCGCTTTGTATGACATTGATCTACCGATCGGTCGGAACTACTCTTCAGACGACGCAGCTACTGGCTCAGTGGACAGCTGGTAAGTATTACATATGAAGCCGAGATGTCAAACATCCAACCACAGTTGCCCATCGACCCCGGATCCGATGCGCCCCGTCGGGCGAGTAAGGGGTGGCCGGCCGCGCCTAAGGGGTCGAAGCGGCCAGATGTGGGCGAACGACCGTTGTCGGGCCGGCATCTCAGCCGTAGCTTGGACCCTGCGAAGCAAGCCGAGGAGGACGAGCAAATGCATCCGTATCTGATCTCAGTCGTCGCCAAGGAGCGCACCCAGGACATGCAGAGCCGGGCGGCGCGCTCACGACTCGCTCGGACCGCTTCGGGCCGTCGATCTCGGCGGGAGGCGCATGTGAGCATCCGGGACGCCTCGGCGGCGGATGCCAAGGAACTGCGCCGCGTTGCCCAGCTCGACTCGAACGAGGTTCCGCCGGCGCCACTGCTCGTCGCCGAGGTCGACGGCAGGATCTGGTCCGCCGTCTCCCTGAGCGATGGGAGCGTGATCGCCGATCCCTTTCACCCCACCGCCGAGCTGATCGCCCTGCTGCGGAGGCACACGACCCGCCCGCATCGGTCGTGGCGCCGCTTCCGCACCCTTGGGCGGTCGCGCTGGTCGACCCCGACCCCCGCGGGGCCGGCAAGCGCCTAGCGGCCGAGCGTCCCAGCCTCTCTCAGGGGCGCTCGGCCCGGCTCGGCCGGCGCGGGTCGCTGACCGGCGTGCGCGGCCTCATCGTGGTTGGTGGCTAACCGGCCTGGTGCTGCCTGACCACAGGCCTGCGGCTCGCGGTCGCCTCGTCGAGCCGGCGGACCGGGGTCGTGTACGGGGCGCCGCGGGCGATCTCCGGGTCGCTCTCGGCCTCCTCGATGATCCGCTCGAAGGCGTCGGCAAGCGCGTCGAGGGCCTCGCGAGTCTCGGTCTCGGTCGGCTCGACCATCATCGCCTCGTCCACCAGCAGGGGGAAGTAGATCGTCGGAGGATGGAAGCCGAAGTCGAGGAGCCGCTTGGCGACGTCCAGCGTCCTCACCCCGAGCTCGCGCTTGGCGGGCGCCCCGGAGAGGACGAACTCGTGCATGCAGAGGCGGTCGAAGGCGAGCGGCAGATAGCGGCCAGTCGCGCCGCTGCGCAGCCGCGCGAGCAGGTAGTTCGCGTTCAGGACCGCGGTCTCCGATGCCTCGCGAAGGCCCTCGGCGCCGAGGCTGCGGATGTACGCATAGGCACGGACGAACACGCCGAAGTTCCCCTGGAAGCCGCGCAGGCGGCCAATCGACTTGGGCCGCTCGCCGTCGAGGTCGAAGCTCGGAGCGGCTCCGTTGGCACCCTCGGTCCGCACCACCCGAGGGACCGGCAGGAAGGGCTCGATCCGGCCCGAGACCGCGATCGGCCCGGCTCCCGGGCCGCCGCCGCCGTGCGGCTGCGAGAACGACTTATGCAGGTTGAGATGGACGATGTCGAAGCCCATGTCCCCCGGCCGCGACCGGCCCATGATCGCGTTCAGGTTGGCCCCGTCGTAGTAGAGCGTCCCCCCCACCCCGTGGACGATCTCGGCGATCTCGAGGATGTTCTCGTCGAACACGCCAAGCGTGTTCGGGTTGGTGAGCATCAGGCAGGCGACGTCGTCCGACGCATTCGCCCGCAGGTCGTCGAGATCCACGCCCCCGCGCTCGTCGGTGGCGATCTTCACCACCTCGTAGCCGCCCATCGTGACCGAGGCAGGGTTGGTGCCGTGGGATGTGTCGGGGGTGAGCACCTTGGTCCGGTGCTCCCCGCGGTCGGCGTGATAGGCGCGGGTGAGGAGCAGGCCGGCAAGCTCGCCGTGCGATCCGGCCGATGGCTGGAGGCTCACGTGCGGGAGCCCCGTGATCTCGGCCAGCGCCCGCTCCAGCCGCCACATCAGCTCCAGTGCGCCCTGGGCGCGCTTGGGGTCCTGGGCCGGGTGGAGCCGGGCATGTCCCGGCAGCGCCGCCACCCGCTCATTCAGCCTGGGGTTGTGCTTCATCGTGCAAGAGCCGAGCGGATAGGGGCCGGTGTCGAGGTCGAAGTTGCGCCGCGAGAGGCGGTTGTAGTGGCGGACGATCTCGGGCTCCGAGATCTCCGGGAGCCCCGCGGGGGCTTGGCGGAGGAGCCGCTCGGGGATCAACTCCGCCAACGGGCGCTCCGGCACACCGGCGGGTGGCAGGGTGGCGGCGCGGCGGCCCTCGACCGAGCGCTCGAAGATCGTGGTCGCCGCTTCTCTCTGCTGCGGGGTTGGGGTGTCGGCGCTCGCCGGCACCGAGGCAGAAGCCGGCGGGTGTCATCGCGCGACCTCCGGCGCGGCTGGCGCCTTTGTCTGCATATCGCGAACAAAAGCGCCACGGGCGGTTGAGATGGCGGCCGCGAGGGAGTCGGCCAGTCGGTCGATGTGCTCCCGCGACCGTCGTTCCGTTAGCGCCACGAGGAGCCCGTCCTCGTACTCGGGGTAGTCCCGCCCCAGCGGATACCCCGCCGCAATCCCGTCCGCCGCGCACGAGTCGAGCACCTCGTCCACCGGAGCGTCGATCCGCACCGCGAACTCCCTCAACACCGGTGCCTCGTGCAGCAGCTCCACCCCGTCGATCGCGGCGAGACGCTCGCGCGCGTACGCGGTTCGCCGGGCGAGCAAGGTCCCCAGCTCCACAGCGCCCCGCTTGCCGAGCCAGCTCAGATAGATCACGCCCGCGAGCGCGTTCAGCGCCTGCGAGGTGCAGATGTTGTGCGTCGCCTTCTCCCGGCGGATGTGCTGCTCGCGCGTCTGGAGCGCGAGGACGAAGCCGCGTCGCCCGTCGGCGTCAGTGGTCTCCCCGGCGATCCGGCCCGGCATCCGGCGCAGGTGCTCCTCGGTCGCGGCGAAGAACCCGAACGAGGGCCCTCCGAAGTCGAGCCGGTTGCCCAGCGGCTGGCCCTCCCCGACGGCGACGTCCACCCCACATGCGCCGGGAGGACGCAGCACGGCGAGCGCGATCGGGTCGACCGAGGCCACCGTCAGTGCCCCCTCGGACTTCGCCGCGCCGGCCAGCGCCTCGAGATCCTCGATCGCCCCCAGGAAGTTCGGATTCTGGACGAACAGGGCGGCGGTCTCGGAGTCGATCGCCTCGGCCAGCTCGCCGGCGTCCGTGAGCCCGCCGTCGAGCCCGACCTCGACCACGTCGGCCCCGAAGCCGCGGGAATACGTACGGAGCGTCTCGCGGCTGTGGGGGTGAAGCCCGCGGGAGACCACGAGCCTCCGCCGCCCGCCGGTCGCGCCGATCGCCAGGTAGGCGGCCGAGGCCACCGACGAGGGCCCCTCGTACAGCGACGCGTTCGCCACCGGCAACCCCGTCAGCTCCGAGATCGCCGTCTGAAACTCGAACATCACCTGGAGGCCGCCCTGGGAGACCTCCGGCTGGTACGGGGTGTACGGGGTCAGGAACTCGGAGCGCTGGGTGATCGCGTCGACGATCGCCGGGACGTAGTGGTCGTACATCCCCGCGCCGAGGAAGCAGAGCTCCGCGTCGGCGTGGGCGTTGCGCTCGGCGAGCTCGGCCAGATGATCGAAGCACTCGCTCTCCGAGAGTCCCTCGGGTAGATCGAGCGGCCGGTCGAGCCGCAGATCCGCCGGGATCTCGGCGAAAAGGTCGTCGACGGAGCCGACCCCGATCGCCGCGAGCATCTCGCGCCGGTCCGCATCGGTGGCTGAGGTGTACCGGGTCACGGTGATTCCAGGTCGGCACCCAGAGTGTGCCGAAAGTGGCAGGTCAGGCGCCGAAGGCGCCGCAAGTGACTCATCGTAGTGGGGTCGACGGCGCGGTGGACGAGGCGTGATCGATGTGCCCCTGACGCGTAGTTTTGAGTGGATGAACCCCACGGTGCCGGTACTCCTCACGGTCACGGCGGTCCTCGTCGCGGCCGCCCTCCCGGGCTGCGGGGAGAAGGAGGAGCCCGCGCTGGCGGACGCCGGCGGCCCCAGCGGCGGGACACCGTCGACTCGAGAATGCGAGGGCCGAACGCAGGAGCATGCCTTCGACCGAGCGAGGCTCGTGAACGGCGGCCGCGTCCTCCGAGTGGCTTACACGGAGAGCAGTAGCTACCCCCCGTGCGAGCTTCGCGTCCGATACCTCCGTGGGAGCCTCCGGGTCACGCCCCGCGTCGCGTACCCACGGGCCGGGTTTGACGACCTCCGTTACTGGTGCGCCGAGGGGCGGTTGCCCGCGGCGGTGCGGGCACGCGCCGAGATCGTCAGCGAACCCGTGGAACGTCACCCGGCGCGAGGGTTCGACGCGCGCCCTCTGCAGCGCGCCCTCCGCACCGGCCGCGATTGCGTGCGGGTCCCGGTCGAGGTGCTCGACTAGCGCCGCTCAGCCTTCGGACTCGGCGAGCATCGCCCGGTAGGCCGCGGCGTCCATGAGCTCGTCGGCCTCGGCTGCGTCCGAGATCCTCACCCGCACCAGCCAGCCGTCGCCGTAGGGGTCCTCGTTGAGGAGCTCGGGGTGCTCTGCGATCTGGTCGTTCACCGCCACGATCTCCCCGGAGAGCGGGGCATAGACGTCCGAGACCGCCTTCACCGACTCGACCTCGGCGTAGGCGGCGTCCTTGCTCACGTTCGCCCCCACCTCGGGAGGCTCGTAGAAGACGACCTCGCCGAGCGCGTCCTGCGCGTACCAGGTGATCCCGAAGGTCGCCTCCTCGCCCTCGATCCGGGCCCAGTCGTGCTCGGGGTGGTAGCGAAGATCCTCGGGGTAGCTCTCCTCCGCCAACTGGTCTCCTCCTCTGGCCCGCCGGGGGCCGCTGTCACTTTCGATAGAGCGGCTTGGACTCTATGCGCGCGGGCCGGCGCCTGCCCCGCACATCGATCTCCAGCTCGGTCCCCGGCTCGGACAGGTCGCGGCGCAAATAGCCCATCCCGATTCCGACCTCCAGCGACGGCGAGTGCGTGCCGCTGGTGACCGTCCCCACCTCGGAACCGTCGGAGACGACGGCGTTGCCCTGCCTCGGGATCCCGGGGCCGGTGAGGATGAACGGCGCCAGCCGCTGCTCGGTCCCGCGCTCGCGCGCGGCCGCGATCGGCTCCGAGCCGATGAACCCCGTGTCCTCCTTGCAGCACCAGCCGAGGCCGGCCTCGATCGGGTTGCGGTCCTCGGACAGATCGTTGCCGTAGAGGTGGAAGCAGACCTCGAGTCGCAGGGTGTCGCGGGCGCCGAGCCCCGCCGGGGTCGCGCCGGCCTCGATCAGCGCATCCCAGAACCCGGGCGCCAGGTCGGGATCGAGCAGCACCTCGACCCCGTCCTCGCCCGTGTAGCCGGTGCCGCAGACGAGCGCTTCGCCCCCTCCCCGAAGCGGCAGCGTGGCCGTGTGCATCCGCGGGGGCAGCTCGCCGTCGAACAGCGGGGCGACCAGCGCGCGCGCCTTCGGGCCCTGCACGGCGAGCATCGCGTAGCTCGGCGCGGCGTCGGTGACCTCGGCCTCGTGCTCGCCGACGTGTGCCTGGAACCAGGCCAGGTCCCGCTCGTGGTTGGCCGCGTTGGTCACGGTGAGGTAGCGGTTATCGGCGGGGCGATACGTGAAGAGGTCATCGAGCACGCCGCCGTCCTTCTGGCAGAGCACCGAGTACTGGGCCCCACCGACCTCGATCTTTGCGACGTCGTTCGAGAGCAGCCGCTGCAGCAGCGCCTGCGCCTCGCGCCCGGAGGTCGCGATCTCCCCCATGTGGGAGACGTCGAAGACGCCGCAGCCGGAGCGGACGGCGAGGTGCTCGGCGCTCACGCCCTCGTACTGCACCGGCATCTCCCAGCCGGCAAACGGGACCAGGCGGGCACCGGCCGCGCGGTGCCGGTCAAAGAGCGGGGTCCGCTTGAGCGAGGCCGCAGTGCTCACGAAGACCTGTCTTTTCGCGCTCGGCCCAGGATCCAAGCTCCCCGCCACACCCTCCCCTTGTACTGCCTCGCGCTCATGGCGCGGAGGCTATCGCCGCTGCGCAGGCGGATCAGCGATCGCGCAGGAAGGCTGGGACGTCGATCTCGTCCTCGGAGACGCGCAGGTCGCGCCGCTCGGCGTCGGCCAGGGCGCCGATGCGCCGCTGGCGGCTGCGCTCGCGAACCTGGATCGGGCGGCGCGCCATCGTCTCGAACCCCTCGAAGCCGGTGGCGATCACGGTCACCCGAACCTCGTCGCCGATCGACGGATCGATCACGGTCCCGAAGATGATGTTGGCACCGCGGTCGGCCGTGTCGACCGCCAGCTGAGCCGCCTCGTTCACCTCGAACAGGTTGAGGTCCTCCGATCCGGTGAAGTTGAGGAGCATCCCGGTCGCACCCTCGATCGATTCCTCCATGAGCGGCGAGGAGATCGCCATCTTGGCCGCCTCGGTCGCCCGATTCTCGCCGGAGGCGGCGCCGATACCCATCATCGCCGAGCCGGCCTCCGACATCACCGTCCGAACATCGGCAAAGTCGAGGTTGATCTGGCCGGGCGTGGTGATCAGGTCGGTGATCCCCTGCACGCCCTGGCGGAGGATGTCGTCGGCCATGCGGAAGGCCTCCTGGACCGAGGTCTGCCGCTCGACCACCTGGAGCAGCTTCTCGTTGGGGACGATGATCAGGGTGTCCACCTTGGCGCGCAGCTGGCTGATCCCGTCCATCGCCTGCTGCATCCGGCGGCCACCCTCGAACTCGAACGGCTTGGTGACCACGCCGACCGTGAGCGCGCCGATCTCGTCCTTGGCGATCTCGGCGATCACCGGCGCGGCGCCGGTGCCGGTGCCGCCGCCCTCGCCGGCGGTGACGAAGACCATGTCGGCGCCCTTCAGGGCCTCCTTGATGTCATCGCGGGATTCCGCCGCGGCGCCCGCTCCGACCTCGGGGTTGGCCCCCGCGCCGAGGCCGTGGGTGAGGGTGTGACCGATCGAAAGCTTGATGTCCGCCTCGCAGGCCTGCAGCGCCTGGACGTCGGTGTTGATCGCGATGAACTCGACCCCCTTGAGGCCGGCATCCACCATGCGACTGACGGCGTTGGTCCCACCGCCGCCGGCTCCGACAACCTTCATGACCGCGAGATAGGAGGACTCCACCATGTCTCCCGCTTCGAATTTCGTTGACCCAACTTGCATCCGAGGCTAAAGCAAGACTTGAGAGTTTTCCCGGTCGCAATGCCTCGACTTGTGGACGACGGTAGGGCATTTCGGGGTTTCTGTCAACAATCGTCGCGCCGTGCGGCACGGAATCCTGCAAGCTCGTAACTCTCGACCTTGGCTTGAGGGCTGACGGAACGCCCTCTGGCTCAGGCTTGGGGTGAGAAGCTCAAGCACTTCAGGCCGCGCCGCCCACAGCCGGGCGTCCGGGCGCGCGCACGTCCAGGTACGAGAGCGCGGTCAAGTTGGGATCGGCGAGGACCGCCGCGGCGGCGGCCCATTTCGCCCTCGCGCCGTCGCTGGTGCCGAAGCGGACCGGGATCCCCCCGCGCAGCTCGACCACGACGCCGTACTGCTCATCCTCCGAGGCGCCTTCGACCAGCGGCGCGAGCGGTTCCGGGGCGGCGCCCAGGATCAGGGCCTGCTCGAGGGCTTCTCCCTCCAGCCGCCCCGACGGCGGGATCTGGTCGACCTCCACGCGCGGCAGCTGCGACTCATCGCCCACCGGAATCCCGGGAAGCACGATCCCATCCGCCGCGACGGGAACCTCCCCGCCGTCGGCTTCGGCCACCAGGGCGGGCCGGCGCTCGTCGACCTCGATCTCGAGGCCGTGCGGGAAGTCGGCGTCGGCAGCGATCGAGTCCACCGTCGGGAACGAGGCGACTGCCGCCTCGAGCTGGTCCTCCTGCACGTGCAGCGTGGTCATCCCCTCGGCCGCGTCGGTGAGGGCGGCGACGATCTGCTCGCGGTCGCCGCCGCTGACCCCCTCGACCCGCACCCGCTCGACGGCGACCAGGCCCGAGTCGCGGAACCAGCCGAAGTAGGCGACGGCCAGCGCCACGATCAGCGCCGCCGCGAGCGCCGGGGCCCGCCAACCGAGCCCAGCGACCAGACCCTTGGCGACGTCGCCGACCGACCCCCACCAGGACGCCAGACGCGACCTTGCCCCGGCCGGGACCGGTCGCCGCGCCGTCGCGCGGGTCCGGTGGTTGATCTTGAAAGCCTTGGTCCGCTTTGGCGCGCCACGCGGTTTGGCAGGCGCGGGAGCAGACGAGCCGCGGCCATTCGATGAAGCGTGCGCCCTCGCGCGGCGTCGGCCGGCGGCCGTCGAGGCATGGGATCCCACGCCACCTAGTTCGCCGCGGGATGTACGCGCTCCTGCCGGCCAGGACGGTTCGATCAAGCGGCCAGGTGAACTAGACCCCGAAGAGCGCCCCGTCTGCGGAGTACGGGACGGCAGGGGGCATGTGCTGGCTCGCGAGTGAGGCAACGTTCCACCCATGGTCGCTGCCGTCGCCGTTGACGCGGATCGGCCGGTCGGCTGCGACGATGTCGTCCTGCTCGATGCCGTCGCCGCTGATGCCGATCGCGCCGGCGAGCCCGCCACCGAGCACGACGGCGGTCGCCACGGTCACGGCAACCCTTCTGATCCACTGCATGTCTTCCTATGCGCAGCGGGCGGCGGTTCGGTTCAGAGCTGCGGGCGGATTAGGCTCTCGCCCAGACGCGGGTGGTGTCCCCGCCCCAAGCGAATCGATGAGGAGAAACGCATGAACGCACGTGTCGTCAGATTCACTGATGTGAGCGCCGAGAGGATCGCGGAGATCCTCGGGGAGATCGAGGAGTCCGAGGGACCTCCGCCCGGCGTCGACTCAACCGGATTCGAGCTGTTCGTCGACGAAGCACAGGGAACGGCCATCTTCGTCGGATACTTCGAGACGGAGCAGAAGATGCGCGATGCAAGCGCGATCTTCGAAGAGATGGATCCTTCGGAGACCCCCGGCACGCGGGCCTCCGTGGACCTCTGCGAGGTCAAGGTTCAGATCCCATTTTCTACGGCCCCGTAGCCGTAAAGGGCGAGTCCGCTTCGTCAGCGAGAGGTGGATGCCGGGCCGGTCAGCGGCGCTCGTCGACGGGTTGCTCCGCCACGATCCACTCGTCCGGCCACTCGACCTCCCCGAGCACCTGGACCTCGGCCTCGAGCAGGATCCCGAATCGCTCGTGGACGCGCCGGCGGCCCTCGGCCATCAGCCCCAGGATGTCGGCGGTCGTCGCGTCGCCGGCGTTCTCTACGAAGTTCGCGTGCTTGGCCGAGAACCGGGCGCCACCCACCTGGAGGCCCCGGCATCCGGCCGCCTCGAGCAGTTGCCCGGCTGTCCGACTCTTCGCCCGGTCGTTGTCGGGGTTGACGAAGGTCGAGCCGAATGTCTTGATCCCAGAGGGCTGTGCCTCGCGACGCTTGCCCCGCATCTCGGCGAGGACGGCCTTGACCTCCGCGGGGTCGCCGTCGGCGAGCTGGAACGAGGCCTGCGAGACGACGTCGCCGGACCGCAGGTTCGACCGCCGATACGCGAAGCCGAGCTCGCCCGGCACCCGCCGGTCGACCCCGCTCGCGGTGCAGACGTTCACCCACTCCAGCACCCGCCCCAGTTCGCCGCCATAGGCATTGGCGTTCATCCGAACCGCGCCGCCAACCGTTCCTGGAATGTTGATCCCGAACTCGAGTCCGGTCAGGCCCCAGCGAGCGGTCTTGGCGGTGGCCGACGGCAGCCTCGCGCCTCCCCCGCACACCACCCGGATCCCCTCGCGCTCCACCGACGTCAGCTCGCCGTCGAGCTTGAGGACCAGGCCACGGAAGCCGGCGTCGGCGACGAGCAGGTTCGATCCCGAGCCGACGACGCCGACCGCGATGCCCTCCGCCTGCGCCCACCGCAGAAGCTCGACCAGCTCCGCCTCGGTCGCCGGTCGTGCGAACATGTCCGCCGGGCCGCCGGTGCGGACCGTAGTCAGCCGGGAGAGGGGGTAGTCGCGCTCGACCCCGGCGGGGATATCACTCACGCGAGGCCTCCCCCGAACCCCGCCGGCTCCGCAGGGGCAGCCGAGGAGCCGTCGGGCGGTGGTTCATCCACGAGCTTGCTTGCAAGCTCGTGGATGTCACCGGCTCCCAAGGTCACCAGCAGGTCCCCCTCGCGAAGGCGCGGAGCGAGCGCCCGCTCCGCCCGCCCGGCGTCGCGAAGCCACCACACCGGCTTGCCGCCGGCGCGCTCCGCGGCCGCCTCGGCGACCGCGAGACCACTGACCCCTGCCAGCGGGCCGACCGGCTCCTCCCTCGCCGGGTAGACCTCGAGGACGCCGATCTCGTCGGCCGCTGCGAGCGCTTGGCCGAATCGCGGCGCCAGCGCCTTCGTCCGCGAGTACAGGTGGGGCTGAAACACGGCGATCAGCCGCCGCGGGTCCAACTCCCGCAGGGCCGCCAGCGCCGCCTTGATCTCGGTCGGGTGGTGGGCGTAATCGTCGTAGACCACCGCCCCATCGCGCTTGCCCTTGCGCTCGAGCCGGCGCAGCATCCCCGGGAAACCCGCGAGTGCCGCGGCGGCCGCCTCGACATCGAAGCCCGCCAGCTCGACCGCTGCCAGCGCCGCGAGCGCGTTGAGCCGGTTGTGCGCCCCCGGGAGCGCGAGCCGCAGGTCGGCCGGCCCCTCCCAGCCGTTCGCGCGGCCGGCTCTCAGGGGCGGGGGCAGCGCGAAGGCGCCGAAGCGGAGCGTCCGTTGGCCGGAGACGATCGAGTCCAGCGCCGGGTGATCGAGCAGCGCGAGGCCCGTGGCCGGTTCGGCGAAGCGGCGAAACGCATCCAGCAGCTCCGCCCGCGAGGTCCAGTGCGAGTGGTGGTCAAGCTCAACGTTCGTGACGATCGCGACCTCCGGGCGCAAGCGCAGGAAGCTGGCGTCGGACTCGTCGGCCTCGGCGACGGCCCATTCGCCCTCGCCCCAGCCCGCGTTCGCCGCCTCGCCGTGAGGGCCGGCGCCCGGCAGCTCGCCGCCCAGGAAGAAGGGAGGATCCTCGCCGAGGGCGCGCAGCACGTGGGCCAGCATTCCAGCGGTCGTCGTCTTCCCGTGGGTGCCGGAGACGGCGATCAGGCGTTTCGAGGCACAGAGCTCAGCCAGGAGCTCGCCTCGGTGGCGCACCGACTGCCCCCGCTCGCGGGCCCGCCGGAGCTCCGGGTTCTCGTCGGTGATCGCGCTCGAGACCACCACCTCGGCATCCGGCGGCACGGCCTCCGGATCGTGCCCCAGCCGTGGCTCGAGGCCGGCCGCGCGCAGGCGGTCGAGGTAGCTGCTCTCCGCCCGGTCGCTGCCGCTGACCTCGGCGCCGAGACGGTGGCAGACGAGCGCAAGCCCGCTCATCCCAGCCCCGCCGATCGCGATGAAGTGGAGTTTGCGTCCTTTCATTCGTCTCCCGCGGCAAGGATCTCAGCCGCGATCAGGCGGGCGGCGTCCGGCCGGGCCAGCGCCGCCGAGGCCGCGCTCATCCGCCTGAGGCGCCGATCGTCGGCGAGCAGCCGGGCCACGGTCGAAGCCAGGCGCCCGGGCGCAAGGTCGTGGTCCTGGATCACTACGGCCGCGCCCGCGGCGGCCATCCAGTCGGCGTTGGCGTGCTGGTGGCGTCCGGCGGCGTGGGGGTAGGGGACGAGGATGGCGGGCCTTCCGGCTGCCGCCATCTCGAAGATCGATCCGCCGGCACGAGCCAGCACCAGATCGCAGGCGGCCAGGGGGTCCGCCAGCGTCGGCTCGTACTCGAGCAGCGTGTAGCGCTCCACTTCCCCGGCGCGCTGCAGCGCAGCCTTCACCTCGGGGTAATCGCGGCGGCCGCTGACGTGGATCACGTGGAAGTTCCGTTGGGACGTTGAGCCCTGACCGCCATCGGCGAACGCCGCGAGCGCCACCAGGTTGAGCGACCGCGCCCCCTGGCTCCCCCCGAACACCAGCAGGCACCGCTTCTCCGATTGGATGCCGAAGCGACGACGGGCTGCCTCGCGATCGGTCTGGAGGATGGCCGCCGGGACCGGGCGGCCGGTGACCAGGTAGCGCTGGCCGTCGCGGCCCGGGATCGGGAAGGCGAGGCAGACGCGGCGGGCGCGCCTCGCGAGCAGCCGGTTTGCGAGGCCGAGACGGCGGTCGGCCTCGGTCAGCACCAGGGGCAGCCCGAGCGAGATCGCGGCCACCCCGGCCGGCCCAGCCACGTATCCCCCTCCTCCCATGACGACCTCGGCGCCACGACGACGAAGCACCCTCCTCGCACGCGGAACCGCCGCCGCCGCGAGGGCCGCGCCGCGAGCTGCCTTCAGCGGGTTGCGGCGGTCGAGCCCCTGAACGTCGACCAGATCGATCTCATAGCCGGCCGGCGGCACCAGCTCGGCCTCCACCCGTCCCCGAGCACCGAGAAACGAGACCTCAGCGCCCTCAGCCCGTAGCGCGTCGGCGACGGCGAGCGCCGGAACGACGTGCCCGGCGGTTCCCCCCGCCGCGATCACGACCCTTGCCACGGTTGCTCGAGCTCCTCCTCCTCGTGGTCGCCCCTGTGGGCTTCGCACCGCTGACGACGCGCAGTCTGGCACCGCCGCTGGTCGCGGGGCGGGCTTGGACTCCGGCGGTTCCGCCCGCGGCGATGTTAAGCAGCAGGCCGACCGCCGCGAGCAGCACCAGCATGCTCGAGTTCCCGTAGGAGACGAACGGCAGCGGCACCCCGGTCAACGGCGCCAGGCCGAGCACGGCGAACAGGTTGATCGTCGCCTGGACCATCACCATCGACGTGAGCCCGGCGGCAAGCAGCTTCCCGTACCGGTCGCGGGCGCGCTGGGCCGTGCGCAGCCCGGCGTAGCCGAACATCCCGTAGAGGCCGATCAGCATCGCCATTCCGGCCAGCCCGAGCTCCTCGCCGATCACCGCGGCGATCATGTCGGTATGGGCCTCGGGCAGGTAGAAGGCCTTCTGCAGGCTCTCCCCCAGCCCAACACCGAAGATCCCTCCCGAGCCCAGCGCGAGCTTCGCCTGGATCGCCTGGAAGCCTGCCCCACCGGGATCGGTGGCGGGGTCGAGGAAGCCGGTGAACCTGGCCACCCGGTAGGGCTCGATCAGGATGGCGAGGATGACGACGGCGGCGAGCACGCCCCCGAGCAGCGCCAGATTTCGCATCTGCACGCCGGCGCAGACGAGCAGTGCGGCCGCGCTCAGGCAGATCACCATCGTGGTTCCCAGGTCGGGCTCGACCACGACCAGCAGGCAAACGAGCCCGACCACGGCCAGGAACGGCCCCAGCTCCTCGATCGACCGCACCATGCGCGGCCTCGTGGTCAGCAGGTAGACGCCGTAGAGCACAACCGCGATCTTTGCGACCTCCGAGGGTTGCACCTGGACGAGGCCCGCCCCGATCCAGCGCTGGGCGCCGTTCGCCTGCATCCCGACCCCGGGGAGGAGCACCGCGACCAGCAGGCACACGCTCCCCACCAGGATCAGCGGGGTCAGCCCGGCGAGGAGGCGCAGCCCATGTCTGGCCAGCAGGTGCATCACCAGCAGCCCGATGAGCGCGAACGCCACGGTGCGCTTCAGGTAATAGGCGCTGTCGCCGCTCGACCCGAGCAGCTGCGTGGTCGAGCTGGCGCTGAACACCATCACGACCCCGAATGCGAGCAGGCAGAGCGTCGCGGTCAGGAGCAGCGAGTACTCGACCGGCTGCTCCTGGCTGCGGCGGCGGGGACCGATCGCCGACAGCCTCAGCGCCAGGGCCTTCATCCGCCGCCCCCGCCGACCTGAGCGACCAGCGAGCGGAAGTGCTCGCCGCGCTCCTCGTAGTCGCGGTAGGCGTCGAAGCTGGCGCAGGCGGGCGCCAGCAGGACGACCTGCCCGGGCCCGGCGGCCGCGGCGGCGGCACGCACCGCATCGGTCAATCCCGCGCAGCGGCGCCTGGAGACGCCTGCCTCCCAGGCCGGGGCGAGATCGAGCTCGAGCCGGTGGGCGGTCTCGCCGATCAGGTAGCAGGCAACGCAGCGCTCGGCGACGACGGGGGCGAGCTCGGCGAAGCTATCGCCCTTCGAGCTGCCGCCGAGGATCGCGTGGACGCCGCCGGGAAAGGACTCGAGGGCCGCGCGGGCGGCGCTGACGTTGGTCGCCTTCGAGTCGTTGATGTAGGCCACACCGCCGATCTCCGCAATCCGCTCGAGCCGATGGGGAACGCCTGGGAATGTCCGCAGACCCTCGGCGACCGCGTCGCGGTCGATCCCCATCGCCAGAGCGGCGGCGGCGGCGGCCATCGCGTTCTCGACGTTGTGGCGGCCGAGCAGCCGCAGTTCCGACACACGCAGCAGGGGCTCGTCGGCGGCGAAGATCGTTGACTCCGCAAGGTGGAGCTCGCAGTCGGCGCCGGGCTCCCGGCAGAAGCCGATCCGCCGCCCGCACCCGCCGAGGTCCCGGTCCCGCAGAGCCGGGTCGGAGCCGTTGAAGACCGCGAAGTCGTCGTTGCCCTGGTTGGCGAAGATGCGGAGCTTCGCCGCCAGGTAGGCGTCGAAGCTGCCGTGGCGATCGAGGTGGTCCGGCGTCGCATTGAGGATCACCGCGCACTCGGGGGCAAGGGTCTCCGAGTCCTCGAGCTGGAAGCTCGAGCACTCGCAGACCACCGTCGCGTCGTCCGAAACGTGGCCGACCAGCGCCGCGAGCGGCGTGCCGACGTTGCCGGCTACCGCTACCGGCTCGCCGGCTGTGCGCCAGACGTGGCCGCAGAGCTCGGTCACGGTCGTCTTCCCGTTGGTCCCGGTCACCGCCACGAACCGGTTGGGGAGTAGCCGCCAGCCGAGCTCGAGCTCGCCGATGACCGAGCGCCCGCGCTCGAGCGCGGCGGCGACCACGGGCGCCTCACGGGGGACCCCCGGGCTCTTGACGACGGCACGAGCCCGCTCGAGGAGGTCGATCCCTTGACCATCCAGACTGACTTCGACGCCTGCATCCCGAAGCCCTTCCGCGCCCTCGGGCGAGCCCGCGTCGACCCCCAGCACCTCCTCCCCGCGCTCGGCGAGCAGACGCGCCGCCGCCTGGCCCGATCGGGCGAGGCCCACGACCAGATACGGCCCCTCGGGCAGGGGAGGGCGGGGCTTAAGGGGTGTCTCGCGCACGCGTCTAGATTCGCACCGGAGCGGCCGGTGCCTCCCGACCACGCCCAGCCGGCTCGACGAACCGCGTTTTCGCCCCACCCCCCGGAGCGAAAACGCAGTTGGACGCCCCTTGGCGGCTGGGATCGAGTCTTTAGAGTGAGCGTGTGGCCGAGAAGCCCCGACTGGTCGGGATGAACCACATCGCGCTGGAGGTGGGCGACCTCGACGAGGCGCTTGCTTTCTACGGCCGCGTCTTCGACGTCGAGATGCGGGGGCGGATTCCGGGAATGGCCTTCATCGACATGGGCGATCAGTTCCTGGCGCTGTCCGAGGGTCGCGCGCAGCCGCCCGACCGGGATCGACACTTCGGCTTGGTCGTCGACGACAAGGAGGCCACTCGGGCAGCGCTCGAAGCCGCCGGCGCCGAGATCCTCCCGGGCCGCGGCCTCGATTTCCGCGATCCCTGGGGCAACCACATCCAGGTCGTCGAGTACGGCGACATCCAGTTCACCAAGGCGCCCGCCATCCTGGGCGGGATGGGCCTCGATCATCTGGAGAAGACCCCGAGCGCGCTCGAGGAACTGCGGGAGAAGGGGCTCGGCTGAGTCCTATTCGCGCTTGAGCCTCACCCCAGGCTGTTCTGAAACAGCACGTAGCCGATCCCGGCGCAGACGGCGGCGATGATCCAGAAGCGGAGCATGATCTTCGTCTCCGACCATGCGAGCATCTCGAAGTGATGGTGAACCGGGGCCATCAGCAGCACCCGGCGACGGAACAGCTTGAAGCTCGCCACCTGGACCGCGACCGACAGGGCCTCGATCACGAAGATGCCGCCCAGGACCACCAGCAGGAGCTCGGTCTGGGTCATCACGGCGAAGGCACCGATCGCCGCCCCGAGGCCGAGCGAGCCGGTGTCCCCCATGAAGATCGAGGCGGGGAAGGCGTTGAACCAAAGGAACCCGATGCATGCCCCGATGAAGCAGGCGGCCAGCAGCGCCAGCCCCTCCTGGCCGGTGGTGATGGTGATCGCCATGTAGGCGAGGAGGACGATCGCGCAGGATCCAGCCGCGAGCCCGTCGAGTCCGTCCGTGAGGTTGACCGCATTCGAGGCTCCGGCGATCACCAGAAAGACCAGGACCAGATACGCGACCGGGCCGATCTCGATCTCGCCGCCGAAGATCCGTGAGCGGATGGTCGGGTCCAGCTCGACGACCTCGATCGCCACGTACCAGAGCGCGACCGCGAGCCCGATCTGTGCGAGCAGCTTCCAGCGCGCGCTGATCCCCAGGGAGCGGTGCTTGGTGACCTTGATCGCGTCGTCGGCGAACCCCAAAGCCGCTGCGCCGACGGCGACGCCGAACACCGCCAGGCTCTGGGTGTCGCGCTCCGATAGCACCACGTAGGGGACGGCGATCGCCAGGAACACGATCAGCCCGCCCATGGTCGGGGTCCCGGCCTTGGCGTGATGACCCTCCGGCCCCTCCTCGCGGATCTGCTGGCCGAACTCCTTCAGGCGCAGGTACTCGATGAACCTCGGGCCGAGGAAGATCGTGATCAGCATCGCCGCCATCCCGGCGATCAGCACCTCGCCGCGGTCGATCGCCGCCGACGCGACCTCGTTCTCGAGTTGAGCGGCTAAGAGCACTTATGATCGCCGGGCGACCAGCTCGTCGGCCACGAGCTCGAGCCCAACGGATCGCGAGCCCTTGATCAGGATCGCGTCACGCGGTTCCAGCATGCGATCCGCCAGGACCACCGCATCCTCGGCGCTCGGCGCCCAGGCGTCGGGGGCGTACTCCCGCGCGAGCTCGCCGACGCCGACCATCGGACCGATGCCGAGGCTGCGAGCGTGGGCGCCAACCTCGCGGTGATAGGTGTCCGCGTTCGGCCCGAGCTCCTTCATCTCGCCCAGCACCGCCACCCGCCTGCCGGCGGAGCTCATCGTGGCCAGGTGGTCGAGCGCGGCGCGCATCGACATCGGGTTTGCGTTGTAGCAGTCGTTCACGAGCACGATGCCGCCGGGCAGCTCGATCAACTCGCCTCGCAGGCGCGAGAAGGTTATCCGCGGCGCCCGACGCGCCATCTCGCCCAGCGGCGCGTCGAGTGCGATCCCGATCGAGATCGCGCAGGTGGCGTTCGTGAGGTTGTGGGCCTGGGTGAACGGGAACCGGAAGCGACGTGAGCCCGCCGGGGTGGCGATCACGGCTTCCGTCTCCCGGCCGTCGACTGAGGACTCCACCGCGAAGACGTCGCCGCCAGGGCCGAAGGTGATCGTCACCAGCTGGTCGTGGAGGTGAGGAGCAAGCGCCTCAGCATCGGCCGGGATCACCGCGCGCCCCGCGGGGCCGAGCCCGGCCAGGATCTCCGCCTTCGCCTCAGCGATCGCCTCCAGCGTCCCCAGGAGCTCCAGGTGAACCGGCCCCACGTTTGTGACCGCGGCCACGTCGGGCTCGGCGATCTCACACAGCTCGGCGATCTGGCCGATGCCCCGCATCGCCATCTCCAGCACCAGGACCTCGGTCTCGATCGGCGCCTCGAGGATCGCCAGCGGCAATCCGATCTCGGTGTTGAAGTTCTCGCGGCTCGCGTGGACTCGCATGGGGAGGATCGAGCGGGCGATGTCCTTGACCGAGGTCTTTCCGGTCGAGCCCGTGATCCCCACCGCCGGGCACGCCAGCTCGCGCCGCCAGGCGCGCGCGAGGAGCTGCAACGAGCGCAGCGGGTCCGCGCTCGCCAGCACCCACGCGTCGCGGTCGAGCCCGGTCAGCTCCGCTGCGTGCTCATGACCGACGATCGCGCCCCAAGCCCCGGCCTCGACCGCCTCCGCCACGAACCGCCCCCCGTCGTCGCGCTCGCCGCGGAGCCCAACGAAGAGGTCGCCCCCTCGTACCTGGCGAGAGTCGATCACGCAACGCTCGGGGCGCCCGCCCGTACCGGCTGCCACCACCTCCGCCAGCGCCTCGGCGGCGATTCGCTCGGGCGCGAGCTCGATCACTTGTGGTGCCTCTCATGACGTTTGAGCTGAAGCGTCTGGGGCCGCCGTTTCGGGTTTAACGTTGTGAGAGGCACCACTAGTCGCTGTTGCCCGCGGCGGCGGGCGAGGCGGCGCCGGTGACGCGGCGAAGCTCCTCGCGGGCGACGGCGCGGTCGTCGAAGGGGATCTTGCGGCCACCCTCGAATTCCTGGCCCTGCTCGTGGCCCTTGCCTGCGATCAGCACCGTGTCGCCGGGGTCGGCGGCGGCGATCGCGAGCGCGATCGCCGCTCGCCTGTCGGCCTCCACCCTCACCGACGCATCCTCGTCGTTGCCGCCGGCCCCGGGGATCCCGGCGAGGATCTCGGCGATGATCGCGTCCGGATCCTCGGAGCGGGGGTTGTCGGAGGTGACCACGGCGACATCGGAGAGCCGGGTCGCGATCTCCCCCATCAGCGGGCGCTTGGCGCGGTCGCGGTCACCCCCGGCCCCGATGACCGAGATCAGCCTGCCCTCGGTGATCCGCCGCGCCGAGCGCAACACGTTCTCGAGCGAGTCCGGCGTGTGCGCGTAGTCGACCAGCACCGCGAAGGGCTGCCCCTCATCGACCGGCTCGAGCCGGCCGGGGACGCGAGGGGCGTCGGCGAGAGCCGCGGCGGCGTCGGGGAGCGACACCCCCATCGCGGTCGCGATTCCGATCGCGCACAGCGCGTTCTCCACGTTGAAATGGCCTGGAAGCGCGGTGGCGACGCTGGCCTGCTGACCATCCGGCCCCACGCAGACGAAGCGCGAGCCGGCGGCGTCGAAGGACACGTCGACGGCACGATAATCGGCGCCCTCGGCGCCGGACGGGGAGAACGTGAGGCAGTCGAACTCGGCCGCGAGGCGGGTGCCGTAGGGGTCGTCGAGGTTGACGAGCGCGGTTTGCGCCCGTCCCGAGCTGAACAGCAGGCGCTTGGCCTGGAAGTAGTCCTCCATGTCGGCGTGGAAGTCGAGATGGTCCTGGGTGAGGTTGGTGAACGCCGCCACCGCGAACCGCACGCCATCGGCTCGCCCAAGCGCCAGCGCGTGTGAGGAGACCTCCATCGCACAGGCGCGATCCCTCGCGTCCAGCATGCGGCGGAACGTTCGCTGGAGGTCGATCGCCTCCGGAGTCGTCCGCTCCACCTCCTCCTCGACCCCGCCGATCACGCGCTTCACGGTCCCGAGCAGCCCGGTCTGCGTGCCGGTCCGCTCCAGCATGTGCCGGACGAGGAAGGCCGCGGTCGTCTTGCCGTTGGTGCCGGTGATCCCGGCGAGCCGCAGCTCAGCCGTCGGGTCGCCCCAGAAGCGCACGGCCGCCGGCGCCATCGCCGCGCGAGCGCTCTCGACCCGAGCCTGGGGAAGGTCGAGGTCCAGGTGGCGCTCCACCACCAGGGCGGCGGCCCCCCGCTCGGCCGCGGTGGGGGCGAACTCGTGGCCGTCGCTGCGCTCGCCAACGACGCAGAAGAACAGCGATCCCGGCTCGACCTGCCGGCTGTCGTAGGCAAGGTCGGCGACATGGACGTCGCTGTCGCCGGTCCACTCGGCGACCGCTGTGTCGGCGAGCACGTCGCGGAACTTCATCGCGGGCGATTCTATGAAGGGTGTTCCGGCTCCTACGTCACAGCGCCTACTGCGACGCGTCTGCCGGAATCGCCAGGTAGGGCAGCGCGAACTGGGCGATCTCCCCGAACGCGGGTGCGGCCACCGTGCCGCCGTAGTAGTCGCCCTGAGGCTCGTCGACCACGATCGCGACCAGCAGGCGCGGGTCCTCCGCCGGGGCGAACCCGACGAACGAGGCGACGAACTTGGTCTCGGAATAGACACCGTCGACGACCTTCTGGGCGGTGCCGGTCTTCCCGGCAAGCGTGTAGCCGGGGACGCTGACCTCGGACGCCGTCCCGCCCGGGGCGAGCACTCCCTCGAGCATCCTGCTGACGTCCGCCGCGGTGTCTCGGGAGATCACCCGCTTGCCAGTTGGGGGCGAGGTGGGCTCTCCCCCCTCCTCGAGCACGAGCCTGGGCGGGCGCAGGATGCCGCCGTTGGCGATCGCCGAGTACGCGGCCGCCATCTGGATGGGGGTCACCGACAGGCCCTGCCCGAGCGGCAGGTTGCCCATCGTCGATCCCGAGTACTCCTCCGGCTCGAGCACGATCCCCCGCTCCTCCCCGGGGAAGTCGATCCCGGTCGGCTCGCCGAAGCCGAACCGGCGCACCCAGTGGTCGAAGCGCTCGTCGCCGCGCTCGTCGTTGAGCTCGAGCCCGATCGTGACCGCGCCGACGTTCGAGGACTGAGCGAGGATGTCGGATACCGAGAGGGTCACGTAGCCGCGCGCGTGCGACTCCTCGATCACCCGATCGGCGACCTGGATCGTCGGCGCCAGGTTGAACATGGTGTCGGGAGTGACGACGCGGTCCTCGAGCGCCCCGGCCACCGTGAACGCCTTGAACGTCGATCCCGGCTCGTACGTGTATCCGGTCGACCAGTTGAGCAGCTCACCGGGCGTCGCACTCCCGGGGTCGGTCGGGTCAAGGCTCGGGTAGTTCGCCATCGCCAGCACCTGCGAGTTGCGCGGATCCATGACCACCGCGGTCGCACCCTTCGGCTTGTAGGTCCGCGCCAGCTCGTTGAGGACCAGCTCCGTCTGGGCCTGAAGCCCGGCATCGATCGTCAGCCGCAGCTCCTCGCCGGGCTCCGGCGACGTCAGCACGTCCCGCACAATCTCCCGGCCGAAGCCGTCGTGAACGACCTGGCGCTCGCCATCGGTGCCTCGGAGCAGCTCGTCGTCGGCCGCCTCGAGTCCCGTCAGGCCCTGGTTGTCGGTTCCGACCGAGCCGATCACCTGCGCCGCCAGCTCGCCCTGCGGGTACATGCGGCGGCTGTCGGGAAGCGTGCCGATCCCCGGAAGGCGCATCGCCTGCACGCGCTGCGCGGTCGGAAGGTCAACCTTGCGCGCGATGTAGGCGAAACCGGAATCGCGGTCCGAGAGGCTCTCCAGGACCTCGCCCCTGTCGAGATCGAGCGCCTCCGCCAACCGGCTGGCGGTGGTGGCGGGATCCTTGACCTGATATGGGGTCGCGTAAATTGTCACCGCGTCCTCGGAGACCGCGAGCTCCTTGCCGTTGCGGTCGAGGATCGTGCCTCGCTCGGCCGGCACCGCTACGGGGTCGGTCTGCTGGCTGCGGGCATCGGCGCTCAGCTTTCCCCCCTCGACCGCCTGAATCCAGGCGGCACGGCCGAACGCGAGGGTCAGCGCCAATACGAAGATCGCGAACAGCAGGCCGATGCGGCGCTCGATCAGCCCCATCTGGGCCTCTACCCCGTGCTCGCGACGGGCGCGCTCACGGCACGGCCACCAGCTCGCCCGACGCGAGCCGCCGGGCCGCGGCGGCCGCCTGGTCCTTGTCCGCACGCACGTAGCGGATCGCCTCGGCCCCGGCCAGCGAGAGCCCGAGCTCGCCGGCCGCCACCTGCACCTCCTGGATCGACAGCTCGCCTGCGATCCGGGCGTGGAGGGCGAGGTTCGCGCGGCGGAGCTCATCGGCAGCCCCGGCGACCTTGCTGGAGGAGGCGTTGAAGCCGAGCGCGGTCACGTTGAGGGCGACAATGCCGACCAGGAGCGTCGCCAGAACGCCGATCCAAAGCCGCCCGCGCGTGAGCCGGACCATGAGGCCCGAGTCGGCGAGCCCGCCCACGGCTCCGGCGGTGCGCCCGACCCCCACGGCCACGAGCCGGCCAGGGATCGGGGTTATCTGCGAGCGTCGGGTCGCCAGAGCTTTGGATGTGCGGCGGCTCGGGCGTGCGGGCGCCGGCGCGGCGGCCGTGCGTCGCGACGCCGGCTTGCGGGCCGCGGCGGCGCGGCTCGCGGTCGCGGCTCGCCGTCGCGCTCGGCCTGCCGCGGCGGTGCGGGCGGTGGCGGTCGCCGCCATCAGCCGCCCACCTCCCCGGGCTCACGGCGCTCGCTGACCTTCAGCGCCGCTCGCAGGTGCGCCGAGCGGGAGCGCGGGTTCCGCTCGGCCTCATCGGGGCTCGGAGCAACGGCCTTGCGGGTCAGCGGCCTCGCCTCCGGCTCCCGCCCGCACTGACACACGGGAAGCTCCGGCGGGCAGATGCAGGCGCGGGCCCGGTCGGCCAGGAACCGCTTGACACGGCGGTCCTCGAGTGAGTGGAACGAGATCGCCGCGAATCTCCCGCCCACCGCGAGCAGGTCCCAGGCCAGCGGGAGCGCGGCATCGAGCAACTCCAGCTCGCGGTTGACGGCGATCCGCAACGCCTGGAAGGTCCGCTTGGCGGGGTGTCCGCGGCCGAAGCGGTGCGCGGGAGGGATCGCCGCGCGGATCGCGTCGACCAGCTCCGCGGTGGTCTCGAGCGGTCGCCGTCGCGCGATCTCACGCGCGATCGCGCGGGCGTGGCGTTCCTCGCCGTAGTCGCGGATCACGGCGGCGAGCCGCTCCTCCGACCACTCGTTGACCGCATCCCTGGCGGAGGCGCCCGCAGACGGATCCATGCGCATGTCGAGCGGCGCGTCCGACGCGTACGAGAACCCGCGCTCGGGGTCGTCCAGCTGGAGCGAGGAGATCCCGAGATCCATCCAGACGCAGTCGGCGACGACGCCCTCCTCGGCGAGCCCCGCGAGCGCGGCGGCGAAGTCGGAGTGGATGAACCGCGTCTCGCACTCGAGCTCGGGACTGAGCGCCTCGAACTGCTCGCCGGCCACCGGATCGCGGTCGATCGCGATCAGCGTCCCGCTCGAGCCAAGCCGCTCGGCGATCGCGCGGGCGTGGCCGCCGCCGCCGAAGGTGCAATCGACCGCGAGCTCGCCCGGTTGCGGGTCGAGGAGCGCGACCAGCTCATGTGTGAGAACCGGAACGTGGTCGGTGGGCATCTTCATCAGTGTGGCCATCTCCGCATCCCGTCCCGCCGTCAGCCGCTCTCGCCGCTCGACGCCAGCTCCTCGGCCATCCGATCGGCCTGCGCCTCGATCTCGGCGTCGTGGGCGGCCCAGCGTTGCGGGCTCCAGACTTCGAGGTGATCGTCGACGCCGATCACCACGCACGGCCCGTCGAGGCCGGCGTGCTCGATCAGGTGCTTCGGCAGCCGCACCCGGCCGGCCGAGTCGATGCTCTCGTCGCGCGACCGCGCGTGGAAGCGGCGCTTCATCATCCGCCCCTCGCGGCTCAGCGGATTGAGCGTTCCGAGGAAGCGCTCGGTCAGCTCCCCGTACCGGGCCACGGGGTAGATCGACACGCAGGGATCGAGCTCCTCGAGCAGAACCACCCCGTCGGCGAGCGCCGCCCGGAACCGGGCCGGGATCGTCAGCCGGTCCTTGGAGTCGAGGCTGTGCTCGTGCTGACCGCGGAACGCCAATCGTGGGCACCTCTCTCGGATGGAGCCGGCTCGACCGCCGGTCGAGGCCGTAAAGCTTTGGACCGGAGTGGCGAGGTGGGAGGAGCCTCACCACCCCGGTCCCTGGGTCAACTTCAGTGGGCCACCCTACCCCACAAATCCCCACGATGCAACACAACCCTGGTCGAAGATTGGAGCCGATCCGTCGGACGGAACTGCTAATGGCACCCGGGACCGGAGCAATCCCGCATGGACAAGCGGAATCGGCGCATCGACGGTCGGACTTCGCCGGCGGCCCGCGGGGCCCTTCCTGCAACTTCGCTTGCGGGTACGGCTACCCGGCGGCCAACCCGAACAGCTGGTCCGAGTGGGCGATGATCGCCGCCAGGATCATCAGCAGGACCGAGGGCACGAGCACGAGAGCGACGACGAGCTGGATCTTGGGGGCCGCGCGGGCAGCGCGTTCCTCGATCCGCCGGCGGGCATCACGGCGGAGCGCGCCGGCCTGCTCGTGAAGCTGCCGAGCGAGTGGTGAGCCATAGGTCCGCGAGCGCTCGAGCGCGGCCGTCAGCGCGCCGACCTCCGCCGCACGCACCCGTTCACGAAGGGCGTCGATCGCCTGAGCCTGCGGCACGCCGGTCTCGCATTCGGCGACCGTCGCGGCCAGCTCGGCGGCGAGGGGGCCGCTGGTCGCGGTTGCGATCTCGCCCAGCACCGTCACGGAGGGGCGACCCGATGCCGCTCCGGTTGCGAGCAGGTCGAGCGCATCGGGGAGGGCGGCCACCAACCGGGCCGTTCGCAGGCGCGCCGCCCGCTCGAGCAGGGCATCCGGGGCCAGGAACCCGGACGCCGCGAGCACCGGCCCGACCACGATCCCGAGCCGGCCCGGCACGGCCGGAAGGGCCATCGCGGCAACCAGGATGCCGAGCCCCGCGCCGAGCACCTTCGCGATCACCACCGCCGAGGGAGACACCTGCTCCCCGAGGCCGGCACGACGAAGGCGCTCGGGCAGGCCAAGCCACAGGGCCGCCTCGGCGAGCGATCGAGCGCGACCTCCGGAAAGCGCCGCCATCGCGCTGCGCAGCGCCGCCCCGATCTCCTCGCCATGACGGCCGGCCAGCTCCCAGGCGGCGGCGAACCCGAACAGCACCGCCATTCCCGCGAGCATCCCGGGACTCACGTCTGCCCCACCGCGCTCAGCCGCCTGATCGCGAGGAAGCCGACCAGCTGGAGAACGCCGGCGGCGACCAGGATCCCGGCCGCAGCCGGGTTGCCGAGGAGGCCGCCGACGAAGCCGGGCTCGACCAACTCGGCGAACAGCGCGGCCCCGGTGGGCATGGCCACGACGAGCAGGCCCGTGAACCTCGCCTGGGCGGTGGCCGACCGCGCGTCCGCGTCGACCCGATCGCGGTCCGCGGCTGCCACCGCGAAGCGGCGTAGGAGCCCCGCCAGATCGCCTCCGCCGAGCTGCTGTGAGAGCAGCGCCGCCGTGAATGCGTCGACCCGGCTGGACCCAAGTCTCTGCTGGAGCGCGCGAAGCGCCTGGGCTGTCGAGGCTCCAAGCTCGATGTCGGCGCGAACGCGCGCCATCTCGGCGGCCGGCGGCCCGGCGAGCGAGGTGCTCGCCGACCCAACGGCCGCCCGGATCGACCGACCGCCGGCGAGCGCGTCGGCGATCGCCCTCGCCATCTCCGGGAGCCCGCGGTCGACCGCCCGCCGGTAGCGCCCGCTACGGGCTGAGAGCACCCAGCCCGCGAACGCAGGCCCGACGGGTGCCACGAGCACCGCCGGGCCGGGACCCACGACGATCAACACAGCCAAGGTCAGAGCTCCCGTCCCGAGCGCGGCGAGCCGCCGGCGCTCGGCCTCGCTCGGCGCGTATCCCTCACGCCCCGCGCGTCGCAGCGGGTCGATCGTCTCCGCGAGCCAACGCGCGACCGCCGGGGTGCCGAGTACGGCCTCCCGCGCCGCGACCGCGGCCAGCCCGCCGGCGAGAGCCGCGAACAGCACGAATCCGTCGCCGAGCCCGCTCATGAGTGGTCCACTAGCATCGCCACACCTCACGCACCCCAACGCCTCCGGCGGCGGGCACGACCTCCGCCAGCTCGACGACGCGGCGACGTCCGTCCTCGGCCCGCTCCATCTGCGCGACCAGCGCAATCCCTCGCCCGAGCTGTTCGCGGATGACCGCGTGCGGCAGCCCGACGCCCGCCATCAGCGCCAGCGTCTCGAGCCGGCGCAGCGCATCCTCCGGGGAGTTCGCGTGGACCGTCGAGAGCGCCCCGTCGTGACCGGTGTTCAGAGCAGTCAGGAGATCGAGCGCCTCCGGGCCGCGGACCTCGCCGATCACGATCCGGTCGGGACGCATGCGGAGGGCATTCCGGAGGAGGTCGCGGATGGTCACCTCGCCGCGGCCCTCGATCGAGGCCGGCCGGCTCTCGAGCCGGACGACGTGCGGCTGGCACAGGCGAAGCTCGGCCGCATCCTCGATCGTGATCACCCGCTCGCTCGGCTCGATGTAGGAGGAGAGCGCATTCAGCAGGGTCGTCTTGCCGGAGCCGGTCCCGCCCGAGATCAGCAGGCTTCGCCGCTCGCGCACCGCGGCGGCGAGGTGCCGGCCAAGCTCAGGGGTCAGGGTCCCGAGCGCGACCAGCCGCTCGGGTCCAGGGCGCTCGGCGGCGAAGCGCCGGATCGCGATCGCCGGACCGTCGACGGCAAGCGGCGGGATCACCACGTTCACGCGGGAGCCATCCGCGAGCCGTGCGTCGGCCATCGGGCTGAGCTCGTCCACCCGTCGCCCCACCGGCGCGAGGATGCGCTCGATCGCGTCGCGCACCGCTCCCTCTGAGTCGAAGCGGACGCTGGTGCGCTCGATCCGGCCGCGTCGCTCGACGTAGACGTCGTCGGCGCCGTTCACCATCACCTCCTCGACCGCCGGGTCCGCGAGCAACTCCTCGAGCGGCCCGAGCCCGACCGTGTCGCGGAGGATGAGTTCCGCGACCTGCTCTCGCCTGGCCGCCGAGAGGACCGCGGCGTCATCGTCGACGAGATCCCGAACCGCGTCCTCGAGCGGAGCGCCCGGTGGGCGCCCGGCGGCCGCGTCCGAGCGGCGGCGCTCGACCAGCCGGCGACGCAGTTCCCCGGCCAGAGCCTCGGCGTGATCGTCGATCGTGGCCACATCAGTCAGATGATTGGGCGGGGCCGACCTCGCCCCTGCTAGTGGTCGCATCCGTGGGTTCGGCGGCGGCCAGCGCCGGCGAATTTGCGGACGGGACCACTAGGCTGCGCGGGATGGCGGAGATCGACGTCGTCGTGGGGGACATCACGGCGCTCGACGTCGACGCGATCGCGAACGCCGCCAACACGCAGCTGAAGCACGGCGGCGGCGTCGCCGGGGTCATCGTCAGGGCCGGGGGCCGCGAGATCCAGCACGAGAGCGACGAGGTGGCGCCGATCGAGCTTGGGTCGGCGGTGGCCACCGGCGCCGGCTCGCTTCCGGCGAGCTGGGTGATCCACGCGGCGACCATGCACCTCGGAGGGCCGACGTCGGCGGAGATCATCCGCAAGGCGACCGCGAGCACCCTGCACGTGGCCGACGAGCTCGGCGCCAGCTCGCTCGCGCTGGTCGCCTTCGGAACGGGCGTGGGGGGCTTCCCGGTGGGCGAGGCAGCGCGCATCGAGGTCGACGAGGTCCGCCGTCATCTCGCCGAGGGAAGCCGGCTCGAGCGGGTCGTGTTCGCGGTCGTCGGGGACGACGCCCGCGAGGCGTTCGAGGCCGCAATCGCCGCCACCGCGTAGCTGCCTCGGTCCCGGAGCGGGGTCGCGGGATACTGACGGGCGATGTCGCAGGATCCGGTGAACAGCGTGCGCGGCCTCGCGGCCGCGATCAATCGACGCGACCCCGACGCTGCGATCGCGGTGTGCGACCCGGAGGTCGAGTTCCTCTCCGTTCTCGCAGTCAGCGGGCGGGCCTACGTCGGCCATGACGGCATCCGGCAGTACTTCGAGGACGTCGCATCGGCGTGGGAGGAGTGGCGCGTCGAGGTGCATCGCGTAGCTGAAGCACCGGACGGGCGGGTGGCCATCGTGATGACCATGCACATGCGCGGCAAGGGGAGCGGGGCGGCCCTCTCCTCGCGGACCGGCCACATCTGGACCCACCGGAACGGGAAGCTGCTGCGCAATCACCCCTTCCGCCAGCCCGAGCAGGCGCTGCGCGCGGCTGGCCTGTCGCCGTAGGCGGGCGGCGATGCGCCCGGCTGTGGCCGGCCGGCTAGCGACCCGAGTGCCGGATTAGCCGGACCTGGCGCGCGAAGCTCTCCGCCTGGATCAGACGGATCGCCTGATCGCGCGTGAGCGCGAGCGTCGCGGTCCAGCCACCGACGTCGAGCACCGGCGTGCCGCCTGGGTCGCCGGCCGCCGAATCCGGTTGCCGTAAGGCCAGGAGCGGTACTGCCTCGGCTGCCATGTAGGTCCGCCCGGGACCGCCGCCGGGCCCCGGCTCGGTGGTCACGATCACATCGACCCGGGTGCCGGCGGGATCGCCGGACGTTGCAAGGGGCTCGGCGCTTCGGACCGCGATGTCGACCGCCTCGCGGCCGGGCGGCACCGAGGTGCGACCGCGCGCGCGCCGCGTTCCGCCGGGTGCCCGCAGTTGGCTCGCCAGCAGGTAGGCCCCGGCCGGCACCGGCGTCCGTGGCGCGAGCCCGATTGCGCTCTGGATCGAATCCAGGGCGTCGATCGGCGCGAACTGCGCGGGGACCCGGCGTAGCTCGAGCAGCCGCCTGGCGTCGGGGGGCCGCAGCGGCCGGCCGGCGGCGAGGTCGCCGCGCGCGACCACGACGGGCCGCAGGTCGCCGAACTGGCTCGCGACCTCGCCCCGGTAGCCGCCGGCGATTGCGGCGGCCAGACCCGCACATGCCAGCGCCGCGCCGGCAAATGCGATCGCCCGGGCTCGCCGGCTCACGCAGCGGGTGCCGGCGCGGTGCTGTCAGCGCCCGGTCGATCCGCGGGCGCGGCGGCCGCGACCGCGCGTCCTCCCGAGTCAGGCGCCAGCGGCAACTCCAGGATGGCCATCGTCGACGCCCGGCCCGGCTCGTAGAGCAACCGGCCGCCGTGGGCCTCGATGATCGCGGCGGCGATCGCGAGGCCGTGCCCACGACGGTTGTCGCGCACTCGGCCCGAGCCGCCGGGCCAAGCGTCGCCTGGCCCCCGCTGCGCCCGACCGCTGTCGCGGACCGCGATGCGAACGCCCCGCTCGCAGAGGGCGGCGTCGATCCTGATCAGGAGACCGCCATGCTCGATCGCATTGACGAGCAGGTTGTCGAGCGCCTGAGCGATCCGCATGCGGTCGGCCAGCACCGAGACGCCGCCCGCATCCCAGCGAAGCTCCAGCGCATGGTCCGCCCGGGCCGCGGGCACCCGCCAGCGCTCGACTGCGGCTTCGACCAGGGACCTCACGGGGACAGGAGCCAGCTCGATCGCACGCTGGGAACCGTTGATCGCGTGGTCGAGATCGGTAAGCGCGACCAGCGCCAGATCGACCGGATCCGGTGCAGGCAGCGGTCTGTCCGGGCGAGTGAGAGCCAGGGCCTGCAATGGCCGTCGGAGCTCGTGCAGGGCTCGATTCAGCGATGCCCGGCGGCGAGCGCGATCGAAGCGCATGCCGGCGAGGAGCGCCGCAATGGTCAGTGCGAGTGGCCAGACTCCAGCGATCTCCGGCACGGCGCCCTCACCTCTGCGGCCCGTCTACGAGCCTGTAGCCGACGCCCCAGACGTTGACCACGTAGCGACCGTTCATCGGATCGAGCTTGCGTCGCAGCCGGCTGGCGTGTGAGTCGAGCGTTCGAGTGTGCGCGGTCGACCGAAAGCCCCAGACGTCGCGAAGGAGCTCCTGCTTCGTGAATACCCGCGTGGGCTCGGCGGCCAGGGTCGCGAGCAGCGTGAACTCCTTATTCGCCAACCGCACCGGCCGCCCGGCGACCCGGACCTCCCGCGTGGCCGTGTCGATTGTGAGCTCCCCCATCCGCCGCGGCCCCAGCCGGCGCCGACCGTGCCGGCCCAGCACGCACCGGATCCGGGCGGCAACCTCCGGGTAATGGAAGGGCTTCACGAGGTAGTCGTCGGCCCCCTCGTTGAAGCCGCGCATGCGATCGACGTCGCTGCCGCGCCCGCTGACCACGATCACGGGCAGCAGCGGGTCATAGCGGCCGGTGGCGCCGTGGGAGGCTCGGATCTCGCGCAGCACCTCGAGCCCCGGCGCATCCGGAAGACGAAGGTCGAGTAGGAGCAGGTCGGGCTGCTTGAAGTGGCAGAGGCGCAGCGCATCCGCCGCGGTCGGCGCCGGCAGCGCCTCGAAGCGGTCGGCCTCGAGGTGGTCGCAGAGCAATTCCAGCGTGATCGGATCGTCCTCGCAGACGACGATCGTCGCCTGGGGCGGCATCGACGGGAACGGGGATCCGGGCGTGCCAGAGGTGGCCGACTCGGGGTCTGCGGTCGTGGTGCTCACGCCCGCTACAACCCCGACCAGGGCGATCACGCCCCCGGACGACCACTCCTCAAGCCGGACCGCTACGCAAAGCGCTCACGCGCCGCGTTCGCAACGGGGCACTGGCCGGCCTCGCGCCCACAGGCATGGGTGTCGCACAACCGGCACATCCACCGCCGCGCCCCAGGGCCACGGATCAATTGCACGAGCAGCCGCGAGGTGAGCTCATCGAGGACACGGCGATCGCGCTCCGAGAACTCCTCCAGAATTCCCTCCAACACTCCCGCCCGGACCCTCGCGACGCGGGCGGCAACCTGGTGACCCGAGCGCGTGAGGCGCACCGATCTCGAGCGACCATCGGGTCCCGGCGTGCGCTGCAGGTGTCCTTCGGCCTCCAGGCGATCGATGAGACGCACGGCGCCTGAGGACGTGAGGCCAACAACCTGCTCGAGGGTTCCAATGGTCGGCTGATCCAGGAACTGCACGAGGGCGGAGAGCGCCGCCGCTCCCGTCTCGGTTTGTCCAGTGGCGTCAGCAATCGCCTCGGTCGTTCGGTCGTGGAGGGACAGAGCCAGGGCGCCGAGCAGGTTTGCGCTGTGCTTCGTGTCCCCGTCCTCAGCCGAGCTCATCGCCGACCGCTCTGAGGTCCGCCGCGGCGCGGTGCGTTCACCTCAGGCCGCGATGTCGTAGTCGACGGAAACGGTGGGCTCGCCGCCGCTGACCGGGGCGTGGAACTCGCCTCGTCCGGTCAGCCCGCGCAGGCCGTCGGTGCCCGAGCCGTCGACGACGCTCAGGTCGGCCTTCGCCTCGGTGCCGTCGAACACCCCGTTGCTCTGCAGCACGAAGCTGCCCGACCGATCGCCGACGCGGCCGGAGACCCGCTGCAACCCGACGAAATCCGCGGTCTGATCGGGCCGGTAGCACATCAGCCACTCGACCGATCCCTCTCCTTCGATGTCGCCCGTAAAGGTCTGCTTGACGCTTGCCCGGGTGAGCTTGCCGCCGCCCTCGTCCTCGAGATAGGCCTCCTCTTCCCAGCTTTCGATCTTGAAGGTGCCGGTCGCGTGCATGGTTCCTCCTCTCAACGGATAATTGACTGACTCATACATCTATACCCCTTCCGCCAGCTCCAAAACGTCGCCGGCATCACGACTTCACCCGTGCGGAGCATGCGACCGTGCCGGGCCCCGTTGCCTACACGCTGTTCGCCCGCCCTGAGGGGGCGAACGACCAGGCGGCGTGTGTCGTGCGGAACACCGACGCATTGGTAGCGTTGAGGCGCATCGTGAGCTATGGGCGAGGGGAGTCGCGTAGGGGGCGTTGGCGATACGGAGCATCGATCGCTCTCGCGGTCGGCCTGACGCTTGGCCTCGCCCCTATTTCCAATGCGGACGTGAACCTCGGCAGCGCCGGGGGGATCACGTACGTCCAGGACGCGGCCGAGCCCGGTCCGCCGCCGGCCGACGGCGTACTCGTCGAGTGCCCCGGCGCGAGGCGTGTCACCGGGGGCGGATTCTCCCAGTCGGGCTTGCTCACTGGCCTGCTCAACGACGCGACTCCGGCTGACGACGCTGACTCCGACCGAGATGCGGATGACGCATGGACGATCGAGATGACCGGCTTTCACGAGCAGCTCCGTGCCCTTGCGATCTGCGCGAAGGGCGAGCTCGCCTATGCCGTCGGGCGGGTGACGGTGGACGCGGGCCAGACGCGGGCCGCGACGGCAGCCTGTCCCCACGATATGCACGTCACCGGTGGCGGTGCCTCGCTCCGTGGCATCTCCCCCGACAGCCACCTGACCGCGACCCATCCCCTCGACGACCGCGACCGTGGCAAGGCCCCCGACGACGGTTGGCGGGCGCGAGCCCACAATTCGGGGGACGTCCGCCGGGTCATGCTCGTGCGCGCGATCTGCGCGAACGATCCGCCTGTCTATCTCGAGGAAGGGGTGGTGCTGGAGCCCGGCAGTGGCAAGGCGGCGCGCGCGAACTGTCCGAGCGACGCACACCTGCTCGGGGTCGGCGGCCGGCTCGACGGCCTCGGCTCGGAGGCGTTCCTGACGGTCGCGATGGCCGACGACGACGGCGATGGCGATTCCGTGCCCGACGACCGCGCCGTGGTCGGGGGCACGAACGCCATCGGCGCGGCGGGCGACAAGGAGCTCACCGCCTACGCAATCTGCGCCCGGCGGTAGGTCGCGCGCCCTACGGCGTCGAGCCGAGCGCCTTCTGCTTGATCGCGTCGAACTCTTCCTGATTGATGGCGCCGCTGTCGAGAAGCTGCTTCGCCTTCTCGATCTCCGCCGCCGAGCCGCCGGCGGTTTCACGAACGTACTGGTCCATCGCCGCCTGCTGTGCTTTGGCCTGCTCGAGTGTGCGGTCGCGCATCCCGTCGTGCTGGGCAATCAGATAGACGAGTACGCCGAGGAACGGGATGACGATGATGAACACCACCCAGGCGGCCTTATGCAAGCCGCCGATGTCGTGACGGCGGAAGATGTCGATGAAGCACGTGATCGCGATCCAGATCCACGCCACCCAGGCAAAGAACACGATCAGCGTCCACAGGACGTCCAGGAACGGATAGTCGGCGGCGACGAGCAGCATCGCGAATCCTTTCTCGAGGGGCGGGAAGGGCGATCCTCTCACATCGGGACCGAGGCCAGATGGCTGCGCGCCCCGAGCGGTCGACCAGGTGCAAATGGTCGTTCAGGCAGGGGGCCTCGGTCACGCCGGCGTCTCGGATCAGACAAGATGCACTCCGCCCGAGCGGGGAGCCGCGGACGGGCTGATCGGAACAAAGGAAATCGGTGGAGAAGGCAACTCGCAGAGGCAACTACGAGTCGGGATCCGACTACGTCCTCGAGTACGGCGAGCTTCGCTTCTCGTTCAACGAAGAGGACTTCGGACAGCGGGTCGAGCAGGCGGCTGTGAAGCTGGACTTCGTCGATCACGGGCTGGAGCCGGAGGAGCTCGAGGATCTGCTGGAGCTGGCGGTGAACGGCGAGATCCGGGAACCGTCCTCTCCGCTCGGGGAGCACATCGTCGAGCATTGGACCGACCTAGTCGGCCCGGCGAACCGAAGCCTCGTTCACTGGATTCGGCGGCTCGTCTTCCGGGGCGCATGGCTCGACCAGCGGGTGAAGGAGGGCGAGCTCGACGTCGTCTTCGACCCCGATACGCACGCGTTCGGCTACGTCCAGCCGGAGCGTGACTCGGAGCCAATCGAGCTCTCACGCGAGCCCTCCTGGGCTCGCCTCGCCTACCGCCGCTGAACGGCCCGCCACCCCACGAGCGGCGATCGATTCAGCCCTGCGGCAACCCGAGCAGCTCGGCGTTGCTCTGCGATGCCTCGATCCGGGCGCGAAGCTCGGCTGCGGCCTCGGCCGGCGAAAGGCCGGAGAGCTCCGTCCTCAGCCGGCGAACCGCCTCGAGCTCCTCGGGCTCGCGGAGCTCCTCCTCGTTGGAGACACGGCACTCGGCGATTCGCAACGCCGGGACGATTCCGGCGGCCGCGAGCTCAGGGTCGAGCGCGATCGACGAGCTCTCGGTGGTCGCCACGGCGCGCTCCGCCTCCCCAGGGTCGGACCCATCGGTCAGGACCGTCGCGATCACGGTCAGCGAGCCGCCGCCGGCGAGGTTGCGCCCCGAGCCGAACAGGCGCTTGGCGGCAGCGATGTCGCCGGCGGCTTGTACGAGCCGGGACAGCGAGTCGACCAGGAGCACCACGTCGCCCCCGTCCTCCGCGAGTCGGCGCGACCGCTCCAGGGCCAGCTCCGCGACCTCCACCTGATCCCGCGGCGCCAGATCAGCCGGCGCCACAGCAAGCTCGGCGTCTGAATCCGCCACCGCCTCATGCCATGCGGTCGTCTCCTCGGGGCGTTCGTCCACGAGGAGGATCACCAGCCGGATGTCCTGGGCCTGGTCGAGTGCCCGGACCACCCCGCGGAGCAGGGTAGTCCGGCCGGAGCGGGGCGCGCTTCGAACCAGCACCCGCTGGCCGAGCGTCAGCGGCGCGAACAGATCAATGGCACGGCTGAGCACGTCGTTGCGGTCGCCGTCGAGCGGCACGCGACCCTCCGGGAGGACCGGCGGCAGGGCGTCGAAGTCCGGCCGCTCGGCCGTCAGGGGCTCCTCGCCGTTCACCCGGTCGACATGCACCAGCGCACGGTGGCGCTCGCCCCGCCGCGCCTGGCGCACGGGACCGGCCACCTCGTCCCCCGGGCGCAGCTCGCAGCGCCGCACCTGGGACGCGGAGATGTAGACGTCCTCCGGGTGCGGGTGGAGCCCGTGGACGCGGAGGAAGCCGAACCGCTGCGGCATCAGGTCGAGAACGCCCATGACCACCTCGGTCGGCTCCTCGGGCTCGCGAGGCCCGGCCGCGTCGACCTCGACCGGCTCCTCGTCCTCGGTCACGACCGCGCCCTCGACGACGATCTCCCCTTCCTCAGCAAGCTCCGCCGGTGGGGGCTCCGATGGCCCTCCCTCGACCGACTCGTCGGCAACCTCGGGCGTCTCCTCGGCCGACGGCTCCTCCTCCGGCGCCTCCTCTACGCGCTCCTCCTCAGCGGCCTCGTCGCCGGCTGGCTCCTCCTCCGTCGGCTCCCCAGCGCGGGCCTCCTCGATCGCGGCGATCAGCTCGTCCCGCGGCAGCATCCGGTACCCCGGAACCCCGAGCGCCGCGGCCTGCTCGTGCAGCTCCGCCAGATGCGCCTGTTGAAGATCCGTATCGGCCACCGGCGGGCAGGATATCGGCGGCCCGGAGCCGCCCCCGGCCGACCCGTTGCGTTAGGAGCCGGTGGCGGCCGACCGCGCCTCGACCAGGCCGCGGAGCCACTCCGCGAATTCGGGGCGTGACTCCCAGTCGGAGCGGAAGCGCTCCGCTCCGGCGGTGGTCAGCGGGTGCTCGAGCATCTGACGCAGCACCTTCGCCGGCACGGTCGCGATTTCGCAGCTGAGCTGGGCCGCGGTGATCACATGCTCGGGATGGCGAATCGAGGCGGCGATGATCTGCGAGGTGACGCCCCCGGCCCGGAAGCACTCGACTATCTCGGACACGACCTGGCCCGAATCCACGGAGATGTCGTCGAGCCTGCCCATGAAACATGAGACGTAGGTTGCCCCGGCGCCGGCCGCCAGGAGCGCCTGATTGGCCGAGAAGACCAGCGTCATGTTGACCGGGATGCCCTCCGCGGTGAGGGCATGGGTCGCGGCCAGCCCCTCCTTGCAGAACGGGACCTTGACGGTGACGTGCTCGTGCAGCTCGCGGAGCGCGTGGCCCTCGGCGATCATCCCGTCGGGGTCCTGGGAGACGACCTCGGCGGAGACCGGGCCGTTGACGAGCCCGCAGATGCGCCGGACGATGTCGCCCGGATCGCCCTCCTCCTTGGCGAGGAGCGAGGGGTTCGTGGTCGCACCGGCGAGGATGCCCCAGGCGGCGATCTCCTCCACCTCCGCGACGCTTCCGGTGTCGATGAAGAGCCTCATGTCATCGATGCTACGACCTTCGCCGGATCGACACCCTCGGCATCGGCCGCATCGAGCCAGGCCGTGGCCTCCGCGCGCGCTCGCGACTCACTCCAGCCGAGCTCCTCGCCCATCGCCAGCGCGACCGGGAGCACCGACTCCGCCGTTCTCAGCCTGTTCGCCGACAGCGGGCCGAGCCGGGTGCGCCGCAGCAGTACGTCCGCGACCGAGCGCGCCTGCTCCAACCGGGCGGCGATCACGGCCTCGGCGAGCAGGTCGGGCTCGCCCTCGACGATCGGCGCGGCCAGATGCGGGCGCTCGCCGGCGACGGCCAGGACCCTGCTCGCTGCGTGGCCGTAACGGAAGCTCAGCAACCCTCGGTAGCCATCCGGAAGCGCGGTCTCGGCGAGGCCGGCGGGGGGCTCGAGGTCTCCCTCGTTGGCCGCGAGGCCGAGCGGGATCTCCCCGGTACGGCAGGGGGCCTCCCGGTCCTCCCGCTCGACCAGGCGGTCGACCACCAGCTTCGCCATTCGGCGCCAGGTGGTGAGTTTGCCCCCGGTGATCGTCACCAGGCCGGACGAGGTCTCATAGAGCTCGGCCGCGCGCGAGATGTCAACGGATTTGCGCGGGTCGCCGGTGGAGATCAACGGTCGCACACCCGCGTACGCGCCCGTGACGTCCGCCGGCGTGAGCTCGACGCCGAAGAAGGCGTTGACCGCCTCCAAGAGGTAGGAGATGTCCTCGGCCGGCGGGCGCGGATGGGCGATGTCCCCGTCGAAGTCCCGGTCGGTGGTCCCGATGAGCGCGCGGCCGTACCAGGGAAGGGCGAAGATCGTGCGGTCCTCGCCGGCCGGCACGATGCACGCGGCGCTCCCCAGCTCCAGCCGGTCCGGCGCCAGGGTGATGTGCGTCCCGCGGCTGGGGGCGATCCGCGGCACCTCGGCCTCGTCGTGGATCTCCTCGGGCCGGATCCGGTCGGCCCATACCCCGGTGGCGTTGACCACATTGCTCGCCCTGACCTCGAACCGCTCGCCACTCTCGCAGTCCACGCACCTCACACCTGCCGCCAGGCCCCCGTCCGTCAGCAGCTCGAACACCTCCCCCCGGTTGAGGGGGACCGCGCCAAACCGCTCGGCCTCCCCGAGGATGGTGAGCACCAGGCGAACGTCGTCGGTTTGACAGTCGTAGAAGAGATAGGCGTCGCGCGGTGCGACCCGCCCCAGCGCCGGACTGAGCTCGACCGCGTCGGCGCCGGGAATCGTCCGGTGGCGGTCGGGCGCCCAGTAGTCGTCGACGTGCTCGCGCGCGGCCCGGTCCCGGCGCGCCCGCCCGACCCGGGTGGACGCCATCACGTCGTACATGTTGAGACCGATCCCGATCCGCCGCGAGCGGCGATCCTCACCCAGGGTGGGGACGAGGAAAGGCGTCGGGTAGACCAGGTGCGGCGCCAGCTGCACCATCAGCTGCCGCTCGAGCAACGCTTCGCGCACCAGGCCAAGGTCGAAGTTCCGCAGGTAGCGAAGCCCGCCGTGGATCATCTTCGAGGAGCGGCTCGAGGTGCCGCACGCCCAATCGTCGCGTTCCACGATCGCCACCGAGTAGCCGCGCGAAGCGGCGTCGAGAGCGACCCCCGCGCCGGTGACACCGCCGCCGATCACGACCACGTCGAAGGGCTCGCCCGTTACCGCCTCCAGCGCCTGCTCGCGGCTCAGCATCCCCGACCCCGAGAGCCGATGGGCGAGTTGTGCCCACATTGTCGTACTAACTCGACCATCGGTTGGTCGCGGGCGCGATCCACACCTAGTCGAGGTAGCTGACGACGTTCTCGGCCGGCTCGCGCTCGGGCACCCGCTGCTCTTGGACGGGCTCGCCGAGGTGGATCAGGCTGACGAAACGCTCGTCGTCGCCGAGGCCGACGGCCGCGCGCCCCTCGGGCGTGCGCAGCACGGCGGGGGTGCGCCAGTAACCCGCCAGCCCGCGGGCGTGGGCCGCCAGCAGCACGATGAAGGCGGCACACGCGGTGGCGTGGAGGTCCTCCTCGTCCTGAACGGGATCGCCGGTGAGCACGCATGAGCAGACGACCAGGGTCGGGGCCCGATCCAGCTTCGAGGCCGCCTCGGGTCCGGCCGCCTGCTTCAGCCGCTCCAGCGCCCGCGACCCGATCACACGAAAGCGCCAGGGGTTCGTCAGGTTGTGGTTCGGCGCCCAACGGGCGAGCTCGAGCACCTCGTCCAGGGTCTCGTGTGACACCGGCACCGGGCGGAAGGCCTTGTGGGTGCGGCGGGTTCGGATCGCGGTCTCGACGTCCACGTCTGAACCGTAGCCGCCCGCGACCACTAGCCGGGAAGCCGGCGCCGGTACCAGAGGAAGCCCCCGCCAAGGGCCGCCACGAGGCCGCCGAAGCCAGCCCCCACCCAGGTCGCGGTGTCGCCGCGCTCCCGACTCCCCTCCCCCGCGTCGACGGTCTCCGCTGCCGGCTCGGCCATGGCCACGACCGCGCGGCCGTCCCGCGCCTCCTGGCTCCCCTCGGCGGCGGGATCGTCGCCGGGCCACCGCGACCGTGCTTCCCGCCGCCCCCGGTCCGGGTCACCGACCCGAGCCGTCCGCGCCGGCCTGCCGGCGGCGAGCGGCTCAGGGTGGCCGGTCGGATCGGACAGGGCTTCGAGGTCGGGCTCCGGGCGGGTGGCGCCCCCGGCCGACCGCGACACCGGCTCGATCGGGAGCGCCTCACGACTCACCGCCACGAGTGCCTGCGAGGTCACCCAAACCGGGGTCTGGTCGCTGCCGGGGGCGTAGGTGTAGTGCCCGTCGGCGGTCTGGCGGGCTGAGATGAAGTCGAGGCCGGAGCGTCCCCCGCGGCGGACGCGGTCAGGATCGACGCCCGCCGCGACGAGGCCCATGGCGGCGAACGCCGTCGACTGCGAGTTGGTGGCGCCGGTCTCGTAGATGCCCCAGCCGCCCCCGGGCTTCTGCGTTCGCTTCAGGTACGCGATCCCGCGGCGGATCGCCGGGCCGCGGCCGCCCGCGGCGAGCCCCTGCATCGCCGACCCGGTCGAATCCGGGTCGCTCCGACCGTTGGGGCTGGCGCCCCAGCCGCCATCACCGTTCTGTGCTTCGCGAAGCCACGCCGCCCCCCTTGGGACACCCGACGACCTCCCGGCCGCGCGCAGCGCGAGGATCGCGTACGCGGTGAGGTTGACCTGTCCCTGAAACGAGCCGTCTGGGCCTTGAAAGCGCAGCAGCTCGGCGACCAAATCGTGGCCGGCGAAGCGCTGGGCGTCGAGCCCGGCGCCCTCGAGCCCCAGGATCGCCAGCTCGAGATCTCCCAGACCCCGATGGAGGCGATCGGCCCTCGTGCGCAGGTAGTCGACCGGCGAGTGTCCGCCCGAGCCGAGATCGAGCGGATTGCGCCCGGCGGCCTCGAGGCCGAGCATCGCCCATCCAGTCATCTGCGCGCTCGACGGTCCGTCCGTGTAGGCGCCATAGCCGCCGTCCGGACGTTGGGCACGCTCGAGCCATCCGCGCGCGTCAGCGCCGTCGGCGTGGGCGTCCGGGGACGGAGCCGCGACCGAGACGGCGACGAGGGCCGCTACGAGGGCCGGCAGCGCCCCGACAGGCTGCCAGTTGAACTCCAGCCGGGTCCGGTAGCGCGAGATCATCCGCACCAGCGCCGGACCCGCCGCCAGCGCCAGTCGCGGTGCCGAACTGCGTGGGCATCGGTGAAGCGCGAGCCGCTCGGCGACGTCGAGATCCTGAGCGGCAACGTCAAGCTCGCGATCGAGCCACGTGGTGCCCGACCTCGTCCAGAAGGTTGTGAAGGGCCAAGACCCGCTGCACATCCTCGGCGACGGTTCACAGATCCGTCACTACACCTACGGTGGCGACCTGGCCCGTGGGATCGTCATCGCGATGGAGCACGAGGCGGCGCGCAACGAAGACTTCAACCTCTCGACGCGTGAATCGACGACGGTGCTCGAGCTCGCCGAGTTGATCTGGACGAAGATCAACGGCGCTGCCGTCCCGTTCCGCTACGTCAGCGACGATCCCTTCGAGCACGACGTGCACAAGCGCATCCCCGCGACCGAGAAGGCTGCAGCGCGTCCTCGGCTTCCAGGCGGAGACGAGCCTCTCCGACATGCTCGACGAGGTCATCCCCTGGATATTTCGCGAATCGATGGACGCCGGGCTCATCTGCAACTGACATCGCTGCCACCGGTCGAGAAGCGCCGCTAGCCGAGCCATCGCCATCGAGGGTGACGGTGGAGGATCGGCATACAGTTGGCCAACAGCATCAGCGTGCTCCGGAGGACAATGCGTGGCCGGCGAGGGTGACCAGGGACGGGTGGTCTCGGTCAGCGTGGTGATCCCCGTGTACAGCGGGGCGTCGACGCTGCCGGCGTTGGTCAAAGAGATCGAGCAGTTCCGGTCGTCGCAGACGACGCCCGACGGCCGGCGCTTCCGGGTCGACGAGGTCCTGCTCGTGTGGGACCGCGGCATCCAGGGCAGCGCCGACGTCGTGCGCGACCTCGCCGAGAGCTACGAGTGGGTGCGACCAATCTGGCTTTCGCGGAACTTCGGACAACACCCCGCGACGCTCGCGGGCATGACCTCCTCGGGCGGCACATGGATCGTCACGATGGACGAGGACGGTCAGCACGACCCGGCCTACATCGGGCACCTACTCGACACGGCGTACCGGGAACGCTCGCAACTCGTCTACGCCTCGCCCTCCAACCCGCCACCGCACGGCTTTCTGCGCAATACGGCGTCGCGGTTCACGAAGTGGCTGTTCGTGCACGTCCTGGCATCATCAGGCGGACCCAAGGCATTCCACAGCTATCGCCTCATGCTTGGTGAGGCCGGCCGCAGCGTCGCTGCCTTCACGGGACCTGGTGTCTACCTCGATGTCGCGCTCTCGTGGGTGGTCGCCAACCCCGCAGTGTGCGCGGTGCCGATGCGTGATGAGGGCAGGCCGGCAAGCGCGTACACCTTCCTCCGGTTGGCCTCGCACTTCTGGCGGCTCGTGATCTCGTCCGGCACGCGGCCGCTGCGATTCGTGTCGTTCATGGGGATCTCCTTCGCGCTGCTCGGCCTCGTCGTCTCAATCTGGAGCATCGTGCGGAAGGCTTTCGGCGACGTCGATGTCCAGGGTTGGACGTCGGTCTTCATCGCGGTTCTCGTCGTGGGCGGCGCCACCTTGTTCGCGCTCGGAATCATCGCCGAGTACATCGCGGCATCCGCGAACATGTCGATGGGCAAGCCGGTCTACGTGATCGTGCGAGATCCCGGTGAGGTCTTCGACGAGCCGGAGCCGTGAGCGGGTGCTGACCTGGGTCGTCGGTGCCGGCGGTCTGCTCGGGCGAGCAGTCGCGCGAACGGTGAGCCCGAGGTTCATCGGTGCCGCGGTTCCGTGGGATGACACCGAACGCGGCGACCCAGGTGCTGGACGTCGATCTCACGCGCTTCATCGAGGCCGCCGGCACCGAGGGCTGGACGATCGTGTGGGCAGCAGGTGCGGGTGTTGTCGGGACATCGAACGAGGCCCTCAGCCGCGAGACGCGAGTCATCGAGCACTTCCTCACGAGCGTCCGGCAACGACATCCAGCGGGCTGCGGGTCCGTCTTCCTCACGTCATCTGCCGGTGGCGTGTATGCCGGCTCCAGCGACCCGCCCTTCACCGAGTCATCAACGCCACGCCCGCTGAGCGCGTACGGCGAGGCGAAGATCGCGCAGGAAGAACTGGTCGTGAAACTGCTCGCCGGCACGGTGCCGGTGCTCATCGGACGGTTCTCGAACCTGGTGGGGCCGGGGCAGAATCTCGCGAAGCCGCAAGGTCTCGTCAGTCAGCTGTGCCGGGCCGCCGCGATTACACAGTCCGTGAATCTGTTCGTGCCGATGGAAACCCTGCGTGACTACCTGTACGTCGACGACGCGGCCGCGATGGTGCGCGAGATGGTGACCCGCGCCGTGCGCGAGCAGCCGGAGCAGCCGGTCCTGCGCAACTTGTCGTCGCAACGGCCCGTCTCGGTCGCGGCGGTGCTCCGAACCGTGCAGCACGTGGCCCGACGAGGCGTGCGCGTCGCGCTCGGTACCAGCCCGGCGTCGAGGTTCCAGGTCCGTGATCTCCGCATTGCTACGCACTTCGCGGGCGACTTCCGAGACCTCGAGCTCACACCGTTCCCCGTCGGCGTCAAGCAGGTGTACGAGGACATCCTCCAGCGTGTGCGCCGTCCGACCGACACCTCCGCTGCCCCGCTGGCTACCTGACCGCTCGGTCAGGTGCCGTCGGACCGCTTTCGAGCGTGGCTCCGGACAGCCCTACGGGGACCGATTGATGCACGTGCACAAGAGCAGTCTTTGCACGAGACCGTTGGTACTGTGACGCAGCTATGCCGTCCGATGCGATGAAGACGACGCTCCTCACGGTTGTCGCGCCGGTCTGTGGCGAGGACGAGGGCATCGAAACCGTCGTCGCCGAACGAGTCAACTTCGAAGAAGCTCCACGGGAAGAACCCGGTTCGGACAAGTGACACCACTCGTCTCGGTCTGCATTCCCGCCTTTCTCGCCGCGCCGTACATCCGGCAGTCGATCGAGTCGGTGCTCGGCCAGACCCTGTCCGACCTCGAGCTCATCGTTGTCGACGACGCATCACCCGACGACACCTATGAGATCGCCCGAGCGTACGAGCGCGAACGGGCGCGTTCGCGTGCATCGCAACGCCGAGAATCTCGGCGCGGCTGCGAACTGGAACCACGTCGTCGCGCTCGCGAGCGGCCGGTACGTCAAGTTGCTCTGCTCCGACGACTTCCTCATGCCGACGTGCCTCGAGCACCAGGTCGATGCGTTCGAGTCGGCGGAGGGTGTCGCGCTCGTCTCGTGCAAGCGCAACGTGATCGACGAGCGTGATCGGCCGATGTTCGAAGCGTGGGGGCTCACCGGGATCGAGGGTCGCCATGCCGGAGATGCCGTCGTCCGAAAGGTCGTGCGCTCCGGTCGCAACCTCGTGGGTGAGCCGTCGTCGGTATTGATTTCCAAGGACGTTCTCGATCGCGTCGGTGGATTTGACGCAACCGCCGAATACGCGATCGACCTCGACATGTGGTGCCGCGTGCTCCGACACGGCGACTTCGTCGGCATCGCCGAGACGTTGGCGACGTTCCGCATCGGCTCGTCGTCGTGGAGTGCAACCCTGGCGCGCCGTCAGGCCAGGCAGCACCGGCGTTTGATCCGACGCGTCCACGCCGCGCGGCCGGATCTCATCACCCGCACCGACGTGCTCATGGGCGTCTCGACCGCGACGGCACTCTCGTTCGGTCGCCGGCTGGCGTTCGCACGGGTCGCGTTGAGCCGGCGCTGGCGGGAGCGGGGCAGGCCCGCCGCACTTCCTGAACGCACCCCGGGTTAGCGTGCCCGCGTGGTCCTCGTCGCGGCGCTTTTCGTCTTCGGCCTCGTGTGCGCGATCGCGGCGTGGTTCGTCATTCGGGAGGCGGCGCGGATGTCGGTGCGAGCCGCCGCCGCCGGTGTTCGACGTCGATGAAGCGCTGGACTGGGTGATCGCGAACCTCCCCGACGACGTAGCTGCCACCCTCACGCCCGCCGACGTGCGCCGCATCCTCGAGTTCCAGCTGGAGTACTTCGAAGCCGCGGGCGTCGATCGGCGACGGGTCGAGTCGCACCCTCCCGGCGATGTCATGGTCGGAGGACCCGAGACGGTCGAGTACATCCGCCGGCGGGCCGGCGAGACGGGCGAGGGCTACCTGCCCGAGCAGGTGGAGGGTGTCCTCGACACGCAGCTCGACTACCTGCGGGCGATCGGTGCCGTCGGCCCGCGCGCGCCCGGGAACGGCTCCGAAACCGGTTCCGGTGGGGGCTGAGGATCTGCTACAACGTGCGGACCGGAGAAAGGAGGTGGTCCAGAGCATGCACGATAGATCTGGGACCCCGGAGGTGCGCGGCCGCTAGGGCCGCCGTCAAAGGCAGCCTGCCGTAACGGCAGGACTGGACCGCCTCAGCGGAATCCACACCGCTGCACCGTCGTCTTCGTGGCCGGGCTTGGTCCCTCCGGCGTGAGCACGAGGCGAAGTCCAACATCATGTTGAATCGAGGGGCGTTCATGCGCCCCTCGATTCGCTGTTCGCGTGTCAACATCGGCCGTGCGCGGCCTGGGGACGCTCCTCAACATCGCGACCGTCGCGGTCGGGACGACCGCGGGCGTGCTGCTCGGAGCGCGCTTCCCCGACCGGATCCGGCGCACGGTGATGCAGGGTCTCGGCCTCTTCGTCGCCTTCCTCGGTCTCTCCGAGGCGACGAACACCCGGAACCCGCTGCTCTTGCTCGCGGCGCTGCTCGGCGGCGGTCTCATCGGTGAGCTGCTGCAGTTGGAGGAGCGCCTGGCGTCCTTCGGCGCCTGGATCGAGCGCCGGGTGGGTGTGGACCTCGACGCACCCACCGAGCACGATGCGGAGGGCCGGTCGACCTTCGTCGAGGGCTTCCTGGTCGCGTCGCTCGTGTTCTGCGTCGGGCCGCTCACGATCCTCGGATCGATCCAGGACGGCCTACAGGGCGATATCGACCTCCTGGCCACCAAGGCCGTGCTCGACGGGTTCGCGGCCCTCGCCTTCGCGTCGACGCTCGGTTGGGGCGTGGGCGCGAGCATCGTGACGATCGCGCTGTTCCAGGGCGGCCTCACCGCGGGCGCGGTCCTGATGGACGACGTGCTCACGGAGCGGATGGTCGACGAGATGACCGCTGTCGGCGGGCTCATGCTCCTCGGCATCGCGCTGCGGCTGCTCGACCTCGCCGAGGTACGGGTGGCTTCGTTCCTGCCCGGCCTCGTCCTCGCCCCCGTCTTCGTTGCCGTTTTCGCCCGCTGAACGAACGAGCCTCGTAACTATGGGTGGACTCCGGGCTCCGTCGGTGTCACCGCCGGTCTGGCTCCAGAACGAAGATGGTGGTGTCCCTGATGGGTTCGTCGCGGGGGCGGTCACGAACTAGTCAGTCTCGACTGACACGGTGACGGTCACGTTGACGCTCGTTTCGCCATGATGTGTGAGGCGGTCTGATGAAATACACCGATTACGACGCCGTCACCGACAGTGACATCGCCGACGGTCGCGACACGATCTCGACGCAGTACCAGACGATGGCGACCATCCCGATCTCGTTGACGCATTACGCAGTCAGTGGGGCCGAGGAATGAGATGGTTCCGACGAAGACGTCGGCGCGGTGAGGGTGGCTTCTCCCGTATCGCCGCCGGGAGCACGGCCGCGATCATCATCATCGGCGGCGTCATCGCCGGGAACAACCTCATCAACGAGGGCGATGGCGAACTCATCAACGAGGGCGATGGCGAACCGCCTCCGTCGGAAGCGCCGACCGGTCCGCCCGCAGGGACCGAACTGTGCAACGGCGGTCCAGACGCAGCCGCGGCGTTCTTATCCCCGTACCCGGAGCTTCCGACTCTCGCCGAAGTGAACGCCGACCCGCAGTTCGCCGACTATGACTTCACGTCAGTCGTGGAAGTCCCCGTCGGCAATAACAGTGACGTGATCGGCCAAGGCTTCTTGATCGCTTCCAACACGTTCTTCTGGTTCGAGCCGGGCGTACACACCCTCAACCTGGATCCGTTCGCGCAGGTCCCGCTCGGCCCGCCACCCGAGTCGTATATCGCGTTCGTTGGCGGCGGCACCGCCGACGACATGGCAATCTTCGATGGGCAGGACACCAGCCTCCTCGCGTTCGGGGAATCGCGTCGCACATCACGATCCAGTACCTCCAGATCCGCGACTTTGTCGTGGGGCCGGACCAGATGATCGTCAACCATGACGCGGGCGACGACTGGGTGGTCAGTCACAACATCATCGGGCCGAACGAGGACGGCGGCGCCGCTCTCGGCCTCGGCCAGAACCAGGTCGTGACGAACAACTGCATCTTTCAGAACGGCCAATACGCGATCAACGGTTACAGCGCGAACTGTGAAGTCGGCATAGAGCCGGAAGGCACCTGCCCCGTGAACGGCGTGCTGATCGACACGAACGAGATCATGGAGAACAACTGGTACACGTTCGATTCCGGCCCGGCAACGAACGTGACCCAGAACGGTTGGGCGACCGGCCCGTCAGGAGCGGGCTGCCCGAACTGCGGTTTGGATAACTACCCGACTCCGGGCGGGCCGTTCTATCAGCCGTTTCGTGGGCAACTGCGGTTGCTCGGGCGCGATGAAGCTCTGGATCGAGTACGACACCGACGTCACCAACAACTGGATCCACTCCAACCACTCGCAGGGCATCTGGGCCGACGTCCTCAACACCGACGTCCGCATCAGCGGGAACTACATCGCCAACAACTGGGGGATCGGCATCTTCTACGAAGTGTCATACAACGCGGAGATCACCGACAACCGGTTCGAGAACAACGGGTGGGTGAGCGGCTCGCAGAACAGCACGTTCCCGACCGGCGCGATCTACTTCTCGGAGAGCGGCTACAACGAGGCCGCCGAACCGAACAACGGCAGCGGCTTCACCGCGGTCGACGGGAACTTGTTCATCAACAACTGGGACGGCATCGTCCTGTGGGAGAACGCCGACCGATACTGCACGAACGGTCTCCCGCTCGGCTCATGCACGTCACCGCAGATCGGCGACCCGGCGAACACGGGAGCGACCCTCGACACCTGCGACGACCTCGGGGTCGCGATCGAACGACCCGCCACTCCCCGAGCAGGGACTGCTCTACACATGCCGTTGGAACACCGCTGAACATCCACGTCACCAACAACTACTTCGAGTTCGATCCCGACGCAATCGACCCGTCAACCATGACGCCGTACTGGTCCGGGAGAGGAGTGCGCCGACTCATACTGCGGGTCGCAGGCGATCGTCTCGAACTTCTCCTCGACCGCGCACTGGCCCGCCGACCTGCTCGCACATTCGATTACGTGGGACCAAGGCAACGAGTTCGACAACAACGAGTACGTCGGGCCGTGGACGTTCGACACGAACGAACCGAACCAGAGCGCCCCCTTCGCGCCGTTGTCGTTCGAGGAGTGGCAGTCGGAGACGGGTTCCCGGGGTGGCAGCGGCGTCAACACTGAGAACCATCCGGCCTTCGATGAGAACAGCACCTGCGGCGGCTGTCTGCCGTAGGAGCATCCGCTAGAGGTAAGGGAACCGACAATGTACGAAGAACTCGGCGAGGCGCTCGGAGTGGTGCAGTGACCGCCGGGCAGTCGTTGCCCCGTGGCGGTGCGGTCGGCGCCCAACCGAAGGGCGGCGCGATTCGCGGGCACGTGTCGTTCACGTTGTCGCCCACGACGACGGAACCACCAGCCGGGAACCAACTCCGGTTCAATCATGCGACGCACACGTCCGCGACGCTGATCTGGGCGACGGTCTCGGCCTTGGATGGCCTCGACGTGTCGGTCGGGCGCTGCGTCTCATATCCATGGGTCGACTTCGGGCTCCGCTCCCCTCCGGTCGCTGCGCCGCTACGTCTCATATGCTTCGGCCGTTCGGTGCGGACCCCGGGGGGAAGCGCTTGAGGGTGATCGTGGCGCGCGTGCTGTTCGGTGCCCTCGCGGTGCTCGGCGTGCTCGCGGCTCCAGCCGGCGCCCAGGAGACGACCACCACCGCCCCCGCGGGCGGCGAAGCGGCCACGCCGGTCATCCGGGGCACGTTCACGAGCGGGTCGACGCCGATCGAAGGCGTCACGATCACCGCGACCGCGGTCGACGTTCCCGACGATCCCGAACTTCGAAGGCGAAGCCACCTCCGACGCCGACGGCGTGTGGGCGATCGAAGCACCCGGACCCGGCGTCTACCGCCTCGCGATCGACACCGACACCATCCCCGAAGACTTCGCGCTCGAGGATCCCGACCGTTTCGAGTTGCCGCAGTTCCGCGTCTTCCCCGGTGCGACTTCGTCGAACGCGGTGTTCCGCTTCGCGAGCGAAGAAGGCGGTGGGATCGTCGCGCCCAGCCGGTGGGAACGGATGCTGAACCTGATCTTCAGCGGCATCCGCCTCGGGCTGATCATCGGGCTGTGCTCGGTCGGACTTGTCGCTCGTCTTCGGCACCACCGGCCTCGTGAACTTCGCGCAAGGTGAGCTGGTGACGCTCGGCGCGCTGCTCGCGTGGTTCTTGAATACCTCGACGCGGCGGTCCCGAGTGGACTCTTGTGTTCGCGACGATCGTCGCGGTGATCTTGTCCGGCCTGTTCGGCGGCGCGCTCGACATGGTGTTGTGGCGACCGATGGTGCGGCGGCGCAGCGGCGCGCTGGCGCGCATGCTCGTGTCGATCGGGCTCGCGCTGTTCCTGCGCTACCTGTTCCAGGTGCTCACCGACGGCTCGCCCAACACCTTCCGGCAGTACGCGACGCAGGGTCCGACCGACATCGGCCCGATCTCGTTCCCCGTCAGCACCTACGTCATCATGGTGATCTGCGCGGTGGTGCTCATCGGCGTCGGACTGTTGCTCGAGCAGACGCGGCTCGGAACCGCGATCCGCGCCGTCGCCGACGAGAAGGACCTCGCCGAGGCCTCCGGCATCGACGTCCGCCGCGTGATCACGATGATCTGGATCGGCAGCACCGCGCTGGCCGGCCTCGGCGGCATCATGCTCGGGATCTCCGAGACCGTGCAGTTCAACATGGGCTTCCGATTGCTGTTGACGATGTTCGCGGCGGTCGTCCTCGGTGGTCTCGGCTCCGCCTACGGCGCGATGGTCGGCGGGCTCGTCGTCGGGCGTCGCGTCCGAGGTGTCGACGTACTGGATCGACGCCGACTTCAAGTACGCCGTCGGGCTCGCCATCCTGATCGTCGTGCTCATGGTGCGGCCGCAGGGCATCCTGGGCATCCGCGAGCGGATCGGGTAGGGGACCGCGATGGACTGGAGCCTCATCTTCGAGGACGGGCTGCGCACCGGCCTTCGGCATCATCGCCGCGGTGTACGCGCTCACCGCGGTCGGGCCTCAACCTCCAGTTCGGTTACACGGGCCTGATGAACTACGGGCAGGCGGGTTTCGTGCTCGTCGGCGCGTACGGCACGGCGATCTTCGTCTACGAAGTTCCGACGAAGTCGGTGGGCTCGACCGCTCGTTGCCTGCGGGCTTCCTCGTCGGCTGCCTGTGCGCGATCGTGCTCGGGCTCATCCTCGGCATCCCGACCCTGCGGCTTCGAGGCGACTACCTCGCGATCGTCACGATCTCGGCGGCGGAGATCCTGCGCATCACCGCGAACTCGCGCGCTGCGCAAGACATCACCGGCGGACCGCAGGGCATGCGGTTCTCGTCCGGGCTTCTACGACCTGAACCCGTTCGACGGCCGCTTCAAGCTGTTCGGCGCGGTCGCATTCTCGGCGGACACGCTCTGGGTGATGACGTGCACCTGGGGTCTCGTCGCGATCTACGAGCATCGCAATGTTCCTGCTCATCCGCAGCCCGTGGGGCCGCGCGCTCGAAGGCGGTGCGCGAGGACGAGGACGCGGCGCGTGCGCTCGGCAAGAACGTCTACGCGTACAAGATGCAGAGCCTCGTCATCGGCGGTGTCATCGGCGGGATGGCCGGGATCATGCTGGCCCTCGACCGGCAGTTCGTGGAGCCCGACGCGTTCCAGTCGTCGATCACGTTCCTCGCGTATGCCGCGCTGATCCTCGGCGGCCTGGCGCGCATCCTCGGGCCCGATCCTCGGCTCGATCGTGTTGTGGTTCGTCATCGCCGCGTCGGAGCGATTCCTCCGCGAAGCGGTCGACAACGGGTTCCTCGGGATCGACAACGTCATCACGTCCGACGACATCGGCCCGGTCCGGTTCATGCTCGTCGGCTTGCTGCTCATGCTGCTCGTGATCTTCCGGCCCGCAAGGCATCCTCGGCAACCGGAACGAGGTGATGCTCGGTGACTGACGCCGCGCCCTGCCGCCGCGATCGCACCGGAACCCGGTGTGGCCAAGCCGGACCCGATCCTCGTCGCCCGGCGGGATCACGCGGACGTTCGGCGGCCTGCTCGCGGTCAACGTCGACCGCCTCGAGGTGCGAGCGCAACACGATCACGGCCCTCATCGGGCCCAACGGCGCGGGGAAGACGACCCTGTTCAACCTGCTCACCGGGTTCGACAAGCCCGATCACGGCGCCTGGACGGTTCGACGACCACGAGCTCGCGGGCACGCCGGCCTACAAGATCGCCCGGCTCGGAATGGTGCGCACGTTCCAGCTCACGAAGTCGCTCTCGCGCCTGACGGTGCTCGACAACATGCTCCTGGGCGCGCCGAACCAACGCGGTGAACGTTTCCTTCCGGGCTTGTTCCAGACGTGGCGCGGCGCAGGAACGCGAGAACACCGAGCGCGCGCTCGACCTGCTCGAACGGTTCAACCTCATCGCGAAGCGCGACGATCCGGCCGGCACGATGTCGGGCGGCCAGCGCAAGCTCTTGGAGATGGCGCGCGCGCTGATGGTCGATCCGCAGCTCGTCATGCTCGACGAGCCGATGGCGGGCGTGAACCCGGCGCTCGTCGAGTCCCTGCTCGATCACGTGCGCGAACTTCGCGCCGAGGGTCGCACGGTCATGTTCGTCGAGCACGACATGGACGTGGTGATGTCGATCAGCGACTGGGTCGTGTGCATGGCCGAAGGCAACGTGATCGCCGAGGGTCCGCCGGCCTCGATCGTCACCAACGAAGCGGTGATCGACGCGTATCTCGGAACCCACCACGGCCAACGCGCCCCCGTCCCGCCACCTGAGGAGACCGCATGACGCTGCTCGAAGCGCGCGACGTGGTCGCGGGCTACCTGCCGGGTATCGACATCCTCCACGGCTGCAACCTCACCGTGAGCGAGGGTGAGCTCATCGGCATGATCGGCCCGAACGGCGCGGGGAAGTCGACGCTGCTCAAGGCCGTCTTCGGCCTCGTCGACGTGCGATCGGGAACGGTGACGTTGCGGGACGAGTCGATCACGCGCCTCGCCGCCCACGAGCTCGTCGCAGCGCGGCGTCGGCTACGTCCCTCAGGTCCGCAACGTGTTCGCGACGCTGACCGTCGAGGACAACCTGCGGATGGGCGCGTACATCAAGGCCCGCGAGTTCGCGCGACGACGCGACCACATCATGACGCTGCTGCCCCGTCTGGGTGAGCGGCGCGGTCAGCACGCGCGGGCTCGCTGTCGGGCGGCGAACGCCAGATGCTCGCGATGGCGCGCGCGTTGATGACCGAGCCTTCGGTGCTGCTCCTCGACGAGCCGTCGGCGGGCCTCTCGCCGATGATGCAGGACGACGTGTTCGAACGCATCGCCGGGATCAACGCATCTGGTGTCTCGGTGCTCATGGTCGAGCAGAACGCGCGCCGCTGCCTCCAGATCGCGCACCGCGCCTACGTCCTCGACCAGGGCCGCAACGCCTACGAAGGCGCCGGCGCGGCGCTGCTCGCCGACCCCAAGGTCGTCGAGCTCTACCTCGGCACCCTCGCCCGCGTCGACTGACCGCCGCAACGAGCGACCTGCGTGAGTCGCACGTCGCGCGTGAGCCACGCAGGTCGGATTCGGGCGCGAACGGCCCCCGGACCGGAGTCCGGGGGCCGTCTTCACTTCGTGTGACTAGGCCTCGATGCGGATCTGCTCCACACCTTCGACGTTGGTCGGTGCTCCGGCCGCGTCGTACGCCCAGATGTCGTACACGCCGACGGTGGGCTCACCGACGTCGGACAGGTCCACCGGACCCGATGCGCCGTCGTAGTCGATGTCCTCGCCCGCCTCGAGCAACGCGAGGCAGTCGGCGTAGGCCTGGCACACCGTGCCGCCCTGGCTGACGTCGAGCATCGCGCCGGCGATCGCCTCCGGGTCGTCCGTACCCGGCCGACTGGGCCGCGAGCGCGATCAGGATCGTGCAGTCGTAGTAGTAGGCGGAGAAGATCGTGTCCTGCCCGGTCGCTGCATAGGCCTCGATGAACGGGTGCGTCACGCCGGCCGGAGCCGCCGACGGGCGCGGTGCCCTTGATGCCCTCGACGACGGCCGGGTTGGCCGCGTCGACCGCCTCGTAGAACGACGATCCCTGCATGCCGTCGGCGGTGTAGACCTGGATCGCATCCGGACCGATGCCCTGGGCGATCATCTCGCCGATGACCTTGCCGCCGTCGTCGTTGAAGCCGATCACGACCACCGCGTCGGGTGCCGCGTCGACGACCGCGGCGACGTCCGCCTGGTAGTCGGTCGGCGTCGGGGTCGTAGGCCGCGTTGAGCGGAACCGTGGCGCCGCCGTCGGTGAGGGCCGTCTCGAGCGACGTCGGCGAATCCGGTCCCGTACGAGTCGTTCCGTGCGAGGATGGCGACGTTGGAGAAGCCGTCGCTCGAGGATGAGCTGGGCCAGCGCGGGACCCTGCAACGCGTCAGGCGGCGCGGTCCGGAAGTAGAACCCGCCGTCGTCGACGGTGCTGAGCTCCGCCGACGTGTTCGAACCCGAGCACTGCACGACGCCGCGCTTCGCGGACCGTGTCGATGATGCCGAGTGTCACGGTGGACGCCGCGGCGCCGACGATCACGTCGACGTTGTCGGAGTTGAGCAGGGTGTCGAGGCCGGTGGCCGCGACATCGGCGCTGGTGCCGTCGTCGGCGTCGGCGCGCACGACCGGCGTGCCGTTCACGCCGCCGGCGGCGTTGATCTCCTCGATCGCCATGTCGACGGGTGTGCTGAGTGCGTCGTAGATGGCCGACAGGTCACCCGACTGCGGGAGCAAGGCGCCGATGACGAGCTCGCCGTCGACATTGCCGCGGTCGCCCGCGGCTGCACCGTCTTCGGGTTCGGTCTCTTCGGTTGTTTCGTCCGAACTGGCGTCGTCGTCGTCATCGTCGTCGCCGCCGCACGCGGCCGCGATGACCGACGCAACGGTGAGTGCGACGAGCAGTCGCAACCACTTCTTCTGCAACATTGGGTCCCCCCGGGAGTGAATCAGGACGGGGCGAAACTACTCGGCGCCGTCGCCGGCGGGGCGGCACCCCCCTCCGAATCGCTAGATTCCCATGCTCGTGGGCCATCCGAGCGGCTTCGAGCACCTCCGCTACCTCGGCGACAAGCGGCGCCAGGTCGTGTACGACCTCGATCTGGCCGAGGCCGATCCCGGCGTCGCCGCCGCGGTGGCCGACGTCGTCGCGGCCGGCGCCTTTGCCGCCTTCGGGCCCGACACCCTGGCCGAAGCGAGGAATCGGGGGTACCGGCCCCACCGCTCGATCACGCGTGCAGCGGCCGCCTCGGCGCCCGAAGACTGAGCGCCGCGCTCGTGCCCCGCGCGATCGACGTCCACGTCCACCCCTCCACTCCCGAGTACGTCGACGCCGCGATGGGCGACTACGGCCCGGCGTGCGAAGCGCACTTCCGCACCACGCTGCCGCGCCACAGTGTCGACGAGATGGCGGCCGTGTTCCGGGACGCCGACGTGTACGGCGTGCTGCTCGCGTGGGATGCGGAGACGAACACCGGCCTGCCGCCGGTCACGAACGACTTCGTCGCCCGCTGTGTGCGTGACCACCCCGACGCGTTCTGCGGGTTCGCATCCGTCGACCCGCTGAAGGGCGACGCCGCGGTCACCGAGCTCGAGCGCGCGGTGCGCATGCTCGGACTACGAGGTCTGAAACTGCACCCGACCGCGCAGGGATTCCGGCCCGACGACCGCGCTGTCTACCCGATCTGGGAGGCCGCGGACGCGCTGCGCATTCCCGTTCTCGTACATACCGGCACGACCGGACTCGGCGCGGGGATGCCGGGCGGCGGGCGGATGAAGCTCGAACCGTCGCGGCCGATCCACCTCGACGCGGTCGCGGCCGACTTCCCCGACCTGCAGATCGTGATGGCGCATCCGGCGTGGCCGTGGCAGGACGAGCAGCTCGCGGTCGCTTTGCACAAGCCGAACACGTGGATCGATCTGTCCGGCTGGTCGCCGCGGCGGTTCGCGCCGGAGCTGATCCGAAACATCAAGGGCCCGCTGCGGGACCGGGTGCTGTTCGGGACCGACTACCCATTCCTCACGCACGCGCAGTGGTTCGGCGCGTGGGAGACGCTCGAGATCCCCGACGACGTCACGGAACTCGTTCTCTTGGAAAACGCCAAGCGGCTGCTCGCGCTCTGAGGCGCGGTGCCGCATCGTCGAGCGTGAGAACAGCCTGAACCTGTGAAGCCAGGAGTTGTGGAATGCGCGTGTTGACTTCCTGTGCCGCGAACGCCGTGGAGCGGCGATGACCGAACGTGAAGTCGTGATCGCGGGAGGCGGCCCGACCGGGCTGATGCTGGCGGCGGAGCTGACCTTGGCGGGGATCGACGTCGTCATCGTCGAACGACGCACCAGTCAGGATCTCGACGGCAAGCGAGCCGGGGGTCTTCACTCGCGCACCATCGAGGTGCTCGATCAGCGTGGCGTCGAGGCGCGCTTCCTCTCGCAGGGCCAAGCGCATCCGTTCGTGGGCTACGCCGGGACTTTCTTGGACATCAGCGACTTCCCCACGCGCCACAACTACCTCCTTGCGCTGTGGCAGAGCGACTTCGAGCGCATCCTGGCCGGCTGGGTGGAAGAGCTCGGGGTCCCGATCCTTCGCGGCTGCGAGGTGGTGGGCTTCGCGCAGGACGACACCGGCGTCGACGTCGAGGTGTCCGACGACACGACCATCCGAGCCGAGTACGTCGTCGGGTGCGACGGAGGGCGCAGCCTGATCCGCAAGGCGGCCGGTATCGACTTTCCCGGGTGGGACCCGACGAGCAGCTACCTGATCGCCGAGGTCGAGACGGACGAGGAGCCGGAACTCGGCATGCGCCCGGAGGGTGGTGGCATCGGTCCCGTCAACCGGGAGGAGGGCGGAGGGCCGTACGGGGTCGTGCTGCTCGAGAAGCACGTCGAGCACACCAGTGAGCCCACCCTGCAGGACCTCAGCGAGGCGCTCGTCGCTGCCTACGGGACGAACTACGGGGTGCACAACCCCACGTGGATCTCCCGGTTCACCGACATGACCCGGCAGGCGGCGTCCTATCGCGAGGGACGCGTGCTGCTCGCCGGCGACGCCGCGCACGTGCACGGCCCGCAAGGTGGGCAGGGCCTCAACACGGGTGTGCAGGATGCCGTCAACCTGGGATGGAAGCTGGCCCAGGTGGTCAACAGGACGTCACCCGAGAGCCTCCTGGACACCTACCACGCCGAACGGCATCCGGTCGGCGCCCGCGTGTTGCAGAACACCATGGCGCAGGTCGCGCTCAGCCGCATCGACGAGCGCAGCCAGGCGCTCCGCGCCACCGTGCTCGACATGCTCAGCATGGATGAGCCGCGCACGCGCATCGCCGCGATGATCTCCGGGCTCGACATCCACTACGACCTCGGCGAGGGACATCTGCTGCTCGGGCGGCGCATGCCCGACCTCGACGTGCACACCGCCGACGGTCCCACGCGCGTCTTCACCTTGCTGCACGACGCGCGGCCAGTCCTCCTCAACCTCGGTGAACCCGGCGGTTTCAATATTTCTCCTTGGGCGAATCGCATCCGGTTGGTCGACGCCGGGCACGAGGGCGTGTGGGAACTCCCGCTCCTTGGCAAGGTCACGGCGCCCCCGGCCGTGTTGATCCGACCCGACGGTCATGTCGCCTGGGTAGGAAACCTCACGGACCCGGAGCTGCCTCGAGCACTTTCGACCTGGTTCGGAGCGGCCATTCCGGCTTAGAACCCGACAGCCGAGCGCCGGGTTTCGTACACGGGGCCTAAGTCCACAGGTGCGCCGGCAACGCGTCGCGTACACCCTTACGGCGAGCTTCGAACGCGACATCGCTGAGCACTGGTTCCGACGGGATCGACGCCGGATCAGGGACGCCGTCGAAGTCGACCCACGACGTGCAGCCTCCATAGGCGTCTTTCCACGGCACGACAACCGGCTCGTGCGCGCGGTGCACGCGCAGCACGAGCACCCACAGCGGATCACGCTGCTTCCACTTCAAGCGCGACTCCACGTAGTCGTCGGTCCAGATCGACTTGCCGCCGAGGGCGGCGACGTGATCTTCCTCGCGCACCGTCGCAATGTCGACGACGTCGGCCCACGCGTGCAATGGGATGTCGGAGCCGACCGGCGCGGCGTCGGAGATGTCGATCCAGTGTCGGTACGCGGACTTCAACAGCTCGGCGCGCTGGTGCTCGGCTGTCGGATAGAGCCAGAAGCGCTTCGCCGGCACGTCGAAGTGACGGCCGTCCTCGCGCAAGCCGCCTTTGCGGAGGTCGACGATCTGTTCGCCTTCGAGCAGGGCGTGGACGATGACCGCCCACTCCTTCAACGCCCATTCCTCGAGAGGATGCGTCGGGTTCGTCGTCGCGGGAGCCACGCGGCCAGGATAACGAGGCAATGGATGAGCTCGTCTCGGAAGGGCTTCGGCTCGATGCGCACTTCGCGCGGCCGGCCGGGCTCACCCGCGTCCCCGGTCTCCTGATCCTGCCCGGGTTCCCACGCGGGCCCGGCGGCGCTGCGACCGTGGGCAGCACCTACGCGAGCCTCATCAATCGGGTCGCGGACGTAGCGGGATGGGCCGGGCTCGCGATCACGATGCGTGGCACCGGCGCGTCCGAGGGGGACTTCTCGATCGAAGGCTGGCTCGCCGACGTCCGGGCCGGGATCGACGCGCTCGCGACGCGCAGCGACGTGACCGGCATCTGGTTGGCGGGTTTTCGTCTCGGCGGCACGCTCGCGATCGTGACCGCCGCGCACGACGAGCGGGTGCGCGGTCTCGCGACGTTCGCGGCGCCCGCGTCGCTGGCCGCCTGGGTACGCGACCCGGACTGGTTCCTGGAGTACGCGCGGCGTACCGGTGTGCTGCGCACCAGCGGGTTTCCCGCCGATCCCACACCGTGGATCCGTGCGATCGCAAACCTCGACGTTCTGGAGGCCGCCAAGCGCATCGCGCCGCGCCCATGGCTGCTCGTGCACGGCACCGACGACGACGTCGTCTCGGTCGACGATGCCCGCTCGCTGGCCGCCGCGGGCGACGGCTGCGTCGAACGCCGGCTCGTGCCCAACGGCGCCCACCGTTTGCGGCACGATCCCCGCGCAATTGCGGCGCTCCTCGGTTGGCTCGACCGCCAAGGCCCCTGAGCAACGCATCGCGATCCCGGGTCGTCGAACACCCGCCGTTACCGAGCGGCGTTGGCCCGGGCTTCGTCGAGGACGGCTTCGAGCGTTGCTTCGAGGGTGAATGCCGGTTGCCATTTCGTTGCCGCCCGCAACCTGCTCGCGTCGCCGATGAGGCTGGGTACGTCGACCGGCCGGACGAGATCCGGATCCTGCACCAGGCGCAACCGAACGCGGCGCGCGCGAGCAACGCGGCCGCGATCTCTCCGACGGAGTGGCCCGCGCCCGAACACACGTTGTAGACCGCGCCCGGTTCGCCTTCGAGCGCGGCGAGGCGATACGCGCGCACGATGTCGCGCACGTCGTTGATGTCGCGCACCGGGTCGAGCGAACCGACGGTGATGTGGTCGTGACCGTCGCGTTCGGCCTCGGCGATGCGGCGCGCGAGCGCGGGAATCAGGAAGCGATCGGTCTGGCCCGGACCGGTGTGGTTGAACGCGCGGACGCGCACCGTCTCGAGTCCGGCACCGAGATAGGCCTGCAGCGCGAGGTACGACGCGGCGACCTTCGTGGCCGCGTAGGGAGAATTCGGGAGCAGCGGCGCGTCCTCCCGCAGCGGGGATTCGGTGCCCGCGCGTCCGTACTCTTCGGCGCTGCCGACCACCAAGACGCGCCGCACGCCCGCGGCCTGCGCCGCGTCGAGGACGTTCAGCGTCCCCTCGACGTTGACGCGAAGCACTGCCTGCGGCTCGTTCCACGAGTCGCCCACGTGTGTGAGCGCGGCCAAGTGGTACACGACTTCGGGCTGGAAGCTGGCGAACGCCTGGTGCACCGCGTCACGGTCGACGATGTCGACCGCGTGGACCCCGGCGCGGTCGCACGCGATCACCGAGTCGCCGGCTTCGGTGAGATGCGCGACGAGATGGCGGCCCGCGAATCCGCTCGCGCCGGTGACGAGCGCCTTCATGCGAGCAGCTCCCGGTAGGTGACCACGTGCCGCTCGACCGACCGCGCCCACGTGAAGGGCCGCGACCTGCTCCGGACCGGCGCTCCGTGAGGGCCGCGGCACGGGAGCCGTCCTCGAGCAACGTTCGCAGCGCGGCGGCCAGCGCGTCGCCGTCGCCCGGCGGCACCGTGAGCGCCGCGCGTCCGACGATCTCTTCCGGCGCGGATCCCGTGGTCGTGACGAGCGGCGCACCGGCGGCGAGCGCTTCGAGCGCGGGCAAGCCGAACCCTTCCTCCAACGTTGGGTACGCAACCGCGGCCGCACGTCGGTAGAGCGCGGGCACGACGTCGTGATCGACGTAGCCGGTGCGGACGACATGCGTCGCGACCCCGCTGGCCGCGATCGCGTCGCGCACTTCGGAGACTCCCCACCCGTCGCCGCCCACGAGCGCGAGCCGCAGGTCGGGATGACGAGGTGCGACGCGCGCGAACGCGGCGAGGAGCGTCGGGATTCCTTTGCGCGGTTCCAACGTCGCCGGGCCGAACGCGACGTACGGCGGCGTCACGCCATGTGTGGCGAGCCGCGCGAGGTCGTCGACCTCGTCGCCTTCCGGCGAGAACCGGTTGTGGTCGACACCATGAGGGGCGACGGTGATCGGACCGTGCGGCGGCGCGACCGCGCGCGAATCGCTTCGCGGTGTACTCGCTCACGCAGACGATCGCGGCTGCGTGGCGGGCGCTCGTACGGATCATCTGGCGGAAGAACGGCACTTTCGTGCGCTCGTGCCACTCGGGGTGATCGAAGAACGTCAGGTCGTGCACCGTCACGACGGCCGGGACACCGAGGCGCCACGGCATCGTGTAGTGCGGGCCGTGCCAGACGTCCGGCGCGACCTTCGCGGCCAGTTTCCGCGCGCCCGCCTGCTCCCAGGCGATGCGGCGGGCACGGGAGTCGGGCGCGACCGGATGGATCGCCGCGCCGGGCGCGAGCGTGGACCACCGCTCCCCGTCGCCGCGGCGCGTCGCCAGATGCAGCTCGACGTCCGTCTGCGCGGCGAGGCCGCTCGCGAGCGCGCACGATATAGACGCCCGCGCCCGCGGGGCGGGCCGGAACCGCAGAGACGTCGAGGATGACGCGCATCAAGCCCGTTGAAGGTAGCGGGCTCCGGCCGCCGCGAACGCTGCCGCATGCGCCTGCGCGGAGGCTTCCCACGTCATCGTCTCGGCGCGCAGACGGCCCTTGCGGGCGAGGTCGGCGCACAGCGCGGGATCCTCGAGGACGCGTTCGAGCGCGGCGGTCATCTCGTCGACGTCGCCCGGCGTGAACAGCAGACCCGCGTCGCCGACGACCTCGGTGAGCGCCGAATCGTTGGCGGCGACCAGCGGCGCACCCCGCGACGAGCGCTTCGAGGGCGGGCAGTCCGAAGCCTTCGTAGCGGGATGCGATGCAGCACGCCGACGCGCGCCGGATCAGCGCGTCGACGGTGCGCCACGGCAGCTCGCCGATCACGTGCACGCCCGGTCCGTCGATGCCGCGTACATCGCCCCACCCGCGCGGCCCGACAATGACGAGCGTGAGTTCGGGGCGCCGCGTCCGGAGTCGCTGCGTCGCGGCGACGATCGTCGGGAGGTCCTTGCGCGGCTCGACCGTACCGACCGTCAAGAGGAATGGCTCTCGGATGCCGCACCGCGCGACAACGGCGTCGATCTCGCTCGGATCGCGCGGCAGCGGCGCGTTCACGCCGAGCGGCGCGAGCAGCACGTCGTCGGCCGCGAAACCTTCGCGTATCAGTTCGTCGCGCGTGAAGGTCGACGGCGACAGCACGAGCGTCGCTTCGCGACGGGCGATCTCGAGGCCGCGCCGGTGGAAGGAAGCGCCGCGCCGTGTGGTGCCATCGGGGAAACGCATGAACGCGATGTCGTGCACCGTGACGACCAGCGGCTGCGCGCGCGAATCGGGGGAATCGCCAGGCTCGGGGCGTGCACCACATCGGCGTCGATCCGCACGATCGGTCGCCGGGCCCGGTGCCACAGCTCGTAGCGCACGCTGCCGTGCGGCGCGCCGAGATCGATCCACGGAACCGCGGCGGGGAACGTCCGCGGGCGCGGGCCGGCGGCGAAGGCCACCGGTTCGACGCCGAATGCGGGCAGCCGGGCCACGAGAGCACCGATGTAGAGCCCGATCCCGCCGGGAACCGGCTGGTGCAACTGTCCGGCATGGACGGCCGCGCGCATCACGAGTAGGTCCGCGTCCCGACCAGGCGCCGGTAGCACGACGCGAGCGCGCGGGCCGCGTCTTCCCACGAATACTGGCGGACGCGGTCGCGGCCCCGCGCGACGAGTTCATGACGCGTCGCGTCGTCGTTGATCACGCGCGTGATGGCGTCGGCGAGCTGCTGCACATCGGTGGCATCGACAAGGAGCGCGGCATCACCGGCCACCTCGGGGATCGAACCGGCGCGCGCCGCGACGACAGGAACGCCGGCAGTCATGGCTTCGAGCACGGGAAAGCCGAAGCCTTCGTAGATCGATGGGTACGCGAGCACGGCGGCGCGATCGAGCAGCGCGCGTCGGCCGGCGTCGGTCACGGCGCCGGGGAGCACGACGCGCGGCCCGACGTCGTGCGTCAGTCGCGTGATCGCTGCATCGACACTGCCACGCGCCGGGCCGTCCTGACCCGCGATCACGAGGTGGAGATCGGGTTGCTCGCGCGCGACCAATCCGAACGCGTCGACGAGGTGCGCGAGGTTCTTGCGGGGTTCGATCGTGCCGATCGCGAGCACGAACGGCGCGCCATCGAGCCGCGCCTCCACTTCCGGTGGCACCTCCGCGTCGGTACCGATCGCGGGAACGCCCAGGGGGATCACCACCAAGCGGCCATCGCGTTCGAGTCCGGGCCCGAAGATCTCCTCGATCTCGCCCGCGACGAACTTCGAGGTCGTGTGCACGGTTGCACCACGCGCCACCGCCCGCCGGACGATCGGCACGTACGCCCGCACATCCGGGCTGCACAGTTCCGGGTAGCGCACGAACGAACAGTCGTAGACGCTCACCATCGTCGGGAGCTTGCTGGGCGGCGTGAGGTAGTTGGTGGCGTGCACGACGTCGGCCGGCCGCAGCCACCTGTCGATGCGCGGCCCGTCGATCCGCCCCCACGCCGGCAACAGGATGCGGGCGGGGATGGGAACGAAGCGTGTGTCCGACGGAACGTCCGGCCGGTGTCGGCGGGCCCGCGCGCTCAGCGTGTACGGGATGATCGCGGGTGCTGCCTCCAGGCCTTGGAGGGCGCTCAGGATCTCCGCCACGGCGCTCCCGATGCCCGTGCGGAGGCCGATGAGCGGTGTGACATCGATCGCCACGTTGGGACGGGCGTTCGCCGGCACTGCTCGTTCGTAGCACACTCGGCAAAGGAGGGCGCGCCGCACCAATGCTGGATCGCGGCCCCGGTGTGTGGTTCTCTGTTCCATTCGGATGCGGAGGGGCCCGCCGATAGGAACTGCGCGCGCGGTCGCGCCACTGGGGGACCCGTGAACGAAAGCAAGAGTCGCGAGCCAGACGGCCACGACGACTGCCCCGCGTGCCGAGGCCCATCAGCCGATCAGACCGCGGGGCCGAGCCGGCACCACCTCAGCCGCCGGTCGGCGCTGCGCCTGGCTGCCGGCGCCGGTGCCGCGCTCGTCGTCGCTCCGCACGTGCGCGCCGAGTCCCGTCCTGTTGGCATCGTTGCGGCGCGCCCCATCGCCGCTCCTCGACCCGAATGGCCGAGCCCGCCGATCGTCACGCGCGCCGCATGGGGTGCCGACGAAGCCATCCGGCACGGCGGTCAGGAATACGACACGGTCATCGAGAAGATCGTCATCCACCACACGGCCACACCATCGAATCCGGCCGATCCGGCAGCCGCGCTGCGGGGCGTGTACACGCACGCGGTCACCGCGGGCGGCTACATCGACCTCCAGTACAACTGGATGATCGACCACAACGGTCGGATCTACGAAGGCCGGTGGGCGAGCGACTATCCACCCGGCGTCGCCCACACCGGTGAGGCGAACGGCGCGAACGTGCGGGGCGGGCATGCGGAGGCGCACAACTCGCGCACCATCGGTGTCTGCTTCATCGGCACGTACACGAACGCCATGCCGCCCGACGTCGCGATCGAAGCGCTGGTGCAACTCCTCGCGTGGAAGTGCGCGCGGTGGGGCATCGACCCGATGGGCAGCGGTGCCTACGCAAACGCGACCGGCGGAACCTCCGGGCTGTGGAACATCACATCGCACCGCGAGACGAAGAACGCAATCGGCGACGCGACCACGTGCCCGGGCGATCCACTCATCAGTCTGCTACCGCAGATCCGCGAACGCGTCGCGGCCCGCCTGCGCGACGGCTCGACCGGCTATTGGATCGCATCGGGCGAGGGTCGCCTGTTCACGTTCGGTCAGGTTCCCGACCACGGCGACACGCGCCGGCTCGGCATTCCCGCCCAGATCATGGGTATCACGGGCCACCCGTCGGGCCAGGGTTACTGGACCTACGGCGTCGACGGCGGCGTGTTCTCCTTCGGTGCGGCCCAGTTCTTTGGTTCGACCGGCGGCATGCGCTTGAACCGGCCCGTGATCGGCATGGCCGGTGTGCCCGACGGGAACGGCTACTGGCTGGTCGCGAGCGACGGCGGTGTGTTCTCGTTCGGCTCGGCGCAGTTCTACGGCTCGACGGGCGCGCTGCGGCTCAACTCGCCGGTGATCGGCATGTGCCCAGCGCCCGGCGGCGGCGGATACTGGCTGTACGCCCGTGATGGCGGCATCTTCAGCTTCGGCAACGCGCAGTTCTACGGCTCGACCGGCGGGATCCGCTTGAACAAGCCGATCGTCGCGATGGCGGCGCGTCCCCAGGCCGACGGGTACTGGCTCGTTGCCGAAGACGGCGGCGTGTTCGCGTTTGGCGGCGCACAGTTCCACGGCTCGACGGGCGGCATACGGCTCAACTCGCCGGTGATCGGCGCGATCGCGACGACGACCGGCAACGGCTACATGCTGCTCGCGCGCGACGGCGGCGTGTTCTCGTTCGGCGATGCACCGTTCTACGGCAGCGCCGCGGGTCTCGTCGCGGGCAACGCCGTCGGCTTCGCCGGCCGCCTCCGGCCGTAGCGCGGCGCGTTCCACGCGGATCGCCCTACACGCGAATTGGGTGGTCGGCGCGGGCGAGCATCTCGTCGTCGCCCGCGCTGTCGCCGTACGCCCAGAGTCTCCGCGGGTTCCGTGCCGAGGTACTGCTCGCAGCCGGCGCGACCTTCGCGGGCCCGCGGCAGTTCCCGTCGATCAGGCGGCCGGTGCAACGGCCGTGCGCGTCGTACTCGAGCCGGCTGCACAGCAGCGCGTCGATCGCGAGCGCCTCGGCGACGGGCTGGAGGTACGCGTCGAGCGTTGCCGACACGATCACGACCTCGTGGCCTTCGGCGCGGTGCCACGCGATGCGCTCGCGCATCTCGGGCCGGATCTTGTGCGCCGCGAGATGGTCGCCGTAGGAACGTCCCGCGGCGGCGATCGCGTCGCGCGTGCGGCCGCCGAGCACGCGCCCGAGGAAGCGTTGCTTCGTGTCGTCGCGGTCGGCCCGGCCGAGGACGACGCCCGCGATCCGTGGGCTCTCGGCAGCAACCGCGAGCGCGACGCGCGGCCACCCGGCGACCCGACCGACGAAGCCTGCGAGCGTGTCGCGCCGCGTCAGCGTGCCGTCGAAGTCGAACGCGGCGACGGCTTTCAGAGCGGCAGCTTCCGGAACACCGGCCGGGGCAGGTGCCGGAGACCCGACATGACAAATCGCAGCGCGGGCGGAACCCACACCACTTCCCGGTCGCGTTCGAGCGCGTGCACGATCGCCTCACCGACTGCCTCGGGCGTCGTCGAGAGCGGAGCCGCCTTCATGCCCGCCGTCATCTTCGTGGTCACGAAGCCGGGCCGGACGATCAGGACGTGCACGCCGGTGCCCACCAGGCTGCTGGCCGAGCCCTTGGAAGAACGCGTCGGCGCCGGCCTTCGACGAGCCGTACACGAAGTTCGAGCGGCGCGCTCGTTCGCCCGCGACGCTCGAGAGCAGCACCAGGGTGCCGTGCCCCTGCTCCTTCATGCGCTGCGCGAGCGGCACGCGTCACCGACACGACGCCGGTGTAGTTCGTCTGCACGATGTCGAGCGCCGTCGGCGCCGTGCCGCTCGGCCCGCTCCTGGTCGCCGAGGACACCGAACGCGACGAGCACGACGTCGAAGTCGCCGAAGCGATCGAAGGTCGTGTGCACGAACTGCTCGTGCGCGGCGAAGTCGGTCGCGTCGAACGCGACGACCTCGACGTCGGACGCACCCGCTGCGCGCAGCGTCTCGACGGTGGGATCGAGCGCTTCCGGCTTGCGGCCCGCGAGCACGACGCGCACCGGTCGCTTTCGGCCCAGCTCGGCAACCGTCGCCACCGCGATGTCGGAGCCGCCACCGAGCACGAGCACGGATTGCACCGAACCCATGGAGTCCTTCATCGTGTGCCTGCCTTGTCGGTGCCGGACAGCGAGAGCCGGCGGTCCATGTCGCTGCGCAGACGTGGAGCGCGGGTCGAGCCGCGCGCGAATCTCGCGCCACCGATCGAGCTCCGGGTACATCGCCGGGAGGAGCTCGGGCGCGAGGCGCGAGTCCTTCGTCAGGTAGACGCGCCCGCCCGCTTCCGCGATGAGCCTCGTCGAGACCGTCGAGCAGATCGCCGAGGCCGGCGCGCCCGACCGGGATGTCGAGCGCGAGCTCCACCCCGGCATCGGGAAGCCGAGTGGCCCGCCGCTGTCGTGCTCGAACCGCTTCAGCACCGCGAGGAACGAAGCGCTGCCTGCCGCGCTGAGCCGTTCGAGGGTCGTTCGCACCACCGCTTCGGCACCGTAGGGCACGACGTACTGATACTGCACGAACCCGCGCGGCCCGTAGATGCGGTTCCAGTCGCGCACCGCCGTCGAGCGGATGGAAGAAGGCGGTGATCGTCTGGATGTGGCCGGCGCGGGCGCGCGGCGACTTGCGGAACCACATCTCGTTGAACGCCCGGATCGAGCAGTGGGTTCAGGAGCCCGGCGGGCACGATCGGCGGCGCCGGGCCGAGGCTGATCGGTTGGAACCGGCGTGCGTGCGCGCGCCGCGCGGCGGGGAGCTCGTCGAGGGTCGTGTGGTTGCCGCGCGTGAGCACCGACCGGCCGAGGTGGCGTCCGCGCGCGATGCAGTCGATCCACGCGACGGAATAGCGGTAGCGCTCGTCGTTGTCGAGCATGCGGGCCATGCAGTCGTCGACGTCGGTGGCCCGCTCGGTGTCGACGGTCAGCAGCGCGGTCTCGACCGGCTGTAAGCGCAGCGTCGCCTCGGTGATGATGCCGGTCAGTCCCATGCCGCCCGCGGTCGACCAGAACTCATCGGGGTGCGTCTCGCGGCCGACCGCGATCGTGCCGTGGGCCGGTGTCACGAGTTGGAACCGCTCGACGTAGTCGCAGAACGAACCGTGGCGGAACTTGCCGTGGATGTCGGAGGCGATCGCGCCGCCGACCGTCACGTAGCGGGTCCCGGGCACGACCATCGGGAACCAACCGAGCGGGATCAGGCTGCGCATCAGCGTGTCGAGGCTCGACGCCCGCTTCGACGGTGCACGTCCCCTTGTCGAGGTCGACTTCGAGCACGCGGTCCATGTCGGTGAGGTCGAGCACCGATCCGCCGGCGTTCTGGGCCGCGTCGCCGTAACTGCGCCCGAGCCCACGCGCAAGTGCGCCGCGGGGACCGGCACTCGCGAGTCTTGCGACGACCTCGTCGGCGTCGCGAGGCGCGGACACGCGCGCCGCGGTCGGCGCGGTCCGGCCCCAGCCCGACAGCAGCTCGATGCGCTCGTCGATCAGGTCGTCACCACTACGCATAGTGCACGGCACCGGCGAACAGGAGTGCCCACACGAGGCCGATGGCGAGGAGCGAGCGGTCGGAGAGCACGAGGTCCTCGGGCGCGCCGCCGCGACCCTGTTCGAGCAACAGTGAATAGCGCAGGATGCCGAGTACGAACGGGATGATCGACAGCTCGAACCAGGTCTGGTCGCCGACGGCCTCCGATCGCTCGAACGCCCACAGGCAGTACGCGAGGATCGCGACGCTCGATGCCACCGCGCGCACGTAGTTGAGGAACGCGAACGAGTACAGCTCGAGCGCGGGCCGGTGGTTGCCCGCGTCGTCGCCCAGCTCGAGCATCTCCGCGTGACGCTTGCCGGTGACCATGAACAACGAGCCCGCGCCGGCCACGATGAGGAACCACGGCGAGATGTCGACACCGACCGCGACGCCACCCGCGATCGTCCGCAGCACGAAGCCGGCCGCGACGGCCGCGAGGTCGAGCACGGCTTCGTGCTTCAAGCCACGCGCTGTACGCGAGCGTGAGCAGCGAGATACCCGATGATGACGAGCGCGAGATCGACGCTCGCCACGAACGACGAGCGCGATCGCGCTCGACTTGCAGTACGACCCCACCGATGAACGCGGTCCGGACCGAGATCTCGCCTGACGCGACGGGCCGATCTCGCTTCGTCGGATGCACGCGGTCGGCCGCCGCGTCGAGGGCGTCGTTCAGGTAGTACGTGCCGCTCGCGACGAGGCAGAAGCAGACGAAGGCGATCGCGGTGTCGAACAGCGCCTCGGGTTCGGTGAGCACCCCGGCCGCGCCGGGTGCCGCGACGACGAGCACGTTCTTGATCCACTGCTTCGGCCGCGCCAGTCGCACGAGCGCCCAGAATGTCGATGATCTGGACGTCGGCCGTTCGGGCGCGGCCGGCGCGGGTTCGACGATTGCGTCTCGGGGGGCTCGTCGCCGATCGGATCGACCGCAGACGGCACGTCAGATCTCCAGCGGCTCGTGCCCGACGTTGTCGACGAGCTCATCGACCGCGCCGTCAGGCACGCCGCCGTGCATGCGCACGAGGAGCAGCGATGCCCATCACGGCGGTCGCGACCGCGGCGCCGGCGACGAAGCCGAGCTCGACGCGCAGGAAGAGGTCGTTGCCGGCGGCGGTGACGGCGGCGAACGCGACGATGCCGGCCAGCCACGCGAGTGCCGCGGCCGCGCGTAGCCGCGCAGCGCGATCAGACCCTGGGCCAACGTGAGCGCGAGGATGAAGAAGCCGCTGCCCGCGGCGAGCAGCGCAAGGTCGCGGTTGCCGAGGATGAACTTGTCTTCGCCGAAGAGGAGCTCGCCGACGAACGGCCCGATCGTGGCCGCGGCAATCACTGCCGATCACGCCGAGGCCGATGACGATCGCCACGAGCTTGCGCATGCCCGACGCGGAAGTCGGCGTGGCGACCCTCGCCCGCGAGCCCGGCCAACTTCGGCAACAGCGCGGCCTGCACCGCCTGGAACAGCAGGATCGGGATGCGAGCGATGAACATGCCGGTGATGAACTTGGCGACGAGGTCCTCTTGCGCCTGTCCCTCGGCGAGCGCGTTGGCGGCGAGGAAGCTCGCGTAGCCGAGCAGCTGGGCGAGCACCGAGCCGAGCAGCAACCAGCCGAGCGCGGTCGAGAGCTCCGAGTAGGGCGCTTCGGGTCCGGGCTCGACGAGGCCGCGCTGTCCGCGTAGCGCGATGCCGATCGCGCCGAACGGCGGCAGCACGAGCGCGAGCCCGTACCAGAAGGGCTGTATCGACGCCGGCGATGAACAGCGCGACACAGATCGCGATGCGGATGATCCCCTCGGAGGCGTGCATCATCCCGTAGGGGCCGAACCGGCCGTTGCCCGACAGCGTGCCGCGCGTCGTGTGCGCCAGGTAGTACGAGGCGATGCCGATGAGCAGCGCCAACAACAGTCCGGTCTCGTCGTGGAAGAGGTTCTCGATCAGGCGGGGCGAGGCGATGACGGAGACGAGGGCGACGCTGCCGGCGAGGATCCCGCCGAGCAGGGCGGCGCGCTTGATGAGTGGCCCGCCACCGATGCCCTGCGCGCGCCGGTGCGCCAGCGCCCGGCTCACTTCCTGCTCGAGCGGCTGGAAGAACCCCGGCGCGACGACGAAGACGAGCGCCCAGAGGCTGTTCAGCGCGGCGTAGCCGGTGTCGGTGAGCTCGCGCGCGGCGAGGATCTGGAAGCCGTACGCCGAGAGCCCGACGACGATGAGTCCGCCACCGATGGCGTAGGTGCCTTCGGGGAGCGGAGTGTTCTTGGCGGCCTCGATGAGCCGCTGCTTACGCTTTGCCACTGCCCGGCGGTCCTCGATTGGTGGAGGTTGGAGATACTACGACTGGCTCCGCCGCAGCCTTGACACATCGGCGCGGCGGGGCCCGGAGGGAGCGGCTGCGGGCAGTACCGTGCAGGGCGGTGAGTACGCGGACGCTGCTGATCCTGTCGGCCCTGACCGGACTCTTGATCCTCGTCGCTTTCGCGATCCAGGTCACGTTCTTGAGCGGATAGCCCGCCGAGGAGAAGAGGTGATCCCTACGGCGACCGAATTCGATCTCGTCGTGCTCGGTGGCGGGCCCGGTGGCTACGCGGCCGCGCTCTACGGCGCATCGGCCGGGATGAACATCGCTCTCGTCGAGGAGCAACGGGTGGGCGGCACCTGCCTCCACCGTGGCTGCATCCCCGCCAAGGAACTGCTCCAGACCGCCGAGGTGTACCGCACGGTCGGTGACGCGGCCGAGTTCGGCGTGCAACACCGCGGCGCCCACCCTCGACATGTCGGTCACCCAGATCCGTAAGCAGGGGGTCGTCGACCGGCTGACGAGTGGCCTCGAGTCGTTGCTCAAGGGTCGCAAGGTCACGGTGATCCCCGGAACGGGGACGCTCGCCCCCGACGGCAAGACGATTCGAGTCTCCGACGGAACCGAGGTGCGCGGCGCGAACGTCATGCTCGCGACCGGTTCGACACCGCGCGCGCTGCCGCTTCCCGGGCTCGACTACGACGGCGCGCAGGTGCTGTCGTCCGACCACGTGCTGCAGCTCGGCGAAGTTCCCGCGCGCGTCGCGGTGGTCGGCGGCGGCGCGATCGGCTGCGAGTTCGCGTCGTTCCTCGTCGACGTCGGCGCCGAGGTCACGATCCTCGAGGTGTTGCCGCAGATCCTCACGGGCGTCGACCAACAGGTCGCGCAGACGGTTGTGCGCGCGTTCACCAAGCGCGGCATGAAGGTGCGCGCCGGCGTGAAGGTCATCGGTGTCGATCGCGGACGCGCACGAGTGCTCGGTCCGCTTCGAAGGCAAAGACGGTCCGGAGGCGCTCACGGTCGACCAAGTCGTCGTGAGCGTCGGCCGCAAGCCCCGCACCGACGACATCGGGCTCGAAGCGGCGCAGGTGAAAGTCGACGAGCGTGGGTTCGTCGTGGTCGACGGGAACATGCGGACGTCGGTCGAAGGCGTCTACGCGGTCGGCGACGTCGTGAACACGCCGCAGCTCGCGCATGTCGCCTTCGCGGAAGCGATCGTCGCGATCAAGACGATGCTCGGCGAAGAAGCGCTGCCGCTCGAATACGACAAGGTCCCGTGGGGAATCTATTGCCATCCCGAAGTGGGATTCTGCGGGCTGACCGAGGAACAGGCGACGCGAAGCCGGCTACGACGTCGTCACCTCCGTGCACCGGTGGATGGGAAACGGCCGGGCGCTGATCGTGGGCGAGACCGACGGCATGGTGAAGATCGTGGCCGAGAAGGACGGGCCGATCCTCGGCGTGCACGTCGCGGGGCCGTGGGCGACGGAGTTGATCGCCGAGGCGTACCTCTCGGTCAACTGGGAGGCGACGGCCGCCGACATCGGATTGTTGATCCACGCGCACCCGACGTTGTCGGAGTTGTTCGGCGAGTCGGCGTTGGCGCTGACCGGACGCAGCCTGCACGGGTAAGGGGACACGAGAGTGGACGTCACGATGCCGCAACTGGGCGAGACCGTCACCGAGGGGACGATCACGCGCTGGTTCAAACAGGTCGGGGAGTCGATCGACGGCCGACGAGCCGTTGTTCGAGGTCTCCACCGACAAGGTCGACTCCGAGGTGCCCGCACCGTCGGCGGGCGTGGTGAGCGAGATCCTCGTGCCCGAAGGCGAGACCGTCCCAGTCGGCGCGCGCCTGGCCGTGATCTCGAGCGACGGCGACGGCGCGGCTGCTCCACCGGCCGCGGCGGAAGCTCCGGCGCCCGCGCCGGAAGCGCCCGCGGCGGAAGCGCCGCGCGGCCGGAAGCGCCCGCGGCGGAGACCCCGCCCGTTCCCGAACCCGAACCCGCGCCGCCTCCGCCTCCGCCGCCGCCGCCCCCGTCGACTCCGGCTGCCGGCACCGGCACCCGCGCCGGCCGCGGCCGCGAGCGCGGCGGGCGTCGTCGCGTCGCCGATCGTGCGCCGCCTCATCGCCGAGCACGGGCTCGACCCCGCGCAGATCCACGGAACCGGCGAAGGCGGCCGCATCACCCGCAATGACGTGCTGGCCGCGGCGCGGACCGCGCCGCCGGCCAGCCGCGCGCCCGCGGCTACTCCGGCTCCGGCTCCGGCTCCGGCACCCGCGCCACCGGCTCCGATCGCGCGGGGCACCGGCGACGAAGTCGTCGCCTTCGACAACATCCGTCGCCGCACGGCCGAGCACATGGTGCGGTCGAAGGCGACGAGCGCGCACGTCTACACGTCGGTGCGCGTCGACTTCGAACGGGTCGAGCGCACGCGGCGCGCGCACCAGGCCGAGTGGAAGGCGAGCGAGGGCTTCTCGCTCACGTACTTGCCGTTCATCGTGCGTGCGTTCTCCGACGTCGTGCACGAGTATCCGCACGTCAACGCGAGCGTCGACGGCGACACGCTCGTCGTGCACCGCGACATCAACCTCGGGATCGCAGTCGACCTCGAATTCAAGGGCCTGATCGCGCCGGTCATCCGCAACGCCGACGGCAAGCGCTTGCGGCTCATCGCGCGCGAGGTCCGCGACCTCGCTGCGCGCGCGAAGACCAAGCAGCTCGGGCCCGACGAAGTAGTGGGCGGGACGTTCACGATCACGAACATGGGCCCGTTCGGCACAACGCTCACCTTGCCGATCATCAACCAGCCGCAGGTTGCGATCCTCGCCACCGACGGCATCCGCAAGGAGCCCGTGGTGATCGAGGGGCCCGACGGCGAGGACACGATCGCGATCCACCACGTCGGCCACCTCGCGCTGGCGTGGGACCACCGCGCGTTCGACGGCGCCTACGCGGCGTCGTTCCTCAACGACCTGCGCAACATCCTGGAGACGCGCGACTGGGACGCGGAGCTCGCGTGACGCCGACCCTGCACGCGCGCTGGCTCGGCACGGTTCCGTACCGCGAAGCCGAGACGCTGCAGCGCGCCCTGCACGAGCACACCGACGAGCAGTACCTGCTGCTGCAAGAGCATCCGCACGTCTACACGCTCGGGTCGCGCGCCGAGCCTCGAACACGTCCTCTGTGATCCGGCTGCTGTCGGCGCGGAGTTGGTCGCCGCCGACCGGGGCGGCGACGTCACCTATCACGGGCCCGGCCAGCTCGTCGGTTACCCGATCATTTCGCTCGCGCGAGTGGCGAGGCGGCCAGCGCGACGTCGTCGCGTACGTGCGCAAGCTCGAGTCGGTACTGATCGCCGTGCTCGGTGACTTCGGCATCACCGCCGAACGGTCGCGGGGCTACACGGGTGTGTGGGTCGGCGACGAGAAGATCGCCGCGATCGGCGTGCGAGTCGCGCGGGGGCGCACCCGGCACGGCTTCGCCCTCAATGTCGACCCCGATCTCGCGATGTTCGGTCACATCGTGCCGTGCGGAATCACCGACCGGGGTGTGACGTCGATGGCGCGCGTGCTCGGTGCCGCGCCCACGATGCGGGCCGTCGTCGACGCCGCCGTTGTCCGCTTCGCAGAGCACTTCGGCAACGACGCGATCGATCGCCAAGACGTGGCCTGGCGCGCACCCGGAAGTCGTTGCCTCGCAGCCCGTCAAGCTGCTCGGCCGCCTGGCCGAGGCCGGCGTGCAGGCCATCGACCTCGCGCGCGAGCGCCCGCCGTGGATGCGCGTGAAGGCGAAGTTCGACGACGGCTACCTCGAGCTCAAGCAGTTGATGCGCGACAACGACCTCCACACGGTCTGCGAGGAAGCCGGCTGCCCGAACATCTACGAGTGCTGGGCCGATCGCACCGCCACGTTCATGATCCTCGGCGACCGCTGCACGCGCGCCTGCGGCTTCTGTCAGATCGACACCCGCAAGCCGCTCCCCGTCGACAGCGACGAGCCGCGGCGTGTCGCCGACGCGGTGGCGACGATGGGTCTCGCGCATGCTGTCATCACCTGTGTCGCGCGCGACGATCTGCCCGACGGTGGCGCGTCGATCTTCGCGCAGACGGTCGACGCGATCCGGGCCCGGAACCCCGGCACGAACGTCGAGCTCCTGATCTCCGACTGCAAGGGCGACGCCGACGCGCTCGCGACGATCTTCGCGGCGCGGCCCGACGTGCTGAACCACAATCTCGAGACAGTCGCCCGGCTGCAGCGCGCGGCGCGACCGTCGGCGGGCTACGCCCGGTCGCTGGCGGTGCTCGCGCGCGCCAAGGACGCGGGCCTGCTCACGAAGTCGGGGATCATCGTCGGCATGGGCGAGACCGACGCCGAGGTCCGCGCCGCCATCGCCGACCTGCGCGCGGTCGGGGTCGATGTGCTCACGATCGGCCAGTACCTGCGACCGTCGCCGCAGCACCTGCCGGTGGTGCGGTGGTGGACTCCCGAGGAGTTCGACGCCCTCGCCGACTACGCGGTCGCGCTCGGCTTCGCGCACGTCGAGGCGGGCCCGCTGGTGCGGTCGAGCTACCACGCGCGGGCGGCCGTCGACCCGCTGGTGGCGGCGGCCCACTGACACAATGGGGGCGTGGCTGCCTCCTTCGAGTCCATCGCGCCGGACCTCGCCGAGTGGCTGCGAGCCCAGCCGGTCTTCTTCGTCGCCACCGCACCGACCGGAGCCGACGGGCATGTGAACCTGTCGCCCAAGGGCTACGACACGTTCCGCGTGCTCGACCCGAATCGGGTCGCGTACGTCGACCTGACCGGGAGCGGGGTCGAGACGATCGCGCACCTGCGCGACAACGGTCGCGTCACGCTCATGTTCTGCGCGTTCTCCGGGAACCCCGACATCGTTCGGCTGTACGGAAACGGCACGGTCCACGAGGTCGGTACGCCGGCGTTCGACGAGCTGGCGCCGCAGTTCGAAGTGCTCCCCGGCACCCGGGCGATCATCGACGTCGCCGTGTCGCGCGTCTCGTCGTCATGTGGGTACGCCGTGCCGTTGATGGACTACGTCAGCGACCGCGACCGCCTGCTCGACTGGGAGCGGGCGAAGGGCGAGCCCGCCCTGGTCGAGTACCGCGCCAACAAGAACGCCGTCAGCATCGACGGCCTGCCGGGCCTCGGGCTCGAGCGGCCCCCTGAGCGGAGAAGCATGTGAGCGTTTCCGATCGCGTCGCGCGCGCCCGTGAGCGCATGGGGGAACTCGACGTCGACGTGCTGTTGCTGTCGGTCGGTGCCGACCTCCCGTATCTCACGGGGTACGAAGCAATGCCGCTCGAACGGCTCACGATGTTGGTGCTCCCGCGCGCGGGCGACGCGCAGCTCGTCGTCCCGCGCTTGGAAGCGCCACGAGTCGAACCGCAGCCCGACGTGTTCGAGATCGTCGCATGGGACGAGACGGACGATCCGGTCGCACTCGTCGCGACGCTCGCGGGTAGGCCGGGCCGCGCCGCGATTGGCGACCACACGTGGGCCCGGTTCGTGCTCGACCTGCAAACTGCAATGCCCGGCACCGAGTTCATCCGCGCGTCGGGTGTCGTCGGCCCGCTGCGCGTGGTCAAGGACGACGCCGAGATCGCCGCGCTCGCCCGAGCCGCCGATGCCGTCGACCAGATCGCGGCCGAGATGCGGCTCCGGCCCTTCGCGGGACGCACCGAGCTCGACGTGCACCGCGAGCTCGTCGAACGGATCCTCGCCGCGGGGCACGAGCGCGCGAACTTCGCAATCGTCGCCGCGGGTGCGCATGCCGCGAGCCCGCACCACGACCCGGCGCCGGATCGCATCATCGGCGACGGGGAAGTCGTGCTCTGCGACTTCGGTGGGACGATGCGCGGCTACTGCTCCGACATCACGCGCATGTTCCACGTCGGCGAGCCGACCGCCGAAGTGCGAGACGTATATGAGGTGCTCGCCGCCGCGCAGGAAGCCGGCGTACAGGCCGCGACTGTCGGGACGCCGTGCGCCGAAGTCGACGCCGCGGCGCGGCGGGTGATCGCCGACGCCGGATTCGGGGAGTACTTCGTGCACCGCGTCGGCCACGGCATCGGCTGCGAAGCGCACGAAGATCCGTACATGGTGGCCGGCAACGAGCTGCCGCTGGCCGCGGGCCACGCGTTCAGCGTCGAGCCCGGCATCTACCTTCCCGGCCGGTTCGGCATGCGCCTCGAAGACATCGTGGTCGCGACCGACGCGGGACCGCGCCGGTTGAACGACGCGCCGCGCGACCTCGCCGTCGTCGCCTGATGGAGCTCGACGCCGGAACATTCCTGCTGCAGCTCGCGGCGGGCGGCTTGCTCTTCTGCTGGGTGACGACGCGCCGGCGCGAGGTCGGCATCGGCTACGGCTGGTTGTTGCGCGGGGTCTACGGCGTCCTTGCCCTCGGTGGCGCGCTCGTGCTGCTCGGCGACGACCATGTCCTCGCCGCGACGCTTGCATTTGCAACCGTCGCGGCAACTGCGCTCGCGCTGGGCGTGTCGATCGCGAGGCGCGGCGCGGGCGTGCGCGGCCAGGCCGAACTGCGCGCCGAACGGAAGGCGCGCGTCGGTGCGATGGTCGGACGCGGCGACGAAGCCGTCGAGGTCGAACCGGTCGCGGGCGAATTCCCGCCCGCCCTCGACCTGATCGCGCCCGTCGCCGGCTTCGCCGGGCTGCTCGCGGCGGCCGAGTTCGCGGGCGGGCCGTACGCGTTGGCCGCGGTCCGGCTCCTCGTCGGCGCGGCGTTCCTCGGCGCGGTGAGCGACGCGATGCTGCTCGGCCACTGGTACCTGGTGCAGCCGGGACTCCGGCGCGACGCGGTGAAGGAACTCGTCGTGTGCACAGCCGCGCTCGTGGCCGTTCGAGATAGCGGTGTTCGTGATCCCGACCGGCATGGTGCAAGTGTTCAGCGGAACCGTCGACGACGGCTACGACGGCCTGCTCGCGTGGGTCTGGCTCGTGTGCGCGGTCACCACGCTCGGTCTGCTCGTGATGACCTGGTTCGCGCTCAAGGAGAAGGCCTATTCGGCGGTGATGGCTGCCACCGGCCTGCTCTACCTCGCGATACTCACCGCCTTCGGCATGGACCTGATCCCCCGCGCAGTGCTGAGCCCGTAGTTCAGAACTCGAACCTTTCGGCGCCGTACGGTTCGGCGGTGCCGAACGCGAAGACCTTCTCGGGCGTCACCTCGTACACGTACCACGGCGGTGGGCCTGCGCTCGGCGCGCTGTACTCGGCCCAGAGCCCGCCGTCGCGCGGCTCGGCCGGCCATCCCTGGGCGGTGGCCACCTTTGCGATCTGCTCGATGCCGTCGTCGTCGGTGACCCGGCGTGCGGTGCCGTGGATCGCGAGGTCGAACGGTTCGGTCGCGACGCTGAGTACGACGTGCGGGTTGTGTTCGAAGTTCTTGGCCTTGCGCGTGCCGGGGCCCGCGGTGAAGTAGAAGCGCCCGTCGGTGTAGAACACTCCCACCGGGCGCACGTGCGGGCTGCCGTCGGGCAACGTTGTCGCCAACCAGTAGGTGTGGCGATTCGGCCCGCCCGCCCCCGGGCCCTGCGTGACGCCTTCCTCGATCGTCTCGCGCACGCGGCTCCACTCGATGGGCGGGGCGCCGTAGCCGTCGAGGTTGTGCTCGGTCCTCGGTTCGGTGGCAACCATTGGAATCACTCCTCTGCGGTTTCGTGCTAGACCGCGTGGCCGCGTCGAAGTCATCGGTGTACCCACCGAACCTGCGTCAATATCAGTCGCCGAGCGCGTGGTATTGACGCCAGTTCGCGAGGGACGGCATAGCGTGGCCCCATGCACGACTCCGTCACCGTCTACATGTCCGCGCCGCCCGAGAAGATCTGGGACCTCGTGAGCGACGTCACCAAGATCGGGCGCTACAGCCCGGAGACGTTCGAGGGCGAGTGGCTCGACGGGGCCACCGGTCCCGCGGTCGGGGCGCGGTTTCGCGGCCACGTGAAGCGCAACGGTGTCGGGCCGATCTACTGGACGTCGGCGTCAGTGACTGCATGCGAGCCGGGCCGGGTGTTCGAGTTCGGCGTCGGCAAGCCCGGGAAGGCATTGAACACCTGGCGCTACGAACTGACACCGAACGGCGACGGAACCGACGTCACCGAGTCGTTCCGGCTCACCGACCAACTCGGCTCTGAAGATCTACTGGACGCTCTGGGGCTGGTCGCGCGGCAAAGTCAACCGCAAGGGCATGCAGACGACTCTCGAACGGATCAAGGCCGAGGTCGAGTCGACTGACGACTAGTCAGTTCGGCTGACGACGCGCACGGCGCCCGCGGCGGCGTCGACCTCGATCACGTCGCCGTCGCGCACGCCGTCGAAGAGATCGGACACGCCGACGACGGCCGGCAGTTCGAGTTCGCGCGACAGGATCGCGGCGTGGCTCAGCAGCCCACCTTGCTGCGTCACGACCCCGGCGAGCAAGGGGAACACCGCGTTGAACGCAGTGGTGGTCGCGATCGACAGGAGGATGTCGCCATCGGCGAGCCGGTCGATCTCGTCGGGGTGCTGCACGATCCGCGCGGTGCCGACGGCAGAGCCTTTCCCGATACCGATCCCGTGCAGGGGCGCTTCGACGCGCGCCGGCATCACGCTCCACACCGCGTTGCGGATCGCGGCCAGCCGTGCGACGTTCGGCGGCAGCGCCGGGGACACGTCGACGGTATCCGCGCCCTTCAGGTGCAGCGGCGGATCGATCCGACTCGATTCGTCGTAGGCCGCCCGCCGTTCGGCGAGCTCCTCCGGCGAGGGTCCCGCACCGGTCATCAGCGACCGCGCTTCGGCGACCTCGCATTCGAACAGATCGTGCACCTCTGCGAGGCGGCCCGCGGCGACGAGTCGTCGTCCCATCTCGAGGCACGCGCGGCGGATGAGCCCGAGCGGCCAGTTCCAGCACACCCCGACGTCGTCGTCGCGCAACGCGTATGAGGCTCGAGCATCGGCCAACAACATGTCGAAGTGGAGGCGTTCCCGTTCGGGAATCTCGGCTCGTACTTCGGGTGCCGGATCGATATGAGCCGCGCGTGGGGCTCGTGCTCTGACCGCGTTCACGACGGCGACGACGAGTTCCGGTCGTTCGCCGACGGTTGGTTCGAGCACGTCGTGACCGGCGAGTGGTCGCCATCCGTAGTCGTCGAGGTAGTCGTCGAGCGCGGCGGCCGCGGCTGGGCTCGCGGCCCGAATGCCGGTGACCGACGTCAACGGCGCGGTTGTGCCCGCTTCGTCGAGCGCGCCGGCGATGGCTCGAATGTGCGCGTCGACCGCCGCGCTCACCGGCGAGTTCCCGCCGAGCAACTCGATGAGGCGCGCGGGATCGACGTCCCAATCGGCGGCCGCGTCGAACAGCATCGCCGCGGCGACGTCGAAGCCGGAGTGCTCGAAGTGGAGTGGCGCGAAGCGGAGGTAGTTGTCGATCGTGGCTTGGAAATGTTCGAGAAGCGCAGCGTCGTCGAGCGCGACGGGTTCAACGGCCTGCAACGCGCGATTCGCGGCGACGACCAAGGGCCGTTCGTCATCGTGCCAGCGGCGACACTCGTCGCGCCACGGAGTCCCCGCCAGCGTCTCGGCCGCGGTCTTGTCGCGATCCGCGAGTTCGGCTTCGGTGAGCGGGATACCGGGGCCGTAGTAGATCCAGTGGTTCACTTCAGCCCACCGCGGCAGGCCGGTGGGCAGTCCGTACCGCGCGCCGCCGTCCTTCCAGCCGCGTGTCGCGTCCGGGAAGATCTCCGCGAACATGTGGCTCACCGGATACGGAAAGTGCTCTTTGACGAGCCACCAGTCGCCGGGACCGGGCGCCGTCCACGTGAGTTCGCGCTCGCTCATGTCGTCCGCTCCTGGCGCCTGCGGCGCCGGGCCGCTCGGGCCCCGCTCGCGCCGGTCGGCCGGCTCACGCTCGCTCATGTCGTCGGATCTGCGTCGCGCCACATGAACCAGAGATGCGGGCCGTCGGCGCGGATGTCGGTCTCGCCGGTGACCTCGAATCCGTGCTGGCGGTAGTACGCGACGTTCGCCGCAGTCTCCGTCTCGAGATACGTTGCCGCGCCCGTCTCGTCGATCACGTGGCGCAGGAGTGCGCCGCCGATGCCATGGCCCTGATGCTCGGGGTCGGTGCCGAGGACCGCGAGATACCAATGCGGCTCGTGCGGGTGCGCGGCCTCGATCGTCTTGAGCGCGGCTTGCCCTCGCCGCATCTTGGCGCCACTGCGGATCATGGCGCTTCCCATGCGCAGGTTGTGGCGCAGGCTCATGCGGCGGCGGTCGTGGCGCTGCCAGATGGCTGCGGCGTGTGTCCGATCGTCGGTCAACACCGTCGCACCGGCTTCGATGTTCACCGAAACGAGCGTCCCGAACATGCGTGCAAGCCGGTGGCTGCGATCGGATTGGGGGTATATCCAACTCCACAACGGATCGCCTGCGAACGCACGCCCGAGCAGGTCGCCCAGTGCAGCGGCGTCGGCCGGTGTCGCGGCGCGCACGGTCGTGCTCATGGGCGCAGACCCTAATGCGACCATGAGATTGATTCCGTCGACGAAGGAGTTCTGAATGCCGAAGCTGCGCGTGCACAACCTTGCGATGTCGCTCGACGGATATGTCGCGGGGCCCGACCAGAGCATCGACAATGGGCTCGGTGTCGGCGGCGAGGACCTGCACACCTGGATCTTCGAGACGAACGGCTGGCGCCGAATGATCGGCGAGTCCGGCGGCGATGAAGGGATCGACAACGACTTCTTCGCGCGCGGGCAGTCGAACATCGGCGCAACGATCATGGGCCGCAACATGTTCGGCCCGATCCGAGGCGACTGGGGCGACGACGAGTGGAAGGGATGGTGGGGCCCGAAGCCGCCGTATCACCATCCCGTCTTCGTGCTGACGCATCATCCGCACGCGCCGATCCCGATGGACGGCGGCACGACGTTCAACTTCGTCACCGACGGGATCGACGCCGCGCTCGAGCAGGCTTTCGCGGCGGCGAATGGCGCCGATGTCCGCCTCGGCGGTGGCGCGTCCACCGTCCAGCAATATCTCCGCGCGGGACTGGTCGACGAACTGCACGTCCCCATCGCGCCGGTCCTGCTCGGCGGTGGTGAGCGGCTGTTCGAGAACCTCGACGGCACCCTCGATGCTTACGACGTCGAGTTCGTCGCGTCGCCCGCGGTGGCCCACTTCCGCTTGGTCAAGAAGACGTCGTGAGTCATGCGGCTCGTCAGCGTGCTGTACGTCGCGCTGCTGGTCGGCGTGTCGTGTTCGGGTGACGACGACGAGAACGCGACGCCCGCGGCCGCAGCCACAACGACGACGAGCACGACGCTGGTCGAGGAGATCACAACCGGCGCGCTCGTCTCTGCGGAACCGCTGAACGTGCCCGATGTGAACGGCGACGCGTGGCGCGTGACGTACACGTCGCAACGTATCGACGGCGAGCCGGTCGAGGTCACCGGTTTGGTGGTGCGGCCGCGTCGTGATCCGCCGCCGGGCGGCTTCCCCGTGTTCGCGTGGGGACACGGGACCACCGGCGTCGCCGACGCGTGCGTGCAGATGAACTCGTTCGACGGCCATCTCGGGATCCCGGCATTGCAGCAGCGTCTCGACGCCGGGTATGTCGTCGCCGCCACCGACTACGAAGGCATCGGTGGTCCCGGGACGCACCCGTACATGGTCGCCGAGAGCGAAGCGCGCAGCCTGTTCGACATCGTGCGCGCGCTGCCGGCGATCCAGGGCGTCGACGCGTCGCCGCGCACCGTGCTCGCGGGCTTCTCACAGGGCGGGCATGCGGTGCTCGCGGCCGCGGCACGACGTGCGGAGCTCGCGCCCGATCTCGACATCGTCGGTGTCGTGGCGCTGGCGTCGGCGAGCGACCTCGCAAGGTCGGTACCCGCGATGTTCTCGCGCCGCGAGCTCGCCGGGTTCGGGATGATGATTGCCGTCGGGTGGGCGGACACGTATCCCGACCTCGAACTCACCGATGTCGTCGCGCCGGATGGGATGGCCGCGGCCGAAGCCGCGCGCACCGACAAGTGCCTGGGTGAGCTGGAGCCGTTCCTCGGCGACGCGCGTGTCGACGACCTCTGGGTGACGTCGCCGGCGCGTCTCGAACCGTGGGCGGCGCGCATCGCCGAGAACGACCTTGACGCCGAGCCGATCGACCTCCCGGTGTTCGTCGCAGGCGGCGGGCGCGACATCCTCGTCGTGCCGACGCTCGTCGACGGACTCGTCGATCAACTGTGTGGTGCCGGGCTCGACGTCGAGGACCGGCGCTATCCCGATGCCGGGCACGGGGCCACGGTCGACGACTCGGTCGCCGACGTGCACGCGTGGATCGCGGCCCGGCTGGCGGGCGAGCCCGCGCCCTCTTCGTGCTGAGGTTGCGTCTGCTCGGCGGAGGGGCGAACATATGTTCGTGTCCGAGGCGAACATCCTGCACGCCGATCTCGATGCCTTCTTCGCATCGGTCGAGCAGCGGGACGATCCGCGCTTGCGCGGGCGGCCGGTGATCGTCGGCGGCGGCGTGGTGATGTGCGCGAGCTACGAGGCGCGGGCGTGTGGCGTGCGCAGTGCCATGGGCGGCGGACTGGCACGACGGTTGTGCCCGCACGCGATCGTCGTTTCGCCCCGTATCCGCGCGTACGAGGAAGCGAGCCGGGCCGTCTTCGACGTGTTCGAGGACACGACTCCGCTCGTCGAAGGCATCTCCGTCGACGAAGCGTTCCTCGACGTCGGCGGGTTGCGGAAGGTGTCGGGTTCGCCGGTGGAGATCGCGCGCAAGTTGCGCCGCGTGGTTCGGGAACGGGTCGGACTCGCGATCACGGTCGGCGTCGCTCGCACCAAGTTCCTGGCCAAGGTCGCAAGCGCGATCGGCAAGCCCGACGGGCTGGTCGTCGTGCAGCCCGCGGGTGAGCTCGACTTCCTGCACCCGCTGCCGATCCACCGGCTCTGGGGCGTCGGGCCGAAGACCGCGGAGAAGTTGAACGCGCGGGGGATCGACACGGTCGGCGAGGTCGCAGCGTTGCCCGAAGCTGTGCTGGTGTCGATGGTGGGAAAGGCTTCGGGACGGCACTTGCACGCGCTGGCGCACAATCGCGACCCGCGTCCGGTGCAGGTCGGCCGGCGGCGCGGCTCGATCGGGTCTCAGTGCGCGCTCGGTCGTTCGCGGCGATCTGCTCAGGAGATCGACACGATCGCGGTCGGGATCGTCGACCGTGTGACGCGCCGCATGCGCGACGCGCGCCGCATCGGGCGCACGGTGACGGTGCGCCTGCGCTTCGACGACTTCACGCGGGCGTCGCGGTCGCACACGCTGGAGCGGGCGACGGCGCACACGCCGACGATCCTCGCGACCGTTCGGGCGTTGCTCGCAGCCGACGCGGAGTTGATCGAGGCGAAGGGGCTCACGCTCGTTGGCGTCGCCGTCGGCAATCTGGTCGTGGTCCCTCCGGTCCAGCTCGCGCTGGAGTTCGACCGTCAGGCCGGCGCCGCGCTCGACACCGCACTCGACGACGTGCGCGCGAAGTTCGGCACCAAGGCCGTAACCCGCGCGGTGCTCCTCGGCCGCGACACCGGCCCCTCGGTGCCGCTGCTCCCCGACTGACGCAGCGTTTGGTCGTGGCACTCCGGAATCCGGAGTCGCACGACCAAACACTCAGGAGAGCATCCGTCGAAATACGCTGCGACGACAGCCTCGTGCGCTGACATCCGGGAGATCGCACCGATGGCCACCTATGTCCTGATCCATGGAGCCGGGGGCGACTCTTGGTACTGGCACCGCGTCGTGCCGCTGCTCGAGGAACTCGGACACGATGTCGTCGCGCCCGATCTACCGAGCGACGACGATGCGGCCGGTTTCACCGAGTACGCCGATGCCGTCGTCGAGGCAATCGGCGACCGGCGCGACCTCGTGGTCGTCGCGCAGTCGATGGGCAGCTTCACGGGCGTGCTGGTGTGCGAGCGCTTACCGGTCGACGAACTGATCTTCGTCGCCGCCATGGTGCCCCGTGTCGGCGAGACCGGCGGCGAGTGGTGGGTCAACACGGGCTGGGTCGAACAGCGCGGCGACCAGGAGATGGACGTGGTGCGGGACTTCTTCCACGACGTACCACCTGACGTCACAGCGGAAGCGATGGCGAGAGGGGAGCGCGCGCAGTCAGGCACGCCGTTCGAGCAGCCCTACCCGTTGAATGCATGGCCCGACGTGAAGACCCGCTTCATCCTCTGCCGCGACGACCGCTTCTTCCCCGCCGACTTCCAACGCCGTGTCGTCAAGGAACGTCTTGGAATCACGCCCGAAGAAATGGAAGGCGGCCACCTCCCCGCGCTCGCGCACCCGACCGAACTGGTCGAGCGCCTCACACGACGAAGTACTTCGCCTCCGGATGGGGGACGATGATGGCGCTCGTCGACTGCTCGGGCACCAAGTGGCACTCCTCGGTGAGTGACACGCCGATGCGGTCGATCTCGAGCAACTCCGCGAGCTTCGACTGCTCTTCGAGGTCGGGGCACGCGGGGTAGCCCCACGAGTAGCGCGACCCGCGGTACTGCTGGCGGAAGAGACCGGCGAGCGTCGGGCCGTCTTCGGCGGCGTACCCCCACTCCTCGCGAATGCGCCGGTGCCACAACTCCGCGAGCGCTTCGGTCATCTCCACCGAGAGGCCGTGCAGCAACAGGTAGTCCTGGTACTGGTCGGCTGCGAACAGTTCCTTCTCGCGCTCACTCGCCCGCTGCGCCGACCGTGACGACGTGGAAGCCGGCGTAGTCGGCGTCGCCCGACGCGGTGGAACGGAAGAAGTCGCTGATGCAGTGGAACGGTTCCTGGCGCTGCCGCGGGAATTCGAACCGCAGCCACTCCTGCGAGCGGGTGTCGTCCTTCCACACGACCAGCGAGTCGCCTTCGGAGTTCACCGGGAAGTAGCCCCACACCACGCTCGGCACGAGCAGGCCCTCTTGCTTCGCAGTGTCGAGCCGTTCCCGCAGGATCGGTCGGATGCGTTCCTTGAAGGCCTCATCGTTCTCGGTCTTGGTCTTGTCGGGCCGGAACTGCCACTGGTTGCGGAACAGCGCGGTCTCGTTCACGTACGCGACGATCTCGTCGAGCGAGATGCCTTTGGCGACACGCGACCCCACGAACGGCGGCGTGAACACGGACACGTCCTCGGCCACCGTCGGAACGCGCAGGAATCTCGACGTCGGGAACCGGCGCGCTCGCTCTTGCGCGGCGGCAGCTTGCGGCCGCCTTCCTCGCGCCCGAACGCGGGATCGAGTGAGCCGGTGCGCTTGCCCTCCATCAGCGTGTCCATCGTGCGCAAGCCCTCGAACGCGTCCTTGCCGTAGAACACGCGGCCGTCGTAGGTCTTGCGCAGGTCGACCTCGACGTAGGTACGCGTCAATGCCGCGCCGCCGAGCAGCACCGGAACCGTGTCGGCAAGACCGCGTTCGTTCAACTCCTCGAGGTTCTCGCGCATGATGAGCGTGCTCTTCACGAGCAGACCGCTCATGCCGATCGCGTCGGCTTCGACCTCCAAGCGCCTTGTCGATCATCTCGGAGATCGTGATCTTGATCCCGAGGTTGTAGACCATGTAGCCGTTGTTGGTCAGGATGATGTCGACGAGGTTCTTACCGATGTCGTGTACGTCGCCCTTCACCGTGGCGAGCACGACCTTGCCCTTGCCGCCGCTGTCGGCCTTCTCCATGTGCGGCTCGAGGTAGGCGACCGAGTTCTTCATCGTCTCGGCCGACTGCAACACGAACGGAAGCTGCATTTCGCCCCGGCCGAACAGGTCGCCGACCACCTTCATGCCGTCGAGCAGCACGTCGTTGATGATCGAGAGCGCGGCGCGCGACTGCAGCTGTTCCTCGAGGTCGGCTTCGAGGCCGTCGCGGTCGCCGTCGATGATGCGGTGTTTCAACCGTTCTTCCACGGGCCAGCCCGAACGATCCTCGCGCTCGACTGCGGAGGCTTCGACGCCTTCGAACAGCGCCATGAACTCGGTGAGCGGGTCGTAGACCTTGTCTCCGCGTCCGCTCCTCCGGTCGTCGCTCGAGCGTCGTAGACAGCGCGACCTCGCGCTGGCGGTCGTCGATCTTGTGCATGGGCATGATGCGCGCGGCGTGCACGATCGCGGCGTCGAGGCCGGCCTCGCGGCACTCGTGCAGGAACACGCTGTTGAGCACGTGCCGGGCCGCGGGCTTCAAGCCGAACGACACGTTCGACAAGCCCAGGATCGTCGACGCACCCGGCAGTTCGGTCTTGATGCGCCGGATCGCCTCGATGGTTTCCATGGCGTCGCGGCGAAGGTCGTCGTCGCCCGTGGACAGCGGGAACGTGAGCGGGTCGAAGATCAGGTCGGTCGGGTCGATGCCGTAGCGCTGCGTCGCGATGTCGTAGACGCGGCGGGCGACGCGCAGCTTCCAGTCGGCGTCACGGGCCTGACCCTCTTCGTCGATCGTGAGGCAGATCACCGCCGCGCCGTACTCGCGTGCGAGCTTGAACACGCGGTCCATCCGCTTGCCCTCGGCCTCGCCCTCTTCGAGGTTGGCGGAGTTGAGGATCGCCTTGCCGCCGTGGTGCTGGAGACCGGCCTCGACGACGGGCGGCTCGGTCGAGTCGAACACGAGCGGGAGGCTCGCCTGGGTGGCGAAGCGCCCCGCGATCTCGTCCATGTCGACGGTGCCGTCGCGCCCGACATAGTCGACGCACACGTCGAGCACGTGCGCGCCTTCCTTCACTTGCTCCCGGGCCATGACCACGCAGGTGTCCCAGTCGGCTTCGAGCATCGCTTCGCGGAACTTCTTCGAGCCGTTGGCGTTCGTCCGCTCGCCGACCGCGAGGTACGCGAGCTCCTGGTGGAACGGGACGTGCGAGTAGATCGACGAGCAGCCCGGCTCGAACTCGGGCGCGCGCACGACGGGCGCACGCGCACCGAGCCGTTCGGTCACCGCGTTGAGGTGCGCGGGTGTGGTGCCGCAGCAGCCGCCGACGATGTTCAGGCCGAAATCGGTGACGAACCGCTCGTGCGCGTCGGCGAGCCCCGGCGGCGTGAGGTCGTAGTGGGTGTGGCCGTCGACGACCGACGGCAAGCCCGCGTTCGGCAGGCACGACAGGAACGTGCGCGCGTTCTGGGCGAGGTAGCGCAGGTGCTCGGTCATCTCGGCCGGGCCCGTCGCGCAGTTCATGCCGATCACGTCGACCTGCATCGCTTCGAGTGCGGTGAGCGCGGCTCCGATCTCGGTGCCGACGAGCATGCGGCCGGTCGTCTCGACGGTCACCTGCACCATGATCGGCAGCAGCACGCCTGCCGCGCGCATCGCCCGTCGCGCGCCGTTGATCGCGGACTTCGCCTGGAGCAGGTCGTAGACGGTCTCGACGAGCAGCACGTCGACGCCGCCGGCGAGCAAGCCCTCGACCTGGGCTTGATAGTCGTCGCGCAACACGTCGTAACGAATGTGACCGAGCGACGGGAGCTTCGTGCCGGGACCGATCGAGCCGATCACGTAGCGCGGCTGGTCGGGCGTCGAGCAGTCGGCCGCGACCTCGCGGGCGATGCGCGCCGCCTGCTCGTTGATCTCGAACGTCTTTTCCGGAATCTGGTACTCGTTGAGCACGAGCGGGAAGGCGCCGAACGTCGCGGTCTCCACCGCGTCGACCCCCGCCGTCGAAGTACTCGGCGTGCATCTGGGCCACGAGGTCGGGCCGAGTGAGCACGAGCATCTCGTTGCAGCCCTCGAGGGCGGGCCCGCCGAAGTCGTCGGGGCCGAGATCGTGGCCCTGCATCCACGTGCCGAACGCACCATCGAAGACGAGGACACGTTCCCGGAGCGCGTCGAGGAAGGGGTGACTGCGCGCCGCTGCTGACGGGCGCCGCGGTGCCACGGGGATCGGTCATCGGAGCCAGGCTACGCGACGGCACCGGGAATCTCGTTGCTCGGAATCGCGTAAACTCACCGCCCGGCCTCGACGCCCAGGCCCGTAAGCTCCGCCCGTGGCACTCTCACTCGAACTTTCCTCGACCGCGGCCGAGCGTGTGTGCCGTCGATCTGCTCGCGGTTCCAGTGTTCAGCGACCGCAAGCTGGGGCCCGGCGGGGCGGCCGTCGACCACGCGATCGGCGGCGGTCTCGACGAGTTCATGGCCGAAACCGGGTTCGAAGGCAAGCGGGGCGAGACGCTCGCGGTGCCGACCCAGGGCAAGCTCGGCGCGAAGGCCGGTGGTGCTCGTCGGCATGGGCGACGCCAAGAAGCTCGACGGCGACGCCCTTCGCCGGGCGGGCGCCTCGCTGGCCAAACGGGCGGCCAAGGTGAGTTCGGTCGCGACCACGGTGCTCGACGCCGCGCCCGACGGCCTCGATCGAGCCGACGCCGCGCAGGCGCTGGCCGAGGGCGTGCGGCTCGGGGCGTATCAGTTCCTGAAGTACAAGGGCGACGGCAAGCCGTCGCAAGTTGAAGAAGGTCGTCGTGCTCGGACGCAGTTCCGCGCAAGGTGCGGGCCGCGCTCGAACGCGGCGCCCGCATCGCGGAGGCCGTGCGCGTGGGCGCGCGATCTCGTCAACGAGCCGGCCGGCGCGAAGTCGCCCGAAGACATCGCGAAGCTGGCGCGCACGCTCGGGCGCGCCAACGGGCTCACGGTGAAGGTGCTCGCCGGTCGAGCAGCTCGACGCGCGAGCGGATGGGCGGCGTGCTCGGCGTCGGCCAGGGTTCGGAACGGCCGCCGCGGTTCTTGCGGCTCGCGTACGAACCGCGCTGGCGCGCGGGCAGACGGTCGGGTTCGTCGGCAAGGGCGTCGTGTTCGACTCCGGCGGCTTGTCGATCAAGACCGCGTCCGGCATGGAGACGATGAAGACCGACATGTCGGGCGGCGCGGCCGTGATCGCGGCGATGTCGACGTTGCGCGATCTCGGCGTGAAGACGCGCGTGATCGGCTACGTGCCCCTCGTCGAGAACATGCCGAGCGGCAACGCGATCCGCCCCGGCGACGTGTTGAAGATGCGCAACGGCAAGACGGTCGAGGTGCTCAACACGGATGCGGAAGGACGGCTGATCCTCGCCGACGCGCTGTCGCTACGCAGTCGACGACGAAGCGTCGACGCGATCGTCGACTTCGCGACGCTCACCGGTGCGTGCATGGTGGCGCTCGGCGACAAGGTCGCGGGTCTGATGGGCAACGACGACGGGTGGATCGAGCAGGTGCAGGACGCCGCGGGCCGCGCGGGCGAGTCGGTGTGGCCGCTCCCGCTGCCGTCGGAGTACCGCAAGCTGATCGACTCCGAAGTGGCCGACATGCGCAACATCGGAACGTCGGGCTACGGCGGCGCGCTCACGGCCGGGCTGTTCCTCCAGGAGTTCGTGTCCGAGGTCCCGTGGGCCCACCTCGACATCGCGGGCCCAGCGCGCGCGTCCGGCGACGACGGCTACGTCGTCAAGGGCGGCACCGGCTTCGGCGTCCGCACCCTCATCGAACTCGCCCAGACCTTCACCAAACCCCGCTGAATAACCGAACCGGCGTCAATATCAACCGCTGAGCGTTTCTTCTTGACGCCAGTTCGCTTGCGTGCTGCTCGGCGCGGGCGATGAGTGCTCAGCGCAGGACGACGACGGGGGTGCCGATCGGGGCCCAGTTCCACAGCACGATTGCTTGCTGCTGGTTCATGCGCACACATCCCGCGCTGCGGTACTGACCGAGTTCGGCATCGCTCTGGATCGGCGAGCCGTTGCCGCGTAGCGGGATGCCGTGGAACCCGATCGCCAGGCCGCTCCGAGCCCGCGTGAAGCGCGTCATGTACGGCAGCCGCAAATCACCGCCGTGCGCGCTCGACATCGCCGACTTCGAGAACACTCGGTAGCTGCCGGGTGCGGGGACACCAGCCCGGCCCGACACCGGGAACGTATGTGCGACAGTGTCGTCGGCTTCGACGAGCCAGACGCGCTGCGCACTGTTCGCGTAGACGATGCGCCGGCCCGAACCCGACCCGGCCGGGACCGCGGGCCCGTCCGCGCTGCGAGGAATGAGCGCGATCCAGTACCCGTTCCCCGCGCTGGCAGCGATCGCGACCGCGTTGCGACCCGTACCCACCGCGGCGTCATGGAACGGCGCGTCGCCATAGGTGTGCACACCGCCATCGCGACCCGCGACCCATGCGCCCGCGCCAGTGCGAGTGAGCGCGACGTCGACCGCGCCCGCCGGCATCGCGGCACCCGCGAATGCGGGCGCCGCTCCGAAGGAGAACAGGGCGCCGTTGGCCGCCGCGAGGACGTAACCGGGGCTCGTCGTGGTCGCGGCGATGCCGACGATCGCCGTCGCGAGGAACGGGCTCGCGGCGGCGCCGAGGAACGCAGCATCGCCGAACGCGAAGATCCCGCCGTCGCGTGCCGCGAGCCAATAGCCGTTGCCCGACGGCGTGGCGGCGATGCCGACGATGGGCGCGTTCAGGTGCAGCCCACCGGTTGATCCGTGGAATCGTGCGCTCCCGAACGCGAACACGCCGCCGTCGTCGGCGACGATCCAGTAGCCCGCGCCGCTCGGGTGCGCGGCCATGCCGGTGACGGGCGCGTTGAGTGCCAGGCCGCCGGTCGAACCGTGGAAGGCGGCGGCGCCGTAGGTGAACACGCCGCCGTCGCGCCCGAGGATCCAGTAGCCGTTGCCGCCGGGGTGCGCGACGAGGTCGACAGTTCGTCCGTTCAGCAGCGCGTCGGGCGCGCCGAGTGTGGGCGCGGCGCCGAATGCGCGGACGTCGACGCTCGGGCCCGCGCCGGCCGGCACCGCCGGCAGCGCCAGTGTGGCTGTGCCCACGAGCGCGAAAAGCACAACGCGAGGAAATCTCATGCCGACATCATCGCAGCGACAACCGCCTGGTCGCTGCCACCTACCCAACCTCCCAATAGCTGATTGCGAACGCGACCGCGAAGCCGAAGGTCGTCACCAGACCGACGGCGCGGCCCGAGTGCTCGTAGGCCTCCGGCATCATCGACGTCGCGAGCATCGTCAGGATCGCCCCGCCGGCGAACGCGAGCACGAACGCAGTGACGCCGGGCGAAGCAGTGTCGAGCAAGCCGTAGCCCGCTGCCGACGAGCACGCCGAGACGACGGCGATGACCGTCCAGAGCAGCAGCACGCGGAGAAGCGCCAGCCCGTGTTCACGAGTCCCGTCGACGCCGCGATCGATTCGGGGACGTTGGAGATGAACACTGCGACGAGCATTGCGATGCTCACGTCGCCGAGGAGCAGGCTGACGCCGATGACTGCCGACTCCGGGATGCCGTCGAGCGCGGCGCCGAGCACGATCGCCAACGGGCCTGCGCTCGTCGGCGTGCCCGCGATGTCCTTGCGGTTCCCGTATCCGAGGCGAGCGATCAGCATGTCGCCCATGAAGAAGACCAGCGCGCCCACGAAGAACCCGACCCCGGCCCCACCCTCACCACCGCTGACCGTTACCGCCTCCTCGACGAGCTCGTAGGCGACGGCGGAGATGAGGACCCCTGCGCCGAACCCCATCACGAGGCCGAGCGCCCGTGCGTGGGGTTGGTGGACGCGCACGATCAGCGCGCCGATCACGAGCGACGACGCCGCGAGCAACCCCCAGAGGAACGCTTCGAGCACAGGGCCATTCTCTCTCGCGAGGCGAAGGCGTTCGCGGCGCGCGACCGAACGTGCGTAGGGTTGCGGCGATGGACCCCGTCCCGGTGCAGCCTGTGGTCCCCCCGCTCCGGCCCGAAGTGCTGCCGGCTGAGCCCGAAGAGAGTCCCGCGTCGCGCCTCGCCCGCTCGTTCGTCGGCATGCTCGTCGGCGAATCGCGCGCCGACGAGGCCGAGCGTTTGGCCGCGGCGGGTTGGTCCGTCGTCGAGACGGTGACCGCACCCGTCCGGCGGCTGCTCGAGCCGGCGGTCGACCGGCGCGTCCCTGCCGCGCAGGACGCCGCGGTCGCGCTCGTCGAGCTCGTGCGCCAGGTCACGCAAGAGACGATCGACATCATCGACATCAACGCCGTGCTCGAACACGTCGACCTGAACGCGGTGTTGGCGCGGATCGACGTCAACGAGTTGATGGCTCGCATCGACATCGAGGCCGTCCTCGACCGCGTCGACCTGAACGAAGTGATGGCGGAGGTCGACATCGCGGCGATGCTCGATCGCGTCGACCTGAACCTGTTGATGGACAAGATCGACCTGAACCGGTTGCTCGACAAGGTCGACTTGAACATGGTGCTCGAGAGGGTCGATCTCAACGAAGTGCTGGCGAGGATCGACCTCGAACAGCTCGTCGCGAACACCGAGATCGGATCGCTCATCGCGGAGTCGACCAGCGGTATCGCGACCGAAGCGCTCGATGCCGTCCGAGGGAAGGCCGTCGGCTGGGACGGCGTGGTCAGCCGCATCGGCGACTGGATCATGCGGCGCAAGGAACCCGGCCCGCTCGGACCGCAACTCCTCGTCAACGATCCGAAGCCATGACGACAGCAACCGCGCCCACGGTGATCCCGCCCGCGTCGAGTCTCGTCGGCCACTACGCGGGCGCGGTGTCGCGCTTTCTCGCCTACGTCATCGACGTCATCGTGAGCGGGGTGTTGTTCGCGGTCGGCAGCGCGGCGATCACGGTGGTCGTCAATTACGTGTTCGACACCGACATCACCGACAACGGCGGCCCCGGGTGGGCCATCGCCTTGTCGGTGTGGGAGTTCGTCTACTTCTGGTATTCGTGGGCAGTGACAGGGAAGACGCCCGGCATGGCCGCACTGGGCATCCGGGTCGTCAAGCGCGACGGCTCCGACCTGGGCTGGACGCGAGCGTTCGTCCGCACCCTCGTGCTCCCGATCGCGTTGACGTTCTTCCTTTTCGCGTTCATCGGCGTGGTCATCGGGCGTGAACGACGCGCCCTGCAGGACGTCGCCGCCGGCAGCGTCGTCGTGTACGACTGGGACGCGCGCGCCGCGCGCCTGCGGCTGCTCGCCCGCAACGCCGCCGCCTGACCGGCTCACGAATCGTCGCGCACGCAGCGAAAGCCGAGGTTGCCCGCGCTGCTGTCGGGCTCGTTCCCGCTGCGCGCGCCGACGCGGTACCGGCGGCAATAGGACGCGTGGCAGAGATACGAGCCGCCGCGCATCACGCGATGTGTGCCCTGGTCAGGCCCGGGCGGGTTCGCACGCGGCGAGACGCGGTAGTAGCCGGGCTCATACCAGTCGGCGCACCATTCCCACACGTTGCCGGTCATCTCGTAGAGACCGAAGGCGTTCGGTGGGAACGACCTGACGGGCGCGGTTCCGAGGTAACCGTCGGCGAGCGTGTTTTCCGTCGGGAACGACCCCTGCCAGACGTTCATGCGATGCCCGTCGTCGGGCTCGAGGTCGTTGCCCCACGGAAACAGTTGACCGTCGAGGCCGCCGCGCGCCGCGTACTCCCACTCGGCCTCGGTGGGGAGGCGCTGACCGAGCCATGTCCGCGTACGCGGTCGCGTCCTGCCACGACACGTGGACGACGGGTTGATTGCCGCGCCCGTCGACATCCGACTGCGGGCCGTCCGGATGGCGCCAGTCGGCGCCGTACACCTGGCGCCACCACGGCGACTGCGCGACCGCGCGCGTGTCGTCGAAGTCGTCGGGCAGCAGCCCGGCGAACACGAACGACCACTCGTACCGCTCCGCGTCGGTGACGTGTCCGGTCGCGGCGACGAACGCGGCGAACGCATCGTTGGTGACGGTCGTCGCGTCGATCCAGAACGGCGCGAGCTCGACTGCGTGCACCGGGCCTTCGCCGTCTCCGTCGTACGCCCACGGCCCGTCGGTGCCCATGCGGAACTCGCCGCCGCCGAGCCGCACCATGCCACTCGTGTCCGATTGCTCCCATGCGTCGATAGCCCCTCATCCTTAGGGGCTATCGACGCATGGGCAAACTCGGGTTTCAGACCTCGCCGACGGGGCGGGCTTCGCTGGTCGACGGCTCGGCCTCGGGCGCGAGAACCGCGTAGAGCAACGCCCCGATCACCGCGCCGATGATGGGCGCGACCCAGAACAACCAGAGTTGCTCCAGCGCCCAGTCGCCGACGAAGACCGCCGGGCCGGTCGAGCGCGCCGGGTTCACGGAGGTGTTCGTGACCGGGATCGAGATGAGGTGGATCAGCGTGAGGGCGAGACCAATTGCGAGGCCGGCGAACCCCACGGGCGCGTTCCACGCCGTTGCACCCAGGATCACCAGCACGAAGAAGGCAGTGAGGACGATCTCGACCGTGAGCGCGGCGCTGATGTCGTAGCCACCGGGCGAGTGGTCGGCCCACCCGTTGGCGGCGAAGCCGCTCGCCTCCAGGTCGAAGCCGTCGATGCCGTTCGCAATGATCGCGAGTACTCCGGCGCCGGCGATCGCGCCGACCACCTGCACCACGATGTAGGGAAGGACGGCGGCGGTCTCGACGCGGCGGGAGATCCACAGGCCGATCGTGACGGCCGGATTGAAGTGGCCGCCCGACACGACACCGAGCGCGTACACGCCCGTGAGGACGGTCAGACCGAACGCGATCGAGACGCCGACCAGTCCGACGCCGACGAAGTTCGGGTTCGGGGCAGTTACGGTCCCGGTGAAGTTCGCGGCCAGCACCGCGGTGCCGCAACCTCCGAGGACCAGCCAGAACGTTCCGAGGAACTCGGCAACGAGGCGACGAGCCATTTCGGACACAACGCACCTCCTGAGGGGCGAGGGTCCGACGAGTTTGACGCATCGCGCCGCGCGCGAGCGCGATGCTCGTCGCCGTGGCAGACGGAACGCTTGCCGAGCCGGTGGCTCAGTGACCGGTTTCGGTGCCGTCGGCGAGCACGGCGTGGGGCAGGCAGAGGTCGTCGTACTCGGCGATGACGATCTGCGCGTTCTCGCCGCACGCCGGGCATTCCGGGTCGCGGCGCACCTTGAACGTGCGGAAGCTCGTCTCCAACGCGTCGTACGCGAGCAGGCGGCCGCGCAGCGGGTCGCCGAGGCCGAGCAGGAGCTTGATCGCTTCGAGGGCCTGGATCGACCCGACGATGCCGGGCAGCACGCCGAGCACGCCGGCTTCGGCACACGATGGTGCCTGTTCGGGCGGCGGTGGTTCAGCGAGCAAGCAGCGGTAGCACGGCCCGTTGTACGGGTCGAACACCGTCACCTGCCCTTCGAAGCGGAAGATCGAGCCGTGCACGACCGGGATGCGCTTCAACAGCGACGCGTCGTTGAGCAGGTAGCGCGTCGGGAAGTTGTCGGTGCCGTCGATGATGACGTCGTAGCCGTCGATGATGTCGAGGACGTTGTCGGCACCGAAGCGCACGTCGTAGGTGACCACGTCGACGTCGGGGTTGAGCGTGGTGAGCGTCTTCTTCGCGGAGTCGACCTTGCGGTCGCCGACGCGCTCGGTGTTGTGCAGGATCTGGCGTTGCAAGTTCGACTCGTCGACAACGTCCATGTCGACGATGCCGAGCGTCCCGACGCCCGCGGCCGCGAGGTAGAGCGCGGCCGGTGAACCGAGGCCGCCGGCGCCGAGCAACAGCACCCGCGACTGCAGCAGCTTCTGCTGGCCCTCTTCACCGACCTCCGGCAACAAGATGTGGCGGTGGTAGCGGGTGCGCTGCTCAGGGTTGAGCACCGCCGGCGTGATCCACGCGCGGCCTTCGTTCTTCCACCGCCCGAAGCCACCGGCCATCGAGACGACGTCGGCGTAGCCGAGCTCCTGCAGCGTCTTGGCCGCGAACGCGGAGCGGGTGCCGCCCGCGCAGTAGATGACGACGGGGCGGTTCCGATCGGTGAGCTTGTTCTCGACCTGGCTCTCGAGGTGGCCCCGCGGGATGAAGACGGCGCCGGGGATCATCCCCTGCTCGAACTCGTCCTGCTCGCGCACGTCGAGGAACGTCGCGTCCCCGAGGCGCGCCTCGGCCGCGGCCGGGTCGATCTCGCGGATCTCGGACTTGGTTTGGCTCAGCAGCTCGCGAAAGCCGGGCATGACGTCTCCCCGGAATACAGCAGGTTCGAGAGGTCAAATGCTACTTGATGGGTCGGGTATTCCCAACGGTCGGGAACCAGCCGTGTCCATCGGGTCGTCGGAGGTCTCAGGGCCCGAGCGGCCCTCGGAGCGGAATCGCGACGGAACGACGGAGGGCAGCATGCACAAGCGACTGCTGGTGGGAACGATCGTGGCTGGCCTCGCCCTCACGGCGTGCGGCAGTTCCGGCGACGACGACGCCTCGGTCGCCGCCGAGGAGGCGGCGGGTGCCGTGGGGACGAACGGTCGGTACCGGGGCGAGGGCTCCGACGACCTGCTCGTGGAGACCCAGGAACAGGCCGCGGTCGCCGACTCGCAGGCGTACGCGACGGAGGGGCCGCTCGCCGTCACAGCTCCGCCCGCGCCGGGGCCGGTCGAGCCGTCGAAGGTCGCCGACGATCCGCAGTCGACGTTTGCCCTCGATGTCGACGGCGGCGCGTACACGTACTGCCGAGCGACGCTCCAGACCGGTGTGCTGTGCAGCGCGCTCGGCGGTGCGCACCGAAGAGTTCGTCAACTACTTCGACATGGACTACACCGCACCGACCGACGACTCGTTCGCGCTGCACGTCGACGGCGCGCCGTCACCGTTGGCACCGGGCAGGTTCCTGCTTCGGGTCGGACTCCAGGCGCGCGAGCCCGTGCCCGACCGTCGCCCGGCCGTCTTGACATTCGTCGTCGACGTGTCGGGCTCGATGGCCGATCCCGGAAAGCTCGATCTCGTCAAGGAGTCGCTGACCCGGCTCGTCAACACGCTCGACACCGACGACCGTGTCGCCATCGTCGTGTACGGCGACACCGCGCGCGTGCACTTGGAGTCGACCGCGATCTCCGAGCGCCAGGCGATCCTCGACAAGATCGCCGAGCTCGTGACCGAAGGCTCGACCAACGTCGACGCCGGCCTCACGCTCGGCTACGAGCTTGCTCGCCGGAACTTCTCCGACGACTCGATCAACCGCGTAATTCTCGCGTCCGACGGTGTCGCCAACGTCGGAGCCGTCACACCCGACGCGATCTTGGCCAACATCCGCGACAACGCGGGCAAGGGCATCCAGATGGTCACGGTCGGCTTCGGCCTCGGCGAGTTCAACGACCCGCTGATGGAGCAGCTCGCGAACGACGGTGACGGCTTCTACGCCTACGTCGACGGTCCACGCGAAGCCGAACGGCTGTTCACGACGAACCTCACCTCGACGCTCGAAGTGCTCGGCATCGACGCCAAGGCGCAGGTGACGTTCGATCCGCAGTACGTGTCGACCTACAAGCTGCTCGGCTACGAGAACCGCGCCCTCGCCGACGACCAGTTCCGCGACGACACCGTCGACGGCGGCGAGATCGGGACCGGCCACAGCGTGACCGCGTTGTACGAAGTGGAGCTGACCGAAGGCGCGCAGACGAGCGCGATGATCGGTTCGGTCGCGCTGCGCTGGAAGCAGCCCGGTTCGCTCGAAGCGGTCGAGCTCGTGCGTGACATCACGGGCGACGACATCGCAGCAACCTACGAGGAGACCGGCCCTCGTTTCCGGCTCGCCACCACTGCCGCGATGTTCGCGGCGGCGCTCTTGAACCCGACTGCGCCGCCGGTGGCCTGGGACCAACTCGCCGCCGAGGCCGACCAAGTCGCGGGCCAGTTGAACGGCGACGCCGACGTCACGGAGCTGGCCGAACTGATCCGCCGCGCGCGCGACCTTGCGCCGTAGCGAGTCCCAGGATCGTCGCCCGGGTCCGTGTCAGATGCGGGCGACGATCTCCGGCAAAACCGTGCCGAGCTGCTCGCGCACGATTGCGTCGGCGGCGAGATCGAACGGGGTCTCCTGGGCGTTGATGATGACGAGCCGCGCGTCGCGACGCAGCGCGATTTCGGGCAACGCCGCCGCCGGGTACACGCCGAGCGACGTGCCGAGCGCGAGGAACACGTCGGCCTGCTGAGCCGCCTGCTCGGCGCGATACAGGTCGGCGGCGACGAGGTTCTCACCGAAGGAGATCGTCGCCGACTTGAGGATCCCGCCGCACTCGAGGCATGCGGGATCCTCTTCGCCGGCTTCGACGCGCGCCAGCGCGTCAGCCATCGGGCCGTGTACGCCACACGACATGCACTTCACCTCGCGGACGTTGCCGTGGATCTCGACGACGATCTCGGGCGACTGGCCCGCGGCGAGATGTAGGCCGTCGACGTTCTGGGTGACGAGCATGTGCAATCGGCCCTTGCGTTCGAGGTCCACCAGCGCGTGGTGCGCGGCATTCGGCTGCGCGGTCCAGTAGTCGCTCTTGGTGCGGTTCTGCCACGATGTCCGGCGGACTTCGGGATCGCCCATGTAGTGCTGGAGCGTCGCGGTCTTCTCGGCGGCCGGGTTCTTCGTCCACACGCCGTTCGGGCCGCGGAAGTCGCGGATCCCCGATTCAGTCGAAATTCCCGCGCCCGTGAGCACCATCACGAACGAGGCGTCGCGCACCAGCCCTGCGATCACGTCGAGCTCGTCAACCACAGGGCCACGCTACTGGGACGTGTCGTTGTGACATATACGTTGTTCGCGTTGGGCTGCAGGGAACCCACACGGTGTTGAACCGCGAGGGTGACCCTCTCAGCCACGGTTACGGGGCGCGTCGCCGACGGGGGACGGCAAGCGACGCGCCCCGTACCGCGGGCGGGGCGCCCGAACTGGCGCTAAGCGGAGGAGGCGTCTCGGCGGGCGTCTTCGTCGATGGCGCGGTCGCGCTCGCGAGCCCACCGCACGGCTTCGTGCGCGAGAGCAGGGTGGAAGCCGCCGCGGTGCAGCGCGCGCTCGACCGCGTCGAGGGTCTCGCCTTCGAGCAACAACGTGAGTGCGATACGCCGCGCCCGGCGGCGCGCGAGTTCGACCGGACCGTCGGCGGTCTGGCCGGTGACCCAATCGCGGTGGCGGGGCGTGCTTGCAGGGCGACGGGAAGCCGGCGGACGTGGCGGCGGTTCACGGGCGGCAGCACCCGCCGAACGGCGATGACGTCAGGTGCGAGACGTTGGGCGAGGTCGAACTGGTGCAGCCGGTCGATCGTACGGACGAGTGGTGACTGCTCGCCGTCACGCGGCCCGAGCCCCAGCGCGGCGGCGGTGTCGGCGACGGGGAGCGCCAGGCCCTCGGGGTGCTCCTCGAAGCGGTCGGCGAGGTGTCGCAGCAACAGGAGCGAGGTCGGGCCCAGGGTCGGCAGCCAGAACGTCTCGACGTACCAGGAGCGGGGATCGTGGCCGAGCACGTCGATGACGGGATCGACCCATGGCGTGATGCGGACCTGGCTCGGCATGTTGCCTACCTTGTGTCACGTAAATACACGTCAAGTTGTGCCAGACTGTGTACTACGAGGATCTGGGGAAGGCAAGCGCCAACGCGAAGAGTTGCGCTGGCGACCGGCGCCGGCCGGCCGGCAGCCTCCATCCCCTGAGGATCGGCGGGATCGGGTGGGCAGTTTGCGGCCCCGCTCCGGAAGGCCCGGGCCACCCTGCCCTCAGTACGCTTTCAGCATGAGCGAGCGTCGCGGAGCCGGGAGCGAGCGTTCTGACTGGGAGGAACTTGCCGCGAAGGAGTTGCGGGGCACCGATCCCGGGTCGCTCGTGTGGGCCACGCCCGAGGGGATCCCGGTGAAGCCCCTGTTCACGGCCACCGACCTCGAGGGGCTCGAGGCGGCGGGCGCGCTCCCGGGCTTCGAGCCGTTCCTGCGGGGCCCGCGGGCGACGATGTACGCCAACCGACCCTGGACCATCCGCCAGTACGCCGGCTTCTCGACCGCCGAGGAGACGAACGCCTTCTTCCGCCAGAATCTCGAGGCCGGGCAGATGGGGCTCTCGGTCGCGTTCGACCTCGCGACCCACCGCGGATACGACAGCGACCACCCGCGTGTCGTCGGCGATGTCGGGAAAGCCGGCGTTGCCATCGACTCCGTCGAGGACATGAAGATCCTGCTCGAAGGGATCCCGCTCGACGAGATGTCCGTGTCGATGACGATGAACGGCGCGGTGCTGCCGGTGCTCGCGGGCTACATCGTCGCGGGCGAGGAACAAGGTGTCGGCCTCCTCGAACTGAACGGGACCATCCAGAACGACATCCTCAAAGAGTTCATGGTCCGCAACACCTACATCTATCCGCCTGAGCCGAGCATGCGGATCGTCGGCGACATCATCACGTACACCGACAAAGCACATGCCGAAGTTCAACTTCATCTCGATCTCCGGCTACCACATGCAGGAGGCGGGCGCGACGGCGGTACAGGAACTCGGCTTCACGCTCGCCGACGGTCGTGAGTACGTGCGCCACGTCAAGGGCCGCGGCCTCGACGTCGACGCGTTCGCCGGACGGCTCTCGTTCTTCTTCGGCATCGGCATGAACTTCTTCATGGAGGTCGCGAAGCTGCGCGCGGCGCGCCTGTTATGGGCACGCATCATGCGCGAAGAGGGCGCGAGGAAGCCCGGGCTCGCTGATGTTGCGTACGCACTGCCAGACGTCAGGCGTATCGCTGACAGAACAGGACCCGTACAACAACATCGTCCGCACCGCCTACGAGGCGCTCGCCGCGGTGCTCGGCGGGACGCAGAGCCTGCACACGAACAGCTTCGACGAGGCGATCGCGCTGCCGACCGAGTTCTCGGCGCGGATCGCACGCAACACGCAGCTCATCCTCGCCGAGGAAACCGGGATCACTCATGTGGTCGACCCGCTCGGCGGTTCGTATTACGTCGAAGCCCTCACGCAGAGCTTGGCCGACGCGGCGTGGGCGCTGATCGAGGAAGTCGAATCGCTCGGTGGCATGACCAAGGCCGTCGAGTCGGGCATGCCCAAGCTGCGCATCGAGGAGTCGGCCGCGCGGCGCCAGGCTGCGATCGACCGCGGCGACGAGACGATCGTCGGCGTGAACAAGTACCGGGCCGACAGGCGAGCCGCCCGTCGAGGCGCGCGAGATCGACAACACCGAAGTGCGCCGCCAACAGATCGCGCGGTTGGAGAAGCTGCGGGCCGATCGCGATCCGGCGCGCGTCGAGGCGGCGCTCGCGGCGCTCACCGCGGGCGCCGCCGGCGACGGGAACCTGTTGGAGCTCACCGTCGAAGCCATGCGGGCGCGTGCGACGCGTCGGTGAGGTGTCGGACGCGCTCGAAGAGGTGTTCGGTCGCCACCGGGCCGTGATCCGGTCGATCTCAGGCGTGTACGGCGGCGCCTACGCCGACGACGAGGAATTCCAACGCATCCGCAAGGAAGTCGACGAGTTCGCGAGGCAAGAGGGCCGGAGGCCGCGCATCCTGGTCGCCAAGCTCGGACAGGACGGCCACGACCGCGGCGCGAAGGTGATCGCGAGCGCGTTCGCCGACCTCGGCTTCGACGTCGACATCGGCCCGCTGTTCCAGACGCCCGAAGAAGCGGCGCAGGACGCGGTCGAGAACGACGTGCACGTGATCGGCGTGTCGAGCCAGGCGGCCGGGCACATGACGCTCGTGCCGCAGCTCGTCGAGCAGCTCCGGGCACAAGGCGCGCGCGACGTGATCGTCGTCGTCGGCGGGGTGATCCCGACGAGCGACTACGAGTTCTTGAAGTCGACCGGCGTGAGCGCGGTGTTCGGGCCGGGGAGCAACATCCCGCGCGCCGCATCAGAGATCCTCTCGCTCATCCGCGGCGCGCGAAAGCGGCGTGACAGAGAGGTGAGCGAACTCGCCGAGTCGGTGCGCGCCGGGGATCGGCGGGCGCTCGCGCGGGCCATCACGTTGGTCGAGTCGACGCGGGTCGACCATCGGGCCGAGGCCGACGCGTTGCTCGACGAACTGATGCCCGCCACGGGCGGCGCGGTGCGAGTGGGGATCACGGGCGCGCCCGGCGCCGGAAAGTCGACGTTCATCGAGGCGCTCGGCGTCGAGCGGACGGCAGCGGGCGAGAAGCTCGCGGTGCTCGCGGTCGATCCGTCGAGCACGCGCAGCGGCGGCTCGATCCTCGGCGACAAGACCCGAATGGAGCGGTTGGCCAGGGAGCCGCTCGCGTTCATCCGACCGTCGCCGTCGAGCGGCACGCTCGGTGGCGTCGCGCGCCGGACGCGCGAAGCGATGCTCGTGTGTGAAGCCGCGGGCTGCGACGTGGTGCTGATCGAAACGGTAGGAGTCGGCCAGTCGGAAGTAGCGGTCGCCGGGATGGTCGATGTGTTCGTGCTGCTGCTCGCGCCCGGCGCCGGCGACGAGCTCCAGGGCGTGAAGCGCGGCATCGTCGAGCTCGCCGACATCCTCGTAGTGAACAAGGCCGACGGCGACCTCGCGGCCGCCGCGCAGCGGACCGCGGGCGACTACGCGAATGCAGTGCACATCGGCCGCAGCCGCGACGAGTCCGAGGCGGTCGTGCTCACCTGTTCGGCGCTGACCGGCGAAGGCGTCGGCGCGGTCTGGGAAGCCGTCGCCGCGCGCGCAGAAGAACGGAAGGCGTCCGGGGAGCAGACGCGGCGGCGGGCCGAGCAGGCACGGGCGTGGATGTGGTCAGAGGTGTCGGACACCCTGCTGGAGCAGTTCCGCGCCGACCCCCGGGTCGCGACGGAGGTCGAGGCACTCGAGGCCGACGTCACCGCCGGGATCGTCTCGCCGTCCGCCGCCGCCCGCCGCCTGCTTCAGCTCGCCTTGGAGAAGTGATCGCGCGGTTCGGGCGGGCGGGCCTGTGGCGAGGATCTGGCGAGCACGGGCCACGCCTTCGCGGCCGACGGCACGAGTCCGCGAGTCGAGCACCCATTCGTCGCGTGCGGGCCCACCCGGGAGCAGCCGGAGCTGCGTCCCCTGGTCCGCGCGCTCGGTGCCGGGCTCGCTGCGGTTCGTGTGCTCCATCGCGGTGCCTCTCGACGCTCGTTCAGTCGAGTATCTCCTCTGGGTGAGACAACGAATCCCGTCCCGATTTCGTTCCGGTGCGAGACCGAAGCCGGAGACGAGGACTCCACGGGCGGCGCGATCAACGACGTCGATGTGGTTCAGCCCGCCATCGTGCGGATCGTCGCCAACGGCACGTTCGTCGAGCGCATCATCCAGAGCCTCCGGGTGGTCAGGAGTAGGGGAATACCCTGACCTGCGTGCTGGTGTACCTGGATCATGCGGCGTCGACGCCGATGCGGCCGGAAGCGGTCGAGGCGATGCTGCCGTTCCTCGCGGAGCATCCCGGGAACCCGTCGGGCGCGCACGGCGTGTCGCGTGCAGCGAAGACCGCGCTGGAAGAAGCGCGCGAGAACGTCGCCGAGCGTTGCGGCGCGGCACCGGCCGAGATCGTGTTCACCGGCAGCGGCAGCGAAGCCGACAACCTCGCGGTGAAGGGCGCGGCGTGGGCCGCGCGCGAACGGGCGGGCCTCGACGGCGTCGTCACGACGCAGATCGAGCACAAGGCGGTCCTCGGCGCCGCGGCGCGCCTCGAGCACGACGGGTTCCGCGTCGCTCGTGTCGGCGCCGGTTCCGACGGGGTAGTCGATCTCGACGCGCTCGCGGCGGCACTCGATGAGCGCACTGCGGTCGTTTCGGTGATGCTCGTGAACAACGAGACCGGGATCGTGCAGCCACTCGCCGACGTCGTGCGCCTCGTGCGCACGCGTGCCCCGCATGCGGTCGTCCACACCGACGCGGTCCAAGCGCCGCAGTGGCTCGACCTGCGCGAGCACGTCGTGGGGGTGGATCTCGTCGCGATCTCCGGCCACAAGTTCGGCGGGCCCAAGGGTGTGGGCGCGCTCATCGTCCGCGGCGGCGTGCCATTGGTGCCGCTGGTCGAAGGCGGCGGCCACGAAGGGGAACGCCGCGCCGGCACCCAGAACGTCGCGGGCATCGTTGCGTTCGCGACTGCGCTCGCGTCCACCGACGACGCACGCGACGCAGAACGAGGCGCGCATCCGTGCTTTGCGGGACCGTTTGCAGGCTGGGCTCGCCGCGTTCCTCGGTCACGGGCGACGTGTCAAAGCGGGTCGAAGGCGTGCTGCACGTCGCGGTCCCCGGGGTCGAGGCGGAGACGCTGCTCGTCGCGCTCGATCAGCACGGCGTGTACGCGGCGTCGGGTTCGGCATGCAGTTCGGGTGCGGTGGATCCGTCGCACGTGTTGCTCGCGATGGGCATGGACCGGGAGACCGCGCTGTCGTGCGTGCGCTTCAGCTTCGGCTACGCGTCGACGGAAGCCGACGTCGATCGGGCGCTCGCCGTCATCCCCGAGGTCGTCGAGAAGCTGGTCGCGACATGATGGTCCCGACGTGAAAGTGATGGCGATGATGAGCGGCGGGGTCGACTCGTCGGTCGCGGCCGCGCTCGCTCCGGGACGCGGGCCACGACGTCACCGGCGTCACGCTGAAGCTCTGGGGCGGCGAGAGCGACTCCGGATGCTGCAGCGTCGCCGACGTCGAGGACGCCCGACGCGTCGCCGCACAGCTCGGGCATCCCGCACTACGTGTTCAACTTCACGGACGCCTTCGACGAGAACGTCGTCGAGCCGTACGCCGCCGCGTACGAAGCGGGCCGCACCCCGAATCCGTGCGTGGAGTGCAACCGCACGATGAAGTTCGGGCGCGTGCTCGAGCGCGCCGGCCAGCTCGGCTTCGACGCGGTGATGACCGGTCACTATGCCCGCGTCATCGACACCGCGCACGGGAAGTCAGTTGCGCGCGGCCGAGATGCCGCGAAGGACCAGTCGTACGTCCTCTACATGCTCGGCGCGGCCGAGCTCGCGCGCACGCTCTTGCCGATCGGCGAGCTGACGAAGGCGGAAGTGCGCGCGCATGCGAGCGCGCTCGGGCTGCGCACCGCGACCAAGGCCGAGAGCATGGACGTGTGCTTCATCACGAAGGGCGGCCGCGAGTCGTTCCTCGGCGCGCGGATCGCTCGGAAGCCCGGTGCGATCGTCGACACCGCGGGTGTGCAGCGTCGGCGCGCACGACGGGATCGACGCGTTCACCGATCGGCCAGCGGCGCGGGCTCGCAGTTGCCGTCGGCGACGCGGCGCTACGTGGTCGACATCGAACCCCGCTCCGCGACGGTCACCATTGGCGAGCATGCCGACCTCCTGCGCGACGGCGTCGACATCGACGACGCGGTGTGGGCAGCGGGCGTCCCTCCGACCGGCCCCGTGTCGGCACAGTGGCGCGCGCACGGCGCGGCAGTTCCGGCTCGGCTCGTCGGTCGCCGTGTCGTCTTCGCCGAGCCGCAGCCACGGGTCGCGCCGGGCCAGGTTGTCGCGCTCTACGCCGGCGACGTCGTCCTCGGCGGCGGCATCGCCGCGCCCTGACGCGTCAGGTCGGAATCCGGCGGTCGGCGGCGAGCTGCAGCAACTCGTCGATACCGACCGGCGCGACGAGCACCTCCGTCGCACCACGCGGCGCGCCGCCTGTGCGTCCCTCGCGACGGGCGAACGTGATCGGCTCGCGCATCATCATCAACAGCGTGGTGCCCGTTGTGCCGAGGCGTAGATCGAGCGCATCGGCCGGGTGTTCCTTCCTGACCGGTCCGATGCGCAGCACTTGTTCGCGCCGGATCAGGGCCGGGTCGAGGAGGATCAGCGGGTCGACGACGACGACCCCTGCGGGAACGAGCACCAGCCAGCGGCGCGAGAGCGCGTGCAGGGAGCGAGCGAAGAACGCCGCAGCCGGCAGCCCGATGATCAGCGCAATCCCGCCGAGGATGTAGCGCTCGTCGGCGAGGAGCAGCGGTCCGGTTGTCACCCCGACGCTCACGACGACGACGGCGACCGGCACAAGGCTGTACTTCAACGCAGGTGGGATGCGCAGCGGGAACCGGGATTCGTCTCCGTAGGCCAGCGCGTTGCCGGCCGCGCGCGCAACCGGGGCGGACAGGGCGAAGCCGGCCGCGACGACGGCCGCGGTGATGCCGAGCGCGGCGCTGACGCGCGCCGGCCGACGGCGCCGCGAGTACGGTCACGACGACGGCGCTGGGGCCGGCGACACGCAACGCGGTCTCGCCCCAAGGGCGCGGCGCGAGCAGTGCGACGAGGCCGATCGCCCATGCGGCCCAAAGGAACATCGCCGCGACGAACGCAGGCGCGGTTGCCCAACCGTCGAGCGCGTCCGCGAGCGCGTCACCTGTCGCGATCGGGAGCAGCGCCCAGGTCAATCGCGCGCACCACAAGAACATTGATCGAGCGCGCTCCGCGTTTCGGGGATCGTCCAGTTGCGTTCGTATACTAGGAAGCTTCATGCCCTCGACCGTGCTTGCAGCAGGGATGGCCACTGCGATCGGCAGCCTCCCGCACCGCGACGCGGCTGCGGCGTCCGCGCTCGTCTTGCGCTGCCTGCCCGAACTCCCGGCCGCGCCGCAGCTCCCGAATCGCACCGTGCGCGAGGGCGTGCTCGCGCAGTGGCTAGGTGGTGTCGACGGCGTGCGGGTCGCAGACGACGGCATGATCGCCCTGGATCACACGCTCGACCTGAACGCGGCTGTTTGCACGGAGCTGCATGCCGACCGCCACGCCGGGCTGCTCGCGTTCGTCGACGCGACGAGCGCGCTCCCGCGCCCACCGGCGCGGGTGAAGGCACAGGTCACGGGCCCGCTCACCTTGGGCGTCGCGCTCGCGCGCGCCGGCGTTCCCGAGAACGAAGCCTTCGCGTTCGGTGCTGCCGTGTCGCGTAGTTGGGCCGCCGCGGTGCAGCGCCTCTTCGCGGCACGACTCCCGGGTGCCGCGCTCGTGCTGTTCTTCGACGAGCCCGCCCTCGTGTTGTGGCGCGCCGAGGATCCGCCGCTCGAGCGCGAGCTCGCGACCGACCTCTTGTCGGGGACGCTCGCGTCGTCGTCCGTGCGTCACCGGGGTACACGTGTGCGGCCGCGGCGACCTCCGCCTCGCACTCGACGCCGGGCCCGACGTCGTGCAGGTCGACGTCGACGTCGTTGTGCCCGAGGACGCGTTGGCGCTCAGTCGCTTCCTCGACGGCGACGGCTGGATCGCCTGGGGCGCGGTCCCGACGCACGGACCGATCGGCGAGCACCCCACGCCGCTGTGGAAGGCGATGCTCGAACTTTGGTGCGAGCTGACCCGGCGAGGCTGTGATCCGGTGCAGTTGCGGACCCACGCTTTGGTCACGCCCGCGTGCGGGCTCGCCGGCCACGGACCGTCTCAGGCCGAGCGCGCGATGTTGCTCGCACGGGAGCTCGGCAACCGCGTCCACGACCAGGCCGCAGCCACCAAGCTCTCGATCGGCGCGTGACGCAATAGATTTCGTGCCGTGGCCGCACCCGCCGCACACGCAGTCGTCGAGCGCGTCGCCGCGTTACGGGAACTGATCGAATACCACACCGATCGTTACTTCGTCCTCGACGATCCCGAGATCAGCGACGCCGAGTTCGACGTGCTCGTCCGCGAGCTGCGCGACCTCGAACAGCAGCACCCGGAGCTCGTCACCGAGGACTCGCCGACGCAACGCCCGGGCGGCTACGCGGCGTCGACGTTCGCGCCCGTGAAGCACCGGGCGCGCATGCTCTCGCTCGACAACGCGTTCTCGTTCGACGATCTGCAGGCGTGGTCGACGCGGATCGAGAAGCTGGTTCCCGGCCCGATCCGCTATGTCGCGGAGCCGAAGCTCGACGGTCTCGCGATCTCGCTGCAATACGAGAACGGCGACTTCACGATCGGGGCCACGCGCGGCGACGGCGTCACCGGCGAAGACGTCACCGAGAACCTGCGCACGATCGCGACGATCCCGAAGCGGCTGAAGGGCAAGACGCATCCCGCCGTCCTCGAGGTGCGAGGCGAGGTGTTCATGCCGCTCGCGTCGTTCGCCGAGTTGAACCGGCGCCAGGGCGAGGCGGGCGAGCGCCTGTTCGTCAACGCCCGCAACGCGGCGGCCGGGAGCTTGCGCCAGAAGGACCCGGGCATCACCGCGACCCGCGATCTGACGTTGTTCTGCTACCAGACCGGTGCGATCGAAGGCGGCCAAGCCGCTGCGCACGCACACCGAGATGCTCGCGTGGTTGGCGAAGCTCGGCTTCCCGGTGAACCCGCACATCCGTGCCTTTGACGACCTCGCGGATGTGTTCGCGTTCTGCACCGAGATCGAGAGCCAACGGCACTCGCTGGGCTACGACATCGACGGTGTCGTCGTGAAGGTTGACGATCTCGGGCAGCGGGCCGAGATGGGTATGACTTCGCGCGCGCCGCGGTGGGCGATCGCGTACAAGTTCCCGCCCGAAGAGAAGACGACCCGCCTCAACGACATCATGGTGAGCATCGGGCGTACCGGGCGGGCGACGCCGTTCGCGGTGCTCGAGCCGGTGTTCGTCGGCGGTGCGAACGTCTCGCTCGCGACGCTGCACAACGAGGACGACATCGCGCGCAAGGACGTGCGGCCGGGCGACACGGTGATCGTCCGGCGCGCGGGTGACGTCATTCCCGAGGTCGTCGGTCCGGTTCTCGCGAAGCGCCCGAAGAACACTCGGAAGTGGAAGTTCCCCTCGAAGTGTCCCGAGTGCGGCGAGCCCCTCGTTCGGGTCGAGGGCGAGGCGAATCATCACTGCGTCAACGTCGACTGCCCGATGCAGCGCGTTCAGCGGATCGTCCACTTCGCGAGCCGCGGCGCGATGGACATCGAGGGGCTCGGCGAGGAGCGGGTGCGACAGTTCGTCGACGCCGGCCTGCTCACCGACGCGGGCGACATCTACAGGTTGACCGTCGAAGCACTCGTCCCGCTCGAACGCATCGGCGAACGCAGCGCGCAACTCCTCGTGGATGCGATCGCGGCGTCGAAGGAGCAGGCGCTGTGGCGGCTGCTCGTGGGACTCGGCATCAACCACGTCGGCCCGACCGCCGCGCAAGCCGCTGGCCCGTCAGCTCCGCAACCTCGATGCCATTGCCGACGCGTCAGAGGAACGGCTCACCGGTGTCGACGGGATCGGGCCGATCGTCGCGCAGAGCGTGCAGCGCTTCTTCACGATCGACCGCAACCGCGATCTCGTCGACCGCCTGCGGGCGGCCGGCGTCGAATTCGAGACCGTCGACGCGGCTCCCGCGATCGTTGCCGAGCCGACGCTCGAAGGGATGACGTTCGTGCTCACCGGTACCCTCGAAGGCAGAACGCGCGACGAAGCCCAGGCCGAGATCGAAGCGCGAGGTGGCAAGGTGACGGGCAGCGTCTCGAAGAAGACGAGCTTCGTGGTCGTCGGGGAGAGCCCAGGCTCGAAGCTGACCAAGGCGGAAACACTTGGGGTCGCGATCCTCGACGAGGTCGCTTTCGACCGTATCCTCACCGACGGGCCACCGACCTGAGATCTAATAGGTCGAGCGCGGAGTACGAGTTCTACACGCAGGGCGGGAAATGAAGAACGAGTGGAGGCTTCCGAGCCGGTCGATAGGCGTGCTCGTGCTCGCCCTCGCGCTGGCCGTGCCGATTGCGGCTGACACGGGGCGGCCTGCGGCCGCCGCGGCGCGTTTGTGCTTCGACAGTCCGCCGACCACGACCGCGCAGTTCCAACAGCTCGCTGACGCCCGCAACACGACGTGGGCGGTCGGAGACCTGACATCGATCATCGACCTCCCCGACGGTCGCCGCCTCTTCTTCTTCGGCGACTCCGGCTACTACGACCTCAACGGTGACGGGAGCCGCGGCCCGTTCGCCGGATTCTCGAGTACGTCGGCCTGGCTGCAGACCGGCGGGTGCTTCACGCTCCTGAACACCGACGGCGCATACGGGCGCAGCTGGCTCGAACCTCCGGAGCAGGACGGCAGCGCCTACTGGCCGGGCGGCGCGACCGTCGTCGGCAATCGCCTGCACGTCTTTCTCACCCGCGTGTTCCTCGAACCCCCGTGGGGGCGTGCGGTGGGGTCCGCCGTCGCGACCTTCGAGCTTCCGTCGCTGGAGCTCGGCCGGATCGCGAACGTGCCGTTCCATCCCGAGCGCGTCCTCGGCTCGGGCGCGGTCTACGACAACGGTTACCTCTATTCGTACGGGTCGAAATTGCCGGGCTGCGCGTTTTGCTTCGCGGGCGACGTCTTCATCGGGCGCGTTCCGGAGGATCTCGTATCGGTTCCGAGCGCGTGGGAGTTCTACGCGAACGGTGGGTGGACATCGACCCACGCCGCGGCGACACCCGTGCTCGCGCGGGCCGCGAGCCAGACCCACGTGCAACCGTGGCGCAACGGCTTCCTGCTCGTGACCAAGAGCTTCAGCATCGTCGGGCCCGATGTGCGGGCATGGTGGGCGCCGACGCCGGTCGGACCGTGGACCGATCTCGGGACGATCTACAAGGTGCCGGCCCCGGTATCGCATGTTCCTGGCCACAGCCTCGTCGACCCGTACACGTACATGGTGTCGGTGAGCACGTCGACCACGGTCGAGAACGGCGGCGTGCTGCTCGCGTACAACGTGAACAGCCTGCATGAGCCCGACGTGCAACGCGACGGTCGCTTGTACGGGCCGCGGTTCGTCTCGGTCCAGCTCCCCGCGCCGCCCGCGGCGGCCGAGCGCAGCAATCCCGCGCCTGCAGTTTCGGCGTGGGAACCGATCGTCGCGGTCGACTCGATCGGGCGGGTTCATGCCGCGGGTGGGAACACGTCGACGTCGGCTTCCTACACGCGTTCCGCGGTGGGTGTCGCGCGCACGCCGACCGGGAAAGGGAACTGGGCGGTCGCGCGCGACGGCGGCGTGTTCTCGGCCGGCGACGCGCAGTTCTACGGCTCGACGGGGGACATGCGGCTCAACCAGCCTGTCGTCGGCATCGCGGCGACGCCGACCGGTCGTGGCTACTGGCTGGTCGCCGAAGACGGTGGCGTGTTCTCCTTCGGCGACGCGCAGTTCTACGGGTCGACGGGTTCGCTGAAACTCAACCAGCCGATTCTCGGCATGACGCCCACCGCCACCGGCCGGGGCTACTGGCTGGTCGCGAGGGACGGCGGCGTGTTCGCGTTCGGAGACGCAAAGTTCTACGGCTCGACGGGCGCCAAACCTCCAGTGTGGCCGGTCGTCGACATCGCGGCGACGCCGTCGGGTCGCGGCTACTACATGGTCACGATGGACGGCGCGACGTACGCGTTCGGCGACGCGCGCTACTACGGGAACTCGCCGTACCCGCCCGCGGCAGCCATCACCGGGCTCTCACCGGTGCCGGGCGGCTACCGCCAGGTCGATGCGGCCGGGAACGTGCTGCATTTCGGCGGATCCCGCGGCGCGGCGAAGGTACCGACCGACGCCTACACGAAGATCGTCGGTGTTCGCGTGAGCGAGCAGTCGGGAGCCGCAATCAGCCGACCGTGAAGCGCCAGGTGTACGAGTAGACCTCGTTTGCGGCGTCGGCTTCTTCGAGCGTCTCGGTTTGCGCCCAGTAGTCGACGATCACTTCGATCCGCCCTTCCGGCAACTCGCGGAACTCTTTGCCTTCGCCGGGCCGGAAGTAGAACTGCCCGAGCGCGTGGTCGCCCTCGACCTGGTCGTCGGGAATCGGCCGCCCGGCGATCGTCAACATGCCCTGGTACTCGTCGCGCAGATCGACGCCGACGAGATCTTGCGGCCGCACCACGGACTCTTCGACCGGTGTGACCGATTGGATCGCCGTCGGGCGGTTCTCGTTGCCCACGCTGGTGTCTTGCGAGTTGTATCCGAAGATCGCGAGGTTCAGCGCGACGAGCGCTCCGACGCCGACGATCGCGACGCGTTCGGGATGCTTCGGACGCCGCAATTTCACGAAGCCGACGCTACCCGTGCCTCTGGGGCCATCCCGACCCGGGGAGTTTCCGCGAACTCGGTGTCACGTCAATTCGGGCACCGCCCGGTACCGTTGCCGCCATGGCCCGCAGCATGGTGAGCGATCTCGCGGGCCGCGTGCTCGCTGGTCGCTACCTGCTGCACAGTGCGATTGGTACAGGTGCGAGCGGCCGGGTCTACGTGGCCGAGGACACGCGCCTGCGCCGGCGGGTGGCGGTGAAGGTTCTCCATGCCGCGCTCGCCGAGGACCGCGCGTTCCTGACGGCGCTTCCGAGCCGAGGCCCAGGTTGCGGCGTCGTTGCACCATCCCCACATCGTGACGGTTCACGACTGGGGCGAGGACGAGGTTCCGTTCATGGTGCTCGAGCTGCTCGAGGGCGGAAGCCTGCGCTCCATGCTCGACCAGCCGACGCTGCTCACAGTTCCGCAGGCCGCCCGGGTGGGCCGAGACGTTGCGGCCGCGCTCGAATACGCGCACGCGCGCGGCATCCTGCACCGCGACGTGAAGCCGGCGAACCTGTTGTTCGACGAGCACGGCATCGTGCGCGTCGCCGACTTCGGCCTCGCGCGGGCGCTGGCCGAAGCGAGCTGGACCGAACCCGCGGGCGCCGTGTTCGGGACTGCGCGGTATTCATCGCCGGAGCAAGCGATGGGCGTGCAGCTCGACGCGCGCTCCGACCTGTATTCGCTCGCCCTCGTGCTCGTGGAAGCGGTGACGGGCAAGGTGCCGTTCTCCGCCGACACGACCATCGGGATGCTGACCGCGCGCACCCAGCGGTCTCTCGCCGCGCCCGATGCACTCGGTCCCCTCGCGCCGGTCGTCGAGCGCGCGGGCCGGATCGACGCAAACGAGCGCTATCCCGACGCGGCGACGATGCGCGCCGCGCTGGCCGACGTCGGCGACGCGCTCCCGCCGCCGGCGCCGCTCGTGCTCGCAGGCATGTTCGACGGCACCGACCCGCACCCCACCCGCACGCAAGCACCCACGGCCACGGCCCAGCTCTTCGATCAGGACGCGGCCGCCGCCATGGCGGAGATCGAGCCGGCGCCGAAGGGGAACCGGCGTTTGGTGCCGTACGTCGTCGGTGCGGTCTTGCTCGTGACGGTCGCGCTCGCGGCGGTGGCGCTGGCGCAGGTGCGCGGTACGAGCATCGAGGTGCCCGGCCTGGTCGGGTTGACGGTTGCGGAGGCGGAAGCGGCCGCCGACGCCGCCGGGCTCGACGCCGAAGTGGTCGCGACCGTCGATGCACCCGACGCCGAAGGCACCGTCATCGCGCAGTCGCCTCCCGGCGGCGAGTTCACGCGCGGCGACTCTGTCGACCTCACCGTCTCTGCCGGCCCCGCGCCCGTCGCCATCCCGAGTGTCGTCGGCCAACCGTTGGCCGATGCCGAAGCCGCGCTGCGGGCTGCGGGCTTCACGCTCGCGCCCGCGCGAGGAGTTCCGCGACGACGTCGCGGCCGGGATCGTGTTCGCGGTGGAACCCGGCGAAGGCACCGAAGTGCCGCCCGAGTCGGTTGTGACGCTCGTCGTCAGCAAGGGCCGCGCGCCGGTACCGGTTCCGCAAGTCGTCGGCTCCACGTTCGACGTCGCGAACGCGGCTCTCACGGGTGCCGGGTTCACCGTGACGCGTAGCGACGAGTTCTCCGACACCGTCCCGGCCGGCGCGGTGATCGCGACGAACCCGCCCGTAGGGAACGAGGCCCCGTACGGATCGGCGGTCGCGGTCGTGGTGAGCAGGGGACCCGATCTCGTCACGGTTCCCGACGTGCGCGGCAACACCCTCGGGACCGCGATCGACCTCCTCCAGGCCGCGGGCCTGAGCGGCGAGGTCGACGGCCCGATCCTCCCCGGCCAGCCGGTCGCCACCCAATCGCCCGAACCGAATACGCAGCTCAAGCGCGGCTCGACCGTGACGTTGACTCTCGCAGGCGGGGGCGGGGGCGGTGGCAATGGCAATGGCAACGGCGGCCCCGGCGGGGGCGGCGGCGCGGATTGAGCCGGGCGGGGCCCGCCTGCGTACGATGCGGCCCGCCTGAACATCCGATTGGATCAGGCCGACTGGCTCTCACGCCGACATCGAACAAGGGGCAACTGCAATGGGTGCACTCGACGGGCGCGTCGCGATCATCACCGGCGCGGGACGCGGCCTCGGCCGCGAACACGCGCTGCTGTTCGCCAGCGAAGGCGCCAAGGTCGTCGTCAACGACCTCGGCGGTGACATGCACGGCGAGGGCGGTGACCCGAGCGCCGCGATGGAAGTCGTGGCCGAGGTCAAGGCCATGGGCGGCGAAGCGGTGGTCAACGGCGACAACGTCGCCGACTGGGCCGGGGCCGAACGGCTCGTGAACCAGGCGGTCGCGGAGTTCGGCGATCTGCACATCCTCGTGAACAACGCGGGCATCCTGCGCGACCGCGTGATCATCAACATGACCGAAGCCGAGTGGGACGCAGTCGTCGCGGTGCACCTCAAGGGCCACTTCTGCCCGACGCGCCACGCGGCCGCGTACTGGCGCGAGCAGACGAAGGCGGGCAAGACCGTCAACGCCGCCATCGTCCACACCACCTCGACCTCGGGGCTGTTCGCGAACCCGGGCCAGGCGAACTACGACGCGGCCAAGTCGGGCATCGCGACCTTCAACCAGGTGTGCGCGAAGGAACTCGTGCGCTACGGCGTCCGATCGAACGCGATCGCCCCCGCGGCGCGGACGCGGCTGACCGAAGCGACGCCCGGCCTCGGTGAGATCGTGAAGGCGCCCGAGGACGGGTTCGACGTATGGGATCCGGCCAACGTGGCGCCGTTCGTCGCGTACCTTTCGACGGCCGACTGCCCCTTCTCCGGCGAAACGTTCATCGTGCAAGGCGGCAAAGTGCAACGGGTGCAGTCGTGGACGCCGGCCGAAGACATCAGCAAAGCCGATCGGTGGACCGTTGAGGAACTTCGCGGGGCAGCGACCGCACTCGCACCACCCGAGTAGTCCGTACTGCATAGGGCCTTCGACCTATATGCGTGGACGACTCGTTCGGGGGGATCTCACGCATAGTGCTCGAAGTGGACAACGACGCGCCCGCGCGACATGCCGAAGATCGCACGAACGGCCCTTGTCGCCTGGCCGTCGACCACTTATCGTCCGAGTACAACGTTCAGTGCTTCAATCACTGACGGTGACCGCGGGAACGGGCCCCAGTCACCGGATCCGGGAGCGACGGACGAGCGGGGCGAGAGAATGCGGGATCAAGCGGGATGTCGGGTTGCGACAGCTCCCCATACGGGCGGCGACACGTGGGGGTAAGGGCGATGAACACAGGGCGGAAACCGGAGGCGGTGGCGTAATGCGCCGACTACCGCACGGAGGAACGAGCCGGCCACCGATGGGCCGGCCCGGCAGCGCGTACGGGCGAGCACTGCAAGCGGGGCCGCCCGCGCACTGGCGCCAGGGCGACCTCATCATGCAGGCGCGCCGCTACGACCCAGTCGAGATGCTGCTGGCGCCCATCGACCTCGTCAAGCTCGACTCCGACACCAGAATCTCGAACTAGCGACCGCCCGAGGCGCGGAGCGCCGAAGAGCGGAAGAAATAGTCTCTGGTCGTGCCGGCCGACGACGACGCGCGGCGCGGCGAGCAGGCGCAACCACCCGCGTTCGAGTACCCCGGAACCGAAGAGGTTCCCGTCCTCGACTGGCCGCGGATCTGGCGGGAACGGATCCGGTCGCGCGTGCATCGCAGCGACCGCTACGGAACCTGGGTTCTCGTCGCCGCGCTCTCGGGAATGTTCGCATCCGGGTTCACGATCACGGTGCTCGCGGTGTCGATTGCCGACATCGCCGACGACCTCGGTTCGAGCGAGAGCGCGCTGACCTGGGTCGTGAGCGGACCGCTGCTGATGCTCGCGATCGCGATGCCGTTGTCGGGCAAGCTTGGCGACGTCTACGGCCACCGGCGCGTGTACCTCACCGGCTTCACGATCTTCGCCGTCTTCACGGCCCTGTGCGCATTCGCGTGGAGCGCGCCCGCGTTGATCGCGTTGCGCGTCCTCGCGGCGCTTGGCGGTGCGGCGACCGGCCCGACCTCCATGGCGATGATCATGCAGGCCTATCCGGCAGAAGAACGCGTCAAGGCCATGGGCTGGTGGTCGCTGGTCGGCGCGGGCGCCCCCGTCTTCGGTGTCGTCTGCGGCGCGCCACTGATCAACGCGTTCGGATGGCGCGCGCTCTTCATCGGCCAGATCCCGATCACCCTGGGCGCCCTGACACTGTCGACGATCGTGCTCCGCGAGACACCGCGCCGGCCGAAGGAACCGATCGACGTCACCGGCGCGGTCTTGCTCGCACTCGGAACCGTCGCCGGCCTGCTCGCGCTCGACCGCGGCGATGTATGGGGTTGGACCAGCCCGGCCGTGCTCGCGTGCATGGTCGTCGCACCGCTCGCGTTCGTGGGATTCGTGCGCACGGAGCAGCGGGCCGCGAACCCGTTGCTCCCGCTCGAGTTCCTCCGGCGACCGAACTTCACGCCGGCGATCGTCGCTCAGTTCGGTTCGAACTTCGCGTACATGGGTGGCTTCATCGTTACGCCGCTGTTGATGCAGGAAGTCTTCGACTACTCGCTCAGCACGACGGGCTACGTGATGCTGTGCCGGCCCTTGACGTTCAGCCTGTTCGCACCCATCGCCGGCTACCTCACGGTGCGAGTGGGGGAGCGGTTCGCCGCGCTCGCGGGGACGGCGCTCGTGGTCGCGTCGATGGTCGTGTTCGCGTTCGGCGCGCACCTCGAAGCGGTGGCATTGATCGTTGTCGCGCTCGTGTGCTCCGGTCTCGGGCTCGGGGCGTCGTCGCCGAGCCTCGCGTCGTCGGTCGCGAACGCGGTCCCGGAACGCGACCTCGGTGTCGCGAGCGCCGCGCAGGCGATGGTGACGCAGATCGGCGTCGTCGTGGGCATCCAGACGATGTCGAAGATCGTCGACGGCAGCGCGCAGAGCGGTCCCTACGTCGCCGCGTATCTCGTCGGGGCCGCGGCCGCGCTCGTCGGCGTGCTCGCGGCGGGATTCGTCCGGTCGGCGGCGCGCTCGACCGTCGCGGTCGCGCGCGCCGCCTGACGCAGACTTACGCGGTGATCGACTGCAAGGCTTCGGTGAGTGCGGGGTTGCCGCCGCCACCACCCTGGGCCGACATGAGCTTCATCATGTCGCCCTGCACCCTGACCTTGCCCGACATGAACGCCTGCATGCCGGCCTGCTGATCCGCCTCGACGAAGACCTTCCGGGCCGTGTCCATGTCGGTCGACAGGGTCACGTCGGCGGTGTCCTCGTGGCCCTTGCCGAACAGGGTCGCACCGTCGCGCGAACCCATGTGGAACTTGATGGTCTCGTCGCCGCTTTCGACCTCGAGGTTCATGACCACGTTGGCGCTGGGTGGCGCGCCCGCGCCGTGCTCCTCGATGAGCTTCTCGGCGGCGGAAAACCAGTCGTCCGAGAGGAACGGGTACTTGTCGGCCACTCCTACCTCCTGATCACGTGTTTCTGTCAGCGGGCGCGCATCGTAGAGGAGGAGTCGCGGCGCTGTCAGGAAGACAGTTCAGACCCTGGAATTTGCGTGGGCGAAGATCCCCTCGGGGGCTTCCCAACCCGGGATCGACCACACGTGCAGGAGCCAGAAGTCGGTGAACGGGAATGTGGTTTGCCCCGCGGGACACGTCTGCCCCTGCTCGACTTCGCCGACGACGATGCCACCGCTGAGGCAGAGCGCCGGATGCAAGTGCCACACGTCGTAGTCGCCGGGGAATCCGGCGGGCGGCGTGCCCTCGCTGTAGACGATGTAGTTGATCCCGACGAGCGTCGCGTTCTGGTCGGTTCCGTTGAACAACAAGATGTCGACGACGCTCGGGTCGAAGCCCGCTTCCTGGTCGAGCACCCGGGACAAGTTCGCGTAGTGCGCCGCGAGACCCGGGAAGTACGCGGTGATCTGCGGGAAACCGCCCGCAGTCGCCTTGGCCGTCGTGTCGTACTGCATCGCCCAGTTCGTAGCCGCGGTGATCTGCGCCTGGATGTCGGCGGGGAGTTGCGCGAGCTGCACGTTCGGCCCGTCGTGCGGGTGGGTGTTGCCGTGCGTCGTCGGCGTGGTGTCGCCGGGGACGGTCGGCCCGGGGTCGTGCGGGTGGTCGCTACCGTGCGTCGTCGGCGTGGTGTCGCCGGGCACGGTCGGTCCCGGGTCGTGGGGGTGGTCGTTGCCGTGCGTCACGGGCGGCGAGGGGACCGTGGGCCCGGGGTCGTGCGAGTGGCCGTCGTCGTGGTTGGCGGGCGCGGCACCAGGAACCGTGCTGCCGTGGTCGTGCGGCGTGCTGTCGTCGTGCGATGCCCCAGCCGCGACATCATGGCCGTGGGGGCTGCTGTCGCCGTGGGTGGCGTCGCCGCCGTCGTGCGTGTGTGCAGCTCCAGTGGCGTCGTCGTGCGCCATCGCCGCATGGCTCTCGCCATCGGCGTGGGCGTGTGAGGCGTCACTCTCGTCGTGGTCGTGCGTTTCGCTGTTCTCGACGCGCTCCGCGCCGACGATCTGCGCGGTCTCGGCCGGCGGGGTTGCGACATCGCCCGCGGCCAACACTGAAACCTGGACCGGGTTCTGGATCGCGTTGATCGCGAGCAAGCCGCCCATCGCGAGCACGAGCGCGGCGCACGCGGTGAGTGCCGCGGTGACGTGCTGGCGGCGGCGAATGCCGACGGACTCGAGCGGCATGCGCCCTCCTGCGAACTACAAGGCGGAGTGATCGTGCGCGAACACGCCCGTCTCTGACGGGAATCCAGGCTTCATCCAGACGTGGATCATCGACAGGTTGCTGATCGGGAACATGATTCCGTTCTGCGCCTTGCAGTCCTCGGCGGTGATGGCAATACGCGAATCGGGGTGACCACCGACCTCGGCGACGACCAACCCGTTCGCGAAACAGACCGCGTCGTGGCGGTGCCACACGTCCCATTCGCCGGCGAAGCCCTCGGGCGCGGTCTCACCCGATGCGAGGTAGCTGAGGCCGACGATCGGCGCGTCGTCTTCGATACCGTCGTACAACAGCGCTTCCGGTTCGTTGACATCGAACGTCGAGTCGAACCTCGTGAAGCCGACGGCCCCGTCCTTGAGGAAGTGGGCGGCGATGCCTTCGAGGTTCGTGGTCGCGGTCTGCCACCCCGCTGCCTTCGCGTCCGCGACGGTCGGGTAGCGCTCGATGATCTCGCGCGCGATGTCGAGTTGTTCCTGCGTCGCGGGCGGCACGTCTTCGTATTGCACGTCGTACTCGCCGTGGTGCCCGACCGGCTGCGCCGTGATCGCGGGGTACGGCACCTCTTCCTCGGCCGGCTCCTCCGCGACTGCCTCCGCCTGCGTTGCGGTCGCGGCCACGGGTTCGCTCGCGTCGTCGGAGTCGACGACCATGACGATCGCCACCGCCGCGACCAGCGTGCCGATCGCGACCGCGGCCGCGGTGACCTGATGCCGAACCGACGAGCGCAACGCGCTTCCCCCTTGTGCCAGCCGAACTTCGAGCCCCAGGCTAAACCGCGCCGCCGGGCTGAGCACGCCCAGTCTCTACTATGGCGCCATGGCAGCCAGCCGCCTCGAGCGCATCGAGGCTCGGGAGCGGAATGCGAAATGGCGGAACCCGCCGTTGCGCATCGAGATGTCGGAGTGCATCAACTGCGACGCGTGCTTGCGCCACTGCCCTTCGCAGTTCGGGGCGATCTTCAACCACGGCGCCGATGTGGTCATCGTGCCCGAGCTCTGCAGTGGGTGCGACAAGTGCCTGCCTGCCTGCCCGGTCGACTGCATCTATCCCGACCCGGAGTGGACGCCCGCGCCCGAAGCGTGGTGGACGCTGCCCCTCACGCAAACTGGATCCCTACAGGTGAGGCGCAACCGGAGCCGACCCGATGACCGCATGAGTGAGCGCATCACCCGTGACGACGTCGAGCACGTCGCGCGCCTGGCCCGGCTCGCCCTCACGCCCGCCGAGGTCGACGCGCTGACCGCAGGAATTGGGTGTGATCCTCGACTACGCGGCGCAGGTCGACGCGCTCGACACCGAAGGCGTGCCGCCCACCGCGCACCCGTTGCCGTTGGTGAACGTGCTGCGCCCCGACGAGGTGCGGCCCGGCCTCGACCGCTCCGAGGTGCTCGCCGAAGCACCCGCCACCGAAGCCGATCGCTTCCGCGTTCCGCGCATCCTGGGCGAGGCGCCGTGACGGCAATCGAGACGGCGGCCGCCGTCCGCGGCGGCGCAGGTCGAGCGCGCGCGACGTCGTCGAAGAGCACCTCGCCCGTATCGACGAGCGCGAAGCCGAGATTCACGCGTTCAACCTCGTGCTCGCCGACGAGGCACGCGCGGCCGCTGACGCGATCGACGCGACCGTGGCGCGGGGCGAGAATCCCGGGCCGCTCGCCGGCGTTCCCATTGCGATCAAGGACAACCTCGCGACCCGTGGCATCCCCACGACGTGCTCGTCGAAGATCCTCGCTCAGTGGCGCCCGCCGTACGACGCGACCGTCGTCACGCGTTTACGCGCGGCCGGTGCGGTGATCGTCGGGAAGACCAACCTCGACGAGTTCGCGATGGGATCGTCAACCGAGAACTCCGCGTTCGGGCCGACGCGCAACCCGCACGACGTTTCGCGAGTGCCGGGCGGGTCGAGTGGTGGATCGGCCGCCGCGGTCGCGGCGGGCTTCGCGCCGCTCGGGCTCGGTTCCGATACCGGCGGATCGATCCGTCAGCCCGCGGCGCTGTGTGGCGTCGTCGGGATGAAGCCGACGTACGGCGCGGTGTCGCGTTACGGCCTCGTCGCGTTCGCGTCGTCCCTCGACCAGATCGGGCCGCTCGCGACCACCGTCGCCGACGCCGCGCTCTTGCTGGAGACGATCTGGGGTCACGACCCGTGCGACTCGACGTCGATCGCGTCCGAGTTGCCCTCCGTGACCGCGCGAGTTGGAAGAGGGTGTCTCGGGCCTGCGGGTCGGCATCGTCGTCGGAGATGATCGACGTCGACGGCATCGAGCCCGAGGTGCGGGCTGCGGTCGAGCGCGCCGGCGGCCGCGCTCGAAGCGGGCGGCGCGTCACGGTCGGTCGGGTCTCGGTCCCGTCGAGCCGGTACGGGTTGTCGGCCTATTACCTGATCGCCCCGGCGGAAGCGTCGTCGAACCTCGCGCGTTACGACGGCGTCCGCTACGGCCTACGCGTCGACGGCGACGACATCGTCGCCGATGAACTCGGCCACGCGTGACGCAGGGTTCGGCGCGGAGGTGAAGCGGCGGATCATGCTCGGCACGTACGCGCTCTCGGCCGGCTACTACGACGCGTACTACGGGCAGGCCCAACGGGTGCGCACCCTGATCATCCGCGATTTCGCACGTGCCTACGAAGACTTCGACGTGCTGCTCGCACCGACCTCACCCACGGTCGCGTTCGAACTCGGTGCCAAGACCGCCGACCCGCTCGCGATGTACCTGAACGACGTGTGCACGATCCCGACCAACCTGGCCGGGCACCCCGGGATCTCGGTGCCGTTCGGTACTGGCGACGGAGGCTTGCCGGTCGGCGTGCAAGTGCTCGCCGACGCGCTCGGCGAGCCGACGATGTTCCGGGTGGCACGCGCGATCGAGGCGGCCGCCTGAGTGGCTGCGCCGATCGGCGCAGCAATCGAGGTTGCTTGCCCGCTCTCGGCGCCTCCGGCGCCAGGCCGCTCGGGCCCCGGCTCGGGCAGCGCACGATACGTGCGCCGCTGATCCTCGCCTCAGGCGCGGCAGAACGCAGCCGTGATCTTGTTGAAGGTCTCGGCGGACTTCCCACTGCAGGAAGTGCCCGGCATTGGGCACGAACAGCGGTCCAGTGCAGTCGATGCACGCGGCCGCCATCTTCCACGGGAACGACGACAGCACCACGTGGTCTTCGGGGCCGTACAGCACGAGTGACGGGATAGGTGTGCGTTCGAAGAGCTTGGGCACGTCCTCCATCGCGCGCTTGCCCGCGCTCTGCTCGTACACGCCCCAGCTCGCGCGGAGCTTGTCGGCATCGCGCGTACGGCTCGCTGTGGAACGCGACCTCCTCGGCCGTGAACGCGTTCGGTGTGCCCCAGAGCCGGTGGCCGTACATCGGCGCGACCCACCGCTGCCGCCGCTCGGGCGTGTCGAGCTCGGCGAGCAAGCACCTCGGGCTCGGTGGCCTGCCGGATGAAGTAGTCGGCGGTCGGCGCGGCGCTCGCGTACGTCGTCGGGCGGGAGACCCGCGGCTTCGTAGATCGTCGTTGAGCGGCGGCGGCACGGTGTTGAAGAACACCTGCTTGCGTCACGAAGCCGGGATAGCGCAAGCCGATGTCGAACAGACGACGCCGCCGACGTCGCCGCCCGCGACGGCGCACTGTTCGTGGCCGAGCACGTCGTGGACGAGCGTGTAGCAGTCGATCGAGAACGCGGCGATGTCGTAGAAGTTGTCGGGCGCGAGGCTGGAGTCGCCGTGGCCCGCGGAAGTCGGGCGCGATCACGTCGAAGCCGGCTGCGGCGAGCGGCCCGATGTTGCGCCACCAGATGCGCTTCGTTTCGGGGTAGCCGTGGAGGAGCAGCAGCGGGATCCCGCCGTGGCCTTCGCGCACGTACGCGATCGTGACGCCGTTGCGGACTTCCACGCGGTGCGTTTCGTGGAGTGCGGGATCGGGTGCGCTGCTCATGGTTGCGTAGTCTGGCAGCCGTGAGCGAGCCTGACGTGAGCGATTGGGAGACGGTCGTCGGCCTCGAGGTCCACTGCGAGCTGTCGACGGCGAGCAAGTTGTTCTGCGGTTGTGCCGAACGAGTTCGGCGGTGAGCCGAACACGCAACGTGTGCCCGGTGTGCCTCGGGCTGCCCGGCTCGCTGCCCGTTCTGAACGAGAAGGCCGTCGAGTACGCGCTGCGCGTCGCCGAGGCGCTGCACCTCGACGTACCCGAGCGCTCGATCTTCGCACGGAAGAACTACTTCTATCCCGACATGCCGAAGGACTACCAGACCTCGCAGTACGACCAGCCGATCACGGTCGACGGCTGGCTCGAGGTCGACGGCGTGCGCGTCGGCATCACCCGCGCCCACCTCGAAGAAGACACCGGCAAGACGCATGCACGTCGGTGGCGGCGGCCGCATCCACGACGCCGAGTACTCGTTCGTCGACTACAACCGCGCCGGCGTCCCGCTGCTGGAGATCGTCTCCGAGCCCGACATCCGTTCGTCGGAGCAGGCGAAGAGCTACGTCGAGGAGTTGCGGGCGACGCTGCTCGCGATCGGTGTCTCCGACGTGAAGATGGAGGAGGGTTCGCTGCGGATCGACGCGAACGTGTCGGTACGCCCGGAGGGTTCGACCGAGTTCGGAACCCGCTGCGAGATCAAGAACCTCAACTCACTGCGTTCGCTCGTGCAAGGCGATCGAGCACGAAGCGCAGCGCCAGATCACCGCGCTCGAGCTTCGGCGACGCGATCGTGCAGGAGACACGCCACTGGGACGAAGCAGCGCGGCCGCACGATCTCGGGCCGTTCGAAGGAAGAGGCGCACGACTACCGCTACTTCCCCGAGCCCGATCTCGTGCCCGTCGCGCCCACCGACGAGATGCGCGCGCATGTGCGGGCCACGCTGCCCGAGCTGCCGGCGGCGACGCGGTCCCGCTTGGTCGACGACTGGGAGATCAAGGAGACCGACGCGCGCGTGCTCGTCGACGTCGCCGGGCCTGGTGGAGTACGCCGAGACGTGCGATCGCGGCGTTGAAGTCGGGCACGCCGAGCGACGTCGTCAACTGGGTGCGTCAGGACGTGCTCGAAGTACATCAACGACTCGGGCCTGTCGCCCGCGGTGCTGACGCCCGAGATGCTCGCGGAGCTGGTCGGTCTCGTCGCCGACGGGAACGATCTCCCGCAACCAGGGCAAAGACGTGCTCGACGAATCGCTTCGCGAAGACAAGTGGCCACGCGACATCGTCGAAGCACGCGGCCTCGCGCAGGTGAGCGACGAAGGCGCCCTGGTCGCGGTGGTCGACGAGGTGCTCGCCGACAACGCTGCCGCGGTCGAGGAGTACCGCGCCGGCGACGACAGGGCGCGCAAGAAGAAGCGCGGCTTCCTCATGGGCGAGTTGATCAAGGCGCTCCAAGGCAAGGGCAACATGCCGGTGCTCAACAAGCTCCTCGACGACCGCCTCGCGTCAGCGCTACGTTCAGCGCACTTCCCCCGACGCTTCCCCTTCGTTGCAGCGTTGCGTCGGATTCCGGGGGTAGTTCCTGCAATGAACGTCGAAGCGTTCGCCGCGTCGCAATATGGCGTCGTCAGTCGCGCCCAAGCTGTCGCAAGGGGCATGTCAGAGTCGGCGATTGATCGCCGTCTCAAAGCCGGCCGCTGGGTCGTCGTCTTTCCTGGCGTCTATCGAGTCGTCGGCGCACCGGTGACTGCTCGGCAACGGTCATGGCAGCGGCGCTGTGGAGCGGCGGTGTCGTCTCGCACGACACCGCGGCTCGCCTGCTGCGCCTCGAAGCGTTCCGAAGCAGGGCTGCATCTCACCGTCGCGACGGGCGGCCACGCCATCGAGGATGTGCACGCGCACCGGACGACGTGTTGCCCGACATCGACAAGCGGTTTGTGGACGCATTCCGTGTACATCGGCGACTCGGACGTTGATCGATCTTGCTCCGCAGCTCGACGACGAAGCGCTCGAAGCCGCGTTCGAGTCGGGCGGCGCATGGGACTCACGACGGTCACGTTGTTGGCGCGACGAGCGAATGAGCTGTGCGGTAAGGGACGACCCGGGTCGGGGCGGGTGCGGCGGTTGCTCGCTGTCGCCGAGACGCGGGCAACGGAGTCTCGGCTGGAGGTGAAGTTCGCGCGGCTCTTGCGAGCGAGTGCACTCCCCAAGCCAGTGCGGCAGTACCCGGTTGGGGCCTACCGGCTCGACTTCGCGTGGCCGTGGCTCTGGGTCGCGGCCGAGTGCGACGGGTTCGAGCGCCACGGCACGCGCCTCGCCTGGAAACGCGACCGGGCGCGCATCGCCGCGATCGAGCACGACGGGCTGGCGCATCGTCCACTTCACGTGGGACGACATCACCAGCGCGCCGACGCGCAGCGTCGAACGCGTCGCGCTCGCGCTATCCGCTGCCGCGTCGCGTAGCACAGAGCCGCGACATCAGCCTCGCGGCGTGTCCACCGACACGCGCTGCACGATGTCGCCGTAGCGTTCCTTGATCACGCGGGGAATCTCGTTGGCCGGCGCGACCACGCAGAGCGCGTCGACCATCTCGTCGTGATCAGCGTCGCCATCGTTGCCCAGTCGCCTTGCTTCGACAGCCGGTTCAACTCGGGCTGCAGGTCGCCCCACCCGTGCGCGTCGAGGACCGGCCGGTACGCGGGCGTGGAACCGTAGAACGCGAGCCGCGGTCGCATCGCGTCGAGCCCCTTCTCCAGCTGCTGCTCGTTCGTGTACGCGACCGTCATCACCGGGAACATGATCTCGAAGTCGGCCCGGGCCCGACCTGCCGTTTCGAGCCCGCGGTCGAGCGCCGGGAGCGTCGTCTCGCGCATGAACTTCTCCGTCGAGAACGGGTGGATCATGAAGCCGTCGGCGACTTCGCCCGCGACCTCGGTCATGCGCGGACCGACGCCGGCCAAGAAGATGCGGGGCAAGCCGTATGGGCTCGGGCCGGGACTGAACATCGGTGTCATCAACGTGTGGGTATAGAACTCGCCGCGAAAGTCGAGCTTCGTCCCCTCGTGCCACGAGGACCAGATCGCCCGAATCGCGAGGACCATCTCGCGCATCCGGGCGGCGGGGTGTGACCACGGCATCGAGAACCGCTTTTCGATGTGCGGCTTGATCTGCGTCCCCAGCCCGAGGTTGAACCGGCCCTTCGAGGCGAGTTGCAGGTCGTAGGCCAGAGTCGCCAGCGTCATTGGCGTTCGCGCGAAACGCGATCGCGACCGCGGTCGTCAGCTCCAATCGCTCGCTGTGCTCCGCCGCGAGGAGCAACGGGAAGAACGGATCGTGTGGGCCTTCGAACGTGAACACGCCGTCGAAGCCCTGCGCTTCGAACTCGCGCACGGCAGCAGCCACGTCGGATAATGCGTTGACCGTCAGTGCGGCGTCGACTTTCATGGGTTCCGCTCCTGGCGCCTTCGGCGCCGGGCCGCTCGGGCCCCGTTCGCTACGAGCCGGGATACCCGGCTCCCTTCACGCTCACTCAGGACCCTCCGATGAGCGAGTACGACGCCCGCAACCTACGGCGAGCACGTCGCCGACGTCTACGACGACTGGTACGGCGACCTCGAACCGCAGCTCGAAGCGCGTGTTCTCGCCGGAGCTCGCCGCCGGCGGTCGTGCGCTCGAGCTCGGGCATCGGCACCGGCCGGGTCGCGCTTCCGCTCGCCGCGCGTCGGCGTCGAAGTGCACGGCATCGACTCGTCGCCCGCGATGATCGAGCGACTGCGCGCCAAGCCCGGGGGCGACGCGATCACGACGACACTCGGCGACATGGCCGACGTCGCCGTCGACGGCGACCTTTCCCTTGATCTTCGTCGTGTTCAACACGTTCTTCATGCTGACGTCGCAAGCGGAACAGGTGCGATGCTTCCGCAACGTCGCCGCGCACCTCGAGCCGGGAGGAGGCCGCTTCGTCCTCCGTGCCTTCGTGCCCGACACGTCGCGGATCGACCGCGGCGAGTGACGTCAGCGTGCAGGAAGCCGGTGTCGACTCCGTGCGGCTCGACGCGTCGGTCTACGACGCCGACGCGCAGATGGTCAGGACCACCCAGGTGCGCATCACCGAGTCGGCAGGTGTGAAGTTCGTGCACGCGAGGTTGCGGTTCGCGGCGCCGCCCGAACTCGACCTCATGGCGCAGCTCGCCGGGCTCGAGCTCGAATCACGCTGGGGCTCGTTCGCCCGCGAGCCCTTCACCGCCGACAGCGGGTTCCACGTCTCGGTCTACCGGCGGCCCTGAACTCCGCCGCCGGATCACCTCGACAACGACGGCCGCCAACGCCGCGAGCGCGAAGACGCCGATCGCGAGCGCGGCGAACGTGCTCGTCGGCAGACTCTCCGACGCGCGCGCGGGTGCCGGGACTGCATCGCGGTACTGCGCGACGCTCGGCCACATCGTGACGAGCCGGACCGCGTCCGGGCGGTTGCAGGAGTCCGACGACGTTGTCGGTGCGGAACGCTTGCACGTCGTCGGGGGCGAAGAGCACGACCTCCACCCCTTCGCTGGCGAGCTGGCGCACCATCTCGTGCGCGGCGGCCTGCTGCGTCGGCGGGTCACTCGCGGCCGAGAAGCGGGCGAACGCCTCCTCGTACTGCGCGTCGCAGAAGACGTCGCCGCCGGCACACGTGTACGCCGCGAGCGCGGCGGTCGGGTCGTCGGTCGGATCGCGTAACGCCACCGTGAGATCGGGCGCGTCGTCGTCGCGTTCGACGGTGACGCCGATTGCGTCGAGGTCGTCGATCACGGCCGCGGCGATCGTGTCGCCGACGTCGCCCTCCGGCGCGCCCAGCGTCAGCGTCGGAATCGCTTGCGCGTCATCGAGAAGCTCGCGAGCGGTCCCGGGTGCGTAGGCGAGGTCGAGGTCGTCGGCCGGCGGCACCCACGCGGCATCGCGAGCGACGATCGGGATCGTCTGCGCGCGCCCGGCACCGTGGACCGCCGACTGCACGAGCGCGTCCCGGTCGATCGCGCGTGCGATCGCCTGCCGGGCCATGGGCTCGTCGGCGCGGACCTGGAGAACCCACTGGTCGCCGTCGTTCGCGTGGACTGCGCGTCGCCCCGTCGATCGACCTCAGCTCCGGGTAGTCGGCCGCGGCGAAGCCTGCCGCGACGTCGACGTCGCCGTCGGCGAGCGCAGCCCGAAGCGCGGCCGCGTCCGCGTACGAGCGGAACACGATCTCGTCGAGCGCGGGCCGGCCCGGCCGATCGATGACCTGCAGTCGCACCTCGTCCTCCGACCGCTCGACGACGTGCCAGTCGCCGGAACCCACGAGACCCGTCGGCGTCTGCGTCGGTGCCGGTGTCGAACAGGTGCTGCGGCACGACGTGCAGCGCGAGCGCCGGGCAGTGCACTCTCGCCCCGCGCGGTGATGGTGACCGTCTTTTCATCGACCGCGACGGCGTCGAGTCCGGCGAGCCAGCCGCCCGCGTACGGCCAGTCCTCGTCGCGTGCGCGGGTGAGGGAGTAACGACGTCGGCCGCGGTGACCGGTTGGCCGTCCGACCAGGTCGCGGCGCGCAGGCTGTACGTGTAGCCGCGTGCCGTCGGCCGTCGGTGTCCACGCTTCGGCAAGCCGGGAACGGCGCGAGTGTCGTCGAGGTCGTACGTCGTCAACGTCGGGTACTGGAGACGCCAGATCTCGGCTGCCGCGGACGTCGTTCCCTCGGTGAGGTCGATCGAACCGATCTCGCCGACGACGCCGATCGTGAGCCGCACCGGGTCGGCCGCGCGCGCGCCCGCCGGCACGGAGCATCGCGGCAGCGAGCAGCGATCGCGGCCGCGACACGAGCGGCGCACGACACGGCGCTGGTCTTCGCCACGGCTCGCCGCCGCCGCCACGCGCGCGGTCGCGCACGATCTGGCGCGCGGCGTTCATGCCGGGAATGCCGGTGACCCCGCCGCCGCCGTGGGTCGCGCTGCTCGCCTGGTACAGCCCCGCGATCGGCGTGCGGAAGTCGGCGTAGCCCGGTACGCGGGCGCATGTGGAACAACTGACCCGGCGAGAGCTCGCCGTGGAAGATGTTGCCGCCGACGAGGCCGTACTCGTGCTCCATCTCGTACGGCCCGATCACCTGCCGGTGCAGGATCGAGTCGGTGAAGCCGGGCGCGACCGCTTCGACCCGGGCGACGACGCGATCGGCGTAGTCGTCGAGCTCGGCTGCGTCGGGCTTCGTCGCCCATTCGTGCGGTACCCACTGCGTGAACATCGACACGATGTGGTGCCCGGCCGGCGCGAGCGAGTCGTCGAACACCGACGGGATGCAGATGTCGGCGAACGGGTTCGACGCGGCGCGGCCCGCGACCGCGTCCTGGAACGCGCCTTCGACGTCGTCGAGCGACTCCGCGAGCACGATCGTGCCGCCGTGCACCTCGGGGTCGAAGCCCGGCTTGGCGCGAACTCCGGCAGCCGATCGACCGCGACATTCACCTTCACCGTGCCGCTGCGCGACTTCCACCGCTGGATCGCGGTCGACGAACTCGGACGGCAGCTGACCGCGGTCGATCTGTTCGAGGAACGTGATCTTCGGGTGCGTGGCCGCGACCACGACATCCGCCGCGCAGCTCTTCACCCGAGTCGAGGACGACACCGCGGACGCGGCCGTTGCGCACGTCGATGCGCGCGACCTCGGCGTCGGTGCGGACCGTGGCCCCGAACGAGTCCGCGGCGCGGCGCAGCGCGGTGCTGACACCGCCCATGCCGCCGCGCGGGAAGCCCCAGTGTCCGAGCTCGCCGTCCCCCGACATCGCCGATCTTGTGGTGGGCCATCACGTACGCCGTACCGGCCGAACGAGGCCCGGCCCACGTGCCGATCACCCCGCTGACCGACAACACGCCCTGCATCTGCGGCGACTCGAACCACTCGTCGAGGAGGTCGGCGATGCTCGCGGTGAACAGCTGCGTGACGTCGCCGACGCCCCGCACGCCGAGCCCGCGGAGCTGCCAGGCGAGTTGCGCTTGCGTCGAGCAGGTCGCCGGGCCGCTGCGAGCCGAGGCGCGGCGGGATCGTCGGTGAGCAGCGGTCCGAGCACGTCGGCGAGCCGACGCGAGCCAGGCCTCCCAACGGTGGTAGCGCGTCGGCATCACGGGGCGAGAAGCTGCCCGATCGCTCTCGGGTGTGAGCTGCAGCGCGCCGCCGTCGACGCGTGCGGCGCGAAGTACCCGCGTTGCGGGAACACGTGGTAGCCGTGCCGTGCGAGCTCGAGCTCGCGCAGGATCGTGGGTGGCATCAGGCTCACGACGTACGAGAGCGACGTCACGTTGTAGTGCGGACCCCACGGCTGCTCGGTGATCGCCGCGCCGCCGACCAGCGGCCGGCGTTCGAGCACGATGACGCGCGCGCCCTGCTTGGCGAGCAGTCCGGCGGCGACGAGCCCGTTGTGGCCACCGCCGACGACGACGACGTCGAACGGATCCGGCATGAGAGAACCGAATCTAGGCGCGTCCGGCGGCCGCGACCCGACGGAGCATCGGCCGCCAGGTCGCGAGGTCGGGTACCTGCGCGTGCGGATCCTTGGCGCGCTCGTCGGCGCGCCGCAGCGCGAGGATCGCGGCGAGATCGGGGTCGGCCTCGAGGCGCGCGATCTCCGCGCGCGTCAGCGCGTCGCCCTGCGCCGCGAGCGTCTCCGTGCTGCGGCGGCTGAGCGTGGCGCGGTAGCCCGGGTCGGTCGTCACGAGGTAGCGCTTGGCGAGCAACGTGCGCGCCGACGAGCTTCGCGACACGTGCCCCGAGCAGCGGGGCCACGAGTGCGGCGCCGCGCCGGTCGTGGTCGCGATGGTCGTCGGGAGTGACCGCGTCGGCGATGTCGTGCACGAGACCCGCGACCGCGAGTTCGAGGTCGTCGGGATACTCGGAGCGCAAGCGCGCGCCACATTGCAAGCCGTGCGCGAGCACGTCGAGACTCGGGCTCGTCGGACGCGGTCGCGCCCGCGGGCGAGCATGACGCAGAGTTCGTCGACGTCGATGGCCGCGAACCTACCTGGCCGCGAGCTGCCGTTCTGCCGCGTCGATGAGTTGTTGTAGGTGCAGGCCGCGCGCCGCGTCGGCCTCGTGCACGGCGCCACGCGCCACCGCGGCGAACGTCTCACCGATCCGCCGGCCGACCTCGCGCGGGTCGCCGTCCCGTCCGTCGAACGAGAACGAGCCCGCGGTGCCGAAGACCTCGATTTCGGTGCGGCTCTCCATTGCCACGTTGCAGCACAAGGACGCCTGACTCGTCGCGCCCGACGCATGCGTGATGGTGAGCGAAACCCAGCCGTGCACATCGCCTTCCGCGTGCACGGTGAGGATCTCGCCCAATCCCACCTCGAGGAGGTCGAGGAGGTGCGGCCCGACATCGAGGAGCGCGCCCCGCTCGAGCCGCCAACCACGCGCGTACGGGCTTCCGGGCAGGAAGGCACCGGACAAGAAGCAGCCGCGCCCGCCGAACGCGTCGAACCCCTGGGCGGTTGCGGCGAACGCGTCGAACGCCGGGTTGAACCGGTACGTGAGCATCAGCAAGTGGGCCGACTCCGGCGGTTTCGATTGCGTCGACGACCGCCGCGCGCGCGATCGAGGTCGGCCGCGAGCGGCTTCTCGAGCAGCATCGGCTTTCCCGCTCGGGCCGCGCGCGATCGCGAGCGTCGGGTTGCGCGTCGGGCACGAGGGCGATGGCGACCGCGTCGGACGCCGTCGATCAACGCGTCGACGTCGGTGAACGCTTCGGTGCCGAGTGCGGCTGCGGTCTCGCGCGCGTTGTCGGGCGTGCGCGACCACACACCGGTGAGTGCGGTTTCGCTGCACGATGCGAGCACTGGACCTGTCACAGTGCGCGCCCACGGCCCCGCGCCGATGAGCCCGACGTTCACGGGATCAACCATGCGGACGACCCTATAGCCTGAAGGCCATGTCGGATCAGAAGCCGCGTAGCCGCGACGTGACCGACGGCATGGAGCGCGCGCCGGCGCGCGCCATGCTGCGAGCGGTCGGGATGACCGACGACGACTGGGGCAAGGCGCAGGTCGGCGTCGCGTCGTCGTGGAACGAGGTGACGCCGTGCAACATGCCGCTCGACCGCCTCGCGAAACGGGCGAAGCTGGGCGTGCGCGACGCGGGCGGTTTCCCGCTCGAGTTCGTGACGATCGCGATCTCCGACGGCATCTCGATGGGCCACGAAGGCATGCGCGGCTCGCTCGTGTCGCGCGAGATCATCGCCGACTCGGTCGAGTGCGTGATGCACAGCGAGCGCCTCGACGCGCTCGGTGCGCTTCGCGGGCTGCGACAAGAGCCTGCCCGGCATGATGATGGCCGCCGCCCGCTTGAACCTGCCCTCGGTGTTCCTGTACGGCGGCTCGATCCTGCCCGGGCACTACAAGGACCAGGCCCTCGACGTCGTGAGCGTGTTCGAAGCCGTCGGCGCGTGCGCGGCAGGCACGATCACCGAGAACGAGCTGGGTGAGATCGAGCGGCGGGCGTGCCCGACGGAGGGCGCGTGCGCGGGCATGTTCACCGCCAACACGATGGCCGCCGATCAGCGAGGCGATCGGCTTGGCGTTGCCCGGTTCGGCGTCGGCTCCGGCGGTCGACCGTCGCCGCGACGATCTCGCGTTCGAATCCGGTCGCGCCGTCATGCATCTGCTCGACATCGACCTGCGTCCGCGGCAGATCCTGACCAAGGAAGCGTTCGAGAACGCGATCGCGATCACGATGGCGCTCGGCGGCTCGACCAACGCCGTCCTGCACCTGCTCGCCCTCGCCAACGAAGCGCGCGTCGAGCTCGAACTCGACGACTTCAACCGCATCGGCGCGCGCGTCCCGCACATCGCCGACATGAAGCCGCACGGCAAGTTCCACATGGTCGACCTGGACGCGCGTCGGTGGCGTCACCGTCGTGTTGCAGACTGCTGCTCGACGCGGGTTTGCTGCACGGCGACTGCCTCACGGTCACGGGGAAGACGATCGCCGAGAACCTCGCCGATGCTCGCGCCGCCCGCGCCCGACGGCGACGTCGTGCACCCGTTGTCGGCACCGATCCACACACAGGGCGGCATCGCGGTCCTGCGGGGCTCGCTCGCACCCAACGGTGCGGTCGTGAAGGTCGCCGGCATCGACGAGCTGCGCTTCGACGGGCGGGCGCGAGTGTTCGACGGCGAGGCCGCGGCGATGGAAGCGATCCTCGCCGGCAGCATTCAACCGGGCGACATCGTCGTGATCCGCTACGAAGGTCCCAAGGGTGGCCCCGGGATGCGCGAGATGCTCGCGATCACGGGCGCGATGAAGGGCGCGGGCCGCGGTGCCGATGCCGCGCTGATCACCGATGGCCGCTTCTCCGGCGGTACGCACGGCTTCTGCGTCGGCCACGTCGCGCCGGAAGCGGTCGACGGCGGTCCGATCGCGTTCGTCGCCGACGGCGACCGCATCGTGATCGACGCCGAAGCGCACACGATCGATCTCGAGGTCGACGCAGCCGAGATCGCACGGCGCCGCGCGAACTGGAAGCTGCCCGAGCCGCTCTACACGAGCGGCTTCCTCGCCAAGTACGCCCGCCTCGCCCAAGGTGCCGAAAAGGGAGCGATCACGAACATCTGATTGCGCGTCAGCGGAACCTTCGCTCGATGTCGGATGCCGCCTGCGCGAGGTCCGCGCGGTCAGCGGGTGCGAGTTGGGCGACGAGCGCGGCAAGTTCGGCGACCGCGTCGCGCACGTCGCTCTCGATGGTCTTCACCTGCGAGAAGGGAAACGCGATCGTGATGTTCGGGCTGCCGTGCCGCCCGCCGACGAAGTTGGGTCGCCGCGCCGGCTGTTGGTCTTCCATCGATACCCCCATTGCGGATCCAGCGAGTGAGTCGTGCCTGAGATCCTAGAAGTCGAAGCCGCCCGGGCCGTTCTGGAGGAAAGGGCGCTCGGCCGTGAGATCGCGACCGTCTACGCACCCGACTTGTGGTTTCTCAAGCGCGGGACCACGCCCGAAGCCGTGACGCATGCATTGCGCGGCAACGAGTTCACGGCCGCTCGCCGCCGGGGCAAGTCGATGTTCCTCGATACTCGCACCGGGACCCGCCTCGGAATGCATCTGGGGATGAGTGGGCGAGTGCTCGTCGACGATAACAGAGACGACGGTGCAGCGACCGGAGGGGAGCGGAACCGGGAGTCGACCCCTGTTGATCGAAGCCGGCGATCCGCTCATCTACGCCAGCAACCGCCGAGTCCCGCGTGGCATCGCTTCGGCGTCGAGTTCGACGACGGTGGAGCGTTCTTTCTCCGCGACCCGCGCCGGCTCGGCGCGGTCGAGCTCGATCCCGACGAGTCTCGCCTCGGTCCTGATGCGCTCACGGTGACGATGCGCCAGCTCGATCAGGCGCTCGCGCAACGCACTGCGCCGGTGAAGGCGGTCTTGATGGATCAAGCGCGCGTCGCGGGTCTCGGCAATCTGCTTGACCGACGAAGCCTTGTGGCGCGCCGGCATCGATCCCGCACGCGAGCCGCGTTCACTCAGCGGCGAGGACCGGCGCACGTTGCACAAAGCGATCCGCTCGACGTTGCGCGTGCTCGGCCGGCGGGGCGGTAGCCATACCGGCGACCTGCCGCGCGCCTTGGATGCAGTGTGCCCCAAGGACGGCACACCGTTGCTGCGACGCACGATCGGTGGTCGCACGACGTACTCGTGTCCCGCGCACCAGCTCTAGTCCCAGAGCGGCCGGCGCTATTCCCAGAGCAGGATGGTCCTTCACGTCCCAGCAGCCACCGTCGTCGTGGTCGTAGTAGTCGTCGTTTCCCGGGTCCAGGACGATGTCTTCTTCCGCGCGACGCGGCCCGTCGTACATGAGGTCGTTCGGGTTGTCGACGACGTGGCCGTTGTTGCCGTAGTTCGGCGCGCACGAGTCGACGGCACCCATCGTGTGCACGAGTTCGTGGGCCAGTGTTGCGGGCAGCGGATCGGGCCACTGCGACGACGTCGACGCCGTCGTCTGGCACGAACCCATCCAGACGACCGCGAAGCCGTCGGCGCTGCCTTCGCCGCAGCGCACTTGGGTCTCGAACTCGACGGGAACGAACACGACGAGCAGCTCCTCGTGGCCGGGTTCGAGGCGCCCGGCGAACTCGTCGCGCACGAGGCCGGCCGCGTCAGCGCGGTTGACCAGCGTGGCGGCGTCGACCGTGAGCGGCACTTCCTCGACGTCGATCACGCCGTCGGTGCGCGCGATGCGCAACCGGTCGGCGGTCTGGCTCTCGAACCAGTCGTCGACGACGGTCAGTTCATGGCGGATCGCGTCGGGCACCGTGGCGTCGGCGTTGACGTCGCTCGGGATCGCGTAGACCGCGATGAGCTCGTTGGGCGCTTCGGCGAACGCGCTGTCGTGGTGTTGCTCCCGCCCCGCCCGAAGAGGAACCACACAACGAGCACGGCCGCGGCCAGCAGTGCCCAGGGCAGGACCTTGCGGAGCCGGCCCGAGCCGCGGGCCCGGCGGTTCCGACGCGCCGCGGCCTTTCCCTGACGCTGGAACTCGCGCGCCTGCTCGGCCCGTTCGTGTGCGCTGGGTTCCTGGAAGCGCGCCCCCTCGACGAAGCGGTCGTCGAGCGGGGAGTCGAACCCAGGGGGACCCGCATCCCCGTCCGCCACGCCGTTCCTTCCGTCGTCAGGTGATTGCAGAGTACCGATCGACCCGCGGGGCCTTGCGTTCGGGGTCAGGGCGGGTGATACTCTCCCTTCGATGTCCCGCACCGCCCACCTCCTCGTAGTAATCACGTAGCGCACGGCGTCTCTACGCGTCCGTGCGCTTTCGCCCCTCGCCTGTGCGAGGGGTTTTTCACGTCTGGATTCACCCTGTCGATGAGGAACGCACATGAAGCTCACTGGAGCCCAAGCCCTCATCAAGAGCCTCGAGATGGAAGGCGTCGAGGTCATGTTCGGCCTCCCGGGCGGAGCGATCCTCCCCGTCTACGACCCGCTCATCGACTCGTCGATCCGCCACATCCTCGTGCGCCACGAGCAGGGCGCCGGCCACATGGCGTCGGGTTACGCGCACGCGACCGGCCGCCCCGGTGTCGCGATGGTCACGAGCGGCCCGGCTGCGACGAACATCGTCACGCCGTTGTGTGACGCGTACATGGACTCGGTGCCGTTCGTCTGCATCACCGGGCAGGTGCCGTACCGGGTGATCGGCACCGACGCGTTCCAAGAGGCCGACACCGTCGGCATCACGATGCCGGTCACCAAGCACAACTGGCTCGTCTCCGATGCGCAGGACATCCCGCGCGTCGTCCGCGAGGCGTTCCACGTCGTCGACGACCGGCCGGCCCGGTCCCGTGCTCGTCGACTTCCCGAAGGACGTCGCCAACGCGCCGATGGACTGGTACTGGCCCGAGAAGATCGACCTGCCCGGCTACAAGCCGAACGTCAAGGGCCACCCGAAGCAGATCAAGGAAGCGGCGCGGCTCATGCAGCGACGCGCGCCAACCGGTCATCTACGCGGGCGGTGGCATCCTCAAGGCGGGCGCGTCGGCAGCAGCTGCGCGAGCTCGCGGAGCTCACGGGCATGCCGGTCGTCACGACGTTGATGGCGCGCGGCGCGCTGCCCGACGAGCATCCGCTCTGCCTCGGCATGCCGGGCATGCACGGCAACTACACCGCGATCACGTCGCTGCAGAAGGCCGATCTGCTCGTCACGCTCGGGGCCCGGTTCGACGACCGCGTCACCGGCAACCCGGCGACGTTCGCACCGAACGCCAAGGTCATCCACGTCGACATCGACCCCGCCGAGCTCGGCAAGGTGCGCCGGCCCGACGTCCCGATCGTCGGCGACTGCCAAGAGTCGTCATCATCGAGCTCATCAAGGCGGTGCGGAGTGAGCACGAGAAGCACGGAACGCCCGACATCTCCGAGTGGCATCGCGCACGTTGCGCGACTGGCAGGAGCAGCTTCCCGCTCAAGTACCAGCAGGAAGAAGGCGGCCCGCTGAAGCCGCAGTTCTGCATCGAAATGCTGCGCGACAACACGCCCGACGACACGATCCTCGTGCTCGGGCGTTGGTCAGCACCAGATGTGGGCGAGCCAGCTGTGGAAGTTCAAGCTGCCGAACACGTGGGTCAACTCCGGCGGCCTCGGCACGATGGGCTACGCGGTTCCCGCGGCCGTCGGCGCCAAGGTCGGCCGGCCCGACCGCATGGTGTGGGCGGTCGACGGCGACGGCTGCTTCCAGATGACCGCGCAGGAACTCGTCACCGCGAGCGCCGAGCGCATCCCGATCAAGGTCGCGATCCTCAACAACGCCTACCTGGGCATGGTGCGCCAGTGGCAGGAGCTCTTCTACGAGGAGCGCTACAGCGAGGTGTACCTGTCGCCCGACCTGCCCGACTACGTCAAGTGGGCGGAGGCGATGGGTTGCGTCGGCATGCGCGTCGACACACCGGACGATGTCGTGCCGACGATCGAGAAGGCGAACGAGATCGATGACCGCCCGGTCGTGATCGACTTCCGCATCGACTACCGCGAGAAGGTGTACCCGATGGTGCCCGCCGGCGCGTCGAACGACGACATCATCCTCGGTCCCGAGTTCGGGAAGGGCGGTCGTTGACATGAACCTGGGTACCGAGCCGCATCACATCCTGACCGTGCTCGTCGAGAACAAGGCGGGTGTGCTGTCGCGCGTCGCGGGGCTGTTCTCGCGGCGCGGGTTCAACATCTTCTCGCTCGCGGTCAGCCCGACCGACGACGAGCGCTTCAGCCGCATGACGATGGTCGTCGACGCCGAGTCGGCGCCGCTCGAGCAGGTCGTCAAGCAGCTCAACAAGCTGATCCACGTCATCAAGATCACCGAGCTGCTCGCCCACCGGCGGGGTCGAGCGCGAGCTGATGATGGTGACGGTGAAGGCGACCGCCGAAGCCCGGAGCCAGGTCACCGAGCTGACGGCGATCTTCGAAGCGAAGATCGTCGACGTCGGCTACGAAGCGATGACGATCATGGTCGCCGGGGAGCCCGACAAGCTCGACGCGTTTTCGGATCTGCGTGAAGCCGTTCGGCATCGTCGAGATCCAGCGCACCGGCCGGATCGCCCTGCCCACGCTGTCCCGCCAGCCCACCCGGCTGCGGGCCGTGAAAACCGCCCGAGCCTGATTGTTGCCCATGCGTCGAACGCCGTCTGCTTCGGCTGATCGAGGAGTTCCACGATGGCCGCCACCGTCTACTACGACAACGACGCCGACACCGCGCCTGATCGCCGACCGCAAGGTCGCGATCCTCGGCTACGGCTCACAGGGCCACGCGCACGCGCTGAACCTGAAGGACTCGGGGATCGACGTCATCGTCGGCCTGCGCGAGGGCTCGGCGTCGAAGGCCGAAGGCCGAGGCCGCGGGCCTGCGCGTCCTGCCGACGGCGGACGCGGTGCGCGAGGCCGACATCGTCATGGTGCTGCTGCCCGACACCGAGCAGAAGAAGGTGTACGAGGCCGACATCGCGCCGAACCTCGTCGACGGCAACTCGCTCGCGTTCGCGCACGGCTTCAACATCCACTTCGGCCAGATCGCACCGCCCGCGGGCGTCGACGTCTGGATGATCGCGCCCAAGGGTCCCGGCCACCTCGTGCGCCGCACCTACGACGAAGGCGGCGGCGTGCCGTGCCTCGTCGCGGTGCGACAACGACGCGACCGGCAAGGCCAAGCAGATCGCGCCTCGCGTACGCCAAGGCGATCGGCGGCACCCGGGCCGGTGTGCTCGACACGACGTTCGAGGAAGAGACCGAGACCGACCTCTTCGGTGAGCAGGTCGTGCTGTGCGGCGGGCTCGTCGAGTTGATCCGCAACGGCTACGAGACGCTGGTCGAGGCCGGATACCAGCCCGAGTCGGCGTACTTCGAGACGCTGCACGAGGTGAAGCTGATCGTCGACCTCATCTACGAGGGCGGCATCGCGGCGATGAACTACTCGATCTCCGACACCGCCGAGTACGGCGAGATGTCACGCGGCCCGCGCGTCGTCACGCCCGCGACGAAGACCGAGATGAAGAAGATCCTCGGCGAGATCCAGTCGGGCGAGTTCGCCAAGGAGTGGATCGCCGAGAACGAGAACGGCCGGCCGAACTTCAACAAGATGCGCGAAGACGACGGCCGCAGCACCCGATCGAGAAGGTCGGCGCCGAACTGCGGGCGATGATGCCGTGGATCTCGGCCGGCAAGGCCAAGGCCCAAGACGTCTCCGGCGGCTGACGCCGGGTTCCGGGATCGGTCCGCCGGAAGCGTGCGGGCCGCTTGCGCCCCTCAGATGAGCCTGATCGCGTCGAGGACGCGGCCGGCGTAGTCCTGGTCGCCCTCGATCGTGACGCATTCGCTCCAGGGGCGCCGGTGGGTCGACCAGGCGACGAAGTCGTGCGCGTCCGACGTGATGGTCGCGACAGCCGCCGCGTCGGCGCCCTCGCTCACCGTGACGCGACCGTCGTCGCCGCCCGGCGCGATCGTCCACGTGCCGCCACCGGGTCCGGTGAGCGTCAGCGCGACCGGCCGGTCGACGAATCCGAGTTGTGCTGCGCACATCCACGGCAATCCCGCGAGCAACCACTCGAGCGTCGCGCCGACCCGCGCCTCGTCGCGCGGCGGCTCGGGCCGCTCGATCGACCCGCGGGGCGCGAGGATGTCGTGGCGGAGGTGGGAGTACACGTCGAACGTGAACGTGCTCGCGAACATCGACATCTGGTGCGTGCCGAGGTCGTTCATGGCGAACTCCATGTCGGCCATCGGCGGCTCTTGCGCCATCACGAAGACGTTGCCGGCCTGTTCGCTATAGGTCTCGTATTCCTCGAGTACCTGCTCGATCGGCCACGATCGCCGTTCGGCGACGGGGCCCTCCATCGCCGGTTCGGTCCCGCCGCTCAGGTCGGGCATCAGTGCCGGGTCGACGATGCCGTGCAGCGACGCGGCCATGTGGGCGACGACGTCACGGGTACTCCAGCCCTCGCAGCCCGACGGCAGGTCCCACTCCTCTTCGCTGAGGCCCTTGAAGATCTCGAGGGCCGCGGCCCGCTCGGCCTGGTACGCCTCGACGCCTTGTTGACTCATTGCATCCCCCGTTGCTACCGTCGTTGACTCAATCCTGGCCGCCGTGACCCTTGCCCGGCCAGAACGCCCACTCCTCGAATGCTGCACAGCGCCCGTCGGCCGCGAAGCGGATGAGCCAGAGGTCTCGGAACTCGTTGCCGCTGCGGCCGTAGTGCACTTCGAGCTGCACCACGGCTGTGTCGCCGTCGACGGCGACGATGCGGTACTCCATCGTGAAGTCCTCGTCAGGGCCTTCCCGCTCGCGCTCCCACAGCTCTCCGATTGCGTCGAGGCCGCGCGCGGTTTCCTCGTAGGGATCCATTGCATAGGTCGCGTCGTCGGTGAACAGCGCCCGCAGCGCGTCGGTGCCGGTCGTGCGCCACGCGCGTTCGTAGCCGTTGACCCAAGTGGTGACGGCATCCCGGTCGACCATCAGCTGCGCGGCACTTCCGACCACGGGAGGTCGCGGTCGACGCGTGGTTCACCCGGCAAGCCAAGGATGCGTTCGCCGAGGATGTTGCGCATGATCTCCGAAGTCCCGCCCTCGATCGAGTTGGCACGCGCCCGCAGGAACATCTTGCGCGACGACCCCAGCGGCGCGTCGAGGCCGGCTTCGTCGGGCCGGCGGAACGCGTAGTCGTAGCCGACGAGTCCCTTCGGGCCGAGCAGGTCGATGCAGAGCTCGTAGCCGTCCTTGTTGACGGTCGCGAGCTGCGAGCTTGGCGATGGAGCCCTCCGGACCGGGGTTGCCAACCTGGCGATTCGCGGCGGCCCGCTGGTTCGTGATGCGCAACACCTCGAAGTCGATCCAGAGCCGCGCGATGCGGTCGCGCAGGACGGGGTCGCTTGATCCTCGCGCTGCGACCACAGGTCGATTGCCTCGGTGATCGCGGTCGCCCGGCGGGTCCCGCTGCTCGTGGCCCCGCCGATCGTCGTGCGCTCGTTCATGAGCGTCGTCATGGAGACGCGCCAGCCGTCGCCGACGTCGCCGATGCGGTCGGCGTCCGCGATGCGCACGTCGGTGAGGTACACCTCGTTGAACTCGGCCTCGCCGGTCATCTGCCGCAACGGCCGCACGTCGACCCCGGGCGCGTGCATGTCGACCATGAAGTACGTGAGGCCCTTGTGCTTCGGGATGTCGGGGTCGGTGCGGGCGACGAGCATGCCGCGGTCGGCGACGTGCGCCAGCGTGTTCCAGACCTTCTGGCCGTTCACGATCCACTCGTCGCCGTCGCGGATCGCTCGCGTCGCGAGGCCTGCGAGGTCGGATCCCGCGCCGGGCTCTGAGAAGAGCTGGCACCAGATCTCCTCGCCCGTGAACATCGGCCGCAGCGCGCGGCGGCGCAGTTCGTCGCTCCCGTGGGTCACGACGGTCGGGCCCGCGAGCGAGAGCCCGAAGAACAACGTGCCGTGCGGCGCCGGCGCGCCGGCCTCGCGCAGGCGCCGATCGATGTGGCGCTGCACCGTCGGCGCGAGGCCGAGGCCGCCGAAGCCTTCCGGAAAGTGCACCCATGCGAGGCCCTGGTCGTACTGCGCGCCACGGAACTCCACACCGGAGGTGCTCGTGCGGATTGTGGGTGGCGAGCAGATCGTCGATGAGCGCGTCGACGTCGGTCATGCGTACCGCCTTACTTCGTCGTCCAGATGCCGCCGTCGACCGGGATCACCGCGCCCGTCACGTAGGCGCCGGCCCGGCTCGCGAGGAAGATCGCGGCGCCGGCCATGTCGTCAGGCCGGCCGATGCGTCCGAGCGGCGACGACTTCGCGATCGAGTCGCCGAAGTTGCGCAGCGTTTCCGCCATCATCTTCGACTCGAACGGGCCGGGCGCGATCGCGTTCACGGTGATGTGCTTGCGCCCGAGCTGCGCGGCGAGGTGGCGCGTCAGCTGATGGATCGCGGCCTTGCTCGACGAGTACGCGTACGTCTCCATGATCGGGACTTGGATGCCGTCGATCGACCCGATGTTGATGACGCGCGCGGGGTCGTCGGCCGTCGCCGCGGACTCCAGCTGGGGGAGGCAGTGCGCGGGTCAGGAAGAACGGCGCCTTGACGTTGGTCGAGTACACCTTGTCCCAGGCGCTGTCGGGGTACTCGGCGAGCGGCGCGCCCCACGTTCGCGCCCGCGTTGTTCACGAGGATGTGGAGCCGCTCGGTGTCCTCGGCGACCCGCGCCGCGAGCGCGTTGCAGTCGGCTTCGGTCGCGACATCGGCAGGGACGCTGATGCACGTGCCGACCTTGCTCAGCTCGGCCGCGACCTCGTCGCACACCTCGGCCTTGCGGGATGAGATGTAGACCTTGGCCCCGGCCTCCACGAAGCCGCGGGCGATCATGAGGCCGATGCCCCGGCTGCCGCCGGTGACGAGGGCGACCTTGCCCTCGATGGAGAACAGACCCTGCGCATCAGTTGCCGACATGGTCCCGCACCCTAGAACCTCGGGGTTCATCGGGTCTTGGTCCGGTGACCGGGACAATATCGGCCGATCAGGCGCGAAGCGTCAGGCCCCGGTACCCGTCGGCGAAGCCCGCATCACGCAGCGCGGGCGCGGCGGGGGAGGTGCGGGCCGGTTGATCGTCGATGCGCTCGACCTGAAGCCGCGCGATGCGGCCTTCCTTGTGCGCCTCGACGAGCGCGGCTGCCCATATTTCCGGTGCCGCTCGGCCGAACGTGACGATCGACTTCCCGCTGCGCTCGACGTACGCGGTGAGGTCGCCGTCGACCAACACCACGTGCGCGCCCGCGGCACGCGCCGGGCGGCCGGCGTAATGACTGGTCGACTTCGGGCTCCGCTCCCCTCCGGTCGCTGCGCCCTGCGTCTTCCTTTCCGGCCAGCCCAGCGCGGCACCGTACGGCTGGGCCGGGTCGGTGGCCGCGAGCACGACCGCGTGCGGTTCGTCGGTCGCGATCGTGCGGTACGCGCGGACCCGGTCGACCGCGCCCGGGAGTGCGAACTGCGCGGCGCCGAGGCCGGCGACGAACCAGCCGCGCCGGGCCCGGCCCGACTCCTCGAGCGCGCGCAGCACTGGATACACCGCGGCGAACCCGCCCGCGACGCCTTCCGCCCGCACGCCTTCCCGGGTGACGACGCCGTGGCGCTCGAGCAGCTGGAGCGCCTGCGCGTGGGCGATCTCGGTCGGAGTGGGTGCCGGTTCGAGCAGTGGCGCGACGAGCGACCACCGCCCTGCGCCCGCGGGCGGGCCGAGGCGCGGTGAGGCGAGCCAGATGCGGTTTGGCCCGCGCCGAGGCCGAACGTCGCACCGCGCGGCGCGGCACCCGCAGCGGACCGAAGGTGTCGTTGGTGACTTCGCCGGCCCACACGAGATCCCAGAGTGCTGCGAGCACGATCGTGTCGTCGGCGGTGCCCGCCGCGGCGACGAGGTCGGGCCAGAACGACGCGCCGGCATGCGCGAGCCGGGTTCGCAGCGCGTCGTGGACCGACTCGGCCGGGCGTCCGTCGTCGATCGGTGCCGGCGCGAGCAGCCGCACGCGGTCGCGGAAGTAGATGCGCACGCGGCCGTCGTCGGCGCCGAGCGGCCCGGCGCCGACCCACACGATCTCGCCGGCCGCGCACAACTCGTCGAGCATGCCGGCGCGGTAGCCCTCGACGCGTGCCGGCAACACGTCGCGTTCGAGCACCGACGCGGGGATGGCGACGCCTTGGAGCTGTTCGAGGGTTTCGACGAGCGCGTCGAGCCCGCGCCGGCCGCGGCCGACGCCCTGCCACGCGGGCAAGAAGCGCGCGAACGTCGCCGCGTCGACGGGTTCGATCTCGTGGCGCAGCGCGGCGAGCGACCGCCGGCGCAGAACTCGGAGCACGTTCGTGTCGCACCATTCGCGTTCCATGCCGCCGGGGCGGAACTCGCCGTGCACGACGCGGCCGTCGGCTTCGAGCGCACCGAGCGCTTCGCGTACGCGCTCCGTCGTGACAGCCGAACCGACCGGCGATCTCGTCGATGGTGAACGGTCCGTGGGTACGCGCGTAGCGCCCAACGAGATCGTCGAGGGGTCGAGCGACGGGATCGGTGAACGCGGTCGGGAGCCCGGCCGGGACTGCGATGCCGAGCGCGTCGCGCAACCGCGCCGCGTCTTCCGCGGCCGCGTAGCGCTCGCCGGCCCGCATCACGCGCCGTTGCGGGATCGCGCGCGTCGAGCCACGGCGTGCGGATCGGAGGCGCAGCGGGCGCGCAGCTCGTCGAAATCGAGCGGGCCGAGATCGGCGAGCAGGTCGTGCAAGTCGTCGGCGTTGCGTGCGTGACGTGCCGGCACCAGGCGTTGGAGCTCGAGCTCGAGCGTCGCGAGCACGGCGGGATCGAGCAGCTCGCGCAGCTCTTCGGCGCCGAGCAGGTCGCGCAACAGATCGCGGTCGAGTGCAAGCGCGGCCGCGCGGCGCTCGGCGAGCGGCGCATCGCCCTCGTACATGTAGACGGCGATCCACCCGAACAGGAGGCTCTGCGCGAACGGCGACGCGCGCTTGGTCTCGACGGGAACGACGCGGATCTTGCGGGATCGGACGTCGGCCAGCACCTCGCGCAACGCGGGGAGGTCGAAGACGTCGCGCAAGCACTCGCGCGTCGTCTCGAGGAGCATCGGGAACGACGGGTAGTCGGACGCGACCTCCAGCAGGTCGGCCGCGCGCTGGCGCTGCTGCCACAACGGTGTGCGCTCGCCGGGCCGGCGACGAGGGATGAGCAGGGCTCGGGCCGCGTTCTCGCGAAAGCGCGACGCGAAGAGCGACGTGCTCGGCAACCGCTCGACGACGAGCTCCTCGACCTCGTCGGGATCGAACAGCAACAGCTCGAACGGCAGGTCGTCGATTGCTTCGGGGAGTCGCAGGATGATTCCGTCGTCGGACCACAGCACCTGTACCGGCATCTCCGCACGCGCGAGTCGTTCTTCGAGCGCGAGCGCCCACGGCGCGTGCACGCGCGAACCGAACGGCGTGAGGATGCAGACACGCCAGTCGCCGATCTCGTCAGGGAAGCGTTCGACCACGATCGTGCGGTCGTCGGGGACCGCGCCGGTCGACGCAGACTGCTCCTCGAGGTAGCGCCGAAGGTTCGACGCCGCGCTCGCGTCGAGCCCGTCGCCGTGCAGCGCGGCTTCGGCTGCGGCGGGATCGTGGTCGCGCAGCTCTCGGACGATGCGCGCCGAGCGCGCGCCCGAGCTCGAGCGGCCGCCCGGGCTTGTCGCCCCGCCAGAAGGGTGTCTTGCCGGGTTCGCCGGGTGCCGGCGTGACCACGACGCGGTCGTAGCGTGATCTCCTCGATGCGCCACGTACTCGCGCCGAGCACGAAGGTCTCGCCCGCCGCGGCTCTCGTAGACCATCTCCTCGTCGAGCTCGCCGACGCGCACGCCGTCGGGGAGGAAGACGCCGAACAGCCCGCGATCGGGGATGGTGCCGCCACTCGTGATCGCGACGCGTTGTGCTCCCTCGCGCGCGCGTACCCGATCTTGGACGCGATCCCACACGATCGCGCGGCCGCAACCCGGCGAAGCGATCGGACGGATAGCGGCCCGCGAGCATGTCGAGCACCTCGCGGAACACGTCGTCGGAGAGCTCGGCGAAGTTGGCGCACCGCCGGATGAGCGCCAGCAGCGAGTCGACGTCCCACTCGTCGACGGCGACCGCAGCGACGATCTGTTGCGCGAGCACGTCGATCGGATTGCGCGGGTAGCGCATCTCCTCGACGAGGCCGGCTTGCATCCGGCGCACGACGGCCGTGGCTTCGAGGAGGTCGCCGCGGTACTTCGGGAAGATCTTGCCGCGTGCTCGGTTCGCCAACCTGGTGGCCGGCGCGCCCGACACGCTGCATGCCGCGCGCGACCGATCCCGGCGACTCGACGAGCACGACGAGGTCGACGCTGCCCATGTCGATGCCGAGCTCGAGGCTGCTCGTGGCGACGATCGCGCGCAGCCGCCCTTCCTTCAGGTCGGACTCGATGATCAGGCGTTGCTCGCGCGACAGCGACCCGTGGTGCGCGCGCACGAGTTCCTCGCCTGCGAGGTCGTTCAGGTGCTGCGGCGAGGCGTTCGGCCGTGCGGCGCGCGTTGCAGAAGATGAGGGTCGTGTGGTGAGCGCGGATCAGCTCGAGCGAGCCGCGGATGGAGATGCGGCCAGATGCTCGCCCGCGGTTCGCTCGTCAGATCGATCGGACCCGTGATCGGACCGTCGAGCGGCACCGGCGACGGGTTTGCCTGTAGCTCGGCCATGTCGTCGACGGGGACGATCGACCTCGAGGTCGAGGACCTTTCGCGAGCCGGCGTCGACGATCGTCACCGGGCGCGCACCGTTTGCGTCGAACCCACCGAGGAAGCGGGCGATCTCGTCGAGCGGCCGCTGCGTCGCCGACAGGCCGATGCGCTGCGGTTGCTTCTCGGTGAGCGCTTCGAGGCGTTCGAGGCTCAGCATCAAGTGCGCGCCGCGCTTGGTGGGCGCCATCGCGTGGATCTCGTCGATGATGACGTACTCGACCGACCGCGAGCGTTTCGCGCGCTCGCGACGTGAGCATCAGGTAGAGCGACTCGGGCGTCGTGATCAGGATGTCGGGCGGGGTCCGGACGAGCGCCTGGCGTTCCTTGCCCGGCGTGTCGCCCGATCCGCATGCCGACCGTCGGCGCACGCGAGTGGCACGCCGAGCCGCTCGGCCGCGAGCGCGATCCCGGCGAGCGGCGCCCGCAGGTTCTTCTCGACGTCGACGGCAAGCGCGCGCAACGGCGAGACGTACAGCACGCGGCAGCGCTTTGCCTTCTCCGGCTCCGGGGTCGCCGCGAGCCGGTCGATGGCCCACAGGAACGCGGCGAGCGTCTTGCCCGAACCCGTCGGCGCGAGGATCAGCGTGTGCGTCGCCGTCGGCGATCGCGGGCCAGCCCTCGGCCTGCGCGGCGGTGGGCGCGGCGAAGCTGGTCTCGAACCAGGCGCGGACGGGTGCCGAGAAGCGGTCGAGAGGCCCACTGCTCCGTGCTCGGGACATGAGGTCCAACCTACCGCCGAACCTTGACAGCCCAGGTCAGGGATTTCGGCGCCGGCCGTCCGGTAGGAATAACGTTTCGGCCAGATGGCTACCACCCTCCCGGCCCCCGTCGTCCGTTCGGAAGCCGATCGGCGTATGCGCGTCCTGCTGCGCATCCCCGACCTCGCCCCGGGTGTGACGCCGGCGTCGGCGGAGAACGCGTTCAGCAAGTCGATCCTCATCTCCGCGACCCGGTGCTTGCTCACATACGTCCTGCTGCCGCTCCTCGGGCCCCTCCTCAACTTCTCGGGCGCGGTTGGCCCCGTGCTCGGCATCGCGCTCGGCATCGTGTCGATGGTCGCGATCGTCTATTCGATGCGCAGGTTCTTCGCGGCCGACCACAAGTTCCGCTGGAAGTACACCGCCATCGGCGGCGCCATCCTCGTGCTGCTCGTCGCGCAGATGGTGATCGACATTGTCGACCTCGTCAGCTGACCAGAGCGGCCCCTCGCCGAAGGCCCGCGGAGCGGCGGGGCCCGAGCGGCCCTCTGAGCGGGAAGCAACGACCACGCGCGGCGCTCGGCGCTTGTTGTGGTTCTGCGCGGGATGGGTTGCCGTCGCCGTCGGCGCGATCGGTGTGATCATCCCCGGACTGCCGACGACGGTGTTCTTCATCATCGCCGCGTCGTGCTTTGCGAAATCCAGCCCGCGGTTCGAACAGTGGGTGCTCGACTTGCCACGCGTCGGACCAATGGTGCGCGACTACCGCGCCGGACTCGGTATGCCGCGCAAGGCGAAGGTGTGGGCCATCGCAACGATGGTGGTCTTTGCGGCGCTCGGCGTGCTTCTCGCCGTGGAGCACTGGGCGATCATCGCGGCGATTGCGTTGCTCGTCGCGATCGGCGCCGCCTACATCGTGTTCCGCGTCCCGACGCGCGAAAGCGTTCTCGCGGCGCGCGGACCGTAGCCCTCACGGCCGCCGTCCTGCTACGGTCTGCGGGCTACAACAAAACGCTCTCGGGCGGGGGAAGCCGGTCGAATTCCGGCGCTGACCCGCAACCGTAGGCCGCCGGTGCAACGTGCACCTCGGCGGCGAGCCGGAATACCCGTGCGAGAGCGCAGAGGCTCCACACAAACCGTCGCGGTCTGCGGAACGGGAGCCCGAGTGCACCGACACTCTCCCCATGGGACGACGTCGGTGCGGCCCGGGTGCGCGCGCTGCCAGACCCGTACCCGAGAGGGCAACTCATGTCTATCTTCCGCTCCCGCCGACGGGTCTTCGGCGCGACGCTCGCCACGCTCCTCGTCGCTTCGTTCGTTTCGTTCACGACGCTCGCCGATCCGGCGTCCGCCGCTTTCGCTGAGGGTCCGTGCACGGCGACCGAAGGGGTGACGGTGGTCGTCGACTTCGGTGCGTTCGGCGGTGAGCCGGTGGCGCGCTGTGCGTTGGGTCCGCAGGCGACGGGGATGGCCGCGTTGCAAGCCGCGTTCACGACGTCGTGGGTTCCTGGGTTCGAGGGCACGGGGGTGTGCACGGTTGACGGGTTCCCGAGCGACGGGTTCCCGACGTGTTGGGAGGGTGGCTTCTGGGCGTACTGGCATCCGGACGGTGATGCGTGGGGGTTCGCGCCGACGGGTGCGCATCTCTCGCAGCCGGCGCCGGGTGCCGTGGAGGGATGGTCGTTCGGGTTCGCCCCGGACTTCAACGCGCTCGTACCGTCGATCGGCCCCGCGTTCGAGCAGACGTTCGCCGAGGGTCCGTGCACGGCGACCGAAGGGGTGACAGTGGTGGTCGACTTCGGAGCGTTCGGCGGTCGAGCCGGTGGCGCGCTGTGCGTTGGGTCCGCAGGCGACGGGGATGGCCGCGTTGCAAGCCGCGTTCACGACGTCGTGGGTTCCTGGGTTCGAGGGCACCGGGGTGTGCACGGTTGACGGGTTCCCGAGCGACGGGTTCCCGACGTGTTGGGAGGGTGGCTTCTGGGCGTACTGGCATCCGGACGGTGATGCGTGGGGGTTCGCGCCGACGGGTGCACATCTCTCGCAGCCGGCGCCGGGTGCCGTGGAGGGATGGTCGTTCGGGTTCGCCCCGGACTTCAACGCGCTCGTACCGTCGATCGGGCCCGCGTTCGTGCCCAGCGAAACGACGACGACCACGGTTCCGACCAACCCGACCGGTCCCGGTGCCGGCGCTGCGGCCGCGGCGGCATGGTTGGACGGCGAACTGGCGGGTGGGTTCATCCCCGGCTTCCTCGGCACGGCTGATTGGGGGCTCACCGCGGACGCGGTGCTCGCGCTCGCGGCGGCCGGGATGGGCGACTGCGCCGAACGCGCAGCTCGCGACGCAAACACTCGTCGACAACATCGCGAGCTTCGCGACATTCGACGACTTCGCTCTGCCAGGCGTGCTCCTCGCCGGCCCGCTGGCGAAGCTGCTGCTCGTCCTCGCGGTGCAGGGTGAGGACGTGAACGACGTCGGCGGCTGGGACGTCGAAGCGGAGCTCCGCGACGTGATGCTGTCCGACGGGCACTTCGCCGACGACAACCCCTTCGACGCGGACCTCAGCAACTCGTTCGGCCAATCGATCGCGATCCTCGGGCTCGACCGGACGCCCGGCGGCGTACCGGCCGCAAGCGATCCAGTTCATGCTGGCGCAGCAGTGCCCCGATGGCGGTTTCCGGCTCTTCTACGTCGTGCCCGGTTCGGGTTGTGCGTCCGACTCGGAGGCCACGGGCCTCGCGGTACAGGCGTTGCTCGTTGTCGACCGCACGCCGGCCGTCAACGACGCGCTGCTCGCCGCGATCGACTGGCTGCTCGCGCGGCAGGACGCGTCCGGCGCGTGGGGCGGGACCGGGCCGACCGCGGCGATCAACACGAACAGCACCGGAATCATCGCGCCCGCGTTGCGCGCGGCCGGACAGACCGCGGCGGCCGACCTCGCGGCCGCGTACGTGCTCTCGCTCCAGCTCGGCGGTACGGCCGCGGCCGCCGGCCGCGTTCGCGGTCGCGGCGGTGGTACCGGCTGACGGTGCCATTGCCTACGACAGCGCTGCGTACAACGCCGCGGTCGCACAAGGCGGCATCGACGAGATCGCGCTCGACCAGTTCCGGCGCACCACCGCCCAGGCGGTGTTCGCGCTCGGTCTCCCGTCGTACGGCGCGATCAACGGGCAGAATCCGGATCCGGTGACGACGACGACCATCACCACGACGACGACAACCGTCGCGACGGCGACGTCGACAACGGCGGCTGTGGCCGCACCGACGACACTCGCGGTGGTCGGATCAACGGTCTCGCCGACGACGGTCGCGGTCGCCGCCGCCATCGATGACAGCGGAGCACTGCCGTTCACGGGTTCGGGCCTCCTGCCGGTGCTCGTGCTCCTCGGTGCCGGACTGCTTGCCGCCGGTGCACTCGTTGAGGGAACGCGGCGGCGCGTCGTGCGATGACCCCGGTGCGCGTCGCCGTCGCCGCGCTCCTGGTCGCGGTCGGTGCGTTCGTGCCGGCCGCGCCCGCGGCGGCCGATCCGACCGGTCCGTGTACCGACACGACGGGTGTCACGGTCGTCGTCGACTTTCAGGAGCTCGGTCACGGCACCTACGTGGGGTGCGCAGCACAACCGGTGGCCAGCGGATTCGACGCGCTCACGCGCGCCGGCTTCGAGTACCGCACGACGACGCGCTTTCCCGGCTTCCTGTGCCGGATCGAGGACAAACCTGAAAGCGACTCCTGCTTCACGACCTCGCCCGCCAACGCGTACTGGTCGTACTGGATCGCGCCGCGCGGCGGGGCGTGGTGCTACAGCAACATCGGCGCCGGCGCGCGCGTCCCACCTCCGGGTTCGGTCGAGGGCTGGTCGTTTGCCAAGGACAAAGTCGCGGCCGCGCTGCCGGCGCCCGGAGTCGCACCACCCGCAGCGCTGCCGGGAACGACGCCGACACCGTTGCCGGGCAACAACTGCACGACGCCTGTGGAGTCGTCGCAAGCGCCGGCGCCCGCGCCCGCCGAGACCGCACCGCCCGCGGCCGCGCCGGTCGCGCCGCCGAGCGTGACGAGCCCGCCCGCGGCCACGAGTGGGACGAACCCACCCGCCGCAGTCGCGCCCCCGACGACGCGGCCGCGCCGGTCGGCGCCACGAACGACGGCACCTGCAGCGTCGCCGAGCACGACGGGCGCCGCGGCACCGGTCGACGCAGCAGTTCCATCGGCGACCGAGACGACCGCGGCCGACGAGGCCGACGAGGCGGACGACGACGGCACGCGCGAGGTCTCGCCCGGGCAACCGATCGCGGCGACCGGTGGGGCCATCGACTTCGACGACGAGCCCGACGCATCGTCGCCGCTGCCGACGATCGTCGGTGTGCTCGTGGTGCTCGTCGTCGGCGTGGGCGCGTGGTTCGTGACCCGGCGGCGCCGGCGAGGGGCGACGTAGCGATGGCCCGTGACGCGTTCCGGTTGCCGCGGGCGTTGCATCCGGGCGCGTGGTGGCTCTGGGCGTTGGGGATGGCGACGGCCGCGAGCCGCACGACGAACCCGTTGCTGCTCGGACTCATCTTGGCCGTGCTCGCGTACGTCGTTGCGGCCCGCCGCGGCGACGCACCCTGGGCGCGAGGCTTCCGCGTCTATCTCATCGCGTCGATCGTCATCATCGCGATCCGCATCGTGTTCCGCATGTTGTTCGACGGGCAGTACGGCGCGACGGTCTTGTTCACGCTGCCCGAGATCCCGCTGCCCGACGCCGCGCGTGGCATTCGCGTCGGCGGGCCGGTGAGTCTCGAAGGGATCCTGGCCGCGTTCTACGACGGACTGCGGCTCGCCACACTGTTGTGTTGTTTCGGTGCCGCCAGCGTGCTCGCCGACCCGAAGCGACTCCTGAAGTCGATGCCGAGCGCGCTGTACGAAATGGGTGTCGCCGTCACCGTCGCGCTCACCTTCGCGCCGCAGCTCATCGAGAGCGGGCAGCGCGTCCGCAAGGCACGCCGGTTGCGGGGTGACACCGGCCGCGCCCGCCACTTCTTGCGGCGGGTCGTCGTTCCCGTCGTCGAGGATGCGCTCGAACGTTCGCTCATGCTGGCCGCGGCCATGGACTCGCGCGGCTATGGGAGGACGGCGGAGTTGTCCCGCGGAACTCGCGTGCTCACCGGCGGGCTGATGCTCGGCGGCGTCGGCGGTGTGTGTGTCGGCGTCTACGGCCTGCTCGACGGCAGCACACCGCGCGCACTGGGCCTGCCGGTGCTCCTCGTCGGGGTCGCACTGGCCACGTGCGGGTTCTTCGTGAGCGGGCGGCGCATCCACCGCAGCGTGTATCGCCCCGAACCCTGGAAGGCGAGCGAGTGGCTCGTCGCCGCGTGCGGGATCGCCGCCGCGGCCGTGATGTTCGCGACGGCACGCGTCGATCCCGCAAATTTGAATCCGTCACTCAATCCACTCCAATGGCCCCAGCTCGCCATCCTGCCGAGCCTCGGCATCCTCATCGGCGCCCTCCCGGCCTGGATCGCGCCGCCCGTCGAACGCACGCAGCGCACGCGGCGCGATCTCGTCGAGGTCGCGGCATGATCCGCTTCGAGCGCATGAGCGTGACGTACCGCGACGCACCCGCGCCGACGTTGCGCGACGTGGACCTCACCATTCCCGAAGGTGAGCTGTGCCTCGTCACCGGTACGACCGGAACGGGAAAGACGACATTGCTGCGCGCGGTCAACGGGTTGGTGCCGCACTTCACCGGCGGCACGCTCGCCGGCCGGGTCACCGTCGCCGGGCGCGACACACGCGATCACCCCCCGCGTGAGCTGGCCGACGTCGTCGGCGTTGTCGGCCAGGACCCCCTCGCGGGTTTCGCGACCGACGTGGTCGAAGCCGAGCTCGCGTACGGCATGGAGCAGCTCGGGCTCGCGCCCGCGGTGATGCGCAAGCGGGTGGAGGAGACGCTCGACCTGCTCGGCATCGCCGAGCTGCGCAACCGTCCACTGCGGGAGCTTTCGGGCGGACAGCAGCAGCGCGTGGCGATCGGCTCGGTGCTCACCGCGCATCCACGCGTGCTCGTGCTCGACGAGCCGACCTCCGCGCTCGACCCGACCGCAGCCGAGGAAGTGCTGAGTGCGATCACTCGCCTTGTGCACGACCTCGGTGTGACCGTGCTCGTTGCCGAGCACCGGCTCGAACGCGTGGTCCAGTACGCGGACCGGATCCTGGTACTCACCGGCGATGGGAGTGTCGCCGACCGCGCACCGAGCGATGCGATGGTCGACGCGCCGGTTGCGCCGCCAGTCGTGCACCTCGGCCGGCTGGCGCGCTGGACCCCGCTGCCGCTTTCCGTGCGCGACGCGCGCCGACGTGCCCCCGAGGTGCGAGCGGCGCTCGGAAGCGCGCAACCCGACCACCCGGAAGCAATCGTGGGAGAGTCGCTCCTCACCGCGCGCGGCATCGTCGTGCACTACGGCAACGTCGTCGCGGTGCGGGACGTCGACGTCGACTTCCACGCGGGCACGATCACCGCGCTCATGGGTCGGAACGGTTCGGGAAAGTCGTCGTTGTTGTGGGCCGTGCAGGGCAGCGGCCGCCGGACCCGGGGCATCGTGCGCGTCGGCGACACCGACCCGGCCGCACTCGATCCCGCGGCCGCCCGTCGCCACGTCGGGCTGGTGCCGCAGACGCCGAGTGACCTCCTCTACTTGCCCGCCGTCGCGGCCGAGTGCGAACAGGCGGACGACGAGTCGGGCCGCGAACGGGGCACCACGGCCGCGCTGTTGGAACGGATCGTGCCGGGCATCGACGGCGACGCGCATCCGCGCGACCTGTCGGAGGGCCAGCGGCTCGCGCTGGTGCTCGCGGTCCAGCTCGCGGCCCAACCGCGCGTCGTGTTGCTCGACGAACCGACGCGGGGGCTCGACTACACGGCCAAAGAGCGGCTCACGGCGATGCTCCACACGCTGGCGGGCAGCGGGCACGCAGTCGTCGTCGCGACCCACGACGTCGAGTTCGTCGCCGGTGCCGCCGACCGGGTGGTGGTGATGGCGCAAGGCGAGATCGTCGCCGACGGCCCGACCGCGGACGTGGTGGTCGCGTCGCCCGCATTCGCGCCGCAGATCGCGCGCATCATGCACCCCGACCCGTGGTTGACGGTGGCCGCGATCGAAGCCGCGCTCGCGGAGTTCCCCGAGGCGAGGACGGCGGCGCAGGTATCCTGCGACGCCCGAGGCGGGCCCAGCGGCCGCGCGAGCGCCAGGAGCGGAGTGAGCGTGATTCCCGGGCGCCACTCGGTGATGCGGGTCGGGCCGCGTGCCCGAGTCGCGATCCTCGGCGCGTCGATCGCGGGTCTGGCCATGTTCATCTGGCCTCTGCTGTTCTCACCCGCACCGGGCACCGGTCATCACACCGATGCGCCGTTCGTGTTCGTGGGCATCCTGCCGGTGTTGCTCGCAGTCGTGCTCGCCGAGATCGGTGACGGCGGCATCGACGCCAAGGCGCTCGCGCTGCTCGGCGTGCTCGCCGCGCTCGGCGCCGCGTTGCGGCCGATGGGCGCGGGGACCGCGGGCATCGAGATGGTGTTCTTCCTGCTCGTGCTCGGCGGCCGTGTCTACGGTCCCGGATTCGGGTTCGTGCTGGGCGCGACGACGTTGTTCGCGTCCGCGCTGTTGACGGGCGGCATCGGCCCGTGGCTCCCGTTCCAGATGCTCGCCTCGGCCTGGGTTGGCATGGGCGCGGGCCTGCTGCCGCGTGCGCGCGGCAAGTCCGAGATCACGTTGCTCGCCATCTACGGCGGCCTCTCGGCGCTGGCCTACGGCATGTTGATGAACCTCTGGTTCTGGCCGTTCGCGATCGGGAGCGACACCGACCTCTCGTTCGTCGCGGGCACGTCGGTCGGCGAGAACCTGCACCGTTTTCTGCTGTTCACACTGGCGACCTCGACCCTCGGATGGGATCTTGGCCGCGCCATCACCAACGTCATCGTGATCGTGCTCATCGGCCCCGCTGCACTGGGCGTGTTGCGCCGCGCCGCCCGCCGGGCCGCGTTCGACGTGCCCGTCGAGTTCGCGCCGAACCCCTCAGGCGACAAGGTCGGGGTAGATCTCGTGCGGCTCGCCGATCGCGACGATGCGGCCGTCGTCGACGACAGCCATGCGGTCGCACCGCTGCGCCGTGACCAATCGATGCGCGACGACCAACACGGTGCGACCCGCGAGCGCGCGCACGAGCGCGGCGGCGACCCGCGCCTCGCTCTCGGTGTCGAGCACGCTGGTCGCCTCGTCGAGCACGACGACCGCGGGGTCGGCCAGCACGACGCGTAACAGCGAGACGAGTTGACGCTCGCCTTGCGAAAGCCGCACGCCCGCGCTGCCGACCGGCGTGTCGAGGCCGCGGGGGAGCCGGGCCACCCAGGCGTGGAGGTCGAGCGCGTCGACCGCTTCCTGCACGCGCGTATCCGAGGCCGCAGGATCGGCGATCCGGGCGTTGTCGGCCAGGCTGCCCGAGATGAGGAAGCCTTCCTGTGGGAGCAAGAGCAGACGGCGGCGCCGGTCGGCGGGCGCGGCCGACCGCAGATCGACGCCCGCAACGCGCACCGTCCCCGAGCTCGGATGCGCGAGCCCGACCGCGAGGCGGGCGATGGTCGACTTCCCCGCGCCGGTTGCACCGACGAGTGCCACCCACTCGCCGGGCTCGACCTGCAGCGACACGTCGTGGAGGACCGGCCGGTCCTCGACGTACGCGAAGCAGGCGTGCTCCATTTCGAGTGCACCGCGTTCGGGCAGCGCGGCGCCGCCTTCCGCTTCCGCCGGTGTGCACGCGACCTCGGCGACGCGGTCGAGCGCGGCTTTCGACGCGAGGAGCTCGTCCAGCAGCTCGGTCATCTCGCCGAACGGCACGAACACCTGCACCGCGGCGAGCACGCCCGCGGCGACAGTGCCGACGCTCAACGTGCCGTTGAGGGCGAGCAGCGACGACGCGACGAGCACGATTGCCGTCGCCGCCGCCTGCACGAACGTGAGCGATGCGAAGAAGCGGACACGCATCCGCATGCCGTCGAGGTAGCCGTCGACGACTCGTTCGTCGGCGCGTGCGAGCGCCGCGAGCTGGTGCGCCTCGCGGCCGTACGCGCGCACCGTCTCCGCGCCTTCGGTGGTCTCGACGACCGTGCCGACCATCTCGCCGACGCGGCGGCGGTACTCGGGATAGACGACCACGCTCGTGCGCCGGAACCAATGCCCTGCGACCACGAACGGCGGGACGACGATCAGGCTGAGGGCGCCGATGATCGGCGACAGGAGGAACACCGCGAGGATCGCGGCAACGAGATCGAGCGTGTACTTGGCTGCGTTCGGCAGCACTTGCATGGCGGCCTTGGAGAGCGCTTCGGTGTCGGACGTGACGCGCGCGACCACATCGCCGCGGGGTGCGCGTTCGTAGGCTCCCAGGTCCATGCGCAACACGCCCGCGAGGGCGCGGAGCCGGAGCCGGTGCAGGATGCGCTCGGCCGCGACGGCCATGGTCGCGGTGCGCATCCCGCCCGCGATGCCGCCCCCGATCGACACCACGAGGTACGCGATCGCCGTGGTCCGCAGGGCCGCGCTGTCGCCGGCGTCGATGCCGTTGTCGATCGCGGCGCGCACGAGCAACGGTCCGGCTACGGTCGCGGCACCGGCGAGGACGACGAAGACGAGCACGAACGCGACGCGTTTGCGCTCCCGCCGGAGTTCTTCGGCGATGATCGCACGGGTCGCGCTCACGGTGTGACCTGGACGCGCCCGTCTCCGACGTCGCAGACCTCGTCGGCGAGATCGACGACGCCCGGGTTCGCCGACACCACGACGATGAGCCCGTCGCGCCATTCCTGCCGCAACGCGCGCAGCACGCTCAGCTCGCGAGTCGGGTCGAGCGCGCTCGTCGCCCCATCGAGCAGCAACACGGGTGGACGGGCCAGCACCGCGCGCGCCAGCGCAAGCCGCTGGCGTTGGCCGCCCGACAGCGTGACGCCGCGCTCGCCGATCAGGCTGTCGTAGCCCTCGGGCAGCGTCTCGACGAACTCGTGCGCGTCGGCGACGCGGGCCGCGTGTTCGAGCTCGTCGGGACGCGCGTCGGGACGCCCGAATCGCAGGTTGTCCGCCACGGTGCCGCGGAACACGAACGGCGTCGGCCCGACGAGGACCACCCGGCGCCGCAAGGCCGACGGGCTCCAACGGTCGAGGGCGACGCCGCCGAGGAGGACCTCGCCGCTCGCCGGAGTCCGCAGCCCGGCGAGGACCGCGAGCAGCGTGGTCTTCCCTGCACCCACGCCGCCGGTGAGCACCACCAACGTGCCGGGTTCGAACGCGACGTCCGCGCCATCGAGCACGCGCCTCCCGCCCGCGGGGACGACCACGAGGCCCCGGCCCTCGAGCCCGACACCGTGCGCGCCGGGCGGTGGCGTGTCGGCGTCGGGAACGGGCGACGGCGGCGGCACCATGTGCAGCACGTCGACGACCCGCAACGCGCTCGCCAGCGTCTGCTGCAACGTCAAGACCCGTTCGCCGAGGGTGCGGATCGGCTCGGCCAAGAAGACGGCGAATCCGATCGCGGTGACGACTTGCCCGATCTCGAGCGTGCCGTCGATCACTCGTTCGCCACCAAGCCACAGCACGACCGCGACGGACGCGACCGACAACGCCTGCAAGACGGGCTCGAACACCATCCACAAGCGGCCGACCGCGGTCGCGCGCGCCCGCAACTCCGTCGAGCGCTGTTCGAACCGGGCGACCATGCCGGCCTCGGCGCCGATGCCGCGCACCACCTTGAAGCCTTCGACGGTCTCCTGCGCCGCGTCGGTGGTGTGCCCGGCCGCATCTTGTGCGGCTTCGCTGCGCCGCTCCCAAACGGCGGAGTAGCGACCGACGACGAGCCCTGTCACCACGGTAGTGACGAGCACCGCGCCCGCGAGCACAGGATCGATCACGAACAAGCACACGAGGACGACGGGGACCGACACCGCGAACGCGACCGTGTGTCCGATCACGTCGAGCTGGACCCCGATCTGATCGGCGTCGCTGTCGGCCCGGGTGACGATCTCGCCCGGCGGATAGGTATCGCGACCCTCGGCGTCCAGGTCGAGCGCGGCCGCGATCAGCTCCTCGCGGGTACCGACCGAGCCGCCCATGTGCGCGCGGCACGCGTTGTTGTGGCGGTAGCCGCCGCACGCGGCCTCGAACCCGCCGAGCACGAGGATCGCGCCACCGGCGATCCAGATCACGGCCCGGTTGTCGTCCTCGATGCCGTTGTCGATCGCCCAACCGAGCACGATCGGGACCGCGATGCCTGCGGCCTGCCACCCGATGCCCGCGAGGATCGCCTTCCGCAAGATGCGCGAGTGGCGCCGCACGAGGCGGCCGATCAATTGCCAAGCGGCGCGCCGGCGCGCGTTGGGATCGACGGGCACGATGCGTCGGTCTAGCACCGCACGCGGCGCTCTCCGGACGATTTAGCGGCGCAGCACGCTCGCGGCGAACCGCTCACGTTCGCGTTCGTAGAGCGCGCGGTGGAGATGCTGGCGCTCGAGGTGCTGGGCAACGACGCGCTCGCCTTGTTCGATCGGGTGATCGGCGACGAACCGCGGGACGCTCTCGACGGACGTGTCGTCGACGAGCCAGGTGACGCCTTCGTACATGCGGGGTAACAGGGTCGGCGGGAAGCGCGCCTCGATCGTCGCCCAGTGCTCCCGGACGTACTCCCAAACCGGCGGGCCGTGCTCGGGGTGCTTCAGCGCCCGTTGCACGACGAAGGGCGAGTTCTGTGGGCGGACGGTGGTCACGGCGTATTCGGCTGCGAGCAGCGTGAGCTCTCGGTCCGGGAACGCCGGCAGCGCGTACAGGTAGCGGAGCTGTTCCTGCGGGGTGTCGGCGGTCTCGTAACGGTTCCGGTATTCGGCGAACAGCGCCTGATCGCCGTCCGCGGCCGTGACGGTGATGCACGCGGCGACGACGTCGGGTTCGGTGTAGGCACCGTCGCGGAACGCTTGCGCGCGGGCGACGATGTCGGGGTCGCGCCCAACCGTGCCGAGGAGATCGAGGAGCACGCCCCGGAGCTGCCGGTCGCGTGGGCCTTCCGCCGGCGCGGGTTCCCATCCCAGCCGGTCGAATGCCGGGCGCGCGGTCGTGCGAACGATTTCGCGAAACGCGTCGGCCGCGTCGCCGTCGAGGAGACGTACGAGGTCGCGCAGGCGCGTGGCCAGTGCTCGCCAGACGACGATGTCGGCCTCGGACTCCAATCGGCGCGCGAGGTCGACGAAGTCGGCGGCTTGTGCCCGCCCGGCGATGACGCCGGCCCACGCACCGTCGACGAGCGCGAATCGCTCGCGCGGCGAATCCGCGCCCGCCGCAACGAGTTCCGGCATCCATGCCGGGGGATAGGCGACGCGGTAGAAGCCTTCGCCGCCGGCGTTGGCGACGGCGATGCCGTTCGGCGGCAGCGCGATCGTCGTTTCGTCCTCGAGGAGCACCGCTTCCGTCTCGCGGCCGGGGTGCACGCGCAGGAGCATCGGGATCGACCACTGGCCATCGGCTTCACCTTCGTAGGTGAAGCGGTGCTGGCGCAGGCGCACGCCGCCGTCGACCGGCTCGACGACGACTTCGGGCAGCCCGGGTTGGAAGATCCACGAGTCCATGATCCGGCGCGCGGGTTGGTCGGTGGCGGCTTCGAGCGCGTCCCACAGATCGGTGGTCTCGGTGTTTGCGAGTGCGTAACGGTCGAGATAGTGACGCACGCCGGCGCGGAACGCGTCGGATCCGAGCCACTGCTCGAGCATGCGGACCACCGACCCGCCTTTCTGGTAGGTGAGGATGTCGAACATTCCGTCGGCGTCCTCGGGCGTGTGCACCTCGTACTCCACCGCGCGCGTGTGCGACAGAGCGTCGATGTCCATCGCCATCGCGCGGCCGATGGAAAAGTCGTCCCACGTCTTCCAGTCGGCGCGGTACGCGTCGACGCCCGCGTGCTCCATGAACGTCGCAAAGGCTTCGTTCAACCAGATGCCGTTCCACCATTTCATCGTCACGAGGTCGCCGAACCACATGTGTGCGATCTCGTGTGTGATGGTGAGCGCGGCCTGAGCGGCTTCGGCCTGGGTGACGGTGTCACTGTCGACGAGCAACAACGACTCGCGGAACGTGACGCACCCGAGGTTCTCCATCGCTCCGAACGCGAAGTCGGGGAGCGCGACGAGATCGAGCTTTGTGCCGGGGTATGCGATGCCGTAGTAGTCGGTGAAGAATCGCAACGCGAACGCACCCGCGTCGAGCGCGAACGCGCCGAGGTGGCCGCGGCCCGGGACGTGCGCGATGCGTAGCGGGATGCCGTCGACGTCGACGGGCTGCGACACCTCGAGCTCGCCCACGATGAACGCGACGAGATACGTCGACATCGCGATGGTGTCGCCGAACCGGATGCGCACCCGTCCGCCGTCGAGCGGGACCCGTTCGACCTCGGGTGCGTTGGAGAGCGCGACGAGCCCGTCGGTGACGACGAGGGTTACCGCGAAGACGGCCTTGAATTCGGGCTCGTCGAAGCAGGGGAAGGCCCGGCGGGCGTGCGGGGCTTCGAACTGGGTCGCGGCGAGGGTGTGCTCGGTGCCGTCGTCGTCGAGGTAGGTGCTGCGGTAGAAGCCGACGAGCCCCGCGGACAGCGCGGCCGAGAACCGCAGGGTGAGCGTGGCCGGGCCCGGCGCGAGATCGGCGGCGGTGACCGTCAGGCGTTCGGCGTCCGGATCGGCGACCAGCGTGGCGTCGAGCGCCGCGCCGAACTGCTCCAGGGCTCCGAGCTCGACCTCGAGCTCGTGGGCGTGCAGCACGATGGTGTCGGTGGGCTCGGTGACCTCGACCGCGATGTGGACCGAGCCTTCGAAGCGGCCCGCGGCCAGGTCAGGAGCGATCGTGAGGTCGTAGCGCGTCGGGAGAACGGTCCGTGACAGGCGCATGCGGAGGGGGAGCGTACGCCTCTGCCAGCGTCGGGGAACGACCCGTTCTCCTCGTGGAGAAATGTCGGGGCCAGGCTGGACGGATCTCGACCCAGATCCAAGCAAAGTGGTGGCCCCCGCCCGGCGTGGCTACCAGACTCGGGCCGTGGACGCGCTCACCTTCTTCGCCCGACCCGCGCCGATGACGGCGCTGCCGTTCGATACCTGCGCCGCCCAACTCTCGGACCTCCCGAGCGATCCGCATGCGGCGGCCGAAGTGACACGCGGCGTGCTGGTCCATCGGGACTGGGCGCCGTACCTCGGATTGCAGTTCGGGCCCGAGCGACTCGCCGACCAACATTTGCGCTCGACCCGTGAGGTCGTCGAGCGCGTGCTCGCGATCGATCCGGCTCCCCTGACCGATGCGCGTCCGCAGCCCGACCACATGGTCGGCGTGTGCCGTCACTTCGCGACCCTGCACGTCTCGCTGCTCCGCCACGCCGGTATCCCGGCCCGAGCGCGGGTCGGGTTCGCGCGCTACTTCGAGCCGGGCTGGGCCGACCACTGGATCACCGAGTGGTGGGACGGCACGCGGTGGGTCCGTACCGACGCGCAGGTCGGGTCGCTGGCGGCGAAGACATTCGAGCTCACCTTCGACCCGGCCGACCAGCCGCCCGGCGAGTTCCTCACCGCGGGCGAGGCGTGGCTGCGTTGCCGCGCGGGCGACGAGGACCCCGCGCGTTTCGGGATCTGGGACCTGCGCGGCCTGTGGTTCGTCAGCGGCAACCTCAAGCTCGATCTCGCCGCGCTGAACAAGGTCGAGCTGTTGCCGTGGGACCTGTGGGGTGCGTTCGGCGGCGGACCGGGTTGGGAGCCGACCCAAGCCGATCTCGCCCCGGTCGACGAGGTGGCGCGCCTGCTCGTGGCCGACGACCTCGATGCACAGCGCGCCCGATTCGCAGAGGCCGATCTCGCGGTTCCGTCGAAGATCGTCAGCCTCGTCGACGGAACACCCGTACCCGTCGACCTCGATCCCACGTTGGTGGCAAGCGCCTAGAGACGGTCGAGAATCTCGTCGGCCCAGGCGACGTCGGGGCGCGGGCGTCGTCGCGACGCGAGCGCGTCGGGGACGTCGATCTCCAGGCGCACGAGCGCACCGCCGAGGGTCTTGCCGAGGTTGTCGGCGCGCAGCGATCTCGGGCCGCCACCGCCGAGCGCGGCGTGCATCACGAAGTTGAGCGCCCGCACGTTCGCGGCCTCGTAGCGATCGACCCGGCCTTGCACGATGGCGCCGAAGTGTTCCTTTACTCGCGCCGCGGTCACCTCGCGCACGATCACGGCGTACGTCTCGTCGTCGTCCGCGAAGATCGCGACGTTGGCGATGTCGCCCTTGTCGCCGGCGCGGTAGCCGCACAGTTCACGCAACGCCAGACGGGCCATTAGATGTCTTCCAGGACGATCGAGACGTGACTGTCGACGTCAGCCTTGCGCACGAGTGTCGGCCAGATCGCGAGCAGTTCGGTCGGGGCGCCGCCGCCGCGGCCCGCGCCCGTGAGCCCCGCGGGCGGCGCCGACAACGTGAGCGGCACGAGTTCGCGGCCGACCAGGCCCGCGGTGCGTTGGTCGTCGCACCGCCATGCGATGCGCAGCACGCACTCGGGCGGTTCGCAACCTTCGACAGGTGCCGGAACTGTCGGACCACCGAGCGCATCCACGCCCCAGTACTCGACGCACCACTCCGCGACCGGCAACTCGGCCATCTCGACGCGCCTGGCGAAGATCGCTGCGGTCGCCTTGGCCTTCTCGTATGCGTCGGGCCATGAGAACGCGACGCGCGCTTCTCCGGCCCAGCCCGCGTGGTGCGCGAGCAACAGCTTGTAGGTATCGGTGGCAGGGGTACCGCGCACACCTGTGATGCGCACCCGATCGTCGGGCAGATCCTCGAACTGCGCCGACGCGAAGTCGGCCACGACATCAGGCGCCAGGTACCGCGTGGGGTCGTGCACCTCGTACAGCAACTGGTGGCGCAGCGTGTCAGTCGAGACGCGCCCGCCCGCGCCCGACGGCTTGCGGATCGTCGCGGTGCCGTCGGCGTCGACGTCGGCGATCGGATAGGGGAGGTCCCACGGGTGCGGGAGGTCCCACCAGTCGCCGGAGTAGTTGCCGCCGAGGCTCTGGCCCGAGCACTCCAGCAGGTGACCGACGAGGATGCCGGCCGCGAGCCGGTCCCAGTCGTCCCACGCCCAACCGTGCCGGTACGCGAGCGGACCGAGGAACAGTGACGCGTCGGCGACGCGGCCGGTGATCACGATGTCGGCGCCTTGCGCGAGCGCATCGGCGATCGGCCGCGCGCCGAGATACGCGGAAGCGAGCAGCGGGGGCTCGGGCATCTCGCGGAACGGCAGCGCCGTGTCGAGATGCGCAAGGTCGTTCCCGGCTGTTTGCACATCGTCGAGGCGACCGAGCAGATCGTCGCCCATCACGGTCGCGATGGTGATACCGCTGATGCCGAGTTCCTTCGCAGTTGCGACCGCGGCCCGCGCCGCGCCGGCCGGGTTGATGCCCCCGGCATTGGTGACGACCTTGGTGCGGCCGTCGGCGATGTACGGCAACGCGCGCGCCAAGTAGGCAGGCAAGTCGCGCGTGTAGCCGCGCGCTTCGTCGCGCTGGCGGTCCTTCTGGAGGATCGCGAGCGTCAACTCGGCGAGCGCCTCCAGGCACAAGAAGTCGACGCCGTCGGCGAGGAGTGCGTCGGTGGCCGCGGGCGTGTCGCCGTAGAACCCTTGCCCACCCGCGACGGTGACCGTACTCATAGCTCGTTCTCGGGCTCCCTCAGGCGTGGATCGGCGGCAACCGGTCGGCCCACGGACGGGCCGCTTCGACCTGCGCGGCCACTCGCAGGAGCACGTCCTCCCGGTTCGGTGCGCCCACGAGCTGCACGCCGATCGGCAACCCGGCGGCCGACCAGAACGTCGGCAGCGAGATCGCCGGTTGGCCGGTCATGTTGAACGGCGCCGTGTTCACGCCGAACGGCACCATCCGCGAGAGGGCGCGCAGCGGATCGTCGGCCGTCGCCGCAACGTCGCCGACCATCGGCGGCGGTTCCGCGAGCGTCGGCGTGAGCAGCAGGTCGAACTCGTCGGCGAACCACCAGCTGACGACGCGGCGCGTCCACGATTGGCCCTCGTGCAGCGCCCGGACGTAGTCGACCGAGCTCACCGTGCCCGCGAGCTCGTTGAAGACCCATGTCGCGGCTTCGACATCGTCCGCGGTCAGCGTCCGGCCGACGAGTTCGCCGATCTCCGCGATCTCCGCGGCGGCGGCCGCGGAAGCGATCTTCGTGAACGTGTCGAGCAGCGAAGCCTCGTCGAGCGCCGCGGGAGACGCGACCTCGACGGTGTGGCCGAGTGACTCGAGCAACCGCGCGGCGTCCTCCACCGCGGCGACGCACTCGGGATCGGTGGCCGCGAGTCCCGCCGTCGCGTCTCGGCGCAGGCCGATGCGCAATCGACCGGGATCCGCGCCGACTTCGTTCGCGTACGGGCGCGCCGGTGGGGGCGCGGTGTAGAAGTCGCCGGGCATGTAGCCCTCGAGGACGTCGAGCAACGCCGCGCTGTCGCGCACGCTGCGGGTGAGGACGTGCCGGACGACGAGGCCGGCCCAGCCTTCGCTCTCGTCGGGGCCGAGCGACACTCGTCCACGCGACGGCTTCAAGCCGAACAGGCCGCACATGCTGGCCGGTATGCGGATGGAACCGCCGCCGTCGCCCGCGTGCGCGACGGGCACCATGCCGCTCGCGACTGCAGCCGCGGAACCACCGCTCGATCCGCCGGACGCGTGTTGCGGATCCCACGGGTTCCGCGTCGGCCCGTACGCTTCCGGTTCGGCGACGGGCAGCAACCCGAACTCCGGCGTGTTGGTCTTGCCGACGATCACGAATCCGGCCTGCTCGAGCTTCTCGAACAGATATGACGTGCGCGGCGCGATGTAACCGGCGCCTTTCAACGCGCGGTTCCCGGCGTGATACGGCGTGCCCGCGAGGGTGCCGTCGAGATCTTTCACGACGATGGGGACGCCGCGGAACGGCCCATCCGGCAGCGCGCCGTTCGCGGCACTCCGCGCGCGGTCGAACAGCGGGTGGATCACCGCGTTCAGCTCTCCGTTTAGTTTTTCGACACGCGCGATCGCGGCATCGACGAGTTCGGCGGGCGACGCGTCGCCGCGACGCACGACTTCGGCTTGGGCGGTGGCGTCGAGGCAGGAGAGTTCGGTGTCCATCAGCCCGGCACGGTAGCGGTTACGGTTACACCGACCACCCACGCAGGTCGACCTCCCACCGATCGACGACGTCGGCGTCCAAGGTCGGGCCGTCGGCGAGGTACATGCAGTCGTGTAGTGCAATCGACGGGTCGACGTGCGAGGGCAACACCAGGACGCGCTCCCCGACCCGCACCGGCGTGCGCGGCGCGAAGGTCACGTGCTCGTCCGAGCAGAACCACACGGCGGCGTTCTCGACGCCGGGGTTGCCGTGATCCAACGACAAGGCCTTCAACCCACAGTCGGCGACCGCGAACTTGGTGTTGGCATGGACGACGGTCGCCACGACGTGCAACGCATAACTGAACGGCAGGTCGAGCTTCGCGTAGGCAGTGTCCATCAACGAGTACGAGCCGGCTTGGATCTCGGTCGCGAGTTCGTTGATGTCGTAGGTGCCGGTACCGCCGGCCGAGATCACGTCGCCGCCGACCGCGTTGTGTGCCTCTTCGAGGCGCAACATCGCGGCGGCGGTCTTCTCGACCCGCTCGGCGCGGTCGTCGAGGCCGACGACATGACCCTCGTACCCCATCACGCCGCGCACCGTGAGGTCGCGGGCGCGGGCGCGGTCGGCGAGCGCGCCCGCCGCTTCCGGTGCACAGCCGCAGCGCGGCATGCCGACGTTCACGTCGATCAAGACCTCGCGGATGCCATTGTCGGTGGCCGCGTCGACCGTCTCTGGCGGAGTCGACCGCGACCGTGACCCGCGCGCCGCACTCGGCCATCGCGCGCAGCCGCTCAGGGTCGACGGTCTGGTTCGCGAGCAACAGGTCGTCACCAAGCCCGGCCGTTGCCAGCCCGACGATCTCGCGCGGTGTCGCGGCCGTGAAACCCATGTGACCGCGCGCGGCTTGTTCCCGCGCGAGCGCAGTGCACTTCGTCGCCTTCACGTGCGGGCGCAGGGTCCGGCCGGGGCGCGCGGCCGCCATCGTGTCGAGGTTGAACGCGAACGCTTCGGTGTCGATCACGAGGGCAGGTGTGGGCAGATCGGCGACGCGCATCGTGGGATGATCGCACGATGACCACGGCCGGGCGACCCGACAATCCCTTTGCCGCTTCGGAGGTCGGCCGCTTGTACCAGCGCGGCCGCCCGTACCACCACCCGCGGACGTTGGCCCGCGCCCTCGCACTGCTCGAAGTCACCGAAGTCGACCGCGCGCTCGATCTCGCGTGCGGGACCGGAATGTCGACGACGGCGTTGCGCGAGCGGGCACGGTTCGTCGTTGGTGCCGACCGATCGCCGGAGATGCTCGCGGTCGCGCCGCGCACCTCGGGCGTCGCCTATGTGCGCTCCGAAGCCGAGCGCTTGCCCTTTCCCGATGCGACGTTCGCCGGCATCACCGTCGGCTCGGGTGTGCACTGGTTCCATCAGGATCGCTTCTTCGCGGAGGCGAAGCGGATACTTCGGGACGACGGCTGGATCGCGTTGTACGACCACTACTTCATCGGCGAGATGGTCGACGTGCCCGAGTTCACGACGTGGGCGAGCCTGGCCTTGAAGCGGTATCCGCTCCCGCCGCGCACGTTGCAAGTCGGCGACCCGCGCGGATGTACCGATGGGCTTCGAGAAAGTCGGCGACGAGTTCTACGGCGACGACATCGAGATGACCCAAACCGAGTTCGTCGACTACCAGCTCACGCTCAGCACGTGCGTGGTCCCGGTCGAGAACGGCACGCCTCGCGAGGAGATCCGGCAGTGGTTGACCACGTCGACCGCCGACCTGTTCGCGGGCGCGCCGACCCGCACGGTCCGCTTCCTCGGCTCGGTGACGTGCCTCAGGCCGTCGGCTCGAACGTGAGCAGGAACTCGATCTCGCCGTGGTCCTGCACGGTGGCGGGGCCGAAGCTCGCATCGGGGATGTCGTAATCGGCGAAGTCGACGGCGATCGTGCCGTCGACCTCGATCGTCGTGCCGTTGCGGCGAGCAAGCACGTCGAACGTGACCGACTGGGTGACACCGTGCACGGTCAGGTCACCGGTGACTGTCAACGTGACCTCCTCGAGGTCGGCAGGAACCGCGTCGAGCGTCACCGGCTCCGTGAGCACGAACGTGGCGGTCGGATACGTATCGGTCTCCATGATCCGGTCGTGGAATTGGTTGTCGCGGTTGGTTTCGTCGCTCTCGACGGTGGTGAGGTCGACGGTGAACGACGCGGCGGTGATCGTCGTGCCGCTCACGTTCATCTCGCCGGTGACATCGGAGGTGCGGCCGACGGCTTCAGTGTCCTGCCCGAACAGAACCTCGTCGACGCGATAGCCGGCTTCGCTCCCGCTGGTGACGGTCCACGTGCCGTCGAGTGATGCAGCCGTCCTGACCTCGGTCGTCGTGGGCTCCGTCGTCGTGGTCTCGGTCGTCTCGGCGAACGCCAACGGTGCGGGAGGATCGCCCTGGATGAAGTTGATGTACACGTAGGGCGCGACGACGGCGATGAGCACCGCAGTCACGCCAACAGCGGCGATCCAGGTCAGCGGGCGGCGGTACCAGCGGCGTTTGGACATGCGCCACGATCCCAACCGTTCCTGTGGATCGGCCGAGCGTTGTCTTGGGACTCGCTGAGAAGCTGCTACTCGCGGAGCAACCGCCGCAACGCCTTGCCACTGCCGCTGCGGGGGATCTCGCGAACGACGCGCACCTCGCGCGGGAGCTTCGCAGCCGACAGTTGCTCGCGTGCGAATGCGCGCAAGTCGGCGAGCGACGGCGCGTTGTCAGCGACGACATAGGCGACGATGCGCTCGCCCCACTCGTCGTCGGGCACGCCGATGATGCATACGTCGGTCAGACCTGGGTAGTGGCCGAGCACGTTCTCGACCTCGGTCGGGCTGACGTTCACGCCCCCGGTGATCACGAGGTCGCGCTTGCGGTCGGTGACCCGAACCCGTCCGTCGACGATCTCGCCGATGTCGCCCGTGTGCAGCCAGCCATCCGGTTGAAGGACTGCCGCCGTCTGCTCGGCGTCGAAACGATAAGCCTGCATCACCATCGCACCCCGCACGAGCACCTCGCCGTCGGGCGCGACCGCGCCCTCGGCGCCCGCGATCGGGATGCCGTCGAGCGCCCACCCGCCCCACGCCTCGGTCATACCGTACGCGTCGACGACGACGACGCCGAGCGACTCGGCCCGCGCTCGCAATGCTTCGGGGCAGGGGGCGCCGCCGACGATCACCCGCCGGTACTCGTGCATCGGCGCGCCCGCGTCGAGCAGGCGCCGCAACGTGGTCGGCACCACCGACACCATGGTGGTCCCTTCGGCGCGGGGCGATGTCGCGACGCGGTCGATGTCGAAGCCGTCGTGCACGGTCCACGCGAGGCCGGTTACGTACGCGCGCGCGAGCACGCCCAAACTGGCGACGTGATGTAGCGGCAGGCACGCGAGCCACCGATCGCGCGGGCCCGCGTCGAGGCCCTCGGTATAGCTGCGGCCCATCACCTCCATGCCCGCGCGTGTCAACTCGACGCCTTTGGGCGCTCCCGTCGTCCCCGACGTGACAACGATCGCCGCGGTGCCGGCGGGCGCGGCGACGCCGTCGGCGAGCGTGCGCCGGCCGTTCGTGTCGCAGAGATGCGTCGGCCGTAGGCGCGCCAGCAGGCGCTCGGTCTCGGCCGCGGGCGCGGCGGGGTTGAGCGGCAGGATCGTCTCGCCCGCGTCCCACGCGGCCATCACCGCGTCGGCGAGCGCGGGCCCGGAGAGGAGCGCGGCGACGACCGCGGATTCGTCGGGGCCGGGCACGCTCGCTAGCCTAAATCGTTGGAGTGATCGCTCCCACAATCGGAGGAAACCTCAATGGCCGCCGAGATCGTGATCCGTCCGGGCGCCGAGTGGAAGCCCGCCACCCCCGACGGCTGGACCGACGTGACCTACGAGACCGCGGACGGGATCGCCAAGATCACGATCTGCCGGCCGGAGGTGCGCAACGCGTTCCGGCCCCGCACGCTCTTCGAGTTGCGCGACGCGTTCGAAATCGCACGCGACGACCCGGAGGTCGGCGTGATCATCTTCACGGGCGACGGACCGGAAGCGTTCTGCTCCGGCGGCGACCAGCGGGTGCGCGGCGACGACGGCTACCGCGATGACAAGGGCATCGGGCGACTGAACGTGCTCGACCTCCAGGTGCAGATCCGGCGATTGCCGAAGCCGGTCGTCGCGATGGTCGCGGGCTACGCAATCGGCGGCGGCCACGTGCTGCATATCGTGTGCGATCTCACCATCGCCGCGGACAACGCGCGCTTCGGTCAGACCGGTCCGAAGGTGGGCTCGTTCGACGGCGGCTACGGGTCGGGTCTGCTCGCGCGCAGCGTCGGCCAGAAGAAGGCGCGCGAGATCTGGTACCTCTGCGAGCAATACGACGCGTTCGACGCCGCGAGCATGGGCCTCGTCAACAAGGTCGTGCCTCTTGCCGACCTGGAATTGGAGACGGTTGCCTGGGCACGCAAGATGCTGCAGCACTCGCCGCTCGCGCTGCGCATGCTGAAGGCATCGATGAACGCGGCCGACGACGGCCTCGCCGGGATCCAACAACTCGCGGGCGACGCGACGCTCCTCTACTACATGACGGAGGAAGCCCAAGAGGGCAAGAACGCCTACCTCGAGAAGCGCCCGCCCCGCTTCGACCAGTACCCGAAGCGCCCATGACCCCATTCCGGCGTCAAAAAACCACCTGTGGGGTTGCTTTGTGACGCCAGTTCGCCTTTGGTTCGAGGGGGCGCGCCCGAAGACGTTGGGCGCGGCGGTCGCGCCGGTGCTCGTCGGGACCGCGGCCGGCTCGCTCGACGGGCCGATCCGCTGGTGGCGAGCGCTCGCCGCGCTCGTCGTCGCGCTCGCGCTGCAAGTCGGCGTCAATTACGCCAACGACTACTCCGACGGCATGCGCGGCACCGACACCAACCGCCGCGGCCCCGTCCGCCTCGTCGCGAGCGGACTCGCGAGACCCGCGGCGGTGCGCCGCGCCGCAGTCGTCTCGTTCACGATCGCGGCCGTTGTCGGCGCGGTCCTGGCACTCGTCGTGAATCCCTGGCTGTTGCTCGTCGGGGCCGCCGCGCTCGTCGCCGCCGCGACCTACACCGGTGGGCCGAAGCCGTACGGATACATCGGATTGGGCGAGGTGATGGTGCTCGTGTTCTTCGGCTTCGTCGCCACGCTCGGCAGCGCCTACGTGCAGCACGAAACCGCGCCTGCGGTTGCGTGGTGGGGTGCGCTGGCCGTCGGCCTGCCGGCGTGCGGGATCCTGCTCGCCAACAACATCCGTGACGTCGAGACCGACGTCGTCGCGGGCAAGCGCACGCTGGCGGTACGCGTCGGCGCGGCCCGAGCCCGCACGCTGTACGCGTTGTGCATCGGCGGCGCGTTGCTCGCGGTTGTCGTGTGCGGCGTGCTCGAACCGCCCGCCTTGCTCGCTCTCCTTGCCGCCCCGCTCGCGATCGGTCCGGTGCGGTGGGTGCGAACTCGCTCCGATCCGCCCGCGCTCGTGCGGGCCCTGATCGGGACGGCCCGCTTCCAACTCGTGCTGGCCGCGCTGCTTGCGGTCGGTCTGGTCGTTGCCTAGCCGTGGCCGCTCGCGAACGCGACGACGAAGTCGCCGAGCGCCGCCGGCTGTTCCAGAGGGACAGCGTGCCCGCCGTCGAGGCGCACGTGGGTGGCGTTGTCTCCGATGCGCTGCAGCATGTTCGCCGCGATGCGTTCGAACTTCTCGTCCTGCTTCCCGGTGACGAGCGCGACGGGCATCTGCAGTTCGGAAAGACGATCCCAGAGCGGTTTCATGCTCCCGGTGCCGAGCACACGCAAACACCCGGCGAGGTACTCGGTGCGCCAGCGCCGCCGTTCGGCGAGACCCGGCGCGTCCGACGGCACCGATGCGAACATCGGCTGCGCCAACCACGTCTGCAAGAACGCGTCGACGCCGTCGCGTTCGACCGTACGCGCGAGCTTCTCGTCGGCATCGACACGCGCGGCCCGTTCCTTCGGGTCGGCCAAGCCCGGCGACGCGCTGATGAGCACCAGCGCGCGCACGAGCTCGGGTCGGTCGAGCGCGAGGCGCAAGCACAACCGCCCGCCCATCGAGTAGCCGACGTACACGCCCTCGCCGCCCTCGGCCCCGATCGCCGCGGCCGTGGCCTCGAACGTCGCGTGGAGCGGGACGTGCAGCGCCGTCACCTCGGCCACCTCGCGTACGACCTCCCGAACGCCGGACCAGGACGTCGCCGTTTGCGTGAAGCCGGGAACGAGCACGATCCGCACGCGAACATTGTGGTCCGCGGATGACCGAACGCGACGCGAACACCGCATTCGCGGCGGCGCTCGTCGACGAGTGGGCCCGGGCGGGGATCGAGCATGCTGTCATCGCGCCAGGATCTCGCTCGACACCCCTCGCCCTCGCGCTGGTGCGCGATGGGCGGTTGCAGGTGCAGATCGTGCTGGACGAGCGTTCGGCTGCGTTCCGCGCGCTCGGTATCGGGCTGGCGACGGGACGGCCGGCGATCCTCGTCTGTACATCGGGGACCGCGGCCGTGAACTTCCATCCCGCCGTCGTGGAGGCCGCGCACGCACGCGTCCCGCTCCTGGTGACGACCGCCGACCGGCCCCCTGAGCTGCGAGCCTCGGGCGCGGGTCAAACGATCGACCAGAGCCGCCTCTACGGCGACATCGTCCGCTGGTTCTGCGATCCGGGTCCGCCGGAAGATCGCGAGGACGCGGCCGCGGTGTGGCGAACGCTCGCGGGCCGGGCGGTGGCACACGCGTGCGGGCCGCCCGCGGGCCCGGTGCATCTCAACCTGCCGTTCCGCGAACCGTTGGTGCCGACGGGTGCAGCACTCGTCGACGCCCCGGGCCGCGCCGACGGCCGCCCGTGGGTCGCGACCACGCCCGCGACGCGCCTCGCCGATGCCGCGACGATCACGCGGCTTGCCGAACTCGTACGGGCGCACCCCGATGGCGTCCTCGTCGCGGGTTGGGGAGCGCGTGTCGCGCCCGCGACCGCTGCTCGTTTCGCGGCGGCCGCCGGTTGGCCCGTGCTTGCCGACGCCATCTCGCAGTTGCGGACGGGGCCGGCAAGCATCTCGACCTATGAAGCCTTGCTCCGCGCCGACGCCGCGCCTCGGCCGGGGCTGGTGGTGCGGGTCGGTGCACCACTCACGAGCAAGATCGCCGACCGCGTGGCTCGACGCGTCGATCCCGCAAGTGCTCGTCGATCCGGACGCCGTGTGGCTCGATCCGCAGCACGCGGCGAGCGAACGACTCGCCGTCGATGCGGAGCCACTCCTCGACGCCCTCGCCACGACGCTCGAGTCGGGCGAACCCCCGCGCGCGTGGCTGGACGCGGAGCGGACCGCGCGCGACGCCATCGACCGCGTGCTCGACGCGCCCGGCCCGCAGTTCGAAGGCCGGATTGCGCGCGACGTCGCCGCGGCCCTCCCCGACGGCGCCGCGCTCGTCGTTGCGTCGAGCTTGCCCGTGCGCGCACTCGAGTGGTGCATGGCGCCGCGTGACGGCCTGGCGATGTTCTCGAACCGCGGTGCGAACGGGATCGACGGGTTCACGTCCACGGTGTTCGGCATCGCGACGGCGTATCCAGGACCGGTCGTCGGGTTGTGTGGCGATCTGTGCTTCCTGCACGACGTGAACGGACTCCTGAACAGCACCACGGCGCCCGCCACCTTCGTCGTGATCGACAACGACGGCGGCGGCATCTTCTCGTTCCTCGCGCAGCACGATCTCCCGGAATTCGAGACGCTGTTCGGCACGCCCCACGGGCTCGACCTCGTCGCCGTCGCCCGCGCCCACGGCGTGACCGCCGAGCGCGTCGACGACACGAGCACGCTCAAGGACGCGCTCGCGTCCGGCGAGACGCGCGTGCTGGTTGTTCCCGTCGACCGCAACGCGAGTGTTGCCTGCCATCGAGAACTGTGGGCCGCCGTCGCGGCCGCACTCGGGCGCTAGGGACGGACGAGCGCGCGGAGCATCGGCTCCAACTTTGCTTGCGTCTCGGCCCATTCGGCGCCGGCTTCCGAACCCGCGACGATTCCCGCACCGGCGTAGAGGCGCGCGGTCGCGCCATCGATGCGGGCGCAGCGCAGCGCGACGACGAACGCGCCGTCGCCGGCCGCGTCGACCCAACCGAACGGACCCGCGTAGCGGTCCCGCGCCTGGTCTTCGAGCGTGTGCAGGAGCGTGAGCGCTTCGGCGCGTGGCCATCCACCGACCGCGGGCGTGGGGTGGAGCTGCTGCGCAAGGTCGAGTGCGGAGACCTCGAGGTCGACGAGCTGGCCGCTGATAGTTGTGGCGAGGTGCGTCACATCGGCAAAGCGCATCGCGGTTGGGCCCTCGGCGCGCACGCGAGTGCACTGTGCGGCGAGAGTGGCGGCGACGGCGTCGACGACGATCTGGTGCTCCCAGCCGTCCTTGGCCGAGGCGAGAAGACGCGTGGGGTCGTCACCCGTGCCGGCCATGGGCCGCGACGCGACGGTCCGGCCTCGACGTTGCACGAGCAGCTCGGGGCTCGCGCCCACGAAGTCGCCGTCGGCGTAAACCGTGCACCCGGGTTGGGTGTGGCGGAGCACGTCGAGTACGACTGGGATCGAGAACGCACCATCGGCGACGACGTCGACGGCGCGGGCGAGCACGACCTTCTCCAAGTCGCCGGCGGCGATCGCGGCGAGGGCGCGGTCGACCATCGCCGTCCACGCGTTGCGATCCGTTGCCGCGGTCACCGAGAACCGCGTTGGTGTCGGTGCGGGCGGTGCCGGAGCGCCCAGCGCGACGTCGGCGATGGTGGTGCGCCACGTCTGGCCGCTCGGGTCGCGTGCAACGATGCGCGTGGGGATCACGAGGAGGCCGCCGCCATCGAACGCCAGCGCGCCCACCGCGCGCGGCCCGCTGCCGGCCGGTGCGTCGTCGTCGCGCTCGTGGCCGATCGCGGCCAGTGCCGCCCGCGCGCCCGCGGGCTCGACGTACGCGGCGATCCCGGCCGTCACGAAGCCAGTGTCGCCGTCGAGGTACGCGGCGCCGCCGGAACCGAGATGGCGGAGCAGATCGCCGGGATCGTCGATCAGCTCGGTGCGGGCGACGAGCCGCCGAGCGGTCGCGTGCGAAAGCGTCATGCGCGCGCCCCGGTGACGAGCTGCGCCGCACCCGCGCCGAGGACGCGGTGCTCGATCCGTTCGAAGCCGTGGTGTGCAATGTCGAGTACGAGGTCAGCTGCCTGTGGAAGGTACGCGGTCGACGCGGGGAGATATGCGTAGGCGCGACGATCGGAGACGATGCCGCCAACGATCGGCACGACGCGTCGGAACCACACGCCGTGTACCGCGCGCGCGATCGGGTTCGACGGTTCCGCGACGTCGAGGAACGCGAAGCGCGCGCCCGGCCGCAGAACCCGTGCGCACTCGTCGAAGAAGGGACCGAGCGCAGTGAAGTTGCGGAGTGCGAAGCCGCACGTGAGTCCGGCGAACGACGCGTCCGGGAACGGGAGTCGCAGCGCGTCGCCGCGCACGAGTGGGGCCGCTGTGTGGGCCGAGGCGAGCATGCCCGCCGAGAAGTCGACACCGATGGCAACGACTCCGGCGCTCTCGAGGTCGCGGCAGAGGTCGCCGGTGCCGCACGCGACGTCGAGGACGCGCACGCCCGAGTCGGTACGCAATGACCGCACGGCGGCGCGCCGCCAGCCGATATCCATGCCGAACGTCAGCATGCGGTTCAAGAGGTCGTAGCGGCCCGAGACGCGGTCGAACATCTGCTCGACGACGCGCGCCTTGTCTTCGGCGCGGGGCAGCACCGAGGTCATGCCGGCCACCCTTCGAGCCGGCGTCCGGCTTCCGCGGTGATCGCGGCGATCTCGTGGTCGCCGCCGACCTTCTCGAGGTGCTCCTGTGCAACGGCGAGCAGGACCCGCCGGAAGTGGTGGGCAACGAGTGTCGTCACCGCCGGCAACAGCAACCGGAACGCGGCCACCAGACGGGCGGCCTTCTCGTCGTCGGGGAGATCGGCACTCCGCAGCGGTTGGCGCACGTGTTCGTCGAAGAGCGCGACCGCAGCTTCGGCCATGTCGCGCGTTGCGCTCGTGTGCTCGCGCGCCAGCGCGAGCAATTCAGGCAGCGGCAGTCCGCGTTCCAGCAATGAAAGACCCTGGCGCACGATCGCAACGTCGGTGTCGGTGTAGTGCTCCTCGCCATCGTGCACGCGCGGCATGAGCAGTCCTTCGCGTGCGACAGCTTCGAGCAACGGCAAGGGAACGCCCGACCGCTCTGCAAGTTGTTCGAGCGTCAGGAACTCCTCAGGTGTCTCGGCGTCGGCCGCGGCGACGGCGGCCGCGAGGGGCACGTCGGTGGCGTCGATCTCGCCATGGAGCAACCGGCCGATCAGCGCGAGCGTGAGGCCTTGGGCGCGTAGCTCCCGTATGCGGCTCAGCCGTTCGACGTGCTCGGGCCCGTACCAGCCGATCCGGCCCTCACGTGCGGGGGGCGGCAGCAAGCGCCGCTTCTGGTAGAAGCGGATCGTGTCGACCGACGTGTCGGCCCGGCGGGCCAGGTCTTCCACGCGCCACCGCTCCATGACCGCCGATTCTAGGAGCATTCACTCCCACGATCGAACCGCGGCGCCGAAACGCGACATCTGATGTCGCGCCGGAGTGCCGAATTCGGTCGTCTGCTTCGACATCTGATGTCGCGGATGGCTACGTGCTCTTCCAGACGGGGGCACGCTTTTCGGCGAAGGCGGTGGCGCCTTCGACGGCGTCACCGCTCCGGAAGACCTCGACGGAGAGCTCGCCGGTCCGAGTCCAGCCCGCGGCCTCGTCCAGATCGGCCGCTTCCCGCACGAGCCGGCGCGAGTTCCGGACCGCGATCGGCGAGTTCTGGCCGATCGTGTCGGCCAGCGCCAGCGCGGTGTCGACCACCTCGGCGGCGGGCACGACCCGATTCACGAGCCCGAGCGCGAGGGCCCGCTGGGCGTCCACCGGATCGCCTGTCATCGCCATCTCGAGGGCGACCGCCAGCGGCACCCGCTTGGGCAGGCGGATCAGGCCCCCGGCTGCCGCCAGCAGGCCCCGCTTGACCTCGGGGATCCCGAACCGGGCCGTGTCGGCGGCCACGACCAGGTCGCACGACAGCACGATCTCGAAGCCACCAGCCAGCGCCGGGCCGTTCACCGCGGCGATGATCGGCTTCGGGAAGTCGCGGCTCACGATCCCGGCAAAGCCACCCTTCACCGCGGCGATGTCGGCCGCCCGGCCGGTCGCAACGACCTTCAGGTCGGCGCCGGCGGAGAACACCTCCCCGGCACCCGTGATCACCACGGCCCGGAGGTCGGCATCGGCCTCCACGGTGTCGAGGACCTCGACCATGGCCGCACTGACCTCGGGGCTGATCGCGTTCCGGGCCTCGGGCCGGTTGAGGGTGACGAGGGCGACGGATCCCCGCCGTTCGAGTTCTACGAGCGCCATAATTCGGAACCTACTCCGGATCTCGAGTTGGCAGCTCAAGGTGTCGAGACCATGATGTGGGTACGCACGGATGCGAACCCGGCAGGCGGAGAGGACCGAGCCATGGACGTTCGAGAGCTTGAGATCGTCGACGAGACGGCAGCGGGCACCGAAGTGGGTGCGCGCAATTGGCGGCTCCTCGCCACGGTCGTGGCCACGGGCGTGGTGGCGTGGGCCGCGACGATGTGGCTCACCCCCGCGGCCGCACGCGAACACGAAGCGTCGTTCTCGCTCCTCGGCCTGTTCTTCGAAACCGCGTTCTGGGGTTCCTTGTTCGTGGCCGGCTACGCCTTCGTCGAGGGCCGCGACCGCCTCGGCTACGCGGCACTGGCGAGCGTCGCCTGGGTGCAGCTCGCGGCCGTCATCGCGTGCCCCGCGACGGGACACCACGGCTTCGGTGCGTGGTGGGCGGGTCAGATGGCGTTGTGCCTCGGCTTCGTCGCGGTGAGCACGGTTGCGTCGGCGATCAGCTTGCGGGCTCCGGAACCGGGTCCTCGATCGCCGCGGTGATCCCCGGGCGCAGCGCGCGCACCGCGAGCAGTGTCACGCCCATCACCACGGCCGCACCGAAGGTGGTCGCGCGCAATCCCACGCTGTCGGCGATGCGGCCCTGGATCACCGCTCCGAGCGGATACAGCAATCCGAGGATCACGTTGTTCACCGACAGCACCCGGCCGCGCAGTGACGCCGGCGCGCGCAATTGCGAGATCGTGAAGAAGCTCGACAGCGCCCCCAGGTAGACGGCGCCGACGAAGACGAGCGTCAACGCCGACGCCCACACCACCGGCGCGAGCGCGTACAACATCAGCGCGGGTGGGAGGAGCGAGAGCACCGTCGTCACGGTGCGGCGCGGCCCGTAGCGGTTCGTCAGTGTTCCGAGTGAGAAGCCCATCGTGACGGCGCCGATCCCCTGGGCGGTGACGAGTATGCCGGTCGCGTCGTCGAACACCTCTTCGCCCATCGCCGGCACGAGCGCGATGAACGGCGCGATGAGGAGCGTGTTCAAGCACATCGCGGCGAAGCTGACGCGCAAACCTGCATCGGACCGCACATAGCGCAAGCCGATCCGCATCGACTCCCAGAACGACTCGCTCCCCGTCGGCGCCGGGAGCGGCAGGTGCACACCGAGCAGGGCGATGATCACTGCGACGAAGCTGAGCGCGTTGAGGCCGAGTGCCCACGCGTACCCGCCGACGGCCACGACGATGGCCGCGAGCGCGGGCCCGACGACGCGTCCGAGGTTGTACTGCGCGGACGAGAGTGCCATCGCGCCCGCGAGATCTTCTTCGGGCACGAGGTCGGGGAGCATCGCCTGGTAGGCCGGGAATCCGAGGGCGGCCGCGATCCCATTGGCGAACACGATCAGCGTGACGACGACCGGCGACGGTTCGCCGACGATGAACAGCACGGTCAGCAGGGTGGTCAACCCGATCTCGACGAACGTCGTCGTCATCAACAGCAGGCGGCGGGGCAACCGGTCGGCGAGGGCGCCGCCCGCCGGACCGAGCAACCCGATCGGGAGGAACGACGCCGCGGCGACCGCCCCGGTCCAGGCCGCCTGGCCCGTCACGTCGGTGACGTAGATGCCGATCGCGATCGACTCCATCCACGTCCCGATGTTCGACAGGAACGCGCCCGTCCACAGTCGGGCGTACGGACGGTGCCGGAACGGAGCGAACGAGAAAATCGCCAGAGCAGGAGGGACGCTACCGGCCTGGCGGAGAATTACGAGGCGCAGGTGGCCATGGCCACAGAGTCGTGGCAGTCGGCGTCTTCGTCAGCCGGGCCAGACCGGCGGTCGCTTCTCCAAGAAGGCAGACATACCCTCGTGCGCGTCGTCGGTCTGCGCGTTGTCGACCATCACGCCACACGCGAGCGCGTACGCGTTCTTCTCGTCGACTGCCTCTTGCGCGTAGAACGTGCGCTTGCCGAGCGCAACGACTGACGCGCTCGCCCGCACGATCGGATCGGCGAGTTCGGAGACGGCGGCTTCGATCTCGGCTGCGGGCACGACGCGGTTGACGAGTCCCCACGCGAGCGCGGTCGGTGCGTCGATCATTTCGCCCGTGAGGAGCATTTCGAGCGCCTGCTTCCGGCCGATGGCTCGCGACAGCGGGACCATCGGGGTCGAGCAGAACAGCCCGATGTTCACGCCCGGCGTCGCGAAGCGAGCGTCGTCGCTGGCGACCGCAAGATCACACGCGGCGACGAGCTGGCAGCCGGCGGCCGTCGCGACGCCCGTGACCTTGGCGATCACCGGTTGCGGAATGGTGTGGATCCGCTGCATGAGCTCGACGCACGTCTCGAAGAGCTCGGCATAGAACGCGGGCTTGCGTGTCTCGACCATCTCCGCGAGATCATGGCCTGCGGAGAACGCGGGCCCGACGCCTTCGACGACCAGCACGCGCACTTCGGCGTCGGCCGCGACGTCGTCCAGCGCGTCGATGATGGCGCGCATCACGTCGAGCGCCAGCGCGTTGCGCCGCTCGGGCCGATCGAGGACGAGCCGGGCGACGGGCCGGCCGGATTCGAGGCGGACGGGAGCTGCCATCACGGTCGAGCGTACGCCCTGTACCGTCGCCCGCCATGGGGGGAGCGAAGGCGAGGTTCGCGACCTCTGACTCCGGGGTAGAGCGCCGACGCCATGACGATCGTCGACGACCTCCCGCCCGCGCTCGTCTGGAGTGACGACAACGCGCCGGGCATTGGCCGGCGCCGAGCGGGCACCGGGTTCTCGTATGCGGCGTCCGACGGATCGCGGATCAGCGATGCGCGCGTGCTCGGGCGCATCCGCAAGCTCGCGATCCCGCCCGCGTGGACCGACGTGTGGATCTGCACGAGTGCGAACGGTCATCTCCAGGCGACTGGTCGTGATGCGCGCGGGCGCAAGCAGTACCGGTACCACCCCGGCTTCCGGGCCCACCGCGACGAAGCGAAATTCGCGCGGCTCGCCGATTTTGGCGAGGCGCTGGTCCCGATCCGGCGCACGGTGGACGCCGATCTTGCCCGCGCCGGGATCCCGCGCGAGAAGGTGCTGGCCACGATTGTCGGGCTGCTCGAAGAGACGCTCGTTCGAGTCGGCAACGAGGAGTACGCACGGGCGAACGGGTCCTTCGGCCTGACGACCTTGCGCAATCGGCACGCCAAGTTCACGAGCGACGGCCTCCGACTCGTGTTCAAGGGCAAGCACGGGCTGGCGACGAACGTGCGCGTGCAGGATCGCCGGCTACGCCGGATCGTGAAACAGTGTCAGGACCTGCCCGGCCAGTTCTTGCTCGAATACCTCGACGAGGACGGCGCCGCCGTGCCGCTCACGTCCACCGACGTCAACTCGTATCTGCGCGACGCAGCCGAGATGGATGTGACGGCCAAGGACTTCCGCACGTGGACGGGAACGTTGCTCGCGACGACCGCCTTTGCCTCGCTCTCGACTCCCGAGTCGGAACGAGCGTGCCAGCACGCCACGATCGAGGTGGTGCGCGAGGTCGCCGCGCAACTCGGGAACACTCCGGCCGTCGCACGCGGCAGCTACGTGCATCCTGCAGTCATCGAATGGTTCGCCGACGGCTCGCTTCCCGACCGATGGGCGCGCGCGTCTGCGCGCGGCAGTCGATTCCTGCGGCCCGAGGAACGGAAGCTCGTACGCGTGCTGCGCGCGGGCAACCGGCGCCGCCGCGCGGTCCCTAGAGCTGCCTGACGTTCGTGCGGGTCGAGAGCCAGGCGGCTTCGGCCTCGCCCATCGGCGTCGACGGTGGGCCGTCGACCATCGGCCACAGCTCTTCGGCGATCTTGCGGAAGTTGGCTGTCGCCCGCAGCCGGCCGAGCACGGCGTGCAAGCCCAGGTTGATGCGTTGCGTGATCACGAACGCGGGCGGCACGTTGGATGCCTTGGCGACATGCGCGTACGGCCCCGTCGTGTCGAAGAAGCGGCGCACCGTCTCCGACGCGTACTCGGGACTGAACGTGACGACGCGGGCCTCGTCGACGAACTCGTAGAAGTGGCCGAAATACTCGCGGACGTCGTCGTTGCCGAACGGCGCGTCACGGCGGAGGACGTCGTGGGCTTCGAGCACGGACCGGAACCGCGGGATGTCGTGCTCGAGCACCATCGCGCGAACCAGGTCTTCGAACAGCGCGACTTCGTCGGGCGCGTAGTGCTTCACCAGACCGAAATCGAGGAACGTGACGACGCCGCCGCCCGAGAACAGGTAGTTGCCGGGATGTGGGTCGCCGTTGAATGCGTGCATGCGGTACAAGCTGCGGAACACGAAGCGGTAGATGCACTCGGCGGCGAGGTCGCGTTCCGCCTGCGGCCACTGCTCGACTTCGGCGAATCGCGCGCCCGTGGCGTACTCGGTGGTGAGCACGCGCGCCGTCGAGAGCTCGTCGACGACGCGCGGGATGCGTACATACGGGTGGCCCGCGTAGTAGTCGGCGAACAGCCGCTGGTTCGCGGCTTCCTGCGTGTAGTCGAGCTCCTCGACCAAGCGGGCGCGTAGCTCTTCGACGAGAGGCGCCGGGTCGAGACCGGGGAACAGCAACGAGATCGCGCGGAACAGCACGTCGCTCGTCGTGAGGTCGGCGCGGATCGCCTCGTCGACGCCGGGGAACTGCACTTTCACCGCGACGTCGATGCCGTCGTGGGTGCGAGCGCGGTGCACCTGGCCGATCGATGCCGCCGCGATCGGTGCCGGATCCCACGATGCGAAGACCGTCGCCGGGTCGGCGCCGAGTTCGGCCCTCACGACCTGCGCACAGAGCTCGGGGCTCATCGCCGGCGCGTCCTGTTGCAGGGTGGCGAGCGCCGCCTGCACGGGTTCGGGCAAGCCGTCGTCGAGGTAGCTCGCCATCTGGCCGATCTTCATCAACGCGCCCTTCATCTGGCCGAGCGTGTCGACCACTTGCGCCGTGGTGCGGATCTGGTGCGCCTCGTCGAGCGCGGCGCGCTCCTCATGTGGCGTGAACACGCGCCGGGCCCGGTGCACGGCGTAGCCCGCGCCGGCCCGCGCACCCGCTGCCGCGAGTTGGGCGTTGCGGCTCGCGACCGAGCGGCGGGCGACCGCGCGTGTCGGAGCCGCTCGCTGCCGGCGGACAAGCAGGCCGACAGCCCCGCCGACCGCTACGCCGGCGGCAACCGCAGCCATGAACGCCGTCGTCTTCCTCACGGGACGATCTTCGCGAACGGTCCTCCCTCCTGGCGCACCCAGAACCCTCGCCCGTACACTTGACCGGCCGGTCAAGAAGGAGCGCCCAGCTGATGCCCACCCCAACGCTGACGACTGACGAAGCCCGCGTGATCGAGCTGTGCGACGAACTGCTCGCCAAGCTCGACCCGAAGATGACGCCGCCCGCCGAGTTCCTCGGCGCGCAGTACGACCTCGGCCTGGCGTGGGTGCACTTTCCCGAAGGTGAAGGTGGCCTCGCGCTGTCGCCGAAGCTCCAGACGACGATCACGATGAAGCTGCTGAAGGCAGGCGCGCCGCTTCCGTACGGCCGCAACCCGATCGGCTACGGCATGTGTGCGCCGACGGTCGTCATGCATGGGACGGAGCAACAGAAGGCGCGTTACCTGCGCCCCTTGTTCACCGGCGAAGAGATCTGGTGCCAGATGTTCAGCGAGCCCGGCGCGGGCTCGGATGTCGCGGGCTTGGCCACCCGCGCGATCCGCGACGGCGAGGAGTGGATCCTCAACGGCCAGAAGGTGTGGACCACCCTCGCGCATGTGTCGCGCTTCGGCATCGTGCTCGCGCGCACCGATCCCGACAAGGTCAAGCACAAGGGCATGACCATGTTCGTCATGGACATGGAGGCGCCCGGCGTCGAGGTGCGGCCGCTCGTGCAGGCGACAGGCGAGGCCGAGTTCAACGAGGTCTACATGACCGACGTGCGCATCGCCGACAGCGAGCGGCTGGGCGACGTCGGCGAAGGCTGGCACGTCTCACTCACGACGTTGATGAACGAGCGCGTGTCGATCGGCGGCCAGGTGAGCCCACGCGGCAGCGGCATCATCCACACCGCACTCAACGCGTACGAGCACAGCAACCGCCGCGGCGAAGCGGTCGCGCGCGACCAACTCGCTCAGTTCTGGATCGAGGCCGAGGTGAACCGGCTCACCAACATGCGCGCGTCGCAGTTGCGGGCCAAAGGCACGCCCGGCCCCGAGGGCTCGGTCGGCAAGATGGCGATGGCCGGCCTCAACCAGCGCTTGATGGCGTTCGTCATGGAGCTGCTCGGTCCGGACGCGATGCTCTATCCCGGCGGCTACCCGATGGACCGGCCGACCACTGCGATGGATCTGTCGAAGCCCCAGAAGGCGTTCCTGCGCGTGCAGGCCAACTCCATCGAAGGCGGCACGACGAACATCATGAAGAACATCCTCAGCGAGCGGGTCTTGGGCCTGCCCGGCGAGCCCCGAGCGGACAAGGACGTCCCATGGAGCGAGGTACCGCGCAGCTAGCGGACTCTCTGCCTGGAATCCCTGGTCAGACGGGGTCCGCGTCTGGCTGTTGCTCGTGTTGTTCATGTGGCTCTTGCGCTTGGTGTGGCCCGTGTAGTGGGCTGTTCTCTCTACGGGGCCCCGACCAAGACGACCATGGACCTCTTCCGACAGCCACGCGCAGTCATCGCTCTCGCGATCGGTGGTGCAGTGCTGGCTGCCGCCCCGGCGGCACCGGCGGCCGAGCCGTCGACGACGAGAAGCGTCGCCGCGAGCGCCCCCGCCGCCTTCCCGATGGCGATGGACTCGGGAACGCGGTTCGTACGCGAGCGCGCCCAGGCCCGGCGCGACATCTCGCGGGCGGAGGCCGAACTGTCGGGCGCGACGGAACGCCAGCAAGGGATCCAGGCTCAGGTCGACACGCTGAGCGCCGAGATGGCGCGCCTCGACGTCGAGGCGCAAGCGGCGAGCGCGCAGGTGGCCGCGGCGCAGCTACGCGTCGCCGCCCTCGCGGCGACCGCCTACAAGCAAGCCGGTGGCGGCCAGATCGACGCGGCGATCGAAGCGGCGCGTTCGGCCGAAGACATGCTCGACCTCTCCTGGAGCATGCGCATCATCGAAGGCTCGGGCGACTACGCGCTCGACGTTTTCCTGTGGCACGACACGATGCACAACGGGATCGTCGAAGATCTGGCCGCGGTGACACAACAACGCGCGGACGCGCAGGATGATCTCGACGCCGCGATCGCGCACGAAGCCGACATGCGCGAGCTTCGCGACAGTGCTCGGGCGCGGCTCGCGGCCGCGCAGGACGGGATCGCGAGCTTCCATCGCGCGGCTCGCACGGCCGGGAGCCCGATTCTCGGTCCCAGCCTCCTGTCGGCCGGCGACCTGGCCGCGTTCGTGCGGGCTCGAGGCGGAACCCCGCAACTCTCCGTGTCGCTCGAAGCACTCGCCCAGATCTACATCGAGGAGAGCGCGGCCGTCGGCGTACGCGGCGATGTCGCGTGGGCCCAGTCGATCCTCGAAACCGGCTGGTTCGAGTTCGCGAACAGCATGGTCGACCCCGAAAACAACAACTTCGCCGGCGTGGGCGCGTGCGACACCTGCAAGGGCGGTTTCAGCTTCCCGGACGCGCGGTCTGGCGTTCGGGCCCAGATGCAGCTCCTGCGGGTGTACGTCGACGACGGCGTGGGGCGGGATTCGCTCGGCAACTCGCTGTTGCTGCCCGGAACCCTCAGGCTCTCCTTCCGCGGCGACGTGCAGTCGTGGTGGGATCTCACGGGCACCTGGGCCACGGCCAACACCTACGGCAACCGCGTCTACGACCTCTACAACCGCATGGTTGCCGCCAGCTAGCCGGAGCCCGGCCCGCTCGATCGAGGGCCGGGATGCTGAAGATCCCGGCGGTTTGTGCCGAGAGTCACAGTGATGACGGGTAGGGGAGCGCGCCGCCGCGCGCCGGTGGTGCTCATGGGACTGGTGACCATGCTCGCCCTCGTCGCGCCCGCCGCCGCGCAGACGGCCGACCCCGCGCCCGATACGACGTCACCCGCGCCGATCCCGCCCGAGACGGCACCGCCGACCACGGCGCCGCCGGGTGCGCCCGCGCCGGCTCCCGCGCCTGCGCCCAGCGTCCCACCACCTGAGCCGTTCCGGCTGCCGATGGACGCGGGTCCGCGCTACAAGGCACAGGCCGCGCAAGCGAAGCTCGACATCGCCGCGCTCGAGCCGGAACTCGCAACCGCGATCGCGCAACGCGACCAGCTCCAAGCGCGGTGGGACGCGCTGACCGCGCAGCTCGCGCAGCTTGATGTCGCACGGCGCCGCACGAGCGTCGAGCTCGACGCCGCGCGCGTGCGCCTCGGCGCGAGCGCCGCGAAGGCGTACGTTCAGCGCGGGGGCGGGCGGCTCGACGCCGCGCTCGACGCGATGGCGAGTGCCGACGACGCGATGGACATCGGCCGCGACCTCCATCTCCTCACCGCGTACGGCGACTACGAGATCGACCACTTCACGCGTCTCGAAGCCGAAGTGAAAGCGATCGATCGCGAGCTGCTCGACGTCGCGGATGAGCGCGTTGAGGTGAAGGAGCAACTCGAAGCGGCGACCACTCTCGTGAACGACATGTACGCACGCCTCGCCAACGCTCACCAGCGCCTCACCGAGGCCGAGACCGGACTGGCGCGCTTCCACGAGCTGGCGACGACCGCGGGAAGCCCGATCCTCGGGCCGAACCGCTTGACGGCGCAACAGCTCGCTGACTTCGTGCGGGCATCGGGGCAAGCGCCCAACATCACGGTGTCGATCGACGAGCTCGCGCAGCTCTACATCGAGGAGAGCGAGAAGGTCGGCGTGCGCGGCGACGTCGCATGGGCGCAGTCGATCCTCGAGACCGGCACCTTCGGCTTCCAGGGCAGCATGGTCGAACCCGAAGACAACAACTTCGCCGGCATCGGCGCCTGCGACTCCTGCACGCGGGGCTTCCGGTTCGCCGACGCCAGGCTCGGCGTTCGGGCGCAGATGCAGTTGCTGCGCGTTTACGTCGACCCCGACGTGACCGAGACCTCGCTCCCTGATCCACTGCTGCTCCCACGCACCCTGCGGCTCGGCTTCCGCGGCGAGGTCCAATCGTGGTGGGACCTCACCGGTACGTGGGCCACCGCGTACGACTACGGCATCCGCGTCTACGACCTCTACCAGCGGATCGTCGGCGAGACGCAGCCCATCGTGCCTCCGGTCGAGCCGCCGCCCGCGGCGCCCTGAGTCGTCGCGAGCTACGAAGCGGCTCGTCGCAGCGCGGTCGCCAGGGTGCCACGCCGGCCGATCGCGATGCCGTCGAGGCCGAGCCAGGAACGGAGCGCGTCGAGCTCGGCTGCGGCCGCGTCGGCCACGTTGGCGCTGCTCACGGCCGATTCGCCGTGGGCGGCGCGGACCAACAACCGCGATGTTCTCCTGTCGGCTTTCAGGTCGAACCGCCCGACGATTTCGTCGCCGAGCAGCAGCGGCAACACGTAGTAGCCGTACTGCCGTTGCGGCTCCGGAACGTATACCTCGATGCGGTAGTCGAAGGCGAACAAGCGGCTGGTACGCGCCCGTTCCCAGATCAGCGAGTCGAACGGTGACAGGAGCGTGGCGCTCTCGCGGCGCGGCCGGTGGGGACGCGCGCCCGGAAGTGTGTACGCCTGATCGCGCCAGCCTTGGACGGTGACGGGCACGAGCTCGCCGAGGTCCACCAGTTCGGCGACGCGGGGCTTCGCGTGCTTGGTGTTGAGGACGTAGTAGCTGGCGAGGTCCGACATCGTGGCGACGCCAAGTGCACGGGCGGCAACGAGCAAGAGTGCGCGGTGCGCTTCCTCGCGGGTCGGCGTCGGTGCTCGCAAGACCGAATCCGGAAGCACGCGCTCGGGGAGGTCGTAGACGCGCTCGAACCCCGCAGTCCGCCAGGCCGCAACCTCGCCGCGTGCAAACATCATCTCCAGTGCGACGCGGCCATGGCTGCGACGATCCCACCATTCGCCGTCGCGGCGGCGCGGGTCCGTGAGTTGCCCGGCCGTGAGCGCGCCGCGTTCGCTGATTTCGCGCCGGATCGCATCGACGTACGACTTGTTCGCGCGCCACCACTCCGCGCGCCGTTTCGCGACGAGCGGACGCTCGCCATAAGGGCCGGCAAGGTCCATGCGCCACCGGAAGTGCGGTTGTTGCCCGACCGGCATGATCGACGCGGCATGACCCCAGTATTCGAACCATTCACCGCCGGGTCCGGTCATGTTCTGCAGATGCGTGATGTCGTAGCCGCCGAGCCGGCTGAAGGGCACGAGGAACTGCGTGCGCGTGACGACGTTGATCGCGTCGAGCTGTACCTGCCCGATCGTGTCGATCATCGACCGAAGGTGTGTGCGTCCGACGTTCCCCTTCGGCCGCGGCTTCGCAAGCCCTTGCGCGTCGATCGCGAGCCACCGCGCCTGTTCGTTGGAGAGATGAGCGGCCGGGCGCATCGGCGGATCGTACGCTGGCGCGATGCCGGTCAAAGAAGGACCCATCCCGCCGTTCCCCGATGGTGCCGTCCCGGACGAGTACGACCGCTTGCGGCGCCGCGTGTTGTGGACGATGCCGTCGGGCCTCTATGTCGTTGGCTCCACCGACAAGGGTGAGCGCCGCAACGGCATGACGCTCAACTGGGCTACGCAGGTGTCGTTCGACCCGAAGCTGCTCGGCATCGGCGTCGAGAAGGAAGCGTTCACACACGAGCTCATCACCGCCGGCGGCGTGTTCTCGTTGAACATCATCGGCCGGGAAGACCGCGCCATCGTCCGCAAGTTCACCAAGCCCGTCGAGGTCGACCTCGCCGCACGCACCCTCAACGAGTTCCCGTACTTCGACGCCCCTGCCACCGGTGCGCCGGTGCTCGCTCAATCAGTCGCGTACGTCGAATGCGAGGTGCGCCAAGCCGTCGAGGTCGGCAGCCACACGCTGTTCCTCGGTGAGATCGCGAACGCCGCGTTTCTCAAGGCCGAAGACACCGAAGTCCTCCGCATGGAAGACACGAGGATGAACTACGGCGGCTGACTCGGTGTCACGCAGGTTCGCTCATGTGCGCTGACACCGGCGCACTTCGGCCACGATCCGCAGCGTCTGCAGCGACTTCGGCAACGTGGCGCGGCCAATCCGGCGTCAAGCGCCCGTACGTGCGGAGCAGCACCCTGCCGCGGACCCTCGTCAGCGGCGAACGGTTGGGCTTGGGAGGGACGACGATCGGACGGCGGGCGGGGAGAGTGGCTGTGCTCATGGATCGATCCTGCGCCCGAGTCACCGCATCCACCTGAGTAACCGGTACTCACTTTCTCGCCTGTGTCCTCTTCGGCGTTCGAAGCCCCGGGTCTCGAGGCCTTCTAGGCTCCGGGTATGGCGACGACTGCCCCTGGGTCCAAGCGGGCGAGCCTGACGCGCAACTGGCGCTATGTGCTCGCCACGACCAATCCGCCGAAGGGGCGGATGGATCCCGTCTCGAAGTGGCTCTACCTGACCCGGGCCGGCGTCCTCCCGATGACGTTGGTCTCGGCCGCGGTCGCGGGCCTGCTCGCGGTGTACCGCAACGCCGACGTCACCTGGGGTTGGTTCGCGCTCTCGGCGCTCGGGCTCGTGCTCGCGCACATGGCCAACAACCTGATGAACGACCTGTTCGACCTCGAGGTCGGGACCGACACCGAGGAGTACCCGCGCAACCTCTACTCGCCCCACCCCGTGCTCGCGGGCGTCGTGACGCGCCGCCAGCTCGCGACGTACGCGCTCATCGTCAACGCGATGTGCCTGGCGATCATGATCGTGCTCACGGTCGCGCGCGGCTGGGCGATCGTCGGATTCGCGCTCGGCGGCTTCTTGCTGTCGGCCGCGTACACGGCGCCCCCGCTGCGGCTGAAGAAGCACGGTCTCGGTGAGCCGACGGTCCTCGTCGTGTGGGGGCCGCTCATGGTCGGCGGCACCTACTACGCCGCCACCGGCGAGATCCCCGGTGCGATCATCCTCGCGTCGCTGCCGTACGCGCTGCTCTGCACCACCGTGTTGATGGGCAAGCACATCGACAAGATCCCGTGGGACGGCCCCGACGGCACGCACACGTTGCCCGTGCTGCTCGGCGAGGCGCGCGCCCGCGCCGTCACCAAGGCGATGTTCGTCGGCTTCTACGTGTCGATCGTCGCCCTCGTGATCGCCCAGATCCTTCCGGTCGCGTCACTGCTGGTGTTCGGCTCGCTGCCCATCCTGGTGAAGGCCTGGAAGGCGTACTCCGAGCCCAAGCCGGCCGAGTCCCCCGTTCCGAATCCCGTGTGGCCGTTGTGGTTCGCGCCCGCGTCATTCCTCGTCACGCGGCGCGCGGGCAGCCTCTTCGTCCTCGGACTGATCATCGGCGCGATCGTCGGTTGGTGAGCGCCGGCTATGCCCGGCGTCCGCTCCCGCCGGTCGGGAGCCGTCGACCTCGGACTCGCCTTTGCCGGCGCGTTCGCGTTCGGCTGCACGATCCTCTTCAGCCGGGCAGTCGCGCGCGACGGCCTCGCGCCGAGCGTCGCGCTCGGGATCCGGTTCGCATGCGCGGGTCTGATCCTCCTGGGCGTCCTCGCGCTGATGCGGCGCCCGCTGCTCCCCCCGCCCGGCGAGCGCGTCGCCGCAATCGGGCTCGGCCTCGTCCTCTATTCCGTCGAGTCGACACTGTTCTATCTCGGCCTCGAACGCGGCACGGCCGCCGCCGTCGCGCTCATCTTCTACGCGTACCCCGCAGTCGTCGCGCTCGCCGAGGTCGTGCTCGGCCAAGCCCGTTTCCAGGCCCGCACGCTCGTCGCGCTCCTCCTCGCGATCGTGGGCAGCGCCATCGTCGCCGTCGGCGGCGGCGACGTCGCGATCACCACCGCCGGCGTGCTGTGTGTCGTCGGTTCGATCCTCGTGTTCTCGACGTATGTGCTCGTGAGCGATCGTGTCCTCGTGCGCACCGACTCGCTCACGGCGGCGACGTGGACCGCGCTCGGCGCTGCGGTCGGCGTGACCTTCGGTGGCCTCCTCCGCGGCAACCTCGAAGCGCCCGACGCCTCGACGCTGGCCGCACTGCTCGCCAACGGCGTGGCCACGGCGATCGCGTTCACCCTCTTCTTCGTCGTGCTCGGCCGCATCGGCGCGACCCGCACCGCCATCGTCATGGCGATGGAGGCCGTGACCGGGATCGTGCTCAGCGCGATCTTCCTCGACGAGTCGATCCGGGCCGTCGTCGTGGTCGGCGGGATCGCGATCCTGAGCGGGGCCACCCTCGCCGCCCTTGCCCAACCCGCGGTGACCCATGAGGAAGAACTCACGGGGCCCTGACGATCTGGGCGATTCGTCGCGGGGCCCTGCCCAACGGCCCCCGCGCTCGCTACCGTTCGGGTCATGACGACCCTGAGCACGATGCAGGACTTTCCGCTCACGATCACGTCGATCCTGCGGCACGGGCGGAAGGTCTACGGAACGAGCGAGTGCGTCACGTGGACCGATGCGGGGCCGCGGCGCGCCGAATTTCGCGGAAGTCGCCGACAACGCGGATCGCCTCGCGGCCGCGCTCACGAGACTGGGTGTGCAGCCCGGTGATCGCGTCGCCACGTTCTGCTGGAACACGCAGGAGCACCTCGAGGCGTACTTCGCGATCCCGTGCATGGGCGCGGTGCTGCACACGTTGAACATCCGCCTGTTCCCCGAGCAGCTCGCGTACGTGATCAACCACGGCGAAGACAAGATCGTCATCCTCGACGACTCGCTGATCCCGTTGCTCGCGCGCGTCGTCGACGAGCTACAGACGGTAGAGAAGTTCGTCGTGATCGGCGCCGGAGACGCATCCGCGCTCGGCGACCGCGAGATCCTGCGCTACCACGACCTCATCGGTGCCGAGGAGCCCGGCTTCGAGTACCCGGAACTCGACGAACGGGCGGCCGCGGCCATGTGTTACACGTCGGGTACGACCGGCAATCCCAAGGGCGTCGCGTACTCGCACCGCTCGTCGTACCTGCACTCGCTCGTCGCCACGACGCCCGCCGCGCTCGGCTTGTCCGAGCGAGAGCGCGTGCTCGTGATCGTCCCACAGTTCCATGCGAACGCATGGGGCATTCCGTACGCGGCGTTCCTGTCCGGCGCTTCGCTCGTGATGCCCGCGCGCTTCCTGCAGGCTGAACCGCTCACGACGATGATCGCCGCCGAGCGCGTCACCATGTCGGGGGCGGTGCCGACGATCTGGGCCGACATCCTCCGCTACGGCGACGAGCATGACATCGACTTGTCGTCGCTCTCGACCGTCGTGTGCGGCGGTTCGGCCGTGCCGCGTTCGCTCATGGAGAAATTGCAGGAGAAGTACGACGTGCGCGTCGTGCAGGGCTGGGGCATGACCGAGACGTCGCCTCTCGCCGCAGTCTCGATCGCGCCCGCATGGATCGAGGACGGCACCAAGGAAGAGATGGACTGGCGCGCGATGACCGGGCGTGTGATCGCCGGCGTGGAACTGCGCATCGTCGACGATATCGGCGACGCGCTGCCGTGGGACGGCGAGAGCGTCGGCGAGATCGAAGTGCGCGGACCGTGGATCACCGCGTCGTACTACCGCGACGACACGCCCGAGAAGTTCGACGACGGGTGGTTGCGCACCGGCGACGTCGCGTCGGTGAATGCGGCGGGCTTCGTGCAGATCACCGACCGGACCAAAGACATCATCAAGTCGGGCGGGGAATGGATCAGCTCGGTGGAGCTCGAAAACCACCTCATGGCCCACCCCGACGTCGTCGAGGCCAGCGTGATCGGCGTGCCCGATCCCCGCTGGGACGAACGCCCGCTCGCCTGCGTGGTGAAGAAGTCGGGATCGAGTGTCACGCCCGAAGATCTCGCCGCGTTCCTCGCCGACCGCGTCGCCAAATGGCAAGTGCCCGAGCGCTTCGCTTTCATCGACGAAGTGCCGAAGACCTCGGTCGGGAAGTTCGACAAGAAGGTGCTGCGCGCGTCCCACGAGAAGGGCGACCTCGTCGTTGAATCGCTGGATTGAGGAACGACGAGCCGCGGCCGCCGCGGGCGCTCCGAGCGGCGTCGAGGCCGCACCGGCGGCGACCGTGGTGCTGTTGCGCGACGGCGAGTCCGGGTTGGAGGTGCTCCTCGCGCGCCGCTCGTCGCAGCTCGCGTTCCACGGCGGCGCGTGGGTGTTCCCCGGCGGCCGCATCGATCCCGACGACTATACGGGCGACACGAGCGACCTCGACGCTGCGGCGCGCCGTGCCGCGGCGCGTGAGGCCAAGGAGGAGGCGGGCGTCGACGTCGACCCCGACACGCTCGTCCACCTCTCCAACTGGACGACACCCGAGATATCGCCGAAGCGGTTCGCGACGTGGTTCTTCGCCGGACCTGTCGCGGGCGGAAGCGAGATCGCCGACGGCGGTGAGACCGAAGCGGTGCAGTGGTTCGGTCCCGACGAAGCACTTGCGGCCCGCGCCGCAGGCGAAATCGAACTCGCGCCCCCGCAGTACGTGACGCTGCTCGAGCTGCGCGACTACGGCACCGTCGCCGAAGCCCTCGCTGCGATCGCGGCGGCCGACGCGATCGACTTCACGCCCCGGTTCCAGTTCTTCGAGGGTGGCGGTGCGGTCTGCGTGTACACCGAAGACGTCGCCTTCCACGACCTCGGCCTTCTCGACGCGGAAGGCCCGCGCCATCGTCTGTACCTGCGCGACACCGGTTGGGACTACGTCCGAGACTGATGCCGCGGAGGTTCGATGCGCGTGACTGCCTTGTTGGCGACTTACTTGTTGGGTTGGGGCGTCAGGCGCAGGTATGGCTTGACGGCCTTCCAGCCCTTCGGGAACTTCTCCTTGGCGTCTTCGTCGCTGATCGCGGGAGCGATGATGACGTCGTCGCCGTCTTTCCAGTTGACCGGCGTCGAGACGCTGTAGTTCGCCGTGAGCTGCAGCGAGTCGACGACGCGCAACACCTCGTCGAAGTTGCGGCCCGTCGACATCGGGTACACGAGGATCAGCTTCAGCTTCTTGTCGGGCCCGATCACGAAGACGTTGCGCACCGTCATGTTGTCGGCCGGCGTGCGCTGCGTGGGGTCGCCAGAGACGGCTGCGGGCAGCATGTCGTAGAGCTTCGCGACGTTGAAGTCGGAGTCGGCGATCAGCGGATAGTTCGGTGCGGCGCCCTGGGTCTCTTCGATGTCGTCGGCCCAGCCCTTGTGGCGGTCGAGCGGGTCGACCGACAGGCCGAGGATCTTCACGTTGCGCTTCTCGAACTCCGGCTTGATCTTCGCCATGTAGCCGAGCTCGGTGGTGCACACGGGCGTGAAGTCCTTCGGGTGGGAGAAGAGGATCCCCCAGCTGTCGCCCAAGTAGTCATACAGGTTGATCTCGCCCTCGGTGGACTCGGCAGTGAAGTTCGGGGCGTCGTCGCCCAGGCGGAGCACCATTTGCATCCTCTTTCGTCAAGGCCATGATTTCGAAGGGGTGTGAGTTCGGCGTCAGGCTACGCACGCCCGCGGTCTTCGCAAAACGCCACCGCGCCGCACGCTGTAACCCCGGAAGCGTCGGTACCATTCCGCCGCCCGTGCCCTCCTTCGTCGCGTTCGCCCGACGTCTGACAGTCGACGTCACTCCGCTGCGGGAGTCGCGCGACTTCCGTTTGCTGTGGTTCGGGGAGCTGATCTCCCAGACCGGGCACCAGATCACGACGGTGGCGCTGTTCGTACAGGTCGACCGCATCACGGGGTCGACGGCTGCGGTCGGTGCCGTCGGCTTGGTGCGCGTGTTCCCCATGATCCTCTCGTCGTTCGCGATCGGGCCCGTGATCGACACGCGCGACCGGCGACGGATCCTGATCACAGCCCAGTTCGCGCTGATGCTGACGTCGATGGTGTTGCTGGGGGGTGCGCTCGCCGGCGAGCCCTCGCTGGTGCTGGTCTATGGCGCGGCCGCCGCGAATGCCGCGCTCCTCGCGATCGTCATGCCGACGCGCGCGGCCATGACGCCGAACCTGGTGCCGACCCGTCTGCTCGCGACCGCAGCCGCGAACAACCAGCTCATGTGGAATACCGCGCAGATCCTGGGTCCGGCCGTCGGGGGCTTGATCGTCGCCCGGGTCGGCTTGGAGTGGGCGTACGGGATCGACGTCGCGACCTATGTCGTGGCACTCGGATTTGCGTTCGCGCTGCATCCGCAGCTCCCAAAGGGAGCCGCCGACGTGACGGACCGGGGCTGGTCAGCGGTGATGGCCGGCGTCCGCTACCTGAAGGGGAAGCGGATTCTCCAGTCGACGTTCACCGTCGACGTCGTCGCGATGGTGTTCGGGATGCCGCGCGCTGTTCCCGGTGCTGGCGCGCAATCAGTTCGGCGGTGGGCCCGAGGTCGTCGGGCTGCTCTTCGCCGCGCCCGCGGTTGGCGCACTGTTGGGTGCCGCGGGATCGGGCTGGGTGACGAACGTCCGCCACATGGGTCGCGCCATCTTGATTGCTGTCACGATCTGGGGTCTCGGCATCACCGGTTTCGGGCTCGCCGGAGATCGGCTGGCGCTCGCGCTGGTGTGCCTCGCGGTCGCTGGTGGCGCCGACGTGATCTCGGCTGTGTTTCGGGCCGCGATTCAACAGACAGTCGTGCCGGACAATCTGCGAGGTCGGCTGGCCGCGTTCAACATCCTCATCGTCGCGGGCGGACCGAGCATCGGCGATTACGAAGCGGGCGTCGTCGCCGCCGCGTTCACGCCGACGGCGTCGGTCGTATCCGGTGGGTTGTTGTGCATCGCGGGAGTCGGTGCGATCGCCGCGCTCGTTCCGCGCTTCGCGCGCTGGCAGCCCGGCGATCCTCCGTGACGAGTAGCGATTGACCACAGCGGTGCACTGCGATTGACTGCCACATCGTGGCGGGGTATTCGGGAACACCGCTCCCTCAGAAGCTTGGGATCCGAGCCGGATGCCGGTTGGCACTCGTGCGCGCACCCGACGGCTTCGAAGGCACGCTCGATCCGTTACCGAACGGTGTGCGGCTGCGCGAGCAGGCGCGCGGCGCGCAAGATGTCGTCGTGTTCTTCGCGACGCGCCGAGCGGAACTCGAGCGAAGGTTCGACGCGCTCGCGCGGCATGGTCGAGCCGGCCGGTGGCTTGTGGATCGCGTGGCCGAAGCGGACGGCACACGTCGCAACTGACCTCACCGAGACCGTCGTACGCGATGTCGGGCTGGCCCACGGTCTCGTCGACAACAAGGTGTGCGCGGTCGACGAGATCTGGTCCGGCTTACGGTTCGTGTACCGCCTGCGCGACCGCCCGAAGGTGGCCAAGAAGGGCTCAGCTCGCGCGTGACAGGGGCACGGTGGCGAGGTAGCCGCCGTCGTCCCATATGACCGACGCGTCAGGAGACAGCTTGCGCACCAGGCCGAGTGCGGGGCGGTTCTCCGCCAGCATGTTGGCGATGAACGCCTCGAAGCCGTGGTCGAGCGCGGCCGCCGCGAGCCGGCGCACGAGGCGCAGGCCGAGTCCGCGGTGCTGCCACGCGTCCTCGACCGTGACGGCGATCTCGGCCTCGGTCGATCCCGGACGGCCGTCGTAGCGCGCGACGGCCACGATCTCGTCGCCCTGCAGCGCCACGAGGGCTTCGCGGCAGTCGTGGTCGACGTTCGTGAGCCACAGCAGCATGCGGTTGGAGGGCCGGAGGACGGGCGAGAAGAAGCGGCGGTAGACGGTCGTGGGAGAGAGCCGGTCGAACATGCGTCGCAAGCGCTCGACGTCGCCGGCCTCGATCGGCCGCACTGCGAACACGGAGCCGTCGGCGAGCGTCAAGGTGCTGGTTCTTGTCATGACACTCCGCCCTTCGGACGCGATGATCAAGCACGTCGAGGTCGCGTGCGCGTACAGCGTTCCGTCGGCGTCGACGACGCGCGCTTCGGTGGTCGCGACCCGGCCGCCGATGTGGACGACACGGCCTTCGGCGCGCACGACGCCGGTGTTCTGCACGATCGGACGGACGTAGTTCGTCTTCAACTCGAGCGTCGTGTACGCGGTGCCGACGGGCAACATCGAGAACACCGCGCAACCCATCGCGCTGTCGACGAGTGTGGCGACGATGCCGCCGTGCATGGAGCCCATCGGGTTCTCGTGCATCTCGTCGGCCGCGACGGAGAACACGATGCGACCGCGTTCGACTTCATCGATGGCGAAGCCGAGTACCGCGGCGATGGGCGGCGGCGCGGCGTCGCCGCGCGCAATCGCTCGGAGTTGGTCGAGACCGTCTTTGCCGCGGAGGGCGAAGCGCCCGCGCGGGATCGGTCCACGTGATCGTCCGCGTGCGGACGCCTTCTTGACGTTGGGAGATCGGGAGTGCGGTCATGACATTTCCTCATTTCTAATGGGTCGACTCTGAGCTCCGCTCCCCTTCGGTCGCTGCGCTCTCGTCTCGCTGGGGACGGAGGGTTTCGATGTGATCGATGAGGTGCGAGATGACGCGGTCCATGTACGCGCCGTCGTCGTAGAGACGCGAGAGCATCACGCCACCTTCCAGCGACGCGGTGAGGAGTGACGCGAGGTCGTAGGGGTCGACGTCGGCGCGCACCGTGCCCGCCGCCTTGCCGTCCTTCACGATGCGGCCGATGAGCCGGTGCCACAGCGTCATCGAGTGGCGGGCTCGGTCTCTGAGCGCCGGGTTGGTGTCGTCGGCTTCGATCGCGGTGTTGAGGATCGGGCAGCCGCCGGCGACCACTGGGACGCGAGCGGTCGTGGCGAAGGTGCGGATCATGGCGCGAAGCCGCTCGATGGCGTCGTCGTCGTCGTGCTGGGAGGCGGCGAGTTCGGCCTCGACCAGGTTCATCGCGTAGTCGTAGGCGTCGAGCGCGAGTTGCTCTTTCGACCCGAAGTGGTTGTAGATGCCGCCCTTTTCGAGCCCGGTGGCATCGACGAGTTCGCGCATGGAGGCCCCGACGTACCCACGCTGATTGAAGACGGGTGCCGCCAGTTCGACGATCCGCTGCTTGGTTGCCGCACCCTTGGTGGGGCTCATCGGGGCTCCTCAGAAAAAACCGACCGTTCGGTCTGATAATGCGGGACCCCGGCCCGGATGTCAACCTCATGAGGTTCGCGAGGGAAATAGCTTCGGGAGTATGTGCGGCCGCTACGTCACGGTGTCATCGCCGACGATCCTGGCCGAGCGCTTCGCGGTCGAAGAGGTGCGGATCGACACCAAGGAGCCCGACTACAACGTCGCGCCGCGGGCCGAGGTGCCGGTCGTCGCGACGAGCCGCGGGAAGCGAGTCGCTCGATCTCGTGCGCTGGGGACTCGTGCCGTCGTGGGCCAAGAGCCTCGCCATCGGCGACAAGCAGATCAACGCGCGTGCCGACACGGTGGCGACCAAGCCCGCGTACAAGCGCGCGTTCGTGAAGCGCCGGGCGATCATTCCCGCCGACGGCTTCTACGAGTGGCAACCGATCGAGGGCCAGAAGAAGAAGCAGCCGTGGTTCATCCGGCGGCGCGACGGCGAGCCGCTCGCGTTCGCGGGCTTGTGGGAGATCTGGCACGACCCGGAGATCGGTGACGACGCCCCCCGCGTCCGCAGTTGCGTGATCATCACCACCGATGCGAACGAAGTGCTTGCGCCCCTCCACGACAGAATGCCGGTCGTCTTGCCCGAATCGGAATGGGATCGTTGGCTCGACCCCGAGTTCAACGACGTCGCCGCGCTACAGAAGCTGCTCGTGCCCGCGCCCAGCGAGGAGTTCGAAGCGTGGCCGGTGTCGTTCCTCGTCAACAAGGCCGACAACAACGGCCCGGAACTCCTCGAGGAAGCCGAGGTAGCGTCGGCCTGATGGAACACACGCAGTACGTCGCCGCGATCCGGCGGGAGGGCGAGGATCTCGCGGTCGCGGCGCGCGCCGCGGGGATCGACGCGGTCGGTGCCATCTTGTCCGGAGTGGACGATCGCCGATTTGCTGTCGCACATCGGCCGCGTTCAGCACTGGGTCACGAGCATCGTCGAGACCCGCGCGCAACCGGATCACAACTGGCGCATGGACGATCCGCCGGTGCCCGAGGAGCGCCTCGAATGGTTCGCCGAGGGGTGCAACGCGCTGGCCGACGCGCTGGGTAAGTGCGCTCCGAGCGACGAAGTGTGGACGTGGACGCCCGATCACACAATCGGCTTCTGGTCGCGCCGCATGGCGCACGAGGTTGCGGTGCACCGGACCGACGCGCAGGGCGCGGCCGGTGAGCCGGCTCCCGTCGAACGCGAGCTGGCGGTCGACGGCATCCAAGAATTTTCGACCTGATTCCCGTACGCCCCGGCTCCGATGTGCGCGGAAACGGCGAGTCGATTCACCTGCACTGCACCGACGGCGACGGCGAGTGGCTGGCGCGCGTCGAACCCGACGGCCTGCGCGTCACACGCGAGCACGCCAAGGGCGATGTCGCCGCGCGGGTCGGCGTCCGACCTGCTCCTGCTCATCTGGGGCCGCGAACGTCCCGCGGTCGACGTGTTCGGTGAACCGGCGGTGCTCGCGCAGTTCTTGGAACTCGCGCGCTTCTAGGGCGCGATGGCGTTGCGGAGCACGTCGATGACGTGCTCGCGGCGGGTGGCCAATGCCTCGGGCGACAGCGGATCGAGGTCGAGCAAACCGGTCATGAGCGGCGCGTCCGACAAGTAGGACAGCACCGCGCCGTAGCCCGTGAGCAGAAGCTGACGGGCGTCGTAGCGGTGTAGCCGGCCCGCGTCCATCTCGCGTTCGAGGAACGCAGCGCCCCGTTCGAACAACGGGCGCAGCAGCACGGCGAGTTCGTCGCGCAGGATCGGGCCGCCCTCGAGCGCTTCCCAGCGCACCAGCCGCACGAAGTCGGGGCCTTCTTCGAAGAAGCGGAACGCGGCACGCACGACGCGTTCGACCTGGGGCCAACCTTCACGCGGGCCTTCGGTCGCGAGGTCGACGAGCGACACCCAGTTCCCGAACGACTCGAGCAGCACTGCGCGGTACAGCACTTCCTTCGACGTGAAGTGGTACAGCAGACTTGGCCGCCGGATGCCTACCTCCTCGGCGATCTCAGTGAGGCTCGTCCCCGCGTACCCATGGTCCGCGAAGCGCCGGCGCGCGACCGTGACGATTTGCTCCTTGGTGGTCAGAACGACATCGTCGTCGGCTAGGGCCATGAAACGAGGGTAGGCCGAGCGGACCGGGTGACCACGCGATGCAGCCTACCGACTAGTAGGTAAGTACGCTGCCGGGTAATGATCTGGAACCTTCTGGCGGCCTTCATCGCGGCGTTCATCGTCACGCAGGCCGCTACGGCCGCCACCACCGTCTACCTGCATCGTGCGCTGGCCCACCGGGCCCTGACGCTGCATCCGGCGGTCGTGTTTCCGTCCCGATTCGTCATCTGGATCGCCACCGGGATGCGGCCTCGGGAGTGGGTCGCGGTGCACCGCAAGCACCACGCGTCGACCGACACCAGCGACGACCCGCACAGCCCGGTCGTACTCGGGTTCTGGCGAGTCCAGCTCGGCAATGTCGGCCTGTACCGGCGGGCAGCCAAGGACGCCGAGACCAAGCGGAAGTACGGCCGCGACGTCCCGGCCGACTGGCTGGACAGGGTCGCGTTCGATTATTCGCTCGTCGGCTTGAGCGTCGGGATCGCCATCCTCGTGGTCACGATGTACGCGCTCGGCTTCCCGATGTGGGTCGGGTTCCTCGCCGCGGGCATCCACGCCGTCATGTACTTGACGCTTTCGGGCGCGATCAACGCGGTCGGCCACCGCGTCGGCAAGCAGCCGTACTCGAACTCGGCGACGAACGGGCAGCTCCTCGCGCTCGCCACCGGTGGCGAGGGCCTGCACAACAACCACCACGCGGCGCCCACGTCGGCGCGCTTCTCATTGCGGCGCGGCGAGTTGGACCCGGGTTGGTGGATGGTGCGTGCGCTCGTCGCGGTTCGCCTCGCTCGCGTCCGTCACGACGACGTCAAACTGAAACCCGCCGCGTAACTACGGCTTGAGCGCGTTGATCACCGGCTTGAGCTGGTCGGGTCCGCAGAACAGCGCCGGCGCGGGTGTGGTGACGCCGTTGTCGATGTACCGCTGCAAGTGTTCGCGGCACGCTTCGGGCTTGCCCCACACGAGCAACTGGTCGACGACGTGGTCGGGAATGCTCTCGGCCGCAGCCTTACGGTCGCCTTCCTTCCACAGCCGCCACAGGTCGGCGAGCTCCTCGCCGCGCCCGAGCCATTCGTGGAACGCCGCGTACACCGGAACCGTGAGGTAGGAAGCGATCGCGCGCTTGCCGACCGCGCGCGCCATGCCCGCATCGTCGACCGGGAGCACGAAGATGCGGGCGACGATCTCGACATCACGGGTCGACTCCGGCTGCGCGTCCCCTCCGGTCAGCTTCGCCTGCGTCTCCTGTCCGGCCCGAACGACGGGCACGACGGTCGTCACGTCGTCGGCCGAGAGCCAGTTGATGATCGCGCCATCACCTTCGCGGCCCGCGAGCCGCAGCATGCCCTCGCGCAGCGCGGCGACGAGGATCGGCGGCTGTTCGGGAACGGTGATGCCGAGCCGGAAGCCTTTGACGGAGAACGTCTCGTAGTCCTCGGTGACCTTCTCACCGGATAGCGCCGCGCGCAGGAAACGGATCGTGTCGCGCACGCGCTGGTACGGCTTGTCGAAGCTCATGCCGTTCCAACGCTCGACGATGACGTTCGATGACGTCCCGAGCCCGAGCGCGAAGCGGCCGGGTGCCGCTTGGCACGCGCTCGCGACCGTCGACGCGAGCGTGTGCGCGCCGCGCGTGTACGCAGGCACGATCGCGGTGCCGAGCCGCAGCGACGGCGCCCACTGCGCGGCGACGACGAGCGGCGTGAACGCGTCGTAGCCACCCGACTCCGCCGACCACAGGTCGGTGTAGCCGACCGCGGCAATCTCCTGGACGATCTCCCGCTGCTCGAGCAGTGAGAGCCCGTCGAACGGGAACGTGATGCCATGCCGCTGCGGGACGCTCATGGCTCGTCCGCTCTTTTCGCTCGATGCTGCTCTCGCTGTTCGGGGTCGTCGTTCCATGCTCGCACGATTGTCGACTGGCTCGCGGTGGCGAGCAGGGTGCCGTCCTCCGCCCAAAGATGGACGAGACCGTGGCCGAACCCGTCGGCGAGGGCATGGATGCGGACATCGGCGAGCACCCACTCGGTGGGGACGCGGTGGGCGACGCGCATCGTGTTGTCGAGGCTGTTGCCGCCGGCGCGCTTGCCGAGTGCCTGCCCGATGCCGAAGGGCACGAAGTCGCCGATGATCGCGAGCGCCGCGGCCGACATCTCGAGCAGCTCGGGGAGCCGCACCCATAACGCCGCGTTCCCCGAGCCCGTCGGACCGGGCAGCTCGTCGGGTGCACGGGCCGATGCGACCCGCTCCTCGAGGCGGTCGCGGATGGAGCCCGTGCGCTGGTGCCGGTGGACGCGTGGTTCACATGCCTCGGGGGGCGGCACGTCGGGCCGGATCGCCCATTGGCCCTCGACGGGCTGCGGCCGTTCGCCGAGTGCGCCGAGCACCGTGAGGACCTCGGTGTCGCCGACGTGCGCGATGACACGCGCCTGGCTGGTCTGGTGACCGCGCACGACCTCGAGCGCATCGAGCTCGAGGACCGACGGTGGCGTCGCGAACGACAGGTACTGCGCCGTCGCCCAGATGCACGGCCGCCCGGTGAGCTGCTCCATGACCTCGACTGCAGCGCCGAGCCCGCACCCGCCGAACAGCGCGCCCCTGCCCGAGCACAAGCCGGGTGTGATCGGCATCCGCCACGTCGTCGCGTCCGAGGTCGTTTCCAAGCCGAAGAACGTCGCCGCATCCATCGGCCCGGCAGGCTACGCCGTGTGAATTCGCGACATCACGATGTCGCGCCCGGATACCAATTCGGGTCGTCCGCCGCGACATCAGATGTCGCGCCCGGATACCAATCCCGGTCGTCCGCCGCGACATCACATGTCGCGAATCGCGACGCTCAGCGGAGGCGGGGGGCGTGGCGCTCGACGAGGCCGGCGTGCATGGTGAGCTTCATGCCCGCGAGGGTGCGATCGGTGTGGCGCATGCGCCAGGCGAGCATCCGCTGCGCGTAGTCGAGGACGCGAGACGCATATGCGGGGTCGGCCGCGCGGTTGGTGAGTTGGGCCGGATCTTCGTCGATGTCGAAGAACAGCGGCGGGAAGGCGTGATGGCCGCCGAACTGCACGTACTTCCCGTGCGCGTCGCGCAACACCGCGAGCGAGCACTCCTCCAACGTGACGCCGAATGCCTCTTCGAGCAGCGCGCTGTCAGGGTCGCGGAAGTCGTACTCGTGGTGCACGGCGTCGCGCCACAGGTCGGGCGTGTCGCCCGCGAGCCAGGGGACGAGTGAGCGGCCGTCGCACTGCATCGGCACGTCGCCGCCCAACAGCTCGCAGATCGACGGCGTCACGTCGACGTGCTCGGTGAACGCTTCCACCACGGTGCCGCGCGTCGCGTCGAAGGCGGACCGCGGGTCGCGCACGATCAACGGGACGTGGTACGCGGTGTCGAACCAGCCGACCTTCTGCACGAGCCAGTGGTCGCCGAGCAGCTCGCCGTGGTCGGAGGTGAACACGAGGAGCGTGTCGTCCCACTGGCCCATCGCGCCGAGCGCGTCGAACAACCGGCCGAGTTGCGCGTCGACCTCCGACACCATTCCGTAGTACGTCGCCTGGAACGCGCGTTGCGCTTGATCGTCGTCGGGCGCTTTGACCAACGGATGGTCGACGATCACACCGAGCAGCGGATGCTGCGCGCCCTCCTCGGCGCGTGTCGCGGCGCGCACGGGTGCCGGCACCGTCGCGGGGTCGTACATCGTGTCGTACGGCGCGGGCGCGAGATACGGCGGGTGCGGCCGCAAGTAGGAGAGATGGACGAACCACGGGCGATCCCCGCGGTCGGCGACGAAGTCGAGCACTCGATCGGTCAGGTACGCGGTCTGGCTGTGCTCGGCGGCGTACTGCGTGCGCCCGCCCGTTCCGTCGACAGGCAGGTCGACGAACGTGCGCCACTGCTCGGGCACGTCGTAACCCGCGGTTCGCAGCCACGCGAGCCACGATGCGGGGTCGCCCTCGGGCAGGTTGCCGATCGGGTCGAGGCCCGGGAGTACGCCTTCGTAGGTGTGCAGCAGCGGATCGTCGGTGGGCACGGTGCGGGGGTCGACGCTGATGTCGGTGTAGCCGAACAGCGCCGGCTCGTACCCGAGCGCGCGTGCCTCCAACGCGAAATTCGTGAAGCGCGCGTCGAGCGGCGACCCGTTGATCGCAGCCCGGTGGTTGAACAGATACATGCCGGTGTACAGCGACGCCCGGCTCGGCCCGCACGGCGCCGCGTTCGCGAAGTGCCGCCGGAACGACACCCCACCCGCGGCGAGCCGGTCGAGAGCCGGCGTCGCCACGACCGGATGCGCGGCCGTCGACAAGCAGTCTCCCCGGAACTGGTCAGCAGTGATGAACAGCACATTCACGGCACGACTCCCGCTAATCCCGACCCCGGGAATCGGAAATGGCACCCGGCGGTTGGTATGGGGACTATGTCAGACACTCGCACCGAACTTCTCCCCCTCCTGCCGCTCACGAACGGCGTCGTCCTGCCGCAGATGGTGGTGACGCTGACGTTGGAGAGCGACGAAGCCAGGCGAGCCGCCGCCGCAGCCGAAGCGGTCAACGGCCGGATGGTGCTCGTGCCCCGGCTCGACGGCCGGTATTCGTCGGTCGGCACTATCACCCAGATCGAGAGCGCCGGCGAGTTGCCCAACGGTTCCCGGGCCCTCGTCATCCGCGGCATCGCACGGGCCCGCATCGGCACCGGCGTCCCCGGAGAGCACGGTGCGCTCCACGTCGAGGTCGAGCAACTCTCCGACGGGCTCGCGACCGAAGCGACCCGCGCCCTCGCCAACGAGTACCGCGCCATCATCGAGGCCATCCTCGAGCATCGGGGCGCGCGGCGCATCGCCGACGCCCTCGCCGAGCTCGACGACCCCGGTCAGCTTGCCGACACCGCGGCCTACTCGCCCGACCTCACGCTCGAACAGCGCGTTGCGCTGCTCGAGGCCGTCGCGGTCGAGGCTCGGCTCGAGCTGGCGATCGGCTGGATGCGCGAAGTGCTCGCCGACCTGGAGTTGAAGGAGAAGATCCGTCACGAAGTCAGCGACGACCTCGACAAGCAGCAGCGCGAGATGTTGCTGCGGCGCCAGATGGACGCGATCCGCAAGGAGCTGAACGACGGCGGTGACGACGACATCGTCGCCGAGTACCGCACGCGCTTGGCCGACTTGCAGGTCGCCGACACGGTTCGTGACGCGATCACCAAGGAACTCGACCGGCTCGAGCGCATGAGCGAGCAGAGCCCCGAGCACGCATGGGTCCGCAACTGGCTCGACGCGGTGTTCGAGCTGCCGTGGGGACAGACCGCAGAGGAATCGACCGACCTCACGGCCGCCCGCGCCACGCTCGATGCCGACCACGAAGGTCTCGACAAGGTGAAGGAGCGCATCCTCGAGTTCCTCGCGGTGCGTAGCCTCCGCAAGGAGCGCGGCCTCGGCAGTGTCAGCGGTCGCGGTTCGGGTGCGATCCTCGTGCTCGTCGGCCCGCCCGGCGTCGGCAAGACGTCGCTCGGCGAGTCGGTCGCGCGCGCCCTCGGCCGCCCGTTCGTGCGGGTCGCGGTCGGTGGCGTCCGTGACGAGGCCGAGATCCGCGGTCACCGGCGTACCTATGTCGGTTCGCGACCGGGTCGCATCGTGCGCGCGCTCACCGAAGCCGGCGCGATGAACCCGGTGCTGTTGATCGACGAGGTCGACAAGCTGCAGGCCGGCGGCTGGAGCGGTGATCCCGCGTCGGCGTTGCTGGAGGTGCTCGACCCCGCGCAGAACCACACGTTCCGTGACCACTACCTGGAGCTCGACCTCGACCTCTCCGACGTCTTGTTCCTCGCAACGGCGAACGTGCTCGAGACCATCCCCGCGCCGCTGCTCGACCGGATGGAGATCGTCGCGCTCGACGGCTACACCGAGGACGAGAAGGTCGCGATCGCCAAGCACCACCTGTTCCCGCGCCAGCGGGAGAAGGCGGGGCTGCGCGAGGACGAGCTCGCCATCACCGACAACGCGTACCGCGCGATCGTTGCGGGCTGGACGCGGGAAGCCGGCGTGCGTGGGCTCGAACGGCAGCTCGCGACGATCTGCCGCAAGGCGACGCGACGCATCGCGGAACAGTCGGAAGCGACGGTCGTCGTCGACGAAACCGACGTTGCCGAGTTCCTCGGCCGGGTGAAGTTCCGGCCCGAGGACGCGACCCGGGCGCCGTTGCCCGGACTGGCAACCGGCCTGGCCGTCACGGGCGCGGGCGGCGACGTGCTGACGATCGAGGTCACCGGAATGGACGGCGAACCCGCCCTGTTCGTCACCGGCCAGTTGGGCGACGTCATGAGCGAGTCCGCGCAGATCGCGCTCTCGTTCGTGCGCGCGCACGCCGACGAGCTCGGAGTACCCGCGACCGCGTTCGACAAGCGGCGCTTCCACCTGCACGTGCCCGCGGGCGCGGTGCCCAAGGACGGCCCGTCGGCCGGTATCACCATGACGACCGCGCTCACGAGCCTGCTCACGGGCCGGCCGGTGAAGCCGGGCGTCGGCATGACCGGTGAGGTCACGTTGCAAGGTCGCGTGTTGCCGATCGGTGGCTTGAAGCAAAAGGCGCTCGCTGCGCACCGCGCCGGGCTCACCGACGTCGTGATCCCGTTCGACAACGAGGCCGACCTCGACGACGTGCCCGAGAGCGTGCGGGCCGAGATCCGGTTCCACCCGGTCAAGGACGTCCGCGAGGTCCTCCAGGTGGCGTTGAACTAGGAGCCGTTCGCTCGCGTACATTCGGGCTCGTGAACGCGTTGCTCGACGGCAAAGTCGCGATCGTGACCGGTGGGGGCGGGGGCATCGGGCGAGGCATCGTCGAGCGTTTCGCAAGCGAGGGTGCGCGCGTCGTCTTGGGCGAGATCGATCCCGGTCGCGCCCGTGAGACGCAGGTTGCGATCGGCGAGGAAGCCGTCGCAGTCGTGTGCGACGTGCGCGACGAAGACGCTGCGGCCGCGTTGGTCACGACCGCCCTCGACGAGTTCGGCCGCATCGACGTGCTCGTGAACAACGTCGGTCACTACGGCGGCCGCCGCGCTGCGTTCCACGAACAATCCGATGCCGACTGGCGCGACCTCTACGAGGTCAACCTCGGGCATGTGTTGCGCTGCACCCGCGCCGTGCTCCCCGTCCTGCTCGAACAGGGAGCCGGCGGCAGCGTCGTCAACGTGTCGACGATCGAAGCGTTCCGCGCGATTCCGACGCGCGCGGTGTACTCCGCGTTCAAGTCCGCGATCACCGGCTTCACGCGCAGCATTGCAGTCGAGTACGCGCGGCACGGCATTCGTGTCAACGCGATCGCACCCGATGTGACCGAGACGCTGCAGGTGCCGTATTCGCAGTGGGTCGGGCCCGAGGAGGAGCACATGATCCCGGCGTGGGTCCCGCTCGGCCGTTTCGGCCAACCGGGCGACGTCGCGGGCGTGGCGCTATTCCTCGCGTCCGAACTCTCGGCGTTCGTCACCGGTACCACCGTGCATGTCGACGGCGGCACGTACGCGTCGAGCGGCTGGTTCCCGACCGAGGAGGGTGGGTGGACGAATCGACCACGGCGACCCTGACGCGTCCTTCAGAGGCGCCGGCGCCGCCCACAACCGAACCGTGGTACCAACGCATCTGGCGCACGTACGTGTCCGACGTGCGGCGCGACGCGGACGCGCGGATGGTCATTGGCGCGCGCGCCGACCGCGACGCCGCGCTCATCCTCGTCACCGTCGCGGTCAGCTTGACGTTGTCGGAGTATTGGGCGCGACGTGACGGCACGGGGCTCGTCGCTTCCGACAGCCAGTTCGTGCAACTCACCGCGTGGGCGATCGTCACCATCGCGACGTACGTGATCCCGCCGGTGCTGCTGATCCGTTTCGTGTTGCGCCGGCCGTTACGCGAGTTCGGATTGCGCTTCACCGGCGTCGGCGCGCACGCGTGGATCTACGTCGTGCTGTTCGCGATCGCGCTCCCCGTCGTCGTGATCGCTTCCTATGGCGACGCGTTCCAAGCGAAGTATCCGTTCTACGAAGTGCTCCCCGGCGAGTCGTTCTGGCCGGGCCTCTGGATCTGGTGGGGGCTCTACTGGCTCCAGTTTGTCGCCCTCGAGTTCTTCTTCCGGGGCTTCATGGTGCACGGACTGGCGCCTCGGCTCGGCTGGGTCTCGATCTTCGTGATGGCCGTCCCGTACAACATGCTGCACTTCGGCAAGCCGATGCCCGAGGCGCTCGTGGCCATCATCGGCGCGATCGTGCTGGGCACGCTCAGCCTGAAAACGGGCTCAATTTGGCTCGGTGCGTCGCTTCACATCGCGATTGCGATCACAATGGACCTGTGCGCACTGTGGCACGAGGGCCGGCTGTTCTAGAAGCGATTGCCGTCGCGGTCGGAAGCGCGGCAGTCGGCGCGTTCGTGCTGTACCCCATCGGATGGGCGCCGGTCGGTGCGGCGGTCGCGGGTGTGAACGGCGCGCTGTGCGGCTGGCGGGGTTCGTACAACTGGCGTACGGGCCCGGGCTGGGCCGCGGCCGCGCTCGACGCGTCGTGGAACCTCATTGGAACGACCGCGGGTCTCGGTGTGCACGCGCTGAGCTACGCCAAGCGCGACCCGGGATACCTCGACGACCTCAGCCGGCGCCAGGGCCGGCACGTGTACGCACGTGGATTCTCACCGCGGAAGAAGTTTGCGTTCACCTTCGGCAATGTCATCAGCAATGCCGCCGACGTTTCGGATCCAGATCGCCGTAGCCTCATCGAGATCCATGAGGGGCTGCACGTGTGGCAGCAACGGTGGTTCGGCCCGCTCTACCCGATCGGGTACGGACTGTGGATGCTCGGTGGTTGCATCAGTGCAACGGCGGCATGGCTCCCGAAACGGCGCGCGCCGTGGTTCAACTACGCGGAACGTCACGCGTACTACTACAACCCGTTCGAACGGTGGGCGTACAGCGCGGACCACCGCTGGCCGCCCGGTCGGCTGGTGCGGTTGACTGCAGCCGCGCGCTCAGGCGTGGACGTGGAGAGGGAGCCGGCTGAGCCCGCGTAGCACGATGCGGCCGTTCCACTCGAGCGTGTCGGTCGCGAGTTCGAGATCGGGAAAGCGCCGGACGAGGCTGCCGATTGCTTCCGCGCCTTCGAGCCGGGCGAGGTGCGCGCCGAGGCACATGTGGAATCCGCCGCCGAACGACATGTGTTGGGGCGCGTCGACGCGCCGCAGATCGACCTGATCGGCGGTCGGACCCCACTTCTCGGGGTCGCGATTCGCAGCGCCGAGCGCGGTCATCAGCAACGTGCCCGCCTGTATCTCCTTGTCGCCGAGTTCGAGATCGGTGAGCGTGATCCGCCGGCTCATTTGAACCGGGCTGTCGAAGCGCAGCAGCTCGTCGACCCACGGCGCCTCGCCCACCTCGTCGCGCTGCAGCAGCTCGAGCTGGTCGCGGTGGCGCAAGAGCGCGAGGGTGCCGTTGCCGATGAGGTTCACCGTCGTCTCGTGTCCCGCGACGTAGATGAGCACCAACTGCTCGCGCAGTTCTTCCTCGGTGAGGCGGTCGCCTTCGTCTTCGGCCGCGATCAGGCCGCTGAGCAAGTCGTCGGCGGGGTTCGCGCGTTTCCAGTCGATGAGCTCACCGATGAGCGAGCGGATGCCCTCGCTCGCGTGGAACGCGGCACGCATGTCGTCTTCGGTGAGGATCGGGTCGAACGTCTTCACGAGCGCGCCCGACCAGTCGCGCAACTCGTCGCGGTCAATGGTGTCGGGCACGCCGATCATCTCCGAGATCACGATGAACGGGAGCGGGAACGCGAGGTCGGCAATCAGCTCCATCTCGCCGGTGCCGCGCGCGACGACGGCATCGAGATGCTCGTTCACCAACGCCTGCACGCGCGGCCGGAGGCCTTCGATCATCTTCGGCGTGAACACCTTCGACACCAGGCGCCGCAACCGGTGATGGTCCGGGGGATCGAGGTTGAGCATCGTGTGGTTGCCCTGCTCTTGTCCGTCCACGAGGGCCCTGAGGTCCGGCGGCAAGTCGGGTTGCGGGAGGTTGGCGTGGCGCTCCTCGACCGACAGGCTCGTGTCGCGCAACAGCCGGTGGACGTCGGAGTAGCGGAAGCATGCGTACGACCCCAGTGGCGTGAGGTGGACCGGATCCTGCTCCCGCACCTCCGCGTACTGGGCGTAGGGGTTGTCGAAGAACCCCGGCGCGAACGGGTTGAGCATGGGGAGGTAGTTCTCTTCTGCGATTGGAGTGTCACTCGTCGCCATGAGCCCACCGTAGGCCCCATTTGCCCGGTTCCCCAGCGTGACATCGGTCACAACCCATCTAGGTGGCCGGAGGGTCGCGCATGACGCGCAGGTGCGCGGTCTGCGTCGCGATCGCGCAGAGCCGCAGCTCTTCGTCCCACAGGCGCGCAGGCCCGGTCGCGTAGCCGTCGCCGACGTGCCAGGCCTCGATCTCTTGGAGCACCCAGGGTGTGGCCGGCGTGGCGATGAACCGGATGCCGATCTCGAGCGAGAGCACCATCGTCGGCTGCCCGTTCTCGCGAGGACCCAAGCCCCGTCCGACGGCGGGCCCGAGCACGTCGCCGTGCACGGCGAGCACGAGCGGATCGCGGGTGCCGTCGGGAAGCAGCGCATCGTGTTTGAGCCGTACCCACGACATGAATCGGCCGACGCCGGGATCGTCGAGCGGGCTCACCGGGCGCCATTCGGTCTGCTCGTGGAAGTTGATCGGACCGAACGGGTTGGGCGAGTCGGGCTCCGGCGGCAGCTCGATCTGGTCGGGCCGTGGCACTTCGGGCACGACGACGTCTTGGAACGCGCGGTCGGTGTCGTGCGCGCGACCGAACACGCCGTGTACGCGCAGCGCGGGACCCGCGCCCGGCACGTGCACGTCGGCCGAAACCTGCGACGCGGTGCGACCGTCTCGCAGCACTTCGACGTCGATCTCCACCGGGCCGGGCGGGACAGGCGCGAGGAAGATCGCGTTGGCGGTCACGAGCGGCTGCTCGGCGCGGTCGAGGTGCTCGGCCATCGCCCGCAGCGCGGTGTACATGCTCACGCCTCCGAAGAGCGCCCGGATCTTCCAGCCGTCGGAGACATCGGCGTGGTAGCGCCCCGCGATGGCGGCGTCGGGTGTGAGGGCAGTGTCGGCGCGGAGGTCTCGTGCAGCGGGGGTCATCGGCCGAACTCTAGGCTCCGGCCCATGCCGGACTCGCCTCGAATAACGCCGCTTCCGTACGCCGATTGGGACGACGAAATCCGCCGGCTCTCGGCTGACCCGCCGCTCAACATCTTCGGGACGCTCGCGCATCACCCGAAGCTGATGAAGCGCTGGACGGTGTTCGGCGCGCACGTGCTGGGCAAGTCGACGCTGCCGGCGCGCGATCGCGAGCTGTTGATCCTGCGCACGGGTTGGCAATGCCGTTCTCCGTACGAGTGGGGCCAGCACGTCGTCATCGCGCGCGCCGTAGGGATCACCGACGTCGAGATCGAACGCATAGCCGTTGGGCCGGACGCGCCGGCTTGGGATCCGTTCGACGCGCTGTTGTTGAACGCCGCCGACGAGCTCCACGACGACCAAGCCATCTCCGACGCGACCTACGCAGGACTGACAGCCCGCTACGACGAGCAGCAGATGCTCGACCTCGTCTTCGCGGTCGGGCAGTACCACCTCGTGTCGATGGTGCTGAACACATTTCGCGTCGAGCGCGACGACGGCGTCACGGACGTTCCGCTTCCAGCGCGCTGAGCCACCGCGCCGCGCCGACGACCTGCGCGCCCATTGCCTCGACGCGTGCTTGCAAGTCGCGATCCGACGTGACGACGGTCAGCGTTCCGGGATCGGCGTCGGCCGCGACCTCGTCGGCGATGCGGTCGTCGGCCGCGTTCGGGCCGCCGCGACGCGCGTACGCGACGAGCACGCCGTCGTGCACGCCTTCGGGCATGTCAGGCAGCGGGCGCCCGTCGAGCACGACGGCGACGCGATCGCCGGTACGGCGGACGAACTCCTGCGTCGCGCGGATCAGCCGCCGGGCCGCGCCGTCGCGATCGCGCCACCAACCGTCAGGCCGGCTCCCGATGACGTTCATCGCGTCGACGATCAGCCGGTGGCGCGCCTCCGGTGCAATCAAGTGCCGGGCGCCCTCGCGCGCGGCCGTCGACGAAACCGCCGCGACATCGTCCGGCAGCGTCAGGAGTTCCGCGCCTTCGGTATCGAATCCCGGCCGCGCCGCGACGAGCACGCGTGGCAGCCGTGCCAACGCCGCGTCCCGTTCTGTCACCGACTCGTACCACGCCGGATCGCGGACCTGCGCCCACTTGTCGGCGCCCATCACCACGGCGTCGTAACCCACCGCAATGTCCGCGATCAACTGTGCGTCGGTGACGACCACTGCGAGCCACGGGCGCGTGGTCGCGAGCCGTTCGAGCGCGGCAACGCGCCGCTGCAGACCTCCCCGGTCCTCTTTGGCGAGCGCGACCCGAGAGAGCGCGAAGTCGAGACGATCGAGTTCCGCCGCGGCGACGGCCGCTTCGGCGATCGCGACGTGCGCGACCGTCGGCGGGTCGAAGGTGCCCGGGAAGACGCCGGTTCTCATCCGCGCAGGATCGCGGGGTGCAAGCGCGGCGCGCCACCGCGCCGGTAGAGCGCGGCGGGCCGTCCGTCGGTGCGCGCGGTCTCGCCGGTCGCTTCGACGAAACCGGGCGTCGAGAGCACCTTGCGCCGGAAGTTCCCCTCGTGCAGCGGCTCGCCCCACACGGCTTCGTATACGCGGCGCAGCTCGCCCAGCGTGAACGGCTCGTCGAGGAACGCGGTTGCGAGCGTCGTGTACTCGAGCTTTGCCGCGCGCCCGTTCCAGCCCGTCGGTGATCACGCGCGCGTGGTCGAAAGCGACAGGGACACCGTGCGGGCGGTCGCCGCCGGTGAGGTCGAGGTCATCGAGTGCCCAGAAGCGCACGTCGGCCGCGTCCGAGCCGGCCACGATGGCGGCGCGCGCGGTGAAGCCCATGTACGCGACAGAGACGACACGCATGCGCGGATCCCGGTCGGGCGTCCCGTACGTGCGGAGCTGTTCGAGATGGCCGAGCTCGACTGCATCCTCACCGCTCGCGACGAGCAGGCCGGTCTCCTCGGCGAGTTCGCGCCGGGCCGCGGCGTCGAGACCCTCGTCGGGTTCGACGAACCCGCCGGGCAACGCCCACTGCCCCCGGTAGGGATGACCGTCGCGTTCGACGAGCAACACCGAGAGCTGCCCGCCGCGGACGGTCAGCAACACGACGTCGACACTGACCGCCACCCGCGGATACCGCGCCGGGTCGTACGCAGCCAGAAACGCCGCTTCGTCGTCCAGTTTGTCCATGCGTCGCTGAACCGTACTCAGTACGGTTCAGCGACGCATGGGCGCGACCTGCGGGTTTGCGGTGGTGACGACGGCCAGCGCGGCGACGCGGTCGGCGAAGATGGACGCTACCGGCTCGCTTCGATCGTGCCCCGATCCTCCCGCACCGTCACGGTCTCGATGTCGTCCTTCGGGTCGGCACGGCCGAACTCGTTGCGCTTGAACGCGTGGCCGGCGCAGTCGAACGACCAACCGTGACCAGCACACATGAGTTCGTCGCCGACGACGACTGCTTCGAGCAGATCCCAGTCGAGGTGAGGGCAGTTCCGCGGCGCGCTGCCTAGCGCCCCGCTCGCGCCGCGCCACACCACGAACTCGACCCCGTCGACCTCGACGGCGACGACCGCGCCGGGCGGAATGGCTGCGCTCGGCAACTGCATCACGCGCCCGCGAACTCCCGCACCGCGCGGTCGAGCACGTCGAGCGCGACGCCTTGCGCGCGCGCTCGGCCAATGACGTGACACAGCAGCGGTGCGTTGGTGCGTTCGCCGCTCGTGTGTGCAGCAACGCCGGCGAGATCGAGCAATGTTTCCGCGTCGGTCGCGTCGAGCAAGAGCGACGCGGGGTCGAGGCCGGTCGCGGCCGCGAGGTGCAGCGTCGCCTCGGTGATCCAGTCCATCTTCCTTCTTCTCCGCTCAGAGGGCCGCTCGGGCCCCGGCTCGGGCAGCGCACGATACGTGCGCTGCTGATCCTCGCCTCTGGTTCCGCTCAGAGGGCCGCTCGGGCCCCGGCTCGGGCAGCGCACGATACGTGCGCTGCTGATCCGGCCGAAATCGACGGCTTAGTTCACGGAGGGATCGGACGGGCAGCTCGCGAACATCGCGACGCGGCCGCGCTGGCGGCGCAGAACCGCGCGCCACAGCGCGCTCGGGTCGGTCGTGAAGGGATCGGCGGCCTGCGCGTCGACGACGAACCACGCGCCCTCCGCCAGCTCGCCCTCGAGTTGCATCCGAGCCCAGCCCGCGTAGCCGACGAAGACCCGCAATGCGAGGAGCTCGCCCCCGAGCACCGCCGGATCGCGCCCGACGTCGACCGTGCCGAGGTCGCCGAGCACGGGAATCCACCCGTCGGTGGTGCCGGGCGCGGCGCGGCCCAGCGCGATCACCGAGTCGGGCATGACCGGGCCGCCCGCGAAGACGACGCCGGGCGCGCTGGCGAGCGGACTCCAGTCGGGGAGCGCGTCCACGAGCTCGGTGTCGGTCGGCCGATTCAGAATGATGCCGAGCGCGCCGTCGTCGCCGCATTCGAGGAGGAGCACCACGGTCCGGTCGAAGTTGGGGTCGGTGAGCGGCGGCGTCGCGACCAGCAGCTTGCCGCGCTGGAGTTCTCCGGGTGACGACGACGGCACGGCGCGATCTTCGCACCGCCGTACGCTCGGCGGCGATGACCGTGTCCCGATCCGTGCTCGACGCATTGACCGCAGCGGTCGGCGCCGAGCACGTGCTCACCGACCGGGAGGTCGTCGGTGGCTACACCGTCGACTGGACCGGACGGTTCCGCGGCTCCACGCCGGCCGTCGTCCGGCCCGGGTCGCACTCCGAGGTCGCCGCTGTGGTTCGCATCTGCGACGGCGCCCGCGTCGCGATCGTCCCGCAGGGCGGGAACACCGGCCTCGTCGGCGGCTCGGTTCCACTCGCCGGCGAGGTCGTCGTCAACATGCGGCGCCTCGATGCCCTCGGACCGGTCGACGGTGCCGGCGCGCAGGTCACCGCCGGCGCGGGTGCCACGCTCGCGCGCGTGCAAGCCCATGTGCGGGCCGCGGGCTGGGACTTCGGCATCGACCTCGGTGCCCGTGACAGCGCAACCATCGGCGGCATGGTGGCGACGAACGCGGGCGGCGTGCAGGTGTTGCGGCATGGTCCGATGCGGCGCCAGGTCGTCGGACTTCGCGCAGTTCTCGCGGACGGCTCGACCGTCGATCGCCGCGACGGGCTGGAGAAGGACAACACCGGCTACGACCTCTCGGGGCTGCTCTGCGGCAGCGAGGGAACGCTCGCCGTCATCACGGAGGCGCGGCTCCGGCTCGTGCCGCGTGCCCGGTACGTCGTGGTCGCGTTGCTCGCGTTCGCAACGGTGGCCGACGCGCTCGTGGCGGTCGGCGAGTTGCGGCGCACTTGCGAGACCTTGCGCGCGCTGGAGCTGTTCGTGGCCGAAGGCTTGGAGCTCGTGTGTGCGCAGCTGGCGCTGCCCCGGCCGTTCGCGACCGTGCACGGCGCGTACGTGCTCGCCGAAGCCGCGGCCGGGCGCGATCCAACCGACGAGCTCGCCGAGGTGGTTGCCGGCCTCGACCGGGTTGCCGACGTCGCGGTCGCGACCGACCCCGCTGGCGTTGCGAGCCTGTGGCGCTACCGCGAAGGCCACACCGAAGCGATCAACCGACTCGGTCCGCCGCACAAGCTCGACGTGACGTTGCCCGCCGATCAGTTGGCCGCGTTCTTCCCCGCGGTGCGGGCTGCGGTGCGCGCGGTCGCGCCCGGCGCACAGGTCTGGCTCTTCGGACATGCGGGCGACGGCAACGTGCACGTGAACGTGACCGGCGTCGAACCCGACGACGACCGGATCAGCGACGCGGTGCTGCATCTTGTGGCCCAGGGGCACGGTTCGATCAGCGCCGAGCACGGCATCGGGACGGCCAAGCGGCAGTGGGTGCATCTCACCCGATCAGAGACGGAGCTGCGCGCATTCCGAGCGATCAAGAACGCGCTCGATCCGCACGCGACGCTGAATCCGAACGTGCTGCTTCCCTGACTAGCCCGCCCGGGCGAACGTCCGCCGGTACGAGGTCGGTGGCGTGCCGACCGTCCGCAAGAAGTGCACGCGCAGGTTGGCCGCGGTTCCGAACCCGCACGCCTGCGCCACGCGGTCGATGGGCACGTCGGTCGTTTCGAGGAGGTGACGCGCGTGCACGACTCGTTGATGGAGCAACCAGCGCAGCGGTGTCGTGCCGGTCGCGGCGCGGAACCGGCGCATGAAGGTCCGGCAGCTCATCATCGCGTGCGCGGCCATGTTCTCGACGGTGAGCGGCTCGGACAGGTTCTTGACGATCCAGTCGAGCGTCGGCCCCAGCGTGTTCGCATCGCCGGTGTCGGGTACGGGCTGGTCGACGAACTGCGCCTGGCCGCCGTCGCGATGCGGTGGCACCACCATGCGGCGGGCGACGGCATTCGCGATCGCGCTGCCGTAGTCGCCGCGCACGATGTGCAGCGAAAGGTCGATGGCGCCGGCCGTGCCCGCCGACGTCAGCACGGAACCCGCCTCCACATAGAGGACGTCGGGGATCACCTCGATCGCGGGGAACTCGGTCGCCAGCCGGGCGGCGTACATCCAGTGCGTCGTCGCCGGCCGGCCGTCCAGCACGCCGGCTTCCGCGAGTGCGAACGCGCCGCTACAGAACGACGACCAGCCGTGCGCCGCGGTCATGAGCGGCGCGCAGCGCGGCGACGAGAGCACGGGACGGTGGGAGGTCGGGGGGTTGCGCGGGGATGATGACCGTGTCGGCCGTCGCGATCGCGTCGAGACCGTGGCGGGTCTCGACCACGAACGCGCCGAGATCGACGCGTGGTTCTTCGGCGCAAACGACGAACTCGTACCAGGGGACGCCGAGCTCGGGCCGCTCGAGGCCGAACACCTCGCAGGCGACCGCCAGCTCGAACGGGTGGTTCCCGGGCTGGACGACAGCGACGACGCGATGCGGTGGGATGCGGGGTTCGGGCATTGGCAGGATCCTATCGCTCAGGGGCAATCCTGCCACTCGTCGCCCGGACGGTCGAGGCCCAATATCAAGCCATGTTCGATGCGTACTGCCCTGATCACGGCGGGCGAGTGCTGCTCCCCGCTCGTCATATCCTCGCCATGGAAGCCCGGCCCGGCTGCGTCGTCATTCGGATGCGTTGCTGGTGCGGCGCCGTGGCCCGGGCCGAGTTGCCGGGTCACACCCACCCGGTCGCGGCGTAGCGCGCCGCGCTGCTCCAATCGGAAGACGTGTCATCCGATTGTCGGCCTTGACAACCGTGCAATTCAGGCCAGACTGGGGCGTACTTCTGCCGCATCGGCCGTGGCGCCCCGTGCCGGTGCGGTTGCTCGAGTCGTCGCGCGCACGGACCGCCCGCCGTCGCCCGGCGGCTCGAGCGCGGCGCGTGCGGGATCAGATCGGATCCACGGTCCGGGCCGGGTCGCCCTCAGGGAGGTACTCCTGCGCCCACGTCATGCGCTTCCAGTCGGGAATGGGCGCGACCGCTGCGGGCTTCGGGACGAACGGCGACCGCTCGACCGGTTCCATCTTGTGGATGTAGCGATTGCAGTTCGGGAACACCTGCGTCGCCTGCACGCGTACGACGCCGATCGCACCCGGCATCTCGGCACACAGCGGATCGTCGACCGCAACGGTCGCGACGCCGTTCACCCGCAACCGGTTCGGTCGCACGAAATCGATGAACAGCATGCCGACGTGGGCCTGCGCAGAGATATTGCCGAGCGACAAGAACATGCCGTTGCCGTCGTACACGGGGAACGCGAGCGTGCGCTCGTCGATGACGCGCACGAAGCCGGGCTCTCCACCCTTGTACGAGCACTGCGGATGGCCTTCGGCGTCGCACGTCGCGAGGAAGAACATGTCGCGCGATTCGATGAACGTCTTGGCGTGCGCGTCGATCGTTTCGGCCACGAGCAGCTCGTCGATGCGATCCGCGATGCGGCGCGAGTCGAACCAGTCCTGCCAGGCTCGGTGATCGTCGTTGAAGGTCATGGCGATCTCTTCCGCTCAGAGGGCCGCTCGGGCCCCGGCTCGGGCGGCGCACGATACGTGCGCCGCTAATCCTCGCCTCAGGGTCTCTTTAGGCTAAGTCCCCGTGCTCTTCAAGCAATCGTTCTGGGCGGGCATCGCCGACGGCAGCATCACGGTGACGTTCCGGCGCTGGAAACGGTGCCAGGCGGTGGCCGGCCACCGCTACCGCACCGCCGCCGGGATCATCGAGGCCGACGCCGTCGACGTCGTCGATCCCGCCCGCATCTCGAACGCGGAGGCCCGCCGGTCCGGATACCCATCGGCTGCCGCGCTCGTCGCCGATCTGCGCGGAACTCCAGATCATGCCCGTGTACCGCATCCGGTTCCACAAGGTCGATGAACCCGACCCACGCGCGGTGAAGGCGGCCACCGACGCGCTCACCGATGCCGACGTCGCCGACATCGACGCCCGCCTCGACCGACTCGACCGCGCGTCGAGCCACGGCCCGTGGACGGCCGCGGTGCTCGCGGTGATCGCCGAGCATCCGGCGCGCCGGGCCGGCGATCTCGCGCCGATGTTCGATCGCGAGCTTCAGCCGTTCAAGACCGACGTGCGCAAGCTGAAGAACCTCGGGCTCACCCTCAGCCTCGAGATCGGCTACGAGCTGTCGCCGCGCGGGCGCGCGTATCTCCAGCTCAGTCGCCGGACGCCGGCGCCGGGTAGTGAACCGGCGGCGCCTCGCTGAACGGTTCGGGCTTGCGCAGGAGCCCGCGGGTCACCCAGTTGCGCCGTTCGGCCCACACCAGCATCGGTGGGAGCACGATGAGCGCGCACAACAGCGCGATCGTGACGTTCATCGCGACGATTCGCCCGAAGTCGCGCAGGAGCGGGAGCGACGAGAACGACAGCACTGCGATGCCGGCAATCGCAGTGAGCGCGGAGACGATGAACGCGCGGTCCGGTGCGCGACGCGGTGACTTCGACGGCTTCCCCGGGTTCGTAGCCGCGGCCGCGTTCCTCCACGAAGCGCAGCAGGATCAGCGACGTGAACTCAGTGCAGGCCGCGATCACGAGCGGCCCGCCGACGGCAGTCATCGGGCTGAGCTTGAGGTCGAACGCCCAGGCCACGATCGACGCGAGCCCCACGGCGATCGCAACCGGCACGAGCGACAGCAACGACCGGATGACCGACCGCAGCCGGACCGCGAGGAACAAGAAGACGAAGAGCAGCGCGAGGTAGGTCAGCAGGACGCGGTTGGCTTCGAGGTTCTCGAGCAAACCGACCCCGACGACCGCGAGGCCCGACGGTGTGAGCGAGATCCCCTCGGGCGGATCGGCGTTCTCCCGCATGTCCTGCACCAGCGGGGCGCGATCCTCGAGCGATGAGGGGCCGGCGCGGAACACGATGTTGAAGTCGGTTGCGGCTCCGCTCACAGTCGAGGCCTTGAGACCTTCGGGCGCGACGTCGAACGCGGCGCGTACGTCCGCGCCCGTCGGCGCGATATCCGACGCACCGGGCACGAACAGCAGGTCGCCGACCGCGGTCTCGATGCTCGACCCGGTGAGCAACGCACCGTCGCTGTTCTCGACTTGGTCGCGTGTGAACGCGTGTACGTAGCCGACGAATTCGTCGGTGAACACGTCGTCGCTCTGCACGAACACGCCGAGCTCGCTCGACGATCCGGTCAGCTCCTCGACCGTGCGGAGGTCCTTGATGGTTTCGGAATCCTGGTCGACCCACTGCACCGGATCGGTCTGCATCGTCAGGTCGTCTTCGACCGCGATGCCCCAGAAGAAGATGACGACGCTCGCGATGGCGAGCGGGATCGCAGTCGCCGGTGGCAGCCGGCCGAGGAACACGACGAGCCGCCCGAGCGAGCCTTGGCGAAAGTCTTTCCCGGTCGTGGGCGAGCGGTGCTCGCGGATACCGAGGATTGCGAGTGGGAGCACGATCGAACACAGGCAGATCGCGGCGATGCCGACCGCGAGCAAGAGGCCGAAGTCGCGGATCATCGGCACCTTGGCGAACCGCAACGCGAGGAACGCGAAGATTGCGTCGAACGTCACGACGAGCAGCGCGGGGCCGAGGCTGCGCGACGTCTCCTGGATCGGGTGTTCGCTCCGATCGAGGATCGCTTCCTCCTCGACGCGGGCGTGCATCTGGATCGCGTAGTCGATGCCGACGCCGAGCAACACGGGCAGGCCCGCGATGGTGACGACGGTGAGCGGGATCCCGAGGTACCCCGCGAGCCCGAACGCCCAGACGACCCCGACGAGGATGACGAACAGCGGGAGCAGCCGCCAGCGCACGTGGAACAGCAGGAGGAGGATGACCACCATGATCGCGACCGCGATGGCGCCCAGGGTCAGCATCCCGCCGCGCAAGTAGTCGTTGATGTCCTTCAAGAGGATCGGCGCGCCGGTGGTGACGACCGACGCATTCGCGAACGAGAGCTCGTCGGCCTGATCGAGCACCAGATCCGACGCGGCGCCCTCGATTTCGATCGACTCGTTGCCCGGCAGCCGCACGATGATCTGGGCCGTCGATTCGTCGAGGATGAAGGAGCGGTGCGCCTTGCGGATCTCACCCTCGTTGTCGTAGAGCAGGAACTCGACCCACGCCGGGTTGTCGAACGTGCGTTGGTCTTCCGGCACTGCGTTGAGTCGTCCGATGGTCGCGAACGCGTTCTCGGCGCGCGCGGCGTGCTCGGGCGTGTCGGGCGTCTCCTTGCCGAGCGCGGTCTGCAACGCCGCGCCCGCAATGCTGTGTGTCGGGTCGCCGTCGGGACTCGCGATGAGCGAGTCGGAGAATTCGAGGATCGTCAGCGGCGTGATCACGCCGTGCACATCGCCGGTTTCCATGAGCGCGTCGTCAAATGATTCGAGCTGCGCGCGGTTCTCGGCGGTGAACAACTCGTCGACAGTGTGGCCCTCGTCCATGCTGATCACGGTGAGCATGGCTTGGCCCCCGAAGAGGTCTTGGTAGGCGACGTTGTCGATGTAGACCTGGTCGTCCTTGTTCAGGTAGCTGTCCTGGCCGGTCGCGAACTCGAGCTGAGTGATCCCCAGCCCGAGCACAATGGTCACGAGCAGTCCCACCACCGAGACGAGGCCAGCGCGCTTGCCGAGCTGTACGGCAAGGACCGACCAGAAATGCTGCATGCGCGCCTCAGAGGTTGGCGTACTCGAGTTCGATCATGCTTGGTACTCCCCGCGGCGCGCGTGTGCAACTAGGAAGCGGGTTCGGGAGTGAGCAGCCGGCGCGGATGGCGGCCGTCGACGTACCCGATGAACGGCGGCGCGATGTTGTACCCGAGCAGTTCCTGCAACCGCGGCGACAGCGTCGCGACTACCGCGGGCGCGACGGCGAGGACGTGGTTCTCGACGGGCCGCAGCCACGCGGCCGCGTAATGCAGCACGACGCCGATGCGGGCCCTGTCGGTGTGATTGGCGCCCCCGCCGTGCCACACGCTGCCCAGGTAGATGAGGGCGGAGCCGGCCGGCATCTCGACGTCGACCGTTGGCGTGTCGGCAGTCGGGCGTTCGTCGATCCACCGGTGGCTGCCCGCAACGATGCGCGTCGCGCCGTTTTCGGCTGTGAAGTCGTCGAGCGGCCACATGATGTTGACGACGAGCTCGGCGTGCGGCCGCGGGAGCGGGTAGATCGCGTCGTCGGGATGCAGGCCCTGCGCGATCTCGCCGGGACCGATCTCGATACCTGTGGGCGCGCTGAGCTGGTAGTGGCCGAGCACCGCGTCGAGCACGCCGAGGATCAGCGGATGCGTCGCGGGGCCGTCCATGACGCGCGTCTTCGCGAACAGCGCGTAGATGCGGCGGGTGTGGAACCCCTCGAACGCGTCGCGCCCGAAGGGCGTCTCCTCGGCCAGGGCCGCGAACTCGGCTCGGGCGGCGCGGGCTTCGGGGAACGCGTCGGGCACGATCGCATAGCCGTCGCGGTCGAGGTCGGCCAAGCACCCGGGCGAGTTCCACGTGGTCCACGGTAACCCCTTCAGAGCAGCTTGGTTTCGAAGTGGAAGACACGCTGTTCGCGGATACGCATGTCGACGACCGAACGCGTCGGTGGCGCTACGGTCGTGACGGTGAAAATCGACGTTCGCGCGGCTAACCACGGCAACGCCGGAGGCGGTCGACCAGATCAACGTATTGATCCCGCAGTTGAAGCCCGCGTGGGATCCCGTCACCGTCACCGGGCTCGCGCAGGTGATCGAGTCGCCGACCCGCGTCTATGTCGCCCGCTGCGACCAATCCATCGTCGGCATGACGTTGCTCGTACCGCACCGTCACCTTCCCGGGCTCCGGTACCACATCGAAGATGTCGTTGTGGACACGGCACATCGAAGACAGGGCATAGCGCGGAAGTTGCTCACGGCCGCGATGGCTGATGTGGCCGACGGCGTTCTCTCGTTCGACCTGCGGTCGCACCACACGCGCCGCGCCGCGCATGCGCTCTACGTCGGCCTCGGTTTCGAGCCCAGCGAGACGACTGTGTTCCGGAGGCGGCTCACGTCGGGATGAGCGGGGCGATCGCGTCGAGGGCGCTGGCGCGGACGGTGAAGCGGTCGATGCCCCAACGGTCGTGGTGCGAACGCACTTCGGCGACGAGTTGGTCTTCGGTGCCGATCAGCACGTACGGGCACGCGAGCAGGTCGGCGGCCGTGAACTGCGGGATCTCGTGTGTGAGCTTCTCGGCTGCCGCGGTGCGGTCGGTGGTGATCTCGACATGTTGCACGAGCGCGTCGATCACCGGCGTACGGCCCGCGGCGCGGACGTGAGCGATCGTGCGGTCGACGTCGTCGGTGTGCCAGCGGACTTCGTGCGTGTGGCCGTCCGCGAGCGTGCGGCCGAGGCCACTGATGCCGACGATGGCGGCGTGCTCGCCCGCGTACTGCAGGAGGCGGGTATTGCCGCCGCCGATGAGCAGCGGCACCGCCCGCGGCTGCGCAAGTGCCGCGCCGTCGGCGTGGATGTGCTCGCCGTGGAAGGTGACCGTCTCGCCCGCCAGCACGCGCTGGATCACCTCGACGCTCTCGATCAGGCGCGTCACTCGGTCCGGCGCCGACAACGCGGTCCGGCCAATCATCCTCCACTCGGCCGGCGTATGTCCCGCGCCGATGCCTAACAGCGCGCGCCCACCGGAGAGCAGGTCGAGGGTAGCGACGTCGGCGGCGATGTGAAGCGGCTCGCGCACGCCCGCGTTCACGACGTAGGTGCCGAGCGAGATCGTCGTCGTCCCGGCCGCCGCGTGCGCCAACGTGACGAACGGTGACACACCAGTCCCCGGATGATCGGCGACGAGGAACGCGACGAAGCCCGCGGCTTCAGCGCGCGCCGCGTCGGCGGGGTCCTGCGACTGCAGCGCGAACTCGACCATCGTTACTGCGTCGGGATCGGATCCCGCGCCTCGCGCACATAGCCCGCGACCGGGCTGAACTCGAGCCAGCGCGGCAGCGCGCGCACCATGCTCGGCGTCCCCGACAATCGGACGCGATCATCGCGCATCGCGTCGTACAGCTCCTCACGCCCGAGCCACACGCGGTACATCGTCGGGAGCGTGCTCGACACGAGCACGTCGGTTTCGATGCCGGGAGGTGTCACACAGACCGACACGTCATCGGGCTCGACCACGAGCCAGAAGCGATGATCGTGATCGGAGAACTCGAACTCGATGACTACCCGCTTGTCGGGCCGCTTGTCCGGATCGATGCCACGATGGATCCACCACAGCAACAAGTCGGGGTCGAGTTCCTCCGGCATCGGCTCCGCGAACGCCCACTTTGCGCCCCACTCGGCGAGCCCGAAGATCAGCGGCTTCAATTCTTCGCCGGCCCGGGTGAGCTCGTAGCCCTGCGCGGTGTGGGCAATCACGCCGACGCGCTGCAGCTGTTGGAGCCGCTTGCTGAGCAGCGCCCGCGAGAGACCGGGCAGACCCCGGGCCAGTTCGTTGAAGCGGTGGCTGCCGGACACCATCTCGCGGACGATCAGCAGGCTCCACCGGTCGCCGAGCACCTCCGCGGCCTTGGCGATCGGGCAGTACTGCGCGTACGGACGCACGGCCGGAGTCTAGGTTCACAAGTTGAACTAGTCGCCGGCCCTCGGCCGTCGTACGTTGCGGAGATGAGCAACTTCCCTGGTCCGGCCCCGGCCCGCGACGGCGACGACGCTTTCGTCGGCCTCGCACGCGAGCTCGGCGCCCTCTTTGCACCCCGCGCCGCCCAGCACGACCGCGACAACGCGTTCGTCGAGGCGAACTACAAGGAGCTGGCCGAAGCGGGCTATCTCCGCCTCGCCGTGCCCGAGGATCTCGGCGGCCTCGGCGCCGACATGCGGCAGGTCTGTTATGCGCAGGCCGAGCTGGCGCGCCACTGCAGCTCGACGGCGCTCGCCGCGAACATGCACCTCTACATCACGTTGCTCCAAGGCTTCCGCCGCCGGGGCGGCGCGCCCGACGCCGAAGGTGTCTTGAAGCGTGTCGTCGAGGAGGACCTCGTCTTGATGACGAGCGGCGGCTCCGACTGGCTCTGGCCGACCGGCGACGCGGTCGAAGTCGACGGCGGCTACCGCGTCACCGCGCGCGAAGTCGTTCTGCAGCCAGGCGCCGGTCGCGAACGTGATCGCGACGAGCGCGCCCCTCCGCCACGCCGACGGCACCATCGAAGTGCTGATGTTCGGTGTGCCGATGAACGCCGACGGCGTCGAGATCCTCGAGACGTGGGACACGCTCGGCATGCGCGCCACCGCGAGCCACGACGTGCAGTTCACTGACGTGTTCGTCCCCGCGGAGAAGATCACCGCGCGTCGCGGTTGGAACTCCCTCGACGGACCGTTGAACGCCGCGGGCGTGCACATCGCACCGACGTCCGCGTCGGTCTACTGGGGCATCGCGTGCGCCGCGCGCGACGAAGCCGTGCGCGTCGTCAGCACGCGCAAGCGCGGCGACACGCCGATGGCCGAGATCCAGACCGTGCAACGGCAGGTCGGATTGATGGACCACAAGCTCACCGTCTCGTGGTGGGCGCTCGCCGGTTCCCTCAACGCGTTCGACGGCGAGTACAACGTGGGGCCGGCCACGATGAACGCGGTGATGCACGGCAAGCGTTCGGTCGTCGAGGAAGCAGTTGCGATCACCGACATCGCGATGGAGACGGTTGGCGGCGCGTCCTACTTCCGCACTTCGCCGCTCGAGCGCCTCTACCGCGACGCTCGCGGCAGGGAAGTTCCACCCGCTCACGCCCGAGAACACGCTGCTGTACGCGGGGCGGGTGGCGCTCGACCAGCCGATCGACACCGAATAGCTATCCGAGTTCGTCGAGCAACGTCTTCGAGTAGGTGATCCGGCCGGTCAGGCTGGCCGGGTCGCCCGTGCACAACGCGTACGCCGCCGCGGCCATCGTCGACGCCGGCTCGATGAACTCGGCGGGGACGCCGCGGTCGAGGCCGTGGTGGACGACGCCGGGTGTCGTGACGATGGCCATCGGCGACAGCGCGTTCACCGCGATGCCGTCGGCGTAGACCTCGGCCGCCAATCCGGTCGTGAACCGTTCGAGTGCGGCCTTGCACATTCCGTAGACGGTGCCGCCGCCACCGGCGGCGGCCCCCGTAGGGCGGTCCTTGAGGATGCACGGCCGCGCGAAGAGATGTTGAGGATCCAGCCCTCCTTGCGCGCCTTCATGCCCGGCAGCACGAGTTGCGCGAGTTCGAACGGAGCGCGCACCTGCACGTCGAACATCAGGTCGTAGTGGCGCGTCGAGAACCCATCGACGGGCTCGAAGTAGGTGATCGCGGCGTTGTTCACGAGCACGGAGATCGGTCCGAGCTCGCGCGTGACCGTCTCGACGAGGCGGGACCGATCCTCGGCCTTGGCCAGATCGGCCGCGACCGCGATCGCCAACGCGCCGGTGCTCGTGATCGACTCGACAGTCGACGTGATGCTGCCGGGCAGCGGGTGATCACCTTCCGCGACGGTACGCGCCGACACCGCGACCGCGGCGCCTTCGGCGGCGAAGCGGCGCGCGATTTCCTCACCGATCCCGCGGCTCGCGCCGGTGACGAGTGCGACTCTTCCTGCAAGTCCCATCAGGCCAAGCCCATCGGCCCAGGCTCGCACACGACGGCGGGGTTCACCACCGCGCGCTGTCCGTGCCCCGGCGGCCATGTGCACGTCGACGTCCAATCGACCATGCTGACGGTCGACAGCCCGTTGCCTTTCGTGCACGCGGGCCGGGTGTACGAGCGCGGCGTCCATGCGATCCCGCGCGGAGCGGAAGGCAGCGCATGACGAACACGGTGACCTACGTGGTCGACCCGCCGGTGCAGATGGTCATCGACGCGATCGCGGGCGCCAACGCGGAACCGGCGCCCACGCTCGCGGAAGAGCGCAAGCGGGCCAACGACACGATGCTGTTGCTCGCCCGCCCGGTGCCCGACTCGATCACCGTGACCGACCATTCGGTTCCGGTCGCGGGGGGCGCCATCACCGTGCGGACCTACCGGCCCGCGTCCGCGCCCGCCACCGCGCCCGCGTACCTGTTCATCCACGGCGGCGGCTGGTTCCAAGGCAACATCGAGACGAGCGAGATCGAGTGCTGGCCGCTGGCCGAGGCCACCAATGCCGTCGTCGCTTCCGTCGAATACAGGCTCGCGCCCGAGCACAAGTTCCCGACCGCGATCGACGACTGCGTCGCCGCGTATGCGTGGTTGCACGCGAACGCCGCCGCACTCGGCGTCGACCCGGCTCGGGTCGCCGTGGGCGGCGGAAGCGCGGGCGGCAACCTCAGCGCGGCGCTGTGTCTTATTGCCCGCGACACCGGATTGCCGATGCCGTGCTTGCAGCTCCTCGACATCCCGTGCATCGACGCGACGTTGTCGACGCGGTCGATCGACGAGCTGGCCGACGGTTACGGACTCACCAAGGCCGCGATCGAGACATACCTCGAGCGCTACCTCAATGATCCGTCCGAGCGTACGGACCCCCGCATGTCGCCGCGCCTCGCGGCCGACCTCTCGGGACTTCCGCCCGCGGTCGTCATCACCGCCGAACTCGATCCGCTGCGCGATGACGGTGAGGCGTACGTGAAACAACTGCGCCAAGCGGGTGTCGCGGCCGCCGCCTTGCGCGTCACCGGCCATATCCACGGTTCGTGCGTCATCCCGATCACCATTTCGAGCTCGCTCGTGCACGACCTCCACGTCAGTGCGCTCCGGCGCGCGTTCGACGGCACGTTGAGCACACTTTTCGCGTGAAGGATTGGCCTTGCATGAAGAAGCTCGCCGACTACGGCACCGACGACCATCCCGCTGACGACCCCGAGCGGGTACCGATCAGTTGGATCGTGGTTGCGATGGACGACTGCACGGAGTGCGAAGACCTGCGCGTCGAGCTCACGGTCGAAGAGGTCGGCAAGCAGGGTGCCGGACTCGTCGGCCACCTCGCGCCCGATTCCGCGCGGAAGCTCCGGGCCGCGCTCGCGACGGCGCTCAAGGAGATGGGCGAGGATCCGGGGCCCTGACCAGTAGCGGATTCGCGCGTTCACCCTCGACGCGTACGAACTGGCGCGCCATGATCGGTGCATGACGAAAACTGGTGACGGCAGTGTCCGCCTCTCCGACGCGGCCATCGCCGAGCTGCTCGAGCTGGGGAAGGGAGCCGACAGCATCGAGCTGAAGGCGAGCATCTCTGACTCCCAGGTCGGCCATATCATCAACGCGCTCGAGCTCGACGCGCTCGACGCGCAGGTCCGCCAAGTCTTCTTCTTCGACACACCCGACCTGCGCTTGAACCAGGCCGGTGTCGTCGCGCGTGCTCGCCGCATCCAGGGCAAGGGCGGCGACACGGTCGTGAAGTTGCGTCCGGTCGTGCCGGATCAGCTCCCGGAGTCGCTGCGGATGTCGCCGGCATTCGGGGTCGAGGTCGACGCGATGCCCGGAGGGTTCGTGTGCTCGGCGTCGATGAAGGGCAAAGCCGGGATCAACGATCCGCGCGAGGTCGCGTTGGGTCAGCGGCCGATCAAGAAGCTCTTCACGAAGGAGCAGCGCGCCTTCTTCACAGCCCACGCGCCGGAGGGGCTCGGCCTGGACGATCTCTCAGTGCTCGGACCGATCTTCGTCTTGAAGTTGAAGTCGGTGCCCGCCGGCTACGAGCGTCCGCTCGTGGTAGAGCTGTGGTTCTATCCCGACAACACTCGCATCCTCGAACTCTCGACCAAGTGCCTACCGAGCGAAACGTTCCAGGTCGCGGCCGAGACGATCGCGTTTCTGACCGGCAAGGGTGTCGACGTGACGGGTGAACAGCATACGAAGACGAAGACGGCGTTGGAATACTTCGCGCAGCAGGAGGCCGCGCGCGCAGCCGCCTCGACGTGACGTACTCGATCGTCGCTCGCGATCCCGACACGGGCGAGCTCGGTGTCGGCGTGCAAACGTGCATGTTCGCAGTGGGCACGATCGTGCCGTGGGCGAAACCCGGTATCGGCGCCGTCGCAACGCAAGCGTTCGCGGAAGCAGCGTACGGCTGGCGCTGTCTCGAACAACTCGATCAGGGTCGCACCGCCGAGGAAGCGCTCGACGCAGCGCGCGCGGTCGATCCCGGTTCCGCAATTCGTCAGGTAGGTGTGGTCGACGCCCAGGGCCGCGCGGCTTCCTTCACCGGCGCGAGTTGCATCGATCACGCGGGCAACCAGCTTGGCGTGGGCTACACGGTGCAGGGCAACATGCTGACCTCACCCGATGTGTGGCCCGCGATGGCGGCGGCCTTCGAGGGCACGTCGGGTCCACTCACCGAGCGATTGTTGGCGGCGCTGTGCGCGGGTGAGGCCGAGGGCGGTGATGCGCGGGGCCGGTTGTCGGCCGCGCTGCTGGTCGTCGATGGGCAACCCCACGAGCATCCGGGCGAAGGCGTGCTCGTCGACCTCCGGGTCGACCATCACGACGCACCCCTCGACGAGCTCGCGCGTTTGCTCGACGCCCGCGGGGCGTTCGACGCCGGCTTGCGCAGCTACGCCGAACTCATGGATGGCCAGCCGGACGCCGCGGTCGCGTCGGCTGCCGCGGCCCTCGCACGGCTGCCCGACGACGAGAACTTCCGCTTCGCGCACGGGATCGCGACCGTGCTCGCGGGTGATATCGGCGCGGGACGCTCCGAACTGCGCGCACTCGTTGCCGCCCGGCCGTCGTGGGCCACGATCATCCGCAGCTTCGCGGCGCAGGGGCTCCTGACGTTGCCCGGCGGCGTCACCGTCGATTCTCTCCTTGCCTGATCCCGTCTGCGGGTGAAGACTCCGCGGGCGGGGTTTGCGAGGGGAGGTCGGCGATGCCGAAGTACCTGATCGTCGCGTCGTTGAACGTCGATGGCGTCAAGGGCGTCTTGGACAAAGGCGGCGTGGCCCGCCGGGACGCCATCTCGAAGCTCATCGCCGATGCCGGCGGCACCTTGGAAAGCTTCTATTTCGCGTTCGGCGAGGACGACGTGTATGCGACCGTGGACCTTCCGAACAACGAGACGGTTGCTGCGATCGCGATGAACGTGGCGGCGAGTGGCTCGGTCTCGTGCAAGACCGTTGTGCTTCTCACGCCGGAGGAGATCGACCGCGCGACTGCCGTCACCGTCGACTACCGCCCGCCGGGCAGTTAGAGCCGGGAGGCCTCAGAGCCAACCGCTGCGCCGGAACGCGCGGTAGAGCAACGCACACGAGCCGAAGATCAATACCAACACTGCTGGATAGGCCCACGGTTCATCGAGTTCCGGCATGTGCTCGAAATTCATGCCGTAGATGCCGGCGATCATCGTCGGCACCGCCGCGATCGCCACCCAGGCCGAGATCTTGCGCATGTCCTCGTTCTGGCGGACGCTGACGCGCGTGAGATTGGCTTCGAGGACACTCGTCAGCAGCTCGCTGAATGCATCGACGCGTTCGGTGACGCGCTGCAGGTGGTCGTGCACGTCGCGGAAGTACTCGCGTACGTCGGTCGGCACCCACGGCAGCGGGACGCGACGAGAGTTGCTCGAGGGGATCGCCGAGCGGCGTCGGTCGCCTGCATCATCTCGATCACCTCGCGCTTGAGCTTGTAGATCCGCTCGACCGGGTTCGACGAGTCGCCCTCCGAGAACACCTGGTACTCGACCTCGTGGATGTCGTTGTCGAGACCCTGGATCACGGGGAGGTAATCGTCGACGACCGTGTCCATGATCCCGTAGAGCACGGCGGCAGGACCCCGCTCGAGCAGGTCGGGCCGGGCTTCCATCCGCGAACGAGTGTCCTTCAGTGCGCTCGCTTCTCCGTGCCGGACGACGACCGCGAATCCCTCGCCGACGAAGACCTGGATCTCGCCGAACTCGACCACCTCGATTGCGTCGACGTAGCGGGCCGACTTCAGCACCACGAACAACGACTCGCCGTATACCTCGAGCTTCGCCCGTTGGTGTGCATTGACCGCATCCTCGACGGCCAGCTCATGGAGGCCGAACGCGGCACCGACCTCTGAAAACTCGTCGGCGCTCGGTTCGAGCAGGCCCAGCCACACGAATACGCCCGGGCCGATGGCAGGCCTCGGCTGCGTCCGCGATCGATGCTGAGGTCCCGGCCGGCGCCTGCCCTTCTCATAGATCGCGCAGTCGACGATCACCGGCTCGATTCTTCCACGCCCGCGGCTCGACCGGCGGTGTCTGATGCCATCATGGCGACCGATGGTCGACCTGCCCGCGCCACCCGCAATCACGTTCGCGAGCGACAACGCCGCGGGCGTCCACCCCGCGGTGATGGACGCGCTCGCGGCCGTGAACCACGGTCACGCGCTCGCATACGGCGACGACCCGTGGACGCGGCAGCTCGGCGACGTCATGCGCGACGTGTTCGGCGCACCGGTCGAGACGCTGCCCGTATGGGGCGGCACGGGTGCCAACGTGGTCGCGCTCGCGTGTCTCACGCACGCGAGCGATGCGGTGGTGTGCGCGGACACCGCGCACATCCATACCGACGAAGCCGGCGCGCCCGAACGCATGGCCGGCACCAAGCTGGTGGCGTTGCCCGCGACCGACGGCAAGCTGCGCCCCGAGCAGCTGCGGGACCCGGCCGCGTGGCTCGGCGACGAGCACCACCCGCAACCGAGGGTGCTGTCGATCACGCAGTCGACGGAGTCGGGGACGCTCTACACCACCGACGAGATCGGCGCGCTGTGCGACGAAGCGCACCGGCTCGGAATGCTCGTACATCTCGACGGTGCGCGGATCGCGAACGCGGCGGCGGCGCTCGGCGGCAACGTGCGGGCGTTCACGATCGACGTGGGCGTCGACGTCATCTCGTTCGGTGGCACGAAGAACGGGCTCATGTACGGCGAGGCGGTCGTGTTCTGCCGGCCCGAACTGGCGGCCCGAGCCGCGCACGTGCGCAAGCAGCTCGCGCAGCTGCCGTCGAAAGTGCGCTACATCTCCGCGCAGTTCCTCGCGATCCTCGCCGACGGCTTGTGGTTGCGCCTGGCCGAGCACGCCAACGCCATGGCGACGCAGCTCGCGGCGGCCGTGGCCGCAGTGCCCGGCGCCAAGGTGGCGCGTGCGCCGGCCGTGAACGCGGTATTCGTCGAACTCCCCGCCGACGCCATCTCGCCGCTCCAGGAGTGGTGCTTCTTCTGGGTGTGGGACCCGCACCGCAGCGAGGTCCGCTGGATGACTGCGTGGGACACGACGCCGGCCGACATCGACGCGTTCGTCGCCGGCGTGCGCGCCGTCCTCACGTCGTCATGACGAGCACACCGCCGCCCACGGACGTCGGTCAGGAGCTGCGCGGGCGGATCCACCGCGGCGAGCTCGGGCCGGGCGACCGGCTGCCGCCCGAACGCGAGCTGGCGACGAATTTTCGGGTGAGCCGCGACCGCGTTCGCGAAGCGTTGCTCGCGCTCGAGAACGACGGCTACGTGGTGGCGCGGCGCGGCGCCACCGGCGGGCGCTTCGTCACCGAACTCGCGGCGCCGTTCGCGGCCTGGGCCGCGAAGACCGAGCCCGATCTCGACGACATCGTGGACTTCCGGCTCGCAGTCGAATGCGAAGCCTGCCGTTTCGCGGCCCTGCGCCGCACGCGCGGTGATCTGACCGCGATGGGCCGCAGCGTCAAGCGCCTCGACGGGGCCACGACGCCGCGCGAGTACCGCCTCGCCGACGTCGCGTTCCATGCCGCGATCGCAGTGGCGTCCGGGAACGAGCGGCTTGCGGCTGCCGTCGAGCGCGCCCGGGGCGAGCTGTTCGAACCGGCCGACGAACTGTGGAAGCACGGCCGGATCGAGAGCCTGGCCGATCACCAGCACATCCTCGTCGCGATCCGGGCGCGAGATGCCGAAGGGGCCGCCACGGCGATGGCCGAGCACATCGAGCGCACCCGCCTCGAAGTCCGGGCCCTCGTCCGCCAAATCCCCCAGAATCCCTGAGCCCCCGTTCAAGGTCGCGGCATCATTGGTCGAAAATCCGACCAATGACGGGTAGGCTCTCTCCATGACGCTGGCGTCCGCGGCCCTCGACGAGGACTTCGTGCGGGACGCCGCGGCCGCGGTCCTGCCGGAAGCGGTGCGTGCCGCGCTCGGGGCCTTCGCCGCCGACTCCGGACTCGACGGATCGTTGCTCCTGCGCGGGTTGCCCGTGGGCGCGATACCCGCGACCCCGCCGCGCCCCGGTGTGCCGACGGGCAAGGACTGCACCAGTGAGCACACCCTGCTCGCCGTCGCCTGCGTCCTCGGTGAGCCGATCGGCTACGTCCAGGAACACGGTGGGGGATTGGTGCAAGACATCGTGCCCGATCATGCGAGTCGCGACCGCCAGGTCTCGTCGTCGTCGACAGTCACGCTCGCCTGGCACACCGAAGCCGCATTCCATCCGCACAAGCCGCGCTATCTGCTCCTGCTCTGCCTGCGTGGGGATCCGCAAGCGGTCACGATGCTCTGCTCGATCAAGCGCATCCTGCTCCACCTCGATGCGGACACGATCGCGATCTTGCGTGAGCCGCGCTTTCGGACTCGGCCGGACGCCTCGTTTCTCGACGGCGACGGGCCCGGCGCGTTCGGACCGCTCCAGCCCGTGCTCTCGGGCTCGCCGGCGCGCCCGACGTTCACGTTCGACGAAGACCTCATGATCGGCACCGACCCCGACGCGCAGTCCGCGTTCGAGGCGCTCGCCCAGACGGTGCGGTCGCACGCCACCAGCGTCGTTCTCGAAGCCGGTGACCTCCTCGTCGTCGACAACCACACCACGGTTCACGCCCGGAGCCCGTTTCCCGCCCGTTTCGACGGCAACGACCGTTGGCTCCAGCGGACGTTCGTGGTGACCGACCTCACACCGTCCGCGACCGAGCGCGAGGGGCGCATCGTGACCACCCGTTTCCAAAGCTGACGACGGGTTGCGCAATCCTGGCCATAGCCTCCATGGTGAAGATATGAATGCGGCCCGTCCTTTCGTTGTCGACCTCAGCGAGGGTCGAGCGCGCGACCCGGCGCTGACCGGCGGGAAGGCGGCCGCGCTCGCGCGTGCCGCGGTCGGCGGGCTCAACGCCTTGCCGGGTGCCGTCCTGACGACGGCGTTCTCCGATGCCGCCGACGAAGGCGTCGACGTGGCGACCCATCCCGCGGTGAGGGAAGCCTTCGAACGCATGAAAGGCGACGAGCAAGACCTCGTGGCACGCAGTTCGTCCGTGGTGGAGGACACGTCGGAGTCGTCGATGGCGGGCCAGTTCGACTCGGTCATCGGGATCCACGGATTCGAGGCCTTCGCGGTGGCGGTGAAACAGGTTCTCGATTCACGCGCCCGCGCCGGTGCAACCGACGAAGCGATCGCGGTGCTCGTGCAGCCGCTCATCGACCCCGAGTTCGGCGGCGTGATGTTCGGCATCGATCCGGTGAGCGGACGCGAAGATCGCCGGGTCGTCAGCGCGGTGCAGGGAGGACCGGAACCGCTCGTGAGTGGTGAAGTCGACGGGTCGCGCTATCTCCTCGACACCAAGGCAAAAGTGCTCGAGTTCGCGGCAAACGACGGGCCCGAGTTGCGCAAGCGCGACCTCGCGCGACTCGTCATGCTGTCGAACGACGTCGCCCGCGTGTTCCGCGGCCCCCAAGACGTCGAGTGGGCGATCGGCACCGAGGGTTCGCTCTACCTGCTCCAGTCGCGGCCCGTCACGACGCAGGTCCGCGGCACACCGAGCGGCCCCGTCTACGGACCGGGGCCGGTGGCCGAGACCTTTCCGGAACCGCTCACCGAATTCGAGCGCGACCTCTGGGTCCCCCCGCTGCGCGAAGCGGTACGCGAAGCGGTGTTGCTCGCCGGGGCCGCCACGCCGGCTGAGGTCGACAAGAGCGACATCGTCGTCTCGGTCGACGGCCACGTCGCGATCGATCTCCGCCTCGCCGGTGACATCCCGACCAAGGGGGGAGTCGCCCGCACGTTGAATCCGATCCGCGCCTCGCGCCGCCTCCGTGGCGCGTGGCGTATCGGCCGGCTGCGCGGCGCACTGCCGCGGTTGGCGGAGCGACTGCTCGACCGGGTCGACGCCGACCTCGAAGCGGTTCCCGATCTGAATTCCCTCACGAGTCGCCAGCTGATCGCGCTCCTGCACCGGAGTCAGGTGGTGCTGCGCGCGTTGCACGCGCACGAGATCCTCATGGGCATGCTCACGACCACCGGCCGCAACCGGATGACCGGGGCGTCGGTCGCGTTGCGCGTGCTCAGCGAAGCGCGCGAAGACGGCTTGACCGACGAAGAGATTCTGGCGCGGAGCCCGATCGTGCTGGCACTGACCGCCCCGCACGTCGGCCCGCGCACCGAACTCCCACCGGAAGCGAGCACGATCTACATCGGTGCCGACGCCGACAACGACAACGACAACGGCATCCTGCGCGAAGCGCTGCGCCTGCGCGTGCGGTGGATGCAGGAGTGCTCCGGTCGCGCCGCCTGGGAGCTGGGGGAGCGCATGGTCGCGGCCGGCGAGCTCCCCGAGCAGAAGCTCATCCGGCACATGTCCTTCGACCATGTCGAAGCGGTGCTGACGCACCGCGCGGTCGTGATCCCCGCGCTCATCCACCAGCACGAGCACGACTTCGGCGCGCCGTTGCCGGCGATGTTCCAGCTCTCCGACAAGGGCATTCCCATCCGCGCGCAGGGCATGGGCGAGATGAGCGGCGGTACTGGTGCCGGTGGTGGCGTCGGTTCGGGACCAGTCACGCACGACACCGACGATCCGCCGAGCGGATCGGTGCTCGTCACGACGACGCTCACACCTGGGCTCGCGCCGCTGCTCCAGCGCCTGAACGGCATCGTCGCCGAGACTGGTTCGGTGCTTTCGCACTTGGCCATCCTCGCCCGGGAGGAACAGGTCGCGACGGTCGTCGGTTACAACGGTGCCGTGAGCGCGCTGCCCGGAGGGCGCCATCGTGAAAGTCGACGGTGAGACGGGTCAGGTCAGCATCGAAGACGACGCGGCGAGCGAACGAGTAGAAGGAGACGGCATCGTGAAGATCATCGGGTGGCTCGCCGGTATCGGCACGCTGATCGCCGGCGCGATGTACATGGTCATCTCGCTCAACCGGTGGGAATGGAACCGCGCCCTCTTCTTCGGGTTGATCGTGCTCATCGCCGAGGTCGGCCTTGCGACGGGACTGATCCTGCGGCGTATCGCGCGGCTCGAGTACTCGACCGCGCTCGACCCCGAAGTGCTCGACATCATCCGCGCGACGCGTCCGCCTTCGGCCGATCGGTTCGCGTGGATGAAGGACGCGACCGGCCGCAGCAACGTGTTCATCACGTTCATCGTCGGCGGCGGCATCATCCTCTCCGGGATCGCGTGGATCGTCGACAAGGTCGCGTCGAAGACGTCGACACCGCAGGGCGAGGAACGCCTCGCAGTTGAGCTGGGGCCGATCAGTTACCCGCGCGGCGGCCTCATCGTCGACGACGTGACCGTGCTCGCGCAGGAAGTCCCCGGCGCGGACGACGCACAGATCCGCAAGCTGCTGCGGCGCGCCGGGCACTGACGTGGCGAAAGCGTTCAAGATCGCCCTGGCGATCGTCGGGCTCGCCATCGGGATGGTCGGGGTGTTCGCGCTGCGCGAAGCCACGCTCTCGACACACCAGCCCGTCGCACGCGACTCGCAGCTCGAGCTGATCGTGTCGGCCAGCACCAAGGGCGGCGAGACGAACCAGACGATCGACGAGATGGTCGAAGCGCAACTGCTCACGTGCCGGCTCGAGGTCACGTCGGATCTCGTCGGCCCGATCGAGGACCAGGGCGACGACCACTACCGCGCGGTGTTGACGCCGTCGATGGACGAAACCAACCGCCGCCAGTTCCGCGGCTGTGTCGAAGACTGGGTGATCGACGGCGTCCGGCTCAACGTGCTCGAGATGGACGACATCGAAGACTGATACCTGTCACGCCGTGTCAGGGTTGCGGAGGAGGATGGACACCCCGAAACCGAGAGGACCCGACATGGACTGGAAGCTCGAACTCGTCGCAGTGCCCGTATCCGACGTCGACAAGGCCAAGGCGTTCTACGTCGATCAAGTCGGATTCGTAGCCGACCACGACCACCGCGTCAGCGACGACATGCGGTTCGTGCAGTTGACCCCGCCCGGCTCGGCCTGCTCCATCTGCTTCGGTGAGGGGATGTCGACGAAAGCGCCGGGCTCACTCGAAGGTCTCCAGTTGGTCGTCGCCGACATCGAGGCCGCGCGTGCGGAACTCGTCGAACGCGGGGTCGACGTGAGCGAGGTCCAGGCGTTCCCGTGGGGATCGTTCGTGTTCTTCAGCGACCCCGACGGCAACGGTTGGGCCGTCCAGCAAATCTCCCCCCGTAGCGATGAATTTCGGCGCGGGCCGTACGGTCTGACCCTCGACTTTACCTACCGCGAACGCAAGGAGCCTCCCGTGCCCAAGCGTGACGAAGCCCCGATCGGTGCACCCTGCTGGGTCGACCTCATGACATCGGATCCCGAGAAGAGCCGCGCGTTCTACGGCGACCTCTTCGGTTGGACGTGGGAGGACCCAGGCCCTGAGTACGGCGGTTACTTCAACTTCTTGAAGGACGGCGAAATGATCGCCGGCGGCATGCGCAACCCCGGCGACCTCCCCTTCGACGTGTGGTCGGTGTATCTCGCGGTCAAGGACGCGCGTGAGACGACCGACGCCGCGGTGGCGAACGGCGGAACCGTCATGGTGCCGGCGATGGAGGTGCAGGCGCTCGGCACGATGGGTGTCGTTACCGACCCGAGTGGAGCGACCATCGGCTTGTGGCAGCCGGGTGAGCACCGCGGCATGGGCATCGTGCGCGAGCCCGGCACGCCCGCGTGGTTCGAACTGCACACGACCGCCTACCCCGCGGCCGTGAGCTTCTACGAGAAGGTGTTCCACTGGCCCCTGCACACGATGGGCGACACTGACGAGTTCCGCTACACGACCTACGGTGACGCCGACAACCAAGAGGCCGGGATCATGGACGCGAGCTCGTTCCTGCCCGACGGTGTGCCGTCGCACTGGTCGATCTACTTCGCGGTCGACGACACGGACGCGGCGCTGGCGCGCATCGTCGAGCTCGGCGGCCAAGTGGTCACGCCGGCCGAAGACACGCCCTACGGCCGTTTGGCCACGGCGACCGACGTGACCGGCGCGATCTTCAAGTTGGTTGCCGACCAGAACTAGCGGTTGCCATCACCCGCGTCGCCTGACCCGCATCGAGGTGCAAGAGTCGCGCCATGACGGTGGTGCGGGTCGAGGTCGACGAGGCGGTCGGGCGGATGACGCTGGCGCGACCGTCCAAGCTGAACGCGCTCAGCCGTGCGGTGCTGGAGGAACTCGTGCAGGGCGCGGCATGGTTCGACGAGCAGCCGGCCGTGAAGGTCGTCGTGATCGCGGGGGAGGGAACCTCGTTTTCGGCCGGGTTCGACCTGGACGATCCGACGTGGGCCGAGTTGGGTCCGCCCGAGCAGTCGGCCCGGGTCGGCCGCGCGATGGCGGAAGCGGTCGGCGGCATGCCGCGCGATCACCATCGCGTCGATTCGCGGTCACTGCATCGGCGGCGGCGTGGTGCTCGCGGCCGCGTGCGATCTTCGGGTCGCGTCCGAGCACGCGACCGTTCCGCATTCCCGAGGTCGACCTCGGCATCCCGCTCTTCTGGACCGGCGTCCCCCGCCTGGCGCGCGAGCTCGGCGCCGCGCTCACCAAGGAGTTGGTACTCACCGGGCGCGCGTTCGACGCCGCGGAAGCGCACTCGATCCGGTTCGTCAACCGGGTCGTGCCCGACGTGCAGCTCGACGCGAAAACCGAGGCGCTCGCGGCGCAGCTGGCCCGCAAGTCGGCACTCGTCCTGACGCAGACCAAGCAGCAAGTCGAGGCGTCGGCACCGCTCGTCCCCGACCTGCTCGACGGGGAAGCCGACGCGGCCGCGCTCGCGGCCGCGTTCGCCGACGCCGAGAGCCGCGCGGTCGCCGGAAACTATCGGCGCGCCCGTCGGGAAAGCACCTAGGGTCGAACGCGTGCCGATCACGCCGGACGACAAAGACTGGACCTGGGTGCTCGAACGCACCTGTCCCGAGTGCGGATTCACCGCCAGTGCAGTCGACGCGACGGACGTCGCGCGCTTGATCCGCGAGAACGCCGGCGCGTGGCGCCCGCTACTCGACGGCAACCGGCGTCTCGCCGAGCGGCCGTCCGACGATCGGTGGTCGGCGCTGGAGTACGCGTGCCACGTGCGCGACGTGTACCGCCTCTACGACGAGCGGCTCACGCTCATGCGCACCCTCGACGCGCCGACCTTCCCGAACTGGGACCAGGACGTCACCGCGGTCGAGGATCGCTACAACACCCAGGACCCGATCGTTGTCGTCACCGACCTCGAAGCGGCCGCGAGACAGCTGGCCGACAACTTCGACGCCGTCACGGGTGACGCGTGGCAACGGACCGGACTGCGCAGCGACGGGGCGCACTTCACGATCGAATCGTTCGCTCGCTACCTGATCCACGATCCCGTTCACCACCTCGACGACGTCGAGCGCGGTTTCGCGGCGCTCGACTGCCCATAGCGGACCGGATCAGGCCATTATGAGCGGGTGATATTCGAGTTCGACGGGTTCGAGCTCGACACCGAACGCGTCGAACTGCGCCGGCAGGGCGAACTCAGCCACGTCGAACCGCAGGTCTTCGAGGTGCTGCGCTTCCTGATCGAGCACCGAGATCGCGTCGTGTCGAAGGAAGAGCTGCTCGACAACATCTGGGGCGACCGGTTCGTGAGCGAATCCGCGCTCACGAGCCGCATCAAGGCCGCGCGTCAGGCGGTGGGCGACGACGGCCGGCATCCAGCGCGTGATCGGCACTGCGCACGGCCGCGGTTACCGGTTCCTGGCAACCGTGACGGCACGGGCCGGGACGGCCCTGACCGAGCCGAGGCCGGGCGCCGATGCCCCCTTGCGCGGCCGCGACGCCGACCTGGCTCGGCTCGCCTCGGCGGCAGCCGAGTCGCGGATCGTCACACTGGCCGGACCGGGCGGTGTCGGCAAGACCCGTCTCGCCATCGAGTTCGCCGCCCGGGCGGAAGGAGAGACGCGGTTCGTCGACCTGAGCCGGGTCACCGATCCGGCCGCGGTGGGTGGCGCCTTCCTCGACGCGTTCGGCGTCTCGCCGCGCGCCGGTGTGCCCGACGCCGATCGCCTCATCGAAGCGCTCGAACTGCGCTCGGTACTCGTTGTCGTCGACAACTGTGAGCAGGTGCTGGGTGCCGCGGCGGCGGTCGTGACGAAGGTCGTCGTGGGAGCCGGGGCGGTGCGGGTGCTCGCGACGAGCCGACAGGCATTGGGTGTTCCCGGCGAGCACATCCTCGTGCTGACGCCGTTGGCATTGCCCGACGAGACGGCACCCGAGTCGGAACAGCGTGCCGCCGACGCGGTCGTGATGTTCTTCGATCGAGCCGACCGCGCGGGTGCGACCATCGACGATCTCGCGGCGGTCGTCGAGTTGTGCCGGCGGCTCGACGGCATTCCCCTTGCACTGGAACTTGCGGCGGCGCGCACACGTGCGTTCTCACCCGCCCAGATCCTCGAACAGCTCGACGCGGGGTGGGCCGTCGCCGTCGCGCATCGCGGTCATGGTCCTACGCATCATCTCTCGCTCGAAGAAACCATCGACTGGTCCTATCAGCTGCTCGACGACGCCGAGCGCGCACTGCTGCTCGCGCTCGCAGTCTTCAGCGGACCGTTCGAACTCGCGGCCGTCGCCGCGATTGTCGACGTCGACCTGCTCGTGACGGCCGACCGTCTGGCCCAACTTGTCGACAAGTCGCTCCTGCAGAGCGTGGCGAGTCCCGCGGGTCGTCGCTTCCGGCTGCTCGAGACGGTACGGGCCTTCACGGCCACGCGCCTCGACGCTGACCATGCGGCCGCGCTGCGGGACCGGCATGCGGCATATTTCGCGACAGAGGTAGGCGTTCTCGGCGCGCGAGTCCCTGGCCCTGACGAGGACGATGCGCTCGCCCGGCTGGGTGCCGCGATCGACGACGTGCACGCGGCGTTCATGGACGCCGTTATCGAAGGCGACGTCGACACCGCCGCGCGCCTTGCGAGCGGCCCGCGGCTCTCGCTTTCGCCCGAAGGCGCGCGATGGGCTCATCTCGCGGGCCAAGCGGTGACGCTTCCTGGTATCGAGTCGCACCCCGACTACGTCTCGCTTCTCGCGAGCGCGGCGTGGGGCGCGGTGTTGGTCGCGGATCTGCCCCGCTCCCGCGACCTCGCACGCACCGGCATCGCGATCGTCGGCGATCCCGCGCAACATCCGCGGTTGTGCTGGATCTGGCCGCAAGCGACCGCGGGATCCTACGCCGAGGGTGCCGCGGGTTGTGTCGAAGGCGCGGCGGTCGCGCACGACAAAGGTGACACCGCCGCGGAGTCCTTCCTGCTCGGAACCGCTGCCATCTATCGCATCGCCGAGGGCGACGAACGTGCGGCGGTCTCCTCGGCCGAACGAGCGCGCGAGTTGGCGCACGAAGTCGGCAGCCGCTCGCTGTGGGCACGCGCAGCCGGCGCGCTCGCGTACGCATTGCAAGACCTTGACGCGAGCGCGGCCGGAATCGCCGCACACGAGGTGCTCGACATCGCGCAACCCGGCGACTTCCATCTGAACTTGCCGCACCGCGTGCTCGCGACGCTGGCCTGGCGCGCGGGCGACCGCGCCACCGCGGCCGCGCACGAGCGCGCGGCCGTGTATCTCATCCGCGATCAAGGCGACCGCTACGTGCAGGCCGCGTCCATGCGTCAGCTCGCGGTGTTGGTCGGAGACGTCGACGCGCTGCTCGCGGCCGAACTCCTTGGCATTGCGTCGGTGCTCGTTCCTGAGATGCGGGTGATCAAGCGGGACGAGATCGCCGACGAGCGATTGCGGGCCGCCCTCGCCGAACAGCTGGGTGCCGGCGAGCTCGATGCGCGCATGGCTCAGGGTGGCCGCCTCGACGTTCGAGGCATCTACGCGACCGTCGAGCGGGCCTTGCGGGCCATGGCCGGAGACGGCGCCTAAACACTTCTGAGAAAGATGCATACAAATGGTGGCCGGTGGGTAGGAAGCGGCCGCACACGCGCGCGCGTCCGAATCCGGCAGTAACGAGTCACCGTGGGATCTTTGGCGAACCCGAGTTCTGCGGAGGCGTGCTTCCGGCACGAAATCGTGCTGTACGCCGGGATCGACGACTTCGTCGCCAAAACGGAACCGTTCCTGCGTGAGGGCATCGAGCGCGGCGAACCGTGCGTGGTTGCCCTCTCGGTCGAGAAGATCGCTCGGCTACAGGCGGAGCTCGGCCATGCGGCCAACGCGGTGCGATTCGTCGACATGGCCGAGGTCGGTCGCAACCCTGCCCGCCTCATTCCGCTGTGGCTCGACCTGGTCGAAGAGCACGCGGGCGGAACGCTGCGGGGTCTTGGGGAACCGATCTGGGCCGAGCGCAGCGCGGCGGAGCTCGAGGAGTGTCATCTGCACGAGGCGTTGCTCAACGTCGCGCTGCACGATGCACCGATCTTCTTGATGTGCCCATACGACATCGAGACGTTGAACCCCAGCGTCGTCGACGACGCGCTGCACAATCACCCGGTGGTCGCAGGAGACGGGGACGCGCACGAGAACGCCACGTACGCGGTGCCGACGCATCCGCTCGAAGGTGCGCTGCCCGATCCCGAAGCTGTCACCGACACGCGCGTCGTGCACATCGAAGAACTCGGCGCGCTCCGCCGCCTCATGACCGAGCGTGCCGAGGCGTTCGGACTCGACGATCGCCAGGTGTACGCGTCCGTGCTCGCGGTCACGGAGCTCGCGACCAACAGCGTGCGCTACGGAGGCGGAACGGGAACCTTCCGTACGTGGCAAGCCGGTGATGCGTTGCTCTTCGAGCTGTCCGACGTAGGTCACATCGAAGACCCGATGGCCGGGCGCGTGCGCCCGCGGGCGGACCAGAACCGCGGCCGCGGCTTGTGGATCACCAACCAGCTCTGCGATCTCGTACAGCTGCGCTCGAGTCCCGACGGCACGACGATCCGGGTTTGGATGCGCCGCACGACGTGAGTGCGCGGCACGCCTCGGGTGTTATCAGTCGGCTACTTCTTGCGCTTGGCGTCGATCCCGGCCATACGTTCTTTCACGATCTCGGTGACCAACTCCGGCGCGATGGGATCGGCCGCGGTGAACTTGATCGTGCCCGGGAAGAAGCTGCAGTGGTGTTTGAATGCACCGAACCCGACCAGCCACGTGCCGCGGTACCGAAAGCCGGGCATCTGGTAGTTGATCGACTCCGTCGCTGCGGGCGCCGCGGTCGCGATCGTCCGGCGCACTGATTCCAGGAGCGCCCGGGTCTCGGCGGGCAAGGGTGCGAGGTATTCGTCGATCGTGTTCGGTTGCGCCACCGATCATCCTTTCGGTCGGCCTGCGCGCTCGTACGCGATGCGGAGCCCGCCGACGTCGACGGTGTCAGCCGACGCCGGTCAGCTCCTTGATCGTGGGACCGATGCGATCGGCGACCGGACGGAGCGCGTCGACGTCGAAGCCGTACAAGCGTGCCGGGTTGTCGGTCAGGATCGCGCGAACCTCGTCGGTCGGGATGCCCTTGAAACAGCGCGCGAGTGACTTGCGCGTGCGCGGCCACGTACCTTCGGTGTGCGGGTAGTCGGCGCCCCACATCATCTTCTCGAGACCGATGTCGTAACGCAGTGCGGATTCGTCGGGGCCCATGAACGACGCAGCCACGTAGCACTGCCGTTCCCAGTATTCGCTCGGCTTCAGCTTCACGGTCTCGCGGATGTGACTGAAGTATCGCTGCGAGTAGATCGCGTCGAGATACGTCAGCGTGCTCGGGATCCAATCCGCGCGCGACTCGGTGAAGACCAGCTTCATCCGCGGGAACCGTTCGAGCACGCCGCCCCAGATCAGGAACCACAGCGGTCGGTGCGCGAAGTACACGGTCTCGGTGGCATAGATCAGCATGCTGATCGCGCCGTAGTCGCCGTAGTTCGGCGTGCCGCTGCCGCCGTGGATGTGCACGGGTAGCTCGAGGTCCTGGCACGCGGCCCACATCGGGTCGTAGCACTGGTCGTAGTAGGGCGGCAGTCCTTCCCCGGGCACAGTCGGAACGATCACACCCTTCATACCGTTCTCGCGCGCCCACGTGATCTCGGCGACCGTCGCGTCGAGATCGTGCACTGCGAGCATCGCGAGCGCGGCCCGCCGGCCGGGCGTGTCATTGGCGAAGTCCAAGAGCCAGCGGTCGTACGCGCGGTTGCCCGCGGCCCGCAGTTCATGCTCCGCGGATTCGCCGAAGCCTCCGAACGGAACGCCGCTGTCGGGGAAGAGCACTTCGGCGACGACCCCTTCGCCTTCGAGAACCTCGGTGCGCAATGAGGAATTCCACTGGCCGTCGCGCCCGTTGGCCGTCTCGGCGGCGAACGCCGCCGCGCCTTCCTTGGAGAAGAGCGAGCGATTCTCGGCGGTGGCCTGCGCGCGCTTCTCGCGCGCGGCGAGAAGGGCGCGGATGAAGTCGTCGTACTGCGCGCGGTACGCCGGTTCGATGTACGGCACGTAGTCCTCGGGCCGACCCGTTGCGTGCCCGTCGCACGAGATGATGACTGGCCGCTCGTCCTGCATCGAGTCCCCCCGTCGCTGTATGCCCGAAGCGTAGGGTCTCGGCGATGACGGAGCACGCGAACGCCGGAGTCGCGCTCGTGACGGGTGCGAGCCGGGGAATCGGCAAGGCGATCGCGGTCGAGCTCGCTGCGGCCGGCTACGACGTTGCGATCCTCGCCCGGACGGTGCACGAGGGCGAGACTCGCGAGCACAGCTCCACCTTGCAGCGGTCCGATACGTCCCCGCTTGCCGGGTTCGCTCGACAGCACCGCTGACCTCGTATCTGTCGAGGGGCGCCGCTGCCTCGCCCTGAAGGCCGACCTCCTCGACCACGCGTCGCTCACGGACGCGGTCGCGACGGTGCTCGCCGAGTGGGGTCGCATCGACGTGCTCGTCAACAACGGCCGGTACGTCGGCCCCGGGCACATGGACCACATCGTCGACACCCCCGTGCAACTCCTGCGCGACCATCTCGAGGCCAACGCGCTCGCGCCGGTCGTGCTCATCAAGGCAGTCATTCCGCAAATGGTCGACCGCGGCGCCGGCACGATCATCGACCTCACGTCGAGCGCGGCGTACGAGGATCCGCCCGAACCCGCGGGCGCCGGGGGATGGGGACTTGGCTATGCGTTCAGCAAGGGCGCGCTCCATCGCATCGCCGGCGTGCTCGCGGTCGAACTGCGCGACACGAACGTGCGCGCCTACAACGTGCAGCCCGGCTTCATCGCGACGGAGCGCATCCGGCAGGACATGGGCGCGTTCGGCTTCGACGCGTCGACGGGCGCGCCCGCAGCGGTCGTGGGCAAGGTCTGCCGTTGGCTCCTCGAAGCTCCGGAAGCGCGCGCGCTGAACGGGACCTGCATTCAGGCACAGGAGTTGTGCAGCGAACTCGGGCTGCTCCCGGGGTGGTCGCTCGATGCGTGAAGTGCGCTACTACTCCAGCGCCATTTCGTCGACCGGCGCCTCGTCGTACGGTTCGGCGACCTCGTCGCGGTAGACGTTCTCGTCGTAGTTCGCGTCGGCGTACGGGTCGATCGGTTCCAGCCCGTTCGGATGCGGGAGTGGAGCTTGGGGTTCCGGGATGTCGACCTGACTCGGGCTCGTGATCGGGCCCTCGACGTCTTGGACCTGGCTCGGTCTCGTGATCGGACCGTCCGATACCTCTGGTGTCATGGGTGTGTTGCCGAACGTGTTGGTGTCGTCGAGCGGGAACAGGTCGTTGCCGTCCCAGATGTTGTCGCCGTCGGTATCCCTGTTGTTCGGCTCGGTGCCTTGCTCGAGTTCGAACCCGTCGTCGGACAGGTCTCCGTCGCTGTCGGCCACCTTCGGGTCGAGGCCGCGGTGCGAGAAGTACTCGTAGCCGTCGGTGAGGCCGTCGTCGTCGGTGTCGGCGTCGAGCAAGTTCGTGCCGATCAACAATTCGAGTTGATCGGAGAGCTTGTCGCCGTCGGAGTCGACCTGCGGGATGTCGGTCGTGAGGGTCGGGTCTTCGGGGGGCATTGGAGGCTCCTCAGCTCTGGAGTTCGAAGGCGGAGTCGTCCACCGTCTCGACAGCAACGGGTTCGGGCATCTCGGCGAAGTCGCCGGTGCTGTCGTCGGCGGCGCCGAGGTCGAGAAGCGGATCTTCGCTCGCCATGGGTTCGGCAGTCATCGCCGTCGCGTCGGCCGGCTCCGCCTCGAACGCCGGTGTCTCGACATCGACGGGAGCGGCTTGTTCGTCGGCAACAATCGTTTCGCTTGCGACGTCGGTTGCGGGCTCCGGCGTCCCGAACGATCCGGCGACGAGGTCGTCGCTCGCCGCCGCGCCGGTCGCGGCGCTCGACATCGTCGTCGGGTCCATCAGTTCGGCGCCGGGGATCTCGGAGATCGGTATTCCGGCTTCGACCAGGGCGTCCGTCTCGACGCGGCTGAAGTCGGGCTTGATCTCCTCCGCGCGCTTCAACGAGTCCTCGGCCGCCTTGATGAGCTTGGCCTTCTCGTCAGCCTGGAAGCTCGACATGGACGTCGGCGTCGCGCAGGTTGCGTGCCGCCGCCTCCAACGCGACGGCTTTGTCTTCGAGTTCGTTCGCCGTGTGGCGCATTCCGTCGAGCGCAGTCGAGCGGTCCAATCCGTCGCGCTCGATTTGTGTCGATTCCCGCTCGAGCTCCTCCGCACGTTCGGACTCCTTGCGCGCCGTGCGCTCCGCGCGTTCGGCCCGAGCGGTGTCACTGGTCGCGCCGGCTCGCAACAGTTGTGCTTGCTCGCGGAGGTCGTCGGCCATCTCTCTCGCGAATGGTTCGTCCGACGCCATGTCCTTGGCGGCCTTCTCTTCGAAGTCCTTCGCCATCGCGTTCGCTTCCTTGGCCCGGTCGTGCAGTTCGTTGGCGCGCGCATGCGCCTTCGCAGCTGCGCCACGCGCCGACGCGGCGGCCAGGTCGGCGTCGTCCATGCGCGCGCCGTAGTCCGCGAGGTGTCGCTCCTCCCGGTCGGCCTGCGTGCGGTTCAAGCGCGCGGACTGATCGCGCAGCTTCGCCGCTTGCGCTTCGATCTCGGCGATCCTCGGGGTGGCCATTGTTGCTCCTCAGGATTCGTATTCGAACGACATGTCGCCCGCGGCGGCTGCATCGAGCGGCGCGGTTTCGACGTCGGCTTCGAAGTCGGACTGGTACGCGACCGGTTCGGTGCCGGCGTCCGCGTACGCGTCGCCGTCGTAGGAACTTGCGCTCTCGTCGTAGCTGACGCTCTCGTCGTAGGTGGGGTCCATCAGTTCGGATCCCGGAATCTCCGAGCGCGGGACGCCGGCATCCATGAGCACGGCCGGGTCGATCGTCGAGTAGTCGGGTTCGATGGTGTCGGCCTGCTGCTGTGCGTAGCGCGCCCAGTTGTTGCTGGCCGATCCGGCGCCGGCTCGTCGTTTGCGTACTCGGCTTCGGAATCGCGTTGCTTCTGCGCGGCTTCACTCAGGAGCCGGGCCTTGTCGTCGAGCAGGTCGGCCGCGCGTTCGAGCTGCGGCCCGCGGTATCCCGGTGACATCGCTTCGCCGTCGATCGACTGCAGGTTCTGCTCGAGCTCGTCGGCCTTCGTGGCCCACTCACGCGCGACCTCGCGCGCGGCTTCGGCGCGTGCGGACGTCGCTTCCGCCATCCGCACCCAGCCCTGAGCTTCTTCGAAGTACTCCTCGGCCTCGACGGGTCGATCCGCGTTGATATGCGCGCCATACGCATCGTGCTCGCCCGCCGTTTCCGCGTAGCGATTGCTCTCGGCGTAGAGATCGTTCGCTTGCTTGTCGGCTTCGACGGCGCGGCTGCGGGCGGCGGTCGCTTCCTGCTTGATGGTGTCGTGGCGCGCCCCAGGAGGTGTTCTCCTTGTGGATATCGTTCTTCGAGGCGTCGTGCAGCGCCCGCGCTCGTTCGCGGATTGCGGCCGCTTCCTCGTCGAGGGTGCGGGCGTCACGCAACTGCTTCGTCACCGTGGCCTCCTCGCTCGTTGCGTTCCCGGATGGAGCCGTAGATGGCTTCGCCGGTACGGGCTGCGGTCTCGCAGACCTCGACGACCGCGGGGTCGGCGAGCGGGTCTGACGCGCGGTCCCGCCAGCGCGCGATCACCTGCAAGCGCGGCAGTCGCCATCTCTTCCGGCGGCGTCCCACCCGAAACTCCCAGCGCGTCCGCGGCAGTGGCGGAGAGCAGCAAGCGGTCGAGCTCGACGCGCTCGGTGTCGCTGACGCGCGCGCTGCCACTCGCGAGGAGATGCGCGCACCGGATCCGGGCGAAGTCGACCACGCCGGCCTCGATGCGTTCGGCCTCGCGGTCGAGATACTCCGCGCGTACGGGGTCGACGCCCCGGAGCCGGAAGGCGAGGGCGCGGATCGCCACGAGCGCCGAGCGTGCTTGGAGCACGCGTGCGCGGGGCAAGAAGTGCTCGGCGATGACCTGGTTCAGCTGGTTGAGTCCGGAGCGCTCGACGAGCTTGGGGCCCAGCGTCGCCGCGGTCGTCGAGCCGTGGTTGACCTCCTCGATCGCGATCCGCACACCGAACATGCCGAGCCTTTCGAGCAGCGCTTGGCGCACCTCGACGGTCACGTCGCTCGCGTGCAGGTCGCAGAACTGCTCGGCCGAGAGCAGCATCGAGTCGAGTTCGGCTTCATCGCTGGCGGCAAGGGTGCGCAACGCGGCCGCTTCGTCTTCGCGGAATGTCAACCCGGTCTCGGCGAGCAGGCCCGCCATCGGCACGACCGTCGCGCACAACGTCCGTACCGACGCGTCGCCGCGGTAGCGCTCCGCGATGCGCCGGGCCGAGTCCATGGCGTCGAGGCGGCCGGCGCCGATCTCGTCGGCGCGCGACAGAACTGCAACCGCGTTCACTGGCGACGCGGCTGCGACCGACCGGTCCATGAACGCGTCGAGGAACTCGACGTCACTGCGATGAAGGTGACGCATCAGATAGATGACCGCGTCGGCATCGGGCGCGTGGTCTCCGTCGTGGTCGAGGAACTCACGAGTTCGGCGCGAGTTCTCGTCGTTCAGCGATGCGAGGCCCGGTGTGTCGATGAGGGTGACGCGCTCCAGCGCGGATGCCGGCCACCGGACGTCGAGGAACTGCACGTCGGACTCGGGGACACCGTTGAGCATGACGTTCAAGGCGCCCTCGTCGCGCCGGAACTCGAGCGCCTTCTCGTGACCGTTCTTGAGCTTCGCCATTACCTCGTAACGCGGTCCCCGGCGGTACCACGACACCAGGCGGGTGCACTCACCCGCGTCGGTCGGCGCGAGCCGCTCGCCGACGAGTGCGTTCAGCAGTGTCGACTTGCCGGCCTTGACGCGCCCCGCGATCGCGACCCGCAGCGGGCCGTTGAGGCGCTCGGCGATGGCTTCGATGTCGGCCTGATAGGGCGTGCCTTCGAGCTTCATCGCCATCTCGTTGGTGAGCGCGAGCACGATTGCCGACGCGTTCCCGAGGGGCAGGGTCATCGTGGGCTCCCGGGCGAATCGGCCAAGGTCGCGACCTTGGCGAGCACCGTGCGGGCCGCGTCGATCTCGGCCGCGCGCTTCTTGGACTGCTCTTGGGTCTGTTGCGCGATCTTCTGGGCGCGCTGTGCGGTGTCGGTGTAGGTGCGCTGCAATTCGGCGAGCCGGTCGCCGAACTCGTCGCGCATGTCGCGTTGGAGGTCGCGCAGCATGCCGGTCATCTCGTTCGTGACCTCGAACTGCACGTCGTCCATGAACTGCCGAACTTGCTGGCGCGCGGACTGTCGACGCGTCGCGATCTTGCGCTTGCGTTCCTCCGAGACCTGCAATCCGCCGAACAACGCCGCCACACCCAGCAAGACCGGGTTCGACGCGACGATTGTTGCGGCTGCCGCCGGAAGGAACTGGCCCATCATCCCGAACATCACGACGCCACCTTGCGCGCCGCGTAGGCCGGTCAGGCCCGACATGACCGCCTTGCCCTTGCCGCCGGCTTCGTCGAGCGCCTTGCCCTGCCACAGTTCGGCGATGTCGACGACTTCGTCGGGTCGGCCGCCCGGCCGGGGCAGGCCGAGGTGCTCGTCCTGCAACAACAGGGCAACTTCCGCACGCGTCGCGGCGCGTCCTTCTTCGATGGCGACGAAGACCTTGGTCACCTCGTCGGCAACCTGCGACTGCATCAGCCGCACCATGTTGTCCCATTCTTCGGGCGTCTTCAGGCTCTCGACGAGTTCGTCCATCGCCCGCGAGATTGCGCGCATCCCCGAGCGGAATCGGTAGCTGACCTCGTTCGAGAGATCTGCGATGCGGTCGCCGACGAGCACGCTCCACTTCGCGCCGGGACCGCGCAGGTGCTCGAGCCGTTCGCTCGCCCGCTTCAGGTCGGCCATCGCGCCTTGCACCTTCGACGGATCGGAGAGCAATGCCCGCTCGTCGTCGAGGGCGCTGCGGACGAGGGTGGTGATGCCGCGGATGTCGCTCTTGGAGCGTTCCTCGGCGATCTCCTTCGCCGGATTCACCACGCGCGTGCCGAGTGCTTCGATCAATTCCGGGAACCGGCTGCGTTCGTTGAGGTCGCGGTCGCGCCGGGCCAGCGCCGCAGTGCGCAGCGTGCTCGACACCGCGACGATCGGAATGTCGATGCCGGCGCGCGCCAGGTGCCCACGGTTGATGTCGACGATGCGTTCCCACGCGGGATAGAGGTCGGTCTTCGTCTGCGCGAACAGCACGGTCGGGCACAGCTCCACCGCGCGCTGCAGGAACTCGACCTCCGGCGCGCTCAGCTCGGCCGACGCGTCCGACGTGAGGATGAGTCCGTCGGCGAACGGCAGGAACGAGAGCGTCGCGGCCGCGTGACCCGCACCGAGGCCACCCATGCCGGGCGTGTCGACGAGCGCGAGGCCTTGACGCAGGATCGCGCTCGGCGCGCTGATCTCGACTCGCTCGACGCGCTTTTCGTTGCCGGGGTTGCCGCGCTCCGACACCCAGCCGCCGAGTTCGCTGACGGCGATGGTCTCGGCGACGGCCTGGTCACCTTCGCGGCGGCGCACGACAGCCGAGAGCTGCTCGCCGTGCCGCACCAGCGTGATCGCGGACGTGGCGAGGTCGTCGTCGACCGGACAGACCTCAGAACCGAGCAGCCCGTTGACGAGCGAGCTCTTGCCTTGCTTGAACTCGCCGACGACACACACGATCGTCGACGGCCGGTGCAGCCGGGCGCCCGCGGCAGTGGCGCGGCCGACGAGGTCGTCGCGGCCGAGTGACCGCAAGACCTTGACGAGCTCGCCGATGACGCCGTCGAGCGCCTGTGTGTTCGGGGCTTCGTGGGCAGCCGGTGCTTCGGGAGTCGCGGTCGCGGTCATCCGAGGCCCTCGAACATCGCATCGAAGGAGTCTTCGATCTGGTCGGCTTCGTGGATCGTCTGCTCGAAGTCGTCCATCGGTGCCGATTCGATCTCTGCTGGTGCCACTTCGGTGAGTTCGTCGGCGAGCACGGGCGCGGGCTCGGGAATGCCGTCCTCGCTGTATGTCGGGTTGTCGGGGAACGTGGGATCGTCGGGCGCGACTTCGGGGCGGTACGTGTCGTAGGGGTCGTCGGCCATCGTGCTGTCGGCGTAGTTCTCGCTGCCGTTCAGGTGCGGCGGGACGATCCCGGTGTTCACGATGTCGTCGTGATCGGCCGGCTGCGGCGCGGGCGCGTTCGGTGTCGCGCCCGTTCGCGGGGGCGTCGCCACTGCCGAGGAAGTTCCCCGCGACGCCTTGGAGCTCCTCCGGGAGGTACGAGCTGACGCGATCCATGAGGCCGTCGAACGGCCGCCGCCGCCTTCGCCTTCGTTGCTCGTTGCCGCCGAAGAGGCCGCCGAGGTTGTCGAGGAAGCCGCCGCCGCCGCCTTCGCCTTCGTTGTCGTTGCCGCCGAAGAGGCCGCCGAGGTTGTCGAGGAAGCCGCCGCCGCCGCCTTCGCCTTCGTTCTCGTTGCCGCCGAAGAGGCCGCCGAGGTTGTCGAGGAAGCCGCCGCCGCCGCCTTCGCCTTCGTTGTCGTTGCCGCCGAAGAGGCCGCCGAGGTTGTCGAGGAAGCCGCCGCCTTCGCCGGAAACTTCGCCGCCGGCACCGGTGACTTGGTCGAGGAATGTGTCGAAGAGACCCATCGGTCTGCGCTCCTACTGAAGGCCTTGGACGAGGTCGTCCAAGGAGTCGTCGATGCTGTCTGCGGTGTCGAGCGCCTGGCTGAAGTCGTCGACGGGTACTGAGTCGAACTCGGCGATGCCGAGCATGTCGTCGGAGCCGCCGAACTGCGACGACGCGATGTTTGCGATCGTTCCGACGTCGGAGAGGTCGGGACCTTCGATGCCGACGTCGCCGGACCAGTCGGACTGTTCGACGCCGTCGATGTTGCTGTGCGCGTAGTCGGCTTCGCCGCTGACGGTGACGACGCCGAGTGCGTCGACCTCACCCTCGAAGTGCACGTTCTCCACGACGTCGCCGTCGTGCTCGAGCCGGTCGTACCCGACGCCTGCACTCGCGGTGCCGTAGCCGACCATTCCGACCGAGCCCTCGACGCCGACCGACGTGAACGAACCGTCCTCGGTCTCCTGGTAGCTCGCTTCGACGCCGGCGCCGATCGTCATGCCGGTCGGCGTGTACAGCTTGCCCTCAGCGTCGATGTAGGTTCCCCAACCTTCGTCGGTCGTCTCGAACCCGCCTTTCACCTCGCCGGTGACGATGCCGTAGTACGTCGGGAACGTCCCTTGGACTTCGCCGTTCACACTCACGTTGCCGTCGGGGTCGAGTTGCACATGCCCCGAGGCATACGGGAGCGGGCCCCAGTTGATGCCGGCCGAACCGCTGGCGAGGAAGCCTTCGTCGGTCATACCGAACTCGTACGCCCCGAACGGAACTTCGCCGCCCGTGGTGATGCCCGCTTCGCCGACTGATGCGCTGACCTGGGCGAGCCCGTCGAACCCGGTGCCGACGCTGAACTGCCCGTCGTCGAAGTCGATGTTGACGCCGCCGCCGGTCACGTAGTCGACCGTGTCGAATACGTAGTCGTCGGCTGCGTTCATCGCCTGGCCCGCGAGCCCGAAGGTCGCGGTGTCGACGGTCTCCGCCGCCCAGGCGATCGTGTCGCCGATCGCGCTCGTTGTCACGGAGTCGTACGCGCTCTCGGCGACGTCGCTGACTGCGTCGCCGATCGCGTCGGCAGCATCGGTTATCGAGTCCCAGAGTCCCATGTCGACACCTCCTCTCGAGTCGTCGGGTCAGGCGGATTCGCGTGGGGTCAAGCGGCGGACATGAAGCGGAAGGAACCGATGAGCTCGACGATGGCCGGGCCGTAGCGATCCATGAGCTCGCGCGGGGTCGTCGCGACGAGCTGGAAGAAGTCGACGGTCTTGCCTTCGTCGTTCGCGGGTGCGAAGAACAGCGCATGCAGTTGCGCGACCGCGCGTCCCGACTGCGCCGCGTCCATCTCCGCACCGCGGAGGTAGACGACGTTGGAGCCGAAGCGGGCCAGTCGTTCCATCGTCACCTTGGCCGACGGCTGGGAACGACTGAGCCGGCCCCACGTCGCTTGCGCGGCTTGCTTGAAGTCGACCTCACGCGAGACGCGGTCGTGGCTCAGGATGGCGTTCACCCAGAACCCGTCGACTTGCTCGGCCGTGCGGGCGACGACGAGTGCATCGGGTGCCTCGTCGAGTACCCAGCCCGAGGGCACCGAGAAGATGAACGACGGGACGGGCTTGATCATGGCGCTGGGATACAACGCGACCCGCGACGTCAGTTCCGTCGGCTTTTCGAGAGCGGTTGCTTGCTCGGTCATCGGAGGTTCCTCGCTCAGAAGTCGGCCGACGAGAAGTCGGCGGATTGGAAGTCGCCAGATGCGAAGTCGTCGGTCTGGGAGTCGTTGAAGGCGAGGTCGTCTTCGCTCGTGAAGGACGTGTCTTCGCCGAAGTTGTCGCCACCGAGCGGGTCCTCGTTCGACCACGGGTCTTCGGTCGCGACCCGGCCCGCGTCCGCGTTGTCGTCGGTGCCCCACGGATCGGTCTCGTCGAACGAGTTCGAGCCGGTGGGAGCTTCACCGTCGGTGCCGGTGCCCGTGTCGCCGCCCATGTCGATCTCGGTCTCGGTGTCCTCGGCCGTGGGCGTTTCCGCGGGGAGTTCGCCGTCGATCTCGATGTCGTCGGGGTTGATGTCGTTCTCGTTCTCGGGCCATGTGCCGTCCGGCATCGGTTCGTCACCGACCGTGTTGCCGTCGGATCGGGCGTCATTGCCCGAGCCGTCGGTGCTCGGCTGTTGCTCCGAACCGGCATCCGGCGGGCCCCATGGGCTGTCGGCCGCTTCGAGGACCCGGGGGTCGAGGACCGGGATCTCGGGCCGGATCGCCTCCGCTTGCGCCCTGACTTCACCCGCACGTTCGCGGTAGATCTCCGCGCTGACGGTGTCGCCTTCGGCGTCGAACTTCGCGGCGTCGGCTTCCCACTCGTCGGCGGTGTCGAGGAGCTCTACCTTCTTCTGGAGCTCGTCGCCGGCGATGTCCATGCGGTTCGCCGCAGTCCCGATCGCGATCGGGACCGAGATGTCGTTCGTCGCTTCGGTCAGTTCGGTCACGCGCTGGTCGAGCGCTTCCGCGCGCGAAGTCGACTCGTTCGCGGCTTGCTCGGCGCGCTCGGCCCGCTTGGCCGCGGCGTCGGCGAGCTTGGCTCGACTCGTCGCGATGTCGCGCAGGTCGCCGGCTGTCGTCGAGTCGGAGGTCTGGCCGATCTCGTCCTCGTACTGCTTGGCTTCGCGTGCGAGTTCGTCCGCTGCCTGACGCTCACGCGCGGCTTGCTGTTGTGCTTCCTCGGCATGGGCGCGCGCTGGAGCGGGCGTCACGCGTCGCTTCGTCGAGCGCGCCGCCGCGTTCGGAGTAGCGCGACGTTGCGGAGCGGTCGGCAGCTTCGTGCCATTCGGCGGCCTTGGCGCGCGCGTCGGCGAGCTCGGCGCGGGCGGCGTCGGCCGCCGACTGCGGCTGGGCAAGCGAGTCGGGAGGCGTCGTGGTGGTCTTGGTGTCTTCGGGCATCGTGGGTTCCTTCGATCAGGCGTCGACCGCGAGGTCGCCGTAGTCGGTGCTGTCGTACGTGCTCGGCTCGGGCTCGTAGCTCGCCGGGTCCGAGACGTAGGAGTCGTTCGCGCTCGCGGATCGCGTCGGTGTCGACGGCCGCGTAGGTCGGTGTGTCGGCCGCGGGCGCGTTGAGCGACGTCGGGCCGTCTTCTTCCTCGTCGGGGTAACAGACGTTGTCTTCCGGCGCGGGTTCGTCGTCCGGGTAACAGACGTTGTCTTCCGGCGCGGGCGTCGGTGTCGGCGTCGGCGTTTGCGGGGGGTCGGGCTGGTCCTGGCTCCAACCCGCGCCGCCTTGGATCCCTGGCGGCGGTACCGAGTCGTCTACCGCGTGGAACTCCGGGATCTTGGCGGCGTAGTTGTAGAAGCCGCCGTCGCTCATCTCCCGGACCTCGCCGGCGCGTTCGGAGACGTCGAGCACCTTGCCGTTGCCGAGGCTGATGCCGACGTACGCGCGCGCCGGCCGATCGGCTGATTCGGTCGGGTCCGACGAGAAGCCGAACACCAGCGCGCCCTTCGTCTGCAGCGCTTCTTCGACCGTGATCGACGCGTTCTGGTCGTGGAGATACCGGTACTGGTTCCACGAACCGTCGGGCATGTCGTGGAACCCGGCCTGGTGCGCCGCCCACTCGACGAGCTCCGACGAGTCGAACTCGGTCGGGTTCGCCTGATCGGGCTTCGTCTCGGCGCCGAAGCGGTACTTGTCGCCGATCTGGTTCTTGGCGGCTTCGATGAAACGGTCGAGCTTGACGCTCGCAGCGTCGAAGTCGCGCGGGTCGTAAGGCATGGCAGTCTCCCGTGACGCTCTCTCCGCTCGGGCGGCGCCGGATACCGGCGCCGATCCTCGCCAGGTCTCGCTCGGCTACAGCGGCGTGTTGGGGTCGTTGTCGAGATCCGTGGGGGTCTCGGCTTCGGTCGTGGTCGGGTCGGGCTCGGCGAAGTCGGTCGCGGTTTCGACGGTGACCGGCGCCATGTCGAGACCGGGATCGCCGGCAACCGGATCGGTGATCGCCGTGATGCCGGCAGCAACCGGAACCAACTCGGGGACCGGCACCGGTTCGGGCATCGCCGCGATCGGTTCGACCGCCGGCGCTTCGGGCACCAGGTTCAGCGCGGGCGCCGATGCGGTTGCACTCGTGAATGCGTCCACACCGAGCAGGTCGTCGGCCGTCGTCGTGACGGCTGCCGCCGGCAGGGCGTCGGGCGTGTCCGGCGTGTCGGTGGCTTCGGCGTGCTGTGCCATCCGCGGCACGGCGCCCGCCGGCGCGGTCACGGGCAGCACGTCGTCGAACGCGTCCTCGAGCTGCCGGAACACCGACGGTACTTCGGGCTCGGCGCCGGCGCGGTGGTCGCGGACGTTCTCGCCCTCGTAGTCGTCGCGGTCGCGGTCGCGGGGCACGCGCGGGCTGTACACGGGACCGTCGTCGTCACCGCGGTGATCGCGCACCACGGGCCTCCCGGGTACGGCGCCGGTTCCGGTTCGGGCTCGCTGTACGGGGGCGGCGGCATGTCGGGCGCGGGCGGCGCGGGCTCGTAGTGACCCTTCACGTAGTTGCCGTGCTCGTCGTAGTGGCCGTCGACCCACACGTCGGGCGGCGGTTCCTCGGCGACCGGCGGTCGGTCGGCGCGCTCGCGCTCCCAGTGGCCCGCGACGTATTCGCCTTGCTCCGTCCGGTGTGCGGGCACCCAGTCGAATCCGTCCCGCTCCGGGGGCGTCGGTTCCGGGTTGTCGCGGTCTTCGATGATCGCGTCGATCTTCACGTCCTGGACGAAGTCTTCGACCTGGTCGTTGAAGTCCTGGCGCAACGACGCCAGCGCGTCGTTCGCGCTCTGGCCGGGCTGCGGTTGGAAGCGCTCGACGATGCCTTGGAGCTCGGCGCGGAACGCCGCGACCTCGGCCGGGTCGGCGCCTTCGGGCGGCGTCCACTGCGCGAGCCGTTCGAGCAGTTCGGTGCGCGCCGCGCTGATGTCGGCGAGCGGCGGCATGCCGGGCGCGTCGCTGCCAGGGGCCGGCGCCGAGCCGGGATCGTACGGCGCGTTCGCCGGGCCGGAGCGCGGGCCGCCGTCGTACGCACGGCCATCGTCGTCGGATCCGCGGCCGCGGCCGCCGAACCCGCGGCCGCCGCCGCCACCGCCGCCACCGCCGCCACCGCCGCCGCCGTCGTCGAACGCGTCGAGGCTGCCGTCGAGCGGTGCGTCGGCGGGCACGGCCTCGTCGGCCGGCGCGTCCTCAGCCGCGTCGGCGTCGTCGCCGCCGAGCATCTGCGTGCCGACGTAGCCCGCGGCAACTGCGCCCGCCGCGGCAACACCGAGACCAATGGTCGCGGGGTTGATGAACCCGCCTTCCTTGCCGTCCTTCTTCTCGTTGGTGCCCGCGGCTGCGCGCAGCGCCGCCGCCTTCTGCGCCGCCTGCGCGGCCGCGGTGGTCGGTGCCTTCGGGACCGGAGCTGCGGCTGTGTCCGCGGTCTCGGTCGAGGACTGGTCGGTTTCGGACTTCTTGGGTGTGGCCATGACGGTGCTTCCTCCTGCGGCTCCGAGAGCCACGACGAGCTTGAGATCGGCGTCGATCAAGACGGGCCGGCCGGTGTGGCGGGCCACTTCTTCACCGACAACGGGGATACGAGACGATCCACCGACGAGCAGGACACCGGCGAGCGCCGATTGGTCGACGCCCGCGGCGACGACTGCACGGTCGAGGGCGCCGAGCGTGTCGACGATGCGCGCGCGCACGGTCGACTCGAACTCGTCACGCGTGATGCGCACTTGGGTGTTCAGACCCGGCACGGTGATCGCGACGGTCGCCTCGGTGTCGTTGGACAGCGCTTCCTTCGCCGCGACGCAGTCGGCCCGTAGCTGAACGAGCGCGCGCCGGACTTCCGGGTCGGTGCTGTCGAGCTCGCGTAGGCGGCCGTCGAGCGCGTTGTTCACGTGCGCCAGCACCATCTGATCGAGGTCAACGCCGCCCAAGCGCTCGAGTCCTTCGGGGGGACCGAGCAGGACCGCGCCCTGGTCGGTGCACTGCACGATCGCGGCGTCGAACGTGCCGCCGCCGAAGTCGTAGACCGCGACGATGTCGCCGATCGCGATGCGGCCGAGGCTGACGTAGTGGAGCGCGGCGGCGCTCGGCTCGGGCAAGAGCCGGACCGAGCCGACGCCGGCCAACCGGCCGGCTTCGCGCAGCAGATCGAGTTTGTACTCGCCCCACGTCGCGGGGTGGGTGAGCACGACCTCGTCGACCGCGCCGCCGTTACGCGTCGCGGAGTCGACGACATGGCGCAGGACGTGACCCATCACGGCTTCGGCGCCGTAGGGCTGGCCGGCCATCACCATCGGCGCGGTGTCGCCCAGGCGACGCTTGCTCTCGCGGATACCGCTCGCGGAATCGACGAGCAACTGGTGCTCGGCCGCTTCACCGACAATGACGGTGCCGCCGTCGATCGCGACGACCGACGGCATCGACGCCGCGTCGCGGCCGAGCAGCAACGGCTCGACCCGTCCGGCGCGTTGGACCGCGGCCGCGGTCCACGTCGTTCCGAGGTCGACGCCGAGTCGAGTCGCGCTCATTGTTCTTGCTCCCGGTCGGGAAGGTTCACGCAGTTGCCGCTGTCGCCTTCGACGCCGTGACCGTGGTCGGCGACCGCCACGCACATCTGCGTTGCGTCACCAGCGTCGGCGACAGTGAGATCGTCGAAGCGCAATTCGCCGCCACCCAGCAGGCGATCCCAGATCTTCCAGAAGCCCGGCGGGTTCCCATTGGTGCCCGCGTTCCCGGGTTCGGTCGTGTCGAAGAAGAAGTGGACGTGCTTGTCGTCCTGGGTTCCTTGCTCGCCGTCGACGAAGATCAACGGATCGAAGCCCTCGGTCACGTAGTTGGCGACGTAGCGGTCACCTTCGAGTGCGAGATCGGTGATGAACGCGCAGCGCCCCGACGCCGATGTGCAGTCGAACGCGGGTGTCTGGTTGTCCGCGGCCGTCTCGGGTGTGGACTCGGGCGTGGTCTCGGGCGACTCCGCGGTGCTCGGGCTCCCGCCGCTGCTCGCGCTGATCAGGTACGCGCCGACGCGCGCCCGCCAACACGACGAAGGCTGCGAGCAGCAGAGCGCGCACGGGAGAGCGACGCCGCGGCGGAGGCGAGCCGGCCGGGGCGGTCGGCGCGGTCAGGGGTGGCGCGGGCGGTGGCGGAGGCGGGGGAGGGCTCGCGTCCGCGCCCCGCGGCGCGGGCGGCGCCGGAGCGGGCGCGATCGTTGACGCACTCGTTTGCGATGCACTGAGTGCGCCAACCGCCGCCAGCGTGCGCGCCGGTGCTACGCCCATACTCTCCTCTGCCCCGCTGGCTGCCGCGGCGATGGCGGCACCGAGTGCGATCGAGTGTTTCGGGTGCGCGTCGACGGCGACCGGACGACCGAGCGCGTTCGACACCGATTCGGCGACGAGCGGGATCTGCGACGAGCCGCCGACCAAGAGCACCGCGGCCAGATCATCGGGCCGCGCGCCGGCGCGCTCGATGGCGCGTCGGAGCGCTTCGATCGTCTCGCTGATCGCGGCCCGGATCATGGGCTCGAACTCGGCGCGCGTCACCCGGATGTCGGTCTGGACGTTGGGCAGGAGCACCGAGATCGTCGTGTCCGAGTCGAACGACAACGCTTCCTTCGCCGCGACACATTCCTGGCGCAGCCGTGCGAGCGCGGCGCGCACCGTGGGGTCGCGGCCGTCGAGCTCTTCGACCTTCCCGTTCAACGCGGTGCGCACGTACGCCATCACCGCTTCGTCGAAGTCGATGCCGCCGAGCCGTTCGATTCCTTCCGGCTCGCCGAGGGTGACGAAGCCCGTCTCGGTCTTCTGCAGCACCGCGGCGTCGAACGTCCCGCCGCCGAGGTCGTACACCGCGACGACCGAACCCGGTTCGATGCGTTCCGTCGACGCGTAGTGCATCGCGGCCGCGACCGGTTCGGTCAACAGCGTCACCGCGCGCACGCCGGCAAGGTCGAGCGCGTGGTGCAGGAGATCGATCTTGAACGGACCCCAGTTCGCGGGGTGGCTGACAGCGACTGAAGCCGGCGGCGCGCCTTCGCGCGTGGCGACTGCGGCGACGACGTCCTTCAGGAGGGCCGCCATGAGTCGCTCGGCGGAGTAGGGCGCCTGACCCAGCATGATCGGGACGCTGTCGCCGACGCGGCGCTTGAACTCGCGAGCGAGACGAGCCGGTTCGGCCAGGCCCCGCCGTTCTGCCGCTTCGCCGGTGAGCACCGTTTCGTCGTCCCGCAGGAACACGAGGGACGGGATCGCAGCTGCTCGATTGCCCAGCGGCGAGATGTCGGTCCGACCGTTTCGGTGCACCGCGGCGGCCGTGAACGTCGTGCCGAGGTCGATACCCAGGTAGTAGCTTGTCGCCGTCATATAAGACCTACGCGTGCCGTTGGTGTGCCTCGGTGTGCCGCGGGGACGGCACACGGGCAGCACCGGCCGCACGATCGGCCCCCGGAATCGGATGTCGCTGGTGGACCCGTCCCCGCAGCGAGGCGTCGGACGCTCCCGAGAATTCGCCACCGCGGCCTTCGCACGCGACACGGCTCGGGCCGGTCGGGGCAGCGTGCTCGCCGTCACAGGCATGTCCGGTATGGGCAAGACGTGGTTCTGTGAGGCGCTCGCGGAGGTCGCCGCCGAGGAAGGGTTCGGCGTCGGCTGGGGCTCGTGCGGTCCGACGCGCGACACACCCCCGCTGTGGCCGTGGCAGCACGCACTCGCCGAACTCGGCAATGGGGAAACCGACGCGTTGTTCGGCCACCCGCCCGCTCCCGACAGCCCCGAGTGGTTCGCACATTGCGCCGCGGTCGTCGACCACCTGCGCGCATTGGCCGAGGAGCGACCGAACGTCGTCATCCTCGACGACGCGCACATCGCCGACGAGGCAACACTTCGACTCGCGCAGTTCGTCGCGCGGCATGTGCGCGGTCTCCCGCTTGTCCTCGTCGTCGCGCATCAACCGCTGCCCGAGCTCGACGCGCTCGACCGCGACGCGACCAGCATTGCGTTGCACGGCTTCGGCGCCGCGGAGGCGGCCGAGGTCTTCGCTGCGCGTGGTGTCGAAGGCGTCTCTGACGCCGACATCGCGTTCGTCGTCGCCGCGACCGGTGGGCTCCCGTTCGAGGTGCGCCGGGTCGCCGATAGCGCGAAGGGGGCCGACGGCGTCGTGCGTTCGGTCGTCGACCGTCGCCTCGCGCAGCTCTCACCCGAGATGCTCTTCGCGGCTGCATGTGCCGCGGTCTTGGACTTCTCGCCGCGCCTGAGCGACGTCGGCGCGATCACGGTCGACAAGGGCATCAACCCGCTCGCGCTCGCGACCGAGCTGGAACAGCTCGGCCTCGTAACGGTGCAGCTTCCCGACGGCATGACGTTCACGCACGAGCAGGTCCGGACGGCACTCGAGCACACAGTCGGCCACGACGGCATCGTCGACATCAACCTGCGCGCGGCCGTGTTGCTCGAACGCGGTGCGCCCTCGACCGAACGGCAGTACCGCCGCGCCCGGCACGCGCTCGCCGCCGCGCGGCTCTCGGCCGGCGACGGCTACCTCGCGATCAGCATCGCGCAGGACGCGGCTGCCGCCCTCGTCGCGTCCAACGAGGCCGAGCGCGCCGCCGAGTTGCTCGCGGCGGCGTGCGAAACGCACGAGGCCGCCGGCCTCGGGCGTCCGTCGGCTGCGTTGCTTGCGGCACACGCGCAGGCGGTGTTGCGCTGCGGACGTCTTGCCTCCGCGCGCGAGTTGTTCGAACGCGCCGCGCTGGCCGCCGACGACGACCAAGACGCGACGAGCCTCGCCATCGCCGCCCTCGGGCTCGGTGGTGTATGGCTGGCCGAGCAGCGTTCACCAGTCGATCGCGAACGCATCCTCGCCTTACAGGCCCGGGCCCGCGACGCACTGCCGGACGACGAAGCCGCTCTACGGCTCCGGTTGCGCGTGCGGCTCGCGGCCGAACAGTCGTACGCCACTGGTGATCTCGAATCGATCGAAGCCGAGGTCGAGGCCGCGCGTGCGCTCTGCGACGCCGCCGTGCTGGCCGAAGCGCTGTCGCTGTATCACCACACCCTGCTCGGGCCCGAACACCGGGCGCTCCGGCCGCGAGTCGCGCACGAGATGGTCGCTGCGGCCGCGGCCGCGAACGACAATTCACTGTCGCTCATGGCGTTGCTCTGGCTCACAGCCGACCAATTCCTCGACGGCAACCCGCAGGCGGAGCGAACGCTCGGCGTCCTGCACGAACGGGCCGAAACGCTCTCGGGGCATCATGCCGCCTACATCGCCGGCGTCATGGACGTGATGCTGTTGCAGCGCGCGGGCCGGTTGGCCGATGCCGAGCGCGCCGCGAACGAGGCCTTCGAAGCCGGGATGCAGGTGGGCGACGCCGACACCGTCGCCTACTTCGGATCTCAGATCGTGATCCTGCGTTGGATTGCCGGTCGGTCGGCCGAGGTGCTCGAACTCGCGGCCGAAACCGCGCAACACCCGACGCTCACGCCCGCGAACCACGCGTTCAACGCGAGCTTCGCGGCCCTCGCGGCCGAGTGCGGCGAACTCGATCGGGCGCGGGCGGCGCTGACCCGCATGCGCGGTCGCTTGCACGCGATCCCGCAGAACAGCGCGTGGTTGGCGACGATGTTCTCGGCTGTCGAGGCCGCCCGGCGCGTCGGTGACCTCGAGGTCGCCCGCGAGGCCGCGGAGCTCCTCGAGCCGTACGCCGACTTCCCCGTCCTCGGGTCGCTCGCAGTCATCTGTCTCGGTTCGACGCGCCGGCCGCTCGGCCTCGCCGCGTTGACGCTCGGTGACATCGACCAGGGAATCGCGTGGCTGGAAGCGGCGATCGCCGACGACGAACGGCTCGGCAACCGTCCGCTCGCGGCCATGACGATGGCCGACCTCGCGCTCGCGTACGCGGCACGGAACCAGCGCGACGACCGCCGGGCCGCGCTCGATCTGCTCGACCGCGCGATCCGTGAAGCCGACGCCATGGACATCCCGGTGCGGGCCGAACAGTGGCGGCAGCTGCGAAGCGAGATCATCGAACCGAGCGCCGCACCTGTGATCTCGCTGGTCGACGAGGAGACCGGCACCATCGAACGTCGCGGAACGTCGTGGGTGCTCGGCGTCGCCGGGCGCAAGATCGTCGTGCCCGACCTCCTCGGCATGAATTACCTGGCCCGGCTCCTCACCAATCCCGGCGTCGAGTTCGCCGCGGCCGCGCTCGTCGCCGAGAGCGGAACCGCGTTGGCAGGTGTCGCGGCGCCGCGCGACCAACCCGTGCTCGACGATCGCGCCCTCGCCGCGTACCGCCGCCGCGTCGCCGACCTGGAGGACGACATCGCCGAAGCCGAGCGGAACGCGGATACCGAGCGCGCGGCTCGCGCCCGGCTCGAACTCGATGCGGTGATCGACGAACTGAGCCGGACGACGAATGTGTTCGGCAAGGCGCGCGCGTTCGCGTCGTCCGACGAACGCGCTCGCACCGCGGTCCAAAAGGCCGTGCGGCGGACGCTGGCGCACATACAGAACGTCGATCCCGCGCTCGGGGACGCGCTTCGCGACTCTGTCCAGACCGGCCGGACCTGTGCGTACCGTCCCGGCCCTGGCGCGCCCGCTCGCTTCGCACCGCTCTCGGCCGTCGACACCGACCGCTGACGCGTTACTCCTCGGACTTGCGCCGCGAACGAGCGCGGCGCTTGCCTTCGTGCATCGCCTGGACGCGGGCGACTGGGATCGTGTGGCCTTCTTCCACGAGGTCGGCGGGCAGTTGCTGCGGGCTCGGCATCTGCGCCGCCCACGGGTCGTCGGCTCCGAGCTGTTCGAGGGCGTTGTGCACGTTGAAGTCGCTCGGTGCGACGGAATCGAGATCGTCCCACCCGACGGGGAACGACACGGGAACCCCGGGCCGCACGCGTGGGCTGTAGGCCGAGATCACGGTTGCGCCGCCGACACGTGTCGAATCGACGAAGACCTTGTTGCCGCGGTCTTCCTTCATGAATGCGGTTGTGGCGATGTCGGGGTCGAGTTGTTCGGCGCGCATCGCGATCGCACGCGTCGCCGCGGCCGAGTCCGCGAAGTCCGCTGATCCATCGATAGGGACGAAGACGTGCACGCCCTTGGCGCCACTCGTCTTGACCGCGCCTGTGAGGCCGGCGTCGGCCAGGGCTTGCCGCACGAGGTGTGCGACGCGCACTGCCATCGCGAACGAATCACCTTCGGGTGGATCGAGATCGAGGACGAGGTGCGTGATGTGTTCGGGTTCGTCAACGCGCACGAGCGCGGGGTGGTACTCGACCGCGCGCTGGTTGGCGAACCACAACAGCGTGCGCCGATCGTTGCACAGCGCGTACGACACCTCACGCTTCGACGCGTCCGCCCAGAGGTCGACCGTGCGCACCCACTCCGGCGTGTACTTGGGGACGTTCTTCTGCATGAACGCCTCTTGCCCGCGGTGGACGCGGATCACCGAGAGCGGCCGGTCCTCGAGCACCGGGATGATGCGATCCCGCACTCCGTCGAGATACTCGATCAGGTCCCGCTTCGTCGCATCCGCGCCGTCGAAGAGCGGCTGATCGAGGTTGGTGAGCGGAACGCCCTCGCGTGTCTCGTCGGGTTTGGTCGCCATCGAAGCTACGCGGGCAACGCCGGCGCGGTCGCTTCGGCGCGCGCTTTCATCGCGTCGGCGTCGCCGGCGACCACCACACCGGCCGCCACCGCGGTGTCGACGGCCTCGGCGTACGCCTTCAGATAGACGTCGCGCGACGCGTACAGGTTCGCCAACTCGTCGGCCGAGAACGGCGTGCTCGTGCCGAGCAATCCGGCGAGGACGTCGCCTACACGGACGCCGCTGTGGGCGGCGACGGGCACTGCGAGGTCAGGGAGGCGAATGCCGCCGCGCGCGTTCCCGAGGGCATCGCGGCGGATCGTCGGCGGTGTTCCGGCGTCCATCTCGAGCCACGGTTGGGCCGGTGGCGGCTGCCCGTCGGTCAGCCAACGTTGCATGTGCGCGGTTGCGGCCTTGTGCGCGGGCGCGTAGCTCAGCACGTTCGGATTCTGGAGCGAGTCGAGCGATAGCCCGGCGCCAGAAGGGCCGCCGGTCTCGAACCCGACGCCGTCGCGCGCCAACTGCGTCATCAGATTCACCATGGTTTCGATTCCACCGGTGTGCGCGGTGCCGGCGATCTCCCACAACCGGTAGCGATCGGTATCGGGCTGGCGGACCAGGAAGTGCGAGGGCGCTTCGGTCTCGGTGTTGAACACGAACACGGGGACATCGAGATCGTCACGGATGCGGGCCGAGAACGTCATGGGGATGCCCGCGACGCCACCCTCGCGCGGCGCCGTGTTCGTGGTGTCGAGGGGATGGGCGTAGCCGAAGTCGACGAGGTTGAAGAAGCCGTCGAAGACCCGTTCCACCGGTTGCACCGAGTTGATATATGTGCGCAGCCGCATCGCCGATTGGGAGCCGCCGCGCGAGCAAACGCACCACGGGCAGACCGCCCAGCGGATCGAGCGGGCCGTGCTCGCGGTCGGGGCCGACGAGGCGTGCCGCCTGGGTGTAGATGTCGAACGAGAAGTCGTCGCCGGGATGTTCGAGCGTGCCGTACCGCTCGGGATCCCATTGCTTCAGTGCGAACTTCTCGGTTCCGGGGAGCCCGACGAGGCCGACGCGCTGCGCCGAGACCCCGACCCAGGCGCACCCTTCGGCGAGGAGGTCGGCGGAGATCGTCGCGATCTCGAAGCCGGAGGTGACGTTGTTCCAGTCGACGACGACCGTGCCGTTGAATCGTTCGGGGGCCACGGGCCGCACGACGAGCATTCGGGTCCGGAACGGTGCGGTACGAGTCGCGTGGATCGACCAGCGACCGTCGATGCCCTGTTCCGTTCCCGGTTCCGTGTCGTACGCCGTTGCGGTGCCCTCGAAGAAGAACTCTTCAACGACGAAGTCGGCGCCCGCGACATCGTCGCCGGGCGTCGAGAATGCGTAACCGCGGGCACCGCCTTCGACAGGCCCGCTGATCGCTGCACCCGATGACGGCATCCGAACCTCCTCGTTGCGCGCACGATCTTGGCGCAACCTCCCTCTCGTTGTCGATGGCGCGACGATCATCGGTCATGGCCTCGTTACCGCCCGACTACGACTCCGACCCGGGCCGTTGGGGCTCGTGGCAAGCACCGCAGGATGTTCATCAGATGGTGGCGCCGGAACTGCGCGGGCCCGTACTGGATGTCGGGTGTGGTGAGGGTCGCCTCGCCTCACTCCTGCCCCCAGAGGTCGCTCTGGGTCGGGGTCGATTCCTCAGCCGCGCAACTCGCCGAGAATCTCTTTCGTCCCGTCGTTCGCGCCGACATGCGGGCCCTCCCGTTCCGTAACGGCGCGTTCGCCGAAGTCGTGCACCTCTGGTGCCTGTACCACCTCGACGTTCCCGTCGTCGCTGTGCGAGAGGCTGCGCGCGTTCTGCGACCGGGCGGTCGCTACTACGCCTGTACTTCCGGCCGCGACAACGACCCCGAGATCATGCCGGAGGGCTACCCACCGTCGACGTTCGACGCGGAGGATGCCGAGGAGATTGTGAGCGCGGTGTTCTCCGACATCGAAGCGGAACATTGGGACGGCACGTTCTTCCCACTCGAAACGCGCGACGAGGTCCGCGCCTATTGCCGCCACAACTACATTCCCGCGGACCGCGCCGAAACGATCGACCTGCCCCTGTGGCTCACGAAACGAGGCGTGCTCGTACGTGCGCGCTAAGCCTGGTAGGCGTTGCGTTTGTCGAGTGGGGTTTCGCCGCCTTCGTGGGCGTCGCGGTGGTGTCGCCAGCATCGGAGTTCGCAGTTCTCGAGGTTGGTCGAACCGCCCTGTGACCATGGAACCTTGTGATGGACCTCGCACCAGCCGGGTGGTCGATCGCAGCCGGGGACGACGCAGCCGCGATCGCGCGCGAATGAGTGCGCGACGCAACGCGGGGGAGATGGTGCGAGTGGAGCGGCCGACATCGAGCGGTTCCGACCGACCTTGGGTGATGATGCGGGCGATGCCGGCGTCGCAGGTGAGTCGTTCGAGGGTGGCCCGGCTCAACGTGGCGCCGTGCGCGGTTTCGCAACGAATCTCGCGGACGAGATCGGTCGCGCCGCGGTCTTCGAGCGCTTCGAGGTCGACCACGATCGTCACGTGCGGCGGGTTCCGACTCTCGGGCCCCGTGGCGTGGTGGGCGGCACCAACCTCGACGAGGTCCACGAACGCGTCGGCGCGCTGCTGCCGCTTGGAGCGCTGGTCAGCCGGCGCCCGGTTCTTCTCCACAACCGCGCCTACCGCGGCGAGGACCCGTTCGCCTTGTTCGGGGTCGAGGAGGCCGTCGATGGCGACCATCCCGTCGAACGTCCGCGACAGGTGCAGGGAGCGGCGGTCGAACTGTTCATTGGCGCGCGGCGCGCCACCGCCACCGTCGAGGGCGTCGGTGACCCGCTCAACGACCTGCCGCAGCTGGGGCGGTGCGACCTTACGGGCGATCTCGACCAGTGGCGCTTCGACCTCGGCGACCGCGTCGATCCGCGCCGGGGTCGCGGCCCGGCCGATCACTTCCGCATGTGGGCGGGAGATCTCGCCGGCTGCGAAGGCTTCCGCGGTCGCGGGCAGCGCTTCCAACCGCCGCGCGAGGTTCACGGAAGCGCGCGCGTATCCGGGTGAGACGTTGCACTGCTCGCGCAGCCATGCGCAGGTGGACGCGAAGTCGGCTGACCATTCCGCGTTGCGTTCGGCGTCGCGGACCGATCGCAGCCACACGTATTCGAGGCGGTCGATGACACGTCGCAGCTGCGCGACATCGACGGTTTGTTCGGACGCGACGACCTTGGCGGTGAGTTCTTCGAGCTCGTCGATCACCCCGAACATATGTTCGTATCATACGGCAATCGACCCTATTTTACAAGGGTTTTTCGTCGACCTTGAGCCCGCGCCGCAACGCGATCATCATCTCCGCCGTCCCGCGCCGCGACACCGCCGCGCTTGTCATGAGCGCCGAGCCGTGGAACGTCCCCGGGTACGAATGCAGCTCGACGGAGACGCCGGCTTCCATCAGCCGCAGCGCGTACATGATGCCCTCGTCGCGCAACGGATCGAACTCCATCGTCGTGATGTATGCGGGCGGAAGGCCGCGCAGATCAGTCGCGATCGCGGGCGACGCGTACGGCGAAACCTCACCCGGATCGTCACCGAGATAGAAACCCCAACTCCTGATCGCGTTCGTTCGGTTCCAGATCGGGGTGTCCACGAATGCGCGCATGCTCGCCGTCTCGAGCCGGTGGTCGAGCTCGGGGATACCGAGGAACTGGAAGCACACCGGCGGACCACCGCGATCCCGCGCCAGCAAGACGGTCGCGGCCGTCAACCCTCCGCCGGCGCTCTGGCCACCGACGCCGACGCGCGCGGTGTCGATACCGAGCACTGCCGCCTCGTCGTGCAACCAGCAGAGGGCCGCGTAGCAGTCGTCGAGTCCGGCGGGGAACGGGTTCTCGGGCGCGAGCCGGTATTCGACCGCGGCGACGATCACGCCGAGATCCCTCGCCACGCGCACGCCGAACGCGTGCTCCATCTCGATGCTGCCGCTTGCGAATCCGCCGCCGTGGATGTCGAGCAGCGCCGGGCGGCCACCGGCCGGGGCCGGCTCCTCCGGTGCGTAGACGCGCACCCGAACGGGCGGTGCACCGTCGGGGCCGGGGATCTCGTGGTCGATGATCTTCACGCCCGTCGTGTCGACACCCTCGTTCATCGGACCGATGAGCGCCGCGGTTGCCGCACGCGACTCCTGCACGTTGGAGAAATCGCGCAGCGGGAGAACCTCGAGCATCGGGAGGAGTTCGGGATCGATCGCGTAGTCCATGCCGCCAGCTTGCCAGCACGACGCCGACCGCGAGACATTGCGCCCATGGCGCGCCAGATCGCGACGAACCGAACGGTCGACCGAGAGGAACTGCTCGACTTCGTGCGCCCGCGCCACCACGTCATCTTCACCACGACGCGCGCCGACGGCACGCTCCAAACTTCACCGGTGACGGCCGGGATCGACGACGACGGCCACCTCGTCGTGGCGACCTATCCCAGCCGGGCAAAGGTTCGGAATCTGCGACGGAACAACGCGGCCTCGGTGTGTGTCCTGTCGGACGAGTGGAATGGCCCATGGGTGCAACTCGATGGAACCGCTGAAGTGCTCGACCTCCCCGACGCGCTCGAGCCGCTCGTCGACTACTACCGCGGCATCTCCGGTGAACACCCCGACTGGGACGAGTACCGCGCCGCCATGCAGCGCCAAGGCAAGTGTCTGATCCGTATGCGCATCGAGCGCTGGGGCCCGATCGCGACGGGCGGATTCCCGCCCGAACTCGAAGGCTGAGAACGCAACGATGGACGAGTTGCTCACCCTCGCCGACAACTACCCGCGCCGCACCGTCGACGCGGGCGAGGTGCTCCTCACCGACGGGAGTCTCCGTCCCCGCGCTCTACGTCCTCGTCGAAGGCGCACTCCGCGTCGAGAAGTCAGGCGTACCGATCACGACCGTGTCGGAGCCTGGGTCGTGCGTGGGCGAGATGTCCCTGTTGCTCGACGTGCCGGCGACCGCCGATGTGGTGGCCGACACCGAAGGTCATTGTTGCCGTCGTTGACGACGCACCCGCGCGCCTCGCCACCGATCCGCAGCTGGCGATTGCGCTGGCGCGCCTCCTCGCGGCACGACTCCACGCGATGACGACGTATCTCGCCGACCTGAAGCAGCAGTACGCCGACCACGAAGGCGGGCTCGGCATGGTCGACGTCGTACTCGAGCAACTGCTGCGGACGGCGGGACCGCGCAGCGAACTCGGCTCCGAGCGAGATCCGGAGCCGGAGGACTAAGCGTTCGCGAAGGAACGCTCCTCGGTCCCGGCGAGCGACCGCCACGTCGCGCGTCCGGTGTCAGTGTCGAGTTCGATGTGAGTGGGCACAGGCCCGCGCTGCCGGCCCGCGTTGAAGACGACGGTCGGGCCGAGCTGATCGGACCAGCTGCCGGCCGACGCGAACGGTGACTGGTGGACGTGTCCGCACAGCACCGCCATCGGTCGGTAGCGCCGGATCCACGCGCCGAGGAACTCGTCGCCGTAGTGCCTCTTGCCGGTCCAACTCGTCAGCGACGCGTCGGGCGGCGCGTGGTACACCCAGATCCAGCGCCGGTCGCCGACGCGCCGCGCGTCGTCGGTGAGTTGCTGATCTACCTCGTCGCGGGTCCGCGGTCCGTCCCACCACGGGCATACCGTGACGAAGACGTCGTCAGTGGCGAACGACGAGCCGTCGACGAAGACGCCCGCCGTTCGTGCCGGTCCGAGCCACCTTGCCGCGCGCTCGCCCAGTTCGTTGCGGGCGTTGAGGTCGTGATTCCCCGAGCACGCGACGACGGTCGTCTGCGCGGCCAGACGCGTGAGATATTCGAGCACGACCGCGATCTGCGCGTCCGGTTCGACGGCGGACGCGATGTCGAGGTGGTCGCCGGCGACGACGACGACGTCGTAATCAGACGCAACGGTGAGCACCCAGTCGAGCTGCTTCAGCGTGTAGTGCAGATCCGAGACCAGCAGGATGCGCACGTCAGCGGAACTCGAGTCCGTCGAACTCACCCGTGTTGCGCCATTGGTCGATGTACGCGAAGTACGCCGACGCGCCGTACGGATAGCCGACGAAGAACTCGCGTCCCGGGCCGGTTTCCTTGCCTTCGTTGTTGTAGTAGCCGGGCGTGCAATCGGGGGAGCCGAGCATCGCGCCCGGACCCGAGAGCAGGAGGTCGACCCATGCGTCCTCCGACTCCTTGGTCACTTCGATGACGTCGTAGCCGTTGTCGAGCGCGTGCTTGATCGTCATCGCGATCGTCTTTCCGGCTTCGGTGAAGTTGTGCGGGAACGTTCGAGATGAGGTTCGCGCCCTGGGGGAGCTGCACGAGGAACACGTTCGGGAAGCCGTGCACGTGAATGCCGTGCTTCGTGCGCATCCCGCCCGCCCAGTACTCGGAGAGCTTGAGGCCGTCGCGGCCGGTCATGTCGTAGCCCGCGCGCCGGGTGTACGGCGTGCCGACCTCGAAACCCGATGCGTAGATGATGCAGTCGACCTCGTACTCGACGCCCCCGACGACGACCGCGTTCTCGGTGATCCGCTCGACGCCCTTGCCGTCGGTGTCGATCAAGTACGTGCCCGGCTCGTTGTACGCCTGCAAGTACTCGTCGTGGAAGCACGGCCGCTTGCAGAGTTGGCGGTACCAGGCCTTGAGATTCTGTGCGGTCGCTTTGTCTTCGACGATGGCATCGACCCGCGCCCGGATCTCGGACATCTTCTCGAAGTCGTAGTCCTCGAACGCAGCCATCATGTTCTGGGGGGTCATCTGGTCGGGCGGCAACGTCATGATCCGGCCGCGGACGCGCCGCGCGAGCTCGGTCCAGCCGTCCATCACGAGGTCTTCGTCGGCGAGGCCGCCGGTCTGGTTGGCCGTGAAGTTCTCCAGCCACCGTTGCTGCCAGCCCGGCGTCGCGATCTCGGCGAACCATTCCGGATCGGTCGGCCGGTTGTCGCGCACGTCGACCGACGAGGGCGTGCGCTGGAATACGTAGAGCTCGCGGCACGCGCGGGCGAGATGCGGAATGCACTGCACGGATGTCGCGCCGGTGCCGATGATCGCGACGCGCTTGTCGGCGAGATCGTCCATCGGTGCACCGTCCGGGTCACCGCCGGTGTACTCGTAGTCCCACCGACTGGTGTGGAACGAGTGACCGGCGAACGACTCGATTCCGGGGACGCCCGGCAGCTTCGGCACGTGCAGCGGACCGGTACCCATCGCGATGAATTGCGTCGTGAACTCGTCGCCGCGATTCGTACGCACGATCCAGCGCGAGTTCGCGTCGTCCCACTCGAGATCCGTCACCTGGGTGTGGAAGAGCGCGTTGTCGTAGAGGTCGTACTGTTTCCCGATGCGCTCGCAGTGCTCGAGGATCTCGGACGCGTGCGCGTACTTCTCCGTCGGCATGTGCCCGGTCTCTTCGAGCAGCGGCATGTAGACGAACGACGCGGTGTCGCACTGCGCGCCGGGGTAGCGGTTCCAGTACCACGTGCCGCCGAAGTCGCCGGCCTTGTCGATGATTCGGACGTCGTCGATGCCGGCTTCCTTCAGACGCGCGCCGGTGACGAGGCCCGCGAAGCCGCCGCCGACGAACGTGACGGTGACGTGATCGCGCAGGGGTGCACGCTCGACGACAGGGATGTAGGGGTCGACGAGGTAGTGCCCGAACTGGTCCTTCAGCTCGATGTACTGGTCGTTGCCGTCCGGTCGCAGCCGCTTGGCTCGCTCCTCGGCGTACTTCTGCTTGAGCGCGTCGATGTCGATGGCGGTCATCGCTCGTGGTCCCCCAGGATTGTCTTGACCAGGCGGTCAAGTTAGCGCTCGGAAGCGCCCGCGGCCAGATACCCCTGGCAGACTGCGGCGCCCGACGAGGGGCGTCGGCCGGCGGAGGAGCGAGTCAGTGCAGATCGATGGCAAGAAGGCAGTCGTCGTCGGGGGCGCGTCGGGAATGGCGCGTGCGTCGGCGGAGATGTTGCGCGATCGCGGTGCGGCGGTCGCGATCGTCGACCTGCCGACGTCGCCCGGCGCCGAGGTCGCCAAAGCGTTGGGCGGAACATTCCACCCGGTCGACGTCACCGACCACGAAGGCGTCGAACGCGTGCTCGCCGAAGCGGTCGAACAGCTCGGCGGGCTGCATATCGCGGTCAACACCGCGGGCGGCGGCATCGCCAAGCGCACTCTCAGCAAGGACGGTCCACACCCGCTGGCCGACTTCCAGCAGAGTCATCGATCTCAACCTGATCGCGACGTTCAATCTCAATCGTCTGCAAGCGCACCACATGTCGGGCAACGAGCCCGACGACGGCGAGCGCGGCGTCATCATCGACACCGCGTCGATCGCCGCGTTCGAGGGACAGATCGGCCAGGTCGCGTACACCGCGGCCAAGGCCGGCATCGCGGGGATGACGCTCACGATGGCACGTGACCTCGGCAGCCTCGGAATCCGCGTCCTCACGATTGCTCCGAGCCTGTTCGACACAGGGCTCACGCACGGGATCCCCGACGAGTTCGCCGAAGTCCTCACCAAGGACGCCGCGTTCCCGAAGCGCATGGGCCGGCCCGAGGAGTACGGACGGCTGGTGGTGGCAATCGTCGAAACGCCAATGCTGAACGGCTCTTGCATCCGGCTCGACGCGGGGCAACGCTTCGCACCGAAGTAGGGGGTGCTCGCGTGTCCGATCAAGTAACCGTGAGTCGCGACATCGCCGCGGCGCCGGAAACGCTCTGGGCAATGGTGGGCGACGTCACCCGAATGGGTGAGTGGTCGCCGGAGAACGTCGGCGGAGAGTGGCTGGACGGCGCGACGGGGCCACAAGCGGGCGCGAAATTCCGCGGAACGAACTCCCGAGGCAAGAAGACGTGGAAGACGGTCGCGACCGTGACCGACTGCGTGCCCGGCAAGGAATTCGCGTTCATGATCAAAGCCGGCGGCATGAACATCGCGGAATGGCGTTACGAGTTCGAACCGGCCTCGGGCGGATGCCGCGTCACCGAGACGTGGACCGATCACCGCGGCGGCGGTCGTCAAGATGCTCGGCCGCGTGATCTCGGGTGTCGCCGACCGGGCGACGCACAACCGCGCCGGGATGGAACAAACCCTCGAACAGCTCGCGGTCGAAAGCCGAGACGGAGAATTAATCCTGCGAGCCCTGCGCCGCCCTCTGAGCGGAAAAGTTGTTTCCGCCCGTCGGAACTCGGGCGGCCCGAACGACGAGAGGGATGTGGCACAGGCCGAGGCCTCGCAGGGGCTGCTCACGATTTACGACCGCGCGCTCCCGCAGGTCTATGGCTACCTCCTCGACCGCTGCGGCGATGTCGCCACCGCCGAGGACCTGACCTCCGAGACGTTCTTGGCCGCGGTTGCCGCGCCGCGGCCCAGCGACGTGTCGGTGCCGTGGCTCATCGGTGTCGCCCGGCACAAACTCGTCGACCACTGGCGGCGCCGGAGCCGTGACGAACGACTCCTCACCGAGGTCGCGGCCGAGACCGACAAGTTCGACGACGGCTTCGAGTTCCATGCCGACCGGCTGCGTACCGCGGCCGTGCTCGAGCATCTCGGTGGGCATCACCGCGCCGCGCTGACCTTGCGCTATGTCGACGGCCTGCCGGTTGCGGAAGTCGCCGACCTGCTGGGCCGCACGGTGCACGCGACCGAAGCACTCCTCGTACGCGCCCGCGCGGCCTTCCGAAAGGCCTACGAGAAGGGAGACGACGATGTCTGACGTTCGCGATCCCTTCGACGACCTCCGCCGCCCGGTGGTGCCGCTGGCACCCCGTCCCGAATTCGCCGCGTCCCTACGGCGTCGCCTTCAGGAGGAGCTGAACATGACGGACACGATCACGACTCGACCGGTTCACGGTGATCTCGCGATGGTGCATCTCCGCGTCGACGATGCCGATCGCGCGATCGCGTTCTTCGGTTCTCTGTTCGACTGGCAGGCCGAGCGGGTGCTGTTCGACGAGCACGTCAGTCACTACACGATCAACACCGCGATGACGATCCGGCTGCTCGACGATCCGGACGCGCCGCCGATGGTGCCGAACTACGCGGTCGCGGATGTTCCCGCGGCCATCGCCGCGGTCGACGCGGCCGGCGGGCGCGTCACCGAAGCCGAACCCGCGCCCGACGGCGGCGGTTGGGCCCGCGGTGTCGACGACCAGGGCTTGCCGTGGCTGGCGTACCGTCCGGGTCGCCGCCACGAACACGCGGCGCCGACCCGCCGGGCGACGGGTGAGGTCGGCTTGGTGTTCGTCCGGGCCGATGCCGCGACGGCGGAGTCGTTCTACGGCGCGGTGCTCGGCTGGGACTTCACGCGCGCGCATCCCGGCAGTTTCTACTTCGACACGGTCGAACGCGTCGGCGTCTTCGACGAGGCCGCCGCGTTCGGAACCGCGATCGAACCGTCCGCAACGCTGTACTTCAGTGTCGACGCGCTCGCGCCGGTCCTCGCGCGTATCGAGGAACTCGGTGGCACCGCCGGTGAGCCCGCACAAGACATGGGCCCGTACTTCTACCGCGGTGTGCACCGACGACCAGGGCACGACCTTCGGCGTCATGTCGGCAGTGCTCGAGTAGCCGTCGCCGTGGCTACCGCGACGTGTCGCTGGGCGGTGCGAGGCTGTCCCGCTTTCGGTTTCTCGCCGGCTTCGCTCACCGCTCGATCATGCAACGCCCGGAACCCGCGAACGCTGACCTCGGCGCTCGCGTCAGACGTTGCGGGGCAGGCGCACGCACATGACGGTCCCTGCTCGCGGACGACTCGATCGCGATTTGCCCGTGATGCCCGGTGACGATGATGCGGCGGGAGATGTCGAGACCCAGACCGGAGCCCTTGCCGACTTCCTTCGTCGTGAAGAAGGGCTCGAAGGCGCGCGCCTGGACGTCGGGCGGCATGCCCGGCCCCGTATCGCCGATCTCGACGACGAGGTCGTCGCCGTCGACGCTCGTCGCGATGCGCAGCGTTCCGTTCCCATCCATCGCGTCGACGGCATTGTCGATCAAGTTCGTCCACACCTGATTGAGCTCGGCGGGGTTCGCTCCGATCGTCGGGACGTCGGCGCGGTAGTCGCGTTCGATGGTGATGCCGTTCTGCAGCTTGTGGCGGAGCATGACGAGCGTGCTCTCGATCCCTTCGGTGACGTCGATCACCTGTTGCGACGCACGGTCGAGCTGCGAGTACGACTTCGCGACGTCCACGAGCGCCGAGATGCGGCCCGTCGCTTCCTTGACTTCGCCGACCAGCGCGCCGGTGGTGAGGGTTCCCGCGACCCATTCGAGGCCGGGCTCGAGCGTGGCGCCGTCGAGCACGTCGGCGGCGCGTTCGCACCAGTCGACCTCGACCCCGGCCGCGGCGAGCGCCGGACCGATGCGCCACGCATTGACGACGTCGTGGGCTTCGAGCCAGCCGATCAACGTCTCTTCACGGTCTGCGATCGCGAGCGGATCGAGGTTCGGACGAGCAACGACTCGATCTCGCGGCGGAGGTCGTCGACGGCGACGAACTGCTCGGCCGTGAGCGACCGTTCGGCAAGCTGGCGGAGCGCAGCCCGCAGCGTGTCGGTTGCATCGCGCAGCGCCGGAAACCGCGCGCGGCGGCCGCGGCGGCGGGATTGTTGAGCTCGTGCGCCAAACCCGCGGCGATTTGGCCGAGCGCGATGAGGTGCTCGCGTTGCCGCGAGAGCGAGTCCATGTTGCGGACCGTCTGGAAGAACCCTTCGATCAAGTGCACGCCGAAGGGGAACCACGCCCGCGTGAACCTTCCCAACGCTTCCGACGGGACGCGAAACATCGTGCCAGCACTCGCACCTTGGCCGGTGGCGAGATAACTACTTTCGTCGTTCCAAGCTCGGAACCCGCCGGCCCACAGCCCGGGACGCTCCATCGTCATCATCACGACCGCTTCCTCGCGCCCCGCGCGGCGGACGAGGTCGACGCGCCCGTCGATCAACACCCACCAGTCGTCGGCGCTGTCGCCCTCGCGGAAGAGCACCTGGCCTTTCTCGAAGGGAACCGCTTCGCCGGCCGCGAGCAACTCGCCCAGCTGCTCGTCGCTCACGCCGTCGAACAGGAACAACCCTCGCAGATCTGCGATGTCCATCAGATGCGTCGCGAGGTAGCGGTGGACGAGATAGACCGACATCGCGCCCTCCCCGACGGCGCTCGCGACCCGTTTCATGGAGTCGAGGCGCACATCGCCCGCCGCGAACACGCCGGGCACGCTGGTTTCGAGGACGAACGGAATGCGTTGCAGCGGCCAGCGCGGATGCTCGTTACGCATCAGAAGGTCGGTGCCAGTGATCACGAAGCCCTTGCTGTCGCGCGCGACGCCGTCGCCGAGCCAATCGGTGCGCGGCGAAGCGCCGATGTACACGAACAGCGAGTTCGTCGCGAGGTCTTCCTTCATATCCGCGCCGCGGTCGACAACGGTGATCTGCTCCAGGTGGCCGTCGCCGCGTCCGGCGACCACTTCGGTGTTCAGCCGGACGTCGATGTTCGCCGCGCCGGAGATGCGCTCGACGAGATACTTCGACATCGCTTGTTCCAGCGACTCGGAACGGACCAGCAGCGTGACGCGCCGGGCGAACGACGCGAGGTTGAGCGCCGCTTGGCCGGCCGAGTTGGCCGCGCCGACGACGTACACTTCTTCGTCCTTACAGAGGCGCGCCTCACTCGCGCCGGCGCCGTAGTAAACGCCGCGCCCGGTGTGCTCTTCGATCCCCGGGGCGTCGAGCAGCCGGTACGACACGCCGGTCGCGGCGAGTACGGTGCGGGTCTCGATCTCGACGTCGCCCGCGAGGTGCACAGCATGGATCGGCCCGCGCGACTCGAAGCGCACGACGTCGCGCGCCAGTACCATCTCCGCGCCGAAGCGCCGGGCTTGCGCCACGGCCCGATGCGTGAGGTCGGCGCCGGAGAGGCCCTTCGGGAACCCGAGGTAGTTCTCGATCGAGGCGCTCTGGCCGGCTTGGCCGCCGGGCGCTTCGCGCTCGATGACGACGGTCCGCAGACCTTCCGACGCGCCGTACACCGCCGCCGCAAGACCGGCGGGCCCGCCGCCGACGATGCAGAGGTCGTACAACGGTTGCTCGGCGCGCGTCCGCAGGCCGAGCGTATCGGCGAGGTCGAGCGTCGACGGCGCACGCAACGGCTGCTCGTCGGGGATGAGCACGAGTGGGAGGTCTGCAGAGTTCGCTTCGGCCGCGTCGTGCAACCGCAGAGCTTCATCGTCGCGTTCGAGATCGAGCCATTGGTACGGCACGTGGTTGCGCGCGAGGAATGTCTTGATCTCGTGGCTACGGTCCGACCAGCGGTGGCCGACGACCCGCACGACGGTGTGGGCGGCGGGGTGGGCTTCCCGCCAGTCGTGCAACAGGTCGTCGACGACCGGGTAAAGGCGCTCCTCAGGCGGATCCCACGGCTTCAAGAAGTAATAGTCGAGCCCGATCTCGTTGATCGCCTTGATCGCGACGTCGGTGTCGGCGTACGCGGTGAGCAGCACGAGCTTGGCGTCGGGCGCGTGCACGCGCGCCTGCTCGAGAAATGCGACGCCAGTCATTTCGGGCATGCGCTGATCGGAGAGGATGAGCGCGACCTCGCGGTCACGCAAGACGTACTCGGCCAACACCGTGAGCGCTTCGGCACCCGACGTCGAGCGAACGATTTGGAACTCGGCGCCGTACTGGCGCCGCAAGTCACGCGTGATCGCCTGCGAGACGGCAGGGTCGTCGTCGACCGTAAGAATTGTGGGCTTTGCCACGACGCGCGCCCGTCCCTTCGTGAGTTCGGGCCCGAGGTTATCCCTGCACCCCCACGGTTCGCGGGGGTGCAGGGATGGGTACGCGAGGACGATGGCGTCGTACTCCGTCAATCCGGCCGGTGTCAGGCACGCGAAGCAGCTCATCGACGCGCGGCGATACGTCCTGCGCAGCGAGTGGAACCAGGTGCAACCGTCGGCGGCGGCACAGAACGAGTACCTGGAGTCGCACTCGTGGAAGGAATACGCGAGCTGGCATCTCGCGCTCACCGACGGCGCCAAGGACGAGACGAAGGCGCGGTACGCGTTCGCGTTCGGAGATTTTCGCCGCGTGCACCGCATGGGCCTGATCGCGTGCGTGTACCGCGCGGCCGAATGGGACCACAAGAAGGTCGAGCTCGCCGCGCATCGGCTCCTGCAGCGCCTCGATCGAGACGCGCAAGTAATTCAGCTCGAGACGGAGAACACGTCGAGCCCGTCGCCGTCGAGGTTCCGCTCAGTCGTTCGTGGTGCAGAATCGCGGCATGCCGGAAGCGCTGACGGTCAGAGTCGTGGCAACCGAGTACCTGAACGAGTCCGAGCGAGCGGCCATCGTCGCGGTGTGCATCGCCGCGCACGAGAACGAGGAGTTCGGCCGGATGTTCACCCACTTCATCCGATCAGGCGGTCGTCACTTCTTGGCATATCGCGGTGACGAACTCGTCAGCCATGCGGTAGTGACGACGCGGTGGCTACAGCCCGAAGGCCAGCCCGAGATGAAGACGGCGTTCGTCGATGCCGTCTCGACACTCCCGGCCGCGCAGGGCCAAGGGTTCTCGAGTGCGACGATGCGCCGGCTCGGGGCCGAGATCGGCGACTATGAGATCGGCTGCCTGCAGACCGACCTCGTGGGCTTCTACGAACGGATGGGATGGGAGTTCTGGCGCGGCCCACTCGCCGGGCGCGGAGAGCACGGATTGATCCCGACGCCGGAGCAACGGGGTGTCATGGTGTTGCGTCTGCCGCAAACGCCACCGCTCGATCTCGACATGCCGTTGTCGATCGAAGCAGCAGCCCGATCGGATCTGGGAGTAAGTCACTCGTGAAGACGCGCGCCCGACGATCTCGACGACTCGACCATCGTCAGATGCCTTCACGTCGCGCACGGGTTCGACATCGAGTCGCTCGCGCATTCCGCCGTCGGCTTCGGCAGCCACCACTGGCTGGCAACGGGACGCGGCGGCGAGATGTTGTTCGTCACAGTCGACGACTTGCATGCGAAGCGCCGCGACGCCGACGACACGACCGACGACGTGTTCCTGCGACTCGGCGCGGCGTTCAGAACGGCACACGTGCTGGAGAATGACGCGCAGTTGGAGTTCGTCGTCGGTCCGATCGCGGCGCCCGACGGTACGACCCTGCAGCGGCTCACCGACCGGTTTTCGCTCGTCGTGCATCCGTTTCTCGCGGGAAAATCCGCGGGCGAAGGCGGCCGATACGACGCGGCCGAGGGTCCGCGCGCGGTCCTGACGTTGTTGGTCGAGCTGCACGGTGCCACTGCGGTCGCGGCTTCGCACGCACGGACGGACGATTTCGTCGTTCCTTGCCGAGACGCGTTGGGTCGCGCGTTGGCCGAGCTCGAGCGGCCGTGGAGAACCGGACCGTACGCCGAGCCGGCCAGGGAATTGCTCGCCGCGCACGCCGCCGGTGTTCGCCGGCTGGTTGATCACTACGACCATTTGGTGGAAGCCGTAGCTCCGACGTTGGCGCGGGGTGTGATCACGCACGGCGAGCCGCATGCCAGCAACGTGATGCTGACTCCGAACGGCGCCCGGCTCGTCGACTGGGACACCGCGCTCGTTGCGCCGCCCGAGCGCGACCTCTGGATGCTCGCCGACGAGGACGACTCGGTGCTCCCGGCCTACACGGCCACGACTGGCGTCGAGATCGACGACCGTGCGCTCGACCTGTATCGCCTCTGGTTCGACCTCGCGGAGATCGGTGGCTATCTCGCCCTGTTCCGGGAGACCCACGCCGAGACGGCCGACACCGCGGAGTCGTGGGTGAACCTCGTCGAGTTCCTCCAGCCGTCGCAACGGTGGCCGTCGGTCGCGGGCTGAGGTGTTACAGCGCGTAGGTGCGCACCAAGCGGAGCACCGCGTCCGCGTCGGGGCCCTCGCCGACGAGACCTGTGCTCTCGGGTGCGACGCGGCGGGCCGCGACGTCGCAGAACTCGACCGCCGCGCCGCGAATCGTCGTGACGGCCGGTCCGTCCGGATCGAAGCGCCACTGATCGCCATTCGGTCCGGTCAGGTCGAGCGCGACCGGGCCGCTCATCGTCAGATCGGCCCGTTCGAACGCGTAGGGGAGCGTTCGCCACGCAAGGCGGGCGATGAAACGCAGCCGATCGGTGGGTAGGAGTTCGACGTCGAGCGCGGACGCGATGTCGCCGGTGTGGATCCAAC